>NZ_JAMBOV010000009.1 GCF_023715745.1 Microbacterium oleivorans | reverse complement strand
CCCGTTCTCGTATATGTCAAGCCTTGGTAAGGTTCTTCGCGTTGCATCGAATTAATCCGCATGCTCCGCCGCTTGTGCGGGTCCCCGTCAATTCCTTTGAGTTTTAGCCTTGCGGCCGTACTCCCCAGGCGGGGAACTTAATGCGTTAGCTGCGTCACGGAATCCGTGGAATGGACCCCACAACTAGTTCCCAACGTTTACGGGGTGGACTACCAGGGTATCTAAGCCTGTTTGCTCCCCACCCTTTCGCTCCTCAGCGTCAGTAACGGCCCAGAGATCTGCCTTCGCCATCGGTGTTCCTCCTGATATCTGCGCATTCCACCGCTACACCAGGAATTCCAATCTCCCCTACCGCACTCTAGTCTGCCCGTACCCACTGCAGACCCGAGGTTGAGCCTCGGGATTTCACAGCAGACGCGACAAACCGCCTACGAGCTCTTTACGCCCAATAATTCCGGATAACGCTTGCGCCCTACGTATTACCGCGGCTGCTGGCACGTAGTTAGCCGGCGCTTTTTCTGCAGGTACCGTCACTTTCGCTTCTTCCCTGCTAAAAGAGGTTTACAACCCGAAGGCCGTCATCCCTCACGCGGCGTTGCTGCATCAGGCTTTCGCCCATTGTGCAATATTCCCCACTGCTGCCTCCCGTAGGAGTCTGGGCCGTGTCTCAGTCCCAGTGTGGCCGGTCACCCTCTCAGGCCGGCTACCCGTCGACGCCTTGGTGAGCCATTACCTCACCAACAAGCTGATAGGCCGTGAGCCCATCCCAGACCGAAAAATCTTTCCAACTGCTGACCATGCGATCGCAGCTCATATCCGGTATTAGACGCCGTTTCCAGCGCTTATCCCAGAGTCAGGGGCAGGTTGCTCACGTGTTACTCACCCGTTCGCCACTGATCCACAGAGCAAGCTCTGCTTCACCGTTCGACTTGCATGTGTTAAGCACGCCGCCAGCGTTCATCCTGAGCCAGGATCAAACTCTCCGTAAAAGAAAAATACTGACAATCACCGGAAAAAGGCGAAAGCAGCGAGTTTGAACTGACCAAAAAGATAAATCATTGCTGACTATCCATCGCCGACACCAAAGTGCCGGACTTTGATCCAAAGGAATCTCACCTCAGCCGAAGCCGAGATCGAGGTTATTTGGCATTTGACAAGTGCACGCTGTTGAGTTCTCAAGGATCGGATGCTCCCACACCACCCCCGCAAGGGCTTCGTAGTGAGGCAAC
>NZ_JAMBOV010000008.1 GCF_023715745.1 Microbacterium oleivorans | reverse complement strand
GAAGTCCGGCGGTGTCCTACTCTCCCACAGGGTCCCCCCTGCAGTACCATCGGCGCTGTGAGGCTTAGCTTCCGGGTTCGGAATGTGACCGGGCGTTTCCCTCACGCTATGGCCGCCGAAACACTATTGATGTTTCAGTCTGCACAACGATTGTTCGTTATGCGGTTCTCGACCGTACATCGAGAACCACTCAGTGGACGCAAGCACCTAAACGGTGTGTTATCAAGTCATCGGCTTATTAGTACCGGTCAGCTTCACGTGTTACCACGCTTCCACATCCGGCCTATCAACCCAGTAGTCTGGCTGGGAGCCTCTCACCCGAAGGTATGGAAATCTCATCTTGAGGCCGGCTTCCCGCTTAGATGCTTTCAGCGGTTATCCATCCCGAACGTAGCTAACCAGCGGTGCTCTTGGCAGAACAACTGGCACACCAGAGGTTCGTCCAACCCGGTCCTCTCGTACTAGGGTCAGATCCTCTCAAATTTCCTACGCGCGCAGCGGATAGGGACCGAACTGTCTCACGACGTTCTAAACCCAGCTCGCGTACCGCTTTAATGGGCGAACAGCCCAACCCTTGGGACCTACTCCAGCCCCAGGATGCGACGAGCCGACATCGAGGTGCCAAACCATGCCGTCGATATGGACTCTTGGGCAAGATCAGCCTGTTATCCCCGAGGTACCTTTTATCCGTTGAGCGACAGCGCTTCCACAAGCCACTGCCGGATCACTAGTCCCGACTTTCGTCCCTGCTCGACCTGTCAGTCTCACAGTCAAGCTCCCTTGTGCACTTACACTCGCCACCTGATTGCCAACCAGGTTGAGGGAACCTTTGGGCGCCTCCGTTACTTTTTGGGAGGCAACCGCCCCAGTTAAACTACCCACCAGGCACTGTCCCTGAACCGGATTACGGTTCGAAGTTAGATATCCAGAGTGACCAGAGTGGTATTTCAACAATGACTCCACGGTAACTGGCGTCACCGCTTCAAAGTCTCCCACCTATCCTACACAAGCCACACCGAACACCAATACCAAGCTGTAGTAAAGGTCACGGGGTCTTTCCGTCCTGCTGCGCGTAACGAGCATCTTTACTCGTAATGCAATTTCGCCGAGTTCGCGGTTGAGACAGTTGGGAAGTCGTTACGCCATTCGTGCAGGTCGGAACTTACCCGACAAGGAATTTCGCTACCTTAGGATGGTTATAGTTACCACCGCCGTTTACTGGGGCTTAAATTCTCAGCTTCGCCTTGCGGCTAACCGGTCCTCTTAACCTTCCAGCACCGGGCAGGCGTCAGTCCGTATACATCGTCTTGCGACTTGGCACGGACCTGTGTTTTTAGTAAACAGTCGCTACCCACTAGTCTCTGCGGCCACCACACCCTTTCCGGAGCAAGTCCGTATAAGTGGATGGCCCCCCTTCTCCCGAAGTTACGGGGGCATTTTGCCGAGTTCCTTAACCACGATTCTCTCGATCTCCTTGGTATTCTCTACCTGACCACCTGAGTCGGTTTGGGGTACGGGCAGCTAGAACCTCGCGTCGATGCTTTTCTTGGCAGCATAGGATCACCCACTTTTTATCCGCATCGTGTCTCAGCCTGAATGAGAGACGGATTTGCCTATCTCTCGGCCTACGCACTTGCCCCGGGACAACCATCGCCCGGGTTGGGCTACCTTCCTGCGTCACACCTGTTAATACGCTAGCCGCACCAGAACGGGGTCGAGCGTTAGACCGGCCGGCTTCACCCCGAAGGGATCCACTCAGCCGGGTTAGGACTCTTAGCACTACTGGATTAGCTGGGGCGGTTCTTCGCCGGTACGGGAATATCAACCCGTTGTCCATCGACTACGCCTGTCGGCCTCGCCTTAGGTCCCGACTTACCCAGGGAAGATTAGCTTGACCCTGGAACCCTTGGTCTTTCGGAGGACGTGTTTCTCACACGTCTTTCGCTACTCATGCCTGCATTCTCACTCGTGTAGCCTCCACGGCTGGTTCACACCGCCGCTTCGCTGGCCACACGACGCTCTCCTACCCATCAACACGGCTGGACCACGAAGGCCTACCAATAATGTCAATGCCACAACTTCGGTGGCGTGCTTGAGCCCCGTTACATTGTCGGCGCGGAATCACTTGACCAGTGAGCTATTACGCACTCTTTCAAGGGTGGCTGCTTCTAAGCCAACCTCCTGGTTGTCACAGCAACTCCACATCCTTTCCCACTTAGCACGCGCTTTGGGACCTTAGTTGGTGGTCTGGGTTGTTTCCCTCTCGACTATGAAGCTTATCCCCCACAGTCTCACTGCTGCGCTCTCACTTACCGGCATTCGGAGTTTGGCTGACGTCAGTAACCTTGTAGGGCCCATCGGCCATCCAGTAGCTCTACCTCCGGCAAGAAACACGCAACGCTGCACCTAAATGCATTTCGGAGAGAACCAGCTATCACGAAGTTTGATTGGCCTTTCACCCCTATCCACAGCTCATCCCCTCAGTTTTCAACCTAAGTGGGTTCGGCCCTCCACGACGTCTTACCGTCGCTTCAGCCTGGCCATGGATAGATCACTTCGCTTCGGGTCTAGGACATGCGACTGAATCGCCCTATTCAGACTCGCTTTCGCTACGGCTACCCCACACGGGTTAACCTCGCCACATATCGCTAACTCGCAGGCTCATTCTTCAAAAGGCACGCTGTCACACCTACCAGGGGTGCTCCAACGGTTTGTAAGCAAACGGTTTCAGGTACTATTTCACTCCCCTCCCGGGGTACTTTTCACCTTTCCCTCACGGTACTTGTCCGCTATCGGTCATCTGGGAGTATTTAGGCTTATCAGGTGGTCCTGACAGATTCACACGGGATTTCTCGGGCCCCGTGCTACTTGGGATACTCTTCGCGTCAAGAGAAGCATTTCGACTACGGGGTTGGCACCCTCTATGACCCGCCTTTCAATGCGGTTCGTCTATACCTTCTTGTAACGCCGACAGTTCGGCAGAACAGTCTGAAAAGTCCCACAACCCCCAACGTGCAACGCCTGCCGGCTATCACACACGCTAGGTTTAGCCTGATCCGGTTTCGCTCGCCACTACTAACGGAATCGCGGTTGCTTTCTCTTCCTGTGGGTACTGAGATGTTTCACTTCCCCACGTTCCCTCTACCCGCCCTATATATTCAGGCGGGAGTCACCAGGTACGCACGCGCCCTGGCGGGGTTTCCCCATTCGGACATCCTCGGATCAAAACTTGCTTATCAGTTCCCCGAGGCTTATCGCAGATTGCTACGTCCTTCTTCGGCTCCAGATGCCAAGGCATCCACCGTTTGCTCTTAAAGACTTGAAATCACATGAGTTGAATCGTCAATTCGAAATTGACTAATGATCTTTAAGATCATCTTTCACGAACCGATCCCTAAAGATCAGCTCGCAAGATGCTCGCGTCCACTGTGTAGTTCTCAAAGTACGGGCGGTACCTCCCCCGCACC
>NZ_JAMBOV010000007.1 GCF_023715745.1 Microbacterium oleivorans | reverse complement strand
GGAGAAGATCCTGAGCGGCGAAGCCAACGGCCGGCAGGCGTACGAATCGTTCGTGAAGGACGCCACGGACCTGCTGGGGCCGAGTCTGGTGAAGCAGTGACGACGATCGTCGATCTGCCCGCCGCCGCGCAGGATGCCACTCGGCAGCCTGCGCGGCGGCGCCGCCGTGCCCGCAGCACCTGGCCGATCGTCGCCGTGCTGCTGGGACCTTCGGCCATCCTGATCTCCCTGTTCATCGTCCTGCCGGCGGTCTACGGTCTGTGGCTCAGCCTCACGAACACGCAGCTGACCGGGTTCGCGGCTCGCGATCCGAAGTTCGTCGGCCTGGACAACTACGCCTACCTCCTCACGAGCAGCGACTTCCTCGCCTCGCTCGGGCAGACGGGGACGTTCCTCCTCTTCTCGGCCATCATCGGGCAGACGGTCCTGGGCATGGTCGCCGCGATCCTGCTGAGCCGCCCCTGGGTCCGCGGGAAGGGTGTCTTCGGCGCGGCCATCCTCATGCCGATGGTGGTCCCCGAGGTGGTCGCCTCCCTGGCGTGGGCCAGCGTGCTGGCGACCAGCCCGGAGGGGACCCTCAACCGCCTGACCTCCCTCTTCGGTGCGGAGCCCACGAGCTGGCTCCAGACGGTCCCGATGGTGGCCATCATCCTCGTCAACGTCTGGCGCGGACTCGCGTTCGCGATGATCATGTTCCAGGCGGCGCTCGAGGATGTCCCGGTCGAGCTCATCGAGGCGGCGCGGGTCGACGGTGCCGGTGCGACCCAGGTGTTCCGCCATGTCACGCTCCCGCTGATCCGCGGGCCGGTGTTCCTCTATCTGCTCCTGACGACGATCAGCACGGTCGGCGTGTTCGGCCTGGTCTACTTCCTCACTCGAGGCGGCCCCGGTGGGCAGACCCGGATCGCCGCCATCTACATCTACGAGCGCGCGCTCCAGTTCTCCCAGATCGGCATCGGGAGTGCGGCCTCGATCATCCTCCTCGTCATCGTCCTCGTCCTCGGGGTCGTGTACGTCAGGCTCGCGAAAGTGAAGGTGTGACATGACCGCCGTCAGTGAGAACACCTCCGTGGTGCTGCAGCGCCGCAGGCCGCTGCAGCCGGTCGACGTCGTGCAACGGACCATCGGGTACGTCCTGCTCGTCCTGCTCGTGCTCTTCTGCCTCGTTCCCTTCGCCTGGGTGCTGCTGAGCGCGGTGGATCAGAACGCCGGTGCGACCGTGCAGTGGCCGACCTGGTCGTTCGACAACTTCACCCGCTTCTTCGCCGCCCCCGGCACGCCGATGCTCGTGATCAACAGCCTCGTCGTCGCGGTCGGCTCCACCGTGCTGAACCTCGCGCTCGGTGTGGCGGGCGGCTACGCCCTCTCGCGTTTCGAGTTCCGGGGCCGACGCTTCTTCATGTTCAGCATCCTGCTCATCCGCGTCGTGCCGGCGCCGGCCACGATCGTGGCGCTGTACCTGATCATGGTGAACCTGCACCTGACGAACACCCTGCACGGCCTCATCCTGGTGCAGGCGGTCGGCGGCCTGCCGGTGACGCTTTGGCTGATGAAGGGCACGGTCGACGCGATCCCGCTCGAGCTCGAGGAGGCGGCGTGGGTCGACGGGAGCACGCGCCTGCAGGCCATCCGGCGCGTCGTCCTTCCGCTCATCGGGCCGGGCCTGGGGGCTGCGGCGATGCTGCAGTTCATGGGGTCTTGGGGCGACTTCCTCACGCCGCTCGTGATGCTCCAGAGCCAGGAGCTGTACCCCCTCGCCATCGGCCTGTTCCGAGCGTTCAGCGAGCGTGATCACGTCGACTGGGGGCTGCTGGCAGCCAGCGCGATCGTGTACGTCCTCCCACCCGCGATCCTCTACATCTTCGTCCGCAAACACCTGTTGCGGTCCAGCCTCGGTGGAGCCCTGAAGGGATGATGGGCGACGTGGACGGACGACTGCGGGTCGCGCTCGTCGGGGCGGGCGCGATGGGAGGCGAGTGGCTTCGGATGCTGGCGGCATCCTCGGTCGCGATCCCTGTCGCCGTTGTGGACCTCGACATCGAGCTGGCGCGTCGCACCTGCGCCTCCACCGGCTTGGACATCACGACCGGGACGTCCTTGGCCGAGGTCGAGGGTGCAGGGATCGAAGCGGTCATCAACGTGACGGTGCCCCAGGCGCACCGTGTCGTCAACGAACAGGCGATGCGCGCAGGGCTGCCCGTGCTCTGCGAGAAGCCCCTCGCGCCGACCGTGTCGGAAGCCCTGCGGCAGGTGGCCCTCGCGAACGTGACCGGGCAGCTCCTGATGGTGAGTCAGTCGCGCCGGTACTTCGGACCGCTCGCGACGTTCGCCGAGGTCGCCCGGAAGGTCGGGCCCTTGAGCACGGTCCTCGCGGACTTCTTCCACGAGGACCACGAGCCGGGATTTCGCGAGCAGATGGAGCATCCGCTCCTCGTGGACATGTCGGTCCATCACTTCGACATGCTGCGATTCATCACCGACGACGTCCCGATCAGCGTCCGCTGCGATGCGTGGAACCCGCCGTGGAGTTGGTTCGCGGGAAAGGCTTCGGCGGTGGCCACCTTCGAACTGGCCTCCGGTGCTCGTTTCGTCTACTCCGGCAGTCGGGCCGCGCCGGGAGCCGAGACCTCGTGGAACGCGGAGTGGCGGATGTACGGTCTCGAAGGTGTGGCGACGTGGGACGGCGAGTCGGCGGTCTCGCTCCGCTCCGAGCGTGTCGTTCCCCAGCCGCCGGCAGCGGGCGAGAGCATCGAAGGGTCGCTGGCCGAGTTCGTCTCTTGTGTGAGGGACGGCCGGACGCCGCAGAACGAGGTCCGTGACAACGTGCTGACCCTCGCGATGATCGAGGGCGCCACCGAGAGCAGTTCGCGTCAGGGCGAGCGCGTCGTCATCCGTGAACTCCTCGATGAGGCGCTGGCCCGCGCGCGTCACGATGAGACGCGGGAGGATGTCGCAGCCGAGCTGTATTCCTGGCCCGACGCCGTGCACGGACTGTCCACGACCCCCTGGGGCTCTGCGCCCGCGATCGCGTCTGGAGGCGCCTTATGACCGACACCGTCCTCGTCGAAGCCCCCTCGGGGCGACCGATCCGCGTCGTCGTCTGGGGGGAGAACCGTCACGAACAGGTGAACCCTGTCGTGCAGGGGATCTACCCCGATGGCATGCACACGACGATCGCCCGAGGGATCACCGCTCATCTGGGCGACCGAGCCGTCGTCACCACCCGTGTGCTCGAGGACCCGGAACACGGCATGACCGACGAGCTGCTGTCCGAGACCGACGTCCTCGTGTGGTGGGGACACGCCGCCCACGACGAGATCGACGACCGTGTCGTCGATCGCATCCAGTCGCATGTGCTGGAGGGCATGGGCATCATCGTCCTGCACTCGGGGCATCACTCGAAGATCTTCCGCCGCCTGATGGGGACGACCTGCAGCCTCCGGTGGCGCAACGACCGCGACAGGGAACTCGTCTGGACCGTCTCGCCGACGCATCCGATCGCCGCGGGCATCCCGCAACCGCTGATCATTCCGACGCAGGAGATGTACGGGGAGTTCTTCGACGTCCCGGAGCCGGACGAACTGGTCTTCATCAGCAGTTTCAGCGGTGGCGAGGTCTTCCGCAGCGGGATCACCTACCGACGCGGGTACGGCAGGGTGTTCTACTTCAGCCCCGGCGATGAGATCTTCCCCGTTTACCACGATCCGAACATCCAGCGTGTCATCGCGAACGGGGTGGAGTGGGCGCGCACAGACCGGCCGAGAACGTCGTATCTCGTCACCCCGATGTATCTGACGGGCCGCTTCGACACCCCGGTTCTGGAGTCCGACGACGGCCTTGTCGACTATCACACGCGGGAGCCCGTCGACTTCGGGGGCGATCCGTCCTGACGTGGGAGGGGCGGCGTCCATCCGCCCCTCCCACCAGGATCACCGACGTCGGCTGCGCATCCTGTCCATCGTGGATTGGATGGCGACCGCTGCGGCGCCTCGCGCCCACGCGCGGAAACCCGACCCGTCGACGATCAGATCGATAGGGTTGGCATGCGGGTCGCGACCGGCGGCGGCCGCGGCGAGCACCCGGTCGTGGACGATCGTGAGCAGGCTGACGCCCTCACCCGAGAGCACCACCGTCGACTGCAGGCTGAGGTTTGTCGCCAGTGCGATGAGCCTGCCGAGCGCGTCGGCGGCGCTGCCGACGATCGCGCTGACGGCAGGATGGCCGTCCTCGGCGAGGTGGAGAATCTCGTCGTACCCGACAGGGCGACCGAGAGCAGCCGACGCCTGGGCGGTGATCGAACCCGACGTCAGCAACGCCTGGGCACAGCCGCGGTGGCCCTCGGAGCAGATCGGACCATAGGGGTCGAGGGGGATGTGGGCGCCCGTGCCGGCCGTCGCGTCCGGTGTCCGAATGACCTCGTTGTCCACGACGAGCCCGTAGCCGACGCCCGCGCCGATCGTGATGACCGCGAATCCGGAGAGTCCGCGCCCCGCGCCGAACCAGCGCTCGGCCTCGGCGAGGGCGACCACGTCGTTCTCGACGTTCACGGGGACCCCGAGCCGTCCGCTCAGGTCCGTCGCCACGTCGACGTCGTCCCACCCGAGGAAGGATGCCCGGACGGCGACACCGTCGTGGACGACTCCGCCGAGGCTCACACCCACGGCGACGAGGTTCGGGACGTCGAGTTCGGTGACGGCGCGGTGCACGAGCGCCAGGACCGCCTCGGGCGACGTGTCCTCGATGGGCCATTCTCCCGCCGCGATCTGCTCGGCTCGGATGTCGGTGCCGACGGCGATGACGAGGTCACCGGTGATCTTCACTCCGACGAAGGAGCCCAGGTTCGGTGCGATGTCCAAGGGTCGGCTGGGGCGCCCGACGGTGCCGTCGGCGACCTCCTCCAGCTCGACGAGCAGGCCGCGCTCGACGAGCGGTTTCGCGAGGCGGGTCAGACTCGCCGGCGACAGTCCCAGCTTCACGCCGAGGTCTCGCCGCGACAGCGGGCCGTAGATGAGCACGGTGCGTGCCAGGGCAGCTTCACTGTCGCTCATCCCCACCTCCTCGATGCAGTCACAGTGGCACAGCGGGGGCTCCGGAGGTTGCCGCCACGCTCGGTAACCCATTGTTCTTGACTCGATAATATTTTACGTCGAAACTAATCCTATGCCCACGCCCGACGTCGTCCATCTCCGTGCCGGCGGCACCAGCGTCTGCATCGATTCGTCCGCAGGGGTCCCGCGGATCGTGCACTGGGGTCCGGACCTCGGACGGGTGTCGCAAGAGACCCTCAACTCCCTCGCCCGCGCTGACCGTCTGCAGCGGGCCTCGGGCGGACTCGATGAGACGGTCGGGCTGAGCGTGGTCAGCACGGCGGCATCCGGCTGGGCGGGAATGCCCGCGCTGGAGGGGCACCGCGACGGCGACGCGGTCGGCGTGCGATTCGAACTGCACGCGAGTGAGGTGACGAGCACATCCGTCCGTTTCGATCTCACGGATGCCGAGATGCGGCTGTCGGCCCGGTACGAGCTGCGGGTGACGGCGTCGGGGTTGGTGCGGGCGCGGACGTCGGTGCGCAACGACGGGGTGGGTGTGTACACGGTGCAGGCGTTGCATGTGACGCTTCCTCTGCCGTGGGAGGCGACGGAGCTCCTCGATACGACGGGTCGTCACTTGCGGGAGCGGTCGGCGCAGCGTCACGTGCTGACGTTCGGGACGCATCTGCGGGAGTCGCGGCGCGGCCGCCCGGGTGCCGACGCCACCTTGCTGCTCGCGGCCGGGGTCCCGGGGTTCGGGTTCGAGCGGGGGCGGGTGCACGGGGTACACCTGGCGTGGAGTGGCAACTCGCGGATCTTCGCGGAGCGGGTCCCGACGGGCGAGTCGTTCCTCGGCGCGGGTGAGCTGTATCTGCCGGGGGAGATCCGTCTCGCGCCGGGTGAGGAGATCTCGTCTCCCGAACTGCTGGGGTCGTGGGGCGACGGGCTCGACGAGCTCGCGGCACGGTTCCATGATGAGTGGCGTTCGCGGCCGCAGCATCCGACTCGTCCGCGTCCGATCACGCTCAACACGTGGGAGGCGGTGTACTTCGACCATCGGCTGCCGAAGCTGATCGCCCTCGCCGACGCGGCGGCGGAGCTGGGGGTGGAGCGGTACGTGCTCGACGACGGCTGGTTCCGGCACCGCCGCGACGACACCGCGGGGCTCGGCGACTGGTACGTGGACGAGACGGTGTGGCCCGAGGGGCTGCACCCGATCGCCGATCACGTGGTCGCGAAGGGGATGGAGTTCGGCCTCTGGTTCGAACCCGAGATGGTCAACCCCGACAGCGACCTCGCCCGCTCCCACCCCGACTGGATCCTCCGCGGCCGCACCGACCTGCCGCCCTCCTCCCGGCAGCAGCAGGTGCTGAACCTCGCCAATCCTGACGCGTACGCGTACATGTTCCGCGTGATTAGCGACATCCTCACCGCGTACCCGATCGCGTACGTGAAGTGGGATCACAACCGGGACCTCGTCGACGCGGCCGCCGGTCCCGGCGGCGCGGCCCTCGTGCACGCGCAGACCCACGCCGTCTACCGCCTCATCGACGAACTCAAGGCCGCCCACCCGGGCCTGGAGATCGAGAGCTGCGCCTCCGGCGGCGCCCGCGTCGATCTCGGCATCCTCGACCGCACCGACCGGATCTGGACCAGCGACTGCCTCGACCCGATCGAACGCCTCGAGAACCAGCGGTACACGGCCCTGGTCGTCCCGCCCGAGATGATGGGCATGCACCTGACCACCCCGCACGTGCACTCCACCGGCCGCACCGTCTCCCTCACCCTCAGCGGAGCCGTGGCCCTGTTCGGTCACTTCGGCATCGAATGGGACGTCACGACCCTCACCGACACGGATGCCGCGGCCGTTGGCGCGTGGGTCGCCCTCGCCAAACGGGTTCGCCCCCTCGTCGCGACCGGCCGCGTCGTCAACACCGATGTCGCCGACCCCGGACTCGATGTCCGCGGCGTCGTCGCCGAAGACCAGGCATCCGCCTTCTTCACCATCACCCAGACCCAGACCCTCATCTCCTCGCCGGCGGGGCGCGTGCGCTTCCCGGGGCTCGACCCCGACCGCACCTACCGGATCGAGATCATCACCCCCGGCGGCATCGTGCAGACCCCCGCGCAGTCCCCCCTCGAGTGGGCGCACCACGACACAGTGCTGACCGGACGTCAACTCGCCATCGTCGGTCTGCGACCGCCGGTGCAGAACCCGCAGCAAGCCGTCGTCGTCGAGGTCACCGCTCGTTGACGGAACCACGGCGGACGCGGTAGGCATCTCCCATGGCGGTCATCAATCGCGGGTTCGGCGGTCGGCGAGGTACGAGCGATCCCCGGCTCCCCCCGGGTCAGACGCTCGTCGACGACTGGCCCGTCCTCACGGCCGGCCCCACCCCCGACATCCCTACCGACGAGTGGTCGTTCACGATCACGACCGAGACGGGTGCTCAGCATCGCTGGGACTGGGGCACCCTCCACGACCTGGGGGTGGAGGACGTGGTCACCGACATCCACTGCGTCACCCACTGGTCACGCCTCGGGATGCCGTGGCGCGGTGTCTCGGTGGATCGGCTCTTCGAGGAGGTCGAGACCTCCTACGACTTCGTGATGGTGCGCACCCACGACGGGTACACCACCAACGTGCCCCTCGACGATCTGCTCGAAGGACAGGCGTGGATCGCGACGGAGGCGGACGGCGAGCCCCTGACCGCCGAGCACGGCGGTCCGGCGCGACTGCTCGTCCCGCACCTCTACTTCTGGAAGAGCGCGAAGTGGGTCGCCGAGATGCGGATGATGCCCACCGACGAACCGGGGTTCTGGGAGCAGAACGGCTACCACCTGCGCGGCGATCCGTGGCGCGAGGAACGCTACTGGTGACGGAGCGGTTCCGCGCGGGATGGCACGTAGGTCGCGTGGTCTCCCGCCGCCGCGAGACCGCCTCCGCGGTCCGTCTCGAGATCGAGGTCCCCACCTGGCCGGGGAACCACGCGGGCTCCCATCTCGACATCCGCCTGACCGCACCCGACGGGTATCAGGCGTCGCGGTCCTACTCGATCGCGTCGTCGGGCCGGAGCACCCGGGTCGTCCTCGCAGTCGACGAGGTGCCCTCGGGCGAGGTCTCGCCCTACCTGGTCCACGACCTCGTCGAGGGCGACGAGCTGGAGGTGCACGGGCCGCTGGGGCGCTATTTCGTCTGGATCCCGGACGACCCGGACCCCGCGCCGGTGCAGCTCATCGCGGGCGGCTCCGGTGTGGTCCCCCTGTTCGCGATGGCCGCCGCACGGGAACTCGACCCGCAGGGACCGGACTTCCGACTGCTCTACTCGGTCCGGACTCCCGACGACGTCTTCTTCGCCGATGAGATCGCCGCACTGACCAGGACGGGCGTCGACATCGTGCACACGCGTCGAGCGCCCGCCGCAGCGGCGCATCCTCCCGGGCGGCTGACCGCGGAGGCCCTCTCCGCGTCGATCTTCTCCGCAGCGGCGACGCCGAGGATCTACGTCTGCGGACCGACCCCGTTCGTCGAGGCGGTCGCCGGCTGGCTCTCGCAGCTCGGCCACGACCCCGTCCGCATACGCACCGAACGCTTCGGAGGGAACGGATGACGCACCTCGACGGGAATGCTCTCGCCGGCACCTTCGCCGACGCCCTCGGTTCCGAGTTCATCGACGCACTCGGACAGTGCGCGGGATGCCGACATCGCGCCGTCCTCGCGAAGGCCCACGCCTACGTGACCGAAATGGGCGCCGTTGCCCGCTGCGAGGAGTGCAACGGGGTCCTCGCGGTCATCGTGCAGACGGAGACGGAGGTGCTCGTCAACCTGTCCGGGCTGGCGAACATGTCGATCGCCCGCGGTGAGTGAGCCCGGTCAGTCCGCGGCTTGGGTCGCCTTGCCGTGGAACCAGCCGCCGAGGGCGTCCGCCGACTCGCGGGTCGACGCGTCGCCGTCCGCAGCCTGGAGGGCGTCGACGGCGCCGTCTGATCCGTCGCCGGGCGCCGTCGGCTCATAGCCCATCGACCACGCCGCGTACTTGCGCTCGCTCGTCTGCTCGTCGAGCAGCACGCGCACGTCGGTGTGGCGCGGATCGCGGCCGATGCGCTCGAGGAGCGCGCGGACGGAGGCATCCGGTCCTTCGAGGATCTGGATGAAATCGAGGTCACGGTAGACCAGCATCCCCGTGATGCCGTCGCGCGCGTTGTTCGCGCGGCTCTCAGTGAGCAGCTCGACGAGGCGATCGTGGTCGAACGGCTCGACGGCACGGCTCGCGTAGACGATGAAGGTCAGCTGGTCGGTCATGCTCGAGCTCTCCGGGGCGGTGACGGGTAGGCGGATGCGGTGCCGCCGGGTCCGATGACAGTAACACCCGGTGAGGGCTGGATCCGCCTCTTGCGCAAGCCCTTGCTGATGCGCCAAGGGATGCGGAGACTCCCGCCATGAGCGATGACGAACAGCAGCAGATCCAGAAGGACTTCGACGATGCCGTGAACATGACCGCGGCGGAGATCGAGAAGTGGCTCGACACCGACGAGTCGAAGAGCGTGGGGCAGAAGTCGGGCGGTGGCGAGTCGACCGGTCACGCCTCGGGCCGGCGCATCGTGACGATCCTCCGGAAGAAGAAGGACGACCGCACAGACGCGGACTACGCGCACATGAAGAAGGTGCACGGATACGTCGCCCGCCACTCCAAGCAGCGTCCGAAGGGAGATGTCGAGGACACCGACTGGCGTTACTCGCTCATGAACTGGGGTCACGACCCGCTCAAGTGACGACGATTTGAGAACGATTATCAACACCGCGTAGACTGCGGGACATGACCTCTCGTGTGCCCGCACTGCTCGCCCTCTCCGCCGGATCGGTCCTCGTCCTCGCGGGGTGCGCGACGTCGACGGCACCGGCGGCGGGTGAGAGCGACCGCCTCACCGTCGTCGCATCCACCAACGTCTACGGCTCGCTCGCGGCGGCGGTCGGCGGCGACGACGTCGAGGTGACCTCGATCATCGACTCGCTGTCCCAGGACCCGCACTCCTACGAGGCCTCGGCCCGCGATCAGCTCACCGTGTCGCAGGCCGACCTCGTCATCGAGAACGGCGGCGGGTACGACGCGTTCCTGGACGGGTTGATCGAGGCGACCGGCACGAAGGCGCCCGTGATCACCGCCGTCGAGTACTCGCACGACTACCCCGGCAACGAGGGTCACTCCGACGAGGCGCACGCCGAGGACGACCATGCCGAGGGAGAGGAGCACGACCACGCCGAAGACGACGACCACGCGGGTCACGATCACATCGAGGGCTTCAACGAGCACGTCTGGTACGACCTGCACACGATGGAGCACGTCGTCGAGGACATCGCCCATGAACTGGGTGAACTGGATGCCGCGAAGGCCGACACCTTCGAGGCGAACGCGAAGACGCTCATCGACGGTATCGCCGGTCTCGAAGGCTCCCTCGAGGCGATCAAGACCGACCACGCGGGTGAGAAGGTGTTCGTGACAGAGCCCGTTCCGCTGTACCTCGCGGCAGCGGCCGGCCTCGAGAACGCCACTCCGGAGGCCTTCAGCGAGGCCGTCGAAGAGGGGCAGGATGTCCCGCCGGCGACCATGCTCGAGGCCACGGACATCCTCGACTCGGGCGAGGTGCGCACCGTCATCGTCAACGCGCAGACCGGCGGCGCCGAGACCACCGAGGTCGAGAACCTCGCGGCGAAGAACGACATCCCCGTGCTGCAGTTCACCGAGCTGCTGCCCGAGGGGCTGACCTACGTCGAGTGGATGCAGCAGAACATCGACGAGCTGGCCGGTAGCCTGACTCGGTGACCCGGCCCCATGACATCCCCCTCCGCATCCGGGGCGCCGCGCTCCGCCGCGGCGGGCGGGAGCTCTGGAGCGGCCTCGACCTCGACGTCCAACCCGGCGAGCTGATCGCCGTACTCGGACCGAGCGGCTCGGGCAAGACGACTCTGCTTCGCGCGATCCTTGGGCTCGAGGACCTCAGCGAGGGAACCGTCGAGGTGGACGGCACACGCGTCCACCGCGCCGGCAACCGGGGGATCGGCTACCTGCCGCAGACCCGTCCGCTTCCGCGCGACACGGCGCTGCGCGGTCGCGATCTCGTCGCCCTCGGCGTCAACGGCCATCGCTTCGGCCCGCCGATCCCGCGCCGCAGAGATCGGCAGCGGGTGGATCAGCTCCTCGCCGAGGTCGGGGCGACCGAGTTCGCCGACCGTCCCGTCGGCATCCTCTCCGGCGGGGAGCAGCAGCGACTGCGCGTGGGGCAGGCGCTCGCCGACGACCCGCGACTGCTGCTGTGCGACGAGCCCCTGACGAGTCTCGACCTCGCCAACCAGCAGGCCGTCGTCGGGCTCATCGATCGACACCGCCGCGGCGGCGCCGCCGTCCTGCTCGTCACCCACGACATCAACCCGCTGCTGGGCAAGGTCGACCGCATCCTCTACATCGCGAACGGTCGCTTCACGCTCGGGAAGCCGAAGGACGTCCTCACGTCGCCGGTGCTCACCGACCTCTACGGGGCGCCTGTCTTCGTGCTGCGGGCCGGCGACCGCCTGGTCGTCGTCGGCGCGCCCGACGCCGAGGCGTCCCACCACCATCACGAGGACCACGCATGAACTGGGACGACATCTCGGACGCCATGTTCGGCGGTCTGCCGGTGTACGGACAGATCCTCGCGCTCGTCCAGAACTCGGTGTGGGCGGGGGCGGTGCTCGGCCTCGTCGGCGGACTGATCGGCGTCTTCGTCCTGCAGCGCGACATGGCCTTCGCGGTGCACGGCATCAGCGAGCTCTCGTTCGCGGGGGCCGCCGCAGCCCTGCTGATCGGGGCCGACGTGGTCACCGGGTCGATCGTCGGCTCGATGATCGCCGCCGCCCTCATCGGGTGGCTCGGCGCGCGGGCGCGCGACCGCAACTCGATCATCGGGGTGCTCATGCCGTTCGGCCTGGGCCTCGGCATCCTCTTCCTCGCCCTCTACGACGGTCGCAGCGCGAACCGCTTCAGCCTGCTTACCGGCCAGATCGTCTCGGTGCAGTCCGATCAGCTGACCTGGCTGATCGTCATCTCGGCGGTCGTGCTCGTCGCGCTGCTGATGATCTGGCGGCCGCTGCGCTTCGATTCGCTCGACCCGCAGTCCGCGGCCGCGCGCGGCGTCCCGACCGGCCTCATCTCCCTCGCCTTCATGCTGCTGCTCGGCCTCGCCGTAGCGGTCGCGGTGCACATCATCGGTGCGCTCCTCGTCCTCGCGCTCCTCGTGACGCCGGCGGCGGCAGCCTCTCGCATCGCGCATGGGCCCGTCGCGGTGCCGCTGCTCGCCGCCCTCTTCGGTGTGGTCTCGGCTGTCGGCGGCATCCTGCTCGCCGTCGCGGGTACCCTTCCCGTGAGCCCGTACATCACGACGATCTCGTTCCTCATCTATCTCGTCTGCCGCGTCGTCGGCGATCGTCAGGGGCGAGTCCAACGGATCGATGCCGCCCGCGGCACCCAGGCCGCCGCCAGGACGCGGGCGTAGAATCCGGCCATGGCCCAGCGCAACACCTGGCAGCGCGAGCGCGTGCGCTCGGCGCTGTCCGACGCCCCGGGGTTCGTCAGCGCCCAGGACCTGCACGCCGCACTGCGCGACGAGAACACGGGCATCGGGCTGGCGACCGTCTACCGCGCGCTCGCCACACTCGCCGCCAGCGGCGAGGCCGACCAGCTGCAGTCGCCCGACGGCGAGGCGATCTATCGCGCCTGCGCCAGCACCGGGCACCACCACCACCTCATCTGCCGGGTCTGCGGCAAGGCGGTCGAGATCCAGGCGGACGAGGTCGAGACCTGGGCCAAGCGCATCGCCGCCGCGAACGGGTTCACCGACGCCGAGCACGTGGTCGACATCTTCGGCACCTGCGCGGACTGCGCGCGCCGGGCGGCATCCGAGGCCCGTGCGGACTGAGGCCCGCCCCGCGGCCCCGCGTGCGACGTCGACCTCCCGTGCAGGGTCGGCCGGTCGCGGCGCGCTGTGGCTGGGGCTCGGATTCCTCGCCGTCCTCGCACTGATCGGGGTCGCCCTCTGGAGCCCGTCACCCGAGCTTCCGACCCGGGCTCAGGACGGCCTCACCCTCGCGCTCAGCGTGCTCATCGAGTCGTTGCCGTTCGTCGTGCTCGGCGTCATCCTGTCGATCGTCGTGCAGGTGTGGGTCCCGCCGGGCGTGATCGAGCGGTGGATGCCGCGCAATCCCTGGGGCCGGCGGGCCGTGCTGTCGCTGCTGGGCATGCTGATCCCGGTCTGCGAGTGCGGCAACGTCCCCTTCGCCCGCGGTCTCATGATGCGGGGCTTCTCGGTGGCCGAGACGCTGACGTTCCTCGTCGCCGCCCCCATCGTCAACCCGATCGTCATCATCACGACGCACCAGGCCTTCGGGTTCGACGACGGCATCCTCGTCGCCCGGCTGCTCGGCGGCTACCTCATCGCGAACGTGATCGGATGGCTGTACAGTCGGCATCCCGATCAGGACGCCCTCGTCACCGATCGCTTCCGCGACGCGTGCCTCGCGGAGCAGGGCGCGTCGGGTGACAGGGGTCGACGCAGCCTCGCACAATTCGTCGTCGAGCTGCGCGCCGTCATGCCCGCGCTCGTCATCGGGTCGTCGGTCGCGGGGGCCGTGCAGGTCGTCGTTCCGCGCGACGTCCTGCTGTCGATCGGCTCGAACCCGGCACTGTCGATCGCCGCGATGATCCTGCTCGCGATGATCGTGTCGATCTGCTCGAACGTCGACTCGTTCTTCGCGCTGTCGTTCGCCTCGACCTTCACCCCGGGTGCCATCGTCGCGTTCCTGCTGGTGGGACCGCTCGTCGACGTGAAGATGCTGGCGCTCCTGCGTACGACCTTCCGCTCCCGCGTGCTCGGTGTGCTCGTGGCGGCCGTCGTCCTCGCGGCCGCCGCGATCGGAGGGGTGGTGAACCTCCTTGCGTGACACGATCTGGTTCCGGATGCTGGGCGTCGGCGCCGTGGCATCCATCTCCGCTGTGACCATCGCGCTCGCGGTCACCGGTCGACTCGCGCTCTACATCAACCCGGACTCGTCCTGGTTCGCCGTGTCGATGGCGGTGCTCGCCCTCGTCGGTGTCGTCCTGAGTTTCCTGCTGCCGCTCGGTGCGGCCGAGGATCACGGTCACGACCACGGCGACGAGTCGGCGCACGACCATGACCACGGGACGTCCTCCCCGCGGCGGATCGCAGGCACCGTCGCGACGACCGCGGGTGGCGTGCTCGCGCTCGGCGTCGCGGGCACCATGCTCGTCGTCCCGCCGGCGACCCTCTCCGCCGAGCTCGCCGCCTCGCGCGACACCGGCGCCGCGCCCCTGTTCCAGGGCGCCGACACCGTCGCGCTCGCGATCACGGGCGACACCGCGTCGTTCGGCATCGGGGACTGGGCGAGCGTGTTCGCCACGGCGACCGATCCGGAGGTGTTCGACGGCACGGAGATCTCGCTCACCGGCTTCGCCGCGCCCGGCGACGAGGGCTTCGACCTGACCCGCCTCATCATCACGCACTGCGTCATCGACGCTCAGCCGGCGAGCCTGCCGGTCGCGACGGGCGAGATCCCGAGCGACGGCCAGTGGGTCACCGTCACCGGCACCATCCGCGACGTGGACGGGCAGCTGCGGGTGGATGCGGCATCCGTCGAACCGATCGACGAGCCCGAGGACCCGTATGAGTTCTGACGGCCGCCGCGCCCAGCGCCGTCGACGCCTGGCCCGCGGGTTCTCGCTGCGCGTCCTGGCGGTCGTCGCGGTGCTCGGTGTCGTCGCGGTGGCTGCGGGCGTCGTGACCACGCTGCAGGGACCGCGGGTCACCTCGGTGCAGTCCGACGCCGCGGCCGCGGTCTCGTCGGCGGGTTCGCGCCTGATCTTCGAGACCACGCAGTCGCTGCAGCAGGTGGATGCCGCTCAGGTCACCGTGACCCCGGCCGCCGCGTTCACGGTCGACACCTCGGGCCGCAGCGTGGGTCTCCGCTTCACCGATCCGCTCTGGGACGAGACCACGTATTCGATCCGGATCGACGGGCTCGCAGGCGTGGGCGGCGGGCCCACCTCGACGATCGAGGAGTCGTTCACGACGCCGAAGCTGAACGCGTTCGTCCTGCAGCGGGGCGAGGCGGCCGACAAGATCTACCGCGTCGACCTCGCGGGCGACGCGACCGAGGTGTTCGCGTCCGACCACATCGAGGACTTCCGCGCGACGGCGGGTCACCTCGTCGTCTCGACGCTCGAGGACGGGGTCTCGCGCCTCATCGTCACCCGGGCAGACGGCTCGCACCCGCAGGAGCTCGCCCTGCCCGGCGCGGGGATCGTGACCAATCTGCAGAGTGCGGAGCGCGGCAACACGATCGGGTACACCTTCACGGATGCCGACATCTCGGCATCCGGCGGACGCGAGAGCCTCCTGTTCACCGGGTCCACGGCGGACCCGACCGCGAAGCCCGCCGAGATCGCGGTGACCGGCGCGGATCCCCGGGTCGAGGACTGGCGGTTCGTGCCCGGGACCGACAGCATCCTCATGCTCACCTTCGACGGTGCGCTGAGCCTCGTCTCACCGTCAGGCGGCGCTCCCGTCGAGCTCGGGAACGCGATCGGGATCGACGACATCGCCGGGACGACCGCGTACATCGAGCGGGTCGCCGGCCCTGCCGTGGTCGATCTGACCACGGCAGACGAGAAGGCGCTCCCCCCGACCTCCGCGAAGCTCGGGCAGACCGGATCGGTGACCGCGCTCGCCGACGGCTCCACGCTGCGCGCCCTGACCCCCTTCGACGGGATGACGCCGCTGGCGACGACGATCACGCGAGTGGATGCCGACGGTGCCGCCACCCCGGTGGCCGAGGTCGCCCCGACCGACGGCCTGCTGCAGACCTGCGTGGCGCCGAGCGGTCGGTACGCAGCCCTCGTCGTGGCGCCCGACGTCGTCGACAACACCTATGACGGGTACACGCTGCCGCTGCCCACGACGCTCGAGACCCGGATCTACACGCTCGACGGCGCGCAGGTCGTGGTGCTGCGCGGGTTCGACGTGTCGTGGTGTCGCAAGGCGCCGTCGCTGTGAGCGGCCTCGTCCCCGCGACGCGCGAGGCGTTGCAGGCCCTCCCGGCCGAGGTGGCCCCGACTCTGCTGGGCGGGGAGCTGCAGGTGACGACGGCGACCGGCGCCGTGACCGTCCGGATCACCGAGGTCGAGGCGTACCACGGCCGGGGGACCGGCGCGTTCGCCGACCCGGGCTCGCATGCCCGAATGGGGCCGACCGCCCGCAATGCGACGATGTGGGGCGAACCCGGTCACCTGTACGTGTACCTGAGCCACGGCATCCACTCGTGCGTCAACGTCGTCTGCGGACCCGAGGGTGTCGCCGGCGGAATCCTGCTGCGCGCGGGCGAGGTCGTCGAGGGTGCGGACGTCGCGCATGTCCGCCGGCCCGCCGCGCGCCTCGCGCGGGACCTCGCCCGCGGGCCCGGCCGGCTCGGCGATGCGGTGGGACTGCGGCATCCGGTGCACGACGGCATAGACGCCGTCACGGGGGCGGACCGGGCCGGTGCACGTGCGCGGCTCTTCCTGCGCGCCGAGCCGCTCGACCAGATCGCGACCGGACCGCGGGTCGGGGTCGCGGGTGTCGCGGGGACGGACGCCTTCCCCTGGCGCTTCTGGATCCCGGGCGACCCGACCGTGTCGGCGTTCCGCTGGGGACGCGGCGCGCGGGAGGCCGCCGGCGGCTGACGGGGCGACCTACGCCGACTGTTTCGCGACGATGGCGTCGAGCAGCGCGCGCACATGCGGGCGCCGCGCCGCGCTGCGCCCCGCGGTGAGCGAGACGGTCCACGGCGGCACGGGGTCCGACAGCGGCACCGTGACGCAGCCCGCGGTGTCGACGACGTCGGGGACGACGGCGACACCGAGGCCTGCCGCGACGTAGCGCGGCACATCGGGCAGTTCGCCGAGCTCGGCCGAGACGCGCCTACTGATGCCGCGGCGCGCGAGCTCGGTCTCGAGCTGCACGCGGTTGCCGTACCCGGGAAGCACATCGACCCAGTCGTCGCCCGCCAGATCGGCAAGGGCGATCGCGCGGTCTGCGGCGCGCTGGTGATCCGGCGGCAGCAGGGCGACGTACGGGTACGCGCCGAGCTCCCACGCGCTCATCCCGGGCGGGGGAGTGACGGCCGTCAGCGCGAGATCGAGCCGGTCGCGCTGCAGGTCGTCGAGCAGACCGACCGACCCTGTCGGCGATACGCTCAGCCGGATGTCGACGAGCGGATGCGACCGGCGGAAGTCGCCGAGCAGGCCCGGGAGGTCGATGATCCGCAGTCCCGCGAACGTCCCGATGCGGATGCGGCCGCGCAGCCCCGTTCCGGACTCGCCGGCCACGAGGCGCACGGCGGCGAGGTCGTCGAGCACCGTCCGTGCGAGGGGCAGCAGCGTCTCGCCGGCCGGCGTCAGCTGCACCGCCTTCGTCGTGCGGTCGAGCAGCCGCACGCCCAGGTCGCGCTCGAGGCTCTGCAGTCCCGCCGACACCGTGGATTGCGCCGCGAAGAGCCGAGCGGATGCCGCGGTCACACTCCGCTCGTCGGCGACGGTCACGAAGTACTCGAGCAGACGGGTCTCCATTCCGCGATCATAGAGCGCGTCGATGATCACCTTCGACAAGATTCGTTGGACTCGATGCAACGGTGCGGCGCATCATCGACGCATGACCAGCACGATCGACATCCGTTCCCTCGCGACCCCGCCCTTCACGGCGCAGCGACCCCGCCGGCTGTCGCACCGGACGGGCTTCTGGGTCACCGCCGCGACCTTCTTCTCACTGATGGCGTTCAACACCGTTCCGACCCCGCTGTACGCGGTGTATCAGGAGCGCGACGGGTTCCCGACGTTCCTCATCACCGTGATGTTCGCGGCGTACTCGGTCGGCGTGATGATCTCCCTTTACCTCGCCGGGCACCTCAGCGACCGCATCGGACGCCGCCCGCTGATCCTCGCGGCCACCGGGATCGAGATCGTCGCGGCCGTCATGTTCGTGCTGTGGCAGGACACCGCGGGGATCATCGCCGCTCGCCTGGTCGCCGGACTCGGCATCGGCATTCTCACGGCGTCGGCGACCGCCCACCTCGCCGACCTGCGCCGCGCGCACCGACCCGACAGCCCCGCGTTCGCGGCGACGGTGGCGGGCATCGCCAACATGGGCGGTCTCGCGGTCGGGCCGCTCGTCGGCGGCGCCTTCGCCGAGTTCGCGCCGGCACCGCTCGTCCTGCCGTACGTCGTCTTCCTCATCGCCTTCCTCGGTCTGGGGCTCGCCTACGTGCTCGTGCCCGAGACGGTCGAGCGGCCTGAAGAACGATTCCGCTACCGGCCCCAGCGTGTGCGCATCCCCGCCGATGGCCGCCGCGCGTACTGGGCCGCGGGCATCGCCGCGTTCGCCGCGTTCGCGGTGACAGGTCTGTTCGGCTCTGTCGCGCCGACATTCCTCGCCCGCATCCTGGGGCAGACCGATCGTCTCGTCGCCGGTGCGGTCACGTTCTCGGTCTTCGGAGCGGCGGCGCTCGCGCAGGTCGTGTTCGCACGCTTCGCGATGCGCGATCAGCTGCGCATCGGCGTCGGCGCCATGGTCGCGGGACTGATGCTGCTCGGCGCCGCCGACCTCATCGGGTCGGGTGTGCTCTTCGTCACCGGCGGTGTCGTCGCCGGGGCCGGCGTCGGCCTGCTCTTCCGCGGCGCACTGGCGATCGCCGGCTCCCTCGCCGATCCGCGCACGCGCAGCGAGATCACCTCGGGCATCTTCCTGCTCGCCTTCGCGGGCATGACCGTCCCTCCGCTCGCGGTGGGCGCGGCGCTGCTCGTCGTGCCGCTGGTCCCGGTGTTCCTCACGTTCGTCGTGCTCGTCCTGGCGCTGACCGCGTGGGCGGGGGCGGTCGTGCTGCGCGAGAGCGCCGCGCGCTGACCCGGTTGCCCGACCGGCGAGGGAACACGCGCAGGCGCCTCGCCGTTAGGGAGATGGTGGGATGCCGCATCCCGCCCGACCCCGTGAGGTGATCCCCCATGACCGACGCTCCGATCGACGCCGCCGCCCGGCTCGAGGCCGCCCTCGCGTCTCTCGATCCGTCGTCGCGCGTGCAGGCCGCGATGACGGCAGGGACTCACCCGCGGTCGGAGTACATCCCGGTCCTGGTGGCGCAGTGCCGCACCGAGCCGCAGTTCCTCGTGCGCGAAATGCTCACATGGGCCCTGACCCGGCACGACGCCGACGAGGTGCTCGACCGCCTGATCGGCGAGCTCGGCTCCCGCGGCGCGCAGGTGCGCGCGCAGGCGCTGCACACGATGTCGAAGATCGGCGGCCCGCGGGTGTGGCCCGCCGTCACGACCGAACTGCTGACGGATGCCGACGACACCGTCGCGCGCACCGCGTGGCGGACCGCGGCGCGGCACGTGCCGGCAGCCGAGGCATCCGCTCTGGCCGATGTGCTGGCGACGCAGTTCGCCCGCGGCGAGGACGACACCCGCCGGAGCCTCAGCGAGGCATTCGCGACGATCGGGGAGCCCGCGCGTCCGCAGGTGGACTGGGCGCTCGCGACCGGCGGTCCGTACACGCGGGCACACGCCGCGGTAACCGCCCGGCTCATGGACGACCCCGAGGTGACGTTCGCCGAGGCCGTCGTCGCGGTGGCCGAATCCGCCTGAGTCAAGGCGACACGCCCGGCCGTGCTAGACTGACTCTTCGTCTGCGCGCACTCCAGCACGCAGTTCGCATCCCACCTCCAGAAGACGGCTCTACAGCCGTGTCCGGGAGTGGGGTGCAGACAAGGGATCTTGGGTGAGGCCGTCCGGCCTCACGGTACTAAGGAGACATCACTATGGCAGCAGTGTGCCAGGTGACTGGAGCAGTTCCCGGCTTCGGTCACAACATCTCGCACTCGCACCGCCGGACGAAGCGCCGCTTCGACCCGAACGTGCAGAAGAAGACCTATTTCGTTCCTTCGCTTGGTCGCAAGATCACGCTGAACGTCTCGGCTAAGGGCATCAAGGTCATCGACGCCCGCGGCATCGAGTCGGTCGTGAAGGACCTCCTCGCGAAGGGTGTGAAGCTCTAATGGCGAAGAAGGCTCAGGACGTCCGTCCGATCATCAAGCTGCGTTCGACCGCCGGCACGGGGTACACCTACGTGACGCGCAAGAACCGCCGCAACAACCCCGACCGCATCGTGCTCAAGAAGTACGACCCGGTGATCCGCAAGCACGTCGAATTCCGAGAGGAGCGCTGATCTCATGGCCAAGAAGAGCAAGATCGCGCGCAACAAGCAGCGTGAGGTCGTCGTCGCTCGCTACGCCGAGAAGCGTGCCGAGCTGAAGAAGACCCTCGTCGACCCGAACGCGACCGACGAGGCCCGCGAGGCCGCCCGCGTCGGCCTGCAGAAGCTCCCCCGCAACGCGTCGCCCGTGCGCCTGCGCAACCGCGACGCCATCGACGGACGCCCCCGCGGCCACCTGTCGAAGTTCGGCATCTCGCGTGTCCGCTTCCGCGAGATGGCGCACCGTGGCGAGCTGCCCGGTGTCACCAAGTCGAGCTGGTAAGCGACAGCATCCGTATGAAGCCCCCGTCCTCGGACGGGGGCTTCGTCGTTCCCGGGGCTACGCTCGAACGGTCGAGGGGAGCACCATGCCGCTGGATCCGTTCTTCCGCGAGCGGCTGCGCACGCACCGCCGCTACCTCGCCAAGAAGGCGTGGACCGACCTGACCGCACGGTTCCGCGCCGAGCCCGCGGCATCGGCCGCATCCGGCGCGGCGAAGCCGGCGCAGAGGCCGCTCACTCCGCGCGAACGTCACCGGCATGCGGCGCTGAACTGGGACCGCATGGAACTGCGCACGGCCGGGATCGCCGGCCCCGACATGGAGACGACGGAGCACACCGTGCCGGTCGAGGGGTACCCGGACGTCCGCATCCGCGTCTACCGCCCGTCCGCCGCCGACCGGAACGCACCCGCGTGCCTCGTCATCGGCGGCGGCGCGTTCCGCATCGGCGGCATCGACTATCCGACGGCGGATGCCGCGTGTCGCCGTCGGGCAGATCGCTCCGGTGTCGTGCTCGTCGCCGTCGGGTACTCGCTCGCCCCCGAGCACCGCTACCCGACGCAGATCGAGCAGGTCCACGCGGCGTGGGCGTGGCTCCACACGCACGCGGAGGAGCTCGGCCTCGATCCGGACCGCATCGGCCTGAACGGTGCGTCGGCCGGGGGATGCCTCGCAGCATCCCTCACCCTCCTCAACCGCGACCGCGGAACGCGGCAGGCGACGCTGCAGATCCTCGAGGTGCCGGTCACCGACCTGACCGGCCGGTGGATCGACCTCCGCGCGACGTACGCCCTCGGCATCCCGGCGTTCATCGCGCTGCGCGAACTGCGCTCGGTCGCCCGCACCTACCTCGGCGACCGGTCGCGTGCGCACGAGCAGTACGCGTCGCCCATGCGAGCGGCCTCGCACGCGGGACTCCCGCCCGCCGTCATCCTCACCGCCGAGTACGACCCGCTGCGTCGAGACGGCGCGATGTACGCCGCGAAGCTCCGCGACGCCGGGGTCGACGCGAGCGCGACGCGCTACCTGGGCGTGACGCACGACACCCCTCTGTACGTCGGCGCCCTCCCCGCCGCCCGCCGCTGGGAGGACGACGTCGTTGCGGCTCTCCGCCGCATCTGACCCGCCTGGTAGCGTGCCCGACGTGCACCCGCCGATCGAGCCCCACACCTCCGCGATGCTCGAGCGACCCGATGGCGCTCGCCTCCACTACGAGATCTCCGGCTCCGACTCCGGACGCGCGGCTCTCTACCTGCACGGCGGTCCCGGGGGCAGCCTCGGCAAGGGCGGCTACCGTCGCGTGTTCGACCCCGAGCGGTACCGCATCGTCGGCCTCGATCAACGCGGATGCGGCGCCAGCACGCCCTGGGCCATCGACGACCTCGAGAACCTCGACACCAACACCACCCCCGCGCTGATCGCCGACATCGAGGCACTCCGCGAGCACCTCGGGATCGATCGCTGGCTGCTCTACGGCGTCTCATGGGGGTCGACCCTCGCCCTCGCCTACGCGCAGCACCATCCCGAGCGGGTCAGCGAGATCATCCTGCTCGCCGTCACCGCGGGTGCGCGCGACGAGATCGAATGGATCAGCGACGGCGTCGGACGCATCTTCCCCGAGGCCCGCGCCAGACTGGGTGAGCTCGTCCCGCCCGGGGAGCGGGTCGTCGACGCCTACGCACGGATGCTGCGCGACCCCGACCCGGCGGTCCGCACCCGCGCCGCCGACGCCTGGGACGACTGGGAGGCGGCGCACATCGGCCTCTCGCCCTGGGCCGGACCCGGCCCCCTGCACGACGACCCGCGCATGCGGGAGAACTTCGCCACCCTGGCGACTCATTACTGGTCCCAGGACTGCTTCCTCGACATCCCGATCCTCGAACGAATGGACCGGCTCGCCGGCATCCCGGGCGTCCTCATCCACGGTCGTCTCGACGTCAGCGGCCCCGCCATCACGCCGTGGCTGCTCCACCGCGCGTGGCCGGGCAGCAGGCTTCACGTCCTCGAGGACGAGGGACACGGCGGAACCGGGTCCGCGCAGGTCGCCTGCGATGCCGCGGATGAGTTCGCGCGCGGCTGACCTCGGGATGCGATGACGGATGCCGTCCGCACGACGGCGTCGAAATGCAACCCCCTCCGCGGAAATCCGCGGAATCACGCCGAATCGGCAACATCAGCCTCAAAAACCCCTCCTGACACGCGACACGCCGGTCGATTACGGCCGAGATGACCGAAGATCCGCGGAATTCCGGGGTTCGTGGGTATATTCGGGACCGGTCGCAACGACCAACCGGCGGAATCCCGTCGGTCCGAGTAACTGAAGACGGCGATCCGCCGTCTGGAGGAGCACCATGGCCATCACCAAGACCGAACTCGTCGCCAGCATCGCCAGCGCCACCGGCGAGAGCCAGGCCACCGTCTCGCGCGTCGTCGACGGCCTGTTCTCGTCCGTCTCCGAGGCTGTCGCCAAGGGCGAGAAGGTCTCGATCCCGGGCTGGATCGCGTTCGAGCAGGTCGAGACCTCGGCTCGCACCGGCCGCAACCCGCAGACGGGTGCCGAGATCAACATCCCCGCAGGCAAGCGCGTCAAGGTCAGCGCCGGCTCGAAGCTCAAGGCTGCCGTCAAGTAAGACGCTGCAGACGAACGAAGGGGGATGCCGCGAGGCATCCCCCTTCGGCGTTCCCCCACCCGCCCGCGCGTAGGCTTGACGGGTGAACCCCCGCGCTCTTCGCCTCGCCGGCCCGGCGATCCTTGCGGGCGCCGGTCTGGTGGCGCTCCTGCTGGGGCTCGCCTACGGAGGCGGGGCCGCTCCGCTCGTCATCGCCGACCCGGGACCCGTTGTGCGCTGGGGCCTTCCGGTTGCGGAACTGGTCGTCAACCTCTCGGCGGCCCTCCTCGTCGGCTCGCTGGTGCTCGCGGTGTTCGCGTTCGCAGCGGGCACGAGGGAGTTCGATCTGGCGCTGGATGCCGCCTCCGCAGGCGCCGCGATCCTCACCGTCTCGGCGGGCACGACCGCCTACCTCACCTTCCTCAAGGTGATCCCGGCGCGGCCGAGCGCGGACGCGGCCTTCGGCGAGCAGCTCGGCCGCTTCCTCGTCGACACCGACCCGGGCCGCGCGTGGCTCATGACCACGGTGGCGGCCGCGGCGCTGACCGTCCTCGCCTTCGCCGTGCGCGGATGGCTCGCGACGCTGCTCGTCACGATCCTGGCGATCGCGGCGATGGTGCCCATGGCGACCGCCGGTCACACCGGCAGCGAGGCCAACCACAACTCGGCTGTGACGTCGCTCTCACTCCACATCGTCGCGGCCGCCGCCTGGCTCGGCGGGCTGTTGCTGATCGTGCTGCTGCGCCCGATGCTGTCGCGCGAGAAGCTCGTCGTCGTGCTGCAGCGCTACTCGAGCATCGCGCTCGCCGCCTTCGTCGTCGTCACCCTCTCCGGCGTCGCTCGCGCCCTCATCGGCCTGGTCACCCCCGCCAACGTCTTCTCGCCCTACGGCGCGCTCGTCATGGTCAAGGTCGGTGCACTGCTCGCCCTCGGCGTGCTCGGTGCGATCTATCGACGCCGGCTCATCGCCGGCATCCGCGACACCGCCGTCGCCGCCCGGTTCTGGACCCTCGTCGCCCTCGAGGTCGCCTTCATGGGCATCGCCTCGGGCGCCGCGGTCGCGCTCTCGCTCACCCCGCCGCCGGTCGACACCACGATCCCGACCGACGCGACTCCTGCCGAGGTGCTCACCGGCTCGCCGCTGCCTCCCGAGCTCACCCCGCTCCGCTTCCTCACGACGTGGGACGTCGACCTCCTATGGGCCTTCGCCGTCGGCTTCGGCCTCTTCTTCTACCTGGCGGGTGTTCGCCGCCTCCGGGCCCGCGGCGACAAGTGGCCGATCGGTCGCACCGTCCTGTGGGTGACGGGCCTGCTGCTCCTGCTGTACGTGACCTGTGGCCCGGTGAACGCCTACCAGGACTACCTGTTCAGCATGCACATGGTGGGCCACATGCTGCTGTCGATGGCGATCCCGATGTGCCTCGTCTTCGGCGCCCCCGTGACGCTCGCCTCGCGCGCGATCCGCAGGCGTGACGACGGCACCCGCGGCGGTCGGGAGTGGATCCTCTGGGCCGTGCACAGCCCGTACGCGAAGATCATCACGCATCCGCTCGTGGCGGCGGCGCTGTTCATCGTGTCGCTGTGGGCGTTCTACTACACCGACATCTTCCGGTGGACGCTCTACGACCACCTCGGCCACGAATGGATGGTCCTCCACTTCCTCACGGTGGGGTACCTGTTCGTGCTCTCGCTCGTCGGCATCGACCCCGTGCCCTACCGGCTGCCCCACCCCGGCCGGCTGCTGACCCTCATCGGTGTCATGGCCATGCACGCGTTCTTCGGCATCTCGATCATGATGTCGTCGGGCCTGTTCGTCGCGGAATGGTTCGGCTCGATGGGACGCACGTGGGGTCTCGATCCGCTCGCCGATCAGTACACCGGCGGCGGCATCGCCTGGTCGATCGGCGAGATCCCGACCCTCATCCTCGCGATCGTCGTTGCCGTGCAGTGGAGTCGGTCCGATGAGCGGCGGCAGCGCAGCAGCGACCGCCACGCCGACCGCAGCGGGGACGCCGAGCTCGAGGCCTACAACGCCAAGCTCGCTGAGATCGCGGCGCGTGACGAGCGGAACGCCCGGCGCGAAGCGGCGCGCTGAGCCCGGTCAGTCCGCGGCCGACACCGCGATCGAGGCGGTGCCGTCGGGCAGGATCGTGATCTTGCCCGTCAGGAAGAACGGGACCAGTTCGGTGACGTCGTAGATCGAGCCGTCGAAGATCGACTGGATCTGCACGTCGATCTTCGCGACCGCCTGGGTGCGGGTGATCGCCCAGCCCGCACCGTCGGGTTCGAGGGTGACGACGGGATTCTCCTCCATCGACCAGGTGGGCGGTTCGACGATGCGGTTGCGCACGTAGTAGCCGAACGGACATCCCGTCGGCTGCAGCACCTTCTGCGTCGCGCACTCCGCGAGGAACGCGTCGACCTCGCGCTGCACGACACCGACGAACTCGTCGGTCGGTTCCGCCTGGAACGAGACCGGGATCTCGGCGAGCGGGGTGTCGGAGAGCACCGCGACTCCCGGGCTCGTTGTCGCCGCGGTGTCGACGGTGATCGAGTACAGGCCGGGTGAGAAGGCGAGCATCGGGATCGGCTCGAGCGGATCGGTGTCCTCTCCGCTCGGCGAGACCTGACGCTTGTCGATCTCGAAGCCGTTCACCTCGAACTGCATTGACCCGCGCACGCCGAGTTCGATGACGGCGAGAGGGCTCTGCGCGAACCGCCAGCGGGGGAGGATGCCGTCCTCGTCCTCATCGCGCTCGACCTCGAACGTCGTCTCGCCGGCGTGACCACCCGCTCGGTAGGTGACGGTGACGGCGACGGTGCCGTCGGCATCCGCCTCTTCCGAGACCGGCTCGACCTCGGACAGCGGCGTCAGCGTGCTGCCGCGCAGGAGTGCGGCGCTGGCGTCGGCCGGGAGTCCCGCGGCGGCGAGGTCCTTCGACGTCGCCGAGACGCCCGGCACGAGCAGGGCGTCGGTGGCGCGGCCGTCGGCGAGCAGGTGCAGGTAGTCGAGCACGAATGCGGTCGGACTGTAGAGCTGACGGTAGAGGACGGCGGATGTCGCGCCTACCGCGCCGAGGAACAGGACGCCGACCACGCCCAGCACGGTCAGATCGAACGCGAGCTTGCGGCGTCGACGGGCGCCGGCGACGGTGGCGGTGCGTGTCGTGGCTGCGGGGGCATCCGGTGCGGGGGCGGGCGCGGCGGCATCCGTCACCGCGTCACCCCCCGCCTGTTCCACAGGCTCAGTCTAGGAAAGCCCGGCTGGTAGCTAGCATTGTTCCGGTGAGCACGCCGCCCCTGTCTCCCGAACAGGACGCGCTCTTCCGCCTCATCGAGGACACCCGCGAGCACGTGTTCGTCACCGGTCGCGCCGGCACCGGCAAGTCGACCCTGCTGCAGCACCTCGCCTGGAACACGGACAAGCAGATCGCCGTCTGCGCGCCGACGGGCGTCGCGGCACTGAACGTCGAGGGTCAGACGATCCACTCGCTCTTCAAGCTCCCGATCGGCCTCATCGCCGACAGCGAGATCGAGCAGACCGACGCCACCCGCAAGATCCTCAACGCGATCGACACACTCATCATCGACGAGGTGTCGATGGTCAATGCCGACGTGATGGACGCGATCGACCGGTCGCTGCGCCAGGCCCGTCGCCGTCGCGCCGAGGCCTTCGGAGGCGTGCAGGTCGTCATGTTCGGCGACCCGTATCAGCTGTCGCCGGTGCCGCCCCGCGGCGACGAACTCCGCTACATCCAGGACCACTACCGCTCGTTCTGGTTCTTCGACGCCCAGGTGTGGGCAGGTCCCCGGGCGGATGCCGGGGCGATCCGCTCGGACGGGCTGCTCGACCTCGGCCGGGTCGGCGCTCCGCTGCACATCGCCGAATTGCGCGACATCCACCGTCAGTCCGACGACGCGTTCAAGACGATGCTCAACGCCGTGCGCCACGGGATCGTGACGGCCGACATCGCGGGTGCGCTCAATGCCGCCGGGGCCCGCAAGCCGCCGGAGCCTGCCGCCGGCGAGGTGCCGATCATCACCCTCGCGACCCGCAACGACATCGTCTCGCGCATCAATCAGCGGCACCTCGACGCGCTGCCGGGGCCCGCCCAGACCGCTCGCGCCGAGATCAGCGGCGACTTCGGACGCGGAGACGCGTACCCCGCCGACCAGGAGCTGCAGCTGAAGGTGGGCGCACAGGTGATGTTCCTGCGCAACGACATCGGCGGGTTCGGTGGCGATGGCCCCCGGTGGGTGAATGGATCGATCGGCACCGTGACGCGGATCGCCGGCGGCACGGTGCGCGTCGAACTCGACGGCGAGGAGCACGACGTCGAACCGACCGTGTGGGAGAAGTTCCGGTACGCCTACGACCCCGGCACCCGCAAGCTCACCCGCGAGATCGTCGCCGAGTACACGCAGTTCCCGCTGCGTCTGGCGTGGGCGGTCACCATCCACAAGTCGCAGGGCAAGACGTACGACCGGGCGATCGTCGACCTGGGCAACGGCGCCTTCGCGCCCGGACAGACGTATGTCGCGCTGTCGCGGCTGACCTCGCTCGAGGGGCTCTACCTGTCGCGACCGCTGCGCCCGGCCGACATCCTCGTCGACCGTGACGTCCGGCGGTTCATGGCCGGCGTCCGGGCGGCGCAGAACGCGGGGTGAGCGGCGGCATCCGTCCGTCGGATCAGGCGACCGACGCCTTCTTCGCGGCGGCGAGATCGACGAACAGCTCCGTGTTGAAGCGGTAGGCGAGCAGGACCTCGTCGATCACGCGCTCGCGCTCGGCGGCATCCCACGGCACCGCGTCGAGCTGCTCGCGGTAGACGTCCTTGAAGGCGGCGGGGTCGGCGATGTCGTCGAAGACGTAGAAGCCGATCCCGTTCGTCTCGAAGCCGAACCGGCGGGACATCACCCGCGCGATGAACTGACCCCCCGACAGGTCGCCGAGGTAGCGCGTGTAGTGGTGGGCCACGAAGCCGCCGGGCCAGGTCGCGCCGACCTCGGCGATGCGCGCGACGTAGCGCGCGGTGGTCGGCAGCGGGGCGATGCGATCGCGCCAGTCCTCGCCGATGAGGAACTTGAGATCCGCCTCGAGCGCGGGCAGGCGGGTCAGCTTGTCGCTGAGGAAGCGGGATGCCACGGGGTCGCCGCTCATGCGGGCGGCCGCCGACTCCAGCGCTTCGTAGATGAACCAGTGCTGCGCGACGAGGGCGACGTAGTCCTCGCGGGAACCCCCGCCTCGCATGAGGTCCGACATGAAGTCGGCCCCCTCGCTCGACGAGTGGGCGCCGGCGGAACGGGCGCGGACGGTGGCGGAGAAGGGAACGGGCTCGGACATGCGCCCGAGCGTACAGTAAGGCTCAGCTAACCTGAAGGTCGAATCATTCAGGAGTGTGGGCGTGGCTCGACGCCGAGCCGTGCGCAGGCCGCGTCGTAGAGCGCGACGATCTCGCGACGCACCTCGGCACGCTCGGTGATGGTGCCACCCGGCCACGGGATACGGATGACCTCCTCGCCCGCCTCCGCCGTGACGACGTGCCACTGGCCAGCTTCGCCGTCGAAGGTCGTCATCGTCGCGGCGATGACGTCGGGGATCGGCGAGAACGCCCGGGCGATGAGCACGTTGTCCCCGGTGTGGTCGGAGTTCATGTGCCGGAGGACGGCCTGCAGCACGGAGTCGTCGAAGACGGCGGTCATGCGCACAGCCTAGGAGGGGCGCCCGGGCGCGACGGCCGCGGTCGGCGGGTGTGCTGTAATCATGGGACGGGAAAAACGGGGGTGATCTGCGCGTGGCAGGACGAGTGTCGAGGCGAGTGGTCGCAGCGGTGACGGCGCTCGGTCTCGCGATCGGTCTCGGCGCGTGCGCACCGGAGCCGGAGCGCATCGACATCGGCGTGGACCAGGTCGACCGGGCGCTTCCGGCGGATCTGACCGATCAGATGCAGGCTCTCACCGAGACGGCGATGACCGCCGTCGGCGCGAGCGGGGCGATCGTCTCGGTCTCGGTGCCCTGGTCGGGTGAATGGGTGGCGGGCGTCGGCACATCGGGCGCGGGCGGACCCGCAGTGGACCCCGCCATGACCTTTAAGGCCGTCAACGTCACGCGCGCGATGACCTGCGACGTGCTCTACGCCCTCGTCGACAAGGGCACCGTCGCCCTCGACGACAGCATCACCGAGTACCTCGACTCGTACCCGGGCGAGAGCGACATCACGCTCGGCGAGCTGTGCGACAGCACGAGCGGTCTGCACGGCTACCTCGGTGCGATCTTCGACCGGGTCCTGGCCACGCCCGAGCGCACCTGGAACCCTCGCGAGCTCATCGCCTATGGTCTCGGTCAGCCGCGCGTGTTCGAGCCCGGTGCGCGTTTCGCGGAGTCGGACACGGGCTATGTGCTGCTCGGCGTCGTGCTCGAGCGCGCCGCGAACACTCCGCTGAACGAGCTCTTCGACGAGTACGTCTTCCAGCCTCTCGGGATGAGCTCGAGCGCCCTGCCGATCGGCGTCGGTGGCGGCGACCGCCTGAAGGGGTCGTACCTCGCGTCCGGCGAGGACGGCAAGGCCGACTGCAGCGCCCCGACCGACATGACCGACCTCACCTCGAGTGTCGGCGCGGCCGCGGCCGGTGCCGTGTCGACCGTCGCAGACCTCTCGACCTACGTCCGCGCACTGGCCGTCGGCGCCCGCCCCTACGACGTCGAGCAGCGCCTCGCGGACGCGCGCCCGGTCGCCGACTCGCAGCCGACCTGGTTCGCGGCGAAGGGCGGCACGTATCAGGGCGACAGCCTCGTCGGGCAGTACGGCTCCCTTCCGGGCTACATGGTCGCGGCCTTCGCCGATCGTGAGACGGGGATGTCGGTCGTCGTCGTGCTCAACGACTCCCGTGCCTCGTCCAACGTCGCCCGCCTGCTGGCGTGGCAGCTCGCGGCCCTGGCCTCGAAGGCGCCCGCCGCCGATGGCCGCACGGCTCCCGAGACGGGCCTGCCGTGGACGGTCGAGAGCCTGGGCGAGGAGCTCGCCGGCTACGCCATCTGCGGGGAGTGACCACTCGCAGCGCTCCCACGACCGCCGTCGTCCTGGTGGTCGTGGGCCTGTGCTGCCAGGAGATCGGAGCCTCTCTCGCGGTCCTCCTGTTCCCGCAGGTCGGTCCGCTCGGCATGGTGATGCTTCGTCTGGTGTTCTCGGCGCTGATCCTCTGCCTGATCGCGCGTCCGTCCCTCCGCGGACACTCCCGGAGCGCCTGGATCGCGGTCGTGCAGCTCGGTCTCGCGCTCGCCGTCATGAACGGGTTCTTCTACCTCGCGCTCGAACGGCTCGCGCTCGGGGTCACCGTGACGATCGAGATCCTGGGGCCCCTCGCCCTGTCGATCATCGCCAGTCGTCGCGCGTCCGCGTGGCTGTGGGCGGGTCTCGCGCTCGTCGGGGTCCTCGCGCTCGGCGGGGGCGGCTTCGACCGCCTCGATCCCCTGGGTGTCGTCTTCGCCCTCGGTGCGGCGGTCAGCTGGGCGTTCTACATCCTGGCCTCCGCCAAGGTGGGCGCCGCCATCCCGAAACTCGACGGTCTCGCGCTCGCGATGGCGGTCGGCGCCGTCCTCTCGCTGCCTTTCGGGATCGCGGACGCCGGAGGGTCCCTGCTGCGGCTGGATCTCGTCGCGCTCGGCGCCGCCGTCGCGGTCCTGTCGTCGACCATCCCGTACGCGCTGGAACTCATCGCGCTGCGGCGTCTGCCGGCTGCGGCGTTCTCGATCCTCATGGCGCTCGCCCCCGCGACCGCATCGCTTGCGGGTTTCCTGCTGCTCGGTCAGCACCTGTCCGTACTCGAGGCCGCGGGCATCGCGCTCGTCATCATCGCCTCGATCGGCGCCGTCCGTGCGGCGGGCCGCCGAGCGCGCGACGTCTCCGAGCCCGTCGGCTGAGCGCGGCGCCCCCGCGAGAGCGTGCGTTGCTGCCGAGCGCGCCAGTTCGCGACTGTGCCGTGGGCGCGCCCTCGGCACGGAGGGGCGCTTTCGCGAGAGGCGCGGACGCGCGGTCGGACCCGTCAGGCGGCGCGGCGGAGGGCTCCCGCGGCAGACAGGTAGCGCTCCACGACGACCTCCGCGACGAGGGCGTCGGGGGCGAGCGGGGCGGTGACCACGTCGGCGCCGGCACGCGCGATGACGTCGGCGAAGAAGCCGGGCGCGAGGACGTAGCTCGCGGCCACGACGCGGGTCGCACCGGCATCCCGCGCCGCGGCGACGGCGGCATCGATCCGGGTGCCGGCGCCCGCCGCGTAGCCCACCGACACAGGGTGCTCGACGCGCTCCCGCAGCAGGTCGGCGATGGCGGCGACGTCGACGGATGCCGCCGGGTCGGTCGATCCGGCCGCTGCGAGCACCACCGCGTCGCCTGCTGCCAGTCCCGCCTCGTGCAGTCGCGCGGCGAGGAGATCGGCGAGAAGCGGATGCGGGCCGAGCGGCGCCGTGGCGGCAGCACGGGCTCCGGCATCCGTCACCGCGCGCGCGATGTCGACCTTCGTGTGGAACCCGGTCGACAGCAGGAGCGGCACCACGACGGCGAGGCGCGGTGCGCTCGCACGGACGACGTCGTCGATCTCGGGCTGCTGCACGTCGACGAAGGCTTCCTCCACCGCCACGTGCGGCAGGAGCAGGCGCACCTTCTCGACGAGAGCGGAGATCGCGGCGCGGCCGGCGTGCGAGCTGGTCCCGTGCGAGCAGGCGATGAGGACGGGCGTCACGGTGTTCCTTCCGGGGCGAGGACGTCGAGACGGTAGCCGCGCTTGACGATGGTGCGGATGAGGGTCGGGATGCCGAGGGCTTCGCGTGTGCGTGCGATGGCCACGTCGACGGCATGGGCGTTGTCCGCGCCCGAGCGGGGCAGGGCGGCGGCGAGTTCGGCCCGGCTGACGACACCGCCACGCGCCGCGAACAGCATCGCCAGGATCGCGGCGGACGTGCGGGACAACGGGATGACGTCGCCGGAGAGGACGGCGGCGCCGCTACGCAGTTCGAGTCGTCCGGCGGGTGTCGCGACCGAGGGTGCGCCCCCGCCACCGAAGTGGGTGACGACGGCGCGGACCAGGGAGCCGAGGCGTCCGCGCTCGGCGACGAGGGGCGCGGCGCCGGCGGCGACGAGCGGGCCGGCCGTGATCGGACCGACCGCCGCGAGGAGGACGGTGCCGTCGCCGGTTCGCGCCACGATCGCGTCCAGCACCCCCTCGCGGCGCGCCGTCTCGATCCACTCGGCGGCACCGGGCGCGGAGGTGAACAGGACGGCATCGACCTCGCCCTGCGCCGTCTGGACGACCGACCGGGCCACCGCTGCGGCGTCGGGCGGCGGACCCCAGCGATAGACGGTGAGGCTGACGACATCGGCACCTGCCGCGGTGAAGAGCTCATCGAGACCGTCCGCGCCCGAGCCGTGGTGCTGCACGGCCACTCGGCGCCCCTCGACTCCTTCGGCGAGCAGGAAGGCGCCGAGCTCCTCCGAGGTCTCGGACTCGGCGACCCAGTCAGCGGTCAGCCCCGCCTGCTGGATCGCGCCGCGGGCCTTCGGGCCACGGGCGACGATCTGCGCATCGTCCAAAGCGGCATGGAGGTCACCCTGCAGGCCCGCCTCGTCGGCCGCCTCCATCCATCCCCGGAACCCGACTCCGGTCGTCGCGACGACGACGTCCGGCGGGCTGTCGATGAGCGCCTGCGTCGCCGCGATGAGAGCTTCGTCGTCGATGTGCGACACGATCGTCAGGGCCGGGGCGTGGCGGACGGTCGCTCCGTGCCGCTCCAGTGCCGACGCGAGCTCGGCCGACCGACGATCGACGGCGATGACGATCGTGCAGCCGCCGAGCGCGGCGGAGAGGGCGGGACGGGGCGCGGTCACCGGGCGGGGTCACCTCCGCCCGTCGAGACCGCGGCGGCGTCCGGAAGGAGCAGGCCCGCGGCGGCGACGTCGCCGATCACGATGACGGCCGGATTGCTCACGCCGGCAGCCGCGGCATCCGTCACCGCGGATGCCAGTGTCGTGCGGGTGGTCCGCTGGGTGGGGGTGTGACCCCGCTCGACGATCGCGACGGGTCGATGTGCGGGAGCGCCGGCGGCGATGGCTGCGGCGACCAGCTTCGGCAGCGCGGCGACCCCCATCAGCACGACGGTGGTGACGGTGTCGTCGGCGAGGGCGGCGCGGGTCGCGGCCGACACCGGACCCTGGCCCATCGTGACGTGCAGCCCCGCAGCGGTGCCGCGGTGGGTGACGGGGATGCCGGCCGCCTGCGGCACCGAGACGACGCTCGTCAGCCCGGGCACCACCTCGACGGGGACTCCCGCCGCGAGGCACGCGGCGACCTCCTCGCCGCCGCGACCGTAGACGAACGGGTCGCCGCCCTTGAGTCGGACGACCCGTCTGCCGGCCTTCGCCTGTGCGACGAGGATCGCGTTGATCTCCTCCTGCGGCACGGGGTGGTGGCCGGGAGCCTTGCCGACGTCGATGATCTCGACGTCGGGGTCGAGTTCCGCCAGCACGTCGGTCGGTCCGAGCCGATCGGCGACCACCACGTCGGCCTCGGCGAGCAGGCGGCGCCCACGCACCGTCATGAGGTCGGCCGGCCCGGGGCCTCCGCCCACCAGGTCGACCCGCCCCGCCGCCCTGCGGCGGCGGCGCAGCGGCAGCATCCCGTCGCGCAGCGCCGCCGCGATCGCGTCGCGCAGACGTGCGGAACGGCGCGGGTCGACCCCGGCATCGGAGGCGACTGCGACGAGCACATCGCCCGAGCGGGTCTCGGCGGTCAGGCGTGCCGATCCGTGCGCGCCGTCGGAGGCGTTCACGCAGAAGACGCGGACCGCCTCGCACCACGACGCGACCGCCGCGTCGACCGATGCGTCGCCCGTCGCCGCGTGGACGAGCCAGGCATCCGCCACATCGTCCGCGCGGACGGGACGGGCGACCCAGGTCACGCGTGCCGCGTCGACGAGGTCGCGCAGCCGGTCGCCGAGCGCCGGGGCGACGACCGTCACGAGCGCGCCCTCGTTCAGGAAGCGCTCGACGCGTCGTCCCGCGACCGCACCGCCGCCGACGAAGACGACACGGCGCCCGGTGAGGGAGAGCCCCAGCATCGTGGTCATCGCTGCTCCTCGCGGACGTAGACGACCCCGCCCTCGACGGCGGCGGGCCACACCCGCAGGGTCTTCGGGTCCTTGCCCTGCGTCTCGAGGCAGACGCCCGTGCGCAGGTCGAAGACCTGCTTGAACATCGGCGACGCGACGGTCGGAACCTCGCCTCGGGTGCCGACGATCCCTCGCGCGATCACGTTCGCCCCGCTGTACGGGTCGAGGTTCTGCACCGCGTGCACGCGTCCGGCGTGCGTCACGAACAGGGCGATCTGGTCGTCGCCGAGCAGCGCGGCACGTCCGCGTTCGACCTCGAGGTCGGCGACCGCGCAGATCGCCGTCCAGCCGATCGGCACCGCGGCATCCGTCTCGTGCGCGATCATCGTCATCGCCGCACCTCCAGGGTGGTCCCGGCGATGAGGACGCGCCCGTCGCCGCGCTCCTCGGCCGTCGCGGGACGTGCCTGGCCCCGTTCCACCGTGTAGGCGAGCGACGGGTCGGGAGTCGTGGGTGCGTTGACGAACGAGGCGAAGCGGCGGAGCTTCTCGGGGTCCTCGAGGGTCGCTTTCCACTCGTCTTCGTAGTTGTCGAGGTGGCGGGCCATCGCGGCATCGAGGTCGGCGCAGATCCCCAGCGAGTCGTCGAAGATCACGCGGCGCAGCTCGTCGATCCCGCCCTCGAGATCCTCGAACCAGGGCGCCGTGCGCTGCAGGCGGTCGGCGGTGAACACGTAGTACATGAGGAACCGGTCGATCGCCTGCAAGAGCCCTGCGTCGTCGAGTCCTTCCGCCAGGAGCACCGCGTGGCGCGGCGTGAAGCCGCCGTTGCCGCCGACGTACATGTTCCAGCCCGCCTCGGTCGCGATGACGCCGACGTCCTTGCCGCGCGCCTCGGCGCACTCGCGGGCGCAGCCCGAGACGCCGAGCTTGATCTTGTGCGGCGACCGCAGGCCGCGGTAGCGCAGCTCGAGCTGCACCGCCATGCCGACCGAATCCTGCACGCCGTAGCGGCACCAGGTCGAGCCGACGCAGGACTTCACGGTCCGCAGCGATTTGCCGTAGGCGTGGCCCGACTCGAATCCCGCGTCGACGAGGCGCTTCCAGATCTCCGGCAGCTGCTCGAGGCGTGCGCCGAACATGTCGATGCGCTGTCCGCCGGTGATCTTCGTGTAGAGCCCGAAGTCCTGGGCGACCTGACCGATCACGAGCAGTCCTTCGGGTGTGATTTCACCGCCCGGGATGCGGGGGACGACGGAGTAGCTGCCGTCCTTCTGCATGTTCGCCATGACGTGGTCGTTCGTGTCCTGCAGCGTCGCGTTCTCGCCGTCGAGCACGTGCCGGCCGGTGAGGGTGGACAGGATGCTGGCGAGAACGGGCTTGCAGATGTCACAGCCGCGGCCGGTGCCGAACCGCTCGATGACGGCGCTGAAGGTCGACAGCCCCGACACGCGCACCGCGTCGAAGAGCTGCCGCCGCGACATCGGGAAGTGCTCGCACAGCGCGGTGCTGAGCGCGGCGCCGGTCTTCGCGAGCTCGCTGCCGAGCAGCTTGGTGATCATGCCGACGCACGATCCGCAGGCCGCGCCCGCCTTCGTGCAGGCCTTGATGGCCTTCACGTCCGTGCAGCCCTCGTCGTGGACGGCCGAGCGGATGCCGCCGGCCGTGACGCTGTTGCAGGAGCACACGAGCGCCTCGTCCGGCAGGTCACCCGTCGGAGCGGCGACACCGTCCTGCGGCATCAGGTAGGCGACGGGGTCGCCGCCGAGGCCGCCGCCCACGAGGGGGCGGAGCGACCCGTAGGCCGAGGCATCGCCGACCAGGATGCCGCCGAGCAGGGTCTTCGCGTCGTCCGAGACGACGAGTTTCTTGTAGACGCCCGCGATCGGATCGGCGTAGACGACGTCCAGCGCCCCCGGAGTCTCGGCGAAGGCGTCTCCGAAGCTCGCGACGTCGACCCCCGAGAGCTTGAGCTTGGTCGAGACATCGAAGCCGCTGAAGGATGCCTCGAAGCCCAGCAGCCGCGCCGCGGCCACCTCGGCCATCGCGTACCCCGGCGCGACGAGGCCGACGCATTGACCATCGAAACTTGCGACCTCGCCGATCGCCATGACGGCCGGATCCGAGGTGACGCAGCCGGAGTCGATGACGACGCCGCCGCGCGGATCGACGACCAGTCCCGCGGCGCGGGCGAGCTCGTCGCGCGGTCGAACGCCGACGGTGAAGACGACGACGTCGGTCCGCTCCCACGATCCGTCACGGAACTCGAGGCCCATGACCTGCCCGCTTCGGTCGGCGTCGAGGCGCGTCGTGAGCGCCGACGTCTTCACGGCGATCCCGCGCGCCTCGATGAGCCGGCGGAGCGCGTCGCCCGCGGGGAGGTCGAGCTGCGCCGACATGAGGCGGTCCGAGGACTGCACGACCGTGCAGTCGACGTCGAGGCCCTGCAGGGCGCCCGCCGCCTCGAGGCCCAGCAGCCCGCCGCCGATGACGGTGCCGACCAGGCGCCGGCCGAGCTCGGCCGACCGTCGCTGCACGAAACGCTCGAGCGCCTCGACGTCGTCGAGTGTGCGGTAGACGAAGCAGCCGTCGTGGTCGTACCCGTCCACCGCGAGCCGGGCGGCATACGAGCCGGTCGCGAGGACGAGCCGGTCGTAGCCGATGCGCTCGCCGCGGTCGGTGACGACGTCGGACCGGCCGCGATCGATCCGGGTGACGCTGACACCGCGCACGAACCGCACGCGCTCGTCGCCGAGGGGCGCCGCGTCCAGTTCCAGGTCGTCGGCGGATGCGCCCGCGAAGAAGGACGTGAGGCCGACCCGGTCGTACGGATGCCGCGGCTCCTCGCCGATCACGGTGATCCGCCACGGTTCATCGGTGCGGCTGAGGAGGCTCTCGACGAAGCGATGGGCGACCATCCCGGCCCCGACCACGACGACGTGCGGCGAGGTGGGGCGGGTGGAGCTCATGTCGCGACCGTATGCGGGCGAGGTTGCCTGCGCGGTCTCGTCGTGTTGCGGTCTCTTTACGATGCGGGCCACGTCGATCACCGGGTGGGGACGGAGGCGTCCGCGGCGACGGCGCGGGCAGCGGCCGCCTCGCGGCGGGAGGCACGGACTCGACGGGGAGCGGCGGGGCGCCCGTAGGTGACGTACAGCGGGATGCCGACGAAGAGCAGGCCGCCGACGAGGTTGCCGATGACCGTCGGGATCTCGTTCCAGATCAGGTAGTCGCCGATCGTGAAGTCGCCGCCGAGGAGCAGGCCCGAGGGGAACAGGAACATGTTCACGATGGAGTGCTCGAAACCCATGAAGAAGAACAGCATGATCGGCATCCACATCGCGACGATCTTGCCGATGACGTCCTTCGACACCATCGCGAGGACGACACCGGTCGCGACCATCGCGTTGCAGAGGACCGCCCGGACGAAGAGAGTGAGCATGCCGTTCGCCCCGTGCTCGGCGTAGCCGACCGTGCGGCCCTCGCCGATGTGGCCGATCGCCTGGCCGACCTCGTTGGGCGGCGTCGAGAAGCCGTTCGTGAAGACGATCGCCATGAGGACGGCGATCGAGAAGGCGCCGATGAAGTTACCGAGGAAGACCAGACCCCAGTTGCGGAGGATGCCGCCGAGTGTGACCCCGGGTCGCTTGTCGAGCCAAGCGAGCGGTGCGAGGACGAAGACGCCGGTCAGCAGGTCGTAGCCGAGCAGGTAGAGCATGACGAAGCCGATCGGGAACAGCACGGCGCCGAGCAGCGGCATGCCGGTGGTGACGCTGACCGTCACGGCGAAGGCCGCCGCGAGGGTGAGCAGCGCGCCGCCCATGATCGACCGGACGAGGGTGTCGCGGGTGGAGAGCATGACCTTCGACGCACCGGCGTCGATCACGGTCTGGACGAGCTCGGTGGGCTTGACGTACGTCATCGCATATCCCTTTCAGTCGTGGAGCCGGGTGTGAGGCTCGACGCTAAAGGGCCGGTGTTTCCCCCGATCGCACCGGGATCGACCGCTTTGGTTACCTCTTCCTCTCTTCGGCGGAAGGGACGATGTGAGAACGGATGCCGCCGCTCAGTCGCCGGCGGACTCCTCGTGTCCCACGGAGCGGGCTTCGAGGTAGGCGAAGAGCTCCGCCGCGACGGAGAGTTCGACGGCCATGCCGTGCAGCTGGTGGCTGTTGAGGACCGTGGTGTCGGGCTGCGGCTCGAAGGTGACGCGCCAGGCAGCCGCACCGACCTCGACCGGCTCCATGGAGATCGTGACGGTGGCGTTCTCGAGCGGCACGATGACCAGTCCCGTGTCGGATCCGTCCGAACCGTCCTGCACGATGACCTTGATGAGCTCGCCCGCGCCGCGAGCCGCGTGGAACTCGTCGACCCAGCGCTCGAGGGTCTCTTTGCTTCGGAACGGCATGGGCTTCCCCTCTCGCGGTTGCGGGAGAGTAGCGGATCCGGGGACACGTGGCTACTGGCGGCTGTCCGCCCGCTCCCATCACCTATTCTCGATGACGTGGCCGTATTTCGGCGCGACCAGCGGGGAGTGAATGTGGCGGACGGCGAGGACAAGGCCGGCTACTGGTATGACGAGGCCCCCGGCGAGCGGGATCGTGCACGTCGTGTCCTGGAGGCCCTGCGCACCTATCGTGCCGCCGAGGCCGCCATGCGTCGCCGCACCCGCGACTCGATGGCGATGGGTGAGAACGAGCTTCTCGCGCTTCGCTACCTTCTGCGTCAGCCCGACCACTCCGCCCGTCCCGCCGAGCTCGTGAAGTACCTCGGGGTCACGTCGGCGTCGATCACGACGATGCTCGACCGGCTCGAGAAGACCGGACGCGTCCAGCGGATCGCGAACCCGACCGATCGGCGCAGCATCTTCGTGCGGGCGACGCCGCACGCGAACGAAGAGGTCCGCGAGACCCTCGGGCGCATGCACGGGCTCATGTACGACGTGGCCGTCAAGATGAGTCCCGAGGAGCAGGAGCACGTCGTCGCTTTCCTGCAGCAGATGACCGATGCCGTCGACGGTGTCGAGCCGGTCGCCGTGCAGGCCTGACCGCGGCATCCGCTGTACTCGTCGGGGAGCGGGAACGCAAGCATTCCCAGGATTCTGTTCCCGCGTCACATAGTTGAGGCATGAGATGCATCACGTACGCCGGCGAGACCGTGGTCACGACCGATGACGTCGCGGAGGCTCTCGTCACGTTGACGGCCGCCGTCGCCGAACTCGGCCGGGCCGATGCCGTCACGATCCCGATCGTGTTCGAGAAGAACGGGGAGATCGGCGAGGCATCCCTCGTCATCGGCGTCGGCAACGACGTGCTCTCGGTCGCAACGGACTGGGATCGTCCCGAGCCGGACTTCTCGTTCGCCGCCGCTCAACTGCGCCGGCACCCGCACTTCCCCCGCGAAGACGCCGGCTCGGGGGACAGCGTGTACGACGAGGGGCCGGAGGCCTACTGGGACCCCGATCTCGACGGATTCGGCCGCGCCTGACGCGAGCGTTCAGTCCTCGACGCCCGGCGGGGGTGTGCCGAGCGACTCGACCGCCTCGAAGAACGCGTCGGGGACGTCAGCGTCGATGAGGGGACCGAGGGCGTCGAGCCGCGCGGTCGAGGTGATGCCCACGACGGTCGCATCGACGAGCGGGCTGCGCAGCGAGAAGTGGAGCGCGGCAGCGGCGAGGTCGACACCGTGCAGGTCGGCGAGGTCGCGGACCCTCTCGACGTGGGCGGCGAAGTCGGCGGGCATCGGCCGATAGCCGAACGAGCCGTCGCCGTTGGCGAGCGTGCCGCCCCCGAACGGCGCCGCGTTGAGCACGGTCATGCCCAGCGCATGAGCGGCCTCGAAGAGGGGTTCGGCGGTGCGGGTCACGAGTGTGTAGCGGTTGTGGGACAGGACGACGTCGAAGGCGCCGGTGTCGACGTACTCGCGGACCTGCGAAAGGGTACCCGAGGCGATGCCGATCGCGCCGATGACACCCTGGTCGCGCAGGTCGATCAGGGCCGGAACGGCGCCGCCCGGACCCATGGCCTCGGCGACGGTCAGACCGTAAGGGTCGTGCAGTTGATAGAGCGGAAGGCTGTCGAGTCCGAGCCGACTCAGCGACTCGTCGAGCGAACGCTTCACCCGCTCGCCGTCGAACGCGCCGGTCTCCGGGTCGCTGTCGGCCTTCGAGTAGATCCGCGTGTGGCCGGGCAGCCCGCCGGCGCGGCGGACGGCGTCGCCGAGGGCCTGCTCGCTGCGCCCGCCGGCGTAGTTGTTGCTCGTGTCGACATAGCCGAGCCGAGAGCTGATCAGGGCATCCGCCAGGTCGTCGGCGCCGGGCCGCTCACCCAGGCGCGAGGCGCCGAGGATGACGGGTGTGGGGGACAGGGTCTTCATCGGGGCCTCCCGGCGTCGGTGCGCGGTCTCGTCTTCGACGATACCCATCGCCGGGGACGAGACCGCGTCGCGTCAGTGCGCGGAGTAGCCGCCGTCGACGAGGTGGTAGCTGCCGGAGATGAAGGATGCCGCGTCGCTCAGCAGGAAGAGCGTGAGCGCCGCCACCTCGGCATCCGTTCCCAGGCGACCCGCCGCGTGCTCCTTCTCCAGCGCCGCGAGGGCATCTCCGGAGAGGCTCGCGCGCACGAGGGGCGTGTCGATGAAGCCGGGACCGACCGCGTTCGTGCGGACGCCCTGCGCGGTGTACTCGAGCGCGGCGACCTTCGTCAGCCCGACGAGGGCGTGCTTGCTGGCCACGTAAGCCGCGTTCTGGGCGATGCCGACCGAGCCGAGGACCGACGCCATGTTGACGACGGCCCCGCCGCCGGCAGCGACGATGGCGGGCAGCTGGAACTTCAGCCCATAGAAGACGCCGTCGAGATCCACCGCGCGCACGCGATCCCAGGCTTCGACGTCGTAGTCGCCGATGCTCTGCGGCGGGGCGCCGATGCCGGCGTTGTTCACGGCGAGGTGGAGACCACCGTAGGTCTCCTGGGCGAAGTGCACGGCCGCCTCGGCGTCCTGCCACTTCGCGGTGTTCTGCACGAAGGCGGATGCCGCGCCCCCGGCATCCGTGATCTGCCGCACGACCGCCTCGGCGGCCTCCTGCTTGATGTCCGTCACGACCACCGACGCGCCTTCTGCGGCGAGCTCCCGGGCGATCGCCGCGCCGATGCCGCTGCCTGCTCCCGTGACGAGAGCGGTCTTCCCATCGAACCGAGCCATGGATTCCTCCTTCGCGCGCGTCACCGTGACCTTCGCGGCGAGAGGTGCGCCTCTTGATGCAACGACCTCCGCGTGGGGACATTCCGCATCGCGACGCGCGTAGCGTGTGAATGGACGGATGCCTCGACCCGCGGCATCCGTCTGTCGAGCAGCAAGGAGAATCCATGCCCACCGTCGCCGCGTACGCCGCCCCCTCTGCGACCGATCCGCTCGTCCGCACGACGATCGAGCGCCGCGAGACCGGGCCGCGTGACATCCTCATCGCGATCCGCTACGCCGGGATCTGCCATTCGGACATCCACACCGTCCGGGGCGACTGGGGTCCGATCACGTATCCGCAGGTCGTGGGTCACGAGATCGCGGGCGAGGTCGTCGAGGTCGGGAGCGAGGTGACCGATTTCGCGGTCGGTGACAGGGTCGGTGTCGGCTGCATGGTGAACTCGTGCCGCGAGTGCGAGAACTGCCGGGCCGGCATGGAGAACTACTGCCTGGAGGGCAACACGCAGACGTACGCCTCGGTCGACCGGGACGGCACGATCACGCAGGGCGGCTACTCGACGCACGTCGTCGTCGACCAGGACTTCGTGCTCCGCATCCCCGAGGGTCTCCCCTACGAGTCGGTCGCGCCGCTGCTGTGCGCCGGCATCACCACGTACTCGCCGCTCGCGCACTGGAAGGTCGGGCCCGGCTCGAAGGTCGCCGTCGTCGGCATGGGCGGGCTCGGGCACCTGGGTGTGAAGATCGCGGCCGCGATGGGCGCCGAGGTGACGGTCCTCTCGCAGACCCTGTCGAAGCAGGAGGATGGCCTCCGGTTCGGCGCCGCTCACTACTTCGCCACGAGCGACGACGCCACCTTCCGCACCCTGGCCAACACCTTCGACCTCATCCTCAACACGGTGAGTGCGCCGCTGAAGCTCGATTCCTACCTGCGGATGCTGCGCCTGGACGGCACCATGGTGAACGTCGGTGCTCCGCCCGAGCCGCTGCCGCTGCGCGTGTTCACCCTGTTCGGCAACCGTCGGTCGTTCGCCGGATCGAGCATCGGGTCGATCGCCGAGACGCAGGAGATGCTCGACTTCTGCGCCGAGCACGGCATCGTCCCCGAGACCGAGCTGATCGGCGCCCACGAGGTCAACGAAGCCTACGAGCGGGTGCTGAATTCGGACGTGCGGTACCGCTTCGTCATCGACATCGAGACGCTGAAGGACTGAGTCCGGAAACTCCCGGTATCAGGTCACCTGAGGGTGTTACGCTCGCGCTAGTGCGCGACCTCCCCCGCCGGGTCTACCGGTACCGTCGCCCACGGAGAGACGGAGACATGCCGTACCGCAGTCGCGCCACCCTGCAGCAGTGGCTCGAGGATTTCGTGTCCGGGCGCGAGGACGGCGACCTGATCAAGGTCGTCATCCAGGACGACTCGTGGGGGGACGACGGTGGGCTGGTCGTCGTGCCCTTGCGGAACGCGTCGACGACCGTCTACGTGCGTCCGCCGATGGGCGAGGATCCACGCTGGCGCGTGGTGTTCGAGCCGCAGCTCGACGAGGTCGCCCTCACCGCCGAGGAGACGGCCGCTCTCGTGGCGGAGCTCGGGACCGCCGCCGAGCTCTGCGGGTACCTCGAGGTCCGGTCGGTCGCGCACAACGAGGCGACCCCGACGGCCTGAGGGGACCATGCGTCCGACCCGGGTCAGATGGTGGATGTCGGCCAGCTGGCGGCGGCGATCGGGTCGACCTCCGCGGCAGGGTCCGGTTCGGGGACGATCCGCAACCCGGTGGGGGAGTTCGCCGACGACATCAGCGCCTCGACCCACGCCGGGTTGATCGTCGTCCGCGCACGGGTGTCGAACCGGAAGTCGATGTCGGCAGCCGAGTGCACCCACTTCGATTCGCGCCCGCCGCCGAGGCTCACGTCGTGACTCCACGTGAAGATGAACGGCTCACCCCGGCGCAGCTTCGTGACGATCACCAGTTCGAGGTGAGCGATCACCCGATCCTCGAGTTTCACTGATGCGTTGCCGATCGTTATGCGTCCCACCTCGGCAGGCTCGGCGACACGGTGCCCCGCGCAGCAGGGGGTTGACTTCGTCTCACATCAGCCGCGCTTCTACGCATCGTCGACGTGCATGCCGCTCATCCGATCCCATTCGAGCGACTTGAACTGCAGGAACAGGCAGAGGTCGCTGGCGACAGCCACCTCCGCCGCGATCGCCGCCAACTTCATCGGCGACAGGGTCAGATCGCCCGGGCGGGAGGTGAGCGTCGTCTCCCACCGCGTGTTGTCGAGGCTGGCGGGCTGCATGTAGACCTCTGCGCCGCCATTGCCGAGATCGACGACGACCAATCCTGTGTCACGACCCTCCGAGCCGTCCTGAACAGCGACCTTGATCGTCACCCCGTGCGCCGCGCTCTCTGCGAGGAACTCCCTCACCCATGCTTCCAGAAGGGCCTTCGACCGCGCGGGCACCGGTGCAGGACGTTCTTCCACGAGTGCATCATGCCATTCGGGGGAGCCGTTCGGTCATTCCCATTCCCACGGCGTGGCCGGCATCGGCTCCCAGCTCGCGGCCGTCTGCTGCGTGGCGATACTCACCGTGCTGATCGAGGTGATGAGCAGCCGCACGTCGACGGCTTCCGGTGTCTGAAAGGTGACGAACTCCGCTCCGGATCTGGCAGCCGCGGCGACACTCCTCGCCAATTCGTCCACATCGGTGTCGTCCGCGAGCCGGAAGACGGCGCCGTCGACGGCGATCGTCGTCTGGGGCTTCTCCGGCTCGGTCACCCCGGCGACGATACCCTCATTTCGCTAGACGCCCTAGCGAAACTATCGCTGAAGCATTCATCCTGCCGTCGGGAATCGCGGCGAGGGCGGCGGACCTTCAACTTCTGGCGTAAGACGCGGTAACGGCTCGTCACGGAACGTCCCGCACCGGACGGGCCGGTGCCCCGCGGGTTAGGAATGTGTCTCAGCCACACACCCACAGCTCGCACGAAGGAACGCCGCACCATGTCCGACCAGCCCCAGCACCCACAGAACGACCTCCGGACAGCGGTCGCCGGAGAGAAGAAGCGCACTCGCGTCGTGCTCTCCGTCGCCATCGGAGTGGTCGCCGTCGCCGCCATCGTGGGCGGCGTCGTGTTCGCCACCACCGCGTTCCGCGCTCCGGCTGCCGGCGCAGCCGGTGAGCCCGCAGCTGCGGCGGAGCCCATCAGCGTCAAGATCGCCGTGTCCGAGGACAGCCCGTTCCAGGACACGATCAAGGAGGTCGCGGCCGAGAAGGGCCTCGACATCGAATGGGTCAACGTGCAGGACTGGGTGCTTCCGAACACCGAGCTCGCGGCCGGTACGGTCGACGCCAACGCCTTCCAGCACATCCTCTACCTGAGCGCGTTCAACGCCGAGAACAACGAGGACCTGACTCCTGTCTTCTCCACCCTCATCACGCAGTGGGGCATCTTCTCGGCCTCCCTGGACGCGGTCGAGGACGTGCCCGACGGCGCGAAGATCGCCATTCCGGACGACCCGTCCAACGGCGGTCGCGCGCTGAACATCCTCGAAGCAGCGGGCCTGATCGAGCTCTCGGACGACAAGGGCGACTTCCCCTCGACCGACGACGTGACCGGGAACCCGAAGAACCTCCAGTTCGTGGAGATCGCCGCCACGTCGATCGCGCAGCAGTTCGACGACCCGAGCCTTGCGGCGGTGGTCGTGGGCACCTCGTACTTCGACCCCAGCCAGGGCATCACGACCGATGACGCACTGTTCCTCGACGACTCGCTCTCCGAGCAGAACCTCCCCTACGTGAACGTCATCGCCACCCGCGACGACAACAAGGACGACCCGGCGTGGGCGATCCTCAAGGAGGTCTACGCGGACGACCGCGTCGCCGAGGCGAATGTGGCGGAGAACGCCGATACGACTGTTCTGGTCGACGTGCCCATCGAGAAGCTCCGCGCGAAGCTGGCCGATCTCGAGGAGCAGGCAGGCTCCGTATAGGCCCGCCGCCCGCGACATCCCTCTCGGGGTCGTGGTGGACACTCGTCCGCCGCGACCCCCTTCGACCGGAGAAGAGCAGCCATGAGCACCGCCATATCGTTCGAGAACGTCTCCAAGTCCTTCACGGTGAAGGGGCGCACCTTCACCGCCCTGAATGACGTCAGCCTGACTGTGGAGAAGGGCGAGATCTTCGGCATCGTCGGATTCTCCGGCGCCGGCAAGTCCACCCTTCTGCGTACCGTCAATGCGCTCGAGCGACCCACCAGCGGCCGCGTCGTCGTCGACGGGCGGGAGATCTCCGCCCTGCAGGGCAAGGCGCTGTACGCCGCGCGCCAGAGCATCGGCATGGTGTTCCAGCAGTTCAACCTGCTGGAATCGCGGAACGTCTACAAGAACATCGCCTACCCCTTGCGGCTCGCGGGCCTCTCCGCGGACGAGACGCTGGACCGCGTCGAGGAGCTCCTGCGCTTCGTCGGGCTCACGGACAAAGCGCTGTCCTACCCGTCGCAGCTCTCCGGCGGACAGAAGCAGCGCGTCGGCATCGCCCGTGCTCTCGCCACCCGTCCCGACGTCCTCATCTCCGACGAGGCGACCAGTGCCCTGGACCCCCAGACCACCGGTGAGGTCCTCGACCTCCTCCGCAGAGTCAACGAGGAGTACGGCGTCACGATCCTGCTCGTGACCCACGAGATCGACGTGATCCGCGAGATCGCCGACAAGGTGGCCGTCATGGAGGACGGTGAGGTCGTGGAGCACGGCAGCGTCTACGACGTCTTCTCCGCGCCGCAGCATCCGACGACTCGACGATTCGTCTCATCCGTCCTGCACCACATCCCGTCGCCCGACGCGCTCGAGAAGATCCGCGCCGTCCACCACGGCCGACTCGTGCAGCTGCACGTCGAGGACCGGGACACCAATCATCCGTTCCTCTCCCAGGTGGCCCGCGACCACGGCGTCGACTTCAACGTCGTCTTCGGAGGCGTCGACGAGCTGCAAGGGCGCCTGTTCGGCAGTCTGACCGTCGAGCTGATCGGCGCCGATGAGGCGGTGGATGCCGCGATCGCCGGACTGCGGCGGACCACTTCCGTCACCGCGCTCGACGCACGCGTACCGGAGGTGTCTCATGCGTGACTTCGACCCCGATGCCTTCTTCCCGCGGCTGTGGCATGCCATCGGCGAGACCGGCCTCATGGTGACTGTCGCCTTCGCCGGCGCTGCCGTCATCGGAGTCCTGTTGGGACTCCTGCTCTATGCGAGCCGTCCGGGCAATCTGCTGCAGAACCGCTTCGTCTTCGGTGTGCTCAACTTCGTGATCAACGTCGTCCGTCCGATCCCGTTCCTCATCGTCGCCATCGCGGTCATCCCGCTCACGCGCGTCATCTTCGGAACGGGGCTGGGTCCGCTGCCGCAGACGATCCCGCTCATCATCGTGGCGTGCGTCGCCATCGCCCGCGTCTCGGAGTCGAACCTGGTCGCGGTCAGCCCCGGGTCGATCGAGGCCGGCGCGGCGATGGGGGCGAGCCCTGCGCGCGTGCTGTTCTCCATCGTGGTGCCGGAGGCGCTCGGCCCTCTGACGCTGGGACTGACCTACATCCTCGTCGCGCTCGTCGACGCGACGGCGGTGGCAGGCGTCCTCGGGGGAGGCGGGCTCGGGTCGCTCGCGATGAACTACGGGTACCAGCGCTTCGACTGGATCTCCGTGGCGATCGTCGTCCTCGTCCTCATCGCCCTCGTCCAGGCGGCGCAAATTCTCGGCAATGCGGTGGCTCGGAAGGTGATGCACCGATGACCCTGGACTTCGACGAGTTCGTGGCCCGCGTCGCCCCTGACGCCGCACGCCGGGAGCGCGAGCGCTGTCTGCTGACGGTAGAACTCGCCGAGCTGCGTGAGATCGGCTTCGGCGCGTGGAGGGTGCCGGAGGCCTTCGGCGGGTCGCCCCTGCGCCTCGAGGCGCTGTTCGCCCGCCTCATCCGTCTCGCCAGCGCCGACGCGAGTCTGGGCCATGTCTGGCGCGGTCACATCGCCTTCGTGGAGTCGCTTCGACAGCAGCCTGCGGCCGTCGCGGCACCGTGGTTCGCGCGTGTCCTCGCGGGCGACTTCGTCGGCAACGCCCAGTCGGAGCGTCACGACACCGCTCGGCTCGAAACCCGCATCGACCGGTCCGCTGGATCGCCCGTCCTGTCGGGCACGAAGTACTACACGACCGGCAGCATCTATGCCGACTGGATCCATCTGGCGGCGCTGGACGGCGACGAGCGGGTCGCCGTCACGGTGTCGGCGCACCACGACGGAGTGCGTTCGACCGATGATTGGGACGGTTTCGGTCAGGTGCTCACCGGCAGCGGCACCACCGTCTTCGACCGGGTACCGGTCGGCGAGGACGGCATCGTTCCGCCCTCCGGTGATCCCGCCGGTGCGCGGTGGCATCACCTCGGGTCGGTTCTCCAGCTGGCGCTCATCGCCGTCATCGCAGGAATCGCGCAGCGCGCTCTCGACGACACCGTCGCCTTCGTGACGCCGCGCCGTCGCACCTTCGGGTTCGCCGGCGAGACCCTGCCCCGGGAGGATCCGCTGGTCCAGCTCGTGGTGGGCGAACTCAGCGTCGCCGCAGCGACCGCGCGACGACTGGTGCTGTCGGTCGCCGCCGACCTCGAGGACGCCTCGGAGTCGCGCGCCAGCGTCGAGCGCATGCGCGACATCCAATTCGACGTGTTCCGACTGCAGGAGCTCGTCCCTCGGCTCGTGCTGGATGCGACGACCCGGCTGTTCGAGGTCGGCGGAGCCTCGGCGGTCGGCAACGCCTACGCCCTTGATCGGCACTGGCGCAACGTCCGCACGATCGCGTCCCACAACCCGGTCATCCAGCGGACCCGTGCGCTCGGGCAGTTCGCTCTGACCGGCGACCTCCCCGACTGGCGGGCGCCCGCCGCGGACCGCTCGGAGGCATCCCGATGACCCTTCCCTCGATCACGCTCGGCGATGGGCTCATCGTTCCTGCCCAGGGCTTCGGGACGATGTCGCTCACACACGCCTACGGGCCGGCGGATGAACAGGAGTCGATCGCCACCCTTCACGCCGCCATCGACGCAGGGGCATCCCTCATCGACACCGCCGACATCTACGGCAACGGCGCGAACGAAGAACTGGTCGGACGTGTGGTCCGTGCCCGGCGGGACGAAGTCGTCCTCGCGTCGAAGTTCGGGTTCCTTGCCGACCCGGATGCCGACGGTCTGCGGGTCCGCGGAGACAAGCCCTACGTCCGTGCGGCCGCGCGCCGGAGCCTCCGGAGGCTCGGTGTGGAACGCATCGACCTGTACTACTACCACCGGGTCGACCCCCGGGTGCCGATCGAGGACACCGTGGGCGCGATGGCAGAGCTCGTCGATGACGGACTGATCGGCCACATCGGCCTGAGTGAGGCGACGGCTGCGGAGCTCGCGCGTGCTCACACCGTGCACCCCATCGCGGCCGTGCAGAGTGAATGGTCGATCTGGAGCAGGGACGTCGAGGATCACGTCATCCCTGCGGCAGTGGACAGGGGAGTGGGCTTCGTCGCCTACTCGCCGCTCGGGCGAGGTTTCCTGACCGGTGCCGTCAGCACGGATTCGCCGCCCGATTCGTCCGACAGCCGTCGCAACTTCCCGAGGTTCGACGCGGAGCGCCTCCGCTCCAACGGGGTGATCGTCGATACGGTGCGGCGACTCGCAGATGCCGAGGGAGTGAGCCCGGCTCAGCTCGCATTGGCCTGGCTGTACGGCCGGGCGGATGCGCTCGGTGTGGCGCTCGCGGCGATTCCCGGCACGCGTCGCGCCGACCGGGTCCGGGAGAACATCTCCGCGCTCGGGTACCGCCCGTCCACCGACACGGTCGTAGAGCTCGATCGCCTCGCGGCGCTGGTGCAAGGGGATCGGGCGCGCGATCCGCTCACGATCTCGCAGGGGCGCGAGCGGACCGCTGGCGCATGAGTCGCACCAGCGATGCCGTCCGGAGGTTCAGCGCCGTCTTCGACGAGGTGGGCCGGGAGGCCGTCACCCGCGAACGCGACCGGCGGCTTCCGCACGCCGAGGTGTCAGCGCTGCGCGAGGCCGGCTTCACGAAAGTGACGCTTCCCGAGGAGTACGGCGGTGGAGGTGAGCCGCCGTCCGTTCTCTTCGAGCTCCTCGCCGAGCTCGCCCGTCGGGACCCGAACCTCGCGCAGCTGTTCCGTTCGCACTTCTCCTTCGTCGATCGCACCGTCCTCGCGGCGCCGTCACCGCAGCGCACCCGCCGCCTCGAACTGATCTCGTCGGGCGCGATCGTCGGCAACGCCAGTCATGAACGGTCGGCCGCGAAGGTGGGGACTCTGGCCACGACGCTCAGCGACTCGCCGGACGGACTCGTGCTGGACGGCACGAAGTACTACAGCACCGGCACCCTGTTCGCGGACCTCGTCTCCGTCGCCGCCCAAGATGACGACGGGGCTCTCGTGTCGGCTCTGGTCCCCACGAACGCCGCGGGCGTCGAGGTCATCGACGATTGGACAGGCTTCGGTCAGCGCATGACCGGCAGCGGTACGACGGTCTTCCGTGCTGTCACGGTGACGGAGGATGCCGTCTCGCGCCGACTCCCGGGCGGACCGTCACACGGCGGAGCCTTCGTGCAACTGGTCCTGCTCGCGACGGTCGCGGGCATCGGTCGGGCGATCGTCGACGACGCCGTCCAGTTCGTGCAGACCCGCACCCGGACCTTCAGCCACGGCTCGGCGGCCACGGCCCGCGAAGACCCGATCGTGCAGGAAACCGTCGGCAGACTGTCCGCTCTCGCATTCGCCGCCGACTCGGCGCTCGCCGCCGCCGCCGCGGGCCTGGACGAGTCGACGACGGCGCAGCGGAGCGGGGTCTCGGGGGAGCCGCTCCGTGCGATCATCGAGCCTGTGGAGGCATCCACCACTCGTGCACAGCTCGTCGTCCTTCCGTCGGTCCTCGAAGCCGCCACCCTCCTCTTCGAGGTGGGTGGCGCGAGCGCGGTCGACACGCGGCTCGCCCTCGACAGGCACTGGCGTAATGCCCGAACGATCGCGTCCCACAATCCCGCGCCCTTCAAAGCCCGAGCCCTCGGCGATCTGCTCCTCAACGACGTTCCCGTCCCGGGATGGTGGAGCACAGGTGAGGCGTGACGAAGACCCGGAAAGGCACAGAATGACCGAGCCCAAGAAGCTCATCCTGAATCTGTTCGAGATGAACACGGTGAGCCACATCACCCATGGACTGTGGACCTTGCCGGGCAACAACCGGCACCGTTTCAACGACATCTCCTACTGGCTCGAGCTGGCCCAGATCCTCGAGCACGGCGGGTTCGACGGCATCTTCCTGGCTGACGTCGTCGGTGCGTACGACGTCTTCCGCGGTGGCCCGGAGACGGCCATCCGCGAAGGGCTGCAGATCCCGTCGAACGACCCGCTCCTCGTCATCCCCGCCATGGCCGCGGTCACCGAGCGGCTCGGCTTCGGAGTCACGTTCTCGACGAGCTACGAGCCGCCGTTCGCCTTCGCGCGTCGCATGTCGACCCTCGATCACCTCACCCACGGGCGCGTCGGGTGGAACATCGTCACGTCCTACCTCCCGAACGCGGCGCGCAACTTCGGCCTCGCCGAGGAGATCCCGCACGACCGTCGCTACGCCATCGCCGACGAGTTCCTCGACGTCGTGTACAAGCTCTGGGAGGGCTCGTGGGATGACGGCGCGGTCATCGCCGACGCGGCGGGGAAGACATACACCGATCCCTCGAAGGTCCGCTACATCGACCATGTCGGCGAAAACTTCCGTGTCGCCGGTCCCCACCTCAGTCAGCCTTCCCCGCAGCGCACCCCCGTCCTCTACCAGGCCACGGGGTCACCGGCCGGGATCGCATTCGCCGGTCGTCACGCTGAGCTGGTCTTCACCGGGGGAAGGACGACCGCGGACTTCGTCCAGAACGCCGAGCGGATGACGGATGCCGCCGCGCGTCACGGGCGCACGGCGGACGACCTCAAGTTCATCGTTCAGGCGGGTGTCGTCGTGGGACGCACGGAGGAGGAGGCGTCGGACAAGTGGCGCACCTATCGCGAGCAGAGCAGCCTCGACGGCATCCTCGCCCACTCCGGATTCCCCTTCGATCCGACGGTGTTCCCCAGGGAGACCCTCGTTCGTGACGCCCTCGCGCAGGCCGGGATCCCCGAGAAGGCGGTACCGACCGCCGCCCCCGACACCACGATCGGTCAGCTCATCGACGGGATCGCCGGTGGACGGGAAGGCCGATTCTTCGTCGCCGGGACGCCGCGCGTGGTCGCCGACGAGATCGAACGGTGGCTGGACGAGGACGGCATCGACGGGATCAACCTGCGCCAGTACCACTCCTTCGACACGGCTCGCGACTTCGCCGAGCTCGTCGTCCCCGAGCTGCGCGCGCGGGGGCGGTTGCTCGAGGGCGGACCGACGCTGCGGGAGCGGCTGTTCGGTCGGGGACCACGGCTGCCCGAGAATCACATCGCCACGCGCTATCGCGGTGGGGCGAACTTGACCGTCCCGGTGCCGCCTCTCTTCGGCTGAGAAAGCGCGCGAAGACCTCGGTCGGCCGCGCGTGTGAATGAATGTGACGAACCTCTACCTCGTGTTTCACACGCCCGTTCCGGGTCAGCGCGACGCCTGGACGATGGGAGGATGTCTCACCTGGTCACTGCTGAGGAACTCGCCACCGAGCTGGCCTCCGGTGCGCCCCTGCGTCTGCTGGACGTGCGGTGGCGTCTGAACGAGCCCGAGGGTCGTCCGGCGTACTTGAGCAGCCACATCCCTGGCGCCGTGTACGTGGATCTCGAGCGCGAGCTCTCCCGACTCGGACACCCGGAGGAGGGCCGCTACCCGCTGCCGGACACCGCGCAGCTCGAGCAGACGGCACGTCGCTGGGGTCTCAACGACGGTGACCGCGTGGTCGTCTACGACGACAACGACGGAGTGGCAGCCGCGCGTGCGTGGTGGCTTCTCCGAGGTCACGGAGTGCTCGTCCGGCTCCTCGACGGCGGTTTTCCGGCATGGCTGTACTCGGGGAATCGCCTCGCACGCGGTGATCACAGCTCGGCTCCGGGGGGTGTGAGCCTGGGTGCGTCGCACCTCCACACCGTCTCGATCGACGAGGTCGCGAGCGCCGACCGGCCGGGATCGCTCGTCGACGTCCGCGCGCCGCAGCAGTATCGAGGTCAGGTCAGCGGCCTCGAGGCCGACGCCGGTCACATTCCGGGTGCCATCAACATCCCCACAGTGACCCACATCGACTCGCGCGGGCGCCTCCTGCCACCGGACCGCATCCGTGAGACCCTGAGGTCCCACGGTCTGGAGCCGGGTGTCCCCGTCACCGTCTACTGCAACAACGGGATCGCTTCTGCCCATTCGGCGCTCGCGTTCGAGTCGGCGGGCTATCGGCCGCAGCTCTATCCCGGCGGGTGGAGCCAGTGGAGCAGGTCACCGGGGCGTCCGATCGCCATCGGGCGAACCCCCGCCGACGTCATCGTGGCGGCGTGACCGCGGAAGCCGTGGTCTGACCGGGACGGAGACGCGAAACCTCTCGCCGTCAAGGGGCTCCGCACGCCTCTCACGCCGCTGTCAGGGTCCGAGCCTGTCGTGTTCGGAACTGCTGAGGAGCGCTCATGTCACACATCGCTGTCAAGGCCGCTGCGTCAGCTGGTGCGGGAGCGGCGATGTCCGTCATTCCCCTCGCCGCGGGAGCGCCTGAGCTCGCTCCGCTGATCGGATGGGCGGTGGCGGCCACCAGCTTCCTCGTCTGGTCGTGGACGGCCGCGTGGCCGGCCGAGCCCTGACCGCTCCGCGCACGGAACGGACCGCCCCTCGCGACGGTCCGTTCCGTGCGTCGGACCGACGGATAGCAGAGAGGAGCTCGGGGAGGTAGGGCACACGCAGGATCCCGGGCTCTGCGTACGGTCGATGTATGCACCGCGAACGGGAATGGGCTGACTCGGCGATGTGGTGGCACGTGTATCCGCTGGGGTTCACGGGCGCACCGATCCGCGAGCGCAGGGGCGGGCAGGCGACGACGCATCGCCTCACCCGCATCGAGGCATGGCTCGACCACGTCGTGGAGCTCGGGCTCAATGGAGTCGTCCTCGGGCCCATCTTCGCCAGCAGCACCCACGGATACGACACCATCGACTACTTCCGCATCGACCCGCGGCTGGGTGACGACGCCGACGTCGATCGGCTTCTCGCCGCGGCACACGAGCGCGGCATCCGCGTGGTGCTCGACGGTGTCTTCAACCACGTCGGCCGTGAGCACCCTGCGTTCCACGAAGCGCTCACGACCGGCTCGTCTGACCTGTTCCGTGTCGGCGCGAACGGTTCGGTGGAAGTCTTCGAGGGGCACGAGGCCCTCGTCACGCTGGACCACTCGTCCGACGCGGTCGTCGCCCTCGTCGTCGACGTGATGGATCACTGGCTCGAGCGCGGCATCGATGGCTGGCGCTTGGACGCCGCCTACAGCGTGCCGAGGGCGTTCTGGGCGCGGGTGCTTCCTGCCGTCCGTGAGCGGCATCCGCATGCCTGGTTCCTCGGCGAGGTCATCCACGGCGACTATGCGCACATCGTGACCGAGTCGACGATGGATACGGTGACGCAGTACGAGTTGTGGCAGGGCATCTGGCACGGCATCGCGGACGACAACCTCTTCGAACTGCAGCACGCGATAGGCCGGAACAACGACCTTCTCGCCGGTTTCGTGCCGTACACCTTCGTCGGTAACCACGACGTCACCCGCATCGCCTCAGCCGTGGGGCCCGATTTTGTGCCCCACGCTCTCGCGGTGCTCTTCACCGTCGCGGGCACGCCGGCTGTCTACGCAGGAGACGAGTACGGCGCGACGGGGATCAAGGAGGCGCGACTGGGCGGTGACGACGCCGTGCGACCCGAGATGCCCGAGGCGCCGACGCCACGCGAGCAGCTCGATCCGGCTGCGGAGCGGATGCTGTCTCTCACACAACGGCTCATCGCACTCCGGCGGCGCCATCCATGGCTCACCCGCGCGCACACCGATACCGTCCACATGGCGAACGGCACGATCGTGCTGAGAACCGCCACATCGGCGGAGGCGATCGTGACCGCGTTGAACATCACCGACGAGGACGTGATCCTCCCGGCGGCGGATGCGTCCGCGGTGCTCGCCGGGGAGGGCGCCGCACTGCATGGCGCGACTCTCTCGCTGTCTCCGCGCGGGTGGGCCGTCCTCGGCAGGTGAGCTTGACGCGGAGGACTTGTCCGGGATGGTGACGGCACGGTAGGTCTGCGCGACCGTGATCAATGCGGTCGGCAAGGGTCCCGCCGCCGGCACCACCCGAGTTCTGCAGTCACTGCGGGATGTGGAAAGCTGCGAAGCGCCTCGAGCATCGCGGCGGCGGGGGAGCGAGAGATCCGCTCTCGCGCGGATCAGCGATGCTGATGATCAGCGCCGCTGCTGGCTCGCACGCGAAGCCGTGGGGTGAAGACCTGCTTCAGGGCTACCTCTCGTCCGCGGATGCGCTCGATCAGCATCCGTGCTGCCGTCGCCCCCATCTCTTCGCCCGACTGATCAACGGTACTCAGGCTCAGAAGTGGGTGCTCGGCGAGCGGGATGTCGTCATAGCCCACGATCGCGAACTCAGCGTTCGTGAGGGCCCTCTCGGCGGCGGCGCGGAGGGCGGATAGCGCGAGCGCGTCGTGGCCCGCGAACAGTGCCGTGGGACGGACGTCCCGATCGAGGAGAGCATCCAGTGCGCGAGACGCGTCCGCATCGGGCGGCGCGACGCGGATCACATCGGGGACGAGCCCGCGCTCTCGCATCATCGACTCATACACCCGCAAGCGGCGCGGATGAGGATCGGTGGCGGCCTCGACGAGGATGCGTTCATCGTTCGTGACGTGGGCGATCCGCTCATGACCCAGTGAGAACAGATGCTCCATCACCAGTCGCGCCCCGAGGTCGTCGTCCCCGACCACGACGTCGTAGTGGTCGGGGTCGTCGTGTTGACCGATCTGCACGAGTGGCACGCGGCGTCCGACGCCCTCCAGCCACTCCTGCGGGACGGCCGGAGCAACCGCGATGATGCCGTCGACCTGGCGATCGTAGAGGCTCTCGATTGCAGCGACACCACCGACGGCATCCGTCATGGGGGCAATGATCAAGTGATAGTCCGAGTCGTGGAGCGCACCCATGACTCCGTTGAGGATCCGCGTGAAGAAGCCGTTGTCGAGCTGCGGTAGCTGCACGCCGATCGTCGAGGTGGACCCGCGCATGGCTCGGGCGGCGACGCGCGGTCGGTAGCCCAGCTCGTCGATCGCCGCAGTGACGCGTTCGCGCATCGCGTCACTGACGCCGTAGGCGTTCCGGATGACCTTCGAGACCGCTGCTCGCGAGACGCCGGCCAGGGCAGCGACGTCACCGATGGTCGACGGCCGAGGCCCGCGCGCGTCGGCGGGTGTTGCTTCCGTCACGGTGCTCCTTCGAGGTGGCGTGAACCAAATGTAGATCGGTTGACGACAGGGCGCCAATCCGCATATTCTGTCTCCGCGACCGTGTAGATCGTTATACACAACGTAGACCGATCTACAGTCGTCACCATCTGGGCGATCCCGAACCCAGCCCTTACAAGGAGGTAAGCAGTGTCCTCATCCATCACCCCCCGGCGGACCGCGATCGTCGTGTCCGGATTCGTCCTCGGCGCGATCGCCTTGGCGGGCTGCTCCGGTTCCGCCGGAGGTGCCGGCTCGGACGGCAAGGTCGAGATCTCGTATCTCACGACCAACGGCGAAGACTCGATCGCCGTCGGCAACGCGCTCATCGCAGCCTTCGAGAAGGCGAACCCTGATGTGACCGTCACCCTCAACACACGCCCCGGTGGCACCGAGGGAGACAACCTCGTGAAGACGCAGCTCTCCACCGGTGAGATGGATGATGTGTTCTTCTACAACACCGGCTCGCTCTTCCAGGCGCTGAATCCCGACCAGGCGCTCGCAGACCTCAGCGACCAGGCGTGGGTGTCGAATGTGACCGACAACTTCGCCACTGTCGTCTCGACGGACGGCGGTACGTACGGCGCACCCCTCGGCACCTCGATGGCGGGCGGCATCGCCTACAACAAGAAGGTCTTCGGCGACCTCGGCATCGATGTTCCGACCGACTGGTCCTCGCTCGTTGATGCGGCGAAGAAGATCAAGGCGGCAGGGATCACCCCGATCGAGCAGACCTACGGCGACAGCTGGACGTCCCAGCTGTTCCTGCTTGCCGACCTCGGGAACGTGTACGCCCAGGACCCGGACTGGGCCGAGGAGTTCACGGCCAACAAGGCGAAGTTCGCCGACGAGCCCGCGTTGGCGGGGTTCACCCACCTGCAGCAGGCGTTCGACGAGGGCCTGTTCAACGAGGACTTCGCCACTGCGACCGCCGCGGACGGGTCGGCAGCCCTCGCCACCGGCGCGGCCGCCATGTACCCCATGCTCTCCAGCGCCGTCCTGACGAACATCGCCCAGAGCAACCCCGACTCCGTCGCCGACATCGGCTTCTTCGCGATGCCCGCTGATGAGGCGGCCGACACGACCCTCACCGTGTGGGAGCCAAGTGCGGTGTACATCCCCAGGACCGTCGAAGGCGCGAAGCTCGAGGCGGCGAAGGAGTTCGTCGCGTTCATCAACTCCGACGAGGGGTGCGCGATCCAGAACGACAACTTCGTCGCCGGCGGACCCTTCTCCATCAGCTCCTGCTCCGTTCCGGATGACGCGGCACCGATGGTGGCCGAGATCCAGTCCTACGTGACCGACGGCAAGAGCGCTCCCGCTCTCGAGTTCCTTTCGCCGGTCAAGGGACCCAACCTCGAGAACATCGCGATCAGCGTCGGCTCCGGCATCTCCTCCGCGAAGGACGGCGCCGCCGCCTACGACGAGGACGTGAAGAAGCAGGCGCAGCAGCTCGGCTTGTCTGGCTGGTAAGGATCCGCCCTCCGCGGGCCTTCTTGCGGGGCTGAGATCGGTCTCCTCGACCCTCAGCCCCGCATCCCCCACTTACGAAGGAGTCATTCATGACCGCGACAGTGCCCGCCGTCGACAGGCGGATGCGGCGCACGCCGCCCGTGCGCTCACGCGATTCTCACCCGCGCGGCAGACGCAGCATGTACCCGTCCTGGTTCTACATCCCGGCGGCGGCCCTGTACGTGGTCCTGTTCGCTGTTCCCACATTCGCGTCGTTCTATTTCAGCCTCACGCGCTGGTCCCTGTTCGACGTCCAGTTCATCGGGCTCGGCAACTTCGTCCAGTTCTTCTCCGACCCCCAGCTGTCGCAGGCGTTCAGCAACACCCTCGTCTATGCGGTGATCACGAGCCTCGCCAAGGTGGTACTCGGACTCGGGCTCGCGGTGCTGTTGACGTCTGAGATCATCGGCCGCGGGTATCTGCGGGCTGTCACGTTCTTCCCCGTCCTGGTGTCCACCATCGGCGTCGGTCTGACCTTCAAGGTCCTCCTCGACCCCTTCGACGGCGTCGTCAACGGTGCGCTGTCGATACTCGGGATCGAAGGACCCGGGTGGCTCACGGACCCGAATCTCGCTTTGATCAGTGTTGCGCTCGTTGATGTGTGGAAGGGCCTCGGCATCGCGACCCTCATCTACATCGCCGGAATCGTGGCCATCCCCCAGGAGTATTTCGAGGCAGCGCGCATGGACGGCGCCAACGGCTGGAAAGTCTTCCGCAACGTCACCTTCCCCCTGTCGTGGCCGGCGACCGGGACCGTGGTCATCCTGTCGCTTATCGGGGGTCTGCGTTCCTTCGACCTCATCTGGGCGACCACGAAGGGCGGCCCCGGGTTCAGCTCTGATGTCATCGCCTCGGTCATCTACAAGCAGTACCAGGCCGGGTTCTACGGCCTGTCGACGGCTGGCAACGTCGTGCTCTTCCTCGTCGTGACTGCCGCCATGATCCCGATCTCGATCTTCATCAACAAGAGGGGCGTCGACGCATGACCCGCACGGCCGTACGGCGATGGACCGTCGGAACCACCGCGATTGCCGTCTCGATCGTGGTGTTCCTCGTCCCGTTCGCCTTCATCCTCATCACCGCCGCAAAGACCGCCCCCGAGGCATCCGCTCTTTCGTTCGCGTGGCCTTCGGAGTGGAAGCTGTGGGACAACATCGCGGCGGTGCTCGCCGATCGGGACGGCATCCTCGTCCGCGCGTTCGTCAACAGCATCGTGTTGACGGTCGCGAGTGTCGCGATCATGGTCGTCCTCGCCGCCATGGTGGGGTACGTCCTGCAGCGCAAGGCGTCGCGGTGGAATCCCCTCATCAACTTCTTCGTGCTCGCCGGACTCATCGTCCCGCCCGCCGTCGTCCCGACGATCTGGGTGCTGCAGGGACTGGGCTTGTTCAAGACCCTCGGCGGGCTGATCCTCATCGAGGCGACGTTCGGCCTCTCGTTCTGCATCCTGCTGTTCCGCGCATTCGTCGCGACAATCCCGCGGGAGCTCGACGAGGCAGCCGTCATCGACGGCGCCGGGCCCGTGCGGTTGTTCTTCCGGATCGTGCTACCCCTGCTCAAGCCGGTCGTCATCACCGTCATCGTGGTGCAGGCGGTCGCGGTGTTCAACGACTTCGCGAACCCGCTGTACTTCCTCCCGGGCGACGCCAATGCCACCGTTCAGCTCACCTTGTACGCGTATGCGTCGAGCTCGACAAGTGCCGGTCAGTTCAATCTGCTGTTCGCCGACATCCTGCTCATCACCATTCCCCCGCTCGTCATGTACGTCTTTTTCAACCGCCAGATCGTGGCGGGCATGACCAGTGGCGCAATCAAGGGCTGACCGTGTTCACCACCTCTCGTCTGATCGCCCCCTCGACCGCCCCCGACGGCGCACCCACCCTGGTCGGTGACTTCTCCCTCGAATCCGAGCGCGGCGCCGTCGTCCGCGCGGTGCTCCGCTATTCGGCGCTTGGCCTCGTCGACGCCGTCCTGAACGGCGCGCCCGTGTCCGAGGACGTTCTGACGCCCGGGTGGTCGAGCTATGAATGGCGGGTGCGCGTCGCCGAAGCCGACGTGACGCGCCTCCTCGCTCCCCGCTCGACCCTCGAACTGACCCTCGGCAACGGGTGGTACCGCGGCGGCTTGACGTGGACGGGGTCCACTGGTGTGTACGGTGACCGCCTCGCCGCGATCGCCGAACTGACCGTCGAGTATGCGGACGGCCATGTGCAGGTGTGGGGGACGGACGCGACGTGGTCGGCACGTGTAGGTGAGACTCTCTCTGACGATCTGTACAACGGTCAGACCATCGACGCCCGCCGTCGAGGTGTCGCGGCCGATTCTGGCCCCGTCGAGGAGATCGACGCCGGGGAGATCGGGTTCGAGTCGTACGTCGGTCCGCCCGTGGCTCGCGTGGGGATGCTTGAACCTGTGCGGGTGTTCGCGTCCCCGAGCGGCCGGGTCATCGTCGACTTCGGTGAGAACATCGTCGGCTGGGTCCGGGCGGAGCTCGCCGGTGCGCGCGGAGAGACCGTCACGATCCGGCACTCGGAGGTCCTCGAACACGGGGAGATCGCCGTTCGCCCGTTGCGCTCGGCGCAGGCGACGGATCGATTCATCCTGTCGGGCGGTCATGACGTGTTCGAGCCGACTTTCACCTTCCACGGCTTTCGCTACGCCGAGGTCGACGGCTGGCCCGGTGGGCTGGAGGCGATTCGCCGGGGCGGGATCCGCGCTGTCCGCATCAGTTCGCGGATGCGTCGGATCGGTCGGTTCTCGAGCTCGGAGCCGCTTCTGAACCGCCTGCATGAGAATGTCGTCTCCAGTACGCTCGGCAACTTCGTCGGTCTGCCGACCGATTGCCCGCAGCGGGATGAGCGTCTGGGCTGGACGGGCGACATCGCGGTGTTCGCAGCCACGAGTGCCCGATTGTTCGACGTCGAGGGTTTCCTGCGCGACTGGCTTCGCGACGTCCTCCTCGAGCAGGAGCACCATGGTGGCATCGTTCCCTACGTCGTGCCGGACGTGCTGAAGTACGTCGGGGTGCCAGAGGACATCACCCCTGTCGACTCGACAGCCATCTGGAGCGACGCGATCGTCTGGGTGCCGTGGGCGGTGTGGATGGCGACCGGCGACGATCGCGTGCTGCGCGAAACGTTCGACGGCATGCTCGCGCACCTGCGGCATGTCGCGGAGCTGGTGTCCGAGTCCGGTCTGTGGGACCGCGGGTTCCAGTTCGGCGACTGGCTCGACCCCGACGCGCCGCCGGAGGATCCGGCCGCCGCGAAGGCAGACCGGGCGCTCGTTGCGACGGCCTGCCTCTATCGATCTGCGAGCCTTGCGCGAGAAGCTGCCGATGTCATCGGCCGTTCGGACGTCGTCGGCGAGCTCGAATCGCTGCGCGATCGGACGCGTGCCGCGTTCGGAAGGTCCTATGTCGATGTGGGGAACCGCCGACTCCGAAACGATGTCGAGACCTCGTATGCCCTGGCGATCGTCTTCGGGCTCCTCGACGAGGAGGAGCGCACGTGGGCGGGTGCCCGCCTGGCCGAACTCGTCGAGTCGTCCGGGCACCGCATCTCGACGGGCTTCGCAGGGACGCCGTACATTCTGGATGCGCTCAGCAGCACCGGCCACATCGCGACCGCTGGCCGACTGCTCCTCCAGCGCGAATGCCCGTCCTGGCTGTACCCGGTGACGATGGGTGCCACGACCGTGTGGGAGCGGTGGGACTCGATGCTGCCCGACGGAAGCATCAACCCCGGCGAGATGACGTCCTTCAATCACTATGCGCTGGGGGCAGTCGCAGACTGGATGCATCGCGTACTCGGAGGTCTCGAGCCGACGCAGGCGGGGTATGCGCGGGTGCTCATCGCACCTCAGCCGATCGACGGCGTCGATCACGTGTCGACCTCGATCGACACGCCGCACGGTGAGATCGCCGTGTCTTGGCGCCGGATGGCAGACTCCGTCGAACTCGATGCGACTGTGCCCGAAGGCATCGTCGCAGACATCCGAATGGGTGAGATCGAGCTAGAAGTGCGCGGGGGGCGCCACAGCTTCACAGCGCAGGTGTCTCCGTCCGCCTTGAGCCGAGTCCGCCAGATCTAACACGGGGACGTCGTGCCATTCCGTAGCCGAGCCACCCTCGAGCGCTGGCTCGACGAGTTCCGGATGCTGCAAGAGGGCGCTACCGCGCGCGTCGTCGTGCAGGACAGCTCTTATGGTGACGACGGCGGCCTTGTGGTGGTTCCGCTGCGTAACGCCACGACCACCGTCTACCTGCGGCCGCCCACGGCCGGAGACCCGTGCTGGCGCGTCGTCTTCGAACCGCAGCACGACGAGACAGCCCTGACGGCCGCTGAGCTTCACGGTCTCGTGGCAGAACTCGCCGGAGCCGTCGACCTCTGCGTGTTCCTCACAGCCAAGTCGCCCTCGCCGTGATCACATACCGCGGACAGGTCACCGCCCCGTCCACGGAGCGTTTGGCGACTCGGTGACGCGGACGTGAATGACGCCGTCCGAAGGTGAGCCGTACCTCCCGCAGCTCGGACGGCGCACGGCCCACCGGATGTTCGAAGCGATCGACGGAGCCGGGATGGAGCAGGACGTGACGTCCTACGCGAGAGGCGCGAGTGGAGGGGCTGACGGGAATCGAACCCGCGCTGTCTGCTTGGGAAGCAGAAGTTCTGCCATTGAACTACAGCCCCGTGCGCCCGGAGGCACCCGGCAAGCCTAGCAAGACCGGGAGCCTTCCGTTCGACGGCGCGGGTGCTCAGTCCGTCGACGGAGGCGGGTTGCCCGGTCCCTGCGGGGGAGCGGGCGGCTGCCCGGGGTGCGGTGGCTGGCCGCCGGGGTACCCGCCGCCCGGGTAGGGCGGTCCGGGCCGCGGGGCGAAGGTCATGCCGCTCTCCTGCATCGCCCGCAGCATCCCGTTCTTCACCGCCGTCCGCTGGATGAGGTAACCCACCCAGATCAGGAGGGCCAAGAAGCCCACGTACAGCACGATCATGAGGATGACCAGGCCGACACCGAGTCCTGCGAATTCCCCGTATCTGTTCATGCCCCGCACCCTATCGGCGCCGTCCGCGTCAGTCACGCACGGCGAGCGATGAGATCGCCACGAGCACGCCCAGGACCGCGACGAGACCCGCCAGCGCGAGCCACCCGCCCGCCGTCCAGGCCACGGCCCCGACGGTGCCGAGCACGCTCGACCCCACGTAGTAGGCGACGCTGTAGAGCGCGACCGCGTGCTGCCGACCCGATCCGCCTGCCCGCGCCGTCGCCGCGTTGGCGGTCGCGTGAGCGAGGAACATCCCGGCCGTGATGAGCAGGATGCCGCCGACGATGACCGGCACAGGCGGCGCGATCGTGACCGCGGCGCCGACGGCCATCAGCACGCCCCCGGCGACGAGCGGCATCCGCGTGCCCCACCGGTGGACGAGGGCGCCCGACAGGCGCGAGGTCACCGTGCCCGACAGGTAGGTCAGGAACACGAGCGAGACCGCCGTCGCGCTGAGGAAGTACGGCGCCGCCTCGAGTCGGAAGCCGATCGCGTTGAATACGGCGACCATCGCCCCGACGACCATCGCCCCGATCCCGTAGAGCGGGAGCGCCCGCACATTGATCGCCTGACGCAGCAGCGTCCGCAGGCTCGTCCGCAGCGGTATGCCACGGTGGGGGGCGGTCGGGGGCAGCAGTATCGCGAAGAGGATCGTGAGCGCTGCAGCGAGCACGCCCAGCAGCTCGAGCGACAGACGCCAGCCGACGAGCTCACCGAAGGGAGCCGCCACGAGTCGTCCCGCGAGACCGCCGACGCTCGTCGCCGCCACGTACGCTCCCGCGGCGACCCCGGCGCGGTGCGGGCCGGCGGCTTCGTGCAGATACGCGATCGCGAGGGCGGGGATGCCGCCGAGCGCCGCCCCGAGCAGGAACCGGCCCGCGAGCAGCCCGGCGAACCCCGGCAGCAGCGGCGACGTCACCGCGATGGCGGCCGCGGCCACCGCCGCGACCTGCAGCATCCGTCGACGGCCGAAGCGGTCGGCGGCGAGCGCCCACGGCACGATCGCGAGCGCGAGCCCCAGCGTGGCGGAGGACACGACCCACGACGCGTCCGCGGCCGTCAGCCCGTAGGTCTCGGCGATTCCGGTCAGCAGGCCCTGCGGGGCGTAGAGAACGCCGAACGTCGCGATCCCCGTCGTCCACATCGCCGCGCCCAGCCTGCGGGGTGCGGCGGTCGCGGTCGGGATGTCGAGGGTCGTCACTCACTCAACGGTAGGCATCCTTCTCATTCACTTCCAATACCGATACCGGCGCAGCGATAACATCAGCGCATGAATCCGGACCGCGTCCTCGCGCTGCTCCCGCATCTACCTCTGCTCGACGCCCTCGGACGCGACGAGCACGTCACCCGCGCGGCGCAGGCCTTGGGCGTTGCGCAGCCGAGCGTGAGCCGCGCGCTCCGTCACCTCGAGGCTGAGCTCGGCGTCGCACTCGTCGCCCCTGAGGGCCGCGGCATCCGGCTCACTTCGGCAGCCCGGCGCATGCTGCCCGGCGTCCGGGTCGCGCTCCGCGCTGCGCAGGATGCGATCGACTCGCTCGACGAGGCGCGCGCCACCGTGTCGCTCGCCTTCCAGAACTCACTCGGCGAGAATCTGGTGCCCCGACTCGTGCGGCGCCTCCGCGAGGAACGGCCCGACATCCGCATCCGGCTCTGGCAGGGCGCGCGCGACGGGTGTCTCGCCGAGCTCGCCTCGGGGCGCACCGACCTCGCCATCGTCTCGGGGGCGGCCGCCGGTGGTAACGCATCCGTCCACCTCTACGACGAGCCGCTCGTCGCCGTCGTGCCGGCCGATCACCGCCTCGCGAACGCCCGGCGGGTCACGCTCGCCGACGTCGTCGCCGAGACCCACGTCACCCTCAAGCCGGGCTACGGACTGCGCCGCACGCTCGAGCAGCTCTTCGCGGCCGAGGACGCCGAGCTGCGGATCGCGTTCGAGGGCGACGACCTGCGCACCCTGCATGGCCTCGTCGCAGCGGGCCTCGGCATCGCGGTGGGACCGGAGGTGCCGCATCCGCTCGACGGCTGCGTCCAGCGTCCGATCGACGACCCGCGCGCCGTCCGCGACATGGGCGCCGTCTTCCATCCGGCGACCCGTCCGCCGGCCGTCGACGACGTGCTGCAGGTGCTCATCGATATCTCGCGCGCATGAGCGCACCGCCCGCGGCGGCAGAATCGAAGGAGCGGATGCGACGGAGGACAGAGTGCGCGCGATGATCATGGACCGGATCGCCGGCCCCCTCACCGTGACCGAGGTGCCCGACCCGGTTGCCCCCGTCGGCGGTGCGGTCATCGAGGTGCACGCCACGGGCCTGTGCCGCAGCGACTGGCACGCGTGGGTCGGCCACGACGACATCTCGCTGCCGCACGTGCCCGGCCACGAGTTCGCGGGCGTGGTCGCGTCCTTCGGGCCCGGCGTCGACCGGTGGAACGTCGGCGACCGCGTGACAGTCCCCTTCGTGTGCGGATGCGGCCGGTGCGAATGGTGCCTCGCCGGCGACGCCCAAGTGTGCCCGAATCAGCAGCAGCCGGGCTTCACCCACTGGGGGTCGTTCGCCGAGCGCGTCGCGATCCACGCCGCCGACCGGAACCTCGTCGCCGTGCCGGACCAGATCTCCCTCGAGTCCGCCGCGGCGCTCGGATGCCGCTTCGCCACCGCCTACCGTGCCCTCACCGCCCGGGCGCACCTGCGCGCGGAGCAGTGGGTCGTCATCGTCGGCGCCGGTGGTGTCGGCCTGAGTGCCGTCATGATCGCGACCGCCCTCGGCGCGCGCGTCATCGCCGTCGACCGGTCCGCCGGCGCGCTCGAGGTGGCCCGCACGCTCGGCGCCGAGCATGTCGTCCTCGCGGACGGGGCCGACGTCCCCGCCGCGGTCCACGGCCTCACCGGAGGCGGCGCGCACGTGTCGATCGACGCGGTCGGCAGCGAGCAGACCTGCGCGGACGCCGTCCTCAGCCTGCGGCGCCGGGGGCGGCACGTCCAGATCGGGCTGCTGCCCTCGGCATCCGGTCTCTCCGCAGTGCCCATGGCGCGCGCTATCGCGTGGGAGCTCGACCTGCTCGGCAGCCACGGGATGGCGGCCGAGGACTACGCCGGGATGCTGGAGCTCATCACGCGCGGTGCGCTGCGCCCCCAGGCGCTCATCGGACGGACGGTCTCGCTCGCGGAGGCGGCCGCGCTGCTGCCCGTCATGGACTCCGCATCGCCGGCCGGGATGACGATCATCGATCCGCGACGCTGACGGACGCCGGCAGGAGCAGCGCGTCGAGCGCGACGCGCATCGCTGCGACGGGGTCGGTGTCGTCGGCGAGCCAGCGCACCTGGATGCCCTCCCACACCCCGATGACGAGGTCGGCGAGCATCGTGGCATCCGTCGTCGTCGTCAGTCTGCCGAGGGACCGGTCGTGCTCGATCGCGGCAGCGTACTCGGGGATGACGTCGGCGTACCGCGCCCGCAGCCACACGTGCGCCTCGTGGTCGACGTGCGTGGCTTCGGCCTGCACCACCGTGAACATGCGCACCAGCTCGCGCCGGCGGAGGTTGCGCTCGACGATCGCGAGCACCGTCGGGATGAAGCCGTCACGTGCGGCGCGCTCGGAGAAGTCGGTGTCGGCGGCGTCCTCCTGCGACAGGACCGCCGCCAGCAGGGACACCTTCGTCGGGAAGTGGTGCATGACCGTGGTGAGGCTGAGATCGAGCTGCTTCGCGATCTGGCGGAGCGACCCGCCGCGGTAGCCGTGCGTGCCGAAGACGGCCGTCGCGCTCGCGATGATCTCGCTGCGCCGTGCGGCGGACTTCGCGTAGGGGCCCCGGGCGGGCGCTTCGGTCATGAGGGCAGTGTAGATCGATCGAAACCGTGCAGATGCACGTTTTTGGGACTAACGTGGTCGCGTGCAGAACTACCGCTGGGTGAAGGACGGCTCGCAGGAGCCCGGGACGATGCGCTACGGCGCCGATTACAACCCGGAGCAGTGGCCGCGCGAGGTGTGGGACGACGATGTGCGGCTGATGCGCGAGGCGGGGGTCAACATCGTCTCGCTCGGGATCTTCTCGTGGGGGCTGCTCGAACCGCGCCCCGGCGAGTACGACTTCTCCTGGCTCGACGAGATCATCGACCTGCTGCACGCGAACGGCATCGACGTGGACCTCGCCACCGCGACCGCGTCACCGCCGTCCTGGATGGCGCGGCGGCACCCCGAGATCCTGCCCCAGACCGTCGACGGCACGATCCTGTGGCCCGGCGCGCGACAGCACTGGCGGCCCACCTCGCCGATCTTCCGCGAGTACGCGCTGCGTCTCGTGCGCGCGCTCGCCGAGCGCTACGGCGACCACCCGGCCGTCGTCGCGTGGCACATCTCCAACGAGCTCGGCTGCCACAACCTCTACGACTACAGCGACGACGCGGCGCGCGCGTTCCGTGTCTGGCTCGAAGCGCGCTACGGCACGATCGAGGCGCTCAACGACGCGTGGGGGACCGCTTTCTGGTCGCAGCACTACGAGCAGTGGGACGAGATCCTGCCGCCACGGTCGGCGCCGACGATCCGCAACCCCGGGCAGCAGCTCGACTTCGAACGCTTCTCGTCGGATGCCGTCCGCGAGCACCTGCGAGCCGAGGCGGCCGTGCTCGCCGAGGTGACCCCCGGCATCCCGCGGACGACGAACTTCATGGTCGCGCAGAACGTGCGCGACATCGACTATCCGTCCTGGGTGGGGGACGTCGACTTCGTCTCGAACGACCACTACCTGCGTCCGGGCGAGCTCGGTCGCGACGACCTGTCCTTCTGGGCGAACCTCACCGGCACCATCGCGGGCGGTCTGCCCTGGTTCCTCATGGAGCATGCGACGAGCGCCGTGAACTGGCGAGAGGTCAACCCGCCCAAGCGCGAGGGTGAACTCGTGCGCGACGCCCTGACCCACGTCGGGCACGGCGCCGACGCGGTCTGCTACTTCCAGTGGCGTCAGTCGCGGGCGGGCGGCGAGCGGTACCACTCGGGCATGGTGCCGCACGCGGGTGAGAACAGCCGGGTGTTCCGCGAGGTGGTGGCGCTCGGCGGAGCGCTGCGGGATCTGTCGCCGGTGCACGGCTCACGGCGCGAGCGAGCGCGCGTCGCGATCGTCTTCGATTACGAGTCGTGGTGGGTCAGCGGTCGCGACGCCCACCCGACCGACGCGCTCGCCTACGACGCCGAGGCGCTCGCCTGGTACCGGGCGCTGCTCGACCTCGGCGTCCGCGCCGATGTGATCCCCGTCGGTTCGGCGTTCGACGGATACGAGGTGCTCATCGCGCCGATGCTGCACGTGATGCCGGACGACCTGCGTGCCCGCCTGACGTCCTACACGGATGCCGGTGGCCACCTCGTGACGACGTACTTCTCGGGCATCGTCGACGGCAACGACCGCGTCTGGCTCGGCGGATACCCCGGCGCCCTGCGCGACCTGCTCGGCGTCGTCGTCGAGGAGTTCGTGCCGCTGCTGCCGGGCGAGCGGGTCGTGTTCGCCTCGGGCGCCGCAGCGACGGCGTGGACCGAGCGGATCGTCCACGTCGCGGACGGCGTCGAGGTGCTCGACACCTACGCCGGCGGCGACCTCACGGGCGCTCCCGCGGTGACGCGTCGTCGCCTGGCCGGGGGCGGTTCGGCGACGTACGTCTCGGCCGACGTCGGTCGCGACGGCGTGCGCTCGGTGCTCGCGGGGCTCGGACTCGATGCGCTGGCCGGCGACCCGCGGTCCGCCGACGGTCGGCTCGACGTCATCGAGCGCGGCGACGCGGACGCGCGGTTCGTCTTCCTGTCGAACCGCACCGACGTGGCGGTGGAGTCGCCGACGGTCGGCGACGTGCTGGTCGGCGAGGCCGCGGCATCCGGTGTCGTCGTGCCGCCCCGGGGCGTGGTGGTGGTGCGCGTCGCGCGGTGACCCGCGGCGCGCCAGTAGGCTGGCCGCGTGCTGCTCAGCGACCGCGACATCCGACTCGAGATCGACGGAGGCCGCATCGGCCTCGACCCCTGGGATCCGGCGATGGTCCAGCCCTCGAGTGTCGACGTGCGGCTCGACCGCTACTTCCGGCTGTTCGACAACCACAAGTACCCGTTCATCGACCCGGCCGAGGATCAGCCTGAGCTGACGCGCCTGATCGAGGTCGCCCCCGACGAGCCGTTCATCCTGCACCCCGGCGAGTTCGCGCTCGGCGCGACGTTCGAGCAGATCACGCTGCCCGACGACGTCGCCGCACGGCTGGAGGGCAAGAGCTCGCTGGGTCGCCTCGGACTCATCACGCACTCCACGGCCGGGTTCATCGACCCCGGCTTCTCGGGGCACGTCACGCTCGAGCTGGCGAACGTCGCGACCCTGCCGATCAAGCTGTGGCCGGGGATGAAGATCGGGCAGTTCTGCTTCTTCCGCCTGAGCTCGCCGGCCGAGAACCCGTACGGCACCGGCCCCTACAAGAACCGGTACCAGGGGCAGCGGGGGCCGACGGCATCCCGCTCGTTCCAGAACTTCCACCGCACCGACGTCGGGACGACCGACGCCGGTGCGAAGGGGAACTGACCGGGCTCAGTCCTGCTGCGCCTGCGCGTAGCCGCGGCTGAAGCCGCGCTCGTACGCCTCGGCGACCGCCGGATGCGGGGCGAAGCCGGTGCGCTCGCCGCAGCCGTGGCCGTGGTGGCCGTGCCGCTCGTGGTGTCCGAAGCGGCCGGGCTCGCCGTGGGCGAATCCGGGGTGCGGCAACCGGCCGCCGAAGCCCGGACCGAAGCCGCGACCGAAACGGCGACCGAACGGGCCGCGCGGGCCGCGGTGCTCCCGACCGGGACGAGGCGGCATAGGCTGGGACTCGTCCCAGCCGAGTTCTCGGGCGATCGCGTCGAGCGAGCGGACCATCGCGTCGAGGTCGTCCTGCGGGACGGCGGCGGTGATCCGGTCCTGCACGCCGGCGACGATCTCGTCGCGACGAGCGGATGCCTCGGGCCCGGCCTCGTCCAGCTGTCGGCGCACCTCGCGGGCGAGCAGACGGTGGACGAGCTTGAGGCGGAAGCCGAGGGGCAGGGTGTGGTTGTCATGTGGGGTGTTCATGGGGTGTCCTTCCGGGACGTCGTGTCACCGGCGGGCTTTCCGCGATGACCATTGCATGTCAATGTGCAAGTACATGCAGTGTGACATGCATACGTGACGCATGTCAAGTGACATGTATGCCTCAGCGGGCGGTATCGTCAGATGGTGACGGATCCGACCGGCGACCTCGACGCGCTCCTCGCGGCGTTCGCGCAGATGCGCCCCCGCGGCGGTCCACACCGGGCGCACGGTCCGCACGGCCGAGGCCCGCACGAGGGGCCTCCGCCCTGGATGCGCGGCGGACCGGGCTTCGGTCCGGGCATGCGGATGGCGGGCGCGCCCGCCCGCATCCGCCTCCTCGACGCCCTCGTCCACGCGGAGCACCCGCTGTCGGTGAGCGAGATAGCCGACGCCATCGGCGTCGACCAGCCGCGCGCCTCGCGACTGGTCCAGCAGGCGGTCGAGATGGGGCTGGCCGCCCGCGAGGCGGATCCTGACGACGCCCGCCGCACCCGCATCGCACTGACATCCGAGGGCCGGCGCCGCGCGGGGGACTTCCGCGGTGAGCGGCGCGAGCGGCTGACCCGCGCGCTCGCCGACTTCACCGACGACGAGCGCGCAGAGCTCGTCCGCCTGCTCGGCAAGCTCGCGGCATCCTGGCCCCGCGACTGACCCGGTAACCCGGAGACCGGCGCCGGCGCAAGAAGGTGAGCGGATGCCGGGGCCTCAGTAACCTGGCGGGATGTCCGACAGCGCCCCTGTGTCAGAGACCGCCACGACCGCGACGGGAGTGCGGGCGAAGCCGAGCGTCTGGGTGATCGCCCCCGCGGCGATCGTCGCGGTCGTCTTCAGCGCCTTCGCCATCGCGTTCCCCGCGCAGGCGGAGGCGTTCTTCGGGACGATCCAGGGCGCCATCATCGACACCTTCAGCTGGTACTACGTCCTCATCACGGCGTTCTTCGTCGCCTTCTGCCTCTTCCTCGGATTCAGCCGCTTCGGCGACATCCGTCTGGGCAAGGACGACGACAAGCCCGAGTTCTCGACCGGGGCCTGGTTCTCCCTCCTGTTCGCCGCGGGGATGGGCATCGGACTCGTCTTCTACGGGGTGAGCGAGCCGCTCAGCCACTTCGTCGACCCGAAGCCGGGTGTCGAGGGCACCCCCGCGCAACTCGCGCAGTCGGCCCTGACCCAGACGTACCTCCACTGGGGTGTGCAGGCCTGGGCGGTCTACGTCGTGGTGGGCATCGCGCTCGCTTACGCCATCCACCGCCGCGGGCGCCCGCTGTCGATCCGCTGGGCGCTGGAGCCCATCCTCGGTCGTCGTGTGCGGGGCGGATGGGGCAACGCGATCGATGCGATCGCCCTCGTCGGCACGCTGTTCGGTGTCGCCACGAGCCTCGGCCTCGGGGTGCTCCAGATCAGTTCCGGTCTCGACAGCGCGGGCATCATCGCCAACCCCAGCCTGCTCGTGCAGGTCATCATCATCGCGGTCATCACGACCGCGGTGCTCTTCTCGGTGCTGTCGGGGGTGACCAAGGGCATGAAGTGGCTGTCGTCGCTCAACCTGATCCTCGCCGGATTGCTCCTGCTGTTCGTCCTGTTCACGAACGACACGTTCTACCTGCTCCGCGAATGGGTGCAGTCCATCGGCTCGTATCTGCAGGATTTCATCGGCCTGAGCTTCAGCGTCAGCGCGTTCCAGGGCGCCGAAGGGCAGGCCTGGCAGGCGACCTGGACCTCGTTCTACTGGGGCTGGTGGATCTCGTGGGCGCCGTTCGTGGGCATCTTCATCGCGCGGGTGAGCCGCGGTCGCACGGTCCGGGAGTTCGTGATGGGGGTGCTCATCGTGCCCACCCTCGTCGGCGTGCTCTGGTTCGCGGTGCTCGGCGGCTCGGCCATCAAGCTCGAACTCGATCAGCCGGGGACGATGACCCAGGGCGACGGCTCCGTCAACGTCGAGGGCGCCCTCTTCCAGCTGTTCGAGAGCCTCCCGGCGCCGCTCCTGCTGACCGTCGGAGCGCTCATCCTCATCGCTCTCTTCTTCGTCACCTCGGCGGACTCGGGCGCCCTCGTCATGGGCATGATCGCCACCGGCGGCGACCCCGAGCCCAGCAAGCCGGTGCGCACCCTGTTCACCCTCATCACCGCCCTGCTGGCCATCGCCCTCCTCATCGCGGGCGGTCTCACCGCCCTGCAGACGGCGGCGATCATCATCGCCTTGCCGTTCAGCGTCGTCATGCTGCTCATCTGCTGGGCGACGGTCGTCGCGTTCCAGCGCGAGAGGCGCATCTACGAGAAGGCCGAGCGCGCCCAGCTGCTGGAGCACGTCGGCGAGCACTACGGACTCGAGGTCGAGTCCGAGAACGAGCGCGGCATCCGCATCCCGTGGATCCGGAAGCGGGGCGACTGAGCCCCGCCCCCGGACTCAGACGGTCTCGAACAGCAGCGCGAACGACGCGTCGCGCGCGGGCAGTCGGTACCGCGGCAGGACGCCCGGACCGCAGGTCGCCGTCCCCACGCCGGACTGTGCGATGTCGATCGAGACGTGCGTCGCGGTCGGCTCGGGCAGCAGCGACGCGTGCGAGGTCGTGCTGAGCGTCGCGCGGTCCCACGGTGACACCGTGAGGGCGACGCCGGCGTCCAGCGCCTCGCCGCCGACAACGCTCACCCGCACGGCACCTTGCGTGGTGCGGATGACAGCCGTGCGCACACCGCGTCGCGATCCGCTCTCCTGCGGGCGGACGTGGGGTGTCACGAGATCGTCGGCGCCCGCTTCGAACCAGCCGAAGTGCACGCCGGAGTCGGTGTCGGGGTAGCTGGGTCCGGGACCGAGGCCCGCGAAGTCCATGCCGAGCGGCGCGCCGGCGAGGGCGACGTCGACGCCCAGGCGCGCCCAGTCGACGGTCCACGAGAACGGCGCCTTCTCGATCCACGAGTTGTCCCACGAGCCGATGCTGCGCAGGTCCAGATCGAGCAGCAGCCCTTCGGGCACGCGCGACCAGCGCCAGAGCGCATCGACGCCGCTGTCGAACGACGGCGCGCCGACGCGGGTGTCGACGGTCAGGGCCGCGGCATCCGCGTCGATGCCGCGCACCCGGGTCTGCATCCGGTCGATCCGCGCCAGCGCCCAGCGCTCCGCCATGGGCGGGAGAGTCGGCTCGTCCCAGCCGGGGAACAGGTCGTTGTCGGTCGGCGCGCGCCAGATCCCGATGCCGGGGCCCTCGACGACGTCGAGGGAGCCGAGGCGCAGCGGCCGGCCGCGCCGGTCGAACTCGTCGGCGCGCGGAGAGGTGCCGGGGCCGACCCGCGGGACACCGGCCGCGACGTGCTGACCGGTCGCGACGACGTGTCCGGCGGGGGCCCAGTCGGTCTCGTCGCGGAGGCCGGCGGCGACGGTCAGCACATCGGCGACGCGCGACCCGGACACCGACCGAGCCTCGACGGGCAGTGCGACCTCGCCGCGCTCTCGCGGTCCGACGGCCGGGACCGCCAGCTCGCCCCGGGCCACGACCTCTCCGTCGACCTCGCGCCGCCAGGTGAAGGCGAGGCGGTCGGTGTCGACGTGGTCGTAGCGGTTCTGCAGCCGGATGCGGCGACGGTCGGCATCCACCCCGATCACGACGGGCGCGATGATCGCGGCGTAGTCGACGAGCCCCGGACGGGGTTCGCGGTCGGCGCTGATGAGTCCGTCGATGACGAAGTTGTGGTCGTGCACCGACTCGCCGAAGTCCCCGCCGTAGCGGAACGCGCGTCGGCCGTGCTCGTCCTCGATCGCGATCGCGTGCTCCACCCACTCCCAGATGAAGCCGCCGGCCAGTCTCGGGAACCGTTCGTACAGGTCCCAGTACTCCTTCACCCCGCCGGGGCTGTTGCCCATCGCGTGCCCGAACTCGCAGTGCACGAACGGCAGCGAGCGGCGGCGGAGCTCGGCGGCGCTGATGTCGGCGGGCGGGATCGCCTCGGCCTCCTCGCCGATCTCGCGGACCTCGTCGTGCGACGCGTACATCCGCGAATACACGTCGGTGTCGCGGCTCGAGCGGTCGCCCTCGTAGTGGAGGAGGCGGGTCGTGTCGTTCTCGCGCACCCACCGCGCCATCGCCCGGATGTTGCAGCCGGCGCCGGACTCGTTGCCGAGCGACCACATGATGACACTGGGGTGGGTCCGGTCGCGCGTGACGGTGCGGCGGATGCGGTCGACGAAGGATGCCTCCCACGCCGGGTCTTCGCTCGGGTTGCCGCGCCACGAGACGTACTCGTACTCGTGTGTCTCGAGGTCGCACTCGTCGATGACGTAGAGGCCGAGCTCGTCGGTCAGGTCGAGGAACTCCGGGTGCGGCGGGTAGTGCGAGGTGCGCACGGCGTTGATGTTGTGCTGCTTCATCAGCACGAGGTCGCGCCGGGCGAGCTCGGTGGTGTGCACGCGGCCGCGTTCGGGGTCGTGCTCGTGGCGGTTCACCCCGCGCAGCATGATCGGTCGTCCGTTGAGCGTCAGCACGCCGCCCTCGGCGCGGACGCGGCGGAAGCCGACACGCACCGACACGGTCTCGGATGCCGTGCGGAGGGTCGCGTCGTAGAGGCGCGGCGTCTCGGCGGACCAGGGCTCGACGGCCCCCGCGTCGACGGTGCTGCGGCCCGCCGCGACATCCGTGCGGATCCCCAGCTCGGGAATCTCGAGCACAGCGTCGGCGGACGTCGTCACCTCGACCGTGCCGTGCCCGGTCTCGTGGTCGAAGTCGCCGGTCAGGACGGCGTCGTCGATGCCGCCGATCGGGCGGGCGAGCAGGGCGACGCTGCGGAAGACACCCGGCAGCCACCACATGTCCTGGTTCTCGAGGTACGTGCCGTCCGAGAACTGGGCCACGCGCACCGCGACGACGTCGCCCTCGCCGGTGAGCGCGTCGGTGACGTCGAACTCGTGCGTGAGCCGACTGCCGCGGGTCGAGCCCAGGCGCTTGCCGTTGACGAACACGTCGGCGGCGGACTCGATGCCGTCGAAGCGCAGGACGACGCGGCCCCCGGCATCCGTCACCCGTCGGATCGCGTCGTCGACGTCGATGCGGCGCACGTAGTCACCGACCGGGTTCTCATCGGGCGGGTAGGGCGGGTCGATGGGGAACGGGAACTGCACGTTCGAGTAGGCAGGGGTGCCGAACCCGCTCATGTTCCAGTGCGACGGGACGCTGATCTCGTCCCAGCCGTCGGTCGCGCCGGACGTCCAGTCGTCCTGCGGGGCCAGGGCGGGGGAGGGCGACAGGCGGAACCGCCAGGGTCCGTCGAGCGACTGCGTGGGCGCGTCGGAGCGCAGGCGCGTGCGCGGCGGGAGCGAGCCCTCGCCGGGGCCGATGCGGGCGACGTCGAACGTCGTCACGGGGCGACCTCGGCGGACAGCGATGCGGGGCTCAGCCGCGACGCGGCGGCCGCGTCGAGGACGAGGGTGACGCGGTCGTGCCGCTGGAGGAAGGATGCCGGCAGGTCGACCGTCTGCGGGCCCTCGACGGCGCGGGCGACGGCGTCGGCCTTCGACTCGCCCCACGCGATGAGGACGATCTCGCGGGCGTCGAGGATCGTTCCGATCCCCTGTGTGAGGGCGTGAGTGGGGACCTGGCCGGCGTCGCCGTCGAAGAAGCGGCTGTTGTCCGCGACCGTGCGCGGTGCCAGCTCGACGACACGTGTGCGCGAGTCAGGAGCGGAACCCGGCTCGTTGAAGCCGATGTGGCCGTTGGCCCCGATGCCGAGGATCTGCAGATCCACCCCGCCGGCTTCGGCGATCGCCGCCTCATAGCGCGCGGCGGCCTCGGCGGGGTCGGCGGCGGAGCCCTCGGGGACGTGCACGCGTGAGGGGTCGAGGCGCAGGGGCTCGGTGACCTCGCGCGCGATCACGGAGTGGTAGCTCTCGGGGTGGTCCACCGGCAGTCCGACGTACTCGTCGAGCGCGAATGCCGCGGCGCGCGACAGGTCGAGGCCGTTCTGCACACGCGCGGTGAGGGCGCGGTACAGCGGCTGCGGGCTCGACCCGGTCGCGACGCCGAGGACGGGAGCGGGCCGGTCGGCGATCGAGGTGGCGACGATCGCCGCAGCGATCTCGCCGGCGCCGGCGGCATCGGGGGAGAGCAGGATCCTCACGAGAGCACCTTTCGGGGGGAGAGCTGGTCGCGGCGGGCGGCCGCGAGGGCGAGGGCGCCGACGACGGGTGGTTCGTCGAGCACATGCAGGCGGAGCGCACCGTCTCGGGTCCTCAGCTCGGTGCGCAGGAGGTCGGCGAGCAGCGGTTGCGCCGTCATGACGCCGCCCGCCGCGATGACGTCTGAGCCACGCGCCCCGCGACGACGCACGGCGACGACCGCCTCGGCGAGGTGGACCGCCGAGGCGGCGATGACCTCGCGGGCGATCGTCGAGCCGTCCGCGACGGCCGCGAACACCTGCGGCGCGAATTTGCCCCAGGACGCCTCGCTCGCGCCGGCCTGGAAGCGCAGCGCGAGGTCGACGTGGTCGACCGCCTCGAACGCGGCGAGGAATCGAGCCCCGAGCGGGTCGGTCATCGCCGCCGCTCCGCGCTGGTCGACGGCGCGCAGCAGACCGACGGCCGCGCGCCGCGAGATGCCGGGTGCGCTCGCATCGTCGGCGATGAGCCAGCCGTAGCCGTCTGCGGTCACCGGCGCGCCGTCGGCGTCGAAGCCGACGATCACCGATCCGGTGCCGGCGATGACGCACACGGCGGACTCGAGTCCCATCGCCGGGGCGAGGAGGACGCCGTCGTTCAGCATCTCGACGTGCCCCGGCATCCGTTCCCCGAGCAGGGCCGTCGCCTGCAGGCTCTGCCGCGTGCTGTCGATGCCGTGTGCGCCGACGATCGTCACCTCGGGGACGGCGCCGACCGTGTCGAGGACGAGCCGCGCGAGCCGATCGAAGTTCGCGAGGTCGTCAAAGATCGCGCCGTCGCGCCAGAGCTCGCTCGGCACGATGCGATCGACGGTCTCGCCGGCGACGCGTGCGCGCAGGTGCGTCTTCGTCCCCCCGACGTCGACACCCACGAGCGTTCCGGTGGTCTCGGTGAGGTCAGGCAAGGTACACCGCCCCTTTCACGTGGTCGATGATGAGCTGCCCGATGCCGACGAGGGCGGCGTCCTCGCCGAGCGCCCCGACGACCAGGGCGGGCGGCCGGGGGATGCGTCCGTCGAGGCGCCGGGTGACACCGTCCACGAGCAGATCGGTGCGCCGCGGCAGACGGCCCGCGAGGATCACCACGCGGCAGTCGAGGATCACCGACAGGGCGGCGACGGACATCGCGATGTGATCGAGCAGCCGCTCGGCCCGCTCGCCGCCGGCGGCGCTCTCGTCGTCGAGGACGGCCATGGTGGATGCCTCGCCGCGAGCGGCCCCGAGGCTGAGGACACGCGTCTCGAGGTCGCCGCCGGCCGCCCGGGGTGCGGCGAAGGCCTGCGGATCGGTGATGAGGTAGCCGATCTCGCCGGCTGCGGCGCCCGCACCGCGGACGAGGCGATCGCCCGAGACGATCCCCGCACCGACGCCGATCCCGAAGACGAGGGCGGCGAGGTCGCCGGTGCCCTGCCCGGCGCCGCGGGTCCATTCGCCGATCGTCACGGCGTTCGCGTCGTTCTCGACCACGACCGGGAGTCCCGTGCGCGCCTGGAGCAGATCGCGGGCGGCGAGCCCGTTCCACTCGAGCTCGACCGAATCGCTCACGGAGCCGTCGGCCCCGACGACGCCGGGGACGGACAGGCCGACCCCCTGGGCGGGGCTGCCGAGGTCCGCGGCGGCGCCGACGAGGCGCTCGGCGAGCATGCCGACCCCCTCGAGGCGGGAGGAGGCCGTGAGATGCCCGTCGGCATCCTGCAGCGACCGGACATCGGTGTGCCGGATCTCACCGTTCAGGTCGATGAGCGCCCCGCGCGCCACGGCGGAGGTGACGTCGACCGCGACGACCGTGCGCGCCTCGCCGAGGTGCCGGTAGCGGTGGGTCGGGCGACCGATGCCGCCGTTGTCGCGCTCGACGCCGAGGAGGCCCTCGTCGACCATGCGGGCGCAGAGGCGGTGCACGGTCGCCGACGCGAGTCCGGTGGCCGCGACGAGCTCGGCGCGGCCCAGGGGGCCGGCCGCGAGGGCGTCGAGGATCGCGGTGCGGTTGATGCGGGTGACGTCGGCGTTGGTCGCCGTGCCCCTGCTCGCCGCTGCCCGATCGCCGCTCACGGATTCCCTTCCCCGCCTTTTCGTCTTACTCTGAGATAAAAGCAGACGGATGCCGGGGGCGCAAGGCCGGCCGCGGCACCGTCTATCGTCGGAACGGTGCCCTCGCCGGCGCGCATCCCGCGCGCGAGGGCTCATGCCCGTCGCGGCCCCGCATCCCCCCGCTGCGGCATCCGGCCGTCACCGGCCGAGAGGAAACCCCATGACCGAGCACGTGCTGTGGTACCGCCGTCCCGCCGAGACCTGGAACGAGGCGCTGCCGCTGGGCAACGGAGCGCTCGGCGCGATGTGCTTCGGCGGCGTCGCCGACGCCCTGCTGCGCCTGAACGATGAGACGGTGTGGTCGGGCAGTCCGGCCAGTGAGCTCGCGGCGCCGATCGTCACGGCGGAACAGGCCCGAGAGGCGCTCGCTGCCGCCCGCGAGGCCGTCGCGGACGGCAGGGAGGACGAGGCGGACGTGCTCGTGCGCCGCCTGCAGCACCGTCACGCCCAGTCGTTCCTGCCGTTCGCCGATCTGCGCCTGCGCATCGACGGGGCGGATGCCGCCGAGCTCACCGGGTACCGGCGAGAACTCGACCTGGCCACCGCGACGCACTCGGCCGACGGCCGCCTCGACGGCAACCGCGTGCATCACCGCACGTGGATCAGCGCGCCCCATCAGGTGCTCGTCCACGAGCTCGAGAGCGATGACCCGATCGACGTGCGCGTCGAGATCGAGACCCCCCTGCGCGAACTCGGACGCGTCGAGAACGACGCCGCCACGACGCTGCTCGTCCAGGTCCCGTCGGATGTGACGCCGCCGCACGACGAGGTCGACCAGCCGATCGTCTACGACGAGGACGCGCCCTCGGTCCGCGGAGCGCTGCACCTGCGGATCCTCACCGACGGCACCCTCGTTCGCGGCGGTCGGGTCCTGCGGGCTACGCGGGTGACCGTCGTCCTCGCGACCGCGACGACCTTCACCGGGATGGGACGAATGCCCGAGGGCACCGAGCGCGCCGCGGCGCGACGTGCGACCGAGCTCGTGAACGCGGCCGTCTCGGACGGTCTCGACGAGGTGCGCACCGCGCAGCTGCGCGACCACGCCCGCCTCTACGACCGTGCTGAGCTGACGCTCGCGCCCGCGCCCGAGGCGGATGACCTCGACACCGCCGAACGGCTCCGGGCGCTGGGCGAGGGCGGTGCCGTCGACGTGGCGCGCGACCCCGGCATGGCGGCGCTGCTGTTCCACTACGGCCGGTACCTGCTCGTCTGCTCCTCCAGGCCGGGTGGCCTGCCGGCGACGCTGCAGGGCATCTGGAACCAGAACGTCCGCCCCGAGTGGAGCTCGAACTACACGACGAACATCAACGTCGAGATGAACTACTGGGCGGCGCACACGACCAACCTCAGCGAGACGGAGGAGCCGCTCCTCGGGCTGCTCGACGCGCTGGCCGACAGCGGCGGGGAGACCGCGCGCCGGCTGTATGACGCCCCCGGCTGGGTCGCGCACCACAACACGGATGCCTGGGGTTACACCCAGCCCGTCGGCGACGGCCGGCACGACGCCGCGTGGGCCTTCTGGCCGATGGCGGGTCTCTGGCTCGGCCTGCATCTCGCCGAGCGCGAGGCGTTCGGTGTGACCGACCGCGCGGAGCGCCTGCGCGCGTTCCGGCTGCTGCGGGGAGCGACGGCCTTCGCCCTCGCCTGGACGACGGTGTCGGAGGAGGGCCTGCGCGGCACTGCGCTGTCGACCTCGCCCGAGAACGTCTTCCGCACCGCGAGCGGCGGCTCGGCGGCCGTCTCGGAGTCGGCGACTCTCGACGTCGTCCTGCTGCGCGCCCACCTCGACTCCTTCGTCCGTGCCGCGCATCTCGTGGGCCAGGAGGACGATCCGCTCGTCGCCCAGGCGATCGAGGCCCGCGCACAGCTCCCCGAGATCCCCGTCGTGGACGGGACGATCGCCGAATGGCCCGGCGGACGCGAGGCGGTCGATCCGCGCCACCGTCACCTCTCGCCCCTCGTGTTCGTCTACCCCGGGACCGAGCCGCTGACGGACGAGCTCGCGGCCGCGGCGTCCCGCTTCCTCGATCTGCGCGAGGACGAGTCCACCGGCTGGTCGCTCGCATGGAAGATCGCCCTCCGCGCCCGGCTCGGCCAGCCCGAACGCGTCGCCGCGCTGCTCGAGCTGGTCTTCCGCGACATGTCCGTCGATCGCGGGGACCAGTCCGGCGGTCTGTACGACAACATGCTCGCCGCGCACCCGCCCTTCCAGATCGACGGCAACCTCGGCTACACGGCCGGGCTCGCCGAGTGCCTGCTGCAGTCGCACGGCGACACGATCGACCTGCTCCCGGCGCTGCCCGCGGCTCTCGGCGCCGGCTCGGTGCGGGGCCTCGTCGCGCGCCCCGGCATCGAGATCGACCTCGCCTGGGACGCCGACGGCGTCGTCACCTCCGCGCGGGCGAGGGCCCGCTCGACGGATGCCGAGGGGGTCCGCACGTTCCGCAGCGGCGACCAGCGGATCGAGGCCCTGGTCGGCTCGACGTGGAGCGTGCTCATCACGGAGTGATCGGCATCCCCCAGTCCCCGTTCGGGAATGCCCACGGTGCCGTGGCGTTTCCTCGACACATGACACACGTAGGAATCATCGGCGCAGGAAACATCGGCTCGGCCATCGCACGGGTGCTGGTCGCGCAGGGCCATCAGGTCGCGATCGCCAACTCTCGCGGCCCCGAGACCCTCGCAGGACTCGTGGCCGAGCTCGGCGAGAACGCGCAGGCGATGACCGCCGCGGAGGCCGCCGCCTTCGGCGAGTGGGTCGTCGTGACGGTGCCGCTGAAGGCGATCGACGACCTGCCCGTGGCGGAGCTCGCCGGGAAGATCGTCGTCGACACGAACAACTACTACTGGGAGCGCGACGGGCACATCGCCGAGCTCGACGAGAAGAAGACCACGACCTCGCGCATGCTGCAGGAGCGTCTGCCGCAGTCGACCGTCGTCAAGGGCTTCAACCACATCCCGGCCGCCGACATCGCCACGACAGGCGCGCCGGCCGGCTCGCCGAACCGCCGCGCCCTCGCCACCGCGAGCGAATCGCAGGACGGCGTGACCTTCATCACCCGGCTCTACGACGACTTCGGCTTCGACACCGTCAACGTCGGCGGGCTGGACGAGAGTTGGCGCGTCGAGCGCGACCAGCCGGCCTACGTCGTGCGGCAGAACGCCGACGAGTTGCGCGAGAACCTCGCCCGCGCCGAGCGCTGACCCCCGGCATCCGCTCGCGAGCCGACGCGAACGGCGCTCATCCGCTGCGGATGGATGCCGAATGCGTCGGCTCGCGGTCGTTCAGCGCAGGTGAGCGGGGCGGGGCAGCTTGACGAAGAGCATGAGGACGAGTCCGAGCACCAGGACGATCGCGATGCCCAGGATGCCCCAGTAGGTCGCCCCGAAGGCGGCGATGAAGAGCGTCCACATCGCGGGGGCGAGGAAGCTCACGACGCGGCCCGTCGTCGCGTACAGCCCGAACACCTCGCCCTGCATGTGCTCGGGCGTGACCCGTGCGAGGAGCGACCGGGTCGATGCCTGGGCGGGGCCGACGAAGGCGCACAGGAGCAGCCCGAGGATCCAGAACGGCAGCTTGCCGGCGTCGTGCAGCAGGAACACGGCCAGGGCGGTGACGACGAGGCCGCTGAGCGAGACCAGGATGATCGCGCGGGCGCCGTACCGGTCATCGAGGCGTCCGGCGACGACGGTCGAGATCCCGGCGACCAGGTTGGCGGCGATGCCGAAGAGGATCACCTCGTTCGGCGAGAACCCGAAGGCGACGGCGGCGAGGACACCGCCGAAGGCGAAGACGCCGCCGAGGCCGTCGCGGTAGACGGCGCTCGCCAGAAGGAACCATGCCGTGGGACGGTGCGAGCGGAACAGGTCCCTGATGGAACGGAAGAACTCGCGGAACCACGCCGTGAACCCGAGCGGAGGCGTACCGGCGGGGGCAGGAGGTTCCGGAACGTTGCGGAACAGCGGGATCGCGAAGGCGACCGTCCACACGGCGCAGCCGACCGCGATGAGGCGGTAGGCGAGCCCGTTCGACGTGTCCAGCCCGAACCACTCGGCCGCGTTCAGCACGACGACCGCGACGAGGGCGAGGATGCCGCCGATGTAGCCGAGTCCCCAGCCGAGCCCCGACACCTTGCCGACCGTCCGCGGCGTCGAGACGCTCACCAGCAGAGCGTTGTAGTTCACGCCGGCGATCTCGGAGGCGACGGCTCCGAGGGAGACGAGGATCGCGCCGACCCAGAAGAACGACGGTTCGGCGAACACGAAGAAGAGGCCGAACTGCAGGAGCGCGAGGACGGCGGTCGCGATCAGCAACCAGCGCTTCTTGCGGCCCTTGCGGTCGGCGACCTGCCCGAGGATGGGCGCGAGCAGCAGGATCGCGAGCCCCGCGAGGGTCGAGACGAGGCCATATCCGCTCGAGAGCTCGGCGAGGGCGGACTCCTTGATCGGGTCGTCATCGGCGAGCCGGGCGACATCCTCGGGCAGGAACGTGTCGGACACGAGGTACAGCGACACGAAGACGAAGGTCAGGATGACCGAGTTGAAGGGCTGCGTCGCCCAGTCCCACATCGCCCACGACACGACGCTCTTCCGGGCGACGGGGCGCTCCTCGAGGTCCTGGAACATCACGGGCAGGGCGCCGCTGTCGGCGGTGGCGGGGATCTCGGGCGTCCCGCCGGTGGAACGCGTCATGAGGCGCACACTACCCCGCGCACCGGTCCTCCTGGTGACGCGGAGGTCACCCGGCGGTTCCCCACCACTCAGCCGGCCGCGGCCTGCACCAGGACCGTGCTCGCCACGCCGAGGGGCGCCAGCCGGTAGCCGAATCCGCGGACGGTCTCGATGCACTGCGGCGCGCGCGGGTCGTCGGCGAGCTTGCGGCGCAGGTTCATGATGTGGACCTCGACGGCGTGCCGATCATGAGCGGTGATGTGGTGACCGCTCTGGCCCTGGCTCTCACGCAGCATGAGCGCGAGCGACGACTTGCTGAACACCTGATCCTTGGCCCGCAGGAACGTGTGGAGCAGATCGAACTCGGAGCGCGTCAGCTCGCACTCGACACCGGCGATGTCCACTCGTCGTGACCCCGGGAACAGGCGCAGAGCACCGTGCTCGATGACCGCCGGGTCGGACAGCACCGCCGTCGTCGGAAGGAGGGAGCGGGAGCGCCGCATCAACGCGTCGATTCGCGCTCGGAGCGCGTAGGGCCCGTACGGCTTGACGACGTAGTCGTCCGCGCCGGAGCGGAAGGCTTCGACCGCCGCCGACTCGGAATCGTCGTCGGCGAGGACGATGACGAAGCCGTCGGAGAACTCGCGCAGCCGGCGCACGGTCTCGAAGCCGTCGATGCCGGGGAGGTCGGTGCATACGACGACCAGATCGGGTCGCTGACGCTGGGCGACGACGATCCCGCTGTAGCCGTCGCCCGACTCCTGCGTGACGAAACCCTGCTGACGCAGCGTGGTCACGAGAGCATTCCGGAGGGAGGCATCGGGATCGATCACGAGGGCGGTCCGTGCGTGGGGGTCCGACAACGGATGTGCGGCAATGGGTCGCATGCGGGAGTGTCTTTCGGCGCTGGGGGGCGAACGTCGATCGCCGGCTTCGCCGACGACGCACTCTATGAACATGAGTAGATTCTCATTTTTCTCAGACGACTCATAACTCCCACCAGCCCCGCCGGTAACGACTTCCTCAGCTTTTGCTCAAGTCGAGCAGTTCTTGCTCAGATTGGTGGGCCCGGAGGGCGGTGATCGCGGGGGCCGACCTAACGTTGAGGAGTCGTCCGGAGGTGGATCGTGAGGGGAATTGCGCAGACTCTGGTCCTGACCGGAGCCGTCCGGGCCTCGGAACTGGGTGATCTGCTCGCGACCCACGGCGAGACGGACGAGTTCATGCGCCAGCTGGTCGATCGCGGGCTGGTCACCTCCCGCCAGCTCGGGGAGGCGGTCGCGCGCCACACCGGTCATCGATTCCTGGACATCGGCGCAGCGCAGCTCGACCCGGCCGTGGTCGGGCTGCTCCCGGGAACCCTCAGTCGCAAGTATCGGGTCCTTCCGGTGGAACGGACCGGCGACCGCGTCGTCCTTGCGATGGTCAACCCGACGGACATCATCGCGCTCGACGACGTCGCGACGCTGACCGATCTCCGCGTCGAGCCCGTGGTCGTGGCCGAAGACGCCCTGCACTCCGCCTTCCAGCGGTACGTCCGCTCGGACGAGGAACTGTCCGACCTCTCGGCGACCCTCGAGGAGACCGCCGCGACGCACGCCGCCGCGACGGAGGACATCGAGGATCAGGACAGCGACGCGCCGATCGTCCGATTCGTCAACCTCCTGATCACGCAGGCCATCGACGACCGGGCGAGCGACATCCATGTCGAGCCCGGCGAAGCCCACCTCACCGTCCGCTACCGCATCGACGGCGTCCTGCACGAGATGCAGCGCGCGGACCGGAACATCCAGGACGGTGTGATCTCGCGACTGAAGATCATGGCGGCCATCGACATCGCCGAGCGTCGCCGCCCCCAGGACGGTCGGCTGTCGGTCACCCACAGCGGACGCAAGATCGATCTCCGGGTCGCCACCCTCCCGACCGTGTGGGGCGAGAAGATCGTCATGCGGATCCTCGACAACACCGGCGTCAGTCTGTCGCTCGCCGATCTGCGGATGGGCCGCGCGAACCTCCACAGGTTCCGCAGCGCGATCACCCGGCCCCACGGCATGGTGCTCGTGACCGGCCCGACCGGCTCCGGCAAGTCCACGACGCTGTACACGGCGCTGCGCGAGGTCTCGAACCCCGCTGTCAACGTGATCACCGTCGAGGACCCGGTCGAGTACCGCATCCCCGGCATCAACCAAGTGCAGGTCAATGCGAAAGCGGGCCTCACCTTCCAGGCGGCGCTGCGCAGCATCCTCAGGTCCGACCCCGACATCGTGCTGGTCGGCGAGATCCGCGACACCGAGACCGCGATCATCTCGATCGAGGCGGCGCTCACCGGCCACCTGGTGCTCTCGACGCTGCACACCAACGACGCGCCGGGAGCGGTCGCCCGCCTCACCGAGATCGGCGCGGAGCCCTACCTCGTCGCGACGGCGCTGTCGGCGGTCGTCGCGCAGCGGCTCGCGCGTCGCCTGTGCGCATCGTGCCGCCAGCCCTACCGCGAGGACTCGACCGTCCTCGCCCGTCTGGGCGTACCGCACGACCCCACCGACCCGCCCGTGCTCCACCGGGCCGCCGGGTGCCCGGCGTGTTCGGGCACGGGGTATCGGGGGCGCGTCGGCGTGCACGAGGTCATGGCGATGACGGACGAGATGGAGGCGCTCGTCGTCACGCAGGCCGCGGGGTCCGACATGCGCGAGCTCGCGCTGGCGCAGGGCATGACGACGCTGCGAGAGGACGGGTGGTCGAAGGTGCTCGAAGGATTGACGACGATCGAGGAGGTTCTGCGTGTCACAGTCTGAACTGAGGCTACGAGGCGGCGCGCCGTCGACCGGAGCGGATGCCGTGGCCGGCGGGAGCCTGCTCGACGGCATCCTCCGCGCGACCGCCGCGGCCGGGGCGTCCGACACGCACTTCTCGGCCGACGCTCCGGCGCTGCAACGCCTGGACGGGGACCTCACCTCCGTCCGCGGCTTCACCGACGCCATCCCGGCGGCTGTGCTCCTGGACGAGCTGCTCGCCACGATGGGTCCGTCGCACCGCGAGGACTACCGGGCCACCGGCGAGGTCGACCTGTCGTACACCGTCCCGGGCGTCGGGCGCTTCCGCGTGAACGTCTTCCGGCAGCTCGGACAGGTGGCGGCGGCCTTCCGCCTCATCGCTTCGCGGGCGTTCACCCTCGACGAGCTCGGCGCTCCCGCTGTGGCGCGCGACCTGGCACTCCGGCCACGGGGCCTGGTCCTCGTGACGGGTCCGACCGGGTCGGGAAAGTCCACGACGCTCACGGCCATGATCGACGTCATCAACTCGACGAAGCCCGATCACATCGTGACCGTCGAGGATCCGATCGAGTTCGTGCACACCAGTCGTCGTTCGCTGGTCCACCAGCGAGAGGTCGGCTCTGACACCCGGTCCTTCGCCGAGGCGCTGCGGCGCGTCCTGCGACAGGACCCCGATGTCATCCTCATCGGCGAGCTCCGGGACCCCGAATCGATCTCGACGGCGCTGACGGCCGCCGAGACGGGCCACCTCGTCCTGTCGACCCTTCACACGCAGGGTGCGGCGAAGAGCATCAACCGCATCGTCGATGCCTTCCCCGCCCATCAGCAGAATCAGGTGCGCAGCCAACTCGGGGACACGCTCCAGGGTGTCATCAGCCAGACCCTGCTTCCCAAGGCTCAGGGCGGAGGGCGGGTGATCGCGACCGAAGTGCTCGTGTCGACACCCGCCGTCGCCAACCTCATCCGGGAGAACCAGATCTCGCAGCTGTACAACGCCATGCAGGCCGGCGAGGGGCACGGGATGCACACGCTCGACCAGTCGCTGAAGCGACTCGTCGAAGAGGGAGAGGTCGCGGCATCCGTCGCACGCCACTACCTCACCGACGCGCATGTGCTCGACGACGTGCGCGTCCGACCCCGCGACTACGACGCCGAAGCGTGGCTCGCCGCCGCCTCCCCGAGCGCAGCGCGCCCGGCAGAGGACGACTGGGGGATGTGACGTGCCCCTCGAGGAGTATCAGTGGCGCGCGGTGAGCGCCGCCGGCGGCGAGGCCAAAGGCGCGCTCGAAGCGGCGAGCCAGAGTGCCGTCATCGCGAAGCTGAAGGCGCAGGGGCTGACGCCCCTCAGCGTCGTGCCGCTGTCGAAGACCGGGCTGAACCGCGAGATCTCGCTGCCCGGGTTCGAGCGTCGCGTCGCGACGAAGGACTTGGCCGTCTTCGCCAAGCAGTTCGCCGGCCTCATCCACGCCGGCCTGCCGCTCATGCGCGCCCTATCGATCATCGCCGACCAGACGGAGAACAAGCGGCTCGCCTCGGCTCTGGTCGCCGTGCAGAGCGACATCGAGTCCGGACGGTCGTTCTCGGCGGCGCTCGCCGCGCAGCCCGCGGTCTTCCCGCCCCTGCTGGTCAGCCTCGTCAGCCTCGGAGAGACCGGCGGATTCCTCGCGGAGTCGCTCGACGCGATCGCCCGCTCCTATCGCTCCGACGTCGATCTGCAGCAGAAGATCAAGTCCGCGATGACCTATCCGCTCATCGTCCTCGTCATCGCCGTTATCGGGGTCATCGCGATGATCACCTTCGTCGTGCCCATCTTCGAGGGCATGTTCGCCAGCATGGGCGGCGAGCTCCCGGTGCCGACGCAGATCCTCGTCGTGCTCTCTCGGAACATGGCCTGGATCCTCCCCGTGCTGATCGTCCTGTCCATCGCCGGTGCTGTCGGGTATCAGCGGGTCAAGAACACCGATCGGTTCCGCGGCATCGTCGACCCCTTCCTGCTGCGGATGCCGGTGTTCGGCTCCCTGGTGACGAAGATCGCCGTCGCCCGCTTCGCGCGGAACCTCTCGATGATGCTGAAGGCCGGCGTACCGCTCATGCAGGCGCTCGATCTCGTCGGGAGGGCGGCGAACAACAAAGCCGTCGAAGACGCGCTGCAGAGCGTGCGCGAGTCCATCCGACTCGGGCGGTCGTTCTCGGCGCCGCTCGCCAAGGCGGCGGTCTTCCCGCCTCTTGTCGCGCAGATGGTCTCGGTGGGCGAGGAGTCGGGATCGCTGCCCGACATGCTCGAGAGCATCGCGGACTTCTACGAGACCGAGGTCAACGCGGCCTCGGAACAGCTGACCAGCATGATCGAGCCGATCATGATGACGATCCTCGGCCTGCTGATCGGCGGCATGGTCGTCGCGCTCTACATGCCGATGTTCACCATGTACGACCAGCTGGGCGCCCAGTAGTCAGGGACTCGAGAACGCGAGCACCGTCGCCGTCAGCGTCACGCCGTCCTCCGTCGCCTGCGTCACGCTCGCCTGCGTGACGGCGACGGCGCGGGGCCCTGCCCGGAGGGCGTCGAGCACGCGGGTCGCGGCGTCGACGTCGGCCGCCTCGATCACGACGGTGACCGCGATCTGGATGGGAGCGGACGGGTCCGATGCGGCCCCGGCTGCCGTCGCCTCGGGCGTCTCTGCCTCCGTCTGCCCGCCCGGCTCGGCACCGCCCGCCTCCGCGGGGGCGTCAGCTGCGCTCGCCGCCCCGGCCGGATCCGTCGCCTCCTCGGACCGGACCGCGAAGGGCTCCGCCGTCGCCGGCGTGAGGGTGGTGACACGGCCCCCGTGCGCCTCCGCCGCGCTGAGGGCCAGGTAGAGGACGTCGTCGAGATGGGGCGCCGCGGGTATCGCCGCCCGCAGACCCTCGACATCCGCATCGAGCGCCGCCATGTCGGCCGACTGGGAGCGGAGCGTGTCGAGGAGGATCTCCTGCGTGCGGTTCTGCTGCGACACGTCGTCGGCGGCGGAGGCGGTTGTTCCCGCCGCCGACAGCAGGGGCAGTGCGCACACGACGATTCCCAGGACGAGCACGGCGACGGCCGCGGCGGCGCCGATCAGGTTCACGAGCTGCTTGGTCATCGCGCCGCCTCCTCGTCGTAGGCGCCCGAGTAGACCGTCTGATCGAGGTCCACGCGGATGGAGTAGGTGAAGAGGTCCTCCGCCGAGGTCAGCGCCTCCACGTCGGCGGCCCGCATCCCGGTCGACGACCGGACGTCACGGGTCACCTGCACGAAGTCGATGGGGGCAGGGCTCGTGAAGGTGATCGTGCCCGAGACGCCCGTCGCCGTCGCCGGGTCGCCGTCCGGGACGGGAGCGGGGCCGGCGTCGAGGCTGTAGCCGGTGATGCTGACGCCGGGGGGCAGCCGGTCGGCGACGAGCTCGACGACACGACGCCACTCGAGGTCGCCCGCCATGGCGTCCCGCCGCATCCCCTGCAGCGCGGTGCGGTCGGCGAGGGCCTCGCTGACGTCGGAGAGCTCCGCGATGCCGCTGAGCAGAGCGGCGGTACGGGACTGCTCGGTCGCCAGTCGGAGGTCCGCGGTCATCTTGTAGGCGAAGGCTCCGGCGATGGCCAGCACGGCGACGCCCGTGCATGCGAGGCCGACGAGCAGCCAGAGGCGTGCGCGGGCGAGGGTGTCGCGCCGTCGTATCTCGGAGGGGGGAAGGAGGTCGACGCGAGGCAGTGACCCGACCCGGAGGCTGGGGGTGCGCGAGGCGAAGAGGGTCACCGGATGCCTCCCAGGAGCAGCGACGCCGTGCCGGCCATCCGCGTGGCGAGCTCGGGTGCGAGGGCGAAGGTCCGCGAGGTCGCGATGAGGTCGGTCGCGACGACGGGTGCGACCGGCGTCTCGGTGACGCGGGCCACGGCATCGACCAGGCGCTCGTGGTCGGCGTGGAGTCCGGCGATCCAGGCACGGTCGATGGGCACGGCGTCGGGTCGGTCGCGGTAGAAGTTCACGGTCCCCCGAAGGCGGCCCACCAGCTCGATGAGCGCCGCCTGGACGTCCGGGTCGAGTGCTCGCGGTCCGACGGCAGCGGCCCGCCTCGTCCGGCGCAGCGCGGGTTCGGCGTCGGGAGTCGGGGGTCCGTGGGGGGTGTCCGCGTCGGGATCCCCGGCGGGCACGATGTCGAGGGGCACCACGCGGACGAACCTGGGCACCCCGTCCGTCGCCACCACGATGTGGGTCGTGTGCTCGCCGATCCCGAGGAACAGTCCGGTTTCGCCCGGCGCCCCGAGAGCCGCCAGGGCGCGGGCGTAGCCGAAGGCGAGGAGGTCGATCGACGTCGCGCGCAGCTTGGCGTGCGCGAGCGCGCCCACGAGCTCCTCCATGTGCTCCGCGACCGCTGCGACGAGCAGGCCGTGGACGCCCTCTGCATCCTGCCGCGTCGGCACGAAATCGAGTACGGCCTGATCGACGGGGACGGGCAGACGGTCCTGGACCTCGAACGGCAGCGCCTGCCGGATGTGATCGGGATTGCTCAGCTGGGTGGAGTGCTCCCGCACGAGGATGCGGCGATTGCCGACACCGAGCACCACCTCGCGGCTCGAGATGCGGGCATCCGCCCACAGGCGCTGGAGCGCCACGGCCACGGCATCCCGATCGAGGATCTCGGAGTCCTTCGCCGCCCCGGGCGGCAGTGCCACCTCGCCGGCGGCGAGGATCACGGGCGCACGGCCGATCGTCGTCTCGACGGCGCGGACACCCGCCTCCGTGATCTCCAGCGCCACCTGCGTCTTCGCCATCATGCTCCTCCGTACAGCGAGCTGTAGGCCGTGCTCAGGGTGTCCCCGGCGAAGACCCCGATCCACGCGCCGACGACGATCCACGGTCCGAAGGCGATCGCGGTCCGCCGACCGGCGCGCCCGCGGGCCATCAGGGCGATGCCGACGGTTCCACCGACGACGAACGCGGCGAATGCGCCGACGAGAAGCGGTCCCCAGCCGAGCCAGCCGAGCATGAGGCCGACGACCGCGGCGAGGCGGACGTCTCCGCCTCCCATTCCGTCCGGACGGATGAACCTCAGCGCGGCGTAGAACCCGCACAACGAGACCGCGCCGACGCCCGCTCTCAGCAGAGCTCCCCAGTCGGCTCCCGCCAGGCACGCCGCGAGGAGGAGTATCGCGCCGACGAGCAGTGCCGGCCCGGTCACGGCGTGGGGCAGCCGCCGGGTGTCCAGGTCGATGAGCGTCAGGACGATGCCGCACGCGGCGAACCACAGGAATGCGGCGAGCACGAGCAGTCGGGCGGGCAGGGGCGCCGGCGCCGCGGCGGTCATCACCGACCACCACAGGGCGACCGCGGCGAACGCGAGGCCGGTCGTCAGTTCGACCAGCGGATAGCGCGCCGAGATGGTGCCGCCGCACGAGGCGCAGCGGGCGCGCAGCAGCATCCACGACAGCACCGGGACGTTCTGCCACCACAGCACCCGCGCTCCGCAGCCCGGGCAGCGGCTCGGGCGCAGCAGCGAGTGACCGGCGGGGAGCCGGTACGCGACGACGTTGAGGAACGACCCGACGACGAGGCCCAGGACTCCGATGGATGCGACGAACGGCACGAGGAGGTAGAGCGGCGTCATCGTGCCCCCACGTCCCGCCGTGAGACGACGGTGCCGAGCGCGTAGTCCCCGGTCTCCACGACGACGGGCGTCCCGCCGTACCCGCCGTCGGGAGGGGCCATGCCCGGCAGGCCCATGAGCTCGCCCTTGATGGTGATCTGCCCGCCCGAGTTGAAGCCGTTCGTGTACAGCGACCCGAGCAGCACGCCGCCGCCCGAGACCGACAGCCGGCAGGGGGTGTAGACCAGTGAGCGGACGCCCTCGAGGTTGGCGCCGTTGGTGTCGAAGTTGGTCGCCGTCGCCCCGAGCGGGCACGAGGGCTTGCCGTCGGCCACCGTGTCCTCGGTGACGAAGAACACCTTCGGCGCGGCGCCCGCGGCGGATCGCATCGTGAGCCCGGTGGTGTTGAACTTCTTGGCGAGGAGCACGACGTTCGACGCTTTGATCGTCGGCGCGGGGCTGCCCCCGGCGTTCGAGGTCAACTGACTGCAGGCACGGCCGTCCACGACGACCGTGCCGGTGTAGTTGGCGAGGTCCTTCCATCCCTGGTTGGCGAAGGTGCCGTTGTTCTCGTTGAAGTAGCGGCACGAATCCGTCGACATCGTCGAGACGTCACGGAGGGTGATGACGGCAGCGCCCGGCCAGTCGGATGCCCGGTAGACGTAGTCGAACCAGCCGGGCAGGCCCGGAGCGGGGACGGGGCTGATGGAATCGCTCTTCACGACACCTCCGTCGATGCGGCCGCCGTTGATCGACGGCGAGTGCGCCGTCGGGAGCGTGACGCGGCCCTCGATCACGCGGTCGTTGACGGTCACCTCTCCTCGCGCGGTCGCGTCGGCGCGGAACGGCGCGCCGCTCCACAGGAGGTCCAGGGCGCCGTTGACCCGCACGCTCGAGCGCGGGCCTCCCGCCCGCCCCACCGTGCTGTTGATCTTGGACGTCCCGGTGCCGGCCGCCAGGATGTCGCCCAGCACGGTGGTCGCTCCGCCGTTGAAGGTGACGTTGCCCGCGGCGTAGAGGTCGCCCGTGATGTTGCAGCCGTCCGACGACGTGACATCGCCGCCGACGATGAGGTTGCCCGGGATCGTGAGCCGGCAGCCGAATGGTCCTTTCACCGACACGATCTGCGGCTCGTTGCCGCCGTGGGCGAGCAGGGTGACCTGCCCCATGGTCGAGCCCTCGTAGAGCACCAGACCGACGGGCGTGAGCGACGGATCGACGACCTCGGTCGTCTCGGGGACGAGGCTGTACACGGTGCGGACGGTCGCGGACGAACCGTCCGCCGTGCCGATGGCGGTGAGGGTGACCGAGCTCCGGGTCTCGTCGCAGACGACGGTCGCGGTGTAGGACGCGCCGCCGCCGCTGCCGGGGATGTCGCCCGGAGGCACCTCGGTCGCGCAGACCTCGTCCGCTTTGGCCGCTGCGACGGCGGCCGCCATGCCGGCGTCTGCGGCCGACTGGGCCTGCAGACTGCCGCGGACGCCGACGGCCGTGGCCGTCGTGTTCACGACCGCGGCGGACAGCGTCACCACGATGAGGCCGAGCACGAGCGCGACGATGATCACCGTGATGAGGGCTGCGCCGTCGTCGTCGGCCCGCGTGCGGCTCACCAGCATCGCGCGGTCCCCTCGTGGCGGGCACGGACGACGGCCGAACCCGCGACGGATGCCGAGTCGCCGGAACTCAGGCGAGGTTGCTGCGACGTCGACACGGCCAGATTCCACGACGCGCGACCCGCGGCGACGGTGAAGTAGGCGGCTCCCGGAGCCGCAGGTCTCACGCTCTCGGCGAGCAGGCCCCACGCTGCGGTCGGCTGCGGCGGCGACGCGGCTGCCGACAGAGGAGCGTAGGAGCGGGTGCGGAGCTCGAAGAGACCGTCCGCGCCGGAACGGCGGCCGCCGGCATCCGTCGTCTCGAGGTCGGTGACCGCCCAGGCGCGGCACGTCCAACCCGACTCGCCCGTGGCCACGAGGGCGCGCAGCACCGCGCCGCCCGCGGCGGGCGATTCGACCGTGACCGAGGCGGCGGTGCGGAGGCTGGTGGTCAGCGAGGTGCTGATCGCCTGCACCCGCCCGGTGGCGAGGTCGCGGTCACGGGTCGCCGCGGTCGCCTGAAGCGTGGTGGCCAGGATGGTCGCGACGAGTGCGAGCAGGACCGACCCGACGAAGACGGCGATCATCAGCTCGACGAGCGTCATGCCCGCGTCGTCCTCCGCCGGCTCGCCCGTCACGGGGCGGTCACCACGATCTTGGTCGCCATCGTGACGAGGGCGGCGGCGGGGTCGGATGCCGCAGGGTCCCGCACGTCGACGGTGACGGTGAGGGCGGCGGGGTAGGCGGTCGGGCAGCTCGCCGCCGAGGAGCGGGCGACGAGGCCGGTGTCGGCGGGATCGACGGTCGTCGTCGCCGCCGCGCGGACGGCGGCGCAGGAGTTGGCGGCCTCGTCGGGGAACCGGGCCCGCATCGCGGCCAGTTCGGACGAGGCGAACGCGTTCGCGGCGACGCGGTCGCGGTTGCCGGCGCTCAGCGTGGTCGCCTGCACGGCGAGAGGGAGGATCGCCATCGCGATCACGGCGAACAGCAGCATCGCGACGACCACCTCGACGAGGCCGAAGCCCTCGTCGGAGTCGGGGGTGCGCGTGCCGGTCATGGGTGACCTTCGGGGGAGGAGAAGGCGGAGGCCGGGCCGACGCTGGGGGACGTCGACCCGGCCGGGGGTGGTTCGGTCAGCAGCCGGGGCCGGAGCCCTCGATCGGGTCGTCTGCTGGGGCGCTGTAGCCGGACTTCGTTCCTGTGACGCAGAAGTTCTCGATGGTGGCGCCGGTCGCAGGCGTGATCGTCAGGACCACGCCGTCCGTGTTCAGGTTCGAAAGCGACTCGCTGGTGGGCGTTTCCCCCTGCGCGAAGTCGGCCGCGGCCTGGCTGGCGCCATTGGCGATTGCTGTCTCCAGGGTGCCGCGGTTCGCCTGGTCCTGCAGTCCCATGAACACGGGCACGGCGATCGCAGCGAGGATGCCGAGGATGACGACGACGACGATGAGCTCGATGAGCGAGAAGCCGGACTCGCCGGTCTCCTCCTTGCGACGCTTCAGGGCGTCCAGGTAGTTCTTCATGCTTTCTCCGATGCGGTGGGGGCCGACGCGGGTGCGGGGGAGCGCATCCGCCAGGGAATCCACTGTCGCGAGGCCACCTCAGATCGCCGTTACTGCGGCGGTCAGCGCTTCCTCAGCCTTTGCTCAGGTCGCGGCGGGTCACCGGAGAGTCGGGGTCAGCCGCCCGTCGGGAGATCCCAGACGACCGGGGTGACGGTGCCGTCGCGCCAGTCGCGGCGCAGGATGCTGTACGCGACGGATGCCACGAGCCGCCCGTCGTCCACGGGCCAGCCTTCGCGGTAGTAGGCCTCCTGGACCCACCCGCACCGGAGGAACACGCGCCGCATCGCGATGTTGTCCTCCCGCGTCTGCCCTTCGAACCTGTTGACCTCGGGCATCGTCGTGAACACATGGTCGCTCGCGGCGCGCAGCACCTCCGCGGCCAGTCCGCGCCCGCGATGCGCGGTGTCGAGGCGCAGGTCGAACAGAGGTGCATCGTCACTCAGGTCCTCGAGGCGGAAGAAGCCGAGGCGGCCGTGCTCGTCGGAGTCGATCCAGAACGACGCGTGGTCCTCGTCCGCGTACGCGCCGTCGTCGATCGCCCGTGCGATCTGCTCCGCCGTGGGATTCGTCCGCACGTGGAACGGAAAGGACTGCGAGCTCATGAAGGCGATGAGCTCGTCGCGGTCGGAATCCGTGGGGTCGAGGGGCGTGAAGCGGATCGGCATCCGTCCACGCTAACCGGCATCCAGCCTGCAAACTTGATATGAGTGGACTCAAGTTGCTTTGACACCGGGAGACCGTCGGAGTAGCCTTGAGTCATCGCGGCTCAGGTTGTGGCCAGGGCCGCGGAGAGACTTCAGATCTACGCAACGCCACACGAAGGAGAATCACATGGCACGTGCAGTGGGAATCGACCTCGGAACGACCAACTCGGTCGTCGCCGTCCTCGAAGGTGGCGAGCCGAAGGTCATCGCCAACGCCGAGGGTCTGCGCACGACCCCCTCGGTCGTCGCATTCACGAAGGACGGCGAGGTGCTCGTCGGTGAGACCGCTAAGCGCCAGGCCGTCACGAACGTCGACCGCACCCTGACCTCCGTCAAGCGCCACATGGGCACCGACTGGAAGACCCAGGCGATCGACGGCAAGAACTACACGCCGCAGGAGATCTCGGCGCGCATCCTCCAGAAGCTGAAGCGCGACGCCGAGCAGTACCTGGGCGACACGGTGACGGATGCCGTCATCACCGTCCCCGCCTACTTCAACGACGCCGAGCGTCAGGCCACCAAGGAGGCCGGTGAGATCGCGGGCCTCAACGTGCTCCGCATCATCAACGAGCCCACCGCCGCTGCGCTCGCCTACGGTCTCGACAAGGGCAAGGAGGACGAGCTCATCCTCGTCTTCGACCTCGGTGGTGGAACCTTCGACGTCTCCCTCCTCGAGGTGGGCAAGGACGACGACTTCTCGACCATCCAGGTGCGGGCCACCGCCGGTGACAACCGCCTCGGTGGTGACGACTGGGACCAGCGCATCGTCGACTACCTGATCAAGCAGTTCAAGGACACCAGCGGCGTCGACGTCTCGAACGACAAGATCGCCCTGCAGCGTCTGAAGGAGGCTGCGGAGCAGGCGAAGAAGGAGCTCTCCAGCTCGCAGTCGACCTCGATCAACCTGCCTTACCTCTCGCTGACCGACTCCGGCCCCGTGTCGCTGTCCGAGACGCTGAGCCGCGCCAAGTTCGAGGACCTCACCAAGGACCTGCTCGACCGCACCAAGAAGCCGTTCGAGGACGTCATCCGCGAGGCCGGCATCAAGGTCGCCGACATCGACCACGTCGTGCTCGTCGGTGGATCGACGCGTATGCCCGCCGTGAGCGAGCTCGTGAAGAAGGAAGCCGGCAAGGAGCCCAACAAGGGCGTCAACCCGGACGAGGTCGTCGCCGTCGGCGCCGCCCTGCAGGCCGGTGTCCTCAAGGGTGAGCGCAAGGACGTGCTGCTCATCGACGTCACCCCGCTGAGCCTCGGTATCGAGACCAAGGGCGGCATCATGACGAAGCTCATCGAGCGCAACACGGCGATCCCGACCAAGCGCAGCGAGACCTTCACGACCGCCGACGACAACCAGCCGTCGGTCGCCATCCAGGTCTTCCAGGGCGAGCGCGACTTCACCCGCGACAACAAGCCGCTCGGGACGTTCGAGCTCACAGGCATCGCGCCGGCACCCCGCGGCATCCCGCAGATCGAGGTCACCTTCGACATCGACGCGAACGGCATCGTGCACGTGTCCGCCAAGGACAAGGGCACGGGCAAGGAGCAGTCGATGACGATCACCGGCGGCTCGTCGCTGCCGAAGGACGACATCGAGCGCATGGTCCGCGAGGCCGAGGAGCACGCGGCCGAGGACAAGAAGCGCCGCGAGGCCGCCGAGGTCCGCAACCAGGCCGAGACGCTCTCGTACTCGATCGAGAAGCTGCTGAGCGAGAACGCCGACAAGCTGCCCGAGGACGTCAAGACCGAGGTCCAGGGCGACGTCGATGCGCTCAAGACGGCGCTCGCCGGTGACGACGACGACGCGGTCAAGAACGCGTACGACAAGCTCAACTCGTCGCAGACCAAGATCGGCGAGGCGATCTACGCCGCGAGCCAGGCCGAGGCCGCGCAGGCCCCGACCGACGCGCCGGCCGGCGAGCAGGCGGCATCCGATGAGGACGTCGTGGACGCTGAGGTCGTCGACGACGAGGACGAGAAGAAGTAAGCATGGCGGACAAGGACTTCGACAAGCCGGACGACGGCGACGAGGTCGCGGACTCCGGGGCTGCCGACCAGGCGGCCCCGGAGGGCGCCGCCGAGGGTCCCGACACGCAGCCCGAGCAGTTGACGGTCGACGACATCCTCGGGGCCGCCCAGTCCGACGAGGCCGCGGTCGCCGATGCTCCCGCCGACGAGCACGACCTCGTGCTCGACCTCAAGCGCGTCCAGGCCGAATACGCCAACTACCGCCGCCGCACCGAGGAGCAGCGCGAGGTGGAGATCGCGCGCGCCAAGGGCTCGGTCGCCAAGGGGATGCTGCCGGTCCTCGACGACCTCGACCGCGCCGAGAAGCACGGTGACCTCCAGGAGGGGACTCCGCTCGCCGCGATCGCCGACAAGATCCGCACCGTCGTCGCCCGTCTGGGCGTGGAGCGCTACGGAGCAGCCGGTGAGGCCTTCGACCCCCAGCAGCACGAGGCGATCTTCCAGGCGCCGACCCCCGGCACCACCGAGGCGACGATCCTCGAGGTCGTCGAGGTCGGCTACCGCCTGGGAGACCTCGAGCTGCGTCCTGCCAAGGTCGTCGTCGCCGTCCCGGCCGAGTAAGGGAAGGGAGGGGCAATGGCCAGTCAGGACTGGTTCGACAAGGACTTCTACAAGGTCCTCGGTGTGTCGAAGGACGTCTCGGATGCCGAGTTGAAGAAGACGTACCGCAAGCTGGCGCGCACCTACCACCCCGACTCGAATGCGGGGGATGCCGCGGCCGAGGCGAAGTTCAAGGAGATCAGCGAGGCGTACTCGGTGCTCAGCGACAAGGAGCAGCGCGCCGAGTACGACCAGCTGCGCGCCATGGGCTCGGGAGCACGCTTCCAGCCCGGCGCCAGCGGCGGCGGGTTCGAGGACGTCTTCAGCCGGTTCTCGACCGGCGGCGGTCAGCAGGCCGACTTCGACGACCTGTTCGCGATGTTCGGTCAGCAGGGCGGCGGCCGGTTCGGCTCGGGCCGCTTCGGGCAGTCCAGCGGTGGGTTCCGCGGTTTCGGCGGCCCGCAGCGCGGTTCGGACGTGACCGCCCGCACGACGCTGGACTTCACGACCGCCGTGAAGGGCGACACGATCACCCTGCAGGGTGAGGACGGCAAGCCGATCAAGGTCAAGATCCCCGCGGGGGTCTCGGACGGCCAGAAGATCAAGCTCCGCGGTCGTGGCCGCCCCTCGCCGGACGGCGGGGAGGCCGGTGACATCGTGCTGACGGTCGGCGTGCGCCCGCATCCGGTCTTCACGCGCGAAGGACTGAACCTCCGCATCCACGTCCCCGTCACGTTCACCGAGGCGGCCCTCGGCGCGACGATCGAGGTGCCCACGCTCGGTGGCGATGTCGTCAAGCTGCGCGTCGCTCCCGGGACCCCGTCGGGGCGCGTGCTGCGCGTCAAGGGGCGCGGAGTGCAGACCACGAAGGGCACCGGCGACCTCCTCGCCGAGGTGCAGGTCGCGGTTCCCACGCACCTCGACGGACCGGCGCGCGAGGCGTTGGAACGCTTCCACGAGCTGGAACCCAAGGAGAATCCCCGCGCCGATCTGATGGCCAAGGCGCGCGAGTGAGGTGAGAGGCATGGCGAACGAGCAGGTCGACGAAGAAGCGCCGATCCTCGCGATCGCGGTGGCTGCGGAACTCGCCGGCATGCACCCGCAGACGCTGCGCCAGTACGACCGGCTGGGACTCGTGGTACCGGCGCGCACCCGGGGCGGGTCGCGCCGGTACTCCCTCCGGCACGTCGCGCAGCTGCGCGAGGTGGCGCAGATGTCGGCCGACGGCGTGAGCCTGCCCGCCATCTCACGCATCATCGAGCTCGAGAACGAGGTGCGGATGCTGCGCCGCGAGGTGACGGGGCTGCAGGCGCGGCTGCGCGACGAGGTCGCCGCCCGCCGGGGCGCACGGGTCTTCGCCGCGGGCGCGACCGGCTCGGTCGTCACGCTCCGCCAGGGCACCCGCGTGCGCCGCGCGACGGACGTCGTGCTGTGGCGCCCGCATCCGTCCCCGTCCGACGACTGACGTCGGGTCGGCGACCGCCGGCGGATGCCGGGGGTCAGGCGGGGTCGATGCGCAGGGTGCCGGGGCCCTCGCCGACCGTCAGGTCGTCGACCAGGCGCAGGGAGCGGGCCAAGGCGTCGACGGCGGGGATGACGGTGCCGAACCGCTCGCGGTCGGAGACGACCGCGGTCAGCGTGACCAGGTGCGTGCCGGTGTCCCAGGTGTAGGACGCGAACGGCGTCTGCCGGGGGTTCGGCGGCAGCGGCATCTCGAGCTTCTCGCCCACGCCGAGCGGCGAGCCCGTGAACGTGACGGTGTCGTCGTACTCGATCGGCATGCTCGCGCGCATCGTGCGCAGCTGCGGCGTGAGCTCCTGGACCTGGGCCATCGCGACGAGGAGCTCCGGGTCCTCCTTCCACACCCAGGCGAGCAGTCGTCCGTCGGCTCGGCGCATCAGCGCGGGGATCGCCTGGCTCATCGCCCACGCGGCGACCCTGCTGCCGGGCTGCTCGCGCCCGAAGGCGGCGTTGGCCTGGGCGAGCAGCATCCCGATCGCCTTCTTGCGGGCGCGTCGTCCACGGAACCCGAAGGACCCGGTGATCGGGACCCATCGCGCCGGGTCCGCCTGGGCAGAGATTCGCGTCATGCCGACCAGCGTAGGTTGCTATCATCCGCCTATGCTGCGCGTCCCCCACGCTCGCGGCGCCGTCGCAGTGGTCGTCGCGATCGCGCTCGCCCTCGCCCTCCCCGTCTCCCCCGCCTCCGCCGCGGCCGTCGTGCCCGTCAAGCCCGGGCTGGTGAATTACGTCGGAGCCTCGACGACGTCACTGACTGTCGACTGGGCGGACATCCCGGGCGCCACGAGCTACTACGTCTACGCGAACACCAGTCACGACCTGGTCACCCGGCCCGCCCAGCCGATCAACCAGAAGGTCACGTCCTCGAAGGCGACCGTGACCGGACTGAAGCCAGGGGTGGCCTACTTCATCCAGGTCCGCGGCGTCTCGTCGGCCGGGATGGGTCCGCGCTCGTCCCCCGTCGCGCACGAGACGATCACGGCGCAGGCGAGCCTGCCGTCGACGTGGCCGAGCTACCACGCGGTGAGCTGGAACGTCTGCTCCAACGTCTGCTCGGGCTTCTCGTCGCGCAAGACCGTCATCGACAAGAGGATCGCGGAGCTCGCCCCGGACATCGTCGGACTCCAAGAGGCGTCGAAGTACACCGCCGCGCCGTCGGGCTACCGCTTCGCCTACAACGGGCAGAACGACATCCTCATCCGCAACGGCCGCTTCACCCCCGTCGCGGCGAAGTCCGGCGGCGCGACCTCCGGCGCAGCGGTCTTCGCGTCGACCTACGCACCCGCCGGCAAGGGGATGTCGTGGGCCGCCGTCCGCCACAGCTCGGGTGCCTACCTGCTCGTCGTGGACACGCACCTCGTGGTCGGCACCTCGGCATCCCTCGTCCGTCAGCGCGAGTACGAGGCCGGCAAGCTGGCGGACGCGATCTCGGCGACGCTCACGAAGCTCAACAAGACCCACCGGTCGCTCACCGACTGGACGAAGGCGCCGGTCATCGTCATGGGCGACTTCAACACGCACAAGTCCCGCACGGGCGACAAGACCATGTCGATCCTCGAGCAGCGCGGATGGCACGACGCGTACGACCAGGCGCGCGTGCTCAGCCTGCAGCACTACAACACCGCGAACCCGTCCATGTCGCTCACCCCGTTCGTCAGCGTCACGTGGGGCGACCACATCGACAAGGTGCTCGTCCGGCCGTCGCGGTCGGTCGTGTTCCGGTGGGCGAACGCGGGCAAGACGGCGAACGGCAAGTGGATCGGGCCCCTCGGGTCGGACCACCACCCGCTCTCGGTGCGCCTCGGTCTGCGCTGACCCGGGGCGAGGCGCGCCGGGACCCCGGCGGGTGACTGCCCGGTCCCGGGCTAGAATCGAGCCCCGGCGCCCCCGCATCCCTGCGCCCCACCGGCGGGAAGAGACAGTCCCGCCATCGACGCACAGATTGGCCCGTACCCCGTGACCATGACGCCCCCGGACGATCCCGCTTCTGCGCGCGGACCCCTCACCATCGCGATCGCCGCCGACACGTTCGCGCCCGACGTCAACGGCGGCGCACGCTTCACCGAGCGCCTCGCGGCCGGGCTGGCGGAGCGCGGTCACGACGTGCACGTCGTGACGCCGAGCGTCGGCCACCGCAACCACGGCGTGTTCACCGAGGACATCGAGGGGCAGTCGCTCACCGTCCACCGTCTGCCCGGCTGGCGCTACCGGCCCCACGACTGGCTGCGCTTCGTGCTGCCGTGGCGCGGCAAGCACTACGCGCGGCAGATCCTCGACACGGTGGACGTCGACGTCGTGCACAGCCAGTCGCACATCGTCATCGGTCGTGCGCTGACACGCATCGCGAACCAGCGCGGCATCCCGGTCGTGGCGACGAACCACATCATGGCCGACAACATCCTCGACTTCACGCTGCTGCCGAAGTTCCTCTACGACATCTTCCTCAAGATCGCGTGGGCCGACGCGGAGCGCACCTTCAAGATGTCGCGCGCGGTCACGACCCCCACGCGCAAGGCCGCGGAGTTCCTCGAGAGCACGATCGACATCCAGGGTGTCATCCCGATCAGCTGCGGCATCCGCAAGAGCAACTACACACCGGACCTCGCGCCGCGTGAGAAGCGCCGCCGCGTCCTGTTCGTCGGACGCCTCACGACCGAGAAGCACGTCGAGGTCACTCTCGAGGCGATCGCGAAGCTGCCCGACCTCGACATCGAGTTCGAGATCGTCGGGGGCGGCGACCAGCGCAAGAACCTCGGACAGGTCACGCAGCGCCTCGGCCTCGAGGACAGGGTCACGTTCCGCGGACGGGTGTCGGAGGACGAGCTGCGCGCGGCGTACACCCGCGCCGACGTCTTCGTCATCGCCTCCGTCGCCGAGCTGCAGTCGATCGCGACGATGGAGGCGATGGCCTCCGGCCTTCCCGTCGTCGCGGCGAACGCCGTCGCCCTGCCGCACCTCGTGCACGACGGCGAGAACGGCTACCTCTTCGAGCCCGGGAACGTCGAGGAGCTCGCGGCGAAGATCCGCACCGTGCTGACCGCCGATCAGGCCGAGTACTCGCGCATGCAGCGGGCGTCGCTCGACCGCGTCGACATGCACGACATCGAGCGCACCCTCGACACGTTCGAGAAGCTCTACCGCGGTGAGCCGCTCGACGCCTGACATGCGGCTGTTCTTCGACGCGCGCTACATCCGCACCGACTTCCACGACGGCATCAGTCGCTACTCCGCGGAGCTCGCGCAGGCGGTGTCGGATGCCGCATCCGCCCACCGCACCGAGGTCACCTACCTCATCCACGACGAGCGCCAGCGCGCATTCCTGCCGGAGGGTGCCGTCACGCTGACGATCCACTCGCCGACGTCGGCCAAGGAACCGTTCGCCGCGCTGCTGCTGAACCGCCATCGACCGGACGTGCTGTTCTCGCCGATGCAGACGATCGGGTCCGCGGGACGGCGGTTCCGCCTGATCCTGACGCTCCACGACACGATCTACTACCGGCACCGCACACCGCCGCGCGCATTGCCCTGGTACGTCCGGCTCGGATGGCGGCTGTTCCACCTGTCGTACTGGCCGCAGCGTTTCACCCTCAACGCCGCAGACCTCGTCGCGACGGTGAGTGAGACGAGCGCACGCCAGTTCGCGCGGGTGCGGCTGACGAAGCGACCGGTCGTGGTGATCCCGAACGCGCCGCAACGGCTCGCCGAACTCCTGCCCGAGGGGACGACCGTGGGCGCGGGTCCGGTGCGGAACCTCGTCTACATGGGGTCGTTCATGCCGTACAAGAACGTCGAGACGCTCGTGGCGGCGATGCGTCAGCTGCCCGGGCACACGCTGCACCTGCTCTCGCGCATCGCGCCCGAGCGTCGGGCCGAGCTGACCGCCCTCGCCGACGGGGCGTCGGTCGTGTTCCACGACGGGGTGACGGATGCCGCCTACGCGGCGCTCCTCGCCGATGACGCCGCCCTCGTCACGACGAGCCTCGACGAGGGCTACGGTCTGCCGGTCGCCGAGGCGCTGGAACTCGGGGTGCCCGCGGTCGTGACGGACATGGAGATCTTCCGCGAGGTGGCGGGCGACGGTGCGCTGTACGTCGATCCGCTCGATCCGGATGCGGTGGCGAGGGCTGTGCGATCGCTCGACGAGCCCGGCGTGCGCGAGCGGCTCATCGAGGCGGGGACCGCCCACATCCGCACGTTCGACTGGGGTCGGTCGGCGCACACCCTGCTCGCGGCCGCGCGCGACCTCGTCACGCGCTGATCAGATCGGGCCTCCGGCGTTGTGGCGACCGTCGACGTAGACCGCGGTCGCCTTCGCGAGGCGCGCCTGCGACTCGGCTTCGCGCCGCGCGGCCGCGCCCGGTCCCTCGGCGTCGACGACAGCGCGGTCGCGTCGTGCGCGACGCGCCGCCACGAACAGGCTCGTGGCGATGACGGCCGCGACAGCGACGGCGAATCCGATCTCCATGGCCGGAGCCTAACCGACCCGGGGTCAGTAGAGGGCGGAGCCGATCGTGGATGAGGCGAAGCTCAGCACGGTGCCGACGATCTGCGCGGCGGCGAGGCCGATCGCGATCCCGCCCAGGAGGCGGTTGCCGACGTTCCGTCGCGCGGCGAGGATGCCGAGGACGAGCGCGACGGCCGCGACCAGGCAGGTGAACAGCGCGAAGGCGGCGTTGGCGACACCGGCGAGGGTGTAGTTCGACGACGTGTAGAGCGAGATCGAGATCGCGGGCCACAGCCCGCCGAGCAGGATCGGCACAGCGCCGACGATGACGGCCGCGACGGCGGTGCCCCGAGCAGGCGCCGGCGGTGCCGTGCGGTAGGGCTGCTGCGGATAGGGCGGTTGCGACGGCGGGATGGGGACGCTCATGGGGATCCTCTCGCGAGGACCCGAGTCTAGGGGAGCCGGGGAGCCCGGGGGCAGGTCGGCTGGCGACGGTAGCCGTCGACGGCGACGAGGCGGATCGCGCCGATGACGGCGGCCACGATGACGAACAGGAGGGCGATGAGGAGGAGTGCGGCGGTCATGGCAGAAACGCTATGATTGCCGGTATCCTGCCACGAGTGGCCGTGAAGACACCGGTCGCAGGAATCCTGCCAACGCCTGTCCCGGAGGTCCGTCGTGATCCGCACCGTCGCCTGCATCGTTCAGCCGGGCTTCGCGCCTTTCGAGTTCGGGCTCGCCTGCGAGGCCTTCGGGCTCGACCGCAGCGACGACGGCATCCCGAACTTCGACTTCCGGATCGTGACCCCCGCACCCGGCGCCGTGCCGAGCAACCTGGCGTTCTCGATCAACGTCGACCAGGACCTCGCGTTCGCCGATGAGGCGGACGTCGTGGTCGTGACCCCCATCCCGCGCGAGGCGTGGGCGAGCGTCGACGAGCGGGTGCTCGATGTCATCCGGCGTGCGGTGGACCGCGGCGCGTGGGTGCTGACGGTGTGCAGCGGGGCGTTCGCGGTCGCGGCATCCGGCGTGCTCTCGGGGCGCCGCGCGACGACGCACTGGCGATACGCCGAGACGATGGCCCGCATGTACCCCGACATCGAGGTCGACCCGAACGTGCTCTACGTCCAGTCGGATCGCATCATCACGAGCGCCGGGACCGCTGCCGGTCTCGACGCGTGCCTGCACCTGCTGCGCATCGAGCTCGGCGCCGAGGCGGCGAACACCATCGCACGCCGCATGGTCGTGCCCCCGCAGCGCGACGGCGGGCAGGCGCAGTTCATCGCAGCGCCCCTGCCGGTGTCGACGTCGCTCTCGCTCACGCCGGTGACCGATTGGATGCTGCAGAACCTGAGGCTCGATCTGTCGGTCGATCAGCTGGCGGCCAAGGCGCACATGTCGCCGCGGACCTTCGCGCGCCGCTTCAAGGCCGACTACGGCACGACACCGGGCGCATGGCTGGGGCGGCAGCGGATCCTGCACGCACAGCGGCTGCTGGAGCAGACCGATCTCGGGCTCGATGCGATCGCCTACGAATGCGGGTTCGGATCCGCAGCCGTGCTGCGCCAGAACTTCGCGCGGGTGCTGGGGACGACGCCGACGGCCTATCGCGCCCGATTCGCCTGCGCGACGGAACTCGTCGGCGCCGGTGAGATGGCGTCGTGATAAACTTGAGTCAGACAGGCTCAAGTTTGAAGCGACTTCCAGGAGCAGATGATGAACGCACAACCGGCCCCCGGGCAGGGTGACCAGGGCAGCGCCCTCGAACAGTTCGGCATCAACCTCACCGACCGCGCCCGGCAGGGCAAGCTCGACCCCGTCATTGGTCGGGATGGCGAGATCCGCCGGGTCAGTCAGGTGCTCACGCGGCGTACGAAGAACAACCCCGTCCTCATCGGTGAGCCGGGCGTCGGCAAGACCGCCGTCGTCGAAGGCCTCGCGCAGCGGATCGTCGCCGGCGACGTCGCCGAATCGCTCAAGGGCAAAGAGCTCATCGCGCTCGACATCTCCGCTCTGGTCGCCGGGGCGATGTACCGCGGCCAGTTCGAGGAGCGCTTGAAGAGCGTCCTGAAGGAGATCACCGAATCCGAGGGCCGCGTCATCACCTTCATCGACGAGCTGCACACCCTCATGGGCGCCGGCGGCGGCGAGGGGTCGGTCGCGGCATCCAACATGCTCAAGCCCATGCTCGCGCGCGGCGAGCTGCGCTTGATCGGCGCGACGACCCTCGACGAGTACCGCGAGTTCATCGAGAAGGATGCTGCGCTGGAGCGGCGCTTCCAGCAGGTGTACGTCGGCGAGCCGAGCGTCGAGGACACGATCGCGATCCTTCGCGGTCTCAAGGAGCGCTATGAGGCGCACCATAAGGTCGCGATCTCGGATGGGGCGCTCGTGGCTGCCGCCGCGCTGTCGAACCGGTACATCCCGGCGCGGCAGCTGCCCGACAAGGCGATCGACCTGATCGACGAGGCGGCGTCGCGGCTGCGGATGGAGATCGACTCCGCGCCACTCGAGATCGACGAGCTGCGGCGGCACGCCGACCGGCTGAAGCTCGAGGAACTCGCGCTGAAGAAGGAGAAGGACGACGCCTCGAAGGAGCGTCTCGCGGCGCTGCGGGATCAGCTCGTCAAGGTGCAGCAGGAGCTCGACGACCTGCAGGCGCGGTGGGAGCGCGAGCGCGCGTCGCTGAACGCTGTCGGCGACTACAAGACGCGGCTGGACGCGCTCCGCGTCGAGGCCGAGCGCGCACAGCGCGAGGGCGATCTCGAAAGGGCGTCACGGCTGCTCTACGCCGAGATCCCGGCGCTCGAGCGCAAGCTGGCCGAGGCCGAGAAGGCCGAGGGTGCCGTCGGCGACGGCGCCGAGCGGATGGTGGGCGACCGGGTGACCGAGGAGGACATCGCGGAGGTCATCGCGGCGTGGACCGGCATTCCGGTCGGAAAGCTGCTGCAGAGCGAGAGCGCTCGGCTCGTGCACCTGGAGTCGGAGCTCGGCAAGCGCCTCATCGGGCAGAAGCCGGCCGTGAAGACGGTGTCGGATGCGGTGCGCCGCTCCCGCGCGGGCATCAGCGACCCGAACCGGCCGACGGGGTCGTTCCTGTTCCTGGGGCCGACGGGTGTCGGCAAGACCGAGCTCGCGAAGGCCCTGGCGGAGTTCCTGTTCGACGACGAGCGCGCGATGGTGCGCATCGACATGAGCGAGTACGGCGAGAAGCACGCCGTCGCGCGCCTGGTCGGTGCCCCTCCGGGGTACGTCGGGTATGAGCAGGGCGGTCAGCTGACCGAGGCGGTGCGGCGCCGGCCGTACTCCGTCGTGCTGCTCGACGAGGTCGAGAAGGCCCACCCCGAGGTGTTCGATGTGCTGCTGCAGGTGCTCGACGACGGTCGGCTGACCGACGGTCAGGGCCGCACGGTGGACTTCACGAACACGATCCTCGTGCTGACGAGCAACATCGGCTCGCCCGTGCTGATCGACCCGACGCTGACCGACGAGACCAAGCGCGAGCAGGTCATGACGATGGTGCGGCAGGTGTTCCGCCCGGAGTTCCTGAACCGTCTCGACGACGTCGTCATGTTCTCGCCGCTGACCGAGTCCGATCTCGCGCAGATCGTCGAGCTCGCGGTGGATGCGCTGCAGCGTCGTCTGCGAGAGCGTCGCCTGACGCTCGCGGTGACGCCGGACGCGCGGGCCTGGCTCGCGGAGCGGGGATACGACCCGCTGTTCGGCGCGCGGCCGCTGCGGCGGCTCATCCAGTCGGAGATCCAGGACCGGCTGGCGATGGCGCTGCTGTCCGGTGGCGTGCACGATGGCGACGTCGTGCGCGTGGATGTGGCGGTCGACGGGTCACAGCTCGTGCTGACGAGCAGCGGGCCGTCGCCGGCGGACCCGACCGACGACGACGTGATCGACGCGGAGCTGCTCGACGGATGACCTCGCTCGGTGCGGGGGTGCTGCTGCGTGAGCCGGCGGTGGCGGATGCCGCCGCCCTCGCAGAGGCGTACCGCCGCAACCGCGAGCGCCTCGCGCCCTGGGAGCCGGTGCGGGCCGAGTCGTTCTTCACCGAAGCGGGGCAGCGAGCCGAGCTCGAGGCGGTGCTGCGGGAACGGACCGCCGGGGTCGCGGCGCCGTTCCTGCTCGTGGCGGGGGAGCGCGTCGTCGGGCGGGTGAACCTGTCCGGCATCGTGCGGGGCGCCGCGCAGAGCGCCAACCTCGGGTACTGGATCGACGCGGAGTTCGCCGGCCGCGGCGTCATGACGGCGGCGGTGGATGCGGTGGTGCGCGCCGCCGCAGGCGAGTGGGGTCTGCATCGGGTGCAGGCCGGCACGCTGCTGCACAACGCGCCGTCGCAGGCGGTGCTGCGCCGGTGCGGGTTCACCGAGATCGGCGTCGCCCCGCGGTACCTGAAGATCGCCGGACGCTGGCAGGATCACCTGCTGTTCCAGCGGATCCTCGAGCACTGAGGCGGGCGCGGGCGGTCAGCCAGGCGGCATCCGGCCGACCCGCGGCGTGAAAGGATCGAGCATGCGAACCGCCCGGGCCCTGTGGGGTGCCACCCACCCCGGTCCCTCGATCGTGGTCACGGTCCTCTCTCTCGCGCTCGGCCTCGCGGCGGGACTCGAGCCGTGGCGCCTCGTGATCCTCGTCGTCGCGGTGTTCGCCGGTCAGATCTCGGTCGGGCTGTCCAACGACGCGATCGACCTGTTCCGCGACGCGAAGGTCGGCCGGTCGGACAAGCCCCTCGTCCGCGGCGACACCCGCGTCCGCACCGCCTGGATCGCGGCGTTCGTGTCGCTGGCCGTCGCCGTCATCCTGTCCGCCGTCCTCGGATGGGGGATGCTGCTGGCGCACGTCGTCGCGCTCGTCTCGGCGTGGAGCTACAACGCCGGGCTGAAGGCGACGCCCGCCTCTCTCCTCCCGTTCCTCGTCAGCTTCGGCATCTTCCCCTCTCTCGCCACCCTCTCGGCCGCCGATCCGCAGCCGGCCGCGGTCTGGGCCACCCTCGCGGGCGCCGTCCTCGGTGCCGCCGTCCACCTCACCAACGTCTTGCCCGACCTCGACGACGACCACCGCACGGGCGTCCGCGGCCTGCCGCACCGGATCGGGGCCGCGGCATCCGTCCTCCTCGCGGTCGTCGCCACCGTGGCTGCGGCGATCGCGGTCCTCTTCGGCAGCCTCGCCGACGGCGCGCCGGTCGCCGCGATGATCCCGTTCGCCGTCGGCGTCGCGCTCATCGCCGCCGCGGTCGTGGTCCGGATGCGGCGGCGCGGGCCGGACCGCGTGGGATTCCGGCTCGTGATGGCCGCTGCGCTCGTCCTCGCGGTGCAGCTCGTCGCGGCATCCGCGCTGTCCTGACCCGCGCGCGGGCGCCTCACCGTCCCGCGCGGTCGAGTCCCATCGCGTAGGCGTGCGGCACGAGCGCGCCGGTCGCGGCGAGCACCGACCCGAGCAGATGCGACCGTGCGGCGTGCGCCGCACCGGACACCGGACGGCCGAGCGCCATGTTCACTGCCGCCAGCCGGCCGGCGATCCGCGCCGACCTCAGCCGGTCGCCCTCCCACTCGGCGAGGTCGGCGTCGGGCGCCGATCCGAGCCGGATCCACGCGGCCAGGAGTGGTGCGAGGGTCGCGGCATCCAGCAGCCCGAGGTTCATGCCCTGACCGCCGATCGGACTGATCTCGTGAGCGGCGTCCCCGATCACGAAGAGTCGGTCGCGGCGCATCGCGCGTCCCAGCACGCGCCGGACCCCGAACGCGGTCGCCTCACCCACCGCGTCGGCCGCCGCCGCCTCACCGCGCTCCTGCATCGCGCGCACCAGCCTGGCCGTCCGCGTCTCGACACTGCCACCGGCGTCCCACGCGACGAAACGCCGCTGTCCGCCCGGCAACGGGAACGACTCGAGGACTCCGCCGGGAGCGAGGTGCACGAGGGCGGTCTCGGCGTCCTCGCGCGGTGGGACGGCGGCATCCGTCATCAGATACCGATCCGCGTATGCCGTCCGCCGCAGCGCTGCCGGGCGATACACGAGATCCCTGGCGCCGACCCCGCCGGCGACGACGACGATCGGCGCGCGGCGCTCTCCCTGATCCGTCTCGACGCGCATCCCGCCCCGCTCCGGCCGCACGCCTGTGACCGTCACCGCGCGCTCGGGCTCGGGACCGTCGCCCCGCAGCGCGCGCTCGGTCTCCGCCTGCGGGAGGGTCGCGACGTACGGATGCCGTGCGTCCAGTCGCCCGAAGTCGACCACGCCGATCGTGCGCCCGTCGCTGCGGGCCTCGCCGCGTCGCACCCGCACGGCTGCGCTCAGGATGCGATCCGTCGCCCCGCCCGCCTCCAATGCGGCGAGCACCGGGGCGTGCAGTCCGATCGCCCGGGACCCGCCACCCGCCGTCGGGCGTCGCTCGACGACGTCGACCTCGACGCCGAACCGCGTCAGCTCGGCGGCGAGCAGCGTGCCCACCGGGCCCGCGCCGACGACGAGGACCTCAGCCATCGCCGTCCGCCACGGCGAGCAGCCGGAACGGCGCCGGTGACGCCACGCGCCAGGGGTCGCCCAGTGCCGACGCGAGCTCGTCGGCTCGGTAGCTGCGTCGGATCGAGCGCAGACCGTCCGTCCGCAAGAACGTGCCGCGCTCGAGCGCCGTGACGCCTATGCCGTACAACGCATACGCCATCGCGCTGCGCTCGATGTCGGCGTGCAGGACCGTTCCCGTGGCGAGCGCGCGCGTGTCCGCCGCGAACCCGACGAGCTCGTCGTCGGTCAGATGGTGCAGGACGTGATTCGACAGCACGAGATCGAACCGCTCTCCGGCCGCGCGGAGACCCGCGGCATCCGTCGCAGCGAACGACACCCGCGCGCTCTCGCGCTGGCGCGCCACCTCGAGCGCCCGCGGGTCGGGGTCGATCCCGAGCCAGTGCACGTCGAGCCCGTCCCGCTCCGCCCACCCCGCCAGGCGGGCCAGGACGTCGCCGCCTCCGCTGCCGACGTCGAGCACGCGGGCAGGACGCCCCAGTTGCTGCAGTCGCGGACGGATGCCGCGTCGCCACACCCGGCCCCATCCGCCGATCGCGCGGTTCACGAGGTCGAACCGACGCAGGGTCTCGGCGAGCAGGACGGGGTCGCAGTCGGGGTCGTCCATCAGCTCGAGCAACGCGGTGTCGCGCACGGCGAGGGTCATGCCGGCCCCCGCCGGAACGTCAGCCGCGCCGCTTCCAGCGTGAGCCCCGGCCCGAAGGCCAGTGTCGCCACGCGGTCGCCGTCGTCGAGACCCGACGCGAGGAGGGAGCCGAGGATGAAGAGGATCGTCGCGCTCGACATGTTCCCGTAGTCGCGCAGCACGTCGCGCGAGACGGTCAGCGCGTCGGCCGACAGCCCGAGCCCTGCTTCGACCCGGTCGAGCACGCTCCGCCCACCGGGGTGCACCGCCCAGGTGTCGACGCTCTCGTCCCCCAGGAACGACTCGACCGCCGCGCGGATCTCACGCCCGATGATGCGCGGCACCTCCGCCGACAGGATCATCTCGAACCCGGTGTCGCCGATCGTCCAGGCCATGTCGTTCTCGCCGTCGTCGGTCAGCACGGTCGCGAAGCCGTCCAGCTCGAACGAGCTGCCGCGCGCCCGCGACGGATCGGCGCTCACGACGGCGGCGGCCGCGCCGTCGGCGAAGACGGAGGCGGCGACGATCTCGTCGTGGTCGGCGGGTGTCCGGACGTGCAACGAGCACAGCTCGGCGCACACGACGAGCACGACGGCCGCGGGGTCCGCCGCGCACGTCTGCGCCGCGGTGCGCAGCGCCGGTACCGCTGCCGCGCACCCCATGAACCCGAGGTGGGCGCGCGCGACCGTCGTGGGGAGGTCGAGGTCGCGCACGAGCCGGTAGTCCGGTCCGGGCGCGAACATGCCCGTGCACGAGACGGTGATGACGTGCGTCACCTCGGCGGCGTCGACGGATGCCGCAGCGAGCGCCTTGCGCGCGGCCTCGGCGAACAGGGGCGGAGCGAGCCGGATGTAGGCGTCGTTGCGCGCGCCGGTCGACGGAGCCAGCAGCGCGCCCGCATCGGTGACCGTCGGCATCCGCTCATCGCCCTCGGGTGCGGAGGCCGCGGCCGCGGCGGCTGCCAGGTCGCTCAGGACGGTGTGGCGGGTGTCGATCGCCGACGCGTCGAACGCGGCGCCGATGAGACGGCGGGTCAACCGGTCGGCGCCGGGCTGAGCGGCGAACAGATCGCGCACCTGGTCCTGTCGCAGACGGGCCTCGGGCACGGCGGTGCCGATCGACAGGATGCGGGTGGTCATGCCTCACCGTAACCGCCGGACGGACACGGGGGGCCGAGGGTTGACCATCCCGGTCGTGTCTGAGCGGTGCACGGGCGTGCGGGCGGGTGCTCCGCGCTCAGCGTTCTGCGACCCAGACCTCGACCCCCGCGTTCGTGAGGGTGAAGTTGAGGACGGTGCCGGAGCGGTACGAGGTGCGCGCGGCATCCGGACTCTGCTCGCTGACCACCGTGGTCACGGTGACCGGGAACGGCGCGGCGCCGCACGTGGACAGGGATTCGTCCGCCGACTCCTGCGGGCTCACGACGCTCATGCACTCGGCGTTCGGCCGGTCGGGGCTCGTCGCCGTGAAGGCGAACACCGAGTAGCCGCGGAAGTCCGCGTACCGGCGCCCGGCCGAGGCGTTCGCCTGCGCGCCTCCGCCGTCGATGACGGCGAGCGTCGTGACCCGCTCGGCGCCGGGGTAGCGCGTCTTCTCCTCGGGAACCGCCCGCGTGATCGCGACCGTCGCCGCGACGAGCACCACCGCCGCGACCGTGGCTCCGACGAGGAGCACCCACCGCGGCGCTCGCCGAGGCGGCTCGACCGGAAGCGCCGTCGCCACCTCGGAATCCTCGACGGCCGCATCCTCGACGGGGAGCGCAGGGTCGTCGACGACCGGTTCCATCGTCTCGCCCCGTAGGGCACGCTCCTCGAGCTCGCGCAGGCGCGCCAGCGCGGCAGTGTCGCCCGCGATGTCGGGGGTGCGCCCGTAGGCGCGCTCGCGCAGTCGGGCGAGCTCGGCGGCCTCGTCGTCGTCCATCGGGATCACTCAACCAACAAACGGAGGGGATGCGGGCCGAATCGACGTCCGCCGCGCCGAATCAGTCGTCGACGAGCAGCGACTCAGCGATCGGGCGACGCTCCCGGGGGGCGTCCTCTCGGGCGCGCAGCTCTTCCGATGCCGCGTCGGGGTCGCCCAACGGGCCGACCGCCATGACGGTCAGCGCGCGCTGGTCGTCGCCGAGCCCGAACGACTCCGCGATGCGGTCCGCGTGGAAGCCGCCCATCTGGTGCGTCCCGAGGCCGTCGGCGTGCGCCTGCACGGTGAAGTGCGCGGCGGCCTGACCGACGTCGTAGGCGGCCCAGCGCAGCGCCTTCCCGTCCTGCTCGGTGGTCGCGACGAAGACGACGAGCGCCGCGGCGTCCGCTGCCCAGGAGCGGTTGAACCCCATGAGGCTGTCGACGACGGCAGTGTGGGATGCCGACCCTCGCCGCGCCACGATGAACCGCCACGGCTGCGTGTTCGACGCCGACGGCGACCACCGCGCGGCCTCGAGGGCGGACTGCAGTGCCTCCTCGTCGATCGGCGCGGACGCGTCGAAGATGCGCGTGCTCCAGCGCTCGGTGAGCACGTCGAGGATGGGGGCGTCGGTGGTGGCGGTGCGGCTCGGCATCCCTCTATTCCATCACCGCCCGCACGGGTCGGCGTCGCCCGCGTCAGGAGGTCGGCCAGTCCGGCGGCCCGGCCGTGCCGGCCGCGTAGTCGTCGAGCGGTACGCGGCCGTCCCGCCACGCGTCGATCACGGGCTGCACGATGTGCCAGCAGTCGACGGCCGCGTCGCCGCGCACCGAGAGCATCGCGTCGCCGTCGAGGATGCCCGAGAGCACCTCGGCATACGCCTTCAGCGCTCCCGCGCCGAGGTGGGCTTCGAGCGTCGCGCGCTCGAGCTCGAGGGGGTCCGCTTCGCCGTTGACGTTGAGCTCGAGCGAGATCGAGTCGGGGCCGAGCGAGAAGCAGAGCACCGTGGGTCCGGGGTCGCCGGTGAACCCGCGGGGGAGGTGGCGCACCGGATGGAAGCGCACCTCGACCTTCGCCTCGGCGTGCCCCAGGGCCTTGCCCGAGCGCAACGTGATCGGTACTCCCTGCCACCGCGCGTTGCGCACCTCGACCGTCATCTCGGCGAGCGTCTCGGTCTCGCGCGCCGGGTCGACTCCGGGCTCATCGACGTAGGACGGGAACTCGCGACCGTCGACCGAGCCCGCGGTGTATCGCGCCCGTCGCGATGAGGCGACCGGGTCGTCTCCCCACACCGCCGTCGCACGCAGAGCGGCGCCGGTCGCGTCGCGGAGATCGCGTTCGTCGAGGGATGCCGGAGGCTCCATCGTCACGAACGCCATCACCTGGAGCAGGTGGCTCTGGATCATGTCGGTGAGCGCCCCCGCTTTGTCGTAGTAGCCGGCGCGGCCCTCGAGCCCCAGCGGCTCGTCGAACTGCACGAGGATCGAGGCGATGTGATCGGCCGACCACGCCGGTTCGATGAGGCGGTTCGCGAAACGCACGCCGAGCAGGTTGAGGACGGTCGACCGGCCGAGGAAGTGGTCGACGCGGAACACCTGTCCCTCGGGGACGAGGTCGGCGAGGGTCGCGTTGAGTCGTTCGGCGCTCGCGGCATCCGACCCGAACGGCTTCTCGAGCGCGAGGATCGTGCCCTCGGGGATCGTGACCGACCGCAGTGCCTCGCACGCCTTCGCGGCGACGGCGGGAGGGACGGCGAAATACAGTGCGGGGCGACCCTCGGCCGCATCCAGCAGCTCCTGCAGCTGCGCGGTGTCGGTGATGTCCGCCTGCGTGTAGGTCGTGTCGGAGAGGCGGTCGAACGCGGACTCGGAATCGGTCGTCGCGAACGCCTTCCGGACGGTCTCGCGCCACGCGTCGTCGGTCCACTCCTCGACGCCCGCACCCGCGAGGCGGACGCTGCGGTCGGGCTCGCGCGCGAGCAGCTGCCCGAGCGCCGGCAGGAGCAGGCGCGAGGTCAGGTCGCCCGAGGCGCCGAGGATGAGCAGGGTCGTGTCCGCCGTCATGCGCGTCACCCTAGCCCGAGGATGTATGCCGATCCGAGGCGGGAGCTATCTCTTGCCCCAGCCCGACGGCGGGGCCACAATGACGACGATGCCTGCCCCGATCGAGTCCTATGCCCTGCTCAGCAACTGTCGGACGGCGGCGCTGGTGTCGGATGCCGGGAGCATCGACTGGCTCTGCCTGCCTCGGTACGACGCGGCATCGATCTTCGGTGCGCTGCTCGGTGACGAGGATCACGGCCGGTGGAGCGTTCGACCCACGGACCCCGACGCGACCGCGACGCGGCGGTACGACGGCGACACGTTCGTGCTCGTCACCACGTGGAAGACGTCGACCGGCGTCGCCGAGATGATCGAGTTCATGCCCATGGACGAGGACGCCGTGGTGCGCCGGGTCGTCGGGGTCGAGGGCTCGGTCGGCTTCGAGAGTGAGCTGCGCCTGCGCTTCGACTACGCGCGGGCCCTGCCGTGGGTGCGTCAGATCGGTGACGACGACGCCGCGTCGGTGCTCCTTGCGATCGCCGGCCCCGACGCCGTCGTCGTCCGCGGGCCGCGACTGCGCCCCGACGGGACGACGCACCGGGGAGTGTTCACGGTCGCGGCGGGTGCGACGGTCGACTCGGTGCTCGCGTGGGACCGGTCGTACCACCCCCATCCGGTCGCACGGGACGTCGATGCCGTGCTGGCACGCACGCGCGGCTGGTGGACCGACTGGGCGTCTGGGGTCGAGGGGCACGGCCGGTGGGCGGAGCACGTGATGCGCTCGATGCTCGTGCTGCGCGCCCTCACGCATCCCGACACCGGCGGGATCGTCGCGGCCGCGACGACCTCGCTCCCCGAGGACCCCGGCGGGTCGCGCAACTGGGACTACCGCTTCGTGTGGCTTCGCGACGCCGCACTCACACTCGAGGCCTATCTGGCCCACGGGTACACCCGCGCGGCCGAACGCTGGCGCGGATGGCTGCTGCGCGCGGTCGCCGGGGACCCCGCCGACGTGCAGATCATGTACGGCCTCGGTGGCGAGCGCGACCTGCCCGAACGCGAGCTGATGAGCCTGCCCGGGTACGACGGCTCCGCCCCCGTCCGCATCGGCAACGGCGCGGTGGACCAGTATCAGGGCGACGTGATCGGCGAGGTGCTCGTCGCTCTCGAGGCGGCGCGCCTGGCGGGCGTCGCCGAGACGCCGTCGTCCTGGTCGCTGCAGCGGGCGCTGCTCGCGCAGGTGGTGGAGTGGGTCGACCGTCCCGATCACGGCATCTGGGAGATGCGCGGCGACCTGCACCACTTCACCCATTCGCGGGCCATGGTGTGGGCTGCGCTCGATCGCGGCGTCCGGGCGGTCCGCGAGCAGGGCCTCGACGGCGACGCGGACACCTGGGCACGGCTGCGCGACCGCGTCCGCGCCGAGATCGACAGCACCGGAGTGGATGCCGCGGGCGGCCACTTCACGCAGCACGACACCACCGACGAGGTCGACGCCTCCCTGCTGCTCCTGCCGCTCGTCGGGTTCTGCGCGGCCGACGACCCGCGCATGCTCGCGACCGTCGCCCGGATCGAGCGCGACCTGCTCCGCGACGGCTTCGTCATGCGCTACCGGACCGACGCCGGCACCGACGGGCTGCCGGGCGACGAGCACCCCTTCCTCGCGTGCTCGTTCTGGCTCGTCGAGCAGTACGCGGCGACCGGGCGCCTCGACGACGCAACGCGTCTCATGGACCGGCTGTGCGCTGTCGCCAACGACGTCGGCCTGCTCTCGGAGGAGTACGACCCCGCCACCGGGCGTCACATCGGCAACACCCCTCAGGCGCTCTCGCATCTCGCCCTCGTCGGTGCCGCCGACGCGCTCGCCGGGCACGTCGGACGAGCCGCGCACCGGACCTAGTCACCTCGTCAAGTGCCCTGCACCGAGTGGGTGCCCGGGGTAACGTCGTGGACGACGCCGCCGACCCGGGCGGAGGAGGAGACGATGACGGACGCACCCGAGCCGCTCGTCGGCGACACGCTGGCGGAGCGATACCGACTGACCGCGCAGGTCGGTCAGGGCGGCATGGCGCGCGTCTTCCGCGCCGATGACACCGCACTCGGACGCACCGTCGCCGTCAAGGTGCTGCGACCCGGCGTCGAAGGAGCCGCGGGCATGCCCGAGCGGGCGCGGAGCGAAGTGACGCTGCTCGCCTCGCTGAACCACCCCTCCCTCGTCACGCTCTTCGACGCCCACCTGACCGGCTCGCCCGAGTACCTCGTGATGGAGTTCGTCGACGGGCCGACGCTGAGCGCCCGCATCGCCGAGGGGCCGATGCCCCCGGCCGAGGTCGCCGCGCTCGCTGCGGAACTGGCCGAGGCTCTTCACATCGTCCACGCCTCGGGCGTCGTGCACCGCGACATGAAGCCCTCGAACGTGCTGCTCGCCCCGCCGCACCTGCCCGGCGGGCGGTCGCGGGCCAAGCTCGCCGACTTCGGCATCGCGCTGCTCCTCGACAGCGCTCGGCTGACGACGCCCGGCACGATCATCGGCACGGCCGCGTACCTCGCGCCCGAGCAGGTCCAGGGCGGCGACCCGGCGCCTCCGGCCGACATCTACGCACTCGGACTCGTGCTGCTCGAAGCGCTGACCGGCGAGCGCGCCTACCCGCATACCGACGGGGTGGGCGCGGCGCTCGCGCGCCTGACGACGCCGCCCGCCATCCCCGACGCGCTCGGCCCGGGATGGACGTCCCTCCTGTCGCGGATGACCGCCACGACGCCGCAGGAACGGCCGACCGCGCTGGAGGTCGTCGAGGCGGCCGAGCGACTGCGCACCGCCCCGGTCGACGGCGCCCCGCCGCTCCCGCCGGTGCGTGCGGCGGTGGCCGCGGGCATCCCGATCATCGCCGCCGGCGACCCGGAGGTGACGCGAGCCGACACACCGGTGGAGGACGACGCCCCGACACTGCTCGAGCCCGCGGCCGCCCGCGCGGACGGTGACGCCCCGACGCGCCGCTATCCGACCGCGGCGACGGTCGCCTTCGCCTCGGCGGCGCCGGCATCCGCCCAGGAAGAGCGTCCTCGACGGTTGCGGCGTCCGTTCGTCATCGGGCTGGCGGTCGCCGCGGTCGCGCTCATCGCCGGTGCCAGCATCTGGGCCGCGTCGCTCGTCGGCGGGCAGCAGTCGGGCACGACCGATCCCGCACAGACCGAACCGACGCCGGCGAGCACCGTTCAGGTGAGTCCGACCGAGCCGGCACCGACCCCCACCCCTACGGTCACGACCGTCGACGACCCGGTCACGGACGACACGCCCGCGGACGACACGCCCGCGGATGACAAGGGACCCGGTAAGCAGGACAAGCCCGAGAAGCCGGGCAAGCCCGACAAGCCGGGCAAGGGGAACTCCGGAAGGAACTGAACCGCCCCGCCGCGTATAGCGGACGGAGCGGTTCAGCGGATGCCGCGGCTCAGCGCGACAGGGCCTCGCGCAGCTTGACGCGCGCCCCCATGCGCAGGAGCGAGTTCTCGTAGATCTTCGCGCCCACCAGGATCGCCCCGACGCACGCGGCGAGCATCACCACGAGCGCCAGCAGCGGCTCCCACCACTGCGCCTCGCCGACGAAGATGCGCACCGGCATCCCGACCGGGGCCGAGAACGGCACATACGACATGATCGTCAGCACGACGGGGTTGTCGTTGAAGAAGATCACGAGGAAGTACGGCGCCATCACGATGTAGGTCAGCGGTGTGATCGAGGGGCCGATGTCCTCCTGCCGCGAGACCATCGCCCCTGCCGCCGCGAACAGTGCGGCCAGCAGCACGAAGCCGAACAGGAAGAACACCGCGAACCACGCGATCGGGCCGCCGAGCCCCGCGATCAGGAAGTCCTGACCCGTCACCGTGAGTCCGATGATCGCGACCGCGGCGATCCCGACGATCTGCCCCATCGCGAGCACGGTGTTGCCGAGCACCTTCCCCGCCAGGAGAGCGCGGGTCGGGATCGCCGAGATCAGCAGCTCGACCACGCGGGTCTGCTTCTCCTCGACGACGCTCGTGGCGATCGTCGTCCCGAAGGTGAGGGCCGCGGCGAAGAACACACCGCCGAAGGCGATGGCGATGATGTAGCGAAGGAAGCCGTCGGTGCCCGCCGGCTCCAGGATCTCGACCTCGGGCGCGATGCTGAGCTGCTGCAGCAGGCTGTTCGACACCTGCTCGTCGAAGACGACCGTGTACCCGAGCGGCTCGGCGCCACCGGGGACGACGGCCGCGTCGACCGTGCCGTCGCGGACGAGGTCGCGCGCCTCGTCGGCGGTCGCGGCATCCGTCACATCGAAGGCGTCGGGATCGGCGATGACGGACGCGGTGTCGGCGGTCACCGCGATCGGGGTGCGGTTGTCGCTCTGCGCAGTGAAGCCCGCCCACAGGACGGCGGCGAGCACGATGACGAACATGACGACGGTGGAGATGATGAACGACTTCGAGCGCAGCTTCGAGCCGATCTCGCGCTCGGTGACGAGCCAGACGCTCTGGCCGAAGGACGGTGACGTGTTCACTGGATGACCTCCGTGAAGATCTGGGCGAGGGTGGGGCGACGGGGGGCGAAGCTCGTGACGGCGCCGGCCGCGACCGCGCGCTGCAGAACCCGCTGCACGGTCTCGTCCGAGTCGGCTTCGAACACCGCGTACCCGCCGTCGAAGTCGACGACTTCGATGCCGGGCTCGTCGCGGAGCCAGCCCGCGTCGGTCGCGGAGACGAGCTCGAAGCGCCGCGAGGCGTGCTCGGCGCGCAGACCCTCGCGGGTGCCGGCGGCGCGGATCGTGCCCCCGGCGATGATGACGAGGTCGTCGCACAGCCGCTCGACGACGTCGAGCTGATGCGACGAGAAGAGCACCGACACACCGCGGGCCGCGCGGACCTGCAGGACGTCGGCGACGACGTCGACCGCGAGCGGGTCGAGTCCGGAGAACGGTTCGTCGAGGATCAGCACCTCCGGGTCGTGCACGAGGGCCGCCGCGATCTGCGCGCGCTGCTGATTGCCGAGCGACAGCGTCTCGACGTTGTCCTCGAGGCGTTCACCGAGCCCGAGTTCCTCGAGCAGAGCCGTCGCGCGGGTCGTGGCATCCGCCTTCGAGAACCCGTGCAGCCGCGCGAGGTAGACGATGTGCTCGAGCACCTTCATCTTCGGATACAGGCCTCGCTCCTCGGGCATGTAGCCGAAGCGACGGCGGTCGGCGGTCGTGACGGGCGCGCCGTTCAGCGTGACCTCGCCGCTGTCGCGACCGAGCACGCCGAGCATGATGCGCATCGTGGTGGTCTTGCCGGCACCGTTCCCGCCGACGAACCCGGTCAGGCGGCCGGGCGCGACGTCGAACGCGACGTCGTCGAGCACCCGCCGCGAGCCGTAGCTCTTGGTGATCCCGCGTAGCTGCAGCATCCGTTCCTCCTGTGATCCATGCGCCACCGGCGGTGGCACGTGTCCCACGTTAGGAAGATCGGATGCCGCAGACCTCCCCCGGGCGGGTGATCCCGCAGGCCCACCGCAAGGGGGACCGTGACGTCAGATTGCATTCACAGGAATAGGAACCCCGGACGGCTCGTTGACTCACACGGTGCCGAACGGCATCCGTTTCGACTTTTTCTGGAGGACCCATGACGAACCGCACCATCGGCTACATCGTCGGCAGCATCTCGTCGACGTCGATCAACCGCCGCCTCGCCAAGGCGCTCGAGCGTCTCGCTCCCGAAGGCACCACGTTGGTCGAGATCCCGATCAAGGACCTGCCGTTCTACTCGGTCGACCACGACGCGGACTTCCCGCAGGCGGCCGTCGACTTCAAGCAGGCGATCGCGGACGTCGATGGCGTCATCATCGTGACCCCCGAGTACAGCCGCTCGATCCCCGGCGTGCTGAAGAACGCGCTGGACTGGGCCGCTCGTCCCTATGGTCACAACGCCTTCAACCTCAAGCCCACCGCCGTGATCGGCACGTCGGGCAGCGGTATCGGCACCGCCGCCGCCCAGCAGCACCTGAAGGCCATCCTCAGCCACTTCAACGCCCCGACGCTCGGACAGCCCGAAGGCTACGTGCAGAGCACGCCCGGCCTGTTCGGCGAGGACGGCGAGGTCACGAGCGACGAGACCGCGGGCTTCCTCACCGGCTACCTGGAGGCCTTCGGCGACCTCATCGACCGCTACGCGAAGGTGCCCGCGGGCGTCTGACCCGCGCTTCGACGGGAACGGCCCCGCCCCGACTCGGGCGGGGCCGTTTCGCGTCTGCGCGTCAGGCCAGGCCGTGCCGATAGGCCCAGACCACGGCGGCCACGCGATCGCGGGCGCCGAGCTTCTGGAGCACGTTCGACACGTGGGTCTTGACCGTCGCCTCGCCGATGAAGAGGTGCTGCGCGATCTCGCCGTTGCTCATCGCCCGCGCGAGCAGACGCAGCACTTCGGCCTCGCGCTCGGTGAGCTCGACCGGCAGGGCGGGCGCGGCATCCGTCTCACGGGGGAGCGGCTCCCTCTCCGTCTGCGCGAACCGCTCGATCACGCGGCGGGTGACGGACGGCGCGAGCAGCGCGTCGCCGGAGTGGGCGACCCGCACGGCGTTCGTGAGCTCCTCGGGCCCGGCGTTCTTGAGCAGGAACCCGCTCGCGCCCGCGGACAGCGCCTGGAAGAGATAGTCGTCGCGGTCGAAGGTCGTCACGATGACGACGGATGCCGGGGTCCCCGCATCCGCCACGATCTGCCGCGTCGCCTCGAGTCCGTCCATCCCGGGCATCTGCACGTCCATGCAGATCACATCCGGGCGCAACTCGCGGGCTGCGACCACCGCGGCATCGCCGTCGCCCGCCTCACCCACGACCTCGATGTCGCCCGCGGCCTCGAGGATCATGCGGAACCCCGCCCGCATCACGGCGTGATCGTCGACCAGCAGCACGCGGATCATGCGGGCACCGCCTGCGTCAGCGGCACGCGTGCGCGCACGAGGAAGCCGCCGCGGTCGCGCGCGCGTGCCTCGAGCGTTCCTCCGGAGGATGCGGCCCGTTCGCGCATGCCGACGAGCCCGAGGCCGGCCCGTCCCGAGATCGGTGCGCGGCCCGTGTTCGAGACCTCGAGCTCGACCGCGTCGTCGGCGTAGCGCAGGCGCACGTCCGCGGTCGCGCCGGGGCCGCCGTGGCGCCGAGCGTTGGTCAGCGCCTCCTGCGCGATGCGGTACAGGTTCACCTGCACGAGATCCGACGTCGGCGTCGCCGCGCCCACGACCGACAGCGTCGTCGGCAGGCCGTTCTCGTTCGCGTGCGCGACGAGGGCGGGCAGGGCATCGAGGCGCAGCGTCGACCCGCCGAGCGCGTCGGCGTCAGGGGCGTCGGTGTCGGGCGTGCGGAGCGTCTCGAGCAGCTGCCGCAGTTCGGTCAGGGCCTCCCGGGCGGAGGACTCGATACCGGTCAGGGCGGTGCGAGCGGCATCCGGGTTCTGCTCGAACACCGTGCGCGCCGCGCCCGCCTGCACCCCCATCGCCGACACGTGGTGGGCGACGACGTCGTGCAGCTCGCGCGCGATGCGCACCCGGTCGAGGGCGACCGCCTGTGCGGCCGTGCGCTCGCGCTCGACCTCGAGTTCCGCGGTGCGCTCCTCGAGGGCGGCGCGCTCCATCGCCCCGGTGTAGGCGCGCTCGCCGAAGAGGTAGGCGCCCCCGAAGAAGGCGACGTTCACGAGGAACTGGATGAGCGCGAACGCCGCGAACGGCGAGAAGGGGCCCTCCTGCGAGAATCCGTCATCGGATGCCGCCGACTGGAACATCGTGACCAGCAACCACACGAACATCGCGACGATGAGCAGGATCCGCACGAGCGCTGCGCGCCGGCGGTCGGCGACCCAGGCCCCGACCGTGTACATCGCGATGAAGAGCGCGACGTTGCCGACGTACACCTCGGGGATGCCCGCCGACATCCCGACGAAGAAGGCCACCGAGACGCCGATGAGCACCGTGTTCGGAAACCGGCGCCGGAGCGCGAGGGGCGCGGTGATCGCGACGGCGTAGAGCAGCGCCCAGTGCAGAGCCGGCGGGTTGCCCCCGTAGATGTTCGAGACCGTGCCGAGCGCGGTGCTGATCAGGCCGGCGACCAGCATCCCGGCGGCGAGCCAGGCGTCGTGACGCCGTTCGGTCGCGGTGACGGCGCGGCGGAGCGTCGAATCGGGCATGCTCCCCACGCTAGAGGGGCGGATGCGGCGCGGCATCCGTCGTGCGGGGGAGACCGACGACCGTTCGCCGCGTCGTCAGAAGATCATCGGACGGTCGTCGTCCTCGTCCTCGCCCCCGAGCTCGAGGTCGACGACGACGGGGACGTGGTCGCTCGGGATCTCGCCCTTGCGCTCGTCGCGGTGGATGGAGGCCCCGACCACTCCGTCGGCGAAGGCCGCCGAGCCCAGGATGAAGTCGATGCGCAGCCCCTCGTTGCGCGGGAAGCGCAGCTGCTTGTAGTCCCAGTAGGTGTAGCCCGTCGGGACGAGCGGACGGACCGTGTCGGTCAGACCCGCGTCGAGCAGGGACTGGAACGCGGCGCGCTCCTCGGGGGAGACGTGTGTCGTCACTCCCTCGACCACCGTCGGGTCGCCGTTGTCGGCATCCGTCGGAGCGATGTTGAAGTCGCCCACGAGCGCCAGCGGCAGGTCGGGCTGCGCGGCGAGCGAAGACTGGGCGTAGGCGCGGAGCGCCTCGAGCCAGTGCAGCTTGTACTGGAAGTGGGGGTCGTCGAGGCCGCGGCCGTTGGGGACGTAGAGGCTCCAGACCTTGACCCCGTCGATCGTCGCGCCCAGTGCCCGCGCCTCCTGCGGGGCATCCGGGCCCTCGTGTCCCTTCAGGAACCCGGGCATGTCGGGGAAGGCGTACTCGACCTCGGTGAGGGGCTCTCGGCTCGCGATCGCGACGCCGTTCCACTGGTTCAGACCGTGCGCCTCGACGTGGTACCCGGCCTCTTCGAACGCCTCATAGGGGAACTGCTCGGGCTTGCACTTGATCTCCTGCATCGCGAGCACGTCGATGTTCTCGCGTACGGCGAAGTCGACGGTGCGCACGACGCGCGCGCGGATCGAGTTGACGTTCCAGGTGGCAAGCCGCATGGTTCCCAGCCTAGATCGGGCGTCGGACGCCGCCGGTCGTAGACTCGGTGCCGTGACCGTCGCCTCCACGCCCGAACTCGAAGCCGACCGCCAGCGCCTCATCTCGCTCATCCAGGAGGAGGCCGTCTTCCACGGCGACTTCACCCTGTCGAGCGGCAAGAAGGCGTCGTACTACGTCGACATGCGCAAGCTGACGCTCGACCACCGTGCGGCCCCCGCGATCGGACGCATCATGCTCGACCTCATCCGCGACGTCGACGGCATCGTCGCCGTCGGCGGACTCACCCTCGGCGCCGACCCGATCGCCAACGCCGTCATGCATGAGTCGGCGCGCACCGACGCCCCGCTCGACGCGTTCGTCGTCCGCAAGGAGCCCAAGGACCACGGCCGCGGCCGCCAGGTCGAGGGAGCGGATGTCGCGGGCAAGCGCGTGATCGTCGTCGAGGACACCTCGACCACCGGACAGTCGGCGCTGAAGGCCGTCGAGGCGCTGCGCCGCGAGGGTGCGGAGCCGGTCGCCGTCGCCGTCATCGTCGACCGCAAGACCGGCGCTCAGGCCGCGGTCGAGGCCGAGGGTCTCACCTGGCTCGCCGCGATCGACCTCGACGATCTGGGACTGGCGCCGCAGTAGTCACCCGAGCGGGCGGCTCACTTGGGCTCGAGGTCGTCCCACGGCTTGCGGTCGCGCCGGTCGTCGCCGCGCCGCCGGAAGGCGCGGACGATGATGATCACGAGCGAGGTCAGCATCGTCAGCCCGACGACGCTGTACAGCAGGTTCTGCTCGAGGTCGTTCATGCGTCCACTCTTGCACGACAGGTCCCGTGGGGGCTCGCGCAAGAGGATGTCGCTCACAGACGCCCGCGCGTAGGGTCGAGGATGTGGCGCGCGATGACTGGGACCCGGACGATCTGCCCGATCTGAGCGGCCGTCGCTACCTCGTCACCGGGTCGAACACGGGCGTCGGATTCTTCTGCTGCCTGCAGCTCGCCGCCGCCGGCGCTCACGTCGTCATGACGGCCCGTAACCCCTCTCGGCTGTCCCGTGCCCGGGCCGCGGTCCTCGCCCAGGTTCCGGATGCCGACCTCGAGACCCTCGCCCTCGACACGAGCAATCTCGGCTCGGTCCGTGCCGCGGCCGCGACCGTCCGCGGACGAGTCGGACTGCATGGTGCCCTCTTCAACGCGGGCATCGTCCATCCCCCGAAGGAGCGCGAGGTGACCCGTGACGGGCACGAGCTCGTCATCGCCACGAACGCCCTCGGGCACTACGCGCTCGCCGGGGCGCTGCTGCCCGCGCTCGCCGCCGCGCGCGGTCGCATGGTGTGGCTCGGATCTGTCGCGACGACGCTCTTCCCATGGGATCCCATCGACCCGGAGCTCGTCCACGACTACACGCCGTGGCGGGCGTACGTGCAGTCCAAGGTGGCGACCGCCGCACTCGGGTTCGAAGCGGACCGTCGGCTGCGCGCGGCATCCGTCCCCGTCCAGAGCCTCGTCGCGCACCCCGGCTACTCGCTCGGCGGACGGACCCGGAGGATCGCGGGCGTCAGCGCGCCGTCCCGCCGTAAGCGCCTGCTCGGCGGGCTGCAAGCGGCCGTCGCGCAGTCGAAGGAGCGCGGCGCGTGGGCTCCCGTGCGGGCACTCGTCGACCCGGATGCGGACGGCGGCCAGTACTGGGGTCCGGCGCGCACCTACACCGGGGCGCCGGTGCGCCAGCGCGCGCCGCGCATCGCGATCGATCCCGACGTCGGAGCCCGCATGTGGCACTACGCCGAGCACGCGACGCGCACCGAGTGGCCGTATCTGAAGGGCCGCCGGTTGCGCCTGCGCTGAGCCGCGTCGCCGGTGCGGCCGTGCTTGCTCTGCCGGGCTCGGGGCGGTAGGGATGGCACATGGCTGACACGGCGCGGGCGAGGCCCGAGGTGCGCGAGGTCCTCGACGAGGCGCGCGCCATCATCGGGGACCGCGCCGTGCGCGAGATCGCGATGTTCGGGGCCGTCGCGCTCATGGTCGACGACTCCATGGCCGTCGCGGTCTTCACGGCGAGTCACTGCTCGTACGGGTGCGCGATGACGAGGATGCCGCGCTGCTGGCAGAACCCGATGCGTCACGCGCGCACATGGGCGAGCGGTCGATGGGGCTGAGCTGGCTGCGGATCGCGCTCGACGCCGAGCACTCCCGCCTGGAGTTCTGGGTCCGAGCGGCGCTGCGGCGCCCCGGCAAGAGCGCGAACTGACCTCAGGCGGTCAGCCAGACCGCGTGCGCAGCGGCGGGCGGTAGTTCGATCGTCGCACCGCCGTCGAGCTGCACGGCATCCCGGCCCGTGATCTTCACGGTGTGGCCGACGTCGATGCGGAGCTCCTCGAGCGAGCGCAGCAGTGCGGGGTCGCGGTCTGAGACGCGCAGCACCCGCCCGGTGTGCCCGATCGTCGCCTCGGCGAGGAGGACGAACGGCTCCCGTTCGACGCTGCCGTCCGGACCCGGGATGGCGTCTCCGTGCGGGTCGAAGCGCGGGTGGCCGAGGCGGGCGTCGATGCCGGCGAGGAGGCGGTCGCTGATCGTGTGCTCGAGCACCTCGGCCTCGTCGTGCACCTCGTCCCACGCGTAGCCGAACTCGCGCACCAGCCACGTCTCGATGAGGCGGTGCCGGCGGATCACCGCGGTCGCGCGGGAGGTCCCGGCATCCGTCAGCGAGATCGGGCCGTAGGGACGGTGCGACACGAGGCCCTGCGCGGCGAGCTTCTTGATCATCTCCGTGACGGATGACGGCGCGAGTCCGAGTTCGGCGGCGAGCACGGAGGGGGTCACGGGATCGGTCTGCCACTCGGTGTGGTGGTAGATCGTCTTCAGGTAGTCGTCGACCGTGGACGCGGAGGCGGGCACGGTCCTCAGGCTATCCGCCGGAGAGGGTCAGCCAGAGCAGCAGACCATTGAGCGTCACGAGGAAGATCGAGGCGAGGATGCCGGCGATCGTCGTCCACACGCGGTTCCGGTAGCTGCCGAGCAGGTCGCGCTTCGCGGTCAGCGCGACGAGCGGGATGAGGGCGAACGGGATGCCGAAGCTCAGGATGACCTGGCTGAGGATCAGCGCGAACGTCGGGTCGACGCCGAGGGCCAGCACCGCGAGCGCCGGCACCAGTGTCACGAGGCGGCGCGCGAGGAGGGGGATGCGCACGCGCAGCAGTCCGTGCATGATCTCGGCGCCGGCGTACGCGCCGACGGCGCTGCTGGCGAGTCCGCTCGCGAGCAAGCCGACGGCGAACAGGGTCGCGACGACCGGCCCGATGCCGTTCCGCAGGGCCGCGTAGGCGCCTTCGAGACTGTCGGTGCCGGGCACGCCGGAGAGGTTCGCCGCCGCCAGCAGCAGGATGCAGAGGTTCACCGAGCCGGCGATCGCGAGGGCGATCGTGACGTCCCAGCGCGTGGCACGCAGCACCCGGCGGGTGTCGATGGACGCGTCGGCGGCCGCGGCATCCGTCTTGGTGCGGTCCTCGGTGGGCCGGAACCGGTCGCGGGCGAGCGAGCTGTGCGCGTAGATCGCGTGCGGCATGATCGTCGCGCCGAGGATGGATGCCGCCAGCAGCACCGAGTCCGTGCCGTCGAAGCGGGGGATCAATCCTTCCACGACGCCGGTGGCCTCGGGTGGTCCGACGAAGACGCCGTACGTGAAGCCGAGGGCGATGATCGCCATCAGGCCGATGATGACGAACTCGAAGCTGCGCGCGCCGCGACGCGACTGGATGAGCAGGAGGGCGATCGAGACCGCGCCGGTGATGAGGCCGCCCCACACGAGCGGGACGCCGAACAGCAGCCAGAGGGCGACGGCGCCGCCGATGATCTCGGCGACGTCGGTCGCCATGGCGACGAGCTCGGCCTGCAGCCAGTAGGCGCGGCGCGCGGTGTTGCTGCGGATGCGGGTGCCGAGCACCTCGGGCAGGCTCTGCCCGGTGACGATGCCGAGCTTGGCCGAGAGGTACTGGATCAGCCAGGCCATGACGTTGCCGAGGACGACGACCCAGACGAGCAGGTAGCCGTAGCGAGCGCCGGCGGTCATGTTGCTCGCGACGTTGCCGGGATCCAGGTACGCGACGCCCGCGACCAGCGCTGGTCCCAGCAGCCACGCCGCGCGGGTGCGTGCGCGTGCGGGGGTCGGGTCGACGGCGGTTTTCGGCATGCCGAAAACGCTAGCAGGATTTTTCGGCGTACCGAAAGATCGACGACCTCGTGAGGATCGCCGTCCGGACTAGCCTGGACCGGTGCCCGATCCGACCGACGCCGCCGACGCGGAGCCGCAGCTCCCGGTGGGGGTCGGGCCCTGGCCGGGCGGTCCGGACGCCTGGCCAGACGATCCGCGCTACGACCGCGACCTCCTCGAGCACGGCGATCGCCGCAACGTGATCGACCGATATCGCTACTGGACGATGGCGGCGATCGTGGCGGACCTCGACGAGAAGCGGCATCCGTTCCACGTCGCGATCGAGAACTGGCAGCACGACATGAACATCGGCTCGATCGTCCGCAGCGCGAACGCGTTCGGCGCGGCCGAGGTGCACATCATCGGCAAACGGCGCTGGAACCGGCGCGGCGCGATGGTGACCGACCGGTACCAGCACGTCCGTCACCACGAGGACGTCGCGGCTTTCGCCGCATGGGCGGATGCCGCCGGGCTCCCGATCCTCGCGATCGACAACGTCGACGGGTCGGTGCCGGTCGACCGTGCGGACCTGCCGGAGCGCTGCGTGCTGCTGTTCGGGCAGGAGGGTCCCGGGCTGTCGCCCGAGGCGCTGGCCGCGGCATCCGGTGTGCTCGAGATCACCCAGTACGGGTCGACCCGGTCGATCAACGCCTCGGCCGCGGCGGCGGTCGTCATGTACGAGTGGTGCCGCCGCTACGCCTGATACTCGGCCGGGTCAGTCCTCGATCGTGAGGTCGACGGTGTAGGTGGCGTCGGTTCGACCGACGACCAGCAGGGCGAAGCCGGGTCGTGCATCCGTCGGGAGGCTGGGGGCGGGCGGTGACGTCACACCGCGACGGTCAGCCACTCGGCCCGGCGCACCCGCCAGCCGAGCGTCGCGAGGCGCGCGAGCATGTAGACGCCGAAGAAGCACGCGGCGAGCCAGGCGAGCCCGCCCGCCCCGGCCGGGTGTACGGCGATGAGGATGAGCAGCACCGGCAGGTACGGCACGAGGTTGAGGCCGCCGGCGATCGCGAGATACTTCGCGTCGCCGGCCCCCATGAGCACGCCGTCGAGGACGAAGACGACACCGCAGATCGGCTGGGCGATCGCGAGCACGAGGAGCGCCGGCTGGATCAGCGCGGCCAGTTCCGGGTCGCCGGTGAAGGCGAGTCCGATCACCCCCGACAGGCCCGCGATGAGGGCGCCGACAATGACGCCGAACCAGGCGCCCCACGCGACCGTGCGGCCGAGCACGCGCCGCACGAACGGTTCGTCCCCGGCGCCGAGACCGCGTCCGATCAGGGCCTGTGCGGCGATCGCGAGCGCGTCGAGGGCGAACGCCGCCGTCGAGAAGATCGTGAACGCGACCTGCCACCCGGCGAGCTCGTCGGTGCCGAGTCCCGTGGCGACGCCGACGGTCGCGAGCAGCGCGGCGCGGAGGGAGACCGTCCGCAGGAACAGCCACCCGCCCGACCGTGCCGATCCGCGCACGCCCTCGCGCTGGGGCAGGACGGATGCCGAGTGCCGCCGCGCGAGCCGTCCGATCACGACGGCGTAGGCGGCGACCATGCCCCACTGCGCGGCGACCGTGCCGGCGGCGGAACCGGCGATGCCCCACCCGAACCCGTAGATGAACAGCCAGTTCAACAGGGCGTTCGCACCGAAGCCGAGGCCCGCGATCCACAGCGGGGTGACCGTGTCCTGCATGCCGCGGAGAAGTCCCGTCGCGGCGAAGACGATGAGCATGGCGGGCAAGCCCCACATCGACAGCGCGAGGTAGGTGACGGCCTGCTCGGCCACCTCTCTGCTGGGCCCGAAGAGGTCGACGAGCCAGGGCGTCGCGAGCGAGCCGGCCAGGGCGAGGAGTGCGCCGAGGCCGAGCGCCAGCCACAAGCCGTCGATGCCCACGCTGACCGCGCTCTTGCTGTCGCCGGCGCCGAACCGGCGGGCCACGGCGGGGGTGGTCGAATAGGCCAGGAAGATCATGAGGCCGACGATCGTCTGCAGCACGGCGCTCGCGATCCCGAGCCCCGCGAGCGGCACGACGCCGAGGTGGCCGATGAGTGCGGCATCCACGATCAAGAACATCGGCTCGGCCACCAGCGCGCCCAGCGCTGGCACGGCCAGGCGCAGGATCTCGCGGTTCAAGGTCTGCGCGGCCATGGTTTTCAGCCTAGGGGCGGGCGGCGACAGAGCCGCTGCGCCGTGTGCACTGGCGCCGGTCGCAGCGACTCAGCCGCCGCGCGGCTCGTACCGGCGGGGCCTGTGGGTGCGGGCGACGAGGTCGCGGAGCGCCTCGAGAGAGCCGGTCACGAGGCCGGCGGCCCGAGCCTGCACGAGGATGTTCCCGAGCGCTGTCGCCTCGACCGGCCCGGCCAGCACGGGAACCCCCGCACGGTCGGCGGTGCGTTGGCACAGCAACTCGTTGAGCGCCCCGCCGCCGACCACATGGATGACCCGCACATCGACCCCGCCGACGCGTCCGGCCTCGTGCGCCACGTCGGCGAACGCCTGCGCGAGCGACTCGATGATGCTGCGGGTGATCTCGGCGCGGCTGTGCGGAGCGGCGACGCCGTGCTCGGCGCACCAGGCGGCGATGCGGGCGGGCATGTCGCCCGGGGGGAGGAAGCGGGGGTCGTCGACGTCGAACACCGACACGGGCCCCGTCACCGAGGCCGCGGCGTCGAGCAGGTCGCCGAGGTCGATCGTCTCGCCCTCGCGCTGCCAGCCGCGGACCGTCTCGCTCAGGATCCACAGCCCCATGACGTTGCGCAGCAGGCGGATGCGGCCGTCCACACCGCCCTCGTTCGTGAACTTCGCCTCGCGCGCCGCGTCGGTCAGCACGGGGCGCGGGGCCTCGACCCCGACCAGACCCCACGTGCCGCAGGAGATGTAGGCCGCATCGCCGGAGGACATCGGCACCGCGACGACGGCGGATGCCGTGTCGTGCGACCCGACGGCGGTGACCGAGGCCTGGGTGCCCAGGGCCGCGGCGACATGCGCCGACAGGTCGCCGATCGTCTCGCCGGGGGAGACCAGCGGCGCGAGGAGGCTCGGCGACAGGCCCAGCGCGGCGATCAGATCGGCATCCCACTCGCCCGTGTCGGCGCGGAGGAGCCCCGTCGTCGACGCGTTCGTGCGCTCTGTGCGCGCCTGTCCCGTGAGCCAGAACCCGATGAGGTCGGGGATGAGCAGGGCGTGATCGGCGAAGTCGAGGAGGCCGCGGTCTTCGGCGGCGAGCTGGTAGAGCGTGTTGAACGGCAGGAACTGCAGACCGTTCCGGGCGAACAGGGCCGCGTGCGGGTGGCTCGCGTGGACCGCCTCGACACCCCTTACCGTCCGCTCGTCGCGGTAGTGGAAGGGCTCGCCGAGCAGGCGGGCCTTCGCGACGAGGCCGTAATCGACGGCCCACGAGTCCACGCCGATGCTGGTGACACCCGCGTCGCCGCGCAGGGCTTCGCGCAACCCGTCCAGAACCGATCCGTACAGACCGAGCAGGTTCCAGTGCAGCCCGTCGGGCAGGCGAACCGGATCGTTGGCGAAGCGCGCCACCGTCGTCGTCTCGAGCGTGTCGGCGCCGACGCGGCCGACGATGACGCGACCGCTCGTGGCCCCCAGGTCGACGGCGGCGACCGCCGCCGTGCGGCTCACGAACCCAGCGCCGCGAGGCGCGCGGCGAAGCGGGCGAGGGTGAGGGATGCGGCATCCCCCTCCTCCGGACGGTTCAGGTGCCCGTGCCCTGTGCCCGGCTCGATGACGTGCTCGACCTCGCGGCCGGCGGCGGCCAGCGTGCGGGCGAAGTGCTCGCTCGAGACGCGCAGCTCGTCGATGTCGCCCGCGACGATGAGCGTCGGCGGGAACTCGGCGAGCTCGTCCGAAGTCGCGAGGCCGGGGATCGCCGCCGTGGGCGCGCCCACGATGGAACCGCCGAGGTAGTTCTCGTACATGCCGAGCACGACCGCAGGGCCGAACCGGTCCGCGTCCGGGTCCGCGTCGAGCGCCGCACGCAGCGCGGCGTCGGGCGACGGCTGCTCGGCGAGGAGCGTCGGGTACGCGAGCAGCACGAGCGCCGGGAGTGCCCGGTCGTTCGCGATGAGACGCAGCACGGCGCCGGTCGCGATGTTCGCTCCTGCGCTGGCCCCGCCGATCGCGAGTCGCGCGGGGTCCACCCCGAGGGTGGCCGCCTCGGCGTGGAGCCAGTCCCACACCGCGAGCGTGTCGTCGGATGCCGCGGGGAACCCGGCGCGCTCGCGCCCGGGCTCGGCGAGAGGGGGCTCCCACCCGTCCGGCAGGGGCGCGAGGCGGTAGTCGACGGAGATGACCGTGGTCCCGGCATCCGCCAACGTCCGTGCGACATGGTCGGCCTCGGGCATGTCGATGTCGCCGGCGGCGAACCCGCCGCCGTGCAGCCAGACGAGTCCGGGGGTCGGCCGCTCGAGGACGCGCGCGGGGTAGACGCGGACGAGTCCGCCGGCCGCTCCGTAGGGGGGAGGGGTGTCGCTCATCGGTCGATCATGCACCCCAGCCGGCCTGCGTGCCGCCGACGCGCTCGTCGGCGATCCTCTGCAGGTGACCGGATGCCGCGTAGGCGGCCATCGGGTCGGAGGGGAGGCCGCGCGACTCGCGCCACTGGGCGAGCGCGGGGCGCACGTCGGTGTAGAAGGCGTCCATGAGGATGCCGTTGGCACCGAGGACGTCGTTGGCCTGCTGCGCCGCATCGAGCGCCGAGCGGTCGACGAGCAGCGCGCGGGCCGTCATCTCCTGCACGTTGAGGACCGAGCGGATCTGGCCGGGGATCTTGTCCTCGATGTTGTGGCACTGGTCGAGCATGAAGGCGACGTCGGGGTTGTTCAGTCCGCCGCCGCGCACGACCTCGACGAGGATGCGGAACAGCTGGAAGGGGTCGGCGGCGCCCACGATGAGGTCGTCGTCGGCGTAGAAGCGCGAGTTGAAGTCGAACGAGCCGAGCTTGCCGAGCCGCAGCAGCTGCATGACGATGAACTCGATGTTCGTTCCGGGTGCGTGGTGACCCGTGTCGAGGCAGACCATCGCCTTGTCGCCGAGGGCGGCCACCTGCGCGTAGGACGTCCCCCAGTCGGGAACGTCGGTGTGGTAGAACGACGGCTCGAAGAACTTGTACTCGAGCACGAGTCGCTGCTCCTCGCCCAGGCGGGCGTAGATCTGCTGCAGCGAGTCCTGCAGGCGGTCCTGGCGGCCGCGCATGTCGTTCTGGCCCGGGTAGTTCGACCCTTCGGCGAGCCAGATCTTGAGGTCGCGCGAGCCCGTCTCGTGCATGATGTCGATGCACTCGAGGTGGTGGTCGATGGCCTTGCGGCGGATGCGCTCGTCGTGGTGGGTGAGCGCCCCGAACTTGTAGTCCTCGTCCTGGAAGGTGTTCGAGTTGATCGTGCCGAGCTGCACGCCCAGGTCCTCGGCGTGACGGCGCAGCGCCGCGTAGTCGTCGACCTTGTCCCATGGGATGTGCAGCGCGACGCTCGGGGCCAGCGCGGTGTAGCGGTTGACCTCGGCGGCATCCGCGATCTTCTCGAAGGGGTCGCGCGGGGTGCCCGCCGTCGCGAAGACGCGGAAGCGCGTGCCGGAGTTGCCGAACGCCCAGCTGGGCAGCTCGATGCCCTGGCCTTCGAGCTGGGTGAGAATCTCGGGGGAGAGCGTGGTCATGACGGGTCGCTTTCTGAAGGGGCGTCGGCGGCGGCCGCCGACTGGTCGTGCAGGTTGAAGACTTCGACGAGAGGGGTCGCCGCCTGATCGGGGCGGCCCTCGAGGCCGACGAAGAAGCGGCTCATCTCGGCCTCCCATCGGGCGGCGATGGGCGAGGCTGCGAGGTAGGCCTGGGCGGCCGTGTCGTCGTCGACCTCGTAGTAGCCGAAGAGCCGCCCGCCGTCGCCGAGGAAGAGGGAGTAGTTGCGTCGCCCGGCGGCGGCGATCTCGGCGAGCATCTCGGGCCAGACCGGGGAGTGGCGGGCGACGTACTCGTCGATGAGCGCAGGGTCGATCTGCAACTGGAAGGCGACGCGGGGCATGTCACTCCTTCGTGAGCGCGGGTCGTTGATCGGGGAATCGTTCTATGAAACGATTCAAGAATTAGAACAGTAACGTGGGTGCGAAGCATCCGTCAAGGCAGGTCACGTGGCAGTCAGTGTGAAGGACGTCGCTCGCACCGCGGGCGTCTCGGTGGGGACCGTTTCGAACGTCCTCAACCGGCCTGCGAAGGTCGCCCCGGCGACCGTCGAACGCGTGCACGCCGCCATCTCGGCGCTCGGGTTCGTCCGCAACGACGCCGCACGCCAGCTGCGCGCCGGTCGTAGCCGCACCATCGGCCTCGTCGTGCTCGACTCGGCCAACCCCTTCTTCGCCGAGGTCGCGCGGGGGGCCGAGGAGCGGGCCGCCGAGCACGGCGTGATCGTGCTGTTCGGCAGCAGCGGGCAGGATGCCGCCCGCGAGAACACCTATCTCGACCTCTTCCGGGAGCAGCGGGTCAACGGCGTGCTGCTCACCCCGATCGCCCTCGACGACACCCGGGCCGCGATTCTCGAGACCGCCGGGGTGCCCGTCGTGCTTCTCGACGCCGAGGCCGACGGCGACCTGCCCTCCGTGGCCGTCGACGACGTCGAAGGCGGCTACCTGGCCGTGCAGCACCTGTTGCAGCAGGGGCGCCGGCGCATCCTGTTCGCCGGGGGACCGGCATCCGTCCGCCAGGTGGCGGACCGCCTCGAGGGCGCGAAGCGCGCGCTCGCCGAGGTGCCCGGGGCCACGCTCGAGGTCGCCTCGACAGACGAGCTCACCGTCCTCGCGGGCCGGCTCGTCGGTGAGCAGCTCGCCCATCGCGACGCGATCGACCGGCCCGACGGCGTGTTCTGCGCCAACGACCTGGTCGCGGTCGGGGTCCTGCAGGGTGCCGGCATCCTCGGATCCCTCCGCGTTCCGGAGGACCTGGCCCTGATCGGCTACGACGACATCGCCTTCGCGCAGTCCACGGTCGTACCGCTCAGCTCGATCCGGCAGCCCGCGCGGGAGATCGGCGCCGCCGCCGTCGACGCGCTGTTCGCCGCACTGGAGGACCCGGATGCCGCGCCGCAGCGCATCCGCTTCCGTCCCGAGCTCGTCGTCCGCGCCTCGACCGGGGGCTGACCGACCCGGCACCCGAGCGCGCCTCGGGCGTGAACGGGTGAGGTGGCCACATCATGTGCTCCGGACGACAACACCCGCTGTGAACGCGCCACAACGTGTGTCCTCGTCGAGAGCACATGATGTGGGCGGGAGGGCCGGCACGCCGCCGGCTCAGGTGAGGAGGGCGCGCTCGGCCCAGCCGCGCCAGCGCGGACGGAAGAGGTAGAGGCACGCGAGGCGCAGGCGGGTCGAGGCGCGGTAGGCGGCCATGCGCTCGGGGTCGGCGCCGACGGCGTACGCGGTCCGGTCGATCCAGGTGCGGGCGACATCGGCCCGGGCGGGCGTCCAGAGACCCTGCTCGGCACGCAGATCGACGTGCTCCTTCAGGTTCGCGAGGTCGAGCTCGGGCTCGGCGGCGCTGACGGTGTCGACGTCGAGAAGACCCAGGCGATCGCCGTCCCACAGCAGCTGCTTGTCGTGCAGGTCCCGGTGAGCCAGCACGAGACGCGACGACGGATGCCGCAGCAGCCGCGCCTGCACCGCATCGGCCCTCCGGCGGATGGCGTCGCCGTCAACGGGCAACGCGCGTGCGGCGTGCCCCGCCCACTCCCAGACGACCGCGACTTCGGCAGCGGCGTCGTGCGGGGTCGCGGCGGCCGCATCCGTCCCGGCGAGGGCGATCCAGGCGTCGTGCCAGGCGGCCCACGGGGCGTGCGGATCGCCGTGGTCGCTCGCGCCCCACGCGTGGAGCGTCGACCCCGGCAGCGCCGAGAACCGCACGACGCCGCGGCCCTCGGCGTCGGTGTCGCGCTCGAGCGCGGGCACCGCGAAGGCCGTGCCGAAGGGTGCCGCGCGCTCGGCCGCGGCGATCACGGCGGCCGCCTTCTTCGGGCGGACGATCTTCAGGTACGCCGTGCCGTCGGGAGCGCGGACGACGGCGCGCTTGCCGGGCCGGTGCGAGACCACGTCGCCGGTGATCCCGTGGAGCCCCGGAAGGGCGGGGTCCTCGCCGGCGGGAGCGACGGCGAGGCGTCCCGACGACCACCACGCTCCGCGCACGCGGTGGCCCGCGCGGAGCTCGACGGGCACGGGCCCCTCGGCGACCGGCCACGCCCGCGACACCGTCCACTCGAGACCGCGATGACGGACGCGCTCCGGCAGACCGATCATCGGACCGCCTCCTCGGCGACGTCGACGGCGGCGTGGAGACCCTCGAGCCAATCGGGTCGGCCGCTGCGGAACGGTTCGACCGCCCGCTGCAGGGCCGCTGTCGCCGTCCATCGCGCCACGGCGCGCTCGTCGACCGGAACCTCGTAGCCCGAGCGGAGGGCATCAGTCAGGGTGCGCCCGGCCAGCAGCTCGCCGGCGGCGAAGGATCCGAGGTCCCGCTCGGGCTCGCCCCAACCGGCGCGGTCGAAGTCGATGAGGCGCACATCATCACGGTCGCGCAGCACCTGGTCAGCGGTGAAGTCGCCGTGGACGAGCGCACGTCGGTCGCCCGAGGGCAGTGCGCGGATGCGTCCAGCGACCGCGGTCGCGCGGGTCCCGGCATCCGCGTCGAGCAGGCGGATCGCGGCCACCGCCGTCGCCAGGTCACCCTCGGCGGAGGACGCGGAGGGCGCATCGCCCGCCGTTGCGGCGTGGACCGCCGCGAGCGCGCGGCCTGCGGCGGCGGCCGCGGGCGGCGAGGGCGACACGGCGAGATCGCCCGACCCCCACCACGGGGTGCGCTGCACACCGGCATGCACCTGATGCGCGGGCAGCACGGCGAGCCCGGCGGCGGCGAGGCGCTGCGTGAGGGCGGGGCGCCCGGCATCCGTCGCCGCGACCTTCACCACGTCGTCCCCGGCGCGCAGCACGACGCGGCGGTGCGGGTTGTAGCGCAGCACGGTCGCGTCGTCGCCCAGCACACGACGGGCACGGCGCAGGGTCTTCGCGAGCACGCGGTCGGCGGTGAGGGGGCCGGCGACACCGCCCGGCACCTGGGTCAGCCGCGCGCCCGTGTCGGCGGCGCGAGCGTGCAGCTTGGCGATCTTGGCGACGTCGACATAGGCGGCGACCCAGCCGTGCTCGCCCCGGGAGGTCACTCCGAGCACGATGCTCGTCGCCGGCTTGTACCGCACTCGGGTGATCCGCACGTCGCGTCCGAGCACCTCCGAGAGCCGCGTCGCGTCGAGCAGGACGTCGAGCGCGAGGGCCGGATCGCGCAGCATCGTCGTGGCGCTCACGAGGCGACCTCCTCGGCCCGCATCGCCGTCCGCGCGGTGCGGAACCACTGCGACAGGCGCGTACCCGGATCGGCGAGGAGGGCGGCCGGATCTCCGTCCTCGACGATGCGGCCGTCCTCGAGCCACAGCACACGGTCGGCGCCCGTGACGGCGGCGGGGTCGTGGGTGATCGTGAGGGTCGTCCGGCCCGCGGTGAGCTCGTCGAGCGAGCGCTGCACGGCGTGCTTGGACTCGGGGTCGAGGCCCGTCGTCGCCTCGTCGAGGATCACGATCGGGGCATCGCGCAGCAGTGCACGCGCGATGGCGACGCGCTGCCGCTGCCCGCCCGAGAGCGTGTTGCCGCGTCCGCCCAGAACGGTGTCGTAGCCGTCGGGCAGGGCGGCGATGAACTCGTGCGCCCGAGCCCGGCGCGCGGCGGCCTCGACCTCGGCGTCGGTCGCGCCGAGGCGGCCGTGCCGGATGTTCTCGCGCACCGTCGTGGCGAACAGCACCGTCTCCTGCAGCACGACCGATACGGCACCGCGGACGCTGTCGAGCGTCGCCGCGCGCAGGTCGACGCCGTCGATCGTGACGCGACCCCACGCGGGGTCCATCGAGCGGCCCACGAGTGCGGCGAGCGTCGACTTGCCTGCGCCCGAGGGACCCAGCAGGCACACCGACTCGCCCGCGCGCAGGTCGATCGACAGTCCCCGGAACAGCGGCGTCCCGCGCCCGTCGGCGAGGGTCACGTTCTCGAACGACACGGCGCCGGCGTGCGGGCGGAGCGGTACGGCATCGGGGGATTCGACGACCTCGACGGGCGTCTCGAGCAGGTCGGCGACGCGCTCACCGGATGCCGCGGCCCGGGCGATGCGCCCGGTGTACTTCGCGAGGTCCTTGAGCGGGCGCATCGCGAGCTTGAGGTACGCGGTGAACACGACCAGGTCACCGGGCGACATGCGGTTCTCGAGCACCTGCCACCCGCCGCCGACGAGGACGAGCGCGAGGGCGAGACCCACGATGACGTCGGTGCGACGCTCGAGCGCGGCGGCGAGGCGTCGCGCCTTGACGCCCTCGCGCAGAGCGACGGCGTTGCCTCGGGCGAACACGCTGCCGCGCTCGCGCTCGAGACCGAAGGCCTGCACGACGCGGATCGCGTCGAGCGTCTCGGCCGCCGACTCCGCGAGGCGGCCCTCGCCCTTGCGGGTGGTCCGCGACGCGGCGGTGATCGCCGTGCCCGACCGGCGCGAGAGCAGCCAGTAGGCCAGAGCGGATGCCGCGACCACCACCGTCAGCATCGGGTCGAGCCACATCATGACGGCCGCCAGGGTCACGAGCGTGATGACGTTGCCGATCAGCGGCAGGCCGGCGCTCACCGCGACCTCCTGGAGCCGCCCGACGTCGCCGACGAGCCGCTGCACGATGTCACCCGACGGCGCCGTCGCATGGAAGCGGATCGACAGTGCCTGCAGGTGGTCGAAGACCCGAGCCCGCAGGGCCGTCGCGACACGCGAGCCGACGAGGGCGAACGCGATCGTGCTCAGGTACGAGCTCAGCGCGCGCAGGCAGACGATCACGAGCAGTGCGACGCCGCACCCGACGAGCAGGTCGACGGTGGCCGGAGGGATGCCGGTCGTCGCCGCCCCCGTCGCGCCCAGGCTCACCGCGAGGGAGTCGACGACGAGTTTGAGGGGCCAGGGCTCGAGGACGCGGAACGCGACCTCGAGGAGGAGGACGAGGAGCCCGGCGATCAGGAGCAGCGCATGCGGACGCAGCAGCGGCCGGACGATCGCGAGGGTCCGATGGATCGGTCCGGCCGCCCGGGCCTCGGCCCGGGCGGCACGGGCTGCTGTGCGGTCGGGGCGGGCGGTGCGGAAGCGGCTCATGCGGGGACCTCCTCGTGGGGGGTGCGATCGGGGAGCGCGGTCAGGATGCGGTCGAGGACACGGGTCCAGTCGTGGTGGGCGACGGCATCCGCTCGTCCTTCGGCGCTGAGGCGGCCGGTGAGGCCTCGGTCGTCGGCGAGGCGGGCCAGCGCCGCGGCCAGGGCGTCGGCTGAGCCCGGCTCGACCAGCAGACCGGTGCGGCCGTGGTCGATGATCGCCGGCACCTGGCCGATGGCCGAGGCGACGACGGCGAGCCCGGCCGCCAGGTATTCGTAGACCTTGAGCGGCGAGAAGTAGCCGGCTCCGGGCGGGTACGGCGCGACGCCGACGTCGAGCGCTGCGAGCGCGGCGGGCACGTCGGCGGGGCGGAGTGCGCCCGTGGGGTGGACGGCGACGCCGCGCTCCGCGGCGCGGGCCAGCAGGGCGGGTCCCTCGGGTCCGTCGCCGACGAGGGTCAGCGTCGCGCGCTCATCGAGGGAGGCGACCGCATCGATGAGCACCTCGACGCCGTGCCAGGGCTTCAGGGTCCCGACGAAACCGATGCGCAGCGGGCCGTCGCTGCCGCGGTCACGGGGACGGATGCGGGCGGTGTTGACGCCGTTGGGGACGACCAGGGGGGAGCATGCTCCGTGAGCTGCAGCCCACGCCGCGACCGGCTCGGACACGCACGCGACGACATCGGCGGTCGCCAGGGCGTCGTGCGCTGCGGCGACGGCTCCGGTCTCGTCGATGAGGTCGCGGTGCTGCTTCTGCTCCTCGATGAGGGGTGCGTTCACCTCGAGCACGAACGCGGCGCCCGTCGCGCCGGCGACGACCGCACCGACGCGGCTGAACAGCGAGAACCGCTCGTAGACGAGGTCGCAGCCGTCCGTCACGATGCGGGCGGCGAGTTGCCGGGACGCCTCCGCGACCGACCGCTCGCGCTCTGCGGGCTCACCCTTGCCGACGGCGATCTCGACGACCGGGACGTCGGCGAGGTCGCCCGGGACGTGGTCGCCGCGACGTGTGCAGTAGAGGGTGACCTCGTCGCCGCGGGCGCGGAAGGCGCGGACGATCTCCTGCACGTGCACCGACGCGCCCTTCGTGCCGAACACCGGGATGCCCGGGTCGACGCAGACATAGGCGATGCGCATCACGCCACCTCCTCGAGCACGCGGCGACCGGCAGTGAGCGCGGCGAGCTCCGACGCCTGCCGCCGCGAGTCGAAACGCTCCTCCACGAGGCGACGGGCACGGGAGGCGAGGCCCGCGGCATCCGTCGTCCCGTCCGCGAAGCCGCGCAGCGCGGCGACGAGGTCCTCGACCGAGCCGGCGCGGCAGAGGACCCCGGTGTCGCCGTCGCGGACGATCTCGGGAATCCCGGTGACGTCGGTCGAGATGCAGGGGATGCCGGTGGCCATCGCCTCGAGCAGGACCGTGGGCAGACCGTCGGCGTTGCCGTCGTCCGAGACGACGCACGGCGCGACGAAGACGTCGGACTCGCCGAGCAGCCGCGCGACGTCGTGCTGGGGGAGCGGACCGAGCAGGCGGACCCGGTCACCGACGCCCGCGCACTCGATGCGGGCGCCGAGATCGCCGGCGAGTTCGCCCGTGCCGGCGATCTCGGCCGAGACGTCGACACCGGCGTCGCGCAGGCGCACGACCGCGTCGACGAGGACGTCGAACCCCTTCTTCGCGACGAGGCGGCCCACCGCCGCGATGCGGAGCGGACCGCGACGCACAGGGCGGGGGCGGAAGCGGAACCGGTCGAGTTCGAGCCCGTTGTAGAGGCGGTGCACATCGCCCGTCGCGGGGAGCGTCTCGCGCAGGAAGGCGAGGTTGTAGTCGCTGACCGTGACGGTGAACGCCGCGTCCTCGAGCTTCTGTGCGAGGGCTGCGCGGTCGACGCTCTCGTGGAACAGGTCCTTCGCGTGTGCCGTGAACGAGTAGGGGATGCCGGTGAGCCGCGACGCGAGCCGTGCCACGGTCGTCGCGACCGAGCCGAAGTGCGCGTGCAGGTGGGTGATCCGCTCGCGACGGGCCGCGGCGGCGAGCAGCACCGCCTGCACGGCGTCGTCGACCTCGGCGGCGAGGAGATCGCCGAGGTGGGCGGCGATCGCGTCGGCCAGTGCCGGGTCGGCCGCGGCATCCCGCAGGACGGACCAGAGCGCGGACGGCTTCGTCGGGCGTCCCAGGTGGAACACCGGAGCCTGCACCCGGGCCAACTCGGGGTGGAAGCGGGTGTCGTCGGTGGGGCGCAGGGCGAAGACGGCGAGGTCCTCGCCGAGCGCCTCGCGGGCGAGGATCTCGGTGACGACGAACGTCTCGGAGAACCGTGGGTAGACCTTGACGACGTAACCGATGCGCGGTGCGGTCTCAGACGGCATGCTCCATCAGCTCCTTCCGGGTGCGGGCCGCGGCGACGAGCTCGGCGGCGTGGTCGGCGACGGTCGCGAGACCGTCGAGATCGATTCCGGCCCGCGCGACGCGGGAGCCGACGGCGCGGGCGAAGAAGGCCGACAGCGCCTCGGGGGTGGCATCCGCCGACGAGAGGGTCTCGACCGCGCCGAGCGAGGCGAGCGCCGCGGCCCGCAGCGGCTGCTCGACGCGACGGTTGTCGCGAGGCACGATCAGCGCGGGGGTCGACGTGCTCATGATCTCGGCGACCGCGTTGTACCCGCCCATGCTGACGACCGCGTCCGCGCGGCGGATGAGGGCCAGCGCGTCGGGCACTGATCGGGTCACGGTCGTCAGAGGCCCCGCCGCAGCGCGGATCGCTCGGCGGTCCTCGGCGGGCATCTCGGGCCCGGTGACGATGACGTGACGGATGCCGGCGGGCACGGTGGCCCGCGCTGCCGCCGTCGCGATCGCGCCGCCGTCCGAGCCGCCGCCGACGGTGGTCAGCACGAACGGCTCCTCGGCGACGGGGTGGCCGCGGCCGGGGCGACCGTGGCTGAGGTATCCGGTGTGGCGGACGAGAGGGACGAGGCCCGCCGGGATCTCGCCGGTGCGGGTGAGGTCGTGGACACCGGGGTCGCCGTACACCCAGATCTCGTCGAAGGACCGGCGCACGGCATCCGCTCCACCGATCGCAGCCCATTCGGCGTGCGTCACGGACGGCTCGTCGAGGACGTCGCGCAGGCCGAGGACGGTCGTGCACGACGGGCGGTGGTGGCGGAGCCAGTGCAGCGTCGGTGCGAGCTCCTGCTCGACACCGAAGGCGTGCCGGTCGACGACGAACAGGTCGGGGCGGAAGGCGGCCATCGCCGCCTGCACGCTGCCACCGCGGATGCCGGTGACCCGCTGGAGTCCCGCCGTGAGGTGCTGCGAGGAGTAGCCGCCGGGGCCGGTCGTGATGCTGGGGAGGATGAGCCAATCCCACCCGGGCGGGGTGGGGAAGGTCGTCGCGGCGGACTGTCCGCTGATGAGCAGGCCGGTCACCTCGTCGCCCAGCAGCGCGGGGAGGCGTTCGCTGAGTGCGTGGGCGATGGCCAGGTTGCGGCGGACGTGGCCGAGGCCGACGGAGTCGTGCGAGTAGAGCGCGATACGGATCACCATGGTGAAGCCTCCGGGGCCGAGGGGTGGACGTCGATGTGTCCACCGTGCCGACGGCCGCTAAGCCGGATGTGAGCCGTGTGTGAGAGCGCACTTATGTCGGGTGTGTTTCATGCGGCATCCGCCCCTCGCGAGAGTGCGCGCTCGAGCCGAACGGCGCGCGCAGCCCGGCCACATCATGTGCTCCGGACGAGAACACACGTCGTGGAGGGCTCACATCGTGTGGTCTCGTCGCGAGCACATGATGTGGACGTAGGAGGGGATGCCGGGACGCAGCGCCCGTTGACACGATTCAACCCCGCACGTAGGCTCGCGGTGCGACTGGGGAAAGCGCATTCCATCACGAGTTCGAAGGTGAACAGCATGAGAAGACCCGTCCGCACGTCCGTCGTCGCCGCGCTCGCCGCAGCGGCACTGCTGGTCCCGGCTCAGGCCGCGATCGCCCACCCGGGTCACGGTCCGGGAAAACCGAAGCCCGGTGCGTCGCCACAGCTCGAGACGCTCGACCGCGGCCTCGTCGCCCTCCCCGGCGAGGACGGGATCCACCTCACGTGGCGCCTGTTCCGCAGCGAGGCGACGGGAGCGACCGAGACCGGCCTCACCGGCACCGACTTCGTCGTGAAGCGCGACGGAAGGCGCATCGCGACCGTCACCGACTCGACGACCTACGTCGACCCGGACGGCACCGACCGGTCGCGCTACACCGTCTCGCCGCTGCAGGGGAAGCGCGAGGGCAAGCCGTCCGAGAAGGTGGCGGTGCAGGGTTCGCCCTTCCTCGACATCCCGCTCACGAAGCCCGCGGACGGCATCACGCCCGCCGGCGAGGCGTACACCTACTCGGCGAACGACGTCTCGGTAGGCGACGTGGACGGCGACAGAGCGTATGAGTACGTCGTCAAGTGGGACCCGTCGAACTCGAAGGACGTCTCGCAGGTCGGCTACACCGGCCCGGTCTACATCGACACCTACGAGCTCGACGGCACGCTGCTGAACCGCATCGACCTCGGTGTGAACATCCGCGCCGGAGCGCACTACACGCAGTTCCTCGTCTACGACTTCGACGGCGACGGCAAAGCCGAGATCATGATGAAGACGGCCCCGGGAACCAAGAGCACGGAGTACAAGAAGGGCAAGGCGAAGAAGTCCGCGTTCGTGACGATGCCGAAAGCCGACCGCAAGGCCGGCTACTCGCACAGCGACGACTACCGGCTGAGCGCCGAGGGCTACGCCGCCCACCTCGCCGACGTGTTCCAGGGCTGGTCGGAGCGCGACGAGGTCGTGTCGGGCCAGTGGCCCGCCACGATCGAGGAGGCGCTCGGCACCGAGCCGACGCACGACTACCCGCTGTCGCGCGCCGACGCCGAAGAGCTCGTCGACTACTTCATCGACGTCTACGCCCCGTCGCGCTCGGCTCGGAACGTCCTGCGGAACTTCGAGGGCTTCATCGTCGACGGTCCGGAGTACCTCACGGTGTTCGAGGGCAAGACCGGCAAGGAGCTTGAGACCGTCCGCTACGAGCCGAGCCGCGGCGACGACGGCCTGCTGTGGGGCGACTACGCCATGTCGCGCATCGAGCCGGGCAACCGCGTCGACCGCTTCCTCTCGGGAGTGGCCTACCTCGACGGGCAGCATCCGTCAGCGGTGTTCGCGCGGGGCTACTACACGCGCTCGACCGTCGCGACCTACGACTGGAACGGCAAGCACCTCACGAAGCGCTGGTTCGTCGACAGCGGCCATGTCCCGATGACCAACCCGTTCAACGACGGCCCGCACGGCCGCGACGGCACCGACCCCGAGTACGGCACGCTCACGACGCAGGGCTTCCACAGCCTGAGCGCGTCGGACGTCGACGGCGACGGCAAGCAGGAGATCGTCTACGGCTCGGCGACGCTCGACGACGACGGCAGCCTGCTCTACTCGTCCTTCGACACGATGCCCGAGGGCAGCGCGACGCCGGGTGAGAACGTGCGGCTCGGTCACGGCGACGCGATGCACGTCGGCGACTTCGACCCGAACCGTCCCGGCAAGGAGATCTTCACGGTCCACGAGGGCGGCGCGTACGCCCCGTACGGGACGGCGATGCGGAATGCCGCGACGGGCGAGGTGCTCTTCGGCGCCTACTCCGGCCGCGACACCGGCCGTGGGATGGTCGGCGACGTCCGCTCCGACATCCCGGGCATAGAGGTGTGGTCGAGTATGCCCGCAGGGACGGATGCCTCGGGCCTCCTCTCCGCCGAGGGTGACATCCTGCAGCCCACCAACCCCGGCACGAACATGTCGATCCGGTGGGCCGGTGACCTCACGACGCAGATCGTGAACGGGGCGCAGACCGTGACCCCGACGATCGACGACTGGACGCGCGGGACGCTGCTCACGGCATCCGGCACCCTCACGAACAACGGCACGAAGGGCAATCCGTCACTCGTCGCCGATGTCCTGGGGGACTGGCGCGAGGAGCTGCTCGTGCGGACGGCCGACTCGTCGGCGCTGCGCATCTACGTGTCGACCGAGCCGACCGAGCACAAGCTCTACACGCTCATGCACGACCCGCAGTACCGGGCCGAGATCGCGCGTCAGCAGACGACGTACAACCAGCCCGCGTACACGGACTTCTACCTGGCGTCCGACATGTCCTTCGCGGACGTGCCGCTGCGCTGACCGGTGGACTGAGAAGGGGCGGATGCCGGTGGCATCCGCCCCTTCGTCGTGCAGTGCATGGAGGCGAGCGGGTGTCCACGTGCGTTGCGTGCATG
>NZ_JAMBOV010000006.1 GCF_023715745.1 Microbacterium oleivorans | reverse complement strand
TCGCCTGGATCGCCTTCGACGACACCGACGGCGTCATGTTCGTCGTCGTCGCCAGATACATCGTCTTCGCCGTCGAGACCGCCTGCAGCTCGGAGTCCCGCATCCACCCCTTCGTCGAACCCGCGGTGACCGCGCGCCAGACCCCGTAGCCGTCGTGGACCGTGACCTTCGTACCAGCCGTCAGCGTCGTGAGGACCTTTCCGGACGCCGACGCCGTCGCCCGCAGCGGGGTCGATGCGATGCTCTGGCGGTCTTGACCCGCGACAGAGCCGGGATCCTTCGCGACGAGCTTCGCTGTGGTGACCCACCCGGTGATCCCGCCGACGGTGATCTGGGTGCGATTCCCGGACACCGTGGACGCGGTGACCGCCGTCCCCTTGCGCAGTGTCGCCTGGATGGTGGTGGAGGTGGCCGACGACGCGACGTTGTCGGGCGCCGACAGGTACATCGTCTTCGCGATCACCTGCAGCTCGGCGTCCCGCATCCACCCCTTCGTCGAGCCCGCTGTGACCGCGCGCCAGGCCCCGAACGTGTCGTGCACGGTGACCTTCGTGCCCGCCTTGAGCGTCGACAGGACCTTCCCGGAGGCGGATGCCGTCGCCCGCAGCGGCGTCGCTGCGATCACCTGCCGGTCCTGACCCGAGATCGCACCCGGATTCTTCGTCGACAGCTTCGACGAGAACACCCACCCCGTCATCCCGTCGACGGTGATCTGCGTCCGATCCCCCGACACGGCGAGCGTCGTGACCGCCGTGCCCTTGCGGAGCGTCGCCTGGATCGTCGCCGACGACTCCGACGGCGTCATGTTCGTCGTGGTCGCGAGGTACATCGTCTTGGCCGGCGGGACCTCCTTGACCGTCATGTAATCGCTGTGCGACCAGTAGGTCGAGCCGGCCACCTGGATGCGCCACCAGACGCCGTAGATCCCCGTGCGCTGATACTGCTGTCCGGCGGTGATGGTCCGCACACCCGTGCTGCACGCCGTGGACGGCGCCTTGCGTGCGTTGAGGCTCTGCGAGATGACGGTGATCGTGCCGCCGGCCTTCGTGATGCTCGATTCGGTCGGCACGGCGCACGCGTTCCCGGAGGGCGTGCCGCCCGCGATCGAGAGCGCGGACTTCGCGACCCAGAGGGACTTGGAGCCGATCGTCGCCCGCGCCCACGATCCGTACGTGCCGGTGACCGTGAGCTTGGTCGAGGCCGCCACACCGCTCGAGCCCGTGGAGCAGAGCGTGCTCGGTGCCGTGCGCGCGGTCGTGCCGGACGTGACCGTCGCCGCCGCCGACGCCGGGACGACGTCGGCAGCCTTCGGTGCGGTGCACGCGTTCACGCGGGCGGCGGCTCCCGATCCCCAGCGGTTCACCTCCGGGGCGAACCACTGCACGTAGTAGTTGAAGAAGTTCCGGTTGCCGTAGCTCGAGCACGAGTCGCCCGTCGCGTAGCCGGCCGCGAGGGCCGCCAGGTTGGGCCGGTACGGCGTGTAGATGTACAGGTTCGCCGTCGCCTGGTTCTTGATGAGCACCTTCGACGTGCCGCACGCGCTGTTGGGATGCCACTTGACCGTCGCCACCTGACCGGCCCGATACCCGTACTTCGTGGGGTTCTTCGCGTAGACCTGCTGCTGACGGGCACCGAGGTGGACCTGATTGAAGAAGCCGGCGGATGCCGCGCTGCACGGCGCGGTGTCGGGGCAGTTCATGCCCATCGCGGCGCGGTAGCTCCACTCGCTCGGCTTCGTCGAGGTGACCAGACCCTGCTCCTTCTGGAGCATGACGAGGATCACCTTGGGGCTGATGCCGCAGGCCTTCCCGACAGTCACGATGATCTCGGAGGCGCGGACCTTCTTCTTGCCCGGGATCGCAGCGCAGTAGGCATCCTTCGCCTTCGCGGGCATGTCCGCAGTGAAGTTGCGCAAGCAGGTCGGTCCCGTCGTCGCCTTGCACGAGGGCACTCGCGTCTCGAGGAACTTCTGCGCCTGAGCCGCCGTCATCGATCCGCCGTTGAAGTACTCGGCGTCACTGATGATGAACCCGCCGTCCTCGATGGTCGAGGGCAGCTTCGGATCGGCCGCGCTCGCCGTCGACATCGGCGCGACGGCCATCAGCACGCTCAGGGAGAGAACGGTGGCGAGCACCATCGCCAAGCTCCGCAAGGGTCGACGGGATGCGGAGACTGTGAGGCGCATGTGAACAGTGTTACTGAAGTCGCGCTCTGTTACCAGTCGCGTTTGGAGATCACCCGAACGACACGCCGCTCACGCGGCGTTCTCAGTCGGTCAGAGTTCGGCGTGCAGCTGCCACACCCGCTCCGCCGCGCCGGGCCAGCTGAACGCCCGCCCACGATCGGCGGCGAGGACGGCGAGCCGCTCCGCCGCGGACGTCGAGGCGAGCGTCGCGGCCAGCTCGTCCCCCAGCGAGCCGGCATCGCCCGGGGCGAACGTCGCCCCGTCGAGCAGCAGCTCCCGATGGGTCGCGCTGTCGGCGGCGACGACGGGCACTCCGAGACGGAGCGCATCGAGCGTCCGCCACGGATAGGTGCGTGCGTCCGACGGCGCGAGGAATGCGACGGCGCCCGCCAGGACGGCGGCGCGATCGGGTGCGTCGAGGTGACCGCGGACGTGCACTCGACGCTCCGGCAGTCCCGCCGCCGCGGCGAGTTCGGCGATCGCCGGCTCTTCACCCTCGGCGGCATCGATCACCACGACCGCCGTATCACGACCCGATGTCGCGAGGGCCTCAAATCCGGTGCGCAGACGAGCGGACGCCGCCGTCGAACCGGAGAGCAGGACGTACCCCTCGGGCACGTCGAGGTCGCGTCGGCGCCCGATCTCGTCGGTCGGCACGCGCAGGGCGGCCTCTGGCGCACCCGCGATCACCCGGATCCGATCTCCGAGAGGCGCCAGGTCCGCCAGGCGGTGGGCGAGCTCGTGCGTCGGGACGACGACGGCGTCGGCGTGCCGGACGGCGCGGCGCAGCATGGCGCGGGCCCAGGCGGCATCCGTCCGGGCCACCTCGTCGGGGTGGTCCCACGGACGCACGTCCCACAGGGTCACGACGGTCTGGTCGTGATCGTGGACGCGATCGTGCCGCACGAGAGGAGCCGCGAGCGTGGCGGAGTGGATGAGGCCGTCGCCGGCGCCGGCACGGAGGCCGCGGCGCCACAGTGCTGCGGCGGCCGCCGATCCGACGGGGAGACGGTCGGCCGCGGTCACGCCCTGCGCTGCGAGCGTGTCCTCCCCCGCGTCGCCGGGGATGATGGCCCGCACCTCGCACCCACTGGGCGCTGTTGCGACGAGAGCCGCCGCGAGTTCCCGCGCGGCGACGGCGAGGTCGGGATCGGTGCCCGGGGCGGACGGGTCGAACACGAATCTCAGCGTCGTCGTCATCGGAGATCCCCCTGCGCCGTCACGGCGCGGTCGTCGGTGTCGGTGTCGGCGGGTGGAGGAGCTGCTGGACCTCGGACTGGATCTTGGTCCAATCGTCCGCCGTCGGGTTCTCCGGGTCGATGTTGACACCCTTCGGCGTCAGTTCCAGGTTCTGGACCTTCTGATCCTTCGCCTTCACCCCGAGGTCGACCAGGTAGGGCAGCAGCGAGTCCGGGATGTCCGTCTGCACCAGGTTCTTGCCCGCCGCGACGACCTCGCTGAAACGCGTCAGGACCGTGGAAGGGGTCGCCTGCGCGAGGATCGCGGTCTGCAGCTCCCGCTGACGCCGCATGCGGTCCCAGTCGCTGGTCGTGTACCGGGATCGCGCGTACCACTGGGCGGTGTCGCCGTCCATGACCTGAGTGCCCTCTTCGATCCAGCCGGTCGCCCACTCGTCGGCCGGCTGCCCCTCGTAACGCGGACCCGGGCCCTCAGGAAGCCGTTCCTTGACGGTGATCTCCACCCCTCCGAGGGCATCGACGAGATCCGCGAACCCGTGCATGTCGATGAAGACGTGGTACGGGATCTCGATGCCGAGGATCCCCTCGGCGGCGTCCCTCGTGGCTTCGACGGCCGGGGTCGTGTTCTTCGCCGCGGCGTCCGGGTACAGGCCCGCACCGCGATCCTCTCGGCAGACCTCGACGGCGTTGGTGAGCTGATTGATGCCCGACGACCATCCGCACGTCGACGAGGTCTGCCCCTGGAAACCGTCCGGATACAGTTCGCGCATCGGCCCCTCCGAGAAAGGCACATGACGGAGGTCGCGGGGGATGCCGAAGATCGTCACCGCACCCGAGTCGGCGTTCACCGACACGACCGAGATGCTGTCGAAGCGCATGGAGTCGCGGCCCTGGCCGCTGTCGGCACCCAGGAGCAGGAAGTTGTAGTAGCCGTCGGAGGGCGGGACGCTCGGACCGGAGGCGAAGATCGACAGACCCGAGCGCAGCGGGGCGACCACGGACTGAGCCGTGTAGGCGGCAGCCGAGGCCGGCACGAGCGCGAGGATCAGGGCGACGACGGCGACCGCCGCACGGGTACGCCCCGGCACGCGCCGCAGACGAGCCAGTCGGAGGGTGTCGACCGTGAGAACGACCCACAGCAGGGCGTACACCCACAGCAGGACCTGCGCGACGGTGAGCGTCCACCAGGAGGCGACGATCGTCGTCAGCATCGAGCGCCACATCAGGGCGAGCGACAGCGTCACGGCGAGCGTCACCCACATGACGATCGACGCGACGATGCCGAGGCGGCCGAGGCGCCGATTGCCCGCGAGGATCTGCGCGGAGCCGGGAAGCAGGAAGTTCGCGACCACGAGCCACCATGCGCGCCTCGTCATCATCCCCGGAGCCGAGGCGTCGGGATGGCGCAGCGGCCGCTCTTCGACGAGAGCACGGCGGGAGGTCACCCGCGGCGGGCTCAGGACGCTCATGCCCCCTCCCCCCACCGGCGACCGCTCACAGGGATTCCTTCAGGCGGCGGTTCTTCTCCTCGACCTGCACCTCGAGGTCGGCGGCGTACGCCGCGACACGATCGGCGATCGCGGGATCGGCCGAGCCCAGCAGGCGCGCCGCGAGGAGCCCCGCGTTCTTGGCACCGTTGATGGAGACCGTCGCGACCGGGATGCCGGCAGGCATCTGGACGATGCTGAGCAGGGAGTCCAGGCCGTCCAGCGTGGACAGCTGCACCGGAACCCCGATGACGGGCAGTGTCGTGACCGATGCGAGCATCCCGGGCAGGTGGGCTGCACCGCCGGCCCCGGCGATGATCGCGCGCAGACCGCGACCTCGCGCCTCGCGCCCGTAGCGCAGCAGCTTGTCCGGAGTGCGATGCGCGGAGACCACCTCGACCTCGTGGGGGATGCCGAAGTCGCTCAGCGCCTGCGACGCGTCGGACATCACACGCCAGTCCGAATCGGATCCCATCACGACGCCGATGAGCGGGGAGTCGGACGAGTGCAGGGGGCTGTTCACTCGACCAAGGCTAGGCGCGTGAGCTTGGAGAACCCCGGAACGGCACGGGTCAATCGAGGAAGAACGCCGCCGCAGCGCGCGCCTCGTACACCACAGCGTCGAGGTCGTCTCCAGCGACGTTGACGTGCCCGACCTTGCGGCCAGGGCGCGGATCCTTGCCGTACGTGTGGACCTTGGCCGAAGGGTGCGCGGCGAGCGCGTCGGGCAGGCGTTCGCCGAGCGAACCCTCCGCCGGTCCTCCCAGGATGTTGACCATCACCGCATGCGGTGCGCGCATCGCCGTGTCCCCGAGCGGCAGGTCGAGGACGGCACGGAGGTGCTGCTCGAACTGACTCGTGATCGCCCCGTCCTGCGTCCAGTGACCGCTGTTGTGCGGGCGCATGGCGAGCTCGTTGACGAGGAGCCGCTCGTCCCGGGTCTGGAAGAGTTCGACGGCGAGCATGCCGGTCACGCCCAGGCCCGTCGCGATCGCCTCGCCGATCTCGGCGGCGACGTCCGCGAGACGGCCCGCCGAGTGCGGCGCGGGGGCGATCGCCTCGGCGCACACACCCCCCTGCTGCACGGTCTCGACGACGGGGTAGACCAAGAGCTCGCCCGACGGTCGACGCGCGACCTGCTGCGCGAGTTCGCGGGTGAACGGGACGAGTTCCTCCACGAGCAGGGCGGCACCGTCCGCTAGACCGTCGAACCAGTCCGCGGCGTCTGCGGCAGCCGAGATCACGCGGACACCCTTCCCGTCGTATCCCCCGCGCGGGGTCTTCACGACGGCCCGCCCGCCGTGGTCGGCGATGAAGACGTCGAGGGCCGCGGCATCCGTCACGGCAGCCCAGTCCGGCTGAGGCAGCCCCAGCTCCGCGAGCTTCGTGCGCATGTCGATCTTGTCCTGCGCGAATGCGAGAGCATCCGGCCCCGGGTGCACGGCGACCCCCTCGGCCACGAGTCCGCGGAGGACGTCCTGCGGAACGTGCTCGTGGTCGAAGGTGATGACGTCGACGTCCTTCGCGAACGCGAGAACGGTGTCGAGGTCGCGGTAGTCGCCGACGGCCGTCGCGGCCAGCCCGGCGGACATCCCCGGCTCCTCCGCGAGGACCCGGACCCCGAGTCCCAGCTCGACGGCGGGCGCGATCATCATCCGCGCGAGCTGACCGCCTCCGACGATTCCGACCTGCAGTGCCATGCGTCTCCTCCCGACGTCGACATTCTCGCGCATACGGGAGGACGCCCGGGACGGTCAGTCCTCCGAGGCGATGACCGGGACGCTGTGGGAGTCGCGATGAGCGAGGATCTGGCTGACCTCGACCTGATCGGAGAGGGTCTCGTGCACGAGTCGCACGGACGGGACATCCATGAGCCGCACGGGCTCGTCGACGCCGTTGGCGAGGGTGAGCGTGCCGCTGCCCCACACACGCTGGACCGGTCCGCGGCGTTCGGAGATCGTGTAGCCGCGCGCGTGGGGGATGTCGACACGTCGCCGCTGGACGAGGCCGGAGCGCTCGATCACGCGCCGCGTGGTGACGGTGTAGGTGTGCGACAGCCACCGGAGGTACGGCAGCACCACGAGCAGCAGGACCACGACGGTCGCGGCGACCCACAGCATCCAGTCCTCCCACGGCGACGGCAGGTTCCCGCTCAGGTACCCCGTCGCACCCGCGACGGCGATCAGGACGATCGCCGACCAGATGAGACGCCGTGCGTGCCGGCGGAAGCGCGCGATCACGAGTTCCGGCGCCGCGGTGCCCGGGGCGGGCGTCCGCGGGCGACCCGGGTAGGCGGTCGGCTGGCTCACGGAACCATCATGACGCGCCGAGAGGAGCACGTCCCGCCGACGCGCCCATCCCTCAGCGGACGTGGACGACGTCGCCCGCCGAGACGACGTGGACGACGCCCGCCGCGTCGACGACGAGTCGACCGTCGTCGTCGATCCCGGTCGCCACGCCGGTGAGGGTGGAGCCGTCGGGGAGCGAGACGGAGACCTGGCCGCCGATGGTGGTGCAGGCGTCCCGCACGGCTTTCGTCGCGAGGCCGGCTGCGGTGCCCCCCACGGCGAGGTCGGCGATCCCGTCACGGAGTCTCGTCAGGTAGTCGGCGAGAAGGCGATCCTCGTCGGCGGTACGGGCGAGTGCCGCGAACGAGGTGGCCGTCGGGACAGGCAGCTGCGCGGCGGTCATCCGCGTGTTGACCCCCGCTCCGACGACGACGGAGTGGGGATCGCCCGGCATGACCTCGGCGAGGATGCCACAGATCTTGAGGCCCCCGACGAGGACGTCGTTCGGCCACTTCAGCCCGACCTCGCGGTCATCCAGTTGCGCGCGGACGGCCGAGGTCATCGCCGCGCCCGCGATGAGGGGTATCCATCCTCGCTGCTCGACCGGGACCGCTTCGACACGCAGCAGGACGGACACCGCGAGAGCGGAACCGGGCGGCGTGACCCAGGTGCGGTCGAGCCGGCCCCGGCCGGCGGTCTGATCACGGGTCACGACGACGGACAGGTGGGGATGTGCTTCGGGGTCGTCGAAGGCATCCTTCAGGAGCTTCTTGTTGGTCGAGTCGACGCTCGGTGCGACGTGGAGGCGGGGGCTGACCGCAGCGGCACGGGGGTATCCGTTCTCAGGAATCGACATGTCGTCACCATAGACGCGCGACCGCACGGCCCGGTCCGGCTTGACAGCCGCGATGGTGAGGGATGCCACAGCGGATACGCGCGTCGATTGTCGCCGGTATCCAACGCCGCGCGGGACGCGCTCGCTAGGGTGGAACGCGTGACCGATCAGCCCGACCTCTTCACGACCGCCGGCAAGATCGCCGACCTCCGTGCCCGCTACGAAGAAGCCGTCGTCTCCGCCGAGGAGACCGCCCGCGCCAAGCAGGCCGCGAAGGGCAAGCTCACCGCCCGTCAGCGCATCGAGCTGCTCGTCGACCCCGGCTCGTTCGTCGAGCTCGACGAGTACGTCCGACACCGCACGACGGCATTCGGCATGGACCGCTCGCGCCCCTACGGCGACTCGGTCGTCACCGGCACGGGCACGATCCACGGCCGCACCGTCGCCGTCTACTCGCAGGACTTCACGACCTTCGGCGGCTCGCTCGGGGAGGTCGCCGGCGAGAAGATCATCAAGGTCATGGAGCTGGCTCTGCGCAGCGGCGTGCCGATCATCGGGATCCTCGACTCGGGTGGGGCGCGCATCCAGGAGGGCGTCGTCGCCCTCGGGAAGTACGGCGAGATCTTCCGCCTGAACACCGCGGCCTCCGGTGTGATCCCTCAGATCTCGCTCATCATGGGACCCGCCGCCGGCGGCGCGGTCTACTCCCCGGCCCTCACCGACTTCGTGATCATGGTCGACAAGACGAGCCAGATGTTCGTCACCGGCCCCGACGTCATCAAGACGGTCACGGGTGAGGACGTCGGCATGGAGGAGCTCGGCGGAGCGCACACGCACAACACCCGCTCCGGCGTCGCCCACTACCTCGCCGAGGACGAGGACGACGCGATCGACTATGCGCGCACCCTCATCAGCTTCCTCCCCGACAACAACATGTCGGATGCCCCGGGGTACGAGTCCGGCTTCGAGTTCGAGACGACCGATGCCGACCGGGTGCTGAACACGGTGATCCCGGACTCCCCCAACCAGCCCTACGACATCCACGAGGTCATCTCGCACATCGTGGACGCGGGAGACTTCCTCGAGGTCCAGCCGCTGTTCGCGCCCAACATCGTCATCGGCTTCGGGCGCATCGAGGGGCGCACCGTCGGCGTCATCGCGAACCAGCCGTCGCAGATGGCCGGCACGCTGAACATCGACGCCGGCGAGAAGGCCAGCCGCTTCGTGCGGTTCTGCGATGCCTTCTCGATCCCCATCCTCACCCTCGTCGACGTCCCCGGCTACCTCCCCGGCACCGATCAGGAGTGGACGGGTGTCATCCGACGCGGCGCGAAGCTGCTCTACGCCTACGCGGAAGCGACCGTGCCGCTGGTCACCGTCATCCTCCGCAAGGCCTACGGCGGCGCCTACATCGTGATGGGGTCCAAGCAGCTCGGCGCCGACATCAACCTCGCCTGGCCCACCGCCGAGATCGCGGTGATGGGCGGCCAAGGTGCGGTCAACATCCTCTACCGCGGAGAGATCAAGCGTGCGGAGGAAGCCGGCGAGGACGTCGCGGCGGTCCGCACGCGTCTCGCGAACGAGTACACGTACAACGTCGCCTCGCCGTTCCTCGCCGCCGAGCGCGGTGAGCTCGACGGCATCATCGAGCCCGCGCAGACCCGCGTCGCCGTCGCGAAGGCCCTGCGCGCCCTTCGCGGCAAGCGGGCCAGCCAGCCGGCCAAGAAGCACGGGAACATCCCGCTGTGACCGAGCCCGACGACATCCCCGCGGACGCGCCGCACGTCCGCCTGCGGCGCGGCTCGGCGACTCCGGAGGAGCTCGCCGCGGTGATCGCCGTCGTCAGCGAGTCGCTGGTCCACGAAGCGAGCACCGCGGTCGCGGATGAGCCCACCGTCTCAGCCTGGCGCATCTCGGCCCGGGGTGTCGCGAACGACCTGCGCCGCGATGTGCCCTGGGGGCGCTGGGCCGGCTGACGCCGCGCATGTCCCCCAAAGTACCTACAGACACTTTTTTCGCGATCAGAGAGACTAATAGCGCTGGAACGCTTCTGCGTTCTGTCGATCCGTATCCCTCAGAGCGCGGATCGGCATGTGCGGGTCGGTTTTCGGGTAACCACTCGCATGGCGAGGGGCGGGCGGCTTCGCCGCCCCTCGCCTCTTCTTCTTCCGGAGCGTTCGATGTCAGGCCGTGGGGCGGTCGACCACCGGCCGCGGGTGGGCGATCTCGTGCCAGAGGTCGACGACCTCCTCACCATCGGGGTCGTCGCGCCGGCGGGACCGACCGACGACGGTGACCGCGACACGCGGGTGCGGCGAGGTCCGGATGTAGATCCGTTCCGAGGACGCGTCCCTCAGAGCGTCGGCGAGCTCGCTCCGGATGCGGTCGAGCGCGGCCGGGCCGGCGGCATCCAACCCGCCCTCATCGAGCACCGTGACGGTGCTGCCGCGCAGCCGGGCCTCCTGCAACCTCGCGCGCACCGCTTCGTCGAGGAGGCGCGGTCCCCGCAGCTCGTCGCGGAGGGATCCTTCCGCGAGACGCGCGCGCTCGCGCTCGTCGGGCTCGAGGTCACCGTCCGACTCGATCGTGCGGATGAGGATCGGGCCCGCCACCGCGAGGGCCTGCTGGACCCGCACACGGCGCTCTCGGCGACGACCCTCCTGGCTCGCGAGCCATTCGAAGGAACGACGTTGGATGCCGGTCAGCTCAGCGGTGTCGACCGCCGCCCGGTCGACGAGGCGCGTGAGCAGCTGCGCCGCGACGACCCACACGGCGGCGCCGACGAGCCCGAGAGCGAGGGAGTCGAGGATGCCGATCCAGAACGACGACGAGATCCCGAGGAGGATCACGCCGATCCACGCCACCAGGGGACGACGACGGACGGTCACGATGGTCAGGAGCGCGCCGACGCCGCCCAGGCTCCACGTCGCGAACGTGGCGAGGCGAAGGCTCTCATCCACGGCGGCCCAGGTGGCGAAGGGCACCGCGACCGTGGTGCCGAGCACCAGCAGACACAGCCAGAGCGGGAGCGAAGGGCCGCGAGGGAGCCCGTCGGGTTCCGACGCGACCGGAGACGGCGCAGCGCCCGGCGAGCGTGGCACGACGTCCCAGAACACACACAGCCAGGTCGTGACCAGATAGAGCGAGAGCGCGGCGATGAACAGCGCCGGCTGCGCCACCGGTGCCGTCCAGACGAGGCCGCCCACAGCGAGGTAGGCGGTGAAGACGACCGCCACGATCGAGAGGCCGGTCTGCACGCGCACGTTCATCGCGGGTACTCCCATCGCAGCTCGACCGCGGTGCCACGCCGTGAACTGCGAACGAGCGCCTGCCCGCCGACGGCGGCGGTGCGAGCGACGATCGAGCCGCTGATCCCGAGGCGGTCCTCCGGGACGGCGTGGACGTCGAAGCCCTTGCCGGAGTCGACGACCCGGACGACGATCCGTCGATCGTCGGCACCGACCTCGACGTGCAGGCCCACGGCGTCGGCGTGTTCGATGGAGTTGACGATCGCCTGATCGGCCGCCAGCACGAGGGCACGTGCGACGCGACCCGGGAGCGACTGCGCGCGCGGATCGACGGTCACCCGGACATCGAGATCGATGTCGTGCTCACGCGCCGCCTCACGAAGCCCCTCGACGACGAAGGCAGGATCGACCGGCTCGTCCGGCCCTTCCTCCGCCTCACGATCGGCGTTCGCCAGCCGGGTGAGTGCGTCGCGGGCCATCACCACCGCGAGATCGCGCTCACGGGGCGTGGACGCGCGCTCCGCCGCGATCAGAGCGGCCAGGACGCTGTCGTGCATCAGGGCGGCGACCGAGATGCGCTCCTGCTCGACGGCGTCCGCGGCTGCGGCCGCGGCATACGAGCGCACCGCCGCTTCCCGGGTGCGATCGAGCCGTTCGGCGAGCAGACGCAGCATCCACCCGATCATGATCATGACGACTGCCAGGATGATCGCGTAGACGACCTGACGGGAGACGAGGATCACATTCGGCCCGTCCACGCCGATCTGGATGAGCCGTACGACGCCGTAGAGCACCGGGATCGCCGCGCACCACGTGTACTGCAACCACAGGGGGAAGACGAGGGCCGTCGCCACCGTGGCGACATTGAGGAGATACCAGATCCACGGCTCCCCCGCGCCCGTCGTCTCGCGATCCGCCGTCGCCAACGGCCAGACCATCAACACGAGCGGGAAGACGATCGCGAAGACCGCTGCCGGGATGCGATAGAACCGCCCGCCGACTCCGGCCGCGATCATCAGGCCGAGCGGGCCGAACGTGACGACCGTGAGCACGACGTTCCAGGCCGGCGCCTCCTGCGTGGACCCGAGGGCGTGGAAGAGGGACTGGAAGCCGAGGATCGCACAGCCCACCGAGACGACGAGCGCGAGGATGCGCTCGACCCTCTCCCGCGAGAAGAAGGTCGAGTCGGGCGGGATCGTCAGAGTCCCCGCCGTCGCGGCCTCAGCTGCCACCGGGTTCCTCCGCGACCAGACCGTCCTCCATCGCGCGGCGGAGGAGATCCACCTTGGTGGGTGCCGGACGACCGACCTCGACGTACTTCACCCGCACACGGGTGATGTTCTCCTTCGCGGTCGAGTAGGCCACACCGAGGCGCTCGGCGACGGTCTTGAGCGGCAGACCCGCAGCGTACAGCCGCAGGACGTCGCGCTCCCGGGACGAGAGCTGAGCGTCGGCGAACGCACGGTCGCCGTCCACAGCCGACGCCCACTCGACGTTGTCGAGTGCGTGCCCCTGCGCGACCGTGTCGATCGCGGAGATGACGTCGTCGATCCGCGACGCCTTGCTCACGACTCCCGCCGCACCGGCCACGAGCGCCTCACGGACGGCCGCAGGCCGATCGGCCACGCTGTGGATGATGACGGGTGAGCCGTCGTGGACGAGGCGGGTCACATTTTCGGTCACGGTCGCACCGTCGCCGAGCATGAGATCGAGGACCACGACGTCCGCCGGATTCTCCTGAGTGAGGGTGCGCCAGTCGAGGTAGGCCGCGACGCTCTCGCCCGAGAACACGACGCGCATGTGATCCGTACGACTGCACGCGGCCTCGAGGCCGAGCCGCACGGATTCATGGTCGTCGATCAAAGCGACGCGGATCATGCGCTCACCATAGCCGTCACCGGGTCAACACGGCGATCGCCTCGACGTGGTGCGAGTGCGGGAACAGATCGAGGGCGCGCACCGAGGGTGTCGTGTACCCGTGCGCAGCGAAGGTCCCGAGGTCACGGGCGAGGGCGACCGGATCGCAGGCGACGTAGACGATGCGTGCCGGGGAGAGTCCGACGAGGCGCTCGACGACGTCGCGACCGGCTCCCGCACGGGGCGGATCGAGTACCACCGTGCCGCGCGCGAGGCGAGCGCGCTGAGCAGGCGTCGCCGTCTCAGCGAGATTTTGGAGCCAACGATCGACGCGACCGGTCTCGGCTCGTGCGCCGATCCACGCCGCCAGGTTCTCGCCCGCGTGCTCGGTCGCACGCGGGTCCGACTCCACCGAGGTGATCCGGGTGGTGGGGCCGCCGACACCCGCGACGGATGCGGCGAGCAGGCCGACCCCGCCGTAGAGGTCGAGGTGCCAGCCGTCGGGGTCGACGCCGTCGGCGACACCCCCCGCGACGGCATCGTGGAGGGTGCCCGCGGCCAGACGATGGACCTGCCAGAAGCCGCCCGCGTCGACGCGGAACTCCCGGTCGCCGACGCGCTCGACGACCACTTCGCGGGCGGCCGGATCGACGGGCACCGGTCGGCGTGAGCGACCGGACTCCGCACGGGGGATGACGCGGACGCGCCCGTCCGCGGGCTGCACGAGATCGAGTCGTCCCGGCGCGCCTCCGCGCCGCCGGCTCGCCGCACGGGCGATACCGGCAGTGGCCAGCGGCAGATCGTCGACGGGGATGACTCGATGGCTCCGGGCCGCGAAGGGGCCGATGCGCCCCTCCTCGTCCACGTGCAGGCTCACGCGCGTCCGCCAGCGCGCGCCGTCCTCGGACTCTTCGACGACGCGGTCGCCGATGGTCTGCGGGAGCGGCGGCTCGATGGTCACGGGAGCAACGGAGCCGGCGAAGCGGGCGAGCGCGTCGCGGAGGACCTCCGCCTTGAGCTCGCGCTGGTGGGCGAGGGAGATGTGGCCGAAGTCGGCGCCGCCGGGGCGGGACTCCGGAGGCGTACTCACGTCGGCAGGCGCCCACACGTGCGGACGGCGGTGCGGCGACGCATCCAGCACCTCGACGGTGTCACCGCGCCAGAAGGACTCCTTCCGCGTGTCCGTGAGGGCGACACGCACGCGCTCGCCGGGGATCGCATCGGAGACGAAGACCACCCGGTTCTCGTGCCGGGCGACGAAGACACCCCCGTGCGCGACGGCCGTGATCTCGAGGTCGAGGAGGTCTCCGGGTTGCATCCTTCGATGCTGTCACACCGGGTCGCGCCGAACAGTCATCGACTGCCTCTCGCGCAGCTAGCGTGGACGGTATGCGCGTGTGCCTGGCCTCAACCTCCCCCGCTCGACTCATACTGCTGCGCCAGGTCGGCATCGAACCGTCGACCCGGGCGCCGCGGGTCGACGAGGAGGCCGTGATCGCCGCCGTCGAGGCGGAAGAGGACCGCATTCTGTCCCCCGAGGAGCACGTGCTGCTGCTCGCACGGCGCAAGGCCGCAGACGTCGCCGCAACGCTCGCCGACGAGGGGTTCGAGGGCATCGTCGTGGGCGGTGACTCCATGTTCGAGCTCGACGGCGAGATCCTGGGCAAGCCGTACACGCCCGAGTCGGCTCGCGCCCGGTGGCAGTCCATGCGGGGTCGCACCGGCATCCTGCACTCCGGTCACAGCGTCTTCCTCGTCCGCCCCGGCGCGGTGCCCGTCGAGGCGCACGCGGTGGCCGCGGCATCCGTGTCCTTCGCCGCCGACGTGACGGATGCCGAGATCGACGCGTACGTGGCCACGGGAGAGCCCCTGCTCGTTGCAGGCGCCTTCACGGTCGACAGTCTCGGCGGCGCGTTCGTCGAGCGGGTGGAGGGCGACCCGTCCACGGTCGTCGGGATGTCGCTGTCGACTCTGAGGCGGTTGGTCCAGGAGCTCGGCGTCGAGTGGACCTCGCTGTGGAACCGGGTGGACGACACGTCCTCTTAGTGGATCCCGCGACACGAAACCCCGATGATCTTGTGCGAGTGATCCAAAGGAGCGGCCCCGCTCCTGGGTAGGCTCGAAGCCATGCCTCAGAGCGTGACCACCGGAATCTCGAAAGTGCTGATCGCCAACCGAGGCGAGATCGCGGTGCGGATCATCCGCGCTGCCCGCGACTCGGGGAAGTCGTCGGTGGCGGTCTACGCCGACCAGGACCGCGACGCCATGCACGCCCGCCTGGCCGATGAGGCGTACGGCCTGGGCGGGTCGACGAGCGCCGAGACGTATCTCTCGATCGAGAAGATCCTGTCCGTGGCGCGCCGCTCCGGTGCCGACGCCGTCCACCCCGGCTACGGCTTCCTCGCCGAGAACGCCGACTTCGCCCGCGCCGTGATCGGTGCGGGTCTGGTCTGGATCGGCCCCTCCCCCGAGGCCATCGAGGCACTCGGTGACAAGGTGACCGCGCGCCACGTCGCCGAGAAGGTCGGCGCGCCGCTGGCCCCTGGGACTCCCGGGCCCGTCGAGGGAGCCGACGAGGTCATCGCGTTCGCGCGCGAGTTCGGCCTGCCCATCGCGATCAAGGCCGCCTACGGCGGCGGCGGGCGCGGGCTGAAGGTCGCCCGCGAGTTCGACGAGGTCGAGGAGCTCTTCGAGTCCGCCACCCGTGAGGCGATCGCGGCGTTCGGTCGCGGCGAGTGCTTCGTCGAGAAGTACCTCGACAAGCCGCGCCATGTCGAGACGCAGTGCCTCGCGGATGCCGCGGGCAACGTCGTCGTGGTCTCGACGCGCGACTGCTCGCTGCAGCGCCGCCACCAGAAGCTCGTCGAGGAGGCGCCCGCCCCCTTCCTGACCGCTGAGCAGAACGAGATCCTGTACGCCGCATCGAAGGCGATCCTGAAGGAGGTCGGATACGTCGGTGCGGGCACGTGCGAGTTCCTCATCGGCGCCGACGGGACGATCTCGTTCCTCGAGGTGAACACCCGCCTGCAGGTCGAGCACCCCGTCTCCGAAGAGGTGACCGGCATCGACCTCGTCCGCGAGCAGTTCCGCATCGCCGAGGGCGGCACGCTGGACTACGGCGACCCGGAGCCGGTCGGCCACTCGTTCGAGTTCCGCATCAACGGCGAGGACCCCGGTCGCGGGTTCCTCCCCGCCCCCGGCGACATCCACGTCTTCAAGACGTTCGGCGGGCCCGGCGTCCGCCTGGACTCCGGTGTGACCGCCGGCGACAGCGTATCGGGAGCCTTCGATTCGCTCCTGGGCAAGCTGATCGTCACCGGACGCACCCGCGAGGAGGCCCTCGAACGCTCCCGTCGCGCGCTCGACGAGTTCGAGGTCGCCGGGATGCCCACGGTTCTCCCCTTCCACCGCAAGGTCGTCCGCGATCCGGCGTTCACAGCCGAGGACGGCACCTTCGGCGTCTTCACGCGGTGGATCGAGACCGAGTTCCACAACGACATCCCCGCCTGGGACGGCGAAGCCGGACCCGCCGCCGAACCCGAGGGGCGTCACACCGTCGTCGTCGAGGTCGCCGGTAAGCGACTGGAGGTGAGCCTCCCCGATCGGCTGGCGCACGTGCCCGCTGCGGCAGGCCGTCCCGTCGCCGTGCCGCCCTCCCGTCGGTCGCACGCCGCGAGCGGTGTCTCGGGTGCGAGCGGCGACACCGTCGCCTCGCCGATGCAGGCCACCGTCGTCAAGATCGCCGTCGAGGAGGGACAGCAGGTCGTCAAGGGCGACCTGGTCGTCGTCCTCGAGGCGATGAAGATGGAGCAGCCCATCCAGGCGCACAAGGACGGCGTCATCGGCGCCATCAACGCCCAGCCCGGCGCGACGGTCTCGGCGGGGCACCAGCTCCTCACCATCTCCTGACTCCGCCGGGCCTCGCCACCGCCGCGCACGCGGTCCTGCTGACGGGCATGCGGATCGGGCCCTCGGTCAGAGGGGCGAACGACGTGAGGGCGGACTTCGAGGAGCCTGCCGGGATCGTCGGTGCAGATGCCCGGTGTTTCGGCGGCGACGGCCTGACCGCCACCGTCACGGTGAATCTGATGACGGCGGACGGCGGTCAGATGACCCTGACGCAGGACATCGTCTGCGACACCGAGCCGCATCGGATCGGCGTCGGCGACCCGGCTGCGAAAGCGGTCTCGGCGACCGGCACTGCGCCGGCGACCACCTTCCTGTACGTGACGACGATCACCGCCCCCTGACCGCGTGGATCAGCTGTAGGTGTCCTCGTCGCGGGCGACCTGGTGCATGGCGCGCGTCGCATCGGTGATGCTGCCGGCGAGCGAGGGGAACACCGCGAACACGCGCGAGAGCTGGTCGACGGTGAGGCGCCGCTCGACCGCGATCGCGATGGGGTAGATCAGCTCCGACGCGCGCGGGGCGACGATGACACCGCCGATCACAGTGCCCGAGCCCTCCCGGGCGATGATCTTCACGAAGCCGTCCTTGACGCCCATCATCTTGGCGCGCGCGTTGGCGGCGAGCGGGAGCTTGTGGACGGTGCCGTTGACCGCACCCGATTCGATGTCCCGCTCCTGACGCCCGACCGTCGCGATCTCGGGCGCGGTGAAGATGTTGGCCGTGACCCGCTGCTTCTCGAGCGGGATGACGGTGTCGCCGAGGGCGTGGAAGACCGCCATGCGACCCTGCATCGCCGCGACCGAGGCGAGGGGCAGGAACGTCGTGCAGTCGCCGGCCGCGTAGATGTTCGGGACCGAGGTGCGCGCGACCCGGTTGACCTGGATGTGTCCCGAGTCGGTGAGCTGGACGCCCGCCTCCTCCAGGCCGATGCCGGCGGTGTTCGGGATGGACCCGACGGCCATCAGACAGTGGCTGCCCTCGACGGTGCGGCCGTCGGACAGCGTCGCGATGACGCCGTCCTTCGTGCGCTCGACCTTCTCGGCGCGGGACTTGGAGAGCACCTCCATGCCGCCGCGGGTGAAGACCTTCTCGATGACGGCGGCCGCATCGGAGTCCTCACCGGGGAGGACCTGGTCGCGGCTGGAGATCAGCGTGACCTTCGAGCCGAGGTTCATGTAGGCGCCGGCGAACTCGGCACCGGTCACGCCCGAGCCGACCACGATCAGGTGCTCCGGCAGCGAGGACATGTTGTAGAGCTGCGTCCATGTGAGGATGCGTTCCCCGTCCGGCTTCGCGCTGTCGAGCTCCCGTGGCGAAGCGCCGACCGAGACGACGAGGGTGTCGGCTTCGATGCGGTCGAAGTCGGTACCGCCGGGGCCGGTGGAGACGACGACGGCGTGCGTGCCATCGAGGCGGCCGTGGCCCGAGATGATGCGGACCCCGGCATCCACCAGCTGCGCGCGCTGGTCGTCGGACTGCTGACGGGCGAGCGAGAGGAGCCGCTTGTTGACCGCCCCCAGGTTGATGGCGATCTCGGGCTTCAGCGGCTTGCCGCTGTCGCCGCGCGCGAACAGCTGCACCCCGAGGTCCGACGCGCCGCGGATGGCCACGGCGGCATCGGCGGTGGCGATGAGGGTCTTGGAGGGGACGACGTCGGTGATGACCGCGGATCCGCCGATGCCGGCTCGTTCGACGAGGGTCACCTCGGCACCCAGCTGGGCCGCTGCGAGAGCCGCCTCGTATCCGCCGGGGCCGCCGCCGATGATCGCGACGCTCTGGGTGGTCTCGAAGCTCACAGACATGCGCACCATTCTTCCAGCCCGCGGGGTCCCCGTGCGCCGCGACGCGATGCGAGCCGTGTGGCCGAGCGCTGCCGCGGTTCCTAGAGTGGGAGCATGCACGAGGAGACCCACCCGCTCGACGACCCCACTGCCGACCCGTTCGAGGTCGCACGGACCGCAGCCGACGACATCGCCCGCCTCACCGGTGTCGACCACCACGACATCGCCCTGACCCTCGGGAGCGGCTGGGGCAAGGCCGCCGAACTCATCGGCGAGACCACGGCGACCCTGGCCGCGACCGATGTCACGGGCTTCAGCAAGCCGGCGCTCGAGGGGCACGTCGGATCGATCCGCAGCATCCTCACCCCGGACGGCAAGCGCGTCCTCGTGATCGGCGCCCGCACCCACTACTACGAGGGGCACGGCGTCCGCCGCGTCGTGCACAGCGTGCGCACGGCCGCCGCGACCGGCGCGAAGACGATGGTGCTCACCAATGGCGCGGGCGGCATCAAGACGTCCTGGACACCCGGACAGCCGGTCCTCATCAGCGACCACATCAACCTCACCGCCGACTCGCCGCTCGAAGGCGCGACATTCATCGACCTCACCGACCTCTACTCGCGGCGCCTGCGCGATCTCGCCCGCACGGTCGACCCCACGCTCGACGAGGGCGTCTACTGCCAGTTCCGCGGACCGCACTACGAGACGCCCGCCGAGGTGCAGATGGCGAAGGCGATCGGCGGTCACATCGTCGGCATGTCGACGGCGCTCGAGGCGATCGCCGCGCGCCAGGCGGGCATGGAGATCCTCGGTTTCTCCCTCATCACGAACCTCGCTGCCGGTATCCAGACCACCCCGCTGAGCCACCAGGAGGTCATCGAAGCGGGCCGTGAGGCCGAGCCGGTCATCTCCGACCTCCTCGCCCGTGTGATCGGCGTCCTGTGAGCGACGACATCCTGGACGTCGCCCGGCAGTGGCTCGGGCAGGACCCCGACCCGCAGACCGGCGACGAGCTGCGCGCGGTGATCGCACGGGCCGAGGCCGGCGACGCGGCCGCCGTCGCCGATCTGCACGACCGGTTCGACAGCCGGCTCGCCTTCGGCACCGCGGGACTGCGCGGCGCGTTGGGTGCCGGGTCGAACCGCATGAACCGCGTCCTGGTCGGGCAGGCCGCCGCCGGGTTCGCCGCCTACCTGCGCGGGCGCGCGGGTGACGCGACGCCGTCGGTCGTGATCGGCTACGACGGGCGCCGGAACTCGGACGTCTTCGCCCGGGACAGCGCGGAGATCTTCGCGGGCGCGGGGCTGCGCGCGATCCTCCTCCCCCGCCTCCTGCCGACCCCCGTGCTCGCCTTCGCCGTCCGCCACCTCGGTGTGTCCGCGGGAGTGATGGTCACGGCGTCGCACAACCCGCCCGACGACAACGGGTACAAGGTGTACCTCGGTGGCAAGGACGACGGCGCTCAGATCGTGTCGCCGGCGGATGCCGAGATCGCGGCCCACATCGACCGAGTCGCCGCCGCGGCGGACCTCGCCTCGATCCCCCGCTCCGACGACTACGAGACGGCGGGCGAGGAGGTCGTCGACGCCTACGTGCGTGCGACCGCGCTCGTCGCCCCCGCCCCGGCGGGCGCCGCCGGGCTGAACTGGGTCTACACCGCGATGCACGGCGTGGGTCACGAGACGCTCGCCCGCATCCTCGAGACCGCGGGATACCCGGCACCGACGGTCGTGGCCGACCAGATCGCGCCCGACGGGCGGTTCCCGACCGTCGCCTTCCCCAACCCCGAAGAGCCCGGCGCGATGGATCTCGCCTTCGAGACCGCCCGGGTGGCCGGCGCGGAGCTCATCCTCGCGAACGACCCCGACGCCGACCGACTCGCCGTCGCGATCCCGGATGCCGCGGCTCCCGGCGGCTGGCGCCGGCTCACCGGCAACGAGGTCGGCCTCCTCCTCGGCTGGCGGGCCGCGCGGACCGCGACATCCGGCACTTTGGCGTGCTCGCTCGTCTCGTCGCCCGGTCTGCAGACGATCGCCGAGCACTACGGCCTCGACTTCGCGGCCACCCTGACCGGCTTCAAGTGGATCTCGCGCGCGCCGGCTCTCGTCTACGGGTTCGAGGAGGCGCTCGGCTACCTCGTCAACCCCGGCACCGTGCGTGACAAGGACGGCATCTCCGCCGCGATCGCCGTCCTCGGCCTCGTCGCCGAAGCGCGCGAGGAGGGCAGGACCCTCGGCGACCTGCTCGACGAGTCCGCCGCGACGTTCGGCCACTTCGCGAGCGGGCAGGTGTCCCTCCGTGTCGACGACGTCGCCGTGATCGGACGGATCATGGGCGCCCTGCGTGCGGCGCCGCCGGCATCCGTCGGAGCGGTCGCCGTCGATCGCATCGACGACCTCCTCACCGCTCCCGAGGGCTCACCCCGGGGCGACGTGCTGCGAGTGTGGCTGGCCGACGGGTCGCGCGTCATCGTGCGCCCGAGCGGCACCGAACCCAAGCTCAAGGCCTACCTCGACGTGCGCGGCGACTCCGCCGACGACGCCGCTGTGCGCCTGGCCGCGGTGGAGGCGGGCGTGCGGGAGATCCTCGCGGCGGCGCAGACGTGACGGCGACGCCTCTCGCCGAGCCCGTCGTGCTGAGCCGCGGAAGGGTGCAGCTCGTCCCCCTCGACGAGGCGCACGCGGATGAGCTCGCGGAGGCTCGCGAGGGCCTCGGTTACGCGTGGTACACCTCGATCCCGGCATCCGTCCCGGACGAGATCGCCTGGCGGCGCGCCGAACACGCGGCCGGTCGGATGAACCCGTTCGCAGTGATCGTCGACGGACGCGCGTCCGGGATGACGACGTTCTGCGACATCGACAGCGCCAATCGTCGCGTCGAGATCGGCTACACCTGGCTGTCGCCGACCGTGCAGCGCACGGACGTCAACACGACTGCGAAGCTGCTGCTGCTCGGCCACGCCTTCGAGGCGTGCGAGGCGATCGCCGTGGAGTTCCGCACCTCGTGGCACAACCGGCAGTCGCAGGCCGCGATCGAGCGCCTCGGAGCCCGGCGCGACGGCGTGCTGCGCAACCACCGCATCGGGCCGGGCGGGACGATGCGCGACACCGTCGTCTACTCGATCCTCCCCCACGAGTGGCCCGGGGTGCGGATGGGCCTCGAGGCGCGCCTGGCGCGCTGATCACCCGTCGACGACGGCGACCAGCTCATCGAGGAACGCCGGGAACGTCGTGCCGCGGCGGAGGATCCGCTGCACGCTGTCGCGTTCGCTGAACACCTCGACGAGCTGCTCGAACACGGTTTGGAACGCCTCGCGGTCGGATTCCGAGAAGGCGACCATCGTCACGACCTGCACCCGCCCGTCGCCCCACCGGATCGAGGGGTCGGCGAGCCCGACCGCGATCGCGGTGCGCGTCGCGGTCATCCCGATGGCATGCGGGACGGCGAGCGCGTCGGTGAACGCGGTGGAGGAGATCCGCTCGCGTTCGAGCGTGCGACCGACGTAGTCCTCGGTGATGACCCCCTGCGCGGCCAGCAACCCGCCGAGGCCTCGGATGACGGTCTCCTCGTCGGCGTCGGCGGGGAGGCGCGGAACGAAGGCATCGGCCGAGAAGTACCGCTCCAGCTCGGCGCGGAGTCCCGCCAGGCGACGTGCACGGCGGGCGCGCGCGGCCGCGCCCTGGACACGTTCGACATCCTGCTCGGTGAGGAACGGCTGCACCCGAACGACGCGGTCGGACGGGGCGGGGGGCTCGATCGTCGTGAGCACGAGGTCGGTGTCGAGGGCGCCCCAGTCGGGATCGACCCGCGTCTCGACCGCGACGACCTCGATCTCGCGCCCGAGTGCGCGGTCGATGCTCGCCCGCAGCAGCTCGTGCATCTCGTAGTACCCCGGGCACACGAGCGTCGCGGTCAGCAGGCGCGCGGACTGCCGCGAGCGCTCGAGGCGCCCGCCCACGTGCATCGCGATGTACGCGATCTCGTCCTCGTACAGCGGCGCCCCGACGACGTCGCGCAGCTGTTCCGCGATGAAGACCGCCACCTCGAAGATCATCGGATAGCTGGACTTCAGCGAACGGGTCAGGGCGTTGCGCGACCACGCCTGATCCTGGGCGCGCTGCCGCAGGTTCTGCACGTGGAGGGACAGTCGCAGGATGAAGTCGTCGTGATCGATGTCGACGAGGAACTCGGATGCCGCCCGCGTGACGATCGCGCGCACCGCGGCCTCGACGTCCGGATCGAGGCGCCCGCGGATGACGGTATCGGGCTCGGCCGCGCCGGGTGCCACGACCCGGGTCTGCACGAGCGCAGCGAGATGATCCCGATCGCCGTCCCCCAGGCGGACCCCGAGGCGCCCGACGGCGAGACGATCGAGCAGGTCGGCGATCTGCGCACGCGCGGGGGAATCGTCGATGGGTGCGCCGTCGAGGCCGCGGCCGCGACCGACGCGATCGGCGGCGATCGCGATGTGCATCATGACGTCACCGATGCCGAACTCGTTGACGAGGTACCCGAGGTCGCCGAGCCCTGCGACCAGGTCGTCCTTGAACGCACCGAGAGCCGAGGTCTCGGCCGTGCTCTCGCCCAACGCACGGCGGAGCGCGCGCAGATCGAAGGCGCCCTGCTCCATCTCGTCGTGCGCCAGCCGGCTGAGCAGACGCCGCTGCGCCATCTCCGTCCCCGCGAGTCGCACGCGCTCGGCCGACCGCTCGAGGGTCAGCTGGGTCCCGCTCAGCAGGGCTCGCACGCGCCCGAGGTCGGCCTCGAGGGTGGCGTCGCTCACGTGGAAGCGCTGCGCCGCTGCATAGACGTCGATGCCGTCGGGAGCGTCGAGGATGTCGCGCACGAGCCGGTGCAGCCGATCGCGCGGCGTCTCCTCCGCAGCGGGCTTCAACGCCGCCGCGGCACCGGCACCCGCTCGGTAGCCTGACGGCCCCGACTCGACGGCATCACCGCCGGGCACGCGCGCGTTGAGGGCCGCGACGTAGGAGCGGATGCTGCGGGGCGTCACCCCGACCAGGTCGGCGAGCTCGCCCGCGGTGCGCCACCCGGCATCCCTCGCCAGGAGCGCCATGACGCGATCCTGCCTCGTCCGACTCACGGATCCAGTCAACCACCTGCCGGGGCACCGGGGTTTCCTCCCCCGCGGAAGAAGCCCTGGTTGTCGCTTCCTGGGAGTCGGATGAGAATTGCGGGGAGACAAGGAGGCGGATCGATGAAGATCCTCGTCGTCTGCGGCGCGGGTGCGTCGAGCACATTCGTCGCTCAGCGTCTGCGGCAGGCCGCACATCGCGAAGGCACGGAGCTGCTCGTCCACGCGGGTGTCCCCGGCATGGTTGCCACGGGGACGGATGCCGGCGACGTGGTGCTCGTGGGTCCGCATCTTGCCTCCGCCCTCCCCGACATCCAGCGGGACGCCGCCACCCGACAGGCGCGCGTCGTGCTGCTGCCGGAGGACGTCTTCGGCGATCGCGACGGAACGCGCACGCTCGCCCTGGTGACGGCCGCGACCGCTGCCGACCGCATCGAAAGGACCCCGCGATGAGCGCACCGGCCAGCCGGACCGTGAGGATCGGCTCCGCCAACGGCCTCCACGCCCGCCCGGCGAAGCTCTTCGCGCAGGCGGCGAAGGATGCCGGCATCCCGGTCACCATCTCGAAGGGGGCGGGCGGCGCCGTCAATGCGGCCAGCATCCTGAGCGTCATCTCGCTCGGCGCAGAGAACGGCGACTACGTCACACTCACGGCCGACGGCGCGAACGCCGACGCGGTGCTCGACACCCTGACCGAACTTCTGACCACCGACCACGACGCCTGAGGGACACATGACTGAGCTTCGAGGAGTAGGAATCGGCCTGGGCGTGAGCCACGGCCCCGTCGCACGGATGGCGGAGCCGCTGCCCGCGCCGAAGGATGAGAAGAGCACGCTCGGCGTCGACGAGGAGAAGGCGCGCGTCGCCGCCGCCATCGAGGCGGTCGCCCGCGAGCTCGAGCAGCGTGGTGCGACCGCAGGCGGCGCCGCACAGGAGGTCCTCGAAGCGCAGGCGATGATGGCCGAGGACCCCGCCCTCGAGGACGAGGTCGCCGCCCGCCTGGCGGACGGCAAGACCGGCGAGTTCGCGGTGTTCGACGCATTCGCCTCGTTCCGCGACTCCCTCGCCGCGATGGGCGGCTACCTCGGCGAGCGCGCCGCCGACCTCGACGACGTCGCGCACCGCGTCATCGCGCACCTGCGCGGGGTTCCCGCTCCGGGAGTGCCCGATCCGGGTCATCCGTTCGTCCTCGTCGCGAAGGACCTGGCGCCCGCCGACACCGCGCTCCTCGACCTCGACAAGGTCCTCGCGCTCGTGACCACCGAGGGTGGTCCGACATCGCACACCGCGATCCTCGCCCGCGAGAAGTCGATCGTCGCCGTCGTCGGCGTGCACAGCGCTGCCGGGCTCACCGACGGCGAGACCGTCGTCGTGGACGCCGCGGCCGGCATCGTGACGACCCAGCCCACCGACGACGAGATCGCGCAGGCCGAGCGCCGCGAGGCCGACCGCGCCGCGGCCGCCGACGCGCCGATCACGCCGGGAGCCCTCGCCGACGGCACCGCCGTGCCGCTGCTCGCCAACCTCGGCAAGCCCGCCGACGCCGCGAAGGCCGTCGAGCTCGGCGCTGAGGGCGTCGGCTTGTTCCGTACCGAGTTCCTCTTCCTCAGCTCGTCGCAGGCACCCACGGTCGAGGAGCAGACGAAGGCCTACACCGAGCTCCTGCAGGCGTTCCCCGGCAAGAAGGTCGTGGTCCGCGCACTGGATGCCGGCGCCGACAAGCCGCTCGCCTTCCTCAATGACGCGCACGAGGAGAACCCGGCGCTCGGGCTGCGAGGGCTCCGTGCCCTGCGCGCGAGCGAGGACATCCTGCGCGAGCAGCTGACCGCCCTCGCGAACGCGGATGCCGCCACCGACGCCGACCTGTGGGTCATGGCTCCGATGGTGTCGACGGTCGAGGAGACCGAGTACTTCGTCACCCTCGCCAAGGAGTACAACATCAAGACGGCGGGCGTCATGGTCGAGGTCCCCTCGTCGGCGCTTCTCGCCGACCGGGTCCTCGCCCGCGCCGACTTCGCGTCCATCGGCACCAACGACCTCACCCAGTACACCCTCGCAGCCGACCGGCTGCTCGGCTCCGTCGCCTCGTTCCAGGACCCGTGGCACCCCGCCGTCCTGCAGCTCGTGAAGCTGACCGGTGACGGCGGCCGCGCCCACGGCAAGCCGGTCGGCATCTGCGGCGAGGCGGCAGCCGACCCGCTGCTCGCGGTCGTCCTGGTCGGACTCGGCGCCACCACCCTGTCCATGGCACCGACGGCGCTCGCTGATGTGCGCGCCACCCTTCTGCACCACAGCCTCGACGATGCCAAGCGCATCGCCGAAGCAGCCCTCGCCGCATCCGATGCGGCATCCGCCCGAGCAGCGGCCCTGGAAGCCGCCGCACAGCTCACCGCCGCATGACCCGCGGCACAGCAAAGGAGAACCAGCACATGACAACGACGTCTGCACCACAGACACGAGGAGGGGCCCGCGTCGCCGTCCAGCGATTCGGGACGTTCCTCTCGGGCATGGTCATGCCCAACATCGCGGCCTTCATCGCGTGGGGCCTCATCACCGCGCTGTTCATCGACACCGGCTGGGTCGGCCAGAACGGTCCGGTCGAGGGTTGGCGTTGGGCGGACTCCCGCATGCTCGGCGGTGGCGAAGGCCCCGACGGAACCGTGTGGACCGGCCTTGTCGGACCGATCATCACCTACCTGCTGCCCACTCTCATCGCCTACACCGGCGGCCGCATGGTCAACGGTGTCCGCGGTGGTGTGGTCGGTGCTGTCGCGGCCATGGGCGTGATCGTCGGCGCTGCCGGCACGATCATGTTCCTCGGCGCCATGATCGTCGGTCCGCTGGCCGCGCTCATCCTCAAGTACGTCGAGAAGCTCTGGGAGGGGAAGATCCGCTCCGGCTTCGAGATGCTCGTCGACAATTTCAGCGCGGGCTTCGTCGCCTTCTTCACCGCACTCGCGGCCTTCTTCTGGCTCGCCCCGGTCATCAAGGCCGTGACCGATGCGCTCGGTGGCGCCGTGGGATGGCTGATCGACAACGGATTGATCCCGCTTGCGAGCATCATCGTCGAACCGGCGAAGGTGCTGTTCCTCAACAACGCCATCAACCACGGCGTCTTCACCCCCCTGGGCTCCCAGCAGGTCGTCACGGACGGGAAGAGCCTGCTCTTCCTCGTCGAGGCGAACCCCGGGCCCGGTGCCGGTCTGCTTCTCGCGATCACCGTCTTCGGGGTCGGCGCGGCTCGTGCCACCGCTCCGGGCGCGTTCATCATCCAGTTCCTGGGTGGTATCCACGAGGTCTACTTCCCCTACGTGCTGGCGAAGCCCGTCCTCATCGTCGGACTCATCGCCGGTGGGGCGAGTGGAGTCGCGACGAACGCGATCTTCCAGTCGGGTCTGGTCGCGGCCGCGTCGCCGGGGTCGATCTTCGCGGTCCTCATCCAGACCGCGCCGGGAAGCCACCTCGGTGTGATCCTGTCCGTCGTCATCTCTGCGGCCGTGACCTTCGCCGTCTCGGCGGTCTTCCTGCTCGCCGGACGCAAGCGCGACCTGGCGCGCGAGGCAGCTGGAGAGGGCGGCCTCGACGCCGCCATCGCACGCACTGAGGCGAACAAGGGCAAGAGCTCGGCCGCTCTCGCGGGCCTGCGTGGCGGCGACGTCGCGGCGGCATCGGAGGCCGCCGGCGCAGCCGCGGCATCCGGTTCGCTCACCGACACCAAGCAGATCAGCTCGATCGTGTTCGCGTGCGACGCGGGCATGGGATCCTCGGCGATGGGCGCGAGCGTCCTGCGCAACAAGATCAAGAAGGCAGGCATCGAGGATGTGGCGGTCGTCAACAAGGCGATCGCCAACCTCGATGGGACCGCGGACCTGGTCATCACCCAGCAGCAGCTGACTGACCGTGCGAAGGCGCAGAATCCCGACGCCATCCACGTCTCGGTCGACAACTTCATGAACTCGCCGAAGTACGACGAGGTCGTGGAGATGGTGCGCCGCCAGCACGGCGACGCCTGATGCGATCCGCTGCGGGGTCGGAGACAATGGTCCCGGCCCCGCAGCGCTTTTCCCCCACACAGTTCCCAGAAGGAGAAAACCATGGCTCGCGACGTCCTCACCCTCGGCCAGATCCGCATCCACTCCGGCTCCGCCACGCAGGAGCAGGCGATGAAGGAGGCCGCCGACATCCTCGAGGCGTCGGGGGCCGTGACCGGCGCCTATTTCGACGCCATGCAGCAGCGTGAGGTCGCCGTCTCGACCTACATGGGCAACGAACTCGCCATCCCGCACGGCACCAACGAGACGAAGGACGCGATCCTCGAGTCCGCCCTATCGTTCGTGCGCTACGACGGCGGCGTCGACTGGGCCGGGGAGCCCGTCACCTTCGTCGTCGGCATCGCCGGCAAGGGCGACGAGCACCTCGAGATCCTGTCGCAGATCGCGCTCCTGTTCTCGGAGGACGACGAGGTCGCGAAGCTCAAGGCTGCCCAGACCCCGGAGGAGCTCTACCAGCTGCTCTCCACGGTGAACGACGCATGAAGGCGGTCCACTTCGGCGCCGGCAACATCGGCCGCGGATTCGTCGGCCTCCTGCTCCACGAAGGCGGATACGACCTCGTCTTCTCCGACGTCGCGCCCACCCTCGTCGAGACCATCAACGCGGCATCCGAGTACACCGTCCACGAGGTGGGGCCGGGCGGAGGCGACAAGACCGTGACCGGTTTCCGCGCCCTGAACAGCCAAGCCGACCCCGATGCGGTCGCCGAAGAGGTCGCGACCGCAGACGTCGTGACGACCGCGGTCGGACCGAACATCCTGCCGTTCGTCGCGCCCCACATCCTCGAGGGTCTCGCGCGTCGCGACGCGAACGCGAAGCCGCTGCAGGTCATGGCGTGCGAGAACGCGATCGGGGCGACCGACACCCTCCGCGCCGAGATCGAGAAGCTCGCCGGCGATGCGTGGGGAGACCTCTCGGCTCGCGCCGTGTTCGCGAACACCGCGGTCGACCGCATCGTCCCGGGGCAGCCCGACGGCGCAGGCGTCGACGTGACGGTCGAGCCCTTCTTCGAGTGGGCGATCGAGCAGGGACCGTTCGGCGGTGATCTCCCGAACATCCCGGGCGCGCACTTCGTCGACGATCTCGCTCCCTACATCGAGCGGAAGCTGTTCACGGTCAACACGGGCCACGCGGCGACCGCCTACTTCGGCTACGTCGCCGGCATCACCCGGATCTCAGACGCCCTCGCCGACACCGGCATCCGTGCCAAGGTCGAGCAGGCACTCGAGGAGACCTCGGCGTTCCTGTCGGCTGCGCACGGCCTCGACGCCGACGAGCTGGCCGGCTACCGCGCGACGATCCTCGAGCGGTTCTCGAACGCATCCCTCCCCGACACCGTGCAGCGCGTCGGCCGGCAGCCGCTCCGCAAGCTCTCCCGCCACGAGCGCTTCGTCGGCCCCGCGTCGGCCGCCGCCGAGCGCGGACTCTCCGTCGACGGCCTCGTCGCCGCGATCTCGGCCGCGCTCCGTTTCGAGGACGCTGCCGACCCGCAGGCGGTCGAACTGCAGGAGCGTATCCGGACCGAGGATGCCGCAGCCTTCACCGCCTCGGTCACGGGCCTCGAGCCCGGGCATCCGCTCTTCGGACGCGTCCAGGAGGCGGTGGCGCAGCGGCAGACCGAGCTCGGCGTCTACAGCGCGTAGCGTGCGCCGGCGGGTCCGCCGTGACTCCTCCATCTGTGACAGTCGAGGCACCTCAGCGTCCTGACCAGCCACCGACGAGCCGGACTCGAGGAGTCGGCGCCCTCCCGCCCGAGGAGTTTCTGCGCAGCAGGCCGGCCAGGCCCGCGATCCCCCAGCGCCGTCGTCCCACCGAACGGCATGGGTCCTCGACGCACCCTTGACCGGTGCGATCGTGTGGATGCCAGGATCCGAGGTCGTCTTCGCCGGCTCCGGCCGTGAACGAGTCTCGAGCGGCGGCCGGTGCGACAGGATCTGAGGAGTCGGCGTCCGACCGCACGATCCCGACGTCAGGCCGAGAAGCCTTCGCCGATGAGCTCGATGAGCTCCTCGCGCTCCTCGATGGTGAGGAAGGCGGCAGCAGCCGCGTTCAGCTGGAACGCCTCGAGGTCATCCAGCGTGTACTCGAAGGTGTCGGCGAGCAGGGAGAGCTCGCGCGTGAGCGAGGTCCGGCTCATCGTCCGGTTGTCGACGTTCACGGTGACCGCGAACCCGAGCTGGTACAGCAGGTCGAAGGGGTGGTCCTCGAGCTGCGTCCCCCACTTGGCGATGGCCCCGGTCTGCAGGTTCGACGACGGCGAGAGCTCCAGCGGGATCTCGCGGTCGCGCACCCACCGGGCGAGGTCGCCGAAGCGGACCTGCACCTCTTCGCCCTTCTCCGCGACGACGTCGAGGTCCTCGGCGATGCGCACGCCGTGACCCAGCCGCAGCGCGCGTCCGTCGATGAGCGCCGAGCGGATCGAGTCGAGCCCCGCGGCCTCGCCGGCATGGACCGTCGCCGGGAAGAAGGCGGCTGCCAGGTAGTCGAACGCCGGCCGCAGGTTCGACGGCGGGAACCCGGCCTCGGGACCGGCGATGTCGAACCCGACCGCGCCGCGTCCGCGGTGGCGGACGGCGAGCTCGGCGATCTCCAACGACCGGTCGGTGTGACGCATCGCGCTGATGAGCTGGCCGACACGGATGTCGCGGCCCGAGGCCTCGACGGCGTCCTCGCCCTCCTCGATGCCCTCCTGAACGGCTTCGACGACCTCATCGAGGCTCAGGCCCCCCTGCAGGTGCTGCTCGGGGGCCCAGCGGACCTCGCCGTAGATGACACCGTCGGCGGCGAGATCCTCGACGAACTCCTTCGCGACACGGCGCAGCCCCTCGCGGGTCTGCATGACGGCGATCGTGAGATCGAAGGTCTTCAGGTAGTCGACGAGGGACCCGCTGTCGGACTGGTCCTCGAACCAGTCGGCGAGGTCGTCGGCGGCCGCCTCGGGGACGTCGACCCCGACCTCGTCGGCGATCTCGATGATCGTCTGCGGGCGCAGCCCACCGTCGAGGTGGTCGTGCAGCGAGACCTTGGGGAGCGAGCGGATCGAGACGCCCTCGAGCTTCGCGTCGCCGTGCTGGTCGATGGCCATGGTGGAGTCCTGTCGTGAGGGGGTCAGGCGGTGATGCGCTCGAGGACGAGCGGAGTGGATGCCGGTGCCTCCGCACCGATCTCCCAGGCGCCCTCGAGCGCCTCGGTAGCCCGCGCGAAGCGATTCTCATCGTCGGCCAGCAGGGTGAACAGCGGCTGTCCAGCAGTGACGGCGTCGCCCGGCTTCACGTGCAGGTCGATGCCGGCGGCGTGGATGACAGGGTCCTGCGCACGCGCGCGGCCCGCGCCGAGGCGCCAGGCGGCGATCCCGAACGGGAGGGCTTCCAGCCTCGTGACGACACCGGACTCGGTCGCGGTGACGGTGTGGGTCTCGCGCGGGGTCGGGAGCGCGGCATCCGGGTCGCCGTCCTGCGCCTGGATCATCCGGCGCCACGAGTCCATCGCACGACCGTCCTTCAGCGCGGCTTCGACGTCCGCGTCGGGATGGCCGGCGAGGGCGAGCATCTCGCGGGCGAGCGCGACGGTCAGCGCGACGACATCCGCGGGACCGCCGCCGGCGAGCACCTCGACGGACTCGCGGACCTCGTTCGCGTTGCCGATCGCGAGGCCGAGCGGTGTGCTCATGTCCGTGAGCAGAGCTGTGGTGGCGACACCGGAATCCGTGCCGAGGGCGACCATGGTGCGGGCGAGCTCGCGGGCCTTGTCGACGTCCTGCATGAACGCGCCGGACCCGAACTTGACGTCGAGGACGAGAGAGTCGGTGCCCTCGGCGATCTTCTTCGACATGATGCTCGAGGCGATCAGCGGGATCGCCTCGACGGTGCCGGTGACGTCCCGCAGCGCGTAGAGCCGCTTGTCGGCGGGGGCGAGGCCGGATCCGGCGGCGCAGATGACCGCGCCGACGTCCCGCATCTGCGCGACCATCTCGTCGTTGCTGAGCGCCGCGCGCCACCCTGGGATGGCTTCGAGCTTGTCGAGGGTGCCCCCGGTGTGACCCAGGCCGCGACCCGAGAGCTGCGGCACTGCCACACCGAAGGACGCGACGAGCGGCGCGAGCGGAAGAGTGATCTTGTCACCGACGCCGCCGGTGGAGTGCTTGTCGACCGTCGGCTTGCCGAGACCGGCGAAGCTCATCCGCTCGCCCGAGGCGATCATCGCGTCGGTCATGACGCGGATCTCGTCCCGGCTCATCCCGTTGAGGAGAACCGCCATCGCGAAGGCGGCCATCTGCGAGTCTGCGACGTACTCGCGCGTGTAGGCGTCGACCATCCAGCGCAGAGCGTCCTCGGGGACCGCTCCCCCGTCGCGCTTGGTGCGGATGACGTCGACCGCGTCGAAGGGCTCGACCTGGCTCATCGGGCGGCCTCCAGGTCACGCGGGCCGAAGGCGTCCGGGAGGACCTCGTCGATGGTGCGGATGCCGGACACGGTCTCCAGCAGCATCCCGGGGATCGCGAACTCGTTGAGCAGCTGCCGGCACCGTCCGCACGGCATGATCGTCTCGCCGTCGTTGTTGACGCACACGAAGGCGACGAGTTCGCCGCCGCCGGTCATGTGCAGGTTGCCGACGAGCCCGCACTCGGCGCACAGGCCGACGCCGTAGGAAGCGTTCTCGACATTGCAGCCGGTCACGATCCGCCCGTCGCTCACGAGCGCTGCGGCGCCCACGCGGTAACGGGAGTAGGGCGCGTACGCCTTCTCCATGGCCTCGACGGCCGCGGTGCGCAGCTCGTCCCAATCGATGTCGGTCACGACTCTTCCTTCGTAGTTCTGGCGGATGCCGCGGCTCGCGGCATCCCGGTCAGCCCTTGATGTAGGGCTTTCCTGACGCGGCGGGGCCTCGGATCTGACCGGCGAAGCCAGCGACCGCGAGGATGGTCACGACGTAGGGCAGCATCAGCATGAACTCGCTCGGGATCGGCGTGTCCAGGATGGTGAGGAGGTTCTGCAGGTTCGTCGCGAATCCGAAGAGGAGGGCAGCGAGTGTCGCCCGGATGGGATCCCACCGTCCGAAGATGACGGCGGCCAGCGCGATGAAGCCGAGACCTGCGGTCATCTCCTTGCCGAACTGCGGGACGGAGACGAGGGTGAAGTACGCGCCGCCGATGCCGGCGATCGCGCCCGCCAGCGAGACGTTCCAGAACCTCGTCGAGTTGACCTTGATCCCCACGGTGTCCGCCGCCTGCGGGTGCTCACCCACGGCGCGCAGACGCAGGCCCCAACGGGTCCGGTAGAGGCCCCACGCCACGATCGCCACCGTGATGTACATCAGATAGACGATGAAGGTCTGATTGAACAGGACCGGACCGATGACGGGGATCTCGCTGAGCAGCGGGATCTCGATGCGCCCGAACCGCTCGGGACGGTTCAGCTCGGTCTCGTTCGGAACCAGGAGCGCGCCGTAGAGGAAACCGGTGAGCCCCGTCACCAGCACGTTGAGCACGACACCGACGATCACCTGGTCGACGAGGTACTTGATCGCGAACGCGGCCAGGACGAACGAGACCAGCACACCGCCGATCATGGCGCCGAACAGTCCGACGAACGGGTTGCCGGTGATGCTCGACAGCAGAGCCGCCGAGAACGCGCCGAGGAGCAGCTGCCCCTCGATGGCCACATTCACGACACCCACTCGCTCGCCGATGACGCCGCCGAGCGCACCGAAGACGAGGGGCACCGACAGCGAGACCGCGCCGAACAACAGGCTCGTCACCGGGACCAGCCCGCCGGCAGCCGCCCACACGAGGAACGCGAACACCGCGAGCACGGCGAACAGCGCCGTCAACCAGAGCGGTGTGCGGCGGTAGTTCCAGGCGTTCCACGCGGCGAGACCCGCGAGGAGCACGAGGACGACCACGACACCCCAGCTGGTTGCTCCGGTCGGGACCTCCACGTTGGGGAGCGCGATCGACGACGTCGGGTCGCCCAGGCGGAACGCCGACGTGACGCCGCGCGGGACCACGAGGAACAGCACGGCCAGGAGCAACACGACGGCGCCGAAGACGATCGGCACCTTGAAGTGCCTCTCCTTGACGACGGCCAGCTGGATCGTGCCGTCGGCCTCTACTGCGGGAGCCGGAGCACTCATGCCGCCACCGCCTTCTTCGCGGCCTTGGCTCGCGCCTTGTCGGCCTTTTCGGATTCTGTCTTGGGAAGGAAGAACACCGCACGCAGCAGAGGGGGCGCGGCGATGAAGAGCACGATGAGCGACTGCACCACGAGCACGATGTCCACGGGGATGCCCTGCGCCTGCATGGAGAACGATCCCGCCTTGAGGGCGCCGAAGAGGATGCCGGCGGCGAAGGTGCCCCATGCCCGGCTGCGTCCCAGGAGCGCGACCGTGATGGCGTCGAAACCGATGCCGGCGTCGATCGTGGCGGCGAAGCCCGAGGTCACGTTCCCCTGGATCTGGTTCATGGCCGCGAGGCCCGCGAGTCCTCCGGCGAACAGCATCGCGTAGACGTAGATGCGTTCCACATTGATGCCGCCGGCGCGCGCGGCGTGCGGGTTCTCACCGACGGCGCGCATCCGCAGACCGAGGCTGGAGCGCTCGACGAGCCACCAGACGAAGACGGTCGCGACGATGACCAGGATGAAGCCCCAGTCCAGCTGAGGGAAGGTCGGACCGAGGAGATCGGGGAACTGCGCGCTCGCCGGGGTCGGCTGGGACTGCGGCTGGTTGCTCCCCTCCGCCTGCAGGAGGCCCGGCGTCCGCAGCATCCACAGCAGCAGGTAATACGCCACGTAGTTGAGCATGATCGTGAGGATCACCTCGTGCGCCCCGGTCTTGGCTTTGAGCACCCCGACGATACCGCCCCAGATGGCACCGCCGAGGATGCCGGCCAGCAGCGTGATCGGCAGGTGGATCAGCAGCGGCAGGTCGAGGTTGAAGGCGAAGAAGCCCGCGAACAGGGCACCGACGAGCATCTGCCCGCGGGCGCCGATGTTGAACAGTCCCACCCGGAATGCCAGGGCGACGCCCAGACCGGCTGCGATGAGAGGTGCCGCGAAGCCGAGCGAGTTGGTGAGCGGGCGGATCTGCGTGGCGAAGTCGTCGACGCGCGGGTTGAAGACAGCGCCGCGGAACAGCGCTTCGTATCCGTTGTAGACCGAGTTCCACACCGCGACGAGTGTGTCGGTCGGACGCGCGAAGAAGTAGCCGCTCGTGCGCTGGACGTCTTCGTTGGTGACGGCGATGAGGATGCCACCCACGATCATCGCGAGGACGATGGCGAGAACGGTGGTCACGGCGCTGCCGCGCATCAGTTCTCGGAAGAACACGTCCGTCCGTGTGGGGGACGGGGCGTTGTCCCCCGCGAGCGGGCCCTTCGCAGCAGGCAGCTGTTCCACAGGGCGCGCCGCATCTGCGGCGCCGGGCGTCGTGCCGCTCATGCGGCCACCTCCGGGTCGGTTGCGCCGGCCATCATCAGGCCGAGGGTCTCGCGGGGCGTGTCGCCGGGGACGATCCCCACGATGCGACCGCGGTACATGACGGCGATGCGGTCGGCGAGGGCGGTCACCTCGTCGAGCTCGGTCGACACCACGACGACGGGGATGCCGGCGTCGCGGGTCTCGACGATGCGCTTGTGGATGAACTCGATCGATCCGACGTCGACGCCGCGCGTGGGCTGGGCGGCGACGAACAGCTTCAGCTCGCGGCTCATCTCGCGGGCGATCACGACCTTCTGCTGATTGCCGCCGGAGAGGGTGCCCGCAGGAGTCTCCGGCCCGCGGGTGCGGATGTCGTACTCCTCGATGCGCGCACGGGCGAAGGCATCCAACTCGGAGCGACGGATCGTGCCGGCGCGGGAGAACGCGGGATCGGTCGAGCGATCGAGGATGAGGTTCTCGGCGACGGAGAAGCCGCCGACGAGTCCGTCTTCCTTGCGGTCCTCGGGCACGAAGCCCACACCGGCATCGAGGATGCCGCGGACGCTCATCCCGACCAGCTCCGTGCCGTCGAGGCGGATGGAGCCCTCCGTCCGTGCGGCGAGCCCCACGATCGCCTCGACGAGCTCGGTCTGGCCGTTGCCCTGCACGCCCGCCACGGCGAGGATCTCACCCGGCCGGACGTCGAACGACACGTCGTCCACGACGATGGCTCCGGTCGGGGTGAGAACGCGCAGGGCGCGGACCTCGAGTCCGCCTTCTCCCACGCGAGGCGCGTCCTTCTGGACGGTGAGCTCGACGGCTCGGCCGACCATCAGCGAAGCGAGCTCGGCGTTGGTCGCAGTGGGCGACGCCGTGCCCACGATCTTGCCGAGGCGGACGACCGTGATGCGGTCGGCGACTTCGCGGACCTCACGGAGCTTGTGGGTGATGAAGACGATGGAGGTTCCCTCGTCCCGGAGCTGGCGCATGATGCCCATCAGCTCGTCGGTCTCCTGCGGCGTCAGAACGGCGGTGGGCTCGTCGAAGACGAGGACCTTCGCGTCGCGCGACAGGGCCTTGATGATCTCCACGCGCTGCTGGACACCGACGGGGAGGTCCCCCACCAGCGCGTCGGGGTCGATCTGGAAGCCGAACCGGTCGGCGACGGCGCGCACGTGCTCGCGTGCCTGCTGCAGATCGAGGCGGCCGAGACCTCGGGTCTTCTCGTGACCGAGCATCACGTTCTCAGCCACAGTGAAAACGGGGATGAGCATGAAGTGCTGGTGCACCATGCCGATCCCGGCGGCCATGGCATCGCCAGGCCCCCGGAAATTCTGGACCACATCGTCCAGGACGATCTCGCCCTCGTCAGCGCGGTACAAGCCGTAGAGGACGTTCATCAACGTGGACTTGCCGGCGCCGTTCTCGCCGAGGAGAGCATGGATCTCCCCCGGCTGGACCACGAGGTCGATGTGGTCGTTGGCGACGAGGCTGCCGAATCTCTTCGTGATTCCGCGGAGCTCGAGCTTCATACAAGGCACCCTATCCGGCGGGCTTGAGAGGCAGGCCCGCCATCCGATGTTCAGCTAACGGCACTCGGGGCGGGCAGCTGCGCGCTGCCCGCCCCGAGTGCCCGTACGTCAGATCACGGCGAGTTCTTCGACTCCACCGTGATGTCGCCGGCGATGATGCCGTCGCGCAGAGCGGTCAGCTCGTCGGCGAGACCCTCAGGCAGCTGCGACTCGAAGTCGTGGAACTCGGAGAGCTTCACACCCTCGTTCTCGAGCGTGCCGATGTACGGTGCAGCGTCGAACTCGCCCCCGGCTGCAGCGACGGTCGCGTCGTGGACGGCCACGTCGATCGCCTTCATGATCGAGACCAGCGTGATGTCCGCCACGCTGTCGTCGGCGACGGCGAGGTCGCTGTCGACACCGAGCATCAGGGTGTCCTCACCGCTGTCCTTGATGGCTGCTGCGGCGCTCTGGTAGATCGGGCCGCCGACCGGGAGGATGACGTCGACGCCCTGGTCGAGCACGGACTGAGCGGTCTGCTTGGCCGTGTCGTTCGCGTCGAAGCCACCGGTGAAGGCGCCCTTCTGGCCCGCGACATCCCAACCGAAGAGCTGGACGTCAGCGCCCTTGTCCTCGTTGTACTTCTCGACACCCAGCGCGTAGCCGTCCATGAAGACAGCGACCGAGGGGATCTGCAGACCACCGAAGGTACCGACCTTGTTGACACCCGACTGAGCCGACCATGCAGCGGCCGCGTAGCCACCGAGGTACGCCGCCTCGGCCGTGTTGAACACGAGGGGCTTGATGTTGTCGGCGTCGGTCGCGCCGTCCTGGTCGGTGTCTGCGTAGTCGTCGATGATCGCGAACTGCAGGTCGGGGTTGGCCTTGGCCGCCTCGACGGTCGCGGCAGCGAGCTTGAAGCCGACGGAGACGATCAGGCTGCAGCCCTCGGAGATCGCCGTCGTCATGTTGGGCTCGTAGTCGTTGTCGTTGGTCGACTCGAACTCGAGGGGCTCGACGCCGAGCTCTTCTGCGGCCTGGTCCATGCCGTTCTTGGCCGACTCGTTGAAGGACTTGTCGTTCCAGCCGCCGGCGTCGGAGATCAGGCAGGGCTTGAAGCCCTCGACGACGTCACCGGATGCGCCGGGAGCCGCGGACGAGCCCGGCTCGGGCGCGGTGCCACAGCCCGCGAGGGCCGCGATGAGAAGCGCAGCGCCGGCGATGCCGGCAAGCTTCTTCGGGTTCGAGATGGTCAAAAGTGCCTCCACGGGAAGGGAGCCCGCGGACTTCGCGGGCGTGCGCATCCGAAGTTACCTACTGTGACGTCGAGGACGCAGCGTGATCAGGCCGTACGTCGGAATGGTTACAAAGCCGCAATCATCTCGTCACGGGAGCGGCATCCTGCGCAATTGCGAACGCAGCACGACTCGGATCAGAGGACGTCTCCGCGGCCGGTGACCTTGAGAGCATCGACGACGCTCTTCACCCGCTGCGCGTGCTCCGCGGTGGTGACCAGGAGCGCGTCGTCCGTGTCGACCACGACGATGTCCTTCACCCCGATGATGCTGATGACACGGCTCGTCTGCGACACCACGATGCCGCTCGCCCGGTCCGACAGCACGCGCGCGTTCTTACCGAGGATCGCCAGGTCGGTGCGCCCTCCCGAGTTGAGCTTCGCGAGACTGGCGAAGTCCCCCACATCGTCCCAGTCGAAATGACCCGGCACGACGGCGAGCCGGCCTTTCTCGGCGGCGGGCTCGGCGACGACGTAGTCGATGGCGATCTTCTCGAGCGTGGGCCAGATGCGGTCGACGGCCGGTCCTCGCCGGTCGCGGTCGTCCCAGGCCTCCGCGAGCTCGATGAGCCCGGCGTGCAGGGCGGGGTTGTTGGCCTCGATCTCGGCGAGCAGCACGTCTGCCCGCGAGATGAACATGCCCGCGTTCCAGAGGTAGGAGCGATCGGCGACGTAGGTCTTGGCCGTCTCGAGGTCGGGCTTCTCGACGAAGCGCTCCACGAGCGAGGCATCCCGCGCCCCGTCGACGATCAGCTCGCCGCCCCGCTTGATGTACCCGAATCCAACCGCCGGCTCCGTGGGCTGGATGCCGATCGTGCAGATGTACCCCTCGCGGGCGACCTCGACGGCGTCGCGCACCGCGAACTCGAAGACGCGCGACCCGCGGATGACGTGGTCGGCCGCGAAGGAGCCGATGACGACGTCCGGATGCCGACGGTGCAGGATCGCCGCCGCGAGACCGATCGCGGCCGCCGAGTCCCGCGGCTCGGACTCGAGGATGACGTTCTTGTCGGGGATGCCGGGCAGCTGCGCCTCGACCGCCGCGCGATGCGCACGACCGGTGACGACCGCGATGCGGTCGGGACCGGTCAGAGGTTCCAGTCGGTTCCAGGTGTCGCGCAGCAGCGAGTGCCCGGATCCGGTCAGGTCGTGCAGGAATTTCGGCGCGTCCGCGCGCGAGAGCGGCCACAGACGTGAACCGACGCCCCCGGCGGGGATCACGGCGTAGAAGTCCTCGATGTGTTCGACCATGGTCCGAACCCTATCGGCCGGTCGTGACGCCCCCGTTCCGTCCGCGTGACGGGCGCGGTCCCGAGAGGACGGCCGTGATCAATATGTTCTAAGGCTCCCCTTCCTCGCCCGCCACCTTCAGCGCCGCTTAGGATGGTCGGTGCGCCCGCTTGCGACGATGGGCGACATTCCCTGGGGATGCCGTGACCTCGCCGCGCAGCGCGACCCATCTCACCCAAGGGAGGACGACCGTGTCTGCACCAGCACGCGTCACGCCGTCGGTAGCTGAGACCACGTCCAAGACCCCGCGCGGCACGCTGTACCGCGGCAACGAGGGCATGTGGTCGTGGGTGCTGCACCGGATCACCGGCATCGCCATCTTCTTCTTCCTGCTCGTGCATGTGCTCGACACGGCCCTCATCCGGGTCTCCCCCGACGCATACGACGCGGTCATCGGCACGTACAAGAATCCGATCATGGGTCTCGGCGAGGTCGCCCTCGTCGCGGCGATCGTGTACCACGCGTTCAACGGGCTCCGCATCATCGCGGTCGACCTGTGGCCGTGGGCGACGCGTCACCAGCGTCAGCTCTGGTGGGGCGTCCTGGCCGTCTGGGCGGTCACGCTCGTCGGCTTCGCCGCACGCCACCTTCCGAACGTCTTCTCGCACATGGGAGGCGAGCACTGATGACCGCCGATACCCTCGTCCCTCCGCGCACCCCGCAGGGCAAGGCCGCCGTCCGCAAGAAGGGACCGAACCTCGAGAAGTGGGGCTGGGTCTTCATGCGCGTCTCGGGCGTGCTGCTGATCGTCCTCATCTTCGGTCACCTCTTCGTCAACCTGATGGTCGGCGAGGGCATCTCGGCCCTCGACTTCGCGTTCGTCGCCGGCAAGTTCGCCAGCCCGTTCTGGCAGGTGTGGGACGTGCTGATGCTGTGGCTCGCCTTCATCCACGGCACCAACGGCATGCGCACGATCGTCAACGACTACGTCACCAACGCGAAGGTGCGGAAGGTGCTCGTCACGAGCCTGTGGGTGGTGGCCGGATTCATGATCCTGCTCGGCACCCTCGTCGTCTTCACCTTCGACCCCTGCATCCCGAACCTCGACGGCAGCATCGTCGCAGAGGTCTGCAAGGCACAGGGCTGAGCCGGTCCGACCGGCACGCATACGGATAGAACAGAGGCAATCGTCACGTGAGCACTCAGACCGCGGACTCCGTCGTCAAGGACGGCGTCCACTACCACCAGTTCGATGTCGTCATCGTCGGCGCCGGCGGCGCGGGCATGCGCGCCGCGATCGAGGCGGGTCCCGGGGCCAAGACCGCCGTCATCACGAAGCTCTACCCGACGCGCAGCCACACCGGCGCCGCGCAGGGCGGTATGGCCGCGGCTCTCGCGAACGTCGAAGAGGACTCCTGGGAGTGGCACACCTTCGACACCGTCAAGGGCGGCGACTACCTGGTCGACCAGGACGCGGCGGAGATCCTCGCGAAGGAGGCCATCGACGCGGTCATCGACCTCGAGAACATGGGCCTGCCCTTCAACCGCACGCCCGACGGCAAAATCGATCAGCGTCGTTTCGGCGGTCACACCGCCGAGCACGGCAAGAACCCGGTGCGTCGTGCGTGCTACGCCGCCGACCGCACCGGCCACATGATCCTGCAGACGCTGTTCCAGAACTGCGTCAAGCTCGGCATCAACTTCTTCAACGAGTTCTACGCGCTCGACCTCATCACGGTGAAGGATGCCCTGGGTCGCACCGGCATCGCCGGCGTCGTCGCCTACGAGCTCGCCACCGGCGACCTCCACGTCTTCCACGCGAAGGCCGTCATCTTCGCGACGGGCGGCTTCGGCAAGATCTTCAAGACCACCTCGAACGCGCACACCCTCACGGGTGACGGCGTCGGCATCGTGTGGCGCAAGGGCTTGCCGCTCGAGGACATCGAATTCTTCCAGTTCCACCCGACCGGCCTCGCCGGCCTCGGCATCCTCCTGACCGAGGGTGCGCGCGGTGAGGGCGCGATCCTCCGCAACGCCTCGGGCGAGCGGTTCATGGAGCGCTACGCCCCGACCATCAAGGACCTCGCCCCCCGCGACATCGTCGCGCGATGCATGGTCAAGGAGGTCCTCGAGGGCCGCGGCGCCGGTCCGAACAAGGACTACGTCTACCTCGACTGCACGCACCTCGGCGCGGAGGTCCTCGAGACCAAGCTCCCCGACATCACCGAGTTCGCCCGCACCTATCTCGGTGTCGACCCGGTCGTCGAGCCCGTTCCGGTCATGCCGACGGCCCACTACGCGATGGGCGGCATCCCGACCAACACCAAGGGTGAAGTCCTCGCCGACAACGACACCATCGTCCCCGGTCTCTACGCCGCCGGCGAGTGCGCGTGCGTGTCGGTGCACGGCGCGAACCGCCTCGGCACCAACTCGCTGCTGGACATCAACGTCTTCGGCAAGCGCTCGGGCCAGAACGCGGTCGAGTACGTCCAGACCGCCGAGTTCATGCCGCTCCCCGAGGACCCCGCGAAGGAGGTCCGCGAGATGATCGAGGGCCTGCGGAACAACGCCGGCACCGAGCGCATCTCGACCCTCCGCAAGAAGCTGCAGGAGGAGATGGACGCGAACGCCCAGGTGTTCCGCACCGAGGAGACCCTCACCAACGTCATGGGCACCATCAACGATCTGCGCGAGCGGTACAAGAACGTCCACGTCGACGACAAGGGTAAGCGGTACAACACCGACCTGCTCGAAGCCGTCGAGCTGGGCTTCCTGCTCGACATCGCCGAGATCGTCGCCTACGCAGCGCGCAATCGGCGCGAGAGCCGCGGTGGTCACATGCGCGAGGACTACCCCGACCGCAACGACGACAAGTACATGCAGCACACGATGGCCTACCTCACGGGTGACCCGCACTCCGCGAACCCCGAGGACCACATCCGCCTGGATTGGAAGCCGGTCGTGTTCACGAAGAACGAGCAGGGCGAGTACAACTACCCGCCGATGGAGAGGAAGTACTGATGACCATCGTCGATTCCGACGCTCCGACCGGTACGCAGGAGTCCACGGACTCCGGCATCCAGTCGTACCTGGTCACCTTCATCATCCGGCGCTTCGACCCCGAGGTCGACGCCGAGCCGCGCTGGGTCGACTACGACGTCGAGATGTACCCGACCGACCGTGTGCTCGACGCGCTGCACCGCATCAAGTGGGACGTCGACGGCACGCTCAGCTTCCGCCGCTCGTGCGCCCACGGCATCTGCGGCTCGGACGCGATGCGCATCAACGGCCGCAACCGCCTCGCCTGCAAGACGCTGATCAAGGACCTCGACATCTCGAAGCCGATCTACGTCGAGGCGATCAAGGGCCTGCCGCTGGAGAAGGACCTCATCGTCGACATGGACCCGTTCTTCGAGTCCTTCCGCGACGTGCAGCCCTTCCTGCAGGCGAACACCGCGCCGGAGCCCGGCAAGGAGCGCATCCAGTCCATCAAGGACCGCGCCGTCTACGACGACACCACCAAGTGCATCCTCTGCGCCGCATGCACCTCGTCGTGCCCCGTCTTCTGGACCGACGGCCAGTACTTCGGTCCCGCGGCGATCGTGAACGCGCACCGCTTCATCTTCGACTCGCGCGACGACGCCGGCGACGTGCGTCTCGACATCCTCAACGACAAGGAGGGCGTGTGGCGCTGCCGCACGACCTTCAACTGCACCGAGGCGTGCCCCCGCGGCATCGAGATCACGAAGGCCATCGCCGAGGTCAAGCAGGCGGTCCTGCGCGGCTGATCCCGCCCGATAGCCTCGAGGCGTGACCTCGGACGACACGACGCCTCCCCTGCGCGAGCGGTGGGAGGCGTCTCGTCTGCGTGAGCGCCTCGACCAGCCCATCGAGCGGGCCACCCAGCTCACCCGGGCGACGGTCGCGTCGTTCCCGGTGCGGGTGTGGCGGCACTTCCTGCGTCGGAACGGGTTCCTGCTGGCGGCATCCATCAGCTATCAGTCCCTGTTCGCGCTCTTCGCGACCCTCTACGCCGCCTTCGCGGTGGTCGGGCTGTGGCTCGGTGGCTCGCAGGCAGCGATCGACGGGCTGATCCGCGTGGTCGACTCCTACATCCCGGGGTTCATCGGCGACGCGGGGCCTGTGGATCCCGACGACGTGGCGTCGATCGCGCGCGACAGCGGCAGCCTGCTCGCCGTGACCGGATCGATCGCCCTCGCCGTCGCCGTCTGGACCGCCATCGGCTTCGTCACCTTCACCCGGCGGGCTGTGCGCGACATCTTCGGGCTGCCGTTCGACGCCCGCAGCTTCTTCCTGCTCAAGCTCGGAGACCTCGTCGCGGCGATCCTGTTCGGTGCGGCCCTCGTCCTCGGCGCCGGTCTGGGACTGATCGCGGGCGGCGTCCTGACCCAGGTGCTGGCCTGGTTCGAGGTCGACGTGCCCTCCTCCGCCGCGCAACTCGCGAGCCGCATCGGCTCGGTGGTCGTGAGCGTCGTGCTGAACGCCGCCGCCCTGACCTTGCTCATCCGGTTCCTCACCGGAACGTCCCTTCCGTGGCGGTCGATCATCCCCGGCGCGACGGCCGGCGGTGCGGCGCTCGCCCTGCTCCAGCTCGGATTCGGCTTCCTGGCCGCCTACTCCCCCACCAATCCCCTCCTCGCCACCTTCTCCGTCGTCATCGGTCTGCTTCTGTGGTTGCGTCTGGCGGGCATCGTCATGCTCGTCGCGGCATCCTGGATCGGTGTCGCCGCGCGAGACGCCGACATCCCTCTCGCACCCCTGACGGCGCAGGAGCGGCGCGCGGCCGAGCGGGAGGCGCTGCGCCTGGTCGCCGAGGCCGGCGGTGCGCGAGGCGCGTGCCGCTCTCGCGGAGGCCCGATGGTGGCAGCGGCCGGCGGCACGCCGAGACCTGCGCCGCGCGGAGGAGCTGCTCGAGCGGACTCGCGGCACGACCGGTGTCGGCGGGCCCGCATAGGCTGGCAGGCGTGCCTCGAACCGTCCGCATCGCCTCCGTCAACGTCAACGGCATCCGCGCCGCCGCCCGGAAGGGCATGCACGCCTGGCTCGAGACGGCGGGCGTCGACCTCCTGACCCTGCAGGAGGTGCGAGCCGAGGCATCCGATCTCACCGCGGCCCTGCCCGGCTGGCACATCGTGAACGACGAGGCCCTCGCGAAGGGGCGCGCAGGTGTCGCCATCGCCGCCCGTGAGCCGCTGGACGTGTGGCGCATCGAGCTGGGCGACGAGACGCTCGACTCGAAGGGACGATGGGTCGAGGCGGACGTCGAGGTCGAGGGCGAGACCCTCACCGTCGTCAGCGCCTATGTGTTCACCGGCGAGGCCGGCACCGAGAAGCAGGACGCCAAGTACGCGTTCCTCGACGCGATGGAAGAGCGGATGCCGCACCTCGGCGACCTCGCCCTCATCACGGGCGACCTCAACGTCGGTCACCGCGAGTTCGACATCCGCAACTGGAAGGGCAACGTCAAGAAGGCCGGCTTCCTGCCGCGCGAGCGCGCCTACTTCGACCGCTTCACTGCGCCCGCGGGCGAGACGGTGACGACGGTCGACGGCGAGAGCGGTCGTGGGCTCGGCTGGGTCGACGTGGGGCGCTCGTTCGCCGGCGAGGTGGACGGGCCGTACACGTGGTGGTCGAACCGCGGGAAGGCGTTCGACAACGACACCGGCTGGCGCATCGACTACCACCTCGCGACCGCCGAGCTCGCGACGCGAGCGACCGACTATCGCGTGGTGCGGGCACCCTCCTGGGACACGCGCTGGAGCGACCACGCGCCGGTCGTGGCCGACTACACGCTGGGCGGCTGAGCCGGGCCGCGGGGGCGCGGCATCCGTTCGCGCCTAGGATCGTAGGGTGAGCAAACCCCGCCTGTACTCCGGAATGCAGCCCTCCGCCGACTCTCTCCAGATCGGCAACTACATCGGGGCTCTCATGCAGTGGCGGGACCTGCAGGAGGCTTACGACGCGTTCTTCTCCGTCGTCGACCTCCATGCGCTCACCCAGCCGAACGACCCCGCCGAGCTGCGCGAGAAGACCCGGCGCACCGCGGCGCAGTACATCGCTGCGGGCATCGAGCCGTCGAAGTCGACACTGTACGTGCAGTCGCACGTACGTGCGCACGCCGAGCTCGCCTGGGTGCTCTCGACCGTGACGGGCTTCGGCGAGGCGAACCGGATGACCCAGTTCAAGGACAAGTCGGCACGCTACGGCACCGACGCCACGAACGTCGGCCTGTTCACCTATCCGATCCTCATGGCCGCCGACATCCTGCTCTATCAGACCGACATCGTGCCCGTGGGCGACGACCAGAAGCAGCACGTCGAGCTGACGCGCACGCTCGCGGAGCGGTTCAACGGCCGCTACGGCGAGGCGTTCCGCGTGCCGATGCCCGTGATCCAGAAGGACACGGCGCGCATCTACGACCTCCAGAACCCGACGGCGAAGATGTCGAAGTCCGCCGAGTCGGATGCCGGTGTGCTGTGGCTGCTCGACGATCCGGCGAAGTCCGCGAAGAAGGTCATGCGCGCCGTCACCGACTCGGAGGGCGTCGTGCGCTACGACCGCGAGGCCAAGCCCGGGGTCTCCAACCTGCTCGTGATCTACGCCGCGCTGAGCGGGCGGCAGATCCCCTCCATCGAGGACGAGTACGCCGGCCGCGGATACGGCGACTTCAAGAAGGGTCTCGCCGAGGTCGTGGTGGCGGAGTTCGGTCCGGTGCGCGAACGCGCCCTCGAGCTGCTGGACGACCCGGCCGAGCTCGACCGCGTGCTCGCCGCGAACGCCGCGCGCGCCGACGAGGTCGCCGACCGCACCCTGACCGACGTCTACGACAAGCTCGGGCTGCTGCGACGTGTCTGACGAGCCGCGCCTCGACCCCGCCCCCGAGCTGGTCGCCGCGATCGACGCGGCCGCCGGCCCTTCCATGGCGGCGCCCGACGACCGCGCCGCCCAGGAGCGCCTCTGGCGGGCGGTGTTCGCGCTCGAGAAGTGGCTGTTCATCGCCCGAGGCACGGACGATGCCCCGACTCCCTTCGCCGCCACGACCGAGCAGGGCCCCGCGATCTTCGCGTTCTCGACGGCGCAGCGTGCGCAGGATGCGGCGGCGGGCTTCGGCATCCCCGTCGAGGAGCGCGGCCGCGTGCTCGCCGTCCCCCTCCCCGACGCGGCCGGCTGGGTCGCCTCGTACGCCGAAGCGGGCGTCGAATCGATGGTCTTCGACGCGCCCGTCATCGGCGCCATGGCTCCGCTCGCGAACCTCGCCGCCATGGCGGTCTGGATCCAGCAGCATCCGGACGCCTGACGCGGCGCTGCGGACACGCGGATAGGGTCGGAGGGTGGAACCGGTGACCCTGCGGACGGAGCGACTCGAACTGTCGATGCCGACGGCGGCCGACATCGATGCCATCACGACCGCCGCACAGGACCCCGAGGTGCCGCGCTGGACCACCCTGCCCTCTCCCTACGAGCGACGGCACGCGGAGGAGTTCATCGACAAGGCCGCCTCCTGGTGGGACGAGGAGAGCGAGCTCACCTGGGCGGTGCGCCGCGAGGGTCGCTGGATCGGCATGATCGGGCTGCATCGGGTCGAGAAGCAGGGCTCCGCCGAGATCGGGTTCTGGATGGATGCCGCGGCCCGTGGCCACGGCTACCTCACCGAGGCCGCGACCGCCGTCGTCGACTTCGGCTTCGCGGAACCGCTCGCCCTCGCCCGCATCCAGTGGCGAGCGATCGTCGGCAACGGCGCCTCGGCACGTGTCGCGCAGAAGCTCGGCTTCCGGTACGAGGGGATCCTGCGGCAGGGCCTCAGCGACCCCCGCGGGCGCTACGACGGATGGATCGCGGCGCTCCTCCCCGACGACGACCGCACCCCGGTGCGCTGGCCGGTGATCTGACAACCCCCTCATCACCGTCCGATGCGAGTGGCAGGATGACGGCATGCCGGAGATGCCCGAGGTGCAAGGACTGGTCGACTTCCTGCGCGAGCGCGCGACCGGACTGACCGTCACGAAGGTCTCCGTCGCGAACATCGCCGCCCTGAAGACCTACGATCCCCCGATCGACGCGATGAAGGGCGCGACGGTGACCGGCGCCCAGCGGCACGGGAAGTTCGTCGACCTCGAGACGGATGCCGGTGCCCACCTCGTCTTCCACCTCGCCAAGGCCGGCTGGTTGCGGTGGTACGACCAGCTCCCGGCGACCGTCATCCGTCCGGGAAAGACACCCATCGCGCTGCGGGTCGGGTTCGACGACGGGTCGGGGTTCGACCTCACCGAGGCCGGCACCAAGAAGTCCCTCGCGTACTACGCAGCCCGATCCCCCGCCGATGTCCCCGGGATCGCCCGACTCGGTCCCGACCCCCTCGACCCGTCCTTCACGCGCGACACCCTCGCGGGACTCCTCGCCGGACGGCGGACGCAGATCAAGGGGGTGCTTCGCGACCAGTCGATCATCGCCGGCATCGGCAACGCGTATTCCGACGAGATCCTGCACGCGGCGAAGATGTCGCCCTACGCCCTGGCCGCCACGCTGACGGATGCCGAGATCGATCGGCTCTACGCCGCCATGCAGCAGACGCTCGCCGAGGCCGTCGCCGCGGCATCCGGCAGACCTCCCGCCGATCTCAAGGATGCGAAGCGTCGCGGGATGGCCGTCCACGGCCGGCGGGGAGAGGCATGCCCGGTCTGCGGCGATGAGGTGCGGTCGGTGTTCTTCGCCGACAACAGTCTCGAGTACTGCCCCACGTGTCAGACGGGCGGCAAGATCCTCGCCGACCGCCGACTGTCGCGCCTGCTGAAGTAGATCAGACCGTTCCGGCGAGCACGCGCGCGTCGTCGTCGACCCATCCCATGGACTTCTCGACGGCCTTCGCCCACAGACGGCAGCGACGATCCCGCTCGTCGGCGTCCATCTGCGGCTCGAACCGGCGGTCCTCCTGCCAGTACCCTCGGAGCGCGTCGAGCCCCGACCAGACACCGACGGCGAGACCGGCGGCGTAGGCGGCTCCGAGCGCCGTCGTCTCGACGACCTTGGGGCGGACGACCGGGATGCCGAGGATGTCGGCCTGGAACTGCATGAGCAGGTCGTTGCGGGTCATCCCGCCGTCGACGCGGAGCTCCTCGAGCCCGCGGTCCGTGTCGGACACCACGGCAGCGATGACGTCGCGCGTCTGGAAGGCCGTCGCCTCGAGCGCAGCCCGCGCGATGTGGGCCTTCGTCACGTATCGGGTGAGGCCGACCAGCGCGCCGCGGGCGTCGGGACGCCAGTAGGGCGCGAACAGACCCGAGAACGCGGGCACGAAGTACGCGCCGCCGTTGTCGTCGACACTGCGGGCGAGGCGTTCCACCTCGGTCGACTCCGAGATGATGCCGAGGTTGTCGCGCAGCCACTGGACGAGCGATCCGGTGACGGCGATCGACCCCTCGAGGGCGTAATGCGGCGGCTCGTCGCCCAGGCGGTAGGCGACCGTGGTGATGAGGCCGGCATCCGATCGCACCAGCTCCGTGCCGGTGCCGACGAGCAGGAAGTTGCCGGTCCCGTAGGTGTTCTTGGACTGTCCGGCGTCGAAAGCCGCCTGGCCGAAGGTCGCGGCCTGCTGGTCGCCGAGAATGCCGGCGATCCGGATGCCACGGGCCACCCGCGGCTGCACGACCTCGCCGTACACCTCGGAGGACGACCGGATCTCGGGCAGCATCTCTCGCGGGATGTCCCACACCTGCAGCATCTCGTCGGACCAGTCGAGGGTCGTCAGATCCATGAGGAGCGTCCGGCTCGCGTTGGTGACGTCGGTGATGTGGATGCCGCCGTCGCTGCCGCCCGTGAGGTTCCACACGACCCAGGTGTCGGGCGTCCCGAACAGGAGATCGCCGCGACGCGCCGCCTCGCGGGCGCCGTCGACGTTGTCGAGGATCCAGGCGATCTTCGACGCGGAGAAGTAGGACGCCAGGGGGAGCCCGGTCACGTCGGCGAAGGCGTCGACACCGTGCGCGGAGATCAGACGGTCGATCGCGGGCTGAGTGCGCGTGTCCTGCCAGACGAGCGCGTTGTGGATCGGCCGACCGGTGCGGCGGTCCCACACGATCGCCGTCTCACGCTGATTCGTGACACCGATCGCTGCGACGTCGGCGGCCGAGAGCCCCACGCGGCCCAGCGCCTTGGCGAGCACCCACTCGGTGTTCGTCCAGATCTCGACGGGGTCGTGCTCGACGCGTCCCGCGCGCGGGAAGATCTGCTCGTGCTCACGCTGGGCGGTGGCGACGAGGTTGCCCTCCCCGTCGAACACGATGGCCCGCGTCGAGGTGGTGCCCTGGTCGATGGCGATCACGTGCTCGGTCACGTCTCGTCTCCTCTTCGAGTACTCGTCGCCGGTGGGCGGCGACGGGATGCCGGCGTCAGACAGCGACGGGATCGGCGGCGTGCACCGCGGCGAGCGCGCGGTCGATCTCGGCGCGCCGCGTCGCGGCATCCCAGCCCATCACATCCGCGATGGCATCGGCCACCTCGTCGAGCACCTCGGGGGTCGCCTCGCCGCGGAAGCCGACATTGGTCCGGCGAAGGACGATGTCGTCGAGGTGCACGACCGACTCGGTGCGTGCGATGTGGCGGAACTCACCCGAGCTGAAGCGGGGCAGCGAGGCGAGGGGCGCATCCTCGTCGTCCTCGCGGAGCGACGCCGCGACGGCGAGCGCGTGCGTGCCGTACCGGTGCAGGAGGCTGGTGCCACGCTCGAGTCCGAAGTCGGCGAGGTGGTGGTGGACCCATTCGTCGCGCTCGGCGTCGGTGCGCGGGAAGCCGACGGCGCCGCCGATCGGCAGTCCCTTGGTCGAGCGGACCCGCGTGCGGCCGATGCGCGTCATGAGCTCGTCGGCGAGGCGTGCGGCGACGGCGCGGAACGTGGTCCACTTTCCTCCGACGAGGCTCAGCACGGGCACGCCGTCGGACCCGGGAAGCGTCGCCTCCTCGATGCGGTAATCCCGCGAGACGAAGCCGGCCGCCACGTCGCCGTGACCCGGGAGGGGGCGGACACCGGAATAGCGGTAGACGATCTGAGACCGCTCGACGGGGATCGTCGGGTAGACGTGGCCGATGAGATCGAGGAAGTAGTCGACCTCCTCCTCGGTGCAGACCGCGGGCTCGGACATGTCGTGCTCGAGGTCCGTCGTGCCCACCAGGACCCGGCCGTTCAGCGGGTAGATGAGCACGATGCGCCCGTCCGAGTGCTCGAAGAAGATCTCACGGCCGCCGGTCGCCTTCATCAGCTCGGGGTGGTCCAGGACGATGTGCGACCCCTTCGTGCCGCCCATGTACCGCGTCGCGTCGCCGAGGGCACGGTTGGCGAGGTCGGTCCACGGGCCGGCTGCATTGAGGACGACGGATGCCGAGAAGGGGAACTCCTCACCCGTGACCTCGTCGCGCAGGACGACCCTGCCGCCGTCGACCCCGGCTGCCGAGGTGTAGTTCGCCGCGCGGGCACGGCTCCCGCCGAGGGCGACGCCGTCGCGGACCAGATCGAGGCCGAGCCGCTCCGGCTCGCGGAGGGACGCATCCCAGTACGTCGCCGTGTACTTCACGTCGGCGTTGAGGTCGGGCAGATCCCGCAGCGAGCGACGCCGGCCGTGGAAGGTGTGCCGGGGAACGCGACCGCCGCCGCGCGAGAAGGAGTCGTAGATGATCAGCCCGACCTTGATCAGCAGCGCGCCGCGCTCGGTGGACGCCGTCTTGCGGTGCAGCAGCATGCGCATCGGCGCGGAGAGCAGACCCGAGAACGTCGAGAAGATCGGCACGGTGGTGCGCAGCGGTCGCACGTAGTGCGCTGCGGTGGTCAGCAGGTCGTTGCGCTCGGTGACCGCCTCGTGGACGAGGCGGAACTCCCCGTTCTCGAGATAGCGGATGCCGCCGTGGATCATGTGGCTGGACGCGGCCGACGCACCGGAGAGGAAGTCGCTGCGCTCGACGAGGGCGACGTCCACACCCTGGAGGGCGAGGTCGCGGAAGGTCGCGACGCCGTTGATGCCCCCACCGATGATGAGCACGTCTGCCTGCGGCCGCTCCCGCAGCGCCGTCGTCGTCCGTCGGATCTCGGTGTCCACGTCACACTCCCACTTCTTCCGGGGCCCTGCCCCGACCGCCTCGGACCGCCACCGAAGTGACGATGGCACCCATGATGGCATCCGTGGACGGGATTGCAGTCCGGTTGCACATACGTGCACACTGTGATCCGTGGAAGACACCCTGGACCTGGACGACGTCCGCCGCGCGCTCACCGCCGCGCACCTCTACTACGTCCAGGACCGCACGATGGAGGCGATCGCCCGCGAGCTCGGAACGAGCCGCTCGACCGTCTCCCGGCTCCTGTCCCGCGCCCGGGCGACGGGCATCGTCGACATCCGGATCCGCTCCCCCTTCGCCGCCCCGCAGCTGCTCGAACAGAACCTCGCCGACCGCTACGGGATCACCGCGCACGTCGTGCCCGTCCCCGACGACGCGAGCGAGGTGGAGCGACTGGAACGTGTCGCCACGGCCGCCGCACACCTGCTGGGCGACCTCGTCGAGGCCGACACGACCGTCGGGGTCGCCTGGGGGTCGACGACCGCCGCCGTGAGCCGTCGGCTCGTCCCCAAGGCGGTGCACGGCACGACCTTCGTGCAGCTGAACGGGTCGGGGAACACCCGCACCACGGGTCTCCTCTATGCGAGCGACATCCTCAGCCGGTTCGCCGTGGCCTACGGGGGCAGCGCGCAGCAGTTCCCCGTGCCCGCGTTCTTCGACGATCCGCGCACGAAGCAGGCGATGTGGCGGGAGCGGAGCACGACCCGCATCCTGACCATGCAGGCAGCGATGGACCTCGTCGTGTTCAGCGTCGGCGCGGCGGACTCGCGTGTGCCCAGCCACGTCTACTCGGGCGGTTACCTCGAACCCGAGGAGCTCGCCGCCCTCGACCGCGAGGGCGTCGTGGGCGACGTCGCGACCGTCTTCTACCGGCTCGACGGCTCCACCCTCGGCATCGAACTGAACGATCGCGCGACCGGGCCGCGCTTCGAGGTCCTGCGACGGGTTCCGAGCAGGGTGTGCATCGTCTCGGGGGTCGACAAGCGCGACAGCCTGCGCGGTGCACTCGCCGCGCGCCTGGTCACCGAACTCGTCGTCGACGAGGCGACCGCGCGCGCGTTGGCGGAGTGACCACCCGCGTCAAGAGATGACGGGGAATGAAATGGCCTCACCGCGGTTGAGTACACTTCGAGAGCAAGAAACGTGCTCCGGGGTCGGTGAGAATCCGAACCGGCGGTGACAGTCCGCGAGCGGGATTGCGATCCTGCTGATCCGGTGTGATTCCGGGACCGACGGTGATGCGATGCGAGTCGCTAGTCCGGATGGGAGGCAGCACGGGTGATGCGGTGACGCCGCACCTCCTGCCTGCGCCCGCGCCCCGGAACACCCCATCGTGAGGGATCCGGATGAGTGTCACCGACGCAGAGCGCACGGCGCTCCGTCACGCCTTCACGCTCGCCCGGCGCGGGCCTCGAGGGCTCAATCCGCAGGTCGGAGCGGTCATCCTGTCGCCGACGGGAGAAGTGCTCGCCGAAGGGTGGCACCACGGTGCCGGGACGCCCCATGCCGAGATCGACGCGCTGTCGAAGATCGACGCGGATGCCGCCCGCGGCGCGACCGCCGTCGTCACCCTCGAGCCGTGCAACCACACCGGCCGCACCGGGCCGTGCGCCGTCGCGCTCATCGAGGCGGGCATCGCCCGCGTCGTGTATGCGGTGGACGACCCGGGCGACGTCTCGTCGGGAGGCGCCGAGCGGCTGCGTGCGGCGGGCGTCGAGGTCGAGGGCGGCGTGCTCCGCGAGGACGGTGACGCGCTGATCGCGTCGTGGCTGACGGTCCAACGACTGGGCCGCCCGCACGTGACGCTGAAGTGGGCGCAGTCGCTCGACGGGCGGGCCGCGGCATCCGACGGCACCAGTCAGTGGATCACCGGACCCGCCGCGCGCGCCGATGTCCACCGTCGGCGCTCGCTCGCGGACGCCATCGTCGTCGGCACGGGCACGGTGCTCGCCGACGACCCCGCCCTCACCGCGCGGCGTGAGGACGGCGAGCTGTACGAGGACCAGCCCCGTCCCGTCGTCGTGGGCGTCCGCGCCGTCCCGCAGGGGGCGCGCCTGCGGACGCATCCGCGTCCGTTCATGCAGGACGAGGGCGACGACCTGCCGGACCTGCTCGACCGTCTGCGCGAACTGGGCGCGCAGCGCGTGTTCGTCGAGGGGGGTCCGACCCTGGCGGCATCCTTCCTGCGGCACGGGCTCGTCGACGAGCTCCTCGTCTACATCGCGCCGACCCTCCTCGGCGACGGCCGCGTCGCCGTCGGCGACATCGGCGTCACCACCATCTCCCAGCAGCGGCGCCTCGACATCATGGGCGTCGACCGACTCGGCGACGACATCCTCGTCACCTTGACCCCCCAGGAGGACTGATGTTCACGGGCATCATCGAAGAGCAGGGCGTCATCAGCGCGATCGAGCCGTCCGGTGACGGCGTGCGCCTCTCGGTCCGCGCGCCCCTCGCCGTCTCGGACGCGCAGCGCGGCGACTCGATCTCGATCAGCGGCGTCTGTCTGACGGTCACCGACCAGACCAGCGACGGGTTCACGGCGGACGTGATGAAGCAGACCCTCGACATGTCGACGCTCGGCACCCTCGCCATCGACTCGCGCGTGAACGTCGAGCGCGCCCTCGCCGCGCGCACCCGCCTCGGTGGACACATCGTGCAGGGCCACGTCGACGGCACCGGTGAGGTGCTCGAAGTGCGCCCCGGAGCGCAGTGGCGCGTGCTGCGGGTCTCGCTGCCCGCCGACCTCGCTCCGCTCGTCGTCGACAAGGGATCGATCACCGTGCAGGGCGTCTCGCTGACCGTCTCCGCGGTGTCCGAACCCGACGCACCGACGCACTGGTTCGAGATCTCCCTCATCCCCGAGACCCTCGAGGTCACCACCCTCGGCGCCCTCACTCCGGGCGACCGGGTGAACCTCGAGACCGACATCCTGGCGCGGCACGTGCAGCGCCTGCTCCGATTCGCCTCGCCCGACGGCATCCCGTCCACAGAAGAAGGAGGCTCCCGATGAGCCTTTCCACCATCCCCGACGCCCTGGCAGCCCTCAAGGAAGGCCGACCGATCCTGGTCGCCGACGACGAGAGCCGCGAGAACGAGGGCGACATCATCCTCTCCGCCGAGCTCGCGTCGCCGGAGTGGCTCGCCTGGACCATCCGGTGGTCCAGCGGATTCCTCTGCGCGCCGATGCCCGCTGACTGGGCAGACCGCCTGGACCTCCCGCCGATGGTGGAGCAGAACCAGGACGCCCGCAGCACCGCGTACACCGTGAGTGTCGACGCTGCCGAGGGTGTCACGACCGGCATCAGCGCCTCGGACCGCGCCCGCACCGTCAACGTCCTCGCGGACCCGGACTCGGTGCCGTCTTCGCTCATCCGCCCCGGCCACGTCCTCCCGCTTCGCGCGGTCGACGGCGGCGTGCGCGAGCGAGCCGGCCACACCGAGGCGGCCGTGGAACTCATGCAGCTCGCCGGCCTCCAGCCGGTCGGTGTCATCGGCGAGGTCGTCGCCGATGACGGGAGCATGATGCGGATGCCGGGGCTCATGGAGATGGGCGAGCGCGAAGGCATCCCCGTCATCACGATCGAGCAGCTCATCGCGCACCTCAACGCGGCCGACGGCGACAGCACGTCGGCCCACACCGACCACCCCGCCAAGCGCCGCGTGAGCCTGCGCGCCGAAGCGACCGTTCCCACCTCGCACGGCCAGTTCCGCTTCCTCGCGTACAAGGACCGGATCACCGGGACCGACCACATCGCGGTCGTTTCCGGCGACCTCACCGAGGAGGCACCGCTCGTGCGTGTGCACTCCGAGTGCCTGACGGGCGAGGCGTTCGGCTCGCTCAAGTGCGAGTGCGGGCCGCAGCTCGACGCGGCTCTCGACGCGATCGAGCAAGACGGCGGTGTCGTCATCTACATGCGCGGTCACGAGGGTCGCGGCATCGGTCTCATCAACAAGCTGCGCGCGTACAGCCTTCAGGAGCGCGGTCTCGACACCGTCGACGCGAACCTCGCGCTCGGCCTGCCGGCCGACGCCCGGGACTACGCGGCGGCCGCCGGCATCCTGTCGGACCTCGGTGTCAAGCAGATCCGACTGCTCACCAACAACACCGACAAGGTCGCGCAGCTGACGGCGCTCGGCCTGAAGATCGTCGACCAGGTGCCCCTGCTGGTCGGCGTCGGTGCCAACAACCACCAGTACCTGGCGACGAAGGCCGACCGCATGGGTCACATCATCGACGCCGACGAGCTGCGCGAAGCGCTCGCGCACAGTGAGGAGCACACCGCATGAGCGGACACGGAGCACCGAAGACCGAGATCGTCGACGCGAGCGACCTGTCGGTGGTGGTGGTCGCCGGTCAGTGGCACGACGTGATCACGGACGGTCTGATCGCCGGCGCGAAGCGCGTGCTCGACGCCTCCGGCGCGTCGTGGCGACTCGTCCGGGTGCCGGGCTCGTTCGAGCTGCCCGTCGTCGCCAAGGCGGCACTGGAGGCGGGCGCCGACGCCGCCGTGGCCCTGGGCGTCATCATCCGGGGCGGCACACCGCACTTCGACTTCGTCTCGTCCGCCGCGACCGACGGCCTCACCCGCGTCGCCCTCGACACCGGCAAGCCCGTCGGATTCGGCGTGCTGACGCTGGACGACGAACAGCAGGGACTCGACCGCGCCGGCCTCGACGGCTCGAAAGAAGACAAGGGCGCCGAGGCAGCGGATGCCGCCATCCGCACGGCGCTCGTCCTGCGGGACGTCCGCGGCTGAGCCCGGCGCCCGCGTCGCGTCGCGAGTGAGGCGGCGCGGGATGCGCGTCGCGCCGACCTTCAGCTAGCCTGAGGGCATGGAGATCCTGCGCAGCATCGTCGTCCTCGTCCACCTCGTCGGCTTCGCGACGCTGTTCGGAGCATGGGTGGTCGAGCTCGTCGGTCAGCGCCGCGTCACGCGCATCATGCACTGGGGGCTCGGCATCGCGCTCGTCGCGGGTCTCGCCTTGTCAGCGCCGTGGGGTCTCGACCACGACCTGAACTACGTGAAGATCGGCATCAAGCTCGTCGTCCTGGTGATCATCGGCGGTCTGCTCGGTGCCGGCGCGGGACGCCTGCGGAAGTCCGGCTCGGTGCCCGCCGGGATCTTCTGGGCCATCGGCATCCTCACGCTCCTCAACGCCGGACTCGCCGTCATCTGGTGACGACCCCCGCTCGCGGGGACATGCGGGAGTAGGCTTGAGGTTTGGCGCCGACGACTCCGTGGACGCCTCGGTGATCCCAGTGCTGTGATGTCCTCGCGTCACCCCTGCGAGGACGTCCGCCGCCGACGCGTCCCATGAGGACCCACCGCTTCGTTCCGAAGGTCCCCCGCATGTCATCCGCAGCACCCGCGGCATCCGCCGCGCCCGCCAATCCCCGCTCCCGCGTCATCACGGCGAGCCTGATCGGCACGACGATCGAGTTCTACGACTTCTACGTCTACGCGACCGCCGCCGTCCTCGTCTTCCCCATCCTGTTCTTCCCCGCCGGGAACGACACCACCAACCTGCTGCTCTCGTTCAGCATCTTCGGCGCCGCCATGGTCGCCCGTCCCGTCGGCGCCGTGATCTTCGGCCACTTCGGCGACAAGTTCGGCCGCAAGGCGACCCTCGTCGGCTCCCTTCTCACGATGGGTGTCGCGACATTCCTCATCGGACTCCTGCCGACCTTCGACCAGGTCGGCGTGCTCGCCCCGATCCTGCTCCTCGTCCTCCGCCTCGCTCAGGGCTTCGCCCTCGGCGGGGAGTGGTCGGGAGCGGCGCTCGTCGCGACCGAGAACGCTCCGCAGGGCAAGCGCGCCTGGTACGGCACGTTCCCGCAGCTGGGTGCGCCGATCGGCTTCATCATCGCGAACACCGTGTTCCTGGTGATCTACTTCCTGCTGCCGCACCCCGACGGCCCCGCGCAGCGCAGCGAGGAGTTCCTCGCGTGGGGCTGGCGCGTGCCCTTCCTGTTCTCGGCGGTCATGGTCATCGTCGGCCTGTACGTCCGCCTCAAGCTCGTGGAGTCCGAGACGTTCGCGAAGGCTGAGAAGACCGGCGCGATCCGCAAGTTCCCGCTCGGCGAGGTCGTCCGTCGGCACTGGAAGCAGCTCATCCTCGGCACGTTCATCATGCTGGCGACCTACGTGCTCTTCTACCTGATGACGAGCTTCACCCTCGCCTACGGGACCAAGGCCACCACCGAGGGAGCCGCTGCGGCGGCCGAGGCGACGGGGACCGCGTTCGACGCGGCCACCTACGTGCCCGGGCTCGGATTCGGGTACACCGACTTCGTCATCATGCAGATCATCGGCGTCGTGTTCTTCGGCGTGTTCACCCTGCTCTCGGGACCCGTCGCCGACACCCTCGGCCGTCGCCGGCTGCTGCTGTGGATCACGGGGGCGATCGCCGTCTTCGGCCTGCTCTTCAACGTGTTCCTCCTCCCCCAGCTCGACCCCAAGTTCAGCGGCGCGCTCGTGCAGGCCTTCCTCATCTTCGGCTTCATGCTCATGGGGGCGACCTTCGGACCGATGGGCGCGCTCCTCCCCGAGCTCTTCCCGACCAACGTCCGCTACACCGGCTCGGCGATCTCGTACAACGTGTCGTCGATCCTCGGCGCGGCGCTCGCCCCGATCGTCGCGACCGCACTGTGGGCCGCCGCCGGCGGATCGCCGTGGCTCGTCGGCGTCTACCTCTCGGGGTCGGCCGTCCTGACCTTCATCGCCCTCTGGCTGTCGAAGGAGACCAAGGACGTCGAGTACGAGACGAACATCGGACACGTGGAGCTCGGCGCACGCTGACCTCGTGATCCGACGGATGCCGCGGCCCACCCCACCGGGAGGGTCGCGGCATCCGTCTGTCAAGAGCTCCGCTGCCCGCGGCCGCAGGGCTATCGTCGGCCCCACAGGCACGTGAGGAGTGGACGATGGCCATCAAGAAGGTCTCAGAAGCATCGGTCGTCGAGTACGACGAGAGCGGCGGACCCGAGGTGCTGCACCTCGTCACCCGGCCTCTTCCTGAGCCCGGCCCGGGCGAGGTGACCGTCGAGGTGATGACGATGGGTCTCAACCACATCGACGGCTTCGTCCGCTCGGGAGCCGAGAAGGAGTGGGACGACCCCTTCCCCCGCCGCTCGGGCAGCTGCTTCGCCGGCACGGTGATCGCGGCCGGACCCGACACGACGGGCTTCCCTGTCGGCAGCGACGTCGTCGGTCATCTTCGCGCAGGTGCGCAGGCGAGCCACGTGACGGTCTCCGTCGACCGCCTGGTACGGAAGCCCAAGAACATCACGTTCGAGACGGCGGGCGGCCTCTACCTCGCCGGGACGACTGCTCTCGACATCCTCGACGAACTCAAGGTCGGGGCGGGCGACACCGTGGTCATCTCCGCCGCCGCGGGCGGCGTCGGCAGCGTGGAAGCGCAGATCGCCCTGCACCGCGGCGCCCGCGTCATCGGCACGTGCGGCGACCGCAACTTCGATTACCTGCGCCAGCTCGGTGTCAAGCCGGTGCGCTACGGCGACGGCATCGTCGAGCGCATCCGAGCCCTCGCCCCCGACGGCGTGAGCGCGTACATCGACAACTTCGGACAGGACGGACAGGACATCGCGGAGGCGCTGGGGGTACCGGCCGGCAAATTCCGCTCGAGCGCGGACCGCCGCGAACGCGAGGTCGCCCTCCTCTCGGACCAGCCGGACGCCGTCGCCCATGGCACCGACCAGCTGCGCAAGGTCGTCGGTCTCGCCGAGAAGCGAGCCGTGAACGTCCTCGTCTCGGGCTTCTATCCGCTCGCCGACGTCGCCGAGGCGTACGACGACCTGCAGAAACTGCATTCCCGCGGCAAGGTCGTGCTCGCCACGCATCCCGTGAACCCCCGCCGCATCCGCAAGGCGCGCGAGGTCATGGAGTCCAGCCGCTGACCTCAGTCGAGGAACAGGGCTCGCAGACGCTTCGTCGTGAAGACCAACCCGACCGCGATCATCACGGCGTAGTAGAGGACGTGCCACAGCATGTCGACCGACAGGATGCCGAGGGTCAGGCCGCGGATGAGCTCGACGCCGTGCCACAGCGGCAGCGCCATGACGATCGACTGCACCCACTCGGGGTAGACGGTGATCGGGTAGAACGTGGCGGAGAACAGGAACATCGGCAGAAGGACGAAGTTGATCCAGTCCATGTGCTGGAAGGTCTTCATGTAGCTCGTGATCGCCATGCCGAGGCTCGCGAAGCCGAACGCGATGAGGAGCACCGCGGGGATGGCGAGAATCGCCGTCCAGGCGAGGTTCAGCCCGAGGATCTGCATGACGATCATGAAGCCGGTCGCGTAGAGCAGGCCGCGCAGGAGCGCATAGAGGATCTCGCCGAGGGCCACATCGAGCGGACCGAGCGAGGTCGCGAGCATCCCCTCGTAGAGCTTGCCGTAGTTGAGCTTGAAGAAGACGTTCCAGGTCGAGTCGTAGATCGCGCCGTTCATGGCCGAGACCGCGAGCAGCGCCGGCGCGATGAACGCCTCGTAGGGGACGTCGACGCCCTGCGAGGTCTGGACGGTGCCGATGAGCGCGCCGAGGCCGAGACCCATCGACAGCAGGTAGAAGACCGGCTCGAAGAAGCCCGAGAGGACGACGACCCAGCTCGACGAGCGGGCGGCGATGAGCCCGCGCTGCACGACCGCGCCGGGGTTCCCCGCCCACAGGGCCCGCACTCCCCCGCGGCGGGCGGTGGTGTCGGCGACGACGGCGCTCACTTCGCGAGCCTCTCGATGAAGACCTTCCGGCCCCAGAGGTATCCGACCCCGGCGAAGATCACCAGATACGCGAGGTGGACCGCGATCATGAGCGGCGGGACCGCGGCGCCGTAGGTGGCGAGCCGGCCGAGTTCGGCGCCGTGCCACAGCGGCGAGATCCACCCGATCCACTGCAGCCACACGGGCAGCGTCTCGAGCGGATAGAACGTGCCCGAGAACAGGAACATCGGCATGAAGACGAACCGCTGCACGAGGGCGAACTGCCCCTTGTCGTCCTCGATCGATCCGGCGTACGCCATGAGCGGGATGCCGAAGGCGAGCCCCGCGAGCAGGCCAGCCGGGATCGCGAGCCACCCCGTCTCAGGGTTCGGCACGGTCGTCCATCCGATACCGAGGGCGCCGAGGAGCCAGATGAACAGGTAGTAGGCCGCGACGGCGAAGAGCATCCGCGCCGCGGCGCCGACGATGACGCCGTTCGCGATCTGGGGGCTCGAGAGGGCGGAGGCGTTGAAGCCGAAGAAGTAGCGGCGCCATTTGAAGCCCGCCATGACGGGGTAGGTCATCTCCTCGGACGCGACCGAGATCGCGGCGGTCACGAGAAGGGCCGGCGCGACGAAGACGAGGTAATCGACCTGCACACCGCGGTCCGTGATCGGCGCCTGGATCAAAGCGGCGAGTCCCGCCGCGAGGCCGAGCAGGTAGAGGACCGGCTGCCCGAGCGCGCCGACGACGATCGTCCACCCGTACGCGCGCATCGCACGCACCATGTGCTCGGTGACGTACCAGCTGCCCCGGCGCCGAGGCTTGCGGCCCCATTCCAGCGCCTCGGCGCGCAGCTCGTCGAGCGTCGGCTGCGCCGCTTGCGTCGTGTCACTCATTCGATCAGCGACCGTCCGGTGAGGCGGAGGAAGACGTCCTCGAGACTGGAGCGGCGGACGAGGCTCGTCATCGGCTGCAGGCCCGACGCCGTGACACGCTCGAGTGCGGCCTCGCCGTCGTGCGCGTAGACGAGGATGCGGTCGGGCAGCACCTCGACGCGGTCGCCGATGCCCTGGAGCTGGGCGGCGACGTGCTCGTTGCGATCCGAGCCGAAGCGCACCTCGAGCACCTCCCGGCTGGAGTGCTCCCGGATGAGGGAGGCGGGGCTCCCCTCGGCCATGATGCGCCCCTTGTCGACGACGATGAGGCGGTCGCACAGCTGCTCCGCCTCGTCCATGTAGTGCGTCGTGAGGACGAGTGTCGTGCCGCGCTCCTTGAGGCGGAACAGTCGGTCCCAGAGGACGTGCCGCGCCTGCGGGTCGAGGCCCGTCGTCGGCTCGTCGAGGAGGAGGATGCGCGGGTCGTTGATGAGCCCGCGGGCGATGGTCAGGCGGCGCTTCATGCCGCCCGAGAGCTGATCGACCTTGTTCTTCGCCTTGTCCTCGAGCTGCGCGAAGGCGAGCAGCTCGTCGGCCTTCTGCGCGCACACCTTGCCCGGCAGACCGAAGTACCGCCCGTAGATGTAGAGGTTCTCGCGGGCGTTGAGCTCTCCGTCGAGGTTGTCCTGCTGCGGCACGACACCGAGTCGCGAGCGGATCTCCGGTCCGTAGCGGTCCGGGTCGAGACCGAGGATGGAGAGATCGCCGCTCGTGCGCGTGGACACGGCGCCGATCATCTTCATCGTCGTCGACTTGCCCGCACCGTTGGGACCGAGCAGGCCGAACGACTCACCCGGGGCGACCTCGAAGGAGAGACCGTCGACGGCGAGGAAGTCGGGCTTGCCCTTGCTCTTGTAGGCCTTCACGAGCTGGTCGGCGCGGATCACGGGTTCTGGCACCGGACCACCCTACCGACGAGATCGGACACCGCTCAGCCGTCGCAGGAGAAGATAGAGGGATGTCCACGCCTCGCCGCGGTCTGCGTCGTCCCGCGAAGGACGACGGGCCCCGCGCCAGCCTTCGTCAGCTCCTCCCCTTCCTCCTCGAGCACAAGGGCGTCCTCGTCGTCGTCGCCGTCCTGAGCGTCCTCGAAGCGGTCGCCACGCTCGTCCAGCCGCTGCTGGTGGGCGATGTCATCGGACGGGTGCAGGCCGGTGATGCCCTCGGCATCCTGGTCTGGGTCCTCGTGGGTCTCGTCGTCCTCTCCTCGCTGATCGGCGGGTTCCAGCACTACCTGCTGCAGCGCACCGGCACTGCCGTCGTGTACTCGAGCCGCCGACGCCTCATCGCGAAGCTCCTCCACCTGCCGGTCCAGGAGTACGACGCCCGGCGCACCGGCGATCTGGTCTCGCGCGTCGGGACCGACACGACCCTGCTCTACGCCGTCCTCACGCAGGGTTTCGCGGACTCGATCGGCAACGCCCTCATCTTCGTGGGCGCGATCATCGCGATGCTCGTGATCGATCCCGTGCTCCTGCTGCTCATCGTCGTCGTCATCGGAGCGTCGGCCGCGGTGGTCGGCGTCCTGAGCGGCCGCATCCGTCGGGCGACGTCCGTGCAGCAGGAGAAGGTCGGCGAGCTCGCCTCGGGGGTCGAGCGGGCGATCGGCTCGATCCGCACCATCCGCGCGTCGGGTGCCGAAGCCCGCGAGCAGGAGAGCATCTCGGCGACCGCGAGCGAGGCGTACGACGCCGGCGTGAGTGTCGCGAAGGCGTCGGCGGTCGTCGTCCCCGTCGCCGGCATCGCACTGCAGGTGTCGCTGCTCGTCGTCCTAGGTGTCGGCGGATTCCGCGTCGCGTCGGGCGCGATCGAGATCGCCCAGCTCGTCGTCTTCGTGATGTTCCTCTTCTTCCTCGTGCAGCCCCTCGCCTCGTTCTTCGGCGCGATCACGTCGGTCAATCAGGCCCTGGGCGCCCTCGGCCGCATCCAGGAGGTCCTGGACCTGCCGGACGAGACCGCGGCGGATGCGGAGATCGCCGCATCCGCCGTCGCGTCGGAGAGCGACGCCGCCGCCGCGATCGAGTTCCGCGACGTGCACTTCTCCTACCCCGACGCGGTGGTGCGCGCCCGGCGGAGCGCGCAGGACGAGGCGCTGAAGACCCTCGCCGACGCCCGCGCGCCGCTGCCCGAGGAGTCCGAGTTCGAGCCCGCGCCCGAGGCCACGGTCCTGCGCGGGGTCTCGTTCCACGTGCCGCGCGGATCGCGCGTTGCGCTGGTGGGCCCGTCGGGCGCCGGCAAGTCGACCACCCTCGCCCTCATCGAGCGGTTCTACGATCCGACCACCGGCGCCGTGCTCATCGACGGTGTCGACGCCCGCGCCCTCGACCGGCTGTCGCTGCGCGCCCGGCTCGGCTACGTCGAGCAGGATGCCCCGACCCTCGCCGGCACGATCGCCGACAACCTCCGGCTCGCATCACCGGACGCGTCGGACGAGGACTGCGAGCGGGTGCTCGCCGCCGTCAACCTGACGGACGTCCTCGAGCGGTCCCCCCTCCGGCTGCGGGCCCCGGTCGGCGAGGCGGGCGTCATGCTGTCCGGCGGCGAACGCCAGCGCCTCGCGATCGCCCGCGCCCTTCTCGCCGCGCCGCCGATCCTCCTGCTCGACGAGTCCACCTCATCGCTCGACGGCCTCAACGAGCAGCGCATGCGCGAGGCGATCGACGCCGTCGCGGCCGGACGCACCCTCGTCGTCATCGCGCACCGGCTGTCGACGGTCGTGGACAGCGATCTCATCGTGGTCCTCGACCACGGCCGTGTCGTGGGCCAGGGCACCCACGAGGAGCTCATCCGCGACGTGCCGCTCTACCGCGACCTCGCCGCCCGCCAGCTCCTGGTCTGACGCGAGGCGTCGCAGATGGACGCCCCCCGGGAGGGAAGGCGACCATCTGCGACGTCTGGACGGTGCGAGGCGGGTCAGACCTCTTGCTGCGTGCGGTGCAGGCGGTAGCGCAGCGCGGCGAGCTCGGCGTAGAGCGCAGCGGGCACCGTGCCGCCGAACGTGCGGTAGAACTCCTCGGTGAGGTCCGCCTCGGCGAGCCAGGATGCCGGGTCCACCGCGAACAGCTCGTCGAGATCCTCCTGCGGCACCTCGATGCCGGCGAGATTCAGGTCCTCGGTGCGCGGCAGACGCCCCACCGGGCTGTCGACGGCACCGACGGACCCGTCGATGCGTCGGATGATCCAGTCGATGACACGGGCGTTGTCGCCGAAGCCGGGCCACAGGAAGCGCCCGTCCGATCCCTTGCGGAACCAGTTGACCTGGAAGATCCGCGGCGCCCGGTCGAAGCGCAGCTTCTGACCGACCTTGAGCCAGTGGGCGAAGTAGTCCGCCATGTTGTAGCCGCAGAAGGGCAGCATCGCGAAGGGGTCTCGCCGCAGCTCGCCGACGAGTCCCTCGGCGGCGGCCGTGCGCTCGGACGAGATGTTCGAGCCCATGAAGACGCCGTGGGTCCAGTCGGTCGCCTCGACCACGAGCGGGACGTTGGTCGCGCGACGGCCGCCGAAGAGGATCGCATCGAGCGGCACGCCCTCGGGCGCATCCCAGTCGTCGGCGATCTGCGGGCACTGCCCCGCGCTCACCGTGAAGCGGGAGTTCGGGTGGGCGGCGGGACGACCGGACGCCGGGGTCCACGGCTTGCCCTCCCAGTCGGTGAGCTCGGCGGGCGCCTCGTCGGTCAGCCCCTCCCACCACACGTCCCCATCGGGACGGAGCGCCACGTTCGTGAAGATGGTGTTCCCCCAGAGCGTGTCGACCGCCGTCACGTTGGTCGATTCACCGGTGCCGGGGGCGACGCCGAAGAAGCCCGCCTCCGGGTTGATGGCCCACAGGCGGCCGTCCTCCCCCGGACGGAGCCACGCGATGTCGTCACCGAGCGTCTCGACGCGCCAGCCCGGGATCGTCGGGCGCAGCATGGCGAGGTTGGTCTTGCCGCAGGCCGAGGGGAACGCGGCGGCGACGTGGTACGCCTTGCCTGCCGGGTCGATGACGCGGATGAGCAGCATGTGCTCGGCGAGCCAGCCCTCGTCGCGTCCGATGACGGAGGCGATGCGCAAGGCGAAGCACTTCTTGGCGAGGATCGCATTGCCGCCGTAGCCCGAGCCGAACGACCACACCTCGAGCGTCTCGGGGAAGTGGACGATGTACTTCTCGTCGTTGCAGGGCCACGGGACGTCCTCCTGTCCCGGAGCCAGCGGAGCGCCCACCGAGTGCACCGTCTTGACCCAGGGCTTGCCGTCGGCGATCTGCTGCAGCACCTCGAGGCCGACACGCGTCATGATGCCGATCGAGGTGACGGCGTAGGCGCTGTCGGTGATCTGCACGCCGATGTGCGACAGGGGACCGCCCACGGCGCCCATCGAGAACGGCACGACGAACATGGTGCGACCGCGCATGCTGCCCTCGAACAGGGGGGTGATGGTGGCGCGGATCTCGTCGGGGGCGATCCAGTTGTTGGTGGGCCCGGCATCCTCTTCGCGCTCCGACGCGATGAAGGTGCGAGCCTCGGTGCGGGCCACATCGCTCGGGTGCGAGCGGGCGAGGTAGGAACCGGGCCGCCACTCGGGGTTCAACTTGATGAGCTTGCCCTCGTCCACCTGCTGACGCAGGAGCGCGTCGTTCTCGGCCGCGGAACCGTCGACCCAGTGGATGCGGGCGGGCTGGGTGAGAGCGGCGATCTCGTCGACCCACGCCTCCAGCGCCGCCATCCCCCGGCCGGTGACGGTGGGACGGATGCCGGTGGGGGCCGCCGTCGCTGCGGGGGCTGCGGGCGCGGAGGCGGTGCGGGTGGGGCGGGTGAACAGGTCTGCGATGGCCATTCGGCGCTCCTCGGTCGGGGTGGTCGTGATCCCACTGTGCGCGTCCCTGAGCGCTACTTTTCGGGATTCGTGAGGTAAAAATCTGCGATTCTTTCGCTAACATCAAGATCATGGCGACCCCCATCCAGCTCTCGACGCTCGGTCATCGCATCCGCCACCATCGACAGGCGCACGGCTACACACTCGACGAGCTCGGCGCGATCGTCGGCATCGCGGGCAGCCAGCTGAGTCTCATCGAGAACGGCAAGCGCGAGCCGAAACTGTCGGTGCTGCAGGCCGTCGCGACCGCGACGGGCACCGATGTCACCGATCTGCTGTCGAATGAACCGCCCAATCGTCGCGCCGCCCTCGAGCTGGAGCTGGAGCGGGCACAGCAGAGCCCGGTCTTCCGCCGCCTGGGCGTGCCCCCGGTCAAGGTCACCAAGACCATGTCCGACGAGACGATCGAGGGGATCCTGGCGCTGCACCGCGAGCTCGAGCGCCGCGAGCGGGAGTCGATCGCGACCCCCGAAGAGGCGCGTCGCGCCAACACCGAACTGCGACTGCGGATGCGGGAGCAGAACAACTACCTCCCCGACATCGAGAAGCTGGCGGAGAAGAAGCTCAAGGCGGCCGGGCACACGACCGGGGCCCTCACGCACCGGACGGTGAGCATCATGGCCGAGCAGCTCGGTTTCGAGCTGATCTACGCGAACGACCTCCCGCACTCGGCACGATCGGTCACGGATCTGGAGAACGGCCGGATCTATCTGCCCCCGGCATCCATCCCCGGCGGACACGGCCTGCGGTCGATGGCCCTGCAGGCCATGGCCCACCGGCTGCTCGGCCACGCCCCGCCCACCGACTACGCCGATTTCCTGCAGCAACGACTGGAGATCAACTACTACGCCGCCTGCTGCCTCATGCCCGAGACGGCGTCGGTCGCCTTCCTGTCCCAGGCGAAGAAGGATCGCAATCTCGCCGTCGAGGACTTCCGCGACGCCTTCGGCGTCACCCACGAGGCGGCGGGGATGCGGCTGACGAACCTCCTGACACAGCACCTCGACATCCCGCTGCACTTCCTGCGTGTGGACGGGGCGGGAGCGATCAACCGCGTCTACGAGAACGACGGACTCCCCCTGCCGATGGATGTGACCGGCTCGGTGGAGGGCCAGGTCGTCTGCCGGAAGTTCGCCGCGCGGTCGGCGTTCGCCGAGCAGAACCGCACGACCGAGCATTACCAGTACACCGACACCCCCGGCGGCACGTTCTGGTGCTCGAGCCAGACAGGGACGACGACCGAAGGCGAGTTCTCGATCACGGTGGGCGTGCCCTTCGACGACGCCCGGTGGTTCCGTGGGCGTGAGACACAGAAGCGCGCCACGTCGACCTGCCCCGACGAGGCCTGCTGCCGTCGTCCCGACGCGGAGCTCACGGGGCGGTGGCAGGGCAAGGCGTGGCCGAGTGCCCGCGTGCACATGCAGATGTTCTCCCCGCTTCCGCGCGGGATGTTCCCCGGGGTGGACGACGGCGAGGTCTACGCGTTCCTCGACCGTCACGCGTGAGCGCCGTCTTGGAGGGCCGAGCATCTCGGGTATACGCTCACGCGGTGAGGTTCGCCTAACCTAAGTCGCATTCGCCTCCGGGCGGCTCTGCGAGGGCTGCGACGGGGCAGCGGGCACCGGCCTCACTTCCGTACACCCGAAGAGAACCCGTGCTCGCCACCTTCCTCATGGGCCTCCGCGAAGGCCTCGAAGCCGCCCTCGTCGTCGGCATCCTCGTCGCCTACCTCACCCGGATCGGCCGTCGCGACGTCCTCCCCCGACTCTGGGCGGGTGTCGGGCTGGCGGTCGCGCTCGCCCTCGCCATCGGCGCCGTCCTCACCTTCGGCGCGTACGCGCTCACCTTCGAAGCTCAGGAGCTCATCGGGGGCGGCCTGTCGCTCGTGGCCGTCGCGATGGTCACCTGGATGATCTTCTGGATGCTGCGCACCGCGCGGACGATGAAGGCACATCTCGAGGGCGGTGTCGACCGCGCCCTGGCCATGAGCGGTTTCTGGGGCATCGTCGCGATCGGGTTCGTGTCGGTCGCCCGCGAAGGCATCGAGACGACGCTCCTGCTGTGGTCGATGGTGCAGTCCTTCGGCGATGCACCGTCCGCCCTCCTCGGCGCGCTCCTCGGCCTCGCCGTCGCCGCTCTGCTCGGCTGGCTGCTCGCCCGCGGGATGGTACGCCTGAACCTCCGCCGCTTCTTCGCCTGGACGGGCGGCTTCCTCGTGGTCGTCGCCGCCGGGGTGCTCGCCTACGCGTTCCACGACCTGCAGGAGGCGGGCGCCCTCCCCGGTCCCTTCGGCGCCTCGGCGACGATCGACCCCGCGACCGGCGGCGTCGGCGTCGGATGGGCCGGGTTCCCCTTCGGCTGGGCGTTCGACCTGAGCGCTCAGGTCGCCCCCGGAGGCACCCTCGCCGCGATCCTGCAGGCGACCGTCGGCTTCATGCCCGAGATGACCTGGCTGCAGGTGATCGCCTGGGCGCTGTACCTGGCCGTCGTCGGCTCTTTCTTCGTCCGCGGCGTCGGAGGCCGCCGTCGTCCGGAGGCAGCGGCATCCGCCCGCCCCCTCACCCCCGCACCTCAAGGAGCATCATGACCCGCACCCGCTGCGCGCCCGCCGTCGCCCTCGCCGCCCTCGCCGCCGTCGTCCTGTCGGGATGCGTGGCCAAAACCGAGGTCGCGAGCGCTGACGCGCTCACCGTCACCTCCACCGACTCGTCGTGCGACATCTCGACGTCGACGGCGACCAGCGGCACGCTGACGTTCACCGTCTCGAACAAGAGCTCGCAGGTGACCGAGTTCTACCTGCTCGCCGAGGACGGCCTGCGGATCATCGGCGAGGTGGAGAACATCGCTCCGGGGGCGGAGCGGACGCTCACGGTGGTCGCCCAGCCGGGTGAGTACAAGACCCTCTGCAAGCCGGGGATGGTCGGCGAGGGCATCGGCCGGGCGGACTTCACGGTCACCGGCGATGCGATCGCGGCCACCGGCGACGACGCCGAGCAGAAGACGAAGGCCGTCGACCTCTATGCGGCCTTCGTCAAGGACCAGGTCGAGCAGCTCGTGCCGGCCGTCGACACCTTCGTGACCGCCTACGAGTCCGGCGAGGATGGTGAGGCCCGCGCGCAGTTCCCGGCGGTCCGCGCGTACTACGAGCGCATCGAGCCCGTCGCGGAATCGCTCGGAGACCTCGACCCCCGGATCGATTACCGCGAGGTCGACGCCGTCGCGGAGGGCCTCGACTGGACCGGCTTCCACCGCATCGAGAAGGACCTCTGGGTGCCGGAGAAGGATGCGCTGAACGCCGACGGCGAGACCCCCGCCTGGCAGGACTGGGCCCCCTCGACGGACGCGCAGCGCGCTGCGTTCGGCGACCAGCTCATCGCCGACGTGGCCGAGCTGAACGACTACGTGCACTCCGACGCGTTCCAGCAGGCGCTCGACGCACAGGGTGTGGCGGGGATCTCCAACGGAGCCATCGCCCTCTTGGACGAGGTCGCGACCGGCAAGATCACGGGTGAGGAGGACTGGTGGTCGGGCACCGACCTGTCGGACTTCGCGGCCAACGTCGAGGGCTCGAAGATGGCCTTCTCGCTCGTCGAGGAGCTCACTGCCGCCACCGGCTCGGACGGCGCAGCGCTCGCGACGGAGATCACCGGCCGCTACGACGACCTCGAGGCGGCTCTGGCCGAACACGGCTCCCTGACGAAGGGGTTCGTCGCCTATCGCACACTGACCGACGACGACAAGCGCACGCTGACGGACCTTCTCAACGCGCTCGCCGAACCGCTGTCGCGGCTGACCGCCACCGTCCTGCAGTGACCGCAGAGGAGACGGGGTCCGAAGACGCGGTGCGCCCCGGACTCAGCCGCCGGGGGCTGTTCGGCCTCGCCGCGGGCGTCGGCGCTGCGGGCCTCGCCCTGGGCGCCGGCGGCGGAGCGTGGGCCGCGAACTCGATCGCGCGCGCCGGCGCAGCCGGAGGTCCTGTCCACCCCTTCTTCGGGGAGCATCAGGCCGGCATCACGACCCCCGTGCAGGATCACCTGCACTTCGCGTCCTTCGACATGATGGAAGGCGCAGATCGAGCCGACCTGCAGTCCCTGCTGCAGGACTGGAGCTACGCGGCGGCCCGGATGACGCAGGGACTCGAGGTCAGCGCGACCGGGGCAGTCGGCGGATCCCCCGAGGCGCCGCCCGATGACACCGGCGAGGCGCTGGGGCTGCCCGCATCCGCTCTCACCATCACCTTCGGATTCGGCCCCACCCTCTTCGAGGCCGCGGACGGGGCCGACCGGTACGGCCTCGCGTCGCTGCGCCCGACGGGGCTCGCGAAGCTGCCCGCGTTCCTCGGCGACGACCTGGACCCGGCGCGGTCGAACGGCGACCTGTGTGTCCAGGCGTGCGCCGACGATCCGCAGGTCGCCGTCCACGCGGTCCGGAACCTCAGTCGCATCGCGTTCGGCCGCGCCCGCCTGCGTTGGTCGCAGCTGGGGTTCGGCAAGACGTCGAAGACGACCGCTGCGCAGACGACACCGCGGAACCTCTTCGGGTTCAAGGACGGCACCGCGAACATCCTCGCGGACGACACGGAGGCTCTCGCCGAGCACGTCTGGGTCGGAGACGAGGACGAACCCGCCTGGCTCGCCGGTGGGTCGTATCTCGTGGCGCGGAAGATCGCGATGCTCATCGAGACGTGGGACCGCGTGCGCCTCTCGGAGCAGCAGCGGATCATCGGGCGCGACAAGTCCGAGGGGGCCCCGCTCTCCGGCGGCACCGAGACGACGGCGCCCGACTTCAGAAAGCGGGATGCCGCCGGCTCCCCCGCCATCGACGCGACATCCCACGTGCGCCTTGCGCATCCGGATATGAACGGCGGCGTCCGGATCCTGCGGCGGGGCTACAACTACGTCGACGGCAACACCGACCTCGGCCGGTTGGACGCGGGGCTCTTCTTCCTGTCGTACCAGCGCTCCCCGGAGCAGTTCATCGCACTGCAGCGGGCACTGTCGACGGATCTCATGAACGAGTACGTGCGTCACGTCGCATCGGGGGTCTGGGCGATCCCCCGCGGCGTGGGCGCGGGGTCATACGCCGGTGCGGAGCTGTTCGCCTGATCGAGGAGAACAGCTCCGCACACGGTAGGGCGAGGAGCACGCCCCCACGTGCTCCCCGCAGACTCGCGCTGCCCGAATCGCGCGAGGCCGGTGAAGGTCAGTCCTTCTTGAAGGCGTCCTTCACGTTCTCTCCGGCCTTCTTGGCGTCGGCCTTCGTCTGGTCGGCCTTGCCCTCCGCAACGAGCTTGTCGTTATCAGTGGCCTTGCCGATGGCTTCCTTCGCCTTGCCGGCGATGTCCTGAGCCGCGTTCTTGATCTTGTCGTCGAGTCCCATGAGGGTCTCCCTTCTGTGTGGGTGGGTGAACCGGTGCCTGGTTCGAGGTGTGGATGGGGGTCAGCTGACCCGAGGTGCGTCCGAGGCGAGCCTGCTGCGCAGACCGCCGTGGACGGAGACGAAGGCGGGGGTGTCGGTGCCCGTGACGGCGGCGAGGCCATCGACGAGACGGTCGACGTGATCGACGATGCGGCGGGGGTCGGCGCCCTGACGCGCGGTGACGCTCACGTGGAGGACCGGTTCGTCCTTGACCGTGTGCGCCGTGACCGACGCAGCCACCACGTCGTCCTGCCGGCTCAGCGAGTTCTTCACCGCGTCGGCGGCGAACGACTCGGTGACCGTCACCCGGCCGAGCGGGTTCTGCGCCCCGCTCGAGCGGAGCACCGTCTTCGAGCGGCGGCTGACGAGGGTGGTCATCGCGGCGATCAGGATCACCGCGACGAGCACGGCGACTGCGGTCGCGCCGATGACCGCCCAGCTGAGGGTCGTCCCGCCGATCGCGGTCGCGTCGCCCGACGAGCGCAACGCAGCGGCCACGGTGGAGCCGGACGATGTCCAGACCCCGCCGACTGCGGGAATCGCGGCGGCGGTGGCCGCGGCACCCCCGGCGATGAGGAGCACGAGCCCGACGAGGAAGAGCAGGGTGCGGTTCAGCGCACGATTGGTGTCGTTCATGCCGACTTCTCCTCTTCGTCGGAGCGTTCGATGCGAACGCGGGTGCGGACGGGACGGGCGAGCTTCACCGCGGCGATCTCCGCTGCGGTGACCGACTCCAGGTGGCCCTTGTCGATCGGGATGCCGGCTCCCGGCCGGACGGTGACGTCGATGCTGCGGTGGGCCACGCCGACCGTCACGCGGTCGCGGGCGAGGCCGGTCTCGTCGCTCACCCGCTGGGCGAGCGAGGACGCGAGCACACCGTTGTCGATGACCGCGGCACGGCCCCCGGCATCCACTTCGTGCTTGGACAGTCGTCCCGGTGCGAGAGCGAGGACGAGCAGCCACACACCCAGCGCGGCGACGACCAGTCCGCCTGCCACGGCGGCAGCGACGGGGACGTCGGTCGGCACGGCGGCGACCCATTCCAGCGCCACCATGGGCCGGACCAGGAGGGGCGGCAGCGCGGCGAGCGCGAGGATCAGTTCGACCGCGACGTACAGGGACGCCAGGACGGCCAGCAGGACGACGAGTGCGAAGGCGACGCTGCGCGGCGAGTGGGTCTCGCGGCGTACGACGCGACGCAGCACAGGAGTGGTCATCGCACACGCTTCCTTTCCGGTGTCAGGGCACCTGTCACGGTGATGTCCACCCGGGCGACGTCACGCCCGAGGAGGTGGGTCAGTCGGTCGCGCAGCTGCTCCTGCATCTGCGCGGCGCGCTCGAGGACGGGGACGGTGCTGCGCACCGCGTCGACGTCATCGAGGTCGGGGACCGGCAGCGGACTCGAGACCTTCAGAGCCATGCCGTCCCGTCGATCGGCGACACCCACGGAAACCTTGCCCCGCGGGACGCCGATGACATCGGCGGACACCGCCCGTGCGATGCCGACGAGCACACGCTCGGCGACATCTGTACGGCCGGCGACGCCGGGCTCCGCGGCGGCGGGTCGCGAGGACCCGCCGACCGCGGTTCCGTCGGTGTCGATGCGCATCAGGACGTACGCCGTCCCGTGAAGGCGTCCGTCACGGCCCGCAGATCGAGCTGGCCGGACGCGACGCGTCCGATCACGGCGCCGATCGCCATGAACAGGCCCACGAGCAGGAAGCCCCAGAACCCGAAAATGAGAGCAGCGACAGCGAGTACGGCGCCCAGGACGGCGCCCTTCATCGTGGCACTCATGAGACGCGGGACTCCTCGTGCTCCTCGTCCTCGTCACCCGGGATGTGGACGTCGTCGACGGTCACGTTGACCTCGACGACCTCGAGTCCGACGAGGCGGGTGATGGCGCCGGCGACCGCGTCGCGGACCTGAGCGGCGACCTGGTGGACCGGCGTCGGGTACTCCACGACGATGGTGAGGTCGACGGCCGCCTGCGTCTCGCCGACCTCCACCTTCACGCCCTGACCGAGGTCGGTCGCGTTGATGGCGTTGCGGATCGCGCCGATCGCACGGGCTCCGCCGCCGCCGAGGGCGTGGACTCCGGGGATCTCACGGGCGGCGATGCCGGCGACCTTGGCGACGACGCCGTCGGCGATGACCGTGGTGCCGTTCGTGGCGGACGAGGTCTCGTCGATCGCGGGCGTCGTGCGGTCCACACGACCGGCACCCGGGGTGACGGGAGCGGTGGTCTTGGTGGTCTCGGTGGCCATGATTCTCCTCTTTCTCAAACGATCTGGCGACGCCCTCGCGGTGCGTCGTGGGCCGCTGTCGTCGGCCTCGTACATAAGAGGGCCGGGCGTCCCGATTCGTCACAAAAAAGTTCGGAAAATCTTCGAACGGGTTCCGCGGTCAGTGGATACGGGCGATCTGGATGCTGATGCGGGCGTCGTCGGGAGTGTTCGCCAGGAGCGCGTCCGCGACCCGACGGGCGGCGTCGGGGGTGCTGTCCTGAGACGCGGTCGCGATGCGTGCGGCGACCAGCGGCACCCCGTCGCGGACCGTCACCGCGACCTCCGCCATCCGGTCGTCGGCTCTGCCTGCCGCGGCGGCGATGAGGCCCGGGATGCGGCCGACCGCAGATCGCGGCGAGTAGACATCGGTCACGCCGTCGACCGCACGGACGCGGGCGACGAGGTCGGGCTGGTCGGCGAGCGGCTCGGACATGCTCACTCCTCCCCTTCTGTGCCGTGGAGCTCCTCGACGGCGACGTTGACAGCGGTGACGTTGAGCTCGGTGTGCTCGGCGAGCACGCGGTAGACGAGTTCGCGGAGCGAAGCGGTCAGCTCGGGGATCGACCGCCCCCACGCCACGGACGCGGTCAGGTCGATCCGGACGGGTGCGCCTGGCGTCTCGGCATCCCCGATGATCTCCGTGCGCCCGAGGTAGATCCCGTCGAGGGAGTCCGCGCGTGAACGCACGAGGGAGCGCACGGCACCCTCGGTCACAGTGATCGTCACGCGCGGGTCCGGGTGGTGGATCGGGAAGCTCCGGCCGGCCCGCAGCTCGGAGTGGATGACGGAGAGGATGCCTTCGAACCAGCTCTCGGGCGGCCGCGGCATCCGTTCGGCATCGTCGGCGACGAGGTCGCGCGAGAGCTGTCCCACGCGCTCGAGCGCTTCGACGGCGTTGAGGCAGTCCGGGCAGGACTCGATGTGCGGATCACGCGGCAGGCGGCCGGCTTCGACGTAGCTGCTGAGCTCGTCGATGGTGCGACCGCAGTCGAGGGTCGAGGGGTCGTCGTCGCTCATCGCCACCCCTCCATCTCGATCGCGATGCTCGCCCGCGCACGTGCGAGCAGTCCTCGGACGGTGCTGTCGGTCATGTTCATCTCTTCTGCGATCTCGGCGTAGCTGAGCTCCGCCACTTCACGGAGCAACCAGCATCGCCGTTGATCCTCTTTGAGTCGATCCAGCGCGCGGGACAGCGCAGCGAGTCGATCGTTCTGGATGGCTGCGCGCTCCGGCTGCGCCTGTGACGACGGGGGCAAGGTCGCCTCGTCGAGAGCATCCTCTCGCGACCTGCGGGTCGCGAGGGCGAGCGCCTCGCGCCCGGCGATCCGCATCAGCCACGACTTCACGGCGGACGGGTCGCGGAGAGTGGGGAGCTGCTTCCAGGCCGTCACGAAGGCGTCCTGGACGACGTCATCGGTGTCGGCCACGGACTTCACGATGCGGTAGACGTACGCACGCACCAGCGACGAGTGCCGTCGCAGGATCTCACCGAACGCAGCGGTGTCTCCGTCGACCGCACGTTGGACGAGGATGCGGTCGGGGACGTCGTGCAGCGGAGAGACCATGACGCGCTCCCTCCGGATGCGGCCTCTTCGGGAGGGCCACGTGAGGAGAAACTAACCGGGCGCGTATCACCGCAAGAACTTCTTGCGCATCCGTTCACGACTCGCTAGACGAAGGCGAAGAATCCCTGGGCCCGGGCGAGAGCGGTGTCGACGCCGCGGCGCGACTCGCCGGGGAACAGCACCGCCTCCGCCTCCCCGGTGGACCCCTTCGCCAGCGAGAGCCGCCACGTGCCGATGGCGACGCCCTCGCGCAGGAGGACGGCGCGCATCATGCCGTTCGCCGTCGGACCGACGCTCACCCGGTCTCCCGCGCCCAGAGCGATGGAGCGATCGGCGTAGGACAGCGTGTACTCGTCGAACGCGGGAAGAGCCAGGGTCTCCGAACGAGCTGCGAGGCGCGACCCGGGGGTGTCATCCGGCGCTGCGAGGAGGCCGCCGCCGACGGCGGCCACCCGGTGACCGGCGCGCTCGACGGCGGCGCGGGCTGCTCCGGCAGGGATCCCGGCCCACCAGGCGAAGTCGGCCGACGACGCCGGCCCGTGCCCGCGCAGATAGGAGAGGAGGAGGTCGGCGGCCGGATCCTCTCCCACGGCGCCACCGACGGGGAGCAGCACGAGGTACTGCTCGCGGGTGACACCGTCCTCGCGCGGGACGACGGGCCCGAGTGCCAGCACACCGCGGAAGGACAAGGCGAGCAGGATGCCGTTCGTCTGCCTCGCAGACCCCGAGAGGCCTTCGCGCTCGAGCACGGCCGCGAACTCCGCTCGCGTCACTCGACCCTCGACGGCCACCGCGGCTCGGAAGACCCGCTCGGCCTTCTCGACCAGAGCGGCGTCCGCACCGAGCGCTCGCAGCTGCCGCTCGCCGGTGACGGCGAGGATGCCGGGAACCGACGACGGCGCGACGATGTGCAGGGTGCCGCGCTGGGTCCAGGCGCGGACGATCTCGCCGTCGTCGAACGCACGGTCGACGTCAGCGACGGTGAGATCGCCTGCGGTCCGGATGCCGAGAGCCCAGCGCCCTGCGCCGAAGTCCTGCGCCTGCACCGCGTGCAGATCCCGCACCACGTCGCCGACGTGGGCGGCCGGAGACGCGAGCAGGTGCGACCGGAGGCGGTGCGCCCGCACCGCTGCGATGTCGGTGGGCCCCGGCATCCGCTCGTCAGACCGTCTCGTACGGTTCGAGGGCGTCGACCACGGTCGATGCGAAGTCGGCGCTCGCGCCCCAGTCGAAGCGGAAGAGCGCGCCCTCTCCTCCCCCGGAGCCGCGGAAGACCGCGGTCGTCGGACCCGCGAGGTTCTCGATCGCGACGGTCAGCGACGCGCGACTGCTGGTGCGCATGTAGTACTTCTCGAAGATCAGCAGCGCCATCTGATGACCCGCCTCGGTCGCCGTCGCATGCTGTCCGACGCACTCGACCGTCATCCCCGACGACTGCACGTGGTCGAGGACGATGCGTGCCGCGTCGAAGGGAGCGAGGCTGATCGTCATCGTCTGCAGCATGTCCGCAGTGTGACACGCTGGCGTGCGTGGCGCACGCGTCGTGACTACACTGAGTGCCGTCCAGTGCCGAGACAGGCCCTGGTGCTCGGAAAAGGGGCACGCAGCCACCCGCGACGCCGCGGGAGCGAGACACATACGGCATCCGTCGTCATCGTCTCCAGGAGCTCCCATGCCCACCGTCGCCGCCCACGTCGCCTCCGCGCTCGCCGCCCACATCGACCATGTCTTCGGCGTGATGGGCAACGGCAACGCCCTCGTCCTCGACGCGCTCGAGCGTCGCGAGGACGTCACGTTCACCGCCGTCCGTCACGAGGCCGGCGGGGTCGTCGCCGCCGACGCCCATCACCGCGCCGGGGGCGGACTGGCCGCCGCGACGGCGACGTACGGCGCGGGCTTCACGAACACCCTCACCGCGCTCGCGGAGGCCGCGCAGGCGCGTGTGCCGCTCGTCCTCGTCGTCGGCGACGAACCGACGTCGGGCCCGCGACCGTGGGACGTCGACCAGCTCTCGCTGGCGTCGGCTGTGGGCGTGCGCACCTACACGGTGGGGCGCACGGATGCTGCGGCCACCACGGTCATCGCGATCGAGCACGCGCTCTCGTTCCGCGTGCCCGTCGTCCTCGCGATCCCGTACGACGTCGGCGGCCGGGACGCCGGCGGGATCCCGGCGACGCCTGATCCGGTGCTGCCGGCGCCCCTCGCCCCCACCGGGGCACACGCCGAGGCGACCGTCCGCGCGATCGCCCGCGCACTGACCGGGGCCGAACGTCCGCTGCTGCTCGCCGGGCGGGGTGCATGGGCCGCGGGGGCCGGCGACGAGCTCGGGCGTCTCGCCGACGCGGCCGGCGCGCTCACGGCATCGACCGCTCTCGGCCGGGGAATCTTCCCGCGTGCCGAGTTCGACCTCGGGGTCACCGGCGGCTTCGGCGCCGAGGCGGCCATGGCGACGATCCGTGAGGCCGATGTCGCGGTCGTCTTCGGCGCGTCGCTCAACCAGTTCACGATGCGCTTCGGCAGCCTCTTCGCCCCCGACACGATGATCGTGCAGGTCGACGTGGCACCCGCGGCGACGCACCCGCAGGTCGGCCGGTACCTGCGGGCGGATGCCGCGCTCGCCGCCCGTGCGATCGCCGACGAGCTCGAACGGCTCGGCCGCACCGCGTCACGCTGGCGCGACCGGGTGGACGTCACTGCGCTGCGGGGGCGGGAGGAGGGCGACGGGCTCGCTCCGGACGGGCGGCTCGATCCGCGCAGCGCCGCGGCGGCGATCGCTCGCATGCTGCCCGAGGACCGCGTCGTGGTGTCGGACGGCGGACACTTCATCGGATGGGCGAACATGTTCTGGCCGGTCGCCTCACCCGACCGGATGATGATGGTCGGCACCGCGTACCAATCCATCGGCCTCGGTTTCCCCTCGGTCCCCGGGGCGGCGATGGCCCGGCCGGAGTCCACGATCGTCCTCACGACCGGCGACGGGGGTGGGCTCATGGCGATCGCCGATCTCGAGTCCGCCGTGCGGGTCGCGCGCGGGCGGGGACTGGCGATCGTGTGGAACGACGGAGCGTACGGAGCCGAGGTGCATCTCTACGGCGTCATGGGGCTCGCGCGCGGTCCGATGGAGATCCCCGAGGTCGACTTCGCCGGCCTGGCCCGCGCCGTCGGCGCGGAGGGCGTCGTCGTGCGCACGCTCGACGACCTCGACGCGCTCGTGCGGTGGCGAGACCGCCCGGCGGAGGAGCGTCCGTTCCTGCTGCTCGACCTGCGCATCGCCGGCGCCGTGCGCGCCCCGTACCAGGAGGAGATCCTGCAGGTGAACCTGCGCCGCTGAGGGGCACGGACCGTCAGAGGCGGGATTCGTTCCGGCCTGCGAGGCCGGCGCGCCGCCCGACCGCGAGCCACGCGACGGGGCCGAGGACCGGGACGAACAGGATCACGATCGCCCAGGCGAGCGCCTGCACCGATGTGAGGCCGCGCGCGGAGCGGGCGAGCGACACGAGTGCGACGACGGCGAGCCCGATCACGATCAGCGCGACGAGCGACCAGACCACGTCGTACAGGCTCGGCAGCAGCGGGTTGACGATCACGTCCCCGAACCTACGCGATCCGGTCACCGCGCAGCATCCCACCACTGGAGGACCCGGAGGGCGAGGAACGTGAGCCATCGCGACGGTTGCCCCTCGGGAGCGTCGAGGTCGAACCAGCGCCGTCCCTCGAGCACGCGTCCCTGGTGCCACGTGCCGTCCGGCCGTTGCGCTGCGCGGACCATCTCGACGGCGTCGGCGAGCCGCTCGTCGGGCACGACGTCGTCGTTCAGCGACGCGTCACGGAAATGGTCGAGCGCGGCGAGCGCGCTGTAGCGGTGCCGGTTGGGATAGACGAACTCGGTGACGAACGGACCGACGAGTTCGCCCGTCGACAGGCGGTACGCGAGGCGGCGTTCGAGCAGATACTCCTGCCCCCGCAGGCGGCTCTCACGGAGGGCGGTGTCCCCCGTGAACCGCTCGTACGCGAGCATGCCCCGCACAGCGTTGAGCGTGGAGTGGAACGAGGAGCGCACGGAGTCGCCCTCCTCGGCCTCGCAGTTCCATCCGCCGTCGGCGAGCTGATGCTCGGGGAACCACCTCGCCAGCCGGGAGACGTCGGCCCCCAGCCACGCCCCGGTTCCGAGGGTGAACGCGTTGATGCAGACGTCGACCTCGCCGCCCCAGTAGGGCAGGTCGTCGTACTCCCACCGGCTGTTGCGGTCGAGCCTCTCGGCGGTGTCCCCGAGAGCGGATGCCGGGACGCCCCACTCGCGCAGGTCCTTCAGCGTCCACGTCGTCGCCGTCCACGGCTGCCCGGGCATCTCGGATTCCGGGCTGCCGAAGAAGCCGGCCGGGAAGTACGCGCCGCCCTCCCACTGCCCGTCCGCGCCCTGCTGCGCGAGCAGCGCCGCACCGAACCCCTCGGTCGCCACGCGGGCGCGCGTCGCCCGCCACACGTCCGCGGGCTCACCCGCGAGGTCGCGCTCGACCTGCCATCGCAGCGACGGGTCGGAGTCGCGCAGCCAGTCCAGGATCCGGGGTTCGACGCTCATGCGGTCATCCTGCCCCGCGCCGCCGACACGCACCAGGATCAGGCCGACCCCGCGAGCATCTCGCCGTAGCCCTCCTCGAACGTCGGGTAGGCGAGCGAGCCGACGACCGACCGCAGCAGCGCACCGTCCAGCACCGTGCCGCGCCGATCGCCCGGCTCGCCGCGCGGCGGCACCGGCACCCCGAGACGCCCGGCGAGGAAGGTCACGACCTCGCCGAGCGTGGCGGGTCGTTCGTCGGAACCGTGCAGCACGCGGGGCGGAACGGCGGCGTCGAGGAGCGCGAGAATCGCTCGCGCGACGTCGGTCTCGTGGATGCGGTTGGTCCGACGCGCATGGTCGACCGGAGTGCCGGCCCGGACCTGTCGGATGAGGCGGTCGCGGCCCGGCCCGTAGATGCCGGCCGGTCGCAGGATGAGGGAGTCCAGCAACTCGACTGCGCGCACCTCGCCGTCGACCAGCTGCTGCGCACGCGCGCTCGCGGGACGCGGCTCATCGGCTTCCGTCAGCGGTCGCTCATCGCCGTACCCCTCGAACACGCGCGTCGACGATACCCACACCGTCCGCGACGGCACCCCGGGCAGCGCGGCCGCGAGGTGCGCCGCCGCGTCCGCCAGGAACGCGGCATCCTCCCCCGGCGGCAGTGTGACGACGACCGCGTCCACCGCGGGGAGCGGGCGGGCCAGCGGCTGGGAGAGATCCGCCGCGATGCGGTGATCGTCGGGCTCGGATGCCGGGGACCGCCGCAGCGTCCAGACCTCACCGCCGGCACCGCGCAGCGCCGCTGCGACCCGAGTGCCGATCCGACCGGAACCGACCACGAGCGTGCGAGAGGGAGTCATCCCGTCATCCTCTCAAGCGAACGACGATGACGGGCGTGTAACAAAGCGACGCCGCATGGCCTGCGGCATCCCTCCTCGCGCGAGAATGAGGGTCGGCACCCGCCCGATTGCGCGCGGAGCGCCACCCGAACCCCTTCACCGAGCCTGCTCGGCGCCTCCGGAGGCCCTCATGTCCCGTCGTCCCGCCCTGCGCACCGCACTCGCCGCGTCCGCCGCCGCCCTCGCCCTGCTCCTCGGAGGCTGCGCGACCAGCGCCGCACCGAGCGTGTCGTCGTCCTCGGATGCCGGCCCCTCCCCCGACGACTACGTCACCCCCGGCAAGCTCACGATCGCGACCGGCGAGACCGCCTACGAGCCCTACGTCATCGACGACGACCCGGAGTCCGGCGAGGGCTTCGAGGCCGCCGTGGCCTACGCCGTCGCCGACAAGCTCGGATTCGCGAAGGACGACGTCGAGTGGGTCCGGACCAGCTTCGACGCGGCGATCGCCCCGGGGCCGAAGAGCTTCGACTTCAACGTGCAGCAGTACACGATCACCGACGAGCGCAAGCAGGGCGTCGATTTCTCGTCGCCCTACTACGCCGCCAGCCAGTCCCTCATCGCTCTCAAGGGCGGTAAGGCCGACGGCGTCACCGACCTGGCGGGCCTGAAGGACATCACGATCGGTGCCATGGCGAACTCGACGAGCGCCCTCACCCTCGACGCGCTCGACCTCGGGCTCGAGCCGAAGCTCTACAACTCCAACGAGGACGCCACCGCGGCTCTCAGCGCAGGACAGGTCGACGCCGTCGTCCTCGACACCCCGACCGCCTACGTCGCCGTGAACTTCTACATCGAGAACTCGTTCTTCGTCGGCGAGCTGCCCCAGTCGGGCATCGAGGACCAGTGGGGCCTGCTGCTCGCGAAGGACTCGCCGCTGACCCCGGCCGTCAGTGCCGCCGTCGACGAGCTCCGCGAGGACGGCACCCTCGCCGACCTCGAGGAGAAATGGCTCTCGGGCCTGACCGAGGGCGTCACCGAGCTCCAGTGAGGGCGCGCTAGCGTCGATCCGTGACCACCCGCATCCCGAGCGAGCTCGAGCTCGACCGTCGCGCCTACCGGCGGGGCCGCGAGCGGCGATCCGTCCTGATCGCGATCGCGTCGACCCTCGTCTTCGCCGTCGTGGTGTGGGCGACGGTGATCAACACCGAGGGCTGGTCGAAGGTCCAGCAGAGCTTCTTCGACCCGGCCATTGCCCTGCAGGCGCTGCCGAAGGTGTGGGACGGCTTCCTCGTCAACCTCACCGTGCTCGGGATCTCGGTCTTCACCGTCGGCGGTGTCGCACTGCTCGTCGCCCTGCTGCGGACGCTGCGGGGCCCGGTCTTCTTCCCCGTGCGGATGCTGGCCGCGGGCTACACGGATCTCTTCCGCGGGCTGCCGTTCATCATCGTGCTGTACCTCGTCGGGTTCGGGCTGCCGACGATCGTCGGCGAACGGATCGACGAGCTCTTCCTCGGCGTGCTCGCCGTGACGCTGACCTACTCGTCGTACGTCGCGGAGGTCATCCGCGCGGGCATCGAGTCCGTCCACCCGTCGCAGCGTCTCGCGGCCCGCGCACTCGGGCTCAGCCACGTCCAGACGCTCCGACGCGTCGTCCTGCCGCAGGCCCTGCGGAAGATGACCCCCGCGCTCATGAACGACTTCATCTCGATGCAGAAGGACGTCGGGCTCATCTCCATCATCGCGGGCATCGACGCGATCGCCGCCGCTCGCTCGGTGACGGCCACGACGTACAACTTCACGCCGTACGTCGTCGCCGGCATCCTCTTCATCCTGCTCGCGATCCCCACCATCCGCCTCACGGACTGGTACACGGCGCGGCTCCGCGAGCGCGAGCAGACGGGATCGGTGCTGTGAGCGACGTGCTGCGGGCCACCGGCATCCACAAGTCCTTCGGGGACCGGGAGGTCCTGCGCGGGGTCGACGTCTCGCTCGCCGCGCACGAGGTCGTCGCGCTCATCGGCGCGAGCGGCTCGGGCAAATCGACCCTGCTGCGCTGCCTGGGACTGCTCGAGCCGATCGACGACGGACAGATCTTCCTCGGCGACGAGGACATCTCCGATCCCCGCGTCGACGGCAACCGCATCCGTGCGCGGCTGGGCGCGGTGTTCCAGAGCTTCAACCTCTTCCCGCACCTGTCCGTGCTCGACAACGTGACGCTCGCGTCCCGCGTGGTCCACCGGATGCCGCGCCGCGAGGCCGAAGCCCGCGCGGTCGACCTGCTGGCCCGGGTCGGGCTCGCCGACAAGGCGAAGGATCACCCCGACCGCCTCTCGGGCGGTCAGCAGCAGCGTGTCGCCATCGCACGTGCCATCGCGACCGACCCCGAGGTGCTGCTGCTGGACGAGATCACGTCCGCCCTCGACCCGGAGCTGGTCGGCGAGGTCCTGGAACTCGTCCGCGACCTGGCGTCCGAGGGCGCGACCATCCTGATGGCCACGCACGAGATGGCGTTCGCGCGCGACGTCGCCGATCGCGTCGTGTTCCTCGACGCCGGCACGATCGTCGAGCAGGGCCCGCCGTCGGAGGTGCTGCGGCATCCGCGCGAGGAGCGCACCCGCGCCTTCCTCGCCCGCTTCACCGCCTGACGCCGGCGCCCGAGCGCCGGCGCGCGGCGGCTCTCGGCGTTCCGTTCACGGATGCAACGGATGCCGGGCGACACCCGGCATCCGCGTGCGCCTCACCGGCGTGTCGCGGACGCTGTCGCATCCGTGAACGGGCGGCGCGTCAGTCGCGCAGACCCGCGGCGCGCTCGGCGACCTCGACGACGTTCGTCATCAGCAGGGCGACGGTCATGGGACCGACGCCGCCGGGGTTCGGCGAGAGCCAGCCCGCGACCTGCGCGACGTCGGGATGAACGTCGCCGTAGACGCGGCTCCTGCCGGTCTCGGGGTCGTCCTCGCGGGTGACGCCCACGTCGAGCACCGCGGCGCCGGGCTTGACATGCTCGGCGGTGACGATGTGCTTCACCCCCGCCGCGGCGACGATGACGTCGGCCTCGCGCAGGTGCGCGCCGAGGTCGGTCGTCCCGGTGTGGGTGAGCGTCACGGTCGCGTTGTACTCGCGGCGCGTGAGCAGCAGGCCGATCGAGCGGCCGATCGTGACACCGCGGCCGACGACGACGACGTGCGTGCCGTTCAGGTCGTAGCCGTTGCGGATGAGCAGCTCGATGACGCCGCGCGGCGTGCACGGCAGCGGCGACGTGATCGGCGTGTTGACGTTGAGCACCAGGCGACCGAGGTTCGTCGGGTGGAGGCCGTCGGCATCCTTCTCCGGGTCGATCCGCTCGAGGATGCGGTCGGTGTCGAGGTGCTTCGGCAACGGCAGCTGGACGATGTAGCCGTGGCACGCCGGGTCGGCGTTGAGCTCGTCGATCAGCGCCTCGACCTGCTCCTGCGTCGCATCGGCGGGCAGCTCGCGCTGGATCGAGTTCATCCCGATCGCCTCGGACTGCCGGTGCTTCATACCGACGTAGAGCTGGGATGCCGGGTCGGCCCCCACGAGCACGGTGGCGATGCCGGGCGTCACGCCGCGCTCCTTGAGGGCGGCCACCCGCTCCGCGAGCTCGGTCTTGATCGCGGCCGCCGCCGCCTTGCCGTCGAGGATCTGTGCGGTCACGGTGTCTCCTGTCGTCGCCCCTCGACCGCGAGACTGCACCGGGAGCTCGAGACTGCGGTCCAAGACCGCTGTCTCGGGGCGTGGGCGCAGTCTCGCGATCGGAAGAGGGGGCGGATGCCGCGGCTCACTGCTGGAGGCCGGGGTACAGCGGGAACGCGTCGGCGAGGGTCGCGACGCGCGCGCGGAGCGCCTCGAGGTCGGCGCCGGGCTGCAGCGCGAGCGCGATGACGTCGGCCACCTCGGCGAACTCGGCGTCGCCGAAGCCGCGGGTCGCGAGCGCGGGGGTGCCGATGCGCAGGCCCGAGGTCACCATCGGGGGGCGCGGGTCGTTCGGCACCGCGTTGCGGTTGACCGTGATCCGGATCTCGTGCAGCAGGTCCTCGGCCTGCTTGCCGTCGATCGCCGCGTCGCGCAGGTCGACCAGGACGAGGTGCACGTCGGTGCCGCCGGAGCGGACCGAGATGCCGGCGTCCTTCACGTCCTGCTGCGAGAGCCGGTCGGCGAGGATGGCCGCGCCCGAGACGGTGCGCTGCTGACGCTCCTTGAAGTCATCGGATGCCGCGAGCTTGAACGCGGTCGCCTTGGCGGCGATCACGTGCATGAGCGGGCCGCCCTGCTGACCCGGGAAGACCGCCGAATTGATCTTCTTCGCGATGTCGGCGTCGTTGGTGAGGATGAAGCCCGAACGGGGGCCGCCGATCGTCTTGTGCACCGTCGAGCTGACGACGTGCGCGTGCGGCACGGGAGAGGGGTGCAGGCCCGCCGCGACGAGACCGGCGAAGTGCGCCATGTCGACCCAGAGGAGCGCGCCGACCTCGTCGGCGATCGCGCGGAAGGCGGCGAAATCGAGCTGGCGCGGGTAGGCCGACCAGCCCGCGATGATGACCTTCGGCTTGTGCTCGACGGCGAGGCGGCGGACCTCGTCCATGTCGACGAGCGAGGTCTCGGCATCGACCCCGTAGGCGACGATGTTGTACAGGCGGCCCGAGAAGTTGATCTTCATGCCGTGCGTCAGGTGACCGCCGTGGTCGAGTGACAGGCCGAGCAGCGTGTCGCCGGGACGGGCGATGGCGTGCAGGACGGCGGCGTTGGCGGATGCGCCGGAGTGGGGCTGAACGTTGGCGAACTCGGCGCCGAACAGTGACTTGGCGCGCTCGATGGCGAGCTCTTCGGCGACGTCGACGACCTCGCAGCCGCCGTAGTACCGGCGGCCGGGGTAGCCCTCGGCGTACTTGTTGGTGAGGACGGAGCCCTGCGACTGCAGCACCGAGACGGGAACGAAGTTCTCGGAGGCGATCATCTCGAGGAACCCGCGCTGACGGTCGAGCTCGCGCTCGAGCACATCGGCGATCTCGGGATCGACCTCGGACAGCGGGGCGTTGAACAGCGAATCGGTCATGCGATCTCCTGACGACGGCTTTCGGGATGGGTAATCTCGCATCGGCCCAGGCGCGCGGTCGAATGCCGTGTCAATCGCTCCCCGGTGGTAGCCCACCTCAACGCCAGTCGCGACACTGCGAGCATAACGGATGCCGCCGCTGATAGGCTGGCCCGATCGGTTTTGTTAGGACGCCTTACAGAACGGTGGTGGCGGTTGCTCCCCCTCCCCCTCGTGCCCTTTCCCGCAGACGTCGCCCGCACCGGCGACGCGCCCTTCGCGCTGGACGGCGCAACCGTGAGGGGGGACCCGGATGCCGCCGAGCACCTGCGCGCGCTCGTCCGGACCCGCACCGGCGTCGACCTCGGCACGGGCGGCGGCATCGCACTGACGGTCGACGGCGCGGGCCCGGCCGAGTCGTACCGACTCGAGGTGTCGGCCACCGGCATCCGGATCGCGGGAGCGGATGCCGCGGGCCTCTTCTACGGGGTGCAGACGCTCGGCCAGCTCGTCCACCGCGACGGCGACGCATGGGTCGTGCCGTCGCTGCGCATCTTCGACGCCCCGCGATTCGCGTATCGCGGCGTGATGCTCGACGTCGCGCGCCACTTCCACGACGTCGCCACAGTGCGGGCGTACATCGACCGGGCGGCATCCCTCAAGCTCAACGTCCTGCACCTGCACCTGTCGGACGACCAGGGCTGGCGTCTCGAGCTGCGCTCGCGCCCCGAGCTCACCGCGAAGGCATCGGCCACGGCCGTCGACGGCGCGGCGGGCGGCTTCTACGCGCAGGACGAGTACCAACAGATCGTCGCCTACGCCGCCTCCCGCCACATGACGGTCGTGCCCGAGTTCGACATGCCCGGCCACACGCACGCGGTGGGGCTGGCGTATCCCGAGATAGCCGCGGCGCCGGTCGTCGAGGTGATCACGGAGGGCTCGGTCCCCGTCGCCGGCGAGCCCTACACCGGGATCGGCGTGGGGTTCTCATCCCTCCGCATCGGCGACGAGGCGACGGACGCCTTCGTGCGCGACGTCTACACCGAACTCGCGGAACTCACCCCCGGCCCGTGGCTGCACTTCGGCGGGGACGAGTCGCTGGGCACCGACCCCGAGGACTTCGCGCGCTTCGTCGCGCAGACGAGCGCCGTCATCACCGCCCTCGGGAAGACCCCCGTCGCCTGGCACGAGGCCGGCGCGGCGGCGGACCTCGCCCCGGGCACGATCGGCCAGTTCTGGGGCTTCGTCTCGCCGACGGATGCCGCCGCCCGCCATGCGCGCGCCTTCGCCGAGCGCGGCGGCCGGCTCGTCCTCTCGCCCGCGGACGCGGTCTACCTCGACATGAAGCCGACCGCGGACTCCCCCCTCGGACTCACCTGGGCCAACGGCCCGACCAGCCTCGCCCGGGCCTACGGCTGGGAGCCGACTGGCGTCGTCGAGGGAATCGGCGAGGAGGCGATCCTGGGTGTCGAGGCGCCGCTGTGGACCGAGACCGTCGCGACCCTCGAGGACATCGACGCCCTCGCCTTCCCTCGCATCGCCGCCGCGGCCGAGATCGCCTGGTCGCCCGCGAGCGGGGCTGAGCGGTCGTGGGAGTCGTTCCGTGGCCGCGTCGGCGGCCTCGGTCCGCTGTGGACGACCCTCGGCATCCGCTTCCCCGCCCTCGAGGAGGTGCCGTGGACGGCGTGAGCCGCATCATCCACTCGGCACGGCTCGTCGACGGGGGCACCGAGACCCCGGGCGCGTGGATCCGCTCCGAGAGGGGTCGCGTCACGGCGTCCGGCGCGGGTGACGAGTGGCGCGCGCTCCCTGCGGACGAGATCGTCGACGCCCAGGAGGTCGCCGGCGAGGGCGCCCTGCTGACGCCCGGCTTCATCGATCTGCACGGGCACGGCGGCGGCGGACGGGCACACGAGGAGGGAGCGGACGCGATCCGCGCAGCGCGCGCCCTGCACCTCGCCCACGGCACGACGCGCGCGGTCATCTCCCTCGTCGCCGGGTCCCTGACGGATCTGCAGGCACGCCTCGGCATCATCGCCGACCTGACGCACGCGGATGCCTCGGTCCTCGGCGCGCATCTGGAGGGCCCCTTCCTCGACCGGGGGCACCACGGCGCCCACGACCCCGACCTCCTGATCGCCCCGACGCCCGACGCCGTGGACGCCCTGATCGCCGCCGCCCGAGGGGCGCTCGTGCAGGTCACGCTCGCGCCCGAACTGCCCGGTGCGATCGAGGCGATCGCGCGCATGACGCGCGCCGGGGTGGTCGTCGCCGTGGGACACACCTCCGCCGATGCCGATCTCACCCGCGAGGCGTTCGACGCCGGCGCCACCCTGCTCACGCACGCGTTCAACGCGATGCCCGGCCTGCACCATCGCGCCCCCGGCCCGGTGGGAGCGGCAACCGGCGACCCTCGGGTCACGGTCGAGGTCATCGCGGACGGTGTCCACGTGCACCGCGACGTCATCCGCATCCTCTTCGCCGCGGCGCCCGGCCGCGTCGCCCTCGTGACCGACGCGATGGCCGCCGCAGGCGCGGCCGACGGGACCTACCGTCTCGGGTCCCTCGCCGTCACGGTGGAGGCCGGCGTGGCGCGCCTGGCAGACGGCACGATCGCCGGGTCGACGCTCACGCAGGATGCCGCCCTGCGCACCGCCGTCGCGGCGGGCGTCGCGCTTCCGGCTGCGGTCGCGGCCCTGACCTCCACCCCCGCGCGCACGATCGGCCGGCCGGAGCTCGGCTCGCTCGCCGTCGGCGCCGTGGCCGACGCGGTGCTGCTCGACGCCGATCTGCAGGCGCGACAGGTGTTCACCGGGACGGTCTGACGCGGCATCCGCCCCATGGTGCGGCGCGGCGCGCCCTCCGTCCCCGGGGACGCGCCGTCGTCCCGGATCAGGCGACCGGTGAGGGGCCTGCCGAGACCGAATCCGGAACGCCCGGCCCGTCTCAGACCCCGGTCACCGCAGTCGCACCCGCCAGCAGAGCCGCACCCAGCGCGCCGACCGGCGCTCCCCGGGGCGTCGGCACCACGCGATCGGCCAGCTCCAGCGAGCCGAGGAAGGCCGACTCGGACGCCGCTGCCGCCAGGGCCGCACGCACCGGCTCACGCAGCCGCTCGCCGAGGTGCGACACCCCGCCGCCCAGCACGACGAGGTCCACGTCGGCGGTCAGCACGAGCAGGTGGGCGGCCGCGGCGACGCCGCGCACGACGTCCGCGCGCAGGGCGGCGGCGAGCGGGTCGCCCGCGTGCGCGGCGTCGAACACGTCGGCCACAGGCAGGGCGGCGGGTCTCGCCCATCGGGCGGCGACCGCCGCGCCGCCCGCGAGCGCCTCGATGCATCCGCGCTGCCCGCAGGTGCAGGCGGCGCCGGCGGGGTCCACGCTGATGTGACCGATCTCTCCGGCGGCACCGCGGGCGCCGCGCCACGGCATCCCGTCCCGGACGATGCCGGCGGCGATGCCGGTACCGAGGTTCAGGTAGGCGATCGACCCCGCTCCCGGAAGGAGGGATGCCGCGCCCACGGCGCCCGCGCGCACGTCGTTCTCGACGAGGGGACGGACCCCGACCCCGGCGCTCACCGCCTCCGCGAGATCCAGGGTGTCGATACCGAGGTTGAGGGCGTGGCGGACGACTCCTCCGGCTGAGACCTGTCCCGGCAGGCCGACGCCGAGCGCGTCCGGTCGGACGCCGTGCGAGACCGCTGCGACGACCGCGACGATCCCGTCGACGACCGCGCGGCCGCCCCAGCCCGTCGGCCGTCGCTCCTCGGCGACGACGCGGCCGGTGTCGTCCACGGCGACGGCGAGGGTCTTCGTGCCACCGACATCCACTCCGATGCGCACGTCAGCCCTTCACGGCGCCGGAGACGAGCCCGCCCGACATCCGGCCCTGAACGATGAGGAAGAAGACCACGACCGGGATCGAGATGAGGGTGGATGCCGCCATCACCGCACCCCAGTTCGTCGCCTCGGTCGCGGACTGGAACGACAGCAGCCACGGCGGCAGGGTCAGGTTCTGTCCGCGCAGCAGGAGGAGCGCCATCGTGAACTCGTTCCACGACTGGATGAAGGCGAAGACGCCGGTGGCGACGAGTCCGGGCGCCAGCAGAGGGAAGGTCACCTTCCAGAACGCCTGCGAGCGCGTGCAGCCGTCGATCATGGCCGCTTCCTCGAGGTCGACCGGCACGCCGGCGACGAATCCGCGGAGGGTCCAGATCGTGAAGGGGACGACGGCCGCGACGTAGACGATGCCGAGACCGACGAGGGTGTTCATGAGTCGCCAGTCGTCGATCATCCCGTAGATCGTGAACATCATCGCCTCGCCGGGGATCATCTGCACGATGAGGACCGCGACGATGAACGATCGCCGACCCCGGAAGCGGATGCGCGCGACCGCGATCGAGGCGAGGAACGCGACGAGCAGCGTGACGATGAGCACCCCGACGGTCACCCCCGCCGAACTGAGCAGTCCGTGGACGAAGTCGGTCTGCCCCGGCGCCGCCGGACGGTTCCACGCCGTCTCGTAATTGCGGAGCGTGAAGTCCAGCGGAAGGAAGCTCGGGGTGCGGCTGATGATCGACTCGCCGCTCGTGAACGACATGTTCAGCATCCAGTAGACCGGGAAGACCGAGCAGACGAACACGACCAGCGCGGCCAGGTTCAGGAGCAGACGCCCGAGCGGCGAGCGCCGCCGACGACGGACGGCGAGCGATCCCGGGACGGGCGTCTTCGCGTGACCGACGGGCCCGGCGACCTCGTCGACGCCGACGGTCGCCAGCTGAGCGGCAGGCGTGATCTGCGTGCTCACAGCTCCTCCTCCTTGAGGGTCGTGCGGACGTAGCCCCAGGACAGGGCGAGCAGGAGGATGACGGTCAGCACGCCGATCGCGCTCGTGACGCCGAACTCCCCCACCCCCTGCCGGAAGATGTAGGTGCCGAGGACGTTCGTCTCGGACACGAGACCGCCGCGCTGCTGCAGCGTGTAGACCTGAGTGAAGATGCGCAGGTTCCAGATGACCTGGAGGACGACGACGACGGTGACGACGTTGCGGAGGTACGGGTAGACGACCAGACGGAACCGCTGGAAACCGGTCGCCCCGTCGAGCGAGGCCGCTTCGAGCACCTCGCCGGGCACCTGTCCGAGCGCGGCGTAGAGCGTGAAGGCGGCGAAGGGCACGCCCTGCCAGACGACGATGATCGTCAGCACGACGAAGAACGACCACGGATCGAGCAGCCACGAATGGTTCGTGAAGTCCGAGGAGCCGGTGACGGTGTTGAACAGCCAATTCACGAGTCCGTACTGGGCGTCGAAGATCCACCCCCAGACCGTGGTCGCCGCCAGGGGCGGCATCGCCCAGGCCAGGAGTAGCCCGATCGAGACGAGGAGCCGCCACCCCCGGGTCAGACGGGTCATCAGGACGGCGACGAGCGCACCCAAGCCCACGATGAGCACCGTCATCACGAGCATGAGCCCGAGGCTGCGCACGAGGACGGCCGGGAAGTCCGAGGCCGTGAACACCTCGAGGTAGTTCGCGAACCCGACCACGTCCGGCAGAGTGCCCTGCACCTTGTTGCGGATCGAGTAGTCGGTGAACGACTGGACGACCATGAGGACGGCCGGATAGCCGACCATCACGGCGAGGATCACGAGGGAGGGGCCGAGCAGCGTCAGCGCCGCCGCACCGTCCTTCCGGCGACGCGCCCGATCGCGCGCGGCGACGGCGAGACGGTCGCGAGGGGCCCGCGCGGGTGCGGGCCGTGTCAGGGTGTCGGTCATCGGCATCCTCCGAAGACGGGGCGCAGGGGGCGTCGCCGCCCCCTGCGCCTGAGGGTCAGGAGTTGAGGATCGACTCGATCTGGCCGTCGAGCTCGGTCGCGATCTGCGTGACGTCGCCACCCTGGGCGATCTTCACGAGCGCGTCCTTGATGATGCCGGCGGACTCGACCTCGGCCCACTTCGGGCTGGCCGGAACCGCCTTGGAGGATGCTGCGGCCTTCGCCGCCTCGGCGGTGATCTCATCGTCGGGCAGGTACTGCGCGAACGCTGTGCGCGCCGGGATGAGCCCGTTCTCGGCGAGGATCTTCTGGTAGCCCTCGGAGAGGATGATCTCGAGCGCCGCCTGCGCCTTCTCCTGCGCGTCCGACTTCGCGGCGATCGCCACGTTCGACCCACCGGCGAACACGGGCGCGACCTCACCAGCGGTCATGCCGGGCAGCGCGAAGGCGGCGAGGTCCTTGCCGGCACCGTCCGGGCATCCGGGTGCTTCGGCGTCTGCCGGTGCGAGAATCGACCACTTCACCCACGCCGGAGCGGAGAGGAACCCGACCTCGTCGGCGCAGAAGGGGACCTGAGGGTCGGCCTCGTCGGCGTCGGCGGGAGCGATCGTCGCGTTCTCGTAGACGTCCTGCAGCATCGTCAGACCGGCAACGCCGCCCTCGCTGGAGAAGCCGCCGACCCACTTGTCGCCCTCGAGCGTGGCGATCTCGCCACCGTTCGCCCAGACATAGGGCAGTGCGTTGTACCAGTCCTTGCCCGGCGCGTAGATGCCGGACTTCGTGGCGGTGGTGGCCGCGACACCGTCCTTGACGTAGTCCTCGAGGGTGGCGGGGACCTCGCCCGAGTAGGTCGACGGCGAGTAGAACACGACGCGCGACCCGGCGTAGTAGGGCGCCGCGTAGAGCGTGCCGTCCTCCGAGCCGAGGTCGACGAAGCTCTGCAGCATGTCGTCGCCGCCGAGGTCGTCCTGGATGCCGGAGAGGTCGGCGAACAGGCCCTGCGAGATGAAGCCGGGCGCCTGCGTGTTGCCGACCTCGACGATGTCGGGCGCGTCGTTGGACGACAGGGCCGCGACATACCCCTCGGCGGTGTCGGCCCAGGTCTTCTCCTCGATCGTGAGGGTCCACCCGTCGTTCTGCTCCTCGAAGGTCTTCTTGAGGTAGTCGCGGGCGTCCTGGGGCGTGTCGGTGCCGACGAGCCAGACGGTCAGGTCACCGGTCTCGGCGCTGCCGGCGGCAGGTGTGGCGGATCCGGCGCAGCCGGACAGGACGAGGGCTGACGCGCCGAGGAGCGACAGTGCCCCGAGGGTCTTCTTCATAGCGGTTCCTTCACTGTGTGGGATGCGGCGGCCCGGGCGGGTCGCCGCGGAGGGCGGGTGGTGCGGGGTCAGGACACGCCGAGGCGGCCGGACAGGACCATGACGGCCGCACCGCGGAGGACGATGTCCTCGCTGTGGGCCGACATGCGCACCTGGAGCCCGTCGTGGAACGTGGCGAGGGTCCGGGTGCGTACCGTCTCGGCGGCAGCCTCGGCGAGGGTGCCACCGAGCAGGTCGGCGGGGCCGGAGAGGGTGATCTCCGACAGGTCGAGGGCGCCGACGATGGGCGCGAGGGCGATGCCGAGACGCTCGCCGGCGTCGCGGAGCACGCCCTGCGGGTCGTCGGCGGCGGCGAGGCGCTCGGTCAGGGCGGGGACGGCGAGCCACGCTTCGAGGCATCCGATCTTCCCGCAGGCGCAGGCGGGACCACCGTCGGTCCCGACGGTGACGTGGCCGATCTCACCCGCGGCGAAGCGAGCGCCGGCGAGGGGCTCGCCGCCGGTGAGCAGTCCCGCACCGACACCTCGACCGACACGGATGAGGATGACGTCATCGCCGGCGCCCCCGAAGGTGTGCTCAGCGAGGACGGCCGCGTTCGCGTCGTTCGCGACGAGCACGGGGAGGTCGAGCTCGGCCTCGAGACGCCCGGCCAGATCGACCTCGGTCCACCCGAATCCGGGCGCCGCGAGGACGACGCCCCGATCGTCCACGACCCCGGGGGTTCCGACGCCGAGGCCGAGGACCGGCGCGTGCGCGTCGGCGATGACGGCTCGCGCGAGCTCCGCGATCGCGTCGAAGACGTAGCGACGATCGGTGGGCACGGCGACGCTGTGGCGCGCGACGATCTCACCGTCAAGGGTGAGGACGGCGCCGACGAAGCTCTCGCTCCCCGAGAGGTCGAGTCCGGCGATGCGGTGACCGCCGCGGTCGATGTCGACGAGGATCGCGGGCTTGCCGGGTCCAGAGGCTTCGCGCACCCCCTGCTCCACCACGTAGCCGTCGTCGATGAGACCGCCGACGAGGTCGGAGATGGTGACACGGGTGAGCCCTGTCTCGCGGGCGAGATCAGCACGACTCATGGCCCCCTGCGAGAACAGGGACTGCAGCACGAGCGCCCGGTTGTGAGCACGGGCGTGCTCGGGGAGGATCTTGCCCGCGGTGCGGCGGCTGCGGGTCGCGGGAGCGGGTCTCGTCGGGGTCGACATGTTTGTTAGTAGACCTTACGAATACGAGCGGCACAAGCGTTCCTCTGCGTTTGCGAGCACTCTTAACAAACTCGTTACACTTCCCGTCCCGCGTAGGATCGAGGCATGTCCGAGCTCCCCCACGTCCGTCCCGAACGACCCGCGGAGCCCGCCACCGCCGAGACCGCCCCGGTGCGGCTGTCGGCGCTCGACCTGCTCAGCTTCCTCTGCGCGATGTTCGCCGTCGTGACGCTCGCGATCTGGGGATTCACGGCGTGGGACGCTCCGTGGAACGTCATCCTCGGCATCGCGACGCCCCTCGCCACACTCGTGGTCTGGGGCCTGTTCGCGTCGCCTCGCGCGGTCGTCCGGGTCCACCCCTTCGTGCGCGGACTCGTGGAACTGCTCATCTACCTCTCCGCGACGATCGCCTGGTGGAGCGCCGGACAGACGTGGATCGGCCTCGGCTTCGCGGTCGTCGCCGTCGTGGTCGGCGTGCTGGCGGGTCGCCGACGCCTGTCGTGAGCGACGTCGTCGCTCAGCTCCGCGATGCGCTCGGCGAGCGCGTCGACACGGACGCGGCCGCCCTCGAAGCGGTCCGTGCCGACAAATCGGGACACCGCGCTGCGGGGCGACCGCTCGCCCTCGTGCAGGCGGCATCCGTCGCGGATGTGCAGACCACCATGCGGATCGCGTCCGCCACCGGCACCCCCGTCGTCACCCGCGGCGCCGGCACCGGCCTCGCCGGCGGGGCGAACACCGGCACGGGTGAGATCTCGCTCTCGGTGCGCGGCATGGACCGGATCCTCGAGGTGCGCCCCGACGACCTGCTCGCGGTCGTCGAGCCCGGCATCCTCAACGCGGACCTCGGCCGCGCGCTCGCCCCGCATGGACTGTGGTGGGCGCCCGACCCCGCCAGCCGGGAGATCTCCACCGTCGGCGGCAACATCGCCACCGGTGCGGGCGGTCTCCTGTGCGCGAAGTACGGCGTCGTCCGGGACGCCGTGCTCGCCCTCGACGTCGTCCTCGCCGACGGACGACTGATCAGCACCGGCCACCGCAGCGTCAAGGGCGTGACCGGCTACGACCTGACCGCCCTCATGATCGGCTCGGAGGGGACGCTCGGCGTCGTGGTCGGCGCGACCCTCAAGCTCCGGCGCCTGGTGCCGGGGTCGACGCGGACGCTCACGGCGCAGTTCGCCGACGTTCGCGCAGCCGCCGCCGGGGCTGCCGCGGTCACCGCCGCGGGGGTGCAGCCGTCGATCATGGAGCTCATGGATGCCGTGAGCCTGGCGGCCGCGCACGCACTGCTCGGACTGCCGAGCCCCACACCGGGCGCGACCCAGCTCACCGTGCAGACCGATGGAGTCGCCGCCGCCGCGGAGCAGGCCGATGTCGCCGAGATCCTGACGGCGGCGGGCGGGTCCGTGCGGCTGGCCGCCGACGACGCCGAGGCCGCGCAGCTGTGGGCGGTGCGGCGGGCGATGCATCCGGCGATGGAGAGCCTGGGCACCGCGCTCATCGAGGATGTCTCGGTCCCTCGCAGCGCTCTTCCTGCGATGTTCGACGAGATCGCGCGCATCGAGGCGGAGTTCGGGCTGACGATCCCCACCGTCTGCCATGCCGGCGACGGCAACCTGCACCCCAATTTCATCTTCGACGGCGACGAGGTCCCCGACCGCGTGTGGCGCGCCGCCGATGCGCTCTTCCGGGCGGCGATCGCCCTCGGCGGAACGCTCACCGGCGAGCACGGCATCGGTGTGCTCAAGAGCCGCTGGCTGGCCGACGAGCTCGGCCCCGATCAGTGGTCGCTGCAGCGCGGTATCAAGGGCGTGTTCGACCCGGCCGGCATCCTCAACCCGGGGAAGGTGTTCGCGGCTCAGCCCTGACGGACGGCGGCCCCCGCCGGCGCCGTCGTGATCCGGGGCGACGCCGGTCGCGTCGTCACCGCGAGCACCATGGAGACGATCCCCACGACGCCGGGAATGGTCGCGGGCAGGACTCCGACCGGACCGCCCGAACCGGGCGCGACGACCGGGACGACGGCGAACATCACCGCGAGCAGGAGTCCGAGCACGAGCGCGGCGAGGGGGATCCGGCTCCACGGCCGAGGGATGACGCCGACCCGCTGGATCGCGACGGCGCCCCCGATCGCCAGGACGAAGCTCACGACGTCGCCGAGCGCCGCAGTGGGCCCGGCGCCGGCACCGGCCGCGTAACCGGTGGGACCGGCCCACCACACGGCGTGCGCGACCACGAAGGCGGCCAGGACCAGGAGGACCGCCACACCGGCGGGCCGACGTGCCACGACGCTCTCCTCCGGCCGCAGCCCGAACGCGTAGACCGCGCAGGTCGCCGCCACCAGGAGGGCGGCCAGGAGCTCGATCAGCACCGACACCGGGTCCCCTGCGCTCACGGCGAGCGCCGCCAGGACCGCGAGGACGCTGTGGGTCACGAGGAGGAGACCGCCGATGAGCCACGACCACACCGTTGTGCGCTGCATGGCCACACCATACGGGTGGGGCCCCGGTGGTGTCATCCGGCGGACAGACCCTCTCCAACGTTCCTCAGGACGAGCGTGGCAGTCTCGAACGGTACCGAGCCCCGAGGAGGTCCGCCGTGCCCGCATCCCGCCGTCTCCGCGTGACCGTGTCCCTGGGCCTCGCCGGGGTCATCGCCGCGCTCGGCGTCGCGTGTTCCGCGCAGCCCGATGAGGTCGCCGACGGGCAGACTGTGACCGCCGCGTGCGCGGTCCTCGCCGATGCGGTCGACGCGGCGATGGCGGCCTTCGCGGAGGCGGATGCCGCTGATCCGTCCATCACCGCGGCAGCGACCGCTGACGTGCGGGACCACCTCGAGGAGGTCGCCGCCACGCTCGACAACGCCCGCGTCGAGGCGGTCGCCGCCGACCTGAGGGCTGGTTTCGACGTCCTCGCCGACGCGACGGCGGCGGCCGCAGAGGGAGACATCTCGGGCGCCACGGGTCTAACCGACGCCACCGACCGCATCCGGACGGGCGTCGCCGAGTATCACGATCTGTGCAGCGGATGACCGGCGATACGCCCTCGTCACGTACCATTTCCTGAGCGACATTCGCCTGACGACGAGACCCCGCATCCCCGTGGCGTCCGGAACGCCGGGCCGCAGCTCGGGGGAGACCGATGTCGGAGATCATCACACGCCAGGACGCCGGCGACGCGCCCGCTTCGGGCGAGCACCTCGACATCCGCTGGGCACCGGCCGAGCCGGCACCACGTCCCCGCCGCCTCTGGCTGAAGATCGGGCTGCCCGTCGCGGCGGTCGTGACGGCCACGACGGTGTGCTCGCTCATCCTGATCGCGCCGGGGACGACCGCCGCCGGTGTGCCCGTCGGAGGCCAGACCACCGGCATGGCCGCGGATTCGATCTCCTCGCGCCTCTCCTCCATCCAGGTCAGTCTCGGCGAGGGCGGGCCCACGGTGTCCGCCGCTGACCTGGGCGCCTCCGTCGACGCATCCGCTCTGGCTGACGAAGCCTTCGCGGGCAGCCCCCTGTGGAACGTGACCTCCTGGTTCGCCGAATACGGCGAACCGACGGTCGGTCTGAACACCGAGCGCGCCGCGACGACGCTGCGCGCCGCCCTGCCCGAGGCGTACGTCGACCCGACCCCCGCGACCGTGACGTTCCAGGACGGCGCCTACGTGAGCACCCCGGCCGTCGACGGCTCGGGCATCTCGCTCGACGCCGTCAGCTCCGCCCTCGCGTCGGCCCTCGTCGCCGGCGAATCGACGGTGACCGTGCCGGCGACGCCGGAAGCGGTGCCGGCCACCGTCACGACCGCTGCCGCGGAGGCGGCAGTCGAGAGCCTGAACGGGATGATCGCCGAGGCCGGTTTCTACGCCGGTGACGACCGCGCCGTCCCGATCCCCGCATCCGAGCTGGCGTCCTGGATGACCGTCCAGCCGGACGCCTCCGGTGCCTTCACGATGACCGCGGACGCGGCAGCGATCCAGCTCGCCGTCGACAAGCTGCCGGAGGTCGTCAACCAGGATCCGGCGACGGCCGAGGTCCTGACGAGCGAGGCCGGCGAGGTCCTGAAGACGATCGTCGAGGGGCAGGACGGCCGCGTCCTCGGCGACACCTCCGGTGTCGCGCGCGACTTCGCCGATCAGCTCGCCACGGGCGACGCGTCGTACGCCCTCCCGGTCGACGTGACACCGCGCGAGACGGTCAGCACGGTGCGCCTGGCGGAGGTCGACCTCAGCGAGCAGCGGCTGTATCTCAAGGAGAACGGCAAGGTCGTCGACACCTGGCTCATCTCGAGCGGTCGCGACGGCGCTGTGACCTTCACCGGTCGGTACTCCATCGGGTGGCGCACGCCGCTGCAGGACATGACCGGAACCTCGCGCGACACCGGGACGAAGTACACGCAGCCCGACGTCCCGTGGGTGATGTACTTCAACGGCAACCAAGCCTTCCACGGCGCCTACTGGCACAACAACTTCGGCAACCAGATGAGCGCCGGCTGCGTGAACATGCCGCCCGCCCTCGCCAAGCAGCTGTACGACTGGATGCCGAACGGCGGCGACGTCTGGATCCACTCCTGAACGTCATCTGACGCTCGGCATCCGTCGTCCAAGTGCGACGGGCACGGATCACCGTTAGCCTGTGCTCATGGCTGACCTCCGCGTGGAAGAACTGTCGGCGTCGACGATCGTCGCCGTGAACACCCTCTCGCTCAAGCCGGGCCAAGAACGCTTCATCGCCCCCGAGAGCTATGCGATCGCCGCGACCGTCGTCGACCCTGCCACCTCGTGGCAGCGGGTGATCCTCGACGGTGACGAGGTGGTCGGCTTCGTCAGCGCCGGCTTCGACGCCGACGCCCCGCATGAGCACTTCCGCTCGGTGCTGTGGCGGATCAACGTGGATGCCGACGATCAGGGTCGCGGTGTCGGACGCTACGCCGTCGAACAGCTCACGACCGAGGCACGCGCGCGAGGGTTCGACCACGTCAACGTCATCTACGAGGCCGGCGAGGGCGGCCCGGACGCATTCTTCCGCCGCGTCGGATTCACTCCCGTCGACGAGACCGAGTACGGCGAGGTCGTCGCACAGATCCGGGTCTGACGCTCCCCCGAACGCACGGATGCCCCGGCCCGCTCATGCGGCCGGGGCATCCGTCTGCGCGGATCAGAGTCCGTCGATGATGCCGTTCAGCGTCGCCGACGGGCGCATGACCTTCTCGACCAGAGCGGGGTCGGGGCGGTAGTAGCCACCGATCTCGGCGGGCGAACCCTGCACGGCGACCAGCTCGGCGACGATGGCCTCCTCGTTCGCACGCAGCGCCTCGGCGACGGGTGCGAACGCGGCCGCCAGCTCCGGGTCGACGCTCTGGCCGGCCAGTTCCTGCGCCCAGTAGGTGGCGAGGTAGAAGTGGCTGCCGCGGTTGTCGATCGTGCCGAGGGCACGACCGGGCGACTTGTCCTCCTCGAGGAAGGTCCCGGTCGCTGCATCCAGCGTGTCGGCCAAGACCTTGGCGTGGGGGTTGCCGGTGTAGTCGGCGAGGTGCTCGAACGAGGCGGCGAGAGCGAAGAACTCGCCCAGCGAGTCCCAGCGGAGGTAGTTCTCCGCGACGAGCTGCTGCACGTGCTTGGGGGCCGAACCGCCCGCGCCGGTCTCGAACAGTCCGCCACCGGCGAGCAGCGGGACGATCGAGAGCATCTTGGCGCTCGTGCCGACCTCGAGGATCGGGAACAGGTCCGTGAGATAGTCGCGCAGCACGTTGCCGGTGACCGAGATGGTGTCCTCGCCGCGGCGGATGCGCTCGAGCGAGTAGCGCGTCGCGTCGGCCGGGGCGAGGATCTCGATCGTGAGGCCGTCCGTGTCGTGGTCGGCGAGGTAGGTCTTCACCTTCGCGATGAGGTTCGCGTCGTGGGCGCGGTTCTCGTCGAGCCAGAAGACGGCCGGCACACCCGTCGCACGGGCGCGCGTGACGGCGAGCTTCACCCAGTCGCGGATCGCGATGTCCTTGGTCTGCGTGGCACGCCAGATGTCGCCCGGCTGCACGTCGTGCGAGAGGAGGGTCTCCCCCGCCGAGTTCACGACCTCGACCGTGCCGGCCGCGGCGATCTCGAACGTCTTGTCGTGCGAGCCGTACTCCTCGGCGGCCTGCGCCATGAGGCCGACGTTCGGCACCGAGCCGATCGTGGCGGGGTCGAGCGGGCCGTGGGCGATGACGTCGTCGATCGTGGCCTGGTAGACCCCCGCGTAGGACGAGTCGGGGATGACGGCGATCGTGTCGTCCTCGCCGCCGTCGGCACCCCACAGCTTGCCGCCGTTGCGGATGAGAGCCGGCATCGAGGCGTCCACGATCACGTCGGAGGGGACGTGCAGGTTCGTGATGCCCTTGTCGGAGTTGACGTACGACAGGCGCGGGCCGTTCGCGATGGCCGCCTCGAACGCGGAGCGGATCTCGTCGCCGCCCTCGACGCCGCCGAGACCGGCGAGGATCGCGCCGAGGCCGTCGTTGGGGGTGAGACCGGCCGCGGCGAGCTGGTCGCCGAAGCGCGAGAAGACGTCCGCGAAGAACGCGCGCACGACGTGGCCGAAGATGATCGGGTCGCTGACCTTCATCATCGTGGCCTTCAGGTGCACGGAGTAGAGCACGTCGTCGGCCGCAGCCTGCGCGATCGTGTCGGCGAGGAAGGCGTCGAGGGCCTTCGCCGAGAGGAACGTCGCGTCGACGACCTCGCCGGGCAGGACCTTCAGGCCCGACTTCAGCTCGGTCACGGTGCCGTCCTCGCCCGTGAAGCGGATGGTCAGGACGTCGTCGTTCTCGATGACCGTCGAGGTCTCGTTGGATTTGAAGTCGTCGTGACCGAGCGTGGCGACGCGGGTCTTCGAGCCGTCCGCGAACGCCTTGTTGCGGTGCGGGTGCTTGCGCGCGTAGTTCTTGACCGACAGCGGCGCACGGCGGTCGCTGTTGCCCTCACGGAGGACCGGGTTCACCGCGGACCCCTTGATGCGGTCGTAGCGGGCGCGGACGTCCTTCTCGGCGACGTCCTTCGGCTCGTCCGGATAGTCCGGGATGTCGCAGCCCGCGGCCTGGAGCTCGGCGATGGCCGCCTTGAGCTGCGGAATGGATGCTGAGATGTTCGGCAGCTTGATGATGTTCGCCTCGGGGAGGGTCGCGAGACCGCCGAGCTCGGCCAGCGCGTCGCCCACCTGCTGCTCGGGCGTCAGGTTCTGCGGGAAGGCCGCCAGGATGCGGCCAGCGAGCGAGATGTCGCGCGTCTCGATGCCGACGCCCGCCTTGCCGGCGAACGCTTCGACGATCGGCAGGAAGGACGCCGTCGCCAGCGCCGGCGCCTCGTCGGTGTAGGTGTAGATGATGGTGGAATCGGGCACGTGTCGTCTCCAAGAAAAGGGCGTCGCGGATCGGTCTCAGCGTATCGCACCACCTCCGTTTCTCTCGATGTCGAGATATCTCTGCGGGGCTGACCACCACCCTGCGGCGTCGGGCCGAGGACCGCTAGGGTGAGCGCGTGCCGCGCTTCGATCTCGCCCTGCCCGACCTTCGCGACTACCGCCCGGAGGTCCGCGTCCCTGCCGACTTCGACGACTTCTGGTCGACGACCGTCGCAGGCGCCCGCGACGCAGGCGGCGCACCCGTCGTCACGCCCGTGTCGACGCCCCTGCGCGGCATCGAGGCGTTCGACATCACCTTCCCCGGCTTCGCCGGCGACCCGGTGAAAGGCTGGCTGCTGCTCCCGACCCACCGTGAAGGCGTCCTCCCCGCCGTCGTCGAGTTCAACGGATACGGCGGCGGTCGCGGTCTTCCCGTGGAGCGGCTCGGGTGGGCGGCATCCGGGTACGCGCACTTCTTCATGGACACCCGCGGCCAGGGCAGCGCCTGGGGCTCGGGCGGTGCGACCCCCGATCCGCACGGATCGGGACCCGCTTTCCCCGGCTTCATGACGCGCGGTATCGACGACCCCGAGACCTACTACTACCGGCGTGTGTTCACCGACGCGGTGCGCGCGGTCGACGCGGTCCGGTCGCTGCCCGAGGTGGATGCCGCGCAGGTCGCCGTGACCGGCGGCAGCCAGGGCGGCGGGATCGCGATCGCCGCCGCAGCCCTCAGCGACGGCCTTGTCGCCGCCATGCCCGACGTGCCGTTCCTCTGCCACTTCGAGCGCGCCGTCGGCATGACCGGACGCGACCCCTACGAGGAGATCGCGCGGTACCTCGCCGTGCACCGCGGCGCCGAGGAGCGCGTGTTCGAGACGCTGTCGTACTTCGACGGCGTGAGCTTCGCGGCCCGGGCGGATGCGGCATCCCTCTTCTCCGTCGCCCTGCTCGACCCGATCTGCCCGCCGTCGACCGTCTTCGCCGCCTTCAACGCCTGGGCGGGTACCGACAAGCAGATCGAGGTGTTCCCCTTCAACGAGCACGAGGGCGGGCAGGCTCATCAGTGGCTGCGACAGGCGGAGTTCCTCGCGGCGCGGGTCGGCGGCCGGTGAGCCGCGTCCTCGCGATCGATGCCGGTCAGAGCGGCATCAAGGTGCGCTCCGGCGACGGCACCGCTGATCTGACGTTCCCCGGCATTCAGACCGGCAGGGCGCTCATCCCCCAACTCGCCGAGGTCGTCCGCGCGAGTGTCGCCGTCCAGGCCGTCGACGTCGTCGCGGCAGGAGTGTCGGGGCTGACCGACGACAACGCCGACGCCGACGCGCTGCTCGATCTGCTCGACGGGACCGGTGTGTCCACCGTCATCCTCGCGCACGACTCCACGACGTCGTTCCTCGGGGCTCTCGGCGAGGGGTCCGGGGTGGTCGTCGCCGCGGGGACGGGAGTCGTCACGCTCGCCGTGGGCCCGACCCGCACCGCGCGTGTCGACGGGTGGGGCTGGATCATGGGCGATGCCGGCAGCGGCTACTGGCTCGGTCGCGCGGCGTTGGACGCCGTCATGCGCGCCGTCGACGGCCGCGGTCCGGCGACGACGCTCACCGACGTCGTGCAGGGACGCTGGCCGGACCTGACGCAGGCCTACATGCTGCTGCAGGCCGACCCCGACCGCGTGCGGATCGTCGCCTCGTTCGCCCGGGCCGTGGCGGAAGCCGCCGACGCCGGAGACGCCGTCGCACGGGACATCTCCGAACGCGCGGCGCGTGAACTCGCGCACAGCGTCCGCACCGGAGCGGACCGCGTGCGGGACGAGGCCGGAGTACTGCCGGTGTGCGCGATCGGCGGCGTGTTCGCGTCGTCGACGCTGCGCGAGGCGTTCACCGTCGCACTCGCCGACGACCGCGCTCTCACCCTGGTGCCTCCGCGCGGCGCCGGGATCGACGGCGCTCTCGCCCTCGCCGACCTGGCGGCGACGCATCCGCTCAGTCCCGCCCTGCACCGCTCCTCACCGCGCTGACCCGCGGCGCCCGCCAGGCACGCTGTCCGGATGGACCCCCACGCTTTCATCGAGTCCCGCGGCGGCTCGCGCCGGAACGACGGATGCCGGGACCCGAAGGCCCCGGCATCCGTCACGTCGTCGGCGGTCAGACGAGCGACTCCCGCCATGCGCGGTGTAGCTGGGCGAACTTGCCCGTGCCCGCGATGAGGGCATCGGGGGTGTCGTCCTCGATGATGCGGCCGTGCTCCATGACGAGCACCCGGTCGGCGATCGCCACCGTCGACAGACGGTGCGCGATGATGATCGCCGTCCGATCGGCGAGCAGGGTGCTGAGGGCCTCCTGGATCTGCCGCTCGCTCGGGATGTCGAGCGACGCCGTCGCCTCGTCGAGGATCAGCACCGCCGGGTCGGCCAGGAAGGCGCGCGCGAACGAGATCAGCTGACGCTGACCGGCCGAGACGCGCCCGCCACGCTTGTTCACGTCGGTGTCGTAGCCGTCAGGCAGCTTCTCGATGAAGCCGTCCGCACCGACCGCGCGCGCCGCGGCGCGGATCTCGTCCATCGTCGCGTCCGGTTTGCCGAGGGCGATGTTGTCGGCGACCGTCCCGCTGAACAGGTAGGCCTCCTGCGTCACCATCACGATCGCGCGACGCAGATCCTTGGGGTGCAGCTCCCGCAGATCGACGCCGTCGAGGGTCACGGCACCCTTCGTCGGGTCGTAGAACCGCGCGACGAGCTTGGCGAGCGTGGATTTGCCGGCACCGGTGGTGCCCACGAGGGCGATCGTCTGGCCCGCCGGGATGTCGAGCTGGAAGTGCGGCAGGATCGTCTTGGACTCGGAGTATCCGAACGTCACGTCCTCGAAGCGCAGATGCCCCGTCGCCTGACGGAGGTCGACCGGCTTCGTCGGGTCGGGGACCGTCGGGTCCTCTTCCAGCACGCCCGACACCTTCTCCAGCGCGGCGGTTGCCGACTGGTAGGAGTTCAGGAAGAACGCGACCTCCTGCATGGGCGCGAAGAAGTTGCGCACGTACAGGACGGCCGACAGCAGGAAGCCGAGCTCCAGCGCGCCGCTGACGACGCGGAGACCGCCCCACAGGACGACCGCGGCCAGCGCGAACGACGCGAGCGCCATCATCGCGGGCTCGAAGGTGCCGAACAGGCGGATCGAGCGCATGTTGATGTCGCGGTAGTCGCTCGCGAGACCACCGAACTCGCCGTCGTTGGCGGGCTCCTTGCGGAACGCCTTGACGGCACGGATGCCGGTCATGGTCTCGACGAATTTGACGATCACCTTCGCGCTCACGACGCGGGACTCGCGGTAGACGACCTGCGAGCGCAGGTAGAACCACCGCATGAGGAAGAACAGCGGGATGCCCATGAACGCGAGCAGGAGGCCGGACTGCCAGTCGAGCAGGATCAGTGCGACGAGGGTGAAACCGCCGTAGAGCAGGCCCGAGACGAGCTCGTTGAGTCCGCCGTCGAGGAGCTCGCGGATCGTGTCGAGGTCGCTCGTCTGCCGCGAGATGATGCGCCCCGACGTGTACGACTCGTGGAACTCGAGGCTGAGCTTCTGCGTGTGCAGGAAGATGCGCTTGCGGAGGTCGAGCATCACGGCCTGCGTCAGCCGGGCCACCACGACGGCGTACCAGCCGATGAGCGCGGCACCGCCGACCGCCGAGACGAGGAAGACCGCCACGACGGCGATCGTCGGCATCCAGTCGGCTTCCTTCTGGACGGCGGGCAGGGCGTTGGCGATGCCCCAGCCGACCAGCGCGGGGCCCGCGACACGCAGGACCGTCGAGACCACGAGCACGATCCCCGCGAGGACGAGCTGCATCTTCAGCGGTGTGACCAGCGACCCGAGCAGTCGCAGCGAGCGGCGCCGGATCTGCCGACTCTCCTCGCGGGTGTAATCGGAGCGGTCTTCGCCGCTGGTGCCCGTGACGGTGCTCACAGGGACACCTCCCTCTCGTGCTGACGTTCCTGCTCGTCCTCGAGACTCGAGATGACGTGCCGGTAGTGCTCGCTGGTGCGCAGGAGCTCGGAGTGCGTGCCGACGGCGGTGATGCGCCCCTCCTCGAGGAGTGCGACGCGGTCGGCGAGCGTGACGGTGGAGGGCCGGTGAGCGACGACGAGCGCCGTGGTCTCGGCGAGGACGACACGCAATGCGTCCTCGACGAGCGCCTCGGTGTCGACGTCGAGCGCCGACAGCGGATCGTCGAGCACCAGCACGGCGGGCCGCGCGGCGACCGCGCGAGCGAGCGCGAGACGCTGACGCTGGCCACCCGAGAGGCTGAGCCCCTCCTCGCCGATGACGGTGTCGACACCGTCGGGGAGGTCGTCGACGAATGCCGCCTGCGCGACCTGCAGGGCTTCGCGCAGGACGCGCTCGCCCTCGGCGCTGCGCGGATCGAGGTCCTCACGGCCGAGCAGCACGTTCTCGCGCACGGTCTGCGAGAACAGCGTCGCATCCTCGAAGGCCATGCCGACGTGACGGCGCAGTTCCGTGAGCGACAGATCGCGCACGTCGACGCCGTCGAGCAGGACGCGCCCGCCGGTGACGTCGTACAGACGTCCCGGCAGCGTCGTGAGTGTCGTCTTCCCCGACCCGGTCAGACCAACGAGCGCCATGGTCTCCCCCGGCTGCAGCGACAGGTCGATGCCGTCGAGCAGGTCGCGCTCGGTGGCCGCCGCATCCTGATACCGGAAGCGCGCCCCCTCGAAGACCAGCTCCCCTCGGGGTTCGCTGATCGTCGCCGGGTTCTCCGGATCGACGATCGTGTTCTGCTCGTCGAAGACCTCGAAGATGCGGTCGGTCGCGGTGCGGGCATCGACGAGGAAGGAGAACAGGAAGCCGATCGACTCGACGGGCCAGCGCAGAATGGTCGCCATCGCGAAGAACGCGATGAGCGCGGCGGTGTCGATCTGCCCGGTCGAGACCAGGTAGATGCCCGCGCCCAGGCACAGCGCGAAGGCGATGTCGGGCAGCAGCACGAGCCAGAACCAGATCCAGCCGACCGCCTTCGCCTTGCTGATCTCGGTCTGACGGAGCGTCTCGGCCTGCCGGGTGAACTTGCGCAGGGCGTGACTGCCACGGCCGAAGGCCTTGAGGACGCGGATGCCGTGGACCGACTCCTCGACGGCGGTGGCCAGGTCGCCCGCCTGGTCCTGGCTCTGGCGGGAGAGGATGCCGTAGCGGTTCTCGAAGACGTAGCCGGCGACCCACAGCGGCGCGGAGACCACGACGAAGATGGTCCCCAGCAGCCAGTGCCAGCTGAACAGGATCACCGAGCCGACGACGATCGTGATCATGTTCACGACGAGCAGGACGACACCGAATGCCATCCAGCGTCGGATGAGGCCGATGTCCTGCATCATCCGGCTGAGCAGCTGGCCCGATTGCCAGCGGTCGTGGAAGGCGACCGGCAGTCGCTGCAACCGTGCGTAGAAGTCGGTGCGCAGCTCGTACTCGACGGCGGTCGCGGGTGAGAGGACGAACCACCGACGCGCCCACACCATGAGGGCCTCGAGCAGGCCGAGCAGCAGCACGGCGCCGCCGCCGAGGGCGATGAGCCACGGGTCACCGGAGGCGATGGGGCCGTTCGTGCCGACGATCTGTTCGAGGACGAGCGGGATGGTCAGACCCAGCAGGCTCGCGATGAGCGCGCTGAGGGCACCGAGTCCCAGACGCGGCAGCACGGGCTTCGCGAAGGGGATCAGGCGGGCGAGGGAGCGGGCGGTGGACAAGCGGGGATGCGTCGAGGAGGTCATGATCCTGCACAGGTGAGGAGCGGATGCCGAAGCGGCGAGGAGCGCACAGGGGCGCGGACGATCAGGGGCGCGGTGACCCGTCGAGGGAGAACGATGAGGGGCGCGGGAAGCTTCCGCGCGAGGTCAGACCTCGGTCGTCATCCCCGACGGACAGGGCGTCCGGCGACGAGGAAGGCGGCGGACTTCGTGTAGACGATCTCCGTGGACATGGCTTCCTCCTTGATGGGGCCGGACAGGGCCCCCGCGGCGTGCGGGAGCCCTCCAGGATATCCCTGTCAATTCGCTGTAAGCAAGCGCTTACTCGGATCGATCGATCATTCCGCCGCCTCGCGCTGCAGCAGGCTCCTCTTCACGTCCAGTCCCCACGCGAATCCGCCGAGCGCTCCCCCGGTGCGCAGGACGCGGTGGCACGGCACGAACAGCGCCGCCGCGTTGCGCGCGCAGATGGATGCCGCGGCTCGGACTGCGCTCGGCGATCCGAGGTGCACCGCGAACTCGCTGTAGGTCAGCGGACGACCGGCGGGGATGCGGCGCAGAGCTTCCCACCCCGACGACTGCATCGCCGTGCCGTACTGCGCGACGGGGACGGCGTCGATGGCATGCAGGTCGCCCTCGTAGTAGGCCGTGACATGCTCCGCCGACGATGCGCGCCCGGATGCCACATCCGGCGGCACCCGGTCCGAGCGGAGACGACCGAGGATGCGCTCCGGGTCGTCCGTCCATCCCGAAGCGAGGACACGTCCGTCCTCCTCGAGGATCGTGAACGGCCCGTCGGGGGTGTCGAGGGTCTGCAGGATCGCGGTCATGACGCGGCCTTCCGGGATGAGGGGTCGATGTCTGCGGCACGCCAGGCCTGCGTGACCGGGGCGGCGTACCAGAGGTGAGCCATGAGGTAGCTGCGCCAGGGCGCCGTCCGCGTCGCCCACGCCGTGAGCCCGGCCGCGTCCGAGGGGACGCCGGCGGCCGCTGCTCCCGCGCGCGCGGCGACGTCGCCGGGGAGCAGCACGTCCGGGTCGCCGAGCACCCGCATCCGGACGTAGTCCGCGGTCCATGGCCCCACCCCGGGGAGGGCGAGCAGGGCGGCGCGCTGCTCGAGGGTGTCGTCCCCCGGTCCCAACCGGAGCGCCCCGTCCGCGAGGGCTCCCGCGGCGTGGACGATCGCACGGATCCGCGCCCCCGGCCCCCGGAGGACTTCGACGCCGCGTTCGGCGACGACCTCGGGGGTCGGGAACAGCAGCGCCGGTCCCCGCGGCGTCTCGATGGACTCGCCGAGGGCGGCCGCGAGGCGTCCCATCATGGTGCGTGCCGACGCCACGCTGATCTGCTGTCCGATCATCGCGCGGATGAGCATCTCGTCGGCGTCGATCGCGGCCGGCAGCCGGACCCCGGGGACGCGCGCGACCAGCGGACGCAGCTCGGCGTGCTCGGCCAGAGCGGAGTCGACCGCGACCGGGTCCGCGTCGAGGTCGAACAATCGGCGGACGCGGGAGATCAGAGGGGCGAGATCGCGGAGCGAGGCGAGCTCGGCGCGCAGCCGCATCCGTCCCGCGCCGTCCTGTCGCACCTCGAACCAGGCCGGTCCGCCGTCGAGCCGGATGGTGCGCGAGAACGCCTCCGCCTCACCGACCTCGACACCCGGGATCGCGTGCGCGCGCATCCACCCGAAAAGGCCCACGGCGTCGAACGGCTCGCGCACGGGCAGGACGAGGTCGATGCGTCCGCCCGCGGTCGACGACGCGCTCCGTCGGCGTGCGCGCAACTCGGACGGCGACAGGGCGAAGACCTCCGTCATCGTGTCGTTGAACTGGCGGATGCTGCCGAAGCCCGCCGCGAATGCGACATCGGCCATCGGCAGGTCGGTGTCCACGAGCAGGGTCCGGGCGGTGTGTGCGCGATGGGCTCGCGCGAGGGCGAGAGGTCCGGCACCCAGCTCGCTCGCGAGGAGGCGTGTGAGGTGCCGTTCCGAGTAGCCGAGGCGCCGCGCGAGACCCGGCACGCCCTCGCGGTCGACGACACCGTCGGCGATCAGCCGCATGGCGCGCCCCGCGGCGTCGCCGCGGAGGTTCCACTGCGGCGAGCCGGGCGTCGCCTCGGGGAGGCAGCGCTTGCACGCCCGGAAGCCGGCCTCGTGCGCGGCAGCACTCGTCGGGAAGAAGCTGACGTTCGCGGCCTTCGGCGTGCGGGCGGGGCAGCTCGGCCGGCAGTAGATCCCGGTCGAGTGGACCGCGGTCACGAACTGCCCGTCGAAGCGCACGTCCCTCGCGTCGATGGCGCGGTAGCGCTCGTCGAAGGTCATCGGCGCGATCGTCATGACCCCAGCCTGACATGCTCCGCAGACACCGGCTCGCGGAAATCGGACACGGCGGTGGGCCGCGTCCGCGCCGCCTCCCCGCAGGGTCGGACGGGCTCAGACCGCGGCCGGCTCCAGCTGCCAGGTGAGCGACGAGACGCACAGGTCCAGCAGCGTCTTCATCATCACGTTGGGACGATCATCGGCGGGCGCGTCGTCGGGGCGGATGACCGCACCCGTCAACTGCAGGCCCCGACGACGCCCGGTCCCGGGAATCGGCGTGAGGTAGACGATCTGCGTGACCCGCACGGGCGCGTCCTGGAACTCCTGACGCGTCTCGCGCTCGAGGCGGAGGAAGCGCTTGTCCCCGAGCAGCGGCGTCGCCCCCTCCTGTCGGATGAGCGCCTGCACGAGCGGGTCGAGTGTGTCCCCCGGACTCATGGGCGTGCGTACCGAGGCCACCAGCGACGCAGGAATCGCCAGCGCGTCGTCGTCCCCTGCGGCGGGCGCGAAGAACGCGAGGACCGATGCGTCGGCCATCCGGGCGAAGGCGTCGGAGAGGAGGGGCTGGATGATCGCGTAGAGGTCCGGGCGGTGCGCGTCGCGCAGCCGCGTCCTCACCTGATCGTCGAGCGCCTCTCGCTCCGCCTCGTTCGCCTCCCGCCGCACCCACCCTGTCGGGAGGGCGAGCGTGAAGCCCGGGTCGGCCGACGCGCCGAGCAGCGAACGCAGGCTCACCCGCTCCGATCCCGCCTGCAGTCCGTCCTGTCCGGTCATCGGGCACCTCCGGTCGTGTCATCCAGCAGATACAGCGTGCCGAGCTCCTGGGCGAGCGCGCGCTCCAGCGTGGTCTCGTCGACCAATCCTCGCGAATGCAGGATCTCAAGGGCGTCGTCACGGTCGGCGCGGATCGCATCCCGCTCCGTCGCCGGCAGACGATCGACGGCCGCGCGCACGGCGCGCGGATCCGCGGCTTCGACGGGCTCGTCTGCGACATCGACGGGCTCGTCGCGCACCCGGAAGCGCACGAAGACCGCGACGGTGGCGATGAGCGACACGGCGAACGCGACGACGACGGCGGGGTACCAGGGCTGCCACTGCGTGAAGCCGTCCACCGCCGAGATGTTGGGCACCGCGACCAATCCGAAGCCCGAGAAGATCACGGCGATCAGGACGACGGCGGCGATCACACCGTCCCAGCGCGCTCCGCGCACGACCCAGAACACCAGGACCGCGATCTGCGCGACCACCGTGATGCCGTAGAAGACGGATGCGACGGGGACCGAGGTCTCGGCGTCGATGCGGAAGAAGTCGAACCGGTCGCCGCTGATGACCGCGATCGCCGCGATCGGAGCCAGCGCCCCGATGATCGCGAGCACCACCGTCACCCAGAACAGCGCCCGCCTTCCCGCTGTCGGCGCCGGTCGCTGCGTCCGTGACGCCGTCGCCGCGCCGTCCGCGCCGAAGGCGCCGTAGATCTCGGGATGCCGCTGGAACGCCATCGTCTCGAGGCGCCCGAACCTCACATCGGCCGCCGCGGAGTGGTCCGTCGCCCACTCACGCGCGTTCTCGTGCAGGAAGGTCACGGTGCACTCGCCCCCTCGACCCAGTCCTCGTCGGTGCGGGCCGCCGGGAGGTCGGCCGGAACGGATGCCACGACCGGCAGCCCCTCCGGGTCGAGGAACTCGAGGGTGTGCACGAAGGCGTGGAACTGGCCGACCAGCATCCCGAACAGCTCCGCGACCGTCGGCTCGAACCGCACGACCACGAGAGTCTCCTCACCGAAGAAGGAGAGCTCCCATCCGACGAGGGTCGCCCCCGTCACCGGGTCGTCCACGGTCCGCACGAGCGCGACGCCCGCACCGAGACCGTCTGCGACGTAGCGGTCGCCGGCCGCCAGTTCCTCGGGCAGCACGGCAGGCCGTTCGCCGAAGAACACGCTGACCTGAGCGAGAAGCGGCGCAGGGACCGGCCAGATCTGGAAGGCGAGCGCGGCCTCCGCGGGCCGTGCGTCGAGCCCCGCGCTCAGCAGCGCCGGGACGGTCTCGTGCCACCGGTCGTCCCAGTGCTCGCCCCACGCCGCGCGGATCTCGTCCGCGCGGCCGGCGACCCACTCGTCGCGGTTGCCGGGGTCGGCCGGGATGAGAAGCCATCCGGGCACCTCGCTGTGACCGGTGATCCGCCAGGAACCGGCACCCCAGCCCTCCGGCATCCGCTCGTCGTCACCGACGACGGGGCTCAACGTGTCGGTCACAGGAAGGCTCCCACCCACGGGTACTGCGAACTGATCCTGCGGTCGGGGTTGCCGGTCCAGCCGGCGATGTTGTCGACCGCTCGACGCGCACCGCGGACGGTGGTGTACGCCATCTCCCATCCCGCGGCGAAGACCGTGGAGTTGCACCACCCGTTCGCCCCTCCGGCGACCGACTCGGCCAGTTCGGTGAGCTGGGTGGTGTTCTTGCCGAACATGAAGCGGGTCATGATGTCGCCGATGCCCGTCGGGTTCTGGAGCCGGAACGCGCCGGCGAGACCGGAGCGGATGCCGAGCCATCCTCCCCCGGCCAGGCGGTACACGGTCCCGATGTTGCCGAGCTGACCCGCGGCGGCCGACCAGGAGGAGGGACGGAAGGCGGTGACCATCTCCGCGCCGAACGAGAGGAGGCCGGGTCTGCCCCGGAAGAGGAGCCCGATCTTGCCGATCGGGATCACGCCGATGATGGCGATGACGAGTTTCTCCATGCCCGCATCGCCGCGGAGCACCTGGTACGCGGTCAGCAGCAGCGTCGCCACCCCGATGACGGCACCGATGAGGGCGAAGAGCGGACCACCGATGATGATCCCGGCGATCGCGACGATGATCGAGACGACCGTGAGCACCTGGAGGACGACCTCGACGGCCCCGTCGACGTTGTCCCAGAAGCTGTCCCTTATGGCGCCGTCGAGGATGTCGCCGATCCCGTCGACGGCAGCGTCGAACGCGTCCTCCCAGGTGTCGACCTCGGAATCGAAGGTGCGGGCCTGCAGGAGGAACTCGTCGTACAGCTGACGCTTCTGCTCGTCATCCTCGGCCTGCTGCTCCGCGACCTCCTCGACGGGCGACGGCATGAACCGCTCGAACCGCTGGCCGGGTGCTGCGGAGTACCGCGCCCAGGCGTCCTCGCAGGCGTCGACAGCGGTGCGGATGCGGGGCTTGGCGTCCGCGACCGCGGAGCCGTAACGCACGAGCACGGGTCCCGTCGGCTGATACATGTTGCCGGCACGGCGGAGCTCGCTGTGCGTGTCGCCGACGATCTCGCGGATCTTCTCGATCGCCTCACCGCGTTGGTCATCACCCTCGCCGACCAGCTGCTCGAGGACGTTCGCGCTCGCGATCATCTGCCCGCCGATGGATTCGATGCGACGTCCGCGCCGCGTGATGGTCTCCGGGTCGCCCTCGAGGTTCTCGATCGAGCGGCCCGCCGGTGAGTGTTCCACTGTCGTCCCTCCGTCTCAGGCGGCACTCGGCCGGGTCGCGTCGGTCGTGCCGGACGCGTCGATGTCCATCTGGGATGCGGTCTCCGCGTCCCACTCCGAGAAGCCGTCGAGCACACCCTGGACGTGCTCCTGGATCTTCGTGACGTCGCGGATCAGGTCTCGGCGCCGGTCATCCCACCGGGATTCGAAGTCGCCGACCTTGTTCGCGAGGGCGTTCTTCCCGTAGGGCCGGCCGACGGCAGAGGCGAGCTCTTCGGCCAGGTCCCCGGCGTCCTCGAGCTCGCCGACGATGTTCCGCAGTCGTTCACTCGTCCGCTGCAGCGTCGAGAAGTTGATCCAGACCGCATCCGTCATCTTCATCCCTCCCCTGTCGCGCCCGGAGACGCTCCGTGTCGATGCCAGGTGTCACGCTATCCGGCCCCCGCGGATCGGTCGATGGAGAGGACTCCCCACTTGACAACCGAGTCCGGGACGGTCATCGCGGCATCCGTCCGATGTCCGCACGAACGACGACGAGTGGACGCCGGATCGGCGCCCACTCGTCGGAAGGACGGATGCGGTTCAGCCGCCGGCGAGCTGCTGGTCGAGGTCCTGGATCGCGCGCATCATGCCGAGCAGAGCCTCGGACATGTCGTTGATACCGTCGACCGCGTTCTTCAGACCGGTCGTCAGCTCCCCGTACCCCTCACCGAACTTGCCCGACGCGTGCTGCGTCTTGAAGTCCTCACCCAGCAGGTTGTCCACCTGGGACTTCAGCGAGTCCAGCTGACCCTGGATGTCATCACGAGCCTGCGACAGCGACGACGCCACCTGCTCCATCTCCGCATAAGACGCACCGAAATCGGCCATCGTCCACACCTCCACAAGAATCCGGAAACCGACCCGACCGGGCCGACGAGAAGAGTCAACCAAAGCCCAACGGATAGGCCAATGGGGAGGACTCCCCTCTTGACAACCCCACCCGCCATCCCGTCAGATCAGGCGCTCGAGGCGGAGTCCGCGCCCTTGCCGCCGCCGGGGGTGATGTCTCCCCGCGGCGCCATCGAGATGCCCAGGAGTCCGATGCGCACCTCGCGGGCCCGCTCCCACTCGGCGGTGCTGATGAGTCCGCGCTCCGCCAGGACTTCCAGAGCTCCCTGCACATCGGCGTACACTCGCGCGCGCTCCTGCGGCGACATGCCCTCGACCGCCTGTTCCAGCCTCAGGAGATTGCGTCGCCAGCGGTCACTGCCGGTATGCGCCGGGCCGCGGAAGAGGACGAAGTGGAGGATGCCGACGACGACATCGGCGATGAGGCCGGCGATCCCGAGAGGCGCCGCCGCAGCACCGTCGGCGATCGCCAGTCCGGCGACAGCCGTCGCCGCGGCCGAGGGCACGAGGTGCAGCGCGCCCAGGAGTCGGTGGATGGAGGGATCGTTGCCGAGGGATTCCCGGATCTCGGTCAGCAGACCGTTGCCCCCGATGAGGGCGGCCACGCCGGCCAGGATCCCTGCTGTGCCCACCGGAGCGGTCCCCTCGCGATCACCTATCCACGGAACCAGCAAGAACGCTGCGATCACGGGCAGGACGAAGCTCGCGATGTGCGAGAGCGTGAGGAGGCATCCCCATGCGGGTGCGGCGTTCTTGGCGAGGTCCTTCCACGCCGCCGGCGGGGCGAAGACCGCGAGAGCGCGCCGGAGAGCGGGCAGGTGGTGCAGCGCACGCGCCTCGAGCTTCCACCAGTCCAGCGGCTCCCACGTACGGGCCGCCCGAGCGTACGCCGTCGCCGGAGGAGGAGTCAGATCCGCCACAACGACTCCGGTTCGACACCGGACCGCGAGAGGGCGTCGGGGTCGAAGTGGTCCGAGGGCGCCCAGGGAGCGCCGCCGATCTGAACGGTGTCCAGGAGGATCTCGACCCGTGCGGCGGCCATGGCCAGCAGTGCGGGAGCCACCGGTCCCAGCGTCGCGAAGAACGACTTCCCGGTTGTCGCGAACAGCCACCGCACCTGTGCGACGCGGTCGTCCACGAGCACTGTCGACGAGCACCCCGTTCCGAGACTGCGGCTGCGGGCGACGCGGATGCGGGGCGCCAGGATCGACGCCGGCCACAGGAAGCTCCGCTGGGCGACGGCATCCGGCTCGCCGTCGGCGAGCGTGAGACGCAACGGCACCCAGGCCCCGGTCGCCGGCTCTCGGAGCAGGAGATTGGTCGACGGATCGCTCGCCGCCGAGCGCTGGGCGCGAGCCAGCGCGCGGGCGAGCGTCCGGGTGGAAGTGTCGTCGAGATCGTTGAGCGCGGCCATGCGTGCGGCGGCTCCGTCGGCCCACTCCTCGGCGACGTCGGAGGCCAGCGCCGGCCCCGGCAGGGGGATCGCCGTGGCCTCGTCGTAGTCGAACGCCACCCGGCTCATCGTCCGGTCCAGGCGAAGGTCAGCACCTGCGCGTCGAGGAGGGTGAGCCACCGGCTCATCGCCTCGTCGGCCTCCGGGTCGACATCCGTGGGATGGAGGAGGGTCGCCGTCAGCTGCAGAGCCTTCGATCGACGCGAGCCGGGGACAGGCGTCAGGTAGACGACGGTGTACGCGCCCACCTTCTCGCCCGAGAGCTCCACGCTCCTCCGGTCGACCCACCGCAGGAACTGCTTGCTGCCCTCGAGCGCGCGCGCACCGCGGCGTTCGACCGCGTCAGCCACCATCACATCGAGCGACGATCCGGGCGCGCCCTCGGTGAGGGAACCGAGGATGCTGACCGGCACGGTGGACCATTGCGGAGCGTTCTCGCCGGGGATGATCATGAAGAACGCTCCGCGGTTCCTCGCCGCCTTCACCGCTCCCGTGACATGCGCCTCGAGCGAGGCGTACACGTCGGGCCGGTGCGCCTCGCGCAGCTTCGCCTTCGCGTTCGCCAACAGCTCGGACTCCGTCGCGGCCGAGGTGTCCAGCATCGTCCAGCCTTCGGGCAGAGCCATCCGGAACTCGGGAACCCCGGGCAGCGTGGCCCCCAGTTCCGCCCGCAGAGAGTTCATGAGCACCAGCCTTCCACAGTCCGTCGGCTCACCACGTGGGGTAGACGATTCGGTCGAGGCCGGTGCCGAACTCCCAGCTGCCCTGGATCCCACCCGCGATCGTGGCCCAGTTGTTCAGGTTGGTGCCGGCAGAACCCATCGCATAGACGAACTGCTGCGGCATCGTGCCCAGCTCGCCGATGACCTCCCACATGAACGGGTCCTGGCCCGACACCGCGGTGCTGATGATGTCGTCGAAGGAGTTGGCCACGTATCCGGCCTCGGGTGCGAGGCCGCGCATGTCCGACACCCACTGCGCGGGGTTGCGCGCCGTGAGGTTGAGACCCCATCGCGTGAAGTCGTCGCCGAGCGAGAGGCCGCCGCGGGGGAAGCCCGCCCAGGCCCTCATGCCCGCGCCGAAGCCGCCGCTGGCGAACTCCCCGATCGCACCGAAGGGGATCACGCCCAGGACCGCGAGGGCGACGTCCCATCCGTTCGCATCTCCGCGGCTGTACTGCCACAGGGTGCCGGCGAGGGTCAGGACACCCACCGCGAGCGCCAGGAGGCCCACGATCGGGCCGCCCACGACCATCGCCAGGACGGCCAGGACGATGCCTGCGACGGCGAGGACGTCGAGCGCGAAGTCGACGAAGCCGTCGAGGTTGTCGCGCCAGTCGTCCTCGATCGCGTCGGCGGTCGACGAGCGGATACCGGCGACCGCCTCATCGAACGCCGTCTCCCAGAGGTCGTACTGGTGGTCGAAGTCGTCCGCCGCGTCCTTCCACAGTGCGTACGCGGCATCCTTGTCGCCCTCGGCAGTCGAGACGGCGTCCTCGTGAGCGGTCTGGGCCGCCTGCGCGTCGCCGTCATCGTCGCCGCTCGTCTCCGGCACCGGCGCCATGCGCGCGCTCTGCCACTCCGACAGCGCGTGCTGATAGCTGAGCCAGTGGGAGTCCGCGTCGGGAACGATCGTGTTCATGCGCGACTTCACCGACGCGAGGGTGGAGCCGTAGGAGCGGACGTACGGGCCGACCGCCTGGTACAGCTCTGCTGCCTTGCGGAGCTCGACGTTCACCTCCCCGCTCACCTCGCGGAGCTTGTCGACAGCCTGCCCCTCCATCTCGGCACCGTCGTCGACCAGACGCGTCAGGAGTGATTCGGCGTCACCCATCGCCGCGCCGAGGTTGATGATCTGCTGCCCGCGATCGCGAACGTCGTCGCCGTTTCCCGAGACGATCTCGACCGGCCGGCCCTTCGGGGAGTCATGCGTCGCCACGGTCAGTCCACCTCCTGCATCTGAGCGGCCATCTCCGCAGCCATCTCGGTGTCGAAGTCGCCGAAGCCCTCCAGCACGGCCTTGGCCTGCTCGGTCACGGCTTTGAGTCCCTCGTTGAGCTTGTTGCGACGGTCATCCCATCGCGATTCGAAGTTCTCCGTCCTCTCACGGAGCTCACCTCGCCCATAGGGCGTGCCGATGTCGCTGCTGAGGTCGCTGCGGCGCTGCGAGGCGGACTCGAACTCGGTCTGCGTCGCCAGGAGGTTCGTGTAGAGAGCACCGAGCTCGTCATACGAGATCTTCACGGACATGACGGTCATTCCTATCGGGACGGCGGAAGGAGAACGACGACACGTGGGGAGCGATCGGCTCCCCACGTGTCAGAAGAGCGGATTCAGCCGCCGGCGAGCTGCTGGTCGAGGTCCTGGATCGCGCGCATCATGCCGAGCAGAGCCTCGGACATGTCATTGATACCGTCGACCGCGTTCTTCAGACCGGCCGTCAGCTCCCCGTACCCCTCACCGAACTTGCCCGACGCGTGCTGCGTCTTGAAGTCCTCACCCAGCAGGTTGTCCACCTGGGACTTCAGCGAGTCCAGCTGACCCTGGATGTCATCACGAGCCTGCGACAGCGACGACGCCACCTGCTCCATCTCCGCATAAGACGCACCGAAATCGGCCATCGTCCACACCTCCACAAGAATCCGGAAACCGACCCGACCGGGCCGACGAGAAGAGTCAACCAAAGCCCAACGGATAGGCCAATGGGGAGGACTCCCCTCTTGACAACCCCACCCGCCATCCCGTCAGATCAGGCGCGGGCTGGCTCGCCCGCAGGCAGCGACGCCGTCTCGACGAACGGCATCTGCACCACGACCGCACGACCCGCCTGGACGAACATTCCGCGTCCGGCCGGGAAGTCGGAGCGCTTGATCTTCGGGAACGGCACCTTGAAGATCGAGTCCCCGTCGAACGCGTCGGGCTTGAGGATGATGCCCTTGCGACCGCCCTTGAAGTCACCGATGAGACCGAAGCCGCTCGTCACCTGGTTGACGTCGGCGTCGCCGATCAGCAGGTGATCGCTGCGGTTGACGGCCTGCAGGAGCGCCTTCAGCGGCCGCTCTGCCGGCGAGTCGGCGAACTGCGGCAGGTCCTCGATGACGATCATCAGCCGCTGCGTGAGCGACTCGTCCACGACGAGCTCCGCGAGCTCGGTGGCGAGCTCCTTGGCATCGTCCGGTGTCGTGGCGCTGCGCATCCAGGGTGCGAACTCCTTGAGCTGCGATCGGCGGCCGCCGAAGTGGAACAACTTCACCGACGGATCCAGACGCGTCATCGACAGGACGAGCGCCTTCATCGTCGTCGTCTTTCCGGATTGCGGCGGCCCCGCCACCACGAACGTGCCCACCGGGTCGAACTCGCGCGGGGCGAGGGTGTCCTCGGCGACACCGATGACGGGGAACTCGCCGAGGCGATCCGGCATCTCGGCGGCGTCCAACCGCGTCGGGAGCGAACCGATCTCGGGCACGTCCCGCGCCCCGCGGGATCGCAGCTCGGCGGCGAGCTGCTCGAGCAGCTTCGTCTGTTCGGCGACGTTCGGCGTACCCCCGAGAACCGCGATCTGCGTCTCGAGCCCGTCCACGATGGCGCGGCCGGGAGCCGAGCGTTCATCGAGCACGTCCTTGGGCGCATTCAGCAGGGCGTACGCATTCGCATCGGAGAGGCGGAGCACGACGCGACGCGACACGTTCGAACTCACCGCGGTGGGGACGGAACCGGACCGGTCCGCCGTGGCGACCGCGTGCACGCCGAGCGGGCGACCTTCGCCCAGGATGCGCATGAACGCCTGGTAGAACGGCATCCTCGCCGTGGTCGACTCCCAGTCCGCGCGGAACTGCGGCAGACCGTCGAGGAGGAGGATGATCCGCGCCTCGTCACGACCGGTGATCTCGCGATACTCCTCGATGCTCGACGCGTTCGCTGCGCTGAACTTCTTGCCGCGCTCATCGAGCACGGAGCCCAGGGAACGCATGATCCGCTGCACGCGCTCACTGTCGTCACCCGGGATGACGGAACCGACGTGAGGCAGAGCTTCCAAGCTCTTGAGCGAGCCCGACCCGAAGTCGAGGCCGTACACCTCGACGTTCTCGGTCCGCCGTCCCATCGCGGCCGCGATCGCGATCGTGCGCAGGACGGTCGACTTGCCCGATCCGCTCGTGCCGTAGACGAGCAGCGACCCGTCGCGGTCCGGCTCGAAGTAGACCGGCTCCTGCAGCTGACGCTCGGGGATGTCGGCCTTGCCGAGCAGGATCGCCCCCCGCTTGCCGCCGGCGAGCTCGCGGATGTCCACCGTGAGGGGGAGATCGTCGAGCCACGGGCGGCGCGGCGCGGGGATCCGTGCCTGCTCGGCCGCCGCGATGAGGGTCGAGACGACACGCTTCTGGTCGTTGGGGCCGGGATCGGCGTCGTGCGCATCGCTCTCGGCGGCGTCGTCGAGCTCCCACTTGCGGATCGAACCGAATCGCAGCTCCGCGATCGAGATGTCGGCCGCGACCACCTCGTCGCTGCTCCAGCCGCCCGCATAGGCCGATTGGAACGGGATGAGGCGGCCGGGGCCGGTCTTCGCGATCCCCCGGCCCGGGATCGAGGGCGGGAAGGATGCCGCGATCGGATCGTCCACCACGTCCTTCGAGTCCGACTCGTCCGCCATGCGCAGCGCGACACGGAGGTTCGTGTTCGCCCGGAGGTTGTCCTTGATCACGCCGGCGGGTCGTTGGGTGGCCATGATGAGGTGGATGCCGAGCGAACGCCCTCGCTGGGCGATGTCGACGACGCCGTCCACGAACTCGGGAACCTCGCCGGCCAGCGCGGCGAACTCGTCGATGACGAGGACCAGAGCGGGCGGCGTGTCGGGGTCGCGGCGCTTCTCGAGCTCGAGCAGGTCCTTGGCCTTCTTGCGGTTGAACAGGTGCTCGCGGTAGTGCAGCTCCGCCCGGAGGCTGGTGAGCGCGCGCCGCACGAGATGCGGACTGAGGTCGGTGACCAGGCCTACGCAGTGCGGCAGCTCCACGCAGTCGGCGAAGGCGGAGCCGCCCTTGTAGTCGACGAAGAGGAAGGTGACGCGGTCGGGGCTGTGGGCCGCCGCCATCCCGAGCACCCACGCCTGCAGGAACTCGGACTTGCCGGCACCGGTGGTGCCGCCGACGAGGGCGTGCGGACCCTGGGTGCGCAGGTCCAGCGTCATCGCGTCCGCCGCCCCCTGGCCGACGATCGCGCGCAGATTGCCGGCCTTCTTCAGACGCGGGAGCGTCGCACCCGATCGGTCGATGATGGTGTTGTTCTCGCGCCAGCGTTCGATGGCGAAGCCGGGGTCGGACGCGGTCTCACTCCCGACGAGGGACAGGAACATGACCGAGTTCGGGATGTCGGAGGAGTCCTCGATCACGGTGCTCGAGTCGACGACCGGGGCGAGCCGCTTGGCGAACACGGTCATGAGCTCGTTCGAGACTCCCTCGACCTGCGCCGGCGTGTAGTCTTCGCCGCTGCGGACCACCCCGACGTGGGCGTCGTCGAGCCCGCGTGAGACATCGACGAAGCTACGGCAGACGGCGGGGAGCGCTTCGACGACGGGCGCGACGAACAGTCCGTAGACGCCGACGTCTGCGCCCCGCTCGAGGACCTGCGTGAGGCGTGCCCGGTCCACGGGCGCATCCGCGGTGACGATGACCACGACGGCGGTCTGGCCGGGGAACGTCGCATCCTCGGCCGCGCGTCGCACGTCGGTCCCGAAACGCATCGGGTCCCAGTCGTCGTCGTACGGGAGCCGCGGCGCGCTCGACGCGCGCGACCGGCGCATGACGAGCTCCTCCAGACCCGACAGCAGCGCGTTGCCCGTCGACGCGGAGTCCGACAGCGGCATGTCCCGGAACGGGCTGCGCTCGCTCGAGGTGTGCGGGAGCCACGTCAGCCAGTCGAGCTGCTTCGCCCACTCGGGCTCGGTCAGCGCCACCGCGACGAGCTCGTTCGGCGAGTGCAGCCCGAACAGCTGCGTGCAGATGCCGCGGAGGGCGTCCGCCGCTTCACGCTCGGGGCCCGCGACACCGATCACGCCCACGCTCTGCAGCGACTCGAGGACCGGGACGCCGTCGATCATGCGGTACCGCTCGCGAAGCCGATCGACGCGCTCGACGTACTCGGGGAGTGCCTCCGGAACGTCCGACCGCTTGATGCTCGTACGCGAGGGTGCCTCGCACGTCCCGAGGCGGACCGCGAGGAAGTTCCAGTGCTCGGGTCGGCGGGTCCACAGCATCCGCCCGAGGCTCATCGCCTCCTCGAACACGACCGCGACCGGCGGCACCTCGGCGTTGCGGACCTCGCGTTCGCGCGGCCGCTCGCGGAACAGTGTCTCCTCGAGCTCCTCGAAGGAGCGCTCGAAGACCTCTCCCTCCTTCTTCGACCGTTGGCCGACCTGCGTCCGCTGCGAGACGAAGTTGCCGAGGAGCATCAACGGCGTCATCGCGATGATGATCAGAGCCCGCGGCTGGTTGAAGGCGAAGTACATCGTCAACCCCAGCAGGATCGGTGCGACCAGCATCGGCCACGGGAACAGCCGCGTGACCGGTTCCTTCGGCATCCGCGGTTCGGGCAGTTCCTCGCCGACGTACCGCGGCTCGACGCGGGGGCTGCGGTTGAAGAGCAGTGCCCCGCCGCGCTCGAGGACCGGATCCTTCTCGACGGGCGCGAAGTCCGGCACCAGGTGCACCACGATGTCGGTGTCGCCGAGGGTGAAGCGCTGCCCCGGGATGACGTGCAGCCGGGGGACCATCCCGCCGTCGACGACGATCCCGTTGGCGGAGTTCAGGTCGACGAGCTCGACCCCGCCCGCGCCCACCTCGATCCGGGCATGGCGCTTCGAGACGAGTGGCTCGTCGAGCACGATGTCGGCCGCCGCCGAGCGACCGATCGTGAAGTGACCCCGGGGTAACGGGATCTCGCGGCCGGCGAGCGGTCCGCCGACGACCTGCAGGACGGCGGCCGCCGGCCCACCCCCACCACGGTTGGCGACGTAGTCGGGCCCGAGGTTGACGACGGAGGCGATGAAGCCCGACCCCACGGGGGCATCGCTGATGAGCAGGGAGGGATCGAGGAGCGCGTGATCGTCCGATGTGGGCGGCGCGACCGCCAGCGTCAGCACGTCGTCGGGTCCGGCGAGCATCTCGCGTGCGGGGTCTGTGTCGACGATCCGCCGCGCGACGTCCTGCACCGTCGCCGTCGTGTCGGCCGTGACCACGATGTCGAGGGTGCGGGCGTCACGCCGCTGCAGGGTGAGTTTCAGTCTCATCGCGAGGTCCTCGTCATCCGGGCATCAGGGGAGGCGGACCGACGCGTGCCGGTCGCCGAAGCGGAGGGTGTCGCCGGAGCGGAGCTCAGCCGGCGAGCCGGGGGCGAGATCGATCTCGCGGCCGTCGCGGATGATCGCGCTCCCGTTCGTCGAGCCGAGGTCGACGGCCGCCAACGCGCCCTCGACCCAGCGGAGGGCGAGGTGCGTCTTCGAGATCGACTTCGTCGGATCGACGATCGGCACCGCGAGGGCGCCGGCGTCGGCTCCGGTGGTCGACGGGGCACGACCGAGGACGGCCCCGCCCGCCGGGATAGTCAGTTCATCGCCGGAATCGAGCTGCAGCGATCCCGACCGTTCCGCCGCCGTCATGAGCTCGGGCGGCGACCACGCGCCCTGGGCGGCGGGGAGCAGCGTCTCCGCGGAAGCGGGCGCGCTCGGCATCGCCGACGGGCGGGGGGATGCCGCGTCGGCCACGACGACGGGCTCCCGTGATGGCGCAGGCGCCTCGGCAGGCGACTCGACCGCGAAGGGCGCACCCTGGATGGGGGCGGCACGATGGTCGTCCGCGGCATCGGCCGCGCCCGCCGGACGCCGGTCCTTGGGGGCACCCACGACTCCCCCGCTCTTGCGGGCGACAGGGATGTAGACATCGGTCGCCGGTCCGCTGGCCGGCGTCGCGAGCGACGGCAGCGACGTCTTCTCGTCGCGGAGGTCCGTCGCGACGGTCTTCCGCGCGATGCGCATCCGCTTCGCGTCGTAGGGGTTGAGTCCCCGGCGGATGTCGACCAGGTAGGTCGCCGCGGCGCGATCCGGCCAGCCCCGCCGACGCCTCTGCGAATCGAACAGCGGCGACAGGGCGATCACGAGGAGGGGTCCCAGGAGCGGGAGCGCGAAGCTTGCGACCTGGATGAGATACCGGACGACGGCACCCCGCCAGAACGTCGGGCGCTCGAGGGTCTTGACGTTGACCATGCGGATGCCGACGAAGGCCTTGCCGAGGGTCACACCCCGTCGTCCCAGCAGGATGAGCTGCACGAGGAGGAAGACCGTGGTCGCCGCGTACGGGACGACCAGCGAGGCGATCACCCAGCCGACGCCGGGACGGGCGAGGAACGCAGCGACCGGGTCGGGCTGTCCCACGGCGGACAGGATGGCGGGCAGGCCGAAGATCAGCATCGGCAGCTGCAGGAGACCCACCGCCAGCGCCTCGATCACGGTCGCGAGCATCCGCCGCCCGATCGGCGCGGGGACGAGTCCGAGTGCCGCGGCGTACTCCGGGCGTGGCCGACCTCTGTGGTCGAGACCTTCGATGACGCGCGGGCCGTCCTCGATCTCCCAGATCACTGCCTGAACCTCCTCGGATTCCCCGCAACGACCCTAGCCGGTGTCACGGATGCCGCCGAGGAGAGAACTCCCCCTTGACCGCCCCGCGCGCGCCGGTGGAGACTGATCGCCCCTCGCCGCTCGCACCGCTCAGTGGAAGAAGTGGCGCTCCCCCGTGAAGTACATCGTGACGCCTGCGGCCTGCGCGGCATCGATGACCTCCTGGTCTCGCACGGACCCGCCAGGCTGGATGATCGTCGTGATGCCGGCATCCAGCAGGACCTGCGGTCCGTCCGCGAAGGGGAAGAACGCATCGGATGCCGCGACCGAACCGGCAGCGCGGTCGCCGGCGCGCTCGACGGCCAGGCGGCACGAGTCCACGCGGTTGACCTGACCCATGCCGATCCCGACCGTCGCGGAGTTCTTCGCCAGGACGATCGCGTTCGACTTCACCGCGCGGCAGCTCTTCCACGCGAACGAGAGGTTCTCGAGCTGGTCGTCGGCGGGCCGCTCCCCCGACACGAGCTGCCACGAATCGACGAGCGACTCGATCTCGTTCGGGAACCGGTCGGCGTCCTGCAGCAGCAGGCCGCCCGATACGAGGCGCACGTCCATGGACTCCTGCCGCCAGTCGGCGGGCAGCTGGAGAACCCGCAGGTTCTTCTTCAGCTTGAAGACCTCGAGGGCCTCGGGTTCGAAGTCGGGGGCGACGATCACCTCGGTGAAGATGTCGCGCAGGTTCTCGGCCATCTTGAGCGTCACCGTCCGGTTCGCGGCGATGACGCCACCGAAGGCCGACACGGGGTCGCACTCGTGCGCGCGCAGGTGCGCCGAGGCGATCGGGTCCAGAGCCTGCGGAGCGCCGATCGCGATCCCGCAGGGGTTCGCGTGCTTGATGATCGCGACCGCCGGCTTGACGAGGTCGAACGCGGCCCGGAGGGCGGCATCCGCATCGACGTAGTTGTTGTACGACATCTCCTTGCCCTGCAGCTGCGTCGCCTGCGCGATGCCGTGGCCGCCGACACGGGTGTAGATCGCTGCGCGCTGGTGCGAGTTCTCGCCGTAGCGCAGGGTGGCGAGACGCTCCGCCTTGATGGTGAGGTGCTGCGGCAGGTCGCCCTCGCCCTCGAGCGTCTCCTCCGCGAACCACGTAGCGACGGCTCGGTCGTACGCAGCGGTGTGCGCGAACGCGCGCGCGGCGAGCTCACGGCGCTGCGCGAGGGTCGTGCCGCCCTGACGGAGCGCGTCGACGATGGCGGGATACGACTCCGGCGAGACGGCGATCGCGACGTTGGCGAAGTTCTTCGCGGACGCGCGGACCATCGCAGGTCCCCCGATGTCGATCTGCTCCACGACGGCATCGCCCTGTGCGCCTGAGGCGACGGTCTCGACGAACGGGTAGAGGTTCACGACGACGAGCTCGAAGGGCAGGATGCCGAGCTCGCTCAGCTGCACCTCGTGGTCCTCGAGGCGCAGGTCAGCGAGGAGGCCGGCGTGGACGCTCGGATGCAACGTCTTCACGCGCCCGCCGAGCGACTCGGGGAAGCCGGTGATCTCGGACACGTCCTTCACCGCGATGCCGTTGTCACGCAGGAGGGCGGCGGAGCCGCCGGTCGAGACGATCTCGACGTCGGCCGCGACGAGCGCGTGCGCGAGCTCGAGGAGGCCGGTCTTCTCGCTCACCGAGACGAGCGCCCGGCGCACCGGCACGACGTCGCGGTCGCGGTAGAGGGAGGGATCGATCTGCGGTCCGGCCATGCGGGAACTCCTCGGGTCGGGGGCGTTCGGGGGCGATTCAGGTGGTCAGGTCGAGCTCGCCCGTCGCGATGCGGCGGACGACATCGATGAGCAGCCGGCGCTCGACCGGCTTGATGCGCTCGTGGAGGGAGTGCTCCGTGTCACCGGGAAGCACGGGAATGCGTTCCTGCGCGAGGATCGGGCCGGTGTCGACGCCGTCATCGACGACGATGACGCTCGCGCCGGTCTGCGTGACGCCGGCCGCCAGCGCGTCACGGACACCGTGCGCTCCGGGGAACTCGGGCAGATAGGCGGGATGAGTGTTGATGAGGCGCGGCGCCCACGCGGCGACGACCGCCGCCGGCAGCAGGCGCATGAGCCCGCTCAGCACGACGAGATCGGGGCTCCAGACGTCGAGCTGCGCGAGGAGCTCGTCGCCCCAGGCCTCGCGGCTGTCGAACTCCTGGTACGGGACCATGAAGGTCGGGATGCCGTACGCCTCGGCGTGAGCGAATCCGTCGGCCTGCCGGTCCGCCCCCACGACGATGATCCGGGCCGGGAACTCCGGCTCGCTCGCGGCGTCGAGGAGCGCACGCAGATTGGATCCCGTGCCCGAGATGAGGACGGCGACCGTGAGCACCGGATCAGTCTAGCGGGGCGGTCGGGAACTCATCAGGCGAGGCGGCGGGCGGGGTCGCTCGGGCGGGCTCGACGTTCGGCGCCGGCGCGGCCGCCTCCCGCACGAGCGGCGGCTGCGGGCGGGACGGGTCGTCCTCGCCGCGCGGGGAGAGCAGGACGATGGCCGCACCCACGGCGACCTCCGCCGCCGCCACGAGGGCGACCAGCCACGGTTCCGGGCCCACCTGCGTGAGTCGGCCCGGGCCGATCGACCCCTGCGCGGCCCACGAGAGGACGGCGACGACCACCCCGGTCCCGGCGGTGAGGACCGCGAGGGAGACGAGGCGCGGGCGGAGCGGTTCAGCATCCGTCTTCGAACCCACCAGCAGAGCGCCGCGCGTCGAGGCGCCCGCCAGCGCACCGAAGCCGATCACGATGAGGCCGAGCAGCAGGAGCCAGCCCGATGTCGAATCGGGGATGACACCGAAGACGGGGATGCCGGGGACCACCCCCAGGCTCGTCGCCGCCGGCGACACGGCGGTGCCGGTGCCGACCGCGAAGCCCGGCCCGACCGCGAAGCCGGCGAACCACATCACGAGGGTCGGCAGATAGAGGATGCTGCCGAGTGCGAGGACGACGACCCCCAGCAGGTCGGCCTGCGCCGCCTGCGTCAAGGCGATGACCTCGCCCCCTCGGACGAAGAAGAGGACGGCGAGGATGACGGCTCCGACAGCCACGATGCCGGCGACGCAGATCGCGACGGCGCGGGCGCCCGCATCCACCGCCTCCTGGACGTCGTCGGGAAGGCGTTCGGAGAGGGCGTCGATGATGCCGTCGTCGCCATCGTTCCAGGCGCGGACGACGGCGCCCACGAGCGCCGGGACGGCGAAGACGAGTGTGGGGCCGGCGACGGCTGCCAGCAGGTCGACCGATGCGACCGAGGCGCGCCCGGTCAGGGCGATCACGGCCGAGACGACGGCGACAGTGACAGTGCCGCCGACGACACCGGTCACCCAGGCACCGGCGCGCGCGGCGCGCGACCCCGACCGCCATGCCGAGACCGCGGTGAACAGTGCCAGCGCAGTGGGCGCGAGCGACAGCGCGAACTGCGCGCCGTTCGAAGGCAGGCCGCCGAGGACGACGAGCTCGGCCGGGAGCGAGACCGCGACCGGCGCGAAGTGCCCGAGCTGCCAGATCGTCGCGGCAGCGGGCCAGAGAGCGGACCAGTCCGCGTCGCCGCCGACCCCGAAGATCCAGACGAGGGTGACGGGCGCGAGCACGACGCCGACGCCGACCGCGACGGCCAGGAGGGCGTCGACGGCGGCGAGGAGGGAGACGAGCAGGCGATTCACAACAGACCGACCCTACCCGCGGCGACGCCTCCCGCCCGGCTCCCGCACCGGGCGCGCACGGCTCCTCTGCCCGCGGTCCGTGACCGACTACCCTCGGAGGGTGAACAGCACCACCCCCCGCACGTCCCGCGGTGCCGCAGCCCCGGCATCCGCATCGTTCCTCGATCGCTACTTCGAGATCAGCCGACGAGGCTCCACGATCGGAACCGAGATCCGCGGCGGACTCGTGACCTTCGTGACGATGGCCTACATCGTCATCCTGAACCCGGCCATTCTGTCGACGCCCGACGTCGAGGGCCTCACCCTCGAGCCGTCCGCCGTCGCCGCTTCCACCGCCCTCACCGCGGGTGTCATGACGATCCTGTTCGGTCTCGTCACGCGGCTCCCGTTCGCCTTCGCCGCCGGTCTCGGCATCAACGCGTTCGTCGCCTTCTCGGTCGTCGGCCAGGTGTCGTGGGGCGAGGCGATGGCGCTGGTCGTCATCAACGGTCTGATCATCGTGCTGCTCGCGGCGACGGGTCTGCGGAAGCTCATCTTCGATGCGGTGCCGGTGCAGCTGAAGCTCGCGATCACCGTGGGCATCGGCCTCTTCATCGCCTTCATCGGCTTCGTCAACGCCGGTTTCGTCAACCCCGCCGAGGGAACGCCGCTCGAGCTCGGCGTCGGCGGCTCGATCACCTCGCCCGCGACCCTGCTGTTCATCGCGACTCTGCTGATCGGCGGCATCCTCATGGCCCTGCGCGTGAAGGGCGCGATCCTCATCGCCCTCGTCGCGGGCACGATCCTCGCCGCGATCGTGAACATCTTCACGCCGGTCGCGGACTTCGGCCTGTCCGGCAGCATCGTCGCCGCGCCGAATCTCAGCCTCGTGGGCGCCATCGACTTCGGCTTCGACTGGGGCCGCGTCGGGTTCGTCGCCCTCATCATGTTCGTGTTCACCCTCGTCTTCACGAACTTCTTCGACGCGATGGGCACGATGACGGGCCTCGCCCGTGAGGCGGGGCTGGCCGACGAGCGAGGCAACTTCCCGCGCATCAAGTCGGCACTGATCGTCGAGGGCGTCGGCGCCGTCGTCGGCGGTGGCACGTCGTCGTCGTCGGCGACCGTCTTCGTGGAGTCCGGCTCGGGCATCGGCGAGGGGGCCCGGACGGGCCTCGCGAACGTCGTCACCGGTGTGCTCTTCCTGTTCGCGATGTTCGTCACCCCCGTGACGGGCCTCGTTCCCGGCTTCGTGGCCGCCGCGGCCCTCGTCCTCGTCGGTGCGCTGATGCTGACGCAGATCAAGAACATCGACCTGTCGGACTTCAACGTCCTGCTGCCGGTGTTCCTCACCGCGACGGTCATGCCGCTGACCTACTCGATCGCCAACGGCATCGGCGCCGGCTTCATCAGCTGGGTCGTGCTGAACACCTTCTCGGGCAAGGCGAAGCAGGTCCACTGGCTGCTCTGGATCGTCGCCGCCGGCTTCGTCCTGTACTTCGCCCGCGGCCCCATCGAGGCGGCCTTCGGGGTCTGACCCCGGGAACGACGAAGGGGCGGATGCCGCAGCATCCGCCCCTTCGTCGTCAGATCAGAGCGACTCGATGATGGCGCGCATCAGGTCGGCGGTCTCGGACGGGGTCTTCCCGACCTTGACGCCGGCGGCCTCGAGAGCCTCCTTCTTGGCCTGCGCGGTGCCCGCCGAGCCCGAGACGATGGCGCCGGCGTGGCCCATGGTCTTGCCCTCGGGAGCGGTGAAGCCGGCGACGTAGCCAACGACCGGCTTCGTCACGTTCGCCTTGATGTAGTCGGCCGCGCGCTCCTCGGCGTCGCCGCCGATCTCGCCGATCATGACGATGGCCTTGGTCTCGGGGTCGGCCTCGAACGCCTCGAGGGCGTCGATGTGCGTCGTGCCGATGACCGGGTCGCCGCCGATGCCGATGGCGGTCGAGAAGCCGAGGTCGCGGAGCTCGAACATCATCTGGTAGGTCAGCGTGCCCGACTTCGAGACGAGGCCGATCGGGCCCTTGCCGGTGATGTTCGCGGGGGTGATGCCGACGAGCGCCTCCCCGGGGGTGATGATGCCGGGGCAGTTCGGCCCGATGATGCGGGTCTTGTTGCCCTTGCTCTTCGCGTAGGCCCAGGCCTCGGCGGTGTCGCCGACGGGCACACCCTCGGTGATGACGACGAGCAGCGGGATCTCGGCGTCGATCGCCTCGATCATCGCATCCTTCGTGAAGGCCGGCGGCACGAACGCGATGGAGACGTCGGCGCCGGTCTTCTCGATGGCTTCGGCCACGGAGCCGAACACGGGGAGGTCGACCTCGCCCTCGTGCGGCTTCTCGTGCGTGACGGTCGTGCCGGCCTTGCGGGCGTTGACGCCGCCGACGACGTTCGTCCCGGCCTTCAGCATGAGGGCGGTGTGCTTGGTGCCCTCACCGCCGGTGATGCCCTGGACGATGACCTTGGAGTCCTTGTTCAGATAGATAGACATGTCTGTGGTCCCTGTATCTCAGTAGTCTCGGCGCGTCTCAGGCGTTCGCCAGCTCGGCGGCCTTGTCGGCGCCCTCGTCCATACCGGCGGCGAGCGTCACGAGCGGGTGGTTCGCCTCGGCGAGGATCGCGCGACCCTCATCGACCTGGTTGCCGTCGAGGCGGACGACGAGCGGCTTCGTGGCCGCGTCACCGAGGATCTCGAGGGCCTTCACGATGCCCTCCGCGACGGCGACGCAGGAGGTGATGCCGCCGAAGACGTTGACGAAGACGCTCTTGACCTGCTCGTCACCGAGGATCACGTCGAGGCCCGAGGCCATGACCTGGGCGTTCGCGCCGCCGCCGATGTCGAGGAAGTTGGCGGGCTTCACGCCGCCGTGGTTCTCACCGGCGTAGGCGACGACGTCGAGGGTCGACATGACCAGGCCCGCGCCGTTGCCGATGATGCCGACCTGACCGTCGAGCTTGACGTAGTTGAGGCCGGATGCCTTCGCCTTCGCCTCGAGCGGGTCGGCGGCACCCTTGTCCTCGAGCTCTTCGTGCTCGGGGTGACGCACCTCGCTGGCGTTGTCGTCGAGCGACACCTTGCCGTCGAGGGCGACGATGTCGCCGGCGCCCGTACGGACGAGCGGGTTGACCTCGACGAGGGTGGCACCCTCGCCCTTGTAGACGTCGTAAAGCTTGACGAACACGTCCGAGACCTTCTCGACGAGGTCCTCGGGGAAGTTCGCGGCCTTCGCGATCTCGACGGCCTTCGCCTTGTCGATGCCCTGCAGCGGGTCGACCTCGATGCGCGCGAGCGCCTCGGGGCGCTCGACGGCGAGCTCCTCGATCTCCATGCCGCCCTCGACCGAGCAGAGGCTCAGGTACGAGCGGTTCGAGCGGTCGAGCAGCACGGAGAAGTAGAACTCCTCCGCGATGTCGGCGCCCTGCGCGACCATGACGCGCTGGACGACGTGGCCCTTGATGTCGAGCCCGAGGATGGCCTCGGCGGCCGCGTAGGCCTCATCGGGCGTCTTGGCGACCTTGACGCCGCCGGCCTTGCCGCGACCTCCGGTCTTGACCTGAGCCTTGACGACGACCACACCGCCGATCTTCTCGGCAGCCGCCTTCGCCTCCTCAGGGGTGTCGGCGATGATGCCGGCGAGCACCGGCACCTCGTACTTCTCGAACAGGTCTCGTGCCTGGTACTCGTAAAGGTCCACTGCAATCCTTCGCTGGGCGACGGCGGGGGTGACGGGCGCGGAACTATCTCGATGTCGAGAGATCGCCCGGTCGAAGAGCCTACTACTTGCGCCTGAGTGCCCCGCGCGGGATCCCCCCGATCGGCGGGGGTGATCAGCCCTCGAGCGCGGCGGTCCAGACCCGTCGGTGCTGCTCGACGTAGACCTCGACGTGCCGCCAGTGCTCGCCGTGTCCGTGCACGAACATCGACGACCACGGCTCGACGCCGATGTCGTGCGATCTCCGGAGGAGGTCGTGCATCGCGGCGGTGCGCTGCACCATCGCCTCCGGCAGTGCGCGCCGAAGCTCGACGTCGGCGCCGTATCCGTCGACGAGCGCCGCGAGGGATGCCGCCGCGACGTGCGGGGCGACCGAGGTGTCGTTGAGCGTGAAGGCCTGGGCGGCGTAGGCGAGGTCCCACAGACGCGTGCTGGGCGCGGCGGCATCCCAGTCGATGAACACCCACCGGTCGTCGCCGATGACGAGGTTCCACGGGGCCAGATCGTTGTGGCAGACGAGCTCCGCCCCGGGTGCGGCGATCGCCGTCTCCCACACCGCATCCGAGGGCGCGGTGTACGCCGCACTCGCATCGTGGATCGCCCTCACCATCGCGCCGACCCGTCGCAGCTCGCTCGCCGCCATTCGACCGCGCTCGATCGCGAGCTCCCCGGGCACGTACTCGAGGACGTGCCGCCCCGACTCGTCGCGCCCGAGGGGCTCGGGCAGATCGACGCCGGCGGCGCGCAGGGCGTGGACGAAAGAGACGACGCTCGACGTCGACGCGGCCCACGGCTTCCGCACGGTGTCGCCGATGCGGACGACGGTGCCGCTCGCGTTACCGCCGGCGAGGGGTTCCTCGTGCGGCATCCGTCAGATCCAGCCGCGTTCGCGGGCCGTGATCGCGGCCTGCTGACGGGTGGCGAGGCCGAGCTTGCCGAGGATGGATGACACGTGGTTGCGGACGGTGCCGGCCGACAGGTGGAGGGATGCCGCGATGTCGGCGATCGTCTCGCCGCGGGCACCGGCGCGCAGCACGTCGAGCTCGCGGTCGGTCAGCGGCGAGCGCTCATCGCTGAGCGCGTCGGCGGCGATCTCGGGGTCGACGTACCGGCGACCTGCAGCGACCTCGCGGATCACCGCGGCGACGTCCCCCGCGGGCCGCGACTTGGGCACGAAGCCGTCGACGCCGGCGCCGAGCGCGCGTCGCAGCACCCCGGGACGCGCGTGGCGGGTGACGACGACGCACCGGGCGGGGATGCGCTGACGGATGCGGGCCGCCGCCTCGACGCCGTCGATGCCGGGCATCTCGAGATCGAGCAGGCACACATCGGGCCGCAGCTCGAGCGCGCGGGCGACGGCGCTCTCGCCGTCGGCGCACTCCGCGACCACCTCGAGGTCGTCCTCGAGGGCGAGCAGGGCGGCGAGCGCCGTGCGGATCATGTCCTCGTCGTCGGCGATGAGCACACGGATCATGCGGTACCTCCTGCGGCGGGAACGGTCACGACGAGCTCGAAGCGGTCCTCCGCCCGGTGAGTGACGACGTCTCCGCCGACCACGCCGACGCGATGGGTGATGCCCTCGAGTCCCGCACCCGCGCCGATCGTCGAAGCCGGCCCGGGGTCGTTCGCGGCGGTGAGTCGCCACAGATCTCCCGCGCGCTCGAGGCCGAGCCGCGCCCAGCGGCCGCCACCGTGTTTGAGCACGTTGGTCGTGCATTCGCGGACGACCGGCCCGAGAAGGTCGGCGGGGGCGGATGCCGCATCCGCCGCGACGTCGAGCGCGACCTCCAGCCCCGCGGCCCGCAGCAGGTCCGCCGCGTTGGCGAGCTCGTCGGGCAGCGGTACCCCGCGGAACCGTCCCGCGAGCGAGCGGGTGCCCTCGCGCGCCTCGTCCACGGAGGCCCGCGCCAGCGCGATCTGGTGGGCGGCGGCATCCGGATCGCGTCCGATCATCCGCTCGGCCAGCTCGAGCTGCAGCGCGATCACCTGCAGATGATGACCCTGCAGGTCGTGCAGCTCGCCCGCGAGACGCAGGCGTTCCTGCACGGCGGCCAGGCGCGCCTCGGTCCGCCTCGCTCGGTCGAGTTCCAGGACGACGTCCCACGACCAGAGCGAGAGGGCCTGCATCGCCGGCAGGCTGAGTGCGAAGAAGGCGGGGAGGAACGCGTCGCTCGCCCCGATCGGGCGGCTGAACTCCACGATCCACAGCACGACGAGGGCGACCTCGAGGAGGACGACGCCCCGCCACCGGATGCCCGGGCCCCACCGGACGAGGCAGAGGACGGTGCCGGCGAGCGCCGCCCCCAGCAACGCCGATGCCGAGGCGACGCCGACACCTGCCGAGGCGAGAACCCCCGCGACCGCCGGCACCGAGAGGAACCGGCGACGTGCCGACGGGCGGTCGCGGTCATCGAGGTCGCCGTCGCGGCGGTAACGGGCGAGCAGCACGGTCGTCGTCACCACCACGACCATCGACAGACCGACGAAGAGGAGGAGCGTGACGGGGTCGCGCCAGCCCCCACGGGCGACCAGCACGACGACACCCCAGACCATCAGCGCGCCGATGAGGAAGAACACCATCGACGATGCGATGTACCACCCGGTGGCCGTCACCCCACGGGCGAGCGAGACGGCGGTGCGCGTCGGGGTCGGGTCGGGGCTTGTCACACCGCCACAGTACGACCATGACGAATGTCACCCCTCGGGTCATCGGACCTCCCGGTGAGAGGTGACGCCGCGGCACTGCCGTGGCCGCGGGTTCCTCGATGGGATGGGATCACGGCGATACGAGATCCGGTCGCCGCATCCGAGAGGACATCATGTCGAACCCCGTCTCCGACCTCGTCGCCGGTTTCCAGGACCTCGTTGCGCAGGTGCCCGACCTCGTTCAGCCGCTCATCGTGGCGCTCGCGGGAGCCGTCCCCTTCATCGAGGGCGAGGGCGCAGCCGCGATCGGCATCATCGGCGGCATCCACCCGGTCGCGGCCGCGGTCGCCGGCGCCGCCGGCAACTTCCTCTGCGTCGCGATCGTCGTGCTCGTCACCGCCCGGGTGCGCACCGCCGTCACCACGCGCGGGGGCGGCGCCGAGAAGCCCGCGTCGGCGCGATCCGAGAAGTTCCAGAAGGCTTACCACCGCTACGGGACGCCCGGGGTGAGCCTTCTCGGGCCCCTCATCCTGCCGACACAGTTCACCGCCGCAGCGCTGAAGGGCACCGGCGTCCCGACCCGCACCGTCCTGTTCTGGCAGGGCACGGCCATCGTGCTGTGGACCACCCTCGTCACCCTGATCATCACCGGGGTGATCGCCGCGGCCGGCTGAGTCAGTCGACCCGTCGGAGGCCTCGCGATGCGGGGCCTTCGATGCGTTCGCCCTCGGCCGTGAACCGCGAGGCGTGCAGCGGGCAGTCCCAGGTGCACTCGAGGTCGTTCCACTCGAGGACACCGCCGAGGTGCGGGCACACCGCGCTCACCGCACGGGTCTGTCCGCCGGTGGTCGAGATCCCGACCGGGTGACCGGCGCGCTGCGCCACGACGCCCTCCCCCTCGGCCGGCTGCGGCACCGGAACAGCCTCGGCCTCGGCGCCGGCCCACCCCTTCGCCGCTGCGAGCCCCACCTTCGCGTTCTCGATCGCGCCCTGAGCGAGGTCGGCGGGCATGGTCAGACGCGTGCCGATCTGCGTCATCCACCGCGGCCGCTCGCGCGGGCTCTCGCCACGCAGCTCGCTCACGATGCGCAGTGCCGCGGCGGGCGCGTTCGTCAGCCCCCACTTCGCGTAGCCGGTCGCGAAGCGCACACGGCCGAGCGACCGGGGCATCGCACCGATGAACGGGATCCGGTTGTGCGAGGTGTAGTCCTGCGCCGACCACCGATGGGTCTCCTCCCCCACCGGCAGCGTCCGCTGCGCCCACAGCGACAGTTCGTCGAGCATCGCCCGCTCCGAATCGGCGCGCCCGACGGGGTGACCGGCGCCGCCGACCACGATCTGCGCGACCTCCGACGGTCCGTCGCCGGGCAGGATCGTCCGCACGGAGCGAGTCGGTTCGTCGGCGGAGAGGTACATGCCGTCCGGCAGGGGTGCGGTGAGGGTGAACGAGACGCACGCCGACCGCATTCCGCTGACCTTCGCCCAGTACAGACCGCGATCGAGGATCGGGATGCCGGTGGCCACCACGACCCGCGAGGCGAAGAGCGGACCCAGGTCGGTCTCCACCCGCGGCTCGGGGAAGACCTTGACCCCGCGGACGTGGACGCCGAGGTGCAGGGTGCCGCCCGCCGCGACGAACGCGTCCGCGAGAGCCGCGAGCATCTGCATCGGATCGATCGCCCGCTGGTCGTCGAGCGCGACGGCCGCCACCATCGGGACGGCGGCCTCGCGGAGCTCGGCGTCGTCCGCGAGCCGGACGGGGAGACCCGCCTCTCGAGCGGCGTCGTACTCCTTCACGACCGCGCGTCGTCCCTCGTCCCCTTGGGCGTAGGTATAGGCGGTGCGCGACGTGAGCGGCACTCCGAGCTGCTCGGCGGTGCCCGTCATCCACGCAAGACCGTCGCGGTTCGCGTCGACGTAGGCGCGGACGAGGGATGCCGGGTGCCCGGAACGCAGCGACGACAGCGTCGTGCCCTGCAGCAAGGACACCTTGCCGGTGTTCGACCCCGAGGCGAGTTCGCCGATCCCGCCGCGCTCGACGAGGGCGACGTCGACACCCGACTGCGCGAGCTCGTAGGCGGTCGCGAGACCGGTGAGCCCGGCCCCGACGACGACGACCTCGTGCCGGCTGCCGGGGGCGAAGGGTGTGCCGGAGGACTCGGACGGATGCTGCTTCCACAGGGACGACATGCGCCGAGTCAACGGTGTCGCACCGCCGAGGGCACAGGCCTTGACAGAAGTCCGTCGCACTAGGCTTCCGTCCATGGCCGACGACCTCCGTCCCACGGGCAGCACAGTGGTGGCCGCCGCGCTCGCCCTGTTCGCCGAGCACGGCTACGAGCAGACCTCGGTCGAGCAGATCGCCCAGTCGGCCGGCGTCTCGCGGTCGACCTTCTTCCGCCAGTTCGGTGGCAAGGACGACGTCGTCTTCGCCGACCACGAGGTCCTGCTCGAGAAGCTGCGGACCTATCTCGCTGATCCCCATCAGAATCCGTGGGCGGCTGTGTGCGAGGCGTCCGTGCAGGTGTTCCGCCACTTCGCCGACGACCCCGAGGTCGCGCGCCGTCGCTACGCCGTCGTCCGCCAGGTCCCCTCGCTCCGCGATCGCGAGATCGTCACCGTGTTCCGCTACGAGCGGCTCTTCGACGATTACCTGCGGCGGTCCGTCCCCGGGCTCGACCCCGTCGATGCGGTGGCGTTCGCCGCTGCGGTGACGGCGGTGCACAACCACGTCCTGCGGCGCTTGCTCCGCGGCTCGACGCACGTGCCCGCCGCGGTCCTCGAGTCCGCGTACGACGAGCTGCTGCGCCGGTTCGGCGTCCACCCGGACCCCGAACCGCCGTCCGGCGACGACATCGTCGTGGCGACGTTCCCCCGACGGATGCCCCCTGCCGAGGTGGCCAGACGGCTGGGGTCTCTGCGCTGACTCCCCGCCACTGAAACGCCGTTCCACTTCAAGTGGAACTGAATCTCAACCGGGCGTATCCTGGCGCGATGACCACTCCCCTGCCCGGCGGCGCCTCCGGCCGGTACGACGTGCTCGGCCGTCTCGACACGGACTACTACGCCGTCTTCGCCGACATCCCGGCCGGCGACCGTGAGGTCTGGCAGCGGGCGCAGCGCTTCGTCGACGAGATCGGCGACCGGATGCGGGAGGCCTGGGACACCGCCGAGTACCCGCTCGACATCGCCCGGCGCTTCGGTGAGCTCGATCTGCTCAACGACGGCATCGACCACCCTCGGCTCGCGCGCTTCTCGCCACTGGCCGCGGGGCTCGTGAACATGGAGGTCTCGCGCGGCGACGGATCGCTGGGCACCGTGCTCGCCGTGCAGGGTGGACTCGCCCTTCGGACGCTGGCCCTCTTCGGCAGCGAGGCCCAGCAGGAGCGCTGGCTGACGGCGATCGCGCGTTTCGAGGTGCCCGCCGCCTTCGCCCTCACCGAACCCGATCACGGATCCGATTCGGTGTCGCTCGAGACGACAGCGCGGCGGGAGGGCGACGAGTGGGTGATCCGCGGCGCGAAGAAGTGGATCGGCAACGGCGCGTCGGGCGGGGTCACCTTCGTCTGGGCCCGCGTCGACGCCGAGGGCGACGAGCACCACGGGGCCGTCCGTTGCTTCCTCGTCGAGCAGGACCGCGTCGGCTACACCGGCACCGTCATTCCCGGCAAAGCGTCGCTGCGCGGCATCCACCAGGCCCTCATCGCTCTCGATGACGTGCGGGTGCCCGTCGACGCGGTCCTTCCCGGGACGCGGACCTTCAAAGATGCGTCGACGGTCCTGTACGCGACCCGCTCGGGCGTCGCCTGGTCGGCTCTCGGCCACGCCACTGCCTGCTACGAGATTGCACTGCAGTACGCCCAGCAGCGTGTCCAGTTCGGCAAGCCGCTCGCCCGCTTCCAGATGGTGCAGGAGCGCCTCACCCACATGCTGGAAGACCTCACGGCGATGCAGCTCTACTGTCGACGCCTCGCGGAACTCGAGACCGCGGGCGGCCTCCGACCCACGCAGGCGTCCCTCGCGAAGTTCCACAACACGCGCGCCGCACGCCGGGTCGCCGCGACCGCCCGGGACCTGCTGGGCGGCAACGGCATCCTGCTCGAGAACGGCGTGATGCAGCACATGGCCGACATCGAGGCGATCCACACGTACGAGGGCACCGAGTCGGTGCAGGCGCTCCTGCTGGGTCGTGACGTCACCGGCGTGAGCGCGTTCGCCTGATCCGTTCCCCCCAGCCAGGAGGGCGGGCAGGATGAGGGGATGTACGAGATCCCCGCGCCGATGCTCGCGAAGTCCGTCCCCGGCATCCCCGACCCGGCGAAGACCGCCGGGGGCCTGCTCTACGAGCCGAAGTGGGACGGGTTCCGGGCCCTCATCGGCTGGGACGGGTCCGAGGTCGAGATCGGCTCGCGCGGGTCGAAGCCGCTGACGCGCTACTTCCCCGAGCTGGTCGACGCCGTCTCGCGTCTCGTGCCGGAGCCATGCCTGCTCGACGGCGAGATCGTCGTCGCCGACGGCGAGCCGGGTTCGCAGCGACTGCAGTGGGAGCAGCTGTCGCAGCGCATCCACCCCGCCGCCTCCCGCGTCGCGATGCTCAGCGAGACCACCCCCGCCATGTTCGTCGCGTTCGACCTGCTCGCCCGCGGCGACCGCGACCTGCGGGACGCACCGTTCTCCGAGCGCCGCGCACAGCTCGAAGACCTGCTGGGCGGTGTGCCGCATCCGATCCACCTCACCCGGACGACCACCGACGCGTCGCTCGCCGAACGCTGGCTCGCCGAGTTCGAGGGCGCGGGTCTCGACGGCGTCGTCGCGAAACCTCTCGCCCTTCCCTACGCACCCGGCAAGCGCACGATGTTCAAGATCAAGCACGCCCGGACGGCCGACGTCGTCGCGGTGGGCTACCGCATCCACAAGAGCGGTCAGGGAGTGGGCTCGCTGCTCGTCGGGCTCTACGACGGCGACGGGCACCTGCATCAGGTGGGTGGCGTGGCGGCGTGGAGCAACGCCCGCCGGCTCGAACTGATCGACGAGCTCGCACCGCTGGTCGTCCGCGACGAGGACGGTGACGCGGTGACCGGCCAGTCCGACCGATCCCGCTTCACCGCCTCGAAGGACACCTCGTTCGTGCGTCTGCGACCCGAGCGGGTGCTCGAAGTGGCCTACGACCAGCTCGAGGGCGACCGCTTCCGCCACACCGTGCAGTTCCAGCGGTGGCGTCCCGACCGCGACGCCCGCTCGTGCACGTTCGACCAGCTCGAGACCGTGACCGCGTACGACCTGGCCGACGTCCTCAGCTGAGTCAAGGGCCCTCACCGGAGACAGCGGGTCGATAGGGTCGCTGCATGGGCCCGTTCTTCTCCTCCTCCCGCACGGTGCGACCCGATGAGAACAAGCCGTTGCTGGTGACCTCAGCCGGCAAGCCCGGCAGCATGTGGTCCGACGGCTTCGGCACCCTCGCTACCCGGTCGCTGCAGGTGATCATCGTCGGCGTGATCGCGACGGCGCTCATCCTCGGGATGCTGCAGCTCACCGTCGTGGTCATCCCGGTGCTCCTGGCACTGATTATCGCCTCGGCAGCCGCGCCCCTCATGGGGTGGCTGCGACGGCACGGCATCCCCTCGGTGTTCGCGACCATCCTGACGCTGCTGGCGTTCGTCGTCGTGCTCGGAGGAATCGGCTGGCTCGTCGTCGATGCCGTCCGCCACCAGTTCGATGATCTGTCGAGCAAAGCGCAGGACGGATTCCAGAGCGTCCTTGCCTGGGCCGAGACGCTGCCGTTCGACATCGACCAGAAGCAGATCGACGAATGGGTCGGCACGGCCACCGACTTCCTCACGAGCGCGCAGTTCGGCTCCGGTGCTCTCGCCGGCGTCAGCGCGGTCGCCAACTTCCTCACCGGGCTCGTCCTGATGATCGTGACGCTGTTCTTCTTCCTGAAGGACGGCCCGCAGCTCTGGGAGTTCCTCATCCGCCCCTTCCGCGGATCGGACTACGAGCGCGCCGTACGAGTCGGCCACAAGGCCGTGCAGACCTTCGGCGCCTACCTCCGGGGAACGGCGGCCGTTGCGGCGGTGGACGCGGTCGGCATCACGATTGGTCTCCTGGTCCTGCAGATCCCGCTCGCCCTCCCGCTCGGCGCACTCGTGTTCGTCCTCGCGTTCATTCCCATCGTGGGAGCGACGGTCGCCGGGATCCTGGCGGCGCTGGTCGCCCTCGTGACGAACGGCCTCGTCGCAGCGATCTGGGTCGTCGTCATCGTCGTGGCGGTGAACCAGCTTGAAGGCAACTTCCTGCAGCCGTTCCTCATGGGCCGATCGATGAAGCTCCACGCTTTCGCGGTCCTGATCGCCCTCACCATCGGCACCGTGCTCGGCGGCATCGTCGGCGCGATCCTCGCGGTTCCGCTCACCGCTGCCGCGTGGGGCATCATCCAGGTCTGGGACGGGCCGAACACGCCCGCCCGGTGGGCGCGACGGAAGCAGCCCATAGAGGAGAAGGCTGACACGGTCACGGCGGGCACGCCGCGCACCGCAGACTGAGCGTCAGTCCTTCTTCGCGCGGGACGGCTGCACGCGCGGCGGCTCCCCCGGCATCTTGGGGAACTCGGGCGGGAAGGGCAGTTCGCCGAGACCCGCCTCGAGATCGCGCTGCCACCATTCGAGCAGCGCGTCGATCCGGCCGGGCGCGTCCTGCAACCCCTCCCAGGGGTCACCGGTCGCGGCCAGACGGTCGGGCACGGTCCGGACGGTGAACGCCGCGGGATCCACACCGTCGGCGAGCTCCTCCCACGTGATCGGTGTCGCCACGGTCGCCCCCGGCAGGGCGCGCGGGCTGTACGCCCCCGCCATCGTGCGATCGCGGTTCGCTTGGTTGAAGTCGACGAAGATGCGCTCTCCGCGCTCCTCCTTCCACCAGTTGGTCGTGACACGATCCGGCATCCGCCGTTCGAGTTCGCGCCCCGCTGCGATCACCGCATGGCGCACGTCGAGGAACTCGTGCGTCGGTTCGATGGGGCAGAAGACGTGGATGCCGCGGTTGCCGCTCGTCTTGAGCCACGGCTCGAGCCCGGCCTCGCGAAGCACCTCGCGCAGCACCGGCGCGACCGCCGCGGCATCCGAGAAGTCCGTTCCCGGCTGCGGGTCGAGGTCGATGCGCAGCTCGACGGGATTGTCCGTGTCGGCGGCGAGCGAGGCCCAGGGATGGAAGACGACCGTGTTCATCTGCACCGCCCAGACGGCCGCGGCGATCTCGCCGAGAACGACCTGCGGATGCCGACGCCCGCTGTTGTAGGTGCACATCACCTGATCGACGTAGTCGGGCGTGCCCTTGGGCGGGTTCTTCGAGAAGAAGCTGTCGCCGTCGACGGTGTCGGGGAACCGCTCCAGCGAGACCGGGCGGTGCCCGTTCGCGCGCAGGAACGGCGCCTCGACAGCCAGGACGTACTCGGCCAGCTCGTGCTTCGTGATCCCCGGTTCGGGGAAGACGATCCGGTTCGGGCTGGAGAGCGAGAGCTCTTTGCCTCCGGGCAGCTGCAGGGTGATCCGCTCCGACGCCATGCGCCCACCCTAGGCGCGGACTCCGGGTGGGGACAGGGGCTTGCTAGTCCTGGTCGGTGTCGGCCGCGGCGTCGACGGTCTCGGCCGCGTCGGCGATCGTGATGAGCGCGTCGAGCTCGGAGCGTTCGATCCGGATCCACGGGCCCGCGGGATCGATGAGGAAGCCGTCGAGGCCGGACTCGCTCTTGAGCGCGGCACCCAGCTGCGCCGCCGTGAGCGGCATGGGCTGGTCCTCACGACGCAGCGTCAGCACTTCGAGCGGGTGCGAGAAGACCTGCAGGTAGCGCCCGCCCTCGGCCGAGCGCGCCTCGGCGACGCCCATGCCCTGACCGTCCGGCCTGGGTCCTGCCGCGATCCAGGCGCCCCGCGCGACCAGCGCGTCGACGACGGCCCGGGCGGTGTCCGCGGTCCGCGGTCCGGCGAGCAGGTTCTTGATCGTGAACTCCGGGTCGCCCTGGTCGAGGCTGCGCTGGATGAGGCCCGTCGGCAGGACGATGCGGCGACCGGGTCCTGCGTGGTCGAAGACGATGCCGTCGTAGCCCGCGTCGATGACGTTGCGCAGCACACGCTGTGCGGGCTGGCCCAGGATCGAGGTGTTCTGGGCCTCATCGCCGAGACCGGCCTGCAGCGCGGCCGCACCGGTGTAGGCGAGGAGGAACTTCTTGTCACCCACGATGGAGATCGCCAGTCGCAGCGGCTCGCCGGCGGCCGCCTGCGCGCGGGCGTCGCCGAGGATGCGCAGGTACAGGGTGCCCTGCAGGGCCTGCCGCATGACGGAGAGGATCGCGGCGTTGTCGACCTCCTCGGGGACCTCCGACAGCGCAGCGGCGAGCAGCGTGTTGTCGGGCATGCCCGGACGGCTCTCGCTCGCAGCGGGCGCCGTCTCGGGGGTCTTCGGCAGAGGCTGAGGCTCGGGGGCGGGTCGCGGAACCGGCTTCCCGTAGGTCGAGACCGAGATGGGCACGTGCGGTACGGGCTCGGCATCCGCCTCATCGGCCTGCTCGGCAGCAACCGCCGCACTCACGTCCTGCTGGACCTCGTCGACGTCGGCCTGCGCGTCGACGGGAACCTCCCCCTGGGGGTCGGAGTCCTTCTTCGGGCGGCGGGAGAACAGAGCCATTGCTTCAGGGTACGCGGGATGCAGGGTCGCGGGTCGCCCCTCACAGCTTGGTGATGGGCGCGACCTTGATGAGGAGCTTCTTCGGACCGGCGCTGTCGAACCGCACGTGTGCGACGCGCTTCGCTCCGTCGCCGGTCACCATGTCGACTTTTCCCTCGCCGAAGTCATCGTGACGGATGCGGTCGCCCGCCGAGAGCTCCATGTCGCCGTTGTCGCGGATCTTCGCCGGGATGCGGTTCGCGAACTTCGCGAGCGAGTCCGACTTCTCGCGGGGCGGCAGCGGTACGAGGTCGTCGCCGTAGCGGTTCGAGCCGCCGAATCGCGAGCCGGAGCGACCGTTGAGGGCGCGCGACTGCGTGCCACCGCGGGAGTTGACGTCACCCGGCGACTGTCGCCAGTCGATGAGCTCGTGCGGGATCTCCTGCAGGAAACGGCTCGGCATCGCTGCGGACACCTCGCCGAACTGGGCACGGGTCATCGCGAGCGACAGGTGCAGCCGTTTGCGGGCGCGGGTGAGCGCGACATAGAAGAGCCGCCGCTCCTCCTGCGGTCCGCCCGGCTCCCCCGCCGAGATGCGGTGCGGGATGAGGTCCTCCTCGACACCGGTGACGAACACGGCGTCGAACTCGAGGCCCTTCGCGGTGTGCATCGTCATGAGCGAGACAGAACCGCTCGCGTCGTCGAGGTCGTCGGCATCCGACACCAGCGTCACCTCGGTGAGGAAGTCCAGGAGCGTGCCGTCGGGGTTGTTGCGGGCGAACTCCCGCGTGACCGCGACGAGCTCGTCGAGGTTCTCGACGCGCGCCTCGTCCTGCGGGTCCTTCGACATGCGGAGCGCGTCGTAGTACCCCGACCTGTTCAGCAGGACGCGCAAGCCCTCGGTCACCGAGGTGGACGGCGCGATCTCTCCCGAGCTCGGCAGCATGATCTCGGACGCCTCGGCCAGCGCGGCGTCGAGCTCGGCGATGGCCTTCTGCACCTTGGCGCCGACGCCGAGAGCTGAAGAGTTCGCGAGCGCGTCGCGGAAGGTGATCCCCTCCGATGCCGCATAGCGGGCGATCGCGGTCTCGGTGACGTCGCCGATGCCGCGGCGGGGTTTGTTCAGGATGCGGCGCACCGCCATCTCGTCGGCGGGGTTCGCGACCGAAACGAGGTAGGCGAGGGCGTCCTTGATCTCCGCGCGCTCGTAGAACTTGGTGCCGCCCATGATCTTGTAGGGCACGGCCGAGCGGATGAAGATCTCCTCGAGCGCACGGGACTGCGAGTTGGTGCGGTAGAAGACCGCCATCTGCGCGTAGTCGACGCCCTTGCGGTGGAGGGCCTCGATCTCGTCCGCGACGAACTGCGCCTCGTCGTGCTGCGAGTACCCGGTGAAGCCGACGATGGGATCGCCGTCGCCGACGTCGGTCCACAGCTTCTTGTCCTTGCGGTCGAAGTTGTGGCCGATGACCGCGTTGGCCGCCGACAGGATGTTCTGCGTCGACCGGTAGTTCTGCTCGAGCAGCACGACCTTCGCGCCCGGGAAGTCGCGCTCGAACTCGCTGATGTTGCGGATGTCTGCGCCGCGGAAGGCGTAGATCGACTGGTCGGAGTCGCCGACGACGGTGAGCGATGCACCCTCGATCTCGGGCGCCTCGTCGGGCTCGAAGATCATCATGCCGCCGCTGGAGAACGCGTCACCGGCCTTGCCGACGACGGGCCGGGTCAGCTCGTGGATGAGCGCGTACTGGGCGTGGTTGGTGTCCTGGTACTCGTCCACCAGGATGTGGCGGAACCGCTTGCGATAGACGTCGGCGACGTGCGGGAACGCACGGAACAGGTAGACGGTCTGCGCGATGAGGTCGTCGAAGTCGAACGCGTTCGCCCGCTGCAGCGACCGCTGGTAGTCGGCGAAGATGTCGACGAAGACCCGTTCGGCGGGATCGCTCATGTTCGCCTGGCGGGCGTAGGACTCGGCATCCGCCAGTTCGTTCTTGAGCTTCGAGATGCGCCCCTGGACGGCGGCCGGGGTGAACCCGAACGAGTCGCCCTCGTGCTCCTTGACGAGGCGCTTGATGAGAGCCCGCGAGTCGCCGGAGTCATAGATCGTGAAGCTCTTGGTGAAGCCGAACTGGTCGGCCTCGCGCCGCAGGATGCGCACGCAGGCCGAGTGGAAGGTCGAGATCCACATGCCCTGCGCGCTCTCTCCGACGAGCTGCCGCACCCGCTCGCGCATCTCGCCCGCAGCCTTGTTCGTGAAGGTGATGGCGAGGATCTGACTCGGGTACGCCTCACGGGTACGCAGCAGCGAGGCGATGCGCCGGGTGAGCACACTCGTCTTGCCCGAACCCGCGCCGGCGATGATCAGCAGGGCGGAGCCCCGATGGGTGACGGCCTCGCGCTGCGGCGGGTTGAGACCCGCCAGCAGGTCTTCGTCGGGACGGGAATCGCCGGCGGGACGGGACGCTCCGGCGCCGACGATCACGGGCTTGATGGAGTCGCTCATGTCCCTTCGAGTCTACGTTCGCCCACGGACATCCATCCCGCTCAGTCGGCGCCGGGCGAGCGCCTCTCCCGCCGGAGGACCCAGACGTTGCCGTCGTCGGCCTCGTGGCGCAGCTCGTCGAGCGCGGCGAGCGCGAGCGCCAGCCCCCGTCCGGACTCGGCGTCCGCGTCCGGCATGCTCACCCGGTCGAGCCGGATCAGCGCGGGGTCGGCGTCGTCGGACATGACGGCGACGAGTTCGTCCGCAGCAACGGAGAGCCGGATCGAGACGGTCGCCTCCTGCTCGCCGGTCGCGTGCTCGACGACGTTCGTGGCGATCTCGCTGACGGCGAGAGCGAACAGCATCCGATCCTCGTCCGAGACGTCGGGCACCGCTTCCCACATGTCGTCGAGCGCCTCGTGCACGGCATCGACGAGCGACAGGTCGGCGGGCCCGGACACCTCGCGGACGACCGTCTCAGCGCCCATCGAACGCGGCCTCCGCGTCCGGGTACGCCCGCAGGACGCGGTCGAGATTCGTGAGGGTCAGGACGCGCGCGACCGCCTCGGGGACCGCCGCGATGCGCAGGTCCCCGTCCGCGAGCCGCGCCGCCTTCAACCCGCCGATCAGCGCGCCGATCCCCGACGAGTCGATGAACGCGGTGCCGGAGAGGTCGACGACGACGCGCGCGCCGGCGGCGGCGATCGCGTCATCCACGGCGGCGCGGAAGCGCGCGACGCCCGGGGCGGTGAGTCGTCCGGCGACGGCGACGACCGCGTATCCGGTCGCAGGTGTCACGGTGAGGTCCACGGGGGCTCCTTCTGATCGGCGGATGGGGTGGATGCGGCGAGGGGCGGGTCGTGCTCCTGGAACCCCCGATAGCGCGCGGCCTGGATGATGACGCTGAGCACGACGAGGTCGTACCCGACCCAGAGTGTGTTGACGAGGGTGCCGGTGCCGTCCGCGGTGCCGACGATGACGCGGCCGATCCCGACCACGACGGCGATGGCGAGCAGCACCATGGCCGTCAGCTGCGGCCAGATCTGGCGCCAGGGAGGTCCGCCCGCGGCGCGCCCGTCTTTGCGCGTGACGACGAAGTCGAGCGATTTGCCGAGGACGACATTGGCGAACGCCGTGACGCATGCCGCGATCCACACGGGGAACAGCGCGAGCGAGTACTGCTGACCGCGCCACGTCCTGATCCCCTTGGCGACCACCACGAAGAGGATCTGGTTGACGATGAAGTAGGGCAGGAAGCGCGCGAAGAAGTCGACGGACCATGCCGTCACGGGCAGGACCCCCAGCAGCAGGTAGATGATGGGCGCGGCGAGGTAGATGACCGCGGCGAACCCGCTCAGGTAGCTCCACATCGTGCCGAAGTACATGAGCCTCTGGCCGACCGAGAGGCCTTTCTTGCGCAGGGGGTTGTCGCGCAGCAGGACCTGCATCGTGCCCTGCGCCCACCGCAGTCGCTGCTTCAGCATCGTGCGCAGATCCTCGGGTGCGAGGCCGTGCGCGAGGATCTCGTGGTGGTAGACGCTCTTCCACCCCAGCGCGTGAAGCTGCATCGCCGTGGCCATGTCCTCCGTGACCGAGATCGTCGCGAGCGGCTGGATGGGTTGCGCCTCGCCCGGCCGGTCCACCCGGACCGCTTCGACGAGCGCGTCGACGGCGGCGATCGTCGCGAGCGGAGAGAGCTCCCGCACCGACAGCGACTCGAGGGCACGGTCGTCCACGACGAACGCGTCGAGCTCGGCGTCGCGCTGCACGGCGAGGGAGGCCAGTTCTGCGACATCGGCCCGGATGCCGGCGAGATCCGTCTCGACGAGGCGACCGGATGCCTCCTGTATCTCCCCGTGCACCGCCGCGGTGATCTCCGCGATGGGAGCACCGAGCGCGAGCTCGGCGCGCGCCCGCTGCACCGCCTCGCCCAGGCGGCCGACCTCGGCGGCGACGTCGGGGGTGAGCGACCGATCGGATGCGGCGCGTCGCAGCATCCGCTGGGAGGTCTTCAGCGCCGTCGAGACCGAGTCCTCGAGGTCACGCACGTAGCCGACGATGCCGAGCTGCATGAGCGCATCGCGTCGGAGGATCGCGTTGGAACCGCAGAAGAAGGCCGCGTTCCAGCCGTCCTTCCCCTGCTGGATGGGCCCGTAGAACAGGGGCGCCTGACTTCCGAGCGGGTCGGCCTCGCCGACGTTGACGAACCACTGCGGGGTCTGCACGAGGGCGACCTGCGGATCGTCGGCGAAATATCCGAGGGTGTTGCCGAGGATGAGCGGATCCGGGACCTGGTCCGCATCGAGGATGAGGAGGAACTCGCCGTCGGTCTGCAGGAGGGCATTGTTCAGGTTGCCGGCCTTCGCGTGCCGGGGCTTGTCCGCCCAGTCCGCCGATCGGGTGAGGTACCCGATGCCGGCCGCCTCCGCGGCGCGAGCAAGCTCGTCGCGCGCGCCGTCGTCGAGGATCCAGGTGTGGTGCGGGTAGGTGATGCGCTTCGCGGCGAGGGCCGTGGCCATCACCATCTCTATCGGCTCGTTGTAGGTCGTGATGAAGACGTCGACCGTCCCCTGCGGCGGCGAGCTGGGTCGCGGGCGCTCCTTCGCCCGCCACATGGTCGCGGCGAACAGAACCGTGTCGACGAGACTGTAGGTCTCCGCGACGACCAGTGGCACGGCGATCCACCACGCGTCCCAGTTGACGGAGGCCAGCCACCGCCAGACGACGTAGTTGAGTCCGAGCAGGACCGAGAGCAGCGCCAGGATGCGGATGGCGAGGAAGCGTCCGCTCACGCATCCCTCCGTACGACCATCAGGGTCACATCGTCCGGCGCTTTCCGCTCCCGAGCCAGGGCGATCCCCTCCGCAACGGCGCCCGCCGGACCGCGCTCACGGAGGGCGCGCAGCACCTGACCGAAGGGGTCGTCGACGTCGAGGATGTCGAGGACGCCGTCGCTGCAGCACAGCAGCGCATCCCCTGGCTCCAGCCGCAGCCGAGCGGACGCGCGGGAGTCATCGATGCCCATACCCAGCGGCAGCCCCGTCGACCGCACCGGCTCCCACGTGTCGTCGGCGCGGACGACGAACGACAGCGAGTGCCCGGCGTCGACGAGCTCGACGTCACCGGTCTCACCGTCGACGTCGGCCACCACCGCGGTCACGAACATGTGGAGGTCCGCGAGGTCCTCCGAGACCTGGCGGTCGAGGTCTTCGACCGCACTGACGAGCGGCCGGTCGCGCGCCGTGCGCAAGGACGCGCGCACACCCGCGGCGATCAGGCCGGCACCGATCCCCTTGCCCATCACGTCGGCCAGCGTGAGGCGCAGACGGCCCTGGTGCAGGTACCAGTCGTAGAGGTCGCCCATCACCGAGCCCGACGCGACGGCGTCAGCCGCGAGGGTGAATCCTGCCAGCTCGGGGGTCCGCTTGGGCAGGAGTGCGCGCTGGACCTCACCCGCCCGATCGAACTCGTGCTCCCGCGCGATCTCGGACTGCACCCACAGCGCCATCTCGCGCAGCAGCTCGCGTTGCGGCTCAGTGAGTGTGCGCGGCTTCGTGTCGAGGATGCACAGAGTTCCGATGTGCTCGCCGCCCGGGGCTTCCAGCGGCTGCCCTGCGTAGAAGCGCAGGTGGGGATCACCGACGACGAACGGGTTGGTCCGGAAGGACTCGTCGGATGCCGCATCCTCGACGACGAGCAGCGATCCGCGCTCGACGGTCGCACCGCAGAAGGACCCCTCTCGGGGCGCCTCGCGCTCGCCGCCGAAGCCCTGCTCCGACAGGCGCCACTGCCGGTCGTCGTCCAGGAGGGTGACACTGACCATCGGCACACCGAACACCTCGCGGGCGAGCCTGGTCACCCGATCGACCCGCTCGTCCGTCGGCTGGTCGAGGATGTCGAGTTCCTCGAGCGCACGCTGTCGCGCCGCCTCGCGCGCGGCCGCGTCCCCCTCCACCATGGTCATGCCCCCACTCTCATATGAGTCCCCTGTGCATCGCAACCTCGCTCAGACCAGCGCGGCCGAGACCCGCCGCGAGACGTCGGTCATGCGTCCGAGCGTGGCCGCGAGCCACAATCCCGGCTGATCGTGCTCGTCGGCGGCCTCGTCCGCTGCGGGAAGAGACGCCGCGTACTCATCGATGGCGCGCCAAGCGGCATCCGTCCTCGCCGTGGTCTCGGGATCGCCCGGGGGTGTCGCGAGCTGCTCGGCGACGGACCTCATCGCCGCGGCGAGCAGCTCCGGGTCGCCGTGCCGCTCGTCGAGGCAGTCCTGCTGCCCGAGGACGTCGAGCATGTCGCGGGCGAGATACGTCGCTCGTTCGAGTCCCCACCATCGATGGGCGTTCTCGTCGTGCACGCCGCCGACGCCACGCGCGCGGATGTTCGCCCGCTCGGAACGCGACGCCTCGTCGACATCGGCGGACACCGCTATGGACAGTTCGGCGAGCGCCTCGCCGTCCTCGACCAGGGCGCCTCTGTCGGGCTCACCCTTCGCCACCGCATCCGCCGCCCGATCGAGGGCCGTGACCACCGCGGCCCGGAGCTCCGACAGCCGGTCCCGCGCGGATTGGAGGTACAGCGGCGGCACGAGGACGTAGTTCGCGACGACACCCACCAGGACGCCGAACGCCATCGTCGCCAGATAGGACGACGAGAACCCGTCGGGGTCGTTCTTGCTCAGCAGCAGCACGAACAGCCCCGCCAAAGCGACCCAGTCGCGCCCCATCCCGAGGGCGCGGATACCGCCGACCGCCACACCGGCGAGCACCACAACCCCGACGGCGACGATTCCCGGCGCCCCCGAGGCCACGATCGCAAGACCGCCGAAGCCCACCGCGATGCCGCACGCCAGACCGATGAGCGACTGGATGCCGGCTCGCGCCGAGTCGGCGACGGTCGGATACATGCTGACGAGGACGCCGAGGGGCGCGTAATAGGAGTAGTCCGCGTCGGCGAACGGGACGAGCGGCGCGAAGAACCAGGCGACCGCCGCCGCGACGGCAGTCTTGAGCGCCAGGATCAGCCGTCGCGCCGTGAAGACGTCACCGCCGGCGCGACGCACGCGGAGCGCGATCTGGGCCGCGGTCCGACGAGGGAGGGACAAGGGCATGCGGGCACCGTAACCGCGCGGGCGCCGCTGCGATGCCCCCCTTGCGCCCGCGTGCGCGTCGTCGTATCCGTCTATCGCGTGAGCGTCCGCGGAGGACCGATGGTGGCTGCGGCGTCGGTGCTGCGCCGCCGCGCGTCGCCCCGCCCTCGGCGACGGCGCGGAGCGAGGGGCGCCTCGATGCGGGCGCGCACCCGGCCGCTCATCATCCCCGAAGCGAACACCGCGGCCACGACCGCGGGCATGACCGGCCCCGCCGCCGACAGGGCCGAACCGGAGGCAGCTACGGCGCCCATGACCAGAAGCGGGACGAGCACGAGCTCATCTCGCAGGACCGTGCTCACTCCTCGGCGCGACGGTGTTTTGGGCGTCACCCAGAAGGTCGCCCGCCGTCCGAGGCCCGTCCGGATCACGGCGGCGAGCACGACGAACGTCGTCGAGGCGTAGAGCAGACCGGCGGCGAGACCGAAGACCGCTCCGGCCGCGATGCGCTGGGTGCGCGCGCGACGCAGCGCCTCGGGCAGCAGAGGCATCGCGGCGGCGACGGCGGAAACGAAGATCCCCCACACCGGCGGAGGCGTGTCGAGCCCGACGAGAGCCGCACCGGTGAGCAGTATCACCGCGCCGGCCAGCGCGGTCACCGGAACGAGCGCTGTCTCGAGTGACAGGTCGATGGCCTCCCGCAGTCGAAGCCCTCGCATCCGTTCGGGATGCCGCAGGAACTCGACGGCACCTTCGGCCGTCTTCCGCAGCTGCACACGGAACGCCGCATAGTCGATCGGGTAGTCCTCCGCGAAGGCGACATCGGCGTCGACGATGCGCCAGCCCCGACGACGAAGCTGGACGGTCATCGCAAGATCCTCAGCGACAGCCTCGGGGAAGCCGCCCACGTCGGCGATCGCGGCGGCTCGTACGAGCGCACCGCGGCCGAGGAAAGCGGTCACCCCGTGCGCACCGCGTCCGCGACGTGTGACGCCGAGATGCGTGGCGAGCAGCGGACCGAAATAGCGGGCGAATGGACTGCTTCCGGGGGATGCCGCCGGCGAGGCCTGCGCGACGGCCACTGCCGGGTCCGCCAACGCCGCGCTGCACACCCGCGCAACACTCGCCTCCAGGACGACGTCGCTGTCGCAGATGAGGTACGCGTCGTAGCGTCCGCGCAACGCCGCGATCCCCGCGTTCAGGTTGCCCGCCTTGAAGCCGGATCGTTCGGCCCGCCGGAGGACGACCCACCCTCGCGCAGCTGCCAGCGCGTCGACCCGAGCCGCCCTATCCGGGTCGCGGGAGTCGTCGAGCAGCACGACATCGACCGGGATGTCCTGCTGGGCGCTGTGGACCACTGCCGAGGTGTCCAGGTCGTCGCAGACGCAGACCAGTAGCGCGATGCGGTGGGGCTGCGCGCCGTGTCCGACCGGCGCAACCCGCTGCGGCGCCGAGGCGCGCAACCACAGCGCAAGCGCCCTCCCGCCCGCAACCCACGTGAGCGCGTTCGCCGCGGCGAACGCGACCGCGAGCGGTGATCCGAGCGCAGCGGCCCAGGTGATGAGCGGGACGACGAGGGCGGCCCACAAGGCGACCACGAGCACCGTCGAGGCATGTGCCGTCCGGAAACTCACGAGAGACGCCGCTCGGACGCCCTCGCCGTCAGCACGAGCCGAGACGACGACTGCACCTTACGCAGATCCGACGAGATGCCGGCCCGGCCGTCGAGACCGAGATCCAGGCCACCGCGTCTTCGGCCACGGTCGGGTGCACACTCACGAGCCACCCGGCCGCCGCGCCGACGGCGGGACGCGCGGATCAGCCGTCGTGCCCTGGAGACGTCCCCGCTCGCACGGCGGAGACGGGGCGAGGCCTGGGCCGCGGGGCGCAGCGGCGCGAAGGATGGCATGGCGGCACCGTAACCGCGCCCACGCTGACCGAACGCACCCCTTGCGCTCGGGGCGGCGTGGTCGTAATCGCTCAGCGCGCCGCATGCACCAATCAGCACCGGAGTCAAGCCGCCAGACCTGATTCGTTCGAGGTCTTACGGTCGGACTGTCGCACCGCAGGCGACATCCCGACGGGCCCGCCGCAGCCCGAAGCATCCCGCAGGAGTGGCCGTGACCGAACCGCCCGTCGAACCGGTCACCACGGGCATGCTCGACGGGCGTTACGTTCTCGGTGCGTGCGTCGGTCAGGGCGGCATGGCGCGGGTCTACCGTGCGGACGACGTCATCCTGGGACGCACGGTGGCGATCAAGATCATGCGTACCGAAGCGGAGCACCCCGCCATCCCGCCCCGCGCGCGCACGGAGATGTCGCTGCTGGCCTCCCTGAATCACCCGTCGCTCGTGACGCTGTTCGACGCGAAGATCGTGCCGGGCCAGCCGGAGTACCTCGTCATGGAGTTCGTCGAGGGGCAGTCCCTGGCCGTTGCGCTGTACGACGGACCATTGGATGCCGCCGAGACGGCCGGCATCGCGATCGAACTCGCTGCGGGACTCGACACCGTCCACCGCGCCGGTATCGTCCACCGCGACGTGAAACCGTCGAACGTGCTTCTGGCCGCCGCCACGACGCCGGGACGCCGGTACTGGCCCAAGCTCGCGGACTTCGGCGTCGCCTACCTGGCCGACAGCACGAGGCACACGAGCCCGGGCACGGTCATCGGTACGGCCGCCTACCTCGCTCCCGAGCAGGTGCGAGGCGAGCCCGCGGGGCCTGCCGCGGATGTCTACGCGCTCGGTCTGCTGCTGCTCGAGACGATCACGGGCGAGCGCGCCTTCCCTGAGGCGTCGGGAATCGGTCGCGTCATGGCCCGGCTCGTGGAGACGCCCGAGATCCCGGCGTGGCTCGGTCCCGATTGGTCGGAGCTCCTCTCGTCGATGATCGCGCGCGACCCCGCTGATCGCCCCACCGCGGCGGAGGTGGCAGCACGCGCGCGGTCGCTCCCGCGCGACATCGTCCGTCCCGAACGGCCCGCCGCCGCAACCCTCGATCAGGAGACGCAGGCGCTCGACGTCCCCGCCGCTGCCCCGATCGAGCCGATCTCATCCGTCCCTGACGCCGACACCGACACCGACATGACGGTCCGGCAGCATGATCTCGTCCGGTCGCGCAGGGGGTTGCGCTCGGGGCGGCGCCTGCGGCGCGCGCGGGTGTGGATCCTGACCGGCGCGGCGAGCGTGGTCGCCGCCGGCCTCATCCTCGTGGGCGCGCTGTGGGCCGGCGGCGCACCCGGCACCGGCCCGGCGCCGGCGGAGACGTTGACCGGCCCCACGACGCCCGCTCCCGCGGACCTCGTCGCCGATGAGGACACCGCCCCTGCCGTCGTGACGGTCGATCAGCCGGCAGAGGGCACGTCTGACGCGGACACCTCTGTCGATGTCGATGCTCCAGCGGAACCCGCGGAACCCGCGGAACCCGCGGCACCCGCATCCGACGACAGCGCAGGCGACACGTCCGCGAGCGATGACGACCCCGGTCAGAAGGCCCGATCGAACGCGAATCAGAACGCCAAGGGGCATGCCCCCGACAACTCCGCCGTCTCCGGCGAGAAGAAGAAGTCCGGCAAGGGCAACAGCAACGGCAACTCGGCCAAGAGCGGAAAGGACAAGACCGCCAAGGGCTGAGCGCGTCACAGGATGACACAGGTCGTCATCCCGGGTCATCGGTCGACGGAAGGTCGGAACTCCGGGTTAGCGTGGGCGCATCGCGGCGGTCCGGGTGGTCCCGGGCACCGGGTCATACCGGATGTGCAGCGGGTTCGACTCCCGCCGTCGCGTCGAGACGCTCGATGAATCAGCCTGCCCGGACGAGGTCCGGAGCGATGCCCTCCGCGTCGAGCTCTGCCCAGAAGTCGTCCGGGATCTCCGCCGTCCGCCGTTCGATGCTGCTGTCCACGTGGGCGACGCTGCGCATGCCGATGACGGCGGAGACGACAGCGGGATGCCGCAGGGGATACTGGACCGCGGCAGCGGGCAGGTCGACGCCGCGGCCACGGCAGATCTCAGCGAGTCGCTGCGCGCGGGCGAGGATGCCCGCCGACGCCGGCGCGTAGTCGAAGTGGGCGTCGGCCCGGATCTCCGACGAGCTGAGGAGCCCGGAGTTGTAGACGCCCGCGGCCACGATGGCGACGCCGCGTTCGAGCGCGACCGGGAGCAGGTCGACCAGTCCCGTCTGATCCAACAGGGTCAGACGACCCGCGAGCATCACGACGTCGAGGTCGTGCGCGTCGATGAAGCGGGCCGGCATGGCCGACTGGTTCATCCCCGCGCCGATCGCGCGCACCACGCCCTGCTCGCGCAGGTCGATGAGGGCGGGGAGCGCCTCGCGGATGGCCTGGTCCTCGTGATCGTCGGGATCGTGCAGATAGACGATGTCGATACGGTCGGTGCCCAGACGGTTGAGGCTTTCCTCGATGGAACGCTTCACGCCGTCGGCCGAGAAGTCCCACTCGCGGCGAACGGATGCCGGCACGATGAAGCCCTGGTCATCCTGACGACCCGCCGTCTCAGGGCTGTCGACGAGCAGGCGACCGACCTTCGTCGACAGCACGATGTCGTCCCGCGTGACGCCCGTCAGTGCTCGTCCCAGTCGCCGTTCGGAGAGCCCGAGCCCGTAGTGCGGGGCGGTGTCGAAATACGACACCCCTGCCGCCAACGCGGCACGGACCGCGGAGGTCGACTCCTCGTCCGTCGTCGTGCGGTTGAGATTGCCCAGCTGAGCCGCGCCGAAGCCGACATCGCTCACGGTGACTGCGCCTCGAATGGATGCGGTGGCGAGTTCAGAGGCGGTCATCGGCGTCACCGGTTCTTCCATGGGAGGGGGCGGGGCGGCGTGCAGCCGGCTCCCCCAACGTATCGGAGAACCTCACCGGCGTTTGCTGCGGACGAGCGCAGTCACCCACCCGTGTAACGCTCGCCGACGGGGACCTCGACGGCGAGCACATTCCCCGGCTGCGCGAGCGGGCATGCCCACGCGGGGTCGTACGCGCACGACGGGTTGTAGGCGAAGTTGAGATCGAGCACGATCGTGCCTGCCGCGGCATCCGTCCCGAGATCGGCGCCCTTGATCGTGTCGATCAGATAGCGACCGCCCCCGTAGGTCCCCCCGGGCGAGCCGGCGAGCGCGTCACGGAGCGGGATGAAGACTCCCCCGCCGTAGGTCGTGAGCCGCCAGACGTCGAGGGTGCCGACATCCGGCAGGTCGACGACCGCGATGCGCTCGAAGGGAACGACGCCGTCCGTTCCCGTCGGGAATTCGAAGCCGCCCGGCTCGGCCTCTCGGAGCGGCACCTCGAAGCGCCAGTCCGGGTCGTACGGCGCGACGGGCAACCCCGCGAAGGCGTCGCGATCCTCGGGCAGCAACGGACTGGCGGCATGCCGCGCGAAGAGGTCGTCGCGCGCCGCTCGCCACTGCGCATGGGCATGCCGAGGATCCTCGTCGGCACGAACAGCGGCGTAGAGGGCGAAGACCCGGCGGCGCCAGTCGGCGACCTCCAGGGCGGTGCGGCCAGGGGTGACGCTCATGGCTTCAGGCTATGCGTCCGGGCCTCCCCCGGGGCCCTCGATCGGCGTAACGTCGCGGGCGGGAGGCCTCATGCGCGCACCACGCCCCGTTCTCGTCGCTGCGACACTGCTCGCGGCGCTCACGCTCACAGCCTGCGCGACGGAAGGAACGTCCATGCCCGCGTCCCCGGGAGACAGCACATCGTCCCTTCGTCCCCCCTTCCGGACGGCGAGTCCCGCACCACTCGGCCCGACCGGTTCTCCCGCCGAGCTCCCACCCGCGAAGTGGGCGGCGATCATGGCCGATCTGACCGGTCGCGGCGTCGACGGGGACCCGACCCTCGTGTCGTCGGAGCGGGTCGAGTTCTCCGACGGATCCTTGGGCTGTCCCGCACCGGGCATGTCCTACACGCAGGCGGTCGTCGACGGCTACCGCGTCATCGTCCGGGCTGACGGCCGAACCTTCGATTACCGCTTCGGGACGGGCGACGAACCCCGCCTCTGCGAACGCTGACGGCGGATGCCGAGGGGGCGGCGCGTCCGCTGACGCACCGCCCCTTCGCCTGACCGGTTCTCATTCCCCGGTTTTACTTCCCTGACTCGTTCTACTTCACAGGGACGAGCAGCGCCTCGTCGGCGCCCGACTCGTTGTCGACGACCACCACCATCGCACCCAGCGGCTCCTGAGATGCGTACGCGGAGGCATCGGTCCGGACGGTCACGGAGGCGTCACCGCCCTTGGGCACGATCTCGTACTGCCCGTTGGTGATCGCAGGATCGTTCGGGTTGTACGTCGCCGTCCCCGTGAACGCGTCGCTGCCGTCGGTCGTGAGGCTGAACGACTGCACCGTGTAGTCGAACGGCCCGGTGATCTTCAGATCGGCGAGGTTCACCGGCAGCAGGATGGTGCTGCTGTCGGTGGGAGCCTGCGCGAGGTACCCGCTCGGCGCGAGCGCGCCGGTCTTCACGTTCTGCACGAACACCTCGGCGACACCGTCGACCGAGCCGGTCCTGATGGCGCCGGAGTCATACGAGAACACCACCCAGTCCGGCGTGCCGTCACGGTTCGAGTCGATGACGACGTCGAACTCGTTGCTGGCGGCGTTGGACCACCGGGAGTGCGTGTTGACGGCGAAGACCGCCAGCTTGCCGCCATTCGCGGTCGCGAACGACTGCACACCCGCAGCACGCAGGTCGTACCCGGTGTCGGCGATGGCCTTGGGGGCATCCTTCTTGTCCGTCAGCCCCCAGGTGTACACATCGGCCGCGGCGTCCAGAGCGCCCTTCCGGTTGCGCAGCTCCAGCGTGTGCTCGGCGTCGACGACACGGCCACGCGTGGTGAGCTTGCCCTTCGCAGTGACGTCGCTGTTGGAGCGCGGGACGAGCAGGTACGGCACCCGCAGCGTCGACCCGGGCGCGGTGAAGACGACATCACCCGAGATCTCGGAGAACGAGAACTGGTCGTCCGCGCTGAGCGAACCCGGTACCGACGACGCGGGAGCCGAGACCGAGACCCAGACACTCGCGGTGCGACCCGGGCGGACCGTCACCTTCTTCGTGTCCGTCGTCACCTTCGCCTTCAGCGACTGCGACGACGCCTGCGTGGAAACCGTGAAGGTGACGCTCTTCTTGCCGTCGTTGCGGACCGTGACCTTCTTCTTGCCGCCGAGGGATTTCGTCGACTCGTCGAATCCGAAGCTCAGCGCCGCTTCACGCACGCGACCGCTGTCGGTGCGGAAGCTGTCGCCGGTGGCGGTCACCGTCGTGTTCACCGCCTGTGCGGTGTCGACGAGTCCCACACCGCCACGGGTCGGGTCGACGTCGGCGAGACCGTCCGGATCGGCGGTGGACACGATCGCCGCGGCGATCCTCTCGGTGTCCCAGGTGGGGTGCGCCTGCACGGTCAGCGCGGCCACGCCGGCGACGTGCGGAGCGGCCATCGAGGTTCCCGAGAGCACCGACGAGTCACTGCCGGTACCGACCGCGACCGACGAGATGGACACGCCCGGCGCCGCGACGTCGGGGCTGATCGAGCTGTCGCCGCTGCGCGGACCCGACGAGCTGAACGAGGCGTAATCGCGGAACGCGGGGTTGGCGATCTCGGCTGCCTGCACGGTGACGGTCGCGCCGTTCGTGAAGGCTGCGTCGTCCGAGAGGCGGACCCCGAAGAACGGGATGGTCACCTCGAACGGCGTGCCGTCATCGGGGTTCTCCGTGATGACGCCCTCGTACGGGGGCAGGTCGTTCGTGGAGTTCACCATGACGACCGCCGCGGCGCCGGCCTGCTGGCCGAAGATCGGCTTCGCCGCCCGCGCGCACGTGCCGCGCTGGACGACGGCGATCTGCCCGCCGCCCTCGGTGATGCCGACGCGGGTGTAGTCGGATGCCGCGCATCCAAGCGCCTCGTTGGCGGTCGTGGCGGGGTCGTCGGTCAGCCGTACGGCGGTCAGCTCGCCGACGTCGTCGAGGGCGGCGCCGTTGGCGTTGATCGCTTCGACCTTCTTGCCCCCGACCGTGAGGTTGGCGCCGGGGAAGGACGCGGTGCTGTCGACGGCCGAGACCGCGATCACCCCGTCACCGCTGCCCGGCGAGCCGGTCAGGTAGGGGCTCGGCCCGGAGTTGCCGGCCGACGCCACGACGACGACGCCCGCGCCGACGGCGTTGGCCGCGGCGACGGCGCTCGGGTCGTCACCGCGACCGAACGAGGAGCCGAGCGACATGTTGATGACGTCCATGCCGTTGTCCACGGCCCAGTCGATGGCCTGGATGGTCACGTCCGTCGAGCCGTCGCAGCCGAACACGCGCACGGCGTACAGGTCCGCCTCCGGGGCGACACCCGGTCCGACGCGGAAGTCGGCGGACGGCGTCGTCTCGTCGTACGGCCCGGTGTACGTCTTGCCGTCCGCGGTCACACCCGACCCGCCGGTCGTACCGGCGACGTGGGATCCGTGACCCTCGCAGTCGAGGGGGTTCGCATCGGGCTTCGGGATCAGCGCATCGCCGGTGCCGCCCGCGTCGTACGCGTCACCGACGAGGTCGATGCCGCCCTTGACGCGCGGAGCGTTCGGCCCGAAGAGCTTCGGGTCGGCGGGCTGAGCGGATGTCGCCGCCGCCTTCTCGTAGGCCTCGACCGTTCCGGGGCCGCCGAAGCCGGCGTGGGTGTAGTCGATACCCGTGTCGATGATCGCGACCTTGACGTTCTCGCCGGTGTACCCGGTGCTCTGCCACACCGACGGCACGCCGAGGAAGGGCACCGAGACGGCGTTGTCGAGCTCGTGGGTCACCACGGGGTGGACTGCGACGACGCCCGGGAGGGCCGCGACGTCGTCGAGCTGCCCGGCCGGCACCGTGGCCTGGATGCCGTTGTAGGCGGACTGCATCTGCGCGCGGATCTTTCCGCCGCGCTGGGTGATGCCGCCGCGGATCGCGTCCTGTGCCGCCTTCAGGTCCTTCTTGACCCCGGTTCGTTCGGACTTGCTGAGCGAACGTCCTTCCTCGGCCTCGACGACGGCGACGGGGTCGCCCTCCATCTCGATGACGACCGAGACCTGCCGGTCGGGGTCGATCGACGCCGCCGAGATGGCGCTGTCGAGAGCGCCGGTCGACGTGCTGCGCTCGAATCGCGCAGCAGGGTCGCCGTCCGGCGTGGCGGCGAGAGCCGCGGTCGTGGGCAGCGAGAGCGCGAGGACGCCCGCAACCGCCAGGATGCGTCGGTGCAAGGGGGACCGCCTTTCCTTCTGGGAAGAGCGCTCGGCTGGCTTGGGCGGAACCCGATCGGATGCCGCAGCCGAGGCTGATAGGAGGCTATGCACCCCCTGACGGTTCCCCAAGAGGAAGATGCGCAGATGAGAGGATCCTCACCTGCGGCGGCTCAGGCGACCCGGGTTCCCGCGGGAAGCCGGCGGGCCGGTGTACGGGTCCGGACGCCGCCCCACCACAGCAGGAGGCCTGCGGCGAGAACTTGAACACCGAGCCCCACGAACCAGCTCGGCACGGTCGATGCGATGATCTCCTCGGGATTCGGGGTGTCGTCCTGCACGACGCAGTCACTGTAGGAGCTGACGGGCTCGGGGGTCATCTGCGCCTGGCGGACCGAGTACTTCGTCCACCCGAAGAGGTCGTCCGGGTTTCCATAGCGATCGAAGGTCGTCGGCGTCGCGTCGGCGAGGATGACGAAGGGGTTCGCCGCCAGGATCCACCAGAAGTAGTCGAAGCGCGGCTGCTCGGAGAAGGTGGACTCCCAATCGCCGCAGACCCACTCCTCGGGGTCGTTCGCGCAGGTCGAGGACCCGTCCTCGCAGAGAGGCGCTCCGGTCTCGTCGTACTGAGCCGACTGGTAACGGTCCTCCCGCTCCGTTCGGACGCTGGACCCGAGCAGTCCGAAGGCGATGAGGGTCCCGATCGTCAGCGCAGCAACCACGAGATAGGTCGTCGCGACGGAGAAGAGCGGCCGGGCGAGGATGCCGCTGAACGCGGTGCCGAGGGCCGCCACGACCCCCGCCTCCACGACGAGTACGGCGGCGGAGACGAGGACGGCGAGGGGGTTGATGCCGCCGCCGAAGGTCGCGATGACGAGGAAGGGGACGGCCACGACCGCGAAGGCGAGTCCCGTGAGCCATGCGGCGAGGAACTTGCCGAGGACGATCTCCCGGGTCGTCGCCTGGGTGACCTGCAACGGGGCGAGGGTCGCGGCATCCCGATCACCGTTGATGGAGTTGCCGCTGAGGGTCGGTGACACGAGGACGACCAGGAGGAGTGTCACGAAGACGACGACCGAGTAGACGCCCGGGCCGGAATCCTCCTGACCCGAGAACGAGAGGAAGGCGAGCGCCGTCGTCCCGACCAGGAGGAGCGCGAAGACGCCGAGGAGGACGTACCAGGAGATCGTCCGTACCCGCTGGGTCAGGTCGAGGCGGGCGATGGTCCACAAGCGCGAGAGGCTCACCGCGCACCTCCTTCGAGGTCGAGGAAGGTGTGTTCCAGGATGCCGCTGGCCGCCGAGAACTCCGCGACCGGAAGGCCGGCGGACACGAGCGCTGCGAGCCCCTCGGCCGCCGCCGCATCGCCGGCGAAGCTCACGAGGAGGTCGCGTCGGTCTATCGGGAGTGTCGCGACGTCGAGCCCGAGGGCCTGTGCGACGGGCAGCGCAGCGGAGGTCGCATCCCGATCCGCGAGGCGTACGCGCCACGTCCTGGCGCGACCGGCGGCCGCGGCGACACGTTCGGAGCTGACCGTCTCGCCCCGCATCATGAAGACGGCGTCGTCGACCACCTCCTCCAGCTCCGAGAGGATGTGACTCGAGACGAGCACGGTGCGGCCTTCGGAGGCGAGCGAGCGCAGGAGCAGACGCAGGTCGATGCGGGCCTGCGGGTCGAGACCGGAGGCCGGCTCGTCGAGCAGGAGCACCGAGGGGTCGTGCACCAGGGCTCGGGCGAGCCCGAGCCGTTGCTTCTGCCCGCGTGAGAGCACCCTCGCGGGGGCGTCGCCGAGAGTCTCGAGACCGACCGTGGTGAGCAGTTCCGATGCCCGCGTGGCGGCGGCTGCCCGGTCGAGACCGGAGAGCCGGCCGGTGACCGTGATCGTCTCGCGGGCCGACAGCGACGGCCACGCTCCGAGACTGTCGGGCATCCACCCCAGCTTGGCGCGCGCCGCGCCGGGGTCGACCACGGGGTCGATCCCGGCGATCCGGATGGTGCCGGCGTCGGGCGCCAGGAGAGAGGCGAGCATCAGCAGCAGCGTCGTCTTGCCTGCGCCGTTGGGCCCCACGAGACCCGTGACCGCACCCTCGGGCGCGCGGAAGGTGACGCCGCGGACAGCGTGGACGTCCCCGAAGGACCGTCGCACCCCCTCGGCGACGATGCCGGCATCAGTCATACCGCTCACCCTAGGGGGCCGAGGTGTCCTCCCGAGGAACCCGTCGACCGACCCGGACGTTGAGCAGGCCGAAGGTCAGCAGGAGCACGACGGCCGCGACCGGCGCCCACAACGCCACGGCGGCACCGGCGGACTCGGCGAGCGCACCGACCACCATGCTCGCCAACGCCTGACCGACGACGACGGCTGAGCCCAGCACCGCCATGACCGTGGCCTCCCGGCCGCGAGGCGACCGCGCGGCAGCGAGGGCGTAGATCGTCGCGAGCGTCGGACCGATACCGCAGCCCGCGAGCGCAAGGGCCCAGCCCATCGACACCGCCCCCGTCGCGCCCACGGCGAGGATCGCGCCGGCCAGGACCACGGTGGTGAATCCGATCCAGCGCCAGGGCAGGGCGAATCGTCGCGGCAGCAGGCCCACCCCCAGCGCGAGGAGCGCCGACCCGATGCCCATGATCCCGTAGAGGATGCCGGTCTGCTCCGGGAACCCGCTCTCCTCCGCGAAGGCGGTGAGCGAGGTGAGCATTGCTCCGAAGAACAGCCCCGTCGCGAACGTACCCGCCGCGGCGACGAGGATGCCCGGCCGCGCGACGGCCCGCGCGGGCTCCCGCTCGGCGACGTGGCCGGCGAGACCGGCCGTGCGCGCCGTGGGGTGCAACGCGAATGCGGTCACGAACACGAGAGTCAGTCCGGCTGCGGCGAGGACGGGTGCGGCGGGGGTCGCGGCGATGGCGATGACGCCGACGAGGACCGGGCCGAAGACGAAGACGGTCTCGTCGACGGCCGACTCGTACCCCATCGTCGATTCCTGGAGGCGGCCGCGAGCACCCGCCTCGAGCCGCATCCGATCGATCGCCCCGACCAGGCGGGCGCGCGACATGGGTGAGACCTGCGGCGCGGTCGCGCCGGCGAGCGCCGAGACCGCGAGCAGCACGCCGTCGGCGGTGCCGCCGTACGCGACCGCGACGAGGGAGATGAGCACGGCGCTCTGAACGAGCGTCGCGAGCAGGAGGACGGGTCGCTGACCGTACCGGTCTGCGGCCGCCCCGATGAGCGGGCCCGTCGCGATCGTCCCCAGACCCACCATGGCCGAGGTGAGGCCTCCGACGGCGAGGGATCCCCGGGCATCGACGACCATCGTGAGGACGCCGACCACGATCATCGCGTACGGCAGTCGGGCGATCAGGGCGATCGCGAAGTAGCCGATGCCGACGGTGGCCGCGAGGGTGCGGATCGGGCTGTCGGACGTAGCCGGTCGCACCGGCGTCGAGTCGGTGAGGGGCATGTGTGAGGACCTCCGTGCAGACGAGGCGTCGTGCCGCCTTGACTCTCCACGGATCAGGTAGTTACACGGGGTGCTGACGCACCGGCATCCATTCTACCGCGGGGCATCTGGGAGCCGGGAGAAGAAGGGCACGCCGAGGTCGGGGTGGTCGACGAAGACGCCGTCGACTCCGGTGTCCGCGATCCGCCGCCACTCCCCCGCCCAATCGCCGAAGGCGGCGTCCTCGCCCGCGCCGCGGAACGCCGGGTCGAGGAACAGATTCTCCGGCCGGCAGGTCCAGACGTAGACCTCGAGCCCTCTCCGGTGGGCTTCTGCGACGACCGCCGGATCGTCGAGGACGATCCGCTTGTCCAGGCTGATCCCGGCGACCTCACGTGCGAGTCTGTCGAGCCCAGCGGGACGGAGCTGTTCCGCGTAGGTGAGCGCGTTCTCACCGTCGAGGGCGGCCAGGTCGAAGGGGCTGCCCTCCGCCTCGAGCAGATAGACGTATCGGGCCCGGATGCCGCGCTCCCGCAGATCCTGCAGGATGCGCTGCTCGAAGGACTCGACGACGAGCGGCCGCGCACCCGCATCCCATCCCGCGCTTTTCAGCTCAGCAGTCAGGAGGTCGGCCACGTCGTAGCCGATGGACGCGAAGTACGTCGCGTGCTTCACTTCGAGGACGATGCCCGCCCGGCTCGACTCGGAGGTGGCGACGAGGTCGAGAAGGTCCCTCAGACGCAGGATCGGCTGCGCATCGTCGTGCTCCGCGCTCGCCGGCCGGAGCGCCGGCAGCCGCTCACGACACCGCAGCGTCGCGAGTTCCGCCCAGGTGAAATCTTCGGTGAACCACCCGGCCAGAGGGGTGCCGTCGACGAGCTTCGTGGTGCGACGTTTCCTGAATTCGGGATGGTCGGCCACGTCGGTGGTCGACCCGATCTCGTTCTCGTGCCGGATCACCGCGATGCGGTCGGCGGTGAACACCACGTCGGGTTCGACGGCGTCGACACCGGCAGCGAGCGCGAACTCGTAGGACGCACGAGAGTGCTCGGGGAAGTGTCCCGGCGCTCCGCGGTGACCGATGACGAGCGGACGGTTCGAGCGCATGGGGTCAGGGTACCCAGCGAGCGTGACGCGATCGGCCGGATGAGCCGCTCATAGCCCTCTCACAGCGGATGCCCGCACCCGCGGAAACACGGTCCGATACGCTGGATCGACAGCACAGCGCTGTGAGTCGACTTTTGGAGTGAGACACACAATGGCAGCGTCCGGCAATTTCGCCTTCAACAATCCGGTGTTCCAGGAGGATCAGCGCCGTCCCGGCCTGACTCCCCCTGCCGCCCCGACGAACTACTCGGCCGCCTCGCACCAGGCTGCCGACCTTGCCGCGAGCGCTCAGCTCGAGGGCATGTACGCGGCTCCCACCGCCTCGTCCGCCGACACCGGCCGGATGACGGTCGAGGACACCGTCGTCAAGACGGCCGGTCTCTTCGGCATCCTCCTCGTCACCGCTCTGATGGGCTGGTTCTGGACCCTCGGCGGTTCGCTCATGCCCACCCAGGTGGAACCCGCCGACCTCACGATCATGCCGTGGATCATCGGCGCACTGGTCGGGTTCGTGTTGGCCATGGTCATCACCTTCACGTCCCGGAAGAAGGTCCGCCCGGCCCTCATCTGGGCGTACGCGGCCGCCGAGGGTCTGTTCGTGGGTGGCATCTCCGCCTACTTCGAGTTCATCTGGCCGGGTGTCGTCCTGCAGGCGACCATCGCGACCCTCGTCGTCGTCGGTGTGACCCTCGCACTTTTCGCGAGCGGCAAGGTCCGCGTGAGCAAGAAGGCCAACAAGATCTTCATGATCGCGATGGTCAGCTACCTGGTGTTCGGCCTGGTCAACCTCGTCCTGATGTGGACGGGCGTCACGCAGGGGACTTTCGGTCTCTACAGCCAGGAGATCTTCGGCATCCCCCTCGGCCTCATCATCGGCCTGCTGGTCGTGCTCATGGCGTCGTACTCGCTGGTGCAGGACTTCGACCTCGTGCAGCAGGGCGCCCGCAACGGTGCCCCCCGCGAGTTCGGCTGGATCGGCGCCTTCGGCATCATGGTCACCGTCGTCTGGCTCTACGTCGAGATCCTGCGCATCATCGCGATCCTGCGCGGCAACGACTGACACGCACGCGACACGAAGGCCGTCCGGGAGACCGGGCGGCCTTCGTCGTTGTGGCGGCGGAGCGTTAGGACGGCAGGCGGAGGACGGCGACCGTGCCGCGTGGAGCGTGAGCCTCGAGGGAGACAGTGGCACCGTAGGCCTCCGCCAGCGATGCGGCGTTGGACAGTCCGATGCCGGTCCCGGGGATCGCCGCGTCGTGCGCGTAGGGCGCCCGGTAGAAGCGATCGAACGCGTGTGCGCGCTCCTGCTCCGTCATCCCTACCCCCTCGTCCGCGATCGTCACGACGATCTCGCGCCCCTCTTCGTAGGCGGAGACGACGACAGCGCCACCGCCCGTAGGGGTGAACTCGACTGCGTTGCGCAGCAGCTCCTCCAGAATCGAGGCGAGGTCGCGGACGGCGATGCGCGCCGCGCGCTCCGGCATCGGGCCGAGCTGGATGTGGATGCGGCGGTCACGCGCACGGGCGGCGACCTCCGAGATCGCGTGTTTGACGACCGGGCCGACGTGCGAGGCCCCGGAACGCGCCTCCACATCGCGCGTCGTCTGACCGGCGGCGATGAGGCGTTCGACGAGCCGCAACAAGCGCTCGGCGGACCGCTCAACCGCCTCCCAGCGTTCCGTCTCCGCCGATCCGTTCATGAGGGCGATATCGGTATGGCCGAGGATCACCGTGAGCGGGGTGCGGAACTCGTGACCGACGGTGCTGAGGAACCGATCGCGGACCTCGACCGCGTTCACGAGCTCGGTGACGTCCTGACCGACGATGACGATGCCGACTTCCTCACCACCCGCCACGACCGGGCGCACGATGACCTGCAGGACGCGGCGGGGATCACCGCCGAACTCGACGGTCCGCGGGGCGGCGAAATCCCCCGAGCGGACGCGCTCGACGAAATCGGCCGAGGTGGCTTCGGCGGGCATCGATGCATCGGCGCGCCAGATGACCGAGAGGAAGCCGTCGCGATCGACCTCCTCGATGCCGGAGCGCCCGCTGATCTCGGCGGCGACGGCGTTCAGCAGGATCGGACGCCCGTCGGGACCGAAGACCGCGACGGCGTTGTCGGTGGCGTCGAGGGTGGCGCGGAGCATGGCGGTGTCGCGGCCCGACAGGCGCAGCGCGTGGTCGAGTTCATCCGACACGGCATCCGTGTGCGCTCGCATCCTCGCGAGGTCGCGCGCGATGAAGCTGACGGTCGCGGCGATGAGCCCCGCGATGATCGGGAGCGCGATCACCGACACGATGTCGGCCGCGTCCCGGAATCCACCGTCCCTGATCACCTGTATCAGTGGCCCGAGAGCGGTCAGGACGACGCCGGCGACGACCGTCGCCGGCGGGAACGCGAACGCGAGCCAGCCGAGGGGGAAGATCACCAGGAGGCCCGCCGCGGGGAGGGTCTCCACGCCGGCGTCGCGCAGCGGGACGCAGGCGAGGATCTGGGCAAGAGGGATGGCGGCCAGCCACGCGGTGTGGCGCGTCGGCTGAACGAGCCAGACCGCCGTCATCGCTGCGGTGCTGAGGACGATCACCCCGAAGCCGGTGAGGAGAAGGGGCGTGATGCGGCTGCTGTCGATCGTGCCCAGGATGAGCACGACGATCAGGGCCGAGACGGCCAGCACGAACTGCGCGTACGGCTGTGTACGCGGACGCTCGATCAACGCCTCACCCCCTCTTCAAACGGCGGTGCAGTAAGGGGCAGAGGCCCGGCCTCACTCTGGACGCGGCGGAGCCGCCGTGTCAAGAGCTGGCTCCGCACCCGGTCACGGGGAAGTCCCCCGTGACTCACTCCCATTCGATGGTCCCCGGGGGCTTCGACGTGACGTCGAGCACCACCCGGTTGACCTCGCGCACCTCGTTCGTGATGCGGTTGCTGATCTTCGAGAGCACGTCGTACGGCAGACGGGTCCAGTCCGCCGTCATGGCGTCCTCGCTCGAGACGGGCCGGAGGACGATCGGGTGCCCGTAGGTGCGCCCGTCTCCCTGGACGCCGACCGAGCGGACATCAGCGAGGAGCACGACGGGGCACTGCCAGATCTCGCCGTCGAGCCCCGCCTTCGTCAGCTCCGCGCGGGCGATGGCGTCGGCGTCACGCAGGATCTCGAGGCGATCAGCGGTGACCTCACCCACGATGCGGATGCCGAGGCCGGGCCCCGGAAAGGGCTGCCGTCCGACGATGGCTTCCGGGAGCCCGAGCTCACGGCCGATCGCGCGGACCTCGTCTTTGAACAGGGTGCGCAGCGGCTCGACGAGTTCGAACTGCAGGTCTTCGGGGAGTCCTCCGACGTTGTGGTGGCTCTTGATGTTCGCCGTGCCGGCACCACCGCCGGACTCGACGACGTCGGGGTACAGCGTCCCCTGCACGAGGAACCCGATCGGGTCGCCGTCGGCCGCTGCCTCGGCGATGAGATCCGACTGCACCTTCTCGAAGGCGCGGATGAACTCGCGGCCGATGATCTTGCGCTTCTGCTCGGGGTCGCTGACACCGGCGAGGGCGTCGAGGAAGGTCTCGCGCGCGTCCACGGTGATCAGGCGCACGCCGGTCGACGCGACGTAGTCGTTCTCGACCTGCTCGCGCTCGCCCTTGCGGAGCAGTCCGTGATCGATGAAGACGGCGGTCAGCTGGTCACCGACCGCCTTGTGGACGAGGGCCGTGGAGACGGCGGAGTCGACCCCGCCGGAGAGCGCGGAGATGACGCGACCGGAACCCACCTGCGCCCGGATCTTCTCGACCTGCTCGGCGATGACGTTGTCGCTGTTCCAGTCCGCGGGCAGCCCTGCCGCCTTGTGGAGGAAGTTCTCCAGCACGCGCTGGCCGTGGTCGGAGTGCTTCACCTCGGGGTGCCATTGCACGCCGTACAGCTTGCGTGCGTCGTTCGCGAAGGCCGCGACAGGGGTCGCCGCGGTGCGGGCGAGGACCTCGAAGCCATCGGGAGCGGCGCTGACCTGGTCGCCGTGGCTCATCCAGACGTTCTGATCGACGGGCTGCCCGTCGAGCAGGACGTTCTCGGTGACGATCGTGGCATCCGTTGCGCCGTACTCCCGGAGGCCGGTGTTCGCGACCTCGCCGCCGAGGGTCTTCGCCATGACCTGGAAGCCGTAGCAGATGCCGAGGGTCGGGACCCCGAGGTCGAAGACGGCGGAGTCCAGCTGCGGGGCGCCCTCCTCGTAGACCGAGGACGGCCCGCCGGAGAGGATGATCCCCACCGGGTTCTTCTCGGCGATCTCCGCGGCGGTGGCGGTGTGCGGCACCAGCTCGCTGTAGACGCCGGCCTCGCGGACGCGGCGGGCGATCAGCTGCGCGTACTGGGCGCCGAAGTCGACGACCAGCACAGGGCGCTGGGAGGTTTCGGTCTGCTCTGTCACCGGGTCTCCGAGGGGGTTTCGAGGGGGGCGGATGCGGCGGCCTCTCGCGCGGCCAGGTACTGCCTGACCTCGTGAGCGACCTTCGCCTCCATGAAGAAGGACAGGAGGGGCACGATGCCGCCGAGGGCCAGCACGATGAAACGCGGGAAGCGCCAGCGCATGAGGCTCCAGACGCGGAAGCATGCGAAGAGGTACACGACGTAGAACCAGCCGTGCACGACGAGGATCGCCAGTGAGATGTTGACGCCGTCGCCGGTCGACACGATGTCGCACTCGTTGGTCATCGGAACGAACAGCGAATACCACTGGCAGTCGGGGCTCGGGATCGCGGTCGCGAACCAGAGCAGCCCGCCGGACCCACCGGCGAAGAGCTCGACGTGGAGGGGCGTGTACTTCAGGACCATCTCGGCGACCAGCAGGAGCAGGCCGACACCCGTGATGATCGACGCGATCTGGTAGAACCGCAGGGCGCCGCGGATCGCCGGGAAAGAGGCGAGTTTGGGCTGAACGGGCATGGCTTCCAGTCTACGGGCGCGCCGGGGGCTGTTCTGCGCCGTCGGGGTCCTCGGTGAGGGCCTCGACTTCCTTCTCCCACGCGTCCCGCGCGAGTCGGTACCACATGTAGAAGGCGAAGCCCGCGAACACCGCCCACTCGATGGCGTAGAAGATGTTGAGCCAGTTGACCGAGGAGAGCTCGGTGGGCGCGGGTGCGTGGATCCGCTGCAGGCCGCCGAACGGGTCGGCGGAGACGAGGTACGAGCGGTAGACGTCGAGCCCCTCGATGTCGCTCCACTGCGAGAGGAGCGCCGCGGGCGACATGGCGGCGATCTCGAACGGGTCGGCATCGCGGGGCGGTTCCTTCGCACCCTCGTCGGAGATGAGGCGACCGGTGAGCGTCACATCCTCGGGTGGTGCGTCGCTCAGCGCGGATGCCGCGGCATCCGCCGCATCCCGATCCGGCGTGAACCCGACGGCCACCGCGAGCGAGGTCGGGCCGTCGACCCCGGTGGTCGTCGGGTCGACGCGGAACTGCCCGGCGACCCAGTATCCGGGGGTGCCGTCGTCGTAGCGGGAGGTGACGACACGGAAGTCCCCCGCCACGAAGGAGCCGCTCACGTCGACGCGCTGGCCGACGAGCGGTTCGGCGAGATAGGCGCCCGGTGCCACGACATCACCCAGCGGGCGCACCTCTTCCGTCATCCCGGCGGGCGGCGGGTCGGTGTCGATCGCGTTTCCCAGCTGCCACTGGCCGAGCCAGGCGAAGACCCCCGCCACCAGCAGGGCGAGGCCCAGCATCCCGATCCAGAAGGGGCGCGTCATGACCTCCCGCAGCGTCGGCGGGAAGACGTCGGGGAGGTCGTCGACGGCGGGGGTGGAGGTCATCAGTGCGACGAGGCGTAGGGCGCGACGACGACCTCGACGCGCTGGAACTCCTTGAGATCCGAGTACCCGGTGGTAGCCATGGACTTGCGCAGCGCGCCGATGAGGTTCGCTGTACCGTCGGCGACAGGCGCGGGACCGTAGAGGATCTCCTCGAGCGGCGAGACCTGGCCCACCTCGACGCGGGTGCCGCGCGGCAGCTTGGCGTGGTGCGCCTCGGGACCCCAGTGGAAGCCTCGCCCGGGGGCGTCGGTCGCCCGGGCGAGCGCGACGCCGAGCATGACGGCGTCGGCACCCATCGCGAGCGCCTTGACGATGTCGCCCGACGTGCCGACGCCGCCGTCGGCGATGACGTGGACGTAGCGGCCGCCCGACTCGTCGAGGTAGTCGCGGCGGGCGCCGGCGACGTCGGCGACGGCGGTCGCCATCGGTGCGTGGAGACCGAGCGTGGCACGGGTGGTGGAGGCTGCACCCCCGCCGAAACCGACGAGGACGCCGGCAGCCCCCGTGCGCATGAGGTGGAGGGCGGCCGTGTAGGTCGCCGCGCCCCCGACGATGACGGGGACATCGAGGTCGTAGATGAACTTCTTGAGGTTCAGCGGCTCGTCGACGCTCGACACGTGCTCGGCCGAGACGGTCGTGCCGCGGATGACGAACAGGTCGACGCCGGCGGCGACGACGGTCTCGTACAGGTCCTGCGTGCGCTGCGGCGTGAGGGCTCCGGCAACGGTGACACCCGCCGCGCGGATCTCGGCGAGCCGATCGCGCACGAGCTCGGGCTTGATGGGCGCGGAGTACAGCTCCTGCATGCGACGCGTGGCCCCGTCGGAGGGGAGCGCGGCGATCTCGGCGAGTAGCGGCTCGGGGTCGTCGTAGCGGGTCCACAGGCCTTCGAGGTCGAGGACGCCGAGGCCGCCCAGCTGGCCGAGCATGATCGCCGTGCGCGGGCTCATGACGGAGTCCATCGGCGCGCCGAGGACGGGGATGCCGAAGCTGTAGGCATCGATTGACCAGGCGGTCGAGACGTCCTCCGGGTTGCGCGTGCGCCGCGAGGGCACGACGGCGATGTCGTCGAAGGCGTACGCCCGGCGTGCGCGCTTGGCGCGGCCGAGCTCGATTTCCATGGTCACCGTCCCAGCCTACCGTCGGGGCCTGATCACTGCCCCGCCTGCTCACCGGGTGCGGACGACACGCTGCTCATCCCACACGGGGTCATCGGACTCGTGAACGTTCCCGTCCTCGCCGAACACGAGGAAGCGGTCGAGAGATCGCGCGAACCAACGATCGTGCGTGACGGCGAGGACCGTCCCGGAGAACGCTGCCAGTGCCCTCTCGAGTGCCTCCGCCGAGACGAGGTCGAGGTTGTCGGTCGGCTCGTCGAGCAGCAACAGGGTGGCGCCCGAGAGCTCCAGCAGCAGGATCTGGAACCGGGCCTGCTGACCTCCGGAAAGACTCCCGAAGTCCTGCTCGGCCTGGCCGACGAGTCCGTAGCGGTCGAGCGCCGAACTGGCGGCATCCCGCGGCATCCCGTGACGCCTGTCATCACCACGGTGCAGGATGTCGAGCAGTGAGCGTCCGGCGAACTCCGGGTGCTGATGGGTCTGCGCGAACCACCCGGGCACCACGCGCGCCCCGAGAGTGACGACGCCGGCGTGCGCGACATGCTCGAGCGCCGCACCTGCGGAGGTCACGTGACCGAGAAGCGCGTCAGGATCCGAACCGCCCGCAGCGAGCAGGCGCAGGAAGTGCGACTTGCCCGAGCCGTTCGAACCGAGGACGGCGACGCGGTCACCGAACCAGACCTCGAGGTCGAAGGGCCGCATGAGCCCCGCCAGCTCGAGTGCGTCGGCGACGACGGCCCGCTTTCCGGTTCGCGTGCCCCGCAACCGCAGGTCGAGCTTCTGTTCGGCGGGACGCTCCTCCGGCGGACCCGCTTCCTCGAACCGACGGAGTCGGGTTTGCGCGGCGCGGTATCGCGACGCGAACTCGTCGCTGGCCGCCGCCTTCGCCTTCATGTCGGCGACGAACTTCTTCAGCTTCACGTGCTCCTCGTCCCACCGTCGGCGGAGCTCGTCCAGGCGGGACATCCGGTCTTCGCGCGCTCGGTGATAGGTCGCGAACCCGCCGCCATGGACCCACGCGGTGCTGCCGGCGGCGCCGGCCTCGAGGGTCACGATGCGATCGGCTGCGCGTGCCAGAAGCTCGCGATCGTGCGAGATGAGCAGCACGGTCTTCGCAGTCTCTTGCAGTCGCGCCTCGAGCCATCGCTTTCCGGGGACGTCGAGATAGTTGTCGGGCTCGTCGAGCAGCAGGACGTCGTCCGTCCCGCGCAGCAGCGCTTCGAGGGCGAGCCGCTTCTGCTCACCGCCGGACAGGGTGATCAGCTCCCGGTATCGAGCACGTTCGAAGGGGATGCCGAGGGCCTGGACCGTGCAGGTGTCCCACACGGTCTCGTATTCGTAGCCGCCGGCATCCGCGTAATCAGCGATCGCCGACGTGTACCGCATCTGAGCATCGAGGTCATCCGCCTCGATGAGGGCGTTCTCGGCATCCTCGAGCTCTCGTGCTGCGCCGCTGATTCGCCGCGGTGCGACGCTGATGAGGAGGTCGTGCACGGTCCGGCCCGGCTCACCGTGCCCGACGAACTGATCCATCACACCGAGCGACCCGTCGATCGTCACCGCCCCGCTGCGCGGGCGCAACTCGCTGCGAATGATGCGGAGCAGGGTCGTCTTGCCGGCGCCGTTCTGCCCGATGAGTGCGGTCGTCGATCCCGATAAGACACGGAACCCGACCTCGTCGAGAAGGGGGCTCCCGTCAGGGAGCGTGAAAGAGACGCTCTGCACGTCGGGGTGGGCCACGATGACCGGTCCTTCCGCTCCGAGAGCGGAGCCGACCAGTCTATCGGAGAAGGCCGGGATCGACGATCGCGCGCATAAACCACGAAAGCCCCGACCAGCATTGGTCGGGGCTTTCGATCGAAGGAAGTCCGGCGGTGTCCTACTCTCCCACAGGGTCCCCCCTGCAGTACCATCGGCGCTGTGAGGCTTAGCTTCCGGGTTCGGAATGTGACCGGGCGTTTCCCTCACGCTATGGCCGCCGAAACACTAT
>NZ_JAMBOV010000005.1 GCF_023715745.1 Microbacterium oleivorans | reverse complement strand
CAAAGGAATCTCACCTCAGCCGAAGCCGAGATCGAGGTTATTTGGCATTTGACAAGTGCACGCTGTTGAGTTCTCAAGGATCGGATGCTCCCACACCACCCCCGCAAGGGCTTCGTAGTGAGGCAACGTCACTGACTCTTCACTCGACTCCCGAACAGGACGGCACGCGACGACCAGAAGATCGTTACGGGCTCATCACCACGGGGCTTCGAGGTGGAGTCCCCATCCTAGACCAAGAGGCCTTGTTCTCTCTAGGAGAGGTTTGGGATGGATTGTGTTCTCCGCTTGAGGGGGCCGGAGGCCTTTCGGTCTCTCGCTCTTCCCTGTGGGGCGAACGAGTAATAAGTTACGCGGCTCCCGCAGGTCCGGCAAATCTCGCCCGCATCCCGGGCGTGTCGCGCGGGATTCCGCGGCTCATGCAGAGAGGCCGCCCTCCCCCGGCTCGGGGATGGACGGCCTCTCGTACGGCGGTGATCAGGAGACGAACACCCCGGCGAGGGTCTTCTTGCCGCGGCGCAGCACCGAGACGCCTCCCGGCAGGGAGCCCGAGATGACGTGGTCGTCATCGACGACCTTCACCCCATCGACCGACACGCCGCCCTGCGCGATCGCCCGGCGCGCTTCGCTCGCACTCGAGACCAGACCGGTGTCGAGAAGCGCCTGCACGACAGGGACACCTCCGTCAGCGGTGATGTTCGGGAGCTCCTCGAGAGCAGACCTCAGCGTCGGTGCATCCAACGCCGTCAGGTCACCCTGACCGAACAGCGCGTCGGAAGCCGCGGCGACCGCAGAGGCGGCATCCCATCCGTGAACGGTCGTCGTGACCTCCATCGCGAGCCGTCGCTGTGCGGCACGACGGAAGGGTTCGTCGACGACGAGCCGCTCGTACTCCTCGATCTCGTCCCGCGTGAGGAAGGTGAAGACCTTCAGGCGGGCGACCACGTCGGCGTCATCGGTGTTGAGCCAGAACTGGTACATCCGGTACGGGCTGCACATGTCAGCGTCCAGCCATACGGCGTTGCCCTCGCTCTTGCCGAACTTCGTCCCGTCGCTGTTGGTGATCAGCGGCGTGCCGATGGCGTGCACCGATGCACCCTCGACGCGATGGATGAGGTCGGTGCCGCTGGTCAGATTGCCCCACTGGTCGCTGCCACCGGTCTGGAGGACGCACCCGTACTGGCGGTAGAGCTCCAAGAAGTCCATCCCCTGCAGGATCTGGTAGCTGAACTCGGTGTAGCTGATGCCCGCATCGGAGTTGAGTCGCGCGGCGACGGCATCCTTCTTGAGCATCGTGCCGACGCGGTAGTGCTTGCCGATCTCACGGAGGAAGTCGATCGCGCTGAGCGGCGCCGTCCAGTCGAGGTTGTTCACGAGACGGGCGGCGTTGTCACCCTCGAAGCTCAGGAACCGGCCCACCTGACCGCGGAGGCGCTCCACCCATTCGGTCACGGTCTCCCGGGTGTTCAGCGTGCGCTCGGCCGTCGGGCGCGGATCGCCGATGAGGCCGGTCGATCCACCGACCAATCCCAGGGGCTTGTGGCCCGCAAGCTGCAGCCTGCGCAGGAGCAGGAGCTGCACGAGATTGCCGAGGTGCAGACTCGGCGCCGTCGGGTCGAAGCCGCAGTAGTACGTGATCGGGTCGCCGGAGAGGAGGTCGCGCAGAGACGCCTCGTCGGTGGACACGTGCACGAGGCCACGCCAGACGATCTCGTCCCACACATTCGGGAAGGACGGGTCGTTGGCGGGCGCGAGAGCCTTCATTTCGGCGCTCGGAACGGATTCAGACACATGTTCCAGGCTATCAGCGGGCCTGCGGCCGATCAGCGGGGCGCGACCTCGTCGTGCAGAGGCACCGAGGTCCCGCGCCTCCGCGGAAGAGTCAGCCGGCGGTGCCCCACCACAGGAGGAAGGCGGCGCCGAGCGCCGTGACCCAGCTGACGAGACTGCCGATGAGGAAATACTCGGCACGGGTACCGAGAGCACTGTCACGGGAGATCTCCGGGAATCGGACGATGCCCTTCGCTGCGAGGACGGCGGCCAGCAGAGTGAACGCGCCCGTCAGCGTCAGCGCGAAGACGAGAACGCGTTCGAGGGGCCCGATGAGCCGACCGCCCTTCAGCGCGGTGGGCGAATCGGCATTCACCTCGCCCCCGCGGAGCGCCGCACGCACGACGACGTTCCCCGATTCGACGAGGAACGTGACCGCGCCGACGACGAAGACCGCCACATCGAAACTGACCGCACCGAGCGGCGAACCCGCCGGCCACGCTTCGCCGAGCGGCCCCTGATCGACGCGCACTCCGTGGAGGGCGACGGCGACGAACGAGGCGGCAGCCACGGCGATCAGCGGCCACAAGCCGGCGCGGCCACCGGTGGAACCGGGAGTCGCGAGGACCCAGACGGCGGCCACGGCGACCGCGACGAAGGCCCAGACCACGGCATCCGCTCCCGCCGCGCCGATGAGGATGAGGAGGGCGGCCGCCGCATACGCGACGCCGCGCCCCCGCGAGGGGACGTAGAGGCGGATGAGGTCGGCGACACCGACGCCGAGGAGGACGATTCCTGCACCGATCACGCGAGTCCCCGGACGAGGTCGGCGAATCCAGCGACGAGCGCCGCGGAGCCGGCGGAGGCGAGCGCCTGCGACACGGCGGGCTGGCTGATGCCTTCGGCGTCGGCGAGTTCTCGCTGCGTGCGCCCGAGGCATCGCCCGTAGGTCAAGCGGCGGGTGCGCTCGCTCATCGACGCGACGAGTTCGTCGCGAGCGAGGAGATAGGCGTTGGCGTACGCGATGCGTTCGTGCATGACGGCATCCTGCCCCGCTGCGGCGGCGATGCGGGTGCGCGCGTGCGGCACGGCGCGGTCCTGGAGCCGGTGCGCATCGTCGATCGCCTCGCGAGCCGCCCACCATCCCGGACCGTCGGTGATCGACTCGTCGATCGGATCCACCGCCCCCACGCCGATCCCGAATCTGAGCTGCACGCCCTCGGGAAGCCCCAACTGCACGAGCAGGAGGGACGCCACCGCGGCCGTGAGGCCGGGGAAGACGGCTTGGAACTCGTCGCCCACGGTGGCGGCGAGAGGAGCTGTCGCGACGGGGAGATCCGCGTGCACCTTCTCTGCCATCGTCACGATCGCCTGCTGGGCGCCGGCACGGTCCTGCAGAATCCGCGACCCGACGATGTCAGCGATCACTGCGGCGTTGTCACCCATGCCTGAAGGGTACGGCGGTGATGACATCGGTGCAATAAGCGAATGACTTATTCTTCGAGAGTTATAACCCGCGGATTCAGCGAAGTCAGACCTCCAGCGCGTGCGCGAGCTCCTGGGTGCGCGCCACCAGGGCGGCCCGCTGCTCGGCGACGCGCACCGGCGCCGTCCCCCCGGCGCCATCCCGGCTGGCGACCGAGCCGTCGATCGTGAGCACCTCGCGCACCTCGGGACCGAGATACGGTGACACGTCCGAGAGGAGTGCATCGTCGGCATCCGCCAGCTCGATCCCCCGCTGCTCGCACGCCTGCACCAATGCGCCGGAGATCTCGTGCGCGTCGCGGAAGGGAACCCCGCGCTTGACGAGCCAGTCGGCCACGTCGGTGGCGAGCGAGAAACCCTCCGGCGCCGAGGCCGCCATCCGATCCGTGTCGAAACGGAGCGTCGCGATCATGCCCGCGAACGCCGGCAGCAGAACCTCCAGCGTCGTCACCGAATCGAAGACGGGCTCCTTGTCCTCCTGCAGATCGCGGTTGTACGCCAACGGCAGCGCCTTGAGTGTCGCCAGCAGCCCGGCGAGGTTGCCGATGAGGCGACCCGACTTGCCCCGCGCGAGTTCCGCGATGTCGGGATTCTTCTTCTGCGGCATGATGCTCGACCCGGTCGAGAAGCCGTCATCGAGACGCACGAAGGAGAACTCCCGCGTGTTCCAGATGATGATGTCCTCGGCGAACCGCGAGACATCGACGCCGATCATCGCCGTGATGAACGCGAACTCGGCGACGACGTCGCGGGCGGCGGTGCCGTCCATCGAGTTCTCAGCCGGGCGGGCGAGGCCCAGGTCGTCTGCGACGAGCTGAGCGTCCAGTCCGAAGGTGGCTCCGGCGAGCGCTCCCCCGCCGTACGGGGAGACCGATGCGCGGGCGGACCAGTCGCGTAGACGCTCGAGGTCGCGGACGAGCGGCCACGCGTGCGCCTGCAGATGATGGGCCAGCAGGACGGGCTGCGCGTGCTGCAGGTGGGTACGGCCGGGCATGATCGCCTCGGGGTGCGCCTCGGCTTGGGCGACGATGGCGTCGATGAGGCGCACGAGGTCTCGGGCGATGACGCGCGAGTGGTCCAGGAGGAACAAGCGCACGAGCGTGGCGATCTGATCGTTGCGGCTCCGCCCGGCGCGCAGCTTGCCTCCGAGCTCGGGCCCGACCTCGCGGATGAGAGCAGCCTCCAGCGCGCCGTGCACGTCCTCGTCGGAGTCGGTCGCCACGAGCTTTCCGGCGCGCACCGCCTCACCGAGGACGTCGAGCCCCGCGTGCATACGGCCCTCTTCGTCCGCCGTGAGGTAGCCGGCGCGCCCGAGCGCACGGGCGTGCGCGTGGGATCCGCGCAGGTCGTAGAGGGCGAGCGCCCAGTCGAAGTGCGTCGAACGGCTCAGCGCAGCGAGTTCCGGTGAGGGGCCCGTGGCGAACCGCCCGCCCCACAACGCGCCCTGATTCGTCGCTTCGTTCTTGCGCTCGCTCACGTCTCCACCCTATCGGCGGGGTTCCCGCCCTCCGTCGGCACCAGCCGGCGCGACACCGTGGCGAGCGCACCCTCCAGCGGTCCACGGCCGACGACGACCGCCCACAGGGTGCACAGCACGATCGCTCCCACGCAGAACCACCCCAGCGGGTGGAGATCTCGGAACGCCCGCAAGTCGGTCGTGTCGCCGAACACGGCGAGCGCGATGATCGCCCACGCGACCACCTGGCCGACGTAGGCGGTCAGCGGCATCGATCCGACGGCCCGCAGAGGTGCCAGAACCCAGGTCAGCGGCGTCCGGCACACGAGCAGGCACGCGCCGAGGACAGCCATCGCGAATCCCGTCGACGACACGACCTCGACGATTCCGCCGCTGTGCGCCTCGGCGCTGAGGACAGCTTCGAGGTACGAGTCCGGTTGCGCCCACCCGGCCATGTCCGCGACGGACCCGACGACCGTGCCGAGCGCCACCAGCGCGACGCCGATCGCGAGGATCGACACCTGGGTGCCTGCCCGTCGTAGATCGGTGCGCCCCAGGGCCATCCCCGCGGTGACGAAGGCGATCCACAGCGGGAAGGGGTACGCCCAGCCGACGGCGAAGAAGAGCGTCTCCCCCGCCTCACCCTCCCAGACGGGCAGGGCCTCGAGGTATGGCAGAACCCACGGGACCACGACGGCGACGGCGACCGCGATCGCCCACAGGGCTGCCACCGGCAGTGCCAGGAGGGGCAGCGCGAGGAGGAACAGGATGCCGTAGGCAGGAAGTATCACGTAGATCGGCACCCCGGTCTGCGTCAACAGCAGTCCGATCGCCCACAGCATCACGGCGCGAACGGCCAGGCGTCGACGATCGACACCCAGCCTTGCACCGCGGTGCGGCATCCGACCGCCGGTGATGAGCGCGATCGACACGCCCGCCAGCACGGCGAACAGGATGGAGGACCGGCCGTTGACGACGTCGACCCACGTCGACGGATCGGTGAGCCGAAGCGGTTCCGGCGTGGTCAGCAGGTGCGCGGCGAGCATGCCGAACACGGCCAGCGCTCGGGCGAGGTCCACCCCGTGGAGCCTGGCGGGGCCGTTCCAGCTCCGCCAGGCACGTGTCACTGCTGCCGGAGCAGCCACACCAGCAGCGCCTTCTGCGCGTGCAGGCGGTTCTCCGCCTCATCCCAGACGACGCTCTGCGGCCCGTCGATGACGTCGGCGTCGACCTCGTATCCGCGGTCGGCGGGGAGGCAGTGAATGAAGATCGCGTCGCCCTCGGCGAGCGCCATCGTCTCCTGCGTGACCTTGTACGACCCGAGATCGCGCAGGCGCGCGATCTTCTCCTCCTCCTTGCCCATCGAGACCCATGTGTCGGTGACGATGACGTCGGCGCCGGCCGCAGCCTCGTTGGGGTCGGTGTAGAGAGTGAGGGAGCCGCCCGTCTCGGCGGCGATGCGGTCCGCGTCGGCGACGACGTCCTCGCGCGGCGCATAGGCCTCGGGCGAGGCGATGCGCACGTGCATGCCGGCGGTGACGCCGGCCAGCGCGTACGAGTGCGACATGTTGGACAGACCGTCGCCGAAGAACGTGAGCGTCAGCCCCTTCAGCTGCCCCTTGTGCTCGCGGATGGTGAGGAGGTCGGCCAGCAACTGGCAGGGGTGGAAATCGTCGCTCAGGGCGTTGACGACCGGGACGCGCGTGCCCGCCGCCATCTCCTCGAGGCCCGCCTGCGCGTACGTGCGCCACACGATCGCGGCGACCTGGCGCTCGAGGACGCGCGCCGTGTCGGACGGGGTCTCCTTGCCGCCGAGCTGGCTGTTCGCCGTCGAGATGATGAGCGGCGAGCCGCCGAGATCGGCGATGCCGACCGCGAAGGAGACACGCGTACGAGTCGAGGATTTGTCGAAGATCACCGCGACCGTCTGCGGCCCCTCGAGCGGCTTCTCCTTCCAACGGTCGGCCTTGAGCTCGAGTGCGAGGTCGAGGATCTCGGCCTGCTCGGCGGGGGTCAGGTCGTCGTCGCGCAGCAGGTGGCGGGTCATGCGGGGGCCTCCGTCGTGTCAGAAGTGTCGTCCGGGTCAGGGGTGCCGTCGAGCATCAGCGCATCCTCGACTGTGGCGAGGGCGCGGGCGAACAGGGTCTGAAACTCGTCGATCTCGACGTCCCCGATCGTGAGCGCCGGCGCGAGACGGATGGTCGAGTCGTTGGCCGCATTGATGATCAGCCCATGCTGCTGCGCCGCGGCGACGACCGCACCGGCGACGGGATGCCGCAGGGCGACGCCGACGAGGAGGCCGCGGCCGCGGCATCCCTCCACCAGCGTCGAACCGATCGCGGTGACTGCGTCGCGGACCTGCTGCCCGCGCTCTGCGGCGGCCTCAACCAGCTCGGCTCGTTCGATCTCGTCGAGGACGGCCGACGCGACGGCGGTCGCGAGCGGATTGCCGCCGAAGGTCGAACCGTGGGTGCCCGGGTAGAAGAGATCGCTCGCCGCCCCGAACGTGATGAGCGCACCGATCGGGATGCCGTTGCCGATGCCCTTGGCGACCGTGATCGCGTCGGGGGTGATGCCCGCGTGCTGGAAGGCGAACCATGCGCCGGTGCGTCCGGCGCCGGTCTGGATCTCGTCGACGATCAGGAGCGCGCCATGCCGGCGGGTGATCTCGCGGGCGGCGGCGAGGTACCCCTCGGGGAGTTCGAGGACGCCGGCCTCGCCCTTGATGGGCTCGACGAACAGCGCGGCGACCCGGTCGTCCATGGCCGCCTCGAGCGCCTCGATCGTCGAGTCGAGGAACTCCACACCCGGCACCATCGGCTCGAACGGCTGCTGCATCGCCGGCTTGCCGGTGAGGGCGAGGGTGCCCATCGTGCGGCCGTGGAACGCGTTCTTGAGGGCGAGGATGCGGGGGCGATCGGCTCCCCCGTGGAGTCTCGCGAGCTTGAACGCCGCCTCGTTGGCCTCGGCGCCGGAGTTGCCGAAGTAGACGCGGCCGGTCTCGCCCGTTCCCGCGAGACGCTTGAGGCGGGCGGCGAGACCGAGCTGCGGCGGGGTGGCGAAGTAGTTGGACACGTGACCGAGGGTCGCGGCTTGGCTTGCGACCGCCTGCACGAACACCGGGTGCGCGTGGCCCAGCGAGATCACGGCGATCCCGCCGAGGAAGTCGAGGTATCGCGTGCCCTCGTCGTCCCACAGGTAGGCGCCCTCGCCGCGCACCAGCAGTGCGTAGCGGTCGCCGGAGTTGAGGACGAGGTCGCGTGCGGCGTCGTCCTTCCAGCTCGTCGTCGTCTGCACGGTCATCCCGCCACCACCTCGGTTCCGATTCCGCGCCTCGTGAAGAGCTCCACCAGCACGGAGTGCGGCTGGCGTCCGTCGATGATCGCCGCGCGGTTCACTCCGCCGTCGACGGCGTCCAGGCACGCCTGCATCTTCGGGATCATCCCGGACTCCAGGCGAGGCAGCATGGTCCGCAGCTCGGTCGCCGTCAGGTTCGACACCAGCGAGTCGCGGTTCGGCCAGTCCGCGTACAGTCCCGCGACGTCCGTGAGGATGACCAGCTTGACGGCGCCCAGCGCGACCGCGAGCGCAGCGGCCGCGGCATCCGCGTTCACATTCAGGGAGCTTCCCGGCTCATCGACATCCGGCGCGATCGAGGAGACGACCGGCACCCGGCCGGCGGTGAGCTGGTCGAGGATCGGCTGCGGATCCACACCGACGACGTCGCCGACGTGACCGAGGTCGTGCTCGGCGCCGTCGACGACGACCCCGCGGCGGCGACCCTGGAACAGGCCCGCATCCTCGCCGGACATGCCCGTCGCGAAAGAGCCGTGCGCGTTGATGCGCGAGACGAGCTGCGGGTTGATCTGCCCCGCGAGCACCATGCGGACCACACCGATGGCCTCGGTGCTGGTGACGCGATAGCCGCCCTTGAACTCGCTCGGGATGTCGAGGCGGTCGAGCATCTTCGAGATCTGCGGCCCGCCGCCGTGGACGACGACGACCTTCACGCCGACGTGGTGCAGGTAGGCGATGTCCTCCGCGAACGCGGTCTGCAGCTCCTCGCTGACCATCGCGTTGCCGCCGTACTTGATGACGACGATCTGCTCACGGAAGCGCTTGAGCCACGGGAGGGATTCGACGAGGACGGCCGCCTTCCCGGCGGCCTCCTCAGGAGTGGTCTGCTGAATGTCGGTCATGACGAATAGGCGCTGTTCTCGTGGACGTAGTCGTGCGTCAGGTCGTTGGTGAGGATCGTCGCCGCCGCGTCGCCGACGCGGAGGTCGATGAGGATGTGCGTCGCCCGCGGCGCGAGGTCGACCTCATCGCGCGGACGGTCCGGACCTCCGGCCGTGCAGACGCGCACACCGTTGAAGGACACATCGACGTCGTAGGGGTCGAAAGCGGCCTCGGTCGTCCCGATCGCCGCGAGCACTCGACCCCAGTTCGGGTCGTTGCCGAAGATCGCGGCCTTGAAGAGGTTGTTGCGCGCGACCGAGCGGCCGACGGTGACAGCGTCGTCCTCGCTCGCGGCGCCGATCACCTCGATCGTGATGTCGTGGCTCGCACCCTCGGCGTCGCCCTGCAGCTGCGCGGCGAGGTCGAGACACAGCTCGGTGAGGGCAGCGGCGAACGCATCCCCGTCGGGACGGATGCCGCTGGCTCCGCTCACGAGCAGGGTCACCTGGTCGTTCGTCGACATGCAGCCGTCGGAGTCGAGGCGGTCGAAGCTGACCCGCGTCGCCTGACGCAGCGCCGCGTCGGCACCGGCGGCATCCAGGTCGGCGTCCGTCGTGATGACGACGAGCATCGTTGCGAGGCCGGGCGCGAGCATGCCGGCCCCCTTCGCCATCCCGCCGATCGTCCAGCCGTCCCGGGTGACGACGGCGCGCTTGGGGCGCGAGTCGGTCGTCATGATCGCGAGCGAAGCGGCCTCTCCCCCGTCCGCCGAGAGCGCGGCGACGCCCTTCTCGACGCCGTCGAGCACCTTGCCGCGGAACACCTCGTCACCGGTTCCGATCAGACCGGTCGAGCACACGAGGACGTCGCCGGCGCTCACTCCGAGGAGCTCCGCCGTCTTCTCGGCGGTCTGATGCGTGGTCTGAAAGCCGAAGGGACCGGTGAAGCAGTTGGCGCCGCCGGAGTTGAGCACGATCGCCTCGACGACGCCGTCGCCGATGACCTGCTGCGACCAGAGGATGGGGTTCGCCTTGGCACGGTTGGTGGTGAAGACGGCGGCGCCGACCTTCCTCGGCCCGCGGTTCACGACCACGGCCACATCCTTCGCTCCGGTCGATTTGAGACCGACGGCCACGCCCGCCGCCTCGAACCCTTGTGCTGCCGTGACGCTCACGGGGCTACTCCGTTCACGCTCAGACCCGTCGACTCAGCGAGACCGAGGGCGATGTTCATCGATTGGATGGCGGCACCGGCTGTGCCCTTGACCAGGTTGTCGACCGCGGTGACCACGACGACCCGGTTCGCGGAGCGGTCGATGGCCAGTCCCATGAGGGCCGTGTTGGCGCCGACCACGTCGGCCGTGCGGGGGAAACGTCCCTCGGGAAGCACCTGGACAAAGGTCTCACCGGCGTAGGCGGACTCCCAGGCCTCCCGTATCTCGGCATCCGTGACGCCCGGCGCGATCGGCGCAGTCGAGGTGGCGAGGATGCCGCGGGCCATCGGGACCAGCACGGGTGTGAAAGAGATCCGGATGTCGCGCGCGGCGGGCGCTGCGGCGGCGAGCGCCTGCCGGATCTCGGGGATGTGGCGGTGCGTGCCGCCGACGGCGTACGGGTTGGCCGTGCCGAGGATCTCGGAGGCGAGAAGGTTGGTCTTGAGGCTCTTGCCCGCGCCGGACGGTCCCACCGCCAGGACGGAGACGATGTCACCCGGGTCGATGACGCCCGCGGCGACACCGGGGGCGAGGCTGAGTGACACGGTGGAGGCGTTGCAGCCGGGGGCGGCGATCCGGCGCGCCCCTGCCAGCAGGTCGCGCTGCTTGACCCCGTCGGCGAGGAGCTCCGGGACGCCGTATGCCCACGGCTCGGGGAAGTCGCCGCCGTAGAACTGATCCCACGCGGCCCGGTCGGTCAGCCGGTGATCGGCGCCGGCATCGATCACGAGCGGGACGTCGGCCAGCATCTCGGTGTACTGCGCCGATTGCCCGTGCGGCAGGGCGAGGAAGACGACGTCGTGCCCGGCGAGGATCTCCGGCGTCGTGTCCTCGAGCGTGAGGTGCGCCAGCGAACGCAGATGCGGTTGGTGGTCGATGAGCGGCTGTCCGGCGTTCGAATGCGCCGTGACGGTGCGGATCTCGACGTCGGGGTGGGCGGCGAGGAGGCGGAGGATCTCGCCACCCGCATAGCCGGAAGCGCCGGAGACGGCGACCGAGATGGTCATGGATTCAACCTTATTGTCTGGGAGGAACAGGGCCGGAACGGCGACACCTGCGGCTCACTCCGAGACGCGGAGCACAGCGGGAGGGTCGCCTACCGTCGGCGGTCGCCCAGACGTCGACGCGCGCGCGAGCCCGCGGAAGCGGGGAGGATCGCGGCGGAGGACACACCGTGACGGTATCGCCGCGGCATCCGCTCTCGCAAATCGACCGTCACACGCCGGTCGCGGTCTCGCCCTCCCACACACGCAGCAGGTCGAGCTCCTCACTGCGTTCGAGCCCTGAGCCCCGCGCGCGAGAGACACCGCGCCGGCGTTCGTCGTCGAGAACGCGAGCGGTCGTATCCTCGATCGGACGGACGCGGCCACCCGCGGCGAGATACGCCGCGTTGCTGCGCGTCGCGAAGCCCGGCATGTCGTCGGGAAGCCAGAGCGGAAGCGACCGCGGCCCCATCCAGTAGCCCACGCCGTGACGCTCCAACCACTCCGCCGGAACCGTGTGGACCTGGCCGGTGTGTCCGGCGAGACGACGTGCGAGGGCGACGAACTCGTCGAACGGATGCGGCTCCCCCACGGCGTTGACGACGCCGTCGAACGCGCGAGCACCGGCGCTGACGACGAAGTCGGCGAGGTCATCGACGTCGATCACCTGCACACGGCCGCGAGTCTCCGGCACGAGGACGGTCCCCTCCCCCGCGGCCGCGAACCGGGCCGCCCAGTATCCGAAGCGGTCCGTCGGGTCGCCGGGGCCGACGATGAGCCCCGGTCGCACGACCGCGACTCGCGCCGCCAGCCCGACCGCTGCCTGCTCGGCGGCGACCTTCGCGCGGGCGTAGTCGTCCTCGTCCCCCTCGTTCCAGGCAGGCACGACCTCGGCGGTCTCGTCCGCGTCCTCCTCGTCGGCGTCCGCATACACCGAGACACTCGACACGTAGGTCGCGTGGGCGGCGCGACCGGCGAGCGCGTCCGCAGCGTCCCGCACGTGGAAAGGGTTCGAGGAGACGTCGACCACCTCGTCCCAGTCGCGCCCCGCGACATCGCGGTAGGCATCGGGCGCGGCACGGTCGGCGACCACGAGCTCGACTCCGTCAGGCGCTGCACGGCGCCCCCTCGCCACGCTCGTCACCTCGGCTCCGCGGTCGATCCATCGCTGCGCGACGCGGGACCCCAGCCAGCCGGTTCCGCTCAGGATCAGGATGCGCGTCATGCATCCCATCGAACCAGCGGCCGCGGCGGGGCAACACCCCGAGACGCGAGATCAGTTCGGCAGCGCCCGGATCTTCGCGAGCAGATCGGGACCGGTCCGTTCGATGAGGCGCCCACCGATCACGATGCCGAGCAGGGCGACGACGATCCCCGTCAGGACGCCGACGGTCAGCGCGACCCAGGCCCACACCCGATCCGATGAGGACGAGGCGATGATCGCGGTGACGATCGCCGGGGCCGACAGCGCGATCACCACGCCCCAGACGACGAAAGCCAGCAGCCCGTTGACGAAGGTCTGTCCCGGGACGCTCTTGAACGGACTGTCGCCCGGCGCGGCGACGGGAGTGATGATGAGGGCGGACGACACCGCCGAGACGCCGTATCCGACGAGGATGATGCCGAGCGACGCACCGAGGGTCACCGGGAGCCGCGATGTCGTGCCGGATACGGCAGCGGTCACCACCGCGAGAAGGACGATCAGCGGCACACCGACACACGCCGCTCCCAGTGTCCTGCCGGCCCGGTCGGCGAACCCTCGGACGCCCGTCGCCAGCGCCGTCGCGTACGCGGTGCCGTCGTAGGAGACGTCGGTGTAGCCGACGATGGACAGCATCAGTGCAGCGAACGTCGGCGATAAGCCGAAGAAGAACCCGTCGGGTCCGCCGGTGACCAGGAACACTATCGGGAGCAGCGGAACGATGAGGATCTGCCGCAGGTAGCGGGGGTCCCGCAGCCACGCGTTCAGCGACCGCGCCCAGGTCGCACCGACGCCGCCGGTCGGCATGACGCCGAACAGGCCGAGATGGCCCGCAGCCGCCACCCGGCGCGTACGCGGCGCGGCATCCGTCCCTGCGTCGATGACCCGTGACCACACCCCCCACAGCACGAGGACGGTCGCGGCGGCGATCCCCAGGCGTGCGAGCGCGGGCAGGACGTCGCCGGCGGCGAGCGCGGGAGCGACACCCCACGCGGCACCGATCGGGGTCCACGGCAGGACGCCGGCCGCGGCGACGAGCCGCGCCACCAGGTCACCGCCACTGTCGAGGAGCGACAGCGTGCCGGTGAGGATCGGCCCCGCCATGACGATCAGGATCAGGACGACCGTGCCGATGAGTTCGCGACCGCGGCGGCTGCCGCCGAGCCCCCCGGAGAGTTCCGCGACCAGCCGTGACGCCAGCACACAGGTGACCACGGCCAGCACGGCGCAGGGGATCGCCACGAGCACGGCGATCGGCCACCTCACCCACAGGATCACGGTGCTCAGCGCTGCGATCGCGGTTGCGATGCCCGGAAGACCGGTCAAGCCGGTTCCGGCGAGCGCGAGCATCGTCTGAGTGCGGGTGAAGGGGAAGACGGCGAGGCGACGGGCGTCGATCGAGGTGTCCATGCCGGTGATGAGGATCGGGCCGAGGACCCATCCCAGCAGGAGCACCGTGCCGCCGAGGATGCTCACCGCCGCGGCCGCGTCGAGGGGTTGGAACACTGCGAGCGCGACCATGCCGCCGATCACCGACAGGAGCGCACCGATCGCCCACAGCGCCCCGAAGATGAACCCCACGAGTTGCCAGGGTCGACGGGCGAGCGTGTTGAACAGGGCGCGATATCTCAGCTTCAGGACTGCCGCAACCACTGCGGTCCCTCCGACTGGTGGCGCCCGCCGACGAGGGACACGAAACGGTTCTGGAGGCTGTCGCCCGCGCGAACCTCCTCGATCGTCCCCGCGGCCAGTACCCGGCCTGCCGCGATGACGGCGACGTGATCGCACATGCGCTGCACGAGGTCCATCGAGTGACTCGACACGATGACCGAGCCGCCCGAGGCGGTGTAGCCGCGCAGCACGTCCTCGATGTTGGCCGCCGACACCGGGTCGACGGACTCGAACGGTTCGTCGAGGACGAGCAGGCGCGGCGCATGGACGAGCGCGCAGGCGAGGGCGACCTTCTTGGTCATCCCAGCCGAGTAGTCCGCGACGATAGATCCCGCCGCGGGGCGGAGGTCCATGAGGTCGAGCAGATCCGACACCCGCTGAGTGATCTCCGGGCGCGGCAGGCCGAACATCATTCCCGTGTACGTGATGAGCTGCTCGCCGGTGAGCCGATCGAAGAGGCGGATGCCGTCCGAGAGGTTCCCGATCATCCGTTTCGCCGTCACCGGGTCACCCCACACATCGACACCGTGCACGTGGGCGCTCCCGCTATCCGGCTTCAGCAGCCCGGTCGCCATCGACAGGGTCGTCGTCTTGCCGGCGCCGTTCGGGCCGACGAGCCCGTAGAACGAACCGGCAGGGACGACCAGATCGATGCCGGCGACGGCGGTGACGGAGCCGAACTGCTTCACGAGTCCGGTCAGCTGCAGGGCGGGGACGGTCCAGGAGTCGGTCACGGGCAGAGCCTAACCGCCCGGGCAACAGGTGTCGGGGGCGCCTGGCACAGTGGAGGGATGCTGCGCACGCTCGCCGTATCCGGGTACCGCTCGCTCCGCGACGTCCTCATCCCCCTGGAGAACCTCACCGTCGTGACCGGGCCGAACGGGTCGGGGAAGTCGAACCTCTATCGCGCGCTCCGGCTGCTGGCGTCGGCGGCGACGGGCGACCTCGTCGGCGCGGTCGCCCGCGAAGGCGGGCTCCCCTCGCTCCTGTGGGCGGGACCGGAGGAGGGCGGCGACCAGGGCACGGTGCGTCGGAACCCGATCGCCGTGCAGCTCGGCTTCGCGGCGGACGAGCTGGGCTACCTCGTCGATCTCGGCATCCCCCAGGCATCCCGCGACAGCGTGTTCGCGCGGGATCCCGAGATCAAGCGCGAGCAGGTCTTCGCCGGGCCGCTTGCGAAGCCCGCGACGCTCCTGATCGATCGCCTCCGCGGTCAGACGCGAGTCCGTGACGGCGGATGGGTGCCGCTCGACCAGAAACTCGCTCCCTTCGAGAGCATCATCACCGACCTCGCCGACGGCGACACCGCTCCCGAACTGCTGGGGCTCCGGCGCATCATGAACGGCTGGCGCTTCTACGATCACTTCCGGGTCGACGCGGACGCCCCCGCTCGCCGCCCGCAGGTCGGGACGCGGTCCCCCGTTCTGTCGCACGACGGCTCGAACCTCGCCGCCGTCTGGGCCACGGTGGTCGACGCCGGGCTCGAGCACCTGCTCGACCGCGCGGTCGACGACGCCTTCCCGGGCAGCCGTGTCAGAGTCGCGGCATCCGACGGCATCCTGCGGCTCACCGTGACGCAACCCGGACTACTCCGGCCGCTCGAGGCCGCCGAGCTCTCCGACGGGACCCTCCGCTACCTGTTGCTGTGCGCGGCGCTCCTGCCGGCCCGGCCCGCGCCGCTCACGGTCCTCAACGAACCCGAGTCCAGCCTGCATGTCAGCCTGCTCGAGCCGCTGGCGGGCCTCGTCCGCGCCGCATCCGAGAACTCCCAGGTGCTGCTGGTCTCGCACGCGGCGGGTCTCATCGACGCGCTCCCCGAGGCGCACCGGATCTCGCTCGAACGCCGCGGCAACGGCACAGCCGTCTCGGGGCAGGGACGGCTCGACGCTCCCCCCTGGAACTGGGGAAAGCGCTGAGGCCCGTCAGGGCACGGTGAGCGATGGTCAGTCGCGGATCGTCGCCCCGAAGCGCTCGGTCGCGACGGCGACCCCGGCGAGCTTCGCCTCGGTCGCTTCGGAAGCCGTCAGCGTCCGGTCGTCGGCGCGGAACCGCAGTGCGAAGGTCAGGCTCTTCGCGCCGTCCGCGACACCCGGTCCGCGATAGTCGTCGACGAGGCGCAGGTCCTCGAGGAGCGACCCGGCCCCGTCGACGAGCGCCGCACGGACGGCGCCCGCGGGGACGTCAGCCGGCACGACGAGCGACACGTCCTGCGTCGCCGCGGGGAAGGTCGCGAGAGACGCGGCAGCGGTGGGTTCGCTGACGAGCGACAAGATGCCGTCGAGGTCGAGCTCGGCGACGAACACGCGTCCGTGCAGGTCGGCGGCGGCCGCCACCGCCGGTAGGAGCTCGCCGACGTAACCGACCTCCACGTCACGAACGTGGAGCGTGCCGGTGCGACCGGGGTGGAGTGCTGCTCGCTCGCCCTGCCGCACCTCGATCTCGACACCCGCAGCAGCAGCGATCGTGCGTATAGCGCCCAACGCATCGGCGAGGTCGAACGCCACCGCGGCAGCACCGGGGCGCTTCACCGCAGCGTGGCCGTGCAGCAGGACCGCGACGTGGCGCGGCTGCGGCGGGATAGAGGCGTGCAGCGCGGCGAGGGTCTCCTCATCCGGTCGCTGCGCGAGCGGCGGCACGGAGTCGGTGCCGTAGGTCACACCCTCATCCGGGGTGAAGACGCTGCCGGACTCGAACAGGGCGACGTCGGTGAAACCGCGCGAGACGTTCCGATGTGCGATCTGCAGGAGGCCGGGGATGAGCGACCGACGCAGGTGGGGCGCCTGTCCGTCGAGCGGGTTGGCGAGCCGGATCGAGGTCAGGTGCTCCCCCGACGCGGAGCCGTGGAGGTCGTTCTGCTCCTCGGTCGTGAAGGGGAAGGCGACGACCTCGACGAGGCCGGCTGCGGCCAGCGCGTTCGCGACGCGACGGCGTCCGCGCTGGTGCGGCGTGAGGCCGCGGCCGGACGGCGGGGTCGGGAGGATCGACGGGATGCGGTCGAGCCCGTGGATGCGGGCGATCTCCTCCGCCAGTGTCCAGCGGTCGGTGAGATCGGGACGCCAGGACGGCGGGATGACCTCCCACGCGTCTTCCGCATCCGAGACCTCGCAGCCGATCGTCCCGAGGGCGCCGACGATCTCGTCGTCCGAGTAGTCGACGCCGATGAGCCCGGCCGTGAAGGACTTCGGCAGGTCGATCGACGGGATGAACACCTCGGCGAACAGGGCGCCACCGGTCTGCGTGTCGAGGGTGCCGCCGGCGAGCTCGACCATGAGGTCGGCGACGCGGCGCGCGGCGACGAACGGGATCAACGGGTCGACTCCGCGCTCGAAGCGGCGCGATGCCTCGCTGGGCAGCTTGTGACGCCGGGCCGTCCGCGCGATGGACACCGTGTCGAAGATCGCCGCCTCGATGAGGACGTTGCGCGTGGCATCCCCCATCTCGGTCGTGCCGCCGCCCATGACCCCGGCGAGGCCGATCGGGCCGGACTCGTCGGTGATCAGCAGATCCTCGGCGTCGAGGGTGCGCTCCTTGCCGTCCAGGGTCGTGAGCTTCTCACCCGCGGTCGCGCGACGGACGGTGATGCCTCCCGTCAGCGTGTCGAGGTCGTACCCGTGGATCGGGTTGCCGAGCTCGAGCATCACGTAGTTGGTGATGTCGATCAGGATGCCGAGGGAGCGGATGCCGGCGAGCGTGAGGCGCGCGGTCATCCACGGCGGCGTCGGTCGCGACGGGTCCACGTCGCGCACGATGCGGACGACGAACTCGCTCGCTCCGGGCTTGCCGTGGATGGGCGCCGCGTCGTCGATCGCGACGGGGAATCCGCCAGTCGGCTGCTCGAGCTCCTCGAAGTCGCGCAGACCCGGGTCGCGGAAGGCCGCCCCGGTGGCGTGCGCGTACTCACGCGCGACGCCTCGGATCGACAGCGCGTACCCGCGGTCGGGGGTGACGTTGATGTCGACGGCGACGTCGTCGAGCCCGAGCAGGGAGATGGCGTCGGTGCCGACCTCGGGGTCGAGGCCGAGCTCGGTCAGACGGAGGATGCCGGAGTGCTCGTCGCCGAGGCCGAGCTCCTTCGCGGAGGCGATCATGCCGTCGGAGACGTGGCCGTACGTCTTGCGCGCCGCGATCGGGAAGGGACCGGGCAGGACGGCGCCCGGCAGCGTCACGACGACCTTGTCGCCCTCGAAGAAGTTGCCGGCGCCGCAGACGATGCCGCGGATGCCGCCGTGCTCTTCACCGACGTCGACCTGGCACCACCGGATGGTCTTGCCGTTGGACTGCGGCTCGGGCTCGGACGAGACGACGCGGCCGACGACGATCGGGCCGCTGAGGTCGAACGCGTGCACGTCCTCCTCCTCGAACCCGACCGACACGAGCGACGCGAGCACGTCCTCGGGAGTCGTGCCGGGCGCGACGTCGACGTATTCGCGCAACCAGGAGAGCGGGACGCGCATCAGACCACCATTCCGAACTGCTCACTGAAGCGGACATCGCCCTCGGCCATGTCTCGCATGTCCTGCACATCGCTGCGGAACATCAGGGTCCGCTCGATGCCCATGCCGAAGGCGAAGCCCGAGTAGACCTCGGGGTCGATGCCCGCGGCGCGGAGGACGTTGGGGTTCACCATCCCGCATCCGCCCCACTCGATCCAGCGCGCGCCGCCCGGGAAGGTCGGGTGCCACAGGTCGAGCTCGGCGGACGGCTCGGTGAACGGGAAGTAGTTGGTGCGGAACCGGGTCTTCGCCTCTGCGCCGAAGAGCACCTTGGCCGCGTGGTCGAGGGTGCCCTTGAGGTTCGCCATCGTGATGCCCTTGTCGATCACGAGGCCCTCGAACTGCGTGAACGCCGGCAGGTGCGTCGCGTCGAACTCGTCGGTGCGGTAGACCCTGCCCGGGCAGAGGACGTAGATGGGCAGCTCGCGCTCGAGCATCGAGCGCACCTGCACGGGGCTCGTGTGCGTGCGCATGACGAGGTGACGCGCGACAGGATCGACGAAGAAGGTGTCCTGCATCTGACGTGCGGGGTGGTCGGGCGCGAAGTTCAGGGCGTCGAAGTTGAACCACTCGTGCTCGAGCTCGGGTCCTTCCGCGATCTCCCAGCCCATGCCGACGAACAGGTCCGCGATCTCCTCCTGCAGGAGCGAGATCGGATGCCGTGCCCCGACGCGCGCGGCGGGGACGATCGCGGTGATGTCGACGCGCTCGGCCTCGAGCTTCGCGGCCGTCTCGGCGGCGGCGAGCTCGGCCTCACGGGCGGCGAGCGCCTGGTTGACGCGACCGCGCGCCTGACCGACGAGCTTGCCGGAGGCGGCCTTCTGATCGTTCGGGACGTTCCGCAGTTCGGCGTTCAAGCGAGCGAGCGGCGACCCTTCCGCGGTGTGGGCCGAGCGAGCGGCCTTCAGCGCAGCGGTGTCGGGAGCGGCGGCGAAGGCGGCCAGCGCCTCGGAGACGGCGGCATCCACCGCCTCGGGGGTGATCTGGGGTGCGTCGGACACGAGAGACGAGTCTACCGGCGGGTCGGGGCGCGGCCCGCCGGTAGGACGACGTCAGATGCTCGTGGGCGCGTTGCCGGGATCGAACTTGCCGGCGCCCTTCTGAGCGGCGATCAGCTCCGTGTCGGTCGTGGGCGCCACCGGGTGGTGAAGCGGGTCTACAGCTCCGGCACCGCCCGTGCCGCCACGGGAGCCCGGCGAGCGGCGCAGTCGCTTCTCGACGAGAGTCGCGACCCACGAGAGGAGGAGACACATCGCGATGTAGATCGCGCCGATGACGATGCCGGCCTGCAGGATCGGGCGCCCCGGCTGGGAGGTCAGCTGCTTGGCGAAGTAGAGCAGCTCCGGGTAGGTGATGATGAAGCCGAGCGCCGTGTCCTTCAGCGTGACGACGAGTTGGGCGATGATGACGGGCAGCATCGCGCGGATCGCCTGCGGCATCAGGATCAGGCGCATGACGCCGCTCTTGCGCAGCCCGATCGCGTACCCGGCTTCCTTCTGGCCGCGCGGCAGCGACTCGACGCCGGCTCGGATCACCTCGGCGAGAACCGAGCCGTTGTACATCACGAGGGCGATGACCACCGCCCAGTAAGGCTCCATGCGGATGCCGACGGTCGGCAGACCGTAGTACATCAGCGACATGAAGATCAGGACCGGAATCGCTCGGAACAGCTCGGTGATCGCAGCGACGGGGACACGGATGACGGCATGGTCGGAGAGACGCCCCACCGCCAGGACGAGTCCCAGGATGATGGCGCCGACGGCGGCAAGACCGAACGCCGCGAGCGTGTTGCCCAGCGCGCGCAGAATGTTCATCCACACGGCGCTGAAGGAGAAGACGTACCAGCGGTCCGGCGCGAACTGACCCGTCACCGCGAACCGGTAGCCGATGAAGCCGAGCACGCCCAGCACCGCGACGACGGTCGCGACGCCGAGGATCCGGTTGCGAAGGATCGCCCGGGGGCCGGGGACGTCGTACAGGACGGAAGTCATCGCGCGATCCTCCATTTGTTCTCGAGATAGCGCTGCAGCCAGCTGAGCAGCAGGACGAGGACCACGAAGACGACCGCGACCCAGAGGAGGACGGTGAGGGCGTTCTCGCCTCGCTCGCTGAGGTTGGCGCGGATGACGCCCAGCTCCGCGACACTGAAGCCCGCGGCCACCGTGGTGTTCTTCAGCAGAGCGATGAAGACACTCATCATCGGCGGCACGACGGACCGGAAAGCCTGAGGCATCACGACGAGGGTCATCACCTGGGTGAAGGTGAGACCGATGGCGCGTGCGGCCTCGGCCTGACCGACCGGGACGGTATTGATGCCGGCGCGGATGACCTCCGCGACATAGGTCGCCGTGTAGACGCCTAGGGCCCAGATGGCCAGCACCGTGAAGCCCGGATTCGGCAGCCGCAGAGCCGGGTAGCCGAATGCGAAGAAGAAGAAGACGAGCGTCAGCGGGGTGTTGCGGATGATGTTGACGTACAGCGTCCCGAACGCGCGGGCGACGGGGATCGGCGAGACACGCATCGCCCCGATGAGCGTCCCGAGGACGAGCGCGATCGCGCCGCCCGCGAGGAAGAGCAGCAGCGTGTTGCGCAGCGCCTCGCTCCATAGATCGAGGTTGTCGGTGATGACGCCCACTTCGTCTCCTTGGCTGGTGCGGGGCGGGGGCTCGCGCCCCCGCCCCGGATCATGGTGTCAGCGCGATTCAGTATGCGTCGACGGCAGGCTGGTCGACGGTGATCCCGGACTCGCCCAGGTTCTTGTCGAAGATCGCCTGCCAGGTGTCGCCACCCTCGGTGAAGAGGTCGTTGATGTGCGCGCGGAGGGCGTCGTCACCCTTGCGCAGACCCACGCCGTAGTTCTCCTCGCTGAAGGGCTCCCCGACGACCTTGACGTCGTTCGGGTACAGCGCGGCGTAACCGATGAGGATCGCCTGGTCGGTCGTGACGGCGTCGACGGTGCCGTTGATCAGCGCGTCGACACATGCCGAGTAGAGGTCGAACTCCTCGGTCGGCACGTCGGGGTAGTTGTCCTTGATGTTCTGGATCGGCGTCGAACCGGTCGCAGAGCACACCGTCGTGTCGGCGCTGAGGTCATCCTCGCTCGCGATGTCACTGTCCGCGGCGACAAGGAGGCCCTGACCCGTGGTGAAGTACGGACCGGCGAAATCGATCTGCTCCTTGCGGGAGTCGGTGATCGAGTAGGTGCCGACGTAGTAGTCGACATCGCCGTTCACGATCGACTGCTCGCGATTCGCGGACGCGATCGCCTTGTACTCGATCTTGTCCTCGTCGAAGCCGAGGGATGCCGCGATCCAGCGTGCGATGTCGACGTCGAAGCCGGAACGCTCGTTCGTGGTGGCGTCCAGGAAGCCGAGACCCGGCTGGTCCTCCTTGACGCCGACGATCACGCCGTCTCGTGACGTCATGGCGTCGAAGGTCGGGCTGCCCTCGAGCGACACGTCGCTGGCGACCTCCCACAGCTGTTCGCTGCCCCCCTCGGAGCCCTCGCCGCCGGTGCCGCCCTCGGCGCCCGGGCTGGTCGGGCTGCCGCTGTTGCAGCCGGCGAGTGCGAGTGCCGCGATGGCGATGCCGGCGAAGGTGCCGGCGATACGAGTCTTGCGCATGTGATCCTCCTGGTTTCGTGTCGTGCGTCGTTCGTCGCGCCGGTGCAAGGGCGCGGACGTCTCAGTGGGTGATGAGCTTCGAGAGGAAGTCCTTCGCACGGTCGCTCTGGGGGTTCGTGAAGAACTCCTGCGGCGCGGCCTCCTCGACGATCTGCCCATCGGCCATGAAGACCACACGGTCGGCGGCCTTCCGGGCGAAGCCCATCTCGTGGGTGACGACGATCATCGTCATCCCCTCCTGCGCGAGGCCGACCATGACGTCGAGCACCTCGTTGATCATCTCCGGGTCGAGGGCCGACGTCGGCTCATCGAAGAGCATGACCTTCGGCTTCATCGCGAGAGCACGCGCGATCGCGACACGCTGCTGCTGGCCGCCGGACAGCTGTGCGGGGAGCTTCTCGGCCTGGTGACCCACGCCCACGCGGTCGAGCAGCTCGCGGGCGAGCTTCTCGGCATCCGCCTTCTTCATTCCCTTGACCTTGATCGGCCCGAGCGTGACGTTGTCGAGGATCGTCAGGTGGGAGAAGAGGTTGAAGGACTGGAAGACCATCCCGACGTCCGCGCGGAGGGCCGCGAGCGCCTTGCCCTCGGCGGGAAGGTCGTCGCCGTCGATCGTGATGCGGCCGCTCGTGATGGTCTCGAGCCGGTTGATCGTGCGGCACAGGGTCGACTTGCCCGAGCCGGACGGTCCCACGACCACGACGACCTCGCCGCGGTTGACCGACAGATTGATGTCGGTCAGTGCCTGGAAGTCGCCGTAGTGCTTCTGCACGTCCGACATGACGACGAGCGGCTCGCCACGACGAACGTCGATGTTCGACGTGCGCGGCGCGGGATCGGCAGCAGGAGTGGTCATGGAACCCACACTAGGCAACGGTCCACTCGCTGAACGACCGGATGCCGCGGGGTTTACAGTTCCGTAATCAACCCCCGGAGCGGCGTCAGCCGGCCGCGCGCTGCGCGAACGCCGACTCGTACAGGCAGACGCTCGCTGCCGTCGCCAGATTGAGGGACTCGGCGCGGCCGTAGATCGGCAGCCGGAGCGACAGGTCGACCAGGGCGAGTGCGTCGTCGTCGAGTCCGCGGGCCTCGTTGCCGAACACCCATGCCGTGGGGTCCGCCAACGTGCCACGGTGGTCGACGAAGTCCTCTCCTCCGACATCCGCCGCGACGATCCGCAGACCCGCGGAGCGCGCGCGCCCCGTCGCGTCCGCGAGATCCACGCCGACGGCGACCGGCAGGTGGAACAGCGACCCGGTCGTCGCCCGGACGACCTTGGGGTTGAAGGGGTCGACGGTGCGCCCGGTGAGAACGACGGCGTCCGCACCGACGGCATCCGCAGCTCGGATGATCGTGCCGAGGTTGCCCGGGTCGCGGACTTCCTCGCAGATCACGATGAGACGGGGGTCCCCGTCGAAGACGTCGCGGACCGAGGTAGGGACCTGACGGGCGACGGCGACGATGCCCTGAGGCGTCACCGTGTCGGCCATGGCCTCGATGACCTGCTCGCTCGCGAACGCGACATCCACGCCGGCCTCGGATGCCGCGTCACGGATGTCCTGGTGCTTGTCCCATGCCGTGGGGGTCGCATACAGCTCGAGCAGGGTGTCCGGCCGCCAGAGGAGGGCCTCGCGAGCAGCCTGCGGACCCTCGAGCAGATAGAGGCCGGTCTCCTGCCGCGCCGTGCGCTTCGTCAGCTTCGCGACCGCACGGACGCGCGGTGAACGTGGGTTCTCGAGCACGATCTCAGTGTAGGGGCGGTGCGCGAGGGGCACCGGCATCCGGGAACGCGAAAAGGCGCCCTCCGAAGAGGACGCCTTCTCACGAACGATGAGTCGATCAGGCCTTGGGCGCGTTGACGTCGGCCGGCAGCGCAGCCTTCGCCGTGGCGACGAGCGACGCGAAGACGGCGGGCTCGTTGACCGCGAGCTCGGCGAGCATGCGGCGGTCGACCTGGACACCCGCGAGGCCGAGGCCCTGGATGAAGCGGTTGTACGTGATGCCGTTCTGGCGGGCAGCGGCGTTGATGCGCTGGATCCACAGGCGGCGGAAGTCGCCCTTGCGCTTGCGACGGTCGCGGTACGCGTAGACGAGCGAGTGGGTGACCTGCTCCTTCGCCTTGCGGTACAGACGCGAACGCTGACCGCGGTAACCGGAGGCGCGCTCCAGGATGACGCGACGCTTCTTGTGGGCGTTGACAGCCCGCTTGACTCTAGCCATTTCTTCTACTTCCTAGGGTGTTGCGTCGGCGCTCAGAGGCCGAGGAGCTTCTTGGCGACCTTGGCGTCGCCGGGAGCCAGGATCTTGTCGGCGGACAGGCGGCGGGTGCGCTTCGTGGGCTTGCCCTCGAAGTTGTGACGGAGGTTCGCCTGCTGCTTCTTGATCTTTCCGCTGCCGGTGACCTTGAAGCGCTTCTTGGCGCCCGAGTGGGTCTTCTGCTTGGGCATATCTCTTCCTTCGTTGTGGTTCCCGCCGGGCGGGGGTCTGGGGCCGCTTACTCCGCCGGAGCGGATGCGGGGGTCTCGTCGGCCTGACCGTTGCGCGCCTCGCGGGCGGCCTGCTTCGTCGCGGCGCGGGCCGCGTTCTGCTCGGTCTTGACCTCGGACTTGTTCTTGTGGGGAGCCACCACCATCACCATGTTGCGGCCGTCGATCGTGGGGTTGGACTCGACGGTGCCGAACTCGGCGACGTCCTCCGCGAACTTGCGGAGCAGACGCACACCCTGCTCGGGACGCGACTGCTCGCGACCACGGAACAGGATCATCGCCTTCACCTTGTCGCCCGCCTGGAGGAAGCCCTCAGCGCGCTTGAGCTTGGTGATGTAGTCGTGCGCCTCGATCTTCAGACGGAACCGGACCTCCTTGAGGACGGTGTTCGCCTGATTGCGCCGCGCTTCCTTGGCCTTCTGCGCAGCCTCGTACTTGAACTTGCCGTAATCCATGATCTTGACCACGGGGGGCTTCGAGTTCGGGGCTACCTCGACGAGATCGAGGTCGGCCTCCTGGGCCAGGCGCATGGCCACCTCGATGCGGACGACGCCGACCTGCTCACCCGCGGGTCCGACGAGGCGGACCTCGGGGACGCGGATGCGGTCATTGGTGCGGGGATCGCTGATGCGGAACTCCTCTTTCGTGCGGTGGACGGCCTCCGGTGACACGGAAATGTGTCGCCGGGCGGAAGATCGTCACGTCCACCCCGCACGATGCACGCATCGGCGTTCTGTGTTCTGCACCCTGGACAACCTCGCGGAACGAGGCGGAGTGCGGGACCCGGTAGCCTGGAGCGGCAAGCGCGGGTGGGATGTGATCCTCTTTCGACACGGAGCAGAACACTCCGGTGCCCGCAGAAGTCTAGCAGAGAGCAGCACGTGAGCACTATTCCGGCCGACCACAGCGACCACGACCCCGAGCGCCTGTCGCGCTGGGACGAGCAGGAGCGGGTCGCACAGTCCGCCACGCGGGACATCGCGGACGTCCCCGCCGTCGAGGTGATCACCACGACCTCGGTCCACCTCATGAGCGCGGCGGCGGTCAAGCTCGGCCTCGCCGACGACCCCGACACGCAGAAGGACCTGGATGAGGCCCGGAAGCTCATCAACGCCCTCGCGGGGCTCATCACGGCCGCCGCACCCGAGGTGAGCGACATGCACGCCCGCTCGCTCCGCGACGGCCTGCGCACCCTGCAGCTCGCCTTCCGCGAGGCATCGAGCATCCCCGACCCGATCGGGAAGGGACCCGGCGAGAAGTGGACCGGCCCCGTCACCTGACGGTCAGGCGCGGACGAGTTTGACCGTCAGCGAGTCGACGAGCACAGCGACGCGGTCGTCCGCAGCCCACCGGGAGGCGAGGCGCTGCAGGATCGCGTCGAGCGCGGCTTGATCGAGCCCGTCCACGAGGTGGAGGCTGACGATCAGCTCTGGACCGCGCAGCCGCGATCGGGGGTCTCCCGTCGCGACGGAGAGGTCGAGCACACCGAGTTCGGTGCCGATCGACTCCTGCAAGCCGGCGAAGACCTCGGGGGACGTGTGCGGCGGCTCCCACGGTTGGCCCTGCCCGATCGCCCAGACAGCCGGGCGACGCAGGACGAACTCCGTGTCGCTGCCGGGGTCGAGCACGATCAGGTCCGTGTCGTCCGCGGCGGCGGACAGCGCCGTGCGCACCCCGTCTGCGGGGACCGGGCGCGCCGCAGCATCCCATCGCGCCATCGCCTCCACCGAGGAGAACACCGGAAGGACACGCCGCCCGTCGGGCGCGGCCACGGTGACGATCGAGAGCTCCTGCGTCTTGTCGACGGTGAGACCGGTGGGACCGACGCCCTCCTCGCCCTTCCCGGCGACGAGCGGGATCAGCAGGCGAGCGGTCCGGTAGGCGTCGACGACCGCTGCGGCATCTCCCTCCCCGGCGTGGAACGCGGTGAGCGCAGCCAGAAGGGCAGGGTCGGCGCTGCCGTCGTCACCGCTGTGCGGGTTCGGCTGGAAGCTCCGCCCCTCCCAAGGGACGCCGGCGGAGTCGCCGGCGTGGTGGGAGTGCGGGTCAGTGTCCGGCGACATCCAGCGCCTCGGCCAGCGTGAACGCGCCGGCGTAGAGCGCCTTGCCGACGATGGCGCCCTCCACGCCGAGCGGCACGAGCTCGCGGAGAGCTGCGATGTCGTCCAGGCTCGAGATGCCGCCCGATGCGACGACCGGCTTGTCGGTGCGCACGGCGACCTCGCGCAGCAGTTCGATGTTCGGGCCCTGCAACGTACCGTCCTTGGTGACGTCGGTGAGGACGTAGCGGCTGCACCCGGCATCCTCGAGCCGGTCCAGCACATGCCAGAGGTCGCCGCCGTCACGGGTCCACCCCCGTGCCGCCAGCGTCGTCCCGCGGACGTCGAGGCCGACGGCGATCGCTTCGCCGTAACGGAGGATGACGTCGGCCGCCCACTCCGGGTTCTCGAGGGCCGCGGTGCCGAGATTGATGCGCGTGGCCCCGGAGTCCAGCGCGGCGTCGAGGGACTCGTCGTCACGGATGCCGCCGGAGAGCTCAACCTTCACGCCGCGCAGCGACTTGATGACCTTGCGCATCAGGGCGGCGTTCGATCCGCGACCGAAAGCGGCATCGAGGTCGACCAGGTGGATCCACTCGGCGCCCTGACGTGCCCACTCCTGAGCGGCGTCGACGGGGTCGCCGTAGCTCGTCTCGGTGCCGGCCTCACCCTGCGTCAGTCGGACGGCCTTGCCGTCGGCGACGTCCACAGCGGGCAGCAGGATCAGTTCGGGCGTGGATGCGAATTCGTTCATGGCTCCGGGTGGGACGATGTGCGCGCCGGGCGCGCGCACAGAGGGACACGTTACTAGGACGCGGGGAGCGACCCGATCCAGTTCGACAGCAGGCGGATGCCGGCAGCGCCGGACTTCTCCGGGTGGAACTGCGTCGCCGACAGCGGACCGTTCTCGACGGCGGCGAGGAAGGGCGAGCCGTAGTCGCACCAGGTGAGCACGGGCTCTCGGAACGGCTTGATGACGTCGAGGGTCCACTCCTGCGCACCGTACGAGTGCACGAAGTAGAACCGTTCGGCTTCGAGACCGGCGAACAGCGTCGATCCGTCGCCGGCACGGACGGTGTTCCATCCCATGTGGGGAAGCACCGGCGCCTGCAGCTCGGTGACCGACCCCGGCCACTCCCCCAACCCCACGGTGTCGACGCCGCGCTCGACGCCCAGCTCGAACATCACCTGCATGCCGACGCAGATGCCGAGCACGGGCATCCCCCCGGCGAGGCGACGGCCGATGAGTTCATCGCCGCGGCTCGCGCGCAGCGCCGACATCACCGCGGAGAAGGCGCCTACTCCCGGGACGAGGAGTCCCGCCGCGTCGGCGATGAGTCCGCGATCCTTCGTCAGCCGCGCGTCGGCGCCGGCTTCGATGAGCGCTTTGACCGCCGAGTGGACGTTGCCGGATCCGTAGTCGAGGACCGCGACCAGCGGCGCGTCGGTCACAGGGCACCCTTCGTGCTGGGGATGCCCGACACCAGCGGGTCGAGCGCCTTGGCCTGCCGGAAAGCGCGCGCGAACGCCTTGTACTCCGCCTCGGCGATGTGGTGGGGGTCACGACCTGCGACGAGCGTGACGTGCATCGTCAGGCCGGCGTGGAACGCGATCGCCTCGAACGTGTGGCGCACGAGCGACCCGGTGAAGTGGCCGCCGATGAGGTGGAACTCGTAGCCGGCGGGCTCGCCCGCGTGAACGAGGTAGGGGCGTCCGCTGATGTCGACGACCGCCTGTGCGAGGGCCTCGTCGAGCGGGACGAGCGCGTCACCGTAGCGCGAGATGCCGGTCTTGTCGCCCAGTGCCTGACGGATCGCCTGGCCGAGGACGATGGCGGTGTCCTCGACGGTGTGGTGCGCGTCGATGTGGGTGTCTCCCGTCGCGCGGACGGTCAGGTCGGTGAGCGAGTGCTTCGCGAACGCCGTGAGCAGGTGATCGAAGAACGGCACCGTCGTGTCGATCGTGCTCTGGCCGGTGCCGTCGAGGTCGAGCTCGAGCTCGATGGTCGACTCGCTGGTCGCCCGCCGGACGGAGGCGGTGCGGGGCGCGGGGGTGCTCATCCCCCGAGTCTACCGAGGCGGGACCTTGCAACCCTCGCCCGTGACAGTCCGCGACTCAGAGGGAGGCGAGCGCTTCGAGGAACGCCGTCGACTCGTCTTCGCTTCCCGCCGTGACCCGCAGGGTGTGCGGCAGTCCGACGTCGCGGATGAGGATGCCGCGGTCGTAGAGCCCCTGCCAGGTCGCCGCCGGGTCGTCCACGCCGCCGAAAAGGACGAAGTTGGACCAGCTCTCGTACGGCGAATAGCCGAGGGCGGACAGCGTCGCGGAGATGCGGTCGCGCTGCGCGACGATGTCATCCACCATGCCGAGCATCGTGGGAGCGTGGCGGAGAGCGGCGGATGCGGCAGCCTGCGTCAGCGCGCTCAGGTGATACGGCAGGCGCACCAGGCGCAGGGCGTCGATGACGGCGGGGTCGGCCGCGAGATACCCCACGCGAGCACCGGCGAACGCGAACGCCTTGCTCATGGTGCGGGAGACGACCAACCGCTCCCGGTCGTGCAGGAGGGTCAGCGCCGACGGCTCATCCCGGGGGGCGAATTCCTGATAGGCCTCGTCGACGATCACGATGCCGCGGGACGCCTCGTACACCGCCTCGATGACCTCGAGGGACAACGGCGTCCCTGTCGGGTTGTTCGGCGAGCAGAGGAAGACCACGTCGGGCTGAGCTCGATCGATCTGCTCGGCGGCATCCGCTGCGGTGAGGGTGAAGTCGTCACCGCGCGTGCCGCTGACGTAGGTCGCGCCGGTCGCGCCGGTGAGCAGGGGGTACATGGAGTACGTGGGCGAGAACCCGAACGCGGTGCGTCCGGGACCCGCGAACGCTTGGAGGATGTGCTGCAGGACCTCGTTCGAGCCGTTCGCGGCCCAGATCTGATCCGGCTCGAGGCCGTGGCCCAGGTAGTCCGCGAATCCCTCGCGGAGAGCGGTGAACTCGCGGTCGGGGTAACGGTTGATGTCCCGCAGCGCCTGCGCGATGCCATCGAGGATGTCGTCGGCGACGTCCTCCGGAACGGGGTGGGTGTTCTCGTTGACGTTGAGCGTCACGGGCAGTGACGCCTGCGGCGCACCGTAGGGGATCTTGCCGCGAAGATCGTCGCGGAGGGGGAGGTCGTCGAGACTGGCACTCACCCCGCCATCGTAGGACGTGGCGCGGCCTTACTCGCCCGCCTGCGCGGAGAAGGCAGCGGGGATCGCGAGCGACTGACCGGCGTCGACGGCAGAGGACGACAGTGCGTTGAGTCGGACGATCTCGTCGATGACGTCGCGCGGGTCGCTGTCGGGCGCGATGTCCTGCGCGATGGTCCACAGCGACTCGCCGGGCATCACGGTGACGGTGTCGAACGACCCGGACGAGGCGCCGGCCTCGCCGCTGGCGAGTGCGCCACCGCTGGAGAGGATGCCCACACCGAGCGCGACGACCACCGGAAGCGCGGCGACTGCTGCCAGGACGCGACGGCCACGCGTCGTGAGACGCAGGCGCGTGCGGACGACGGGAGCGGTGCTGATGGCGATGGTCGGGTTCATGGTGTCCTCCTCGGGGTGACCCCGGTCAGATGAGATCTTCGCCCCCGCCCGTCGGCCGGGACGGACGGGTGCGAAGTTCTCTTCCGAATCTATCTTCGATATTCGTAGACTGTCAAGGGTTCGGTTGTCCGCAGATCGATCGAAGACGACACGCGGTCGGCTGCGGGACGATCCGATCGAGACCGGATACGGTTTCGATGACCAGAGCCCATCACCAACCTCCGACATTCGAAGGCGAGTGCTCCCGGCGGGACCCTCGGGGGACGAAAGGAACGACATGAGCGACAAGCCGCAGACGCGCCGGCGCAAGAGCCTGAGCGACAAGCAGCTCGCCATCCTCGAGGTGATCCAGCGCTCCATCGGCCGGTACGGCTACCCGCCGAGCATGCGCGAGATCGGCGACGCCGTCGGGCTCAAGTCGCTGTCGAGCGTGACCCACCAGCTGAACCAGCTGGAACTGAGCGGCTACCTCCGCCGCGATCCCGGGAAGACGCGCGCGATGGAGGTGCTGATCGATCTGCCCGGCGCAGCCGGCGAGAATCCCGCCGACACCGCGCCGAGCGTGGGCGATGCGGCGATGGTGCCCCTCGTCGGCCGGATCGCGGCGGGCGTCCCCATCACCGCGGACCAGCAGGTCGAGGAGATCTTCCCGCTCCCCCGGCAGCTCGTCGGCAAGGGTGAGCTGTTCATGCTGAAGGTGTCGGGCGATTCGATGATCGACGCCGCCATCTGCGACGGCGACTGGGTCGTCGTCCGGTCGCAGGCCACGGCCGACAACGGCGAGATCGTCGCCGCCATGCTCGACGGCGAGGCCACGGTGAAGACCCTCCGCCAGCGGGACGGCCACACCTGGCTGCTCCCCCGCAACTCCGCGTTCGAACCGATCCTGGGCGACGACGCCGTCGTCCTCGGCAAGGTCGTGGCGGTCCTGCGCGCCGTCTGACATCGCACGACGACGAGAGGGGGATGCCGCGCGGCATCCCCCTCTCGTCGTTCCGGACTCAGACCTCGGCGCTCACCTCGGAGCGTACGGCGCGGGCAGCCGTGACGATGTTGCGCAGGGAGGCGACGGTCTCGTCGTATCCGCGCGTCTTCAACCCGCAGTCCGGATTGACCCACAGGCGCCGGACGTCCAACTCGTCGACCGCGCGTCCGAGAAGCGCGGACACCTCCTCGGCCGTCGGCACACGGGGCGAGTGGATGTCGTAGACGCCGGGTCCGATGCCGTGATCGAAGCCGGATGCCGCGATCTCCGAGATCACCTCGCCCCGGCTGCGCGCCGCCTCGATGGAGGTCACGTCGGCGTCGAGGGCGGCGATGGCGTCGATCACGACACCGAACTCCGAGTAGCAGAGGTGCGTGTGGATCTGAGTCCGATCCGCAGCGCCGGCCGTGGCGAGCCGGAAGGAGCCGACCGACCAGTCAAGATAGGCCGCCTGTTCCGCGATGCGCAGCGGCAGAAGCTCACGCAACGCCGGCTCGTCGACCTGGACGATCCCGATCCCGGCGCGTTCGAGGTCCGCGATCTCGTCACGCAGGGCGAGTGCCACCTGATCGGCCGTCTCGCCGAGCGGCTGGTCGTCGCGGACGAACGACCAGGCGAGGATCGTGACAGGACCCGTCAGCATCCCCTTGACCGGCGCCGATGTCAGCGACTGTGCGTACGCGGCCCACGGGACGGTGATCGGCGCGGGACGTGCGACGTCGCCCCACAGGATCGACGGGCGCGTCGCTCGGGAGCCGTAGGACTGCACCCAGCCGTTGCGCGTGACGGCGAATCCGTCGAGGTTCTCGGCGAAGTACTGCACCATGTCGTTGCGCTCCGGCTCGCCGTGCACGAGGACGTCGATGCCGATGTCCTCCTGCAGGGCGATGACGCGAGCGATCTCCTCCCGGAGGAACGCCTCGTAGGCGCTCTGGTCGATCTCGCCCCGCCCGGCGCGGGCGCGGGCCCGTCGGATCTCGGCGGTCTGCGGGAACGAGCCGATCGTCGTCGTCGGCAGCGGGGGCAGGTCCAGCGCGGCGTCCTGCACCGCTGCGCGCGACTCGAACGGCGTCCGCGCCCGGTCGGCCGCCGTCAGCGCGCCCACGCGGTCACGGACCGCACCGTCGCGGACGCCGGGCGCGGCCCGACGATCGGCGAGGGCCGCGGTCGCGGCCGCCACTTCCGACGCGATCGCCTCGCGACCCTCTCGCAGACCGCGCGCGAGGGTCGTCACCTGTGCGACCTTCTGGTCGGCGAAGGCGAGCCACGACACCAGCCGGGGATCGAGGTCGGGCTCGTCCGCGAGGTCGTGCGGAACGTGCTGCAGCGACGTCGATGTGCCGACGGCGACGGCCGAGGGGCCGAGGCCCGCGACCGCGTCGAGCGCGTCCGCTGCGCCGGCGAGGTCGCCTCGCCAGACGTTCCGACCGTCGACGACGCCCGCCACGATGACAGTGTCCGCCAGACCGGGCACCACGGCGGGCACGCCGCCTCGGCCGAGATCGATCGCGATACCTTCCACGCGCGAGGCGGCGAGCGCACGCCACGCCGGTGCGGAGAGCTCGCCGTAGCCGGCGGCGACGAGCACGGCGGGTCGGTCCACCGCCGCCGTCAGGACGGAGAACGCACGCTCGGCAGCTGCCGCGAGCTCCTCGTCGGTGTATCCGAGAGACTGGCTCACGAGCGCCGGCTCATCGAGCTGCACCCACTCCGCTCCGGCCGCTCGGAGCGCGGCCAGCAGCTCGACGTACACGGGCAGCAGGTCGTCGAGACGCTCGAGAGGGCGCGCTCCCGGGCCGGCGGCATCCGTCCCCTTGGCCAGCGCGAGGAACGTCACCGGCCCGACGAGCACGGGACGCGTCACGTAACCGTCGGCCGCCGCCTCGGCCACCTGGCGCGCGAACCGGTCGCTCGAGAGGGCGAATCGCGTCTCAGGGCCGATCTCGGGTACGAGGTAGTGATAGTTCGTGTCGAACCACTTGGTCATCTCGAGGGGTGCGGCCTCCCCGGCGCCCCGCGCGGCGGCGAACAGCGCCGACAGGGGCACGGAGCCGTCCGGCTCGCGGAAGTCGGCGAACCGCTCGGGCAGCGCACCCACGGCGACGGCGACATCGAGGACCTGGTCGTAGAACGAGAACGTCTCAGGGATCGACGAGTCGTCGCGGCCGAGACCGAGTTCCACCAGTCGCGCGCGCGTGCTCCGTCGGAGGTCGGCGGCGGCGGCCTCGAGCCCCGCCTCGTCGAGCGCGCCGCTCCAGTGCGCCTCGAGGGCGCGCTTGAGCTCGCGGCGGCGGCCGATGCGGGGGTAGCCGAGGATCGTTCCGGCGGGGAAAGCGGTCATGGGGTCTCCTCTGTCGCGGGGATGATGCCCGCCTCGCGCAGCGTGGCGAGGACGGTGTCGTGGTTGTTGAAGGCGTAGAGATGGATGCCGGGGGCACCGCCCTCCAGAACGGCCCGGCAGAGCTCGGCGGCGTAGCCGACACCGATCTCGCGACGCCCGTCGGCGGTGGGTTCGACGTCGAGGTCGACGGCGAGGGCGCCGGGGACCTGCTCACCGGTGAGCTCGATCACACGCCGCAGCCGAGACGGCGAGGTGATCGGCATGATGCCGGGCAGGATCGGGATCTCCACCCCTGCGGCACGGGCGCGCGCGACGAACGCGAGGTAGTCGTCGGCGTGGAAGAACAGCTGCGTGATCGCGAGAGTCGCACCGGCGGCCTGCTTGGCGAGGAGGGCGTCGATGTGCTCGGCGGCGTACCGGGAGCGGGGGTGCCCGTTCGGGAAGGCCGCGACAGCGATGTCGACGTGGCGCCGCGGTTCGACGCGCGCAGCCCCGGGCACGCCGGGAATGGGCTCCTCCGTGTATGGGGAGGTCTCCGCCTGGACACGGTCGATCAGCTGCACGAGCTGCGCCGCACTCTCGAGGTCGCCGAGCGCCGCCGCATCCCCCTCGACACCTGCCGGCGGATCGCCTCGCAGGGCGAGGAAGGACCGGATGCCGGCGTCGAGGAACTCTTTGATCAGGGAGGCCGCCTCGGCGTACGAGCTGCCGATGCAGGTCAGGTGGGCCAGCGGCTCGACGCGGGTCTTGCGGAGGATGTGCGTGAGGACCTCGAGGGAGCGACTCCGCTCCGAGCCGCCGGCGCCGTAGGTGACGGAGATGAATGCGGGGTCGATCGCCGCCAGCCGGTCGATCGTCTCGTACAGGGCGGCGTAGGACGCGTCGGTGCGCGGCGGATAGACCTCGAACGAGACCGGCACCGTCGTGAACGACGGGGGCTGGATGATCGACATGGCGGTGCTCCGGAGACGGATCGGAAGGCCTGGCGGCCGCGGACCGCACGCACAGGTGCGGGGACATCGCGGGCGGGTGCCGGGCTCGGCTGTCGCTCCGGGCCCGGGTTCGCCGGGCCGCTGGTGATGCCCTCATGGTGCCACGCGGCTCCGATCCGGCACACGCATGTGACGCCGGGTTTCGCTCGACCCCGCCGCGTACCGTGGAGCCATGACGACGATCGCTCCCTACGGTTCCTGGATCTCGCCCCTGTCCGCCGCCGACGCCTCGGCGACTGCCGCCCGCTATGACGGCGCCCGGTTCGTGGGAGACGAGATCTGGTGGGGCGAGTCCCTGCCCGATGAGGGCGGACGGACCGCCGTGCGCCGGGTGGCCGCCGACGGCACCACCGTCGACGTCCTACCCGCGCCGTGGAATGCGGGATCCCGGGTGCACGAGTACGGCGGGGGATCGTGGACCGCGGCGGATGACGGCCGACTGTTCTTCGTCGAGAAGACGGACCAGCGCGTCTGGATGCTGCGTCCGGGGGACGACCCGGTACCGCTCACCCCGGTCGACGACCGCGCTCGCCACGGTGGTCTCCGCTGGCAGGCGGGCACCCTCCTGGCGGTGCGCGAGGTTCATGACGGCCGCCCCGTTCCTCGTCGGTCCCTCGTCGCGATCCCGCTCGACGGTGCCGGCCCGCGCGAGCTCGTCGCCGGCAGCGACTTCCTCGCCCAGCCCGCACTGTCCCCCGATGGGCGGCGGCTCGCATGGGTGTCCTGGAACCACCCCGACATGCCCTGGGACCGCACGGAGATCCGCGTCGGCGACGTCCACGACGGTGTCGTGTCGGGGTGGGAGACGGTGACCTCCGGCGAGACGTCCGCCCTGCAGCCGGAGTGGGACGCCGCGGGTCGTCTCGTCTACCTCGACGAGCCGACGGGACGCTGGAACCTCCGGCAGAAGGACGCGGCCGGGTCACTCGCGCTGGCCCCCGCAGATGCCGATACAGGCGGCGGACTGTGGGTGCTGGGCACGCGGTGGTACGCGCCGCTCGCCGACGGCGGGACCGTCGCGGTCCGGACGAACGGCGCGGACGAGGTCGTCCGGATCGACGCGGACGGTGCGGTCGCCCTCGTCGATGTGCCGGCCCGGTCCCGCGTCGTCGTCGAGGACGTCGCGGACTCACGCACGCTGGTCTCGGGGACGGGCCCCGGAATCACCGGCATCTGGGAGATCGGCGAGGACGGGACCGTCTCTCTCGTCCGCGGAACGCGCTCCGGCCTCGGCGACGAGTGGATCCCCGCCGTACGCCGCCTGACGGTCCCCGGACCGCACGGCGAGGTCCACGCGTTCGACCATCCGCCCACCAACCCCTTCTTCTCGGCACCGGAGGGCGAACTGCCGCCCTACCTCGTCCTGGTGCACGGCGGTCCGACCGCGCACGTGGGCGGTGTCGCCGACAGCCGGATCACGTTCTTCACGAGCCGCGGCATCGGCGTCCTCGAGGTCAACTACGGCGGCTCGACCGGCTACGGGCGCGCCTATCGTGAGCGCCTCCGGGGGCAATGGGGCATCGTCGACCGCGACGACGTCGCGGCCGCGGCATCCGGTCTCGCCGCGGAGAGACGAGCGGATGCCGCCCGCATCGCGATCGCCGGAGGCTCGGCCGGTGGCTGGACGGTCCTCGCGGCACTCGTCGGCGCCGACGTGTTCTCGGCGGGGATCTCGCGCTACGGGGTGGGCGACGCGCGGCTGCTCGCGACCGACACCCACGACTTCGAGGCGCGTTACCTCGACGGGCTGATCGGTCCCCTGCCGGACGCCGAGGCGCTGTACCGGGAGCGGTCACCGCTCAGTCACACCGACCGCTTCCGCGTTCCCGTCCTCCTCCTGCAGGGCGCGGAGGACGCCGTCGTGCCGCCGTCGCAGGCGGAGGCGATCCGCGATGCGCTGGCGGGGAAGGGCGTGCCTCACGCCTACGTGCTGTACGACGGTGAGGGACACGGGTTCCGGCGCGCGGAGACCGTCGTCCACGCGCTGGAGTCCGAGCTCGCCTTCCTCGGCCAGGCGTTCGGGTTCGAGACGCCGGGCGTCCCGGCGATCACGCTCGCGTGACCGCCCGGACCGTCATCGGGTGAAGGGCGCCAGTTCCGCCGCCAGCCGCTCGGACACGTGGGCGTGCACGGCGGTGCCACCCTCCTCGTGACGCGTGGAGAGGATGTGACCGGACTCGTGGACCGCGCTGACGAGGTCGCCCCGGTCGTAGGGCACGAGGGCGTGGACCTCGACCGCCGGCAACGGGAGGGCGTCCTCGATCGTGGCGCGGAGCTCAGCGATCCCCTCGCCGGTGCGTGACGAGACGAAGTGCGCCTTCGGCTCGAGCCCGCGAAGCACCAGGCGCGTGTCGGGATCGATGAGGTCAGCCTTGTTGAACACCACGATCTCGTTCGTCGAGCGCGCACCGACGTCACCCATGACGTCACGGACGGTCGCGAGCTGCGCCGCGGGGTCGGGGTGGGACCCGTCCACGACGTGGACGATGACGTCGGCGTCGCCGACCTCCTCGAGCGTCGAGCGGAACGCCTCGACGAGCTGGTGCGGGAGGTTGCGCACGAACCCGACCGTGTCGGTCAGCGTGTAGACCCGCCCGTCCGCGGCCTGGGCACGGCGGACCGTGGCATCCAGCGTCGCGAACAGCGCGTTCTCCACGAGGACACCCGCGCTCGTCAGCTTGTTGAGCAGGCTCGACTTGCCGGCGTTGGTGTACCCGGCGATCGCCACCGAGGGGATCGTGTTGCGCTTGCGCTCGGCCCGCTTCGCGTCGCGGGCGGGTGCGAAGTCGCGGATCTGGCGCCGGAGCATCGCCATCCGGGTGCGGATGCGGCGGCGGTCGAGCTCGATCTTGGTCTCACCCGGACCTCGGGAGCCCATTCCCGCGCCACCGGCACCGACCTGACCACCGGCCTGGCGGCTCATCGAGTCACCCCACCCGCGCAGGCGCGGCAGCAGGTACTCGAGCTGTGCGAGCTCGACCTGCGCTTTGCCCTCACGGCTCTTCGCATGCTGGCTGAAGATGTCGAGGATGACAGTGGTGCGGTCGATCACCTTGACCTTGACGACGTCCTCGAGGGCACGCCGCTGGCTGGGGGCGAGCTCGGTGTCGGCGATGACGGTGTCCGCGCCGACGGCGACGACGAGGTCGCGCAGCTCGGCGGCCTTGCCGCGACCGATGTAGGTCGCCGGGTCGGGGTGCGGGCGGCGCTGCAGCACACCGTCCAGGACGACGGCGCCGGCGGTCTCGGCGAGTGCGGCGAGCTCGCGCAGCGAGTTCTCGGCATCCTCCGTCGACCCCTGCGGGTAGACGCCCACCAGGACGACGTTCTCCAGGCGCAGCTGCCGGTACTCGACCTCGGTGACGTCCTCGAGCTCGGTGGAGAGACCCGGCACGCGGCGCAGCGCAGCACGCTCCTCGCGGTCCCACTGCTCGCCGTCGGTGTCGCCGTAGGCGACGGTGCTCTCGTCCTGCAACGCCTGTGCGGCGCCGAACACGCGCACCCCCGAACGCGCTTCAGCGCGCGCGAGCACGCGGTCGACCGGATCCACCGGTTCGTCCGTCGTGGCAGGGGTGGTGGTGTCTGTCATGTGATCCTTTCGCGGCCTCGCGGCCATCCGTGAACTCTAGCTTCCCGCGCTGCGGACCGCCTCCGCTACGCTCGTCGCATGGGGAGCGACCATTACTTCAGCGCGTCCCCGTCCAGCTCTGAGAACTTCCGCCGCATCCGTGTGTCCCTCGCCGGTCGCGACGTCGAGGTGACGACGGCGGGCGGGGTGTTCAGTCCCGACCACGTCGACGGCGGGACGGCAGTGCTGCTGGCCAACACTCCCCCGCCGCCGCCCGGCGGTCATCTGCTGGACCTCGGATGCGGCTGGGGTCCGATCGCGCTCTCACTCGCGCTCGACTCCCCTCACGCAACGGTCTGGGCCGTCGACGTCAACGAGCGAGCCCTCGACCTCGTCCGCCGCAATGCAGCCGAATTGGGCGTCACCAATGTCAACGCCGTGCTGCCCGAAGATGTTCCGGCGGACATCTCCTTCCGCACGATCCGGTCCAATCCGCCGATCCGGGTGGGCAAGGACGTGCTGCACGGACTGCTCGAGACCTGGATCCCGCGGCTGTCCGAGCGGAGCGACGCCTGGCTGGTCGTGCAGCGCAACCTCGGCTCCGACTCGCTGCAACGCTGGCTCGCAGCCTCGCTCGACCGCGGCTACTCGGTCACGCGTGCGGCGACGGGACGCGGCTTCCGGGTGCTGAAGGTGCGGCGGCACGGCTCCCCTGCGACGGGGACCATCCCGCTCCCCTGACGCCCCGGCCGCGTCAGGCGAGGGAGATCTCGCCGGAGAAGACGAGGGATGCCGGGCCCGACAGGAGGACCCGCTCGCCGACATCCGTCCGGACCACCCGGACTCCCAGGCGACCACCCGGCACGTCGACGGTCCAGCGGTCGGGTGCGCCGGCACCGGCCCAGTGACGGACGGCGAGCGCGGATGCCGCGACGCCCGTTCCGCACGACAGGGTTTCGCCCACACCGCGCTCGAACACGCGCATCCGGATCGCGCCCACTCCGTCGGTGACCAGGGGCTCCTCGGGGACGACGAACTCGACGTTCGCACCGGCCGTCGGCACGGGGTCGAGAAGAGGCTGCACGGAGAGATCGAGGCCGGCGAGCTCGTCCTCGCTCGAGAGGGCGACGACGACGTGCGGGTTGCCGACGTCGATGCCGAGCCCGGGCCGGGCGACCTTCAGCCCGCGGGCGCGCACGAGCACCTCGTCCGCGGTCGGGCGCCAGAGCCCGAGGTCGACCTCGAACCCGTTGTCGGCGAGAGTGACCGTCTTCGTCCCGGCGCGGGTGCCGATGCGGAGCGTCTCGCCGGGGGCGAGCGTCGCGAACCCGGCGCTGAGCAGGTACTTCACGAAGACGCGGACCCCGTTGCCGCACATCTCGGCGATGGATCCGTCGGCGTTGCGGTAGTCCATGAACCAGTCGGCATCGGGCGTCTGGGCGCCCGCATCGATCGCCGCGGAGCGGACCACACGCAGCAGGCCGTCGCCACCGATGCCGAAGCGGCGATCGGTGAGAGCAGCGACCTGCTCGCCCGTCAGGTGCAGCTCACCGTCGGGATCGGCGACCACGACGAAGTCGTTGCCCGTCCCGTGGCCCTTCGTGAATGCGATCGTCGACACCCGTCCAGTCTAGGCGCGGACGGCTGCGCGGCCTCCGGTCAGGAGCGGTCCCGCGCCTCGTCGATGACGCGTGCGGCGGGCGTCCCGGCATCCACCCACAGGAGGTCTGGGTAGCGGCGGAACCACGACACCTGACGGCGGGCGTACCGGCGCGTGAGCGCCTGCGTCTCGGCCACCGCCTCGTCCTCCGTCATGCGACCGGCCAGCTGCGCGAGAGCCTGTGCGTATCCGATCGCCCGCGGGGCGGTCGGGCCCGCCTCGAGTCCTCCGGCGCGGAGGGATTCCACCTCGGCGAGCAGGCCGCCGCTCCACATCCCCCGTACCCGCTCGTCGAGCCGCTCGACGAGCGCCGCGCGGTCGAGGTGCACGCCCACGATCGTGGTGTCGGGATGCCACAGGACTGGCGCGTCCGGAAGCGCGGCCCCGTGCGTCTCAGCGCCCTGGAGGAGCACCTCGAGGGCGCGGACGATGCGCCGACCGTTGCGCGGGTCCAGTCGGTCGGCGGACCCCGGGTCGACCTCGCGGATGCGCTCGATCATCGCGTCGGCTCCCTGTTCGCTCAGATCGGTCTCGAGGCGGGCGCGCAGGGCCGGGTCTCGAGGCGGGAAACGGAAGTCGAAGACGACGCTCGAGACGTAGAGACCGGAGCCGCCGACGAGGATCGCATCGCCGCCACGGTCGAAGATCCCGCGGATCGCCGTCCGCGCACGCTCCTGGTACACGGCGACCGCGACGTCCTCCGTCACCTCGAACTCGTCGAAGAGATGGTGCGGGATGCCGCGACGCTCCGACACCGGGAGCTTCGCCGTCCCGATGTCCATCCCCCGGTACAGCTGCATGGCGTCGCCGTTGACGATCTCGGCTCGCCGCCCGCGACGCGTCAGCTGCTCCGCGAGATCGAGCGAGAGGGAGGTCTTGCCGGTGCCGGTCGCCCCGACGATCACCCACAGGCGCGGGGCGCCCACGGGGTCAGAGTCCGGGGGTGGCCGTGCGCAGGACCGGCAGCCCGAGCGATACGGCGCGCGGGCCCGCGTCGCCCGCCGGAGCCGAAACTCCGCACGAGTCGGCCTGCGCGCGATTCCACGCGTCTCCGGCGCGGGTGCGGCGGATGCGGAGGGGTGCCCCGTCCGGGCTGTCGGCCAGGAGGTGGAAGGGCGCCGCGTGCGTGATCACCGTCGTGACCACGTCGCCGGGCCGCGGCGTGGGCGACCCGTCGGGGATCTCGAAGTGGACGAGACGGTTGTCCTCGGCGCGGCCGGTCAGGCGCCGGGTCGCGGCATCCTTCTTCCCCTCACCCGTGGAGACGAGCACCTCGACCGTGCGACCGAGCTGGGCCTGGTTCTCCTCGAGCGAGATGCGCTCCTGGAGGGCGACGAGGCGGTTGTAGCGCTCCTGGACGACCTGCTTCGGCACCTGATCGGGCATGGTCGCCGCGGGTGTGCCCTCACGGATCGAGTACTGGAACGTGAACGCGCCGGCGAAGCGTGCCTGCTCGACGACACGCATCGTGTCCTCGAAGTCCTCGTCCGTCTCACCGGGGAACCCGACGATGATGTCCGTCGAGATGGCGGCGTGCGGCATCTTCTCGCGCACGCGGTCGAGGATGCCGAGGAAGCGCTCGCTGCGGTACGAGCGGCGCATCGCCTTCAGGATGCGGTCCGACCCCGACTGCAGCGGCATGTGCAGCTGAGGCATGACCGCCGGCGTCTCAGCCATCGCGTCGATCACGTCGTCCGTGAAGGCAGCCGGGTGCGGGCTCGTGAAGCGCACGCGCTCGAGGCCGGGGATCTCGCCGGCGGCGCGCAGCAGCTTGCTGAACGCCTGCCGGTCGCCGAACTCGACGCCGTAGCTGTTGACGTTCTGGCCGAGCAGGGTGACCTCGATGGCCCCGTCCTCGACGAGCAGACGGATCTCGTTGAGGATGTCGCCGGGGCGACGGTCCTTCTCCTTACCGCGCAGGCTCGGGACGATGCAGAACGTGCAGGTGTTGTTGCAGCCCACCGAGATGGAGACCCAGCCGCTGTGCGCCGAGTCGCGCTTGGTGGGAAGGGTCGAGGGGAAGACCTCGAGCGATTCGAGGATCTCGAGCTCCGCCTCACCGTTGTGACGGGCGCGTTCGAGCAGGCTCGGGAGGGAACCCATGTTGTGGGTGCCGAAGACGACATCGACCCAGGGGGCCTTCTGCTGGACGGCGTCCTTGTCCATCTGCGCGAGGCAGCCGCCGACGGCGATCTGCATGCCGTCGTGCTTGTCCTTGCGGCTCTTCAGGTGTCCGAGGGTGCCGTAGAGCTTGCCCGCCGCATTGTCGCGCACCGCGCACGTGTTGATCACGACGACGTCGGCCTCGGTGCCCGCGTCGGCACGGACGTAGCCGGCGGACTCGAGCGAGCCCGAGAGGCGCTCGGAGTCGTGGACGTTCATCTGGCACCCGAACGTGCGCACTTCGTACGTGCGGGGACGGCCGTCGGCACCGACGGCGGCATCGGACGGGGAGATGAGGGTGGGGGCAGCGGAGGGGCTGGTCATGATCAGGCCATTCTACGAGCCGCACCCCGGTGCGGGAGGCGGCCGCGCTCAGCGCAGGAGGGAACGGATGCGGCCGGCCGAGATCGCGCTGAAGACGACGGCGACGGCGACGAGGATCGTCACGGCCGCCCAGGCGGGCACCGCTGCGGATCCGACGGCGATGTCGATGCCGTAGAAGTCCGAGAGTTCGGCGACCGCCGCCGTGTCGCCGTCCGTCACCGCTTGGAGGGTCTCCTCGGTGAAGGGGCGACGTAGGAGCATCGCCCCCTGTGCGAACGGCAGTGCGTTGATGACGTCCGCGACGGTCTCGGGCAGCGAGCCGACCGGGATGTAGGAGCCGGCGACGAAGCCGAGCACCGTCCCGACGACGGTGGAGAACGCCGAGTAGGCACCGGTGGTGGTCAGGAACGACGCGCCGAAGCAGCCCAGCGTCGTGAACGCCGCACAGCAGAGCAGCATCGCCCCGAGTGCCGCCGCGATCTGCCCCGCGCTCAGCCAGGTGCCGCGCACGAGCCCGAGGTGGAGGAGGGTGAGGACGAAGATGATCCCCGACATGAGGACGGCGACGGTCACGGACGAGATCAGATACCCGAGCACCAGGTGCGTGCGACGGATCGGCGCGACCAGGAAGTCCCCGAACCGTCCCGTCGCCCGATCGTCGACGAACACCGACACGGCGCCGATGCCCGACGTGACCGTCGTGAGCAGGACGATGCCCGACAGCATCCAACTGTCGACGAAGGCCTCGATGTCACCGCGCGTCGCGCGGGACAGGGTCTGCTCGAGTCCGTCGACCTGGAGTCGGGCGAGGAAGAGGGTGTAGAGCAGGAAGAGGATGAGGCCGCTGAGCAACGAGAAGAAGACGTTGAGACGGTCGCGGAAGAACAGGGCGAGGTTGCGGCGGACGATGGCCGCGACGATTCTCATGCCGCGTGCTCCCCGTGGTCGCGGCGGCCGGTGAGGGCCAGGAACACGTCGTCCATCCGGCCGTGGCGGAACTCGAAGTCGCGGGCGCCGTCGCCGAGCGCGGCAAGGATGCGTCGGGCCTGGTCCGCCCCGGTCACGGGAACGACGAGCACCTCGCCGTCGCGCTCCACCGTCGCCGGGTCGACGTCCGGATGCGCGAGCACCGCCGCCGCATCATCCGTGGTGACGGTGAGGATGCTGCGACTGAACCGCGCTCGGAGCTCGGTCGGCGTTCCCTCGGCGACGATGCGACCGGAGTCGATGATGCTGACCTGGTCGGCCTCCTCCGTCTCCTCCATGTAATGCGTCGTGAGGAAGACGGTGAGACCCCGCTCCCGACGGAGGCCGCCGATGGCGGTCCAGACCGCCACTCTGCTGGCGGGGTCGAGTCCGGCCGTCGGCTCGTCGAGGAAGAGGATCGCCGGGTCGTGGAGGAGGGCGCGAGCGATGTCCGCCCGTCGACGCTGCCCGCCGGAGAGCCGGCCGTACGGGCGGCCGAGGACGTCCTCGAGTGCGATGAGATCCGACAGTTCCGCCAGACGAGCCCCGAAGCGCCGCCGGGACACACCCGAGAGCGTCGCCCGGAGAGCGAGGTTCTCGCGCACCGTGAGGGCGTCGTCCAGCAGCGAATGCTGGAAGACCACGCCGATGGCGGATCGGACGGCCTCGCCGTCCGCGGCGACATCGCGGCCCGCCACGTGGACCCGACCGGCATCCGCGCGAAGAAGGGTCGTGAGGCATCCGATCGTCGTCGACTTGCCGGCACCGTTGGCGCCGAGGAAGGCGAAGAGCTGGCCGTCGGGGACGCTCAGGGAGATGCCGTCCACTGCGCGCACCGACCGGTACGACTTCACGAGTCCCTCGACCTCGATCGCCACGGCACGCCCTCCCCCGACGTGCGACGCGCACGTGCGCCCGAGTCTGTCAGACCGGCCGGCTCGGCGACACCGTTCCCACGGGAGTCACGGCTCGAAACGAACCCCGCGCCGTGGAGCCGCGCTGAGCTCGTCGAGCGCCTGGCGGGCCGCAGACAGCGCGACGGCTCCGTACCCTCTGCGGGCGAGCTGCCCTGCGAGGCGCCGCAACGCGGCATCCCGTTCCACGTCCGCCAGACCGCGCGCTTTGGACCGCGCGAACTCGAGCGCGCGCTCAGCCTCGTCGTCCGGCAGCAGCGCGAGCGCCTCATCGACCACCTCGCGCGGGATGCCGCGCTGTGCGAGCGTCTGCGCGACGGCCTGCCGTCCCTGAGCCTTCCGTGATGTCGCCTTGTCGATGAGCTGCTCGGCGAGGGCGAAATCGTCGAGGTACCCGAGCGACACGAACCGGTCGATGATGCCGTCGGATGTCGCTCCGTCGAGGTCATGCTCGCCCAGAACCGACCGGGCCTCACGAACCGACAACGACCGCGTGCGGAGCTTGCGCAACAACACCCGCTCCGCCATCGCTGGGGTGTCGTCGTCCTCCACCGGAACGACGATCGGGACGTTGCCGGTCGCCGGATGTGCGGCGCGCGCGGCCGTCCGCTCCGACTCCGGTCGATCACCGATCCACGTCGCGTGCCACGGTCTGCTCTCCGCGTCGTCCGCCGGGTCAGCGTTCTGCTGTCCGCGATTGCCGAAGAGCGGGATGACGGGGGCGAGCGCGTCTCGCTCGCCCCCGTTCGCTTCCGTCATGATCAGGCCGGGCGGCGAGCCGCCAGCTCGTCAGAGGTTGCAGCGTCCTCCGCGGCCTGCTTCGGCTGACCGATGCCGAGCTTCTGCTTGATCTTGGTCTCGATCTCGGCGGCGACATCGGTGTTCTTCAGCAGGAAGTTGCGCGAGTTCTCCTTGCCCTGTCCGAGCTGCTCACCCTCGTAGGTGTACCAGGCGCCCGACTTCTTGACGATCCCGTGCTCGACACCGAAGTCGATGAGACTGCCCTCGCGTGAGATCCCGACGCCGTACAGGATGTCGAACTCCGCCTGCTTGAACGGCGGCGCCATCTTGTTCTTGACGACCTTGACGCGGGTCCGGTTGCCGACCGCCTCGGAACCGTCCTTCAGCGTCTCGATGCGACGGATGTCGAGGCGGACGGAGGCGTAGAACTTGAGTGCCTTACCGCCTGCGGTCGTCTCGGGCGAGCCGAAGAAGACACCGATCTTCTCTCGGAGCTGGTTGATGAAGATCGCGGTCGTCTTCGTCTGGTTCAGACCACCGGTGATCTTGCGGAGCGCCTGGGACATGAGGCGGGCCTGAAGACCCACGTGGGAGTCACCCATCTCACCCTTGATCTCGGCCTCGGGGACGAGCGCGGCGACGGAGTCGATCACGACGAGGTCGATCGCACCGGAACGGATCAGCATGTCCGCGATCTCGAGCGCCTGCTCACCCGTGTCGGGCTGGGAGACGAGGAGGGCATCGATGTCGACGCCCAGCTTCTCGGCATAGGCCGGGTCGAGGGCGTGCTCCGCATCGATGAAGGCGGCGATGCCACCGGCGCGCTGCGTGTTCGCGATCGCGTGCAGGGTCAGGGTCGTCTTACCGGAGGACTCCGGACCGTAGATCTCGACGACGCGACCCCGCGGGATCCCGCCGATGCCGAGGGCGACGTCGAGAGCGATGGAGCCGGTCGGGATGACCTCGACGGGAGCGCGTTCGTCGCTCCCCAGTCGCATGATCGATCCCTTGCCGAACTGGCGGTCGATCTGGGCGAGGGCCGATTCGAGGGCCTTTTCGCGGTCGGCAGGTGATGGCATGTCGTGCTCCTTCGTGCTCGCGGTTCCGTCGCCCATAGGCTGTCGCGATCGTCACCGACGGTTCGGATTCTGCGACAGGGCGGGGGTGTCATCTGACGCTGTTCACGTTAGGAGGACCCTCCGACATCGAGATGCCGGCGCCCGCCTCCGTGGATGACGTCTCTACGACACCCGCTGTGAAGGACACTACGCCCTTATCGAACGCATCTTCGATGCGACACGCCGATCACCGGCGCGGGTCGAGCCGGCCTGCACCGTGACGACGGGAGACGGGGACGTCCGTCTCTGCGCACAGCGCGTACCAGACGTCCCGGGGCGGGATGCCGGCGGCGAGGGCCTCTCGCGCGGTCTTGTTGCCGACCGCGGTCAGGACCAGGTCCGACACCAGAGCCGGTCCACCCGCACCGAACTCATCGGCGACGGCGCGATCGAACTCGCTGTGGCGCATCGACCGTCAGCGCAGCGACAGCTCGGGGGCGGGGACGTCCTCCCCGAGCGAGGCGAGGTCGTCGGGGACGACGTCGCTCAACGAGTGCAGGCCCTCCAGAACGGAGATGCGCTCGCCCACCTCGCGCATGATGGCGGAGATGGGAACGTCCAGTGCCTCGGCGACGGCGGCGAGGATCTCGCTCGATGCCTCTTTCTGACCGCGCTCGACCTCGCTCAGGTAGCCGAGGGCGACACTGGCCTTGCCCGACACCTGACGGAGGGTGTGACCCTTCTGCAGACGGAAGTCGCGGAGGACATCACCGATCTCTTGACGAACCAGGATCATGCGTGGGCCCTCCCTCTGCTGCGATCCACCGAATCCCTTGCGGGGGAACCACGGTACAACACGTTCGATGTCACCCTAGACCCCGAGCGCTGGGGAATGGATGGGAATCACCGATACGTAACATGCTCGGAACGGGCGCTATTCCCGACTCACAGGGCGTCGACGGCGAGGGCGATCGCGCGGGCCGTCGCGGCCGTGCGGATCTCGTCCCGATCACCCTCCAGGAGAAGCGACTCGACTCGCGACCCGAGCGGGGTCGAGACGGCGATGTGCACGGTTCCCACCGGCTGGCCGTCGGAGGACACCGGACCTGCGATCCCGGTCGTCGCGATGCCGACGTCGGCGGGGTCCTCCGTGCCGACCGCACGGCGGACGCCGTCCGCCATCTGACGTGCCACACGCGGGTGGACGGGGCCGTGGGCGTCGAGCAGAGTCTCGTCGACGCCGAGCAGCCGCTCCTTGAGGTCGGTCGCGTAGGCGACGATGCCACCGCGGAACACGGCCGAGGCGCCCGGCACCGCGACGACGGACGCCGCGACGAGACCCCCCGTGAGCGACTCCGCGACCCCGAGCGTCCACCCCAGCTCCTTCAGCCGCTCGACGAGGCGCTCCGGCTCGGACCTCGGGCCGCTCGCGACCGCGGTCTCCTCCAGCTCCTCGGGGAGCTCGCTCGGTTCCCGACGCATCATGCCTTCCGAGGCTGCCTCGGGCGCACAGCGGTGACGACGTAATCGACGCCGCTGGCGACGGTCAGCACGACCGCGATCGTCATGGCGATCGTGTTGACGACGTGGACCCACTCCCCCACGACCGTCCACAGCGGGAGGAGGGCGAGGGACAGCGCGACCGCCTGTGCAACTGTCTTCAGCTTCCCCATCCACGCGGCGGCCACGACGTGGTCCGTCGCGACGATCAGCCGGTGGACCGTGATGCCGAGTTCTCGGACGAGGACGAGGACGACCACCCACACGGGCAGTTCGCCGAGGATCGAAAGGGAGACGAAAGCGGCACCCGTGAGAACCTTGTCCGCGATCGGGTCGAGCAGCTTCCCGAGATCCGTCACGATGTCGTGGCGTCGGGCGAGGTATCCGTCGACGCCGTCCGACGCGATCGCGACGATGAACAGCGCCGCCGCCCACCAGCGGAGGGCGCCGTCCGCGCCGCCGTCGGCCAGGAGCAGCCAGACGAACACGGGCGCGCACAGGATGCGCACGATCGTGATCGCGTTCGGTAACTGCCGCGGGATCGTCACGGTCCGAGCCTACCGAGCCGTGGCGGGGGCGCGCTCAGTCACGGCCCGTGAGACCCCAGGCATCCTCGTCCCCTTCGGCCTCGACGACCTCGTAGCCCTCGAACTGCTGCGTCACCGCGTCGGGGCCGTACGGGTCGGCCGGAGGTGTCGAGACGGCGGCCTCCGAAACGGGGGGCTCCTCGCCGCGCAGTCGGGCGAGCACGGCGGGCAGCTCGTCGGGAGTCACGAGGACGTCGCGGGCCTTCGATCCTTCGGACGGCCCGACGATCTCGCGCGCTTCGAGCAGGTCCATGAGGCGGCCCGCCTTGGCGAAGCCGACCCGGAGCTTGCGCTGCAGCATCGAGGTCGAGCCGAACTGAGTCGTGATGATCTGCTCGGCGGCCGCGAGGAGGAGCTCGAGGTCGTCACCGATGTCGGCGTCGATCTCCTTCTTCTCGACGATCGCCTCGACGTCCTTGCGGTACTCGGGCCGCGCCTGGTTCTTGACGTGCGCGACGACCTTCTCGATCTCCTTCTCGGCGACCCAGGCGCCCTGCACACGCACCGCCTTGGACGCGCCCATGGGGAGGAAGAGACCGTCGCCCTGACCGATGAGACGGTCGGCGCCCGGCTGGTCGAGGATGACGCGGGAGTCGGTGACGCTCGTGACGGCGAAGGCGAGTCGGGACGGCACGTTCGCCTTGATGAGACCCGTGACGACGTCGACCGATGGCCGCTGCGTCGCGAGGACGAGGTGGATGCCGGAGGCTCGGGCGAGCTGCGTGATGCGGACGATCGAGTCCTCGACGTCGCGCGGGGCGACCATCATCAGGTCGGCGAGCTCGTCGACCACGACGAGGAGGTACGGGTACGGCTTCAGCACGCGCTCGCTGCCCGCGGGGAGCTGGATCTCCCCCGCCACGACCGCCCTGTTGAAGTCGTCGATGTGGCGGAAACCGAACGACGCGAGGTCGTCGTACCGCATGTCCATCTCCTTCACGACCCACTGCAGCGCTTCGGCGGCCTTCTTGGGGTTCGTGATGATGGGCGTGATCAGGTGCGGCACACCCGCGTAGGAGGTCAGCTCGACCCGCTTCGGGTCGATCAGCACCATGCGGACGTCCGACGGCTTGGCGCGCATGAGCAGGCTCGTGATCATCGAGTTGACGAAACTCGACTTGCCGGAGCCGGTCGATCCCGCCACCAGCAGGTGGGGCATCTTGGCGAGGTTCGCGACGACGTAGCCGCCGCCGACGTCCTTCCCGATCCCGATCGTCATGGGGTGCGTCGCCTGCTGGGCGTTGGGCGAGCGCAGGACGTCACCGAGGGTGACGATCTCGCGGTCGGTGTTCGGGATCTCGACGCCGATCGCGCTCTTGCCGGGGATCGGCGCGAGGATGCGCACCTCGTTGGATGCCACGGCGTAGGCGATGTTGTTCGTGAGTGCCGTGATGCGCTCGACCTTGACGCCGGAGCCGAGGGCGATCTCGTACTGCGTCACTGTCGGACCGCGCGAGAAGCCCGTCACCTTCGCGTCGATGGAGAACTGCTCGAAGACGCCCATGATGGCGCGGACCATGGCATCGTTCGCCTCGGAACGGGCCTTGTGCGGTGTGCCCGCCGCGAGCGCGTCGGCGGACGGGAGGCGGTAGTCGGCGGCATCCGGGTCGACGGAATCGAGGTTCGCGGCCACGAAGTCCGGCAGCGGCGGAACGGGCGGGACCTCAGCGGCCGCGGCGTCTCGCTTGCGACCCGGCGTGCGCGGCGCGGCGGGCGCGATGATCTCCGTCACCGCATCCGGCATCACCTCGGGAGTCGGCGTGGTGACGGGGTTGTCGAAGCTGCCGTCGCCGCTGGCCTCCAGGAGCGCCGTCAGGTCGTCGGCGCCCAGGCCGCCGTCGGCGTCCTCCTCGCGGCCGGACTTGTTGCGCCGCCACCAGGGCAGAGAGTCGCCCTCGTCCTCGGGAGCGTCGAAGGCCACCGTCGGGCCCGTCCCCGCCGCGTCCGACGTCTCGTCGCGCTCGACGCGCTCCGCACCGAACATCCACGCGTACAGATCCCCGAGGCGGCGACCGATGCGGTTCGGCGGCGTCTTGGTGAGGATCAGCACGCTCAAGAAGGCGAGGAGGGCGAGGACGACACCGGCACCGATCTCGGTGAGCACCGTCAGCGGCTCGCCGATCGCCCATCCGAAGAGGCCGCCCGCCGCGCTCAGGGCCGCGAGACCCTGGCTGGGCTGCGGCCGATCCGCGACGACATGGCAGAACCCGGCGACCGCCAGCACGAACAGGCCGGCACCGATGCCGATCCGGCCGTTGTCGTGGACGGACGGCGGATGCCGGAAGAGCCACCCGGCGAGCAGGAGCAGGATCACCGGGAAGACGAAGGCCTCGCGGCCGATCAGGGCGCCGACCGTGTAGGCGCTGATGTTCGTGCCGACCTCGGTCCCGATGAGGAACCATTCCACGACTGCTCCGGCGATCGCCATGAGGACGAGCAGGAACGGGAACCCGTCGCGACGCTGATCCTTCTCGAGCGACTCGGAACCGAACGCCCGGAACATGCCGCCCGCGATGTGGGCCAGCCCGAGCCATGCCCGGACCACGACCGGGGGGCGCTCGACGTCGTCGACGTAGCGCTTCGGGGCGGGTTCGGCTTTGCGCCGCGGCGTGGGTTCGGCCTTCTTCGCGCGCGCCGAGGAGCCCGACGCGGAGGCGCGGGGTTTACTGGCCGGACTGCTGCTCCTGGGCATACCTTCCACGGTAGGCGCGAGGACCGACATGTGCCCGGATTGACGCGACCCCTGGCCCGGATCGGTGCTCAGCCGAGACGCTTCACCATCGTGTCCCGCCCGATGCCGCTCCGGGTGACGGCGAACCCTTCGCTGCGGTAGAGGACCTGGGCGAAGTTGCCGCGCTCGACCGACAGGCTGATGCGGGCGCGTCCCTCGGCGCGGGCCTCGTCGCACAGTCGTCGCACGAGGGCGCGACCCACGCCGTGCGAGCGCCACAGCGGCTTCACTCCGATGATGAGCTCGGGCACCCCGGTGCCGACGTAGGCGAATCCCGGTTCGGTACGGGGCATCGTGCGGTACCACGCCGCCCCGATGGGCTCCGCGCCCGCGACGGCGATGAACCCGACGTCCCCCGGCCGCATCCATCCGGACAGGTACTTGCTGTGGTCGGGGTGCGACAGGATCTCATGTCGCGGCCGCGCCGCGCCGGGGCGCCAGTTGGCGGCCTCGACGACCATGTCGCCGAGGAAGACCCCGTCGGCCTGCACGGCAGGACGCAGCGACCACGACTCGGGCATGCCCGAATGGTAGCGGCCCCGTCAGGCCTCGATCACCATGGGGACGATCATCGGACGACGGCGCAGCGACTGGTTGACCCACCGACCGATCGTCCGGCGCACGACCTGCTGCAGCGCGTGCTGATCGCGGACCCCGGACTGAGCGGCCTCGGTCAGCGCCTGAGCGATCTTGGGCTTGACGGAGTCGAACACCGCGTCGTCCTCCGCGACACCCCGGGCGTGAATCTCGGGCCCCGTGACGATCCGGCCCGTCGCGGCATCCACCACGACGATGACGGAGATGAACCCCTCCTCGCCGAGGATCCGCCGGTCTTTGAGGTCCGCATCCGTGATCTCGCCGACCGACGAACCGTCGACGTAGACGAACCCCAGGTCGAGCTGGCCGACGACGCGGGCGACGCCGTCCTTCAGGTCGATGACGGTGCCGTTCTCGGCCAGGATGGTGTTCTCCGCCGGGATGCCGCTGTCCTGAGCGAGCTTCGCGTTGGCCATCAGGTGCCGGTACTCGCCGTGCACGGGCAGGACGTTCTTCGGCTTCAGGATGTTGTAGCAGTAGAGGAGCTCACCGGCGGCGGCGTGGCCCGAGACGTGGACCTTCGCGTTCGCCTTGTGCACGACGTTCGCACCGAGCTTGGTGAGCCCGTCGATCACGCGGTAGACGGCGTTCTCGTTGCCCGGGATGAGGCTCGAGGCGAGGATGACGGTGTCCCCCTCCCCCGGCTCGATGGCGTGGTCGAGGTTCGCCATCCGGGACAGGACCGCCATCGGCTCGCCCTGCGACCCCGTCGACATGTAGACGATGCGGTCGTCCGGGAGGTCCTTGGCTTTCTTGTAGTCGATGAGGACGCCGTCGGGGACGTGGAGGTAGCCGAGCTGCTCGGCGATCGTCATGTTGCGCACCATCGAGCGGCCGAGGAAGGCGACCCGGCGACCGTGCGCGGCGGCGGCGTCGATGACCTGCTGGACCCGGTGGACGTGACTCGAGAAGCTCGCCACGATCACGCGACGCGGTGCCTTGCCGATGACCTGGTCGAGGACCGGCCCGATCGCGCGCTCGAGCGGCGTGAAGCCGGGGACGTCGGCGTTCGTAGAGTCGACGAGGAAGAGGTCCACGCCCTCCTCCCCCAGCCGGGCGAAGGCGCGCAGGTCGGTCAGGCGACCGTCGAGCGGGAGCTGGTCCATCTTGAAGTCGCCCGTCGCCAGCACCAGCCCTGCGGGGGTGCGGATGCCGACGGCCAGCGCGTCGGGAATGGAGTGGTTGACCGCGACGAACTCGAGGTCGAAGGGTCCGACCTGTTCGCGCTGCCCCTCCTTCACCGTCAGCGTGTACGGCTTGATCCGGTGCTCCTTGAGCTTCGCCTCGACGAGGGCGAGGGTCAGCTGCGAGCCGATGAGGGGGATGTCCCCCTTGCGCTTGAGGAGGTACGGCACCGCGCCGATGTGATCCTCGTGACCGTGCGTGAGCACGACACCGACGATGTCGTCGAGCCGCCCGCGGATCGCCTCGAAGTCCGGGAGGATCAGGTCGACACCCGGCTGGTGCTCCTCGGGGAACAGCACGCCGCAGTCGACGATGAGCAGCTTCCCGTCGAACTCGAAGACCGTCATGTTTCGGCCGACCTCGCCGAGTCCGCCGACGGGGGTGACCCGGAGCGTGCCGGATGCGAGCGCCTCAGGCGCGGAGACGGTCGTGCTCATCGAGTTGTTCCATGCACCTTCGGAAGGGCGCCGCCGGCGGCGGCGTTGCGGTCGGGTCTGAAGTTGGAGAAGTCGGCACCGTCGACATCCTTCACGAGGGCGAGTTCGTCCTCGATGAGGGCGGCTTCCCACTCCTCGGGGCCGACCAGGGGAAGTCGGACGCGGGGGCTGGAGATGCGGCCGAGACCGTGGAGGATGTACTTCGCGCTCACTGTGCCCGGCACATGGGTCATGACGGCGCGGACGAGCGGCTCGAGCTTCTGGTGGGCAGCGGTCGCGGTCTTCAGGTCGCCACGGTTCACGGCATCCACGATCACGCGGTACGGCGCCGATGTGATGTTGGCGGTCACACCGATGAGTCCGGCCGCGCCGATCGACAGGTGCGGCAGGACGTTCGCGTCGTCGCCGGAGAAGTAGAGCAGGTCGGTCTGGTTGAGGACGCGGCTCACCTCGCTGAAATCGCCCTTGGCGTCCTTCACCGCGAGGATGTTGGGGTGCTTCGCGAGGCGAAGGATCGTCTCGTATGTGATGGGCACCCCCGTACGCCCGGGGATGTCGTAGAGGATGACGGGCAGATCCGTCGCGTCGGCGACGAGGCGGAAGTGCGTCAGGATGCCGGCCTGCGTCGGCTTGTTGTAGTACGGCGTGACGATCATGATGCCGTCGGCGCCGGCCTTCTCGCTGGCCTTGTAGAGCTCGATGGCGTGGGCGGTCTCGTTCGATCCGCCGCCTGTGATGATCTTCGCGCGCCCCGAGGAGACGGACTTGCCCACCTCGACGAGCTTCAGCTTCTCGGCATCCGTCAACGTACTGGTCTCACCGGTCGTGCCGGTCACGACGATGCCGTCGGCACCGCCCGTGATGACGTCGTCGATGTGCTTCTCGACTGCGGGCCAATCGACCTCGCCGTCGGCCGTCATGGGGGTGACGAGCGCGACGAGCACCTGACCGAAGGGATTGGCGGAGTGCGTCATGGTTCCCAGGGTACCGGTCGGGCTCCTCGGGTCGTGCGGGGTCGGCAGGTGACGCATGCACGATCCGAGTGACGCATGCCGACTGACACCCCCGGACTGTCGACCGGCCCCACCCACACGTGCAGGCGGACGGGATGCTCGAGGACCCAGACTCCGTGGTGGCGCGGCGCGGATGCGCAGCGGAGCTCGCCGCCGCGCGCAGCCGCGATCCGCGTCGATGGGGCGGCTTCCCGGACCGCGCACACGCCGCTGCGCACTCGGATGAGGTTTCCGCGATCCACCGCTCGCGCGAGCTGCGCCCGCGTCCCCCCACGGCGGCACGGCTGCAACGTCCGCGGGATCCCGCCGAGGCGGTCGTCCGCTCTCAGCGACCGCGGGACGCGGCGGGGACGACGACGCGGTCCGGGAGGAGCCGCGAGAGGGCGACGAGGGCCTTGTACCGGAACGAGGGGATGCTGACGGCACGGCCGCGGGCGGCGTCGCGGAGGGAGGCGCGGACCACTGCGGGAGCGTCGAGCCACATCCACCCGGGGACCCCTTCCTGCCCCGGCGGCAGACCGAGTCGCTCGTGGAAGTTGGTGTGGACGAAGCCGGGACACACGGCTGTGACCGTCACCCCGCGCGGCGCGTAGACCGCGTCGGCCCAGCGGCTGAAGCTCACGACCCACGCCTTGGCCGCCCCGTACGTGCCGCGCGGCACGAGACCGGCGACCGAGGCGACGTTCAGGATGCGTCCGCGGCGACGGTCGAGCATGACGGGGAGAGCAGCGCGGGTCAGGCGCATCGTGACCTCCGCGTGGAGCTCGAGGTGCCGGGCCTCGTCGTCGATGTCGCTCTCCTCGAAGGCACGGCGCAGGCCGTAGCCGGCGCAGTTGACGAGGACATCGACCCCGGCCGCCAGACGCTCTTCGACGCGGCTGCGCTGCGCCGCATCCAGCAGGTCGGTCACCAGCACATCCGCGCGGCCGCCGCGCGCCCCGATCTCATCGGCCAGGGAGCGCAGCGCGGATTCGTCCCGTCCCACGAGGACGACCTCGGCGCCCCGGGACGAGAGCTGGCGGGCGTACTCGGCTCCGATCCCGGAGCTCGCGCCGGTGACGAGGGCTGTGCGACTCATGCGCGTCAGCCTAGGAGCGGGTCAGGGGGCGACGCGACCGTTCGCGTTGAAGGCGGCGTACGTGAGCGGCATGAGCTCGCGCCACACGTTCTCCATCTTCTCGGCGCACATCTCGATCTCCCGCTGCGGGAACGACGGGAAGTGCGTGCCCTCCCGCGTCGTGCGCAGGGAAAGGAAGTTCATGAGGGATCGCGCGTTCACCGTCACGTACATGGAGGACATGATGTTCAGCGGGAGGACGATGCGGGCGACCTCGCGGGCGATGCCGGCGTCCAGCATCCGCTGGTAGCTCTCGAAGGCCGCGACGGATGCCTCGCGCGTCTCACGTGCGACGAGCTCGACCTGCTCCTCCGATCCGGGCAGGAACTGGTACGCGCCGGGCTTGCCGACCTGCACGAGGTTGCGCTCGGGTGCGGGGACGTAGAAGACGGGCCGCAGCTCGCGGTAGCGGCCCGACTCCTCGTTGTACGAGGCCATCCGGTGGCGCATGAACTCGCGGAAGACGAAGATCGGCGCCTGCACGTAGAACGTCATCGAGTTGTGCTCGAAGGGCGATCCGTGGCGGTCACGCATGAGGTAGTTGATGAGGCCGCGGTCGCGCCCCGTCGCCTCGGTGCCCTCGGCCGCGGCTTCGAGGGTCTGCTCACCCTGCGTCGAGACGCGGGCCGCGAAGAGCACGTCACTGTCGGATGCCGACGAGCGCACCAGCTCGACGGTGACATCGCTGCGGAACTCGATCTCGGGGCTGTCGGCGCGCTCACTCACGGCTCACACACTACCCGTCGAGGTGACGCGGGATGACGCCTGGCAGCGCCCGTACGCACCGGACAGCACTACTGTGGAGCGGTCATGGAACTCCTTCCCGCCATCGTCGTGCTGACCGCCCTGCTCGTGGTCACCGTCGGCATCGGACTCGTCCTTCGTCGGCAGCAGAACCGCCCCCGCGCGGTCGATCCCCACGAGGTCGTCGAACCCACCCGCCTGGGCGCGGAGCGACTCGGCGAGAAGGCGACCCTGCTGCAGTTCAGCACCGAGATGTGCAGTAGGTGCCCCGGCGTCCACCGCACCCTCCGCGAGATCGCCGACGACCGCGACGGCGTGCTGCACCTCGACGTCGACCTCACCCACAGGGTCGACATCGCCAAGCACTTCCAGGTGCTCCAGACACCGACGACCCTCATCCTCGACCGGCACGGAGTCGTGCACTCGCGATTCGGCGGGACGCCGGGGCGGCAGGTCGTCGAGATGGAGCTCGACCGCGTGACCGCAGGAGCGGACCGTGGCTGAGGTCCGCGGGATCGACCCGCGCGGCCCGCGGTTCGCGGCATCCGTCACGTCGGTGCTGCTGCTGATCGCGACGCTGCTGGCCCTGCTGGGCAGCTCGACGGCTCACACCGATGCGGGATTCGGCTGGCTCGCCCCACTCGGCGGTGGCATGTTCATCGTTCCGATCAGCGGCTGGGTGCTCCCATTCACCCCGCTGTCCATGCGTATCCTCGACCCGGGCTTCCTCGCCGTCCTCGTCATCGCCCTGCTGTTCCTGTGGGGCGTCGTCTCGCCCCGCACCGCTCCGTGGGGCGCCCTCTACCGGCGCATCGTCCAGCCGCGTCTCGCCCCGCCGACGGACCTCGAAGACCCTCGCCCGCCGCGCTTCGCGCAGGGCGTGGGCCTGTTCGTCACCACGGTGGGACTCCTGCTGCACCTCCTCGGCGTCCCGCTCGCGCTGCCGATCGCGGCAGGGCTCGCGTTCATGGCGGCGTTCCTCAACGCCGTGTTCGGCCTGTGTCTCGGATGCCAGTTGTGGCTGATCCTGCAGCGCGCAGGCCTCGTGGGCCGCACCGCCTGACGCTCCCCCGAAGCCGCGTCAAGTCGTATCGCGCGCTCATCCGCGAGGTTTAGGCTCGGCACCGTTCCGTCACGACCACGACCGAGGAGAGACCATGAGCGTCACGAGCGAAGCCACCACCAGCTGGAAGGGAACCCTCTTCGAAGGGTCGGGCGAGATCGCCCTCGAGAGCTCCAACCAGGGACCGTTCGCGGTCAACTGGAAGGCGCGGAGCGAGGGGTCCACCTCGGTGACGACTCCGGAGGAGCTCATCGCCGCCGCGCACTCCTCGTGCTTCAGCATGGCCCTGTCGAACGCCCTGGCCGAGAACGGGACTCCGCCGGAGAGCGTCGAGACGACGGCATCCGTCACCTTCATCCCCGGCACGGGCATCACCGGGTCCCACCTCAACGTCAACGCCTCGGTCCCCGGACTCTCGGCGGAGGACTTCGACCGCATCGCGAACGAGGCGAAGGCGGGATGCCCGGTCTCGGCCGCCCTCTCCGGCATCGAGATCACGCTCGAGGCGACGCTTGCCTGATCGCCGGGTCGTCGTCTCGGGGGCGTCGGGACTGATCGGGCGCGCCCTCGTCGACTCCCTGCGGGCGGACGGGTACGCCGTGACGCGGCTCGTCCGGCACGCTGCCCAGGCGCCGGACGAGGTCACCTGGGCGCCCGGCGAGTCGCCGCTCGATCCGCAGGTGCTCGCGGGTGCCGAGGCGGTCGTGAACTTCAACGGCGCGACGATCGGCCGATTCCCGTGGACCCCCTCGTACAAGAAGCAGCTCGTCTGGTCGCGGATCCATCCGACGCAGACGCTCGCGCGAGCGTTGCGCGAACTCGGCGAGGACGCGCCGCTGTTCGTGAGCTCATCGGCCACCGGCTACTATCCGCCGGACGCGCACGGCCGGACCTTCGACGAATCGGGCCCACGGGGCGACGCCTTCCTCTCCGATCTCTGCGGCGAGTGGGAGTCGGCCGCGGTCGCCTCGGGTGCCCCCACAGCCCTCTTGCGCACGGCCCCTGTCGTCCATCGCGACGGCGTGCTGAAGCCCCTGCTCCTGCTGACCAAGCTGGGCCTGTCCGGCCCGCTCGGCCGCGGGACGCAGGTGTGGCCGTGGATCTCGCTCGACGACGAGATCGGCGCGATCCGCCATGTCATCGACCGCAGGATCACCGGACCCGTCAACCTCACGGGTCCCGAGCGCGCGACGGCGAACGACCTCGGTTTCGCCCTGGCACGACGTCTGAACCGGCCCTACATCCTGCGCGCCCCGTTGTGGGCGGTGCGCCTCGTCCTCGGAAAGGACGCCGTCGAGGCGCTGCTCGCGAACGACACGCACGTCGTCCCGGCGGCGCTGCTCGCGTCGGGGTTCACGTTCCGGCATCCGACCGTCGAGGACGCCGTCGCGGCCGCCGTCTGACGGCTCAGCCGCGACGCTGGGCTCGCTCGCGCGATATGGCGGTGCGGATCGCGCCGCGCGCCCGCCGACGGTCCCCCGCGCCGTCGTAGAGGAGTCCCATCCGGTACCAGGCGCGCCAGTCGTCGGGGTTCTCCTCGACGGCGTCCCGATAGGCGGGGAACAGTGCGTCGGCCTCCGCCTGGACCGGTCGGCCGCTGGGACGGAGGGTGAGCTCCTCCTCCGGCAGCCCGCCCTCGGCCTCGAGCCGACGACCCAACCGCTGCGCGCCCAGACCGAAGCTCAGCTCGCGCCAGAGCGCCCACACCGCGACCACGGGCAGCAGCACGAGCGCGATCCCCATGGCGATGCCCACCGGATCGCCGCTCGAGACGAGCAGGACGGCGCGCTGGGCGACGAGGGCGATGTAGAGGACGAGGACGGCGGCGACGATCGCGACGGCGATGCGTGTCCTCATGGCGCGGTCGTCGCGGCGACCTGACCGGACACGGCGCCGTCGGCGACGGGTGAGGTCCGCGGTGTCTGCGGCATCCGGATGCCGATGTCGATCATCGCGTCGAGACCGATCACGATGCCGGTCGTGTCCCGCGCTGCGTCGAGGGCGACACGGATGCCGGGGGCGTAGGCCGCGGCGGGGTCGACGGTGTCGTGCACGATCGTGAGCGACTCCCCCGGACCCGACAGGATCGTCTCCTGCCGGGCGATGACACCCGGACGTCGCAGCGAGTGGACGGGGACGCTGGCGATCTGCTGGCCCCGCGCACGCTGATCGACGTGCGGCGCCTCGACCGGGCCGACCTCCGAGCGTGCCGCGGCGATGAGCTCCGCCGTGCGCACGGCCGTCCCGCTGGGTGAGTCGACCTTGGTCTCGCGGTGCGTCTCGACGATCTCGATGGAAGGGAAGAACGGGGCGGATGCCGCGGCGAGCGCGGAACCGATCACCGAGCCGAGCGAGAAGTTGGGGATGAAGACGGCGCCGGTGCCCGCGGCATCCACCAGCGGGCGGATGAGCGCGATGCGTTCGGCGGACCACCCCGATGTGCCGACGAGCACGTTCTTGCCACGCTCGATCGCGGCACGGACGACGTCGATGGAGACGGCGGGGGTCGACGCGTCGACGACGAGGTCGGCGCCGTCGATCTCGCTGAGGTCGCTCGATGACCCGAGGACAGCGACGGTCTCGTAGCCGTCCGTCGCTGCGATCACGTCGGCGATGATGCCGCCGAGCTTGCCGGTCCCGCCCACGAGGGCCACACGCGTCGTCATGCCTCCAGCCTAGGCGGGCAGCGGGGAGGCGATCGTGTCCCAGGCGAGCTTGACGATGAGCAGGCCCAGCACCACCAGGAACACGACGCGCACGAAGCCGTTGCCGCCTCGTGTGGCCATCCGAGCACCGATGAAGCCGCCGGCGACGTTGGCGCACGCCATGAGGAGTCCGAGTACGAGGATGATCTCGCCGTGCACGCCGTAGACGATGAGCGCGGCGAGGTTCGTCGTGAGGTTGGCGATCTTCGCGTTGACACTCGCCTGCAGGAAGCCGAAGCCGAGGACGCCGACGAGGAGGATCACGAAGAACGATCCGGTGCCCGGACCGAGGATGCCGTCGTAGAAGCCCACGGCGAGCCCGATGAGGCCCGAGCGCCACACGACGGCCGCTCGGGCGGTGTGCCGCGGCTCGTGGTGCAGCCCCATCCGCGGCCGCAGCAGCGTGTACACGCCGACCGCCACGACCGCGATCAGCACGACCGGGGTCAAGAGCTCGCGAGGCACATAGCGCGACAGTGCCGCGCCGACGGCGGACCCGGCGAAGGCGCCCGCCACGAGCGGGATCAGGAGCGTCAGATGGACCCGGACTCGCCGGAGATACACCCAGCTCGCCGAGAGGGTGCCGAAGAAGGACGACAGCTTGTTCGTGCCGAGGATGAACGGCGTGCCGACATCCTTCGGCACACCGATCACGAGCGCCGGCAGCTGGATGAGGCCGCCCCCGCCCACGACGGCATCGACCCACCCGGCGACGCCGGCAGCGACCACGAGGAACAGGAGTGCACTGGCCGAGACGGGGAGCCACTCGGCGACGGCAGGTCCGGTCAGCACCTCACACCGAGAGGATGTCGGGCAGACCCGTCCGCAGCTCGACCGGGAGGTGTGCGAGGTCGTTGTGGGCCACGAGGGTCCACGGGCGCCCCGGACGCTGCGCGAGGACCGTCAGACCGCAGTGGGCCTGGTTGATCGTGAGCCAGCGCCACTCCGGCGCCTGCAGGACCTCGCGGACGAACCAGGCGATGACGAAGTTGTGCGTGATGAGGAGTTCGTGCGCGTGGGGACGGTGGGCGAGGAACTCCGCCCCGGCATCCGCCATCTGCGCCGCACCGGCGTCGGCCTCGGCCTCGGTCACTCCCCCGAAGAACGGCTCGTAGACGTGCGGGGTGTCCGGTGTCATCCCGCTCGGCACACAGTCGAACAGCAGGGCGGTGGGCTCGGGGTCGACGGCCGGCAAGCGCTCGGCGACCGCGCGAGCGGTCTCGGCCGCACGCAGCAGCGGCGAGTGCCACACGGCGGTGAGCGGGACACCCGACAGGCGGTCGGCGAGCAGCTCGGCCTGGCGGCGACCGCGCGGCGAGAGCGGTCCGTCGGCCAGCCCGTGCTCGGCGTCGAGGTGTTCGCCGTGCCGCACCAGATACAGATAGTGCGTCACGTGTCTGCTCGCTTCGTCGAAAGTGCGCCGGGCGTTCCCCCGGCTCCTTCCACCCTAAACCAGCCTCAGTCGGTGGCCCGCGCGATCTCGGCGAGGTGCGCTCGACTGAGGTGCACGCCGACACCCTGCACGAGTTCGTCGACGTGGGCGACGGCGTAGGCGTTGACGATCGGCGCCGCGACGATCCGTTGCGCGAGCAGCCAGGCGATGGCGACAGCGGCGGGCGGCACCGCGAGCTCGCCGGCGATCCGGTCCATCGCCCGCAAGGTCCGCGCGCCGCGACGGTTCATGCTCGCCGCCAGCTGGCGTCCGCGCACGGTTCCGCTGACGTGTTCACGGTCGCGGTGCACGCCCGACAGGTAGCCGTGCTCGAGCGCCTGCGACGGCGTGACCGCGATGTCCTGCGCTCCTGCGACCAGCCGCAGATCGCCGTCGAACTCGTCGCGGCGGAGCACGTTGTAGGGGACATCCAGCACCGTGAACCGCGGATAGCCCGCCGCCGACAGGATGCGGGCCTCGACGAGCTGCGCGGCCCGGTACCCCGCGGCGCCGATCGTGCGCACCTTCCCGGATTCGACGAGCCACTCCGCCGTCGCGAGGGTGTCCTCGAGCAGGGTCGTCCGGTCGGACGTCCCGTCGAGGGAGAGCACATCGATGCGGTCCGTGCCCAGACGGATGAGTGACGCCTCCACGGCACGCACGAGGTTCACGGGGCCGAGCCCGGGGTTGTCGGCACCTCGGCCGACACGCACCGTGAGAACCACGTCGTCGCGGTTGCGGCGCGCGGCCATCCACCGGCCGATGGCGTGCTCGCTGCGACCTGCGGCGTAGCTGTCGGAGGTGTGGAGCGCGTTGCCGCCGCGTTCGACGTAGCGGTCCAGGATGGCGTGGGCCGCCGCGATGTCGATGTGCCACCCGAACTCCCCACCCCCCAGGATGAGCGGGAACACCGTGAGGCCGGTCTCGCCGAGGGGGACACGGACGGCGCGGCCCAGCGGAGCGCCGTGGACCGGCAGCGGGCCGGAGGGATGCAGCGTGGGCGCGGTGGTCGGCGACGTCGGATCCGCCGTCTCGAACGCTGCCATGCCCGTCTCCTTGCAGAGCGTTCCGGAAGACATGTGTCCACGCACCGCCGGATGCGCTCACTCCGAGGGTAGAGCAGCCCTCGGACTGGACGTGCGCGTCCGCGCGGCGATCGATGACGTTTCGATAACGGTTGTCCGCGCGGGGCCCGCGACGGCGAACGCCCGCCCTCCGAGGAGGACGGGCGTTCGCGACGTGCGGGATCAGGCCTCGGCGGGCGCCTCAGCGGCCGCGTCGGCGGCCGGAGCCGACTCCTCGACCACGGGCTCGAGCGACAGCTTGCCGCGGTCGTCGATCTTGGTGATGCGCACCAGGATCTTCTGACCGACGCCGAGGACGTCCTCGACGTTCTCGACGCGCTTGCCGCCGGCGAGCTTGCGGACCTCGCTGACGTGCAGCAGCCCGTCCTTGCCCGGCAGGAGCGAGACGAACGCACCGAAGGTCGCGATCTTGACGACCGTGCCCAGGAACTGCTCGCCGACCTCGGGGTTGGTCGGGTTGGCGATCGCGTTGACCTGTGCGCGGGCGGCCTCGGCCGAAGGTCCGTCGACGGCTCCGATGTAGACGGTGCCGTCGTCCTCGATCGAGATCTGCGCTCCGGTCTCGTCCTGGATCGCGTTGATCGTCTTGCCCTTGGGGCCGATCAGCTCGCCGATCTTGTCGACCGGGATCTGGACGCTGATGACGCGCGGCGCGGTCGGCGCCATCTCGTCGGGGGCGTCGATCGCCGAGTTCAGGACGTTCAGGATCGTGAGGCGGGCGTCCTTCGCCTGCGTCAGCGCGGCAGCGAGGACCGACGACGGAATGCCGTCGAGCTTCGTGTCGAGCTGGATCGCGGTGATGAACTCACTCGTACCGGCGACCTTGAAGTCCATGTCACCGAGGGCGTCCTCGGCGCCGAGGATGTCGGTCAGCGCGGCATAGCGCGTCTGGCCGTCGACCTCGTCGGTCACGAGACCCATCGCGATACCGGCGACGGGGGCGCGCAGCGGCACACCCGCGTTCAGCAGCGACAGGGTCGAGGCGCACACCGAGCCCATCGACGTCGAGCCGTTGGAGCCGAGAGCCTCGGACACCTGACGGATCGCGTACGGGAACTCCTCACGGCTGGGCAGCACGGGCACGAGGGCGCGCTCGGCGAGGAAGCCGTGCCCGATCTCGCGACGCTTCGGGCTGCCCACACGGCCGGTCTCACCGGTCGAGTAGGGCGGGAAGTTGTAGTGGTGCATGTAGCGCTTGCTCGTCGTGGGCGACAGCGAGTCGATCTGCTGCTCCATCTTGAGCATGTTCAGCGTGGTGACACCCAGGATCTGGGTCTCGCCGCGCTGGAAGATCGCCGAGCCGTGGACGCGCGGGATGACCTGCACCTCGGCGTCGAGCGGACGGATGTCGGCGAGCCCGCGACCGTCCATGCGGACACCCTCGGAGAGGATGCGACCGCGGACGACGACCTTCGTCACGGACTTGTAGGCGGCGGAGAACTCGATCGGCGCGCCGGCGGGCAGCTGCTCCGCCTCGACGGCGGCGATGAGCTCGGCCTTGACGCGGTCCTTGACGGCGTCATCGGCCGCCTGGCGCTCCTGCTTGTCGGCGATCTGGTAGACGTTCACCAGGTCGTCGTAGGCGCGACCGGCCACGAAGTCGTAGACCTCGGAGCTGTACGGCGGGAAGACGGGGTAGACGCCCGGCTCGCGCGAGGACTCGGCTGCCATCTGCGCCTGCGCCTCGACGAGCTGCTTGAGGAACGGCTTGGCGGCCTCGAGACCCCCGGCGACGATGTCCTCGCTGGGCTTGACGGCGCCGCCCTTGATGAGGTTCCACGAGTTCTCGGTCGCCTCGGCCTCGACCATCATGATCGCGACGTCGCCGTCGGGCAGGACGCGACCGGCGACCATCAGGTCGAACACGGCCTCCTCGACCTGCTTCTGGTTCGGGAACGCGACCCACTGGTCGGCGTGCTCGCCGTGGCCGGGGATGAGCGCCAGGCGCACACCCGCGATCGGACCGGAGAACGGCAGACCCGAGATCTGCGTCGACGCCGAGGCGGCGTTGATCGCGAGGGCGTCGTAGTACTCGCCGGGAGCGATGGAGAGGACCGTGACGACGATCTGGACCTCGTTGCGCAGGCCGTCGACGAACGACGGGCGCAGCGGCCGGTCGATGAGGCGGCAGACGAGGATCGCCTCGGTGGAGGGGCGCCCCTCGCGACGGAAGAACGAGCCGGGGATCTTGCCCGCCGCGTACGAACGCTCTTCGACGTCGACGGTCAGCGGGAAGAAGTCGAAGCCCTCACGGGGGTGCTTGCCGGCGCTGGTGGCCGACAGGAGCATCGTCTCCTCGTCGAGGTAGGCGGCGACGGCGCCCTGCGCCTGCTGGGCGAGGCGTCCGGTCTCGAACCGGACGGTGCGGGTGCCGAAGCGTCCGTTGTCGAGGACGGCTTCGGCGGCGGTGATTTCAGGACCTTCCAAGAGGTCTCTCCTTCTTTGTTTAGACTCGCACGCGCGTTTCGCGAGCGAGATCGTGCGAAGGAGCAGGAACAGGCAGATATGGGCGCGCGGACACATCCGCGAGGACCGCCTGCGCTGGCCACCAGTCGAAGACCACCATCCGCGGGAACGGGATGGGAATCCACCACAGGGGACCAGCTTCCTGCCGGGCCTGCTCCATGAGCTCACTGTGAAGTTGAGCGGATGCCGCGGTGAGGACCGCGGGCAACCCTCCCCACCCTATCAGCGGGCCCTTCCGGGTGCGTATCGTGGCGGCATGAGCGACGACGAGAAGACCGCGGATGCGGCATCCGAAGACATGAAGCGGAAGTTCCGCGAGGCGCTCGAGAAGAAGAACGCGCACAGCCGGAAGGGTGAGGCCCACCTCGACGGCGACTCCGCCGTGCACGGAACGCACGGCGCCGTCACCAAGCGCGAGTTCCGGCGCAAGAGCGGCTGAGCCCTAGCGACCCCAGCATGACGGCGGGCCCGGCATGACGGCGGGCCCGGACGCCTTCTGGCTGTCCGGGCCCGCCGCGTTCGTGGGAGCGTCAGTGCGTGGCCGCCTCCGCGCGGCGGCGTGCGCGCTCCTCCTTGGCGGCGGCCTCGTCGAGCGCTGCGTCGCCCAGCCCCGTGGTGTCCACCGCGTCGGTGTCGTCGGAGACCCCGTGGCCGGAGAGGGTGGACTCGTCGAAGGGACGCTGGCCGGCGAGGACGGCCGCGACCTGCTCGCGGTCGATCTGCTTGGTCCAGGTGCCGATGAGGAGCGTCGCGACGGCGTTGCCGGTGAAGTTCGTGAGCGCACGGCCCTCGGACATGAACCGGTCGATGCCGACGATGACGCCGACGCCGTTGACGAGGTCGGGACGGTAGGCCTGCAGACCGCCGGCGAGGGTCGCGAGACCGGCGCCGGTGACGCCGGCGGCGCCCTTGGAGGCGATGATCATGAAGACCAGGAGGCCGATCTGCTCGGGGATCGACATCGGCGCACCCATCCCCGAGGCGATGAACAGCGATGCCATCGTCAGGTAGATCGCGGTGCCGTCCAGGTTGAAGGAGTAGCCGGTCGGGACCGTGATGCCCACGACGGGCTTCGAGACGCCGAGGTGCTCCATCTTGGCGATCAGACGCGGCAGGGCCGACTCGCTCGAGGAGGTGCCGACGATGAGCAGGTACTCGCGGCCGAGGTACTTCATGACCTGGAAGATGTTGACCCGGGCGACGGCGTAGAGGAGCGTACCGAGCACGCCGACGATGAAGACGATGCAGGTGATGTAGAAGGCGACCATCAGCAGGCCGAGGCTCAGGATCGCGGCGACACCGGTCTTGCCGACGACGGCGGCGATCGCACCGAACGCTCCGATCGGGGCGAGCCAGAGGATCATGCCGAGGATGCGGAAGACGAGCGCCTGGAGGTTCTTGACCGCGTTCATGATGGGCTCGCCCTTGGCACCCATCTTCTGCAGTGCGAAGCCGACCAGGAGAGCGATGAACAGGACCTGCAGGACGCTCTCGCCCGTGAAAGCCGAGAAGAAGGTCGTGGGGATGATGCCGAGGAGGAACTCGGTCGTCGTCTTCGCTTCGGGCAGCGAGCCGGTGTCGTACTGGGCGTTCTGCATGTTCAGGCCCTCACCCGGGTGGATGATGTTGCCGACGACGAGGCCGATCGCCAGGGCGAACGTCGACATCGCCATGAAGTAGAGCAGCGCGAGGCCGCCGATGCGGCCGACGGTCGCGGCCTTCGCGATGGAGCCGACCCCGACGACGATCGTGCAGAAGATGATCGGCGCGATCATCATCTTGATGAGGTTGACGAACGCCTTGCCGACCGGCTCGAGCTCGACGGCGAAGGTCGGCCAGACGAGTCCGACCACGCAGCCGAGGACGACCGCGATGATCACCGAGACGTACAGCCAGGTGTGCTTGTCCCAGGCCTGCTTGCCGCGGCGCGGGTTGTATCCGGGAAGCCGGAACGAGGTTGTGAGGGCCATGATCTCTCCTGCGTGACAGTCGTTGTCGTGAGCCGACGGCTGTGTCGACGGGGACCAGCGTGCGCCTGTGCGCTCCGCTCCCCCAGTTGTGGTCGTATTGTTCCCAGGACGGCGAGAGGAGTGCAGTGTGGCGCGACCCCGACCGACGAGCGCGGCCTCCCGCGTCTTCGTCGCCGTGTCGGCTGCCGTCGTGGTCCTGTCCCTTGCGATGGCCGGGATCCTGCTCTGGGAGGGGCAGCGCGCCGTCCGGGCGGAGGCCGAGCGGGTGACGCGCGCCGTCGCCGAGACCATCGCCGACAGCACGGGTGTCATCGATGCGCTCGCCGAGGGCGACCGCGGTGCGGCATCCCGCCTGCTGCAGCCCGAGATCGAGACGGTCATCGCCGACGCCGACGTCGACTTCGTGACGGTGATGGACCCGTCCGGCATCCGCGTCACCCACGCCGATCCGGCTCGGATCGGCGAACGCTACCTCGGGACCATCCCCGAGGGCACCAGGACCCTCACGGAGGAGTTCACCGGGACGCTCGGCCCGTCCGTGCGCACGATCGTGCCGGTCCTCGCGGACGGCGAGGTGGTCGGACGTGTGTCGGTGGGTGTCACGATCGGGTCGATCGCCGAGACCCTGGGACCGCGCGTGCTGGTGGCGGTGGGCATCGCCGTCGTCCTGGCGGCAGCGGGTCTGGCGGGCGCGATCTTCGCCCGCCGGGCGACCCGCAGGGTGACCGGCGACCTCCCCGCGGGCGCTGTGCGCGACGCCGTCTCGTCGTACGAGTCCATGCGCACCCTCGGCGAGGCCCTGCGGGCGCAGACCCATGAGCACGGCAACCGGCTGCACACCGCGATCGCGCTGCTCGAACTCGGACGCACCGGCGAGGCGATCGAGATCCTCTCGGAGGACGCACGACAGAGCCAGCTGCTCGTCGACCAGGTCGCCGCCCGCCGCGAAGGCGATCCGACGGTGGGCGCACTGCTGCTCGGCAAGGCGTCGCAGGCCGCCGAGCGCGGCGTGGAGTGGCGCGCTCGGATCGATGCAGACGCACCGCGGTCGGTCCTCTCCCCCGTCGACGCGGTGTCGGTCGTCGGGAATCTCATCGACAACGCGGTGGATGCCGCGGCATCCGGTCCCGCACCGCGCTGGGTGGACGTGCGCATGACCCGCACCGCCGAGGACGAGCTGGCGGTCGAGGTCGCCGATAGCGGGCGAGGTGTGCCGAGCGAGATCGCGGACCGGATCTTCGAGCACGGCTTCTCGACCAAGCCCGCAGGTGAGTTCGGACGCGGCGTGGGGCTCGCCCTCGTCCGCTCGATCGTCGAGGAGGCCGAGGGCACGATCTCGGTGAGCTCCGATCCGACGACCTTCTCGGTCATCCTCCCGCGGCGGGACGCGTGATCGGCGTCCTGGTCGTCGACGACGACGCCCTGACCCTGGAACTCCACCGGCACTACGTCGAACGGCTCGCCGGCTTCGAGGTCATCGCCGAGTGTTCGGGGGCGCGGGCCGCGGTCGCCGCCCTCCTCGACAGCCCGCGGGCGTCCGAGATCGACCTCGTCCTGCTCGACATGACGATGCCCGACGGTTCGGGACTGGACGTCCTGCGCCACCTCCGAGCCCGCGCGGGTGCCGTGGACGTCATCGCGATCACCTCGGTCCGCGACGCCGAAGTCGTGCGCCAGGCGATCACGCTGGGTGCCGTGCAGTATCTCGTGAAGCCCTTCACATTCGGCGACTTCCAGGACCGGATGCAGCAGTACCGACGCTTCCGCGACCAGGTGTCGCAGGCGGCCGGGGCGGCGACGCAGGCCGAGATCGATGCGATGCTCGGGGCGCTGCGCACCGCGCCGGCGCCCACGCTCCCCAAGGGGCTGTCGCCCGAGACCCTCGGCCGCGTGAGCGCCCTGCTGCGCTCGGGTCCCGCGTCTGCACGCGAGGCGGCGGAGCGCCTGGGGATGTCCCGCGTCGCCGCGCGCCGCTACCTCGAGCACCTCGCCGATGCGGGACGCGCAGAGCGCGCGCAGCGGTACGGGACACCGGGACGCCCCGAGACGGAGTACCGATGGTCCCAGGCGGGCGACCGCTAGCGGTTGAGGTTCGCCCGCCCGCTCGGCCGTCCCACCACGACGTATTCGGGGACCTTGGCCGTGAGACCGTCGCCCGCCGTCCGTCCGCGCAGGCGACGCCACATCCACGGCAGGGCGTCACGGCGCAGCCATGAGCCGCCCGCCGGCGGGTCCTCGTCGACGTGGAAGGCCTCGTCGAGCCCCGCGAGCGCCTCCGCGTCGGGGACCCCGAGCGCGTCCGCGGCGCGATAGGCGACGTACCGGTGCCCGCGGGAGCGCAGGTGCACCTTGTCGTCCGCCCACAGATCGACGCGGGAGAGCTCGGGAAGCGCGGCGAGGTCGAGGAGGATCGCCCCCGTGCGCGCAGCCGCGCGGCGCAGATGGGCGTTGTACAGCGCGAACCGCCGAGCGAACAACCCGGCCGCGACCCGGTCAGGGAGGAACACGGTCGCGAGCAGCACGTCGCAGCCGGCGGCACGGAGTCGGGTGACGGCCTCCTCCACCTGCGCGGCCAGGACGAGGGGGTCGCAGTGCCATCGGGTGAGGTCGTTGGCGCCGATCAGCACCGACACCAGATCGGGGCGCATGTCCAGGCACCGGGGCAGCTGCTCGTCCACCAGGTGCCCGACCCGACGACTGCGCACGGCCAGATTCGCGTAGCGGAAGGGTCGCCGGTCGCCGCCGCCGAGCGCGAGCAGATGGGCGAGCCGGTCCGCCCACCCTCGGAAGGCCCCCGCCGGCATGCGCGAGGCATCGCAGAGGCCCTCGGTGATCGAGTCCCCCAGCGCGACGTAGCGCGACCACGACCGCGCTCCCTCCCGGGTCGGTGCCGAGACGTCGGGGCGCGGCCACGCATGGACGCGACGCCCGGCATCCGTCCGGTGCAGCATCACGGCCCGCTCGTAGTGTCCGACGAGGCGGTCCGCCAGCGCGTCCCAGGTGCGCCCTGACACGGCGTCCCGGGCGGCGCGGCCGAAGGCGTGACGCTTGGCGTCGTCGCCGGCCAGGTCGGTCACACGGGCGCGCAGGTCGGCGGTGTCACCGGGCCGGTACAGCCATCCGTCGACACTGCTGCAGACGAGATCGAGCGGGCCGCCGGACCCGGTCGCCACGACCGGAACACCACTGGCCTGGGCCTCCTGGATCGTCTGGCCGAACGTCTCGCTCTCGCCCGGGTGCACGAACACGTCGAACGAGGCGAGCACCGTCGCGAGCTCGTCACCGTCGAGGTGGCCGAGGAAGACCGCCTCCGGCATCAGCTGTTCGAGCGCGGGACGTGCGGGACCGTCGCCGACGATCACGAGTCGGATGCCGGGGACCCCGCGCAGCGCAGCGAGGTCCTCCACCTGCTTCTCGGGCGCGAGCCGCCCGACGTATCCGATGATCACCTCGCCGGGCGCCATGCCCTCCCGCCAGCGGTCATCGCGTCGATCCGGAGTGAACCGGTCGCCGTCGACGCCCCGACCCCACAGGGCGACGCGGTCGACGCCGAACCCCTCGAGTTGCGCGCGCGCCGACGCCGAGGGAGCCAGGGTGAGCGTCGCGCGCCGGTGCAGTCGGCGCACGTGGGCCTCGGCGAGCGCGGCCCCCTGCGGCAGCCCGTACCTGCCGACGTAGGCGACGACGTCGGTCTGATAGACGGCGACCGTGGGGAGCCGGCGCGACTCCGCGGCGACGAGACCCTGCCATCCCAGCAGGAACGGCGAGGCGAGGTGGACGACGTCGGCGTCGAATCGTGCGAGGTCCCGTGCGATGGAGGCGACCGGCGGTACGGCGAGGCGGACGGCGGGATATCCGGGCAGCGGCACAGACGGGACGGAGCGGCCCGGCATCCCGAGATCGTGGCGGCCGACGCCGGGCGCGATGACGAACACCTCGTGCCCGCGCCGCTCGAGATGCTCCCGGATCTGGAGGACGGACCCGGTGACCCCGTTCATGTGCGGGAGGAAGGACTCGGTGACGACCGCGACTCTCACAGCACCAGGGTGCCGGGAGCAGGAGCCCGCACCGAGTGTCCCGGCCCCGGATCGTCGAGTGTTCATCCACCTCTCGCCGCGCGTCCACCGCGCCGTTCCCGGGCCGTCCCCCGTTCGCCCGACGTTCACCGCTGCCTGGTACACAGGCCGCGTGTTCGCCGATCTGCTCGCCGGTGTCGCCGGGGGTCCCTGGGCGCTTCCGGCGCTGTTCGCTCTGGTGTTCGCCGATGCCGTGCTGGTCGTCGTCCCGGGTGAGATCGCCGTGACCGCGACAGGAGCGCTCGCCGCGACCACAGGGACGCCCGCCCTCGCGGCCGTCATCGCCGTTGCGGCCCTGGCCGCGTTCTGCGGCGACGCGCTCTGCTACGGCGTCGGGCGGATCGTGGGTGTCGACCGGTGGCGATGGATGCGGCGCCCCCGCATCCGTGCCGCCGTCGCGTGGGCCGGTGCGCGGCTCTCGAGGGGGACGGCGACCGTCGTCTTCACGGCACGCTTCATCCCGTTCGCGCGGCTCGCCGTCAACCTGACCGCCGGCGCGACGCGGGTCCCCGCGGCGCGCTACCTCGTGACGGTAGCGATCGCGGCGACGGCGTGGGCGGTCTATCAGGCGCTCGTGGGCGCGGCGGTGGGGAGCCTCCTGCCCGGCGAACCGCTGCTGGCCGTCGTGCTCTCGATCGCCGTGGCAATCGCGCTCGGGATCGTGATCGACGCGGCGGCGACCCGCTGGGCGGGCCGCCGCTCACGCTGATCGGGTCACTCCCCGGTGAGACCGCCCAGCAGGTGGCCGAACGAACCGCCCTTGCCGAGGTACGACTCGGGGTCGAACGGGTCGAGCGTCTCACCGGCCGGACGGCGCGTCACGGCATCCGCCAGTTCCCGCGCACCCCGCTCGATGCGGGCCGACAGGGGCGAGACGTCGTCGGCACGGGCGCCCCAGTCCGACGACGCGGCGAACACACCGGTCGACACGGCCTCCGCATGCAGGTAGGCGAACAGCGGGCGGATCGCATAGTCGATCGCGAGCGAGTGACGCGCGGTCCCCGCGTTCGCGCCGATGAGCACGGGCTTCCCCTGCAGCGCATCCGGGTCGAGGACGTCGATGAACGACTTGAACAGACCCGAGTAGCTCGTCGAGAAGATCGGTGTGACGACGATGAGGGCGTCCGCCGAGACGACCGTGTTGATCATCGCCTCCAGTGCGGGCGGAGCGAAGCCGGTCAGCAGGTTGTTGGTGATGTCGTGGGCGTACTCGCGCAGCTCGAACGTGTCGACGGATGCCTCGACGTCCCGCTCGCGCAGGTCGGCCAGCACGGCCGCCGCGAGCTTGTCGGCGAGCATGCGGGTCGAAGAGGGGTTCGACAGCCCGGCCGAGACGACCGCGATCCGACGGCCGGTCATCGCGCACCGCCGAGACCGAAGGCGGCGCCGACGGGAGCCGGGGTGTCCTGGTACGGGCTCGGGCCCGAGAGGTTGTCGCCGCGGTTCGCGCGGGGACGTGCCTCACGAACGGGCCCGTCGCCGTAGGTGGCGACGACCCGTGCGGCGTGGGTCGGGGCGTCGGGGACGATCGCGGGGCGATCCTGTGCGAGCTCCTTGCGCAGCACCGGCACGACCTCCCCGCCGAGGAAGTCGAGCTGCTCGAGGACCATCTTGAGCGGGAGGCCCGCGTGGTCGACGAGGAACAGCTGACGCTGGAAGTCCCCGAACAGGTCGCGCATGCCGGCGTACCGGTCGATGACCTGCTGCGGCGATCCGACGGTGAGCGGGGTCATCTCGGCGAAGTCCTCCATCGACGGTCCGTGACCGTAGACGGGGGCGTTGTCGAAGTACGGTCGGAACTGCGCCACGGCATCCTGCGAGTTCTTCGCCATGAACGCCTGGCCGCCGATGCCGACGATCGCCGTCTCGGGAGCGCCGTGTCCGTAGTGCTCCCACCGCTGGCGGTAGAGACCGATGAGGCGCTGGTAGTGCTCAGCGGGCCAGAAGATGTTGTTCGCGAAGAAGCCGTCACCGTAGTACGCGGCCTGCTCGGCGATCTCGGGGGTGCGGATCGACCCGTGCCACACGAACGGCGGCACGCCGTCGAGGGGACGCGGCGTCGAGGTGAAGCCCTGCAGCGGGGTGCGGAACTTCCCCTCGAAGTCGACGACGTCCTCACGCCACAGCTTGTGCAGCAGGGCGTAGTTCTCGATTGCGAGCGGCACGCCCTGACGGATGTCCTTGCCGAACCACGGGTAGACCGGTCCGGTGTTGCCGCGGCCGAGCATGAGGTCCATGCGGCCGCCCGACAGGTGCTGCAGCATCGCGTAGTCCTCGGCGATCTTCACCGGGTCGTTCGTCGTGATGAGCGTCGTCGAGGTGGAGAGGATGAGGCGTTCGGTCTGCGCCGCGATGTACGCGAGCGTCGTCGTCGGGGACGAGGACCAGAACGGCGGGTTGTGGTGCTCACCGATGGCGAAGACGTCGAGACCGACCTCCTCCGCGTGCTTGGCGATCTCTACCGTCGCGGCGATGCGCTCCCGCTCACTCGGGGTGTGGCCCGTGGTGGGGTCCTGCGTGATGTCGGTGACGGTGAAGATTCCGAACTGCACCCCGGGCCAGCTGGTGGTGCCGTTGGTGTCGCTCACGATGTCCCTCTCGATTCCCGGACGGATCGCGTCCGATTCATGCAAATGAATGTACCGGTGTAAACGCCTCCCTGTCCACGTTATTCCCGACGGGTACTCTGGCCCCGATGAGAACCGCCGCCTCCGGCAGCACACGCCGCATCCCCATCTGGGACAACGCCCGCGCCGCGTGCATCCTCCTCGTCGTCCTCGGGCACGCCATCCAGCGGCTCACGTACGACTCGGACATCGCGCAGAGCCTGTACTACCTCATCTACGCGTTCCACATGCCGGCGTTCGCGCTCATCTCGGGCTACTTCTCCCGCTCCGACCCGCCCAGCAGACGACGCATGACCCGCCTCATCACCGACATCGTCGTGCCGTACGTGATCTTCGAGGGGCTGTGGACTCTCACGAAGTTCCTCGTCGAGGGGCAGGCCAACCCGAACCTGACCCAGCCGTCATGGACCCTGTGGTTTCTGCTCGCCCTCGCCATCTTCCGGCTCGTGCTGCCGTACCTCTCTCTGCTCCGGATGCCGCTGCTGTGGACGCTCGTCATCTCGATCACCGTCGGCTACTTCCCCAACGTCGACGCCACACTGTCGCTCTCACGCACGCTGGGCCTGTTGCCCTTCTTCACGCTCGGGTGGTGGCTGAGCCACCACCGGGTCCTCGAACGCCACGGCCTCCTGCAACAGCGGAGGCTCTCGTTGCGGATCGCCGCCGCAGCGATCCTCGTCATCGCAGGCCTGTGTGCGTGGGCGTTCGTCACGCCCCTGAAGGAGATGAACCTCAGCCAGTGGCTCTTCTACGAGGAGAATTACGTCGATCTCGTCGGATGGCAGTGGTGGGCCGGCGGCGTCCGCCTGCTCCTCATGGCCCTGGCACTGGTGCTCAGCGTGTCGTTCTTCGTCCTCATCCCCCGCGGCGAGTACCGCTGGACGACGGTCGGGCGGTACACGATGTACGTCTACCTCCTGCACTCCTTCGTCCTCTACCCCTTCCGGGAGTCGGGTGTCCTGCGAGGTCTCGACCCGACGTGGCTGTGGCTCCCGCTCGTGTCGCTGCTCTCGGTGGCGATCACGGTGCTCCTGGCGTCGCGACCCGTCCGGCGGATCTTCCGCCCGCTCATCGAGCCGCGCCCGGGATGGCTGTTCGCGGACCCCGTCCTCACTCGGAGCGACGAGCGCCGCAACGACCCGACGGGATCGCGCCGACCGCCCCTTCCGGGCGGTGCACGACCGAGCGCCTGATCAGGCGGGCGCGGAGGGCAACCCGAACGCCGCGGCGACACCGTCGTTGGTGACGTGCCCCGCGCGCACGTTGAGCCCCTTCGCCAACGCCGGATCGGCCGCGGCCGCGGCATCCCACCCCTTGTCGGCGAGGGCCGTCACGAACGGCAGCGTCGCGTTGGTCAGCGCGCGCGTGGAGGTCTCGGGCACGGCACCGGGCATGTTGGCGACGCAGTAATAGACGGCGTCGTGGACGGCGAAGGTCGGGTCGTCGTGCGTCGTCGGGCGGGACCCTTCGAAGCAGCCGCCCTGGTCGATCGCGATGTCGACGAGGACCGCACCCGCCTTCATCCCCGCCACCATGTCGAGTGTCACGAGCTTCGGCGCCGCAGCACCGGGGATGAGGACCGACCCGATGACGAGATCGGCGGATGCCACCTGTTCCGCGATCTCGTAGCGGCTCGACGCACGGGTGTGGAGGCCGGCGTAACGCTTCTCGAGCTCGCGCAGTCGCGGCAGGGAGACATCGATGACGGTGACGTCGGCACCCATCCCGAGCGCGTTCGCGGCGGCGTGCTCGCCGGCCACGCCCCCGCCGATGACGACGACCTTCGCCTTCGGCGTTCCGGCGACACCGCCGAGAAGCGTTCCGCGCCCACCGGCCGCGCTCATCAGCGTGTGGGCGCCGACGGTGATGGAGATGCGCCCCGCGACCTCGCTCATCGGCGAGAGCAGCGGCAGCGATCGATCCGCGGCCTGCACCGTCTCGTACGCGACCGCCGTGGTCCCGGCGGCGATGAGCGCCTCGGTCAACGGCCGGTCTGCGGCGAGGTGCAGATAGGCGAACAGCGTGAGATCGTCGCGCAGGTGGCCGTACTCGGCGGCGATGGGTTCCTTCACCTTCACCACGAGTTCGGCCTGATCCCAGGTCGACGCGGCGTCGGGGGTGATCCTCGCGCCGGCGGCCGCGAAGGCCTCGTCCGAGAGCCGGGATCCGGCTCCGGCGCCGGCCTGCACGAGGACCTCGTGGCCGCGAGCGACCAGAGCGTCCACCCCGGCGGGGGTGATCGCCACCCGGTTCTCGTTGTTTTTGATCTCAGTGGGGACCCCGATGCGCATGGCGCCACGCTCCTCGTCTGCGAGTGATGTGGATTCATCCTGCAGATCATTCGTTACGATCGCGTGACACACGAAGATCCCTCGGTGAAGATGTTCAGATCAGTTCCCAGAGGAGCGAAATGACGAACGTGGAGCACGTTGCGACGAAGGATCTTCGGCCACCGGTGATGCTCGACGACGTCGACCGGTCGATCGTCGACGCGCTGGCCGTCGACGCCCGCCTGACGAATGCGGAACTCGCCGCGCGTGTCGGTGTGGCGCCCTCCACCGCCCACGCTCGCACGCGCGCACTCGTGGACCGCGGCGTCCTCACGGGGTTCCACGCAAGCGTCGACCAACGCGTGGTCGGCGCCGGACTCCAGGCGATCGTCCACGTGACCCTCCGACCGGGGTCACGGCACGAGAGCATCACGGAGTTCGCGCACGAGGTGCGTGGCCTGCCGCAGGTCATCCAGATGTTCTTCCTCGGCGGATCCGACGACTTCCTCATCCACATCGCGGTTGCCGACTCGAGCGAGGTGCGCGCCTTCGTCGTGGAGCACCTCTCCGCCCAGCGCAGCGTTGCGAACACCCGGACGAGCATCATCTTCGATTACCACCGCAACCGCGTGGCGGCCCCCTTCCACTGACCCGGTAACGACCTGCAACATTGACGACCGCCTGCGGGACCCCTGCTTATCCTCGGACCATGTCCGCCCAGACCCTCCCCGTCCTCGACCTCTCCCTGCTCCATCAGGGTCCTGATGCCGCGTCGACGTTCCGCGCCGAATTGCGCCGGGCAACCCACGAAGTCGGATTCTTCTACCTCACCGGGACCGGGGTCTCCCCCGAACTCGAGGACCGACTCCACCGCGCCGCCCGCACGTTCTTCGCGCTCCCCGACGAGGCGAAGCTCGAGATCGAGAATGTGAAGAGCCCGCACTTCCGCGGGTACACGCGTATCGGCGGCGAACGCACGCAGGGCCTTGTGGACTGGCGCGAGCAGATCGACATCGGACCCGAACGTCCCGCCATCACCGATCCGGGTGCCCCGGCCTACGCCGCGCTCGTCGGACCCAACCTGTGGCCGAGCGCGCAGCCGGAGCTGCGCGAGATCGCCGAGGAATGGACGGCGATCCTCTCCGAGGTCGCCCGCACGCTTCTGCGCGCCTGGGCCGAAGCCCTGGGGGCACCGGCCACCTACTTCGACGACCACTTCGGCGAAGCCCAGACCTTGCTCAAGATCGTGCGGTACCCGGGCTCCACCGCACCTGAGCCCCAGCAGGGCGTCGGCGCGCACAAGGATGCCGGTGTCCTCACGCTGCTCTGGGTGGAGCCCGGCAAGGGGGGCCTGCAGGTCGAGCGCGACGGCGAGTGGATCGACGCACCCGCTGTTCCCGGCTCCTTCGTCGTCAACATCGGCGAGCTGCTCGAGCACGCGACCGGAGGCTATCTGACCGCCACCCACCACCGCGTCGTCTCGCCGCGCGCGCCCGAGGACCGCATCTCGGTCCCGTTCTTCTTCAACCCGTCGCTGGACGCCGAACTGCCGGCGATCGAACTGCCTGCCGAACTGGCCGCGCAGGCGCGCGGCGTGTCGCAGGACCCTCGGAATCCGATCCACGGCCTGCACGGCGAGAACGCCCTCAAGTCGCGACTGCGGGCGCACCCGGACGTCGCCGCGATCTGGCATCCGGATCTCGTCGCCGCGCGCGCCTGAGCCGGAACGATGAAGGCCGCCCCACACCGTGGGGCGGCCTTCTCAAGAATGTTTTGCGCGATTGAACGCTGGGTGCGATGCCTTATCGACGGAGGCCGAGGCGCTCGATGAGCGAGCGGTAACGGTTGATGTCGACGTCCTGGAGGTAGCCCAGGAGACGGCGGCGCTGACCGACGAGCAGGAACAGCCCACGACGCGAGTGGTGGTCGTGCTTGTGCTCCTTGAGGTGCTCGGTGAGGTCCTTGATGCGCTGCGTCAGCATCGCGACCTGCACCTCGGGGGATCCGGTGTCACCGGGGTGCGTCGCGTACTCTTCGATGATCGCCTTCTTGACGTCTGCTTCCAGTGCCATAGGTGATCCCCTTCCTCTTCGTTGCGCGGCGCCCGACGCCTGATGCGTGGGCTCTCTTTATCCGCGGCCGATCGAACGGCAACCACAGGAGTCTACACGACGGGAGCCCGCCCCACCGCGCGCGGTCAGTAGCGCGAGGTCACACCCAGGTACTCGTCCAAGGTGAGTCCGGTCTTCTTCAGGTGCGTCGCCGTTCCGGTGCCGACGTATCGCAGGTGCCAGGGCTCCCACCGGTACCCGGTCACCTTCTCCTTGCCTTTGGGATACCGGACGATGAAGCCGTACCGGTGAGCGTTCGCCGCCACCCATCGACCGGCGCGGGTCTCGCCCCAGGACTGCGAGATCGAGTTGACGTCGATGGCCAGCCCCGTCTGGTGCTCGCTGTGACCGGGGCGCGCCGAACGCCGTTCGGCCTCCGCCCTGCCGTGCTGACGCACCTTGCTCGCGAAGACGCTCTGCTGCGAGGCGTAGGAGCGGAAGCCCGAGATGATCGACAACGAGATGCCGTCCTTCTTCGCGTCGGCCCGCATCCTGGACCACGCGCTCGTCAGCTCCGGACGGAGGCCGTTCCCATAGGACGACGGGAGCGGGATCGACTTGTTGACGATCAGGATGCCGCGGATGTGCATGGGCTTCGCCGGGGCGACCGTCGTCACTTTCGGCGACCCAGCGGATCGCCACTGGGCCGTCGTCACAGGCGAGAAGTAGCCCTTCATACGGTGCAGGATCGAGGATCCGGTCGACAGGCGCACGAACGAATCGCCGGGGATGCGCGGCCGGACGGTCACCTTCGGTCGCCCTGCGCGCGCGAACTCGGCGGCGCTGAGCGCCTCGACGGTGTCCACGGTCCGATCGGTGTCGGACGTCGGCCAGGAGACGAGCCCGTAGACCACCGGCGACCAGGACGTCTTCGCGTAGACCACGGGGGCTCGAGCCACGTGCGGCTTTCCCGCGCGCCGGTATTCGTCCGCGGTGATCACACGGTGGGAGCCATCGGGCCGGACGAAATGCACGGCTGGCGACCAGACCGCGCGGTACCAGCCGCCTGCGATGACCCGGTCGGCGCGCGGAGACCCGGCTGCGGACCGTTCGGCGGACGTCATCTTCTTGGTCTTGCCGTCGGGTGTGCGGGCGTACAGGTCCCCGGGCCCGGACTGGTAGCGCAGGTAGCGCGTGGTCGGCACGTGGCCCATCAGGCGAACCTTCGGGGAGCCGGCGCTCACGAACGACGCGCGGTCCAGCGCGACGACTTTGTCGACGCGGCGGTCGTCGCCTCCGTCGGGCCAGATGATCAGCGCGTAGACCTGCGGCGACCAGGTCGCCCGACCGTACTCCACCGGGAGGATGCGGAGGCGCGGGCTGCCCGCCGCCTTCCACTGCTCCCTCGAGAGCGCCGTGACGCTGCCGTCCGTGCGGGTCCGATAGATCCGCGGGTCCGTGGTCCACGGGGTGCGGTAATAGCCGTGCACCGTGATGGGAGGGGCGGGGGTCTCCGTGGGTGTGGGTGTGGGTGCGGGCGTCGGTGTCGGCGTCGGTGTCGCTGCCGACGCGGCTGGTCCGCTGCTCGACGTCGAGGTCTGCGCGGTCGCCACGCCCGGCGTCAGGACGCCTGTCAGCACCACCAGTACGGCGGCGAGCACCGCCATCGATCGCGCCCGCAGGCCGACGTTCCCCATGCTGCCCACCATAGGGCAGGAGCCGGACGCACGTGTGGCCCGACCGGAGACCGGTCGGGCCACACGTCGCGGTGTCGATTCAGGCGACGTCGAGCAGATCGATGATGAAGATCAGCGTCTTGCCACCGAGGAAGTGCCCACCGGCGGGTCCGTAGGCGAGGTGCGGCGGGATGACGAGCTCGCGCCGACCGCCCACCTTCATGCCCGGGATGCCGTCCTGCCACCCCTGGATCAGCCCGCGGAGGGGGAACTGGATGCTCTCGCCGCGGTTCCAGGACGAGTCGAACTCCTCGCCGGTGGTGTACTCGACACCCACGTAGTGGACGGTGACGGTGTCGCCCGGCTTCGCCTCGGCGCCATCCCCCTCGATCAGGTCGCGCACGACCAGGTCGGCGGGTGCGGGCCCCTCGGGGGCGTCGATCTCGGGCTTGGTGCGGTCTGCAGTCATGAGTCCATCCAAGCCGAGGTCCATTCCGTGGTCAAAGCGGATCAGGCCTGGACGGAACCCTGCAGGTCGAGCTCGATGGTGACGTCCTTGCCGACGAGCACGCCACCGGTCTCGAGCGCCGCGTTCCAGGTCAGGCCGAAGTCCTCGCGGTTGATCACGGTCTTCGCGGTCGCGCCGGCCTTGTAGTTGCCCCACGGGTCGGTGCCGAAGCCGCCGAAGTCGACCTCGAAGGTGACGGGCTTGGTGACGTCCTTGATCGTGAGGTCACCGTCGACGAGGAAGTCGCCGCCCTCGACGCGCACGCCGGTCGAGGTGAAGGTGATCTCGGGGTAGTTCTCGACGTCGAAGAAGTCGGCGCTGCGGAGGTGACCATCGCGGCCCTCGTCCTTCGTGTCGAGGGACGACGCGTCGACCTTGGCCTCGAGGGTGGCCTCGAGCGGGTTCTCGGGGGCGACGAGGATCGCCTCCTTGACGTTGAAGTGGCCGCGGACCTTCGAGATCATCATGTGGCGGACGCTGAAACCGACCTCGCTGTGCGAGGCGTCGAGGATCCAGGTCCCCGCCTTGTAGCCGGGGATGTCGAGGGTCGCAGTGGAATCGGTCATGGTGGTCCTTCGTCTGGAGGTCCGGAGTGCTCCGGCGGTCGTGAAGGCGAAACGTCGCCGCATCCGACCCTATTCCCATGAATACAAAAATCGTCGCGCCGCGAGCACTCTTGACAGCGCCGGACGGGAGCGGGATCATTTTTCCAGGCCAACTCAGCGCCCGGAAGACTCGCAGGCATCGCCGCGGCACCGGGCGCTGAGTCTTTTCTCGGATGCCCGCGGTCAGCGCGCGAGGACGTCGGCGCGAGCGCGTGTTGCGCGCTCGAGGTACACGCGTTCGTCCGCCGCCGCGTCCGGGTCGCGGCCGGTCACCACGCGCTGGCGGGCAGCTGCCAGGGACGTCGCCTCGGCGATGAACCGCCGCATGGCGGCGGACCGGTCCCCCGGCAGGGTGTGCGACCATGCGACGGCTCGGGCACGACCCGCGCGGGTCGCGAGCATGTCGACCTCACCGGCGGAGAACCACCCGGCCGCCGCGTATTCGCCGAGTCGCACACGGGTCAGTCGCGCCTCCTCGCGACGGAGCAGGACCACCGCCACGACGAACAGGACGAAGAGCGGGACCTGGAGCATCGCGTAGAGCGCGAAGAAGTCCGCGAAGACAGCGGAGCCGTTCCAGAGCGCGTGGAGGGCGATCGCACCGCCGACACCCACGATCCAGTGACCGCTGCCCGCTCCGCCACGGAGCCCCTTCCGTGCGGCTCGGCCGAGCGCGTACCCGGTGACGGCGGTGAACATGACGTGGGCGAACGGAGAGAGGACGCCGCGCAGGAAGAACGTGTAGGCGGCGCTCTCGACGCCTCCCGTGATGAGGCTGTCGGCGAAGTAGAGGATGTTCTCGGTGAAGGCGAACCCCGCACCGATGAGTGCGCCGTAGACGACGCCGTCGACCGGTCCGTCGAAAGCGCGGCGCGCGGCGACGAAGATGAGGAGGACACCAGCGCCCTTGGCGAGCTCTTCGACGATCGGCGCCTGCAGAACGGCCGACAGGGTCTCGGGGACCTCCGGGACCACCAGACCGACCATGAGATCCACACCCAGCGCGATCGCGACGGATCCCACCGCGCCCCACGCCAGCGCGAGGGCCACCAGCCCCTTCGGCTCCGGCTCCCAGCGGTCGACGATGCGGATGGCGAGGAGCACGAGGGTCAACGGGATCAACGCCAGGATCGCTGCGAGCACCGCGGCCACGGGGCCGAGGAAGGTCAGGAAGTAGGCCGCGAGACCGAGCGCGATGAAGCCGAGCACGATCGCCGCCAGCCACAGCACGATCCGCCCGCCGGTCGATGCCGGGACACGAAGCTCCGGGCGCGGCGGGGCCGGCGGCGGCGGAGCCGGCGTCGAGTGGGTCGGCTGCGCAAGCGGCGACGGGAACGTCATGCGCTCAGCCTAGGGGCGGGTCGTCGCGGGTCGTCGCGGGGCATCGCCGCGCACCGGGGCGATAGCCTGGGGGCATGCGCTTCGCCCACGTTGTCCCCGACGGAGTCGACGAGCCGCAGCTGGTCCTGGTCGAAGAGGATCGTGCCACGATCGTGTCGCGACTGTTCGACGGTGCACCCTCGCGTCTGCAGCCGCTCGTCGAAGGAGGCGACCCCCTCCTCGACCGGGTCCGCGAGGCGGCCTCCGCGACCGACGTCGAGTGGATGCCGCTCGGCTCCCCCGTGTTCGCGTCCGCGATCCTCGACACCCCCGTCACGATCGCCGTCGGCTTGAACTATGCCGCCCACTCCAGCGAGCTCGGCCTCAAGGCCGATGCCGCGCCGACGATCTTCACCCTCTGGCCCGGCTCGCTCGGCGGGCACCGGCAGACCACCAGCTGGCCCCGTTCCCTGAGCCAGTCGGTCGACTACGAGGCGGAGCTCGGTGTCGTCATCGGTCCCGCCGCCCGCGACGTCGCACTCGAGGACGCTCTGGACCACGTATGGGGGTACACAGTCGTCAACGACATCACGGCGCGCGACATCCAGTTCTCGGAGGCGCAGTGGTCCCGCTGCAAGTCGTTCGACGGGTTCACCCCGACGGGCCCGTTCGTCGTGACGGCTGATGAGATCTCCGATCCGCAGGATCTGCACATCTGGGCTGTGGTCGACGGGCAGACGGTCCAGGACGCCTCGACGGGACAGATGATCCACCCCGTCGCGAAACTCGTGTCCTACCTGTCGCGGTCGGCGACCCTGCTCCCGGGCACCCTCATCTCCACCGGCTCCCCCGGGGGCGCGGGCTACTCCCGCGATCCGCAGATATTCCTCCGCGACCGCTCGACCGTCACGGTCGGCATCGACGGGATCGGCGAGCTGACGACGTTCTGCCGCATCACCGACTGACGCGGACGACAGAGGGCCCCGGATGCCGCGCATCCGGGGCCCACTGTGCGGGGACTCAGTACCCGCTCTGCTCCAACAGCTCCTGGCAGGACATGGTGACGCCCTGCCAAGTGACGGTGCCGGAGGGGTCCTCCATGCACGCGTTCACCTGATTGACGAGGTCGCCGCCTGCACCGGCGAGCGCCGAGACGAGGGCGACGATGATGATGATCGCGATGATCATCAGCACGATGCTCACGATGATCGCGGCGATCGCCAGACCGTTCTTCACACCCGCCTTGCGGCTCTGGACGAGGGCGATGATGCCGAGGATCAGACCGATGAGCTGCGTACCGGGGATGATCGCGAGGATCAGGGCGACGATCGCCATCGTGCGACCGGGCGTCGAGCCGCCCGAGGGAGCGCCGTTGTACTGCGGAGCGTTGTTGTAGGCAGGAGCTTCGTAGGCCGGCGGCGCGGGCGGGACGTTCTGAGAGTTCGGCTGGTTGGGATCAGTCATGGGAGTGTCCTTCTGGTCGGTCATCGGCCGGGATTACGACCCCGACGCTAGCGTTCACCGTTCTCCCAGACAACCGGCAATCAGTGCTGCTCCACGTCACCCGGCTTTGTGATAACGGGGATGGCGCGGGTGACCGCCTGCAGCCCCGACAGGCGTGCCGGGGACAGCTGCTTGTCCACCTCTTCGCGCGACATCAGGCCCGCCTCGACGACGAGGTCACCGACGTTGCGTTTGGTGAGCAGAGCGGTCTTGGCGAGCGCGGCGGCCGCCGTGTAGCCGATGAAGGGCGTCAACGCGGTGATGACGCCGACCGAGGATCCGACCATGGTCCCCAGGCGTTCCCGGTTGGCGGTGATCCCGTCGACGCAGTTGACGCGGAGCGTGCGCATGCCGCGCCGCATCCAGGTGATCGATTGGAAGATCGAGTGCGCGATCACCGGCTCGAAGGCGTTCAACTGCAGCTGGCCGCCCTCGACGGCCATCGTCACCGTCAGGTCGGCGCCCGCGACGGCGAACGCCACCTGGTTCACGACCTCGGGGATCACCGGGTTGACCTTGCCGGGCATGATGCTCGATCCCGCCTGCCGCGGCGGCAGGTTGATCTCGCCGAATCCCGCCTGGGGGCCGCTCGAGAGCAGCCGCAGGTCGTTGCTGATCTTCGAGAGCTTGATCGCGTTCCGCTTGAGGGACGAGGAGAACGACATGAAGGCGCCGGTGTCGCTCGTCGATTCGACGAGGTCCTCCGCGGTCTCGAGGTCGAGACCGCTGACCTCCCGCAGGTGGCGCAGCACCGCGCCCGAGTAGTCGGGGTGCGTCGTGATACCGGTGCCGATGGCCGTGGCGCCCATGTTGATCTCGTAGAGGAGGTAGGCGTTCTCGCGCAGACGGTGGTAGTCCTCCCCCAGCGTGGTGGCGAAACCGTGGAACTCCTGCCCGAGCGTCATGGGCACGGCATCCTGCAACTGGGTGCGCCCCACCTTCAGGACGTCGTGGAACTCGTCGGCCTTCTTCAGGAAGGCCTGACGCAGCAGGTCGAGCTCCTCGAGCAGCGACTGAAGGTCGAGGCCGAGACCCACCTTGATGGCCGTCGGGTACACGTCGTTCGTCGACTGGCTGCGGTTGGTGTGGTCGATGGGCGAGAGGAAGGCGTAGTCGCCCTTCTCGCGGCCGGCCATCTCGAGCGCGATGTTGGTGATGACCTCGTTCGCGTTCATGTTGGTCGAGGTCCCGGCGCCGCCCTGGATGACGCCCACGACGAACTGGTCGTGGAACTCGCCGTCGATGACACGCTGGGCCGCGTGGTCGATGAGGTCGGCCCGGGATGCCTCGAGGACGCCGATCTCCTTGTTGGCGCGGGCGGAGGCCTGCTTCACCATCGCGAGAGCGACGACGAGGTCGCGGTAGACCGAGATGGGTCGCATCGAGATCGGGAAGTTCTCGAGGGCTCTGGCGGTGTGGATGCCCCAGTAGGCGTCGGCGGGGATCTCCCTCGATCCCAGGGAGTCGGTCTCGGTACGCGTCATCGCGTCAGATGCCATTGCGGTGTCCTTGTGGGTCACGGGGTGGGGGGGTAGGGATAGGACGAGCCTATCCCCGCACCCCGCGCACCTCAGCGGTTGACGCTCGACATGTCGGCGTACCGATCTCCGACGGGCGGCGCCACCTCGCTCAGTCGACGCACCTGGTCGTCCGAGAGCGCGAGTTCGGTGGCGCCGATGTTCTCGTCCACACGCTCGAGCTTGCGGGTACCCGGGATCGGCACGATGTCCTCACCCTGCGCGAGCAGCCAGGCGAGCGCCACCTGCGCCGGTGTCGCGTCCGCATCCCGCGCGACGCCTTCGATCACCTCCACGATCCGCAGATTGGCGGCGAGCGCGTCGCCCTCGAACCGGGGGTTGTTCCGGCGGAAGTCGTTCTCGTCGAGCTGGTCGACCGAACGGATCTGACCTGTCAGGAAACCGCGACCGAGCGGCGAGTACGGCACGAAGCCGATGCCGAGCTCTCGCAGCACGGGCAGCAGCTCAGCCTCGGGATCGCGGGTCCAGAGCGAGTACTCGGTCTGGACAGCGGTCACCGGGTGCACGGCGTGAGCGCGTCGGATGGTCGCCACGGAAGCCTCCGAGAGCCCGTAGGCGCGGATCTTCCCCTCGCTGATGAGCTCGGCCAGGGCGCCGACGGTCTCCTCGATCGGGACCGCCGGGTCCATTCGATGCTGGTAGTACAGGTCGATGCGGTCGGTCTGCAGCCGGCGGAGCGACCCTTCCACGGAGAGCCGGACGTTCTCGGCGCTGCCGTCGAGGCCGGGCTCGTCGCCCGCCGTGTGGCGGATCGTCCCGAACTTCGTCGCGATCACGACCTCGTCGCGCCGTCCGGTTTCGGCGAGAGTGCGTCCCAGGAGTTCCTCGTTGGCGTAGGGGCCGTAGATCTCCGCCGTGTCGAGGAAGGTGACGCCGCGGTCCAACGCGCCGAGGATCGTGCGGGCTCCGCCGGCGTCGTCTTGCCCGGCGCCCGTATAGAAGGCGCTGATGCCCATGAGCCCGAGGCCGACGCGGCCGACCTCGGGACCGTTCGCGCCGAGTGTGGTGGTCTTCATGATGCGGTGATCTCCTTGTCGTAGATGTCGATCTTGTGGTCGATGGCGGCGAGGCTCATCGTGACCTCCTCGAGCCGGCGGCGGACGGCCTCCCGGTGCTCGACGAGCAGTCTGCGCCGCTCCGCGATCGTCGTGTCCCCCTCGCGCACGAGCTCCGTGTAGCGACGCATCGTGGCGATCGGCATCCCCGTCCACCGCAGCCGCGTGAGGAAGCGGATCCATGCGAGGTCCCCATCCGAGTAGCGCCGGTGGGTGGAGGAGGTCCGGTCCACGGGCTGCAGCATCAGTCCCGCGCGCTCGTAGTAGCGGAGGGTGTGCGCGCTGACGCCCGTGGCGTCAGCCGCTTCGGCGATCGATGCGCCCGCGGAGGTGGTGAGGAGGGACATGCCCTCACGGTAGGACTTCGAGTGCGCTCGAAGTCAAGAGGCTCACACAGGCTTACGGGAGAACGCCTCGAGTCGCTCCTCGGGCGTCAGGGCCGCCATCCGGGCCACCCATTCCGCCGAGAAGTAGTCACCCGTCGGAGCCTCCACGACCGGTACGACGGTGTGGGTGATCGTGTCCTCGTAGACGTGCACGAGATGGAAGGACTGACCGGCATCCATCCCGTTCACCTCGGTGGCTGGTCGCTGCAGGTTCATCGTGTAGCAGGTGGCCGATGCGACGCTCACGGGGATGCCCGCGAAGGTCCCCGACGTCGAGTAGTGGAGGTGACCGGCGAGGATGCCGCGCACGTCGGTGCCCGCGAGGACGTCGGCCAGTTCGTCCTGCTCCTGCAGCTCGAGGATGTCGAAGAACGGGATGTGGCTCGGGATGGGCGGGTGGTGCAGGGCGAGCAGCGTGCCGAGCGGCGCCGGCTCGGCGAGCACCTCGCGCAGCCAGTCGCGCTGCGCCGCGTCGACGAGCCCGTGGTGCCAGCCCGGGACAGTGGAGTCGAGCACGACGAGTCGGAGTCCGTCGAGGTCGTGCACGGCGGTCACCGGGGCCTCGGAGCCCGCCTCGTCGAGCAGTCCTTCGCGCAGGGCGGGCCGCTCGTCGTGATTGCCCGCCACCCACACCACCGGCGCGCCGAGGCGGGCGGCCATCGGTTCGACGAGCTCGCGGAGTCGGCGGTACGCGGCCGGCTCACCCAGATCGGTGAGGTCACCCGTGACGACGAGGGCGTCGGGACGGATGCCGGTGCGCTCGATGGCGGCGAGAGCCGCCGCGACACCGCCCGTGGAGTCATAGGTGCCGCCCAGCGGACGGTCGCCCGCGAGCAGATGGGTGTCGCTCAGGTGGACGATCGTGCGGGAGGCGGGCGCGTGGCGGCCGAAGGAGACGGGCTGCATGCGGCCCAGCCTATTGACGGCCGCGGACGGACGCGCTCAGTGGTTGAAGAGGATCAGGAGGAGCCCGCCCAGGACGACGAGCCCGCACACCGCGAACGCGGCGTACGCGCCGATCAGCGCGATGCGCTTCTGGACCGGGCTCAGCGGGTTCTTTCTCGCGGCCTTCTTGGCCGCCTTGGCGGCGCGCTTCTGCTCCTTCGGAGTCATGACCGTGAGGGCGTCGGTGAAGGTCGCCGGGATGACCACCGGAACCCGACCGGCCCGCACGAGCAGTCGGAGTCCGATCGCGTAGAACGCGACCACCGTCGAGGCGGCCAGGAGTGCCGCCACGAACACCTGGACGAAGGCGAGCCAGTTCACGTCGACGCTCATCGGGTCCCCTCCTCGTCGGACGCGGATGCCGACTGGGCGACGCGCTGCTGACGTCGCGTGGGCGGCGGCTCCTCCGTCAGGTCGACGGCGGCACCCGAATCGGCCACCTCGCTGCTCATCGCGTTCGCCGCGGTGACCTCGTTGCGGCGCGACCGCAGGAAGATCGCGAGGACGACCGCGACAGCCACGACGGCGCCGATGATGACGCCGATCAGCTCGCCCGGACCCTCGCCGAAGATGTTCTCGAGCCCCACGATGAGGAGGGCCGCGAGCGCGCCGACGACGCCGGCTGCCGGCAGCGTGAGCACCCAGCCGACCGTGATCCGGCCGACGGTCCGCCACCTCACGCTCGATCCGCGACGGCCGAGTCCCGACCCGATCACGGAGCCCGACGCGACCTGCGTCGTCGACAGGGCGAAGCCGAGAGCGCTCGAGGCGAGGATGGTCGACGCGGTCGACGCCTCCGCCGAGAAGCCCTGGGCGGGCTTGACGTCGGTCAGACCCTTGCCGAGCGTGCGGATGATCCGCCATCCGCCCATGTAGGTGCCCAGGGCGATGGTGAGGGCGCAGGCGAAGATGACCCACAGTTCGGGCTCGGACTGCGTCTGCCATCCGACCGTGATGAGAGCGAGAGTGATGACGCCCATCGTCTTCTGCGCATCGTTCGTGCCGTGCGCGAGGGCGACGAGCGACGAGGTGAAGATCTGTCCCCAGCGGAAGCCGTCGCGGCCGTCCGGCTTGTTGTCGTATCGACGGGTGACGGCGTACGCGATCTTCGTGGCGGCGAACGCGATGATGCCCGCCGTCAGCGGCGCGATCAGGGCCGGGAGGACGACCTTCGACAGGACGACACCGACGTTGATCGCGCTGACGGACGCCCCGACGATGGTCGCACCGATGAGCCCGCCGAAGAGCGCGTGCGACGAGCTCGAGGGGAGGCCGAGCAGCCACGTGAGCATGTTCCACGTGATGGCGCCGATCAGGCCGGCGAAGATGATCGCAGGGAAGATCGAGGGTGAGAGCTGATCCTCGCGGATCATGCCGCCCGAGATGGTCTTGGCGACCTCGGTCGACAGGAACGCTCCGACGAGGTTGAGGATGGCGGCCAGGAGCACAGCGACCTTGGGCTTCAGCGCGCCGGTCGCGATCGGCGTCGCCATCGCGTTCGCCGTGTCGTGGAAGCCGTTGGTGAAATCGAAGAAGAGTGCCAGTGCGATGACCAGGACGACGATGAGGGCTGCGGTCTCCACAGTTCGCTTTCCGTCGGGAATCGGGGGAACGGGTGCCGCGGCGATCGGCGTTGCGAACGAAAAGTTCACCCAGACGTCACCAGGGGTTCAATCGGGCCTGGGAAATCCTCGCACACGATCCGCCATGGCATAACCCGCGCGCGCCCGCGAGGGTCGGTTAGCGTGGTCGGGTGACCTCCGAAGCCGTGACACCGCCCGTCGCCGACCGCCGCCCGTTCACCCGCACGCACCACGGAGACGCCGTCTCGGACCCGTACGAGTGGCTGCGCGCAAAGGAGGACGAGACCGTCATCACGCACCTCGAAGCGGAGAACGCGTACACCGACGGCCGCACGGCGCACCTCGAGGGGCTGCGCGAGACGATCTTCGAGGAGATCAAGGGCCGCACCCTCGAAACGGACCTCTCCGTGCCGTCGCGCCGTGGGCAGTGGTGGTACTACGGGCGGACCGTGGAGGGCAAGCAGTACGGCATCAACTGCCGCGCTCCGATCGCGGACGTCGCCGACTGGACGCCCCCCGTGCTCTCCCCGGACGCCGAGGTCGTCGGCGAGCAGGTGCTCCTCGACGGAAACGTCGAAGCGGAGGGACACGAGTTCTTCTCCCTGGGCAGCCTCGACGTATCGAACGACGGCGCGCGCATGCTCTACGGCGTCGACGTCTCCGGTGATGAGCGGTACACCCTGCGGATCCGCGACCTCGAGACGGGCGACGATCTCGACGACGTGATCGAGAACACCTTCTCCGGGGCGGTCTTCTCCCCCGACGGCCGTCACGTCGTCTACACGACGGTCGACGACGCGTGGCGTCCCGACACCGTGTGGCTGCACGAAGTGGGGACGGATGCGGCATCCGATCGCGTCATCTTCACCGAACCCGACGAGCGGTACTGGGTCGGCGCGGGCTTCACGCGCAGTGACCGCTACCTCGTCATCGGGGTGGGATCCTCCATCACCTCGGAGGAGTTCCTCGTCCCCGCCGACGACCTCACGGCGGAGCCGCGATCGGTGTGGCCGCGCCGCGAAGGGGTCGAGTACTCGCTCACACACGCGGTCGTGGACGGTGAGGACGTGCTGTACATCCTCCACAACGACGACGCCCTCGACTTCGAGGTGGTGCGGGTCTCCGCATCCGATCCGACCGGCGAGCGCCACGTGGTGCTGCCGCACCAGCCCGGACGCCGGCTGCTCGATGCGTCCGCCTACCGCGACTGGGCGGTCGTCGAGTACCGCCGGGAGGGACTCGCCCGGGTCGGGATCCTCGACTATGCGACCGACGCGGTCACCGAGATCGCCTTCGAGGAGCCGCTGTACGCCGTCGGTGCGAGCGGGTCCTCGGAGTGGGCACCGCCCGTCATCCGCCTCGGCTACGCGTCGTTCGTGACACCCGGCACCGTCTACGACTACGTCGTGGCGACCGGCGAGCTCCTGCTGCGCAAGAGTCAGCCCGTCCTCGGCGGGTACGAGTCGACCGACTATGGACAGGAGCGGGTCTGGGCGACCGCCGACGACGGCACGCGCATCCCCGTCTCGCTCGTCTGGAAGCGCTCGTTCGGCGAGCCCGCATCGTCGCCTCGACCCCTGCACCTCTACGGCTACGGCTCGTACGAGCACTCGATCGAGCCCGGGTTCTCCGTCGCCCGCCTGACGCTGCTCGACCGCGGCGTGATCTTCGCGATCGCCCACGTCCGCGGCGGCGGCGAGATGGGACGTCAGTGGTACGAGGAGGGGAAGCTGCTCCACAAGCGCAACACCTTCACCGACTTCGTCGCGGTGGGGCGCCACCTCGTCGCCGGGGGCTACACCTCCCCCGACCGGTTGGTCGCCGAGGGCGGCTCCGCCGGTGGTCTGCTGATGGGGGCGGTGGCGAACCTCGCCCCCGACCTGTTCGCGGGCGTCCTCGCCGGCGTCCCGTTCGTCGACGCGCTGACGACGATCCTCGACCCGTCACTGCCCCTCACCGTGATCGAGTGGGACGAGTGGGGCGACCCCCTCCACGACGCGGATGTCTACGCCTACATGAAGTCGTACACCCCCTATGAGAACGTGCAGGCGGGTGTCCGGTATCCCCGCATCCTCGCCGTCACATCGCTCAACGACACGCGTGTCCTCTACGTCGAGCCGGCGAAGTGGGTCGCGCGCCTGCGCGAGGTCGGTGCGGACGCGCTGCTCAAGTGCGAGATGGTCGCGGGTCACGGTGGTGTCAGCGGGCGGTACAACTCCTGGCGTGAGCGCGCATTCGAGCTGGCCTGGCTCCTCGACGTCCTGGGACTCGTCGAGTCGGACTGACACCGTAAGCGGGGCCGTGGGTACGATGCCCCCATGGCACCCGTTCCTCGCTACCGCGCGGCGGTCCGTATCGATCTCGACCTCGTATGCGCGCACCCCGACGACCTCGTCAGCGGAGTGGATGATGCGTCACGCATGTCCGCGTCATCGCTGGATGCCGAGGACGCACTGCTGTCGCTGATCGAGGTGTCCGTGACCGACGGGGCCCAGCATCTGGTGCGGATCGCGTCCACGAGCTCCTCGATCGTGGACTCGGAGTGGCAGGGCACGTCGGGGACCCTTCCCGAGGGCTCGTCGGACACCGCGCGGGTCGCCCGGGCCGGCGCGCGCCTGGCCGGCATCGACTGGGCGCTCGACGAGCTCTTCGGCGGTTCGACGAGTGAGGCCACGGCATCCGAGCTGCGTCAGCGGACGATCATCAAAGGTCTCGTCTGGAACGCTTCGGTCCTGGTCGTCGACTGCCTCTTCGACGACGTGCGGCAGCTCGCGGACGCGGCCGACGACCGATCCGCCTGGCGGGAGACGCATGTGATCTCGCAGCTGCCTCCGCAGTACGCCACGCACTACGACCGGGCGTTCGCGCAGAAGTTCCTCGCCGCCACGATCGAGGTGACCTCTCGACTGAGCGCCTCGCCGGTGTACCCGCCGACCGTGGCTCATGAGCTGGCGCTGAAGCTCGTGCTGGACGAGGCGGCACGCAGCGCCGAGCGACTCACCGGCGACCTCCCGGAGGGCTGGCGCGAGCACCTGGACACCGTGCTGTTCCAGGATCTCGATGCGGAATCCCTCTTCGTCGACCAGGATGCGACCAGCAAGCGGGATGCCGCCACCGCGACACCTCCGTTGGACTTCGCCAGCTGGTTCATCCCGTACGCGCACGCCCCTGCCCCGGCCCCCTACGCGAGCGACGACATCAAGGAGCCGTCCCGCGGCTAGCACGAGCGGCTGCGTCAGGCAATTGTCAGTTTCGGTCGCCTGGATCCCGTAGCATTTTGATTCCCAGGGGGAGTACTCCACGACGGTCGGTTCGTCACTACGGGTGTGAAGACGCATCCCGGACCACCGGTCCCGAGCAATCGGGATGGAGAAGACTCTGGCGTCGTCCGTTCACGCCATCGAGGAGACTCCTGTGGAAATCACCCCTCTCGTCTGGGGCATCACGATCGCCGTCACGATCGCCTTCTTCGTCTACGAATTCTTCGCACACGTCCGCAAGCCGCATGAGCCGTCGGTCGGCGAGTCCGCTCGCTGGTCCGCCTTCTACATCGGTCTCGCGCTGATCTTCGGTGTCGTCATCGGCATCATCCCCGGGTGGGGCTGGGTCTACTCCGGCGAGTACTTCGCGGGTTACCTGACGGAGAAGGCGCTGTCCATCGACAACCTCTTCGTGTTCCTGATCGTCATGACGGGCTTCGCGGTGCCGAAGAAGTACCAGCAGAAGGTGCTGATGATCGGCATCGTCATCGCGCTGATCATGCGCGGTGCGTTCATCGCCGTGGGTGCCGCCCTCATCGAGAACTTCTCCTGGATCTTCTACATCTTCGGTCTGCTGCTTCTCTTCCTCGCCTACCGTCAGGCGTTCGCGCACGGTGAGTCCGACCCGGCCAACGGCAAGTTCATGCAGTTCGTGCGCCGCATCCTCCCCGTCAGCGACGAGTACAACAGCGACAAGCTCACGGTGAAGAAGAACGGCAAGCGGTTCGTCACCCCGATGCTGCTCGTCATCATCGCGATCGGTTTCGTCGACCTCATCTTCGCCGTCGACTCGATCCCCGCGATCTACGGCCTCACGAACGAGGCGTACATCGTGTTCACCGCGAACGCGTTCGCGCTCATGGGCCTGCGTCAGCTGTACTTCCTCATCGGCGGTCTGCTCGAGCGTCTCGTCTACCTCGCGCAGGGCCTGGCCGTCATCCTCGCCTTCATCGGTGTCAAGCTCGTGCTGCACGCGATGCACGTCAACGAGCTGCCGTTCATCAACGGGGGCGAGCCGATGCTGTGGGCTCCCGAGATCCCGATCTGGTTCTCGCTCCTGTTCATCGCGGCCACTATCGTCGTGGCCACGGTGGCGAGCCTCGCCAAGACGCGTCGCGACCGAGACCGCGAGCTCGCCGCCGGCGCACCGACCACGACCCCCTCCCCCGCAGAGACGAAGGAGCACCGCTGACCGATGGACAGCGATCATAGGATCCCGCCCACCGATGAGACCGGACCCGTCGGAGTGATCCGATGAACGATCTGGCACTGAACATCGCCCTCGTCGTGGTGTTCGTCCTGGTGGGCGGGGTGTTCGCGGCGACCGAGATGGCGCTGGTGACCCTGCGGGAGAGCCAGATCAACGCGATCGCCGCGCGCGGAAAGCGCGGCGAGAAGGTCGCGGGCCTCGCCCGGAACCCCAATACGTTCCTCTCCGCGGTGCAGATCGGCGTCACGGTGGCGGGGTTCGCATCCGCCGCCTACGGTGCGACCTCCATCGCACCGTCGGTGGCGCCGCTCATCGAATCCTGGGGCGCCGATCCGGGCTTGGCCCTGACGATCGCGACGCTGATTCTCACGTTGCTGATCGCCTACCTGTCGCTCGTGCTCGGGGAACTCGTGCCGAAGCGGCTCGCCATCCAGCGGAACGCCCAGTTCGCCTACGTCGTCGCGCCTGTCCTCGACGGGTTCGCGAAGGTCATGCGACCGGTCATCTGGTTGCTGTCGGTGTCGACGAACGCCCTTGTGCGTCTGCTCGGCGGCGACCCGCACAAGACCGGCGAGGAGCTCACCGACGAGGAGGTCCGCGACATCGTCGCGAGCCACGAGGGTCTCCCCGAGGACGAGCGACGCATCCTCGAGGACGTCCTCTCGCTGCGCGAGCGTCAGCTGAGCGAGGTCATGCGGCCGCGCCCCGACGTCACCTCCCTCGACGACAGCGCGACGATCGGCGAGGCCATCTCTGCGGTGCACGAACTGCCGTTCTCGCGGTATCCCGTCGCCGACACGTCCATCGACGACATCGTCGGCTTCGTGCATGTCCGCGACCTGTTCGAGGCGGCCTCGGATGCGGCGGCCCCCTTGTCGAGCATCGTCCGGCCGATCCCGTACTTCCCGTCGACGGCGCGTGTCCTGCCGACACTGACGAAGATGCGGGCGGAGGGACATCAGATCGCGGTCGTCGTCGACGAATACGGCGGCACGGACGGCATCGTGACCCTCGAGGACCTCGTCGAGGAGGTCGTCGGTGAGATCTTCGACGAGTACGACGCCGCGGTCGCTCCCGTGAGCGATCGCGAGATCATCGACGGGCGCCTCAATCTGCAGGACTTCTCCGAGGCGACGGGGATCACGCTCCCCCGCGGCGCCTCCGACACCGTCGCCGGATTCGTGACCGAGCAGCTCGGCCGCCTCGCGGTCGTGGGCGACACGATCGAGGTCGACGGCGCGACGATCCAGGTGACCGCCATGGATCGCCGCCGCATCGCCGAGGTCCGCGTCACGCCTCGCGAGGCCGAGACGCCGGTCGCCTGAGCCGGAGCCGCCCGGCTCGCTCGACCCTCGCGAAAGGTCGAGCGAGCGGGTAGCGTCATCCCCTAGACGAGCTGAGCGCGGTGGGGACCTGCGCTGCTCGCGACTTCTTGGGGGAAGACATGACGAGCACGTCGACCGTCCGGCGCGCAACCGATCCGGCGCTCGCTCGCACCATCCCGTCGCTCGACGGGATCCGCGCGTTGGCGGTGCTCTGCGTGATCTGGGGTCATGGCGCGGTCACACTTCCGCAGACGGACCTGGTGACGTTCCTCCGGGCGAATCTGCCCGGAGGGTATTTCGGCGTGCAGGCGTTCTTCGTCCTGTCCGGGTTCCTGATCACGACACTGCTCCTGCGCGAGAGAGGCAAGACCGGGCGCATCTCGCTGGCCGGGTTCTACCGCCGACGTGCCTACCGCATTCTGCCCGCCCTGTTCGTCTTCCTCGGGGTCGTCGTCGTCCTCGTGGCGACGGGGGTGATCGACGGCGTCGGGCCGCGCGACATCATCAGTCCGGCCCTTTTCCTGCGGGACTACTGGCCGCTCGACGGTGCATGGTGGACGGGGCACACCTGGTCGCTGAGCGTCGAGGAGCAGTTCTACGTCCTCTGGCCGCTCGCCGTCATCCTCATGCCCCGTCGTGTCGCCGTGAAGGTCCTGGTCGTCGGCGTCCTGATCTCGCCGTTCGTGCGCATCGGGACCTACCTCCTCCCGTTCGTGCCGGAAGGCGGGGTGACGTACATGTTCCACACCCGGGCGGACGCGCTGATGATCGGATGCCTCCTGGCCTACGGCGCGGGAGAACGCTGGTTCGAGCGCCTCACCGATTGGGTGTTCGCCCGCCACCTGCAGTGGGCGGTCGTCGTGTGGCTCCCGCTGTCGTGGGCCCTGACGTCGCGGCTCGAAGGCGTGTGGATGTACACGGTCGGGTACGTCGGCGACGCTCTCGCCGTGGCGCTCGTCATCGTGTGGATGATGCGAGCACCGGCATCGCCCTTCGGACGGTTCCTCAACTGGCGCCCCGTCGTGCACGTCGGTCTGATCTCGTACAGCCTGTACCTGTATCAGCAGCTGTTCATGACGAACCACAACACGACGTGGTTCGGCGGGCTCACTCTCGGGGGCCTCGTCGCGCTGCTCCTGGCCGCGGAGGCGTCGTATTGGCTCGTCGAGCGCCCGTTCCTGCGCCTGCGCCTGCGGCGCGAGCACGCGAAGGCGAAAGCACAGGCCGTCGACGCTTCGTGAGCGGATGCTCGAGGACGCGAACCTGCGACCTCCGTCTCGACAGGACGACACGACGCACAGTCGGAGTGCCGGCTACAGGACTTGAACCTGCAACCCCCGTATTACAAGTACGGTGCGCTACCAATTGCGCCAAGCCGGCAGAAGGCCCAGTCTATCCGGGCCGCGGCCGTCACTCCGCAGGCTCGGTCGGCGTCGGCGTCGACGTCTCTGCGGGTGTGGTCGGCGTGGGAGTCGGGGTCTGCTCGGTGTAGAACGCGTCGCTGGCGCTCGTCAGCACGAACTGCGAGAACTCCGCGGCATCCGACAACGCACCCATGTAGGGCTGGCCGTTGACGAGGATCATCGGCGTCCCGGTGAGCTCCAGACCGTCCGTGTCGGGGATGCCGGCGATGGCCCGCTCCGTGGCATCCTTCGCCCACTCGGTGAAGTCGCCGTCCTCGATGCAGGATCGCAGCTTCTCGGGATCGCTCGCGCCCACGGCCTGCGCGAGATCGGCGAGCTCGACGTCGGAGAACCCGTCGGTGTCCATCGCGGGCTGCCGCGTGAGGAGCTCGGTGTTGTACGCGAAGAACACGCTCTCGTCGTGCGTCGCGACGCAGGCCGCCGCAGCGGCGGCGCGGAGCGAGTACTTCGTGCCGTTCGACTTCGCCGTGAGCATCGACACGGGGTGGTAGCTGAGCGTCGCCGCGCCCTGATCCACCCACGTGGTGAGCTGGTCGACGTTGGCGAGCTGCCACTCGCGCGCCCCCGGCGAGAGGTAGTCGACGTAGACGCGGATGTCGACGGGGGCAGCCGTGGCGGATGCCGTGGGTGCCGGCGTCGCCGCCTTGTCCGAACCCGGGGTCGCCTCGACGGCGCTCTCGTCGATGACACCCTGGTCCGCCGAGACCCCGGTGACGTCGCTGACGGCGAAGCCGTCGGAGGTCGCCGTGCTCGGTGTCAGGTCACGGCCGCCCATCGTCGAGGTGACCGACCACACGACCACCATCGCCACGGCCGCGACGGCAGCGGTGGCCAGCACGCCCAGCGAGACACGTCGCGCGATGCGTGCGCGCGACTGACGGACATGGACGCGCTGCGCCTTCTCGCGTACGGCCTCGCGGCGGTCGGTCGCGGATGACGGAGTGTCGCCGGAATCGGTGGACATGGAACCTCGGGAAGATCTGTGGTGGCCGAACGGCCCGGCGCTCGGGGGTGGCGCACGGTCCGATGTTAGCCAGACGCGCTGGAAAAAGGCTGACGAGACCGCATCCCCCCGCACGCCGCACCCGTGCCATACTGAACACGCACCCGATGGCGGGTGTGCGGGGTCGTCCCCGCTCGCTTCACTACGGATCGTCCGGCACGTACCTGCCGGTGAAGGAGAAGAAACAATGGCGTCCGTCACGTTCGACAACGCAACCCGTCTGTACCCCGGTGGAACCCGCCCCGCGGTCGACAAGCTCAACCTCGAGGTCGCCGACGGCGAGTTCCTCGTCCTGGTCGGCCCGTCCGGCTGTGGTAAGTCCACCTCGCTCCGCATGCTCGCGGGTCTCGAAGAGGTCAACTCCGGCTCGATCCGCATCGGCGATCGCGACGTCACCGACGTCCCGCCGAAGGACCGCGACATCGCGATGGTCTTCCAGAACTACGCGCTGTACCCGCACATGACCGTCGCCGAGAACATGGGCTTCGCGCTCAAGATCGCCGGTGTCGGCAAGGAGGAGCGCGCCGCTCGCGTCCTCGAAGCCGCCAAGCTCCTCGACCTCGAGCAGTACCTGACCCGCAAGCCCAAGGCCCTCTCGGGTGGTCAGCGTCAGCGTGTCGCCATGGGTCGCGCCATCGTCCGTCAGCCCCAGGTCTTCCTCATGGACGAGCCGCTGTCGAACCTCGACGCGAAGCTCCGCGTCCAGACCCGTACGCAGATCGCGTCGCTGCAGCGTCGCCTCGGCGTCACCACCGTCTACGTCACCCACGACCAGACCGAGGCCCTCACGATGGGTGACCGCATCGCGGTCCTGAAGGACGGCATCCTGCAGCAGGTCGGCACCCCGCGCGACCTGTACGAGAAGCCGAACAACGTGTTCGTCGCCGGCTTCATCGGCTCGCCCGCCATGAACCTGTTCCCCGCGGACCTCGCCGAGGGCGGCATCCAGTTCGGCACCGAGGTCGTCCCGCTCGACCGCGACACCGTCGGCCGCGCCAACGGCAGCCAGGTCACCGTGGGTGTGCGTCCCGAGGACATCGAGGTCGGCCCCGCCGACGGCCGCGGCCTCGCGGTCCAGGTGGACCTCGTCGAGGAGCTCGGCGCGGACGGCTACCTCTACGGCCACACCGAGATCAACGGCAAGCGCACCGACGTCGTCGCCCGCGTCGACGGCCGCAACCACCCGAACGCGGGCGAGACGGTCACCCTGGCCGCCAAGCCGGGTCACGTCCACGCGTTCGACCTCGAGTCGGGCGACCGCCTCAACGACAAGCCGGTCGTCTCGGCCTGATCGTCATCATCAGCAGGACCGCGGCGCGGGAAGGTCTCCGGACCTCCCGCGCCGCGGCGCGTCAGCCGGAGGTCACCGCGTGGTCCATTCCCTGAGCATCACCGCCAGCAGCGTCGACGCAGGGCTCCTCGCCCTGCCGTGGTCGACACCGCTCGGCGAGTGGCCGAGCGACGCGATCGTCTCCCTCCCCAAGGGCCTGTCGCGACACCTCGTGCGCTTCGCGAGCCTGTCGGGCAGGGTCATCGCCGTCAAGGAGACGACGGCGGAGATGGCCCGCCGCGAATACGAGATGCTCGGCTCCCTCGGCCGGCTCGATGTTCCCTGCGTCAGCCGGGTCGCGGTGATCGACGGGCGACGGACACCGAAGGGCGAGCCCCTTCCCGCAGCCCTCGTGACGGCGCATCTGCGCTTCTCGCTCCCCTACCGGGCCCTGTTCACCCAGGTGCTGCGGCCCGACACCGCGACCCGTCTGGTCGACGCGCTGGCGGCGCTGCTCGTGCGGCTCCACAACGTCGGCTTCTTCTGGGGCGACGTGTCCCTGTCGAACACCCTCTTCCGACGGGATGCCGGGGCGTTCGCCGCCTACCTGGTCGATGCCGAGACGGGCGAACTCCACGAGGGCGGCCTGACCCGCGGTCAGCGCGAGCACGACCTCGACGTCGCCCGGACGAACATCGCCGGCGAGATCATGGACCTCGAAGCTGGCGGTCGCCTCGAGGGCGGCGTGGACGCGGTCGCGATCGCCGACGGGATCATGTCGTCGTACCGCTCCCTGTGGAGCGCGCTCACCGAGACGGAGACGTTCGCAGCGAACGAGACCTGGCGCATCACCGAACGCGTGCAGCGCCTGAACAGCCTCGGCTTCGACATCGGCGAGATGTCGATGGACGAGACCGCGGACGGCACGAAGGTGCTCATCCAGCCCAAGGTCGTGGATGCCGGCCACCACCAGCGCCGCCTCCTGCGGCTGACGGGGCTCGACGTGGAGGAGAACCAGGCTCGCCGCCTGCTCAACGACATGGACGAGTTCGCCGCCCGCGTCTCGCGGTTGGGCAGCGATGAGGAGATGGTCGCGCACGAGTGGCTCACACGCGTGTTCGAGCCGGTCGTCAAGGCGATCCCGTGGGAGCTGCGCGCCAAGCTCGAGCCCGCCGAGGTGTTCCATCAGGTGCTCGAGCACCGGTGGTACATGTCGCAGGCGCGCGGGAAGTCCATCCCGATCGCCGAGGTGCTCTCGTCGTACATCGACGACGTCCTCCGTCACCGCCGCGACGAGGCGACCGTCATGGGGCCGCCGACGGAGACGATGGCGGTGCCGGTCGTGACGGCCGACCTCCCGCTGCCCGACGAGGACGAGGACGATCAGGTCGACTGGCGCGACCTCGTCTGAACGGGCTCAGTAGCCGACGGTGAACCGTTCGTTGCGGTGCTTCGGCGACTCGATCTCGTCCAGCACGGCGATCGCGAAGTCGGCACCCGAGATGAAGGATTCGCCGTTCTCGTCGGTGACGATGACCTCGCCGCCGTCGCGGTACGACCCGGTCCGCTCCCCCGGCGCCCACGCGCCGAACCCGCCCGCGGGGTGGATGTAGAACCATTCCCGCCCGGTGGTGTCGGCCTGGAGGTCCTCGAGGATCCCGATGGCCTCCATGGCTTCGGGCTTGATCTCCTCGGGGAAGCCGCTGTCGATGACGCGAGGACCGCCGGGCGCGACCAGGCTGCCGCCGGCGCCGCCGATGATACCGACGCGTACGGACAACGGCAGATCGCGGATGACCTCGGTGACGGCATCCCGCATCTTGCCGACCATGTCGCCACGCGGAGACGTCGCGAACACGACGACCTCGACACCCTCGAGCTCCGCGACGAGAGCGGGCGCGTCGAGGAGGGTGCCCTCTACGTAGGTGGCACCGTCGACCCGCTCGGTCGGCACCTTGCGGGCGACGGAGACGACGGTGTGGCCGCGGCCGACGGCCTCGGCGAGGATGTGGCTGCCGGCGTAGCCGGTGCCACCGATCACGGCGATACGGGTCATGGGGTGTCCTTTCGCTGTCGGTGACGCCAGTCTGGCGCGCGATCCTATGGTCGGGCTATCACTCCGATGCCGCGCGCAAGGTCGCGACCTGATAGAGGGCGACGGATGCCGCGATGCCGGCGTTCAGGGACTCGGTCGCCGCGTTGATCGGGATCGACACGATCTGGTCGCAGGTCTCGGTGACCAGACGCGAGAGCCCCTTGCCCTCCGAACCGACCACGATGACCACCGGGCGGTCGGCCAGCTGCAGGGCCGGCAGCGACACGTCGCCGCCGCCGTCGAGCCCGAGGATGAAGACGCCCTGCTTCTTGAATTCCTTGAGCGTCGTCGTGAGGTTCGGGGCGATCGAGACGGGGATGCGGGCGGCCGCACCCGCGCTCGTCTTCCACGCGGCGGAGTTGACGCCCGCGGAGCGGCGCTGCGGCAGGATGATCGCCTGACCGCCGAACGCGGCGGTGGACCGGATGATCGCGCCGAGGTTGCGGGGGTCGGTCACGCCGTCGAGCGCGACGAAGAGCGGAAGCTGACCGCGGTCGATGACCTGCTCGAGCAGGTCCTGCGGGTGCGCGTACTCGTAGGGCGGCACCTTGAGTGCGACACCCTGGTGCACACCGTCGAAGCCGGCCATGCGGTCGAGCTCCTGACGCGTCACCTCGAGGACGGGGATGTCGCGGTTCGTCGCGATGGAGAGCATCTCCTTCACGCGGTCATCCATCTCGACGCGCTGCGCGATGTAGAACGCCGTCGCCGGGATCTTCGCGCGAAGCGCCTCGAGGACGCTGTTGCGCCCGGTGACCGTCTCGGTGTCGTCACCGGACTTCGCCTTGGGCGCGCGACCTCCGGTGGTCTGTCGGATCTGGGGCTTGCCGCCGCCGGCGACGAAGCGCTCCTTGGCGGCCTTTCGCTTGCCGGCGGGGTGCCAGGCGCGATCCTCGGCCTTGGGTGTCGGGCCGCGACCTTCGAGCGAGCGCTTGTTCTTGCCGCCGGATCCCTTCGTGGGACCCTTCTTGCCGCGTCCGGCGGACGGATTGCCTGGCTTAGCCATTGTTCAAACTCCAATGGGTCCCCTCGGGACCGTCTTCGAGGACGACGCCGGCCGCCGCGATGGCATCGCGGATACGGTCGGCTGCCGCCCAGTCCTTCGTCGCGCGGGCCTCCGCGCGCTGGTCGATCATGGTGCTGACGAGGGCATCGAGCGCGGCCGAGGCGGCCTCGTCGCCCTCGACCTTCCACTGCGTCGAGGTCGGGTCGATTCCGAGCAGGCTCGTCATCTGCCGCACCTGCCACGCGGCGATCGCCGCCGACTCGTCGTCGTCCGCATCGATCGCGACGTTGCCGCGGCGCACGGTCTCGTGGATGACGGCGAGCGCCTGCGGGACGGAGAGGTCGTCGTCCATGGCCTCCGCGAAGGCAGCCGGGATGACGAACGCCTCCTCGATGTCGGAGTCCGCCTCGGACGCGCCGTGAGGAGGCTTCGCGGCCCACGTGAACGGGCTGGGGCGTCGTTCCGCGCGCTCGAGGAACGAGCGGATGCGGCCGAGTGCGGCATCTGCTTCGGCGAACGTCGACGACGACAGGTCGAGGTTCGAGCGGTAGTGGGCGGCGAGCAGTGCATACCGGACCACGAGCGGGTCGTACTCGGCGAGGACGTCCACGGCGAGGAGGAAGTTGCCGAGCGACTTCGACATCTTCTGGTCGCCGACCGTCACGAGCCCGTTGTGCACCCAGTAGCGGGCGAACGCGTCGCCGGCCGCCGTGGACTGCGCGAGCTCGTTCTCGTGGTGGGGGAAGCGCAGGTCGAGTCCGCCGCCGTGAATGTCGAACTCGGGGCCGAGGTATCGCCGGCTCATCGCGGAGCACTCGATGTGCCACCCGGGGCGGCCGGATCCCCACGGTGACGCCCACGAGGCGTCCGCCGGTTCACCCTCCTTCGCGCCCTTCCAGAGCGCGAAGTCGCGGGGGTCCCGCTTGCCGCGCGGATCGGCGTCGGCGGCGGACTCCATCGCGTCGACGGACTGGCGGGTGAGCGACCCGTACTGCGGCCAGGAACGCACGTCGAAGTACACGTCACCCGCCGCGGCGTACGCGTGGCCGGCCTCGATCAATCGCTCGATGAGCTCCTGCATCTGCGGGATGGATGCCGTCGCCCGCGGCTCGTACGTCGGGGGCAGGATGCCGACCGCGGCATACGCGCGCGAGAACTCGAGCTCCATCCGGTAGGCCAGTGCCCACCACGGCTCGGCGTCGGTCGCGTTCGCGAGCACCTTGTCGTCGATGTCGGTGACGTTGCGGACGAAGGTGACCCGCCCGAACCGGTGGATGAGCCACCGGCGGAGGACGTCGAAACTCAGCGCGGCGCGGACGTGGCCGATGTGCGGACCCGACTGGACCGTCGGTCCGCAGACGTACATCGTGACGTTCTCGGGATCGGCGGGCGCGAAGTCGCGCAGCGCCTGAGCCTGGGAGTCGTAGAGCCGAACCGTCACCGGTCCATGCTACCGGCGGGTGGCGACGGCACCCGCGTCGAGACGGTAGAAAGGACGGGTGCTGCATCTGCTCGCCGTCCTCGCCGCCGCGCTGTTGTTCGGGACGACGGGAACCGCGAACGCCCTCGGCCCGGACGACGCCTCCACCCTCTCGGTCGGCGTGGCGCGGATGGTGATCGGCGGCATCGGACTCGCCGCGCTCGCGTTCACCCTCGCCGCCCGCCATCGTCGTCGCGCACCCGCCCGCCCGCGCCTCGCGCTCACATGGGGGACGCTCGGCCTCATGGCCGTGACGGGTGCCGCGATCAGCCTTTACCAGCCGCTCTTCTTCCTCGGCACGGAGACCAACGGCGTCGCCGTGAGCACCGTGATCGCCCTGGGGTCCGCCCCCGTCCTCGCCGGAATCCTTGAGTGGCTGATCTCGCGGCGGGTTCCGTCGTGGCTGTGGATGGCGGCGACCGCCCTCGCCGCCGCGGGCGTCGTGCTCCTGGGCGTCGGCGGAGGCTCGGGCAGCGGTGGCGTCGACGGCCTCGGTCTCGCGGCCGCCGTGGGGGCCGGCGCCTGCTTCGCCGTCATCGCGAACGTGCAGCGCCGGCTCCTGGACCAGGGCTGGGACGCCTTCACCGTCGTCGGGTCCATGGGGGTCGGCTCCGCCATCCTGTGCGCCGCCGCGATCCCGTTCGTCGACCTGAGCTGGGTGACGACGCCCTCCGGGCTCGCGATGGCACTCTGGCTCGGTCTCGCGACGATCTCGGTCGCCTATGTCCTGTTCACCTGGGGGCTGCAGGGCTTGACGGCGGCGACCGCGGCGACCCTGACGCTCGGCGAGCCGCTCACCGCTACGGTGCTCGGGGTGACGGTGCTCGGCGAGGCCCTCTCACCCCTCGCGGTGGCGGGGCTCGTCGTCCTCGCCGCCGGTCTTGTGACGCTCGCCTGGGGATCCCGGCGGCCCCGCGATCCCGCTCCCTTCGCCGTGGAGGCCTGACATGCCCGCTCCCCTCGACATCCGCGTGGACGACCTGACGAGCGAGGCCAGCATCGGTCTCGTGCGACAGCACCTCGCCGGCATGCATGCGCAGACCCCCGCCGAGAGTGTGCACGCGCTCGACGTGGCCGGGCTGCGGCATCCGTCGGTCACCGTCTGGTCGGCCTGGCGCGACGGCGAGATCGCCGGGATCGGCGCCCTCGCTCGGCTCGGCGACGAGGACGGGGAGCTCAAGTCGATGCGGGTCGTCGACGCGCATCTCGGGACCGGTGTCGGGCGGGCGATCCTGCGCCACATCCTCGAGGCGGCACGCGCCGCAGGCCTCACCCGCGTGTGGCTGGAAACCGGCTCGGATGCCCCGTTCCTCGCGGCACGCACGCTCTACGCGAGCGAGGGCTTCGACGAGTGCGCACCCTTCGGGAGCTACCGGCCCGACCCGGCGTCGACCTTCATGACGCGCGCGCTCTGACCGGTCCGGTCAGGCCGGAACCACGACGGCCACCGCGAACGCGGCGACGCCGTCACCGGTCCCCGTGAAGCCCAGGCCGTCCGTCGTCGTCGCCGAGACCGAGACCGGCGCTCCCAGCGCCTCGGACAGCACGCGCTCCGCCTCCGTGCGGCGAGCCGCGAACCGCGGACGCTTCGCCTGCACCTGCACGCTGACGTTGCCGATACGCCATCCCGCCTCGCCGACGAGGGCGCGCGTCCGCGCGAGGAACGCCGGGGCATGGGCGCCGGCGTACTCGGGCTGATCCGTGCCGAAGTGGGTGCCGATGTCACCCAGACCCGCGGCCGCGAGGACCGCGTCGACGATTGCGTGCGCGACGGCATCCCCGTCCGAGTGACCGTGCAGCCCCTGCTCCCCCGGCCACTCGAGTCCGGCCAGCCAGAGCGTGCCGTCGCCGCCGAAGGCGTGGACGTCGGTCCCGACACCCACGCGCGGGATTGCGACCGAGGGGGCGCGCGTGGCTGACGGGAGAGGTGCCACGAGCCCGCGGGCGCGATCGAGATCGGCGGCCGTCGTGATCTTGAATGCCCGCTCGTCGCCGGCCACCGTTCGCACGGTGGTGCCCGCCTCCTGCAGCAGGGCGGCGTCGTCGGTGTGGTCGGCCGCGGCATCCTGGTACGCGGCGTCGAGCACGGCCCGGCGGAAGCCCTGCGGCGTCTGCGCCGCAGCGAGGACCGATCGATCCACGGGAGCGACGACCGTGTCGGCATCGACGTGCTTGAGGGTGTCGATGACGGGGAGGACGGGGATGACGGCATCGGACCCCGCGGCGACGGCGTCGATCACTCGGGCGAACACCTCGGGCGGGGTCAGGGCACGAGCAGCGTCGTGCACGAGGACGACCTCGACGTCGGGCCAGACGGCGGCGAGGCCGGCGGCGACCGACGCCTGCCGAGTCGCTCCGCCGGCGACGACCGAGACCAGGTCGACGCGGTCGCCGGCGGCTTCGTGCGCCTCGGTCGTCGCATCGCCGACCCGGTCTTCGGGGGCGACGACGACGACCTGCGCCTGCGGTGCCGCGAACACGCCGTGCAGCGCGTGGCGGAGGATCGTGTGCGCATCGATCCCCACGAAGGCCTTGGGCGCCTCCGCCCCCAACCGCGTCCCCGACCCGGCGGCGACGACGACGACGGCAACGCGCGGAACGGGGATGAGGCTCATGCCTCCGAGCGTACCCAGGCGCGCGCCGGCGAGCGGCGTCGGAGGAGGAAGACCGCGGCCGCGAGCAGGACGGCGCCGCCGACGGCGATCGGAAGGTCGAGGAACCACTCCATGACCGCGAACGGCGGCGCGAAGGCGCAGACCCATGCGACGACGACGACGATCCGCGGAGGCGTCGGCCCGAGTGCGCCCAGGGCTTCCCAGCGCGCGATCGCGAGTGACAGGGCGAGCAGGACGCCCAGCACCACGACGAAGAGGATCGGCCGCGACCACCACCACGCCTCGGACGCGGGCGTCGGCGCAGCGCCCGGGATGAGCAGGCTCAGGCCGGTGAGCGCCAGCATCACCGGCAGATGCCAGAGGTAGATCGTCATCAGCCTCGAGCCGAGCACGAAGACGATGCCCTGCATCGCGCGGAGCGCCATCAGGCGCGCGAGCACAGGCTTGAGTAGACGCAGCAGGCACGCCTGCGCGATGCCGAGGACCACGAGCGGCACCGTCGGCGGATTGAGGTTGCCGAGCATGCTCGTCGAGTATGGTCCGACGGCCGCGAGCGGCCACAGCAGCAGATAGCAGGCGGTCGCGACCGCGAGAAGGGTGAGCGGATGCCGCCGGTCGAACCATCCGTCTGCGTACCAGAACCCGAACTGCTGCACGAGCGGCCAGACGAACAGCAGATTCAGGAGACCGATCTCCTCGATGCCGGTGCCGAAGCGCGCGACGTCGACCAGCGTCGCGCCGAGGGCCAGGACGGCGAGCGTCGCCGTCGGACGGCGCGCGTGACAGGCGGCGAGGAACGGAACAGCGGCCTGGCACAGGAGATAGGCCGCGAGGAACCACAGCGGCGAGCCCGCGCCCACCGCGGCATCCGCCACGAGCTGCTCGGGCAGACCCGCCGCTGTCGCGACACCGAGGACGACGGCGAAGAACACGAAGAGGGGCAGCGCGGGCTGCGCGAGGCGGAGCGTGCGCGTGCGGATGAATCCCGCGGCATCCCCGCCCTTCGCCGTCCACGACCGCCAGCCCGTCGCCGCAGCGAACCCGCCCACGACGAAGAACAGCGGCATGATCTGACCGACCCACGTCGCGGCGTCGAACCACGGCTGCTCCTCGGCGGGTCGCGAAGCGACGAGACCGCCATCGGGTCCGGGCCCGATGCCCACCTGTACGAGGTGGACGACGATGACGAACAGGACGCAGACGACCCGGGCGAGGTCGAGCGTCAGATCGCGACGCGAGAGGTCGACGGCGACGGGAGCGGCGCGAGTGGTCACGGGCTCATCATGGCGCGCGCATCCACACGCCGCACGCCTCACATCCCGCGGACAACGAAGAACGGCCGGCTGAGCAGCCGGCCGTTCTGTCGATGTCTCAGGAGGCGAGGACCTCGTCGAGGACGGTGGACGCCTTGTCCTCGTCGGCCTTCAGGGCCAGGGCGATCTCGGAGATGAGGATCTGCCGCGCCTTCGCGAGCATCCGCTTCTCACCGGCCGACAGGCCGCGGTCCTGGTCGCGGCGCCAGAGGTCGCGCACGACCTCACTCACCTTGATGACGTCACCCGACGCGAGCTTCTCGAGGTTCGCCTTGTAGCGGCGCGACCAGTTGGTCGGCTCCTCGGTGAAGGGAGCGCGCAGTACATCGAAGACCTTCTCGAGCCCGTCTTTGCCGATCACGTCGCGGACGCCCACGAGATCGACGTTGTCCGCGGGAACCTCGATGATGAGATCGCCTTGCGTGACGTTGAGCTTCAGGTATTTCTTCGTCTCTCCCTTGATGACGCGATCCTTGACCTCGATGATGGTCGCAGCGCCATGGTGCGGATAGACGACGGTTTCGCCAACCTCAAAAAGCATGCAGTTGTGTCCTTTCGGCAACCTCCAGAATACCACAGGCGACATACGCTAGAGTTCGCCGCCCTCCCCCGCCCGGTCGCGACGTCGCGACCCCATAGGATGAGAGTGCCGCCGTTCGTGTCATCTGGAGGATCCGTGAAATCGCGTCTCATCGCGTCCCTCGCCCTGGGCGCCGCCGTCGTTCTGGGAACCACGGGCTGCAACATGCTCGCGCCGCAGGCGACGACGATCCAGTACTCGGCCTCGGACGGCGTCAACGTCCCCGACTCCGGCCCGCTGCTGGTCCGCAACGCGATGATCATCGCGAACGAGGACGGAAGCCTCGGCAACCTCATCGCGGGCATCGTGAACACCACGGACGAGGACCTGGTCCTGAACGTCTCGATCGCCGACCAGCCGCAGCGTGTCAACGTGCCCGCGAACAGCACCGTCAGCCTCGGGGTGACGACCGCACCGCTCACCTTCGACGACACCGGCAAGCCGGGCTCCGACGTCGACGCGTCCTTCCAGTCGGGCGAGGGCGAGGGCGTCCGCGTCGCCGTCCCGATCCTGGACGGCACGCTCCCCTACTACACGGAGTTCGTCCCGACGCCTGCGGCGACGCCGGCCGGCTGACCTCCCCGACGACGACGAAGGCCCCCACCCTGCGGTGGGGGCCTTCGTCGTTCGCGACCGGGACTCAGGCCTCGAATCGGTAGCCGAGTCCGCGCACCGTCAGCAGCATGACCGGGTCGCTGGGGTTCGTCTCGATGCGCGAACGGATGCGCTTGATGTGCACATCGAGCGTCTTGGTGTCGCCGAAGTAGTCGCTCCCCCACACGCGATCGATGAGCTGGCCGCGGGTGAGCACGCGGCCCGCGTTGCGCATGAGGAGTTCGAGGAGCTCGAACTCCTTGAGGGGCATCGAGATCTCCTTGCCGTCGACGGACACGGTGTGACGATCGATGTCCAGCGTGACGCGACCCCCCTGGATGATCCGGTCGTCGACGTCCAGCTCGTCGGTGTCCGCCCGGCGCAGCACCGCACGCATCCGCGCGAGCAGCTCACGGGAGGAGTACGGCTTCGTGATGTAGTCGTCGGCGCCCAACTCGAGCCCCACCACGATGTCGACCTCGCTGTCCTTCGCTGTCAGCATGATGATCGGCACCTTGGAGGTCTGCCGGATGACCCGGCACACCTCGGTCCCCGGCATCCCGGGCAGCATCAGGTCGAGCAGGACGATGTCGGCCCCCCGCGACGTGAAGGCGTCGAGGGCGACACCGCCGTCCTCGGCGATCTCGACCTCGAACCCCTCCCGACGCAGCAGGTAGGCGAGGGGGTCGGCGAGGTCGGGTTCGTCTTCGACGATCAGGACTCGGGTCATGAGGCTTTCCTTCGGCTGGGCGCGTTCGCGCCGGTCTTCTTCTTCTTGGGCTTACGACGCGTCGAGGTGTCGACGGTGACGAGCGGGAGGCGGATCGTGAACGTCGACCCGCGACCGGGCCGGGACCAGAGGTCGACCGAGCCGCCGTGACGCTGCACGGCGTGCTTGACGATCGCGAGACCGAGTCCTGTGCCGCCGGTACGCCGCGAGCGCGCCTGGTCCGCGCGGTAGAAGCGCTCGAATATCCGCTGCTGATCGTCTTCGGGGATGCCGATGCCGTGATCGGCGACCGCGATCTCGACCGCGCCGTCCGCCTCGCGCACCCCGACACCCACCTGCGCGCCCGCCGGCGAGTACGCGATCGCATTGGCGAGGAGGTTGCCCACCGCCTCGACGAGGATCTGCCGATCGCCGCGGACGAACAGTCCGCGGTCGCCCCCGCGGGCGACGGTGATGTCGGCCGACTCAGCGGTGACCGCCAGCGAATCGATCGCCGAACGGACCACCTCGTCGACGGAGACATCGCGCATCTCGGCGATCTCGTCGGCGGACTGCAGCCGCGAGAGGTTCATGATGCGCGAGGTCAGCTGGCCGAGCCGCGTGGCCTCGGCGCTCAGCCGCCGCACGAAGTGGCGGACCTGTTCGGGATCGTCGGCAGCCGACTCGATCGCCTCGGCGAGGAGCGTGACCGCGCCGACCGGCGTCTTGAGCTCGTGCGAGGTGTTCGAGACGAAGTCGCGGCGCATCTGCTCGACGCGCTCGCGCTCGGTGATGTCGCGGATGACGACGAGGGTCAGGCGCGGGGTGATGACGCTGGCGCGGGCCGCGACCACACGCGGCTCGACACCGCGGTTCAGGGTCATGTTCTCCGTCGCCGGAAGCCCCGTCTGCCGCGCGCCGCGCACGAGCGCGCGGAGGCGTTCGGCGTCGAGGCTCTCTCCCACTCTCAGCGAGAAGACCTCCGCCGTGGCCGAGGCCGCGAGCACGAGCATCGACGGATCGACGACGACGGCGGCGTCGTCCATGGCCTGCAGGACCGATGCCGTGCCCTCGGGCAGCTCGGTCGACGTGACCAGCCGCGTGCGCTCACGCGCGCGCGCCGCGTAGAACACGAGAGCGGCTGCACCGCCGCCCACGAGCAGGCCCACGACGAGCGCCAGCAGCTCAAGCTGCGTCGAATCCATGTCCCCAGCGTAGGGTGGGCGCACCCCCGCAATCGGACGGAAATCGGGCCGTGCGCCGGTCACCGCCGAGTGTTCACCGTGTCGGCACCGACCGTTAACCTGAGCGCGGGAGGATCGCCGAGGTCTCTGCGCGACAGTCGCGCCCCTCACCCGCCCGCACGAAGAGAAGGTGCTCCATGCGCGAAGTTTTCCACCAGTCCCTCGAGGACGTGCAGACCCGTCTCGTCGAGATCTCCGAGCTCGTGACCGTCGCGATCGAGAAGGCGACCCGCGCGTTCGCCACCAGCGACGTCGCCCTCGCGGAAGACGTCATCGACAACGATCAGGTGATCGACGACAGGGCCATCGAGCTCGACGAGCTCGCCATCGAGATCCTCGCCCGCCAGCAGCCCGTCGCACGCGACCTGCGCATCGTCGTCGCCGCCCTGCGGGTGAGCGCCTCGCTCGAGCGCATGGGCGACATCGCCGAGCACATCGCCCAGCTGACGCGTATGCGCTTCCCCGAGCGCGCCGTGCCCAAGGGCCTGAAGAACACCTTCACGAAGATGGGCGAGATCGACACCGAGGTCGCCCGCACGCTGTCCGATCTGCTGCGCACCGAGGACCTCTCCCTGGTGAACCGCCTGCACGAGCTCGACGACCAGCTCGACGCCCTGCACCTCGCGGTGTTCGAGAAGGTCCTCAGCGACAACTGGCAGGGCGAGGCGTCGGCCACCGTCGACGCCACCCTGGCTTCGCGTTACCACGAGCGCTTCGGCGACCACGCCCTGTCCGTGGCCAAGAAGGTCTCGTACCTCGCGACGGGCACCTGGGCCGCCGACCCCGAGGGCGTCGACCTCGAGGTCTGAGCGCCGGACGGCGAAGAGCGGATGCCGCGAGGCATCCGCTCTTCGTGTTCCCGGCCGGAGGCGGGTTACTTCTTGCCCTGCGAGGCGACCGCCGCGGCGCCGGCAGCGGCGGCCTCGGGGTCGAGGTACTCGCTGGGGCCGATCGGAACGAGGTTCTCGTCCAGTCGGTACACGAGCGGGATGCCGGTGGGGATGTTCAGCTCGGCGATGTCGTCGTCGCTGATGCCGTCGAGGTGCTTCACGAGGGCGCGCAGCGAGTTGCCGTGGGCCGTGACCAGGACGGTCCTGCCCGTCTTCAGATCGGGGACGATCTCGCTCTCCCAGTAGGGCAGGAGGCGGTCAATCACGATCTTCAGCGACTCGGTGCGGGGCACCTCGCCGTCGATGTCGGCGTATCGCACGTCGCCGACCTGCGTGTACGGGTCGTCGTCGGAGATGTCCGGCGGCGGCACGTCGAACGAGCGGCGCCACAGCATGAACTGCTCCTCGCCGAACTCGTCGAGCGTCTGCGCCTTGTCCTTGCCCTGCAGGGCGCCGTAGTGACGCTCGTTGAGACGCCACGAGCGCTTCACCGGGATCCAGAGGCGGTCCGCGGCGTCGAGGGCGATGTTCGCCGTCTGGATGGCGCGCGACAGCACCGAGGTGTGCAGGATGTCGGGAAGCAGACCCGACTCCTTCAGCAGCTCGCCGCCGCGCTGGGCCTCGGCCTTGCCCTGATCGGTGAGACGGACGTCCACCCACCCGGTGAACTGGTTCGACTTGTTCCACTCGCTCTGGCCGTGCCGGAGGAGGATCAAGGTGTAGGGGGCTGTCATGCCCGCAATCCTACCGGCGTGCCGGGTGCGATCATGGGGTCATGACGCGCTCCGATCCTGTCGTCGGACAGGTGACCCGGGGGACGACGAACACCAATCGCCTCCGCCGCGTGGACCGTTGGATCGCGCGGCATCCCCTCCTCCGGCGGACGGCCGATCCGCTCGTGGTGGACCTCGGCTACGGGGCGAGCGGAGTCACGGCGTTCGAGCTCGAGGCGCGGTTGCGCCGCGTGCGCTCCGACGTGGAGGTGCTCGGGCTCGAGATCGAGCCGGCGCGGGTGGAGCGCGCTCGGGCGCAGCTGGCGCGAGTCCGCGCGGGCGAGGGGGTGTTCGCGCCGGACGCGCGCGTGTCGTTCGCGCGCGGCGGGTTCGAGGTGCCGGTGCCGGACGGTCGACGCCCGGCGGTGATCCGCGCGTTCAACGTGCTGCGCCAGTACGACGAGGCGGACGTGCCCGCGGCGTGGGAGCGCATGGCGGCCCGGCTGCGCCCGGACGGCATGCTCGTCGAGGGGACGTGCGACGAGCTCGGCAGGATCTCGACCTGGATCGAGATCGGACCGGATGCCGCGCCCCGCACCCTCACGATCTCGTTGCGGCTCGCGGAGCTCGAGTCCCCCGCGGTCGCCGCCGAGCGACTGCCGAAGGCGCTCATCCACCGCAACGTGCCCGGAGAGCGCATCCACGACGTCCTGACCGCCCTCGACCGCGAGTGGACCCGCGCCGTCGCCGCCTCCTCGTTCGGTCCGGTGCAGCGGTGGCGGGCGGCGCTGGACGCGCTCGTCGAGGCGGGCTGGCCGATCGGCGGCCGGACGCGATGGCGGCTGGGCGAGATGACCCTGCCGTGGGAGGCCGTCGCTCCCCGGTGAGCCGGCGCGTACTCAGACGCGCGGCAGGCGCGCCCGGGCCTCGTCCGGACCGAGGCCCGTCGCACAGAGGAGATCGGTCGCGAGCGGACGCAGCGCCGTGATGAGGGTCTGATCGCCGAGCGAGCCGTCGGGCACGAGCGCCACGGGATCGAGCCGCGCGGCGACGGCCGTCAGCACCTCGCGCGCCGCGGGCTCGTCCGAGATGTCGGTCAGCGAGGAGGCCACGAGATCGGCACCCCGGACCAGTTCGAGCAGCAGGTCGGCGGCGACGTCGCGCTCACGGCCGTCGTCGACGAGGTAGACCGACCGCCGTGCGACGACCCGGAGGTTGCGCACGGCGAGGTCCATCGCCTGCCGCATCCGCTCGAAGCGTTCGAGTTCGAACCGCTGGCGGCGCAGGAACGGCGAGATGCGGGCGATGGCGGCACCGGATTCGACCGAGACCCGCCAGTCGTCGACGCGTCCCTGCAGGTCGCGGGCCTTCTCGAGACCTCGCTCCGCGCGCACGCGGCTGCCCCGACGCAGTCCCTGCGCGACCGTGCCGGCGGCGTTCTCGAAATCCGCGAACAGCCGCGTCGCGTCCGCGAGAGCCGTGCGCAGCGGGCTGCGCGGGATGAGCGCCGTGACCAGCAGCGCCATCGCGCCGCCGATGAGGGCGTCGAGCAGGCGCAGGAACGGCGTCTGCGACGGGACGACGACCACGATGATCGACTGGATCGCCGCCGCGATCGCGAACCCCGCCTGCGGCGAGACGAATCGGGCGATCGAGAGGCTCACCGCCAGAGTGAGGGCGAGCTGCCACCATCCGCTCCCGGCGGCGAAGACGACCAGCTCGGCGACGAAGACCCCGAGCACCATGCCGATGACGGTCTCGAGGACGCGCCACGGCCGGGCGTCACGGACCAGACCCAGACTCGAGATCGTGACGGTCGCCGCGATCAGCGGAGCCGGGTGCCCCAGCCCGTAATGCGCGATCGAGAAGGCCGCGCTCGCGGCGACGACGAGCTGCAGGATCGCCACGGCGGATCCGCGCAGGCGGGCCCATCCCTCGCGCGGATACTTCCGGGCGGTCGGCACCGGAACCGTGGTGGTCGGCTCGGGCGCCATCGTCACCGGCGCTGCGACAGCCGGGGCAGACGCGGGACGGATGCCGCGCGCCCGGCATCCGGCGGGACGACGACCTCCTGCGCCGCGGCGATCTCACCGTCGGCGACGGCGACGGTCAGGGCGGCGTCGACCGGGACGGAGCGCTTCACGATCGCGAGGGCGATCGGGCCTTCCTCGTGGTGGCGGGCGACCGAGGTGACAGCCCCGACGTCCGCACCGTCCAGCCGGACGGCGGCGCCGGGTTCGGGCAGGTCGGCGTCCGATCCATCGAGCTGCAGAGCGACGAGACGGCGCGGCGGGTGTCCGAGGTTGTGCACCTTGGCGACGGTCTCTTGCCCGCGGTAGCAGCCCTTGTCGAGGTGCACGGCCGTGCGCAGCCAGTCGACCTCGTGCGGGAGGGTCCGGCCGTCGGCCTCGGTCGCGGCCCGGGGGCGCCACGCGGCGACGCGCAGCGCGTCGACGGCGAGGTAGCCCGCGAGTCGGACGTCACCCCGCTCCGCCGCGGCGGCGAGGTCGTCGAGCGACGAAAGGGACACGACCGCCTCGGCCCAGTCGCGCTCGGCACCGGGATGCGGCTCGACCGGGGAGTATCCCCAGCCGCCGGAGCTGACGCGGGGCCACGGGTCCCGCCACACGACCTCCCCATGCAGGGCGTCGACCGCGGCGGCGGTCCCGCCGATCACGGCGTAGCCGGCGGAGCCGTCCTGCGGATCGACGCGCAGGCGGAAGCGCATGCGCGTGAGCCAGGTGAGGAGCGCTTCGGCACGATCCCGGTCGACGATGAGCCAGGTGCGCTCCCCGTCGTCGACGACGGATGCCGCATGCTCGACGTGCCCCTGCGGGTCCAGGACGAGGAGCTCGGTGCCCGCACCCGGGGCGAGGGTGGTCAGCGCCTGCGAGGTGATCGAGTCGAGCCAGGAGAGCCGGTCCTCGCCCGAGACGGTGAGGACCGTGCGATCGCCGAGGGGGGCGACGGCGGCGCCGGCGGCGAGGTCGCGCTGCTCGCGGACCGGATGACCCAGGTGCGCGAGCCCGCGGTCGTCGACGACAGCGCCGGGGACGCGGGCGAGGACGTCGGGGTTCACTGGACCCTCGCAAGGCGGGCCGAGGCGTGCGACGAGAGCTCGGAACCGAGCGCCGCGATGTCCCACGCCCACAGCAGGTGACCGTCGACGAGGCCGTACATCCGGGTGGCGGCGCCGTACTCCTTCGCACCCGCCGGACGGACGATCGCGTCGGTGGCGATGTCGATGCGCGGTCCCCGCACCTGCCCGAGGTAGAGCTCGCTGATGCCGTCGGAATGCACGAGGGCGACCTCGATCTCGAACCCGTCCTGCGCCGTGCGAAGAGCCTCGACGTCGTGCACGGTGCGCGCCTCGCTGCGAGGCGCCAGTGCCGGCAGCAGAGCGGGCCCGGCGTCCTGCTCGGTCGCAGGGCGGGACAGCCGCCAGTAGCCGGTCTCGGCGACGAGGTCGCGGCGGCGGCCGTCGGCATCCTCGAACCAGGCGGTCGCCGCGTAGTTGAGGGCGTCGCCGCCGTCATGGCTGAAACTCACGCGATGGGAGAACTCGCCCGACATGGAACGACCCTGGGCGTCGTATTCGAGGACGCCGGTACCCTCCCAGACGCCGAGCAGCCAGGAGAGCGGGACCAGATCAGCCGGAAGGTCGGTCGGCAGATCGATCACGGTGTCAGCGCTGACCGCGGTAGAGGTTCCAGACGACGACGCCGGACACGAACGCGATCGCGAGCGATGCGAGGCCGAGCAGCCCGACGAAGAAGAGTTCGAGTGCGACGAGATCCATGCCGTCCACTTTAGCGGCCGGGGACACCGTCGCGGCCCTGGGTTGCGGGGCGTCAGCCCGCGAACAGCTCGGCGAGGGCGAACCCCGCGCCGAGGAGACCCATCACCAGCATCGCGCCGAGGACGCTCGCGGCGATCCGGATGATGAAACCCTGCGACCGACCCGAGGCGAGCTGCACCGCGAAGGCCAGGAAGAAGCAGAATCCGAAGCCGACGAGAAGCCACGCACCCCGCCAGTCCGGGTCGACGAACACTCCCACCGCGAGCGCGACCAGGGCTGCGGCCACCCAGACCGCGACCACGCCGGCAGCCCGTCGACGGGGAAGGATCTCGGGTGCGGTCATGCCACCCATTCTGACGTACCGGCTGCGACGTCGCGCGTACGAGCGAGCCGGACGGCGCCCCGGCGCTGCGCGCACCGGACGAGCCCCTAAGATGAGACGCGGTTCCGAGTCCGCACCGGAGGGTCCCCCTTGGCACAGTTGCTCGTTCTGAGCTCCGCCGCCGGCGGCGACTCCGTCCTGCCTGCACTCGAACTCCTCAGCCACCGCGTCCGCCAGATCCCGGCCGAGGCGGCGCAGCTGGTCAACGCCCCGAACGCCGACGTCGTCTTCGTCGATGCGCGCCGAGATCTCGTCGCGGCCAAGTCGCTGTGCAAGATCCTCACGACGACCGGGCTCGACGCGCCACTGCTCCTGGTCGTGACCGAGGGCGGACTCACCGCCGTCTCCCCGGACTGGGGCATCGACGACGTCGTGCTGGTCGGCGCCGGCCCCGCCGAGGTCGATGCCCGCATCCGACTCGCCGTCGGACGGGTCTCGAAGGAACAGGTCTCCACGCGGATCCAGACCTCGGGGATCACGATCGACGAGTCCTCGTACTCGGCGAAGGTCCACGGTCGTCCGCTGGACCTCACCTACAAGGAGTTCCAGCTCCTCCACTTCTTCGCGACGCACCCCTCCCGCGTGTTCACCCGCGAGCAGCTGCTCAGCGAGGTGTGGGGCTACGACTACTTCGGCGGCACCCGCACGGTCGACGTGCACGTCCGCCGCCTGCGCGCCAAGCTCGGTGACCTCGAGCAGCTCATCGGCACGGTCCGCAACGTCGGCTACCGCTTCAACGTCTACGAGGACGAGCAGCTGCCGACACCATCGGCATGAGCCGGATGCCGCGGCATCCGTGACCGTGTTCACGCACACGTCACCGTCCCCTGCAATGATGTGGAGATGATCGACACCCAGGTTCACGACTCCGGACTGGGCGACGCGGACGACGACGACTTCGACGACGTCGTCGAAGCGTACGACTCGCAGCTGCCCGACAACCGCTACCTCGACCGCGAGCTCAGCTGGCTCGCATTCAATCAGCGCGTGCTGGAGCTTGCGGAGGATCCGAACCTGCCGACGTTGGAGCGTGCGAACTTCCTCGCGATCTTCGCCAGCAACCTCGACGAGTTCTTCATGGTGCGGGTCGCCGGTCTCAAGCGCCGCATCCTCACCGGACTCGCCGTGCCGACCAACGTCGGCCGCGCTCCCCTCGACGTGCTGACCGACCTCGCCACGGCCGCGCACGCCCTGCAGGAGCGTCACGCGGCGGTGTGGTCCGAGCAGGTACGCCCCGCCCTCTCCGACGCGGGCATCGAGGTCGTCTCCTGGGCCGAGCTGTCGGACTCCGAGCGGAGCACGCTCTACGACTACTTCTCGGCGCAGGTCTTCCCGGTGCTCATGCCGCTCGCTGTAGACCCGGCCCACCCGTTCCCTTACATCTCCGGCCTGTCGCTCAACCTCGCCGTGCGGATCCGCAACGCGCGCACCGGCCGCCAGGAATTCGCCCGCCTGAAGGTGCCGCCCATGCTCCCGCGCCTCATCGAGGTGGCGAAGAACGGCTCCACCGTGCGGTACCTGCCGATCGAGGAACTGATCTCCGAGAACCTCGCCGACCTGTTCCCGGGGATGGAGATCCTCGAGCACCACACGTTCCGCCTCACGCGCAACGAGGACGTCGTGATCGAGGAGGACGAGACCGAGAACCTCATCCAGGCGCTCGAGGCCGAGCTCCTCCGCCGCCGCTTCGGCCCGCCGATCCGCCTCGAGATCACCGAGGACATGGACGAGGTGACCCTCTCGCTGCTTCTCGACGAGCTCGACATCACCGAGAACGACGTCTACCGGCTGCCGGCTCCCCTCGATCTGCGCGGACTCTTCTCGCTGTCGCAGATCGAGCGTCCCGACCTGCGCTACCCCGCGCACGTCCCTAAGACCTCGACGCCCTTCCAGCCCGCGGAGCAGAACGGGCGCGCCGACATCTTCGCGGCGATCCGCAAGGAGGACGTCCTCGTCCACCACCCGTATGAATCGTTCACGACGAGCGTCGTGTCGTTCCTGCAGCAGGCGGCGCGCGATCCGCACGTGCTCGCGATCAAGCAGACGCTGTACCGGACGTCGGGCGACAGCCCGATCGTTGAGGCACTCATCGACGCGGCCGAGAACGGCAAGCAGGTGCTCGCGCTCGTCGAGGTGAAGGCGCGCTTCGACGAGGCGGCGAACATCGTGTGGGCGCGCAAGCTCGAGAAGGCCGGCGTGCACGTCGTCTACGGCCTGGTCGGCCTCAAGACGCACTGCAAGCTGCTGCACGTCATCCGCGAGGAGGACGGCGTCCTCCGCAGCTACAGCCACATCGGCACGGGCAACTACAACCCGAAGACGAGCCGCATCTACGAGGACTACGGCCTCTTCACTGCGAACGAGCAGGTGGGTCGCGACCTGACGCGCCTGTTCAACGAGCTCAGCGGCTACGCGATCGAGAAGAAGTTCAAGCGCCTCCTCGTCGCGCCCCTTCACCTACGTAAGGGACTTTTGCGCCTCATCGACGGCGAGCGTCGCAACGCGCTGGCCGGCAAGCCTGCCCACGTGCGCATCAAGGTCAACTCGATGGTCGACGAGCAGATCATCGACGCCCTCTACCGCGCGAGCCAGGCGGGTGTGAAGGTCGACGTCTGGGTGCGCGGCATCTGCTCGCTGCGCTCGGACCTGCCGGGGGTGAGCGACAACATCACCGTGCGGTCGATCCTCGGCCGGTATCTGGAGCACTCGCGCATCTTCACCTTCGAGCACAACGGCGACCCGCAGGTGTTCATCGGCAGCGCCGACATGATGCACCGCAACCTCGACCGCCGCGTCGAGGCGCTCGTGCGCGTCACCGAGCCCGCGCACGTCAACGAGCTGATCTCCCTGTTCGAGCTGGCGATGTCGGACACGACGAGCTCGTGGCACCTGGGCGCCGAGGGCGAGTGGACCCGTCACCACCTGGACGCCGAGGGCAACCCGCTCGTCGACCTGCAGGAGAAGACGATGTCGCAGGTGCTCCGCCGTCGGCGGGCACGGGCGGTGCGATGACGGAGACCGCGGTCTACGCCGCGGGCGGCGTCGTCTGGCGGATGGTCGAGGGCAGGCTGCTCGTCCTCGCGATCCACCGCACGAAGTACCGCGACATCACCCTGCCCAAGGGCAAGGTCGATCCGGGCGAGACGCTCGCCGAGACGGCCGTGCGCGAAATCTTCGAGGAGACCGGCATCCGTGTGCACCTCGGAGTTCCCGTCGGGATCTCGAAGTACCGCCTGCCCAGCAAACGCACGAAGATCGTCCATTACTGGAGCACGGAGGCGACCGAGGAGGCGATCCGGGCGTCGTCCTTCGTTCCGAACCGTGAGATCGCCGCGATCGAGTGGCTGACGCCGAAGAAGGCGCTCGAGCGGCTGAGCTACCCGGTCGATGTGGAGATCCTCGAGAACTTCCTGCGGCTCGTCGACGACGGCGTGCTGGCGACGTTCCCGATCGTCGTCCTGCGTCACGGCAAGGCGACCCCGCGCGAGGACTGGAAGGGGAAGGATGCCGCCCGCCCCCTCACCGACCGCGGCAAGCGCCAGGCCAAGGCGGCCGTCGGTCCCCTGCGCTCGTTCGGCATCCGTCGGGTCGTCTCGAGCGACGCCGTCCGCTGCGTCGACACCGTGGCACCGCTCGCGAAGGCGCTGGGCCGCGACATCCGCCGGACCGACCTGATCTCGCAGGATGCCTGGGAGGACGGGCACGCGGACGTGCGCACCGTCGTCGGCAAGCGCGTCCGGTCCGGCAAACCATCCGTGCTGTGCTCGCACCGGCCGGTGATCCCCACCATCATGAGCGAGCTGGCGCTGGCCACCGGGAGCCTGAAGGGGTCGTACATCGAGAGCGCCTCCGACCTCGAGGTGGGGGGATTCTCCGTCGCGCATCTGTCCGCCACGAATCCCGGTTCGGGCATCGTCGCGATCGAGACGCATCCCGCCAACGTGTGAATCGGCTGAGCGACAGACGATCGGACCCGACCCGTTCACCTGTCGTTCACCTGTCGAGCGGAACCTGGTCACCGGCGACTCCTACCGTCGAGCCAGCCCCGCACCGGGGTGTCCCGATCACCCGAAGGAATTCACACGTGAAGCTCAACCGCATCGCCCGCGTGGGCGCTGTCGCAGCCGTCGCCGTCCTCTCCCTGTCGGCCTGTGCCGCCAACGAGGGCACCCCTGCTGGCGGTGGCCAGCCCTCCGACGGCGGCAGCACGCTGTCGGGCACCGTCAAGGCCACTGGCGCCTCGTCGCAGGGTGCCGCGCAGCAGGCCTGGACCGCGGCCTTCCAGACCGCCAACCCGGACGTCACGGTCAACTACCAGCCGACCGGTTCGGGCACGGGCCGCGACAACTTCCTCGCCGGCTCGAGCAACTTCATCGGTTCGGACCGCGCCTACACGACCGACGAGATCGCCACGGGCGGCTTCGGCGCCTGCGCCACCGACGACATCGTCGAGGTTCCCGCCTACATCTCCCCCGTCGCCGTCGTCTTCAACCTCGAGGGCGTCACCGAGCTCAACCTGACCGCGGACGTCATCGGCGAGATCTTCAACGAGCAGATCGAGAAGTGGAACGACCCGAAGATCGCCGAGCTGAACGAGGGCGTCGAGCTGCCCGACCTCGCGATCACCCCGGTCTTCCGCGGCGACGAGTCGGGCACCACGGGCACCTTCACGGCCTACCTCGCCTCGGTCGCGCCCGACGCGTGGCCCTACGAGGACGACGACGCCTGGCCGGTCGACACCCAGCGCTCCGAGGCTGCGCAGCAGACCTCCGGCGTCGAGGCGGCCGTCAAGGCCGGTAACGGCACCATCGGCTACATCGATGCCTCCCGCGTCGGCGACCTCGGCTCGGCCGCCATCCAGGTGGGCGACGAGTTCGTGCCGTTCTCGTCCGAGGCCGCTGCCGAGCTCGTCGCGGCCTCGCCGCTCGAGGACGGCCGTGCCGACGGTGACCTCGTCTACGACGTGAACCCCGCCGAGGCTCCGGCCGGCGCCTACCCGATCGCCCTCGTGAGCTACCTCATCGGCTGCCAGCAGTACGAGGACGCCGACGTCGCGGCGATCGTGAAGGACTACTTCTCGTACATCGTCAGCGAGGACGGCCAGAAGGCCGCGAACGAGGCCGCCGGCTCCGCTCCGCTGTCGAGCGAGGTCGCCTCCGAGGCGCAGACCGCGATCGACATGATCGGCGCCGCACAGTAACACCTCTGCTGCGGGTGGCCCTCTCCGAGGGTCACCCGCAGCCCCACGTCCGCCCGCTTCCGACCCGAGGACTGCGATGCCCCCCACCACCGACCTGGCCACCGACCAGGCGCCTCAGAGACGACAGATGCGTCGCCGCGGCGACCTCGTCTTCTCCAGCACCGCGCTCGGCGCGGGCATCATCATCCTGATCGTCCTCGCGGCGGTGACGCTGTTCCTCATCGTCGAGAGCGTGCCCGCCTTCACCGCGAATCCCGACGAGACCCAGTTCCTGAACGGCAGGCCGTTCTGGGAGTACGTCTGGCCCTTCGTCTTCGGCACCCTCTGGGCGTCCGTCATCGCGCTCGTCGTCGCGACGCCGCTCGCCATCGGGATCGCGCTCTTCATCTCCCACTACGCCCCGCGCCGACTCGCGTCGGCTCTCGGCTATGTCATCGACCTGCTCGCCGCGATCCCCTCGGTCGTTTACGGTTTGTGGGGCGCCCTGGTCTTCTCGCAGATCCTGCAGCCGTTCTACCTCTGGCTGAACGAGAACCTCGGCTGGATCCCGATCTTCGCCGGCGCCGTGTCGCCCACCGGACGCACGATCCTCACGGCATCTCTCGTCCTCGCGGTCATGATCCTGCCGATCATGACGGCCATCACGCGAGAGGTCTTCCTGCAGACGCCCGTCCTCCACGAGGAGGCGGCGCTGGCCCTCGGCGCGACGCGCTGGGAGATGATCCGCATGGCCGTCTTCCCGTTCGCCCGCGGCGGCATGGTCTCGGGCGCGATGCTCGGGCTCGGCCGCGCGCTCGGCGAGACGATGGCGGTCACGATGGTGCTGTCGGCCACCGGCGCGGTCACCTTCCAGGTGCTGAACTCCAACAACCCGACGCCGATCCCGGCGAACATCGCCCTCAACTTCGGTGAGGCGTACGGCGAGGGCGTCAACGTCCTCATCGCGACGGGCCTCATCCTCTTCCTCGTGACCTTCGCCGTCAACGCGCTCGCGCGGTGGATCGTGAACCGTCGCGCCGAGTTCTCTGGAGCGAACTGATGACGACGACTCTCACCCGCTCCGCGACCCCCACGCCGGTGGGCAATTCGCTCACCGCGGGTCAGCTGCCCAAGTGGATGCCGTGGGTGCTGCTGGCCGGTGCCCTCGCCCTGTCGAGCGTGTTCTTCGCCATCATCAACGGTGGCGGCGACGTCGCGGACTTCAACATCGCCGCGGCCGTCTTCCTCGGCGTGGTGCTGTTCGCGATCGTGCTCGTGATCCTCTCGAGCGTCGTCGAGACGCGCCGACGGGCCGCCGACCGTCTCGCGACGGTGCTCGTCTCGATCGCCTTCACGATCGCGCTGCTGCCGCTCATCTCGCTGCTGTTCACGGTCATCGTCAACGGCATCGCGCGCTTCGACCCGATGTTCTTCTCGTACTCGATGCGCAACGTCGTCGGCGAGGGCGGCGGGGCCATCCACGCGATCTGGGGCACGCTCATCGTCACCGGGTGGGCGGCGCTCATCTCGGTGCCGATCGGTCTCATGACCTCGATCTACCTCGTCGAGTACGGCCGCGGACGCCTGGCGAAGGCCATCACCTTCTTCGTCGACGTCATGACCGGCATCCCCTCGATCGTGGCGGGTCTGTTCATCGTCGCCGTCTGCGCGCTGCTCTACGGGCCCGGGCTCAACACCGGCTTCATGGGTTCGCTCGCGCTCTCGGTGCTGATGATCCCGGTCGTCGTGCGCTCCAGCGAGGAGATGCTGCGCCTGGTGCCCAACGAGCTGCGCGAGGCGAGCTACGCCCTCGGCGTGCCGAAGTGGCTGACCATCGTCAAGGTCGTCCTCCCGACATCCGTCGCGGGCATCACGACCGGCATCATGCTGTCGATCTCGCGTGTCATCGGCGAGACCGCGCCGCTGCTGCTGACAGCCGGCTTCACCCAGTCGCTCAACATGGACGCGTTCGACGGCCCGATGATGACGCTGCCGGTGTTCGTCTACGACCAGTTCCAGAACCCCGGCACCAACGTCCCGGCGGCGCTCGAGCGCGCCTGGGCGGGCGCGCTCACCCTCATCATCATCGTCATGGCGCTGAACCTCATCGCACGCTTCGTCGCGAAGAAGTTCGCCCCCAAGTTCGGCCGCTGACCCGCGGCATCCGACAGAAAGCACCCGAAGTGTCCAAGAGCATCGAAGTCAACGACCTGAACGTCTACTACAGCGACTTCCTCGCCGTGGAGGGCGTGTCCCTCGACATCGAGCCCCGCAGCGTGACGGCCTTCATCGGCCCGTCCGGATGCGGCAAGTCCACGTTCCTGCGCACGCTGAATCGCATGCACGAGGTCATCCCCGGCGCGCGCGTCGAGGGTGAGGTCCTGCTCGACGGCGAGGACCTCTACGGGCAGGGCGTCGACCCGGTGCTCGTGCGCCGGCAGATCGGCATGGTCTTCCAGCGCCCGAACCCGTTCCCGACGATGTCGATCCGCGACAACGTGCTGGCCGGTGTGAAGCTCAACAACTCGCGCATCTCGAAGTCCGACGCCGACGCCCTCGTCGAGAAGTCGCTGCGCGGCGCGAACCTCTGGAACGAGGTCAAGGACCGGCTCGAGAAACCCGGCTCGGGCCTGTCGGGCGGTCAGCAGCAGCGCCTGTGCATCGCGCGCGCGATCGCCGTCTCCCCCGACGTACTGCTGATGGACGAGCCCTGCTCGGCCCTCGACCCGATCTCGACCTTCGCGATCGAGGAGCTCATCCAGGAGCTCAAGAGCGAGTACACGATCGTCATCGTTACGCACAACATGCAGCAGGCGTCGCGCGTCTCGGACAAGACGGCGTTCTTCAACATCGCCGGCACCGGCAAGCCCGGCAAGCTCATCGAGTACGACGAGACCGGCACCATCTTCACCAAGCCGTCCGTCCAGGCCACCGAGGACTACGTCTCGGGCCGCTTCGGATGACACGCGCGTCGCGGCCGGGGGGCCAGCGACGCCGCACACGCGCCGGCACGGATTCGGGTTCCGTGCCGGCGCGTTCTTTGTGTGGGTGGGGCGGGCTGTTCGCCTTCGCGGGTGGGGTGCGTGCGCGGATGCAATGGATGCCGGGCGACACGCCGCTTCCATTCGGTCTGAGGCGGGGTGTCGCGGCGGATCTGTTGCATACGCGCGCGGGGGCGCCGCAGGAGGGCGCCGGCTATTGCGGGCAGGGTGCGTACGCGGATGCAATGGATGTCGGGCGACACGCGGCATCCATTCGGTCTGAGGCGGGGTGTCGTGGCGGATCTGTTGCATCCGCGCGCGGGTTCCTCCCCGAAGGGCGGGCTTCGGGGGCTGTCCCCATCTGCCGGCCTGCCGGATGCGGGGACGACCGGCGCGGCGACGATCGGGGGATGTGCGAGCTCCGGCATCCGATCCTCCGACTGCGGCAGCTGCTCGACGGTGGCTGGTCGCTGCGGCGGGTGCAGCGCGCGTTGCGGACGGGTGAGCTGCGGCGGTTGCGAGTCGGGGTGTTCGTGCCTCCGGCGGCGTGCGCCGAGGCGGTGGCGATCGCGCATCACGGCGGGGCGATGGCGTGTGTGACGGCGGCGCGGCACCGCGGGCTGTGGGTGCTGGGAGACGAGGCGTCTCCGCATGTGTGGATGCGGCCGGGCGGGCGCTCCTACGACGCGGACTGTGCGTGCACCGAGCACTGGGACGCTCCCGGGGTGGGCGAGTCGCGCCGCGAGCCGTCGCTCCCTCGTGTGCTGCGACAGATCCTGCTGTGTCGCGGCGTCGAGACGTTCTTCGTCGCCTTCGAGTCGGCGCGACGGCAGCGGATGCTGGACGGCGACGACATGCGATGGCTCGCGCAGAATCTCAACTCAGCCGCCCGCGAGGCGATGTCGCTCAGTCGTGATGACGCCGACAGCGGACTCGAGTCGCTCCTGCGGTGGCGGCTGCGCGGCCTCGACCTGACGGTGCGGACCCAGGTGCGCATCGCGGGTGTCGGTGTCGTGGATGCGCTGATCGGCGATCGGATCATCGTCGAGGTCGACGGGCGGGAGAACCACGACAGCGAGTCGCTGCGGCACAAGGACCTCGTCCGCGACGCGAACGCGGCGATGTGGGGCTACACGACCCTGCGGTTCGACTACGCGATGGTGCTGCACGACTGAGACCTCGTCGAGCGCGCGATCCTGGCGGCGCTCGCGCGCGCGTCCTGATCCGCGTACGCGGATGCAATGGATGCGAGGCAACACGCGGCATCCGCGGCCGGATCGGCAGCGTGTCGCGCGCGATCTGGTGCATCGGCTGACGGGCTCGGGGGGGGGTGACGCGGTCAGGCGGCAGGCGCGTGCGCGGATGCAATGGATGCGAGGCGACACGCGGCATCCGCGGCGCGAAGCGCGGCGCGTCGGGCGCGATCTCTTGCATCCGCGCACAGCGGCGCGGCCGCTCGCGACGTCAGTCGCGCGGGCTGAGCAGGTACTGGTTGAAGGATGCGGTGAGCTCGGCGTCGACAGCGAGGGGGCGGTCGTCGACGGCGGTGATGGGGGCCGCCAGGCGCACGCTCGAGACGAGCCAGGCGGCATCCGCGTCGTACAGGGCCGACACGGGCAGCGTCTCGTAGGCGGTCTCGAATCCCTGTGCCGCGAGGTGCTCGAACAGGCTCAGCTGGGTCGTCCCGTGCAGAATGCCGCCGTTCGGCGCCGGCGTCACGAACGTGTCACCCCGCCGGATGATCAGCGACGCGGTCGGCGCCTCGAGCACGAAACCGTCGGAGCTCACGAAGACGGCGTCGTCCGCTCCACGGCGCTTCGCCTCGCGGATCGCGGCCATGTTCACCGCGTACGACAGCGTCTTCGCCCCGAGCAGCAGCCACGGCGCCCGCCCCGGCAGATCGATGCTGTACCCGCGGTCGAGCACCGCCACCGCGATGCCCTCGGTGCGCGGCGTCGTGAAGTCCGCCGCCGGCGCCACCGTCACCCACGCGGTCGGGGTCGGGCCGTGCTCGACGCCCCGGCTCAGGATCAGCTTGATGACCGCCTCACCCTCCCCCGACGCGGCCTGCGCGCGCCGGATCGCCTCGCGCCACTGCGCCAGATTCGGCGCCGGCAGCTCGCAGATCTCCGCCGAGTGCGCGAGACGCTCGAGGTGAGGCTCGACTTCCTGCGCGTGCCCTTCAACGACGCCGATCGACTCGAAGATCCCGTCGCCGCGCTGCGTGCTCAGCTCGCCCACGGTCAGCGCGGGGGCCGACGGATCCACCTCGGTGAAGGTGTCGGCGAAGTCGGTGCGCGCATCGTCGGATGCCGCGGGGTCGATCATGAGAGCGAAGCGCCAGGCCATGCGTTGAGCCTACGCGGCGGCACCCGTCACGGGCGTCGTTCGCGGATGCAACAGATCCCGCGCGACATGCCGCCAGGAGACCCGCGGATGCCGCCTGTCGCCGCGCATCCATCGCATCCGCGCACGCGCACACGGCACGCGCCCCGACACGCCCGGCCGCAGCGAAATCGCCGACCGGGAGGAATACCCCGGGAGCCCCTCCGTTACACTGTCTTAGCCGGGCCGCAGTAACCCCGGGCTCCATCTTCAGCCGCTGCGAGCGGCCACGCGCCGAGAGGCGTTCTGCGGCCCGGCACTTTCGTACCCGGGCTCAGGTCAGGCCATCGCGGCGCCACAGTGCCGCCGCCGCCGTGAGATCTCCGGCGTACGTGTCGAGGCGCAGGGCCCGCGTGGTGAACTGCGACGCCCGTCCCGGCTCGCTCTCGTCGTAGTCGTCGGCCAGATCGGTCGCGCCCGCCGAGACGACGCGCGAGAAGGCCGCCGCGCGCTCGAGCGCGAGCGCGAAGTCGCCCGCGAAGACCCCTCGCAGGATCAGGTCGATGAGCGACACGAGCTCGTCGGGACTGGCCGGCGTCGGCGCGCCTGCGATGACGACATCGGCCGACGACAGGCGCGTGCGGCCGCGCTCGTACAGCAGCGCGGACGTCGCGGGATCGTCGTGGATCATCAGCTGCAGCAGGTACAGCCGCCACAGCGCGCCGGGCAGCGACCTGGCCGGCGACTGCGCCCACAGCTCCGCGATGGTCGCGATGCCGTGCGCGTCGGTGAACGTCACGAGCCGGTCGATGACCTCGTCGTGCGGCTGTTCGCGCACCCGGGACAGCAAAGCGGATGCCGTGGCGTGCGCCACGCGGCTGGCCTCGGCGGGATCGTCCGCGGCGAAGTTTCGATCGAACGAGTCGGGGGAACGGCGGACCGGCTTGTGGAAGTCGCGGGACGCGTCAGACATCGCTCCAGGCTACCCCGCACCGCAGCGCCGAGCAGCGCAACGAGTCAGGCGGTGGGGATCGTGATGATCGGGTCGGTGGTGGGCGAACCGTCAGGCGATCCGCCCTTCTGCTCGACCGTCACAGCGATCACGTCACCCGGCTCGAACTCGCCCGACAGCAGCGCGGTGACCTCGTCGGACGGGTCGAACACCCCCGCCGAGATCGGCTGGTCGCCGCGAACGAACCACAGCTCGAACGAGCGGTCCGCAGGGATCTCGGGGGCGTCGTCGGTGGTGAGAACGACCTTGTCGAGCTCGTCCGACCAGTGCAGGACGGCCTCGCCGCCGTCGGCGAACTGACCGGTGACCGTCTGCGCGTCGGGTGCGGACTCGATCTGCTCGAGCGCCTGAACCTCGATCGGCGTGCGGGCGCGCTCGACGAGCGAGCCGACACCCCAGCCGACGCCGACCAGCAGGGCGGCCGAAGCCACGAGGGCGAACAGTCCACGGGTCCAGGTTCGGCGCTCCACGGTCTGGATCGCCTCAGTCGACGGTCCCGCGACCACGTGCTCGCGAGGTTCCTCCCCGGCGGCAGGCTCGGAGGCGACAGCGGTCTCGGACGCAACAGCTGGCTCAGCGACAGCAACATCGTCGCCCGCAGGCTCAGCGGCCACAGCAGGCGCCCCGAGCTGCGGCATCCCACTGATCTGCGCGAGCAGTCGCGCACGGATCTCCACCGGCGGGGCTTCTTCGCCCGCGCCTTCGGCGAGGAAACCGGCGACCTGCGCGTCGAGGTCGACCTGGTCCTGCCATTCAGGGTGGGCGGCCAGCGCTTCGTGGTACGCGCGCTCGTCCTCCGGGGACAGCGCAGCGAGCGCGTGCCCTGCCGAAAGCTCAGCGAACTCCTTCTCGTTCACAGTGTCACCCCCATCTCCTGTCGTAGGCGGTTCAGTCCGTCGCGCATGCGTGTCTTGATCGTTCCCAGCGGTGCTCCGAGGAGCGTCGCAATCTCACTTTGGCTGTATCCCCCGAAGTACGCGAGGGTCAGGGCCTCACGTTGCGGGTCGGGCAGAGACCGAAGTGCGCGCACGACACGACGTCCTTCGATCTTCATCTCGACCTGCTCGGCGATGCCTTCTTCTTGTGTGTAGGCGTCTCGGGCTCCGACACGCATATCCCGGTCGACACTCGATTGAGCTGAGCGCACCCGGTCGACGGCCCGACGATGTGCCATCGTCAGGATCCAGCTTCTTCCTTGCCCCTTGTTCGGAGCGAAGGCGGAAGCGGATTGCCACACCTCGAGGAAGACCTCCTGCAGCACTTCCTCACTCTGGGACGGGTCGACGAGGACGCGTCGGATGAGGCCGAACACACGCGACGACAGCATGTCGTAGAGCTCGGCGAAAGCCGCTTGGTCGCCGTCAGCGATGCGGACGAGCAGATCGCCGGCGTGATCCGCCGACTGCCCGTCCTCGGGGACGTCCACACCGTCGATAACCATTACTCCCCAGCATGCCATTCCCGCGTACGGGAACCCGGATGGCGGGGCGCGAAACCCCGGCGAACAGCGGAATCGAGAGCGTTTCGTGATCGTCGGCATCCGCTTCATCGGAACCCGCGAAAAAGAATCTCGGGAAATGTGCAATCCATTTGCCTAGTGGTTCCGAAGACCAGACATCGCCGCCGCAGAGGGCGGTCCCAACACATGGAGGACAACATGTTCAGCACGAAGAAGAAGATGACCGCAGCACTCTCTCTGACGCTGGTCGGTGCGTTCGCTCTCGCCGGCTGCTCGTCGAGCTCCGCTCCCGAGGGTGGCACCAGCAGCGAGGGCACCGAGTCGTCGCAGGCTCCGATGGAGTCGCCCTCGCCCGAGATGACCGAGGACACGATGGACCCCGCCGCCAACCTGGTCGGCCCGGGCTGCGCGGACTACGCCGAGGCCGTTCCGGACGGCGCCGGATCGGTCGCCGGCATGGCGCAGGACCCGGTGGCCACCGCGGCATCGAACAACCCGCTGCTCAAGACGCTCGTCGCTGCCGTGAGCGGTCAGCTGAACCCCGACGTCAACCTCGTCGACACCCTGAACGGTGACGAGTTCACCGTCTTCGCCCCGGTCGACGACGCCTTCGCCAAGATCCCCACCGAGACCATCGAGGGTCTCAAGACGGACTCCGAGACGCTCACGTCGATCCTCACCTACCACGTGGTCCCCGGCCAGATCGCGCCCGACGAGATCGTCGGCACGCACGCGACCGTTCAGGGCGCCGACCTCGAGGTCACCGGCTCGGGCGACGAGCTCATGGTCAACGACGAGGCCATGGTGATCTGCGGTGGCGTTCAGACCGCCAACGCGACCGTTTACCTCATCGACACGGTGCTGATGCCCCCGATGTGATCACGGTCTTCTTGACCGGCGGCGTCGTCGAAGCTCTGCGGGCTTCGACGGCGCCGCCTTCTTTTTCCCTCGCACGGGGGATGCCGCGGGTCGGCGCCTTTCCTAGCGTCGAGGTATGGCGAACAAGAACATGAACGGGATGTCGTTCGGCCTCTGGATCGCGTTCGGGATGCTCGGGGGCGTGATCGTCGGGTTGCTCTTCCTCGACAACATCGGGCTCGGCGTCGGCTTCGGCCTGTCGTTCGGGATCATGCTCGGCATCATCTTCGGCAGTGCGAAGAGCACCGAGTGAAGGATGCCGCGCCGCTCCCCCATTAGGCTGGGACGCTGAGGGCCTCTAGCTCAGTCGGTAGAGCATCGGACTTTTAATCCGCGGGTCGTGGGTTCGAGCCCCACGGGGCCCACCTCTGAAGTCATCCGCCGGGGCGGAGGACTGCCCAGCCCGCATTCAATTCGTCCGCGAACATCTTGAGTTGCACGGGCGTGTCCGCGTCGTAAGCGATTCCCGTGATCCGCCCGGGCGCGCCACAATCCTGGGTGACGGACGTCGGCCCCACGGGGTTGGCCGGCTCCTCGCCTGAGGCGGGGGCCGGGGCCCATTCGAGCGTCACTTGCGCCCTCGACGGACTGCAATCGAAGTCGATCACGTACCGCTCCCCGGCCTCCACCACACCCGAGACGGTCGCCTCGCCCTCGGAAATGCCGTTGGCGCCCTCGGCGACGAATGTGATCCGCGACAGCTCGTCGTCAGCGACGGCGGGCACGGCATAATCTCCATCGACCGTCACGGGCGGGCTGGGAGCAGACGAGACGGGAGAAGGCGTCACCGCCGGCGGAGTCGTCGTCGGGTCGTCGTCCAGACCGGTCGTGGAGACACACCCCGAGAGCAACATCGGCGCGGCGAGCATCACAGCGGCAGTCCACACCCGACGTCGGCTCATGCGGGCCACGTTACCTGCGAAGCAGAGTCGGCCAAGGGTGCAGCGGCCCGCCCGCACAACAAGAAAGCCCCGACTGTTACCACACAGCCGGGGCGAGACGAATGAGAAGTCCGCCTATCGGTATCAGGATACCTCTGGAACCTGAGAGCTGACCCGGCGCCCCTCGGGTCCGGGGAGCACACGCGAGCGTTACGGTTGCGGAATGCTCCGCCTCCTCGCCCGGGCCTACTGGACGTTCAGCCGATGGACGCTCGCGACCGAGCCCGCGCCGCCTCGCCCCACCGTCGTCCTGGGGGCGCCGCACACCTCCAACTGGGACTTCGTGCTCATGCTGGCGATCGCCTGGCGCCTGAGGATGCGGTTCCGCTGGTTGGGCAAGGAAAGCCTCTTCCGCGGCTGGCGCGGCCCGCTGATGCGCTCGATCGGCGGCATCCCTGTCGACAGAGCGAACCCCGCCGGCGTGGTCGACACTCTCGTCCGTCGCATCCGCGAGGGCGACGTCTTCGGCCTCGTCGTGACGCCCGAAGGCACGCGCGGCGGCGCCGGACACTGGAAGTCGGGCTTCTACCGCATCGCCCGCGAGGCCGGCCTTCCCGTCACGCTCGGGTACGTGGATCGCGCCACCATGACGACCGGACTGGGACCGACTCTCACCCTCACCGGCGACGTCGGCGCGGACATGGATGCCATCCGTGCGTTCTACTCCGACAAGTCGGGGCTGCGTCCCGCGCGACGCGTCGAGCCTCGCTTGCGCGACGAAGGCGATCCGCTGCCTCGTCGCGGCTGAACCCACCGCGGAACGGCGTTCGGCCCCGGCACGTCCTTACCCCTCTGCCCCCGTGGTGTCCGGTGTCACGAACCAATCGGTGAACGAGCTCGCCCGACCGTCATCCGCCAAACGAATGACCATGAGGTTGTCGTACTGCCGACTCTTCGTCGTCGAACTCGGGTAGCTGGTTCGACCGCGAATGATCGCGATGTCCCCGTCGACCGCAGTGAGCTCATGCTCGAACGACCATGTGCCGGGGTCGTCCTTCTGCCCGAGCCAACCCGCGAGGATCGCATCGTGACCGATCCAGGGGTTCGTCGACGGGCCATCGCGATACTCCGCGTCCGCCGTGAACAGCGACCGGATGTCGTCCGGGTCGTTGGTCTCCCACGCGCGGACGTATCGGCCGATCCACTCGTTGGCGGCTGCCGCCGCTGTCTCGCGATCCCACATGGACTCAGGCTCGCTGACGGGTGCGGCGAGCGCAAGGTGCTCCACCCACTGAACCCCGACCCCGCAGAACAGGGTCGGGGTCGCCGCATCCTCCGGTTACTTCATGCGTCCGAACGTGGCGTCGATATCGGCCATCTCCATCGCGGCTGTCGCCTCGATGAGCGCTCGCAGCTCGGCATCCGCTCCGGGAGAGAATTCCTCGGGTCGCTCCGGCGACACGGTCATCGGCGAGCCGACCGGGGCCTGCTCGCTCGCGTCAAGCTGCGTGCCATCGTTTGACGGCGACGCACCCTGGAAGATGCGACCGGCTTCGGACTGATTGCCCAGATCGAACGAATACTGCTTGCTCTGCAGCCCCAGGTCGACGAGACGCTTCACCTCGGGGAACTGCTCGGCGTTCGTCTTCGGGATCGGAAGCGACGTACGCCAATTCACTCCAAGGGTCTCGAGGGCCTTCGCGTACGCGTTCTCGTGCGCCTGGTCACGCACGATGAGGTACGAGATCGTGCTTCGCGCCATCTTGTTGTCCGTCATCTCGTACAGCCGGCACTTCTGCAGTCGACCCGTCGACTCCAGCATCAGGTTGTACAGCAGATCGAGCACGAGGTTGCCGGAGTTGTAGACGTAGCTGCCCATCCAGGGATTGCCGGCGGAATCCACCGGGAGCGCACCCTGCGCACCGACCAGATAGTGGTGGATGTTGCTGTGATCAACGGCGATGCTGAGCGGCGTCGCACCACCCGCGCCGGGGTCGTCGACAGGGTCTGACGGCTTTCCCTTGTACCTCGGCGAACCATCCAACAGACGAGAGATGGTCGTGCCGATGAGCTCGACGTGACTGATCTCCTCGGTGCCGATGCCCTGGATGAGGTCCTTGTAGGGCTTGCCCGACGGACCGCGGAAATTGATGCTCTGGAACAAGTACTGCATCATCGTGCGCATCTCACCGAACTGTCCGCCGAGACCCTCCTGCAGTGCGTTGGCGGCCGCGGGATCCGGCTCGTCCTGTGCGATCTCGTTGATGAACTCTTGAACGTGGAAGTACATGGTTCCTCCGGGGGTTGGGGATCCCGACGATCCGCTGGTCTCCCCGTCCCACCGCGCCCCTTGCCGATGCGGACGCCACCGACTACCTTCCGACCCCGGAGACGATTCAGCCGGCCCCGGCGATTCGTTCGTGAGTCGCGCGGACGAATGCGGCATACCCTCCGGGCGTCCGCCCCCAGAATCGGCCGGATGTGACCACCTCGTTCTCGTCCGTCGCGACCGCACGGGCACCCTGGGCTCGCGCAGCACGGACGAGCGCGACGTCCTCGTGCTGCTCGAGGTCGGCGAACCCTCCCGCCGCGAGGTACACGCCGGCACGCAGGCCGAGATTGGCGCCGTGAACGTTGCCGGCCGGACGGCCGCGCGGATGCGTGTGCAGCCAGTGCTCCGCGTGCTCGAGTGTGAGGTCGGCGAAGTCCGGCCGAACGGTGCCGAGCACGACATCGGCACCCGCAGCGCGGAGGTCAAGTTGGTGGCTGAGCCAGGTGACAGGAACGACCGAGTCTCCGTCCGTGGTGCTGATCCACACGTCGGCGGGCGGGGAACCCAGTTCAGCGACGGCCGCGGCCACGCCGAGGCGTCGAGCCGTCCCCACGTTCCGCGCGTCGATGTCGAGAGTTCGCACCGGCCACGACCGCGCGATCCGGCCCGAGGCATCCGTGCACGCGTCGAGGACGACAACCGTCGAGATCTGCACTCCCCGATGCGTCCGTCGGGTGTGCTCGATGGCAGCGGTGAGCGCGGCGAGGCACTCGTCGAGGAGTTCGGCTTCATTGTGCACCGGGACGACGATCGCCACCGCTGGGGTACCGCCCGCTGTCACGCGATGATCCCCGTCTCGGCGGCGACCGAGCGGGCGCCCGCGAGTCCATAGACCTCGAGCACGAAGTCCTCCTCCTCGTGCAGCACGAGTCGGACGAGACCCTCGGCCGCGCGAAGTGCCGCGTGCACATCGTCTCCGGACTGCGGATACTCCGCGACCGGATGCCGCCAGTGGCACGCGACCAGGTGGCCACCGGCATCCATCGCATTCCGAATCAGGTCGACGACGCGGGTCAGGTCCGCAGCGCTCCAGTAGTAGCCGACCTCCGACAACACGACGAGGTCGAAGGTGCCGACGGGCCACTCCCCCGGCAGCGCGAGACGCTCGAGGCGAACGTCCTCGCGATCGCCGAGGCGACGGCGTGCGATCGCGAGCGGCGCGTCCGCGATATCGACTGCCAGCACGGCGTCGCACCGATCGGCGAGGAGCTCCGTCACAACGCCGGTCGAGCAGCCCAGTTCGAGGGCCGAGGCGTACCGTTCGCGAGGCACGCTGGCCAGAGTGATCGCGCGCTTGCGCTGCTCGTACCAGCGCGACTCGAAACCCCACGGGTCGTCCCCGTTGCGACGATAGAAATCGTCGAAGAAGCTCTCCGCCAGACTGCGACCAGCAGGGCGGATCAGGACCTCGAGCGGCCGGTCGAAGTGCGCCTGCATCCCCTCGTGGAGCATCACCTCATCCCCCGGCGCGGACGACAGCGGGGCGATCTGGCTGCGATGGTGATGCATCGCGGTGCGTTTGAGCTTCACCGTCGGCTCATCGAGCTGAACCACCTCGAGGTCGCCCCAGGGTACGTCCTCCGTCGACCCCCAGTGCCAGAGCCAGATCGGATACTCCCGCCACGGGACCCCGAGGTCCGCGCACACCTCGGCCGTCACTTCCGCAGCGACGCGATGATCGCGGTGACTGTCGCCTGACCAGGGCACCACGACGAGATGCGCTCCCTGCCCCTGCAGCAGCGCGCGGAGCGCCTCCGCGATCGCGTCGCGATGGTCGTCCGTGCCGCCGTCCGGGAGGGCGAGGAACTGCACGTCGATCGACGGGCTCAGTTGATCGAGCGCTGCGGCGACCTCGCGCCGTCGCACCGCGGCCAGATCGACGGGGGTGTGGGACGGCGAATCCGGATGAGAGCCCTCGCCGTCGGTCGCGATGAGAACGGTGACGCTCGCGCCACGACTTGCGGTGCGGGCCATGAGTCCCCCGACGCCGAGGGTTTCGTCGTCGGGGTGGGCCGCGACGACGACGAGGCGCTCGAACGTCTCGTCCAACGACGGCAGCTCCCGGTCGAGGAACGCTTTCCGCCACACCGCTTCGTCCGTTCCCGGATCTCGGTGGCTGAAGCTCACCATGCACCCAGCCCTTCCGTGATGTCGGCGCCGATGCGCGCCAGGTCGCGTTCGCCGTGGTGCTGTCGCAGGTAGATCTCGAGGTCGGCCACGCGGCGAGCGTGAGTCTCGTCCGCCACGAGGGGTAGCGGTCCGAGAGCTCGAGCGGACTCGGCGAGCGTCGTCTCGACCGCGCCGGCGACGATCGTCCGGACGCGTGCGGCGGAGGTGCCGGGGTGGGATGCCACCGGCAGCCCTTCCGTCTGGTGCGCCGCCGATCGCAGGGCGAGCCTCGCTGTCCAGAGCGCGGCATCCACTCGAGCCAGGTGCACGCGCGACAGCTGATCTGCACCCTCGCGCCGTGCCGCGTGAATCAGAGCGTCGCGGATCGGCAGAGCACCACCCCACCAGCACGCCGCCACTCCGATGCCGCCTGCCGCGAAGCCGGGGCGACGCAGGTACCAGCCCGGTTCACCAACGGGCACGGCCGGAGCCGCGGCGAAGTCCACCGGTGCACTCACAACCTGAGGCAGTCCCCGTGCGTGCCACGGTCCCGTGTGTGGTGACACTTCGGGGCGCTGCAGAGCCACGGCGAAAAGGCGACGCTCGTCGCCGACCCAAGCCGTGACGAGTGCGTGGCTCAGATGCCGGGCGAGCGAACACCACGGCTTCGTTCCCGCGAGACGCCAACCGGAGCCGTTGGCGCCAGCCTCCAGCCGAGTCCCGGCGCCTTCGGCGGCGAACACTCCCCACGAGGATTCGACGTCCGCCTGGATCGACGCGAGATCGATCTCGTAGCCGTCGCGACGGGCTTGGTCGAGGATGTCGAGCGCGTCGAGATGGGGCTCGAGGATGCGCGCGGCCCCGACATCCCGGCTCGCAACCGCGGCGAGGAACGACCAGTCGTCGGCGAGCGAACGCCCGTCGCTCCGCGCTGCTCCCGCGCCGACCGCCCATGCAAGTGTTGCTGCAACGTCGACCCCGAACCCGTCGATGAGGTCGGCCTCGTCGAGCGCCGCGGCCGTCGCACTGCCGAACGGTCCGTCACTCAGGCGGGCCGGGGAGGAGGCATCGTGCGGGAGGTTCACACATGGAGTGTGCGCGTGCCGCGAGCTGTCAGGCGAAGCCTTGCGGTTCCGCCGTTGACTCGGGTACGGGCTCCCCGAAACTGTTCGCGATCGCCGCGCTGAGCCGCGGCCGCTATCTCGATAAGTGCAGACGGAAGGGCTGAAATACCTGATCGCATTCGACTCTCGGGCGTAACGCGTCGCCTCGACGACGACACGGCGAGTACTCGACCGTGTACTTCGAGGCCGCGGCACGATCACGGCGGGGCGCGACCGTCGGCTCAACCCGAATCGACAGATTCCCGCGTTCACACCCGATCGAGACCGGTCACGACGGGGCGAGCCGCCGGGTGTTCGCACGCACGGACGGTAGACGACGGTGATGCAGCACCAATTCACGGACTGCGCTCAGACGACGGCGTATCCCCCACATCGTCACCATGACGAGCGACTCGCGAACGATGTTGCCGCTCATCTTGCTCACGCCGAGCTCCCGCTCCACGAAGGTGATGGGGACCTCGACGACGCGCAGCTCGCGTTCCAGCCCGCGCCACAGCAGGTCGAGCTGGAAGCAGTAGCCCTGCGATGCGACACCGTCCAACCCGATGCGATCGAGTGCGCTCGCGCGGTAGGCGCGATATCCGCCCGTAGCGTCGCGCACGTCGATCCCGAGCGCAAGCCGGGCATAGACGTTGCCGCCGATGCTGAGCATCTTGCGATGCAGCGGCCAGTTCACGACGCGGCCGCCCGGCACCCACCGGGAGCCGAGCACGATGTCAGCCGTGGCCAGCTCGTCGAGCATGATCGGCAGAGACTCCGGCTGGTGCGAGCCATCAGCATCCATCTCGATCAGCACGTCGTAACCCCGCCGACGACCCCATGCGAAGCCTGCGAGATAGGCACGCCCGAGGCCGTCTTTCGCCGTGCGATGCAGGACGTGCACACGGCCATTCGCGGCAGCAAGGCGATCGGCGATGTCGCCCGTGCCGTCCGGCGACGCGTCGTCGACGATCAGAACGTCGGATCGGCCCACGGCGAGGACGCGCTCGACGATGCTTTCGATGTTCTCGGACTCGTTGTAGGTGGGGATGATGGTGAGCGCGCTGTTCATGTCGATGCCTTTCGTTGTCTGACGGATCGCCGGCTGTCGGCGGCTCAGGCCGCGACCGCGGTGACCACGACGTTGTCCTCGTACAGGCCCGTCTCGGAGCTGATCGGTCCCCCGCAGGTCACGAGCCGGAGCTCGGGAGTCGGAACCGGTGCGTAGATGGATGCGGTGGGGAAGTCGTGCTTCTTGACGTTCTGGATGCCGGTGACGACGAACTCCGCCGTTGTGCCGTCGCTGCGCGAGACCGACACGGTGTCGCCCGGCTGCAGCTTTCCAAGGTCATGGAAGACGGCGGCTGCCCACGGTGAGTCGACATGCGCGGCGATCACGGCTGGACCGATGTCTCCCGGCACCACACCGTCCTCGTACCAGCCGACATCGTTGTAGTCGGCGGGCGCCTCGATCCACCCATCCGCCCCGCGGCCGAGGCCGATGAGGTCAGACTCCACACCGATGGCGGGAATCGAGACGTGTTCCGGGACGGCGGCCGACACCGCCTCCTCGGCCACCGGATCCTGCAGGGCTCCGGCACTCGAGGTCGCCGCATCCGCTTCGGATGCCGCGAGCGGCGGGCAGCCGGCGAGGGCGTCGTTCGTCAGCATCGCCTCCGCGAGCGCCGTCCACGCGTCGCCGTAATAGGTGGGCGCCTCCGCTGCGGTCGCCGTCATCCGGCCGAGATCGGCTTCCGCGTCGCCGCCGCGCCCGTCCGCCGCGTATGCCGCGGCTCGCGCGGCATACGCCACGGGATGCTGGTCGCTGGTCACAGCCCCGGCACCCGAGTCCAGCTCGGCGGGAAGAACCTCATCGTCGGGCAGCGCCGACGCGATGCGCGCAGCGATGGCCGCATCTTCCGGATCGCACGACTCGGCGTAGCGGATCGACGCGCGCGCGGCGTCATACCCGTACTCCGGCTCCCCCTCGCCGTTTGCGGCGCCCGCGATCGCGACCGTACCGTCGGTCGCGACGGTGGCCCAGTTCGTCGGTAGCGCGTTCGCATCGAGCAGCGCTTCGGTCGCTGCTCGACTGCCCTCGGCGAGCTCGTCCCACCGAGGGTCGCCCGATGCCTCGGACAGCACGGCGAAGGCTGCCGGCGACGCGTACGAGGGGTTATAGGCATGGGGCGACGCCGTAGCCCACGGCCCGGGCAGCAGGATCCTGCCTAGTGCGGTGGATGCCGTCATCTCGTCGAGGAGCGCCGTGCCGAGGTCCACACCCTCTGCGCGGAGATCGTCGCGGTCGAACGCGTCGCCCGCGAGGACGAGCGCGCGTGCGGCGTCGAGGTCGGCATCCGATGCGGGCTGGTCATCGACCACGGCCCCGTCGTCCCACCGCCAGGCGAGCAGACCGTCCTCCCGCTGGAGGTTGGTGGTGGTCCAGTCCCAGATCTCATCGAAGACCGGCTCGTCGCCGGCGACCACCGCCAGCAGCAGGCCGTAGGCCTGACCTTCGCTGACGGTGTCGCCACCCTGATCGGTACGCGCGACGCGTCCACCGTCGACGTACGTCTCGAGGAAGGCGTCGGCGGTCGTCGCGGCATCCTCCGTGGGGGATGCCGGCGCGTCCGCCTCAGGACCCGAGCACGCCGTGACCGCCAGCGCGAGAACAGCCGCGGCCGACGTCACCGCGAGCGCACGGGCGGCCCGTGTCATCCGGCTGTCCCGGCTGTGCGACGACGACGCGCGAACATCGTCACGCCGGCCGCGCCTACGAGCAGCGCGCCGGCAGCGAAGAGGCCGACCGGTGCCTCCCCGTCACCGGCCGTGCCGCCTCCACCGGTCTCGATGCCGCCGACCGGCATGTCGGCGAGGGTCGCCGAGTCGGTGACGGCCTTCGCCGTCAGCGCACCGGACGCGGTGTCGAGCACGAAGATCGTCGAGACCGAACCCGCGGGGAGATCGACGCCGGCGGACGAGACGTCATCGGCGCCCGCGAGTTCGAGGTCCCACTCGCCGGCGGTCACCGCCGCGTAATCGGTCGCGGACCCTGTCGGCACGTCACTCGCGATGGGTCGGCCTGCCGCCGTGTCGACACTCACGAGCGGTTCGACGGTCGAAGCCTGGATGACGCGCACCCGGGCTTCGCCCTTCGCGGGTGCCGAGAGGTCGTCTTCGAAGACCACGGTGTCGAGCTCGGCGTTTCGGCCGTACGCGGCGACGGTGAGGGGGTCCCCGGCTGCCACGTCGACGGACTGCTGGACCACGGGCTCGGCGTCGTCGGCGGCATCCGAAGGCACCATCGAGACGACGTACGTGCCTTCGGCGAGCGGGATGTAGTCGCTCACTGCGCCGTAGGCGACGTCGTCGAGCTCGTACACGACGTCGCCGCCGGCGAGCGCGGTCAGCTGAACATCGACGGCCTTCGTGTCGGGAGAGAGGTGTGCCACCCGAGCCCAGCCGCCGGGTTCGGCGGTGGAGGCGGATGCGGCGGGGGCGACCGCGACACCGATGGCGAACGGGACAACGGCTGCGACTGCGAGGGCAAGCCCTCTGGCGCCCCGCCGAGAGACATGAGGCGCCGGGGAGGGAGAGGTGTTACGGATCATGGTGTTCCTTCCTTCGGGATGCGCCGACGGATGTTCCGCCGGCGTCGGGATCACGCCGCCGGTCGCGGCAGGAGGTCGAGCGGCTCGACAGGCGAGAAGGTGATGACGACGCCGGCATCGCTGCGTTCTGCTGACAGCGGCGCAAGGGCGCCGGTGAGCGAGCGATAGAAGCGCAACGCCGCATCCGCCCCCGCGGCGTCACCGCGCGCGTCCTCGCCGGCGAAGGAGCTGATGACCAACTGCCTGTGCACACCCGAAGGGTCACCGTTCAGCTGAGTGATCTCGGCGACGTCGATCTGCCCGAGCGAGGACGACTGGGCGAGGGTCAGCAGGATCCGGCCGTCGACCACGCCGGAGGTCATCAGGTCGCGCGCCTCCGCCGGGATGCCGACGTCGGGATTACTCGACAGCTGCTGTCCCGCGAGGGATCGCGCTGCGTAGAGACCGTCGTCGCTGGCTTGCTCCAGGCCGGACTGCTCGCTGTCGACGTAGCGGACCTCGACCATCTGGGCGCCCTCACCGAAGGTGGCCACGACGACACTGTTGTCGATCGCCTGGCGGACGGTCGGGAACTCCGTCGGGAAGGTCCGCATCGAGTCAGTGGTGACCACGTAGTCGTAGTCACGCCAGCCTTCGGGGGCCAGCGCCTGCACATCGGAGTCTGTGTCCGCTTTGTAGTACCAGACGACGTTCTCGCGGACGAATCCCCTCTCGACGAGGTCGACCCACATCGCGTCGTCGACGAGCATCCGAGCATCCGAGGCGGCGTTGTCCGCCATCCACTGCTCGGCGTCGCGCAGCGGCCGGTCGAGATCCGCCAGGAGGAAGCCACGCAACTGCGTGGCCCAGAGCGGACCTGCCGCGACGAGTGCGGCGACGGTGCCCGCCGCCAGGACTCCACCGGCGGCCCGCACAACGATCGGATGCCGGGAGCCGCGGCCTCGCAGCAACTCGACAGCCACCTGTCCGACGCCGGCGACAACGATCGCGGCGAGCGGCAGCATGATGATGACATAAGGCACCGGCAGGTACCCGCCGCGGAACATGAACGCGGTGAGCGCGAGCAGCGTGATCGCCCATGCCCGCAGTCGCGCTACGAACAGCGCAGCGATCGCGGCAGCAAGGGCCGCGACGATGAGGATCGAGTCCAGCTGCCACCACATGCCGACGGTGCGCGACATGAGGCTGTCGGGATCGAAGAGCGAGCCGCTCCCCTCGCGGGAGGCCAGCTGGAAAGTGAGGCCCTCGAAGAGGCTGACGCGTCCGGCACCGGGCATGACCTCGCCCTTGACCAGGGCGAACGCCACGTAGGTGAGGCCGAACAGCGCCAGCACTGCGGCTGACACCGACAGCGTGTAGCGCCTGGTCGTCTTATCCGCACCGCGCCACATGAACCACACGAGCAGCGGGAGGGCGAGGAGGTATGTCTCCTTCGTCAGCACAGCGACACCGAAGGCCGCGGCCGCGCCGATGTATCCGAGCAGCTGCTTGTGACGGCTCATGGCGAGGAAGATCGCCGCCAGCAGCCAGGCCGTCGCGATGTTGTCGAGGTACACCTGCCGGTGGAACTGCACCGCGAGCGGCGACAACAGGAAGACGGCGGCTGCAACCGACGCGGTCGGCCGGGCGAACCCGATGCGCCGCACGATGACCCAGAGCAGGATCGCCGCGATCGCCGTGGCGACGATCATCGCCTCTCGAGCCGCGATGACGGCAACCTCGTACCGGTCCCACCCCCCGGTGAGCCCGACGTAACCGGCGATCTGGATCCACCCGAGCGGGGGGTGGTCGTACCAATACGTGTAGTGCGTCAATTCACCGAGGTTGCCGATGGCCCACGCCTGTGCCGTGTAGGTCCCCTCGTCGTCGATCCGCTGGGGCGAGCCGCCGAGGTTCACGACGTTGACGACGATGCCCACGACGAGTGCGGGCACGAGCCAGGCGAGGTCGATGAGGCGTTCGCGCCAGACGGATGCCGCACGGATGCCGGCGCGCGGACTCCGTTCGGCTGCACCGGGCAGCGTCGGCGCCGCCGACGCTGCGTCGAGGCTCGTGCGGTCGAGTGTCGAGGTCACTTGCTCTCCTCCGATGCGGCGACGGCGATCAGTTCATCCGAGCCACGGTCCCTCGCCGCGCCATCGGCTGCAGGCGAGTCACGGTGGGCACCGGTGTGCTCGGTCTTCTCCCAGCTCCCGTCGCCACGCAGCTGCCGGACGACGGACCGGACAGCAGCCGCCGCCAGGAACGCCTGGTAGGGCACCAGGCCGAGTACGAGCCGGGCATAGTCGCGCACGCGCACCTTCCGGCCGTACACCCGCCCGAACTCGGCGAGCCCGGCCGCCTCGACGACGAGCGTCACGACGGTCGGAATGAGCGGGAGGAAGGTGACGAGGGCGACGACGGTGGGGACCTTGACGAGGAGGATGAACACGATCGAGATCGGGATCAACAGGCCGGTGGCAGCCTGGATGAAGGGCATGTTCAGCAGGTACCGGGCATACATCCGCTGGCGCAGGGTAGGGAGCTTCTTCCACTCGCCCTTTCCGAGCACCTGGAGGAAGCCTTGGTTCCAGCGCGTGCGCTGCTTGTACAGCGAGGTGAGGGTCGGTGGCGTCTCCTCGCGCGTGACGTACTCGGGGTTGTAGGCGACGGCCACCTTCGCGCCGTCGCTCGAGAGCCGCACGCCCAGTTCGCAGTCCTCGGCGAGACACTGGTCGTCCCACCCGCGCGACCACTCGAGACGATCACGCGTGACGAAGACGGTGTTGCCGCCGAGGGGGATGAACTTCGAGCGGGCGTGGAAGTGCAGCCTCGAGCGGAACCAGAAGTAGTACTCCAGCACGTTTCGCAAGGACCACCAGGTCGTCTCGAAATTCATCAGCTGTACGCCGCCCTGCACGACGTCCGCGCCGGTCTCCTGGAACTTGGAGTCGACCACGGTGAGCAGTCCGGGGTGCACCTCATCCTCGGCGTCGAACACGCCGACGATGTCGCCGGTGGCGAACTGCAGCGCGCGGTTGAGCGCCTTCGGCTTGTTCTTCGGCACGCTGTCGTCGACGACCACGGTGATGAGGTCGGGATGCCGGGCGGCAGCCTCTCGAACCACGAGTTCTGTTCCGGGGTCGTCATGACCGACGATCGCGATGATCTCGAAGTCGGGGTGGTCCTGCTGCGCGAGGCGATCCAGGGTCTGCCCCATCACCTCCTCCTCGTGGCGACCCGGGACGAGGAGCGTGAACCGATGCCGGGAAGGGCGAGGCGAGGCGCTGAACTGCGTCGCACGCAGGTCGTCGGCGGATCGCCAGGCATGCAGCATCCACCAGAGCGTCGTCACGGCGATCGCCGTGAGGACGAGCGCGAGGGCGATGATGCCGCTGTAGCCGAACCACTCGCCCACGGACCAGTCCGGCAGCACGACCCCGGATGGAGCCGTCTGCTGCACCGGCATCGGAGATTCGGTCACCTCGGGCGCCTGCTGTCCGGGCGCGGGTGCGACCGGAGTCAACAGCGGTTCCGGGGTGGCCTGCGCGCGAAGACGCAGCGGGGCGAATCCTGTGGGCGTGGTGATCACGAGAGGCCTCCGGTCGGTGCGGTTGAGGGCAGGTGGGCCGTGCGGGGAAGACGCAGTGTGCGCGTGCGGGGAGCGAAGACGAACCACCGGTACGCGGCGAATCGGAAGGCCGTGCCGAGCACGAGCCCGACGCCGTTGCCCGAGATGTTGTCGGCCAGCTGCGAGGTGAAACCGAAGACGTAGTGCGACACGAACAGGCACCCCGCCGCGATCAGGAGACCCACTACGTTCACGACAGCGAACAGCGCGGCTTCACGCAGCGGATGCGGCGAACGCTCTCGCCGGAATGTGAGATAGCGATTGCCTAGCCACGCCACCGCGGTGGCGACCGAGACGCTCACCACCTTCGACCAGATGGGTGAATCGTCGAGGACGGTCGCCCGCACGAGGTTGTAGACCGCCAGGTCGACGATGAACGCGAGACCTCCGACGAGGCCGAACCCCGTCAGCTGGCCCAGGAGACGTGAGCGCCAGGAACGCCCGACGGGAGTGGGAGTTGGCGAGGACGTGGTGGCGTCTGCGGCGAGCGATGCAGGTGCAGGGGCCGCGGCGGCGGGGCTCCCGATGATGATGTCGTGATCAGTTTCGATGTTCTTCCGCACGGTGGTGATCCGGAGCTGCTCACTGCGCGGTTTGGAAGAGTCAGGAGCCTCCCAGGGCGGCGAAACCTCCGGTTCACCTGCCTTCGCTCGTCGACGGGAACTCACCCGACAACCGGCGCGGTTCGGCTCCCCACCATGGCCGGTCGATGGTCAGAGGTCGCGGGTACGTTGACCACATGGAGATCAGAGCAACCACCGTCGGCATACCCGTCCGCGACCTGGATGCGGCGATCGACTGGTACCGATCAGCCCTGGAGCTCGGGGACGTCGACCTGCGGCCGCTGGACGGCCTGGTGGAGTTCAGCCTCGGCTCCGTATGGCTGCAGCTGGCCCTCAACCCCGAGCTCGCCGGCACCCACGGGATCTCGGTGAACTTCAGCGTCCCCGATGCGACGGGTGAGCACACGAGACTGCGGGGTCTCGGCTTCGAGGTCTCGGACATCCAGCGGTTCGAAGGCGTCGTCGAGTTTTTCAGCCTCACGGATCCCGACGGCAACACGGTGGGCTTCGTAACCGAGCTGCAGTAGCCGGCTTCAGACCTCTTGACCGCGTACTTGCATTTTGCAAGTATGGCGACATGAGCCTCTTCATCACGTGCCCCGTGGTCGATGTCGAACGTGCCACGGCCTTCTACACAGCCATCGGCTGGACCCTCAACGCCGAGATGTCCGACCACAACGTGTCGTGCTTCGCGATCGCCCCCGACCAGTACGTCATGCTGGGCAGCCGCGAGATGTACGCGAGCGTGGGCGGCGTCGAAGACCTCATCGGTGGCCCCGACACCCCGTCGAAGGTCACCGTCTCGTTCGACCTCGACAGCCGCGAAGCCGTCGACGCGATGATCGAAAGGGCGCGAGCCGCGGGCGGCCGCGTCGGCGACACCGACGACTACCCCTTCATGTACCAGCGTCAGTTCGACGACCCCGACGGCTATCACTACTCCCCGTTCTGGATGAAGCCGGACGCCGACCAGACCTCGTGAGCGACCTCACCGCAGCTCTCGACGTCGTCGGCGCGCGGTGGGCTCTCCTCATCGTGGAGCGGCTGCTCGAGGGTCCGCAGCGGTACGGCGACCTCCAGCGTGAGCTGGGCGTACCCACGAACATCCTCGCGACCCGCCTGAAGGAACTCGAAGCAGCAGGCGTGCTCCGCCGACTTCCGTTGAAGCACAACACCCGCGCTTACGCCCTGACCGAGCGCGGGCTGGACCTGACAGACGCGATCGCTGCGCTGAGCCGCTGGGGCAAAGAAGCGACGTGATCGGCTCGGTCTCTCCCGCTCTCGAAATCTCTTCGCGTCCTAGTGTCGTATTCGCGGGTCGCCGTTCGTGGACTGTGTGGGCGACCCGAACGGATCGCTGCGACCGCCGCGCTGAGCCGCGGCCGCTATCTCGATAAGAGGGAGACGACAGTGCCGAACTACCTGATCGCGTTCAACGACGAGTGGGTGCCCCCGCAGACCGCCGAGCAGCTGCAGACCAAGAGCCAGGCGTCGATGGCGGTGCTCGAGGAGATGAAGCAGGCAGGCGTGTTCGTCTTCGCCGACGGCGGCATCGATGCCTCGACGGCGCTCTTCAGCGTGCAGCTGACCGACGGCCAGCCGGTGTTCACCGACGGGCCCTTCGTCGAAACCAAGGAGCACCTCGGCGGGTTCACCGTGATCAACGTGCCGACCGACGAGGACGCGCGCCACTGGGCGGGCCGCCTGGCCCTCAGCCTCGACTGGCCGCAAGAAGTCCACCGCTTCCCGGGTGGCGTCGAGGACGTCATCGACCGGCAGACCCCCGAAGCCGGGTGACCACTCCCGCCACTGCAGACCACATCACCCGCGCCCACCGCGAGGAGTGGGCGCGGGTGGTGGCGGGTCTCGCTCGCCGCTTCGGCGACCTCGAGCTCGCCGAAGACGCCGCGGCCGACGCATTCGTCGCCGCTGTCGAGCACTGGCCCCGTGAGGGGGCGCCGCCGAACCCGGGGGCCTGGCTCACCACCACGGCCACCCGCAAAGCGATCGATCGCGTGCGCCGGGACTCTCAGCGCGGCCGCAAGCACGACGAGGCGCAGCTGCTCGTCGACGACGAACCTCGTGCACCGATCGGCGACGTCGACGACGACAGGCTCCGGCTGCTGTTCGTCTGCTGCCACCCCGCACTGAAGATGCCGTCGCGAGTCGCTCTCACTCTGCGGATGGTGGGCGGACTCACCGTCGCCGAAATCGCCCACGCGTTCTTCGTGCCGACGACCACGATGGCGCGCCGCATCACCCGCGCGAAACACACCCTCGCCACCGCGCGCGTTCCCTTCCGGATGCCTTCCGCAGCCGACGTCAGGGAGCGACTTGCGGGCGTCCTCACGGTGATCTCCCTCATCTTCAACGAGGGCTACCTGTCCACCTCGAGTGGAGACGCGGTGAGGGTCGAACTGACAGCGGAGGCGATCCGGCTGGCGCGCCTGCTGCGCGAGCTCCTGCCCGACGAAGGCGAGGTCGCGGGGCTGCTCGCACTCACCCTGCTCATCGACGCGCGCCGCGCGGCACGCGTGTCCCCGGACGGCGAACTGGTGACCCTTCCCGAGCAGGACCGCAGCCTGTGGGATCGCGAGCTCATCGCCGAAGGACACACGCTCGTGTACGAGCGAATCGCCGCCGTCGCCGAAGGCTCCGCCAGGCCGGGCCGCTACCAGCTGCTGGCCGCGATCAACGCCGTGCACGCCGATGCCGCCTCCGCCGAAGAGACCGACTGGCGCCAGATCGTCGCCCTGTACGACAGGATGCTCACGGTCGACGCTTCGCCGATCGTCAGACTGAACCGAGCCGTCGCCATCGCGGAGCTCCACGGCGCCGCGACCGGCCTCGAAGAGATCGCCCCGCTCGCCGGTGCGCTGTCGGGTTATCACGCCTTCCACGCCGCGCGCGCAGACCTGCTGCGCCGCACCGGACGCCTCGACGACGCACGCGCGGCCTACGACCGCGCGATCGCCCTCGCCGGCAACGCAGCCGAACGCACCTACCTCGCGCGCCGCCGCGACGACCTCGCGGCCGCGGGATCGGCGTGAGGGGGCTCAGCCCCCGATCGCGTTCATCCCCCGCGCCGGCTGCAGGAACGACGGGTCGTTGATCGCGTGCCCGGGCAGCTTGCCCAGCACGCACGCGTGCAGCACCTCGGCGATCACGCGCCGTCGATCGGCGTCCGCGGCATCCGCCGGCATCCCCCGCACCGCGCTCGTCACGTCGTACTCCGTCAGCGAGAACAGGCAGTTGCGGAACTGACCGTCGGCGGTCAGGCGCAGCCGGTCGCACGCACCGCAGAACGGCGCCGTCACCGACGCGATCACGCCGACCTCGTGCGGGCCGCCATCGATCCGCCACTTCTCAGCGGGAGCTCCGCCGCGGCCCGGCACCGGCTCGAGCAACCAGCGCTCCGACAGCGCCGCCAGGATCTCCTCGCGCGTCACCATCGCGCTTCGATCCCACGTATGCCCCGAATCCAGCGGCATCTGCTCGATGAACCGCAGCTGCGCGCCCACCTCCATCGCGAACGCCACAAGATCGACGAGCTGGTCGTCGTTCACGCCCCGCATCGCGACGGCGTTGAGCTTCAACGGCTTCAGATCGGATGCCGCGGCCGCCGCGATCCCCTCGAGCACGTCATCGAGCCGGTCACGTCGCGTCAACGCGGCGAACCGCTCGCGGTCGATCGTGTCGATGCTGATGTTGAGCCGCGTCAGGCCCGCGTCGATCAGGTCCGGCAGCACCTCGGCCAGCCGGATCCCGTTCGTCGTCATCGCCACCTCGACCGGACCCTCGGGCCCCGAAATCGCAGCCACGCGACGCACCACATCGACGATGTCGGTCCGCAGCAGGGGCTCGCCGCCGGTGAGCCGGAACGTGCGGATACCGAGGCCCGCCGCCACCTCCGCGATCTCGACGATCTCGTCCGTCGTCAGGATGCTCGTGCGCGCCAGCCACTCGTTCCCCTGCTCGGGCATGCAGTAGGTGCAGCGCAGCGAGCATCGATCGGTCAGCGAGATCCGCAGATCGCGGTGCACGCGACCGTGCGTGTCGACGAGGCCGACAGCGGGATCCGGGAGGGCGCCCGACGGGATCTGCGGCGCCGCGCGACCCAGCGAGATCGGAACGGCCGTCACCGCTCTGTCCCCCCGTGGCATTCCATTTTCCGAGCCTAATCGGCGGCATGCGCGACCGGGGCGAACAGAGCCGCCCTGGGCTGGGAAATCGGCCCCAATCGCCGGTTCGATGCCAGATCGCACGCTAGTTTTCGGCACATGAGCCTCCGCCGCGCCGCCCTGCCTGCCCTCGCCGCGACCGCACTGCTCCTGACCGCCTGCACACCGGCGGAGTTCGCTCGCGAGCAGACGGCCGCAGACCGACCCGACTCGGTCGTCGCCGGAGCCGACGGTTCCGTCGACGTCGCGACGCTGCGATACGTCGGCAAGGCCGACGCCTACGACGTCTACCTGGCGCGTGCAGCGGATGACGGCGACGCGCTCTGCCTCTCGCTCACCCTGGACGACGTCTGGCAGGCCACCGAGTGCGAGCCCGACTACGTGTCCATCCGGATCAGCGACACCGTGAGCGTCGACGCCGACCTCAGCTACCGAAGCGGCGAGGACCGAGAAATGATCTCGGACAACGTCTGGGTCAGTCGGAAGTAGCCGCGCGCGTCATGCCGACGAACCGCACCCGCGCCCGGTCGACCTGCAGCCACACCGCGTCACCGACCGAGACCGCCGTCTCCGGCACGTCGACCACGCCCGCCGTTGTCCGGATCCGCGTGCCCGCGAGCGTCGGCTCCACCCCGACCACCGTCGCCGCCCACGCGTTCAGCCCCTCACCGTCCGCGATCCGCACATCACCCGGCCGGAACACGGCGGCGAGCGCCACTCCCTCACCGGCGGCGAGCGCCGTCGACGCGGCATCCGCGCTCGTCAGCACCTGACCCGCCGAACCTCGCCACCCACCACGGGCCGAGACCCCCGGCATCCGATTCATGTCGGCAACCGAGGCGACGAAGGCGGATGCCGGTGCTCCCAGCACCTCGCGCACCGCGCCCCTCTGCACCACGCCTCCCTCCTCGATCACGAACAGCCTCTCTGCGAGGGCGACCGCGTCGCCGGCGTCGTGCGTGACGGCGACCGTCGTCGTCCCGGCGAGCTGCTCGCGCAGCATCCCTCGGATCGCGGACGCCGTGACGGGATCGAGCGCGACGAGCGGCTCGTCGAGCAGCACCACCCGCGGCGACGCCGACAGCGCTCGCGCGATCGCGACGCGCTGCTGCTCGCCTCCCGACAGCTCGCGCGGCATGCGCGCTCCCGTACCGGCCAGCCCCACTCGCTCGAGCCAGGCGTCGGCCTCGGCACGCGCCTGCGCGACGGGCGTCCCGGCGGCGCGCGGACCGAACGCCACGTTCTCGCGCGCGCTCAGATGCGGGAACAGGCGGGGGTCCTGACCGAGCAGCACGACCCCCCGGTGCATCGGCGCCGTCCGCACCCGCGGTGCGGCCGCCCGCTCGACGATACGAGCGGCGACGGAGATCTCGCCGTCGTCGAGCGGCAGCAGACCGGCGAGCGCCTCGAGCACCGTCGACTTGCCGGCGCCGCTGGGTCCCATCACCGCGATCGTCTCCCCCGCGGCGGCGTCGAGGGTGACATCCACCCGGAACCGCGGCCGGTCCACGACGACCCGCGCCTGGAGGCCGCTCATCGCACCGCCCCCGGCCGCCACCCGCGCACGAGCATGAGCACGAGCACCGCCGCGGCGAGCAGCAGCAAGGCGAGTGCGACGGCGGTGCCCTGCGTCACACCGGCGCCGTTGAACGCCGTGTAGATCGCCAGCGGCATCGTCTGCGTCACCCCGGGCCGGTTGCCGGCGAACAGGGCGGTCGCGCCGAACTCGCCGATCGCCCGCGCGAAGCACAGCACGACACCGGCGACGATCCCCGGCGCCGCGAGCGGCAGAGTGATGCGCCGCAGGATCGTCCACCGGCCGGCCCCGAGCGCCGCCGCCGTCCGCTCGAAATCAACGCCCGTCGACCTCACCGCACCCTCGACGGCGAGGACGAGGAACGGCAGGGCGACGAACGTCTGCGCGACCACCACCGCGGGCGTCGTGAACGACAGCCCCCACCCACCGAGCCATCCCTGCCGCCCGAACAGGTACAGCAGTGCGATGCCCCCGACCATCGGCGGCAGCACCAGCGGAATCGTCACCGCCGCCCGCAGCGTCGCCGCCAGACGCGGCCCCGAGCGGGCGATGAGCAGGGCCAGGGGCACCCCGATCACGACGCAGATCGCGGTGGCCGCCGCGCCCGTGCCCAGCGAGAGCCCGAGCGCCGCCAGCGCCGAAGGCGAGGTCACGTCGGCGACGAACGTCGACCACTGCACGCGGGCGATCAGCGCGACCAGCGGCAGGATCAGGAACGCCAGCCCGACCGCGGCGGGCAGCGACAGGGTTCGAGGGACGTACCCGCGCGCGTCGCTCACGGCGCGCCGAATCCGCGGTCCGCGAGGATCTGCTGCCCGGCATCCGACAACACGAAGTCGACGAACGCCTCGGCCGTCTTCGGATTCGCGGCATCCGTCAGCGCGGCGATCTCGTAGCGATTCACGACCTCGGCGCTCCCCTCGGGGACGATCGCCTCGACGTCGTCGCGACCGACCACATCCGTCGCGTACACGAGGCCCGCATCGGCCTCGCCCGCGGCCACCTTGGTCAGCACGGCAGTCACGTTCTGCTCGAGACTCGCCGCGTCGACCGTCACGCCCGCGCCGTCGAGCAGCCGAGCGGATGCCGCGCCGCACGGCACCTCGGGTGCGCACAGCACCGTCACCACATCCGACAGATCCCTGAGCGACGTGACGTTCTCGGGGTTGCCCGCCGGGACGACGATCACGAGGGTGTTCGTCGCGAACACCGCCGGGTCTGACGCGAACTCCGCCACGCTCGCCATCGTCGCCTCGTCCGCCGACGCGAACACATCGGCCGGGGCGCCCTCCGTGATCTGCGTCGCAAGAGTCGACGAGCCGTCGTAGACGGGACTGATCTGCGTACCCGGATGCTGCGCCGTGAACGCCGCGGACATCTCGTCGAACGACGCCTGCAGGGACGCCGCGGCGTACACGGTCAGCGAACCGGACACCTCGTCGCTCGGAGGTGCCGGAGCGGGCGCCGCGCACCCGGTCAGTGCGAGCACGAGCGCGACGAGCGCGACGGCGGAACGGCGCACGTCACTCCCCCGCCAGCTCGACGACGACGTTCGTGGCCTTCACCGACGCACGAGCCAGCGTGCCGACCTCGAGCTGCAGCTCACGCACCGCCTCGGCCGACAGCAGCGAGACGACCCGGTGCGGACCGGACTGGATGTCGACCTGCGCCATCACCCCGTCGACCTGCACCCGCGTCACGATCCCGATGAAGCTGTTGCGCGCGCTCGACCGGTGCTCGTACCCGTCGGCGGGGTCGTTCGCCATGTTCACGGCGAAGGCGGCGAGGGCCTCGCCGGGGATCTCGGCGGGCACGGCATCCGTCACCGGCAGCAGTCCCTGGTCGATCCATCGGCGCACGGAATCGTCGCTCACGCCCAGCAGTCGAGCGGCTCGGGAGACACGGTACGTCGTCATGGTTCGATCATGCCGCACGAGCGGCTCTCAGAGCGTGTTGTATCCGCATCTGCGACCTGAATCGCGCAGGGGAGCCGATCGCGCGGCAGCGCCCCGGCATCCCCTCGCGCCCGTAAACTCAAGACATGGACCCCTTGGTCGATCCCATACCCGAGTTGGATCCCGACGAGCGCAGGCGGACGGCGCGGCACACGGTGCTGAAGGGCATCGGCGACGAGGGGCAGCGACGTCTCGCGAACACTCGCGTGGCCATCGTCGGTGCGGGAGGCATCGGCTCGCCCGCGATCCTCGCCCTCGCCGCCGCGGGAGTCGGCGAGCTCATCGTCATCGACGACGACACCGTCGAGCTGCACAACCTGCAACGCCAGATCGCCCACCGCATCGAGGACATCGGCGTGCACAAGACCGAGAGCGCCGTGCGCGCGGTCGCCGCCCTCTCCCCCGTCACCGTCGTCACCCCGGTCACCGCGCGCCTCGACGAGAGCAACGCGCAGGAGTTCTTCGCGCGCGCCGACGTCGTCATCGACACGAGCGACTCGTTCGCGACCCGTCGTGCCGTCGCGGCGGCCACCGAGGCGCTCGGCCTGCCGCTCGTCTGGGGCGCTGTGCGCGAATGGCACGCGCAGGTCACCGTCTTCTGGTCGCGCCCGACCGAGGGCGACCCCGTCGTGCTGAACGACCTCTTCGCCGTCGGCACCGAGGGCGACCCGCCGACGTGCGCGCAGGTCGGTGTGCTCGGCGCACTCTGCGTCCAGGTGGGCGGCATCCTGGCCACCGAGGTCGTCAAGCTCGCGATCGGCGTCGGCCAGCCGCTGCTCGGCCGCATGCTCGTGCTCGACGCGCTCTCGAGCCGCCAGCACGAGCTCCCGCTCCGCTCGGCGGCGCCCGCGGCGGCCGGCGCATGAGCGGGCTGCGCAGCGTCGAGGACCAGCTCGCCCGTGTCCTGGGCGCCGTCCGCACGCTGCCGAGCGAGACGGTCCCCGTCCGCGGGTCAGCGGGTCGGACGCTGGCGACGCCGACCGTCGCCGCGCACGACATCCCCCTCTTCGACAACTCGGCAATGGACGGGTTCGCCGTGCGCGCCGCCGACGTCGCGTCCGCGAGCGGCGATCACCCGGTCGCGCTGCGCGTCGTCGCCGACCTCCCCGCCGGGGTGGCGACCGACCCTCCCCTCGCGGAGGGCGAGGCAGCCCGCATCATGACCGGCTCGCCGACGCCGACCGACGCCGACGCGATCGTGCCGTTCGAGGACACGGCGGGCGGGCTCGCCGACTCCCTCGACGTCGTCCAGGTGCTCTCTGCCCCGGCATCCGGCGCGTTCGTCCGACGCCGTGGCGCGGACCTGCGTGCCGGCGACGTCGTGATCGACGCCGGCGAGCGGATGGGTCCGTTCCAGGTGGCTGCGGCCGTCGCCGCCGGCATCGACGCGGTCGCGGTGGTCCGGGCGCCGCGAGTCGCCGTGGTGTCGACGGGCAGCGAGCTGATCGCGCCGGGCGAGCCCATCCGCCGTGGGCTCATCCCCGACTCCAACGGGCCGCTCCTCGCGCAGCTCGTCCTCGACGCGGATGCCGACCTCGTCCTGACCGCGCGGGTCGCCGACGACGGTCACGCGGTCGCGCAGGTCACCGCCGACGCCCGCGAGCTCGGCGCCGACGTCATCGTCTTCACCGGTGGCGTCAGCGCGGGAGCGTACGAGCCGGTGCGCGCTGCATTCGACGGCCACGGCGAGGTCGAGTTCGCGAAGGTGTCGATGCAGCCGGGCAAGCCGCAGGCCTTCGGGACGGTGGGTGACGGATGCCTCGTCTTCGGCCTTCCCGGCAACCCGGTCAGCGTCGCGGTGTCGTTCGAGGTGTTCGTGCGACCCGCACTCCTCGCGCTGCAGGGCCGCACCGAGACCCAGCGGCCGCGCCTGACGCTGACCGCGGCGGAGTCGTGGACGACACCACCGGGACGCCGGCAGTACCTGCCGGCCGTCGTCGACCTCGCCGCGCGGACCGTGCGGCCCGCGACGGCGGGCGGCTCGGGCTCGCACCTCGCGGGCGGGCTGGCACGGGCATCCGCGTTCGCGATCGTCCCCGCCGAGGTCGCGAGCGTGGCCGCCGGCGACGATGTGGATGTCATGCTGGTGGGATGAGCTTCCCCCACCTCGACTCGGCCGGCCGGGCGCACATGGTCGACGTCACGGCGAAGACCCCGACGGTCCGCACGGCGACCGCCCGCGGGTTCGTCTGGTGCAGCGCCGAGGTCGTCGCCGCGCTGCGCGACGGCACCGCACCGAAGGGCGACGTGCTCGCCGTAGCCCGGATCGCCGGCATCCAAGCGGCGAAGTCGACTGCCGCGCTGCTGCCGCTGGCGCACGTCATCGGTGTGCACCGGGCATCCGTCGAGTTAGAGATCACCGACGAAGGCGTCGAGATCGAGGCGACCGTCGGCACAGCCGACCGCACCGGTGTCGAGATGGAGGCCATCACCGCCGTCTCGGTCGCCGCGCTCGCGGTCGTCGACATGATCAAGGGTCTCGACCGGTCGGTCGTGATGGAGAACATCCGCATCGTCGCGAAGTCGGGCGGTCGCTCGGGCGACTGGGTGCGCCCCGGCGAGTCCGGCACCTCCGATGAGGAGCAGTCATGACCCTCGTACGCTACTTCGCGGCAGCCGCCGAGGCCGCCGGCACCGAGAGCGAGGAACGGTCGGAGGCGACCCTCGCCGAGCTCCGCACGGCCGTCCTCGACGAGCACCCCAAGCTGTGGTTCGTGCTGCCCGACTGCGCCGTGCTGGTCGACGGCGTGCGGACCGACGGTGACGCCTCGCTCGCCGACGCGCGTCTCATCGACGTGCTGCCGCCCTTCGCGGGGGGCTGACGGGTCGGCCTCAGCCGCCGATGCCCTTCCACGCCGTCGTACCGTCCTCTTCGAGCTGACGCTTCCAGACCGGCAGGTCGGTCTTGATCGTCTCGATGATCGCGCGGCACACGTCGAACGCCTCGGCGCGGTGCTCCGACGCGACCGCGATGACGACCGCAGCGTCGCCGACGGCGAGACTGCCGACGCGATGACTGACGGCCACGGCCGCCGACGCGTTCCCGGCCTCCGCCGCGATGCGATGCAGCGTCGCCTCGGCGTCGGGATGGGCGCTGTACTCGAGACCGATGACGGCGGTCGCGGCATCCGGGTCGTTGTCGCGCACCCGTCCGACGAACGACGTCACGGCGCCGTACCTCGGTTCCTCGACGGCGCGCAGGTGCGCGTCGAGGTCGAGTGCGGTCTCTTCGAGGCGGGCGATCCGGACGATGTTCACGAGTGGTCCCCGCCCGTCACCTGGTCGAGCACGTGCGGGGCGACCGCGACGATCACCGGGATGCCGGAGACCACCGCGCGCGTCGAGCCCGGCAGGTTGACGACCAGCGCTCCCTCCGGGTCGACGACACCCGCGATTCCCCTCGAGAGGACGGACATGGGGGTGTCGGCGAGGCCGACGCGGCGGAGCTCCTCGGCAATACCGGGGAGCTGTCGCGTCACGACGCGCTGCGTGCCCTCGGGGGTCTGATCGCGCGGTCCGACACCGGTGCCGCCGGTCGTGACGATCAGCCGAGCGCCGGAGTCGAGCGCATCGCGGAGGGCCCGAGCCACGGCATCCGCTCCGTCGGGGACGACGGCGGTGCCTGCGATCGCGATGCCCGCTGCGTCGAGGAGCGAGACGGCAGCGGGGCCGCCGCGGTCCTCCCGCTCCCCCGCCGCCGAGCGGTCGGAGACGGTGATGACGAAGGCGCGCACGGGGGTCACAGGCTCACCCTAGACGGCCGCGCGGTCACGACGAGACGGTGATGAGCGACCGCTGCCAGCCGGTCGATCCGTCGGGCGCGATCGGTGCACGATCCTCGATCTGGGTGTCGCCGTCCTTGTTGACCGCGCGCACCGCCACGTAGTGCGGCCCGGGCGTGGCATCCCACTCGAGGACCCACTGCACCCAGGTGTCCTCGTTGATGGGCGTCGACAGCTTCGCCGACTGCCAGTCGCCGTCGTCGATACTGACCTCGACGCGCTCGATGCCCACTGTCTGCGCCCACGCGACGCCGGCGAGGGGCACCTTTCCGGCCGCGACGGGCGTGCCGCTCTTGGGGGTGTCGAGACGGGACGAGAACTTGATGGGCGCCTCGGCGGAGTATCCGCGCGGGGTCCAGTACGCCTCATCCGCGGCGAAGGTCGTGATCTTCAGTTCGGTGACCCACTTCGTGGCAGAGACGTACCCGTAGAGACCCGGGATGACCATCCGCACAGGGAAGCCGTGCTCGGGCGGCAGCGGCTCGCCGTTCATCGCGACCGCCAGGATCGCGTCGATGTTCTCGTCGGTCCCGGCGGACAGCGGGGTGCTGGCCGTGTATCCGTCGACGCTGCGGGAGAGGATCATGTCGGCGTCCGCCTTCGGACCCGCCATCTTGAGCACCTCACGCAGTGGTACGCCCTGCCAGATGGCGTTGCCGACGAGCCCGCCGCCGACCTCGTTCGAGACGCACGTGAGCGTGATCGCGTACTCGTCGAGGCCCATGTCGAGCAGGTCCTGGAAGGTCAGCTCGACGCGCTGGTCGACCATGCCGTCGATGACGAGCCGCCACGTCGAGGGGTCGACCGTGGGCACGGTGAGCGCCGTGTCGACGCGGTAGAAGTCCGCGTTAGGGGTGATCAGTGGGCTGATGCCCTTCACGTCGAGCTCGGCACCCGCGGGGATGTCGATCTTCGTCTTCGGCGCGGGGAGCTTCACGGCGCGGCGGATGGCCTCGGCCGACGCGGTGGCCGCGCTCACGGCGCGGGCGGTGACGCCGACGACGACAGCGGATGCCCCGGCGATGGCGGTCGTCAGAAGGAAGCGTCGGCGGTCGAGGCCCTGTGCCTCATCGGTGCGGGCGTCGTCTCGCCAGCCGCGCAGCCACCGTCCGAGCAGGAACAAGATCGCGGCGGACCCGAGCGTGCCGAGCGTGGGGGGAAGGAACGCCAGCGGCGTGGCGTCGGCACGGGTGACGATCGCCGCGCCCGACAGGATCCCCGCCACGAAGAGCGCGATCACGCCGACGGGCGGTCGCACGTACTCGAGGATGCCGGCGATGGCCGACGCGATCGCGACCGCGAGGCCGAGCCCCGCGAGCAGAGCGATCTTGTCGTACTCGCCGAAGGTCGTGATGGCGAACTCCTTGAGGGGCCGCGGCACGATGTCGACGACGAACGAACCCACGGCGAGGATCGGACTGGCCGTGCTCGAGAACAAGAGGGCCGCGAGTTCGGCGATGGCGAGGAACACCGCGCCCGCGACGAGACCCGAGAGAGCGGCCCAGAGAGTGAACCGCTTACCGCTGGTGTGAGTGCTCATGTCATCCCTTCTGTAGGTGTTCGGAGCGAACACGCGATCGGATGAACCGAGGAGGCGGCGCGCAGGCGAGCTGATGCGTCTCACTCTGCCGGGTGCGGCGGTCGAAAACCTGCTCTTGCGGATATGGGGCGGATGCCGCATGCGTTGGCGCGTGCGCTCAGGTCGGTGCGCCGACGGGGAGGTCCTCGTCCATGGTGGGCGGATCAGCGACGAGCGCAGCGGCCTGCTCCTTCGTCAACGCGTTGGGGTACAGCTGACGCGAGAACCTGCCGCGGGGATCGTCCTTGTCGCGCGGCAGCTCGATGCGGGATGCCTCGATGATGCGCTCGAGCACGTCGGTCTCGTCACCGCTGAGCTCGAGGGCTTCGCGCCGACGGAGGACGATCCGGCCCCGGGCCTTCGCGGCGTCGCCGAGCACCAGGATCAGGGTCCGCGGCGACCCCGTCCACCAGGGCTGCGCCATGAGCTCGGCGCGCACGATCTCATTCCAGTGCACAGTCGTCGAACCGAGACGGATGAGCCCGGCGTCGACGTCAACCTCCGCCTGTCGGTCGAAACGGCGGAAAAGGATGAACGCGACGATCGCGGCAACCGCGATGAAGGCAAATCCGACCACGGCGCCCTCTGATCCGTCGTCGAAGGTGAGGTAGAGCTGGCTCGTGGCACCGAGCACCAACAACCCATACGGAGCAAGGGATGCGCCGAGCATGGTGCTGCCGAGCGGACCTCCGAGCGGATGCCACCCCGGCCCTGCATCCTCTCGTCCGTCGGGGCGCTCTGATGCCCGCATTCCCGGAGAGCTGCGGGCGCCGCGCGACATCCGAATGAGCTGCACCCCGCTGGCACCGTAGGCACTCACCAAGAAGCCCCAATACAGGACCCTCGACCATTCGACGTCACCTTCGCTGATGACCCAGGTGAGCGCGGCGACAGCGATCGGCAGCGGTGCGAGCATCAGGATTCCGGCGTTCCGGAATGCGCGACGTGCGCGCCGTCCAGCCGGTATGTCGCTGTATCGCCGCTCCCACCACTTCTCCGACCACGAAGAGCGCAGCGTCCACAGCACGCCGAGACCCATCCCTATCGTGCAGAGCGTCAGCGCCAGCGGGGAAGGGATCGACCACAGCGGTGTGGGCATGAAGCCACCGGCCGCCACCGCGCCCGCAACACTCGCGACGATCAGGACGGTGCCCACCACCCGGGGTGAGGGGGTCGCGTGAGACTCCCCCGATGTCCGATCGGCCATTTCAGTCCCCCGGCGCCGTGGCGATCTCGCCGTCGATGAGTTGTTGCAGGCGCTTCTCGAGCGCGGCACGTGTGTCTGTCCCCATGACCGGACACTAGGGGGCGGACGGCGCCAGGACAACGGCGTTGTACCGACGTCGGCGCGCGCGGTCGAGCCAACGACGGCGTCGAGTAGTGTCGGCCCGGTGAGTCCCCTGCACCTCGCCGATCGGCTCGAGAAGACCCCTGAGCCTCAGCTGCCCTCGCATCCGGCGATCGAGACCTGGCGCTCGGCGACCTCCGCCGACATCGATGCGATCCACGCCGTGGTCAGCGCGGCCGACGCGGTCGACCACCCCACCTGGACCACGCCGCGGCAAGACGTCGCCGAGACCTTCGAGTCCAGCCACATCGCCCCCGCCCGCGACACCCTGGTCGCCGTCACCGCCGAGGGCGAGATCGTCGCCACCGGTGTCAGCGCCCTCCACCCCTCGCGCGCGGGCGGGATGCTGTCGGTCGACCTCAGCGGAGCGGTGCACCCGGATTGGCGGCGGCGCGGCATCGGCACCGCGCTGCTGCGCTGGCTCGACGCTCGCGCGGTGCAGCAGGTCGCACGATCGGCGCAGTCGCTCGAGAACGGCGGATCGGAGGGGCGGATCAAGGCCTACGTCGAGGAGCCCAACACCGACCACGCGGCCATCTTCGCGGCCCAGGGGTACACCGCCGAGCGGTGGTTCTCGACGATGGAACGAAACCTCGCTCAGCCCGTGGACACGCTCGACACCCCCGACGGGATCTCGGTCGTGCCGTACGACCGGACTCGGGATGCCGACGCCCTCGCCGCGCGCAACGACGCGTTCCGCGATCACTGGGGAAGCCTCCCCTCGAACGAGGAGCGTTGGCAGCAGTTCGTCGGAGGCGAGTTCTTCCGCCCCGACCTGTCACGAATGGCCGTCACCGACGACGGGCAGATCGTCGCGTTCTGCCTCGCCTCGGTGAACGAGGAGGACTTCGCGACGCTCGGGGCATCCCACGCCTACATCGACCTGATCGGCGTGATCCGATCTCACCGCAAGCAGGGACTCGCGCCGCTCGTCATCGCGGCGGCGCTCGAGGCGATCAAGGCCGAGGGGCTCGAACGCGCCGTACTCGACGTCGACACCGACTCCCCCACCGGCGCCAACCGGCTGTACGACAGCGTCGGATTCGTCGCGACACAGCGGGTCGTCGCGATGGTCCGGCGGCTCTGACGGCGGATCCCCGGGTCAGGCGCTTCCGCCCGCGAACGGCCAGGCGACGGTGAGTCGCAGGGGCTCGTCGTCGCGGGGTGAGTTGTGCCAGATCTCCCGCGGCGGGCCGACCGGGGTCGCCCCGGCATCCGTGATCCACGCATGCACCTCATCGTAGAGCGCGAGGATCTCGGGGAAGAAGGTCTCGCGCCCTTCCGCGTGTCGGAGCGCGACCCGACCTCCGGTCATCCGGTAGCTGCGCACGCCGTCTGCTTCGTCGATGAGCCCGTCGACCGGAAGGACGATCTCGAGCGGACCGTCGGAGTCGTCGGTCACCGGGGCGTGGAACACGCCGAACGCGTCGCCGGTCGGGCGCAAACCGTTGCGCGCGGCGAGGTCGCGCAGACGGCCGACCTCGGCGTGAATGACCTCGTCCATCTCGTGCGGCGCCATCCGACGCATCACGCTGAGCACGGGGCGGTCGGCTTCGATCGCGGTCTCGACAGTGGACATGGGGTTCTCCTTCGTGAGATGCAGCCGCGCTCGAGCGAGCACGACGGCGTTGGACTCGTTGCGGCGATGCATCGCGTCGACCGCGTCGTCCAGCAGGGTGACCGCAGCGGCGGGATCGGCTTCGGCGGCCGCGATGATCGCCGCGATCCGATCGAGCGACAGATCGGCTGAGCGGAGCAGAGCGATCAGCCACCCGGTCGGCACCTGATCGGTCGAGTAGTAGCGGTAGCCGGTGCTCTCATCGATGCGTCGCGGCTGCAGCAGCCCGCGCTCCGCGTAGATGCGCAGCGCTTTCGCCGTCAGCAGCGTCTCCGCGCCGAATCGTCCGGCGGTCATCCACTCGTCATGTTCGGTCACGTGCTCAGCCTCGACCATGCCCCTGGGGCCAGGTCAAGCAGCGCGCGTCACGGGGTCGACTGGAGAATCGATGGCGCAACGCACAAGCGCGATCACCGCCGCGGGCCTCTCGATCGCGGCGAAGTGCCCGACGCCCGGCAGGGTCGTCTCGCTGAAGTCCGCGATCAGCGCCGACAGCGCCGCATCGTCGCCGGCGCCCACGAAGACATCGCGATCGCCGCGAACAGCCCTGACCGGACAGCGGATGCCGCGCCACGACGACTCGTCGTAGGCGGCGGCTGCGTGCGCGGCGGCGACGAACGCCGCGGGACGGATCTCTTCCGCGAGCGAACGAACGACGGTCGGGTCGATCTCCCGAGGCGCTGCGAAGAGGGGCGAGCTCAGGGCGCGGAGCGCTTCCGCACGCTCGAGGCGGCGTAGGAAGCCGGTCGCCGCGCCCCGCAGGCTGCGGAGGAACCGCATCGCGAGGAGCATTCCCGCGAACCAGGGCAGGCGCAGCCCGCCACGGATCGGTCGCCGGACGGCATCGAACACGGCCGCGCCCGACGGGGACACGAGGATCACCGCGTCCGTCAGCTCGGGGGCACGGGCGGCGACGTCCAAGGCCAGGGCACCACCCAGGGAATGTCCGACGACGATCGCGCGGCGATATCCCAGCTGGCGGACGACCTCGATGATGGCCGTGGTCGTGCGTGCGATGTCGATTCCCTCGCGCGGCAGCTCGCTCTCGCCCCAGCCCGGGAGATCGAGCGCGACGACGTTCGGCACGGGCGCCCCGATGTGCGCGGCTTCCCTCAGGAGAGGCGTCCATGTCGTCCAGGACCCCGCGGCGCCGTGCAGGAACACCGTGGCGACCGGTCCACGTCGAACGCCGACGCGCACTGAGACGACGCCGATCACCGTGGCGACGCGGACCGTCCGGAGGCCTATAGCCTCGGCATCCGTCGTCAACCGCGTTCGCGTCGTCGACATCACCTCTCGGCGCCCGATTCCTTTCACGATGATGATTCGTCGCGGTGATGCGATCGGATCGACGACAGCCGGCATCCGCTCCATGCAATTGATGGACCTGACTGCTTCTCGGCTGACCCCACACAGGCCGTGCGCGAGGGCGACCACATCATGATCGGAGCGACGAGAGCCACCCGCGCGCGCTCAGCCGATGCGGGTGCGCAGCACCTCGGCATCCGTCTCGCCGTCGACCAGCACCGCACGAGCGAGATCGCGGGCGTCCTCGACGTTCCAGAGGAGCACGCCGACGGGGGCACCCGAATCGTCGCGGTAGTAGACGACCGTGCGGTCATCGTCGAGGTCCACGACGAGCGGATCCTTCTCGGGATCGAGGCTGCCCACCGCTTCCCACCGGACGCCGAAGACGGCGGAGTAGAAGTACGGCGTGTGCGTGTACGGCAGCCGTTCACCCGCCATCGACCGACCGACGGCGGCGCCCATCTCGTTGGCGTTGTCGACGTGCTCGACGCGGGTGCGTCCGAGGATCGGGTCGGGGTAGGACGCGATGTCGCCGGCCGCCCAGATCGCATCGTCGCTCGTGACGAGGTGTTCGTCGACGACGACCCCCTCGTCGACCTCGAGACCTGCCTGCTCAGCGAGGTTTGTCACCGGGTCGACGCCGAGCCCCAGGACGACGATGTCGGCGGGACGCTCGTCCCCGCCCTCGAGGACGACGTGCAGGCGGTTGCCCTCGGTGCGGACCTCCTCGACGCGGGAATTCGGGAGCAGTTCGACCCCGCCGTCGCGGAACAGCCGCTCGTACCGCTGCGCCAGTTCGGGCGGGAATGTGCCGTCGCCGAGGACCTCGGAGGGGAAGAGCAGCTCGGTCTCCAGGCCGTTCTGCACGAGTGCCGCCGCGAGCTCGGCGCCGATGTAGCCGCCGCCGACGACGACCGCGCGACCTCCCTGCGCGGAAAGCTCCCGCAGCCGGCGGTAGTCGTCCGCCGACCGGAAGAAGAGCACCCGGTCGTCCTCGGGCGCGGGGATCTCGCGCGGCTTCGAGCCCGTCGCGAGCAGGAGGCGCCGGTAGCCGAGCTCATGCCCGTCGCCGATCGACACGGTCTGCGCCTCACGGTCGATGGCAGTGACGAGCGTCTCGAGTCGCAATTCGGCGCCGGTCGCCTCCTCCGTGCCGAGCGGCACCTGGTCCCACGTGAAGTCCGGGTCGGTCCAGAGCTTCTTCGACAGAGCAGGCCGAGTGTACGGCGGGTCGATGTCCGCACTGAGGATGCCGATCGTGCCGTCGGGATCCAGTTCCCGGATGCCGCGCGCCGCCGCATCCGCCACCATTCCGCCGCCGACGATCAGATAGTCGTAGGTCCTCATCACTCACTCCGCTCCAGGTCGTTGCGAGCCACGGTAGGCGGGCACGAAGGGATCGAAGGAAGGGTTGCGTCGTCGCGGCGAGCGGGTTAGTCGTGATCCGCCTTCAGAAGGGCCTCGCGCCGCTCATTGCGCCGGCGACGTATCCATACCGAAGCGGAGCGCCTCCCACAATGCGGCGGAGGCCGTGCCGGTGACGCGCATCGCGTCCCGCTGGATCGCGGCCCCGACCCCCTTCTCGACGATCGATGCAACGCCCGCCTCGACCTGGTCGCATTCCACGACGGAGAAGTAGTGCCCGCGGACGTGGTCCAACAGAGCTTGGACGGCGATGTCAGCGGGGACGAGGTCCGTCAGCTCGGGGTGCATGAGCTCTCCATCGAGGCCGTCTTTGCTCGCTCGCCAGCTCGCCAGCCGGAGGATGGTCGTCGGCCATGCCGGCGGCGCGATCCCGGCTCGCCAGTCGGCAGCAGCCCGATCGACCAGCGCCCGAACAAGCAGGGGCAGCGTCACGGCATCGTCGGCTCGGAGGCAGACGTCGGCGATCCGCACTTCGACGGTCGGAGCGTGGGTCGAGAGCCTCGCATCGAAGTAGATCATCCCCTCGTCGAGGCACACGCCGGCCTTGAGCATCGCCGCAACCTCGCGTCGGTACGCGTCCAGTGAGCCGAAGAGATCGGTCGGGCCCGCCGTCGGCCACCGCATCCACGCCTGGTAGCGGTAGCTCGCGTACCCCGTGTCGGTTCCCCGCCAGAATGGCGAGTTGGCGCTGAGAGCAAGGATGACCGGCAGCCACGGCCGGATCCGGTCGAGCACGCCGACGCCTTCCTCGGGCGAGTCCACCGCGACGTGTACATGCATGCCGCACGTGAGCTGCTCCCGCGCGGTGGCCGAGAACCGCGCTGCCATCTCGGTGTAGCGCGGCGAGTCGGAGACCTGCGAATCGCACGCATGCGGTGCCGTCGCCAGCGGCACCGCGCGAGCACCCACCGACATCGCAGCCCGATCGACACGGCGCCGGCCTTCACCGATGACCGCGGCGAGTTCGCTGCGCGTACGCACCGGCGGGCTGACGACTTCGATCTGCTCGCGCTTCATCTCCGCGTGGAAGGCGATGGAGCCGAGGGCCGGGCAGCCGCCCTCGTCAGCAGCCTCCGCGAGCACCTTCAACACGTCGTCAGCCCGCGGGGCGGGTCGCAACGTCCGACCGTCGACGACGAGGAACTCCTCCTCCACGCCGAGCGTCCGCGCGGTGGACTTCTGAGACGCCCCCGGCCCGGAGGTCGTCGTGACCTGCGAAGGGGTGCGTGGGCCTCCTGCTGCGACCATCATGGCCTCCTGTCCCGGCAAGAGTCGGTGGCACCAGCGACTCCCTCCAGGGGGATTGACTTTCCGAGTCAGCGGACCCCAGAAGGAGAGGCATCGCTGGGACCGCGAGCCGTCGCCCCTGTTTGTGTGCCGATGTCAACCCCCGGGTGGGATGCAGGGTCGCAGGCCCACGCTCCGTGGGCGCCCGCAGAGCGCCGAGCGGAGGACCACAGCACCATGACGACCACGTCACCCAGACAGGCGACCCAGCAGGTCCCCGACAGCCCGAAAGGCAACACGGTCGTGCGGTGGATCACCTCCACCGATCACAAGACGATCGGCTACATGTACATCATCGCGTCGATGATGTTCTTCCTGTTCGGCGGGGTCCTGGCTCTCATCATCCGTACCGAGCTGTTCGAGCCGGGGATGCAAGTGGTGCCGACCAAGGAGCAGTACAACCAGCTGTTCACGATGCACGGCACGATCATGCTTCTGATGTTCGCGACGCCGCTGTTCGCCGGCTTCGCGAACACGCTGGTCCCCCTGCAGATCGGGGCTCCGGATGTCGCCTTCCCTCGGCTGAACGCGTTCTCGTTCTGGCTCTTCCTCTTCGGTTCCCTCATCGCCGTCGGCGGCTACCTCACCCCCGAGGGCGCGGCCGGATTCGGGTGGACGGCTTACCAGCCTCTCGCCAACGACGATTTCACACCCAGTGCCGCCGGCGACCTGTGGATGCTCGGCCTCGGCATGAGCGGATTCGGCACCATTCTCGGCGCAGTGAACTTCCTCACGACGATCATGACGATGCGCGCACCGGGCATGACGATGTGGCGGATGCCGATCTTCACTTGGAACAGCCTCATCACCAGCATCCTGATCCTGATGGCCTTCCCGGTGCTGGCGGCCGCGCTCTTCGCGGCGGCGGCGGACCGCATCCTCGGCGCTCACATCTTCGACCAGGCGAACGGCGGCGTGCTGCTGTGGCAGCACCTGTTCTGGTTCTTCGGCCACCCCGAGGTGTACGTCATCGCACTGCCGTTCTTCGGGATCATCTCGGAGGTGATCCCGGTCTTCAGTCGCAAGCCGATCTTCGGCTACAAGACACTCGTTTACGCGACCATCGCCATCGCCGCACTGTCGGTCTCGGTGTGGGCGCACCACATGTATGCGACCGGAGCGGTCCTGCTGCCCTTCTTCGCGCTGCTGACGATGCTCATCGCGGTTCCGACGGGCGTGAAAATCTTCAACTGGATCGGCACGATGTGGCGGGGCTCGATCACGTTCGAGACGCCGATGGCCTTCGCGCTCGGGTTCCTGGTCACCTTCGTCTTCGGCGGGTTGACCGGCATCATCCTCGCCTCTCCACCACTGGACTTCCACGTGCACGACTCGTACTTCGTGGTCGCCCATTTCCACTACGTGGTGTTCGGCACGGTCGTCTTCGCGATGTTCGCCGGCTTCTACTTCTGGTGGCCGAAATGGACCGGCAGGATGCTGAACGAGCGACTCGGTCTCATGCACTTCTGGTTGCTGTTCATCGGCTTCCACACGACATTCCTCATCCACCACTGGCTGGGTGCCGACGGGATGCCGCGACGCTACGCCGACTACGCCAGCCAGGACGCCTTCACGTGGCAGAACCAGCTGTCCACCGTCGGCTCGATGATCCTCGCGGCATCGATGATCCCGTTCCTCCTGAACGTCTGGGTCACGGCGCGGAGAGCACCGAGGATCACCGTCGATGACCCGTGGGGTTACGGTGCCTCCCTCGAATGGGCCACCAGTTGCCCGCCGCCGCGGCACAACTTCACGCACATTCCGCGCATCCGCAGCGAGCGGCCGGCATTCGACTTGCACCATCCCGAAGCCGGACTCCCGGTGGGAATCGGTCCGGCGAAGGATGCGCCGGACACCCCGATCGTCGACGTGAGCGACGGCGAGGTGAAATAGGCCGGAGGCTCGCCGAACGGATGAGCGGATTCTCATCTTGAGGGTCGGCATAACGGGTGTTCTCGACCGGTTTTCCAGGCGTCGATGTCGGTGGTCGGTGGCAGAGTGCAGGTATGACGGACAGGACGGAAACCCCCGGTGGCGAGGACTATCTCGCCGCGTTGGCGGGCATCGTCGCGGACGTGGGAGATCTGGCTATCGAGTTGGCTCGGGTGCAGATCCGCGAGCTGCGCGCCTTGGCCGCGGCAGGGCGGTTGGCGGAGGCGCAGACCGCCCAGCGCAACGCGCGCGTGCAGGTGCATGACATGGCCTTGCGGTCGATCGCGGCGGAGGTCGGTGGGGTGATGCGTGTCACCGACCGGACCGTGCAACGACGCATCGGCGAAGCGCGGACGCTGATCGAAGGGTTCCCCGCGACGGTCGAGGCGTGGGAGCAGGGCCGGATCGTGCGCGGGCACGCGTTCCTGATCGTCGAGACCGGGATGGCGCTGCCGGCGGAGATGTGGGCGGAGTTCGAAGCTGTCGCGATCACCCGGTGCGAACAGGACACCCCCAACCGGGTGCGCGGCGAGCTGGAGATCCTCGCGCACCGGATGCACCCGCGCTCGTTCGCGGAACGGCACGAGGAAGCCGCCGCCGGGCGCTGCGTGCGACTGGTTCCGGGACGGGACGGGATGAGCGACCTGATCGCGAACCTGCCGACGGTGATCGCCGAGGGGATCCATGACCGGCTGACGCAGCAAGCGCGGGCGATCATCGACACGCGCGACGAACGCGCTGTCGCGCGCGCCGGGAACGCCGATGTCGCCGTGATCGCGACCGACACCCGTTCGACGGATCAGGTCCGCGCCGACGTGTTCGCCGACCTCGTCCTCTCCGGGACTCCGGCGCTCGACGACACACGTGACACCACCGCGGGACCGCTGGGCGCGATCCGCGCACGCGTGCAGATCCTCGTCCCGGCCGCGACACTCACGGGAGACGACGACGGACCCTGTGACCTCGCCGGCCGCTCCCCCATCGACCCGGCGACCGCCCGCACCCTTGCCGGTGGCACCGGGATGTGGGAGCGCCTCTTCCACGACCCCACCACCGGGATCACGATCGCCACCGACTCATACCGAGTCCCGTCGGGGATGCGACGGTTCCTGCAGGCCCGCGACCAGCACTGCCGGTTCCCCGGATGCCGCACCGCCGCGATCCGCTGCGAGATCGACCACACCCACGACCACGCCCTCGGCGGACGAACCGAACTTTCGAATCTCGCGCACCTGTGCCAACGGCACCACTCGATGAAGCAGTTCACCGCCTGGACAGTCCGACAACTCACGGGTGGCGTCCTCGAATGGACCTCACCCCTCGGCAGAACCTACAGAGAAGACGCACCCACACCGGCCGTCGCCTTCAGCCCTGCCGCACCACCGCCACCGCCGGCACCGACCGCGCCCGCAGGACCCGCGCCCTTCTGAGGCGAGTCTGGCTTCCCCGCCTCGCTCTGCCCTCCCGGGGACTGCCGAGCCGAGGTGAACCATGCACTATTCTCAGAGAATGGTGAAATTGAGAGGACGCATGATTCGTCCGAGTTCCGTCATCGCGTATGCGGACTCGGGCGATCGTGGGGTTCCGGTGGTCCTGACTCATGGTGCGGGCCTCGATCACTCGATGTTCGAGGTGCAGGCTGCCGCTCTCATCGACCATGGCTTTCGTGTGATCGTCTGGGATATGCGCGCGCACGGGCAGTGCTCGCTGACGGAGCCCGTTTCGTGGCGCGAGACGCGCTTGACGACCTGGACGCTCTGCTCGTCGAGTGCCGAGCGGAGCGGGCCGTGCTCGTCGGTCACTCGCTCGGCGGAAATCTCGTGCAGGCTTTCGCGCGTGAGCATCCCGACCGAGTTCGAGGCATCATCGTCATCGATTCCACGTGGAACGTCGGCCCGCTCTCGATGGTCGAGCGCGCCGCGCTCCGTCTCGCCGCGCCGGCTCTGTCGCTGGTTCCGGCCCGGCAGTTGCCGAGTCTGATGGCTCGGGCCTCGGCAGTGACGCCGGAGGCTGTTGCCTGGGCAGAGGCGCTGTTCGCACGGATGCCGAAATCGAGATTCTTGGACGTGTGGAAAGCAACGGTGTCATTCGTCGATCCCGACGTTCAGACTCGCGCCGACGTGTTGCTGGCCCTCATCCGTGGTGCTGATGACCGCACGGGAAACATCGCGAGCGCAATGCCTCGATGGGCCGCCTTTGAAGGCGTAGCCGAGCATGTGATCCCGGGGGCTGGGCACATCGTGACATGGGACGCGCCGGAACAGAGCACACGTGCTCTGCTCGACATTCTCGAGGAATGGACGAGCGCGGACACGGACAGGCGATCGTGATGTCGAGCGACCAGCATCAGTTCATCAACGCCATGGGAGACATCCTGGCGACCTGGCATCTCTCTCGGTCTACCGGACGCGTGTACGGCTATCTTCTTCTGCGAGAAGAGGCGTCGAGTTCGGAGCAGCTGCGCGAAGCCCTCTCCCTGAGTTCAGGTGCCGTCAGCGCCGCTGTCCGGGAACTCGTGTCCTGGGGGTTGGCGAGGACACTCCCACAGCCGGGCAGCAGGAGGCTGCTCATCGAGGCTGCCGGCGGGTTCGAGCAGCTTCTCGCCGCCAGCCACGAGCGCACCCGTACCTTCATCCGCACACTCGAAGCCGCCGAGCGTGTATCGGACGGCCCGAGCGCCGCCGCGCGCCTCCGCGACGTGACGAACCTTTTCACCACCTACGTGGACGCGGCAGAGCATGCACTGCGAGCCAGGCGGCAGACGTAACGCACTACGACCGTCGTCCGTCGCGGATCCGACTGGCACAGCGCGGCCGCCGACCTCTCGCCACCCCGACTACGCCCCCGCCTCCAGGCTCGCCGCCTTGTCGCGCAAGACCCCCTGCTGAACCGTGTTCGCGGTCAGCTCCGCGGCCGCTAGCAGCTCGGCGCGTGCCTCCGCCGCCCGCCCAAGCCGTGCCAGCAACTCGCCCCGCACGCTCGGGATCACGTGCGAACCACGCAACGCGCCCGAACGCTCCACCTCCTCGACGATCGCCAGCGCCTCTGCCGGACCGACCGCCATCGACACCGCCGCCGCGCGATTCAACTCGACCATCGGGCTCGGCGCGACCCGCCCCAGGATCTCGTAGAGCAGCACGATCCGTCCCCAGTCGGTCTCCGCAACGCTCGGCGCGAGCGCATGACATCGCGCGATCTCGGCCTGCAGTGCGTACGGCCCCCGACCGGCCCCGCGCGCCGCGGCCGCGGCATCCGCTCGTCGCAATGCATCCGCCGCCCGAGCGATCTGCCCCCGATCCCATCGCGACCGATCCTGGTCCGCCAGCAGCACTGCGCCGCCTGACGCCGTCTCACGCGCGGCGAACCGCGAGCGCTGGAACTCCATGAGCGCCAGCAGCGCAAGCGCCTCAGGCTCGCGCGGCAACAACCCCGACACCACACGCCCGAGGCGGATCGCCTCGTCGGCCAGATCTGGACGCACCCAGCGGTCACCCCCCGTCGCCGCATACCCCTCCGTGAAGACCAGGTAGATCACACCGAGAACGGCACCCAGACGCGCCGTCCACTCCGACGGGTCGGGTGTCTCGAAAGGCACCCCCGCCGCCGCCAGCGTCTTCTTCGCGCGCGTGATCCTCGCCTGCACCGTCGGCACCGAGGTCAGCAGCATCCGTGCGATCTCCTCGGTCGTCAGCCCCGCCACCACGCGTAGTGTCAGCGCGACCTGCGATTCCCGAGACAACGCGGGATGGCACGCGGTGAACACGAGCCGCAGCATGTCGTCGTCGATGGGCTCCCACTCGGCATCCATCGCCTCGTCCAAGCCCCGCGCGATCCCGGCGTATCGCTCGTCGAGCGTGGATCGGCGACGCCACACATCCACCACCCGCCGCTTGGCGACCGTCGTCAACCAGGCCCCCGGATTCGCCGGCACGCCGTCGCGCGACCACGCACCCAACGCCTCGACCAGAGCCTCTTGAGCGACGTCCTCGGCGAGGCCGAGGTCGCCCGTCATCTTGGCGACGGATGCCACGATCCGGGCGCCTTCGATGCGCCAGACGGCCTCGACCTCACGCCGAGCGTCGCTCATGATCGGGTCAGGCGCTCGCGTTCTCGGCCTGCTCGCCGCGCCAGCCCTTCTCCTTCTGGATGTACTCGTTGTCCGCGTAGTCCGCGAAGTCCGACTCGTCGGTCACGCGACGCACCTCGAGCTTGTTGCCCGGCGTCAGCGGCGCCCGCTTCGCCCACTCGATCGCCTCTTCGGCGGTCGCCGTCTGCAGGATCCAGAACCCGTTGAACAGCTCGTGGATCTCGCCGTAGGGGCCATCGCTCACGACCGGCGTCTCGCCGGAGAAGTCCACGACATACCCGGCCTCGGGCGCGAGCCCCTCGCCGGCGACGAGGACGCCCGCCTTCATCATCGCCTCGTTGTAGGCGCCCATGGCGTTGATGACCGCCTCGAAATCCATGTTCTCGTAGTTCTCCACGGCTGCCTGGGTGGCCCGCATGATCAGCATGTGCTTCATCGTCTTCTCCTGAGTTCGGGGGACGCGATCTCGTCCCTCTCACTATCGCGTCGAACGGGCGGTGAGGAAATCGACATCGTGCCGAGAATCTATTCGCCCGCGAGCACCGATCCACGTGGTTCGAGCACTGCCGCGACGATCGCCTCGATCGCGAACTCCGACGAGCGACCCAGGTCGATCGCGGTCGGATCGAGCAGCCACTGCACCTGCAGGCCGTCCATCACCGCGAGGATGGCGGCTGCGCCGTCGGCGATCGCGCCCGGAGAGGTGATCCCCCGCTCCGCGCACACGCGCTCGAACGCCGTCGCGACCTCGAGGCGCAGGTTGCGATAGCGCTCCTCGAAGTATGCGCGCCCCGGGTGATCGTCCGTCACCGACTCCGCCGAGAGGACCGCGAACGCCTGCACGATCCCCGCTCGCCGCGCGTTCGCGAACGCCGTCCGCACGAGGTGCCGGAACAGGTCGATCCCGCCCGGGATGTGCTGATCCTCGAGGTCTGCGACGTCCGTCTCATCGCGGCGAGTCAACACCTCGAGCAGCAGCTGATCCTTCGACCCGAAATGGTGGAGGATGCCGGCGTGCGTCATGCCGACCTGGTCGGCGATGTCCTGCAGGGTGCCCCCGGAGTAACCCTTGGCGCCGAAGATGTCGAGCGCGGCATCCAGGATCACGCGCCGGCGCGCGATCGTCTCAGGCCGCGACCGCGGCTGGCGACGGACGTCGACCATGTTCCACCTCTTCCTCGGCGCTGGAGCAGATTGTACGCAGGGCTTCGACAACGCTTCGATAACCGCGCTTGAAAACTTACTTACTAGATCGTAAGTTAATCCATGCAATCACACTCAGCGCCGAGTGGCACTCCTTCGGAGGTCTGAACGCGGCGCCGGGACCCACTGATGAAGGAGAAGCAATGAGGCTGAAGACCTCCCTCGCCGCCGCCGGTCTCACCGCGGCACTCATCCTCACCGGCTGCGCCGCCGGTGGTGGAAACACCAGCAACAACTCCGGGGGCAACGGCACGGGAGCCGCCCTCACGATCGCCAAGCCCGACGGCGCCATCACGACCGAGTCGCACAACCCGTACCTCGGCGACTCGTCCGCCAACAAGTACGGCTACGGCAAGGTCATCTTCGAACCCCTCGCCCTCGTCAACCCGACCGGCGACCTCGGCACCACCCCGTGGCTCGCCGAAACGGTCGAGTGGAACGACGACTACACCGAGCTCACCGTCACGCCCCGCAGCGGCGTGACCTGGAGCGACGGTGAGGACTTCACCGCCGACGACATCGTGTTCACCTTCAACCAGTACCTCAGCGGCAAGCTCACCGACACCGGCGCTCTGGGCGTCACGGACGTCAAGGCCGACGGCGACACCGTCGTGATCAGCTTCGGCTCCTCGAAGTTCACCGCCCAGGGCCGCGTCCTGCACACCCCGATCGTGCCGGAGCACATCTGGAAGGACATCGCCGACCCCAACACCGACCCCCTCACCGACGAGGGCAAGGCTGTCGGCACCGGACCGTACGTGCTCTCCAACTGGTCGACCGAGTCCGTCTCGCTGACCGCGAACCCCGACTACTGGGGTGGCGAGCTCGCCGTGCCGCAGCTCAACTACGTCTCCTACGGCGACAACGCGGCCCTCACGACCGCGCTGGCGACCGGCGACGCCGACTGGGCGCAGGCGTTCATCCCGCAGATCCAGCAGAGCTACCTCGACGCCGACCCGGACAACGTCTTCCTCGTCTCGCCGACCCCCGGCGCCGGCACGCTGTTCATGAACCTGCAGCGCAAGCCGTTCAACGACCCCGCACTCCGCGAGGCCCTGGCATGGACGATCGACCGCGAGGCCTACGTCGACATCGCCCGCGAAGGTGCGAGCGAGGCGATCTGGAACAAGACCGGCCTCAGCTCCGTGCTCGAGAGCGAGATCATCGACGAGTACAAGGATGACAACTACTCGGTCGACGTCGACAAGGCGAAGGAAGTCCTCGAGGACGCCGGCTACACGTGGAACAGCGGTGCGCTGACCGACCCCGACGGTGAGGCCGTCGAGTTCTCGATCTCGGTCCCCGCCGGCTGGAGCGACTGGAACACCGAGCAGGCCCTCATCTCCGAGGAGCTCGACAAGGCGCTCGGCATCAAGGTCAACGTCGACCAGCCCGACTGGGGCGGCTGGGACGCCGCCCGCCAGGAAGGCGACTTCGACGCGATCATCCACTGGCTCGAGGACACCGGCAACGCGTACGGCCTGTACACGTCGACGATGGACCCGAAGTGGATCGTCGACGACAAGGCGTCGTTCAACTTCGGCCGCTTCGACGACCCGAAGGTGACCGAGGCGCTGAACACGTACGCCAACGCGAGCTCCGATGAGGACCGCGCGGGCGCCAGCGCCGTGCTGCAGAAGGCGTTCGTCGAGAACGTCCCGGCCATCCCGCTCGGTGCGCACCCGCTCCTCGGCGAGTTCAACACGCGCAACTACGTCGGCTGGCCCTCGGAGGACGACCAGTACGCCGCGGGTGACCCGACGCAGCCCGGCATCGTTCAGATCCTGACGAAGCTGAAGCCCGCCGAGTAATCCGACCGAGTGACGGGGCGGATGCCGCTGGCCCGGCGGCATCCGCCCCGCCACCCCTGCTCACCTCCACGAAAGCGAGCACGCACCGATGCGCGATTCGTTACTGTCCGTCGACGACTTCTCCGTCGTCTACGACGTCGACCCCCCGGTCGAAGCCGTCAAGAACGTCAGCCTGGAACTGCGCCGCGGCGAGATCCTGGGGCTCGCCGGCGAGAGCGGATGCGGCAAGACGACCCTCGCCTACGGTGTGCAGCGCCTGCTCAAGGCGCCCGCCGTCATCTCGAGCGGTTCCGTTGTGTTCCGCGACGTCTCCGGCGAGGACATCGACGTCAACTCCCTCGACCCGGAGGAGATGCGCCGCTTCCGCTGGGACAAGATCTCCATGGTCTTCCAGGGCGCGATGAACGCGCTCAACCCGGTCGCCACGATCGGCTCGCAGCTCTCCGACGTCTTCGAGGTCCACCGCCCGGACATGAGCCGCGCCGCGCGACGTGACGCGGTGAACGAGCTTCTCGAGATCGTCAAGGTCGGCGCCGCCCGCAGCCGTTCCTTCCCCCACGAACTCTCCGGCGGCATGCGTCAGCGCGTCATGATCGCGATGGCGCTCGCCCTGCGCCCCCAGCTGATGGTCATGGACGAGCCGACCACCGCGCTCGACGTGCTCGTGCAGCGCGAGATCCTCAAGCAGATCTCGCAGCTGCGCCACGAGTTCGGTTTCTCCGTCATCTTCATCACCCACGACCTGCCGCTGCTCCTCGAGATCAGCGACCGCATCGCCATCATGCGCGAAGGCGAGATCGTCGAGATCGACACCGCCGAGCGCATCTGGACCGCCCCGCAGCACGAGTACACGCGCACCCTGCTGTCCTCGTTCCCGCGACTGACCGGTGAAAGGGGGGTCGTCGTCCGATGACCACACTCGAATTCGACGGCGTCACGAAGGTCTACCACGTCCGCGGCGCCGGCCAGATGAAGGCCCTCGACGACGTCTCGTTCACCCTGACCTCCGGACAGACCATCGGCCTCGTCGGCCAGTCCGGCAGCGGCAAGTCGACGATCGCGAAGATCCTCACGCAGCTCGAGACCCCGACGAGCGGCGAGGTGCGCCTCGACGGCACCCCCATCCCCCGCCGAGGCAAGGGCCTGCGCGCCTACCGCCAGCAGCTGCGGATGGTCTTCCAGGACCCGTTCGCCTCGCTGAACCCCTACCACTCGATCCGCCACCACGTCGAGCGCCCGCTGCGCCTGGACAACGTGGTCCCGAGGCGCGAGGTCGAGGACGAGGTCCGCCGGCTCCTGGAGCGCGTCCGCCTCGACCCCGACTCGGTCATCGACCGCCGTCCGCACGAGCTCTCCGGCGGGCAGCGGCAACGCGTCGCGATCGCCCGGGCCCTGGCATCCCGCCCCCGGCTGCTCGTCGCCGACGAGCCCGTCTCGATGCTCGACGTCTCGATCCGCATGGGCGTGCTGAACCTGCTCGCCGACCTGCAGCGCGAAGAAGGGCTCGGGGTGCTCTACATCACTCACGACCTCGCGACCGCGCGTCACTTCAGCGACGAGATCCTCGTCCTCAACCAGGGCAGGGTCGTCGAGAGCGGCACCGCCGACGACGTCATCCTGCGCCCGCAGAACCCGTACACGCAGGAGCTCCGCGCTGCGTCCCCCGACCCCGAGAGCCACTTCGCATCGGCTCCCGGACTGCCCGGAGGTGCCCGATGACCGCCGTCCAGCCGCAACCGCCCGTCGAATCGACCGACGCACTCGAGGTCGGCACCACCGCCACCGCGACGGTCAAGGGACGCACCCGCATCCCGTGGCGCTTCCTCGGCAGCCGCGCTCTCTTCTACCTGTTCACACTGTGGGCCGCGATCACGATCAACTTCTTCCTGCCTCGGTTCATGAAGGGCGACGCGGTCGACCAGTACCTCGCCCGCAACCGCAACGTCACCCCCGAGGCGGCCGACGCCCTGCGCGCCCTCCTCGGCATCGACACCGACAAGTCGCTCTGGCAGCAGTACCTCGACTACTGGGGTCTCATGTTCCGCGGCGATCTCGGCGTCTCGCTGCTGCACGGCCTCCGCCCCGTCACCGAGGTCATCAGCCAGTCGCTGCCGTGGACGGTCGGCCTCGTCGGGTTCGCGACGATCGTCTCGTTCCTCATCGGCACGATCGGCGGCGCCATCATCGGCTGGCGTCGCGGCAGCCGCTCCGAGGTGCTGATCCCGATCACGACGTTCCTCAGCACCATCCCGTACTTCTGGCTCGGCCTCCTCGCCATCGCCCTCTTCTCGGTGAACCTGAAGTGGTTCCCCATCGGCAAGGCGTACGGCGTCGGGGTCTCACCCGAGTTCACCCCCGAGTTCATCGGCCAGGTGATCCACCACGGCACGCTCCCGGCGGTGACGATCATCATCGCCTCGCTCGGCGGCTGGATGCTCGGCATGCGCAACATGATGCTGACGGTCCTCGACGAGGACTACATCACGGTCGCGCAGGCCAAGGGGATGCCGAACTCGCGCGTCCTCTGGCGCTACGCCGCACGCAACGCGGTGCTCCCCCAGATCCAGAGCTTCGCGCTGTCGATCGGCTTCATCGTCGGCGGCACGATCGTCATGGAGATGGTCTTCAGCTACCCCGGCGTCGGCAAGCTCCTCCTGGACGCCACCAACGCGAAGGACTACGCGCTCATGCAGGGCGTCTTCCTCGTGATCACGCTGTCGGTGCTCGTCGCGAACATCCTCGCCGACATCGCCTACGCGTTCCTCGACCCGCGCACCCGTCAGACGGAGGCATGACCATGACCGCAACCGCCACCATCCGCATGGCGCGCACGCAGGAGCCCACCCCGAACACCTTCTGGTCGCGCCTGGGCTCGGCGTTCGCGATGTTCCGCAACGCGAAGTCGATCACGGGTCTGGCGATCCTCGGCTTCTTCGTGCTCATCGCGATCTTCGCCGACGTCCTCGCACCGTTCTCGCCGACTCAGGTCGACAACACCGCCCGGTTCCAGCCGCCGTCCGCCGAACACTGGCTCGGCACGACCCACATCGGCGAGGACGTCCTCAGCCAGGTCATCCACGGCACCCGCGGGGTCATCGTCGTCGGCTTCCTCGCCGCCATCATCGCGACGATCATCGCGATCGTGGTCGGCGTGGTCTCGGGCTACGTCCGCGGCTGGAAGAGCGAAGGTCTGTCGGCCCTGACGAACGTCTTCCTCGTCATTCCGGGCCTGCCGCTCATCATCATCGTGGCGGCGATGTTCGAGCAGCCGCCGCTCGTCCTCATCGCCGCCGTGCTCGGCATTACCGGCTGGGCGTGGGGCGCCCGCGTGCTGCGCGCCCAGACGATGTCGCTGCGCAACCGCGACTTCATCCAGGCCGCGCGCGCCAACGGCGAGCCCCTGCGCCGCATCATCGCCGTCGAGATGCTCCCGAACCTCATGGCACTCATCGCCGCGAGCTTCGTCGGCACCGTGACGGCGGCGATCCTCGGCCTCACGACGCTCTCGTACATCGGCGTCATCCCTGTGAACACCTACAACTGGGGCACCATCCTGAACTGGGCGAGCGCGCAGGGCGCGTTCCGGCAGAACCAGTGGTGGTGGTACCTGCCTCCGGGCCTGTGCATCGCCGCGATCGGCGTCGCGCTCTCGCTCATCAACTTCGGCATCGATGAGTACGTGAACCCGCGTCTGCGCTCCGCCGGCGAGCGCGCCCGCGCCATGAAGAAGAAGGGGCTGAACGTCAACGACGCCGTCACGGTCGTCCGCGCGCCCGCCTCTGCCGCACCGCACAGCACCACTTCGAAGGACAGCACCGCATGACCGTCGTCGACCTGCCCACCGCCCCCTACCTCGACCCCGCACTGACCGTCGAGGAGCGTGTCGCCGATCTGCTGGGACGCATGACGCTGCCCGAGAAGGTCGGGCAGATGATGCAGTTCGACGCCCGCGAGGACCTCGAGCACATCGTGCACGAGCGGCACGCCGGCTCGATCCTGCACACATCCCCCGAGAAGGTGCTCCGCGCCGCAGAGCTCACCGCGCAGACCCGCCTGCGCATCCCGCTGCTGGTGGCCGAGGACTGCATCCACGGACACTCCTTCTGGGAGGGCGCGACCATCTTCCCGACCCAGCTCGGAATGGCCTCGACCTGGGACCCCGAGCTCGTCGAGCAGGTCGCGAAGGCGACCGCCGCCGAGGTGGCGGCCACCGGCATCCACTGGACCTTCTCCCCCGTCCTCTGCATCGCACGCGACCTGCGCTGGGGCCGTGTGGACGAGACCTTCGGTGAGGACCCGTTCCTCATCGGCGAGCTCGCCTCGGCCATGGTGCGCGGGTATCAGGGCGACGGCCTCGGCGACCCCGATGCGATCCTCGCGACGGCGAAGCACTTCGCCGGGTACTCCGAGACCCAGGGCGGACGCGACGCGAGCGAGGCCGACATCTCGCGCCGCAAGCTGCGCTCTTGGTTCCTTCCGCCGTTCGAACGCGTGGCGCGGGAGGGATGCCGCACCTTCATGCTCGGCTACCAGACCACCGACGGCGTGCCGATCACGGTGAACGACTGGCTGCTCAGCGACGTCCTGCGCGGTGAATGGGGCTACACCGGCACGCTCATCACCGACTGGGACAACGTCGGGCGCATGGTGTGGGAGCAGAAGGTGCAGCCCGACTTCGTGCACGCGGCGGCCGCCGCCGCGAAGGCCGGCAACGACATGATCATGACGACGCCCGGGTTCTTCTCCGGTGCGCTCGAGGCCGTCGACCGCGGGATGCTGACCGAGGCCGACATCGATCGGGCCGTCTCCCGCATCCTGTCGCTGAAGTTCCGCTTCGGGCTGTTCGAGAACCCGCGTCTGCCCGATCGCGAGCGCATCGCCTCGGTCGTCGCCCGCGGCTCTCACGCCGACCTCAATCTCGAGGTCACCCGCCGCTCGCTCGTGCTGCTCCGCAACGACGGCACCCTGCCGCTCGCCCCCGACACCCGCCGGATCGCCGTCGTCGGCCCCCTCGCCGACGACGCGCAGACCCAGCTCGGGGACTGGGCCGGCTCGTCCGGACAGGTCGACTGGATGCCGGACGGCCACCCGCGGGCGCAGATCACGACGGTCCTCGACGGACTGCGCGAGCGCGCGGCCGCGACGGTCGAGCACGCGCGAGGCGCTGAGATCCTCCGCTTGACCGACGACCCTGCCGGGACGTTCCCCGACGGCCAGCCGCGTCCGCCCGTCGTCGTCCCGAGCGACCCGGACGAGGCCGAGATCGCCGAGGCGGTCGCCCTCGCCGAGCGCTCCGACGTCGTCGTCGCCGTCGTCGGCGACCGGATCGAGCTGGTCGGCGAAGGCCGATCCACCGCCACGCTCGAGCTCATCGGCGGCCAGCGCGCGCTCCTCGACGCCCTGGCCGCGACGGGCACGCCGCTCGTCGTCGTGCTCCTGGCGTCGAAGCCGCTCATCCTGCCGGAGTCGGTGCGCGAGGCATCCGTCGTCTGGGTCGCCAACCCGGGCATGCAGGGCGGCCGCGCGATCGCGGAGCTCCTGCTCGGCGAGATCGAACCGGCCGGCCGCCTGCCGATCTCGTTCGCCCGTCACGCCGGGCAGCAGCCGACGTACTACAACCAGATCCGCGGCCAGCACGGCGACCGCTACGCCGACCTCACGCAGGACCCCGCGTTCGCCTTCGGCGACGGACTGTCGTACACCACCGTCGAGTACGACCAGCCCGAGGTTGTGACCCCCGTGGTCTCCCCCGAAGACACGGTCCGCGCACGCGTGACCCTGCGCAACACGGGCACGCGCCCCGCGCACGAAGTCGTGCAGGTCTACGTCCGCGACACGGTGACCTCGGTCAGCTGGGCCGACCGCGAGCTCAAGGCGTACCGCCACGTCGACCTCGCCCCCGGCGCGGAGGCGACGGTCGAGATCGAGCTGCCCGCTGCGGAGTGCACGATCGTGGATGCCGCCGGCACCCGCATCGTCGAAGCGGGTGAGTTCGAGCTCCTCATCGGACCGTCGTCACGCCTCGAGGTGCTGCAGGCGGTCTCGTTCGAGATCCGCTGACCTACTTGAGTCCCGTCATCGCGATGCCCTGCACGAAGTAGCGCTGGAGGAAAAGGAACAGCAGCAGGATCGGCGTGACGACGAGGACCGACCCTGCCATCAGCAGGCCGTAGTACGTCCCGTTCGAGCCGACCGAGTAGAGCGACAGCGCGACGGGAAGGGTGTACATCTGCTCCGTCTGCGCCACCACGAGCGGCCAGAGGAAGTTGTTCCACGAGCCGAGGAAGGTGAGGATCGCGAGCGTCGCGATCGGCGGGCCGCACTGCGGCAGGACGACACGCAGGAAGATGCGCCACTCCCCCGCACCGTCGATGCGCGCCGCCTCGATCAGGGCGTCCGGCACACCCATGATGAACTGCCGCATGAGGAAGACGCCCAGCGGTCCCGCGAGGAACGGCAGGATCAGCGCCGGGTACGTGTTGACGAGCCCCATGTTGGCGACGAGGACGAACATCGGCACGAGCGTCACGACACCCGGAACCATGAGCGTCAGCAGAACGAGACCGAACAGCACCTTCTTGCCGGGGAAATCCAGCTTCGCGAGCGCGTAGGCGACCATCGAGCAGAACACGATGTTGCCGACCACCACGACGAGCGCGACGACCACCGAGTTCAGGAAGAACTGGCCGTAGTCCAGCTGCGTCAGCCACTGCGAGTAGTTGTCGAGCGTCGCCTGCTCGGGCCACCAGGTGATGGGCCGCTGCAGCAGCTCGCCCTGCGTCTTGAAGCTGCCGAGCAGCATCCACATGAACGGCGCGAGCGTCAGGATCAGCCCGACCGTCAGCGCGAGGTAGGTGGCACCCCGCGACCAGCCGGGCGAGCGCCGGCGCCGGCGAGGCGCGGCATCCGTCGTCACTGCGGCCTTCTCGGGCTCGGTCACCGTCGTGATCGCCATGTCAGTTGTCCTTCGATCGCAGCAGCCGGAACTGCACGGCCGACAGAGCCGCGATGAAAGCGAACAGCACGTAGGCCGCCGCCGACGCGAGCGAGTAGTCGCCGTACCCGAACTGGTTGTAGACGTAGTAGCTGATGGTGAGGGTCGAGTTCAGTGGGCCACCCTGCGTCATGACGAAGGGCTCCTCGAACACCTGCAGGAAGCCGACCGACAGCAGCACGGCGCCCAGCAGCAGCGTCGGCCGCATGAGCGGCAGCGTCATGCTCGTGAAGCGTCGCCACGCGCTCGCGCCGTCGACCTCGGCCGCCTCGTAGACGTCCCGCGGGATCGCCTGCAGTCCCGCGAGGAAGATGATCATGAGCGTGCCCATGTTGCGCCAGGCCCCCATCACGATGATCGACGGCATCGCCCAGAAGGGGTCGTTCAACCAATCCGGACCGTCGATCCCGACCCAGGAGAGCACTGTGTTCAGCAGGCCCGAGTCCTGCAGGATGAACTTCCACACGACGGCGACTGCGACGATCGAGGTCACGACCGGCGTGTAGAACCCGACCCGGAAGACGCTCCGGAACTTCTCGATGCCCGAGTTCAGCGCGACGGCCAGCAGCAGGCCGAGCGCCATCGTGAGCGGGATGCCGACACCGACGAAGTAGAAGGTGTTGACGATCGACTTCATGAACAGTTCGTCCTGGAACAGCGCGACGAAGTTGTCGAACCCGATGACGTTGACCGAGAACGGCGAGCGCAGGTCCCGCACGCCGAGGTCGGTGAACGACATCGCGAACGAGCCCAGAAGCGGGCCGAGCATGAAGACCGCGAAGACGACGAGGAAGGGCAGCGCGAACAGCCACGCCACCACCGCGGTGCGGCGCCGCTGGGCGGCGAAGCCTCCTCGCCGCCCAGCCGCGCTCGTCGAGGCGAGCGCCACGATGCTTACCAGCCCGTGCCGAGCGACTCGGCCTTCGCGACGATGGCGGATGCCGCGTCCGCCGCGCTGCTGCCGTTGGCGACCTTCTCGGCCTCGGTCTCGATGAACGCGGACATCTCGTTCCAGCTCGGCACCGACGGCGGAGCCACGGTGTCCTCGAGCTGGTCGTTCAGGACCGACAGGCGCGGGTCTGAGGTGAACGGCTCGGCGTCGAGCGCGGAGGTCACGGCCGGGAGGGCGTTGACCGTCTCGAACCACCGCTGCTGCGTCTCCGGCTCGGAGAGCCATGTGATCAGCTTCCACGCGCCGTCGGCGTTTTCGGCGTCCTCGAAGACGCCGAGGTGCCCGCCGCCGAGGTACGAGTCGTTGCCATCGGCACCCGCCGGGACGGGAGCCGTGCCGACGTTCTCGTCGACCCACTCCGGCGACTCCTGGTCGCCGAGCACGCCCACCATCCACGGCCCGGAGATGAACGCCGGGTTCGAGCCGTTCGCGAACGCCGCCGTCTGTTCGTCGCCGTAGCCGGACATGGGTGCGAGACCCTCGGTGAAGAACGAGGCGTAGTACTCGAGGGCGTCGGTGAGAGCGGCCTCGTCCCACGCGTACGCGTCGCCGGCGTCGTTCAGCACGTCGCCGCCGGCCTGTGCATAGAACGGCAGGATGATCTGCGTCGAGTCCTCGGCGTCGCCCATCGGCAGCTGGATGCCGTAGTCCGACCCGTTCGCCTTCATCGCCTTCGCGAAGGCGGTGAGGTCGTCCCACGTCTTCGGGGCCTCGACGCCCGCCTGCTCGGCGAGGTCGGTCCGGTAGTACATGACGCGCGTCTCGACGTACCACGGCACGGCATAGGCCGTGCCCTCGACCTCTGTCGATTCGAGTGCGGTCTCGTTGAAGGAGTCGTCGTCGACGAGGTCGTCCGGGACCTGCGCGAGGCCGCCCGCGGCGACCATGGAGGGCAGCAGCGACGAGCCGATCATGATCGCGTCGGGAACGGTGCCGGCGGCGACCGCGGTCTGGTACTTGGTCATGACGTCGGTCCACGGGATCGAGGTGACCGTGACGCTCGCGTCGGGGTTCTCGTCGATGAACGCGTCGGCGAAGTCGCCGAGGTTCTCACCCTCCTCGCCCATCGCCCAGATCTCGATGTCGCCCGTCGCGGGCGAATCGTCGACCGTCGCAGCCTCGCCACCGCCGCCGCCCTGGCCGGCGTCGTCGGCGCGGCCGCATCCGGCCAGGGCCAGCATGCCCACCACACCGATCGCTCCGAACGCGAGTGCCTTGTTGCGCATCTTCACGGGTTCCTCCTCATCGAGTCTTGACGCAGCGGCAGCTGGTCGGAAAACTAACTTAGCGACTGCTCGCTTAGTTTGTTGAGCATAAACTGGCGGGCATCGACCTCGCAAGAGAGCAGGCCATGACCAACGCAGCCGAAGAGACCCCCACTGAGTCCCCCGTGCGACCCGACCTGCGCCGGGTGCGCGGCGACAAGCGACGATCGACGATCCTCGAGACCGCCGTCGAGGTCTTCGGCGAACAGGGATACCGCGGCACGTCGCTCCGCGAGATCGCCCGGCGCGTCGGCATCTCGGATGCAGGCCTCCTCCACCACTTCGGGTCGAAGGTGGGCCTGCTCGCCGCCACCATCGCCGAACGCGACGAGATCGACCGGCACCGGCGCGAGCAGTCGGAGGCCGCGGGTGTCAGCTTCGTCGACACGATGCGCGAGCAGGTCGCCCGCAACACCCGCTCCCCCGGACTCGTGGCGCTGCACGTCGTGCTCTCGGCCGAAGCGACCGACCCGCAGCATCCGGCACACGAGTCGTTCCGCGAGCGCTACCGCGCGATCCGGCATCAGGACGACGAGTCATTCACACGTCTGCAGGAGCAGGGCGAGCTGCGCGCCGACCTCGACCCTCAGCGGGTCGGTCAGCTCGTGACAGCGATGATGGACGGTCTGCAGCTGCAGTGGTTGCTCGACCCCGATGCCGTCGACATGGAGGGCCTCTTCGAGGACTTCCTGCACCTCCTGGAGATCCCGGCCAGGGACGACACGGGAGCCGACGACACGGACGCGTAAGAACGGGCGCCGTGCCGGACATGCTGGAGCATGGGGCCCATGTCGCACGCAGACCGCCGCCGGCGCTTCGAGGAGATCGCCCGCGACGTCATCGAGCCCGTGCGCCGGTACGCCCACCGGCGCGCGCCCGCGGCCGACGTCGACGACGTCGTCTCCGAGACACTCCTCGCGCTGTGGCGGCGCCTCGACGACATCCCCGCCGAGCACATCGCCTGGGCGATCGGGATCGCACGGCTGCAGCTCGCCAACACCGAGCGCGCCGCGCGTCGACGCGAGCGGCTGAGCAGCCGCATCCGGATTCTCGATCCGCCGCACGAAGCGGCGCCCGTCGCCGAGGACGGGATCGACGACGCCGTGCGGCAGGTCCTCGGGTCGCTGCGCCCGGCGGATGCCGAGGTGCTGCGTCTGTGGTCCTGGGAGCAGCTCGAGCCGCGCGAGATCGCCGTCGTCCTCGGCATCACCGCGAACGCCGCCACCGTCCGGCTGCACCGCGCCCGGAAGAAGTTCGCCGACGCGTGGCGTAAGGAAGCGGCATCCGCCGGACATGTCGAAGTGAAGGAGAGGAGCGGACGATGAGCAGCCACGATCAGGACGACCTGCGACGACTGATCCGTCGCGCCGATCCCTCCGCGTCGCTCGCGCCCCTGCGCGAGGACCGGCTCACCCGACTGACGGAGGACACCATGACCCGCACCGAACTCGCGCCCGCGGGCGCCCGCACGTCACGCCGCGGCTGGCTCGTCGCCGGTGGCGGCATCGTCGTCGCCGCCGCGGCCGCCGCGCTCCTCCTGCCGATGGCGCTCACGTCGCCCGCCGCACCGACGCGCCTCGAGCTCGCCCCCGGCGGCGGCCTCACCGCCATGTGCGCGCAGACCACGCCCGAGGTCATCGGACAGGCGGAGGATGCGTTCCGCGCCACCGTCACCTCGATCGACGACGGCGTCGTCACGCTGAGCGTCGACGACCGATTCGCCGGAGAGGTCGGCAACACGGTCGAGGTCGCCCAGGGCGAGGACACCGCGGTGGACGGAGCCCCCATCGTCTTCGAGGACGGCACCACCTACCTGATCGCGGCCACGGACGGCGTCGTCGCGACCTGCGGCGTCAGCGACGTCGACTCACCCGAGCTCGAGGCGCTGTACCAGGAGGCGTTCCCCGGCTGAGCCCCGCTCAGACCGGGGCGAGACGGTACAGCACCTCGGGGCGGCCGCGCCGACCGTAGCGGTGCGACACCGCGATCGCGCCGGACTCGGCCAGATGCGTCAGGTAGCGGTGCGCCGTGGCGCGCGACAGATCGCACGCCGTCGCCACCTCGAGGACCGAACGCCCCGTGACCGGGTCGAGCGCCTCGAGGACGCGCGCCAAGGTGGGCGCGGCGAGCCCCTTCGGCAGCGGGCGCGATCCGCCGGTGGACGCCGGGACGGTCCGGATGCCGCCGGTCGCCAGCAGGCGATCGATCTCGCCCTGCGCGAGCGGGCGGTCGCGGCCCGCATCCGATCGCGCCTGGCGCTCCTCGCGATAGCGCTCCAATCGCTCACGCAGAGCCGCCTCGGTGAAGGGCTTCACGAGGTAGCCGACCACGCGGGCGGCGAGCGCCTGTCGCACGGTGGTCTGATCGTGGGAGGAGCTGATGACGAGCACGTCGGGCCCGACATCGCCGACGGTCCGCAGGCGATGCAGCACCTCGATGCCGCTGACGTCGGGCAGCCGCATATCGAGCAGCACGAGGTCCACCCCCGCCCGGGTCTGCACGATCGCATCCCGTCCCGTGCCGACGGCACCCGCAACGGTGAAGCCGGGCACGGCGTCCACGAACCGGCAGTGCAGCGCGCGGGCACCCTGGTCGTCGTCGACGACCAGCACCCGGATCGGCGCGGCGCTCACACCCGCTCCATCTCGAACGCGAACCGAGCGCCGCCGAGCGACGACGGACCGACCTCGATCGTGCCGCCGCGCGACGTCACCGTCCGGCGGACGAGGTCGAGACCGTAGCCGCGCCCGAATCCCGTCGAGTCGACCTTCGTCGAGAACCCCTGTCCGAAGATCCGGCCCGCGACCCGCGGATCGACCCCCGGGCCGTCGTCCTCGACGGCGCCCCGCAGGCGTCCGCCCTCGCCGCGGACCACGCACCGCACGCGGGTCGCCCCGGCCTCGCCCGCGTTGCGGCAGAGGTTCGTCACGACCGAGACCGCGCCCTCGTCGAGATCTCCGTCGAGGACCAGGTCGAACTCGGCCTGCGCCCCGAGGTCGAGCAGCTCGGCGCGCACGGCGTGCATCGTCGCCTCCGCGACCGGCTCGGCGTCGCTCTCCCGGCTCTCGGCGGATCGCACCGGGACGACGTCCTCGATGTAGCCGAGGGCGGCGGCGTCGTCCCCGCGCGAGACCAGCCCGTGGATGACGTGCAATCTCGTACGGAACTCGTGCGACTGCTCCCGCAACGCCGCCGTCGTCCGCGCCATCTGCGCGTTCTCGGCGGCGACGACATCGGCCCGGCGGAAGCGGCGCTCGACCGCGGCCGTCAGCGCAGAGCTCGCGAGGGTCGCCACGATCAGCGCCCCGATCCCCCACGGGAGGAGCCCCGCGAGCGCGTGGTCGCGATCCTCCGCGATGCTCGACTCCAGCACACCGACCGCGACCATCCCGACGATCCCGCCGTCGTCGGCACGCACGGGAACCTTCGCCCGCAGCGACGGACCGGAGGCGCCGCGCTCGGTGCCGAGGAACGTCTCACCGGCGAGGACCGCTGCGTTCGTCGTCTCCACCTGCACCCCGCGCTCGGACGCAGAGGGATGCGTGATCCGCACCCCCTCGTCATCGGTGATGACGACGTAGTACACCCCCGCGGATGCCGCGACGAGCTCGGCGAGCGGCTGCAGCGCCGCCGTGGCCGCGGCGAGGTCGGTCGCGTCGGCGAGATCCGCCGGGGTACCGGCATCCGTCACCGCCGACAGCGTCGCACGCACGTCCTCGAGATCGGCGATGCTCTGCGCGACGCCCATGACGCGCTCGGCGGTCGCCTCGCGGATCGTGCGCTCCTGCACGTCCATCGCGACCGCCACCGTGGCCGACAGGGCGGCGAGACCCACGACCGAGGGCAGCACGAGCAGCAGCAACCGCACCGTGCGGGGCCGCAGCGGAGACGTCATCGTGCACCACTCCTCGTCCGTCGCGCGACGCGTGAGCGTTTAAGAGAACAACTGACGGCGGATGCCGGCCCGTCGCCGCGCGCTGTCATCCTATTTCGATCGCGCGGAGACGACGATGTCCGCGCGGAGGGAGCAACGATGACCCAGACAGACACACCCGCGCCGCCGCGTCGCGCCCGACATGTGGTCGGCAAGATCGTCGGCGGTGTGATCGCCGCCGCCGCCATCGGCACGGCCGCCACCGGATCGGTCGTCTCCGCCTCGACCGGGGGCGAGGTCGGCGCGTCCATGACGATCGTCGCGCCTGCCGCCGCAGGAGGCGGGTGGGACGGCGTCGCCCGCGAGCTGCAGCAGGCGCAGAAGGCGAACGGCCTCGTGAACAACGTGCAGGTCGTCAACATGCCGGGCGCCGGCGGCACGATCGCACTCGGGAACGTCTCGGTGCTCGAGGGACAGCCGAACAACATGCTCGTCGGCGGTACGGGGCTGCTCGCCGCCACGATCCAGTTCGACTCCGCCGCGACCCTCGCAGACGTCACCCCGCTGGCGGTCGTCGTCGAGGAGTACGACGTCATCGTCGTGCCGGCCGACTCCCCGTACGAGACGCTCGACGATCTCGTCGAGGCCTGGAAGGAGGATCCGAAGGCGCTGCCGTGGACCGGCGGCGGCTCGTTCGACCAGCTCGTCGTCACCGATCTGGCACTGTCCGCCGGGATCGACCCCGTCGACACGACCTACATCTCCTCCGACGGCGGCGGTGAGGCCATCCAGGCCCTGCTCAACGGCACCGCGAAAGCGGCCGCGGGCGGGTACCCCGACAACATCGACCAGATCGAGGCCGGACGCCTGCGCGCGCTCGCACTCGTGGCGAACGAGCCGATCGAGGGCATCGACATCCCGACGGCCGTCGAGCAGGGCCACGACGTGACCCTCACCAACTGGCGGTCGCTCTCGGCCCCGACCGGCCTGGAGGACGAGGAGCGCGACGCGCTCACCGAGCTCGTGCTCGACAGCATCGCGACCCCCGAGTGGGCCGACGCCATGGAGCGTTACCACTGGACCGAACGGATCATCACCGGTGACGACCTCGACGCCTTCCTGAAGGACGAAGAGGTCCGCATCCGCGAACTGTACGAGGAGATGGGTCTGTGAGCTTCCCCGCCAACCCCACATCGGCGTCCGCCGTCGTCGGCCAGCGCCTCCGCCTGGTCTCCGGCCCGGGCCTCGCCGCCCTGCTCAAGGGCCTCACGATGCCGCTGGTCCTCATGGCCTTCGCGACGTATCTCGTGATCGGCATCCTCACGATGCGCGTCCCCGAGGGCGCGGCCTTCCCGGGTCCGCAGTTCTTCCCGGGGATCATCGCGGCGGGACTCTACGCCTTCGCGGCGGTGCTCGCCGTTGGCGCGGTCCGAGAGGTGCGCGCGACGCCCGACGCGCTCACCGCCGAGCTCGAGGCCGAGCGGACGGGCGAGGAGGCCCCGCGCCCCGTCCGCGTCGACCTGCGCTCATTCGCCTGGGTCGTGCTGTCCTTCCTCGCCTTCGCGTTCCTCCTCGAGGTCCTCGGCTGGATCCTCGCGGCGGGGCTCCTCTTCTGGTGCGTCTCGCGGGCGTTCGGCGCGACCCGGCCTCTGCGGGGCCTCATCGTGGGACTCACGCTGAGCTCCCTCGCCTACATCGGTTTCGACATGGCCCTCGGGATGCCCCTCCCGTCCGGCATCCTCGGAGGTTTCTGACATGGACGTCCTGACACTCCTCGGCGAAGGCTTCGCCGGTGCCCTCACCTCCGCGAACCTGCTGTGGGTGCTGATCGGGTGCCTCCTGGGCACCGCCGTCGGCGTGCTCCCCGGCCTCGGCTCGTCGATGGCCGTCGCCCTCCTGCTGCCGATCACGTTCTCCCTCGACCCGACCGCCGCGTTCATCATGTTCGCGGGGGTGTACTTCGGAGGCCTCTTCGGCGATTCGACGATGGGCATCCTCATGAACACGCCGGGCCAGGCGTCCGCCATCGCCTCGACGTTCGAGGGGCACAAGATGGCGCTGAACGGCCGGGCGGCGCAGGCCCTCGCCACGGCTGCGATCGGAGCCTTCATCGGTGGCATGGTCGCCTCGATCGTCGTCGTCTTCGTCGCTCCCGCGCTCGCGGACTTCTCGAGCCGGTTCGGGCCGGCGGAGTTCTTCGCCCTCGCCGTGTTCGCGTTCGCCGCGACCTCGTCGGTCGTCGCCGACAGCGCGATCAAGGGTCTGACGTCGCTGTTCATCGGTCTCGGGATCGCGGTCATCGGCATCGACGGCGTCTCGGGGGCGCCGCGGTTCACGATGGACTCCCCCAATCTGTTCGACGGCATCTCGCTCGTCACCGTCACGGTCGCGATCCTGGCGCTCGGTGAAGTGATCTACGTCGCCTGCCTCGAGCGGCACATGACGGACAAGGCGCTCATCAAGCCCACCGGTCGCCCGTGGCTGAGCCGCCGCGAGTTGAAGGAAGCTGCTCCCGCGTGGCTGCGCGGCACCGCGATCGGCCTGCCGTTCGGTGTCGTCCCCGCGGGTGGGTCCGAGATCCCGACCTTCCTCGCCTACGGCCTCGAGAAGCGCCTCGACGCGCGTCGCAAGAACCCGATGTTCGGCAAGGGCGCCATCCGCGGCCTCGCCGCCCCGGAGGCGGCCGGCAACTCGACGACGGGTATGGCGATGGGCGCCCTGCTGGCGCTGGGCCTGCCGATCTCGGCGACGGCGGCCATCATGCTCGCCGCCTTCCGGCAGTACGGACTGCAGCCCGGACCGCTGCTGTTCGACCGGGCCCCCGACCTCGTCTGGGCTCTCCTGGCGAGCTTCTTCATCGCCATGGTCGTGCTGCTGATCCTGAACCTCCCGTTCGCGATGCTGTGGGCGAAGCTCCTTCTCATCCCGCGCCCGTACCTCTACGCCGGCATCACGCTCTTCTGCGCCCTGGGCATCTACGCGACGTCGGGGTCGACCTTCGACCTCGTGATGCTGCTCGGGATCGGCCTGCTCGGGTTCCTCATGCGGGCGCTCGACTTCCCACTCGCCCCGCTCATCATCGGCATGGTCCTCGGTCCCCTCGCCGAGACGAGCCTGCGGGATGCCGCGATGAGCGCCAACGGCGACTTCACCGTGCTCGTCCACGGTCCCATCTCGATCACGCTGTACGCGCTGCTCGCGGCGGTGCTGGTGTTCTCGGTCCGCAGCAAGATCGTCGCCCGCAAGCGCGCAAAGGCCGACGCGAAGGAGCTCGTCGACGCCTGACCCGGACACCACGAAGGCCCCGCCGCGCGATGCGACGGGGCCTTCGTCATGCGATCGTCAGGGGGTCGGCATCCCGCCGTTGACGTTGAGCGTCTCGCCGAGGACGTAGCTCGACTCCGGCGACGCGAGGAAGACGTACGCGGGAGCGAGCTCCGCGGGCTGTCCCATGCGTCCGAGCGGCGTGTCCTCGCCGAACTGCTCGAGCTTCTCGGGCGGCTGACCGTCCGTCACCTGGAGCGGGGTCCAGACCGGCCCGGGAGCGACCGCGTTGACGCGGATGCCCTTGGGTGCGAGCTGCTGGGCGAGCGCCTTGGTGAAGGCGTTGATCGTCGCCTTCGTCGAGGCGTAGTCCACGAGGGTCTCGGACGGCGAGTACGCCTGGATCGAGGTCGTGTTGATGATGGTCGATCCCGCGGGGAGGTGGGGAACGGCCGCCTTGGTGATCCAGAACATCGCGTCGACGTTGGTGGTGAACGTGTGGTCGAACTGCTCGTCGTCCAGCTGGGTGATGTCCTCGCTGTAGATCTGCTTGCCGCCGTTGTTGACCAGGATGTCGAGGCCGCCGAGGCCCTCGACCGCCTGCGCGACGAGGCCGACGCAGTAGTCCTTGTCCTTCAGGTCGCCCGGCAGGGTGAGGACGTTGGCACCGGCCTCACGCAGGATGCCGGCGATCCGCTGCGCGTCCTCCTCCTCTTCCGGCAGGTAGGACAGGGCGACATCGGCCCCTTCACGGGCGAAGGCGATCGCCGTCGCGGCGCCGATGCCGGAGTCGCCACCGGTGATGAGGGCCTTTCGCCCCGTCAACCGGCCCGTCCCGCGATAGGTGTCCTCGCCGAGGTCGGCCTGGGGAGCGAGGTCGGCGTCGAGGCCGGGCTCCTCCTGGTGACTCTTGCGCGGTTCGATGTGCGCGTAGAGCTCCACCGGATTCGTGAACGTGTACTGGTCGCGTGCCATCGTGCTCTCCTTCTTCTTCATGGTGGTCGTGGTGGTCGTCAGCGGCCGTCGGCGTCGTCGCCGACGAGTTCGCGGATCGTCAGCGCGGCGCGGATCAGCGCCAGGTGACTCAGTGCCTGCGGCAGATTGCCGAGGAAGGCGCCGTCGTCGGGGTCGATCATCTCGGCGAACATCCCGACGTCGTTGCCGGAGGCGACGAGCTCGTTCATCGCGGCGATGCCCTCGTCATGGCGTCCGACGCAGACGAGCGCTGCGGCGCGCCAGAAGCCGCAGGCGACGAACGTGGCCTCCTCGTCGCGCATCCCCGTGTAGCGGAACAGGTGCGGTCCCTCGCCGAGCTCCCCCGAGAGCGCGTCGATGGTGCGCGACATCCGCTCACCGCGGTCGAATCCGCTGAGAGAGTGGAGCAGGACGGAGGCGTCGAGGTCGCGGCTGCCCTGGGCCATGACGTAGGCGCCGCGCGACTCCGACCAGCCGTGCTCCTCCACCCATTCGCGCACGAGCTGCGCTTCGGCCGCCCATCGTTCGCTGCTGCCGGGGATCTGCTCGAGCTCCGCGAGGCGGACGGCGTCGTTCAGCGCCTGCCAGCAGCCCATCTTCGACGACACGTAGTGCCGCTCCTCGGGGAGCTCCCACATACCCGAGTCGGGGTTGCGCCATGAGTCGCACACCTTGTCGGCGTACATCGAGAGCATCCGTCCGGTCTGGACATCCAAAGCGTTCCCCGCCTCGACGTATGCGCGACAGATCGCGAAGAGGTCGCCGTACACCCCGAGCTGGACCTGCTCGCGGGCCGGGTTCCCGGTCACGACAGGCCCGACGCCCCGCCAGCCGGGGACGTCGTACTCCGTGACGTGCCCATCCAGTTCGCCGTCGAGCGTGTACATGACGTGCAGCTCCGGACCGTGGCGTCGGATCGTCCGCAGAAGCCACGAGATCGCGGCATGGGTCTCTTCCCGCAGACCGAACCCGACGAGGGCGTCGAGCGTGTAGGCGAGGTCGCGCACCCAGGCGAGCCGGTAGTCCCAGTTCTTCTGCCCGTCCAGGCTCTCGGGGAGGGACGTGGTCGCTGCGGCGGCGATCGCACCGGTCGGGCTGTGGATCAGGAGCTTGAGCATGAGCGCGCTGCGCTGCACGTCGGTCGCCCACGGCCCGTCGTACGAGAACTCCCGCGACCACGCGCGCCACGCCTCGATCGTGCGGTCGATGCCGCGGTCGACGTTGTCGGGGTCGGGGAAGTGGATCGGCTCGTCATGGGTCCCGACGACGATGAGCAGGTGTCGGCTGCCCCTCTCGGTCGTGAAGCCGCCCGCCAGCCCTGTCGCGATGCCGTCGGCGGATGCGGCCGGCTCCGGCCCGTGGTCGCGGCCCGTCACACCGATCGTCGTGAGTCCCGACCGCAGGATGCTGCGTCCGTTCGCCCGATCGTGCCATGGCGCCGCCGTCTTCAGCGACGTGCCCGGCTGGACGCGCCAGCGGAACGCGACCTCTCCCTCCACGCCGTCCACGCGGCGGGCGAGCTCTGCCCACGGCAGGCGTCCCGCGACGCCCGTCACGAGCGCGTCCGTCACGGTCGCCGTGCCCGACGGGGTGCGGAACGTGGTCACGAGGACGTTCGTGCGCGGCAGGTACCGCCGTCGGACGTCGTACTCCTCCACCGGCTCGAGCTCGATGCAGCCGCCCGCGTCGTCGTCGAGCAGACGCCCGAAGATCGGGAGATCGTCGACGCCGGGCAGCGGCATCCAGTCGATCTGACCCCGCAGCCCGATGAGCGCGACCGTCCGTCCGTCGCCGATCGGCGCATAGCTGCGCAGATCCTGGCCGGGAGCGGTGTCGTCGGAAGGCGGCATGCCGCGAGTCTTCCCGGGACGGCGACGGATCGTGTCCCGGTTGACACCCCGCCGTCGATGTGTGACGGTGCGCGGTCAGGCAGCAGCCTCGCGGCGCGCCGCGAGCCCGTCGATGACACCGCGGTAGGCGTCGAGCATGCGGTCCGCCCCCAGCCGCGGGCGCGCTGCGAGCGCCGCGGCCCGGTAGGCCGGCCGGTGGGCGATGACCTTGGCCCACGCGGCGGCGATCGCGTGCGGATCGTGCGGTGTGACCAGTCCCATGCCGGCCACGACCTGCGCGGAATCGCCCACCGCTGTCGTGACCGGGGTCGCGCCACTGGCGGCGCCCTCGATGAGGCACAGGGGCGACGCCTCGCCGAACGCGCTCGTCAGCGCCACGACGTCGGCGCCGCGGTAGACACGCGGCATGTCGTTTCGGATCCCCAGCCGGTGGAGGCGTCCGGCGGGCGCACCGGCCTCCGCGATCTCGGCGGTGAGCGCCTCGTTGTCCGCCGTCATGCCGGCGCCGCAGAGGACGTACTGCGTGCGGGTGTCGCGCTGCGCGTGCGCGGCGACGGCCCGGAGGAACAGACCCGGGTCCTTCATCGCATCGAATCGCGCGGCGAAGAGGACGACGGGCGCGGACGGCGCGATTCCCAGCTGGGCGCGCAGCGGCATCCGCTCGTGGGGCTTGGGGCGGTACCGTGCGAGGTCGATCCCGTTCGGGATCACGACGCGTGCGGTCGACGGCGGCAGGTACCGCGCATAGGCGTCACTCGTGGACTCCGCACACGCGATGGTCGTGGTGAGGCGACCGGACGCCGCCAGCTCCCCCATCCACCGTGCGGCGGCGCCCGAGTGGGTCGGATCCGAGCGGTGCAGGCACGCGGCGATCGGGATGTCGGGGAGCAGGCCGCGCGCCTCGAGCGCGAGGAGCAGTCCGAGGGGCTGCTCCTTGAGCGTGAGGATGACGTCGGCGCGGGCGACCTCCCGCGCCGCGACGTCGAGCTCAGCGTCGGTGAAGTCGTCCGGCTCCGGGGGCAGCGCACCGGCTTCGCGTCCCAGGTCGGTGACGTCGATGCCCGCCTCGCGCAGCCACCGGTAGCGCGGGTCGTCGGCGATGTGCTGGACCGCACCCTCGCGGCGGGCCCGCGAGGCGAGCGACAGCACGGCGTGCTCGTGCGAGCCGCCCGCATGCAGCTGGGTCACGACGTTCGTGTGGAGGACTCGGGCACCGCCCGAGAAGAGGCCTTCGTACAGGGAGAGGACGCGAGGACCGGTCATTCCCCCATGCTCGGGCGGGGCCGCGCCGGGGCGATGAACCGGAGGTGACCATCGCGTGAAGATCGCCCGCCCGGATCCGTCAGCGCGCGGTGGTGACCGTCTCCCACGCGGCGTCGGAGAAGCCCACGATCCAGGCGGTGAACACGACCAGCCCGAGGATCGTGGCGATGAGCCATCCCCAGAACGGCGCGATCCCACGCCCCGTCGCACGGTGGACGACGAACGTGCGCCCGACGACGTAGACCCCGAGAGTGACCACGAAGGCGAGGGTCGCCCACCCCCAACCGAACGGCGAGGCGATGCCGCGGCGACGGAGCGCTCGATGATCGAGCCGGGCGAAGAGCACGGCGAGCGCGACGAGGATCAGGTCGACGATGAGCAGCAGACTCAATCCCGCCACGATCCAGCCGGCCGGCGTCAGGGCCGTCGACGCCTGCCCGAGCAGGCGCGCCACCGCTTCCCCGTCGACGAGGGATCCGGTGTACAGGGGCAGAGCGGATGCCACGATCGCCGCCCAGATCCATGCGGTGCCCGGCCGGGGGGTCGCCGTCGGAGCGGGCGCCTGCGCAGGAGCGGGTGCTTCCGCCGGGGCCGCGGGAGCGGCAGGCGCCGCAGCCGGAGCGGCCGCACGGGACGGTGGTGGCGCGGCTTCATCCACGGCGACCGGTGTCCGCGGGGCGACCGTATCGCTCGCCCAGTCTGTGCCGTCCCACCAGCGCAGCTGGTCGGGTTCGCCAGGATCGGGGTACCAGCCCGCGGGCGCCTGCCGGCTCACCGGTCGCGTCCGTCGGCGGTGTCCGTCGACGAGGCGAGCTCGGCACCGGCGTGGGCGAGTTCGGCGAGCGCCGCCTCGCTCGGAGCGGGGGCGACCCCGGCGATGAGGTCGGTGAGGATCCGCACCCGGCGGCCGTGGGCGATCGCGTCCAGAGCGGATGCCCGGACGCAGTGGTCCGTGGCGATGCCGGTCACGTCGACGTCGACCACGCCGTGCGCCGTCAACAGGTCGGCGACCGTCTCGCCGGCATCCGTCACCCCTTCGAAGAGCGAGTAGGCGGGCTTGCCCTGCCCCTTCGTGACGTGATGGGTGACCGCGCTGGTGTCCAGGCCGGGGTCGTAGTCGGCTCCGGGTGTGCCGGCGACGCAGTGGACAGGCCAGGAGTCGACGTAGTCGGGCTCGGCGGAGAAGTGTCCCCCGTTGTCACCCTCGCCGTCGTGCCAGTCGCGGGACGCGACGATGAGGTCGTAGTCGGTGGCGTGGGCGGCGAGGTACGACGTGATCGCCACGGCGACCGCGTCGCCACCCTCGACGGCCAGCGCGCCGTGCTCGGTGAAGTCGTTCTGCACATCGACGATGAACAGCGCTCGGGTCATGTGTCGAGAGTACGACGGGACGGGGCCCGGTGGCATCTCCGCGTCGCGGTCGGCGCGGCTACGCTGGCGGCATGGCCACACCCGTCCGGCACCCGACCTTGGGCATCCTCGGGGCCTTCGGACTGGACGCCGTCCTCGTCGTCGTGTTCGCCGCGATCGGACGCGCGAGTCACTCCGAGGCGCCCTTCGCGGGTCTCGCCACGACGGCGGGCCCGTTCCTCGCCGCGCTCGTCACCGGATGGCTCCTCTGCCTCGGGTGGCAGGCGCCGCGCGCGATCCTCCGCACCGGATTCCCGGTGTGGGCCGTGACGGTGGCGGGCGGGATGATCCTGCGCGCGCTGTCCGGTCAGGGCGTGCAGGTCGCCTTCGTGATCGTCGCGGCATCCGTGCTGCTGCTCATGCTGGTCGGGTGGCGCGTCGTCGCGGCGCTGATCAGCCGACGCCGCGCGACCGACTGACCGCGCGCCTCACGCGTCGAGAGTCCGCCGGTACGCGGCCCGCGTCATCTCCCCGGGCGGCGCGGGCTGCGTCCCGTCCCGGTCCATCCGGGACAGCCTCGAGGGCCACCAGATGCTCCGCCCGATGTCGTATGCGAGGGCCGGTACGAGCAGCGACCGCACGATGAACGTGTCGAGCAGCACACCGAACGCCACGATGAACGCCAGCTGGACGAGGAAGAGGATCTGGATCACGCCCAGTGCCGCGAACGTCGCCGCGAGCACGAGACCCGCCGATGTGATGACCCCGCCGGTCGCCACGAGCCCGCGGAGGATGCCGCGGCGCGTCCCGTGCGCGAGCGACTCCTCCCGCACCCGCGACATGAGGAAGATGTTGTAGTCGATGCCGAGGGCGACCAGGAAGACGAAGCCGTAGAGCGGGACGGCGGGGTCGCCGCCCGGGAATCCGAAGACGTCGTTGAACACGAGCGCACTGACGCCCAGCGCCGCCGCGAACGACACGATGACGCTCAGGATCAGCAGCACCGGGGCGAGGATCGAGCGCAGCAGCAGCATGAGGATCAGCAGCACGACGGCCAGGATCACCGGGATGATCACCGTCCGGTCGCGGATCGACGTGTCGTTCGTGTCGAGGTCCACCGCGGTCGTCCCGCCGACGATCCCGTCGAACGGCGCCTCGGTGAGCGCAATGCGCAGGTCACGCACCGTCTGCTCGGCCTCGAGCGAATCGGCTGCGTCCGACAGGGTCGCCACGAGCATCACGTCACCGCCGTCCACGGTCGGCTCCGGAGCGGGGGTCCCGGGAGGGCCCTGCGGCGCAAGCACGAGCTCGCCGTCCTCGACGCTGACGGCGGCCTGCCCCGAGGGGGTGTCCGCGGCGACGACGCCGACCGAGTCCACCCCGCCCTGTGCACCGATGAGCTCAGCGGCTGCGGGCGCGTCGCCCTCCGCGACGATCACGTAGAGCGGGCTGCCGGACCCCGCCGGGAAGTGCTCGGCGAGCACGACCCCGCCGTCACGCGCCTGCGACTGCCCGAGCACGAGCTCGCTGGCTGGCACACCGTCGGCCTTCAGCTGAGTGACCCCGACCGATGCCGCCAGGAGGACGACCGTCGAGAGGATCCATACGATCCGCGCGCGCCGCGCGACGAAACGCGCGAGCTTCGCCCACAGGCCTCGGGTCGGCTGCGTCAGGTCGGCGGGCAGATCGGTCATGCCGGCCTTCGGGATGAACGGCCAGAACGCCGCACGGCCGACGAGAGCGAGGAGGGCCGGAAGGAAGGTCAAGGCGGACAGTATCGCGAAGGCGATGCCGATCGAGGCGATGGGGCCGAGGGCACGGTTGCTCGCGAGGTCGCTGAGCAGGAGACACAGCAGACCGGCGATGACGGTGCCGCCGGAGGCCAGGATGGGTTCGACAGACCCCTTCCAGGCGGAGGTCGCGGCGTCCCACCTGCGCCGCCCCTCCCCGATCGCCTCACGGAAACGCGCGACATAGAGCAGTGCGTAGTCGGTGGCGGCACCGATGACGAGGATGAACAGGATCCCCTGAACCTGGCCGTTGAGGACGACGATCTCGGCCTTCGCGAGCCACCACACGCTCAAGAGGGCGACGCAGAGGGCGAACACCGACGTCAGCAGCACGAGGATCGGCAGCAGCGGAGATCGGTACACGACGACGAGGATGACGAACACGGCGCCGAGCGCCACGAGCAGGAGCAGCCCGTCGATGCCGGTGAACCCGGTCGCCAGGTCGGCCGTGAAGCCGGCGGGTCCGGTCACCCAGGCCTCGAGGGAGGCGGGACCGTCCGCTGCGACGAGCTCGCGGACCTCGCCGACGACGTCCGTCACCTCCGCTGCGGCGTCGATCGAGACGACGACCTGCGCCGCCTCGCCGTCCTCGGACGGGATGGCCGGCGACACCTCGAGCACCCCCTCGAGCGCGCCCACCTCGTCAGCGACCGCCTGCACCTCGTCGAGATCCGCGGCGTCGATCTTGCCCGTCCCCTCGAAGACGACGAGAGCCGGGATCGCGTCACCGCCGAGGAAGTCGTCGAGTCGCTCCTGAACCTGCGTCGACTCGGCGCTCTGCGGCAGGAAACTCGACTGGTCGTTCGTCGAGACCTCCTCGACCTTGCCGAAGTAGGGTCCGCCGATGGATCCACCGGCCAGCCAGATGACGACGAGGACGAGCGGGAGCGCGATGCGCAGCCAGCGTGAAGGCGTCGATGCAGAGGACATATACCTAGCTTATCTAGATATACGCTTTTACAACAATCCTCATTGGCGGACGAAGAAGACGACGACGGACGCGATCGTGGACACGATCCCGAGCACGCCGCCGCCGATCGCGAGACCGACCAGCATCCGCAAGGCGGGCGGACGCTTCGTGAACCTCATGCGGTCCCGCCAGCCGTGGCGATACCAGATCGGCGCCGTGCCGCCCGCGCCGAGGTGGTCGCGATCATGCTCGGCCAGGTCGGCGGCGTTCACCTCACCCGCATCGTCGATCCACCGGAGAGCCCGGCCGTCCTCGTCGAGATACGCCTCGGCCGGGAGCCAACTGCCGTCGGAGGCCCACACGACGATCGCGGCGACCCCGAAGACGACCGCAGCCCCGAAGCCCACCCACGAGAAGATCTCGAGAATCGCATCCAGGGCCTGTGCCACCCGTGTGTCCTCTGTTCTGGAGCCACCTAAGGGAATCGAACCCTTGACCTATTCATTACGAGTGAATCGCTCTGCCGTCTGAGCTAAGGTGGCGCGCTTCGCTCGCGCGTTGCACGATCATCGATCCTACAGGGTCCGAGGGGATGGTGCGAACGCGGCCCTCATCCCGCCTCGCACCGGACGTCGCCCGTGGGCACGGCGCCGTCCTCGAAATACGCGACCACCGTGTCGTCGATGCAGGCGTTCCCCTTGTTGAAGCCCGTGTGCCCCTCCCCCACCCGCGTCAGCAGGATGCCGGAACTCAGCTGCTCCGCCAGCGCCGCCGACCACTCGTACGGGGTCGCGGGGTCGTTCGTCGTCCCGATCACGAGGATGGGGGCCGCACCGTCGGCGTGGATCTCGTCCCGGGTGCCCGTGGGGGGGTAGGGCCATTCGTCGCAGAGGTCGACGTCCGAGCTCCAATAGGGCGCGAAGGTCGGGGCGTCCTGGGCGACCGCTGCCTCCGCCTCCGCCTCGACATCCGCGGAGTCGGCCGGATAGTCCATGCAGTTGTAGGCCGAGAACGCCTCGGTCGAGTTGTCGAGGTAGGCCCCGTCGTAGCGGTTGTAGTACCGATCGACGAGCTCGAACATCTCGTCGGGGTCGCCCTCGAGGACGCCGGTGAGAGCGGACGAGAGCGTCGACCACGATCCCTCGCTGTACAGCGCGGAGACGATGCCCATCACCAGGGCGTCAGCACCCAGCATCCGACCGTCGGTAGCCGGGAGGGGCGACGCGTCCACCGCGGCCAGCGCGTCGTCGACCTGACTCTGCGCGTCGTCGCGCGAACCGGTGAACGGGCAGTCGGATCCCTCGAGGCACGACGTCAGGAAGGCGCCCAGCGCCGACTGGAAGCCCGCCGCTTGGCGCGCCCCCACGATCGCGCCGGGGATGGACGGATCGAGCCCGCCGTCGAGGACGATCCGACCGACGTTCTCCGGGAAGAGTTCCGCGTACGACGCGCCGAGGAAGGACCCGTACGAGTAGCCGAGATATGCGAGCTTCTCGTCGCCCAGGACGCCGCGCATGAGGTCGAGGTCGCGCGCCGCGTTCTCGGTGGTGACGAAGGGCAGGATGCCGCCGCTGTTCTTCTCGCAGGCGCGGGCGAACGCCGACGCCGACCGGCTCTGCTCGGCGGCCCGCTCGGGCGTGCCCCGCGGCGCCGCGGGGATGTCGAAGAGGTAGCGGTCCATCGCCGCGGCGTCGAGGCAGCGCACCGCCGTCGAGCGCCCCACCCCGCGCGGATCGAATCCGACGACGTCGTACGACTCGAGCAGGTCCTGGCCGACGGCGAAACCGGCCGACTGTAAGACGAGGTCGACGCCGCTGGCGCCCGGCCCGCCGGGGTTCACGAAGAGCGACCCCTTCGACTCGCCGCCGGAGGCGACGCGCACGATGAGAGCGAGATCCAGATCGCCGCCGTCCGGATCGGTCCAGTCGCGAGGAGCCGTGACGGTGCCGCAGAAGTAGTCGCCGTCGTCGAAGCCGGTGCATTCCTGCCAGTCGACGTCCTGGCCGTAGTAGTTCTCGAAGCCTGCGGGCGCTCCCGAGACGACGGGCGTGCGATCGGGCGCGACGGGCGTCTTCGGGGCGCACCCGGCGAGCATCGCCACCGCGAGACCTGCGGCCACCACGATCGCGGCCGCGCGCCGGGAAACGGAGCGGATCACGCCGTGCGCCCCGTCGCCACCGTGATGAGCATGCTCTCCAGAGCGAGAGCGGGCGCCGCGTTTCCCTGGAGGTTGGTGCGCGTGAGGGCGATGGCGTCGAGAACGGTCAGGGTGTGCTGCGGCGTCCACGCCGCAGCGAGGGCGTCGATCTCGGCTGTGAGCTCGCGGTTGATGAGATCGGTCTCGCGGCCGAACTGGCGCATGAGCGTGTCGCGATACAGCGACTCGAGGTCGGTCAGGACGCGGTCGATCCCGTCCCGGAGGCTGCGGGTCGCTCGCCGCTTCTGCTCGTCCTCGAGGGCGCTGACCTGGCTGCGCACGGCGGGCGGGACGGCTCCCCCGGGAGCGACGCCGAGCGTGCGCAGAAGGGCCTCGCGCTCGCTCTCGTCGCGCTCCGCCGTCAGCGCCTTGGCATCGTCGGTGGCGGACTGCACGATCGTGGCCGCCACCTCCACCGCATCGCCGACACCGCGCACACCGAGGACCGCGCGGAGCGTGCGGTCGCGGCGCTGACGGGATGCGGCATCCGTCGCCAATCGCTGCGCCATGCCGATGTGGCGCTGCGCGAGCCGCGCGGACTGCTCGGCCACGGCCTCATCGACACCCGTGCGCTGAACAATGAGACGCGCGACGTCGGCGACGTCCGGCTCGCGGAGTCGGAGGATGCGCACCCGCGAGCGGATGGTCGGGAGCAGATCGGCGTCGCTGGGCGCGCAGAGGATCCACACGGTCTGCTCCGGCGGCTCCTCGAGCGCCTTGAGGAGGACGTTGCTCGTGCGCTCGACCATGCGATCGGCGTCCTCCATCACCATGACCCGGTAGCGACCGAGCGACGGCGAGAAGTACGAGCGCTCCACGAGGGAGCGCGCCTCCTTGATCGAGATGATGACACCCTCCGTCCGAAGCGCGGCGAGGTCGGGATGCGTCCGCGCCATGACCTGGCGCATGGCGTTCTCGTCGCCCGGCTCGGCGATGAGCGCCGCAGCGAAGGCGTACGCGAGGGTCGACCGCCCCGACCCGGGAGGGCCGGTGATGAGCCATGCGTGCGCCAGCTGAGCCGGATCGGATGCCGCGGCGCGCAGCTGCGCAACGGCGTCGTCCTGCCCCCAGACCTCGCCCCAGGGGAGCGTGTCGGTGGTGGCGGTCATGCCGTTCAGCCTACGAGGTGCGGGCGACGGTCAGGACAGCCGCTGCGCCACGCGCGCACGGATCGCCTCGGCGATCACCTCGACGGGCTGGGTCGCGTCGACGACGAGGAAGCGCTGGGGCTCGGCATCCGCCAGCATGAGGAATGCGGTCCGCACCCTCTCATGGAACGCGCTCTTCTCGGCCTCGAGCCGGTCGAACGGCTTGTCGGCCGCATCCAGCCGCTCGCGGGCGGTCGCCGGATCGACGTCCAGCAGCACGGTGACGTCCGGGAGGGCATCCTCGGTCGCCCACAGCGAGAGGTCGCGGATCTGGTCGCCGTCGAGCACCCGCCCGGCACCCTGGTAGGCGACCGAGCTGTCGAGGTAGCGATCCTGGATGACGACGTCGCCGCGGGCGATCGCGGGGCGGACGAGCGTGGCGACGTGATGCGCACGGTCGGCCGCGTACAGCAGCGCCTCGGCGCGCGGGGCGATGTCGCCGCGGTGATGGAGGACGATGTCCCGGATCAGGACGCCCACCTCCGTGCCGCCGGGCTCGCGCGTGCGCACGACCCGACGGCCCTGCTCCTGGAGCCACTGCTCCAGGAGCGCCGCCTGCGTCGTCTTGCCCGAGCCGTCACCGCCTTCGAGGGTGATCCAGAGCCCGGAGGTCACTTCTTCTTCGCCGCCGGCTTGCGCGCCGCGGGCTTGCGTGTGGTGCGCTTGGGCGCCGGCCCCTTGGCCCGCTTGTCCGCGAGCATCTGCACGGCGACCTCGAAGGTGATGTCGTCGGGCGTCTGCCCCCGCGGGATCGTCACATTCGTCGTGCCGTCGGTGACGTACGCGCCGAAGCGGCCGTCCTTGATCCGGATCGGCTTGCCGCTGACCGGATCGGCCTCGAACTCCTTGAGCGAGGTCGCGGCGCGGTTCGCGTACTTCGGCTGCGAGTAGATCTCGAGCGCCTGCTCGAGGGTGATGTCGAAGATCATGTCCTCGCTCGCGATGCTGCGCGAATCGGTGCCCTTCTTGATGTAGGGACCGTAGGGGCCGTTCTGCGCCGTGATGACGGCGCCGGACTCGGGGTCGACACCGACTTCGCGCGGCAGCGACAGGAGCTTCAGCGCGGTCTCGAGGTCGATCGTCTCGGGCGACATGCTCTTGAACAGCGACGCGCGCTTGGGCTTGGGTGCCGGGGCCTTCTTCGCGCCGCGCTTGGGCTTGACCTCCTCGGCCGGTGCGTCCTCCTCGGGCAGCACTTCTTCGAGGTAAGGACCGAAGCGACCGTCCTTGATCACGACGTCGCGGCCGTTCTCGGGATTCTGGCCGAGCACGCGGTCGCCGCCGACCGGAGCGTCGATCAGCTCGCGCGCCTTCTCCGGCGTGAGCTCGTCGGGCGCGAGGTCGTCGGGCACGTTGATCCGGCGCGGCGCCTCGGGGTCATCGCCGGGGACCTCGAGGTAGGGACCGTACCGGCCGAAGCGGAGCACCGCGACGTCGCCGATCCTGGTCGAGTTGATCTCGCGGGCGTCGATGTCGCCGAGGTTGTCGACGATGTTGCGCAGGCCCACGTGGTCCTGAGACCCGAAGTAGAACTCGCGCAGCCAGGCGGCCCGGTTCTGCTCGCCGCGCGCGATGGCGTCGAGATCGTCCTCGAGGGCGGCGGTGAAGTCGTAGTCGACGAGGTCGGCGAAGTGCTCTTCGAGCAGACGCACGATGCTGAAGGCGAGCCAGCTCGGGACGAGCGCCTGGCCCCGCTTGGACACGTAGCCGCGGTCGAGGATGACGTCGATGATGCTGGCGAAGGTCGACGGACGGCCGATGCCGCGCTCCTCGAGCGCTTTGACGAGCGACGCCTCGGTGTAGCGGGGCTTGGGGCTCGTGGCGTGCCCCTTCGGCTCCACGTCGGTGAGCCGGAGGGCGTCACCGACCGCGAGCGCGGGCAGCGACTGGTCGTCGGTGCGGTCGTTGTCGTGGCGCTTCTCGTCGCGCCCCTCCTCGTACGCGTCGAGGAAGCCCTTGAAGGTGTAGACGGTGCCGGACGCGGTGAAGGTCGCGGTGCGACCGGCGGCATCCGCGTCGATCGTGACGGTCGTGGTCTCGTACTTGGCGTCGGCCATCTGGCTCGCGACGGTGCGCATCCAGATCAGCTCGTAGAGGCGCAGCTCATCGCGATCGAGGCCGGAGGTGACCTCCTTGGGCGTGCGGAAGTGCTCGCCCGAGGGACGGATCGCCTCGTGCGCCTCCTGCGCGTTCTTCGCGTTGTTGCGGTAGCTGCGGGGGTTGGCGGGGACGGCCTTGTCGCCGTACAGCGCGACCGCCTGCGTGCGCGCCGCCGTGACCGCCTGCGCCGACAGCGCGGTCGAGTCGGTGCGCATGTAGGTGATGTAGCCCTTCTCGTAGAGCCGCTGCGCGACGCCCATGGCGTGCTTGGCGCTCATCGAGAGCTTGCGACCAGCCTCCTGCTGGAGGGTCGACGTCGTGAACGGGGGCTTGGGGCTGCGTGTGCCGGGCTTGGCCTCGACACTGACGACGGATGCCGCGCCCGACGCCTCGAGCGCAGCCGCCAGGTCGCGCGCCTGCTCCTCGCTGAGGACGACGACGGCCTTCTTCAGCGCGCCGGTGTCGTCGAAGTCCGTACCGCGAGCCAGTGGCGCCCCGTCGAGTCGAGCGAGGCGGATCGCGAAGGCATCGGCACCCTTGACCGCGGTGGAGTCGACGTCCCAGTAGGACGCGGAGACGAACGCCATGCGCTCGCGCTCACGCTCCACGACCATGCGGGTCGCTGCGGACTGCACACGCCCCGCGCTCGTGCCCTGACCGACCTTGCGCCGGGTGACGTCCGAGACGTCCCAGCCGTAAAGACGGTCGAGGATGCGCCGGGTCTCCTGCGCGTCGACGAGGGCGTGGTCGAGTTCACGGGTGTTCTTCACCGCAGCCTGGATGGCGTCCTTCGTGATCTCGTGGAAGACCATCCGCTTGACGGGGACCTTGGGCTTGAGGGTCTCGAGCAGGTGCCACGCGATGGCTTCGCCCTCGCGGTCCTCATCGGTGGCGAGCAGGAGCTCGTCGGCGTTCTTCAGGGCTCGCTTGAGCTCGGTGACCGTCTTCTTACCGCGCTCGCTCTCCACATAGAGAGGTGTGAAGTCGTTCTCGATGTCGATGGAGTACTTGCCGACGGAGGTCTTCTTCAGATCCGCCGGGATGTCCTTCTTGTCGGCGAGGTCGCGGATGTGCCCGACCGAACTCATGACCTCGTATCCGTCACCCAGGTATCCCTGGATCGAGCGCATCTTCGTCGGCGACTCGACGATGACGAGCTTCTTGCCCTGTGCCACGTGGCGTCCTTTCTTCGTTGCACACCATACACACCGCCTTGTCAAGAGGGCGCTGAGAACGATCGAGCGGCGGCACGTCACTCGTCGTCCGGCGGGGGCCCCGCGCGGGCGCGCGCCCGCGCGTCCAGAGGGCCGACGGCGATCGAGACCTCGACGGTGACGATGAGCCCGTCGATGCGACACGCGGAGACCGTCGCCCCCGCGCGGGAGGCGACATCCGTCGCCCGGGCGCACGGCTCGCCGGGGACCAGTCCCGAGGCCGTGTCGGCGGCCGCGAGAGCCGCCGCGTCCGCGGCCCCGGCCGCGCGCGCAGCGGCCGTCGCAGCGCCGCCGGCCGCGAGGAACCCGACCGCGAGTGTCGCCGTGACGGCCACGACTCCGATGGTCGTCGCGGAACCCGCCATCAGTCGGCCTCCGGGGCAGGCAGCGCGCAGGAGGTCGCGCGCAGGGCGGGCAGCGGCAGCGGAACGCCTGCCGGCGCGGTCAGGTCGACGCACACGAGGTCCCCGTCGCGGCGGCTGCGCACCTGAGATCCGGAGGCCAACCCACGCGCTGCCGCGACGACGCGCTCGGCGGGCTCTTCGCGGGCCGCCAGGCGTGCCGCCTGCGCGGCCGCATGTTCGAGTCGCACCTGCCGGCCGCCGACCGAGAGAGCGGAGACGGCCACAACGATGACGAGGACGACGGCGGGGACCGTCACGGCGAACTCCGCCGCGACAGACCCCCGCTCGTCCCGCCTCATGAGACGGTCAGCGCGCGCCGCACGAGGTCGGTGAGGATGCCGCGCACCTCGTCCGAGCGCATGATGATGACGAGCAGGCCGGCGAAGGCGACCGCCGCCATCGTCGCGATGGCGTACTCGGCGGTCGCCGCACCGGTCTCGTCGGCGAACAGTTCCGCCGCGCGGCGGCGGGTCAGGGTGGGCAGGTCGTGGGGTGTCATGGTCTCCTCCGATGGGTGTGGTGGTGTGGGCACGTCTGGACGCTCACAGGGTGAGCGGGGTCGTCGTCAGGACGGACAGCAGCATCGGTCCGACACCGAGCAGCAGGAACGCCGGGAGGGTGCAGACCCCCAGCGGCAGCAGCAGCCGTCCCGAGAGCGTGGCGGCACGCAGTCGCCCATCCGTCCGCGCCGCCTGACGGCGGGCCGCGGCATCCGCCCGCAGCAACTCGACGGCGGGGGCACCGGCGGAGCGGGACAGCGCGAGCACCGTCTCGGTCTCGGCGGAGGGAGCGATGCCCGACGTCGCCGTGACGACTTCGGTCGCCCGCGGGATCGACACTCCGCCCGACAGTGCGATGGCGATGACCTCGGCGTCGAGTCCCGGGATGTCGTCGCCGGGCTGCGCCCGGGCCACCAGCGCGCGGGTCCACCGGTGCGTGAGGAGCATCAACGCTCCGCCCGCCACGAGGCACACCGCGCCGGCAGGCGTGGCGAGGGCCGTGAACGGGTCGAAACCGAGCGCCGCCCCGAGCCCCAGTGCCACGAGAGGCAGCCACGCGATCAGGCGAGCCGTCGTCTGGGGCTCGGCGAGTGCGGTGCGCACGTCGTCCCGCGCCTGATGGGCGTCGCGCAGCGCCTCAGCCAATCCGCGCAGACTCACCGCCAACGGTGCGCCGACGATGGTCGCCACCTGCCACGCGACCGCGATCTGCCGCCACGCCTCCCCCCGGTCGGTGAGAGCGGACGCCGGGGTCTCCCCCGCATCGAGCCGCGCGCACACCGCCGCGGCGGTCGGATCGCCGGTCACCGCGAGGTGCCGCCACGCCGCCGTCGGCGCGATACCCGCCTGCAGCAGGACGGCGAGGCGTTGGACGACCGCCGCGACCGATGCGGCATCGGGCGCGGCATCCGCCCCTCTCCCGCGTCTCACGGCAGCTCCTCCATGCCCAGCCGGTCGCCGCGGGCGACGGGACGGGCGATCCCGCTCACGCGGCGCACACCGTCGGATCCGCGTTCGATGTGCACGACGGCGCCGATCGCGCTGGCGGTCTGCCGGGCGAGCGCGCGATCGTCCATGCCGGCAAGCGCGCCGAGGGCCTCGAGACGCGCGGGGACGTCGCCGACCCCGCTGGCGTGGACGGTTCCCGCACCTCCGTCGTGACCTGTGTTGAGCGCGGTCAGCAGCTCGCGTATCTCTTCGCCGCGACACTCCCCCACGACGAGGCGATCGGGCCGCATCCGCAGGGCCTCCCGCAGCAGACGACCGAGCGGGATCGCTCCGACACCCTCGAGATTCGCCTGCCGCGCCTCCAGGCGCACGTGATGCGGGTGGGCGATGCGGAGCTCCGCCACGTCCTCGATCGTGATGATCCGCTCCGACACCGGCACCCGGCCGAGCAGGGCAGCGAGCAGGGTCGTCTTCCCGGCGCCGGTGGCTCCGGTCACGAGGATGTTCGTGCGTTCGTCGACGAGTCTCTCGAGTCGGGAACCCGTCGCCGCGTCGAAGGTGCCGCGTCGACCGAGCTCATCGAGGTCCGCCATCCCGGTGCCCGGCAGGCGGATCGAGATGGTGGCCCCCGTGCACGCGATCGGCGGGAGGACGGCGTGCACGCGCACCCCGTGCTCCCACCGCACGTCCGCGCACGGCGTCGCATCATCGAGGTGGCGCCCGCCCAGCGCGATGAGCCCGACGGCGAGCTCGCGGACCGCCGCGTCGTCGAGGCTCCACGTCGGCACACGCTCCGTCCCTGCGCCACGGTCGACGTAGAGTCCCTGCGTGCCGTTGACGAACACGTCCGTCACGTCGGGGTCCGCGAGCCATCGGCGCAGCGGCGCGACGACGGGATGCCTCGGCACCGGCCGCGGCTCAGCGGGGGCCGAGCTGTCACGCGGAACGACGATGAACGGATGCGGCATGCCCGAGACGCTAAGCCGGGGGCGGTCCGCGTCGTCACCGCCGGCCGGCACCGGTGGAGGGCGAGCCGGCGAGCGGACGTGTGCAGGAGCCGAGGCCCTGCGGCGTGGGCCGTCGGAGAAAGAAGAAGGGCGGCATCCTCTGGGGGAAAGGATGCCGCCCACGCGACCGCGCTTCAGGGGGGATCAGCGGGGCCGCGAAGCCGAATCGATGTTCGGGCGATAAGTATCTTACGCACACCGGAGGGGTGCACGTTCACAGAGACCCGATGGACGCCCCGCACCCCCACTATCGGCGGTAGTCCTGCATGATCGGCGATCCTAGAGTGACCGCATCGCAGGACGAGGCCACGACGGCCCGACGCAAAGGAGCGCCGCATGAGCAGCCAGATCGATCACCTCCTCACCGAGACCCGCCGCTTCGGGCCGTCCGCCGAGTTCGCGGCCCGGGCCAACGCCCACGCCGACCTCTACGAGGCGGCCGCCGCGGATCGTGAGGCGTTCTGGGCCGAGCAGGCGCGAGCGCTCCACTGGCACACCCCGTTCACCAAGAACCTCGACTGGTCGAAGCCCCCGTTCGCGACCTGGTTCGAGGACGGCGAGCTGAACGTCGCCTACAACTGCCTCGACCGCCACGTCGAGGCGGGCCTGGGCGACCGGGTCGCGCTCCTGTGGGAGGGCGAGCCCGGAGACGAGCGCCGCGTGACGTACGCCGAGCTCACCGACGAGGTGAAGCGCCTGGCGAACGTCCTCACCGACCTCGGCGTCGAAGCCGGGGACCGCGTCGCCATCTACCTCCCCATGATCCCCGAGGCGGTCGCCTCGATGCTCGCCGTCGCCCGCATCGGGGCCATCCACTCGGTGGTCTTCGGCGGGTTCTCCGCCGACAGTCTGCGCTCGCGCATCGACGACGCCGGTGCGAAGCTCGTCATCACCAGCGACGGCGGCTACCGCAAGGGCAAGGTGTCACCGCTGAAGCCCGCCGTCGACCAGGCGCTCGCGGACCGCGGGCACGGACCGCAGGAGACCGTCGAGCACGTCCTCGTCGTCAAGCGCACCGACAACGAGGTGAGCTGGCAGGACGGGCGCGACCTGTGGTGGCACGACCTCGTGCCGGCGGCATCCGCTGATCACGTCGCCCAGCCGTTCCCGGCGGAGAACCCCCTCTTCATCCTCTACACGTCCGGGACGACCGGGAAGCCGAAGGGCATCCTGCACACGAGCGGCGGGTACCTTACGCAGGCCGCGTTCACGAACAAGGTCGTGCACGACATCCACCCCGAGACCGACGTCTACTGGTGCACAGCCGACATCGGCTGGATCACGGGGCACACCTACGTCACCTACGGCCCGCTCGCCAACGGCGCGACACAGGTGATCTACGAGGGCACGCCCGACACCCCTCACCCGGGTCGCTGGTGGGAGATCGTGGCGAAGTACGGCGTCACGATCCTCTACACGGCCCCGACGGCCATCCGCTCGTTCATGAAGCTGGGACGCAGCATCCCGGAGCAGCACGACCTGTCGTCGCTCCGTCTGCTCGGCAGCGTCGGCGAACCGATCAACCCCGAGGCGTGGATGTGGTACCGGCACGTCATCGGAGGCGACACCGCCCCGATCGTCGACACGTGGTGGCAGACCGAGACCGGCGCGATCATGGTGTCGGCGCTCCCCGGCGTCACCGAGACGAAGCCGGGCAGCGCCCAGGTGCCGCTCCCGGGGATCAGCCTCGACGTCGTCGACGAGAAGGGTCAGGTCGTCGGCAACGGCAACGGGGGCCTCCTCGTGCTGACCGAGCCGTGGCCGAGCATGCTGCGCGGCATCTGGGGCGACCCGGAACGGTTCAAGGAGACCTACTGGGACAAGTTCGCCGACCTCGGCTATTACTTCGCCGGCGACGGCGCCCGTCTCGACGAGGACGGCGACGTCTGGTTCCTCGGGCGCGTGGACGACGTCATGAACGTCTCGGGGCACCGGCTGTCGACGACCGAGATCGAATCCGCCCTCGTCGGGAACGAAGCCGTCGCCGAGGCCGCGGTCGTGGGCGCGTCGGACGAGACGACCGGTCAGGCGGTGGTGGCGTTCTGCGTCATCAAGGAGTCGTACATGAAGGCGAACTCGCTCGACGGCCTCGTCGACAAGCTGCGCGCGTGGGTCGGCGAGCAGATCGGCCCCATCGCGAGGCCGCGCGACGTCTACATCGTCACGGAACTGCCCAAGACCCGCAGCGGCAAGATCATGCGCCGCCTGCTGCGCGACGTGGCGGAGGGGCGCGAGGTGGGTGACACCACGACCCTCGCCGACACGATGGTCATGTCGACGATCAAGGGCCAGGTCACCCAGAAGTAGCGAGACCGGCCGGCCGGCCGCTCACGCGTGCGAGAAGACGACCTCGACCTCTACCGGACTGTCCAACGGCAGGACGGGGACGCCGACGGCGGAGCGCGCGTGGCGGCCGGCATCGCCGAAGATCTCGCCGAGCACACCGCTCGCGCCGTTGATCACGGCGGGCTGCCCGGTGAACTCGGGGACGGATGCCACGAATCCGGTCACCTTCAGGACGCCGGTCAGCCGGTCGACACCGCCCACCGCGGAGGCCGCCGCCGCGACGGCGTTCAGCGCGCACTGACGTGCGAGTGCGGCGGCGTCGTCCGCGGAGACCAGACCGTCGCCCTCGCCGACCTTGCCGGTGGTCGGGAGCGCGCCCTCGATCATCGGGAGCTGGCCCGACGTGTAGACGAGGTCGCCGTGCACCTTCGCGGGGATGTAGGCCGCGAGGGGCGGGACGACCGCACCCAGTTCGATCCCGAGTTCGGCGAGCCGCGCCGAGACCGACATCAGCCCTGCCCGAACTGACGGGCGGCCTGGGCCGCGGCATCCAGTCCCGCGTTGGCGGAACCGTCGCCGCCCGAGGGGCGCTTGAAGTAGCCGACGAGGCCACCCTCGGGACCTGTCACCACCTGGACGAGCTCCCACCCCTGCTTGCCCCAGTTGTTGAGGATGGCAGCGGTGTTGTGGATGAGCAGGGGCGTGGTCATGTACTCCCACGTGGTCATGCGGTGCTCCCGGAGGTCGTGGCGGGGCGGCCCTGAAGGGCGCGACGACGGGAGCGTCACCGAGGCGTCACCCAGCTATCTCCCTTACGATCAGCCTATGCCCCACTCGAAACGCACGGCCACCGGTGTGCTCGGAGGCCTGTTGGGCCTCATCGGTCTGAGCACCGTGGCTGCTCTTCTCGTCACGGCGACCATCACCCCCGCGATCGCCGTCTCCGGCTACGCCGCGACGAGCGCGATCAAGATGTTCGAGAACATGCCGAGCTATCTCAAGATCGAGAAGCTCATGCTCCCGACGACGATCTACGCGAAGAACGACGACGGCAAGAACGTCAAGCTCACCGAGTTCTACGACCAGAACCGCATCCCGGTCACCTTCGACCAGGTCAATCCGGTGATGTACGACGCAGTCCTCTCGAGTGAGGACAAGAACTTCTACACGCACGGCGGCATCGACCTGCTCGGCACGCTGAGCGCCCTCGCACGCAACGCGAGCTCCGGCTCGAACCGCGGTGGATCCTCCATCACGCAGCAGTACGTCAAGAACGTCCTGCAGCAGACCTGCGAGGCGAAGGCCGTCAGCACGGAGGAGGTCGAGGCCTGCTTCAAGGAATCGACCGCGAACCAGGGCACCGAGGGCTACCAGCGCAAGATCCAGGAGATGCGCTACGCCATCCAGCTGGAGAAGGAGTACTCGAAGGACGAGATCCTGCTCGGGTACCTCAACATCGCGCACTTCGGCGGGTCGGTCTACGGCATCGGTGCCGCGGCGCGCCACTACTTCGACACCACACCCGACAAGCTCACCATCGGGCAGGCAGCCGTCATCGCGGGCATGGTGCAGGAGCCCAACACTCTGCGCATCGACAAGCCCGGCGGCTCGACGGTTGCGAAGGACGGCACCCCTCTCAACGGTGCCGACGACGGCTACAAGCTGTCCAAGACGCGTCAGGTCTACGTCCTGAACCGGTTGCTCGAGGACAAGAAGATCACGAAGGCGGAGCACGACGAGGCCGTCGCCGCGCCCATCGAGCCGAAGATCACGACCCGCCCGCAGGGCTGCTCTGTCGCCAAGGGTGCCGAGTTCTTCTGCGCCTACGTGACGTCGATCATCCGCAGCGACCCCGCGTTCGGCGAGGAGCCGAACGACCGCATCGCGGCCCTCCGTCGCGGCGGACTGAGCGTGTACACGACGCTCGATGTCTCGCTGCAGGAGGCCGCGAACGAGGCGATCTCCGTCGTTCCCGCCAGTGTGGACTACATGAACCTCGGAGCCTCCGGTGTCCAGGTCGAGGTCGGCACGGGTCGCGTGCTCTCCATGGTGCAGAACCGCCCCTGGGCTGATCAGGCCGACGACACGACGACCACGCAGGTCAACTACAACGTCCCCGTGAAGAACGGTGGCGGCGGTCACTCCGCGGGCTCGACCTACAAGGTCTTCAGCCTCATCAACTGGATGCAGCAGGGCCATTCGGTGAACGAGACGCTCAACGGGCGCGTCGGCACGAAGACCGTGCAGACGTGCGACGGGGCGACGCAGACCGTGTACACCGGTGAGGGAACGGGACCCGATGGGAACCCCCGGATCGGCAACTTCGAGGGCAACCGCGGCTACACCGGAACGGTGGCACGTTTCACGAAGGATTCGCTGAACTCCGGCTTCCTGACCATGGCGGAGAAGATCCCGGTGTGCACGACGAACCGTGTCGCCGGTGACCTGGGCGTCACGCTCGGCAACGGCCAGCCGCTCGATCAGAACAACAACCCCTACGACGTCCTCGGGTCGCAGGACGTCGCGCCCATCGACATGGCGAACGCGTACGCCGCGATCGCGTCGAACGGCACCCTGTGCGCCGCCAAGGCGATCGATCGCGTGGTGAACGCCGACGGTGAGGAGCAGCCCATCCCCGACACGAAGTGCGAGCGCAAGCTCAGCGAGGACGTCGCGGCGACGGCGGCCTTCGTGCTGGAGAGCGTCATGACCGCAAGCGGCACCGGCAGCGGTGCCCGCACGTTCGACGGTGTGCCGATCTTTGGCAAGACCGGTATCCACCAGTTCCTCCACACGTGGATGATCGGCTCGAGCACCGAGGTCACGACCGCGGTCTGGGTCGGCAACGTCAAGGGTCAGGAGCGCCTCGAGAACCACTACGAGAGCGGCTATCGCCTCTCGCGCATCCGCAACTCGATCTGGCCCGCCATGCAGCGAGCCGCGAATGCCGAGTTCGGCGGCTCGGCCTTCCCTCAGCCGTCGCCGGAGCTCACCAAACGCAGCTACGCGCAGCTGCCGAGCGTCATCGGCCTCGACGTCGATGCCGCGACCGATCGGATCGAGGACGCCGGCTTCAGCGTCATCGTCGGCGAACCCGTGGCGTCGCCGGAGTCCGAGGGTACGATCGTGTCGCAGACGCCCGGTGCCGGACGTGTCGTCGCGGGAACGACGGTGACCATCAACCCGAGCAACGGCGAGGGTGTCGTGGTGCCCGGTGTGAGCGGCACCCCGGAGCAGGCGGCGAGGGCGCTGTCCGACGCCGGGTTCCGCAACGTCGCGCAGAGCTGTGAGGACAACGACGGCGCGCCCGCGGAGGGCGTTGTCACAGGCACGGATCCCGCTGCGGGCGAGACCGTGAGCCGAGACGCCACGATCACCATCGAGTACCAGTCCTCCGACTGCGACGGCAACGGCGACGGTGACGGGAACGGCGGCGGCAACAACGGCCGCGGCAACGGTCCCGGCAACGGCAACGGTCCGTGAGGCCGGCAGGACAGACCGCCCTCACCGCGCTCGGCGCGGTGGGGGCGGTCGGCGCCGCCGCCGGGATCTGGGGCGTCGGGATCGAGCGCTACCTTTTCACGCTGCGACAGCACGAACTCGCGATCCTGCCGCCGGGCACTCCGTCGGTGACCGTCCTGCACCTCTCCGACGCCCACATGGCGCCCTGGCAGCACCGCAAGCAGCGCTGGATCGCCGACATCGCCGATCGCGTGCAACCGGACCTCGTCGTCAACACAGGCGACAACCTCGGGCACGCGGACGGGCTGCGCGGCATCCGGGCGGCCTTCGCCCCCCTGCGCGGCGTCCCCGGCTTCTTCGTGCACGGATCCAACGACAAGGTCGCCCCCAGCGCGCGGAACCCGATCAGATACCTCTTCGGCCCCTCGGGCCCGCAGAGCCACGAGTCCTTCACCCCGTCGCTCGACACCGACGCGCTCGACGAGTACCTGACCGGTCTCGGCGAGACGCTGATCGACAACACCGCCGCGAGCGTCCGCGTCAGCGGCATCCGCATCGACGGGTTCGGTGTCGACGACGCGCACCGCGACTTCGACGACCTCGAGGCGGCCGGGGACGCCCTGCGCTCGCTCGGCGACGGCGCCCGCGTGCGCCTGGGCGTGACGCACGCGCCGTACCGTCGGGTCCTGGACGCGTTCACGGATGCCGGTGCAGACCTCCTCATCGGCGGGCACACCCACGGCGGCCAGGTCCGGATCCCCTTCGCGAAGAAGGCTCTGGTGTCGAACTGCGACATCCCGCTCGAGAAGGCGCGCGGCCTCAGCTCGTGGACGCACGGCGGCCGCACGGTGCCGCTGAACGTCAGCGCGGGCCTCGGCCACTCCATCTACGCCCCGGTGCGCTTCGCGTGCCGGCCCGAGGCGTCGGTGCTGATCCTCCGTGCGCGACGCGCCGCCGATTCGCCGGACGGGGCCTCGGCAGGGTAGACTCGGAGGGTTGCCACGGGGTGTGGCGCAGCTTGGTAGCGCGCGTCGTTCGGGACGACGAGGCCGCAGGTTCAAATCCTGTCACCCCGACCGCAGAGAGGCTCCGCCGGACACCGGCGGGGCCTTTCTCATCCCTCCTCGGAGGGGCCATCGCATCTCCCGCCGAACGGAGCACCATGACCTCTCCCCGCCTCGTCGCCTTCGATCTCGACGACACCCTCGCGCCGTCCAAGAGCGCCATCGACCCCCGGATCGGCGAGCAGCTGCTGCGCTTGGCGGAGCGCGTCGAGGTCGCGATCATCTCCGGCGGCCAGCTGCAGCAGTTCCGCTCGCAGGTCGTCGAGCGCCTCCCCGAGGCGAGCGCCGACCTCCTCGCCCACATCCACCTCATGCCGACCTGCGGCACGCAGTACTACCGCCTCACCGAGGACGGCGTCGAGACGGTCTACGCCCTCTCGCTCACCGCCGACGAGAAGCACCGCGCCCTCACAGCGGTCGAGGAGGAGGCGAGGCGACTGGGCCTCTGGGCCGAGCAGACGTGGGGTCCGATCCTCGAGGACCGCGGGTCGCAGATCACCTTCTCCGCCCTCGGACAGTCCGCTCCCCTCGACGCCAAGACCGCGTGGGACCCCTCCGGCGAGAAGAAGAACGCCCTGCGCGACGCGGTGGCCGCTCGCATCCCGGATCTCGAGGTCCGCTCCGGCGGCTCCACCTCGGTCGACATCACCCACCGCGGGATCGACAAGGCGTACGGCATGCGCAAGCTCGCCGAGCAGACCGGCATCCCCCTCGACGACATGCTCTTCGTCGGCGACCGCCTCGATGAGCACGGCAACGACTACCCCGTCCTGGCGATGGGTGTCACCTGCCACGCCGTCGAGGGCTGGGAGGACACCGCCGCCTACCTCGACGAGCTGATCCCGACGCTGCCGGCCCGCTGAGCGGAGTCAGCGCAGCCGTCCGCCGGACTCCCGCAGATAGCAGCGCGCGCACATCGACTCGTACGTGACGCGGTCGGCCGACAGCTCGTCGATCGCGACCTGATCCCCGTCGAAGACGAACCGGCCGCCGACGAGGCGCGCGTTGAACAGCGCCTTGCTGCCGCAGCGGCAGATGGTCTTCAGCTCTTCGAGGCTGTGGGCGAGCTCCATGAGGCGCGCTGAGCCCGGGAAGGCCCGGGTCTGGAAGTCGGTGCGGATGCCGTAGGCGAGGACCGGGATGCCGTCGTTCACCGCGATCCGCAGCAGGTCGTCGATCTGATCCGGCGCGAGGAACTGCGCCTCGTCGATCAGCAGGCAGGCGACGTCCGTCCGGGTGTCGGGCACGAGCGCCGCCTCGGCCTCGATCTGCACCCGACGCCGGTGCTCGGCGAACAGGGCGCGGGCGTCGTCGTCCGGACCGATGAGGAAGTCGACCTTGCGCTCCACGCCGAGACGGCTGGAGATCTGATCGGCACCCTTCGTGTCGATCTCGGGCTTCGCGAGCAGGACGTGCTGGCCGCGCTCCTCGTAGTTGAACGCGGCCTGCAGCAGCGCCGTGGACTTGCCCGAGTTCATCGCGCCGTAGCGGAAGTAGAGCTTCGCCACGGATGCGTCTCAGGCGTTGATCTTGAGGGCTGCGGCCGTCGACCGCAGAACCTCGTGCGCCGTCTCGGGTGCATCGTTGAGGGTCTGCCCGTACGTCGGGATGAGCTCCTTCAGCGTCGGCTCCCACGCCGGCAGGCGGTCGGCGAAGCATGTCTTGAGCAGGCCCAGCATGATCGACGCACCTGTCGACGCGCCCGGGGACGCCCCGAGCAGGCCGGCGATGGAGCCGTCTGCCGAGCTGACGACCTCGGTGCCGAACTGGAGCACGCCGCCCTTCTTGGGGTCCTTCTTCATGACCTGGGCACGCTGACCGGCCTGCAGGAGCTCCCAGTCCTCGTCGCGCGCGCTCGGCATGAAGTCGCGGAGCGAGTCCACCTTCTTGCCGTGCCCCTTGAGGAGCTCGCCGACGAGGTACTTGATGAGGCCGGGGTTGTCGATCGCGACCTTGAGCATCGGAAGGATGTTGCCCGGGCGCACCTGGGCGATGATGTCGGTCATCCGCCCGTTCTTGAGGAACTTCGGGCTGAACGTCGCGAACGGGCCGAACAGCAGCGACGCCTCGCCGTCGACGACGCGCGTGTCGAGGTGCGGCACAGACATGGGAGGCGCGCCCACCGAGGCCTGCGAGTACACCTTGGCCTTGTGCTGCGCGACGAGTTCGGGCTTGGAGGTTTTCAGCCACTGGCCGCCGATCGGGAACACCCCGTACCCGGAGATCTCGGGGATGCCGGAGCGCTGCAGAAGCTTGATGGCCCATCCGCCGGCGCCGACGAACACGAACCGCGCCCGCACCTTGCCCGGGGTCCGGCCGACCGTGTGGCGATAGGTGACCTCCCACGTGCCGTCCTTCTGACGCTTCAGATCGCGCACCTCGCGGTTCGTCTCGACGTCGACGCCCTGCGCGGCGAGGTGGTCGAACAGCTGACGGGTGAGGGAGCCGAAGTCGACGTCGGTGCCCGCAGGAACACGGGTGGCCGCGAAGGGCTCGCCCTTGCGACGCTGCTGCATCAGGAGCGGGGCCCACTGGTTGATGACGCGCGAGTCCTCGGAGTACTCGATGCCGGCGAACAGCGGCTTCTCCCTGAGCACCTCGTACCGCTTCTTCAGGAAGGCGACATCCTTCTCACCGCGGACGAAGGTCATGTGCGGGGTCGCGTTGATGAATGTGGTCGGCTCATCGAGGACACCTCGCTCGACGAGGGCGCTCCACAGCTGCCGCGACTGCTGGAACTGCTCGTTGATCCCGATCGCCTTCGCGGGGTCGATCGTGCCGTCCGGACCCTCGGGCGTGTAGTTCAGCTCGCACAGAGCGGCATGCCCCGTGCCGGCGTTGTTCCAGGCGTTCGACGACTCCTGCGCGACCTCGGAGAGACGCTCGAAGACGCCGATCTTCCATCCCGGCTCGAGCTGCTGCAGGAGGGTGCCGAGGGTGGCGCTCATGATGCCGCCGCCGATCAGCAGGGCGTCGTACGTCTCCGTCGGACTCACTGCGGCGGGGCTGCTCGCTGCGGCATCCTCAACGGCGTGATCGTCTGCTCCGGGATTGTCAGTCACGGTCATCCAGTCTACGTCGCCGGGCCGCGGGCGATCGCCGCCGCGGCCCCCTCGACGATGCAGGAATGAGGGTTCTTTCCCCAGGTGAAACACGGATGCCGGGTGCCCCGGCGCGAGGGCGGGGACCCGGCATCCGTCCTCAGACGCGGGCGGCGAGGTTCGCGGCGACGAGCTCGGCGATCTGGACGGCGTTCAGCGCGGCCCCCTTGCGGAGGTTGTCGTTGCTGATGAACAGGACGAGACCCTTGCCCTCGGGGGCGGACTGATCGGCACGGATGCGGCCGACCAGGCTCGGGTCGGCGCCGGCGGCCGCCAGCGGCGTCGGCACGTCGGCGAGGGCGACACCAGCGGCGCCCTCGAGCACCTCCCGCGCGCGGGCGGGCGTGATGTCCTGCACGAACTCCGCGTGGATCGAGAGCGAGTGACCCGTGAAAACCGGCACCCGGACGCAGGTGCCGGCGACCCGGAGCTCGGGCAGCTCGAGGATCTTGCGGCTCTCGTTGCGGAGCTTCTTCTCCTCGTCGGTCTCGTCCTCGCCGTCGTCGACGAGGTTGCCCGCGAAGGGGATGACGTTGAAGGCGATCGGGGCGACGTACTTCTGCGGCGCCGGGAAGTCGACGGCGGCGCCGTCGTGGACGAGGCCGATCGCCCCGCCCTGTGCGACGACCGACTCGACCTGGCCGAGCAGTTCCTCCGCGCCTGCCAGTCCCGACCCTGAGACGGCCTGGTAGGTGCTGACCGTGAGACGCACGAGTCCCGCCTCGACGTGGAGCGGCTTCAGGACCGGCATCGCGGCCATCGTCGTGCAGTTGGGGTTGGCGATGATCCCCTTGGGGAGGTCCTCGATCGCGTGCGGATTGACCTCGCTGACGACGAGCGGCACCTCGGGGTCCATGCGCCAGGCGCTGGAGTTGTCGATGACGACCGCGCCGGCCTCGGCGAACCGCGGTGCGTGCGCGCGCGAGCCCGTGGCGCCGGCGGAGAACAGCGCGATCTGGATGCCCGCGGGATCAGCCGTCGCGACGTCCTCGACGACGATCTCGCGACCGTCCACCTCGATGGTGGAGCCGGCGGACCGCGCCGTCGCGAACAGACGGAGCTCACGGATGGGGAACGCGCGCTCCACGAGGATGTCGCGCATCACCGTCCCGACCTGGCCGGTGGCGCCGACGACGGCGACGGAGAATCCCGAATCGGAGAAGACGGTCATGGTGCGGTTCCTCGAGGGTGCGGCGCCGCGCGACGGGGCGTCGCGACAGGGCGCAGAAGAGCGGGTTCCGGCGATTCTACCGGCGCGGCGCGTGCCGTGACCCGCATGTGTCGTCCGGCCGTCACACCCACGCTCGGAGCTTCCCGGGGTTGCGCATCATCCAGACGTCGGTGATCCGCTCCCCGTCGGTCGCGAACGTCACGACGGCGGCCACCGTGCCGTTCAGCCGGATCACGAATCCGAGCCCGTCGCCGGTGACCATCGGCTCATAGGCCGCGGTCGGCTGCTTCCGCGCGAGACCCAGCAGGAACCTCGCCACGTGGTCCACGCCGCGCACCGGCCGCCGGGCGGCCGAGACGACCCCGCCGCCGTCCGAGACGAGTACGACGTCGGGCGCGAGCACCCGCACGAGGGCATCGAGCCTGCCCGTCGCGCTTGCGGCGGCGAACGCTGCGACGACCTCGTCGTGGCGACTGCGGGGGACGGCGGCACCGCTCCGGCGTCCGACATGAAGACGAGCGGATGCGGCGAGCTGCCGGCACGCGGCGGGCGAACGGCCGAGCACCTCGGCGATCTCGCCGAACGGCACCGCGAAGACCTCGTGCAGCACGAAGGCCACGCGCTCCGCCGGCGTGAGCGTCTCCAGGACGAGAAGGAGCGCCGTCGAGACGCTCTCGGCGGCGAGAGCGGCCTCGGCCGGGTCGCCGTTCGAGAGGTCCGCCGGCACCGGCTCGGGCAGCCACTCCCCGACGTACGTCTCGCGTCGCGCCCGCGCCGAGCCGAGCGTGTCGAGGCAGATCCTGCCGGTCACCCGCATGAGCCATCCCGCGGGGTTCGCGATCGCGGCGCGCTCGGAGGGGTGCAGCCGGATCCACCGGACGAACGCCTCCTGCACGGCGTCCTCGGCCTCCGCGAGCGTTCCCAGCATCCGATGGGCCGCGGCGACCAGGATGCGGCGATGCGCGTCGACCTCGCCGATCGCGGCATCCGTCTGCGTCGCGGCATCCGTCATCGCGATCTCCGTCCTCGGCCTCACATTCGCGGAGGCTGCGTCGTCACCACAGTGACACACCATCGGAAGGGGCGACATGAAGATCGCAGTGACGGGCGGAACGGGCACGGTCGGACGGCTCGTGGTGAAGCGGGTGCGCGCGGAGGGGCACGACGCGGTCGTCCTCTCGCGGGCGGCGGGAGTCGACCTGCGCGACCGGGCAGCAGTGGACCGCGCACTGGCGGGGGCGACCGCCGTCATCGACGCGGCGAGCGTCGGGACCACGAGCGCGGCGACAGCGACGGAGTTCTTCCGCGCGGCATCCGGCACCCTGCTCGCGGCGGCAGCGACCGCGGGAACCGCCCACGCCGTGCTGCTGTCGATCGTGGGGATCGACCGCAACCCCGACGGCTACTACGCCGGCAAGATCGCTCAGGAGGACCTGTTCGAACGCAACACGGTGCCGTGGAGCATCCTGCGGGCGACGCAGTTCCACGAGTTCGCGGGCCAGGTGGCGGCACAGGCGCGTCTCGGGCCGCTGCAGCTGGCGCCGCGCGCCCGCGTGCAGCCGGTCGCCGCCGCGGAGGTCGCGGCGCGGCTCGTCACGCTGGCCCTCACCGGACCGCAGGGTCGCGTCGCGGACCTCGCAGGGCCGCGCGAGGAGCGGCTCGATCGGATGATCCGGGAGTGGGTGCGCCGCGACGGATCACGGCGTCCCGTCATCCCCGTCAGCGTCCCGGGCGCGCAGATGCGCGGGATGCGGTCAGGCGCCAACCTGCCGAGCGCAGGGGCGACGCTCGCCGGGCCGTCCTTCGACGACTGGCTCGCCGCGCAGCGCTGAGCCGGGAGGCCCCGGGGTCGTCGTCAGCGTCCGGTACCGGCGTGGACGACGGCCTCGGTGTCGCCGTCGAGACCGTACGCGGTGTGCACGACGCGCGCCGCCTCGGCGAGGTCGTCTCCGCGGACGACGACGGAGATGCGGATCTCGGAGGTCGAGATCATCTCGATGTTCACACCGGTCGTCGACAGCGCCTCGAACAGGGTCGCCGAGACACCGGAGTGGGTCCGCATGCCGGCACCGACGACGGACAGCTTGCCGATCTGGTCGTCGTGGACGAGCTTGTCGAAGCCGACGCTCCCCTGCTCCACCGACAGCGCACGCAGCGCCGTCGACGCCTCGGCCTTGGGGAGCGTGAACGAGATGTCGGTGCGGCCGGTCGCCGCCGCCGAGACGTTCTGGACGATCATGTCGACGTTGGCGCCGGACTTGGCGACGATCTTGAAGATCTCGGCGGCCTTGCCGGGGACGTCGGGCACACCGACGACGGTGATCTTGGCCTGGCTGAGGTCGGTGGCGACACCGGTGACGATGGGCTCTTCCATCTCTTCTCCCTCTTCGTGGTCGGGGGCGGTCATCCCCGGACCGAGAACGTACGTGCCGACGCCCGAGCTGAATGTCGAGCGGGCGTGGATCATGACGCCGTGACGGCGGGCGAACTCGACGGCGCGGATGTAGAGCACCTTGGCGCCGTTCGCGGCGAGCTCGAGCATCTCCTCGGACTGGACGGTCGCGAGCTTCCGGGCCTTCGGGACGACCCGCGGGTCGGCGGTGAAGATGCCGTCGACATCGCTGTAGATCTCGCAGACATCGGCGTTCAGAGCGGCGGCGAGCGCGACGGCGGTCGTGTCGGATCCCCCGCGACCGAGGGTCGTGATGTCGCGGGTGTCGCGGCTGAAGCCCTGGAAGCCCGCGACGATGACGATCGCGCCCTCGTCGAGTGCCTCGCGCACCCGGACCGGGGTGACGTCGACGATGCGGGCGGCGCCGTGCGAGCTGTCGGTGATCATGCCGGCCTGGCTGCCGGTGAACGAGCGCGCCTCGAAGCCCATCGAGTTGATCGCCATCGCCAGCAACGCCATCGAGATCCGCTCACCGCTGGAGAGCAGCATGTCGAGCTCGCGCGGCGCGGGCAACGGCGAGACCTGCGACGCGAGGTCGAGCAGCTCGTCGGTGGTGTCGCCCATCGCGCTGACGGCGACGACGACGTCGTGGCCGGCACGGCGGGCGTCGACGATCCGCTTCGCGACGCGACGGATGCTCTCGGCGTCGGCGACGGACGAACCGCCGTACTTCTGGACGATCAGGGCCATGGTCGGATACTCCCGGGTGGATGCCGGGCGCAGCCGGCGGGCGGAGACTCACGCCCGCGCACCATCCTACGGAGCGGCCCGTGCCGCCACGGCCATGTGACGCAGGCGGACCGCCGGGAGCCCTGATTTAGGCTGGAGCATATGGGACGACGCCAGTTCTTCACGTCGCTGCAGGCCCTCGTCCGTGCTCCGGAGAGCTCGACTCCGCACACCGAGATGCTGCCCGTCATCGACGATGCATTCGCCGTCGGCGTCCTCGACCTGGCCATCCGGATCGGCGAGTCCATGCTCGCCTCGGGCGCACCCGCCAGCGAAGTGACGCTCACCATCGTGCGGGTCGCGGGTGTCTACGGACTGGACCCCGTCCACGTCGACGTGAGCTACAACTCCATCACGGTCGCGCATCACCGCAGCGGCGCCGACCGTCCCATCACCCTGATGCGCGTCGTGCGCAGCCAGGCCCCCGACCACGCGAGACTGCAACGGCTGCAGGCGCTGGTCGCGGCGATCCGGGGCGGGATGCCGCTGGAATCCGCTCGTGCCGAATTCCGCGTCGTGCGCCGCACGCCCTTCGCCTACCACCCGCCCGTCATCGTCGCGGCTCAGGCCCTCCTGGCCGTCGGCGTCGCCCTCATGTTCGGGGCCAACTGGCTCGTGATCCTGCTGTCGTTCATCGCCGCCGGCGGCGCGGCGGTCACGCAATTCCTGCTCGGCCGCGCGCGCGTGCCGTTCTTCTTCAGCCAGGTCGCCGGCGCCTTCGTCCTGACCCTCATCGCCGCCGTCGCACCGCGGCTCGAGGCGACGGGCTGGATGGCGGCGCAGGAGATCCGTCCGTCGGTCATCGTGGCCTCGGGCATCGTGCTGATGCTCGCCGGGCTCACCGTGGTGGGGGCGGCGCAGGACGCGATCGACGGCTTCGCGCTGACGGCGACCGGCCGCATCCTGGAACTCACGACGCAGACCCTCGGGGTGGTGCTGGGCATCCTCGCGGGCCTCGAGACGGCACGTGTCGTCGGCGCAGGGATGGACGCCCCGAACGACCCGCTCCCCTTCGGCCCGATTCCGCTGCAGTTCGCGGGAGCAGCACTCATCGCCGTCTCCGTGACGATCTACAACGGCGCGGGGCTGCGGGTCGTCGCCGTCAGCGTCGGGCTGAGCGTCGTCGCGTGGGCGGGGTACACCGCGGCATCCGCTCTCGGGTTCGAGTCCGCGGCCGCCAGCGGTGTCGGGGCGTTCGCCGGGAGCCTCCTCGGCATCCTCGCCGCCTACAAGCTGCACGTGCCGTCGGTGGCGATCACGACGGCCGCGATCCTGCCGATGGTGCCGGGGGCGGCGGTGTTCCGGGGCCTCCTCGGGGTCGTCGAGTCCGGTCAGAGCACGGTGACCCTGCTCATCGGGTTCACGACCCTCGCGTCGGCGGCCACGGTGGGGATCGCGCTGGCCGTCGGCGCCTCCCTCGGCATCTACGTCGGCCAGCCGCTCCGCGCGACCCTGGGCACCGTCATCCGCGCCCGCGCGCGCGAACGCGGATGACGCCTCCGTCCGTCGAAGTATGCTCGCGGCATGAGCTCCCCGAGTGACGAGATCTGGAACCGCGCACTGGAGTACGACGTACCCGCGACGCATCCCGGCGACCTCGCCGTCCGCCGCGTCCTGACGTTCCACGGCATGGTCCACAACGGCGGGTTCTGGTACGCCGTCGAGACCCACGCGGCCGACGAGGAGTTCCCCCTCGACGCCGTGGCCGACGGGTACCGCACCCTCGGGCTGGAATCCACGGCGGAGGCGATCGACCGCGCGGCTGCGGAGTACGACCAGACGGCCGGCGTGGGAGACGACGAGGCCTGGGGCGAGGCCGAGGAGCGCGTCAACGACGAGTACCGCGCCGTGGACGAGGACATCACCGCGGCCATCGAGCGGACGCTCACCGAGGAGCCCGCGCTCTTCGCCCCGACGGACTGAATCAGACCGCGCGGCGCCCCTCGAACGCCCGACCGAGGGTGACCTCGTCCGCGTACTCGAGGTCGCCACCGACCGGCAGACCCGACGCGAGGCGCGTCACACTGATCTCGAGGGTGTGGAGCAGCCGGCTGAGGTAGGTCGCCGTCGCCTCGCCCTCGAGGTTCGGGTTGGTCGCGAGGATGACCTCGGTCACGGTGCCGTCGGCGAGGCGCTGCATGAGCTGGGCGATGCGCAGGTCGTCGGGTCCGATGCCCGCCATGGGGCTGATCGAGCCGCCCAGCACGTGGTAGAGCCCGCGGAACTCGCGGGTGCGCTCGATCGCCGCGACGTCCTTCGCATCCTCGACGACGCAGATGAACGTGCGGTCGCGCCGCGGATCGCGGCAGATGGAGCACTGCGCCTGCTCGGACACGTTCCCGCAGATCTCGCAGAACCTCACCCGTTCCCGCAGCTCGGACAGCAGGTGGGCGAGCCGCGACACGTCGAAGGACGGGGTCTGCAGGATGTGGAACGCGATGCGCTGGGCCGACTTCGGGCCGATGCCGGGGAGGCGTCCGAACTCGTCGATCAGGTCTTGGACGATGCCGTCGTACATGGGTCAGTTGAACCTCGTCGGCGGGGTGTACGGCTCTTCGCGGACGAAGCGCGCGCCGAGCAGCTGGCGCACCGCTGCCTCACCGACGCGCTCGATGCCGCCCGGGCGGGGCGCTCGCGGCGACTCGGGGGCCGGCGTGGTGGGCGGCGGCGTGTGCACCGGGACAGGGGCATCGGCATCCACCGGCGGCGGCACATCGTCCTCATCGTCGTCCGGGGCCTCGGCGGGCAGGACATCGCCCTCCCGCGGGGCGGTGAGCGTGCGCACGGGCAGAGGAGCCGCATCCTCGGGCTCGTCGTCGACCGCGAACTGCGCCGACGGTGCCCCGTCGTCCGTGGGGATCGGGGCGACCGCCCACTCGGTGACGGGAGCGGCGGCCGCGGGCGCGGGCCGCGCCGGGGCGGCCGGCGCGGGACGGGATGCCGCGGGCGCGACCGCTCCGCCGGAATCGGGGGTCGGCGCGGGCGGGACCTCGGGGCCGACACCGCCGGGCGGCGGCGGGGTGGGATCGGTGTCGTGACGGGTGAGGTACTTCACCCGCACGCCCAGCACCGACAGGATCGCCGTGCGCAGGTCCTCACTGGGACCCTTGCCCGCGTTCAGCTTCTTGAACGACTGCACGTCCGCGTGGCTCTGGAACGACAGCGTGAGGATGTCGCCTTCCGCATATGCGACCGGGCGCGAGGCGCTCGCGATCATCCACGAGGTGCGGCTGATGTCCTCGAGCCGCCGCAGGATCTCGGGCCACGAGTCGCGGATCTGCGGGAAGGTCACCGGCCCGGTCGGGACGGGCGGGTCCAGCACCACCGCGGGCGTCGGTTCGGGCGCGGCCGGCGCCGGCGTCGACGCGGGGGATGCCGGGACCGGAGCGGACGCCGGGGCCGGCGCGGACGCGACCGGACGCGGCGCGGGCTCCGACCCGGGAGGGGCAGAGGCGGCCGACCCCGAGGCGGCTGACCCCGCGGCGGGCGCGGGAGCCGCCGCATCCGTCGCGGCGAGGACGCGGGCGACGAGCAGCTCGAGCTGCAGGCGCGGCGACGTCGTCCCCGTCATGTCGTCGAGTGCGGTGACGACGAGGTCGGCGATCCGCGAGAGCCGGTCGGTGCCGAAGGCGGCCGCCTGGCGGCCCATGCGCTCGAGTTCGTCCGCGGGGACGCCGCGCAGCACGGCACGAGCCCCCTCGCCGGTCGCCGCGACGATGATGAGGTCGCGCAGCCGCTCGAGCAGATCGTCGACGAACCGGCGCGGATCCTGACCGGTCTGCACGACGCGATCGACGGCGCCGAAGGCGGCCGCCGCGTCATGCGAGGAGAACGCGTCGACGACCTCGTCGAGAAGCTCCGCGTGCGTGTAGCCCAGCAGCGCGACGGCGCGCTCGTAACCGACGGCGCCGTCCTCGGAACCGGCGATCAGCTGGTCGAGGAGAGACAGGGTGTCACGCGGAGACCCTCCGCCGGCGCGGACCACGAGCGGCAGGACACCGGGCTCGACCGTCACACCCTCGCTCCGGCAGAGCTGCTCGACGTACTCGAGCATCGCTGCGGGGGACACGAGACGGAACGGGTAGTGGTGCGTGCGGGAGCGGATCGTCCCGATGACCTTCTCGGGCTCGGTCGTCGCGAAGATGAACTTGACGTGCGCGGGCGGTTCCTCGACGAGCTTGAGCAGGGCGTTGAACCCCTGCGCCGTCACCATGTGCGCCTCGTCGAGGATGAAGATCTTGAACCGGTCGCGCGCGGGAGCGAACACGGCGCGTTCGCGCAGGTCGCGGGCGTCGTCGACGCCGTTGTGGGAGGCCGCGTCGATCTCGACGACGTCCAGCGACCCGCCGCCGCCGCGGCTGAGCTCCTTGCAGGAGTCGCACTCGCCGCACGGGGTGTCGGTCGGCCCCTGTGCGCAGTTGAGGCAGCGCGCGAGGATGCGCGCCGACGTCGTCTTGCCGCAGCCGCGCGGGCCCGAGAAGAGGTAGGCGTGGCCGACCCGGTCGCTGCGCAGCGCCGTCATGAGCGGGTCGGTCACCTGGCTCTGTCCGATCATCTCGCCGAAGGTCTCCGGGCGATAGCGGCGGTACAGGGCGGTGGTCACCACAACAGACTACGGCGTGGCGCCGACATCCGATCCGGCGCCGAGGCTCCGGGCACCGGGAACAGCCGGGGTCGGTCTCACGTTGCAGCCGTCATGTCCCCCGAGCCCGTCGACGTCGCCGTGATCGGCGCGGGGCAGGCCGGGCTCAGCGCTGCCTACCATCTGCGTCACCGCGGCTTCGTCCCACTCGGGGACGCCGGGGCGGAGGCGCCCACGTTCGTCGTCGTGGACGCCGAGACGCATGCCGGGGGCGCGTGGCAGCACCGGTGGCCGTCGCTGCGGATGGGTACGGTCAACGGCATCCACGAGCTCCCCGGCTACGCCGTGCCGCCGGCGGATCCGCGGGCGGCCAGCCGGGAGGTCCTGCCGGAGTACTTCGCCGCCTACGAGGCGCGGTTCGAGCTCGCGGTCCGTCGCCCCGTGCAGGTGCGCGCCGTCCGACGAGCCGACGACGACCCGCGCGGCCGGCTGATCGTCGAGGCGGACACCAGCGACGGCGCCCACGCCTGGGCGGCGCGGTACGTCATCAACGCCACGGGCACGTGGCGGAAGCCCTTCTGGCCGACCTACCCCGGGCAGGCGACGTTCACCGGTCGGCAGCTGCACGTGCACGACTACCGCACGGCGGAGGAGTTCCGCGGCCGGCGCGTCGTCATCGTGGGCGCGGGTGTCTCGGCGATCCAGCTGCTCGACGAGATCTCGCAGGTGACCGAGACCCTCTGGGTGTCGCGCGCCGAACCTCAGTGGGACGCGACCGCCTTCGACACCGCCGCGCGCATCCAGGCGATCGCCGGCGTCGAGGAACGCGTCCGGCAGGGGCTGCCGCCGGGCAGCGTCGTCTCGGTCACCGGGGCGCACTGGTCACCGTGGGCGCAGGCGGCGAAGGACCGGGGCGCCCTGGTGTGGCATCCCATGTTCACCGCCATCGAGCCGGATGGGGTACGGATGCCGGACGGCACCCTCGAGCCGGCGGACGTCATCCTCTGGGCGACCGGGTTCCGCGCCGACATCGCGCACCTCGCCCCGCTCGGGCTGCGCACCCCCGCCGGCGGTGTGCGTGTGCGCGACACCCGCTCGATCGACGAACCCCGGCTGTTCCTCATCGGCTACGGTCCGTCGCAGTCGACGGTCGGCGCGAACCGCGCCGGCCGCGACGCGGTCCGCGCCATCGTGCGTGAGCGCGCCGCCGCGACGGTCTGAGTTCAGACCGTCGCGGTGACATCGCCCGCGTCGACCGCGGGGAACTGCCGCGTGCGGGTGTCGGGCTCGGGCGCCGCCTGCTCCCCGGCATCCGTCGGCTGCTCCTCGGCGGTCACGATCGGGATCGTGCCCGTGTGCACCGGGACGGAGGTCGCCGCCGTCGCGTCGGGCACCGACGCGGACAGCAGCGTGCCGTCCTCGCGCAGCTGCTCCCCGATCTGTCGGAGTGTCGGACGCCCCGGGATCACGGGGCCCTGACCCTCGAGCGGCACCGTGACCGTCTCACCGGCCGCGACCGTGTATCCGGCGCCCCGGACCGTGAACGACACGGCCTCGCCCTCGCCGGCGGCGACCGTCATCTCGTCACGACGGACCGTCACCTGCAGTCGGGTGCCGTGCCAGTGGAGCGTGTACGACAGCGACGGCCAGTCCGCGGGCAGGCGCGGGTCGAAGCTGAGCGCGCCGCGGTGGTCGCGCATGCCGCCGAAGCCGGCGACGAGCGCGGTCCAGACACCTCCGGCGGAGGCGACGTGGACGCCGTCGGAGGCGTTGCGGTGCAGGTCGCCGAGGTCGACGAACGCCGACTCGCGGAAGTACTCCAGCGCAAGGTCCTGGTACCCGACCTCGGCGGCGAGGATCGCCTGCACGACCGCCGACAGCGTGGAGTCCCCCGTGGTCAGGGCGTCGTAGTACTCGAAGTCGGCGAGCTTCTCCGCCGGCGTGAACTGGTTGCCTTGCAGGAAGAGCGCGAGCACGACGTCGGCCTGCTTGAGCACCTGGTACCGGTAGATCACGAGCGGGTGGAAGTGCAGCAGCAGCGGGCGCTGCTCGGCGGGCGTGTTCTCGAGGTCCCAGACCTCGCGCTCGAGGAAGACGGCGTCCTGCGGATGGATGCCGAGGGCCTCGCTGTACGGGATGTGCATCGCCTCGCCGGCGCTCTGCCACGCGATCGGCTCCGCCTCGTCGAGGTCGAGCCGGTCGACCATCGCACGGTACGCATCCGGCTGGTCGACCGCCATCTCGCGGACGACGCGGGCGGCGTACCGCAGGTTGTACCGCGCCATGACGTTCGTGAACAGGTTGTCGTTGACGACAGTCGTGTACTCGTCGGGACCGGTCACACCGTGGATGTGGAAACTCTCGGGGTCCCCCGTCTCGGTGAAGCGCCAGAACCCGAGGGTCGCCCAGAGCCGTGCCGTCTCGACCAGGATGTCGACACCCTCCCGGTGGAGGAAGTCGATGTCGCCCGTGGCCCGCACGTACTTGCCGAGAGCGAAGGCGACGTCCGCGTTGATGTGGTACTGCGCGGTGCCCGCGGCGTAGTAGGCCGAGGCCTCCTCGCCGTTGATCGTCCGCCACGGGAACAGCGCGCCGGCCTCGTTGAGCTGCCCGGCCCGCCGGCGAGCGGCGGGGAGCATGAGGTAGCGCATCCGCAGCGCGTTCCGCGCCCAGAGCGGCGTCGTGTACGCGAGGAACGGCAGGACGTAGACCTCGGTGTCCCAGAAGTAGTGGCCGCTGTAGCCGGACCCCGTCACACCCTTCGCGGGCACACCCAGCGAATCGGCGCGGGCCGCTGCCTGCGCGAGCTGGAACAGGCACCAGCGCGTCGCCTGCTGCAGATCGTCGTGACCCTCGATGACGACGTCCGAGCGCTCCCAGAACGCCTGGACCCAGGCTTCCTGGCGGTCGAAGAGCCGCTGGATGCCCTCGTGCTCGACGCGGTCGAGCGTGCGCCGGCCGCGCTCGATGAGCTCGCGCGCGGGGACGCCGCGCGACGTGTGGTAGGCGACGGCTTTCGTGATGGTGACCGGCACACCCTGCTTGGCCTGCACGCGGAAGACGTTCTTGGCCACGTCGGGCTCGACGAGGGAACGCGACGAGTACTCGTTCTCGGTCTCGACGAGGTGGTCGGCGACGACGGCGACGGTCATCCCCGAGTCGGTCACCTTGTACGACAGCGCGGCGCGGGTGCCGTCCTGCCAGTAGTCCTCGGGCTGCAGCACCCGGTTCGCGAAGCCGTCGGCCTTGCGCGGGTCGAACCCGGCGTCGGCCTGCTTGCCGAGCCCCGGACCGCCGTACACGTCCTGACCGTCCTGCCGGTTGATCATCTGGCAGCTGATCGTGACCGGGGCATCCGCGTTCAGCACCGTGACCGAGATGCGCATGACCGCGACGTGGCGCTCCTCGAAAGAGACCATGCGCTCGTAGTCGATCACGACGTCCTTGCCGCTCGGCGTCATCCATCGGACGTGGCGGGTCAGCACTCCCCGGCGCATGTCGAGGGCGCGCTCGTACTCGCGCAGGTCGGCGATGTCGAGCGAGAGCGGCTCGTCGTCGACGTACACGCGCATGACCTTGCTGTCGGGCGCGTTGATGATCGTCTGCCCGACCTCCGCGAAGCCGAACGCGCGCTCGGCGTGCCGGATCGGGAAGACCTCGTGGAAGCCGTTGAGGAAGGTCCCGTGCTCGTGCGCGTGGCGCCCCTCGGGGTGATTCCCGCGCAGGCCGAGGTAGCCGTTGCCCTCGGCGAACAGGGTCTCGGTGACGCCGGGGTCGTCGAGCGAGAACGACGTCTCGACGAGACGCCACGGGTCCACGGGAAAGCGGTGACGATCGATCATGCGGGTCCTTCTACGGGTGTCAGGACGGAAAGAGGGGGATGCCGGGGCTCAGGCGAAGGCGGCGAGGTCGTCCACGACGACGTGGGCGCCGGCTGCGCGGAGGGCGTCGACACCCGCGCCGCGGTCGACGCCCACCACGAGACCGTACCCGGCGGCGGCGGCCGACCGCACGCCGGAGTGCGCGTCCTCGACCGCGGCACTGCGCGCAGGGTCGACGCCCAGCATCTCCGCGGCCCGCGCGAACACATCGGGGGCGGGCTTCGACGCCAGATGCTCGGCCTCGGCGACGACGCCGTCCATGATGACCGGGAAGCGGTCGATGATGCCGGCCACGGTCAGCACTTCGCGGGCGTTCTTCGAGCTCGAGACCACCGCGATCGGGACGCCGGCGGCCTGCAGCTTCTCGACCAGCGCGAGCGAGCCCGGGTACGGCGCGATGCCGTCGGCACGAAGCACGCGCTCGAACACGATGTTCTTGCGGTTGCCGATCCCGCACACCGTGTCGAGGGACGGATCGTCGGACGGGTCGCCCCACGGCACCTCGACGTCGCGGGATCGCAGCAGGCTCGCCACTCCGTCGTACCGCTTCTTGCCGTCGAGGTGCTCGAAGTAGTCGCTTTCGGAGTACGCCGGCTCCACCCCCCATGACCGGAACAGCTCGGTGAACATGCTCTGCCAGGCGTGCATGTGGACCTCGGCCGTCGGGGTCAGGACGCCGTCGAGGTCGAAGAGGACACCGTCGAAACGGGTGAGGTCGGGGAGCTCGTCCATCGTCACCGCACCAGCGTATCCGTCACGGCCCCGCACCGAGCCTCGGTCACGCCGTGGCGACGGCGTGCGCCTGACGGGCGATCTCCAGCTCCTCGTCGGTGGGCACGACGAGCACCGTGACCGGCGAGTCGTCCGTCGAGATGACGCGGATGCCGCGCTCCCCCGACGTGTTGCGCTCGGCGTCCAGTCGCACACCCGCGAAGCCGAAGGTCTCGAGTGCCGCGGCGCGCACGACGGCGGAGTTCTCCCCGACACCTGCGGTGAACGAGATCACGTCGACGCCGCCCAGCTGGGCCAGGTAGGCGCCGATGTACGCACGGAGCCGGTGGATGTAGACGTCGAAGGCGAGCTGCGCGTCGGCATCCCCCGACCGACGGCGGGCGTCGATGTCCCGCATGTCGGACGCACCGGCGAGGCCGAGCAGCCCGCTGCGTTTGTTGAGGAAGGCGTCCAGCTCGCCGGGGGTCATGTCCTCACGGCGAGCGAGCACCCCCAACACCGACGGATCGATGTCACCCGAGCGGGTGCCCATCACGAGACCCTCGAGCGGTGTGAGACCCATGGACGTGTCGACCGAGGCGCCGCCCCGGATCGCGGTCGCCGACGCGCCGTTGCCGAGGTGGAGGACGATCTGCGACAGCTCCGACAGCGGCCGCTCCAGGAAGGCAGCAGCGGCTTCGCTCACGAACTTGTGACTCGTGCCGTGGAAGCCGTACTTGCGGATGCGATGCTTCTGCGCCGTGTCACGGTCGATCGCGTAGGTGTACGCCTCCGGGGGCATCGTCTGGTGGAACGCGGTGTCGAACACCGCGACGTGCGGGACGTCGGCGAACGCGGCCCGGGCCGCACGGATGCCCTGCAGCGCTCCGGGGTTGTGGAGCGGGGCCAAGGCGGAGAGCTCGTCGATGTTGATCTCGACGAGGGGCGTGACGAGGGTCGGCTCGAAGAAGCGCGCCCCACCCTGCACGACGCGGTGACCGACGGCGACCGGCCGCGCGCCCTCGAGCGACGGTCCCTGTGCGGCGAACGCCTCGAGCATCACGGCGAAGCCCGTGGTGTGGTCCGGGATCTCCCGCTCGATGCGCGAGGTCGCCTTCGTCGCCGCCACGGTCGCTCCGTCACCGGCGAAGAAGACCGTGTGCGTCGCGAGGCCGGACTCCTCCCCGATCCGTTCCACCAGGCCGGATGCGAGCGGCCGATCCGTGTCGACGTCGACGAGCTGGTACTTGAACGACGACGAACCGCTGTTGATGACGAGGACGGGGGTCATGCGCGGGCCTCCGGCGTCGCGGCATCCGCGGCGTTCTGAGCCTGGATCGCGGTGATGGCGATCGTGTTGACGATGTCCTCGACGAGCGCTCCGCGGGACAGGTCGTTGATGGGCTTGTTCAGTCCCTGGAGCACGGGGCCCATCGCGACGGCGCCCGCCGAACGCTGCACGGCTTTGTAGGTGTTGTTCCCGGTGTTCAGGTCGGGGAACACGAAGACCGTCGCGCGACCGGCGACGTCGGAGTCCGGCATCTTCGTGGCCGCGACGGCCGCATCGGTGGCGGCGTCGTACTGGATGGGCCCCTCGACGAGCAGCCGCGGCGCGCGTTCCCGGACGAGGGCCGTCGCCTCGCGCACCTTCTCGACATCGGCACCCGAGCCGGACTCGCCGGTCGAGTACGAGAGCATCGCGACGCGCGGCGAGATGCCGAACTGCTCGGCGGTCGCCGCCGACGACACCGCGATGTCGGCCAGCTGCGGTGCGGTCGGGTCGGGGACGACGGCGCAGTCGCCGTAGACCAGCACCCGATCGGCGAGCGCCATGAGGAACACGCTCGAGACGACGTCGACGCCGGGCTTCGTCTTGATGATCTCGAAGGCCGGACGGATGGTGTGCGCCGTGGTGTGCGCAGCACCCGAGACCATGCCGTCGGCGAGGCCGAGGTGGACCATGAGCGTGCCGAAGTAGGAGACGTCCGTGACGGTGTCGGCGGCCTGCCGGAACGTGACGCCCTTCTGTGCGCGCAGGCGCTCGTACTCGCGCGCGAACTTCTCGACGTGCACGGCGTCGAACGGGCTCAGCACCTCGGCGGCCCGGATGTCGAGACCCAGCTCGAGGGCGCGCGAGTGGACCTCGACGGGCTCGCCGAGGATGGTGATGTCGGCGATGCCGCGCGCGAGGGCCGTCGCGGCGGCGCGCAGGATGCGATCGTCGCCGCCCTCGGGCAGCACGATCCTCCGACGCTCCCGCCGCGCGCGCTCGATGAGCCCGTACTGGAACATGAGGGGCGTGACGACCTGGGAGCTCGCGAGACCGATACGGCGCAGGAGGTCGTCCGTGTCGACGTGCTGCTCGAACAGCGCCAGGGCGGTGTCGTAGCGGCGCTGAGAGTGCGCGGCCAGCCGTCCGCGTGCGCTCATGATGCCGCGCACCGTCTCGTACGTGCCCTGATCGGTCGCGAGGATCGGCAGGTTCGAATCGAGTCCGTCGATGAGCCGCTCGACATGCTCGGGCAGTTCGAACGGGCCGTACAGGACGATGCCCGACAGCGATGGGAACGTGCCCGACGCATTGGCCAGGAGCGCCGCCAGGAGCACCTCGGTGCGATCGGCGGCGACGGCGAGGATCGCCGCCTCCTCGAGCCGGGGCAGGACGTTGTTCAGCGACATCCCCGCCACGACGACGTGGAGCACCTCACGATCGAGGAGCGCCTCATCGCCCTTCACGAGCGTCGCGCCGAGCGAGCGCGCGACGTCGGCGACCGAGGGCGCGACCAGGTAGGCGTCCTCGGGGATGGCCCAGACCCCGATGTCGCCCGACGCCGCCGGAACGGCACGCACGGCCGCGACGATGTCGTCGAGGTGCGCCGGGTCGGCCCGGTTGACCACGACGGCGAAGATGCCCGCGCGCTCGTGCTTGAGCTCGGCGAGCGCGAGCGTCGCGAGGTTGCCGACCTGGGCGGGCGTCAGCCCACCGGCATCCGGCGTCCGCTCGCCGTCGGCGGGCTGCCCCGACAGCACCACGAGGACCGGGGCACCCAGGTTCGCTGCGATGCGCGCGTTGTAGCCGAGCTCGGCGGGGCTGCCCACGTCGGTGTAGTCGCTGCCGACGATCACGACCGCGTCGCACTGGGCCTCGACGGCCTTGTAGCGCTCGACGATGCGGCCGAGCGCCGCCTCGGGGTCGGCGCGGACCTCGTCGTAGGTGGCCCCGATGCATTCGTCGTAACCGAGGTCGACGCCGTCGTGGTCGAGGAGCATCTCGAGCACGTAGTCGCGCTCCTCCGTCGACCGCGCGATCGCCCGGAAGACGCCGACGCGCGGCGAGCGCCGGCTGAGGGTGTCGAGCACGCCGAGGGCGATCGTCGACTTGCCGGAGTGACCTTCGGCGGACGTGATGTAGATGCTCTGAGCCACGCCTCCAGCCTAGGCTCGCGGTCCATGCACGGGCTGGGAGCGCCCGGGCAAAAGAAAGACTCTCCGCGAACCCGGCAGAGCCTGGTTACCCTTGCTACGTTTCCGTCCTGGGGGAGTTGGCCTGGATGCCGTCTCGCGGAGAGCTGCTGCCAGTCTACCCGACGTCCGGCGCCCGCCCGTGACGGTCGGGTTAGCATCGGGTCGGGCGCGCTGATGCGCCGACCGCGTGAGGGGGACGGATGACCGACGACCAGACGACCATGACGGTGCCGGGGGGCGCCGCCGCGTCCCGAGCGGCGAACCGGGTGGACGCCGGGGTGTTCGCCGAGACCACCGGAGCACTCATCGCCTCGGTGTCGCAGGTCATCGACGGCAAGCCCGACGCCGTCCGTGCCGCGCTGGTGTGCCTGCTCGCCGAAGGACACCTCCTGATCGAGGACGTCCCCGGTGTGGGCAAGACGATGCTCGCCCGGGCGCTCGGCGCGTCCATCCGGGCGACCGTGCGCCGCATCCAGTTCACGCCCGATCTGCTCCCGAGCGATGTCACCGGCGTCAGCGTGTACGACCAGTCGGAGGGCCGGTTCGAGTTCAAACCGGGAGCGATCTTCGCGCACGTCGTCATCGCCGACGAGATCAACCGCTCGTCGCCCAAGACGCAGTCGGCACTGCTGGAGGCGATGGAGGAGCGCCAGGTCACCGTGGACGGCACGAGCCGCGGCCTCCCCGATCCATTCCTCGTCGTCGCGACGCAGAACCCGATGGAGATGGAGGGCACCTACGCCCTGCCCGAAGCGCAGCGCGACCGTTTCATGATGCGCATCTCGATGGGATATCCGGATGCCGCGAACGAGGCGCTCATGCTCCGCCAGCGCGACACCGCCAACCCGCTCGACGCGATCCGTCCCGTCATCTCGGCCGAGCGCGTCGCCGCCCTCATCGCGTGGGCACGCTCGGTGCACGTCTCCCCCGCGGTCGAGGAGTACGCCGTGGCGCTCTCGCGGGCCACGCGCGAGCACAGCGACCTCCGCCTGGGCGCCAGCCCGCGCGCGACGCTGCAGCTCGTGCGGGCCGCCAAGGTGTGGGCTGCGCTCGAAGGGCGCGAGTACGTGATCCCGGACGACCTCGTGACGCTGCTCGAACCCGTGTTCGCCCACCGCCTCATCGCCGCCCGCGGCGGCGCGATGGCGCGCGGTCGGGGCGGCGCCGACCTCGTGACGTCGGTGCTCGACTCGGTGGTGCGCTCGGTGCGCGTCCCCGTCGCCGCGCGCTGAGCGGTCCGACGACATGACGCGTTGGCCCCTGACCCCCCGGGGAACAGGAGCGGTCCTGGTCGGGCTCGCTTCGTTCGTCTGCGCGCAGGTGTTCTCCGTCCCGGCTCTGGTCTTCTTCGGCGTGCTTCTGCTGGCCGCGGTCGGCGTCTCGTTCGCATCGCTGTGGCTGGGGCACCGCGACGACGGCGTGCGCCGGTCGTTCGCGCCCGCCGTGGCGAACGTCGGCGGCGACGTCGACGTGCGCGCCCACGTCGAGGCGCGCACCCTGCTCCCCACCGCGGTCGGTACGTGGCGGGACCGGCTCCCCCGCGGCGTCGACGGCGAACCGAGCGGTGTCTATCCCGCGCTCCGGTCAGGACTCGTCTCGGGCGGTCACAACGTCGACATCTCCTATCGGGTGCAGGCACGGCGTCGGGGCGTGCGTCCCATCGGTCCGCTCGTCGTCGAGACGACCGACGCCTTCGGCCTGAGCCGGCGGCGTCAGCAGCTCGGCGGCACCTTTCCGCTGACCATCGCGCCCGCCGTCCTCCCGCTCGAGGCGTTCGAGGAACTCCCGGGCGCCGCCGGGGGCACCATGCAGTCCGTCACCGACAAGCTCGGGCAGGGCGCCGACAACCTCATCCCGCGGGTCTACGCGCCCGGCGACTCGATGCGCCGGATCCACTGGCGCGCCAGCGCGCACCGCGGTGAGCTCATGGTGCGCCAGGAGGAGAGGGAGTCGAACCCGGAGGCCGTGATCGTCTTCGACCGGAGCGTCACCCGATGGAGCGGGGACGCCCTGCGCTCCCCCGGCGAGGATGCCGGTTTCGAGGCGGCCGTCTCCATCGTCGTCTCGGCCGCGCACCGATTCGTTCACGAGGGTTACAGCGTGGCGATCGTCGACGTCGACGGGTCCGAGATCGCGGAGCCGATCGACGGCGGCGACACGACGGCCCTCGAGGCGCTGACGACCGGCTTCGCCACCCTGACCGCACGGCGCGACGGGGACCTGCGCACCCTGTCGACGCTGTTCGCCGGCACGACCCTCGGCCCCGTGGTGGTCGCCACCGGCGAGATCGACGTCGAGGATGCCACGGCCCTCCTGCCGATCGTCCCCCACAGCAGTCTCCCGGTGCTGTTCGCCCTCGGCGGGTCCGCCGAGGCGCTGCGGATCGCTCGCGACGGCGGCTGGCGCATCCACCGACTCGAACCCGAGGACGAGATCGACACCCTGTGGTCGGGCATGGCGGGTATCAGCGAGAGCCGCGGTCATGTCGACTGACCGGCTCGATGCGGGACGGCCGCGCCACGACGGGCCGTCGACGGTCGCCCTCGCCCTGGCGATCGCTGCGGCCCTCATCCCGCTGTTCTCCGTCATCGCCGGCGGCGCCTGGGCGGCGCTCGCCTTCGTGCTGTCCGGGCTCCTCCTGGCGGCGGGCTACCTGCTGCGCCGCGTCCGCCTCATGGCCGGCCTCGTGACGCTCGCCCTGCTGGCTCTGTGGACGGCGGTCATGACGGCGGTGTTCTTCTCCGACGTCGCCTGGCTCCTCGTCATCCCGTCGGGTGAGGCGTTCGCGCGCGTGCCGCGGCTGCTCGAGATCGCGAGCTCCGACATCGCTGTCGGCGTGGCCCCTCTGCAGGCATCGGCGTCGCTGACCTTCCTGATCGTCGGCGCCGTCGGACTGCTGACGATCGCGCTCGATCACGTCGTCCTCACGGCGCGGATGCCGCTGCTCGGCGGCATCGCGCTGATCGCCGTCTGGCTCATCCCGACGATCGCCGTCCCGCGCGCCGTCGACCTGGCGGCGTTCACGCTCCTCGCCCTCGCGCTTCTGTGGCTCATGCGCACCGAGACGCGAGCGCGGCACCGTGCTCTGCAGCCCACGGCGCCCCGGGGCGGTGTCGGGGGCGTCGCCGCCGTGATCGCGGCATCCGCCGTCGTCGTCGCCGTCATCGTCGCACCCGTCCTGCCGACGGCCGTCGCACCCGTCGGCGGGTTCGGCGGCGGGACCAGGATCGATCCGAGTCTGAACCTCGGTGACGACCTTCGCCGCCCGGCCGAGGTCCCCGTCGTCCGCCAATGGAGCGCGAGCGGGGGTCCGTCCTACCTGCGGGTCGCCACCCTCACCGAGCTCGAGGGAGGGTCGTGGCGGCCGGACCGGACCCGCACCGTCCCCGTCGAGGAGTGGGCACCCGAGGATTCCGCTGCGGAGGGGATCGAGATCGTCGAGTCCTCGCGGACCGTCGAGGTGCTGGATCTCTCGTCGGCGCAGCTGCCCGTCCCAGCCGACGCGGTGTCGTTCGAGGGCCTCAGCGGCGCGTGGCGCATCGCGGGCGAGAACGGCACCGTCGTCTCCCCCTCGTCGGCAGCCCGCGGCCAGCGCTTCGAGGTCGTCACCCGCAGCCCCGAACCCACGATCGAGCAGGCCCGCGCCTCCTCGGCGCGGGGCGGTCCCGACGAAGCCCTGGGGCTCCCGGCGGAGACCCCGGGGGATGTCGCTTCGCTGGCGGCCGAGGTGACCGCGGACGCCGGCACCGACTACGACCGCCTGCTGGCCCTGCAGTCGTGGTTCCGGGGCACCGACTTCGAGTACTCCCTCGAGGCCCCCGTCGAGGACGGCTTCGACGGGTCGGGCGTCGAGGCCGTCTCCCGATTCCTCCAGGTGCGCTCCGGCTACTGCGTGCACTTCGCCTCGGCCTTCGCCCTCATGGCGCGGAGCCTCGACATGCCCTCGCGCGTCGTCGTCGGCTTCCTCCCGGGCACCGCGACCGGAGACGTCGTCGACGAGCAACGTGTCTACCAGGCGACGACGGCGCAGCTGCACGCCTGGCCGGAGGTCTTCTTCGACGGGATCGGCTGGGTCGCTTTCGAGCCGACCAAGAGCCTGGGCACGGCGCAGCGCTTCTCCTCCGACGACGACGGCTCGAATGAGCCCGAACCGCAGCCGACGGCGACCTCGACCCCGCAGCCGACCTCGAGCGCGTCGGCTGCGCCTCGACCCGAGGACGACCCCACCGCCGGCACCACGCCAACCTCGACCGCCTCGGTCGCGCGGGCCCTCCCCGTCGTCGGCATCGTCGCGGCGATCCTCGTCGTGCTCGCCGTGCCCGCGCTCACGAGCGCCGCGGTCACCCGCCGCCGCGCCGCGCAGGCGCGCGCCGGCAGCGCGGTGGCGGCATGGCGCCTCGTGCAGGATGCCGCGATCGATCTCGGCATCCCGGTCCCGGACTCCGAGTCGCCGCGCGCCTTCGGGTACCGTCTGCGTCGCCACCACGGTGCCCCCGCCGACGCCGTCGAACGACTCGTCGACGCCGTCGAACGCGTGAGCTACGCTCCCCCGGGATCGTTCGGCGACGAGGGTGCGACGATGGCGACGGATGCCGCGGCCGTCCGCGCGGGCCTGTTCTCCGCGGTCGCGCCGCCGCGACGCCGCATCGCACGCCTGCTGCCGCGGTCGCTCGTGATCCGCCCGGGGTCGACCTTCGCCGAGGACGCTCCGCTGCGCCGCTGAGCCGCCGCCGGGAGACGACGAAGCCCCGCACCTGTTCGGTGCGGGGCTTCGATCTGGCGGAAGCGACAGGATTTGAACCTGCGAGACGAGTTACCCCGCCTACATGGATTCCAGCCATGCTCCTTCGGCCGCTCGGACACGCTTCCAACGGGAGAGCCTACCACGGCGGCTCCTCCCGCCCCGCGCGGCGGGACGCGGCATCCGTCCTCAGTTGAGGGCGCGTGTGCCCTCGGGGATGACCCCGTCGCGGTAGAGATCGGCCGCGACGTCCTGGAAGGCGGTGAGCGCGACGCGCTGCGTCAGGGGGCCGTAGGAGATTCGGGCGACGCCGAGCTGCTCGTACTCCGCGGCGGTGAGCGCGCCCGGCAGTCCGATGACGCTGACGCGGCCGATGCCCTCCACGAGGCGGGAGGTGGTCTCGGCGTCGAGCACACCGGGAACGAAGACGACATCCGCACCGGCGTCGAGGTAGGCGCGCCCGCGCGTGATCGCGTCGGCGATGGAGTCCTCGACCGGACGCCCGCCGGCACGGACGAACGCGTCGGTGCGGGCGTTCAGCGCGAACGGCACACCTTCGGCTTCCGCGGCGGCGACGACGGCCGCGACCCGGGAGACGGATTCCTCCAGCGGACGCAACCGGTCCTCCATGTTCGCCCCGACGACTCCGACGCCGATCGCCCGGCGCGTGGTGGCCGCCGTGTCGGCGTACCCGTCGTCGAGGTCCGCCGTGACGGGGACGTCGCCGGCGACGGCGACGATGCGCCCCACCATGTCGAGCGTCGTCTCGAGCGGGATCGTGCCGTCGTCGTAGCCGAAGGATGCCGCGATGGAATGTCCTGCGGTGGCGAGCGCACGGGTCTCGGGGAGAGCCAGGACCGCCTTGGCGGAGACGACGTCCCACACGTTGACGACGCGGAGGATCTCGGGGGCGGCGTGGAGCTCGCGAAGGCGGCGAGCGCGGCCTTCGAGGGAGAGAGTGGTCATCCCCCCACCGTGCCACGACGGCCCGGTGGAATGCACCACCGGGCCGTCGCGAGCGGATGGACGGGCCGTCCGCTCAGCCCACGTCGCCTCGCCAGGCACCGGTCTCAGCGCCGCGGGATTCGATGAACTCCTTGAACTTCTGCAGGTCCTTCTTGACCGCGTGGTCGTCCACGCCGAAGACGGCACCGACGGTCTCGACGAACCCCTCGGGCTTCCAGTCGAGCTGCACGGTCACACGGGTCTCGGTGTCGCTGAGCCGGTGGAACGTGACGACGCCGGCGTGGTCCTCGTCGACGCTCTTCCACGCGACGCGCTCGTCGGGGTGCTGCTCGGTGATGTGGGCGGTGAACTCGCGTTCGACACCGCCGATCTTCACGTTCCAGCGGTTCGTCGTGTCGTCGATCTGGGTGATCGACTGCACGTAGCTCAGGAAGTGCGGGAAGGATTCGAACTGCGTCCACTGGTTGTACGCGGTGGACACCGGGACCTCGACGTCGACGGTCTGGATGATGCTGGCCATGGTTTTCCTCTCGTCGTGTTCTGACGCCATGATCGGGCGTTCCGGCAGACGGTTTCCAGGGGCTTGCATCGGCGAGATCCGACCGATACAACGGACGGCTAGGCTCGTTCGCGACTCCCGCCCCGTCCCTGCAAGGAGCCGTATCGTGCGCATCCCCGCCCCGCCTCTGCTCGCCGCGTCGGCCGCTCTCGTCCTCACCCTCGCCGGGTGCTCGGCCGACCCTGCCCCGGAGCAGAGTCCGAGCCCCTCGGGGACGACACCCGCAGCGGGCCCGTCCGCCTCCGCCGCGCCGACACCGACGGCCACCTCCGCCGCTCCCGTCGTCGAGACGCCCGTCGAGTGCGAGACCGTCGACCTGACCGCCGGAACGGCGGCCGGATCCGACCTCGGCCCCTGTATCCAGGCGGTGCTCGTGCGCTACGACAGCGGGACGCTGACCATCTCGGGCGACGAGCTCGCCGGTTCCGTCGCCTATCACTACGACCCCACGTTCGAGTTCCGGGGCGACCTCGAGACCGGCGCGGGACCGGCATCCATAAGCTTCGTCGACGGTGTCATGCTGCTGGACGACGGGAGGGGACCCGTCATCGCCGACGTCGACGCCGCCGATCCGGCAGAGCAGGAGGCGGGTGCGACCGCCGAGATCTACCGGGTCTTCTCGGACCCCGGTTTCATCGGCGACCTCATCGGCGGCAGCGACACCTGGAGCGTCTCCGCCGCCCCCGAGCCGGTGGAGACACCCGAGGGCCCCGTGGACGCCTACCGCGTCGAGAGCACCGCGCCGTACCGGTGGTACGACATCCCGATCGACGCGTACACCCTGTGGCTCACCGAGGACTACCGCCCGGTCGCGTCGGAATCGACCACCGGCTTCCTCGGCCGCAGTGCGACGCTCACGCAGCAGCTGTCGGGTCTCGGCGAACCGGTCTCGATCACCCCGCTGTCCTGACCCGCGGACGGTGAGGCGTCAGCGGCGTGCGAGCGCGGCGAGCGCCTCGTCCGTCATCCGCTGGGTCGTCCACTCGTCCATGGCCTCGGCCCCGATGGAGCGGTAGAAGCCGACGGCGGGCGCGTTCCAATCCAGCACGGTCCATTCCAGACGCGGATAGCCGCGGTCGATCGCGACGGCTGCCAGCGAGGACAGGAGCGCGGTGCCGTACCCGCGACCCCTGTCCGCCTCATCGACGAAGAGGTCCTCGAGCCAGATGCCGTGGCGCCCGGTCCACGTCGAGAACGTGAGGAACCACACAGCGATCGCACGGATGCCGCCGTCGCGCTCGACGACGTGGGCGAACGCCTTGGCATCGTCGCCGAAGAGTGCGGCGGTGAGATCGGCGGTCGTGGTCCGGACGGCATCCGGTTCGCGTTCGTAGACGGCCAGGGCCTGGATGGCGGCCAGGATGCCGGCCTCGTCGCCGGGCGCGGCGGCTCGGAGCACGGCGCCGTCATCGAGGGTGCGGGCCGCAAGCGGAGGGGAAGATGGCATGCCTCGAATGTACCGGCGCCCCCCCTCACCACGAGATCGCCGCCCCTCACTCGGCGCGCTACGCTCTAGCAACCGCCCCCCGGAGCAAAGCAGGTTCACCCATGGCCAGACGCGGCGCCAATCAACCCAGCGTCGGTGGTTACAACGAGGCTGTCGTCCTGGACCAGATCCGCCGGTCCCACGGCCACAGTCGCGTGGAGCTCGCCGACGCCACCGGGCTGTCCGCGCAGACCGTGTCCAACATCGTGCAGCGCCTGCTCGATGCCGGGATCGTCGAGGAGGCCGGCCGGACCAGCTCGGGACGCGGCAAGCCCCGCACGACGCTCCGGCTCGTCGGCAGCAGCCGGTACGCGGTCGGCGTCCACCTGGATCCCGGCCTCATCACCGTCGCCGTGCTGTCCATCGACGGAGAGGTCGTCGCCCGGCATGCGCGCGCGACCCCTCGTGCGCAGGCTCCGTCGGACACCGTCGCCGTCCTCATCGAGGACATCGAAGAGGTGCTGTCCGACTCCGGCATCGACCGCAGCCGCATCGTCGGGCTCGGCATCGCCGCGCCCGGCCCGATCGATGCGGATCGCGGCATCGTGGTGGACCCGCCCAACCTCCTCGGCTGGGACAACGTCCCGCTCCGGGACGCGATCGCCGAGGCGACCGGACTTCCCGTCATGCTCGACAAGGACGTGACCGCGGCAGCCGTCGCCGAGAAGTGGGTCGCCGCACCCGGCGGGGCGCCGAACTTCGCCTTCCTGTACCTCGGCACCGGTCTGGGGGTGGGCCTCGTCGTCGGCGATGAGGTCGTCCGCGGCGGATCGGGCAACGCGGGCGAGATCGGGCACATCGTCGTCGATCCCGACGGCCCGCCGTGCTCGTGCGGGCTCCGCGGGTGCATCGCCGTCACCTGCGCACCGCTTCCGATCGTCGAGGAGGCCGAACGTCGCGGGGTCCTGACCCGCGAGCGGGAGTGCGACGAACCCACGCAGGTGGATGCCGCCCTCACGCGGCTCGTCCGGCTCGCGGACGACGGCGACGCGGGCGCGCAGGATCTGCTGCAGCGCTGCACCGTCCACGTCGCGCGCGCCCTTGCGGTGGTCTCCAACCTGCTCGACGTCGACCGCATCGTCATGGGAGGACCGCTGTGGGACCGGATCGGACCGCGATTCACCACGGCGATCCCCGAACTCCTGGACGACATGCGGGTCGCCCGTGGTGTCCATCCGCTCGCGGTCGCGGGAACGGCACTGGGCTCGGACGTCGGCGCCATCGGAGCCGCCTGCCTCATCCTCGACGAGGCCCTCACCCCCCGCCCGACGTCCCTGCTGGTGCCGTCTGCGTGACCCCGGCGACCCTGGCTGTCGGCGCTTGACTCTGCTATGTCCATCGGTTTGACTTACCGTGTCCGGCCATCTCGCGCGGACGCCACGATCCGGAGCAAGGGGGCACCGTGAGAGCTCGCACCGTCGTCACGTCCATCGCCACGGCAGCCGTCGCCGCCCTCCTCCTCGGAGGCTGCTCCGCCGATGACGGCGGGAACGGGGACACCGTCACCGTGGTGTACGCGAAGACCGATTCGTTCGAGGTGCTCGACACCCTCATGAAGACGGCGAAGAAGGAGTTCGAGGCATCCCACGAGGGGATCACGGTCGACCTGCAGCCCATCACCGCCACCGACGACGACTACAAGACCCGCCTGCAGCTCTCGCTCGCCTCCCCCGACACCGCCCCGGACGTGTTCTACGAGGACACCTTCAACGTGCGCAGCGACGTCGAGGCGGGCTACCTGCTGAAGCTCGACGACAAGCTCGCCGAGTGGGACGACTGGCAGATGTTCGATGAGGCCGGACGCAACGCGGGCAGGGGCGAGGACGGCGGGACGTACGCCCTTCCGCTCGGCACCGATACGCGCGTGATCTGGTACAACAAGGACGTCCTCGAGAAGGCGGGGATCGCGGCGCCGTGGCAGCCCGAGAGCTGGGACGACATCCTCGCCGCTGCCGCCGCGATCACGCAGAGCCAGCCGGACGTCGTCCCGTTCTCGATGTACGCCGGCACCGGCACCGGTGAGGGCACCGTCATGCAGAGCTTCTATGAGCTCCTCTACGGCACGGGTGACGGCACCGGCCTCTACGATGACGCGTCGGGCAAGTGGGTCGTCGGATCGCAGGGCTTCATCGACTCCCTGACGTTCCTGCAGACCCTCTATGACGAGGGCTACGCGGTGAGCCCCGACCAGGCGCTCGACCCGAACGTCTGGCAGGCCGTGTTCGGGGAGTGGTTCCCGGCGGGCACGCTCGGCGCGACCGTCGAGGGCTCCTACACGCCGTCGTTCTGGGCCGAGGGCGGCTCGTACCCGTGGCCCGAATACGCCGACACGATGGGCGTGGCGCTGTTCCCGACGCAGGACGGCCAGGAACCCGGCGGCGTGAGCATGTCGGGCGGCTGGACCCTGGCGGCCTCGGCGCAGACCGACGTGCCCGACCTCGCCTTCGACTTCATGACGACGGTCCTGAGCAAGGAGAACGCGCTCTGGTACGCGGTCAACAACGCGCAGATCGCCGTCCGCACCGACGTCGCCGAGGACCCGTCGTACCTCGAGTCCAACCCGTTCGTCGGCGCCGTGACGGATGCCGTCTCGGTGACCCACTTCCGCCCGGCGAACAGCGACTACCCCAAGATCTCGGTCGCGGCTCAGCAGGCGACCGAGGCGGTCATCACCGGACAGCAGTCCCCGGCAGAAGCGGCGGCCGCGTACGACGATGCCGTTCGGGAGATCGTCGGCGACGACGGGGTGACCACCGGATGACGCAGTGACCTCGACGCTCGCGCTGCCGTCGGAGCCCGGCGCGCCGCCCCGTCGACGCGCCCGCGGCCGGGTCGGCCTCGCGCTGTCACCGGCGCGCTCGCTCCCGCTCGTCCCCGCCGTCGGCCTCCTGCTCGTCTTCCTCGCGGGGCCCATCGTGTGGGCGACGGTCGGCTCGTTCACCGACCGCGCGCTCACCGGCGTGGCAGCGGCCAAGCCGGAGTTCATCGGCCTCGACAACTACGCACGTCTGTTCGGCGATCCGGTCCTGCCGCTGTCGATCCTGCTGACCGTGGTCTTCGTCGTCGGCTCGGCGATCATCGGACAGAACATCGTCGGCCTGCTGCTCGCCGTCCTCTTCCGGGTGGGCAGCCGTGCCGTCGCGGGCACGGTCGGGCTCTTCGTGGTCACGGCATGGGTCCTGCCCGAGATCGTGGCGGCGTTCGTGGGCTATGCCTTCCTGTCCACCGACGGCACCCTCAACGGCGCCCTGTCGCTGTTCGGGATCCAGGGGCCCAACTGGCTCTACACGCTGCCGCTGCTGGCGATCATCCTCGCGAACACGTGGCGGGGCACGGCGTTCTCGATGATGATCTACCGTGCCGCGCTCGACGACGTCGACCCCGAGGTCACCGAGTCGGCCATGATCGACGGTGCCGGCACCTGGCAGCGGCTGCGGTACATCACCCTTCCCATGATCTCGGGGACGATCTTCACCAATCTGCTGCTCACCACTTTGCAGACCCTCTCGGTGTTCACCCTGATCTGGGTCATGACCAAGGGCGGACCCGGCGATCTGTCCCGGACCCTCCCCGTACTCGCCTACAGCGAGGCGTTCTCGTTCGGGGACATCGGCTACGGGAATGCGATCGCGATCGTCATGCTCGCCCTGGGCGCCGCCTTCTCGATCGCGTACGTCGTCTCCCTGCGACGTCGGGGCGACCTCGAATGAGCGCCGCCACGACGGCGGGTGCGCCGCCGCGCCTTCGTCCGCCGAGTGTCGCCGCGCCGCGACGCGGGGCGACCCGTTTCTGGGCGAACCTCGTCCTCATCGTCATCGGGATCCTGTTCGCCGCGCCTCTCGCGTGGGTCGTCCTCGCGTCGATCGACTCCGCGGCGACGTACCGGGTGGCGTGGCCGACGAGTCCGACACTCGAGAACTTCGCCGATGTCCTCACACCCGAATTGACGCTGCGCCCGCTTGCGAACAGCCTGCTGCTGTCCACCGCGGCGGCCGCGGTGACGGTCGTCGCATCGGTGCTCGCCGCCTATCCGCTCTCGCGGTACCGCTCACGGTTCCACGCACCGTTCCTGTACTCGGTCCTCTTCGCGAGCTGCCTGCCGATCACCGCGATCATGGTGCCCGTCTACAGCCTGTTCGTGCAGGTACGGCTCATCAACCAGCCGTGGGCCGTCGCCCTCTTCCTCGCCGCGAGCGCGCTGCCGATGGCGCTGTGGATGACGAAGAACTTCATGGACTCCGTCCCGGTCAGCCTCGAGGAGGCGGCCTGGGTCGATGGGGCGAGTGCCCTGCGCGCGCTGTGGACGATCGTCGTGCCGCTCATGCGCCCCGCGCTCAGCGTCGTGTTCGTCTTCGTGTTCCTGCAGGCGTGGGGCAACTTCTTCGTGCCGTTCGTGCTGCTGCTCACCCCCGATTGGCAGCCGGCGGCCGTCTCGATCTACGCCTTCTTCGGGCAGTACGGCACCGTGGCCTACGGGCGTCTGGCCGCGTACTCCCTCCTCTACTCCCTCCCGGTCCTCGGGCTGTATCTCCTCGTCACCCGCGGCCTCGGGGGCTCGTTCGCCCTTTCGGGCGCCGTCAAGGGCTGACCCACAGACCTCCCACCGCCCCCACCCCGAAGGAATCCGCATGCACCGCGACGACCGACTGGCCCTGCAGCGCATCGACCGGCTCGTGCGCGATCGGCTCCCCCCTGCGCTCCACCGCGAGACCGCACCGCTGCGGATCGAGGCGTGGGAGGTCCCGGACGAGCCGGTGCCGTTCGCCGAGGCGGTCGGCCAGTCCTTCGCTCCGTTCCCGCTCGGCGGCGAGTGGGGCAAGCCCTGGGGCACGGTGTGGTTCCACGTCACGGGGCGGGTTCCGGCGGCCTGGCGTGAGACGGCGGGCACCCGCCCCGAGATCGTCGTCGATCTCGGCTTCGACGGATCGGTGCCGGGCTTCCAGGCCGAAGCGCTCGTTTTCCGCCCGGACGGGTCGATCGTCAAGGCCGTCGAGCCGCGCAACACGACCGTGCCCGTGGAGGGCGACGAGATCGATCTGTGGATCGAGGCCGCCGGCAACCCCAGCGTCGCGGGCGCCTTCACCTACGCCGCTACTCCGCTGGGCGACAAGCGGACCGCGGGGACGGAGCCGATCTACCGTCTGCGGCGGCTCGAGCTCGCACTGCTCGACGAGACGGTGTGGGAGCTGCAGCAGGACGTCTGGACCCTCCGCGGACTCGTCGACCAGCTCGATCCCGACCGCTCCCGTCACGCCCGTGTGCTCACGGCCCTCGGCCGCGCCGTCGACGCCGTCGACCCCGATGACGTCGCCGGCACGGCCGCGGCAGGACGGGCCGAACTGCGCGCGGCGCTCGCGGCACCGGCATCCACCTCCTCCCACCAGCTGACCGCCGTCGGACACGCGCACATCGACTCGGCGTGGCTCTGGCCCGTCCGAGAGACCGTCCGCAAGGTCGCGCGGACCTTCTCCAACGTGCTCGACCTCATGCGCACGGAGGAGGATTTCGTCTTCGCCGCCTCATCCGCGCAGCAGTACGCCTGGATGAAGGAGCACTATCCCGAACTGTTCGAGCGGATGCGGCGGGCCGTGGCCGAGGGCCGGTTCGCACCCGTCGGGGGGATGTGGGTCGAATCCGACACGAACATGCCCGGATCCGAGGCGCTCGCGCGCCAGTTCATCGAGGGCAAGCGCTTCTTCCTTGAAGAATTCGGGATCGAGCCGCTCGAGGTGTGGCTGCCCGATTCGTTCGGCTACTCGGCGGCTCTCCCGCAGATCATCACGGCGGCGGGATCCCGCTGGTTCCTCACGCAGAAGATCTCGTGGAACGAGACGAACCGGATGCCGCACCACACCTTCCTCTGGGAGGGCATCGACGGCACCCGTGTCTTCACCCACTTCCCGCCGGTCGACACCTACAACTCCGACCTGTCGGCGGCCGACCTCGCCCGCGCCGAGCGCCAGTTCGCCGAGAAGGCGCACGCCTCGCACTCCCTCGTCCCGTTCGGCTGGGGCGACGGCGGCGGCGGGCCGACGCGCGAGATGATCGCCGCCGCGCGCCGCACGGCGGACCTCGAAGGATCGCCGAAGGTGCGCCTGGGCTCACCCGCGCAGTTCTTCACCGACGCCGAAGCGGAGTACGCCGCCCCGCCGGTGTGGTCGGGCGAGCTGTACCTCGAGTACCACCGCGGGACCTACAGCGCCCAGGCGCGCACGAAACGCGGCAACCGACGCAGCGAGCACCTGCTGCGGGCGGCCGAACTGTGGGCGACACTCGACAGCGTCCGCACCGGCGCGCCCTACCCCGCGGATCGGCTGCGCGCGATCTGGCAGACGGTCCTGCTGCACCAGTTCCACGACATCCTCCCGGGCACCTCGATCGCGTGGGTGCATCAGGAGGCTGAAGCCACGTACGCGCGCATCGCGGGTGAGCTGCAGGAGATCATCGGCACCGCGCTGCGCTCGCTCATCGGCGAGGGCGAGCGCGCCCTCGCGGCCAATGCCGCGCCGGTCACGCTCTCGGGCGTGCCGGGGCTCGGCGTCGGGGCCGCGGCATCCGCTCTGCCCGTCCTGCCCGAGCGGGACGGCGACGGATGGCGGTTCCGCCACCCCCGGGTCGACTGGGCGATCGATGCGCGCGGTCTCGTGGGGGGAGCAGTCGACCTCGCCACCGGGCGCGAGCTCATCGACCCCGCCCACCCGGGCGGCGCGCTGCACCTGTTCCGCGACACACCACGTGAATGGGATGCCTGGAACATCGACGTCGAGGACGGCGCGCTCGGCACGATCGTCGACACGGTCGAGGAGATCGCCGTCGACGATGCCGACCTCGTCGTGAGGCGTCGGTTCGGCTCGTCGCGCGCCGAGCAGCGGTACCGCGTCGATCCGCACTCCGGCGCACTCGAGGTCGCGCTCCGGCTCGACTGGCGGGAGCGGCAGAAGATGCTGAAGATCGCGTTCCCGCTGCGCGTGCGCGCGGAGCGCGCCGAGTCCGAGATCCAGTTCGGCCACGTGTCGCGCCCGGTCCACATGAACACGACATGGGACGCCGCCCGGTTCGAGACCGTCGCGCACCGCTGGCTCCGCGTCGCCGAGGGTGAGTACGGCGTGGCGATCGCCAACGATTCCCTGTACGGGCACGACGTCCAGCGCGCCCCCGGTTCGGACGGCGGTGCGCGGACGGTGCCGCGGGTCACCCTGGTGCGGGCACCGCTGTTCCCCGACCCCGAAGCCGATCAGGGCGCGCACGAGTTCCGCCTGTCGGTGCTGCCGGCGGCGACCGTCGCGGCGGCGATCGGCGAGGGGCTGCGCCTGAACCTCCCCGTCCTGAGCGTGCAGGGCGCGAACGAGGTCGACCCGCTCCTCGAACTCGACGACCCGGGTGTCGTCGTCGAGGCGGTCAAGCTCGCCGACGACGGATCCGGCGACGTGATCGTGCGTCTCTACGAGGCGCTCGGATCGACGCGCACCGCGCACCTCGTGCCCGGCTTCGCGACGAGCAGCGTCGTGCAGACGGACCTGCTCGAGCGAACCATCGCCTCGACGGCGCTGCAGGACACCGCCGGTGACGGCGTGCGCCTCGACCTGTCGCCGTTCCAGCTCGTCACGCTGCGTCTGGCGCGCTGACTCAGTCGAGCCCGCGGACCGGGACCCCGAGCCACTCGCCGAGGTCCCGGATCTCGGCGTGCACCATCTCGCGTTCGTCGTCCTCGAGCGGGGCGAGCTCGTGGACGGCCGTGACCAGGAGATTCTCCTTCTTCTTGTCGAGCGCGGCGTCGAGGAGGCCCACGAAGCGGTCGCCGATGAGGATCGGATGCGCGAAGTAGCCGTAGACCCGCTGATGCTTCGGTTTGAACTGCTCGAGGACGTAGGTGAAGTCGAACAGCTCGGTCAGGCGCGGCCGGTCGAAGAGCATGCGATCGTACGGATTGAGGATCGCCGCACGGCCCCCCGGGTCGTCGTCGAGGGCCGCGATCGCCTCGGGGTCCACACGCCAGCGCCACGCGCTGCCCTCGACCTCGGCCGCCTCCCCCGCCGTGCCGACGCCCGACCATGACGATCTCTCACGCGCGATGCCGAGCGCCTGCAGACGCCGCGCCGCCAGCACGTCCTCGGCGGCCGCCGCATCCATGCCGGCATCCGTCCCGCCGTAGACCCGCTCGGGCAGGTCCCACACGCGCTGCCGGCCGACTCGCCCGCTGATGGCGACATCTCCGAGGTACGACATCAGCTCGAGCATGCGCGGCACCTGGTTCGCGCCGTACCAGCCGCTCTCGTTCTTCGCCTGGACGACGCTGGTGTCGGGGATCTCCGATGCCTGCAACGGCCCCTCCAGATCGAGGCGCCGCAGGATCTCGGCGCGGAACGCGGCATTGGCCTCGAGGTATTGCCGCGTCGCCCCGCCCAGCCGGCGCCCCGGCATGATCGCCCGCAGGGCGGGGAGGAGGGATGCCGGGCGGAAGTGCCCGTCGTACTCGAACAGCAGCCGGTCGTCCTCGACGGCCTTGGCCAGCTGACCCGGCTCGTACGCCCAGCCGATGCGCGACCAGCAGATCGATTGCTCGCTGGGCGCGATGACCGCCGTCGGGTCGATCTTGATCGCACCGATCTGTTCGGCGACCTCGACGACGTCACCGGGCCGGTCCGCGTCCAGCAGCTGCGCGCGCACGGCGATGCGGCGCGCCTCATCCCTCGAGAGCCGGTGCATGGCTCGAGGCTAGCGTGCGCCTCGGACGCGGGTCAGCCGGCGGGTTGCAGGCGCGCGTCGACGGTGCGCCGTTCGTCGAAGACGAAGCACTCCCCGTCGAACCCGTCGCCGCCGACGTGCTCGAAGTAGCCGAGGATGCCGCCGTCGAGCTGACGCGCATCGATCCCGTCCTCGCGCAGGACCAGGGCCGCCTTCTCGCAGCGGATACCGCCGGTGCAGAAGCTGACGACCGTCTTGCCGACGAGCTCCTCCCGGTGCGCCGCTGCGGCACCGGGGAAGTCCGTGAACTTCTCGATGCGCCAGTTCAGCGCGCCCGAGAACGTGCCGTGGTCGACCTCGAAGGCGTTCCGGGTGTCGAGCAGGACGACCTCACGGCCTTCGTCGTCGAGACCGGTCTCCAGCCACCGCCGGAGCGTCATCGGGTCGACGGCCGGCGCGCGCCCCGCTGCCGGGCGGATGGCGGGACGGTCCATCCGGATGATCTCGCGCTTGTGCTTGACGAGCATCTTGCGGAACGGCTGGTCGGCCGACCAGCTCTCCTTCGTCGTCAGCGCCGCGAACCGCTCGTCCGCCCGCAGCTCCTCGACGAATCCGCGGACGTCCTCGGGCGAGCCGGCGAGGAACAGATTGATCCCCTCCTCGGCGAGCAGGATCGTGCCGCGCAGACCGCGCAGGTCGGTCCGCTCCTGCAGCACGGGTCGCAGCGACGCGGGGTCGGCGATCGGCGTGAAGAGGTAGGCGGAGATGTTCAGGACGGATGCCACCTGTCCAGGCTAGGCGACCGGCGGCATCCGTCCTGGGCGATCAGCCGACGAACGGAGCCGATGCGGCGTCGAGCGCGGCGACCTCGTCGGCCGTCAGATCGAGCGTCGCGCCCGCGATGAGGCCCGCGACCTGCTCGGTGCGCGAGGCGGAGGCGATCGGGACGGCGCCCTTTGCGCGCAGCCAGCCGAGGGCGGCGGATGCCGGTGAGACGCCGTGCGCGGCAGCGACGTCGTCCAGGGCGGAGAGGACCGCCAGTCCGTCGGGGGTGGCGTACCTCGCCGCCGAGCCGGCGCGGGGGGAGGACTGCGCGGACGTGTCGGTCGAGCGGTACTTGCCGGTGAGGAACCCGCTTGCGAGGGCGTAGTACGGCACGACGGTCAGACCGAGCTCGTCCGCCGCAGGGACGATCTCGCGCTCGACTGCGCGGTCGACGAGGTTGTACGCCGGCTGGGTGGCGATCGGCTCGGCGACACCCTGCTCCCGGGCGAGACGCACCCATTCGCGGGTGCTCTCGGCGGAGAAGTTCGACACCGCGGGGTAGCGGATGAGTCCGTCCGCGACGAGCTCGCCGAACGCGGCGACGGTCTCCTCCAGCGGCGTCTCCTCGTCCTCGGCGTGCGCGTAGTACACGTCGATCGTGTCGACACCCAGTCGCGCGAGCGAGGCCTCGGCGGCCGCGCGGATGTTGCCCTTCGACAGCCCGGGGAACTCGGGATGCTTCGACACCTTCGTCGCCACGACGACACCCTCGGGTCGGCGCGAGGCGATCCACTCCCCGATGATCGTCTCGCTCTCGCCACCCGAGTTGCCCGGGACCCACGCGCTGTAGACGTCGGCGGTGTCGATGAAGTCGCCGCCCGCCGCGGCGAAGGCGTCGAGGACGGCGAAGGACGTGTCGCGGTCGGCCGTCCAGCCGAAGACGTTGCCGCCGAGCGACAGGGGGAACACGTTCAGATCACTGGAACCGAGAACAGTCATGGTCTCGATCCTGACACGGGCGAGGATGCCCGGGCTCAGCGCGCGACGATCTCGTCGGCGTTCGCCTGGATCCAGGTCATGAGCGGCATGACGCGCTCCATCAGCTCGGCTCCGCGCGGCGTCAGCGAGTACTCGACGCGCGGCGGAACCTCCGGGTGGGAGGTTCGTTCGACGATCCCGTCGGCAGCGAGGGTGCGCAGCGTGCTGGCCAGCATCTTCTCACTGATGCCGTCGACGCTGCGTCGAAGCTCACCCCATCTGCGCGTGCCGTCCGTCAGCGCGAGGAGGACGAGGACGCCCCATTTGCTCATGACGTGGTCGAGGACGACGCGGGACGGACACGCCTCGCTGAAGATCCCGGGCGACTCGCGTCGCATCTGCTCGAAACTCACCGACACGTCAGCAGCTTACCTGAAAGTGGGTACCCTCCGATCGGAATGTACAAGGGTCGAGGAGGGGTTGTCTCGGCTGTCGCGCGCATCGCGTGATCACCGAAAGGACTCACCATGACCATCCTCGTCACCGCCGCCGGCGGCCACCTCGGACACCTCGTCGTCGACGCTCTGCTGGCTCGCGGCGCCGCACCCGACACCGTCGTGGCCGGCGCCCGCACCGTCGCGAAGGCCGCAGACCTCGCCGACAAGGGCGTCCGCGTCGTCCCCCTCGACTACACCGTGCCCGCCTCGATCGACGCCGCCCTCGAGGGCGTCGACACCGTCCTGCTGGTCTCGGGCTCCGAGCCGGGCGGGCGGCTCGAGGGGCACCGGAACGTCATCGATGCCGCCGTCCGCGCGGGGGTCGCGAAGCTCGTGTACACGAGCGCGACGCACGCCGACACGAGCGACCTGATCCTCGCGCCCGACCACAAGGCCACCGAAGAGGCGATCGCCGCCAGCGGACTCCCCGCCGTGATCCTCCGCAACAACTGGTACATGGAGAACTACGCCGGCGACCTCGCCACCGCGGCGCAGACGGGCGTCTTCTCGGCGGCGGTCGGCGACGGTGCGGTGGCGGCCGCGGCTCGGGCGGATTATGCCGAGGCCGCCGCGGTGGTGCTCCTCGAGGAGGGGCACCTGGGTCGCACGTATGAGCTCGGCGGATCCCGCGCCACCTACGGCGACATCGCCGGCGCAATGGGAGAGGTGCTCGGGCGAGAGGTCGTCTACGCCCCGGCGACGCCGGAGGAGTTGGCGACGCGGCTGGCCTCGTTCGGCCTGGACGAGGGCACCGTCGGCTTCGTCGTCACCCTCGACACCGACATCTCCCGCGGTGCGCTCGATGTGGCGTCCCCGGACCTGACCGACCTCATCGGCCGACCGACGACCTCGTGGACGGAGGCCCTGCGAGCGGTGGCTCCCGCCAGCTGACGACGCACGCTTCCGCGACCGCGGCATCCATATTCATCGGAATGGATGCCGCGGCCGTCGCGTTGTCGCAGGTATGCAACGCTTCGGAACGCTCTCCTTCGGCCACTACGGTCCCCTCGGCGGGGGCCGCGAGCTCACCGCCGGCGACTCGATGCTGCAGGCGATCGACCTCGCCCAGGGCATGGACGAGCTCGGGGTGAACGGCGCGTACTTCCGCGTGCACCACTTCGCCCGCCAGCAGGCATCGCCCATGCCGCTGCTCGCCGCGATCGCCGCGCGCACCTCGCGCATCGAGGTCGGCACGGGCGTCATCGACATGCGCTACGAGAACCCGCTCTACCTCGCGGAGGAGGCGGCAGCCGTCGACCTCATCAGCGACGGGCGACTCGCCCTCGGCGTGAGCCGCGGGTCACCCGAAAGCGTCGTCCGCGGCTACGAGACCTTCGGCTACACCGGCTCGACCGACCCGCGCGGCGCCGACATCGCCCGCGAGCACTTCGACCTGTTCCTACGCGCGGTCGAGGGCCAAGGGCTCGCCGAGCGCGACCCGCACAGCCCCTTCGGCGGAGGCGCGGGTCTCCAGCGCATCGAACCGAACTCCCCCGGACTGCGCTCGCGCATCTGGTGGGGCGCGGGCAACCGCGACTCGGCCGAGTGGGCGGGCCGGATGGGCGTGAACCTCATGTCCTCGACGCTGCTGACCTCGGCCGACGGACGGCCGTTCGACATCCTGCAGGCCGAGCAGATCGACGCGTTCCGCGCGGCGTGGCGCGAGGCCGGCCACGCGGGGACGCCGCGCGTCTCCGTGAGCCGCAGCATCTTCCCGATCACCACGGCAGAGGACGCCATGTACTTCGGCGGCCGCGACGACGGCGATCAGATCGGGATCATCGACGGCATTCGGTCGACCTTCGGCAAGACGTACGCCGGAACGCCCGACGAGCTCGTCGAGCAGCTGCAGCACGACGCGGCCGTCCGCGAGGCCGACACCCTCATGCTCACGATCCCGAGCCAGCTCGGCGTGGAGTTCAATCTGCGCCTCGTCGAGTCCTTCGCGAAGTACGTCGCGCCGTCTCTCGGCTGGACCCCGAACTGGGAAGGCGACGTCAGGGACGACGCGGTTGCGATCAAGTGACGCCCGCAGACCCGGCCACGACCGACATCTGACGATAACTTGATGGACACTGCCTAATCGTTCACGACGAACTTTGGCGTACGAGGCTTTCGAGGTTTCGCCTTGCCAGCGCGGTCCGTGGCATCTGGAACCAGCTGGACACTTACCGGCACACGCATCGCGGACAAACTCCGCAGTGCCCGACGCAACGAGATCCTGGAGAAGATGGGCAGATTGTCCGACTTGCGCTCGGGAGACCGCTTGTGGCTCACGATGGCGATCGCGACTGCGAACTGGTCGCGCTCCACAGCCTCTATCAGTGAGTCAGCAGTCGCCGAGTCCGCTTTCTTTTCAACAAGTTTGTGCAGTTTTGCACTCGATCGCTTCTCGCTCCTCAGCAATTCCGCTGAGTTGACTGCTTGATTGAATAAATGGCTTAGATTGGCCGAACTCGTTCCGATCTTGACATGGACCAGCTCAAACTTGTCCTCAACCACACGGAGGATGTCGCACGGCTCGACAGCAGTCTGCCCTTTTGGGCTTACGTTCGTCTGATCGAGACAGACTGCGTTCAGCGCCCTGCTGACCTCCTTGTTGTACTCAGCCTCCGACGGCCACCTATGCTCCGGGAGATTCGCGTCGACCCAGTATGGGTCGATATCCTGCCGCAAAGCCACGATCAGGTCGGCGGCCACTCGGAACCAGGACCCATCACTGAAGTGATAGCTGTAGTCCGTTGCGTCCGACACTTCATAGACAAGCGACTTGTAAATCGACCAGCGCTGACGTTGATTGTTGCTCCCGTCAAGAAGCAACATATGGTCGTGCTTGAGGACGTCTACCGACATGGTATCCGACACAACGCCGTGATCTTCCAGGTACTCCCGATAGTGCTTCACATAGACGTCGTCGAATACCGGACTCACACCTCGGCCAGAGAACTGAATGAACGACTCGTCTCGATAATCGAGGATGTCCGGAACCGTCAGCACGATCGGAGCGGAAAGCTCGAATATCGCCGCAGACAGCTTCTCGTCCAAGGTCGAGATCAACGTCGGGTCTGTGATGGGACGAATCTTCGCGACATCGGGAAACGTCTTAAGGAAGTCGTCCGACTTGTAGAGCTTGTGTAGTCGTGAAAGCAACCTGGGGAGGTCTTCAGCCCGTGCTGGAGTTGTGACGCGCAGGCTGCTGGAGCCGGTCACGCTCCTGACCAGGTCGTTGTACTTTGGTCGCGCTTTGCCGGTGAGGCTCTTCAGTACCGACGCGTCTCCGGCGAAGCTCAGCAGCGCCAGGTCCCCGTCGTACGGAATCTGCGTTCTACGCCGCTGCGACGAGTCAGGGTCGAGGGTCTCCGTGCTCTTCAGCTTGCGTGGGTCCACCGCATTCAAAACCACACGCGTGCCGAAGTCGTGCTCGTAAGAGTCATCCCGCAACAAAAACTGACCCGCTCCAAAGGTCAGCACCATGATTCGTTTGCCTGACGGCACGAACGCCGCGGCCGAATTAGTCCCCTGAAGGAGATCGTCGCCCAGATCGAGATACTCCTTCCACCAAGGAGGACCGTGAGAGCCCCGTTTGATGAACACGCGGAGCTCCGGTAAAGCACCTACGTGGGCAGCGGTCTCGGTGTAGCCGTGATCATCCCGCAGTGAATCTTCGACGGTCAGTCCAGGTTTTAGCGCGTAGATCGACATTGATCGCGTAGTCACGTACTCCCCCAAGTCGCGGCCCTTAGCATTTGCGGGTAAGCCTAGTAGCGCGAACCGGCGTACGAGGTCGCCACAGCCTGAACCGACGCGTCGACGCGGGCCCGTGTATGCGGGACACTGGAGCGGCCGATCGCGCTCGGCCCTCTCCGGAAGGATCGCCATGACACGTGTCCGCGTCGACCTCAACATCTCGCTCGACGGCTTCGCCACGACGACGGATCAGACGCCGGAGAACCCGTTCGGCGAGGACTGGGGCAAACTCACGAGGGACTACACGGCGACCCGGACCTTCCGTGAGCGCGTGCTGCACGACACCTCCGGGCAGGGCACGACCGGTGTCGACGACACCTACGCGCAGCGGTACTTCGCAGAACTCGGCGCGGAGATCATGGGCGCCGGCATGTTCGGTCTGCACGCGAACCCCGACGATCCCGACTGGCGCGGATGGTGGGGCGACGAGCCGCCGTTCGGTTTCCCGGTCCTCGTCCTCACACACTCGCCGCGGCGGCCCCTCGCGTTCGCGAACGGGACCGAGTTCCACTTCCTCACCGCGACGCCGGCCGAGGCACTGGCACACGCGCGCGATCTCGCGGGCGGCCGCGACATCCGGATCGGAGGCGGCGCCGAGACGGCGCGCGCCTTCCTGCGCGAGGGACTCGTCGACGATCTCCACGTCGCCATCGTGCCGATCCTGCTCGGACGCGGGGTGCGCCTGTGGGACGACCTGCGCGGGCTCGAAACGGACTACACGGTGACCTCGGAAGCCGCCGAGAGCGGCGTGGTCCACACGACCTTCCGCCGCGGCGCCTGAACCCGGGCACGGTGCGCGCCGGGCGTAGGGTGGTCGCATGCGGACCCGCGCGGACATCGAGTGCTGGCTGACCGACATGGACGGGGTACTCGTCCACGAGAACACCCCCATCCCGGGGGCGGCTGAGCTCCTCGAGCAGTGGCGCGACGAGGGCACGCCGTTCCTGGTCCTCACCAACAACTCGATCTTCACGCCCCGCGACCTCAGCGCCCGCCTGCGCGCGTCGGGACTCGTCGTCCCCGAGGAGGCCATCTGGACGTCGGCGCTCGCGACGGCGGATTTCCTGGCGTCGCAGATGCCCGGGGGCAGTGCGTTCGTGATCGGCGAGGCCGGTCTGACGACGGCGCTGCACGAGGCAGGCTTCATCATGACCGAGACCCGGCCCGACTACGTCGTCGTCGGCGAGACGCGCAACTACTCGTTCGAGGCGATCACCAAGGCGATCCGCTTCATCGGCGCGGGGTCCCGCTTCATCGCCACCAATCCCGACGCGACCGGCCCCTCGACCGAGGGGGTGCTGCCGGCGACGGGGGCGATCTCTGCGCTCATCACGAAGGCGACCGGCAAGGAGCCCTACGTCGTCGGCAAGCCGAACCCGATGATGTTCCGGTCGGCCCTCAACCGCATCGGCGCGCACTCCGAGAACACGGGGATGATCGGCGACCGCATGGACACGGATGTCGTCGCCGGCATCGAGGCGGGACTGCACACCGTCCTCGTCCTCACCGGCATCAGCGACGCCGCAGAGATCGAGCGGTACCCGTTCCGACCCGACGAGATCCTGGGCTCCGTCGCGGACCTGGTCCGCGACGAGCCCACCGAGAGCGACTCGCCCGACGTGCAGGCCGCGCTCGGACTCTGACGGCCGGCACCCTCACCAGCCCATCGAGCCGGGCACGCCCTTGAACGGTCCGACGACCTGAGAGGTCACCCAGCCGCCGTAGAAGCGTCCGGGCTGCGGCGTGACGACCTCTCCCGCCACCGTGCACTCGTCCATCTGCTGCGCGTACACCGCCACCCGATCCGCGAGCGCCTCGTACCCGGGCTCGGGATGCGGGTAGTTCCACGCCGCGGCGGGGCGCGCCACTCCCCCGCCGTGGACATCGAGGTAGCGGGCGGCGCCCTTGAACTCGCAGAACGAGGAGCCCTGCCCGGGCGTCAGCGCACCGACGGCGAAGTCGTCGATCGGCAGATAGTAGACCGGCGGATGACTCGTCTCCAGCACACGCAGGGCGCGGTCGGTGGTGACGATGCGCTCACCGCCGAGCGTGATCGTGACGGTACCGGCGACCGGTTCGACGCGGGGAGGCCGGGGGTAGTCCCAGACGCTCTCCTGGCCCGGTCCGACGGGGTCGGGGGTGGGATGCCGCATGGTCTCAGATTACGGGCGGAATCATAAGCGGGGGCCGCCCCGCGGCATCCGTGATCCCCCGATAATGAAGACATGACGGCCCGGCGCCCGACCGCCTACAACGCGATCTCCACGTCATCGCGCGTGGAGATCCTGCACCTGCTGCAGACGACTCCGCAGCAGACCGTCGGCGAGCTCGTCGCGGCGACGGGCCTCCACCCGAACACCGTCCGGGAGCACCTGCAGCGACTCATCGAGCGCGGCTTCGTCGCGACCGAGATCGAGAAGCGCACGACCCGCGGCCGGCCGCGAGTGTTCTACCGCGCCGTCGACGGCGTGAGCGTATCGAGCCCCGAGCACCGGCGGAAGGTGCGGGCCGCGGTCGAGCGCGGCGACCTCATGCGTCGGGTCATGCCCGAGACGGCCGGCACCCTGACCGGCGAGGAACAGCATCAGCTCGACGCCCTGGTCGAGCAGCTCCTCGACGGCGGGTTCGACCCCGAGATCGACGAGGACCACCTCACGATCGACCTGACGCCCTGCGCGCACGCCGCCGATCAGGCCGACAACCGCGAGACGCTCTGCGACGTGCACCTCGGACTGATGCAGGGGGCTCTGAGCGAGGCCGGCGGACCGTTGGCGGTCGACGGCATGCGCTCGTCGTGCGACCCGCAGCAGTGCGTCATCCAGCTCCTCCGGCGGCGCCCCGAGGCGTGACGCCGCGGCGGTCTCAGTAGGCCAGGTTGCTGCGGAGGGATGAGTACCAGACCCAGGCGTAGCCGCCGCGGTAGTGCAGCTTGTACCAGTGCCGCTTGGAGTCGGAGACCTGCAGGGCGGTGCCCTTCGGGATCGTGCCGCCCACGGCACCCCCCGCCGTCTTGCGCCACGTCGCGTTCTTCGTCGTGCGGACGTGCAGATCGGAGTGCTTCGCCGCGGCTCCGAAGGAGCCGTTGAAGTGCGAGTACACCGTGCGCGCGATGTCGCGGATGCCGGCCTTCGACGATCCGGCGTCGCCGATGACCGTAAGCACGAAGGTCGCTTTGGGGCCGCGGATGATGGCGGTGTCGGCCTGCAGGAGCCCACCCTTCACCCAGAGCGACCCGGGCTTGGACGCCTGGTACGCCGAGGCCGGGATGCCGTTCGGGATGCGGGACCGGAACAACTGCGTGTGCATGAGGTCGCGCAGCAGCGTCGTGTGCGCTTTGTTGAGGATCTGCCCCTTCTCGAGGCGCGCGACCAGGAGACTCAGATCGTTCGAGGTGGTGCGGTTGCCGCCGTAGAGGACGTCCTGCCCCTTCAGCACACGACCGTACGACGTCTGCGAGTAACCCGCCGCGGCGATCTGCTTGTTGAGGTTCGAGATGCCGATCCAATGCACGAGGTCGGTGTGGCAGTAGTTGTCGGACATCCAGATGAGCTCGCGCAGACATTCCTTGACGGTCAGACCCGACGAGAGCTTCGTCGACAGCGACGCCTGCTTCTTCTCGACGCGTGCGAGCGCCGCCCACGCGACGAAGAGCTTCATCATGCTGGCCGGTTCGCGCCGCGTCGCACCCGTCTTGCCGGACAGGACCTCGAGACCGCCGATCTGGCGCACGGTGACGGCGTAGGACGACGAGGGATGCCGCTTCATCGTCGCGACGATCTTGTCGCGCAGACTGTCGGCCGCCGCCGTGCGGACGACGGTGCAGCCGTCGCCCGTGAGCACGGCCGCCTGCAGGCGGCTGGTGGGGCCGACGGCGAGGACGCTGTCCCTGCGTTTGTCGAGCAGAGCGGCCGTGGCATCCGACACGCACTCTGTGCGCGAGTAGAGGAACGGCTGCCGGAGCGCACCGGCCACGGCTGCCGCCGTGCCGGTCTCGTGGTTGGGGATCGCGACGCCGGAGACGACGACGCCTCGCGTGGTCGCGCTCGGATAGTCGGCGGCGGTGGAGATCGCCACGGCCTCGCTCGTGCCGCCGGCCATGCGCCGCACGCTGATCCCGGCGGAACGGATGCGGTCGACGAAGCCCTTGCCCATCATCGAGGCGATGTTCATCATGACCACCTCCTTCGCACCGACGTCCTTCAGCGCCGCCATGGTGGCATCGGACGCCGTCCCGCGACCGTCGACGGCCATGAAACCGCTTCCCGTGGCCGCAGCCGCCGCCGCCGCGATCGGTGCGGTGTCCATCGTGCGTCCGTCGGCGACGTACACGCGCTCGACCTCCCCCTGGAACCGCAACACGGCGCGGGAGAGCGCGTAGGTGTCGCCGCCGGAGATGCGCTCGACCGGTGCCGTCTGACCGAGCACCCGTGCGACGGTGCTGCCTACCGAGGCGGTCGAACCGACGATGAGGATGCGTGTCGGCTTCAATCGGGCGAGTTCCTTCTTGATCGCCGCGGGGATGGAGTCGGGTGCGACGTAGAGCATCGGTGCGCGACGGGCTCCGGCGAGCCCTGCGGCGATCTGCGCATCGTGACGCTTTGCCGCCGCGATGACGACTTCGGCGCTTCCGTCGGGGAAGAGCGCCCTACTGACCGCGACGGTCTGGTCGGCCGCGGTGGCCGCGCTGAGGCGGTTCCCGGACGGCATCGTGGGAGCGGCCGGCGCCGCGAGCCGCGCGCCCGCGTCGGGGCTGGGCGCGGGGGTCGGGGTGGGGGTCGGGGTGGGGG
>NZ_JAMBOV010000004.1 GCF_023715745.1 Microbacterium oleivorans | reverse complement strand
CAAAGGAATCTCACCTCAGCCGAAGCCGAGATCGAGGTTATTTGGCATTTGACAAGTGCACGCTGTTGAGTTCTCAAGGATCGGATGCTCCCACACCACCCCCGCAAGGGCTTCGTAGTGAGGCAACTTCTCTAGCTTAGGATGACACCCGCGAAACCGTCAAACCCGACACGCCGATGATCTCGGAAGATCATGGCTGCGAGTGACGACCGTGGGTGCGTCCCGATGTCCCGTCCTAGACCAGGGGTCAGACCCAACCGCAGAGCGACTGTTTCTTCTTGGAGGGGGTGGTTCGCCAGCTTGAGGGGGCGGCGGGCTTCTCAGCCTCTCGCTCTTCCCTGTGGGGCGAACAAGTAATAAGTTACGCGGCGTTCGGAGACTCGGCAAATCAGCCCCGCATCCCGGGCGTGTCGAGGCCGCATACCCTCTCAGCGCTTGTAGTTCGGCGCTTCGACGACGATCTGCACGTCGTGCGGGTGCGACTCCTTGAGCCCCGCCGAGGTGATGCGGACGAACTTGCCTCGCGCCTTCAGCTCGTCGATCGTGCGGGCGCCGACGTAGAACAACGACTGCCGGAGTCCTCCGACCAGCTGATAGGCGACGGCCGACACCGGACCGCGGTAGGCGACCTGGCCTTCGATGCCCTCGGGGATCAGCTTGTCGTCGCTCGGCACGTCCGCCTGGAAGTAGCGATCCTTCGAGTACGAGGTCTTCTTGCCGCGGGTCTGCAGGGCTCCGAGAGAACCCATCCCCCGGTAGAGCTTGAACTGCTTGCCCCCCTGGAAGACGACCTCTCCGGGCGACTCATCGGTGCCGGCCAGGAGGGAACCGAGCATGACGGTGTCAGCGCCGGCGACCAGCGCCTTCGCGATGTCGCCCGAGTACTGCAGACCGCCGTCGGCGATGATCGGGACGCCGGCCTCCCGGGCCGCGAGCGACGCCTCGTAGATGGCGGTCACCTGCGGGACCCCCACACCGGCCACCACCCGCGTCGTGCAGATCGACCCCGGACCGACGCCGACCTTGACGGCATCCACTCCTGCGTCGATGAGGGCCTGCGCGCCCTCACGGGTCGCGACGTTCCCGCCGATCACATCGATGTGCGCGAACGAGGCGTCGGCCTTGATCCGCTTGACCATGTCGATGACACCCGCGGACTGTCCGTTCGCCGTGTCGACCACGATGACGTCGACCCCGGCATCCCGCAGCGCCTCTGCGCGCTCCCACGCATCGCCGAAGAAGCCGATCGCGGCGCCGACACGGAGTCGACCCTGATCGTCCTTCGTCGCGAGGGGGTACTTCTCGCTCTTGTCGAAGTCCTTGATGGTGATGAGGCCCGCGAGCTTGCCGTCCTCATCGATGAGGGGCAGCTTCTCGACGCGGTGGTGGGCGAACAGCGCGATGACCTCGTTCGCCCCGATGCCGACCTTGCCGGTCACGAGGTTCTCGCTCGTCATGACGTCGCGGACCTTCGTGGTCTGACGCTCGAAGCCGGAGACGAACCGCATGTCGCGATTGGTGACGATGCCGACCAGGTGCCCTTCGTCGTCCACGACGGGGAGACCCGAGATGCGGTACTGGCCGCAGAGTGCGTCCACCTCTTCGATGGTCGCGTCGGGTGTCGTCGTGATCGGGTCGGTGATCATGCCCGACTCGCTGCGCTTCACGCGGTCGACCATGGCGGCCTGATCGGCGATCGACAGGTTCCGGTGGATGATGCCGATTCCCCCCTCGCGCGCGATGGCGATGGCGAGACGCGACTCGGTGACGGTGTCCATCGCGGCGGAGAGAAGAGGAGTCGCGACGGTGATGCGACGCGTGACCCGGGAGGAGGTGTCGGCCTCGGACGGGATGACGTCCGTGTGACCGGGCAGCAGCAGGACGTCGTCGTACGTCAGTCCCACGAATCCGAACGGGTCGTTGTGCTCCATGTGCTCTCCTGCGTCGAACGGCTTGTCTGAATTCTAAGGCGCGCGACGCTCCATTCATTCCCGGGGGGCGAGATCCGGCCAGAAGGCGGAGTGTCGATGGTTGCGGCAGGGAAACACAGCGGCAACAATCGCTGGATACGGTCGTGTGGCGCCGGGGGCACCCGTACCTCTGCGCGCTGACCATGCTTCAACCAGGAGGTGTCGGTGACGACCACCCGCTCTGTGCGCGCCCGCAATCGATGGCGACGCGCACTCGTAGCCCTTATCGCCGGAGTCTTCTCCGGCGCTCTGCTGTTCGGCCTCGCGAACCCCGCGGCAGCCGACACTCAGAACCCCGAGGACTTCCCGTTCGCCGTCCAGGGCAACGTGCGCGTCGCCGGTGAACCCGTGGAAGGCGCCACAGTGGTCGTCTCCGGCGGTGAGTACAGCGGCGAGACGGAAACCGCCGCCAACGGCTCGTGGCGCGTTCCGGTTCCCACCAAGGACGTCCCCTACACCGTCGAGCTCGTCGAGGATTCGCTTCCCGAGGGTGTCACCGCGCCCGAGGGGTTCAACTTCACACAGGAAGTGGAATTCGGGCCGACCAGCACGATCACCCGAAACTTCACCCTCGGGGCCGCGGAGCGGACGACGACCTCGTTCTTCGACCAGTTCCTGTCCCGAGCGGTGAACGGCCTGAACTTCGGTCTGATGCTCGCACTGGCCGCGATCGGAGCGTCGCTCGTGTTCGGCACGACCGGACTGTCGAACTTCGCGCACGGCGAGATGGTCACCTTCGGCGCTCTCGCAGCCCTCTTCTTCTCCGTGGCCGTGAACGTGCCGATCTGGATCGCGATCCCGTTGGCGGTCATCGTCTCCGCGTTCTTCGGATACGGGATGGATGCCGGACTCTGGAGACCCCTCCGCCGCAAGGGCATCGGCACCGTGCAGCTCATGATCGTCTCCATCGGCCTCTCGCTCGCCCTCCGATACGTCTTCCAGATGTTCGTCGGCGGCGGCACCGTGAACCTGCCCGGGCGAGCGACCGCCAACATCCCGGGCCTCGGCCCCATCAGCCTGTCGCTCACCGACGTCATCAGCATGGGGGTGTCGATCGTGGTCATCGTCGCCTTCGCGTTCTGGCTCATGCGGACCCGGATCGGGCGCGCCACGCGAGCGGTGTCCGACAACCCGTCGCTGGCCGCGGCGAGCGGGATCGATGTCGACGCCGTCGTCCGGATCGTGTGGGTCATGGCCGCCGCCCTCGCCGGGCTCTCGGGCGTGCTCTGGGCCTACTTCCGGCCGGGCATCAAGTGGGACATGGGCACCAGCATCCTGCTCCTCGTCTTCGCCGCGATCACGCTCGGCGGTCTGGGAACGGCGTTCGGCGCCCTCCTCGGCTCGATCATCGTGGGCCTGCTCGTCGAGGTGTCGACGCTCTGGATCCCCTCCGACCTGAAGTACGTCGGCGCGCTCGTCGTGCTGATCGTCATCCTCCTGTTCCGTCCGCAGGGTCTCCTCGGACGCCGAGAGCGAATCGGATAACGGCTCATGGACTTCCTGCAAATCCTCAACAACACGGCGGCTCAGATCCTGTCGCCGGTCACGCTGGGCTTCGTGCTGGCGGCCATCGGTCTCTCGGTCCACTTCGGCTTCGCGGGCCTGCTCAACATGGGCGTCGCCGGCTTCATGGCCATCGGCGCCTACGGTTTCGCGATCTCGACGCTGACGTTCGGGCTCCCCTGGCCGGTCGCCGCCCTCGTCGGCCTCGTCGGCGCGGTGCTGTTCTCGATCGTCATGGGCATCCCGACGCTTCGGTTGCGCGGCGATTACCTCGCCATCGTCACGATCGCGGCCGCCGAGGTCGTGCGCCTGTTGTTCCTGACCTCCAGCTTCCGCGAGACCACCGGCTCCGCCGACGGCCTCGTCGGCTTCCAGGCGAGCTTCCGGTCCACGAACCCTCTCCCGGCGGGACGTTTCGGATTCGGCCCGTGGACGTACCAGTCCGACCAGTGGTGGGTGATCATCGTCGGGATCATCACGATCGCGATCGTCGTCACCTTCGTCTGGTTGCTCATGCGGAGCCCCTGGGGCCGCGTCATCCGGGGCATCCGTGAAGACGAGGACGCCGTGCGGTCCCTGGGCAAGAACGTCTTCGCCTTCAAGATGCAGGCGCTCATCGTGGGTGGCGTGATCATCGCCGCCGGCGGGATCGTCACGGCCCTCGGAACGAACGTGAATCCCAACGTCTACGTCACCTCCCAGACGTTCTACGTGTGGACGGCGCTTCTGCTCGGCGGGGCCGCGACGATCTTCGGACCGGTACTTGGCGCCGTGCTGTTCTGGGTCGTGCGCGCGTTCCTCTCCAACCTCCTGCCGGCGCTCGTGAACATCGGCTGGCTGCCGTTCCTCACAGCGGAGCAGAGCCAGATGCTCGTGTTCGTCCTGGTGGGTGTCGCCCTCATGCTGCTGGTCATCTTCCGACCGCAGGGCATCCTCGGTAGCAAGAAGGAGCTGACCTTTGTCCGCTGACGTCGCGCCCCCCGCCCCCCGACCCAAAGCCACCGGTCTGCACAAGGGCGAGATCCGCCCCGGTGTCGAGAAGGTCGACCCGATCATCGTCGCCGACGGCGTGAAGCGCGTCTTCGGTGGCCTCACCGCCGTCGATGTCGACCACCTCGAGATCCCGCGCAACGCCATCACGGCGCTGATCGGTCCCAACGGTGCCGGCAAGACCACGCTGTTCAACCTCCTGACCGGATTCGACAAGCCGAACGAGGGGGTCTGGTCGTTCGACGGCCGGAACCTCGCCGGCATCCCGGCCTTCAAGGCGGCTCGGATGGGACAGGTGCGCACCTTCCAGCTGACGAAGTCCCTGGGCCTGCTCACCGTGCTCGAGAACATGAAGCTCGGTGCGCCCGGTCAGGGCGGCGAGAGCATCTGGCGCGGCATCCTCCCCTTCCTCTGGCGCAAGCAGGAGGCCGAGATCGAGGAGAAGGCGCGCGGCCTTCTGGAGCGGTTCAAGCTCGACGCGAAGGAGAAGGACTTCGCGGCCTCGCTGTCGGGCGGCCAGCGCAAGCTCCTGGAGATGGCACGCGCCCTCATGAGCGACCCGACCCTCGTCATGCTCGACGAGCCGATGGCCGGCGTGAACCCGGCACTGACGCAGTCGCTGCTCGACCACATCCTCGACCTCAAGGACCTCGGTATGACGGTGCTGTTCGTCGAGCACGACATGCACATGGTCCGCCACATCGCCGACTGGGTCGTCGTCATGGCCGAGGGCAAGGTCGTCGCCGAGGGACCGCCGGACACCGTCATGAAGGAGCAGGCCGTCATCGACGCCTACCTCGGAGCCCATCAGGACGTCGACCTCGGCGTCGTCACCGGCCGTTACGAGGGCGAGCTGACCGCCGAGGCTCAGGAACTGATCGAGGAGCAGCACAAGCTGCAGGACGCCGTCGAGGCGGATGCCACGACGCACGCCGCGGAGGATTCCACGGCACCCGGCACCCCGGGCTCCACGCCCGGAACGGAGGACACGAAGTGAGCGACACAGCCGCATCCCCCGCGGGTTCGACGACAACCGCACCCGCACAGAACGTCGTGGAACTGCGCGATGTGCACGCCGGCTACCTGCCCGGCGTCAACATCCTCAACGGTGCGAATCTCTTCGCCGCCAAAGGTGAGCTCATCGGAATCATCGGCCCCAACGGCGCCGGCAAGTCCACGATGCTGAAGGCGATCTTCGGGCAGGTCAAGATCCGCTCGGGCCAGGTCGTGCTCAACGGTGAGGAGATCACCGGTCTTCGGGCCAACAAGCTCGTCGCCAAGGGCGTCGGCTTCGTGCCGCAGACGAACAATGTGTTCCCGAGTCTGTCGATCGCGGAGAATCTGCAGATGGGGGCCTATCAGAGGCCGAAGGTCGTCTCGGAGCGCATCGACTTCGTGACCTCGATCTTCCCCGACCTCAGCAAGCGTCTGCAGCAGCGGGCGGGCTCGCTCTCGGGCGGTGAACGACAGATGGTCGCCATGGGACGCGCGCTCATGATGGACCCGTACGTCCTCCTGCTCGACGAGCCGTCGGCCGGTCTGTCGCCGTCGCGGCAGGACGAGGCGTTCCTGCGCGTCTCGGAGATCAACAAGGCCGGTGTCACCACGATCATGGTCGAGCAGAACGCGCGTCGCTGCCTGCAGATCTGCGACCGTGGCTACGTCCTCGACCAGGGCCGTGACGCCTACACCGGTACCGGCCGTGAGCTCCTCAACGACCCCAAGGTGATCGGTCTCTACCTCGGCACACTGGGCACCTGACGCCCCGCCGTACCTGACGATGCCCCCGGCCACTCGGCCGGGGGCATCGTCGTACCGGTCGCACGCGTCGCTGCGTGGTGGGGGCGACGTCGCATGGGTCGGATGCGCCGAGTGAGGGGACCACGCCTCGCCGCCCGCTTCCCCGCCACGACATGCCTCACGCCACGACATGCCTCACGCCACCGCCTGTTGCGACGAGGGACCCGGGGGCGGCGGCATCCGCCGGTGCCCCCGGGATGGCCGGCCAGGCAAAGAGAACGGCCCCGGTCCGAAGACCGGGGCCGTTCTGGGATCGTCGATCAGCCGACGTTGAGGAACGAGTAGTTGTTGTCCTCGCCGTACTCGAAGATGCCGATGGAGGCATCCTGCGGGTCGCCCACCTCGTTGAAGGTGATCGGGCCGGAAACGCCGTCGTAGTCCGCGACGTCACCGGCGATGATGATGTCGGCGCACTCGGCATACGTGGTGCACTTCGTGCCCTCACCGGTGCCGCCCGACACCTGCTGGAGGTGCGCTGCGACGTCGGGGCCTTCCGAAGAGCCCGCCTCGAGGGCGGCCAGGGCGAGGAGGATCACCGCGTCGTAGGACTCCGGTCCGTAGGTGAAGTCCGCCAGCTCGGCGTTGCCCTCGCCGGTCCAGAACTCGTTCAGACCGTCACGGAACTCCGCGATCGACGCGGGGTCCACAGCCGGGTACGTGCCCTTGGCGCCCGTCAGGGTGCCCGCGTCGAACTCCTCGCCGAAGTTCGCCAGGTTGCCGTCCACGAAGTACATCTTGTCCTTCGGGAACTCCGCCGCGACGAGCTCGGGGATGATCGTCTTGACCTCTTCGAAGGTGATGAGGGCGATCGCGTCGGGGTCCGCCGCCAGCACCGTCTCGACCTGCGAGGAGAAGTTGGTGTCGCCGGTGTTGTACAGCGCGGCCGACACGACGGACCCGCCCGCCTCCTCGAAGGCAGCCTTCGCGAAGCACGCGAGACCGGTTCCGTAGGAGTCGTTGAGGATGATCATGCCGAGGGTCTCAGCGCCGTCGCCTGCGATGAGGTTTCCGAGCACCTGGCCCTGGAGCACGTCGGAGGGAGCCGTTCGCCAGTACAGACCGTTGTCCTCGTAGCCCGTGAAGGCAGCGGAGGTGTTCGCCGGCGAGAACTGGATCGCGTCGGCAGCGATGACCTGGTCGATGAACTGCAGCGAGGTACCCGACGACGCGGCACCGATGATGGCCGTGGCACCGGCGTTCAGCAGACGCGGGATCTCGGTCTCGTAGGCCTTGTTGTCGGTGTCGCCCGAGTCGCCCTGGACGAGGTTGATGGTCACGCCCTTGTCAGCGGCGTTCACCTCGGATGCGGCGTACTCGGTGCCCGCGATCTCGGGCGGGCCGAGGAAGGCGAGGTTGCCGGTCACGGGCAGGGCCGTGCCGATCGTGTACTCGAGGTCGGTGGCAGGACCCTCCGACGTGGAGGTGTACTCCGGGGTGTACGACGCGGGCTGTGCCTCGTCGCAGTTGACCGGGAAGTCGAAACCGGCGGGCTCCTCGGAGGCGCCGCCGGATGCAGTGGGGGTCGAGGAACCGGCGCAGCCGGCCAGGACCATTGCGCTCGCGCCGATCAGGGCGATGGCGCCCATGACCTTTGCGGAACGCGAACGGGTGAGAACGCTCATTGTGCTCCTTGCTGTGGTGACACGGGTCAGTTCGGGACCAGCCCGGTGTGTTCAACCTAGCGGCGCGCTCGTCTCCCCAATGTTGCCGTTCGTTAACGATGTGTAACGAGGTGGGCACGCTCCCATAACGGTGCCGGGATGCGGTATCCGTCGTCTTCAGACGGGGTCTGGGACGACCGCCTCGGCGCGGGTCCGGCTGCGCCGGGAGGCCACGATCGAGTCGACGGTGAACACCGCCACGGCGACCCAGACCAGGGCGAACCCGATCCATCGCTCGAACGGCATCGGCTCCCCCAGGATGAGGACTCCCGTGAGGAACTGCATGATCGGGGCGACGAACTGCAGGATGCCGATCACGGTGAGCGACGTGCGACGGGCCCCGGCGGAGAAGAAGAGGAGCGGGATCGCGGTCACCGCACCGGCGAGCAGGAGCAGCGTCGTGTGTGCGGCGCCCTGAGTGCCCATCGTCAGGCCGGAGGTGACGCCGACCAGGACGAGCTGCAGGACAGCGATCGGCACGAGCCAGAAGGACTCGAGGGTGAGGCCGCTCACGGCATCCACCGACGGTCCGATCTTCTTCTTGACGAGACCGTACGTCGCGAAGCTCGCTGCGAGCGCGAGGGCGATCCACGGCACCCGACCGACCGCGACGATGATCACGACGACGGCCGCGCCGGCGATGCCCACGGCGACCCACTGGACGGTCCGCAGGCGCTCCTTCAGGACGATGACGCCGAGGAGCACGGTCGCGATCGGGTTGATGAAGTAGCCCAGGCTCGTCTCGACGACGTGGCCCGTGAGGGTGCCGATCAGGAAGACCTGCCAGTTGACGTAGATGAGCAGTCCCGCGAGGAGGGTCCAGAGCATCAGCCGGCGATCGCGCAGGATCACGCGCATTCGCCCCCAGCCGCGCGTGATCGCGAGCAGCGCGAGACAGAAGACGAGGCTCAGCAGGATGCGCCAGCCGACGACCTCCCAGGGGGTGGTCGGTGCGAGGCTGACGAAGTACAGGGGCAGGAAGCCCCACAGGACATAGGCCGAGAAGACGAAGATCGCGCCCAGGGACTTCTCGCGCGCGGCCTGCTCGGGTGTCATGAGCACAAGCCTACGACGGTCATGACAGCGAGCACATCCCGCGGACTGCCGCCGGTCGTGCGGATCCTGCCAACACCGCGGACAGGAACGAGAGAGGGCCCGGATGCCGAAGCATCCGAGCCCTCTGCTGATCGCTGCGTGTCAGCGGACGACGACCGCCAGGACGTCGCGAGCCGACAGGACGAGGAACTCGTCGGCGCCGAACTTGACCTCGGTGCCGCCGTACTTGCTGTACAGGACGCGGTCGCCGACGGCGACGTCGAGCGGAACGCGGTTGCCGTTGTCGTCGATGCGGCCGGGGCCCACGGCCACGACCTCGCCCTCCTGGGGCTTCTCCTTGGCGGTGTCAGGGATGACCAGGCCACTCGCGGTGGTCTGCTCGGCCTCGACCTGCTTGATGACGATGCGGTCTTCGAGCGGCTTGATGGAAACCGACACGGTCTACCTCTTTCTTGCTGGTGGGGTCCTGCTTCAAGACTCATCAGCACTCGCTTACCGAGAGTGCTAACGAAAGTCTAGAGGCCGGTTGGCACTCACGCAACGCGAGTGCCAACACGATGACGGATGCCGCGTCGGCCTAGGCTGGCCGGATGGAACAGGCCGAACTCACCGCTCTCCTGACGCCCCAGGGACTGCGGCTGATCGATGAGGTCGGACCCCTGGCATCCACTGCCGAGGTCGCCACCGCCGTCTCCCGACTGCGTGCGGCCGGCCACTCCCCCGACCTGGTGTCCGCCGTCGTCGGACAGGCCCACCTGCGCGTGCGGGCGCAGGCCAAGTTCGGTCCCTTCGCCGACCGGATGCTGTTCACCCGCGCAGGTCTCGAACAGGCGACACGTCTCGAGGTCGCCGCCCGCCACGCCGCGCGATTCCGAGACGCCGGAATCACCCGCGTCGCGGACCTCGGATGCGGCATCGGCGGTGACGCGCTGGGGTTCGCCGGCATCGGGCTCGACGTCCTCGCCGTCGACGCGGACGAGACGACCGCCGCTCTCGCGGCGTACAACCTCGCACCCTTCGGTGAGGCCGTCACCGTGCAGCACGGCCGCGCCGAGGAGACGGACCTGACCGGCTGCGACGCGGTGTGGCTGGACCCCGCCCGCCGGACCGCGGGGCACAGCGAGACGAGTCGCACCCGGCCGGAGGACTGGTCGCCCTCGCTCGATTGGGCGTTCGCCCTCGCGGAGCGGATGCCGGTGGGCAACAAGCTCGGACCGGGACTCGACCGCGGACTCCTCCCCGACGACGTCGAGGCGCAGTGGATCAGCGTCGACGGATCGACGGTCGAGCTCGTGCTGTGGTCGGGTGCGCTGCGGCGCGCAGGCGTCGCGCGCTCCGCGCTGGTGCTGCGGGGTGGCGCCGCGGCGGAGCTCACCGCCGCGGCGGATGCGCCCGATGAACCGGTCCGCGAGCTCGGCGCGTTCGTGCACGAACCCGAGGGCGCGGTCATTCGCGCGCGCTTGATCGGCGAGGTCGCGCGCGCGCTGCAGGCGGGGATGGTCGCCGACGGGATCGCGTACCTGACCTCGGACGCCGCCTTGACGAACCCCTTCGTGCAGTCGTTCCGCGTACGGGAGGTCCTGCCGCTGAAGGTCCCCGCGATCAACACCGCCCTGCAGGCTCGGGGCGTCGGCACCGTCGAGATCAAGAAGCGCGGGGTCGACGTAGACCCGGCGCAGTTCCGGCGCAAGCTCGCGCTGCGCGGCGACACCTCGGCCACCCTGATCCTCACGCGTGTCGGCGATGGCCGTGGCGCGAAACGGGTCGCGGTCCTCGCCGACCGGGTCTGAGTCAGCCTGTCAGGCCGCCCTGCGCGGCCGCCCACCACAGCCACCCCGCGCTGTACACGAGCGACCCGACGCTGAGTCCGAGGCCCCAGAGCGCCGTCTCGCGCTTCTCCCACGGGCGACGGAGCGCGAGGACCGCGAGGACGACCCCGATGATGCCGATCGGGAAACCCCAGCCGACGAAGCAGGCGAGGACGAGCGCCAGCGTCCCGAACAGCAGAGACCAGCCCGCACTGCGCGGGAGCACGGGCGCCGGCGGGATCCATCGGACATCCGGCGCGAACTTCTCGTCAGGATCGGGATGCACGGTCAGCGGCGGAGCGACGGGGAGCGGCTGCGTCAGCTCCCGACGGAACCCGCCCCGGTGCGCTCCCGGGAGGGCGGTGTCCGTCGGAGCCGGCGCGACGTCCGGCGACGCGGGCTCGACGACGGGAGTCCCGCCGACAGCGGGTGCGGCGGGCGGCGGCATCCGCTCGTCGCTCATGACGACGGCTCCACCTGGATCGTCGTGACGGGGAGAGTCGAGTCCGCTCCGAAGGCGAGCGTCGAGGCGGGGCGTCCGCTCATGATGAGCTCGGACGCGAGAGCGGCGATCATCGCCCCGTTGTCGGTGCACAGCGACAGCGGCGGGATGCGGACGCTCACCCCGGCGGCCTGTGCACGCTCGAGTGCGACGTCCCGCAGCCGCTTGTTGGCGATCACGCCTCCGCCCAGGAGCAGCCGGGGCACGTCGTGACGCGCGCACGCGTCGAGGGCCTTCGTCACGAGGACGTCGACGACCGCTTCACGGAAGGATGCCGCGACGTCGGGCACCGACACGGGCTCCCCGGCCGCCTCGCGCTGCTCCACCCAGCGGGCGACGGCGGTCTTGAGGCCGGAGAAGGAGAAGTCGTAGCGATGCTCCGCCATGTCGGACGCACGCGACATGCCGCGCGGGAACCGGATCGCCTGCGGGTCGCCGGATGCGGCCGCCCTGTCGATCTCGGGACCGCCCGGGTAGGGCAGGCCGAGGATCCGGGCGATCTTGTCGAAGGCCTCGCCGGCGGCGTCGTCCATCGTCTCGCCGAGCAGCTCGACGTCCGAGACGAGGTCGCGCACGAGGAGCAGCGAGGTGTGCCCGCCGCTCACGAGGAGCGCGACGGTCGGGTACTCGACCTCGTCGCCGGTCAGGATGTCGGCTGCGATGTGCCCGACGAGGTGATTGACGGCGTAGAGCGGCTTGCCCAGGCTGACCGCCAGGGCCTTCGCCGCGCCGACGCCGACCATGAGAGCCCCGGCCAGCCCCGGGCCGCTCGTGACGGCCACGGCGTCGAGGTCGTCGAGGTCGACCCCGGCTTCGGCGAGCGCCGCCTCGATGGCCGGCTGGAGGGCCTCGAGGTGGGCGCGGGCGGCGACCTCGGGAACGACACCGCCGTAGCGGGCGTGCTCGTCCATCGAGCTCGCGATCGTGTTCGACAGCAGCGTGCGGCCGCGGACGATGCCGATGCCGGTCTCGTCGCAGCTCGTCTCGATGCCGAGGACGAGGGGTTCGCGCGTCACGTCAGCACCATCCTTCCGCGGCGGTCGGAGCGGCGGTGTTGCGCGCGTCCCAGGCGACGAGATCGAGCTGCATGACGATCGCATCCACGTCGTCGGGCTGGTAGTACCGCGGGCGGCGGCCGACCTCGACGAAGCCCTCGGACGCATACAGCGCGGAGGCGGCCGGGTTGTCGGCTCGGACCTCGAGGAACATCTCGCGAGCGCCGCGGGTGCGAGCGGTGGTGAGCAGTGCGCGCAGCAGCGCGCGTCCCCGACCGCGGCCCCGCGCGTCGGCGGCGATCGCGATGGTCTGGATGTCGGCATCCGCCGCGCCCTGCACAGCCCGGACGCCGCCGTACCCGATCAGGCGCCCGCCCTCGACGTCCACGACGTACTGGCCGTGCGGGGAGGCGAGCTCCCCCGCCATGAGCGCCTCGCTCCAGGCGTCGGTCGGGAACGAGGCCCGCTCGAGACGCATGATGTCGTCGAGGTCCGCGGCGGTCGCGGTGCGGAGGCTCACGAGCCGACCTTCTTCCGGGCACCGGGCAGCGTCACGTCGGGTGCCCGCAGGTAGAGCGGCTCGCCGAGCGACTCGACCCGGTCCGCGGCGACGGCGCGGGCAGCGGCGAGCGCCACCATCGCCCCGGGGATCGCCGTCACGTCGCGGCGGTCGGCATCGTGCCCGGCGAGCGCGTCGTCGATGCCGTCGCGAGGCACGAGGGTCGCCTCGGTCACCCGTCGCGGGAGTCCGTCGTCGTCGATGCCGTCGTAGACGGTGTAGGCGAACTCGCGCCGGCGCGCGTCGGTGACGACCGCGAACCGGGGAACGTCCACGAACGGGTCGGCGAGCAGGATCGCCAGGGCCGCAGCGTCGTGGCTGCGCACCGGGACGACCGGGATGCCACGGCCCAGGGCGAACGCCCGCGCCGCCGCGATGCCGACGCGGAGTCCCGTGAACGGGCCGGGTCCCATGCCCGCGGCGACGTGGGTCAGGGTGACGGTCTCGGGGACGCCGGTCGCGCCGATCGGGCCGTGCGCGGCATCCGTCATCACCTGCTGCAGGAGGGAGCCGATGATCTCGGCGTGGCCCAGGGGATCCGCGCTCGCGACCTCGGCGCGCACCGCACCGTCGACATCGGTCACGGCGACGGCCGTGCCGAGGGACGTGTCGATGCCGAGGATCACAGCATCAAGGGTATCCGCGCAGACGGATGCCGCGACGCGGCCGCCGGCTCAGGGGTGGCGCGTGACGGTGACGATGCGCGGCGCGGCGTCCTCGAGCTCGGCCGCGTACGGACCGGTCGTGCCGCAGGCGTTGTCGACACCCGTGCCGCTCCAGCCGCGCTCGATCTCGAGCTCCCACCACGAGTCGACGAGCCCGTCGACCATGCCGCGACCCCACTCGACGATCGTGACGGAGCGGTCGGGGTCGAGGCCCAGATCGTCGAGCTCGGCCGGGGAACCGAGTCGGTAGGCGTCGACGTGGACGAGCGGCGGACCGTCGACCTCGGACGGGTGGGTGCGCGCGATCACGAAGGTGGGGCTCTGGATGGGGCCGCGGACCCCGAGACCTGCGCCGATGCCGCGGGTCAGGGTCGTCTTCCCGGCGCCGAGGGGACCGGTGAGGACGAGCAGGTCGCCGGCACCGAGGACGCCGCCGAGCTCACGCCCGAGCTGCTCCATCTCTTCGGGCGAGGCGACCTCGCGGCGTCCCTCGAACTGCGCCATCCCGGTCATGACCGCACCTCCCGTCGCGGTACGCGCGGGCCGATGCGCGTGACGATCTCGTAGTTGATGGTGCCGGCGGCCTCGGCCCAGTCGGTCGCGGCGGGCACACCCGTCGACGGGTCGCCGAAAAGCACCGCCTCGTCGCCCACCGCGACCTCGGCGTCACCGACGTCGACGACGAACTGGTCCATCGCGATGCGGCCGGCGACGGGGAAGGTGCGTCCCCCGATCGAGACGGGTCCGGCACCGGAGGCGGCGCGGGGAACGCCGTCGGCGTATCCCATCGAGATCAGCGCGAGCGTCGACTCGCTCGTCGTGCGGTGCAGGTAGCCGTACGAGACGCCCTGCCCTGCGGGCACACGACGGACCGCGGCGACGGCGGCGCGGAGGGTCATCGCGGGGCGCAGGCCGAGATCGGCCGAGGACCTGTCGTCGAACGGTGAGAGACCGTAGATCGCGACCCCGAGCCGGACGCAGCCGAGCCGCGCCTCGGGCAGTGACAGTGCCGCGTGGGATGCGGCGATGTGCCGCAGCGGCGGGCGCAGCCCCGCGGCCTCTGCTGCGGCCTGGGCGACGGTGAAGCGGGACAGCGCCGTGCGGTCGTCGTCCGCCGACGTGTTCGACAGGTGACTGAAGATCCCGATGACGCGGAGGACGCCCTCCCGCTCGTACGCGGCCGCTTCGGCGAAGACGGCGCCGTAGTCCGCCGGGGCGATGCCGTTGCGCGCCAGACCCGTCTCGACCTTGAGCTGCACGGTGACCGGACGCTCCGGCGACCCGGCCGCGGCGGCCGCGCGCAGCTGATCGAGACTCGACACCCCCAGCTCGATGCGGGCGGCGGCGGCCTGGCCGAAGTCCGCGCCCGGCGCGTGCAACCAGGCGAGTACCGGCGCGTCGATCCCCGCGGCCCGGAGCTGGAGCGCCTCACCCACGTCGGCCACGGCGAGGCGGGCCGCGCCCCCGGCGAGTGCGGCACGGCCGGATCGGACGGCGCCGTGGCCGTATCCGTCGGCCTTCACGACGGCGATGACCTCGGATTCCGTCGCCCGCGCCAGGTGCCGCACGTTGTGCTCGATCGCGCCGACGTCGATGACCGCTTCACGCGCGACGCCCTCCGGCATCCGGGTCATGCTGCGGCCTCTGCGACGACGTAGGCGGTCGCGAGTCCCGCGTCGTGCGAGAGCGACAGGTGCACGGCGGTGATTCCGCGGCCGGCGACGGTCGCGGCGGTCTCGCCAGCCAGCGCGAAGACGGGACGCCCCGACGGTTCGGACGCCACCTCGATGTCAGTCCAGTGCACGCCGTCCGACCCGCCGAGCGCCTTGATGAGCGCCTCCTTCGCCGCGTACCGGGCGGCGAGCGAGTGCGGCTTGAGGGTCTGCTCGGATGCCGTGAACAGACGCTCCATGAGCTTCGGGGTGCGGGCGATCGACCGCTCGAAGCGCGGGATGTCGACGAGGTCGACCCCGATGCCGATGATCATGACCCCTCCCCTGGCCGCGTCTGCGGCATCAGATCAGGATATCCGGGGTGCACGGCCGGACGGTCGCGCGGCGCGGCCTCCGAAGTCGTCGCCGTCGACGGGTCTCAGCCGACGGCGAGGCGGATGACGCGCTCGACGGCGTCGAGACCGGGCGCGAGCTGCGCGTCGGAGCGTGCGTAGGTCTCGCGCGAACGGCCGTAGGGGTCGACGACGTCGTCGTCGGCGGGGTCGGCCGGCGGCAGCACGAGCCCCCGCTGCCCGGCGAGGACAGCGAGCGCACCGCGGAGCCGGTCCCGCGGCTCGTCCCCGACCGCACCGGCCCGCAGCGCCTCATCCGGGGTCGCCGCGGCGAGGCGCTCGAACTCGCGCATCGTGAACGTCGTCCGCAGCTGACCGGGCGCGAGCTCCACCACCGCGCGCCGGTGATCGCGGTCCATCGCGAGCACGAGGTCGGGACCCCGCAGGATCGTCTCGGTGAGGTAGCGCGAGCCGTGTGCGGCGATCCGGTCGGCGGGCACCCCGCGCGCGGTGGCGAGCTCGGCGGCTTCCACCGGCATCCGGACCCCTTCACGCGCCCGGATGCCCGCGCTCGTCGCGACGACACCGAGGTCGGCGAGCCGCTGCTCGAGGACCAGGGCGGCCAACGGCGAGCGGCAGATGTTGCCCGTGCAGACGGTGAGGATGTGGATCACGAGGAGCCCTTCGAGACGGATGCCGCGACTCACCCCGCGCAGATGTCACCGCCTCGGGGCTCGGCGGGACGGGCGGGACGCGGACGGGCACCCGATACGGTAGGCCCGTGCAGGATCAGCTTAGCGACGGCCCCTCGTCCCCCGCGGTCGATGCGGAGACCCCGCTCGCCGAGCCCGAAGGCGCGAAGCCCCGTCGTCGCGGGCGCCGCCGGAAGCGCACAGACTGGCGTCTGGGCGGGACGGGCGTGCGGCCGTGGAACGGCAGTCTGCTCGTCATCGCGCTGATCAGCCTCGGCGCCGCGATCTTCGCGGGATCGCTGGTCCAGCTGCTCTGGAGGTCGCCCTCGGCGCCGCTCGTGTCGACGGCGATCCTGTGGGTCGGGATGATCGTCCCGGTGGTGGTCGCGTTCCGCCGCGGCCGCCCGGCCGGGTTGCTCCGCTTCCGGAGCACCGACCTCATCTGGGGTCTCGCGCTCGGTCTCGGGCTGCGGGTGTTCGAGGGATGGGTCACGGATGCGGCATCCCGCCCCTTCCCGACGGCGAACGTCACCTCGTCGTGGCTGTGGACCGAGGCCCTCCCCGCGGGGCTCATCGGACCCGTGATCGAGGAGTTCTTCTTCCGCACCGTCGTCCTCGTGGCGATGTACGGACTGCTGCGGCGCAGCGCAGGCCGCATGGCCGCCGCTGTCGCCGCGGTGCTCGTCTCGACGGCGACGTTCATCCTCATCCACGTCGTGGACGGCTCACTGCCTCTCGGCGAGTCCCTCTCGGTCGGCGCCGTCGGGCTCGTCTGCGCGACCCTCGTCATCCTGACCGGTCGGGTCTGGGGCGCCGTGCTCGCGCACATCGTCTACAACACGACGATGCTGCTGCTCATGGCGGCGGGCGCGGCGATCTCCGGCGGGCAGTGACTCCACCCGCCGGAGCGATCCGCGTGGGTCAGGGGCGACCCATCCCGTAGTACGTCCAGCCCGCGGCGCGCCACGCGGCGGGGTCGAGCGCGTTGCGGCCGTCGACGACGACACGACCTGCGGCGAGGGATGCCGCGTGCCCGGGGGCGAGCTCGCGACGGTACTCGTCCCACTCGGTGACGAGGATGACGGCGTCGGCGCCGGTCAGCGCCTCGTCGCGGTCGGCGACGTAGGTGAGCTGCGGGTGCTGACGGCGGGCGTTCTCGATCGCTTCGGGGTCGGTCAGGGTGACGCTGGCGCCGAGGCCGTGCAGGCGGACGGCGACATCGAGGCCGGGCGAGTCGCGGATGTCGTCGGAGTGCGGCTTGAAGGCGGCACCGAGCACGGTGACCTTCTTGCCGTAGAGCTCGCCGCCGAGGCCCTCCTGCACCAGCTGCACGGCGCGCTCGCGACGACGCATGTTGATCTCGTCCACTTCGCGGAGGAACGCGACCGATTCGCCGCGCCCGAGCTCCTCGGCGCGCGCGGAGAAGGCTCGGATGTCCTTCGGCAGGCAGCCGCCGCCGAAGCCGATGCCGGCACCGAGGAAGCGGCGGCCGATGCGGGCGTCGTGACCGATCGCGTCGGCGAGCATCGTGACGTCGGCACCGGCGACCTCGGCGATCTCGGCCATGGCGTTGATGAAGCTGATCTTCGTCGCGAGGAACGCGTTGGCCGACACCTTGACGAGCTCGGCGGTGGCGTAGTCGGTGACGATGAAGGGTGTGCCCTTCGCGATCGACGGGTGGTACACCTCGCGCAGCACCTGTGTGGCACGCTCGCCTTCGTCACCGGCGGGAACGCCGGCGACGAGACGGTCGGGGTCGACGGTGTCCTGAACGGCGAAGCCCTCGCGGAGGAATTCGGGGTTCCACACGAGGGTGGCGCCGGTCGCGCTCACGCGGGGGGCGAGGGATGCGGCGGTGCCGACGGGCACGGTCGACTTGCCCGCGACGATGTCACCCTCGGACAGGTGCGGCAGCAGCGCGTCGACGGCCGCATTGACGTAGGTGAGGTCGGCGGCGTAGCCGCCCTTGACCTGCGGTGTCCCGACACCGACGAAGTGGACCTTGGCACCGGCCGCAGCGGCGAAGTCGGTCGAGAATGACAGGCGACCCGAGGCGATGCCTTCGGCGAGGATCTCGGACAGGCCGGGCTCGAAGAACGGGGCCTCGCCGGCGGCGAGCGAGGCGATCTTGCGCTCGTCGACGTCTATACCGACCACCTCGTGGCCGATGGAGGCCATTGCGGCGGCGTGCACGGCCCCCAGGTAGCCGCATCCGATGACAGAAAGTCGCATTGAAAGAGTCCCTCCACAACGGCGCCGTGTCGTCAGCGCCCCGGTCGTGTCTACCAGATTCCGATGACGGTCATTTTTCGCGGGTCGGTCCTGAGGTGTCGTGGCTGCGTCATCGCCGGCGGACCGCCGCGCGCGCGGGTGGGGCGGCCAGCGTCTCCTCGACCCAGCTCTCGAGGCGCCAGGCGGGGACGCGGAAGAGCCGCGCGACATCGAAGACCGGATATCCCGCTTCGAGGACGGCGGCGACGGCGAACTGCTGGGGCGAGGTGAAAGCCTGCGCCGGTAGCACCTCGCGCAGATCGCGCAGCGACCTCGGGGTCACGGGCCGATGTCCGCGGTGCGGCGTCTCGGGCCATTCGGAGACCGGGACGCCGTTGATCGTGATCGGCGCGCCGATCTCGGGGACGGGCGCACGTGCGACGACCGGCTGGGCGGTCGTCGGGTGCGGGTGGGCCTGCGGAGCCGCCGCGACGAGGACGGGTTCACGGTCTTCCTCGACGACAGAGGCGCTGGCATCCGGCCCGTAGAGCTCGATCTGCCGGCGGCCGTACTGGACGATCGCGTCCTCGAGCAGACCGCGCAGTTCGGCGCGGCGACGTCGACGGACGATCGCGAAGGGGAGACCGACGGCCGGGATGAGGAGCACGAGCAGCCAGAGCCACCCCATCGGGTGGTGGTTCAGCCACAGCAGCAGGGCCGGGCGATAGCTCCACGCCGACGTATCGACGAAACGCTGCGTGACGCTCGCGCCGTCCTCGGCGCGCACCGGCGTCTCACCGAGTCCGCGGATCCGGTTGGCGGAGAGGACGAGGTGTGCGTCGTCGCTCACCGACACCCCCTGCCCCTCGCCGACGGTGATGGTGTTGCCGCGCAGCTCGACACGCACGCCGCGGAGCTCGACGCCGGTGACCGGCCCCTTCATCCGCGAGGTCGTCACCGTCGCGTCGCCGACGTCCCCTTCAAGGCGCAGCGGGATGCCGCCGGTCGACACCAGCGTCGAGTCGGTGACCTCGACCGTATGGGCGGGGCCGACGATCCGCAGTCCGCCGGCCACGCCGTTGGTGGTCAGGTCCTTCACGGTGACGCCGTTGCCGCCGTCGATGAGGACCCCTCCCGTGCGGTTGTCGAGGGCGGTCACCCCTTCGAGGAGGAAGTCGGCCATGACGTAGGTGCTCGCTCCCCCGGCGTTGGGCCCCGTGGCGCGCGGCGCGCCTGCGATCCGGACACCCACGCCGTCGGCATGACTGACGGTGGTGTCGACGATCGCCACACTGGAGGTCTCGCGGTTGACGACGATGCCGTCCCCGCCGGCGTCGCCGACCACAGCGTCCGCGATGCGGACGACCGCTGATCCTCCGGTCACGGTGATCCCCGACATGAGCGGGGCGTCGACGGTCATGCCGTCGATCGTCGCGCCGAGCACCCCCGACAGGTAGACGCCGAATGCGAGGCGGGTGTGCGTCGTGTCGACGAAGGTCGCCCTCGCCAGGCCCGGCTCGGTGGCCACGACGGCGACCCCTCCGGTCCGGCCGCTCCAGAAGCCGAGATCCGAGAACTGGGTGTACGCGGCGCTGAGCGTTCCGTTCCGAGCCAGGACGTAGCCGCGCCCGTCGCTGAGGTCCGCGTCCGGCGCGTCCGTGGCGGTGTCCCACGACGTGACGCGGAGCGGCTTCTTCTCTGAGCCGTTCAAGACGATGTTGCCGCCCCACCCGATGATCTGACTGAAGCCCGTCTTCGTGCTGAGGATCCTGATGGTGCGGCCGGGGGCGTCGACCTTCAACGTGGCGCCCGCCCGCACCACCACCGACTGCGCGAGATCGTATGTGTCGTCCCCCATGGCTCGCAGCGCTCGCAGTGCGACGAGGTCGGTGAGTCCATAAGGCTCGGCACGGGGATCGAGCACGACGATGCCCATCTTCTTCAGGAGGGGGTTGTCCCACCCGGCGCGGATCATGTCGCCGATGGCCGCGTCCGTGAGCTTCGCGATCATCTCCTCCTCGGACGCACGGATGCGCTCCGCACCGTCCTCCTGCCAGGTCTCGCCTCCCGCAGCCGACGTCGGAGTCGGGGTGGCTGTCGGCATCACGCCGGTGCCCTTGAGCACGTCGAGCAGGAGGGATTCCGACTCGGCCGCATCGGATGCTTGTGGGCTCGGCGCGGGCGACGCCGACGCGCGGGGGGTCGGGGCACCGGCGTCCGCTCCCGGGTCGGACCAGGGCAGCGGGACCCTTCCGACGAGGTTCGACGCGACCACGATCCCGACGGCGAGCGCGACGGTCAGCAGCACCATGACGGTGCGGGTCACGACCGTTCGGTGCACGGAGGTCTCGCCGCGTTCCTCGGCCGAGATGACGGGTGGCTGCTCGGGGACTGTCACGAGGCCGCCGCCCTCTCGGCCTCGGGCGCTCCGGAGAGGCTCGCCTCCGTCTGACCTTCGCCGCCGCGCGTGGTGGCCGAGCGGGTCAACCATCCCTGCTTGTTCATCGTGAACAGCGCGAACGTCTTGATGGGAAGCGCGACGAGGATGATCATCGCCGTCACGAGGGGCAGGATGACGATGTCCTCCGGCCGGCGCCATAGGTGGGAGAAGCCGCGGATGCCGCGACCGACAACCGTCCAGATGACGGCGACGAGCAGGGCCGGGATCGGATGCTCGGAGCGCACGGCCAGGACGACGTAGGCGAGCGCGGTGAACATCGTGACCGGCGTGAAGAGGATCTGCATCATCGCGATCTGCGAGATCAGCGGGACCTTGAACACCCACCCCCTGCCGATCGCGGTCAGATAGCAGCGGTACGAGTTGCGGCTCCACCGCACGCGCTGCTTGACGAAGGCGCGGAAGGTGCCGGGGAACATCGAGAGCGCACGGGCGCTGTCCTGATGCGTCACACGGAACCCCTGGGAGAGGACGAGCCACGTCATCCGCCCGTCGTCACCGGCGATGCACTGACGCCCGAAGAACATCTCGCGCTCGAGCTTCTCGACCTGCGGCACGATGACGCTCGTCCGGTAGGCGGCGGTGCGTCCCGAGGCGCAGATGACACCACCGAAACGTCCCATCGCGGGTGCGTAGTCGGTGTAGCGGAGGTCGATGATCCAGTCGGCGACCCGACGCCACACACTGCTGCGCGGGCGGTACACGTTCTGACGGGTGGAGACGGCGCCGACCGACGGGTCGATGAACGGCATCTGCACGGCGTCGTGCAGTCCCTCCTCCCACGACGTGTCGGAGTCGGCGAAGATGACGAGCTCCGTGTCGACCATCCGCATTCCGTGCCCGAGCGCGGACCGCTTGCCGTGATGCTCGAACATGACGACCTCGACGGTCGGATACTTCAGGGCCTCGATGCGCCCCTGGGCCTCCGTGTCCTCGGTGTCGAGGACGATGATGATGCGCGTCGGTCTTTGCGCGACCCAGGTACCGAGACACCGCACCAGGACGTCCGGGTCCTCGCGGAACGACGGCACCACGACGGTGGTCGTCGTCCGGAAGTCGTTGACGACCGGCCGGGCGGTCGCCGACAGGACCTTGCGGATCGCCCAGTAGCCCCACGACACCACGCCGAAGATGCCGAAGGGCAGCACCCACCAGACGTATGACACCCACTCGGCAGGCATGACCGTCCCCCAGTACGGCTCCACCGCTCGGGGTCGGCGAGCCTCGACCGCCTTTCGGGTCGGCGGTCGGTTGGGGCACAGCGTAGCGGTTCGGCGCTCCTGCGCGCGACAGACGACGCGATCAGGGAGTGCAGGCGAGGCTGGCGCGGACGGCGGCGCCGCCCGCCGTGCGGTTGTCGCAGCGGATGACGGCGCCCTGAGTGCGGGCCGCGCCGACGACGTCGATCGCGTAGGCGTCGGCGGCCGCGTCGATGGTGTTGCCCTCGATCAGGGCGCGCTGTCCCCACCCGTCGGACACCTGCTGCACCTGGATGCCGATGCCCGTCGAGGTCACCCGGTTGTCCACGACCCGCCAGTCGTTGCCCTTCACGTCCACCGCCGAGTCGACTACGGCTGTCGCTGACAGGGTCAGGGTGTTCGCGTCGACGACGCCGTCCGAGCTGCCCTCCTTGATGTCGATCGCCTCCGCCGTCGTGTCCGAGACGGTGTTGCCGATCAGCCGGTTGCGGTCGCTGCGATCGGGTTCGCACGCCGTGTACCGGCACCAGTTGGACTCCGCCGACCCGACATAGAGACCCTCGCCGTACTCGGGGGTGACCGTCCCGGTGCGACGCACGGTCGAGTTCGAGACGGTGCTGTCGGTTGTGCCGGCTCGCAGGTGTATTCCCTCTTCACCGATGTCCTCGACGACGAGACGGTCGAAGACGATGTCGGATGCCGCGTCGGCCACGATCCCCTTCGACGCGCCCGTGACCGCGAAACCCGAGATGCGCCAGTGGGACGCGCTGTCGACGTGCAGGGCGTATCCCGTCGTCGAGTCCCCTCCGTCGATGCGCGCCTGCGGCGATCCGCAGAGGACGATGGGCGCCGCCACCGATCCCGAGGCGCTGATCACGAGCCGGCCCGAGTAGGTGGTGTCCGCCAGGCGCAGCGCGTCGCCCGGCGCGGCCGCGTCGACGGCTCGTTGGAGGTCCTCCATCGACGGGCCCACGACACGCACGGCCGTCGGGCACGCCGGCGCCGACGCTGTCGGAGCCGACGCTGAGCACCCGGCGGCGCCGATCAGCACGAGCAGCGCCGCGGCGACGGTGGGAAGGAGGTGTCGTGCTCGCACTGCCTCATCCCGTCGCGGAGACGCGCGACCGGCGCCCCTCCCGGCAAGTGTAAAGGGGTGACGCGACGCATCGGGATCGCTATCGTGGGCGCACAGCCGCACCATCATTCCGAGTTCTGACATCACCTCACCCGAAGAGGACGTCACGATGAGCACCTCCGCAGAAGGCGCCCACCAGGCCGGATCACCCGAGACCCGACCCGGAGCCCAACCCGAGTACACGCCCGACGACCGCGTCGCGCCAGAGGATCATTCCCTCCTCTGGCCGGACGCGCACCTGCTGGCCGCGCCGCCGCCGGGCTATCAGCCGCTCGAGATGCCCGCGGCGTGGGAGCCTGAGGCGCCGCCCGCACCCGCGCTCGACAACCCACCGCACGCCGGGCCACCGCAGACGGCGTCCCCGCGGCAGCCCGTCGCTCCTCCGTCAGGCGCGACGCCGGCACCGCCCGCGGCGCAGCCGTGGCCGTACGCACCCTACGCACCCTCGCGGCAGCAACCACCTGCGCCGGAGCCCGAGCCCGAGCCACTGCCACCGGCAGGTCCGGTCCCGGGGTATGTCATCTCGGCGCCCTACGAGGGGTCAGCAGCCCCGAGTGCACCCGCGCCCCCCGCCGCCCCGGGGCGACCAGCGACGCCGCGGAGCTTCCGCGACCTGCGCTACGGTCCGCTCGCGGGAAGGGATTTCGGCTCGATGCAGGAGTTCGCGGTCGCGGCCGTCCTGGAAGCGGGTTACGCCGAGGAGGACGTCGCCCGGCTGTTCCGGTTCGCACCGTGGCAGCTGCGCGCCTGGGTCGACGAGGCGCGCAGCAGCTCCTTCGGGCCGGGCGGCGGCCCGGGCTGACTCACTCGACCGTGACGGACTTCGCGAGATTGCGCGGCTGATCGACGTCGAGACCCTTCGCGGTGGCCAGACCCATCGCGAAGATGTGCAGCGGCACGACCGCGAGCAGCGGCTCGAAGAGGGGACCGGCGAGCGGGATGCGAAGCACCTCGTCGGCGAACGGGAGGACGGCGGCATCCCCTTCCTCGGCGACGGCGATCACGCGAGCGCCACGCGCACGGATCTCCTGGATGTTCGAGACGACCTTCTTGTGCAGCTCGCGCGAGGCTCGCGGCGACGGCACGATGACGAAGACAGCCTGACCGGGCTCGATGAGCGCGATGGGGCCGTGCTTGAGCTCGCCGGCGGCGAATCCCTCCGCGTGGATGTAGGCGAGCTCCTTGAGCTTGAGGGCGCCTTCGAGGGCGATCGGATAGCCGACGTGACGGCCGAGGAAGAGCACGGACTGGGTGTCGCCCATCCACCGGGCGAATTGTTCGATGTGCTCCTGCTCGGTCTCGAGGACACGGGCGATGCCGGCCGGGATGGCCTCGAGCTGCGTGACCGCGTCGCGCGAGACCTCGGGTGACAGCGAGCCGCGCACCCGTCCGATGTGGAGGGCGAGCAGGTACAGCGCGGTGATCTGTGCCACGAACGCCTTGGTCGAGGCGACGGCCACCTCGGGTCCGGCGTGCGTGTAGACGATCGCGTCGGACTCGCGCGGGATCGTCGCACCCTGCGTGTTGCAGATCGACAGCGTCTTCGCGCCCTGCTCACGCGCGTACTTCACGGCCATCAGGGTGTCCATGGTCTCGCCGGACTGGGAGATCGAGACGACGAGGGTGTCGGGACCGATGACGGGGTCGCGGTAGCGGAACTCGTGGGCGAGCTCGACGTCGACGGGCACGCGGGTCCACTGCTCGAGCGCGTACTTGCCGACCATGCCGGCGTAGGCGGCGGTGCCGCAGGCGATGACGATGACGCGGCTGACTCCCGCGAACAGGTCATCCAGACCGTCGAGCTCGGGGATGACGACGGACCCGTCGTGCAGCCGGCCGCGGAGCGTGTTGGCGACCGCCTCGGGCTCCTCCGAGACCTCCTTCGCCATGAACGAGGACCAGCCGCCCTTCTCGGCCGCGGAGGCGTCCCAGACGACCTCGAAGGGCTCGACCTCGACGGTGCCGCCGGCGAAGTCGGTGACCTCGACGCCCTGGGGCGTGATGGCGACGATCTGGTCCTGCCCGATGGCGAGGGCGTTGCGGGTGTGCTCGACGAATGCGGCGACGTCGGAGCCGAGGAAGTTCTCCCCGTCGCCGAGCCCGATGACGAGCGGCGAGTTGCGACGCGCACCCACGACGAGGCCGGGCTCGTCCCGGTGCATCGCAAGCAGCGTGAACGCTCCCTCGAGTCGGGCGACGACGCCCCGGAAGGCGGCGACGAGATCACGGGATGCCGAGAACTCGCGCCCGAGCAGGACGGCGGCGACCTCGGTGTCGGTCTCGCTGCGGAACGTGTACCCCTCGGCGAGCAGCTCGGCCTTCAGCTCGGCGAAGTTCTCGATGATGCCGTTGTGGATGACGGCGAGCTTGTCGTCGTCGGCGAGGTGCGGGTGCGCGTTCGCGTCGGTCGGGCCGCCGTGCGTGGCCCAGCGGGTGTGACCGATGCCGGTCGTCCCGTCGCCCATGGGGTGGGCGGAGAGGTCGTCGCGCAGCACCTGCAGCTTGCCGGCGCGCTTGCGCATGTCGAGGTCGCCGTCCCGGTCGATGACGGCGATACCGGCGGAGTCGTAGCCGCGGTACTCGAGACGGGCGAGACCCGAGAGGAGGATGGCCTGGCTGTCACGAGGCCCCACGTATCCGACGATTCCACACATGCGCTCCATGCTAGGTGCGGGCGGCTGGGACTCCGCCCCGCCCCGAGCGCCGGGCGCGTCGCCGCCGACAATCGCCTAGGGGTGGTGCCGGAAACATGCGTTTGGTACCTATGAATCTCCGCGTCCCCAGCGCGGCCGTGCCCCCACACGATGGAGTCCCCCATGTCCACATCCCTCCGCGCCCGCCGACGGTCGGCGCTCGCCATCACCGCCGCCCTCGCGCTCGCCCTCTCGGTTCTGCCCGCCGGCACGGCGTCCGCAGCCGTGTCGACCTCATGCACCGGTACCACCCAGTCCGCCGTGCAGAAGCGGATCCTCGCCGATGTCAACGCCGCCCGGAAAGCGAAGGGCAAGGCCGCCCTGACGCTGAACTCGGCGATGTCGACCGTCGCGGTGAACTGGTCGGGCAAGCAGGCCGCCGCCAACCGGATGAGTCACAACCCGTACTACTCGTCGCAGATCCCGAAGGGGTGGACCCGGGCGGGCGAGAACGTCGCCTTCGGATACACCCCGCAGAAGGTGACCGCGGCGTGGATGGCTTCGACGGGCCACCGGGCGAACATCCTCGGGTCGTACAACCGCATCGGGATCGGCGTCGCCTGCTCGTCGAAGGGGCTTCCCTTCTACACGCAGGTCTTCGGGTACTACCCGGCTCGCTGAGGCCGGCGGGGCGGGATCGGGCGAGGTCGTAGACTCGCGCACACATCGCAGCGTCGCGTCACCCCCGAGGAGGACCGATGCCCGAGACCCCGCCCCGGCCGCCGTTGCCGCCCCGCGTCCCGCCGCGGCCGCCGCTCCCCCGGCGCCGCCTGCGCCCACCGGCATCCGTCCCGGCCCTCGTCCTCACGGGGTATGTGGCGGTGCTGGCGCTCATCGCGTTCTGGCCGACGCCGGTCGACGCCGGTGTCGCGCCGCTCCTCGACGCGCTCTCGCGGCGGCTGCCCGCCATCACCCGGCCCCGGGTCGAGTTCGTCGCCAACGTCGCGCTGTTCGTGCCGTTCGGCGTGCTCCTGCCGCTCCTCCTGCGTCGCTCGCTCGAGCTCGTGCTGCCGATCGCGATCGTCGCGACGGTGGCGATCGAGTGCATGCAGGCGCTGGTGCTCGCGCAGCGCGTGCCGAGTGTCCTGGACATCGTCGCCAACGTGACGGGAGCGTGCGTCGGGATGCTGGGACTCGCCGTCTGGCGACTTTTCCAGAGCCGCTGAGTCAGAGTTTCCGGAGGCGGACCGTCTCGACGGTGTGGTCCGCGGCCTTGCGGAGGACGAGCTTCGCACGGTGACGGGTGGGCTCGACGTTCTCGACCAGGTTGGGGAGGTTGATCTCGTTCCAGTACCCGAGCGCGCGCGTCACAGCCTCGTCGTCGGAGATGTCGGCGAAGACCTTGAAGAACGAGTTCGGGTTGGAGAAGGCCGCCTCGCGGAGGGCGAGGAACCGGTTCACGTACCACTGGGCGATGTGGTCGTGGTCGGCGTCGACGTAGACCGAGAAGTCGAACAGCTCGCTGACGGCGATGTCGTGAGGATTCGGCGCCGGGGCGAGGACGTTGAGCCCTTCGACGATGATGACGTCGGGGCGCCGCACCGTGACCTGGGCGTCGGGGATGATGTCGTATCGCATGTGCGAGTAGTACGGCGCTTTGACCTCGGCCTCGCCGGACTTCACCGCGAGGAGGAACTCGACCAGCGCCCGACGGTCGTACGACTCGGGGAAGCCCTTGCGATCCATGATCCCGCGGCGCTCGAGTTCGGCGTTCGGGTAGAGGAATCCGTCGGTCGTGACGAGTTCGACGCGCGGGGTTCCGGGCCACCGGCTCATCAGTTCGCGCAGCAGTCGGGCCACCGTCGACTTGCCGACGGCCACGGATCCTGCCACCGCGACGATGAACGGCGTCGTGGCATCCGTCTCACCGACGAAATCGGCGGTGTCGGCGCCGAGACGCTTGGTCGCCGAGGCGTACAGCGAGAGCAGCCGGCTGAGGGGGAGGTAGACCTCGCGCACTTCGGTGATGTCGAGACGGTCCCCGATGCCGCGCAGCTGCACGACCTCGGTCTCGGTGAGGGGCTGCTCCATGCCGGCAGCCATCCGCGCCCACTCGGCACGGGGGATCTCGCGGTACAACGAATCGTTCGTCGTCGGCGTCTCGTCGGGGGACATTGCCGCAACTCTAGCCGTGCCGCCGCAGGCCTTTACGCGCGCGCGTGCGCGTCCGCGTGCCGTACCCTGAGATCCGGTGTTCCATCGCGGCGATTCTGCCGCTCTCGACGGGGGTTTTGTCATGTTCCGACGCGTGCTGGCGGTCGCGACCGCGCTGGTGCTCGCCGCATCTCTCGGCATCGCCGGAACACCGACGTCGGCGGATGCCGCCGGACCCGGCTGGTACAAGACCTCGGGCTCGCGCATCGTGAACGCGTCGACAGGGAAGACCGTCACGCTCAAGGCGACGTCGTGGTTCGGGATGGAGACAGAGACGTGCGCTCCGCACGGCCTGTGGTCCATCTCGCTGAAGCAGGGCATGGCGCAGATCGCCGGGATGGGTTTCAACACGATCCGGCTCCCGTTCGCGAACGAGTGCCTCAGCCGCAAGACCGCGACCTCGGTCAACACGGCGATGAACCCGACGCTCGCCAACAAAACACCCCTGAAGATCATGGATGCCGTCATCGCCACGGCTCGCTCGTACGGTCTGCGCGTGATCCTCGATCGACACCGGCCGGGCACGGACGCGCAGTCCGAGCTGTGGTACACCGACAAGTACTCCGAGAAGCGGTGGATCTCGGACTGGCGGATGCTCGCCGCCCGCTACAAGTCCGACCCGACCGTGATAGGCGTCGACCTCCACAACGAGCCCCGCGGCAACGCGTGCTGGGGGTGCGGTGTGCGCGCGCGTGACTGGCAGGCGGCCGCCGTGCGCGCCGGTAACGCGGTCTTGGACGTCAACCCGAAGCTGCTCATCATCGTCGAGGGCGTGCAGTTCGCGCCCGACGGGAGCGCCACCTGGTGGGGCGGCAACCTCCGCGGCGTCGCGAAGAAGCCGGTCACGCTGAAGGTCAAGAACCGCGTCGTCTACTCGCCGCACGAATACCCGTCGTCGATCTCGGATCAGCCGTGGTTCCACACGTCCAACTACCCCGCGAATCTCCCCAGCGTGTGGGAGCGGAACTGGGGCTACATCGCGACGAAGAAGATCGCTCCCGTGTTCGTCGGGGAGTTCGGCACGAAACTCCAGACGACCTCCGACAAGCAGTGGCTCGCGAAGCTGACGGCCTACATGAAGGGCAAGGGGCTCAGCTGGGCCTATTGGTCGTTCAACCCGAACAGCGGCGACACCGGCGGCCTGCTGAAGGATGACTGGTACACGCGCGACAAGGCGAAGCTCGCCGCACTGAAGCCGATCCTCACGCCGAAGAACGTGCCGTACCCGGCGGCACCCACGCCGGCGCCCCAGCCGCAGCCGCAGCCGTCGCAGCCACAACCGCAGCCTTCGCAGCCTCAGCCGTCACAGCCCCCCGCGGTCGGTGGAACATCGAGCGCCTCGTCGAACGGGGTGTCGGCCACGCTCACCGTGACGAGTGCGTGGCAGGGCAAGTACCAGGTCGGCCTCTCGCTGACCGCGCCGTCCACCGGCAAGGTGCGGTCGTGGACCGCGTCCTGGACATCTCCGGGAGCGAGCGCGATCGACAACGCGTGGGGCATGTCGTGCTCCGTCGCGGGAGCAGGCTCGTCGTCAGCTCGCGTCACGTGTCGCGGTACCGAGTGGGGCGTCACCAACCTCACCAACGGGGCGCGCGTCGACGTCGGCGTCATCCTGAGCGCGCCGCAGCCGCCCGCGAAGCCGAAGCTGTCGCTCTCCGCCAGCCGCTAGCGTCACATCGTGCGCCTCGGAGTCCTCGACATCGGCTCGAACACCGTCCACCTGCTGGTCGCCGATGTGCACCCCGGCGGTCGCCCGCTGGCAGCGACCAGCAACCGCACCGCCCTGCGGCTGATGCGGTACCTCGAGCCGGACGGGTCGATCAGCGCGGCGGGGGTCGACGCCCTCGTCGCGGCGGTCGTCGAGGCGCGTGCGGTCGCTGAGCGCGAGAACGTCGTCGAGCTCCTCGCGACGGCCACGAGCGCCGTGCGCGAGGCGGCCAACGGCGCCGAGGTCATCGCCCGCATCGAGGCCGCGCTGGGACAGGACCTGCAGGTACTCGGCGGCGAGGCCGAGGCACGCTTCACCTTCCTCGCGGTCCGCCGCTGGTTCGGCTGGTCGGCCGGGCAGATCCTCCTCTTCGACATCGGCGGCGGCTCGCTGGAGCTCGCGGCGGGGCGCGACGAACTGCCCGAGGTCGCGGCATCCGTCCCCCTCGGAGCCGGCCGGATGACGGTCGAGTATCTGCACGACGACCCGCCCGGAGAGGATGCCGTCGAGCGACTGCGCGAGCATGCGAACGCCACGCTGAAGCCGGTCGTCGCGCTCATGTCGTCGCAGCCCGCTCCGGAGCACGTCGTCGGCTCGTCGAAGGCGATCCGCTCGCTCGCCAAGCTCGTCGGCTACCCCGCGCCGGGCTGGGCGGGCACCGAGCGCATGGTGCTGCCGCGCGGGGCGCTCGGGTCGTGGATCCCGCGGCTGGCGCGGATTCCGGCATCCGCTCGGCAGGAGCTGCCGGGGATCACCGCGGACCGCACCTTCCAGATCGTCGCGGGCGCGGTCGTGCTGCACACCGCGATGACGGCGCTGCAGGTGGACGAGCTCGAGGTGTCGCCGTGGGCACTGCGCGAGGGCGTGCTGCTGCGCTACATCGAGTCGCTCAGCTGGAACGCTCCGACGGTCTGACCGTCAGGGCGTGACCATGCCGCCGTTGACGTTGAGGGTCTCGCCCGAGACGTAGCTCGACTCCGCCGAGGCGAGGAACACGAATGCCGGCGCGATCTCGGCGGGCTGCCCGGCGCGCTTGTACTCGTTCTCCTCGTCGAAGGCCTGCATCTGCTCGCCCGAGACCCCGTCGCTGACCTGCAGAGCGGACCACACGGGACCGGGCGCGACGACGTTGACCCGGATGCCGCGAGGCGCCAGCTGCTGCGCAAGACCCTTCGAGAGGTTGTTGATCGCCGCCTTGGTCGCCGCGTAGTCCAGGCGGTCGGGAGCGGGCTTGTAGGCCTCGAGCGACGCCGTGCTGATGATGGATGCCCCGGGAGGCATGTGGACGAGAGCGGCCTTCACGATCCAGAAGAAGGCGAAGACGTTGGTCTCGAACGTCGCGCTGAACTGCTCGTCGGAGAGGTCTTCGACACGCTCGACCGCGACCTGCTTGCCCGCGTTGCTCACCAGGATGTCGATGCCACCCAGGAACTCCGCCGCCTCCGCGACGAGCTCACGGCACTGCTGACGGTCGCTGATGTCCGCGACGATGGCGTGGCCCCGCACGCCGGCGTCGGCGATGACCTGCAGCACGTGGTCGGCGTCCTCCTGCTCGTCGGGCAGATGCACGATGACGACGTCGGCGCCCTCCCGCGCGAACGCGATCGCCGCAGCGGCGCCGATGCCGGAGTCCCCGCCCGTGACGAGCGCCTTGCGCCCCCGCAGACGCTCAGACCCGCGGTACGTCGACTCTCCGAGGTCGGGCACGGGCGTCATGCGCGCCTGCACGCCCGGCTCGGGCTGGTGCTGCAGGGGCGGCTCGACGCGGGCGTACCGGGTGACGGGATTGTCGAACGTGTACTGATCGGTCATCGCGCCACCGTAGGCCGGGATGCGGCATCCGCTCGCCCCCTTGCCAGCGGCGGCTCGCAGTGGCAGTGGGCTGCGTGACGCGCGCCGAGATGATCGCAGGTGCATGCCCGGGGCGCAAGTGTTCTGTCGAGATCCGGCGCGTTTCTAGAGTGAGCGCGTGCCGAGCGACCCGTCCCCCACCCACGAGTGCACCATCTTCTTCCTGCCCGGATTGGGATTGGATGCCGCCGCTGCCGACCCGATCGTCGCCGCCGCCCACCCGCGGCTGCGCATCGTGGGCATCGACCTTCTGGACCGCGGCCGGGCGGCATCCGTCGATGACCTCGCCGACACCGCGCTCGAGCGGATCGTCGCCGAAGCCGACGGCGGGCCTTTCCTCGTCTGCGGACACAGCCTCGGCGGCAAGGTCGCGGCGCGCGTCATGGCGCGGGTGCTCTCGGGCACTGAGCCGCTGTTCGGTCTCGTGGGCGCGGTGCTGCTCGCTCCCTCTCCCCCGACGCCCGAGCCGATGGCCGACGACAAGCGCGGCGAGATGCTCGCGACCGCGCAGGGCGAGCACCTGTCACGGGAGGATGCCGCCGCCTTCATCGCCGCGAACGTCGCCGCCCCGCTTCCCGGTGAGCTGCACGAGTCCGCGGTCGACGCGGTCGTGCGACAGCCGGCATCCGCGTGGCGGGAGTGGCTCACCTCGGGCAGCCTGGAGGACGCCACCGGCCTGGTCGGAGTGCTCGACCTGCCCGTCGTCGTCCTCGCCGGTGAGGACGACGACGCGCTCGGCGCGGACGCGCAGCCTGCACTGGTCGCCGACGTCTACCCCCGCGCCCGTGTCGAGCGGATGCCGGGTGTCGGTCACCTGTTGCCGTACGAGGCTCCCGAGCGGGTCGCGGCGGCGCTGGCCGAGCTGTGGGACGCGATTGGCACCTCAGCCCCGACGATCCCCGCGGAGTGGGGACGTGTGCTCGGGTCGACCCGCGTGGACGTCGCGGTGCGGCGCACTCTCGCGCACCGCGCGATCGCGGACGACCCGCGTCGCGTGCCGCGCGCGCTCACCGACGCGCAGGTGGCGACCCTGCGGCAGCTGGCCGCGCGGATCGTGCCGCAGCACGGGGCTGCGATCGACCTCGCCGCGCGCATCGACGACATGCTCGCCGACGGCGGCGGGGACGGCTGGCGGCCCGCGGGCTCCCCCGATGACACGATCGCCTACGCGCGCGGGCTGGACGCGATAGCCCAGGTCTGGCCGGAGGATGCCGCGGAGCAGCGCGCGCTGATCACGCGTCTCATCACCGACGGGATGCCCGCTGCCGGTCTGTCGGCCGACGGCATCCGCTCCTGGTTCGAGGACGCACGCAACGACCTGCTGCGCATGTGGCTGTCGCACCCGGCGTCGCTGGCACGGATCGGGTTCGACGGCTTCGCGGTCGGGGGGACGGGCGAGCGCCCCGTGGGGTGGACGGTGATCTCCGGCGGTGCACGCGAGTCGTGGGAGCCGGCCGAGCTCGGGGAGGGTGCAGCATGAGCGGCGACGGTCGACGGGTGACGGATGCCCCCGGGATGCGGCGCTTCGACCTGGACGAGGTCGTCGACGTCGTCGTGGTCGGTACGGGGGCGGGCGGCGCTCCCCTGCTCGCACGTCTGGCCGCGGCAGGGCTGCGCGTCGTGGCGCTCGAAGCGGGCCCGGACTTCGCGCCGAGCGAGTTCACGCCCGACGAGCTCGAGTCCACGAAGATCAACTGGATGTCCGAGCGCCTCAGCGGCGGTGCGGATCCGACCGCGTTCGGGCCGAACAACAGCGGGTACGGCGTCGGCGGCAGCACCCTGCACTGGGGCGCGTTCACGCCGCGTCCGGATGCCCGCGACCTGCGGCTGCGCAGCGACACGGGCGAGGGCCGTGACTGGCCGATCGACCACGCCGAGCTGATCCGCTACATCGAGCGCGTCGAGTCCGACATCGGCGTGAGCGGTCCCGCGCACTATCCCTGGGACCCGTCGCGCCGCTACGCATACCCGCCGGTCCGTCGGAACGGCTCATCGGACGTGATGATCCGCGGCTGCGAGGCGCTCGGCATCACCGCGACCGACGGCCCCGCCGCGATCCTCACCCACGACCGCGACCAGCCGCACTACGGCCTGCGGCCCGCGACGCTCGACAACGGCGACATCCACCAGGGCGACCGGTTCGGCGCGAAGGCGACGACCGCGAACACCTACCTGCCCGCCGCCGTGGCGGCCGGCGCCGAGGTGCGCCCGGACTCGTTCGTGCACGGGATCGAACGGGATGCCGCCGGACGGGTGACCGCCGTGGTGTACCGCTCGGGCGGGGTCGACGTGCGCCAGCGATGCGCGGCGCTGGTGCTCGCCGCGGGTGGCGTCGAGACGCCGCGGCTTCTGCTGCACACGGATGTCGCGAACGCGAACGGTGTGGTGGGCCGGGGGTTCATGGCACACGGCGGCGTGCAGGTGTGGGGCCGGTTCGACGAACCGATCCGCGGGTATCGCGGCTACCCGTCGTCCATCATCAGCGAGGACTTCGTGCGCCCCGAGGACGCGGACTTCATCGGCGGTTACCTCCTGCAGAGTCTCGGCGTGATGCCGCTGAACTTCGGCACGCAGCTCGTGCGCGGTGCCGGTCTGTGGGGCGAGGACCTGATGTCGGCGATCGACGAGTACCCGTTCAGCGCGGGCGTCGGCATGAACGGCGAGTGCCTGCCCGACGACCGCAACGCCCTGACGCTCAGCGACGAACTCGCCGAGGACGGGATGCCGAGGGCCGAGATCACGTTCTCGCAGGGTGACAACGAGCGGGCCATCGACCGGCACGGTGTGGCCGTCATGGAGCGCATCCTGCGCGCCGCGGGCGCACGCAGCACGCGGGTCACGCAGCGCTCGTGCCACACTCTCGGGACCGCGCGCATGAGCGACGATCCCGAGGACGGCGTCGTCGACGCATCCGGTCGGTCCCACGAGGTGGAGAACCTCTGGATCTGCGACAACTCGACCTTCCCGAGCGCTCTGACCGCGAATCCGGCCCTCACGCAGATGGCCCTGTCGCTGCGCACTGCCGACCTCATGCTCGCGGGGCGCTGAGGCGCTCCTCCGTCACCGCCGCGTTCGCGGATGCAATGGATCCGATGCGACACGCCGCTGTCCGACCCACGGATGCCGGGTGTCGCCCGGCATCCGTTGCATCCGCGAGCAGCGACCCGACGCCTCCGCCGCACGCAACGACCCCGACACACGGCTGCGCTAGCCTGACCGCAGATCCTCGTCAACGGCGACGAAACACCGTCCTGGGGGAGGAACTCATGTCTGCTCGCTCGTCGACCCGTCGCCGTCGCAAGCGTTCCGCGCCGAAGCCGCCGGGACTGCCGTGGTGGGCCTACGTCGCGCTGGTCGTGGTCGCACTCGGCGCCATCGCACTGGTCGTCGCGGCGCTCATGGAGTACTGACCCTCAGCCGACACTCGACGTTCGCGGCGCCCACCAGTGCCGTCGCGTCGCAGGGGCCGCCGCGATCGCGGCTTCGTGGCTGAGCGGCACCGGCACCTCGAGCACGACGGTGTCGTCGCGCTGATAGATCCTCGACCCGGCCCCCAGCACGTCGATCCCGCGCAGCTCGGGTCCCACGGCAGGTACGCGGTCGAGCACTCCGCGCGACCACGTGCGGACGAGGAGCGCGCCGTCGACGACGTCGATCGAGAGCCACACGTCCTTCGCCTCGGAGTGCTTGATCGCGTTGACGAACCCCTCGTTGACGACGGTCGCCACCCGGCGTGACAACGCGGGCTCCTGCAGCGCGTCGGTCGCCTCCGCCGAGATCTCGCTCGACACCCCGAGCACCGTGCGCCAGGTGGCGAGGAGCTCGAAGAGGTCCTCGTGGGCGCTCTGCAGCGTTCCCTCGAGCGCGACCGAGTCGGCTTCGGCGATGAACGCGAGGATCGAGTCGAAGGCGGCATCGGTCTCTCGCCGGAAGGCCTCGATGTCCTCCGGGGTCAATTCCCATTCGTCGGCCGCCGCCGCGAGCAGGACGCATCTGCCCTGCACGCGCCCGTGGAGCACGTGCGCCGCATTCCGCAGCGGGCGGCGTGCCGACGCGGTCTTCGCGGTCAGCGTCCGCGCCACGAGGCTCAGCACTGCTTCGAGACGGTGGGCGGTGTCGGCTGCGCGGGCGATGGCGTCGGCGCACGCGGCCAACGCGATCGCGACGAGCGGCAACGAGATGAGCGGCACGAACCGGGTGGGATCGTCCGGTCCGAGGATGACCCAGGCCACGACGGTCATCCCGACCCCGGCGGCGAGCCACACGGCGACGAGGATCCGTCCGCGACGCGCCGGCGCCTTCCTGCGCGACAGCCAGCGGATGATCGTGTCGGCAGCCAGCGTCACCGGCGCGCCGGCGAGTATCGCGGCGACCGCCGCCCACGGTCCGTTCGACTGGAAGGCGTAGGGCACGGCGCCGACGAGGAAGACGAACCCGGTGAGCAGATACGGCGCCGGGCGGAGCATCGTCAGTGGCGAGCGCGACGTGGTGTCTATCCTGTGCTCGCCCGTGTCACCCTCGACGGCGCGCAGGTCGAGTCCGGCGCGTTCCTCGAGGCGGTGGCTGGCGGTGCGCACCTCGTCGGCGTAGTCCCGGACAGCGGTGAAGTCGATCGTCCCGCTGAGCATCTCGTCGCGCCGGCGGCGCAGTCGTGAGATGAGCGGCGCCAGCTCGGCCCGGTTCTCGGACTCGAACCGTGCGAGCCGGCGTTGCCCGGTGGTCAGTGCCGCGATCGCGTCGGTGAGCCGCCTGCGCGAACCTCGGGTCAGCTCGATGGAGCGCACGGTCATCGCGATGATCGAGAGGCCCGCGAGCCATACGAACATGTTCGACACGACGCGCGCCGCCAGTGCCTCGAAGTCGGGGGCGACGTCGTAGAGCCCGACGTAGATGGCCTCGTTGACGAACGGGCGGATGCCGGCGGCGAGGGCGACCGCCGCGAGGACGAGGATGCCGCGGTGCGACGGGCGACGCAGACGTCGCTCGGCGAGCGCGACAGGAACGAGAAGCAGCGCGAGCGCTGCCCACCCGAGGAAGCCGACGAACATCACGTGGGCGAATCCGACGACGTCGCCGACGTGTTGGAACGGGGCCATGACGGTGACCGAGATCAGGATGCTGATCCACAGCGCAGCGGGCGAGAAGAAGGCACCACTGGTCACGGCATCCCACCACACGTGAGCGCCGAGACCGATGCGTCGCCGAACGGCGGCGGGTGCGGGATCTCCCCCGGCCATGTTTCGTCTTTCCCCGGTGGGCCCGGGCTGGCCCGGCGCCAGTCTAGCGAGGGGTCAGGCGCGATGTGCGTGCACGTCGGGGGCGATCGGCGCGTGCGGCTGCGGCCGCTTCTTCGTCCGTGCGCGGACGGCGTCGCCGACGCGGCGCGACAGCTTGTGGCTGGGGATCTCGACGATCTTGAAGAACACCCACGACAGCGGGATCGACAGCACGATGCTCACGAGCGCGGCGATGCGGAGGTTCTGGTCGCCGAACAGGTGCGCCATGGAGATGACGACCGGCTCGTGGACGAGGTACAGGCTGAATGAGATGAGCCCGAACCACTGCATGACGCGGCTCTCGAGGAAGCGCCGGAAGATCGGCACGACGATGGCGGCGATCACGGCGACCACGGCGCCGATCGTGGTGACCGCGTCGAACGGCTTGACGAGGAACCGGAGGGACTCGAACGGCCGGATGAGCCACGGGGAGACGAGCAGGATCGGTGCGACGAGCAGGAGGAGCGCCTGCGTGCCCCGGCTCGGCCTCCACTCCCGGATGGTCGGCAGCCAGGTGGCGATGACGACGCCGATGAGGAACATCGGCAGGTAGACGAGGGCCCGGTTGCCGAGGGATGCCGAGACGCCGATGCCCACGATCGCGGCGATCGCGAGGATCCAGTTGTAGCGGGCGAACCGGACGCCGAGGAACACGAAGACCGGCAGCAGGAACGAGAACGCGATCTCCCACTGGAGCGACCACAGCGGGCTGACGAGGTCCCCGGTGCCGAAGAGGAGGGTCGCATCGCCCCAGATCGCCTCGGGGCTCACGGGCTTGCTCGTGATGTCGAGCCAGGCGCTCTCCATGCCGCGGTCGCGCGGGATGATCAGCACCCATCCGAGGTAGACGATGATCGCCGCCCACACCGGAAGGTAGAGGCGCAGCAGTCGCTGCGGGTAGTAGCCGACCCAGGAGAAGTCGCGGCCCTGTTTCAGGACGGGCAGCGTGAGAACGACACCGCTCAGGACGAAGAAGATGAAGACGGCGCCCGCGCCGTCCCAGAAGATGTGCAGAGGCGTGTAGGCGAGCAGCTCGGGAAGACCGTTCTCGGCGCGGCCCTCGAGATAGGGCTCCGCGAACAGCGGGAACGTCAGCATGATGTGGTGCACCAGGACGATGAGCGCGGCGAGACCGCGCAGACCGTCGAGCGATGTCAGCCGTTTCATGGATCTCCCGAAGCGTCCGCCGACGGCCGTGGAGAGGGGGGATCACGCGTCACGTCGGGGGAAAACGTCGAGTGAAGTGTACGTGAACGGGTGTCGCGGGCCCCGGCATCCGTCTGTGAGTCATCGGATCGAGGCGGCAGGGAACGACGAACGCCCGGGTCCGTGGCGGGCCCGGGCGTTCGGTGGAGAGGCTTACTTGAACGCGTCCTTCACGTTCTCGCCGGCCTTCTTGAGGTTGGCCTCGGTCTGGTCCTGGTGGCCTTCGGCTTCGAGTCGCTCGTTGTCGCTCGCCTTGCCGGCAGCTTCCTTGCCCTTACCCGTGAGGTCCTGAGCGGCGTTCTTGATCTTGTCGTCGAGTCCCATGATCTGGTCCTTCCGTCGATCCACCCGGAAGCGGAGCGTTCCGGGACTGACCACGCTAGGCAGCGGCAGGGAACGAGCCAACCCCTGGCAATTCGGACCGGGATGAGTTAGCGCGTCATGGTCGACGGCGGTGGCCTTGTCAACCGCCCCGCCCCCTCCCTCCGCCCGACCTATCGTGGCGGGGTGGGAGAAGAAGTCGAGAAGCAAGAGATCACCGGAGCCGACCGCACCCTTCACCGGGAGAAGATCCGTCGCAATCTCGACGTCTTCGAGCGGATGCTGCGCGAAGCCCGCTTCGACACCGATGACCCGATGACGGGGCTCGAACTCGAACTGAATCTCGTGGACTCCGTGGGTGACCCCGCGATGCGGAACGAGCAGGTGCTGCGGGCGATCGCGGACCCGGCGTTCGTGACGGAGCTGGGGCGGTTCAACGTCGAGATCAACGTGCCGCCGGCGAAGCTCCGCGACGGCGGTCTGACCACGTTCGAGGAGGGCATGCGGCAGCGGCTGAACGACGCCGAGGTGCGGAGCGAGGATCTCGGCGCGTATCTGGTGATGATCGGCATCCTGCCCACGCTGGCGGAGCGGCATCTGGGCCGCAGCACGCTGAGCGCGGACTCGCGGTACGACCTGCTGAACGAGCAGGTGCTCGATGCGCGCGGCGAGGACATCGCGATCTCGATCGCCGGTCGCGAGCGGCTGGAGACGACGACGGACTCGATCGTGCCCGAGGCGGCGTGCACGAGCACGCAGTTCCACGTGCAGACCTCACCGGCGGAGTTCGCGTCGTACTGGAACGCGTCGCAGGCGATCGCCGGTGCGCAGCTCGCGGCGGCGGCGAACTCGCCGTTCCTGCTGGGCAAGGAGCTGTGGCGCGAGTCGCGCATCCCGCTGTTCGAGCAGGCGACCGACACCCGCAGCGAGGAGCTGAAGGCGCAGGGCGTGCGTCCGCGGGTGTGGTTCGGCGAGCGCTGGATCACGTCGGTGTTCGACCTGTTCGAGGAGAACGTGCGCTACTTCCCGGCGCTGCTGCCGATCATCGACGACGAGGACCCGCTCGAGGTGCTCGAGTCGGGCGGCGTGCCGTCGCTGGCCGAGCTGAAGCTGCACAACGGCACGGTCTACCGGTGGAACCGCCCGGTGTACGACGTCGCCGACGGCATGCCGCACCTGCGGGTGGAGAACCGGATCCTCGCCGCCGGGCCGACGGTGGTCGACACGGTTGCGAACGCCGCGTTCTACTTCGGCCTCGTGCGTTCGCTGGCGGAGGATGAGCGCCCCGTGTGGTCGCGCATGCCGTTCGCGACGGCACGCGAGAGCTTCCTGTCGGCGGCGCGCGACGGCATCGAGGCGCGCCTGTCGTGGCCGGGCGTCGGTCAGGTGCCGGCGACGGAGCTGATCCTCGAGACGCTGCTGCCGCTCGCGGCGGACGGCCTGGACGCATGGGGCGTCTCCCCCGCTGAGCGCGACCGTTACCTCGGGATCATCGAGGGCCGGTGCGTCGCGAAGACGAACGGGGCGGAGTGGTTCGCGAAGCGGATGCGGGCGCGCGAGGGCATGGAGCGTTTCGACGCCCTGCGCGCAACGCTGCTCGAGTATCGCGAGGCGATGCACACGAACGAGCCGGTGCACACCTGGAGCTGAGGCGTCAGCCGGCGACCGCCTCGGTCTGCACGTTCCGCTGCACCCGCCGCCCCGGGCGCAGCTTCATCGCGTGACGCTCGAGCAGGAACCAGCTCGCCGCAGCGAGCGGCAGGGTGAGCAGGATCGACAGGATGCCGAAGAGCGGCACGCCGAGCGCGGCGAGGCCGAAGCTGGCGAGCACCTGTTGCACCGGCATCCCGTAGATGTAGACGCCGTAGGAGATGTCGTTCTCAAGCTTGAGGCGCGGGTGCTTGAGCATCGCGCCGAGCCCGAGCATCAGGTAGGCCCACGGCAGCGCGCCGACGACCCGGTAGTCCGGGAGGAGCATGCTCGCGGCCGTGACGACGGCTGCGGCTCCGAGAAGCGGCCAGCTGACCGGGATGCGGCGGGCGTACTGCTCGATCAGCATGCCGGCCGCGAACATGATACCGAAGCGCGATCCGTGCACAGCCCAGTAGTTCTCGACAGGACCGTAGGCGGTGGCGAGCAGGCCGAGGAAGGTCAGGCCGAAGATGAGCGGGACCGTGGCGCGGAACCGGTAGAGGGCGAGCAATCCGAGGGTGAGGACGCCGAGGTAGCAGAGGAACTCCCAGAAGAGGGTCCAGAGCGATCCGTTCCAGTACCCCGGGTAGGGGACGTTGAGCGGTGTGCCGGCGATGCTGTGGTCGAAGATGCGCAGCGCAGCGTTCTGCACCACGTACTTCACGTTCTCGACGGAGATGACGTCGATGTAGCTGCGACCGGTGACCAGCGCGGTGGTGATCGGCGCGATGAGGAACGCCGTGACGATGAGGCACACCCAGAAGGCCGGGAAGATGCGGAGGGCCCGGGCGGCGAGGTAGCGCCACCAGTTCGGATTGCGCTTCCAGCTGCCGTAGATGAGGAACCCGCTGATGGCGAAGAAGCCGTCGACGCCGAGCTCCCCGAGCGCCTGCCGGAGCGCCGGCCACTCGACCGGATTCCCGGTCAGCGGAAACGAATGCCAGACGATCACCGACACGGCGAGCATCAGGCGGATGAAATTGAGCGCGTTCATCCGCGGGTCGTACACGCCCCCAAGCGTGCGAAAACGGTGTGGTCCCCTCACCCTCCGGAGGTTACAGGGGATGCCGCGTCTCACATAGATGTGCTGCGCGAGTAATGGGTCCCCAAGCCCGTCTCACATCACCGCCGACGTGACGACCGGCTCCTCGCGCGAAAAGTCGGTACCGGGCGCCCTCGATGGGCGCCGCACGCGATCCACCATCGCGACGACCGCCGCAGCGACGAGGAAGATGCTCACGATCCAGAGAGCCAACGCCGGACCGCTCGAGGGCTGTCCGGCGAATGTGAGGTCGGTGAGGTGCGCGTAGTAGACGATCAACGCGAGTGCCATACCGACAGCCGACCCGACGCGCTGTGCGCACTGGATCAATGACCCGGCGACGCTGGATCGATGCCCCGGCGCGTGCAGCAGGGTGCGCGCCTGATTGGCCGGCGCCGCCAGCCCGGCACCGAATGAGCTCACGCAGAGCAGGCCGGCGACGAGCGCCGGCAGGGCGTCCCGCGGAGAGACGGCGAATGCGAGCCCACTCGCGGCGACAGCGACGGCACCGACTCCGGTGCCCATGGCTACGACGACCCCGTTCGTCGGCGAGACGCGACTCGCGAGCCATGAGCCGGCGATGCTCGCGGCGGCTGCCGGCAGCATCCACAGAGCGGTCTCCAGCGGCGTGAGCAAGCCGATCTGCTGCAGAGCGATCGTGACGATGAGCGTTCCGGCGGTGCCCGCCGCGTGCATGAAGCCCGAGATGAGAACCCCGCTGCTGAGATGCGGAAGCCGGAAGAGGGTCGGGTCGACGAGCGGCTCACGCGAGCGGCGGACCGTCCGTCGTTCATGAACGACGAACACACCCAGAAGGACGCACCCGACAACGGTGACGATCAGCATCCAGGGGGCGAAAGGGAGCGACTGCGAGACGGCACTGAAAGGCGCGATCGTGAGGATGACACCGGCCGCGAGCAGTCCCGCACCGACTCCGTCGAACCCACGCCGACGTTCGGTCGGAGGCTCCCGGACGACGACGATCGTCGCCGGAATGAGGACGACACCTACGGCCACGGTCACCAGGAAGAGCACTCGCCAGCCGATCTCCGGGGCGAAATTGTCCATGATGACCCCCGCGAGGACCGGTGCGAGGAGGGACGTGAGCGAGGTCACAGCTGCGAGCGCCGCCAGCGGTTTGGCACGCTCCGCGGCGGGATAGATGCGTTGGATGAGACCCAGAACCTGCGGCATCAGGAGGCCTGCACCGACCCCCTCCACGACCCGAGCGAGTACCAGAACCTCGACCGTCGGCGCGACGGCGCAGACGACGCTCGACGCCGTGAAGATCGCGAGCCCGGTGAGGAACACCCCCTTACGGGAGAGCACGTCTCCGATCCGGCCCGCCGGGAGCAATGTGGCGGCGTACGCGAGCGTGTAGCCGACGAGCATCAATTGGATGGTGATGGGGTCGCCGCCCATGTCCTCTTGGATGACCGGAAGGGCGATGCCCAGCTTGGACACGTCGAGGATGGTGAGCGCGGCGGCCCCGACGAGTACGACGAAGACGAGTCTTCTGCTGCGCGGGGATCCGGCGTCGAGGAACGGTCCCGCAATCTTCCTGCGCCGAGTCATCCGGATCCTCTCCACGGAAATACCGTCGTAACGTCTGAAACCATATAACAGTATTGGAGTACCGGAACACACTACGAGATTGGGTTTGAAATGAGCGGTCGCACGGCGCTGATCATGATCGACATGCAGAACATGTACCTGGAGCAAGAGCGCCGCAGTGCGCTCGGTTGGCCTCCCATCTACAACTTCGACGCCGTGGTCGCGGAGTGCGCGGCACTGCTGGCTGAGGCGCGGCGCGTGGGCATGCCCGTGATCTATACGCGGCAGACATCCCGCGCAGATGGCGCGGACATGACGCCCAGCATGCGGCGGCTCCTGGCCGACGCTCCCGACGAGTCACCGATCGGAGACGACCGGGAGTGGGCGTCCCAGATCCTCGATGCCGTTGCGCCCGCCGATGGCGACATCGTCATCGAGAAGCACCGGTGGGATGCCTTCTTCAACACGGATCTCGACCCCATCTTGCGAAACCTCGACGTGACCCGCTTGATCGTCGCGGGGCTGCAGACCAACGTCTGCATCGAGACGACGTCGAGGACCGCGATGATGAAGAACTTCGATGTGGCCGTCCCCGAGGACGCGGTGTCGACCGACGGCAAGGCACTCCACATCAACGGACTCGACTCGCTTCGCGTTCTGTACGTCGAGGTCGCTCCCTGGCGTGAGCTCATTGCGGATTCAGCCGCGTGGGATCGCCGCTTCACGACTCCGGGCTACGGGCGGACGGCCGAAGATCTGAGCACCATCCCGGCGTGACCGAGAGCCGACCGCGACCCGGCGATCTCGTCAGCGCCGGGTCGCGTGCTCGGCGTGCGGCATGACCGCCGCCACCGAGGCATCCGGGTCCGTGAGCACCTCTCGAAGCTGCTCGAGCCAGTCCAGAGTCAACGACGTCTGCCGCAGCCAGAGCGTGTAGAGCGCTCGTCGATTGCGCCAGACCGGACTGTCGTGGTCCTCGCGCTCGTCCTCCCAGTTGTCGAGCAGGTGGGAGAGGCTGAAGTGGCGCTGCCGCTGGAATGCGACCTCGGCGTCGAGCAGATACTCCGCCTCATCCCTCTGCAGCACCCAGAGGTTCAGCAGACGCAGCGCCGCATCGTCCCGGACGCCGTGGTCCGGTTGATCATGCAGGAGCCACCGACGCAGCTCGTCGTAGCCGGCGTCGCTGATGACGTAGCTCGTGCGGCCCCGCTCGTTGCGCTCGCTGATCTCGATCAGCCCGCGGGATTCCATCTTCGTGAGCTCGGAGTAGACCTGCGACGGACTGGCGTGCCAGGCGCGGTCATTGACGTCGTTGAAGCTCGCGTTGAGGTCGTAGCCGGTGCGCGGCTTACCCCTCGACAATGCGGCGAGTATCGCGTGGCGCAGTGCCATACGTGTCCTTTCTCCGACGAACAGTGTCGAAAGTCGCGCTCATGCTAACGACAGATCGGCTCCCGCGAGGGGATCGGCGGCCGCTGCGAGAAGCGTCACCGTCTGGAAACAGTACCGAAACAGTACCTCAGTGCATAATTCCAATTATGGACTACAAAGCCATGACACAGAACCGGTTCCTCCGGCTGGTTGCCGGTCGCGCCGTCATGACGGTCATCACCGCGCTGTTCATCGCGATCGTCGTCTTCTTCGCCATCCGTGCCATCCCCGGCGATCCTGCCCTGACGATACTCGGCACTGAGAGCAGCCCCGAGGAACGCGAGCAGCTGCGAGCGGTGATGGGGCTGGATCAGCCGATCGTCACGCAGCTCTCCCTCTGGCTCGGACAGCTCATCGGCGGCGACCTCGGCTACTCGTACAGTCAAGGCCGACCCGTCACCGACATCATCGGCCCCGCCCTCGTCAACACGATGATGCTGGGGGGCCTGGCCAGCGTCATGGCCATCGCACTGGCTCTCATCATGGGGAACCTCGCCACGACAAGGTGGCGAGCCGTGCGGCGGACCATCGACGGGGCTGAGTCGTTCTTCCTCTCGGCGCCTCAGTACACGATCGCGCTCGTCCTTCTCATCGTCTTCGCCGTCCTCCTCCCCGCGTTCCCCGCGGGCGGGGTCGCGACTCGCGGCGACGGGAGCGCCGGCGACATCCTGTCGCACCTCTTCCTTCCCGCCCTGGCACTGGCGCTGGCACCCGGGGCTCAGATGGCGCGGTCGCTGAAGACGTCCATCGCGACGTTGCAGGCCACCGATCTCCTGCCCACCTTGCAAGCCCGTGGGCTCGCGCCGTGGCGCCTCGCGATCCACGCGCACCACAACGCGCTCCCCCCGATGATCACCGTCCTGGGGATCCAAGTCGGGACGATGCTCGGAGGCGCTCTGTTCGTCGAGCAGATCTTCAGCATCCCCGGGCTGGGTGCTCTCATCGTGCAGTCGGTCAGCCTTCGCGATTACACGCTCGTTCAGGCTGTCGCTCTGCTGATCGCCATGGTGTTCGTCGTCGTGCTGCTGCTCGCGGACGTCGTCAACGCCCTCCTCGATCCCCGCATCCGAAAGGGACGCGCATGACCCTCCTGTCAGGGGCCCGCCTGTCGCCGGCCGCAACGGCGACGGCACCCCGTTTCCACCGTCGGTCTCTGCTGAGTCGGATGCCGCTCCGCTCCAAAGTCGCACTGGTCATCATCATGTGCTTGGCGGCCGCAGTTCTCGCCGCGCCGCTGCTCCCGTTGGCCGACCCCCTCACCGGCAGCCTGTCGGAGCGACTCCTCCCCTTCTTCAGCCAGGGGCACGTGCTCGGGACCGACACGCAGGGCCGGGACATGCTCAGTCGGCTCGTGTACGGAACGCGCACGTCACTGATCGTCGGGGTGGTCCCCATCGTCATCGCGACCGTCATCGGGCTCGCGATCGGCACGGTCGCCGGCCTGTCCGGCAGATTCGTGAACACGGTGCTGATGCGTGGCGTGGATCTGCTCTTCGCCTTCCCCGGCGTTCTGCTGGCACTCCTCCTGGCGATCTCGATGGGGGTCGGCCTCGGAACGCTCCTCCTCGCGCTGACTCTCGTCTGGATCGCACCGGTCTCACGGATCGCCGAGACCGAGGTCTCACGAATCCGTGAGCTGGACTTCGTGACTGCAGCCCGATCGAGCGGCGCGACCGCAGCCTCCATCCTGGTGCGCCAGATCGTTCCGGTGTCCCTGCCGGCCGTGCTGGCCTACTCGACATCGCTGGTGGGTGCCAACGTCGCCATCTCGGGAGGCCTCGGGTTCATCGGACTGGGCGTGCCGTCACCTCAACCGGAGCTCGGGTCGATCCTCTACGAGATGCAGGCGGCCGTGTACAGCGATCCCAGCTTGGCGCTCGCTCCCGTGGTCATGATCCTGCTGCTCTCCATGCTCTTCCCTCTCGTCGGCGACGGCGTACGGGATGCCATCTCTGGAAAGGGACGCGAGTCATGACCGACGTCACACCCGCCGGGGGGCTGGATCCCGCCGTTCCCCTCGTCTTGGACGCCTCCCGCATCACCGTGCGATTCCCGCAGGCTGGGCGCTCGCATCGCACGGTGATCGAGGATCTCGGTCTCGGCTTGGAGCGTCGACAGGTCACGGTCCTCCTGGGCGAATCCGGCAGCGGGAAGTCGGTCTTCGCGCGGGCGATCACCGGGCTCTCGGCGAAGACCGCCCGTGTGACGGGTTCCGCCGTCTTCGACGGCGTCGACCTCGTCCAGGCGTCAGCCCGCGAGCTTCGTCGACTGCACGGCGAGCGCATCGGCATGGTGCCGCAGGATCCGAACTCGTCGCTCGACCCGATGCGCCGGATCGGGGGCCAGATCGCCGAGACACTGCTGCAGCACCGGCAGGTGACGTCGCGACGCGATGCCATGCTCCGTGCCGAGGAACTGCTCGAGCGAGTGCAGATCCGCGAGCCTCGGCGCGTGCTTCGGTGCTACCCGCACGAGGTGTCGGGTGGGATGCGGCAGCGTATCGCCATCGCCATCGCCATCAGCTGCGGACCCGAGCTAATCGTCGCCGATGAGCCGTCGAGCGCGTTGGACGCGTCGGTCGGCCGGCATGTCGTCGGGCTGCTCGACGATCTGCGTGAACGCCTCCACACCGCCATCTTGTTCATCACCCATGACATCGGCATCGCCGGGCTGATCGCCTCTCAGGCTCACGATCGGGTCGCCGTGATGCTCGGGGGTCGGATCGTCGAGTTGGGTTACGCGCCCGAGGTGCTCCGCAATCCGCAGCATCCCTACACGCAGGCGCTGATGGCAGCCGAGCCGTCCGCCGCAGTGGCGCGAGGGTCGCTGGCAGTGGTTCCCGAAGACGTCCGCACCCGCCGTGATTGGGGTCCGTTGCGCGAGGTCGCGCCTGGCCACGCCGTGGCCGCGGGCGAGGAGGAGGCAGCATGACAGCGGTACTGCGCGGTGTCGGAGTGACCAAGAGATTCGGGGGCTTCACCGCCGTCGATGACGTCGACTTCGCGATCGAGCCGGGACGCACTCTCGGCGTCGTCGGCGAGTCGGGGAGTGGGAAATCCACGCTGGGTCGCATCGTGATGCGCCTCCTCACTCCGGATGCGGGCAGCGTCACACTCGATGGCCACGATCTCTTCTCGATGAGTCGTTCGACCCTTCGGCGCGCGCGTCGCATGTTCCAGCTCGTACCGCAAGATCCGCGAAACGCCCTCAACCCGGCGATGACGGTCGGGGAGAATCTGGCGTTCCAATTGCGAGCACAGGGCGTGCCTCGCAACGAATGGCGAGCGCGATCTGCGGACCTGCTCGAGATGGTCTCGTTGACGGCGGACTACACCCACGCCTACCCGCACGAACTCTCGGGCGGACAGGCGCAGCGCGTCGCCATCGGCCGGGCGATCGCCAGTCGCCCCCGATTGCTCGTGTGCGATGAGGCCGTCTCGGCGCTCGACAAGTCCGTTCAGGCGCAGGTGCTGAACACGTTCGCCGATCTGCAGAAGCAGCTCGGCGTGGCGATGTTCTTCATCACACACGATCTCGCCGTGGTCGAGCACATCGCCGATGACCTCCTCGTGCTGAACCGTGGCCGGGTCGTCGAAAGCGGCGAGACGCATTCAGTCCTGGCGGCGCCCGCCGATCCCTATACCCAAGAACTTCTGGCAGCTCGTTCCGTGATGCACGCCTGAAGAATGCTCCATCCCGCACCCGACAGAGTCACCTGAGGAGTCACATGCACCACTTCATTGCACGATCTCGCCGCGCGGTGGCCGCCACAGCCATCCTGGTGGCGGGCGGACTAGCCCTCGCAGCCTGCGCCGGTTCATCCTCGACGGGTGACTCGGGGGGCGAGCAGGAGCTCGTCATCGCCTCGCAGATGGCGTCGTTCCCGAGCCTGGACACGGGCGCGATCACGACTGCTGGATACGAAGGCCAGCGCCTCATCGGAAACCTGGTCTACGAGGGGCTGACCAAGCGCGACGTGTCCGACCCGAATGCGCCGGCCGGAGTCGCGCCCGCGCTGGCGTCGTCGTGGGAGGTTTCGGACGACGGCCTTTCCTACACCTTCGCCCTTCAGGAGGGGGTGACGTTCCACGACGGCGCTGAATGGAATGCCGACGCGTTGATCTACAACATCACGCGCTACATGGATGAGAACGACCCGAACTACGATCCCGTGCTCATCACGTACTACACGGTCCTGACGTTCGTCGACAACGTCGAGAAGGTCGATGACATGACAGTGACCTTCACGCTGAAGGAGCCGTTCGCGTTCTTCTTGGCCGACCTGTACAACGTGTACTTCGCCAGCCCGGATTCGCTCGAGGAGGCAGGCGCCGCGGGGCAAGCCACCAACCCGGTCGGGACGGGCCCGTTCGTCTTCGATTCGCTCGAGCAGAATCAATCGATCTCCTTCGTCCGGAACGACGACTACTGGGGCGATGTGCCCAAGCTGGACCGGCTGACCGTCGAACTGATCCCGGATCCCTCCGCACGGACCGCCGCGCTCCGGTCGGGACGGGTCGATTGGATCGAGGCCGCGCTTCCTGACGACCTCGAGAGCCTCGAGTCCGCAGGGTTCGTGGCGACGGGCAACGCTTTCGACTGGGAGTGGTCGTGGCAGCTCATGACCGGCGAGGAACCGTTCGACGACATCCGCGTGCGTCAGGCCATGAACTACGCCATCGATCGGGAGGCGATCGCGGATGACCTCCTGCACGGAACCGCCGCGCCGGCGTATCAGATGTTCGCCGAAGCGAGCCTCTATTACACCGAGGAGGACAACATCTACTCCTACGACCCCGACCGGGCGCGCGAGCTCCTGACCGAGGCGGGGTACCCGGACGGCCTGGACGTGACTGTCGGCTACATCACCGCAGGATCGGGCGCAATGCAGGCACGCGCCATGAATGAGGCCCTCCAGGCGCAGCTCGCGGAAGTCGGCATCGACGTGTCTCTGGAGCCGGTGGACTTCTCGGGCATGTACGCGAAGCTCGGTGAGGGGAACACCGGATGGCAGGCCGCGAATCAGGCGTTCAGCCTCGAGCAGCCGTCGAGCTGGAACGGGTTCTGGTTCGGGTGCGACGGCAACTTCTTCGGGTACTGCAACGAAGAGGCACAGGCGCTGTACGACCAGGCGCTGGTGACGGTGGACGACGACGAGCGAGCCGCCCTCTTGACCGAGGTGGGGCACCTCGTGACGGAGGATGCCGCATGGATGTTCGTGGTCAACGACACCGCACCTCGTGCAATGTCCTCCGCGGTGCAGGGCTTCGAGCAGCCGAAGAGCTGGTGGATCGACTTCACCGGCATCTCGATGGCTGACTGACCCCACGAGCGAAGGGCGGGGGGTTCCGGCGTCATGCTGGACCCTCCGCCCTTCGCCGTGTCGGCTCTGATCAGCCGCGCACGACCTCTGCGAGACGCTCCGCGACCCGCTTCGCGTCCGCCTCGGACGCCGCCTCGACCATCACACGCACGAGCGGTTCGGTCCCCGACGGGCGCAGAAGCACCCGCCCCGAATCACCGAGCTCGGCTTCCGCCTCAGCAACGGCCGACAGCACATCGACATCCGTCGCGCGCGACCGCTCGACACCCTTCACGTTGATGAGCACCTGCGGGAACACCGTCATGACCTCGGCGAGCTCCGACAGCGGCTTCCGCTGACGAGTCACTTCCGCCGCGAGGTGCAGGCCAGTGAGCAGGCCGTCACCCGTGGTGGCGTAGTCGCTCATGATGACGTGGCCGCTCTGCTCACCGCCGAGCGAGAAGCCGCCCTCGTTCATGCGCTCGAGCACATAGCGGTCGCCGACGGCGGTCGTTTCGAGGTGGATGCCGTGGGCCGCCATCGCGCGATGCAGACCGAGATTGCTCATCACGGTCGCGACGAGCGTGTCGTCCTTCAGCAGCCCGCGCTCCTTCATCGACACAGCGAGGATCGCCATGATCTGGTCGCCGTCGATGGTGCGGCCGTCGGCGTCGACGGCGAGGCAGCGGTCGGCGTCACCGTCGTGGGCGATGCCGAGGTCGGCACCGGTTCGCAGCACTTCGGCGACGAGCACGTCGAGATGGGTGGAACCGACACCGTCGTTGATGTTCATGCCGTCGGGGTCGGCACCGATGACGGTGACCTTGGCCCCGGCATCCCGGAACGTCTCGGGCGAGACGCCGGACGCCGCACCGTTGGCGCAGTCGAGCACGACGTGCAGGCCGCGCAGGCTGGTGCGGAGTGACGCGAGCAGGTGCACGACGTAGCGGTCCTCGGCATCAGCGAAGCGGCGGATGCGGCCGACCGCTCCCCCGGTTGGTGCGAGCTTCGGGCCGCTCATGGCTTCTTCGATGCGCTGCTCGACTACGTCGGGCAGCTTGACGCCGCCACGAGCGAAGATCTTGATGCCGTTGTCGGGAGCCGGGTTGTGCGAGGCCGAGATCATGACGCCAAAGTCCGCGTCGATGTCACCGACGAGGAACGCGGCGGCCGGGGTCGGCAGCACGCCGGCATCGAGCACGTCCACGCCCGACGAGGCCAGTCCCGCGGCGACGGCTGCGCTGAGGAAGTGACCCGAGACCCGCGGGTCGCGTGCGACGACCGCGGTGAGGCGGCGTCCGCTGCGGCGACGGGCTTCGGCGATACGACCCTGGCCCAGGACGACCGCGGTCGCCTGGGCCAGGGTGAGCGCGAGATCGGCGGTGAGGGGGCCGTTTGCGAGGCCCCGCACACCGTCCGTCCCGAACAGTGCCATCGAAGGATTAACGCTTCGAGTACTGGGGAGCCTTGCGCGCCTTCTTGAGACCAGCCTTCTTGCGCTCCTTGACGCGAGCGTCACGCGAGAGGAAGCCGGCCTTCTTGAGGGTCGGGCGGTTGTTCTCGGCGTCGATCTCGTTGAGGGCACGCGCGATGCCGAGGCGCAGGGCGCCGGCCTGGCCCGAGGGGCCACCACCCGAAATGCGGGCGATCACGTCGTAGCCTCCGGCGAGGCCGAGGACCGTGAACGGGTCGTTGATGAGCTGCTGGTGCAGCTTGTTGGGGAAGTAGTCCTCGATGGTGCGGCCGTTCACCGTGATGGTGCCCGAGCCGGGAACCAGGCGCACGCGGGCGATGGCCTGCTTGCGGCGACCCACGGCTGCGCCGGGGACGGAGAGGACGGGGCGAGCCGGGGCGGCCTCAGCGGCGGCCGGGGTCTCGGTCGAGTAGTTCTCGGGGGTCTGGTCGAGGGAGTCAGCGATCTTCGCCATCAGATAATCCTTGTTCTTCTCTGCGGCGCTTACTGGGCGACCTGGTCGAAGGTGTACGTGGTGGGCTGCTGGGCCGCGTGCGGGTGCTCGGCACCGGCGTAGACCTTCAGCTTGGACAGCTGCTGGCGACCCAGGCTGTTCTTGGGGAGCATGCCGCGGACGGCCTTCTCGACGGCCCGCACCGGGTTCTTCTCGAGGAGCTCGGAGTAGGTGACCGACTTGAGGCCGCCCGGGTAACCCGAGTGGCGGTAGGCCTTCTTCTGCTCGAGCTTCTGGCCGGTGAGGGCCACCTTGTCGGCGTTGATGATGATCACGAAGTCGCCGGTGTCGACGTGGTTCGCGAAGGTGGGCTTGTGCTTGCCGCGCAGCAGCGTGGCAGCGTGCGAGGCGAGGCGGCCGAGGACGACATCGGATGCGTCGATGACCACCCACTCACGGGTGATCTCACCGGCCTTGGGGGTGTACGTGCGCGTCACAGTAGTGCTGCTTTCATAGATTCGAACGGAGAGGTTCGTGAATCCCACTCCGGGGTGGTTCGCTCGGGATGCCGGTCGAACACGCCAGTGGAGGGCTCACGTTCGCGGTGCGAGGCCAGCAGGGCGCAGGCACCAAATGTCAAGGGTACACGACCGCTGCCATGACGTCACCATCATGGTTGGTCGGAAACCACGCTCCAATAGAGTTGCTCGTACGCCTGCCCAATCCTCCGCCAATCTCTCTCGTTCAGTCGAGGACCTGGATTTTCGCGTTGAGTGCGCAGACTTCGAGCTACGTCGAGAGCGCGCGCGACGTCCGCCGATGTGAGGTCGCCGTCGTACAGACTCAACCATTGTGGACCAACCTCATCTCTGAGGCGGCGCGTCGATGCGGTGGACGGCGCAAGGACCGGAACCCCGATGGTGAGCGCGAGGAAAATCACTCCGGAGTTGTACAGCGACGTGTATGGGACCGCAACGGTCTCTGCCGTGGCAATGAGCGGGAACAGCTCGGATTCGGGGAGCTCGTCCAATCGGAGCACGACGTTCCCGTACTGATGTGCGGCCCGTTTGATATCGGCACCTATCTGGGAGTTCCACGGCTTTCCGGCGACAATCACTTCCACTCCATCCACACCCGCCGCTGCGTGGATGAGGGACGGCACGTTCTTGTAACTGCGTATTGAACCGAAGAAGAGCACTCGCCTCTCCACGGCTGACTCCGGCGACCGTCTCGATACCTTCTGTCGATAATCACCATGCGGAATCGTGACAACACGCGTTTGCCCCCACCGCGATAGGTCCTCGGTGTCATTCAAAGCCACGAAGGCCGCCGCGGCCGAATGGATTCGCTTCAATAGAAACTCTTCGATGCGCGACTGGGTTTCGTGCGGAGCAAGGTTATGGATCGTCACGACGATCGGGCGCCGGCCTAGCCGCAAGCGAATCAGGAGCATGGCGAACGCCGCACGCTTTGCGAGGCGCTTGAAGCTTCCCGATGCCCGCAGAAGGTTCTCAGGCCACTGGAAGTGCAAAACATCGTAAGCGCCGAAAAGTGCAAGCCTCCATGAAAACCAACGGGATTCGATGGTGCTGGGCAGGTTCGTCACATGCAATTCGACAAACGGGTTCGTCCGCTCGTTTGGCGGCTTCACACTATGAAGAACCTGAACTGATGACCTCGCGGATCTACGCACGAATAAAGGTCCTCCTGTCATGACGCGAACGCTATCTCAGCCCGATGACGAACATGAGTCAGCCCGAAACGAGGAGGTAACCGAGCACAGCTAGACTCATCGCCGCGGTCACCCCGGCCGCTGTTCAACGGGAGATCGATTCGTGCTTCAGATCGGGAACGTCGACGTCTTTCATTGGAATCCGCGGCGACCATTGGTACGCGGACGCATGGGCGCGATCCTCCCAAAGGGTCGGCTCACGAACAACTTCGGGGACCTGATCGGACCGGAGGTAGTGCGCACGCTGGTCGGAAACGCGACTCGTTCGCGCCCTGGAGACAGACGCCTCCTCGCGGTGGGGTCGATCCTTCACTTCGCCGAGGACGACGACGTCGTCTGGGGCAGCGGCATCAACGGCAAGATCCCACTCTCGCAGATTAGAGCGATACGACTGGACGTGCGAGCCGTGAGAGGCCCGCTGACAGCAGATGTTCTCCGCAAAAGAGGGGTCGCCGTCCCCGATGTCTTTGGCGATCCGGCCCTCTTATACCCTGCACTAAACGACATCAAGAGGGCGACCCCGACGCGGCCGTTGACGATTGTGCCCAACCTTCACGACGAGGAGACCTGGCGCCATCGCGCGGAAGCACTCAGCCCGCGTCTACCGATTCGTGAGGTGGTCGCCACCATCGCTCAATCCGAGTTCGTCGCGGCGTCCTCCCTGCATGGTTTGGTCATCGCTGATGCTCTTGGGGTCCCAGCCTCAATGCTGCAGCCATCTAAGGAGGACCTGTTCAAGTACCAGGACTACTACGAGGGGACGGGCCGCAGGATGCCCAAAGTCTGCGCGACCATCGCTGAAACCCTCGACCAGCCAGCTGATCTCTTGAGATGGTCACCAACTTCCCTTATCGACGCATTCCCGCACGATCTTTGGGTCGAAGGATCACTGCCGAGTGGCACGTAGCATCGGCCGAGCCCGGGTCACCGCCGCCGCCACATCGCCTGCTGCCTCCGAGAAAGAGATTGCTTTGATCGAATCTGACCTCGCTCATCTCGCTTCGATACGCAAGCGGACGCTGAAAACCCTTCGCGAAGCGCTAAAGGGCCACACAAGCGTTGCGATCGTTGATGCCCCTAATCAACGTAACGTCGGGGATTCGCTTATCTGGGCTGGCGAGCTTGAGTACGTTCGCGAACTCGGGTTGACACTCCACTATGTGTCTGACATGTGGACTTTTGATCCACGCGCGCTCCGTAAGAACATGCCAAGCGGCGCAGTACTCCTGCACGGTGGTGGCAATTTTGGCGACCTCTGGCTGGGTCATCAAATCCATCGCGAGATCGTGGTCCAGGCGCTGCCCGACTACCCGATCATCCAACTGCCTCAGTCGATCTTCTTCGGCGATGCAACCAGAGCGCGTCAGGCTGACCGAGTCCTGTCGGCGCATCCCGACTTTGTGGCCCTCATCCGAGATGAAATTTCGATGAGTCGTGCCACAGATCAGCTCCCAAATGTACGAATCTCCTACTGTCCCGACATGGCGCTGGGCTGGAAATCATCGAGACCTCTGCCCAGGACTCCGCGCGTCGACGTTCTCGCGATCGCGCGGGCCGATATGGAAGCCTCATCCAATCTCGCAGAGGTGGACTCTACGTGGCTGAACGGTGCCTCGTTTATGAAGACCGACTGGTGGCCGTCAGGCAAATTCTCGCTTCCGTGGCGTACGGCACGCCTGGCAACTTTGGTCTATCGCTACTACGTAAAAGCACGCAAGCGATTGCAGTGGCTCCCCGCTGGATGGGTCGATCGCCTCGGGGCGCGCTTCATTAAGAAGATCAATGCCGTCAACGTCGCCTGTGCAACTGACCTCTACGGAACCGCGCGCGTAGTCGTCGTCGACCGCCTTCACGCTCACGTGCTAGCCGCGCTCCTCAGCGTGCCGCACGTTGTCATGGACAACAACTACCGGAAGGTCAGTGCGATCTACGACGAGTACAGCGGTGCTTTCTCGACTGCACACTACGCGGCCGACCTCCCCGCCGCCCGGGCTGAGATCCTTCGATTGCTGGGGCGCTGATGCTGGCATTCGTGACTTCTCTGCGACACCCTCAGAATTCGTCTGACTACAGGCGGGTCGAGAGCCTCCTTCGCGAGACGTTGGACTCGATCACTGGCCAGACGCGATCCGATTTTGTGGTCATCGTGGTCGGAAACCGAGAACCGTCGTTCCGTCTACCCCCGAAAACGGTCTTCGTCCCCGTCGCGTTCGAGGCGCCGGCGCCGCCGAACGGGCCGAGGACCGACCGCACCTCGTTCGTGTGGGATAAGGGCACAAAAATCGGTGCGGGGCTTCTCGCAGCGCGAGAGTATGCCCCAACGCATGTAATGATCTTCGACGCCGACGACTATGTCAGTAATCAGCTCGCTGACTTCGTGTCCAGCCGCGACGGAAATGCGGCCTGGGTTCTGCGGAGCGGCTGGATGTATTCCCACACACGGGAAGTGATCAAACCGATTGACCGCTTCAACAAAACGTGCGGGACCTCCTTCATAGTCCCGTTCGAAGCGTATGCAGTGCCGGCCTCACTTTCCCCGCAGAGCAGCCAAACCGCGATCGCCGATGGGTTCGGGGACACCCTCCCAAACGTCCTTGGGGCGCACAGGGATGCGGAAGAATGGTTTACCAGTCACGGTCTTGAGGTTCTACCGCTTCCCTTCCGCGGCGCGGTGTACAACGTCGATACAGGCGAGAACCACTCGGGAAAGTCATTCCGAGGGCTCGCACGACCAGTGTCCTCCCCTCTGATCAGGCAGTTCGGGTTGCCCGTGCGCCGCTCCCGAGCGAACCGCCTGTGGGAGGCGATCGGCCCGCGCGCAGCCGTCGAGACCTTCCGTTCTCGACTACGCCTGTTCCGCGGATGAGACTCGAGAACGCGAGGAAGGGGCCGCTTTGACTGACGACGGTCTCCGAAGGCGTGCCATCGGCTCGATCGGATGGGTCGTGGCCGAACGTTGGGGCTCAAGATTACTTTCCCTCGGTGTGCTGGCGATTCTCACTCGCCTACTCGATCCATCACAGTTTGGACTTGTCGCGATTGCGACGTCGATCGTCGCAATCTTGCAGGTGGTCGTCGACTCCGGCTTCAGCCGCACACTGGTCCAGCGGAAAGATCTAGGTCCGCAAGATGCTTCCACTGTCTTCTGGACATCACTCGGGTTATCAGTCCTACTTGCAGGATCGCTCATCCTGCTTGCCCCTGCGATTGCCTCGGTATTCGACGAGCCGGAACTGACGATCATTCTTCAAGTGCTATCTGCTGCGCTGCCTCTAGCCGCACTTTCGCAAGTGCCGGCCGCCCTTCTCGAGCGAGAGCTGGATTTCAAGCCACTCTCCATACGACAACTCGTGGGCGCGTTGGGCGGGGCGATCTTCGCGGTTCCGATCGCGCTCCTCGGAGGCGGAATTTGGGCCCTCGTCGTTCAGACACTGGTTACTTCCGCTGTCGCGGTAGTTGCTTTATGGGCGGCGTCTTCGTGGCGCCCTAGCCCTGAGTTTTCCTGGCATGCGTTGCGCTCCATGTGGTCAACTGGAACGGCGATTCTCGCGATTGATTTGCTCGATGCGGTCCAGGCGAATGTCGACAAGCTCGTGATCGGCGCGTTCTTTTCGGCATCAGATCTCGGGTATTACTTTCTTGCGCAACGGCTCGGAACGATCCTAATCGAACTGGTGACATCAGTCATGGCTCGCGTGTCACTTTCCACCTTTTCCCGTGTTCAAGATGATCGACAGCGCCTCGACCGGATCTTCAGACAGATGACGTTCGCGGCGGCATCTCTGAGCATTTTCGTTTTCGGTATCGTAGCGGGCCTCGCCCCACAAATCGTTGGGGGGGTCTTCGGTGATCGATGGCTACCATCCGTCGAGACCGTTTGGATTCTCGCGGGCGGTTGGGCCCTCGGAGCCATCATGTACTTCGACAGGAACGCTCTGATCGCGACTGGGAACGCTGGGTCCGCCCTTTGGCTAGCGCTCCTCCAAAATCTGGTCAGCACGATACTCGTGTTCGCATTCATTCCGTTCGGGGTGGCGGGGATCGCCTTCTCTCGACTCGCGCGTTTCGTGGTGTGGCCGATCAGATTGTGGGTTCTGCGGACGCGAGCGCGGATCGATGTGTGGCGTTACGCGCTCCAACTCATCCGAGGACTCGCGGCGATGATTCCGGTTTTGGCAGGAGTCTTTGCATTGCAGATGACCCCTTGGGCCGGATCCAAGCCTGGAATATGGACATTTGCGCTACCGGTATGCGTCCTGGCGCTGATTGTGTACCTGATTCTATTGTGGCTTTTCGCCGGCACCGAGAATCTGACCGTCGTCCGGAGAATGCTCGGCGATCTCAACGCCCAGCTACGGCGTCGTAAGCGCAAATGATCGCGAGTGGGCAGCGCGCTTTTGGCCGGGGGGTTCGGTCGCCGTCACATAGGAAGCCGCTCCTACCACGATCGCGCCGAGCACCCAAGGAAACGCGAACCACACATTGTTGGTGGCCCCCGCCAGGAGGACGAATGAGGCGAAGAAGATCGTGCCGCGAGAGCGTCGCGAAGCTAGCCAGAACAGGGTGACGGCGATCACGAAGCTCACTCCGGCCACGATTCCGCCGTCATAGAAGATGGCGATCCACAGAGTCGGCAAGTAGGGCGCAGCCCACGACGTGACACCGGTGTCGTGTACTTGGCTGTACCCGTTGAGCCCAAATCCAGTCCACCAAGCACCCGTCGTTGTGAGGTCCGACAGAGCGCTTTCGATCGTCAGCACGCGGGTGTACCCCGTCCCCTGCGCTGTGTTGAACAGCCCAGTGATGCGACCCACCGTCGCATCGAAGAGCGGGTCGCCTGAGCGTGAGTCTTGCCCCTGCTGGTTGCCCATGGTCGCAAACACGAAGACGAAGACGAGCCCGACAACGGCAACCGACAAGAGAAGGGGACGCCTTCGTAACGTTCGAAGGAGACTCGCCGTTAGGACCACTGCGAATGCGACCCACGCCACGCGGGTAAAGGTGAGGTAAATAGAAAAGCCTCCCATGCCCATGAAAGTCCAGTAGAGGCGCGGTCGGACGACCTTGTTCCAGGCATAGAGCATGGCTGCAACGAGGGTTAGGAATGCCGCGTACAAGTTGGGTTCGACGAAGAATCCTTGAAGTCGAAACACGAGGCTCGCATAATCAGCCTCTACAAAGTCATTGATCTGTCGCGTGCTCTGGGCGACTGCCCACCCGATGAGCGTGACGAGAATGACCAACATCAGCAGACTGGTGATCACATTGAGGCTATAAGGGATAAGCGTTCTGAGGGAATAGACGAGAATGCTTGAGAGAATGTTCGATGCGATCCAAGCCATTATTCGCAGGCTTTGGGGTGGATCAAGAGCTACGAGAACGCTTGAGGCAAGGGTAAAGAGAGACCAGAAAATCACAAAGATAACGCCGGCGATCGCCAAGCGCGATCGCGCCGGAGGAGCCACCGTCCTGCGCGCAAGTAGGAGTAACAGGAAGATGGGGATGGCGATGTGCTCCGGCAGGATGACAACTCCTCCCCCACCAAATCGCACATTCGGGAATGCGACAAGAGTGACCGCGAGCGAGAAGAGTGCCACCTGTGATCGCGATGGCGCCAGCGATTCAGGCACCGGCAACATTATCCATGTATTCCTCTGCGCGAGTCCTTGGGTCAAAGGCTGAGGATGCGAACTCCCGGGCTTTTGCTCTCAAGATGTTCGCGTCCCTTATGGCCAGTCGGATCAGGTCGCTCAACTCGTCGACGTCCCCCGGCGTGTATAGCAACCCGGTAACTCCGTGTTCTACCAGCTCGAGGGTCCCGCCAGCGGCAGGCCCGACTACCACGACCCCACTCAACTGCGCCTCGGCCACGACACGCCCGAATGGCTCCCCGGCGTTGGTGACGACAAGTATGTCGATATCTTCCATCACTCGGTCTCGAGGAACTCTCCCCTCGAATCGGAAGCGCTCGTCCAACAGCTCCTCGCCCGTCCGCAATACAGATTCGAGGTAATCGAGATCAGAGTCGACTGCTGCGCCGCGAACAGTTACTGCAGCGACCTCATCCACTGCAGCCGCAGCCTCGACCGCAAACGCTGTTCCCTTTCGTGGGGAGATCTGCCCTATTATCCCCACCACGCCCGCCGAACCATCGTTGCCGGACGATGCTGGCTCCACGGGCCGGTACACAACAACCTTGTCCGAAGTGGGCACCTGGCTCGCAATGTACTTGCTGATACATATCGCACGGTGAGCAAATCGCATCAGCCAGAAGTAGGGCTTACGCTTCGGGTGACCGATGAGTGCGTCGTGTACATCAATTACGATCCGAGCACCCCGGAGAATTGCTAGGGGACGCAAAATGGCGAACAACGGCATGAGGTAGAAATCGAAGACTACGATATTTTCACCTCTCCAGACGGAATGAATCGCATTTGGGAGGAAACTGAGCAGCCTTCGAAGTCGGCCATGCCTGAGCGTAACCTGCTTAGCAGGCCCTATCTGCGATCGCCAAATTTCGACGAGTTCGTTGTTCGATGCGATGAGACGGGAACCGCCCGCAGCTCGCGTCGCTATCGTGAGAAGACTCAGTTCTGCTCCCCAGATCACCGAACTGCCGGTGAAGAACGCGACGGATTTGTTCATGAGTGTCCCCGTGATCCGATTTGTTTCGCAGGAACCCCCGCGACAATGCTCCGAGGCAGCACGTCCTTGGTGACAACCGAACCGGCAGCCACGACCGCACCACTTCCGATGGTGACACCCGAAAGTATCGTCGCACCCGAACCCACCCAGACGTCGTCTCCCAGGATGACTTGAGACCGCACCTCGCCTTGGTTGCGAATAGGTGTGCTCACGTCGTCGACTCGGTGATTCTCAGAGAAGATGCTGACCGATGGCCCCAGCAAGCAATCTTGGCCAATGAGCACCCCGCCCCCGCCATGGATGAAATTGTTCCAACCAATGGCAGTCCTATCCCCGACGACGATTCCCTCGCCGAGATTGCGCAGAACACCCGACGCGCGAAGGAGCGCGTTCTCGTCGACTGTCACCGAGTCGCCAAGTGAAATCCCGCTTCTCGAGCGAGCTTCAAGGACTACCCCCTTACCCAACGAGACCCCCGTTCCCACAGATAGGCGGCGCCGCCCGCGAATGCGGACCGAACGCCCCAAATAGACTCCGGGGAGGCCACGCGCGACACCCCGAAACCTCTGCACGCCCTTCTCCACGATGAGGCCGATTAAGTCAGTTACCGCCACGTCGGGGTCGAACCCGCTATCAAGTTTTCTGGAGCGACGGTACGCGCGATCGACAAGCTTCCGGATCAAGTTTTGCCCCTCTCAATCGAACATGGCGGAGCGGGCAGCTACTGCGACGTCTGCCCAACTGAGCGCTACCGCGGGCACACCCTTGGAGCCGTTCGCCGAACGGCGATGCTGAGAAGCCATTTCGGCGAGACCTTCGGCCATAGATTTGTCATCGTGCGGATCGAAGTACACGGCAGCTGTGTTGATCTCCCTGAATGGAGGAATATCACTCGCCGCGCTCGGCGCGCCGAATCTTGCAGCTTCCAGCAGCGGCAGACCGAATCCCTCTCCGAGGGACGGGAAAACGAAAAACTCGCACTGCGAGTAGAGGGAGATGAGTTCTGAATCTGTCACGTGTCCGGTGAAATGCACCCCTGCGACATCGGTCACCGCTTCGGATTTCCCGTCCGGTGCACCCACGATGATCAGGTCAAAACGCTCCGCGAGGCCACCACGACTAAACACACGGATCAAACGCTGGATATTTTTTCTCACATTCAGGCGACCGACCGCCAAGATGAAGGGGCGCTCGATCGCCACTAGCGATGGCACGCCCCCTGGCTGATCCAAGTCCAACGGCACCGAGAGCCCCACGGCAGCCACCCGTGCTCGCACGCGCGGGAACACCCTTCGGATCCGATCCGCCTCCGCTTTTGACGAGGTAAGTACTCGGCGCGCTCGAGGCAGAGTAAGGCTCGCCACCCCCAAGTAAAGCCGCTCGCTCAGCGTGAACCATTGGGGCCTGTCCCTAAACAGCGCGTCATGAAGGAAGGTAGCGCGGATGAATTGACCTCGCCCCGTCAGGGGCGTGAAGTTTTGAGAGACAACCGCATCGTAGCGACGGGCCGTTAAGCCGATCTGGAGCATGACCCATAGACCGTGATTTGAGACTCTGGGTGCCACTGTAAGCAGGCGCACTCCGGGCGGCACGGAAACTCCCTTTGGGGCACGAGGGACAGCCACATCGATCACATCGTCCGGAAAAGCCGATCTCCAGCCCTCGATCAGTCCGCTAATGACATTGCGGCCCGACGGAGGACCGTCAACCAGCCAGTAGCCGTCGAACAGAACTCTTCTCATCAGGATCCCGCCGCGAGTCGCCGCAAGGTTGCCTCATACCGTTCGCAAACCAAGTCCCATGTGTACTCCCGCTGACTTCTGCGTCGAACTCCCTCTCGGAAAGCCTCACGACGAACAGGGTCACGCATCAGTTCCGTGATGCCACTCGCGATGGACTCTGGATCCGGCTTCACAAACAGAGCGTTTTGTTCCAGGACTTCCCGGTTGTAGACAGTGTCCCGCGCAACGACCGGCGCACCACAAGCCATGGCTTGGACGAGGGCGGGATTTGTCCCGCCTACGCTGTGCCCATGGAAGTAGACTCCCGCATGCTGAAGCAGGGCAAAGAGAAGGCCATCGTCTCGGACGTGTCCCAGCCAGTGCACATTCGAGTGCTCTGCATCCAACCTCTGCGCATACTCGTCCAGTTCACCACCGTATCCCGTCGACCCCACGATCACGACTGGACTGTCGCGGGCAATGGACTCTACGGCCCGCAGAAATTCAGGAACCGTGTTCTCGGGCACAAATCTCGCTACGACCAGAACGTACTCTCCAGAAGTCAGTCCCATCGGGGGGGACAACTCGCCCGGCGCGGTCCCGCCGTACGGGATGAACGTCCCGCTTCGGCCAAAGTCGCGCTCCCACCGATCGCGGATCGCCCGAGCATCGAAGACGAGCTCTGTAGCGTGCTGAGCCGTGAGCCTCGCGCCAGCCCTAAACATGCGTTTCGCTGCTTGTCCCCACTTCTCGCGGTCCCACTCGATTCCGTCGACATTAACCAAGGTTGGGATACGACTCGCTCGGAGCATCGGGAGATAGAACCCGTTCGCCACGTTCATCACGAGCGCGACGGACGGCCGCCGTCGAAATGCGGCGTCGATCGATGCCGTGAGGCCGAATGTCAAAGTACTCATCGAGCGCGATTCGACCCCGCGTGTCAGTCGCGAGCCCACGCGCGGGTCGCGATCGGGATCATCAGGAGAGTTGGCGCCTGCTCTGCCGTACACGGTGACGTCCCACCCTGCATCGCACAGGAACGGCGCGAGGTGCCTCACCGCCGTCTCAAAACCGCCGTAATAGCTGGGGTATCCCCGAGTGCCGATGATGGAAACTGACAGCTTCTGCATCTGACCTCTTCATTCTGGCGGACACCAAAGAATCGGCGAGGGTCACCCTCCGGGGCAAGGAGGTGACCACGACCCGACTGCCCGCCGAACGCTAGCAGCAGTTTGTGACGTGAATGTGTCGCGGCGGGGGTACGTTTCGCCCCGCAAGGGGCGCGCGCCGCGAGTGCCTCACTGTCACATGCCGGTTACAAGGTTGTGGCAGACTGTTCGCGAATTTCGAGAGGCATCTCGAGCAAGAGGATCAGGGGCACGCATATGGAGCTGAGCGACTACATCCGCGTCCTGCGCAAGAACTGGATCGTGGTGGTAGTCCTCATCCTCATCGGGGTCGGCGCAGCTGCAGCCTTCTCTCTGACCAGGACACCGACGTATGAATCGACGAGCAGCATCGCTGTCTCCACCCAGGTTGGCGGCTCAGTGACTGACGTCCAGCAGGGGTCAAACTTCGCGCAGACACGTATCAACACCTACGTCGGCCTTGTCAACAAACCCATCGTTCTCAACCCGGTGATCGCGGACCTGAACCTCGGTACGACAGCGGAGAGTCTCGCCTCGAAGGTGTCGGCCTCCGCGGCGCTCAACACAACATTGATCACCATAACTGTGGCCGACGGGGACCCGATCGTTGCTGCTGATCTCGCGAATGCTATCGCGGCGAGCCTTTCTGACGTAGTGCCCGAGATCGAGCCTCAGATCGACGAAGGCGGGAGCCCGATACGCTTGACACGGGTCAGTGACGCTCAACCAGCGCTCGCACCCTCAAGCCCGAATGTGCCGTTTAACCTCGCGCTCGGATCACTTCTCGGGCTCGCCATAGGGATAGGTTTCGCGGCTCTGCGCACTGTCCTCGACAACAAGGTCCGCACGCCGCGCGAGGCGGAGCAGATCACCTCGTCCCCCTCGCTCGGCGCGATCGCGTACGACACGAAGGCCAAGGAACGCCCGCTCATCGTGCACGCCGACCCGCTCAGCCCCCGCGCCGAGTCGTTCCGCGCGCTCCGCACCAACCTGCAGTTCCTCGACATGGGCGGCCGCTCGAGCTTCGTCATCACGAGCTCGGTCCCCAGCGAAGGCAAGTCGACCACGACGATCAACCTCGCCATCGCGCTGGCGGATGCCGGCAAGAAGGTCGCACTCCTTGACACCGACCTGCGCAAGCCCAAGGTCGCCGAGTACCTCGGCATCGAGGGCGGTGTCGGCCTCACCGATGTGCTCATCGGCCGGGCCCGGGTCGGCGACGTCATGCTCCCCTGGGGCGGCCGCAGCTTGTTCGTCCTCCCCGCCGGCAAGATCCCGCCGAACCCGAGCGAACTGCTCGGCTCGAAGCAGATGGGCACGCTGCTCGACGTCCTTGAGCGCGACTTCGACGTCGTCCTGTGCGACGCTCCCCCGCTCCTGCCCGTGACGGATGCCGCCATCCTCGCCCGCAGCACGAGCGGCGCGATCCTCGTCGCCTCGGCCGGCAAGGTGACTCGCCACCAGCTCGAAGGCGCCGTCGAGGCGCTCCACACGGTGGGTGCGAAGGTCGCCGGGTTCGTCATGTCGATGGTCCCCACCCGTGGCCCGGACTCTTACTACAACGGGTACGGCTACGGATATGGCTACGGGTACGGCGGCTACGGCTACACGCAGGAGCAGCCGAAGGCGGCCCGCGGACGCAAGCGCAAGGCCCCCGTCGCCGTCGTCCCCGACACCGCGCCCGCCATCGGCGAGATCGGCTTCGACACGCGACGCGAAGCACGTGACGCCGGCGACACCGCCGTCCGCTGACCCATGGCCCGCCGGTCCCCGGTCCGCCGAGGCCTGCCCTCCGTCGTCGTCGCCGTCCTCGTCGTCGCGCTGACGGTGGCGGTCGGCGGCCTCGTCGCGCTCGCACTGCAGCGCGGGCAGGGCGCTCCCGTCGCCGATCGGACCGCCGATCCCGTGCCGGCGACGACTCCGTCACCGTCCCCGTCGCCCTCCGCGTCGCCGACGGCGATCATTGCGCCCGGCACTGCGGAGCGCTTCCTCGTCCTGGGCGACGACGTGATCTGGCGCGCGACCGCCGGCAGCTGCGGTACCACCGCCCCTGTCGTCGAGCGCTCCGACGACAACGGGGCGACCTGGGACGACGTGACGCCCACGTACCGCGACATCGCACAGGTCCGCGCGCTCACCCTCCTCGCCGACACGCAGGCCACCGCCATCGCCGACGTCGGTGACGGCTGCGAGACCCAAGCGCTGCAGACGTTCACCGACGGCGCCTTCTGGTCGCCGTACGAGAAGGTCCTCGCGAGATCGACCTACCTCGCTGACGGCACCGTCCTCATCGACGGCACCGCGCTCACCGCCCCCTGCGCCGAGCCGTGGGGACTCCGCGCCTCCGGCGACGCCGCCGCCTTCCTCTGCGACGGAACCGCGTACGAGACGACGGGCGGGCAGACGTCGCGGATCGGTGACGGCGTGGTCGCCCTCGACATCCACAACGGCGAGATCGTCGCCGCCTCGGTGGCGCCGGAATGCGTCGGCCTGCAGCTGACCGCGCTGTCGGGCGACCGCCAGGAGATCGCCTGCGTCGACGCGGATGTCGCCGCACCGACCGCCCTGACTCTCACCGACGATGCGATCTGGCTCTGGAACGGGAACGCCCTGACGTCCACGCCTCGCTGATCCGAGCGCTACGCTTCCCATGGCCGTCATGCAGGAAGGGGGAACGGTGACGCGTCACGACCGTCGCGCCGCGCTGGAACGCCGCATCCGCACCTCTCTGGCCGTGCTGGGTGCCCCCTTCGTCAGCGGCGAATACTTCACGCGATGGTCGCTCCTCATGTCGTTCGTCGTCGGCACCTTCCTGAGCGTGCCGAGCGTCGGCATCCCCTCGTTCGACGGGTACCTGCGGGGCGTCGCGGTCGCGGCCGTCGGGTGGATACCGCTCGCCGCCCTCGGACTGTGCGCCGCTTACGCCGAAAGGCGCCTCGCCAAGAGCCCGGGCGAACGGGTCGCCGTGATCGCAGCGGCCATCGTCGGCCTCTCAGCCGTCCGTCCCTTCCTCAACGACGCCGTCAGTGCGACCCTCTTCGGGCTGTCCACCGGTGGCAACTGGACGACGCGCATCACCACGAACATCGTCACGTCGGTCATCCTGTTCACCGTCTGCGCGATCGCGGTCACGTATCACCGACGCCTGCGGGCGACCACGCGCCGACTGCGCTCGGCGAGCGCGCTCATGCGCGTCAGCACGGCCGAAGCCGCCCACCTGCAGAGCACCGTGCCGACCGTGCTCGCGCAGATCTCCGATGACCTGCGGCGGCACCGCGACTCGCTGCTCCACGGCACCGTCGACTACGACGCGGTGCGCGACTACTCCGCCCGCGTGCGCGCCGCGAGCCACCGACTCGACGAGCTGACGCAGTGGCCGCCGGACGACGCCCCCGTCGACATCGATCTCGACGATGCACGAGGGGTGCCGGTCCTGGCACGCCTCAGCACCACACCACCGCTCAGCGTCGGGCTGACCTACGTCGCGGCGACACTCCCCTTCGGGCTGTCGCACGGCGGTCCGTCGGTCGTCATGGCGGCGGTGACGGCCTGCGCGGCCCTCGACCTCGTCGCATCCCTCATCACGCGCCGTGCGCGAGGCCTGCGGGCGAGGCTGCGCGGTCTCGTGTTCCTGGCGACCTGGGCCCTCGCGGGGGCAGGAGTGTTGGCGCTCACCTATGCCCTGCTCCCGAACGTCGGCGCTCTCGGTCTGGTGCCGCTGCTCGCGCTGCCGCTCACGGCCTCAGTCATCAGCATGTCCGTCGACGCATACCGCCGAGCACGAGCCGAGGAGGTGCGCGCCACATCCGTTCTGCGAGTCTCGGCCCGTACCCTGGCGTCCGCCGTCGAGTCGGCGCGCGCGCCGCTGCGCCGCGCGAGCGACCTCTTGCACGGCCGACTGCAGAGCAGGTGCGTGATCCTCGCCGCGCACGTGGACGAGTCCTCCGCCGACACGGCGACCATCGACACCTTCCGCACGCAGACCGACGAGGTACTCGACGAACTCCGCACCGGTGCGAACCTCGTCGTCGAGGAGACGATCGACGACCTCGTCGAGGCATGGTCCGTCGTCATGGACGTGCGCGTCGGCGCCGAGCCTGACGCGCGAGCGGCCTTCGACGACCCCGCGATCGGAGAGGAGGCGAGCCGGCTGGTCAACGAGGCGCTCGTCAACGCGGTGAAGCACTCCGCCGCGCGCGAGGCCGCCGTCGAGATGGAACGCACCGGTGACCGACTGCGGCTGCGCATCTCGAGCCCCGGCATCCTCTCCCCACGGGCGCCCGCGACGCCCGCACCACGGGGGCTCGGTACACGCGCTGTCGGCACGACCCTGCGTCAGGTCGGAGACCAAGTCGTGCTCGAGCGCGAGTTCGAGCTCCCGCCGCAGTGACGCGGTCGCTCAGCAGGCGAGGAGCGTCTCGATCCGCTCGCGCAGCTGCCGCGGCGTGAACGGCTTCGTGACGTAGTCGTCGACTCCCGCCGCCTTCGCGCGCGAGACGTCCTGCGGCGACGAGCGGGCCGTCAGCATCATGATGCGCGTGTCGGCGAAACCCGGGTCCGACCGCAGCTCCGAGCACACCTCGATGCCCGACTTGATCGGCATCATCCAGTCCAGGATGACCACATCCGGATGCCGGGCGTGCGCGGCATCCAATCCCGCGCCGCCGTCGTGGGCGACGTCGACCTCGTGGCCGACGCGCGCGAGCACCTGCTGCAGCAAGGACGCCACATCGACGTCGTCCTCCACGACCAGCACGTGCGCCACGCGGTCACCTCGTGTCCTGCCGAACCCGAACGTCGGCGATGCTGCTGACATTACACTTCGCCGTTCGTGCGAAACGCCCGTTGTGACGAACCGGTTGTACGGTGTACGCGTGATCGGGATCGAGGGTGAGCGGCTCGGCCCCGTCCCATCGGGCCGTCGGATCACGTTGTGGACGCTGAATTCGCTGGCCATCGTGTTCCTCGCGCTCATCGGCGTCCGGCTCCAGGCGAACGGGCTTCCGATCGCCATCTGGTGGCCCGCAGCCGGCGTCTCGGTCGCGTTCGCGCTGCGTGTCGCACCCCAGCGCCGGTGGACGGCGATCGCCCTCATCTTCGGACTCACCGCTCTCGCCAACGCGATCGGCGGGCGACCCTGGCAGCTGTGGTTGCTCTACGGGCTTTTCAACGCGATCGAGATCGCGCTCGTCGTCGCCCTCCTTCGCCGACGCGGTGCCCGGTTCCGACTCGACTCGCTGACCGACGCTGCGCGATTCGTGGGGGCGGTCCTCCTCGGCGCTGCGGTCGCCGCCGCCGGTATCACCACCGCGAACGTCGTCGTCAGCGGCGGCACGTTCCTCCCGACGTCCATCGTGATCTTCGCCTCGCACAGTTCGGCGATGATGCTCATCGGGAGCCTCGCGATCCTGCCCCGGGACACGGGCAAACGCGTCCGCCCCGTCGAACTCATCGCCCATGTGGTGGTCGTCGGAGGCGCGGTGCTCCTCGCCTTCGGCCCGCCCGGCTACACCGAGCTGTCGTTCCTGACCTTCGCCGTCCTGGCGGCCGGATGCCTTCGGTTCCCGGTCCGCGTCGCGATCTGGTCGTCCCTCGTCACCTCCGTCACTGCTCTTCTGCTGACACTCACCTCCGGGGGCACCGCGGGTCTGGGCACCGTCCAGTCGGCCGAGGCCGCGGTCACTCTCGTGGTGTTCATGAGCGCCATCGGGCTGTTCACCGTCCTGGTCTCGGTCGCGCGGTTCGAGGGTCGCACGAACGCCGCGGTGGCGGTGCGGGCCGCAGAGGAGATCGCCGCCGCCGAACGCGCGCGCGCGTCCGCCATGGCTACCCAACTCGATCTCGAGCGCCAGCGCGAGGACTTCGTCACCGCCGCCAGCCACGAGCTGCGCACGCCGGTCACCAACGTGCTCGGGTACGCCGACCTGCTGAGCGAATCGGATCTCACGACGGAACAGCGATCGTGGGTCGATGCCACCCGACGCGGCGCGGCCCGCCTCGCCGGCCTCCTCGACGGCTTGACGCAAGCGGCCTCGCCGGGTGAGCGCGTGCGCGTCGCCGTCGACGAGCTCGTCGGCGACGTGCGCGCGGCCCACCACGCCGAGGCAGTCGCGCGGCGCACGGAGCTCGTCACGACGAAGACCGGCCTGCACGTGATCGCCGTCGACGCCGACGCCCGGCGCGCGCTGTGGAGCCTGGTCGCCAACGCCGTCACGTTCGCCGAAGCCGGAACCGTGGAAGTGTCCGCCAGCCGCATCGGCGACGACATCGCGATCGTGGTGGCCGACGACGGCCCCGGCATGTCTCCCGAGACGCTCGCCCACGCCTTCGAACGCTTCTTCCGCGGCCGCGAGGCGGAGGGGCGCACGGCCAGCGGCCTCGGCCTCGGCCTCGCCACCGCCCGCGACCTCGCCCGCCGCAACGGCGGCGACATCACCCTGACCTCGTCACCCGGGCAGGGTGTCGTCGCCACCCTCCGCCTGCCGGCTGCGCCGACGACGGCGTAGATCGATCACGTCTCGGACACACGCGTGTTACAGGTCACTGGTACGGTGCCTGCGAGGGGCGGGGGAGCCCTCTCCTGGGGGGAAGATGGCGAGCACGGTGACTGACACAGCCGACGGCCACGACGAGCGGACGCCGGCCGCGACCACGCCGACGCCGCAGCGGGGCTCGTGGCGTCACGTCTACGCCCGGCGCCTGTGGATCAGCGACCTCCTCGTCCTCGTGTGGGTCGTCTACGGCACCCAGATCGCGTGGTTCGGTCTCGGCGCCGCCGAGATCGCCATCAGCTCCGGCCGCGTCGCCGGCGAGATCTCGTACTGGAGCTTCTCGACCGGCCTCATCCTCGTCTGGATGCTGACCCTCAGCCTCGCCGACACCCGCGACTACCGCGTGATCGGTGCGGGCTCCGCCGAGTATGCGCGGATCGCCCGGTCGAGCGTCACCCTGTTCGGTGTCATCGCCATCATCGCCTTCCTCACTCAGATCGAGGTCGCGCGCGGCTTCCTGCTTCTCAGCCTGCCCCTCGGCATCCTCGTCCTCCTCTTCGAGCGCTGGCTCTGGCGCCAATGGCTCATCGCCCAGCGACGGACGGGCGGGTTCTCGGCCCGAGTGCTGCTGATCGGATCGCGCCAGTCGGTCGTCGACATCGCGGGCGACCTCATCCGCACGCCCAGCGCGGGATATCACGTCGTCGGCGCCTGCGTCCCCGGCGCCGCGGTCGCCGACACCATCGAAGGCACCGACATCCCGATCATCGGGTCGATCTCGGCACTGAGCAGCGCGATGGCTGTCACGAAGGCCGACACGGTCGTCGTGACGAGCACCGATGAGCTGCCCGCCGACAAGGTCAAGCAGATCTCGTGGAGCCTCGAAGCTGGCCGGCAGCACCTCGTGATCGCCCCCGGGATCGCCGACATCGCCGGTCCGCGCATCAGCAGCCGCCCCGTCGCCGGCCTGCCACTGCTCCACGTGGAGACCCCGCGTTTCAGCGGTGGGCAGCGCGTCGCCAAGCGCATCCTCGACGTCGCCGCGGCGTCGCTCGGCGTCGCCCTGATCAGCCCCGTCCTGCTCTTCCTCGCGATGTCGATCCGGCTGTCCAGCCCCGGCCCGATCCTGTTCCGCCAGACGCGCGTCGGTCACGGCGGTCGCGAGTTCACGATGCTGAAGTTCCGCTCGATGGTCATCGACGCGGAGGAGCGTCTCGCCGCCCTGCTCGAGCAGGAGCGGGATGCCGGCAACACCGTCCTGTTCAAGATGAAGAACGATCCGCGTGTGACGCCGATCGGTCGCATCATGCGCCGCCTCAGCCTCGATGAGCTGCCCCAGCTGTTCAACGTCATCGGCGGATCGATGTCGCTCGTCGGCCCCCGGCCGCCCCTCCCCCGCGAGGTCGAGCTCTACGCCGACCACGTGCACCGCCGGTTCCTCGTGAAGCCCGGCATCACGGGGCTCTGGCAGGTGAGCGGACGCTCGTCGCTGACGTGGGAGGAGTCGGTGCGACTCGACCTCTCGTATGTCGAGAACTGGACCCTGGTGGGCGACGTCGTCATCCTGTTCAAGACCGCCAAGGCTGCGCTCGCGCCCGGTGAGACCGCCTTCTGACATTGCGCCGTCCGCACGTGGCTACACTGGCGACGGAGCCACCTGATGCCGACAACCGAGAGCCGCTGGGCTGACAGTCAGCTCATCGGCACCCGTGTGAGGTCCGTCTGGCAGTGGCAGCTGATCTTCACGTTCAGCGTCGTCGCCATCACGGTCGTCGTCAGCATCCTCGACGTGGGCTTGATGGCGAGCCCCGGCTACCTCATCGGCGTCTTCGTCATCATCATCTCTTCGATCGCGACTCTCGTCACGCCCTGGGCGCGCGTCCCTCGACACGCGGCGTTCGTGCTCCCTCTCGCCGACATCGTCGCGATCGGGTTCCTCACGCTCGTCGAACCGATCCTCGGTTACCTCTGGCTCTTCCCGATCGCCTGGATCGCGACGTACTTCGGCACGGCCGAGATCGTGCTGGCCATCAGCGCCGTCGCCGTCATGAACCTCGCCGATCCCGACCGCTGGGGTTTCTCGCCCGGTGTCATCGTCGAGCTGCTCATCGTGGTGCTGGCCCTCACGTTCCTCGCCATCACGATCGCCGTCGGCGCGCGGCGCACGCGGGCGTTCCGCATCCTCGCCCGCAATCAGGCGCAGCGGCTGACCGCGACCGTCTCCCGCGTTCACTCGGCCGAACAGCGTGTCAACGCGGTCTTCGACTCGATCTCCGTCGCCCTCGCCCGGGTGACCCGCGGCGGCGAGATCGTGTCCGCCAACGCCGCCTACCGCGCGCTGTACTCCCTCGATACGCAGGATCTCCGTTTCCCGCTCGGCGGCGCCGTCGAGTACTCCGACTATCGAGGACGCGCCCTCAGCCCCTCCGAGACGGCCATCGCGCGGGCCAGCCGCGGCGAAGTGGTCGAGAACGAACGTCTGTGGCTCTTCGACCGCAGCGGCACCTGGCGCGCCCTCGGGCTGTCCATCAGCGACGCGGCGCCGAACTCCCTCGGCCAGCCGACGGCCGTGATCGAGCTGGCGGATCTCACCGCCGTCGCCGAAGCCCAGCGCGAGCGGCCGCACGTCACCCGCGTGGTGGCGCACGAGCTGCGCAATCCGCTCACGGTGATCCTCGGCCACGCAGACCTGCTGCTCGAAGGGTCGAATCTGACCCCGGGCCAGCGCGACCATCTCGATGTCATCGAGTCGGCGAGCGAGCGGATGCTCACCCTGATCCAGGGTCTGCTCGCGCAGTCGACGGATGCCGCCGACCAGCACGCGGAGTTCGACGCCGCCCAGCTGGTCGAGGCCTCCATCGAAGCGTTCGAGCCGGCGGCATCCGCGTCTGCCCTCTCGATCGACCCGATCGTCGCCCGCCCCCTCCCCGTCGACGGCGACGAGTTCCGCCTGCGGCAGGTCGTCGACAACATCATGAGCAACGCCATCAAGTACAGCGACCGCGGCACGCTCCGCGTCGTCGCGGGCCTCGACGACGACGGATGGGTCGTGATCTCGATCGCCGACGAGGGCATCGGCATGACGTCAGAAGACGTCGAGCGGGTGTTCACCCCGTACTTCCGCGCCCAGAATGCGCAGGAGGGCTCCGTCCCCGGCACGGGCCTCGGCATGGGCATCACGCGCGATATCGTCGAGGCGCACGGGGGTAGCATCGCCGTGGAGAGCGCTCTCGGACGCGGGACGACCGTCACGGTCCGTCTCCCCGCCGCAGGTCGTGAGGAGGGGGGCGAGCGATGACGCACGTCGACGTGACGATCGTGCTGGTGGCCTTCGCCACCGCCTGCACGATCATGATGATCGGCCTCGGGTTCCTGTCCTTCCCCGGGCGAGCCGCCGCGATCTGGTCCTCGGGCTTCGCCGTCGCCATGCTGAGCTGCTACCTGCTCGTCGCCGCTGACCAGGTCGATTCGAGTCTCGTCCGAGCGGCCGCTCACGGCCCGATCCTCTGCGCATCCGGCTTCATCTGGGTGGGCCTGCGAGCGCGCCGGGGACGCGAGCCGATCATGCTGATTCCCACGATCGCGGTCTTCAGCGTGCTCACCGTGGCACTGGGCCTCACCGCTGAGACGGACGTGTACGGTCTGGTCTTCCGCGTCGCGTTCGCCGTGGGCGCCGTCGTCGCGGGACTGACCGTGTGGGAGCTCGTTCGTCTGCGCAAGCCAGAGCTGGAGATGTCGCTCCCGCTTCTCGTGGCATCGGTCGGATTCGTGGGGCTCGCGCTCCTCGTGGGGATCGACGGCGTCGTGCGGTGGGTGAACGGTCAGGGCGGGCAGTCGGAGGCGGACATGTCCGGGCTCTACTCCCTGAACGAGCTCGTCGCCCTGCTCTACCTTGTGTGCGCGCTCGTCACCCTGCTCTACCTGGTGCGACGCGGATCGCAGGGCACGGACCCCCAGCAGACGCTGGACTTCTCCGCGGTCGCGCGTGATCGCCTGGCCCGCGCGAAGGCCGCCGACGACCGCTGGTGGTCGCTTCTCGACATCCGTCTCGACGACCCGGGCGAGCTGCTCGACGCCTCCAGCGGCCGCGCCTTCCACCGTGTGACGGCCCGGTTCGCGAGCGACATCCGCGACGTGATGCCTCCCGAAGCAGACCTCCATGCCGTGTCACGGACACAGGTCCTCGTCCTGATCCCGCGTCCCGACACCGCCGTGCGCGGACTGATGTCCCAGCTGCTGGAGCGCATCGGGACCTTCACGGACCAGCAGGCGGTCCCGGTGCGGCTCTCGGCGAGCATCGGAGTCGCGGCCGCTCCCCTGGCCGACTGGGACCTCGATCGCCTCCGCGCGGCTGCAGGAGAGGCCGCCGCCCACGCCCAGGTGTCGGGCGGCGACCGGTGGGAGCGCGCAGTCTTCGCTCCCTGATCAGGATTGCGCGTTCGTCACCGTAGGATCGTGCCGATGCCCGAGACGTTCCTGCCCCCTGCCGCCCGCACCGCGGGCCGCATCGTCGTGTGGGTGGTCGGGTTCGCACTCCTCTTCCTGCTCTTTGCCTTCGGGTGGATCGCGGTGCGCGGGTACCTCGCGTACGACCACCTGGCGAGCGCCCAGAAGCAGGCGCCGGCGATCGCGTCGGACATCGGCGACCTCAGCGCCGCGGGTGAGGCGATCGACGAGATCGCCCGACACACTGCCACGGCGAGGGAGCTGACGTCCGACCCAATATGGCAGGGCGCCGAGAGCGTCGCCTGGTTGGGCCCGCAGCTCGCCGCCTTCGGCGACGCGGCGGCTGCTGTCGACGACGTGGTCACGGGCACCGTCCGTCCGATCGCCTCGGTCGCGGACGGTTTCGGTGTCGAAGCCTTCGTCCCCGTCGACGGGCGCATCGACACATCGGTGTTCGCAGCGCTCGCGCAGCCCGCCACGGATGCGGCCGCTGTCGCGGCATCCGCTCGCGACAGCGTTGCGGACATCGACCGCGCTCCCTTGGTCACCCCGGTGCAGAGCGCCGTCGATCAGCTCGGCGATGTGCTGGGAGAGGTCGCGTCCGGCACCGACGCCCTCGCCCGCGCAAGCAAGCTGCTGCCGTCGATGCTTGGCGCCGACGAGCCTCGCGATCACATGGTGCTCGTCCAGAACAATGCCGAGTGGCGCTCGCTCGGAGGAATCGTCGGCGCCTCGACGTTCCTTCGGGCAGAAGACGGCCGCCTGGCCCTCACAGGACAATTGAGCTCGACTGACGTCGACCGGTACTCCGACCCGGTGCTGGACCTCGGCGAATACGCCACGATTTATCAGGCCAAGCCAGGGCGCTTTCTCCAGAACGTGACGCAGGTCCCGGATTTCTCTCTCAGCGCCCGCCTGGCTCAGGAGTTCGCGAAACGAGAGGGCCGGGACGTCTCTGGCGTGATCGCCATCGATCCGGTTGCCCTGTCATACATCCTCCAGGCCACCGGCCCCGTGATGCTCGTCACCGGCGAGGAGCTCACCAGTGAGAACGTGGTCGAGCTGCTGCTCTCGGACGTCTACGCGAAGTACGACGACCCCCGCGAGCAGGACGCGTTCTTCGCGGCCGCCGCAGGTTCTGTCTTCGAAGCGCTGACGACCGGCGACGTCGATCCGGCGAAGTTGGTTGCAGCACTCGGCCGAGCAGGGAGCGAGCATCGCCTCTCTCTGTGGAGCGCTGATGCTGATGAGCAGGAGATCCTCGCCGGGACCACGCTCGCGGGCGCTCCTCCTCGCAACTCTGTGGACACCGCCAGGGTAGGCGTCTACTTCAACGACGGCGGCGGTTCGAAGATGGACTACTACGTCACGCCGGACGTCAAGCTGGCGTGGGCCGGCTGCGCGAGCGGCCGCAGCGCGCGGACCCTGCAACTCAGCGTGACCCTGACCAACACGGCGCCCGCCGACGCGGCCACCGCGCTTCCTGCCTACGTCGTCGCTGACGACTTCTACGGTGTCCCCGGCGGCACCGCCCGGGTCGTCGGCGAGGTCTACCTGCCGGAGGGTTTCGCGGTCGCCTCCTCCGCAATCACGACAGGGCGCGGCTTCGGTGGCGGCATGGTCGGTGATCGCCAGGTGCTGTCGTATTCCATCGACCTCGAGCCCGGCGCTACTCAGACGGTGACGATCGATGTCATCGGCGACACCGACATCCGGAACGCCGAGGCCTGGGTCACCCCCACCGCCGATGCCGGTCTCACGCCGATCGTGCGCACCTCGTGCGAGCCCGACGCCACCGTCGCCGGCCTCGGCTGACGCAACGCGCCACCGGATCGTCATCCGACCGAAACCCCAGGTCGGGGCACCTCGGTTACACTCAGGTGAGCTCCCGGCCCCGAAAGCAGCACCCATGCGCCGTTCCCCTCGCGCCCTCTTCACTTCTCTCCTCCTCGCGACGATGATCGCCGGGGCGCCCGCCGCTGCCCACGCGTCGACGATCTACCCGCCGGTGGACGCCTGCCAATCGGATGCCGCGGGTGCCGGCCCGGGTGACACGATCAGCTTTTCGTGCGACGCGACGACGTTCGGTGCGAACGAGACGGTCACCGTCACCGTCACGGGCGAGAACGGCGCCGGTGCGACGTTCGCCCAGGTCCGCATGGCCGTGTCGACGGCGAGCGCCGTCTACGAGTCCGACTCCGACGGTGCCCTCCCGACCATCCGCATCACCCTCCCTGCCGACGCCCGCGGCGTCTACAACATCGCGGCGGTCTCGGCGAGCTCGGCCGGCGGCACGGCGAGCGCGGTGATCGACACGAGCACCAGCAGCGACCCGCTCGTGCGCGCGGGCTTCGACGGCAGTCAGCTCATGGGGCTGTGGATCGGCGCCGGTGCGCTCGTCGCCGCGGGCGCCGTCATCCTCATCGCCACCGGTCTGCGCCGCCGCCGCGACCGCATCGACGACTGAGTCAGGCGACGTTCGGCTTCGACCGGACGATCGGCTTCGCGGTCACCAGGATCGGCAGATGATCGCTCGCTCCCTGGGGCAGGGTGCGCACCTGCTGGATCTCGAACCCGCTCGACGTCGCGAAGTCGTAGTAGCCCTTGAAGAACTTGTACCGCGTGTACGTCCGCGCATCGCTGAGGTTCAGCTCGTAGCCGCTCTCGCGGATGACCTGCCCGAGGTTCTCCTTGAAGACCGGGTAGTTGAAGTCGCCGACCATGAGGATCGGTGCCCCCTTGCCCAGCGTCGACAATTCGCGGAGCGCCGCGCGGATCTGATGACGGCGCAGCGAGTTCAACGCGGTGAGGGGCGCAGCGTGGAACGACGCGACGATGAACTCGGTGCCGTTGTCGATATCACGCAGGTGGAGCCCCAGCATCCGCTCGTCCGCGGGCTTGAGCACGATGTCGTGCAGCGACTTCTTCAGCGAGAAGGTGCGGCTGGCGCCGGCGCGGAACCCGTTCTCGCGGTAGTAGATCGCCAGGCCCAGGCGATTCGACCGTGTCGCGTCGGCGAGCACCAGACCGCCGATACGCTCGGGCATGTCGGTCGTGTCGACCTCTTGCAGGCACAGCACGTCGACGTCGTAGCGGCTCACCAATTCGGTCAGTTCTCCCGCTGCGGCGTGCTTGCGCAGGTTGTACGAGACGACAGTGATCATCGGAGTATCAGCCTATGACTAGAGTTCAAGAGTGGCTCCCAGGAAGAAGCTGCGGATGCCCCCGGCCCGCGTACTCGTCCCCGTGGGCATCGTGCTGGGACTCGTCGTCGTCCTCGTGCTCATCGGCGTCGTCGGCAACGCCGTGACGCGCGGATTCCAGGCGCTCACGGCGCGTGCTCCGGAGTTGGGGACGACGGTCATCGCGCCGACGCAGGCGAAGGCCGCCGCCGCCGCACGCGAGCTCTCCGGTGAGCAGCAGGATGCCGCCGAGTACCTCGCCGCCCAGCCCACCGCGTACTGGCTCACCCCCGAGCAGGATCCGATCGGCACGGCCGGCGGCACCGTGCTCGACCTCATCTCGCAGGCACGCGATCAGGGCCGGTCGGTCGCACTCGTCGTCTACGGGCTGCCGGGCCGTGACTGCGGCAACCACTCCTCCGGCGGCCTCTCCGAAGAGGACTACCCGGTGTGGCTGCGCGAGATCGGCGCCGCCCTCGACACCGCTCCCGATGTGCAGAAGATCGTCGCCCTCGAGCCCGACAGCATCGCGCTGTCGCAGGAGTGCGGCAACATCGCCGACCGTGCACGGCAGCTGGGCACCGCGGTCGATCTGATCACGACCCCCAACACCTGGATCTACATCGACGGCGGACACAGCAACTGGCTGCCGCCCGACCAGATGGCTGACCTCATCACGCAGATGGGTGTCATCGACCGCGTCCGCGGGTTCGCGACCAACGTCTCGAACTACCAGGCACCCGCCGACGAGTTCGCGTACGCGGCGTCGCTCTCGGCGCTCCTCGGCGGTGCGCACGCCATCGTCGACACCTCGCGCAGCGGCGCGGCGACCTCCGGCGGCGAATGGTGCAACCCCTCGGGACAGCTCGTGGGCGATCCGGGCGGCTCATTCCACGACGCCGTGGTCGACACCAATCTCTGGATCAAGCCTCCCGGCGAGAGCGACGGTCAGTGCAACGGAGGCCCCGCAGCCGGTGTCTACTGGCCCGAAGCGGGCGTCGAACTGACCCAGGACGTCCGGTGAGGCGCTGTCGTCGTGCGCGAGGCGGTCGCCCGCCTCTGTGTAGCATGAGGACCGACTTTCACACGCAAATCGGGGGGCTACATCGATGAGTGATTCGATGTCGATGCATAAGACGGCGGTCATCGTCGAGGACGATCCCGACATCCGTCATCTCATCGTCGAGGTCCTCGAGGCCGCCGGCTTCTCAACCGTCTCCGTCGGCAACGGCATCGACGGCGTGCGCGCGGTGCTCTCGTACCAGCCGCTGATCACGACCCTCGACGTGAACATGCCCGGTATCGACGGGTTCGAGGCGGCCCGCCGCATCCGGGCACAGAGCGACACCTACATCATCATGATCACCGGGCTCGAGGAGGAGGCGGACGTCGTCCTCGGCCTCGGTGCGGGCGCCGACGAGTACGTCGTGAAGCCGTTCCGCCCGCGCGAGCTGCGCGCGCGCGTCGAGTCGCTGCTGCGCCGCCCGCGGGCCACCGGCACGAGCGTCGCCCAGGCGCCCCGCCAGGAGGCGACCGGACCGTCCTTCCCCGGCGCGCGGCCCGCCGCCCCGCAGTACGACGCCGTCCCCACCTCCCCCGTGTTCGACGAGCGCATCATGACCCCGGTCTACAGCGAGCAGCCGCAGCAGGGCAACGCCGTGGTGCTCCCGCCGCAGATCGCTCCGCAGCAGGGTGCGCCACAGCAAGGTGGACAGCAGCAGGGTGCGCCGCAGCAGTCGATGCCGCCCCAGGTCGCGCCGCAGTACGGCGCGCAGCCGCCGGTCGCACATCCGGGCAACGCGGTGGCCCCGGCATCCGCTGTCCCGCCCGTGGGCGGACCGGGGTGGACCGTGCACCGCGACCTCGCCGTGCACGCCGAGCACCGGGTCGTCCTCGTCGCCGGGCGGGAGCTCACCCTCACCCGCACCGAGTTCGATCTGCTGTCGACCCTTATGGAGTCCAAGCGCCGTGTGCGCAGCAAGGCCGACCTCACCCTCGTGCTGCGCGGCGAGTCCTACGTGACGAGCTACTTCGTCGGCGAGGCGGACAAGCGCGCGATCGAGGCGCACATGACCAACCTGCGACGCAAGCTCGGCGACAACCCGAACAACCCGCGGTACATCGAGACCGTCCGCGGCGTCGGCTACCGCCTCACCTCCGAGACCGTCGCCGGCGCCTGACCGCGCCCACGGGGGCCCGCGACACCGGCATCCGCCGATCCTGTGCACGGATGCAATGGATGCCGCGCGACACCCCGCGTCCACGCGCGACCACCCGGCGTGTCGCCCCAGATCCATTGCATCCGCGACCACCGCGAGCACAAAACAGAAGCCCCCGGAGACGAACTCCGGGGGCTTCTGTCGAGCGGGTCAGACCTTGTACCCCTGGTGGCGCTGGAACAGCTTGATGGCCATCGTGAGGGTCTGCAGCACTGTGACGACGCCGACGATCGGCCAGCCGACCCACAGGATGGCGGACTGGGTGATCGGATCGAGCAGGTTCCAGATGACCGCGATCGCGATCGCGACGATCGCCAGGATGATGAACGGCGTCCAGTGGCCGAAGCTCACGCCACCCTTCTCGGCACGCGCCTGCAGCGCCCAGTTGTCGACCTTCTTCTTGGAGAGGAAGCGGGTCCACGAGCGGATGAAGTGGCTGATGCGGATCCACATGAAGATCTCGGCCGGGAACAGCAGCACGGCGAACGCGATGTCGCGCGAGTTGGACTTCTCCATCGCCCGCGCCATGCGCAGGTTCAGCCCCGCGGCGACGAGCGGCGGGATGAGCCACCACGGCGAGAACACGAACGCGTTGATCGACAGCGATGCGACGAGCAGCGTCAGGAACGCGACGCGGACGAAGAAGTTCGTCAGCATGGAGAACTGCTCGAACCACCGCAGGCGCAGGTTCGGGTGGAACGGCTGCCCCTTCGTGTCTCCGCGCTGACCCGGCCACATCAGCTCGATGGCGCCGTAGGTCCACTTCACCTGCTGGGCGTCGTAGCCCTTGAGCGTGGTCATGCCACCGACATCCGCTCGCGCGAACGGGCTGATCTTGGTGAGGTAGCCGGCCGACTTGATCTGGAGCGAGAGCAGCGAGTCCTCGACCTCGGAGTCCTTGACCCACGGCGAGTTCTGGTGGTTCTCCTTCATGACATCGCGCAGTGCGGTCGTCGAGAAGATCGAGAACTGTCCGCCGAGCACGGCCATGTTGCGGCCGCGCAGCAGGTTCTGCATGTTGAAGGCCGCGAACTGCGTGCGCTGGCCGGCAATCAGCCACTTGGCGATGAAGCCCTTGATGGGTCGATCGTCGATCGTGTAGATCGCCGAGATGCCGCCGATACGCGAATCCGACACAGCCTCGTTCTCGAGGTACTCGACCGCGCGTCGGTCGGCGGTCGTGTCGCCGTCGACACCGAGCAGGTAGTCGTACCCCTCGACGAGTGCGTAGCCGTAGTTGAGCGCGCCGACCTTCTTGTCGGGGTTCTTGCCGATGTCGTGGACGAAGACCTCGGTGAACTGCAGCCCGAGCTCGGTCTCGACCTCGTGCGGCCCCGAGAACTCGGAGGCGATCTTGACCGTGTCATCCGACGTGTTGTTGACGACGACGTGGATGACGTCGGGCACGCGGCTCTGCTCGAGAAGCGAGCGGATGACGTCGGCGATCGACTCGGCCTCGTTGTACGCCGGCACGACGCACCCGATCGTCGAGCGGTGCACCGAGTGGTTCTCGAGGACCGAGGCGAAGTCATCGGCGAACTCGTCGACCGGCACGATCTCGCCCGGACCGCCGGGAGCTGCGGCGTACCCCGCCTGATCGGGCATCGTCTGCCAGGAGCCCTGCGGCGCGACATCCTGCCACTGCGCCTGCGGCTCCTGCCACTGCTGCGCGGGCTGCTGCCACTGCGGCTGAACAGGCTGCTGAACCGGCTGCACGGGTTGCGAAGCCTGCTGCCACTGCGCGGCCTGCCACGTGGGCTGCTGACCCCACTGCGCTTCCTGACCCGGCCACGCGCCGGCCGGCGGCTGCGCGCCCGCTGCGGGCTGCGCGGGCTGCCAGCCCTGCGGGCCGGGGATGTACGGACTCGTCACGTCGGTTCCTCGAACTGGATTCACGGAGTGGTGGGACCGCCGGACCCGGGGGTGGTGGTCCACCCGTCGGAGCCCGTGGTTCCCTGGGAGCCGTCGTCAGACGACGTACCGTCAGTCGCGCCCCCCGTGGACCCGTCGGTCTCTGTCTCACGAGGATAGATCGCAATCGGGATGACGGGGTAGACCGTCTGCTGGACGAACGACTTGTCGTCGTTGGCGGTGCCCTCGACCCAGACGTCGAGCGCGAACTGCAGCGTGATGCCGTACGTGTCCGGCGGCAGCTGATTGATGGTCGTCTCGGGGACGAGCAGACCGCCCTGGTAGCTGTTGATCAGCAGCCCCTTGCTGGAGCGGATGGTGTCGGTCGGGACGAGCGTGCGCGGGTCGGCGCTGAACTGGAACGGCGAGCTCACCTGGTTCGACGTCTGCGCCGTCTGCGACGAGATGGACACGTTCGAGAGGTACACGCGACGCTTCTGCTTGAGCACCGCCTTCTCGTCGACGCGGGTGTCCTTCACGTTGACCGCGAAGCCGAAGGTCTTCGCGTTGTCCGGGTACCACTCGCGGGTGCGCTTGGAGTCGACGGCCCAGAAGTCGAGGATGATGTCGAGCCCGTCCGCGATCTCGTAGGTCATCTGCACGGAGCCGTCGTAGGTGAACTGCGAGTCGAACGGCATCTCCGTCGTCCCGGTTGCGGGCGTCGCGTTCGGAGCCGGGGTGGCGGCCACGTTCTCGGTCGTCCCCGAGATCGAGTTGAAGGCATCGACGACCTGGGCGCACCCCGAGAGGGACAGCGCAGCCGCGGCGGCCAGGGCGGCGACGCCGAGCCGGCGACGGGCGGTGGGACGGATGGACATGCGCGAACCTCGTTCGGTGTGAAGGATGGAGGGCACCGGCGGCGGGGTTCGGGTCGCCGCCGCCAGTGCCACGTCTTCACCGTAGGGGCGGAAACCCCCGCTCTCCGGCGACTTCGTGAAGCCTCGCGCTGGCCTTTACCGGATCTTGAGGTTCTTGAGGTTCAGCCGGATGCCGCCTGCTGCGCGATGGCGACGGTCACCGTGTCCGTCGCAGTCTGCTTCGCGTACTCGTCGGCCTTGGGCTTGGTCTGCACGAGGAAGTCGTACGTGAACTGCAGCGTCACGTAGGTCGCTCCCTCGGGGACCTGACCGACGTTGAAGGTCTGCGAATAGCTGTACGGCTTCAGGACCAGGTAGCCGTTCTTCACGCTCGCCTCGTCGACCTGCGGGTCCAGGGCGGGGAAGGTCTCCTCGGCGTTCGCCGGAACGGCGAGCATGGTGGCCTTCTGCAGGTACACCTTCTGTCCGTCGTTGGGCGTGATGGTCGTCACCAGCGACAGACTGACGGGTTTGACGGCGTTGGCCGTCCACCGATCCATCCGCAGGTCGGACCAGTAGTTGACGGCCACACTCACGGCGCCGGCCTTCAGGTCCCGCTGGGTCGAACCGCTCGAGAGGTCGTTCTCCACCGGCGGGGCAACCACGACCGGGGGGCTCGACACGACCGGCGGAGCAGACGGCGTCGGACTCTGCAACGCCCAGGGCGACGGGCCGCAGCCCGACAGCACGACGGCGCTTCCGACGACCGCTGCGGCAGCGGCCAGACGCATGGTTCTCATCCGCATCATGACCCCTCCCTGCGGTGCCGTCAGTCTACAAGCGCGGACGCCGGGCGCCGGGCGCGCCCGATGTGTCGAGGCGCGACAGTGTTTACCTGATGGAAACCCGCCATAGTTGCTGTTCCTGAGCGATTCCTGAATACTTGCAGTGTCCAACCAACGGGGGGCGGTCGGTTGGATCTTCTTTTGCCGTCTGCGCCTCGAACTCACGACGACCGAAAGAAGCACCATGAAGCACAAGATCAGCAAGGCCGCGGCGGCTCTCGCCGTCGCCATCGCGGCGGTCTTCGCGGCACCGGCCGTCGCGAGCGCCTACACTCCCTCCCCCGTGGTCGAGAGCTCCCCTGGGACGATCGCTCCCGGTGGCACCGGAACCTTCACCTTCGCTGACTTCCAGCCGAATGAGGGTGTGCAGTTCACCCTCACCGGTGAGAACGGCGCCGGGGCGACGCTCGCGTTCGTTTCCTTCGCCGTCAGCTCGACCTCCACCACGAAGGCTGCGGACGCAGACGGAAACGCTTCCGTCGAGGTCACCCTCCCGTCCAACGCCTCGGGCGAGTACACGCTCTCCGCGGTGGGTCTCGAGAGCGGCACGTCCGCGTCGACGACCTTCGGGGTCGCCGCGGCCGCCGGCGGCTCGGACGGCGGCAGCGCCGGTGGTCCGGTTCTCGGCGAGACCGGTTTCGACGGTGACGCACTCCTCGGCCTCTGGGTCGGCGGCGGCGTCCTCGTCCTCGCCGGTGCGAGCATCGCGGTCGCGACCTCGGTCCGCCGCACGCGTCGGGCATAAGGCACTCGCGAACCATCGCACAACGAAGAACCCCCGGGCCGCGGTCCGGGGGTTCTTCGTTTGTGCCGCGTACCGCTCAGTCGTCGGCGGCGCCCAGTTCCCGTCGCGCGCGCGTCTGCTCGGCGCGTGCCGCGAGCAGGTCGTCGGCGGGATAGCCCACCTCGGTGAGCGTCAACCCTCGCGCCGCCAGCACCTTGACCTCGTTCGTACGGACGAGCTCGTCGCGGATCCCCGCGACCCGATCGATCCCGATCCGCCCCTCCCCGACCGCGACGCACGCGCCGACGAGCGCCCGCACCATGCTGTGGCAGAACGCATCCGCCTTGACCGAGGCGACCAGCGCACCGGACTCTTCCCGCTGCCACCCGTACTCCAGCAGCGTCCGGATCGTCGTCGCCTCCTCACGCGGCTTGCAGTACGCGGCGAAGTCATGCAGGCCGCGCAGGCTGCGGGCCGCGGCATCCATCGCCGCCACGTCGAGGTCCGCCGCGACCCACGTCGTGCGGCCGCGCTCCAACGGGTCGTACCCGGTGACGCGGTCCGCGACGCGGTAGGCGTACCGGCGCCAGACGGCCGAGAAGCGCGCGTCGAAACCCTCAGGCGCGACACCCACCCGGTGGACGGCGACGTCCGGGTACGGACCGAGCACTCCATTGATGCGCGCGGCGAGCGCCTCGGGCTCCGGCCTCCGTCCCGACAGCAGCCGACGCTCCTGCCCGTCGGTGAGGTCGAGGTGCGCGACCTGCGCCGATGCGTGGACCCCGGCATCCGTTCGACCGGCGACCACCAGCCGCGGGTCTCCGCCGAGAATGCGGGCGATCGCCGCCTCGAGCGTCCCCTGCACGGTCCGCAGGCCCGGCTGCCGCGCCCAGCCTTTGAAGTCGGTGCCGTCGTAGGCGAGATCGATCCGCAGGCGCACGGTGCCAGCCTATCCGCGGCGGTCAGACCGCCGCGTCGACCTCCGCGCGCGTGGGCGGGTTGGCGCCCGGCCGCGACACAGTGATGCCCGCGGTGACCGCGGCGCGGCGAAGCGCTCGCTGCAGAGCGGCGACGTCACCCCCGAGGAGGTCGGCGTCGTCGACGACGCTCGTGATCAGGCTCGCCATGAAGGCGTCACCCGCGCCGATCGTGTCGGCGACCTCGACGACCAGAGGCGCGACGTCGACGACACCCGACGGACCGAGAGCGAGGGCCCCCTCACCGCCGCGCGTCATCACGACGACCCGCGGACCGAGCGCCGCGATCGTCTCGAGCACACGGGCAGCGGACGCACCGGGATAGAGCGCCTCGGCATCCTCGTCGCTCAGCTTCACCAGCGTCGCGGCGGCGAAAGCACGCTCGGCGACCGGCCGCGGGTCGGAGCCGACGAGCGCCGGCCGCACGTTCGGGTCGACCGTCACGATCGTGCCCGCCCGTTTCGCGCGTTCCAGGGTCGACAGCGCGACCTCTCCCCCGGGCTGCAGGAACAGCGCGATCGATCCGGAGTGGACGACGGATGCCGCCTCCGCCGCCTCCGCCGCGGCCTCGGCGTCGAGCGCCCACACGATGTCGAATTCGTACGCCGCCGAGCCGTCGGCACGCAGCCGCGCACGAGCGATCGAGGTCGCGGCATCCGTCCACGAGGCGTCGTGGATCAGCGCACCCGACGCCGTCACCTGATCGGCGATGCGCCGGCCGCGGTCGTCGCGGCCGAGGCGCGTCAGCAGGTGCGTGGCGATGTCCTGCCGTGCGATGCCGACGGCGACATTCGCGGGACTGCCGCCGACGAATTCGACGTCACCGCCCTCGCGCTCCACGATGTCGATGAGCGCCTCGCCGAGGACGAGGACGGAAGGCCGTGAGGTCATGCCCTCACTTTCGCACGTCGCCCTCGGGCGCGCACGTCGATGTCACCGGACGATTGCGGTGACCGTCGGCAGGTGTGAGAGGAGCTCCTGACTGATCGACCCGAGCAGGAACCGCGCGATCGCTCCGCGGCCGTGGGTGCCGACGACGACCATGCGCGCGTCGGCCGCGATCCCCGCGAGCACCTGAGACGGATAGCCGCGCTCCACACGACGGACGATCCGCAGGTCGGGGTAGCGCGACGACAAACCGGCGACCGAGAGCGCCAGCACCTCCTCGGCGGTCGACTGCATGTTCGCGAGGTACAGGTCGGGGTAGACCTCCATCGCGTTGCGCGGCGTGTGCACGGGCGTCCACACGTTGACGGCGATGAGCGGCTCGCCGAGGCGATCGGCCTCCGCGGCGGCGAACTCGATCGCGTGCTCCGACACATCCGAGCCGTCGATGCCGACGACGACCCCCATCCCCTCGCCGAGGTCCCGATCGGGGATGACGACGACGGGACACTTCGCCCCCGCAGCGATCCGGATGCCGTGGACCCCGCGCGCCGGCCCCGTGCCCGGCCCGCGGTAGTCGCTGCCGATGACGAGCAGCGCCGCGCCCGCGGCGGCATCGATCAGCTTCGTGACGGGATTGCCGGACTCCACCCGCGTCGAGACCGTGACACCGGCGGCCGTCACTCGGGCTGCTTCCCCATCGAGCAGCTGCTGGGTCGCGGTCTGGGCCGCACCGAGGACCTCAGCCTCGCCGACCGCCCCCACCGCGCCGCCGACGACCGACACGAGCTCGACCGACTGGTGCCGTCGTGCGGCGCGATCGATCGCCCAGTCGACCGCGCGGCGCGAGACGGGTGCGCCCGTCACTCCGACGATGATCTTCCCAGCCATGCTGCACGTCCCTTCTGGGGGACGATGCGCCAGCCGGATCGCGGTGACGTCTGGGGCGCTCGTCCGTGTCTCGGTGATGCCAACCTATCCGGCCATGGCCGGGGCGGGAAGGGGTGGCCATGCAGGATGCCGACCTAGACTGGATGCCGCGAATCGCCCACTCGCCCTTCGACATCCCCTCCGCTTCGTCATGACTCGACCTCCTTTCGCGCGCCTGCCAGGGCTCGACGGACTCCGCGCCGTCGCCGTCCTGCTCGTCGTCGTCTACCACCTGTTCCCGGCTCTGCCCTCCGGGTTCCTGGGTGTCGATGTCTTCTTCGTGATCTCCGGCTTCCTCATCACGACACTCCTCCTGCGCGAACGGGAGGCGAACGGACGTATCGGGCTCGCGGACTTCTGGCGGCGTCGAGCCCGACGCCTCCTGCCCGCCATCGGCGTCGTCGTTCTCGTGACCGCGTCCCTCGCCTGGATGGTCGGCGGCGACATCCTCGTCGGTCTCGGCGGGCAGCTGCTGGGCGCCGCGACCTTCTCCTACAACTGGGTCGCCGTCGCGAACGGCTCCTCCTACTTCGGCGGCGGTCTCGACTCCTCCGCCCCCGAGCTGCTGCGGAACCTCTGGTCCCTGGCCGTCGAGGAGCAGTTCTACCTGCTCTGGCCGTTGCTGCTCCCCCTCCTCCTGCGGCTGCGCCGCGGGCGAGGGGCAGTCGCGGTGGGATTGGCCGCGGCATCCGTCCTCGCGGCTGTCTGGCTCTCCGGCGGCGGAGCGACGCGGGTGTACTACGGCACCGACACCCATGCCTTCGGGCTGCTGCTCGGCGTCGCATTGGCGTTCCTGCGTCCGTCCGAGCGTCGGCGCGGGGTGCCGCCCGTCGTCGGCGGCGCAGCCCTCGTCGGGATCGTCGCCCTCGCGCTCGTGACGCCCGGCGACGGAGTCGAGACGTTCCCGGGGCTTCTGGTCGCGGCATCCGCTTTGACCGTCGTCGCGATCGCGAGCGCGGTGCGCCCGGGCTCGCCGCTCGGGCGCCTGCTCGACGTCGCGCCGCTGCGGTGGGTCGGTGAGCGATCCTTCGGGATCTACCTCTGGCACTGGCCGCTCGTCGTCATCCTCACGGTGGCGACGACGCGCTCGTCGCCCGATGTCGCCGTGCCGCTCGAGGTCGCGCTGCTCACGCTCGCGCTGACGGTCCTCGCCGCGGAGGTGTCGTTCCGCTTCATCGAGCAGCCCGTGCGCCGCCTCGGATTCCGTGCGTCGCTGCGCGCCGTCGGGCGCGCGTTCCGGGCCGGTCCGGTGCGCCGACTCGCCGCGACGACTGCGGTCGCCACGGGCATCCTCGTCGTCGCGGGGACGACGGCCGCCGTCGCGGACGCGCCTCAGGTGGCCTCGAGCGAAGCAGCTGTCCGGGACGGGCGCGCCGCTCTGAACGCGGCATCCGCTCGTTCGCACCACGCCACGTTGCCCGGCGCCGCCGTCCGCAGCGAGGACGCCGTCCTGCGGCCCGAGTGCCCGTCGGCGCACCTCAGCGACGACGACGGCCTCTGCACGCCGCCGGACGGCCGCCCCGCTCCCCCGGCGGAGATCCGCGTCGCCGGCGCCCGTGTCACCGCCGTGGGCGATTCGGTGATGCTCGCGTCCGCCGGAGGACTGCTCGATCGGATGCCGGGGGCCGAGATCGACGCGAAGGTGTCACGGTCGATGGCGGCGGGTGTCGCAATCGTCGACCGTCTCGCCGCAGGCGGGCAGCTGCGCGACTACGTCGTCGTCGGGCTCGGGACGAACGGACCGGTCGACTCCCATGATCTGGCCCGCCTGAAGAAGGATGTCGGCCCGGACCGCACGCTCGTGCTCGTGACCGCTCACGCTCCGCGCGACTGGATCCCGGGCGTGAACGACGAGCTCGAAGCGTTCGCGGCGCGCACTCCGGGCGTCGCGATCGCGGACTGGTCGAGCGCCATCACCGGTCACGAGGACCTGCTGGCGGGCGACGGCATCCATCCCGGCGTCCGCGGCGGGGAACGCTACGCCGAGGCTGTCACCGACGCGATCGACGGCGTCGAGAACAGCCGCGCACAGCTGCGCTACCGCGTCGAGCTGGCCCAGTGGGCCGTCGCCGACGCCTTCGACACCCCGCGCTGACGCCCGCCCGCAGGCCGGGTGCGTTCACCGGCGCCGGCTCGTCCGCCCCCAGGCTGTGGTGTCCACATCATGTGCTCGCGACGAGAACACATGTCGTGACCGGTACGCAGCGTGTGCACTCGTTCTGAGCACATGATGTCGACGCCAGACGCGAAGCCCGCTGGGCGTCGCGCGGGCACGAGAAAGGGCCCGCCCCGAAACGGGGGCGGGCCCTCGGATTCCCTCCGAAGAGGGAGCCTTACTTGGCCTCGTCGGCCTTCTCGTCCTCGGACGCGACGGCGTCCTCGGCGGTGGCTTCGGCAGCGGCGCCCTCCTCGGGCGACTCGGCGCCGGCGTCGGCGGCGTCCTCAGCGGGCGTCTCGACCTCGGTCTCCTCGGCAGCGGGCTCCTCAGCGGCCGGCGCAGCGGCAGCCGGAGCAGCCTTCTTCGACGACTTCGCCTTGGGGGTGACGGGCTCGAGGACGAGCTCGATCACGGCCATGGGCGCGTTGTCACCCTTGCGGTTGCCGACCTTGGTGATGCGGGTGTAGCCACCCTCACGCTCGGCGACCAGCGGCGCGATCTCGGCGAAGAGCTCGTGCACGACGGACTTGTCGCCGATGACCGACAGGACGCGGCGGCGGGCGTGCAGGTCGCCGCGCTTGGCGAACGTCACCAGGCGCTCGGCGAACGGACGCAGGCGCTTGGCCTTGGTCTCGGTCGTGGTGATCGACTTGTGCGTGAACAGCGCGGCAGCGAGGTTCGCAAGCAGAAGACGCTCGTGGGCGGGGCCGCCGCCGAGGCGGGCACCCTTCGTGGGCTTGGGCATGTCAATTACTCCTGGAAAGAAATTCAGTCAGTGGACCGGGGCGAACCGGAGTCCGCTCAGACGGTCTCGTCGTCGTAGCCGCCGTAGAAGTGCGCACCGTCGAACCCGGGGACCGAGTCCTTCAGCGACAGGCCGAGCGAGACGAGCTTGTCCTTGACCTCGTCGACCGACTTCTGACCGAAGTTGCGGATGTTCATGAGCTGCGTCTCCGAGAGGGCGACGAGCTCGGACACCGTGTTGATGCCCTCGCGCTTGAGGCAGTTGTACGACCGGACCGACAGGTCGAGGTCCTCGATGGGCATCGAGAGCTCGTTGGTCAGGACCTCGGCGACCGGTGCGGGACCGATCTCGATGCCCTCGGCCTCGACGTTCAGCTCGCGGGCGAGACCGAACAGCTCGACCAGCGTGCGACCGGCCGACGCGACGGCGTCGCGGGGGCTGATCGAGGACTTGGTCTCGACGTCCAGGACGAGCTTGTCGAAGTCGGTGCGCTCACCGGCACGGGTGGCGTCGACGCGGTAGCTGACCTTGAGGACCGGCGAGTAGATCGAGTCGATCGGGATCTGACCGGCCTCGGCGTACTCGTTGCGGTTCTGCGTGGCCGAGACGTAGCCGCGGCCGCGCTCGATCGTCAGCTCGAGCTCGAACTTCGCCGAGTCGTTGAGCGTCGCGATGACCAGCTCGGGGTTGTGGACCTCGACACCCGCCGGAGCGGAGATGTCGGCGGCCGTGACCTCGCCGGCGCCCGTCTTGCGCAGGTACGCGGTGATGGGCTCGTCGCGCTCGCTGGAGACCACCAGCTGCTTGATGTTGAGGATGATCTCGGTGACATCCTCCTTGACACCCGGGACGGTGCTGAACTCGTGCAGCACGCCGTCGATGCGGATGCTGGTGACCGCGGCACCCGGGATCGACGACAGCAGGCTGCGGCGCAGCGCGTTGCCGATCGTGTAGCCGAAGCCCGGCTCGAGGGGCTCGATGACGAATCGGCTGCGGAAGTCGCCGACCTTCTCCTCGGTCAGAGTGGGACGCTGTGCAATGAGCACTATGTGTTCCTTTCAGTCACGTGACCGCTATATGACACGTGCAGTTGGTGAAGTGTTGAGTTGTGTCCGGGATGCCGGGGCGCGACCCACGTCGCGACTCCCGGCATCCGTCGAGGATCAGACGCGGCGGCGCTTCGGGGGGCGGCAGCCGTTGTGTGCCTGGGGCGTGACGTCCTGGATCGAACCGACCTCGAGGCCGGCAGCGGTCAGCGAACGGATCGCGGTCTCGCGGCCCGAGCCGGGGCCCTTGACGAAGACGTCGACCTTCTTGACGCCGTGCTCCTGCGCCTGACGCGCAGCGGACTCGGCGGCCATGCCGGCGGCGTACGGGGTCGACTTGCGCGAGCCCTTGAAGCCGACGCCACCCGAGGAGGCCCAGCTGATGACTGCACCCGAGGGGTCGGTGATCGAGACGATCGTGTTGTTGAACGTCGACTTGATGTGGGCCTGGCCCAGCGCGATGTTCTTCTTCTCCTTGCGGCGCGGCTTGCGCGCAGCGGACTTGGCCTGTGCCATGTGAGTGTTCTCCTAAACCTGTGGCGGCGGCGCTTTAGCGCGCCTTCTTCTTGCCGGCGACGGTGCGCTTGGGACCCTTGCGGGTACGCGCGTTGGTCTTCGTGCGCTGGCCGCGCACGGGCAGGCCGCGACGGTGGCGGATACCCTCGTACGAGCCGATCTCGACCTTGCGGCGGATGTCTGCGGCGACCTCGCGGCGCAGGTCACCCTCCACCTTGTAGGTGCCTTCGATGTGGTCGCGGAGGGCGACCAGCTGCTCGTCGGTGAGGTCCTTGACGCGGATCGACTCGTCGATGCCGGTCGAGCTGAGGATCTCGACGGAGCGGGTACGGCCGATGCCGTAGATGTAGGTGAGGGCGATCACCACGCGCTTGTCGCGCGGGATGTCAACGCCGGCAAGACGTGCCATGCGATGTCTCCTAGGAGTGAGTGGAGGTGTGGAGCAGGATCGGTGCCCGGGCCTCCGACCCGAGGTGTCCCCCGCTGCGCGGGTTCTGATCCTGCCGAGATGTGTTCAGTTGTGAGCCTGCGAGGCCGCGCCGGAACGCGGCATCCCATCAGCCCTGGCGCTGCTTGTGACGCGGGTTCGACTTGCAGATGACCATGACGCGACCGTGGCGGCGGATGACCTTGCAGTGGTCGCAGATGGGCTTGACGGAGGGGTTGACCTTCATGATTTTCCTGATTCGCTGTCTTCGCCGACGCACACGGGTGTGCGAGGCGTTACTTCTCGACCGGTCTCAGCGGTAGCGGTAGACGATGCGACCGCGCGTGAGGTCGTAAGGCGAGAGCTCCACGACGACGCGGTCTTCGGGGATGATGCGGATGTAGTTCTGCCGCATCTTTCCGGAGATCGTGGCCAGGACCTTGTGACCGTTGCTCAGCTCGACGCGGAACATCGCGTTCGGGAGAGCCTCGGAGATCACGCCCTCGATCTCGATAACACCGTCTTTCTTCGCCATACGCTCGCTTACAGTTGGCAGACCGGTCGGTCTGCGGTGAGTGGGGATTGTGGTGACACGCCGAAGCAGGCGCAACGCACCAAAGATTTAGTGTACGTGATATCGGACGGACCCGCCACTCGGCGTGTCGCCTCGGAGCTCAGCGTGCGGACAGACGCGAGACGATGTCGGCCTGCGGGTCGTAGGTGACGGGGACGAGCTCATCGTTGACGACGAGCGTGGGCGTTCCGGTGGCGCCTTCGGGCAGCTCCTGCGACTGGGCGAAGCTCATGTACTCGTGGTCTGTGATCGACTTCTCGAGGCTGGCCGTCATGTCGACGCCCGCGTCCTTCGCGATCTGGATGAGCTCATCGTCGGTCAGACCCGGTGTCTGCTCCTGGGGCCGGTTGTCCCACAGTGCCCGGAAGAAGGCGTACGCGTTGTCCGGGTCGGCCTCGGCGACGGCGTACATGGCGGATGCCGCACGGCTCGAGTACTCCGTTCCCTGCGAGAGCCGGTCGAGGATCGTGACGGGGTGCACCTCGAGCGTGATGCTGCCGTCATCCACGAGACCCGAGATGGTCTTGCCCTCGGTCTCCTCGAACTGACCGCAGTAGGGGCACATGAAGTCCACGTAGGTCGCGACGGTGTCGGGTCCGTCGCCGAAGGTGATCGCCCCCGTCTCGCGATCGATGCCGCTGCCCTGCGGGACGGGGCCCGGGTCCGACGCCTGGGTGTTCAACACCGCGACCACCGCCACGACACCCGCGAGGACCGCGACCACCGCGACGCTGACCCAGATCGCGAACCAGTTGGTCTTGCCGGTGGCCGTCGCCATGTGCGTATCCTCCTCAGGAGATCGGTGTGGGGGTGACGCCGAATGCCGCGAGCCCCGCGGCGCCGCCGTCGGGGGCGGTCAGCACCCAGATCCCTCCATCGTGCACCGCGACGCTATGTTCCCAATGGGAGCCGTCCTGACCGTCGACGGTGCTGACGGTCCAGTCGTCGTCCTCGACCAGGGTCGCCTCGTCGCCGGCGACGATCATGGGCTCGATCGCGACGCACAGCCCCGGGCGCACCTCCGGCCCGAGGTCCGCGACACGGTAGTTGAACACGGTCGGGCCCTCGTGCATCTTGCGGCCGATCCCGTGACCGACGTAGTCGCGGAGGATACCGTAGCCCTCCCCCGAGGCCTCGACATAGGTCTGCACCGCGTCGCCGATCTCGCCGACGCGCGAGGCGGATGCGAGCGCCGCGATACCGGCCCACAGCGAACCCTCGGTCACGTCGGAGAGTCGCTGACGACGCTCGACGAGCTCGGGGCGGTCGGGATCGGGCACGACGATCGTGATCGCCGAATCGCCGTTCCACCCTTCGAACTGCGCGCCGCAGTCGATGGAGACGATGTCACCCGGCTCGAGGACCCGGTCGCCGGGGATGCCGTGGACGACTTCCTGATTCACCGAGATGCACGTCGTGTGGTGGTACCCGCGGACGAGCTGGAAGTTCGACTCGGCGCCGCGGGCGAGGATCGTGCGCTCCGCGATCGCGTCGAGCTCCGCGGTGGTCGCACCGGCGCGGACAGCGGGACGCACGGCATCCAGCGCCGCGGCGGTGATGAGACCCGGCTCGACCATCGCGCGCAGCTGCGCGGGCGTCTTGTAGATGGAGCGGCGGAAGACCATCAGGCCGTGATGCCGCGCGCCGTGAGCGCTGCGGTGATGCGCGCCGTGATCTCGTCGAGCGATCCGACGCCGTCGATCTCGTCGACGATGCCACGCTCGCGGTACACGTCGAGGATCGGCGCCGTCTCGGACTCGTAGATCGAGAGTCGCTTCGCGATCGACTCCTCGTTGTCGTCGGCGCGGCCCTGCTCGGCGGCGCGGCGCGAGAGGCGGGCGATCGACTCGTCCCGCGGGACCGACAGCTCGATGACCGCGGTCAGCGGCTCGCCTCGACCGTCGAGGAACGCGTCGAGGTGACCGACCTGCGCGAGGTTGCGCGGGTATCCGTCGAGCAGGAAACCGTGCGCGGCATCCTCCTGCGACAGCCGGTCGCGGACGATCTCGCTCGTCAGCTCGTCGGGCACGAGGTCGCCGGCGTCGATGATCGCCTTGACCTTGAGACCGAGGTCGGTGCCGTCCTTCACGTTGGCGCGGAAGACGTCGCCGGTGGAGACGGTCGGGATGCCAAGGAGGCCGGCGATCCGAGCCCCCTGCGTCCCCTTGCCCGAGCCCTGCGGGCCGATGATCAGGAGGCGGGCGGGGGTCTGCGTCATCGGAGGAGTCCTTCGTAGTGGCGCTGCTGAAGCTGGGCGTCGATCTGCTTCACGGTCTCGAGACCGACACCGACGATGATGAGGATCGACGCGCCACCGAACGGGAAGTTCTGGTTGGCACCGACCGTCGCGAGAGCCAGGAGCGGGAGCAGGGCGATGAGGCCCAGGTAGATGGAACCCGGCAGGGTGATGCGGGTGAGGACGTAGTCCAGGTACTCCGCGGTGGGACGACCCGCGCGGATGCCGGGGATGAACCCGCCGTACTTCTTCATGTTGTCGGCGACCTCGACCGGGTTGAACGTGATCGCGACGTAGAAGTAGGTGAACCCGATGATGAGCAGGAAGTAGACCGCCATGTAGAGCGGGTGGTCGCCGTTGACGAAGTTCGCCTGGATCCACGAGACCCAGCCGGGGACGCTGCCGTCCGCCGCCGGGTTGGCGTTGAACTGCGCGATGAGCGCGGGGATGTAGAGGAGCGACGAGGCGAAGATGACGGGCACGACGCCGGCCATGTTCACCTTGATCGGGATGTACGTGTTGCTGCCCCCGAGGGTGCGGCGGCCGACCATGCGCTTGGCGTACTGCACCGGGATGCGGCGCTGCGACTGCTCGACGAAGACGACGAGGGCGACGGTGGCGATGCCGACGGCGAGCACGAGGAGGAAGATCTCGAAGCTGCGGGCGACGGCGATGCTCCACAGGGCCGACGGGAAGGTCGCCGCGATGGAGGTGAAGATGAGGAGCGACATGCCGTTGCCGATGCCGCGCTCGGTGACGAGCTCCGCCATCCACATGATGAGGCCGGTGCCGGCGGTCAGCGTGACGATCATGAGGAGCTGCGCCCACCACGCCTCGTCGGTGAGGAGTTGCTGGCACTCGGCGACGCCGGTGATGCCGAAGAGCTGTCCGGAACGGGCGACCGTGACGAGGGTCGTCGACTGCAGCAGAGCGAGGGCGATCGTCAGATAGCGCGTGTACTGGGTGAGCTTGGCCTGGCCGGCTTGGCCCTCCTTGTACAGGGTCTCGAAGTGAGGGATCACCACGCGGAGGAGCTGCACGATGATCGTGCCGGTGATGTAGGGCATGACGCCGAGCGCAAAGATCGACAGCTGCAGCAGCGCGCCACCAGAGAACAGGTTGACCAGCGAGAGCAGTCCCTCGGTCGACCCGGACTGGTCGAGACAGGTCTTCACGTTCGGGAAGTCCACGAACGGAGCCGGGATGTGCGCGCCGAATCGGTAGATGGCGATGATGCCGAGCGTGAAACCGATCTTCCGACGGAGATCCGGAGTGCGGAAGACCCGCGCGATGGCGCTGAACAAAGGGATTTCCTCCAGTGGGATGCCGGGCGCGCCGAGGCACGCCGCATTCCAACATACGGCAACAGGGGCCGGAGGTTATCCTCCGGCCCCTGGCACGTGATTACTTGATCGAGCCGCCGGCGGCAACGATCTTCTGCTCGGCCGAACCCGAGACCTTGTCGACGGAGACCGTCAGCGCGACCGAGATGTCGCCGGTGCCGAGCACCTTGACCTTCTCGTTCTTGCGGACGGCGCCCTTGGCGACGAGGTCGGTCACGGTGACGTCGCCACCGTTGGGGTAGAGCTCCGCGAGCTTGTCGAGGTTGACCACCTGGTACTCGACGCGGAACGGGTTCTTGAACCCGCGCAGCTTCGGCGTACGCATGTGGAGGGGCATCTGCCCACCCTCGAAGCCCACCTTGACCTGGTAACGAGCCTTCGTACCCTTGGTACCGCGGCCCGACGTCTTACCCTTCGAGCCCTCACCGCGACCGACACGGGTCTTCGCGACGTTGGCGCCGGGGACCGGACGCAGGTGGTGGACCTTCAGCACGCCGGGGCGCGCCGCATCCTTCTTCGGGGCAGCCTTGTCGGCGGCGGGCTTGGCCGCAGCCTTCCGGGTTGCCGGCTTCTTGGCCTTGGGCTCGACGGTCTCGACCGTCTCGTCCTTCTTCTCAGCCATCAGTCGATCTCCTCAACCTTCACGAGGTGCGCGACGGTCTTGATGTAGCCGCGCGTCTGCGCGTCATCCGGACGAACGACCGAGTCGTTGATCCGCTTCAGACCGAGCGAACGCAGCGTGTCACGCTGGTTCTGCTTCTCGCTCACCTTGGACTTGACCTGGGTCACCTTCAGACGAGCAGCCATCATGCACCCACCTTTGCAGCCTTGGCAGCGTCAGCCTCGGCACGGACCAGACGCGCGGGCGCGACCTGGTCGAAGTCGAGACCACGACGAGCGGCGACGGCGCGCGGCTCTTCGAGCGACTTCAGCGCCGCGACGGTCGCGTGCACGATGTTGATCGTGTTCGACGAACCCAGCGACTTCGACAGCACATCGTGGATGCCTGCGCACTCGAGGACGGCGCGGACCGGGCCACCCGCGATAACACCGGTACCGGCAGCAGCCGGACGGAGCAGCACAACACCGGCAGCAGCCTCACCCTGGACGGGGTGCGGGATGCTGGAGCCGACACGCGGCACGCGGAAGAAGTTGCGCTTGGCCTCTTCGACACCCTTCGAGATGGCGAGGGGGACCTCACGCGCCTTGCCGTAGCCGACACCGACGAGTCCGTTGCCATCGCCCACGACGACGAGCGCCGTGAAGCTGAAGCGACGACCGCCCTTGACGACCTTGGACACGCGGTTGATCGTGACGACACGCTCCAGGAACTGGTTGTCGCCGCGGTCGCGCGAGTTGCGGTCGCGGGTCTGGCTGCGCTCGCGGCCACCGCGACGCGGCTCGCGCTCGCGCTCGGCGGGCGCCTCGGCCGCAGCCGCAGCGGGCTGCTCGGTCGCGGTCACTTCGTTCTCCTTGTTCTCGGTCACAGGTTCAGACCTCCTTCGCGAGCGCCGTCGGCGATCGCAGCGACGCGGCCCGCGTAGCGGTTGCCGCCACGGTCGAAGACGACCGTGTCGATGCCGGCAGCCTTCGCACGCTCAGCGACGAGCTCGCCGACCTTGCGGGCCTTGGCGGTCTTGTCACCCTCGAACGTGCGCAGGTCGACCTCGAGGGTGGAGGCCGATGCGACGGTGAAGCCCTTGCTGTCGTCGACCAGCTGGACGAAGACGTGGCGGGCGGAACGGGTCACGACGAGACGCGGACGCGCCTCGGTGCCCACGATCTTCTTGCGAAGACGGGCGTGACGACGCGAACGTGCGTCGGACTTCGACTTCAGAGCCATGGTTACTTACCACTCTTTCCGGCCTTGCGGCGAACGACCTCGCCCGCGTACCGCACACCCTTGCCCTTGTAGGGCTCGGGCTTGCGGATCTTGCGGATGTTGGCGGCTGCCTCGCCGACGGCCTGCTTCGAGATACCGGCGACGGTGAGCTTGTTGTTGCCCTCGACGGTGAGCGTGATGCCCTCCGGAGCCTCGACCAGGACGGGGTGCGAGAAGCCGAGAGCGAACTCGACCGCCGTGCCCTTCTGAGCGACGCGGTAACCGGTGCCGACGACCTCGAGGCCCTTGGTGTAGCCCTGGGTCACGCCGATGATGTTGTTGTTGATGAGGGTGCGGGTGAGCCCGTGGAGAGCACGCGACTCGCGCTCATCGTCGGGGCGCGAGACCAGAACCTGGTTCTCCTCGACCTTGACCTCGATGGGCTGCGCCACGGTGAGGTTCAGCTCACCCTTGGGGCCCTTGACGGCGACGTCCTGGCCGTTGACCGAAACGGTCACGCCGGCGGGGATGTCGATGGGAAGACGTCCAATACGCGACATGTCAGATCACCACACGTAGGCGAGGACTTCCCCGCCGACGCCCTTCTGCTCGGCCTGGCGGTCCGTGAGGAGGCCAGAGGAGGTGGACAGGATCGCGACGCCGAGGCCACCGAGGACCTTGGGAAGCTCGTTCGACTTCGCGTACACACGGAGACCGGGCTTCGAGACGCGCTTGATGCCGGCGATCGACCGCTCGCGGTTCGGGCCGTACTTCAGGGTCAGGGTGAGGGTCTGGCCGACACGCGCGTCGGAGACCTCCCAGCCGGAGATGTAGCCCTCCTGCTGGAGGATCTCGGCGATGTGCGTCTTGAGCTTCGAGCTCGGCAGCGCGACGGTGTCGTGGTGCGCGGAGTTCGCGTTGCGCAGACGGGTCAGCATGTCTGCGACCGGGTCTGTCATCGTCATAGGTGTTGTCCTTTAGTCATGAGGTTTCGACTGCCGTTACACGACAGGCGACCTTCTATGAATGAGCGATATTCAGTTGTGCAGTCGTTCGGCCCCGGAGCACGCCCCGAGGCCGAACGATCGATCTTATCGGATCACGCCTGAGCGTCAGCCGACTTGAACGGGAAGCCCAGGTGCTTCAGGAGCGCCCGACCCTCGTCATCCGTCTTCGCCGTCGTGACGATGGTGATGTCGAAACCGCGGACGCGGTCGATCTTGTCCTGGTTGATCTCGTGGAACACGGACTGCTCCTGGAGACCGAAGGTGTAGTTGCCGTTGCCGTCGAACTGCGTGGCCGACAGTCCGCGGAAGTCGCGGATGCGGGGCAGGGCGAGGTTGACGAGGCGGTCGACGAACTCCCACGCGCGGTCACCGCGGAGGGTGACGTGGGCGCCGATGGCCTGGCCCTCACGCAGCTTGAACTGCGCGATGGACTTGCGGGCCTTGGTGACGACCGGCTTCTGGCCGGTGATCTTGGTGAGGTCGTCGACCGCACCATCGATCACCTTGCTGTCGCGCGCAGCCTCACCGACACCGGTGTTGACGACGACCTTGACGAGACCGGGGATCTGCATGACGTTGGCGTAGCCGAACTCGTCCTGCAGAGCCTTCTTGATCTCGCTCTGGTACTTCTGCTTCAGGCGGGGCTGGATCTTGCCAGCCTCCGCGGCAGTTGCGTTGCTCATGTTCAGAGGTCCTTGCCGCTCTTCTTGGCGTAGCGGACGCGGACGGTGCGCTTGACGCCGTCCTTCGTCTGCTCCTCGACGCGGTGGCCGACACGGGTCGGCTTCTTGGTCGACGGGTCGACCAGCGCCACGTTGGAGATGTGGATCGGGGCTTCCATCGTCTCGATGCCGCCCGTCTTGGTGCCGCGCTGCGACTGGCCGACGCGGGTGTGCTTGGTGACGTAGTTCACGCCCTCCACCACGACGCGGTTCTGCTCGACGAGGACCTCGAGGACCTTGCCCTGCTTGCCGCGGTCGCCGCCCTTGTCCTGCTTACGGCCACTGATGACCTGAACCAGGTCACCCTTCTTGATGTGCGCCATGATCAGATGACCTCCGGTGCCAGCGAGACGATCTTCATGAACTTCTTGTCGCGAAGCTCACGGCCGACCGGGCCGAAGATGCGGGTGCCGCGGGGCTCCCCGTCGTTCTTCAGGATGACGGCGGCGTTCTCGTCGAACTTGATGTACGAACCGTCGGGACGACGGGTCGACTTGACGGTGCGGACGATGACGGCCTTGACCACATCGCCCTTCTTGACGTTGCCGCCCGGGATCGCGTCCTTGACGGTCGCCACGATGACGTCCCCGACGCCCGCGTAACGGCGGTTGGAACCACCGAGGACACGGATCGTGAGGAGCTCCTTGGCGCCGGTGTTGTCGGCGACCTTGAGGCGAGACTCGTTCTGGATCATTGCTTACTTCGCCTTCTCGAGAATCTCGACCAGGCGCCAGCGCTTGGTGGCGCTGAGCGGACGGGTCTCGTTGATGAGGACGAGGTCGCCGATGCCGGCGGTGTTCTGCTCGTCGTGAGCCTTGACCTTCGACGTGCGGCGGATGACCTTGCCGTAGAGGGGGTGCTTCACGCGGTCCTCGACCTCGACGACGATCGTCTTGTCCATCTTGTCGCTGACGACGTAGCCACGGCGGGCCTTGCGGTACCCACGGGCGTTGACGTCGCGGACGTCGTGCTCGGCGGACTCGTGACCGGCGGCCACGGGCGCCGCAGCGGCATCCTTCTTCTCAGCCATCACTCGGCCTCTTCCTTCGCGGCCTCAGCGGACTCGTCCGCCTTCTTGGCCTTGCTCTTCTTCGCCTTGGTGGCCGTCTCGACCGGGGCGGGGGTGGCACGGATGCCGAGCTCCCGCTCGCGGATGACGGTGTAGAGCCGCGCGATGTCGCGCTTGACCGCACGGATGCGGCCGTGGCTCTCGAGCTGGCCGGTGGCCGACTGGAAGCGCAGGTTGAACAGCTCTTCCTTGGCCTTGCGCAGCTCCTCCACGAGGCGCTGGTCTTCGAACGTGTCCAGCTCGCTCGGGGCGAGCGTCTTGGTGCCGACGGCCATTACGCGTCGCCCTCCTCGCGCTTGATGATGCGTGCCTTGAGCGGCAGCTTGTGGATGGCACGGGTCAGGGCCTCGCGAGCGAGCTGCTCGTTGACGCCCGCGACCTCGAAGAGGACGCGACCCGGCTTGACGTTGGCGACCCACCACTCCGGCGAACCCTTACCGGAACCCATGCGGGTTTCGGCCGGCTTCTTGGTGAGCGGACGGTCGGGGTAGATGTTGATCCACACCTTTCCACCACGCTTGATGTGACGCGTCATGGCGATACGAGCGGACTCGATCTGACGGTTCGTCACGTAGGCGGGCGTGAGGGCCTGGATGCCGAACTCACCGAACGTGACCGCGGTGCCGCCGGTGGCGGCGCCGTCACGCTTCGGGTGGTGCTGCTTGCGGTACTTGACCTTGCGGGGAATAAGCATCAGGCAGACGCTCCTTCTGCGACGGGGGCCTCGCTGCGCGGGCCACGGCGACGGTCGCCACCGCGGTCGTCACGGCGTGACTTCGGCGCGTTGGCCTGCTCGCGAGCGAGCTCCTTGTTGGTGAGGTCGCCCTTGTAGATCCAGACCTTCACGCCGATGCGGCCGAAGGTGGTCTTCGCCTCGTAGAAGCCGTAGTCGATGTTCGCGCGGAGGGTGTGCAGGGGCACACGGCCTTCACGGTAGAACTCCGACCGGCTCATCTCGGCGCCGCCGAGGCGGCCGGAGACCTGGATGCGGACGCCCTTGGCACCGGCGCGCTGCGCACCCTGCAGGCCCTTGCGCATCGCGCGGCGGAAGGCCACACGTGCGGAGAGCTGCTCGGCGATGCCCTGCGCGACCAGCTGAGCGTCGGCCTCGGGGTTCTTGACCTCGAGGATGTTCAGCTGGATCTGCTTGCCGGTGAGCTTCTCGAGGTCGGCGCGGATGCGCTCGGCCTCGGCGCCGCGGCGGCCGATCACGATGCCCGGACGGGCGGTGTGGATGTCGACGCGAACGCGGTCACGCGTGCGCTCGATCTCGATGTTGCTCACGCCGGCACGGTCGAGCGACGTCGTCAGGAGGCGACGGATCTTGACGTCCTCCGCCACATAGTCGGCGTAGCGCTGCCCGGGCTTGGTGGAGTCCGAGAACCAACGCGACACGTGGTCGGTGGTGATGCCGAGGCGGAAGCCGTACGGGTTGACCTTCTGTCCCATTACTTGCTCGCCTTCTTGGTCTGGGCAGCCGGGGCGGACTCGGCGACCTCGGGGGTCGAGAGCACGACCGTGATGTGGCTGGTGCGCTTCTTGATCTGGAACGCGCGACCCTGGGCGCGGGGCTGGAAACGCTTGAGCGTCGTGCCCTCGTCCACGTACGCGTTCTTCACGTACAGGTCCTGCTCGTCCAGGAACTCGTTGTCCTTGTCGGCCTTCACACGAGCGTTCGCGACCGCAGCGGCCACGAGCTTGTAGATGGGCTCGCTGGCACCCTGGGGAGCGAACTTCAGGATGGCGAGTGCCTCCTGAGCCTGCTTGCCCTTGATGAGCGCGACGACACGACGAGCCTTCTGAGGGGTCACGCGGATGTGCTTCACGCGTGCGATGGATTCCACCATTTGTACTCCTCCTCTTCCTCTCTCTGAGAGCGTCGCCGCGTCAGCGGCGACGGCCCTTCTTGTCGTCCTTCTCGTGGCCGCGGAAGGTGCGGGTGGGCGCGAACTCGCCCAGCTTGTGACCGACCATGGTCTCGGACACGAACACGGGGATGTGCTTGCGTCCGTCGTGCACGGCGATCGTGTGACCCAGCATCGCCGGGATGATCATCGAACGACGCGACCAGGTCTTGATGACGTTCTTGGTACCGGCTTCGTTCTGCGAGACGACCTTGCGAAGCAGGTGCTCGTCGACGAAGGGGCCCTTCTTAAGGCTGCGAGGCATCTTCCTCTACTCCTACTTCCGCTTCTTGCCGGCGTTGCGACGGCGAACGATCAACTTGTCGCTTTCCTTGTTGGGGTGCCGGGTACGACCCTCGGCCTGGCCCCAAGGAGTGACGGGGTGACGTCCACCGGAGGTCTTACCCTCACCACCACCGTGCGGGTGGTCGACCGGGTTCATGGCGACACCGCGGACGGTCGGGCGGATGCCCTTCCAGCGGTTACGGCCGGCCTTGCCCCAGTTGATGTTGGACTGCTCGGCGTTGCCGACCTCGCCGATGGTGGCGCGGCAGCGCGCGTCGACGTTGCGGATCTCACCCGAGGGCAGACGCAGCTGCGCGTACGGGCCGTCCTTCGCCACGAGGCGGACGGACGCACCGGCCGAGCGCGCCATCTTCGCGCCGCCACCGGGACGGAGCTCGATGGCGTGGATGACCGTACCGGTCGGGATGTTGCGCAGCGGCAGGTTGTTGCCGGGCTTGATGTCGGCGCCGGCACCCGACTCGACGATGTCACCCTGCGACAGCTTGTTCGGGGCGAGGATGTACCGCTTCTCGCCGTCGACGTAGTGCAGCAGCGCGATGCGCGCGGTGCGGTTGGGGTCGTACTCGATGTGAGCGACCTTGGCGTTGATCCCGTCCTTGTCGTTGCGACGGAAGTCGATCACGCGGTACTGGCGCTTGTGGCCACCACCGATGTGACGGGTCGTGATGCGGCCCTGGTTGTTGCGACCACCGGTCTTCGCCAGCGGGCGAAGGAGCGACTTCTCGGGCGTCGACCGCGTGATCTCAGCGAAGTCGGCGACCGACGAACCGCGACGACCCGGGGTCGTGGGCTTGTACTTGCGAATAGCCATGTCTCTAGTCCTCTATCCCAGCTGTCAGCCGACGGCCGTGAAGATGTCGATGGTGCCCGACTTCAGGCTCACGATGGCGCGCTTGGTGTCCTTGCGCTTACCGGTGCCGAAGCGGGTGCGGCGGGCCTTGCCCGGGCGGTTGAGCGTGTTCACCGACGCGACCTTGACGCCGAAGATCTTCTCGATGGCGAGCTTGATCTCGGTCTTGGTGGCGCGCGGGTCCACGAGGAACGTGTACTTGCCCTCGTCGATGAGCCCGTAGCTCTTCTCGGAGACGACCGGCTTCAGGATGATGTCGCGCGGGTCCTTGTTGATGGCGGTCATGCCGAGACCTCCTCGGTGGCGCCGGCCTTCGCAGCGACGAACGCGTCGTAGGCCGCCTTGGTGAAGACGATGTCGTCGGAGACGAGAACGTCGTAGGCGTTGAGCTGGTCGAACGTGAGCACGTGGACGTACGCGAGGTTGCGGACGCTCTTGATGCTCAGCTCGTCATCACGGGTGATGACGACCATGACGTTCTTGGTGGGGGCGAGCTGACCCAGGACCGCAGCAGCGGCCTTGGTCGACGGCGCGCCCTCGATGCCGAACGAGTCGATGACGTGCAGACGCCCGCCGCGAGCCCGGTCGCTGAGCGCGCCCAGCAGGGCGGCGGCGACCATCTTCTTGGGGGTGCGCTGCGAGTAGTTGCGCGGCTTCGGTCCGTGGACGATGCCACCACCGGTCATGTGCGGCGCGCGGATCGAGCCCTGACGGGCGTTACCCGTGCCCTTCTGCTTGAAGGGCTTGCGGCCGGCACCGGAGACCTCACCGCGACGCTTGGTCGAGTGGGTGCCCTGGCGAGCCGCCGCGAGCTGCGCGACGACGACCTGGTGGATGAGGGGGATGTTCGTCTTGACGTCGAACAGTGCGGCGGGCAGCTCCACGGAGCCGGCCTTCTTGCCGTCTGCCTTCACGACGTCGAGCGCGAGAGTCGAGTCAGCCATGATCAGGCACCCTTCACTGCGTTGCGGACGTAGACGATGCGGCCACGAGCACCGGGGACGGCGCCCTTGACGAGCAGCAGACCCTTCTCGGCGTCGACGGCGTGCACCGTGAGGTTGAGGACGGTCACGCGCTCGCCACCCATACGGCCGGCCATGCGCATGCCCTTGAAGACGCGGCTCGGGGTCGACGATGCGCCGATCGAACCGGGCTTGCGGTGGTTGCGGTGCGCACCGTGCGAAGCCGAGACGCCCTTGAAGTTGTGGCGCTTCATGACACCCGCGGTGCCCTTGCCCTTGCTGGTGCCGACGACGTCGACCAGCTGGCCGGCCTCGAAGGTCGCGTCGACGGTGAGCTCCTGACCGAGTGAGTAGTCAGCGGCATCCGCCGTACGCACCTCGGTGAGGTGGCGACGCGGGGTCACACCAGCGGCCTCGAAGTGAGCCGTCTGGGGCTTGTTGACCTTGCGGGGGTCGATCTGGCCGTAAGCGATCTGCACGGCGTTGTAGCCGTCGCGCTCGGGCGTGCGCACCTGGGTCACCACGTTGGGGGCGACTTCGATGACGGTGACGGGAACGACCTTGCCGTTCTCGTCCCAGACCTGGGTCATGCCGAGCTTGGTGCCCAGCAGGCCCTTGGAAACCTTGGAGTTGATGTCAGCCATGATGATCGACCTCAGAGCTTGATCTCGATGTTGACGTCGGCCGGGAGGTCGAGACGCATCAGCGAGTCGACGGCCTTGGGCGTCGGGTCGATGATGTCGATGAGGCGCTTGTGGGTGCGCATCTCGAAGTGCTCGCGGCTGTCCTTGTACTTGTGGGGCGAACGGATGACTGCGATCACGTTCTTCTCGGTCGGAAGGGGCACGGGGCCTACGACCGTCGCGCCCGCACGGGTCACGGTGTCGACGATTTTGCGTGCCGACGAGTCGATGACCTCGTGGTCATACGACTTCAGGCGAATGCGGATCTTCTGTCCCGCCATTGTCTGCTCACTCTCTTTCTCGCGTCGTACCTCGGGGGCATTGGACGCACGGGGCGCTTGCGCGCCGGGCACTTCTCCCCGCCCGAAGGCGAGGAATCCGTCACCGCTGTTCTGATGTCAGTCCGCAGGAGACCTGCGGCATCCGCTCCCCTTCGCACGCACGCGTGCGGATCCGTTTCCGGATCGGGGTGTGGGGATGTGATGTTCTGCTGCCCGCGGCCTAGGCTTTCGGCCTATGCACTGCCCTGGCAGTGATCCCGCGCACAGCGCAGGAATGTGGAACCTGTACAGTCTACGTGCCGTTCGGGCGTGTCGCAAACCCGGGCGTGTCGCGCCCGGGAGTACGTTCCCCCGTCGGCCTCAGTGAGCTGTGCGGCCGGGGGCCACGACGGCGCTCAGAGTGCGGAACAGGATCTGGACGTCCTGCATGAACGACCAGTTCTCGACGTAGTAGAGGTCGAGGCGCAGGGCGTCCTCCCACGACAATGTGGAGCGCCCACTCACCTGCCAGAGCCCGCTCATCCCCGGCTTCACACGCAGCCGACGGTGGGCGGCGTCGTCGTAGAGGGCCACCTCCGCCGCGCGCTGGGGCCGCGGGCCGACGAGGCTCATGGTCCCCACGAGGACGTTGAACAGCTGCGGCAGCTCGTCGATCGAGTGCTTGCGGATGACCCGCCCGACCTTCGTGATGCGCGGGTCGTCGGCCACCTTGAAGAGCGGGCTGTCGCTGGTCCCCTGCAGATCGAGCAGGCTCGCGAGCTGGTCGTCGGCATCCGCCACCATCGAGCGGAACTTCAGCATGCCGAACTCGTCTCCGCCGAGCCCGACCCGCGGCTGACGGTAGATCACGCGGCCGGGCGTCTCGACGCGGATGGCGATCGCGGTGGCCAGCATCACCGGCGAGAACACCACGATGAGCACGAGGGAGCCGAACAGATCGAACGTGCGCTTCACGAACCGGCGCACGCCGTCGAGCCGGGGGAACTCGACGTGCACGAGCGGCAGGCCCGCCGCGGGACGGGAGTGGATGCGGGGACCCGCCACGTCGGTCAGCGCGGGTGCGACGACGAGGTTGCCGTTGCGGTCCGCCACGTCCCAGCCGAGCTGACGCATCATCTCGGGGTGCACCTCGTCGGCGCCGGCGATGATGATGGTGTCGGCGTCGGTGGCGTCCATCGCCTCGACCGCGTAGGCGAATCCGCCGACGACCGGGACGTCGCTGATGACCTGACGGCCACGGACGTCTGTCACGACACCCACGATGTCGAAGCCGGACGCCTCAGCTCGGCGGATGGCGCGGATGATGGAGCCGACCTTCGCCGGCTCGCCCAGCACGAGGGCACGGTAGACGTACTTCGAGCGACGCTGCTGGCCGCGAAGCCACAGGCGCCAGAGCCACCGGCTGAAGATCAGCGCGACCAGACCCACCGGCATGGCGACGAGGAAGAGGCTGCGCGACACCTCGATGCGCAGGAAGAAGGCGACCGCGACGAACAGCGCGAACACGGCAACCGTCGCGTTGACGATCCGGCGGTACTCCTGCTCACCCGCGCCGACGATGTTGCGATCGCGCGTCTCGAAGACACCCAGCGCGATGAGCCAGACGAGGCCGAGGAGGATCAGCGCCGCGACATAGGGGATGCGTGGCCCGCCGTCCCAGGTGACGTCGCGCCGCTCATCGGGCAGAACCAGGGTGAAGAAGCCGATGAGGACGACCGCGACGACGAGGATGTCGCTGTAGACGAGGCGCCCGGCGAATCGTGCCGGCCAGTCCCGCGAGGAGCGACGGGCCGGGACGACGACGGGCGCGCGATTGACCCGTCGATCCGAGCGACGGACGCGCGGTGCTGGCCGAGTCGCAGCCGTCCGCCTCAGCACGCGCCCGCCTCAGCCGACTCCGCGGAGGCTGCCGTCGACCGAGCCGACAGCGGCCGCAGCGCGGATCGGATCACGGAGGTCAGCCTTCCTGTCGACGTTGCAGCCAGGTCGCGCCCCTCAGCGCGGGAAGTCGCGCCTTCGACGACGTGTGCTGCAGATTCCCCCAGGATGCTACCAAACCGGGCACATTCGGCCAGGCGTTGGATCAATGGCACGTGTCGGTGACGGTCGTCTTCGTCTCATTGATCATGGGCGTCGTCCACAGCGACAGCGGACCGAATTCCCCGGTCCCGGTGAACGTCGCGGTGACGCTGAAGCTGCCGTCAGGGCGGAGCCGCGCCTGGAAGGGCTCGACGACGCGTCCGAGGTCCACGTTGCCCGTGCGGAATGCGGAAGCACCACCGGTGGTCTCGGCGGAGGCGAGCTCCATTCCCGGCGGCGCGTACATGTAGACCTGGGTCCCGAAGTACGCGGCGCGCTGGCTGCGGCTCTGGACATACCGCGGGAGCTCCTCGGCGTCCGCCTGGCTGATGTCGAGCGAGACCGTCGCGGTCGTGGTCAGGGTCGTGACGCCATCGGCGCAGGACATCGTGGATTCGACTGCAGTCTTCGTGTAGTAGTCGATCTTCGACGCCGACACGTTGCGGAAGAACACGCCGTTCACGGTCTCCTCAGCATTGTCGGTGGGCAGGATGCCGGACAGTCGACCCGACGCCGAGATCATCTTCTGGGTGTCCGGGTCCTCACTCCAGGCCAGGATGCTGCCGGCGTCGATGCTTTCGCCGATGGCCCAGAACATGTCCTTGATGTTGAAGTCGCCGCCGGCGATCTTCTCAAAGACCGCACTCGCGACGCCGGCGAAGAAGGCGTCCGACTTCAGATCCGGGTCGGTGTAGGGGTCCCACCACCGGTAGACGTCGCTGAGCAGCGTCGTGACGGCGTTCGTGTTGTCGAGCGTCTTCCCGTCGAGCTCGATGGGGCCGGTGGCGAGGAGGATGCGCTGAAGCGCGATCGGATCCACCGAGATCACGCCGTCGATGTGCGTGTCGTCGATGTCACGGTTCCAGAAGGCTTTCACCATCTCGGCAACTCCCGGCCAGTCCGGCTGGGACGGAGCCAGGTTGATATAGCTGCCGTACCTGCTGCCGTAGAGGGCCTTGGCAGACTCCGAGATGTCGAGATCGAGGGCCTCGCCCTCGACGAATGAGGCGCTGCTGGCCTGCCCCGCGATCTCGAGGTCGCCGTTATCGGCCGTAATGAGCGTCTGCGACGCAGAGCTGCCGCCGAGCGGCAGCGCCTCGGCGTTGTTCTGGAAGACCAGGAGGTAGTTCTGCTTCTCGTCCGCGCCGAGGAGCTTCGGCAGAAGCGTGAACATCGGTCCTGCGGCTCCGGCGACGTCGGAGACCTGATCGACGCCCGAACGGACGGGACCGATGAGGGCGTCGGATGCCGCGACATCCTTCAGCTCGGAGCTCAGCTTCGAGATCTCCGGGGCGGCGGCCTCGATCAGGGGCAGCGCGCGGGCGAGGATCTTGCCCTGGCCGTCCTCCTGCATCTCGAACACCGGACCGCCGACGTCGTTCGCGAACACGTCCAGGGTCTCGGCCGCCAGGCGAACGCCGCGAAGATTGTCACCCGCGCCCGGGATGAGCTCCGCCATGCGCCACACCGGGTCAGCCGCAGCACCAGCGGCATCCGCAGCCCCCGAGGACAGCTCCGGGATCGCATCGGAGACGCTGCCGCCGTCCTGGATGGAGCTGACGGCCGCCTGAGCCGACTCGAGACCGTTCTTCGCGATCACGACCTTGATCACCAGCCATACTGCGAGAGCGAGGAGGAGGATGACGACGATCAGGATCACGCGTCCGACGATGCGACCTCGCGAGGTCCTCGGGGTCGCGTCATCGGAGTCGTCGGGCGCGGCGGAACGTCCGGTCGCGGCCCGCTCGGCCGCTTCACGGGCGGCCCGTCGGGTCTCGGGAGGCATGGGTCACATCCTAACCAGCGGGTGTCTGGGAGACCGTCGTTGTGGGACTCGGTGTGGCGGCCCCTACGGCACTCTCGACGAACTGCGGACGAACGGTCACCGGAATCGTCGCCACGCCGTCGACGGGCTCGATGGTCTTCGCGGCGCCGTTCATCGTCGTCACCGTCACAGCGACGTCGCTGCGGACGGACATCTCCGCCTCGCCCTTCGGCGCCCAGACGACACGAACGGCGTCCTCCTCATCGCCGAACCGAATGGAGTGGACACCCTCCGCCGTCTCGTCGGAGGCGAGGCTCCGGCCACCGAGGCGGGCGATCACGAGAGCCTGCGCGTACCCGACGGGCTTCGGCTGGAAGGCAGCCACGCCGGACGCCTTCTGGTAGTACATGCCGAAATTGCCTTCGTGCTTGGCCGGGTCCGGGTCATCGTTGATCAGGTCGTACCAGAAGAACTTCTCCGCCCCACTCGCGAGCGCCGTGATGGAGGTTCGGACGAGGTAATCGGCCTGAGCCGAGACGCTCCGTCCACCGGTCTTCGAGGAGCTGCCGAGCTCGGTGATCCAGACCGGCCGGGTCGTCTTACCGTTCTCCTTCATGCTGCGGTTCGCCTCGGCGATGACGTCGGCGAGCGATTCAGGATCGCTCGTGACCTCGTAAGGGTGGAAGCTCATCGCGTCTGCGTACTTCATACCGCCGGCGCTCCATAGTCCGTCGAACCACGGGGCGTCGTAGCGCGCCGTCGATCCGGCGATGATCGGGAGATCCGGATCGACGTCGTCGACGGCACTGTGGACCGATTCGAGAAGCGGCACGTAGCACGACGGCTTCGTTCCACAGGCCGTCTTGTTGAATCGCGTGTGGTTGAACTCGTTGAAGACCTCCAGGCCCACGAGATCGAATCGGTCCGCGATCGCTGCGGCGTAGTCACCGTAGGCAGCGATCGCCGCCTTGCTCGTGGGCACTTTGCCGTTGCCGTAGAGCTCATTGCCGTAGTTGACGATGCCGAGGAGGTGGACGCCGTGGGCGTGAAGTCGATCGAAACCGTTCACGTAGTGGTCGGCCCAGTCGTATGAGCCCTTGGTGGTCTCGTTGAAGCGCCACAGCACGTCGTTGCGTGCCGAGCCGAGGCCCAGCGAGGCTGTCAGGTCGGCGGCATCGGCGTAGAGGCTGTTCTCGACGTGCAGCCCGACTCCGAAACGGGGGTCCGCAGCGATAGTCGTGCCTTCGTAGTCGATGACGCCGAGCAACGTCTTCACGGTCCCCGCGCCCGTCTTGAGCGCGACGCTGTAATAACCCTCCGCCAGTCCCGTCAGCGGGACCGCCTCCAGTGCGTTCGACGCCTTCACCGTGCCCTTCGCGGCGACGTTGCCACCGGCATCCGTTGCCGTCCACGACACGTCCCCCGCTGGCGCGCGGACCGCGAGCATCGGGTTCGAGGCGGGCAGGATGAGGGAGCGGTTGACGATGGTGTCCTTGCCCTCGACCTTCTCGAAAGACGGGTTGGGGACCACATTCTTGCCATCGGCGCCCATGAGGGAGACGTCGTCGATGCCCAGTCCCGCGACCGGCCCATCAAGGATGACGCGGATCTGAGCGACCTTCGCGTCCTTCGGTGCGACGAACGTGCCGGACACCGTCGACCATGCCGCGCTCAGATCCGGGAGCGAGATCCGCTGGCCGCCCACATCGAGGGCGGCCTCCACCGCCTCAGGGAGAGGCGACAGCGACCGCACCTGCGCGGAGAACTCGTAGGAAGCGCCGGCGACGACTGCGGCGTCGACGGCGAGTGCCGCGGTCTCACCGTCGATGACAGGGGCATCGATGTAGGCGGCGACCGATCCGTCCGCAGCCTGTCCCACCTGGGGGATGACACGGGCGACCTTCGTCTTGGGCGCCTGCTTCCACGAGGCCAGCTGACCTACGGCAGGAACCGAGAGCGGCGCTGAGACCGGAGTCGGTTCGGGCGAGACGGTGGGCGTCGGCGTCGGCGTCGACGCCGACGGAGCGGGCCGCGCTGCGGGCGGTACCGACGACCCACTGGTCGTCAGAGCGACCGCTGTCCCGCTGATCGCGCCGACGAGAACGATGGCCGCGCCGATGTAGATGGTTCGCCGGCGTATCTGCATGGCGATGCCCTCCGAGGGTGTGGGAAGTGAGCGTCCATCATCACAGACCAGCCTGCGAGCGCAGAATCGACCGCGGATGCCGGGCCGTATGATCTGTGCGATGTCACCTGCGCCTCTCGTCTCCATCGTCGTCCCCGTACACAACGACGAGGGCACCATCGAGGCGGCCCTCGCATCCTGCCTGGCCCAGACCCTCCGGGAGATCGAGGTCGTCTGCGTCGACGACGCGTCCGACGACGGCACGGTCGCCGTCATCGAGCGGATGCGGCGGAAGGATGGTCGCATCCGCCTCATCCGTCACGAGGAAAATCGGTCGGCCCTGCAGGCGCGGCGCAGCGGTGTGTTCGCGGCACGTGCAGAAGCCGTGTTGTTCCTGGACGGCGACGACGAGCTGGCTCCACACGCGGCGGAGTCCTCCCTTGCCGCCATGACAGCCACGGATGCCGATCTGGTGCAGTTCGACGTCAGCGTCATCGATCGACACGGCCGATCGGGCGGTACGTACGAGAAGCGGCTCGCGCCCCGACACGCGCGGCTGACAGGTGGCGACATCCTGCGGGAACTGTTCCCACCGGGCGCCCCGGCGCAAGGGCAGCTCTGGCGTTACCTCTTCGGAGCGGACGTGCTCCGACGTGCCTATGCTCACATTTCCGATCAGCTCGTCCTGATCCGAGTGAACGATCTGCCTCTGATGTTCCTCGTCGCCGCTCTGGCGGAACGCTTTGTGTCGATTGAAGAGAAGCTCTACCGCTACCACCTCGGACGCGGAGGCAGCGGCCACGACGTCGACACGATCGAGCGGGCCCGGTTCTACGCCACGGCGATCGACTCGATCGACAGCATCCGCGAAGCCGTGGACTCAGTCTCGGTAACCACAAGCGACGCCGAGGCGGTACTCACCTCCTACTCCGCTGCCCGACTTTGGATGACGGGCTTCGTCTGTCGTCAACTGATCGAAAGAGCGGACCCCGTCATCGTCGACGCGGCCATAAGCCACCTGCGATCGAAGGTGGCCGACGACGACTTGCTCGCGGCGGCAGCGGCGTTCTCGCCCCGATCCCTTTCCGCCCTCGCGCGTCACATGTCACCCGTCCCGCTCGATCAGCGCCCCGCGAGCAGTATCCTCCTCGCCACGTCGAGCTGGCGGACCGGCGGAGTTGCTGCGGTGCTGGCGACGCAGGCTCGGCACCTGCTGGACGCGGGTTACCGGGTCGTGATCGTCGCCCGCAACGGCGGCAGCGACCTCAGCCTCGTTCCAGCGGGGATCGAGTTCGTCGAACTCGCAGAGGGGAACCTCACCCGACGCCTCGAGGCGTGGGCCGAGGTGTGTCGCCGCTTCGCGGTGGATCTCGTGATCGATCACCAGATGCTGTACACGCGTTACTGGCCGGAGTTCGCGGCGATGGCGCGGGCACACGGGGCCGCAACCATCGGATGGCTGCACAATTTTGTCGCGAGACCCCTGTTGGATCGCGATGACCGACTGCGGATCATCGAGGAGAACGCCGGCGTCCTGGCTCACGTCGTCACACTGTCCCCATTGGATGTCGCCTACTTGAAGTTGCGTGGAGTCTCGCACGCGTCGTACGTGCCCAATCCCCCCTCCGCGATGCTGTCAGAACCCGTCCGACCCACGGCGAAGCGCCTCGACAATGGCCCGCTCCGTCTGATCTGGTGGGGTCGGCTCGACGAGGGCACGAAGCGGATCAGCGAGTTGATCGAGGTGGCCGCCCACATCCGACGTCACCGCGAAGACTTCACCCTCACGGTGGTCGGCCCGGACTGGGAGGGCTTCACGGCGGCGAAGTTCAATGCGGCGGCGAGGCGAAGGGGGCTCGGTCGTCAGGTGAAAGCCGTGGGACCCCGCCGGGGGCATGAACTCCTCGCGGCGATCGATCGAGCCCACGGGTTCGTGTCGACGAGCATCATCGAGGGGTATCAGCTGACCATTGCGGAAGCGCAGTCCCGGGGCCTGCCTGTATTCATGTACGAACTCCCGTGGCTCACCCTCGTGCAAGACAACGAAGGCATCATCGCGACGGCACAATCGGATGCCGCGGGCCTCGCCGCGGCCATCGTGCGCGCCACGAGCGACCCCCACCGATACGAGAGGCTGTCGCGGGGATCGCTGGCCGCGGCCCAGCGCGCCGGTGCCTTCGACGTCGCGCAGCTCACCCGGGACGTCATCAGCGGAACCGTGACACCGGACTTCACGCCGGAGCCGACGATCGACGACGCGCAGACGCTTCTCGGCCTCTTCCGCTTCTACGCGGAGGCGGGTGCTGCCGCGGGCGTTTCGCGTCCGGCTGAGGACTCCTGGGTCGGCGCGCGACTGTGGCGAGCAGTCGCCCCGCTCGGACGCCGCGCGCTGGAAACGTTCCCCGCACTTCGCCCCCTCGCCCACCGGTTGAAGAAAGGACTGGGTATCAGCGGCTGACGGCGACGACCAGCTCAGCCAGTCGGCTCAGATGAGCCGGGCAGTGGGAGGTCGATCGTGGGCAGAGGATCGGGCGTCACGACGGGCTCCGGATCCACGGTCGGCTCAGGCGCCGGCTCGCCCGTGGGTTGCGGGGCAGGCACCTCGGTCGGCTGCGGGTCCGGCGCCGGCGCGGTGGAAGACGGCTGGGCCGAGGGAGCGGGTTGCGGATCGGACGAATCCACGGAATCTTGCACCGTGTCCGACTGCGGCGGCACGGTTCCGCTGACGGGCGCGTCAGGCGAGTTGGTCTCGACGTCCTCGGACGCATCCGACCCCCCGGACACCCGCTCGACGACCACGGAGGCGCTCGCCCGAGTACCGTCCGCGCCCTGTGCGGTGAGCGTGTACGTGCGCGAAGCCTGTGTGCACGGGTACGCCACCGTCTGAGCCTCGCTCCGAAGCGGCAGATCTCTCACCGTGGGAGATTCCAACGCGTCGACCCGCGCCGTCGCGGATGCAAGGGCTATGTCGACGGCGTCGGACACCGTCCAGGACAGCTCAACGGTGGATTCGCTCGCATCGCCGTCGCACGTGGTCGTGGGCTCCGCAGCCGCGAAAACGCCGATCGTCGGCGCGGTCATCGTAGGGTCGTCCGTCGCCACGGACGCCGCGGGCGTGCTCGCCGGCTCAGGAGCGCTCGAGAGCAGCGCGATAGCCGCACCCGCCGCGGCAGCCACCAGCAGGGTCGCGATGGTCGCGACGACGGCGACAACGCCCCGGCGCTTACGCGCACGCACCGTCTGCCTGTAGCGCTCTCGGCGCGCGATGGTCCGTGAGCTCTCCGTGGCGGGCGCTGAAGACACGACGCCGGCCGGTTCGATGAGGCCTCCGAAGATCTCCTCGATGCCGCTGGAAGACGACCCGCCGCCTCGACGCGAAGGGTCAACGGACACAGCAGCCGCCCCCGCGGGGCCGGGTGTGCGCTCAGTCGAAGGGCGAGGGTTCGGCTTCACCATGTGTGTGCCGCCCACCGCGAAACTCTGTGGGTCCTTCGTCCACTTGATGTAGTCCCGGATCACCGGCCCTGCTGGGCCATCGGCGCGGAGCTCCCCCTTATGGATCCAGAGGACGCGTTCGCAGGAATCCCTGAGCGAGCTGACGGAATGGCTCACGATCATGACGAGCCCGGCACTGTCCCGCAGGTTCCGGATGCGCTGCTCGCTCTTCGTGCGGAACTTTCGGTCACCGACAGCAAGGGCCTCATCGATGAGGAGGATGGAGTGCGTCTTCGCTGATGCGATGGCAAAGCGCAACCGCGCGCCCATTCCGGAGGAATACGTGCGCATGGGGTGGTGGATGAACTCGTTCAGCTCCGCGAAGTCCGCGATCTCATCGACGTGTTCAGCGGCTTCGGCCTTGCTGAATCCCATCGCGAGAAGGCCGAGCTTGATGTTGTCCTCGCCTGACAGCTCGGGGACCAGTGCAGCGTTGACGCCGAGGAGAACCGGCCGGTCTCTCGCCCAGATCCGACCCTCGGACGTCGGAATAAGCCCGCTCATCGCCTTGAAGAGCGTCGACTTCCCCGAGCCGTTGTGCCCGATGACACCGATCGTCTCGCCCTCGCGGGCTGTGAAGGTGACTCCACGCAGGGCGTGCACAGCCTTCAACTCCCGGCCGCCGCGGGCTGCACTGAGGCTGAGGAGGCTCTCCCTGGGTCCGACTCGCTTGCCCGACGCGTGAACGCGATACGTGACGTGAGCATCGTCCGCGACCATCATCGGTCGCGGTTCGCGCCCCTGGTCGTCCGCAGCGACGTGGCCGGGCATTGTGGAACTACTCACTGAGCCCGTACCTAGCCTCCGCCTGCCAGAAGTACACCGCCCCGACGATCAACGTCACGATCGCCCAGGCCGGAGCAGCGATCCACGCGAGAAGCGGCGCATCGTGCGAGTCCAGGAGCACCGCCCGCGCAATGGCGATGAAGTCGTATGTGGGCACCAGGTGGGCAATGGTGAGGAGAACGGGCGCGTCTGCCAGTGCTCCATCCACGTCGAAGAAGATCCCACTGACGTAGAAGAGCACCCGATTGATGATGGGGATCAGCTGCTGGACGTCCCTCGCATGGACGGAGAGTCGCGCGACGATCATCGCCACTCCGAGGTTGAAGATGCCCATCGTGAACATGATCGGAACGAGGAGAAGCCACGATGGTCGGGGTGGAACCCCCAGCACGATCAAGAGGATCCCGAGGAGCACCATCACCGGAATGATGCGCAGCGCCTGCTCAATGACAACAGCAACCGGGAGCAGGATCCTGGGAAAGCCGATGCTCTGCACGAGCTTCGCGTTCCCAGTGATCGATTTGGCCCCGGCTCCGAATGAGCCCGTGAAGAACTCGAAGATGAAGACTCCGACGATCAAGAACGGAACGAAATCCGCCGGCCGAGCCGCACCCGAGAGGACGAAGTGGAAGATCGTGCCGTAGATGATGGCCAGCGCCAACGGCTTGATGACGATCCACAGGACGCCCAGACGGTTCGGAAGCAGGCTCCCTACGAGACGGTGGCTCGCGAGGGTGAAGGCGAAGGACCTGCGGCGCCACGCCTCCCTGAGATAGGCGAGGAACGGCGGGCGCTGCCCGACGAGGGTCAGCCCGTCAGCGTCGAAATCGGAAAGCGCACGTACCACGTACCCTCTCCTTCTTCCACGCCCGGACATGGCGCGTTCCACAGTTCCCATGAACGCGCGCGTCCCTGATCATACCGCGGCGCTTCGGGGCCGCCCGGCTGCGACTCTTGGCGCCCGAACGACATCGATATGCTGAAACCCGCCCACGGTCCGTGCGCGCTGCACTGAAGGAGACACATGCTATTGCTCGTCGGCGGAGGTGGGATCCCGAATTACGGGGATGAGCTCATCATTCGTAACTGGCTCACCTGGCACGGTTCTCATTCCACGGCCGCCACCCATGACCTCATCGTCGAGGGCTACCGCTCTCGAGTGCTGCAGAGCACGTTCAGCGACTCTTTCCCTCGCGCCAAATGGTCGCACAACGTGCGCAACGCACGCCTTGCCTTCCGGGAGGCAGGATTCTGGGGCGCCCTCGACGGCGGTCTGACGTCAGGCCGCAGTGATACGCGCTCCGTGAAGTCGGCATTCGAGCAGGCGAAGTCCGCCGCGGTCATGCACATCCACGGCGGCGGTTACATCAACCAGAAGTGGCCCAGTCACGCATTCGTCCTCGGCCTCGCGGCCGCCGCCCACACGGCTTCGGGAACTCATGTGGTCGCCACGGGGCTAGGACTGGGTCCGTTGAGCGACCCGAACGCAGAACAGCGGCGTCTGCTCGACCAGGTCGTCGACTCCTTCGAACTGATCGAGGTCAGAGACGAGTTCTCGTACGAGTATCTTCAGCGCAACCTCACCGGAGCCCGTCGCGAGAAGATCATCCAGGGACTCGATGACGCGTTCCTCTACCCCGTTCCCCCCCACGAATCGAACCGCAGAACCCTTCACGTGTCCTTGCGTGACGACAAGGCCGGAGAGGGAATGATCGAACGGATGTCGCCCGAATTCGTGGGCGCGTTCGATCGTCACATCTTCTGGGCGTGCAAGCCGGCTGACACCGTGGCATACGCGAAGCTCGCGAAGAAATATCCGTTCTTCGAAGTAGCCGGAGTCCGGCAGCTTCTCGACACCCCCCGCCTCGGTGCGCGGGATGTCATGATCACGGAACGCTTCCACCCCCATCTGATGGCAGCGCGGGCCGGGGCGACCGGCGTCTTCTGGTCAGGTTCCTCCTACTACGACACGAAGCACGGCTCGCTGGTAGCGCTCGGATCTCCGTTCATCCCTGACGGCGACACCGACTTCAGCGTCCCCGAGCAGCATCGCGCATCGCGCATCGCGGTCGAGGACGCGGCAAACGTTGCTCAGAAGCAGGTCGTGGGGTGGCGAATCAGCAATCTGTCGTGATCCGAGAGAGCTCACCGGGGCGGGCGGCACGTCCGGCGGGGCCGAGGAGACGACAGACTAGGCTCGGCCCGGGGCGACCATCGGCAGTGCCCCCGTTTTGAGACAGACGAACCGGAGATATCGCGCATGTCAACCGCCCCCCTGGTCTCGATCATCGTCCCGCTGTTCAACGACGAAGAGCATGTCGCAGCTGCATTGGACAGCTGTCTACGTCAGACATCCGGAGACTTCGAGGTGATCTGCGTCGACGACGCGTCCACCGATGCGACGCCGGTGATCGTGAAGGAATACCGCGATCGGGACGCCCGCATCCGCCTCATCGAGCAGCCCGAGAACGCTTCTGCATTCCAGGCCCGCCGGGTCGGTATCCAGGCAGCGACGGGCCGATACATACTCTTCCTCGACGGGGACGACGAACTCGCCGGCGAGGCGGTCGCGACGAGCGTCGCAACGGCGGAACGAACGGGCGCCGACCTTGTCGGGATCGGTGTGCAGATCGTCGCGGACGCGCAGAACTTCCCCGCGCGCTTCCAGGCGGCGCTTCAGCCGCAATTCGCCGAACTCCGGGCGCCGGCGATCGTCCCGTCTCTCTTTCCTCCCGGTAAGCCGGCGAATGGACACCTGTGGCGATACCTCTACCGCCGACACCTCCTGGAATCGGCGTACGCCGGCATGCCCGAAGATGCCAAGTTCTACCGCGCGAACGACCTCCCGATCGCCTTCCTCGCCATCGCCGCCGCGCAGACCTACACGTCCGTGAAGCAGCCTCTCTACCTCTACCATTTCCGGCGCGGGACGAGCGGGCACGCCATAGCGGATGTAGGCCATTTCGAGTTCCTCTCCAGCGGCTTGCGTCCGATCACGGCTGCTGAGGATGAGGTCATTCGCGTCGCGGCAACGCACGGGGAGCCCGACACCCTGCTGCAGAGTTACCGCTCGGCGCGCCGCTACCTCATGGGCAGTCTGTTGCGGACGTGCGCCGCGATCACCGACCGCGAACTCCGGCGCACGTGCGTCGATCGACTGGCCGAACAGACCGGCGAGCAGACGATGATCGAAGCTGCACTCGAGTTCGCGCCCGAGACACTCGCTCTCCTTACGACTCGCGCGGCTTCGACGCCCGCACCCCGGCGGAAAATCGACCACGTGCTCCTCACCACGGCGCACCTCGGGACGGGCGGTCTGCAGGGGGTGCTCATCGAGCATGCCGGCGCACTCGCCCGGGCGGGTTATCGGGTCACGATCGCGCTGATGCGCGAGGCCGAGAATGAGATGGAACTCCCCCCGGGCGTTTCCCGCGTAGTCGTGGGCGGCACACTTCTCGCCGACCGCGTCGCCCAATGGCGACAGATGTGCACGGAACTCGACGTCGACGCGATCCTGGATCACCACATCCTTTACAACGAGAACTGGCCGTGGTTCGTTCTCATGGCGCGGTCCCTGGGCATACCGACCTATGGATGGCTGCACAACTTCGCTCTGCGCCCGGTCTTCGATGGCACGACGCGCATCGAATTCCTTTCCCAGCATCTCGGGATCCTCGCGAAGGTGGTGACCCTGTCATCGACGGACGTGGCTTTCTGGAAGCTGCGCGGACTCGAGAATGTCGTGTACTTGCCGAATCCACTCTCCCGCCTTGCTCGCGAAGCTTTGGAGGCACCCCCATCCCGCAGCTATTCGGAGGGACCGATTCAGCTGGTGTGGTGGGGAAGATTCGATCCGACGACCAAACAGGTGCTGCACCTCATCGAAGTCGGCGAGCGGCTGTCGGCGCGAGGAGTCGATTTCACCCTGACGCTCATCGGACCGGACTCCGCTGCCTTGCCCAGCAGGTCGGTCCTGGAGTACGCGCAGAAGCGCAACATCGGCGACCGGATCCGTCTGCTGGGCGATCAAACGCCGACTGAGCTCTCGACCATTCTCTCGTCCGCTCACATCATGGTCCTCACGAGTGCGATCGAAGGCTCGCCGCTGACCTTGTTGGAAGCGCAAGCTCTCGGGTTGCCCGTCGTCATGTACGACTTGCCTTGGATCTCGCACACTCGCGATAGCCCTGGGGTCCTCACCGTCCCGCAGGACGACCGCGACGGCATCGCAGCCGAGATCGCAACGATCGCAGCCACGCCGGGGGGTTACGCCGCCCTGTCCGAATCGAGCGTTTCCTTCGCACAAAAGGTGGCGTCGCTCGATGTCGGCGCCCTCGTGGTCGACCTGATCGAGGAGCAGTTGGGGCGCGAGTTCTCTCCGGAGCCGTCGGTCGACGACGCGAAACTGCTGCTCGCGTGGATGGTGCGCTTCTCGGAACGAAATGCGCGATACATGCGACGCACGCGCAACGCATCCAGGGAGGGCGAACGCGTACGGCGCAAGCTCGATCAGATCGAGAAGGGCGCCTCGTTCCGGATCGGCAGGATCGTCACATTCCTCCCACGGGCTGCCCGCAGGCTCATCAAGCGGAGCGGGATCGCCGCGTGGAGGCGACGGTCAGGGTGACGGCGGACCCCGACATCTCATTCGTCGTCCCGCTCTACAATGCGGCACCGTGGGTCGGACAATGCGTGCAGAGTCTGCTGACCCAGACCGCGACCAGCCTCGAGGTGGTCTGCGTCGACGACGGGTCCACAGACGACAGCCTCGCGATAGTCGAGCGCATCCGGGAGACCGACGAGAGGGTGACAATCCTGCGTCAGCCCAACGCGGGACAGTCGGTGGCTCGCAACAGGGGCCTCGATGCGTCGCGCGGCCGGTACATCGCTTTCGTCGACAGTGACGATTACTGGGTATCCGATGTTGCTAGCGAACTCGTCGCGCGCGCGGACAGCGGCAGTCTCGATGTCCTCCTGTTCGACGGCATGGCCACCCGCGACGGAGACATCGACGACGCTCTCTGGTCGTGGTACTCGACGTACTACGACCGCACATCCTCCTACCGGCGGGTTCGTCCCGGCTTGCGCGTTGCTGCGCGGATGCGGCGGCGAGGCGACTACAAGCCCCATGTCGGCCTCTACCTCTCCAACCGCGCTCACCTCGTGCATTCCGGGGCGCGGTTCATTCCAGGCATCGTCCACCAGGACAACCCCTTCACCTTCGATCTGCTGCTCTCCGCGGAGCGGGTGGCTCACACTCGCACCCAGGTTTATGCGCGTAGGTTGAGACCGGGATCGACGATCACCGCGCTCAACACGACGCGCTCCGTCGAGGGGTACTTGATCGCGCACGCACACATGCTCGGAGCTCTAGAGGCTGTGAGCTCTGCCGTTTCACGCCGGGATAGGCGCGCACTGACGGACATCGTCGCGCACACGTTCCGGGGAGCTGAGAGACAGCTCGCCAAACTGGGAGCCGACGATCGCAGACGAGTGATCGATACCCTCCGCCAACGCGGCGTCCCTTTCGCCGACGAAGCCGACCGACGAACTCGATGAATCCACACGAGCGCGACGAGCGCTCACGACATCCGAAAGCGACCAGATGAAACCTCGGGTCTCCATAATCATCCCGCTCTTCAACGACGCTGACCACGTCGAAGCCGCTATCGAGAGCTGCCTGGCACAATCGGTCCGCGAGATCGAGGTGATCGCCGTAGATGACGCATCGTCCGACGGCACGGCGCAGCTGGTAGAGGAGCTCCAGAAGCGCGATGCACGAGTTCGACTGATCCGGCAGGAGGAGAACCAGACAGCGTTTCAGGCGAGACGAGTCGGAGTGCTGGCGGCCCGCGCGCCACGAGTCCTCTTCCTCGATGGCGACGATGAGCTCGAACGTGAGGCTGCAGCCGAGTCCCTGGCTCAGGCCGATGCCAATGATGCCGATGTCGTGGCCTTCGGCTGCACAGTTGTGAAGCCGGATGGGACCAGCGGCGGCGGCTTCGAACGAGCAATGCAACCGCAGCATGACGTCCTGATGGGGGACGACATCGTTCTGAATCTGTTTCCCGTAGGATCGACGGCACAGGGTCAGCTCTGGCGCTACCTCTTCGACAGGCAGCTGCTCACGGGCGCCTATGACTCGCTCCCTCCGGATCTGCAGCTCCCGCGCGCGAACGACCTTCCCCTCGCCTTCCTCGCGCTGGCCAGAGCTCGGAAGCTGGTGTCAACGCCCTCGAAGCTGTACAGGTACTTCTTCAAGCGAGGCGGAAGCGGGCACACCGTCGCCAGCGAAGAACAGTTCGCGTTCATGAGCTCCGCGATCGATTCCATCGAGGCGATCCGTCGCGCCGTCGAGCTCGAATCCTCGCGACGCCATGATCCGCAGTCCTTCAGGGACACGTATGAATCGGCTCGCCTGAGCATCGTCGGACGCGTCCTCGATTACGCGTACCAGATCCCGGACAGCACACTGCGGGAATCCAGTATCGAGGCACTCATCGCGAAAACCGGCGCCGACGATGTGGTGATGGCCGCGGCTGACTACTGCAAGCAAGCGCTCCCGATCCTCACCGAACTCTTCCGAGTTCCGGACCTGCAGGGTCGGTCTCCACGTCACGTCGTCATCCGCGCGACCAATCTCGGCACCGGTGGTGCGCAGGGAGTGGTCGTCGCGCAGGCACGCCATCTCGCGCAGGCGGGCTTCAGGGTCACGATCGCGATCGAAAGCTCCATCGAGTCGGACTTCGTCCTTCCCCCCGGCGTGCAGGTGCACAGACTGGTGGGCGACACCTTCTCGAGTCGCCTCCGCGCCTTCGCGGTCTTCTGCGAAGACACCGCTGCCGACGTCGTCGTCGATCATTACGTCTTCTACAACGAGAGGTGGCCCTTCTTCGCCCTGATCGCCGCGAACCGCAACATCCCGACGATCGGGTGGCTTCACAACTTTGCGCTGCGGCCGATCGTCGACGGCTCCACTCGCCTGTCTTTCCTCGATCGACACATGCAGATCCTCTCGACCGTTGTCGTGCTGTCACTCTCGGACGTGGCGTACTGGAAGCTCCGCGGTTTCCCCAACGTCGTGTACCTCCCGAATCCGCCATCGCCGCTCCTCGATGACCTCGCGCCGCGCACCGAAGCCCGCACCGCTCCCGACGAGGTCGTCGAGCTGATCTGGTGGGGCCGCCTCCAGCAGTCGACCAAACAGGTGAGAGAGATCATCGAAATCGCGGCGGTCCTCGACGAGATGAGGGTCGCGAGTCGGATCAAGATCATCGGGCCCGACGGGCCCGACCTCAAGCAGACCGACCTGGCGGACCTCGCGCGCAGCCGCGGCCTGAGCGAGCACGTGGAGTTGGTTGGCCCGCTGCGCGGGAGTGAGTTGTTGGAAGCGACGGCGAGCGCCCACATCTTCGTCAGCACGAGCATCATCGAGGGTTACCCGCTCGCGCTTGTCGAGGCACAAGCGATGGGGCTGCCCATCGTGATGTACGAGCTCCCCTGGCTCGCGACGACCGACGGCAATGAAGGAATGATCCAAGTGCCGCAGGGAGACCGCAGAGCTGCGGCAGTCGAGATCGCTGCACTCGCCGGAAACTCCGAGGAGTATCGGCGGAGGTCGTCCGCGTCCTCGATCGCCGCCATGCGCGCGACGTCTCACGACTATGACGAGCTGTACGCCAACCTGGTTCGCGGGCGCCTGCGGAGCGAGGAGTCCGATGCGCCGGGCGCAGCGGAGACGCGTCTGCTGTTCCACCAGAACGTACTGTTCCTCGAACGCCTCATCAACAGAGAGCGGCGCGCGATCGCTCGCGCGCGGGAGGATTACAATCGCGCCCGTCGCGGACTGGCACGCGCCAACGAGGCTCTCGAGGAGTCGAAGAACGAGAACATCGCGCTGCGGGCACAGATCGAGCAAATGACCCAGATCACATCGCGCAAGGTCTCAGTTAAGCCACTGAAGACCGCCGCGCCCTCGGTCGCGCGGACTGGGTTCAGGCGCTTCCTGGGTCGGCTTCTGCCAGCATCGACGCATCAGGTGAGCTTCTTCGCTCGACACAACTACGATGTCAGCCTCAAGCAACATGATCAGTTGCTGCGCAACCAGTCGACGCTGAATGATCAGCTCGCCGCCATCCAGGCCCTGCTCCAGACCTCGATCGACGAGGGGAAGCGATCCCGATGAGCACCTCGAGCGGACCAGCCGCTCCTCCGGCTTTGCCGGCGGAAACGGGGGACATGTGATGACGTTGGAGCCCCCGTTCGAAGAGTTCATCTCGCAACCCTTTGTGTGCGGGGCGTTCGGGCCAGACCACGATCAGCTCTTCGCGTCCCTGGTGTCCGGCGCGCCGGCTCCTGTCTCGGTCCTGCACGACGATGACCGAGCGAAGTTCGCGGCTTCGACCTCTGCGGGCCTTGAGCGAACGGACGCAGGGTGGACCTGGGGTCGATACGTCGCTCGCCGAACGACGGCGAGCGATCCGTCCCACGCCTCTTTCGATCTCGGTCTCGCGGGCTTTTGGCCCGCTCGGCCCTACCCGGTGGTCCACACGGATTGGTTGGGTACGCAGGAGATCTTCTTCCGGCGGATCGCCGACACGACCTACTGGGCGAACCGGATCGGCCCTCTCGCCCGCTTGGGTCGGCTCCCGCTCACTCCGGATATCGAGGCGTGGCGCGCGTTTCTCGTGGTCTCCGGCTTCTGGGGTGGGAGAACCCCCTTCCGAGAGATCACCCGGCTCTCGGCTGGAGAGCAGCTGGTGTGGGAGATCGACGGAGCAACCGTGCGTACTCACACCCCGCGGTGGCTCGATCCGCAAACGTATGACGCGCGTCCTGAGGATGTGGCCGACGCGCTGGAGGCGGCCATGCCGGATCCAGATCGAGAGCTCGTCAATCTCACGCTCTCCGGTGGGCTGGATTCGAGGTTGCTGGTTGCGGCACTCATGCGAAGGGGCACTGCCCTGCCCACCGCATGGTCGACGCCGCACGAGTCCGGACTCGAGGACGACCTCGTTCTCAGCCGCACCGTCGCGCAACGTGCGGGGATACGTCGGATCGAAGTGGATTACGGTGTCGAGGACTGGGTGCGTGAGCGTCGCACCACAGCGGCTCGCTTGGAGCATGCGACGCCGATGCACAACTGGTTCGCCCCCCTCGCCGCAGCGATTCGGAGCAACAGCCCCGGTAGCACTCTGGTCGACGGCCTCGGCGGCGACGTCCTCATGAAGTACCACGGCGCTCCCCCCGACGATCACGCAGGCGATGTCCTGGGCTCGGTCTGGAACGCACTGGGGGGCCTCGGTTTCCGCAAAAGCGAGCTGTTCGTCGCCGACGCTTCACAGAAGTGGGAACGGCAAGCTCATCACGCTTGGCGCGCAGAGATGCAGACGTGGCAGGAGCATCCCTTCGCCGAGACCGCTTTGCGCCTCCTCACACGCACTCGGAGAAGCATCGCCTCCGCCCCATTCCGCGTGTTCGGACCAGAACTGCGTGTGATCACGCCCCTGATCGATCCCGAAGTCGTCAGAGTCGTCCTGGCCGTCCCGCCGCTTCCCCCTGACGACCGTGATCTGCGGCGGCATGTCCTTGCCCATCTGGACGGCACGCTGGCGACCATCCCGTCGACAGCGGATGAGACGCACACGTCGAACGGCAACATCGTCGAACGTGGCGCCAGTTCGGCCACTTCCGCCCGATCCCTCGTGTCTGACATCAGGGATGTTCCCGAAGTCGACGCCCTGTTCATACCCGGTGCCCTCGACAAATTCGCGGCTCGCGAAGGTCGCGGCACGATTCCCTGGCCTCTCCGGCGAGCGGCGACTCTGGCGGATTGGGTCGAGACCTGGCGCGCACGCCTCGATCAGATCGACTTCACCGTCTGACGGCCAGCTAGAGAAAGTGTGACGCCCCTGCTCCCCTCTGCTCAACGCCCCACGCGCACCCTGATCTCCGCCACCGGCCCCGCCGGCAACATCGGCGATGCGCTCATCCGGCGCGAGGCTGTCCGGTGGGCGGCCGGAACCTCCGACGAGCTCGTCGTCTACGTCGGCGAAGCTCCCGACACCTGGCTCCGCCAGCTCGGACTCCCCACCGGAACCCGCGTGCTCCGCTCCAAGCGGAGCGTCGCGAAGTGGCTCTGGCTGATCGCGACCGCGCCGCGGCATCCGGTTCTCGTCTTCGAATCAGGCGAGATCCCGCTGGACCGCGGCAACGTGCTCCGCGAGCTCGTCTTCCTCGCCGAGACCGTCCTGGTGCGACTGAAGGGCGGCGTGGTCGTCCGGCCGCCGCGCGGCATCCGCGCGCCCACCCAACCCGCCACGGCCCTCCACTCGCTGGCAGCCCGACTGTCGCAGTTCGCCCTGTGGCGGGATGCCGCGAGTGCGGCCCTCGCCGGCGGAAGCCGTGTCGTGCCCGACATCGGTTTCGCCGCCGGCATCCGGCCCGGTACCCCCCGGGAGGATCGCCGCGACCTCGTCGTCAGCCTGCGCGGGACGCGGCCGATGCCGAACGAGGACTGGTGCGGCGCCGTGCGCGCGTTCGCCGCATCCGAGGGGCTCCGCATCCGCACCGTCGTACAGGTCCGTGAGGACGAGACCCGCGCCCGCGAGCTCGCCGACGCCCTCGTCGGCACGTTCGAGCCATGGGGAGACACCGACCCCGTCACCCACGAAGCCCGTCTGCGCGAGCGCTACGACGACGCGCGCCTGGTGATCAGCGACCGCATGCACGTCCTGGTCCTCGCCGCCCTTTCGGGGGCTGCTCCGCTCGAGCTCGTCCCCGCCCCGACCCACAAGGTCACCGCGGCCTTCGCCACCATCGGACTCACCGATCTCACCGCCGACGCGGCGATGCTGACCGCGGCCGACATGCAGGAACGGATGCAGCGGCAGATCGACCGCGCCGACGAGGTCACCGAGAAGGTCGCCGGCGCCGCCGCCGAACTCGCGGCGATCGATGGCGAGATCCGCGCCGCGATCCGGAAGGTGCGGGCGTGACCGGCGCACGCGTCCTCTTCCTCTCGCACACGCATCTCTTCGGCGCCTTCCGCGTCGGCAGCCACCACTACGCCCGCGAACTCGCCCGCCTCGGCGCCGAGGTCGTGCACCTGTCCACTCCGATCTCCGTCGCGCACCGGATCACCGGGCGCGTGCCGAAGACGGTCGTCGACAGCGTCCCCCGGCATCCGTTTCGCGACGACGACGGGGTCACGCATATCGTCCCCCGCACGGTCCTCCCCCGCCCCTGGGGGGCCTTCCGCGTCGCGCGGGCACTCACCCGCGCCGGGATCGAGGCACGATTCGACGCGGTCCTCATCGATCAGCCGCTGCTGTGGGACGACACCGTCCGCGGCCTGAGCGACACGCTCGTCTATCGACCCACCGACCTCTACCCGGACGGCCTCAAACGCGCACTGCAGGAACGCATCCTCGCCTCGGCGGATGCCGTCGTCGCGACCTCCGGAGCCGTCCTGCGCGACCTCGGCCACCTCACCCTCCCCTCGCTCGTCATCGAGAACGGCGTCGACCTCGATGCCTTCACGGACGCGACGACGGATGCCGAGACGCGCCCCACCGTGTGCGTGTACGTCGGCGCCCTCGATGCCCGCTTCGACTGGCAGCAGGTGCGGACGTGGGCGACCGCGCACCCGGACATCCGCTTCACCGTCGCCGGCCCACACGCCGCACCGCACACCGCGCTGCCGGACAACGTCGAACTCATCGGGCCGGTGCCGTACGCAGACCTCCCCCGGCTCCTGCACGGCGCCCGCGTCGGCCTCCTCCCCCTCTCGGACGATCCCTCCAACGAGGGCCGCAGTCCGATGAAGCTGTACGAGTACCTCGCGGCGGGCCTCGCCGTCGTCTCCCGGGCGACCCCCGGCATCCGCGCCGACACGGAAGCCGGCATCCACACCTACGACTCGCCCGAGACGGCTGATGCCGCGTTGACGTCGGCGCTGCGGCGTCCCTCCCCCAACCTGGCTGGTCGACGCGCGGCCGAGAACCACACCTGGGCGGCGAAAGCCGGTGAGCTCGCGACCTTCCTCGCCGGACTCGCCGACTGAGCGGACGTCAGTCCAGCGCCTCCTGCAGCGTCGCGCCCACGATGCGCGCCGTCCGGTCCCAGTCGTAGACACCGGCGGGGGCGGAAACCGTCCGGGGCGACTCGATCGCCTCGACCATCGCAACCGCCCACTCCTGCGCGTCGCGCGCATCCCCGAGGGACCAGCCGCGCCCCGCCACGATCTCGGCGACGGCGCGGCATCCGCCCCAGTGGATCACGGGCGTTCCGCTCGCCACTGATTCGAGCGCGGGCAGGCCGAACCCCTCCAGGAGCGACGGCATCACGGTCGCCGCCGCACCGCGGTACAGCTCGGCGAGGCGCTCGTCGTCCACCCCCGTGAGGACGTCGACCCGCGAGGAGATCCCTGCCGCCGCGGCCAGACCCCGCACCTCGTCCGCCTCGCCCTCGGGAACGACGGTGCGCAGACGCACGCCCGGAGCCACGGCGACGCCGCGCAGCACGACACCGAGGTTCTTGTGCGCCCGGGTGTTCCCGACGAAGAGGACATAGGGATCGGATGCCGCCTCGCTCGCCCCCTCGGGCGTGAACACCGCCGAACAGCCGTTGCCCGCGTTGACGACACGCACGGTGTCGTCCCGCAGCCAGGCTCGGATCGCCTCGGCCGACGTCTCGGACACGGTGAGGACGACCCCCGCCCGGCGCACCACGCGGCGCACCGGCCCGTTGTAGTAGGCGAGGAACTTCGCCCGCCCCGGCCAGTCCGTCTGCAGCTGGATGAGGTCGTGCACCGTGAGCACCTGCCGTGGCGCGCGCAGCAGCGCGCCATACCCGGGCGAATAGACGACGTCGGCCTCGCCGAGCCCGGGCAGACTTCGGAACGCATCGAAGGGCGCGTAGGGCGTGCCGGTGAGAGACAGACCCCGCCACGGCAGCTCGAGGCGACCGAGCACCTCCCGGGCGTACCGCCCGATCCCGTGCGCGCCGCGGTACCGGTCATCGACGAGCAGGCGGCTCATCGGGTCTCCCGGGCGACCCACGCGGCGATCTCCCCCTCGAAGACCGGTCGGTCGAATTCGTAGGCGCGCCGCACGCACGCGGAAGGGTCGGCGGCGGCAGCGCGCTCCACGGCGGCCGCGAGCTCCGGCGCCGTCCACTCGCGCACCAGCGCCCCGGTCACACCGTCGACGACGCTCTCGGCCACTCCGCCGACGGCGTTTCCGACGACGGGTGTCCCCGTCGCCATCGCCTCGACGGGCATGATGCCGAAGTCCTCGACCGCGGGGAACACGAGCGCGACGGCAGCACGGTACAGCGCGGCGAGCAGTGTCGACGACGGATCGCGCACGATGGTGACGGGGTGGCCGCGGTCATCCGCGTACGCGCGCAGCCTCACCTCGTCGGCCCCGCCGCCGGCGAGGACCACCGGCAGGCCCGACGCGATGCCGGCATCGATCACCAGCTCGAGCCGCTTGTAGGGCACGAACCGCGAGACGCCCAGCAGGAAGTCGTCCGGCAGTGTCGTGATCACCGCGTGCGTCTGGTCCGTCGCGACCGCCTCGGCGAAGCGCGCCACGTCGATCGGCGGATGGATGACCGTGGATTCACGGTCCCATGCCCACCCGACGCGCTCCGCGATGAAGGCGCTGTTCGCAGCGATGGCGACGGGCTCGGCCGCCCGCCGGCGGTCCAGCGGCTTCAGCAGCGCCGATGCCGCCCGAGCGGCGACCCCCTGACCCCGTCCGTCGAGCTCGGGCGCCCAGATGTACCGTGCGGGGGTGTGCGTGTACACGAGCTTCGGCGCATCGCCCGCGGGCCCGCCGAAGCGCGCGTGATGCGCGAACAGGTGGCTGCTGCACAGGACCCAGTCCGCGTCCCGCTCCGGCAGCATCCGCCACGCGAACGGCATGAGCGGAAGCGCAGCGGCCTTGCGACCCTTGAGCGAGGTGCGCGCGAGCACGGTCTCCTCGACGCCGTCGAACCGTCCCCCGCTCTCGTTCCACAAGCACCAGCGCTCCGCGTCGGAGAACACGTCGCCCAGCACGGCGAAGACGTTCTCGGAACCACCCCGGGGCGAGAGCCACTCGTGGACGAGGATGCCGCTCACGATGCGACCCGCTTCACCTGCGTCATCCGATCCTCACCGTCCGACGATCATTCTGTCAGACGCACCACCACCGGCCGGGCACAGCAGAGGGCCGGATGCGACCTGCATCCGACCCTCGCCGGTGTCACTCGTTCCCGATGCGCCGATCCACGTTGTCGCGGACCTCGTCGACCTTCGCGTCGACCGAGTCCGGGGCGACCTTCTTCACGAACTCGGCGGCGGCGTCGAGGACCTTGTCACTCACGTCCTCGGCCTTGTCCGACTTCAGGTTGCGGTCGATCTCCTCCTTGTGCTGCTCGAGGAACTGCTTGCCCTTGTTGACCACGTCGTCGATTCCCATGGGATTCCTTCCGTCTCGGACCGCGGCGGCCGCGGCGCGGTCAGTTTAGGACCGCCCTCCCCCGACCGCACCCCCTTGCGGAACGACGAAGGGGCCGGGCCCGAAGGCCCGACCCCTGTCGGTGAGTCCGAAGGACTTACTTGAGGATCTTGGTGACGGTACCGGCACCGACGGTGCGGCCACCCTCACGGATCGCGAAGCCGAGGCCGTCCTCCATGGCGATGGGCTGGATGAGCTCCACCGTCATGTCCGTGGTGTCACCGGGCATGACCATCTCGGTGCCCTCGGGCAGCGTGATGACGCCGGTGACGTCCGTGGTACGGAAGTAGAACTGCGGGCGGTAGTTCGTGTAGAAGGGGTTGTGACGGCCACCCTCCTCCTTCGAGAGGATGTAGGCAGTGCCCTCGAAGTTGGTGTGCGGCGTAACCGAACCCGGCTTCACGACGACCTGGCCACGCTCGACGTCGTCGCGCTTGAGACCACGGAGGAGCAGACCACAGTTCTCGCCGGCCCAGGCCTCGTCGAGCTGCTTGTGGAACATCTCGATACCCGTGACCGTGGTCTTCTGCGTCGGGCGGATGCCGACGATCTCGACCTCGGAGTTGATGGCGAGGGTGCCACGCTCGGCGCGACCGGTGACGACCGTGCCACGACCGGTGATCGTGAAGACGTCCTCGATCGGCATGAGGAAGGGCTTGTCCTTGTCGCGGACCGGGTCGGGGATCGACTCGTCAGCGGCGTCCATCAGGTCGAGGATCGACTGGACCCACTGCTCGTCGCCCTCGAGAGCCTTGAGGCCCGAGACGCGGACGACCGGAGCGTCGTCGCCGGGGAAGCCCTGGCTCGACAGCAGCTCGCGGACCTCGAGCTCGACGAGCTCCAGGATCTCCTCGTCGTCGACCATGTCGGACTTGTTCAGCGCGACCATCAGGTACGGAACGCCGACCTGCTTGGCGAGCAGCACGTGCTCACGCGTCTGAGCCATCGGGCCGTCGGTGGCGGCGACCACGAGGATGGCGCCGTCCATCTGGGCAGCACCGGTGATCATGTTCTTGATGTAGTCAGCGTGACCCGGGGCGTCGACGTGTGCGTAGTGACGCTTCGGGGTCTCGTACTCGACGTGCGAGATGTTGATCGTGATACCACGCTGACGCTCTTCGGGAGCCGAGTCGATCGACGCGAAGTCACGCTGCACGTTGGTGGCCGACGGGAACTTGTCGGCGAGCACCTTCGAGATGGCAGCGGTGAGCGTGGTCTTGCCGTGGTCGACGTGACCGATCGTTCCGATGTTGACGTGCGGCTTGGTCCGCTCGAACTTGGCCTTGGCCACTGGGTCCTCCTCAGGACTGTCGTGTAGTCATCCGGGCGCTGGATTGCGACCGGGTTTCTACGGGGATGTTGTCAGTGTAGTTGACGTGACGATATTCAGTTTGGGCGGATGCCGAGGGCCGGGCCCCCGGCATCCGAAGAACGAGTGTTACTCGCCCTTGGTCTTCTGGACGATCTCGTCGGCCACCGCGCGGGGGACCTCGGAGTAGCTGTCGAACTCCATCGCGTAGACCGCGCGGCCCGAGGTCTTCGAGCGCAGGTCACCGATGTAGCCGAACATCTCCGACAGGGGGACGAGGGCGCGGACGATCTTGATGCCCGCGCCGTCCTCCATCGACTGGATCTGGCCACGACGCGAGTTCAGGTCGCCGATGACGTCGCCCATGTACTCCTCAGGAGTACGGACCTCGACGGCCATCAGCGGCTCGAGCAGCACGGGGCTGGCCTTGCGGACAGCCTCCTTGAAGCCCATGGAGCCCGCGATCTTGAACGCCATCTCGGACGAGTCGACGTCGTGCGAGGCACCGTCCATGAGGATCGCCTTCACGCCCACCATGGGGAAGCCGGCGAGCACACCGACCTGCATGGCGTCCTGGAAGCCCTGGTTGGTCGGCTCGATGTACTCGCGCGGGATGCGGCCACCGGTGACCTTGTTCTCGAACTCGTACGTCTTGTCGGCCGTGACCTCGAGGGGCTCGAGCGCGAACTGGATCTTCGCGAACTGACCCGAACCACCGGTCTGCTTCTTGTGCGTGTAGTCGTAGCGCTCGACGGTCTTCTTGATCGTCTCGCGGTACGCGACCTGCGGCTTGCCGACGTTCGCCTCGACGCGGAACTCGCGCTTCATGCGGTCGACGAGGATGTCGAGGTGCAGCTCGCCCATGCCCTTGATGACGGTCTGACCCGTCTCGGGGTTGAGCTCGGTGCGGAACGTCGGGTCCTCTTCGGCGAGCTTCTGGATGGCGACACCCAGCTTCTCCTGGTCGGCCTTCGTCTTCGGCTCGATGGCGACCTCGATGACGGGCTCGGGGAAGGTCATCGACTCGAGGACGACGGGCTCGTTCGGGTCGGCCAGGGTGTCACCGGTGGTGGTGTCCTTGAGGCCGATGACCGCGTAGATGTTGCCCGCGGTGACCGCGTCGACCGGGTTCTCCTTGTTGGCGTGCATCTGGAAGATCTTCCCGATGCGCTCCTTCTTGCCCTTGGTCGAGTTGATGACCTGCGCACCCGAGTCGAGCTGACCCGAGTAGACGCGGATGTAGGTGAGGCGACCGAAGAACGGGTGCACCGCGACCTTGAACGCGAGCGCGGCGAAGGGGTCGTTGGCGTCGGGGTGACGCTCGATGACCTTCTCCTCGTCCTTCGGGTCGTGCGCCTCGATGGCGGGCACGTCGAGGGGCGACGGCAGGTAGTCGACGACCGCGTCGAGCATGGGCTGGACACCGCGGTTCTTGAACGCGGAGCCGCAGAGCACCGGGTAGAGCTCGCCGGCGACGGTCATCTTGCGGATGGCGCCCTTGATCTCGGCGATCGTGAGCTCCTCACCGCCGAAGAACTTCTCGAGAAGCTCCTCGTCGCTCTCGGCGACGGTCTCCAGCAGCTGCTGACGGTACTCCTCGGCGCGGTCCTTGAGGTCGGCGGGGATCTCCTGGACCTCGTACTTGGCGCCCATGGTCACGTCACCCTTGGCGTCGCCGGGCCAGACCAGTGCGCGCATCTCGACGAGGTCGATGACGCCGACGAAGTCGTTCTCGGCGCCGATGGGCAGCTGCAGCACGAGCGGCTTCGCGCCCAGGCGCTTCACGATGGTGTCGACGGTGAAGTAGAAGTCGGCGCCCAGCTTGTCCATCTTGTTGACGAAGCAGATGCGGGGGACGTCGTACTTGTCCGCCTGACGCCACACGGTCTCGGACTGGGGCTCGACGCCCTCCTTGCCGTCGAAGACGGCGACCGCGCCGTCGAGCACGCGGAGCGAGCGCTCCACCTCGACCGTGAAGTCGACGTGCCCGGGGGTGTCGATGATGTTGATCTGGTTCTTGTTCCAGAAGCAGGTCACGGCGGCGGACGTGATCGTGATGCCGCGCTCCTTCTCCTGCTCCATCCAGTCGGTGGTCGAGGCGCCGTCGTGGGTTTCGCCCAGCTTGTGGTTGACACCCGTGTAGAAGAGGATGCGCTCGGTCGTCGTCGTCTTGCCGGCATCGATGTGCGCCATGATGCCGATGTTGCGGACCTTGTTGAGGTCGGTGAGCACTTCTTGTGCCACGGGGTGTCCTTACGTGTAGTGACGGATGTCGCGGGGCGACCGGCCGGGGGTGACCCGGCCGGTCGCCGAGGTGCTGATTACCAGCGGTAGTGCGCGAAGGCGCGGTTCGACTCGGCCATCTTGTGGGTGTCCTCGCGGCGCTTCACCGCGGCACCGAGGCCGTTCGAGGCATCCAGGATCTCGTTCTGGAGGCGCTCGGTCATGGTCTTCTCACGGCGACCCTTCGCGTACGAGACGAGCCAGCGCAGCGCGAGCGTGTTCGCGCGGTGCGGCTTGACCTCGACGGGAACCTGGTAGGTCGAGCCACCGACGCGGCGGCTCTTGACCTCGAGGGTGGGGCGGACGTTGTCGAGCGCCTTCTTGAGTGTCGCGACGGCGTCCTGGCCGTTCTTGGCCTCGACGCCCTTGAGGGCGTTGTAGACGATGGCCTCGGCGATCGACTTCTTGCCGTCGACGAGGATCTTGTTCACCAGCTGGGTGACGATCGGAGCACCGTAGACCGGGTCGTTGACGACGACGCGGCGGGGTGCGGGTCCCTTGCGAGGCATCTAACTCAACCCTTCTTCGCGCCGTAGCGGCTGCGAGCCTGCTTACGGTTCTTGACGGCCTGGGTGTCCAGGGCGCCACGGACGATCTTGTAACGCACACCGGGGAGGTCCTTCACACGACCGCCGCGGACGAGCACGAGCGAGTGCTCCTGCAGGTTGTGGCCCTCACCGGGGATGTAGGCGGTGACCTCGGTCCCGTTGCGGAGCTTCACACGGGCGACCTTGCGCATGGCCGAGTTCGGCTTCTTGGGCGTGGTCGTGTACACGCGGGTGCAGACACCCGCCTGCTGCGGGTTCGCCTTCAGGGCGGGCGCCTTGGTCTTCGAGACCTTGGGCGAGCGACCCTTGCGAACCAACTGCTGAATGGTTGGCACGTTCTCTCCTTGTCGATCTGCGCGCGGCTCTCGCCTCGCACAGGTGCTGCACGGTGACAGCGTTCGTGGTTTCACCACAGATCCATCGGCACGCCGCGACCGCGACGAACGGGAGTGATGGATATGCCGTGGGGGTGGCCTGTTCGCAGGCCCTGTCCCTGGTGCGCTCGCCTCGCCTGTCCCGTGCCGGGGCACGTCGCATGGCGCGCGTGTGCGCACACCCGATCAATAATACGCGGGATGACGAAGGTGGGTCAAACGAGGGCGGACTTCACCGCGACTGCTCAGGTGCGGGACCGGACTGGTCAGGAACCGGCCTCCGTCCGCTGCAATCGGAGTGCCGCGTCGCCGAGGAGGAATCGCTCGGCGACCTCCGCCTCGCCCCCCTGCTCGACCTCGACGTCCGCGCCGAGCGCGTTCGGCAGCAGGATGCCGTTGGTCGAGCCCAGGTCGGTGATGCGCCAGGTCTCGCCGCGCCGCTCGAGTCGCGCGTGCGTCTTCGACACGGTGCGGGTCGGGTCGGCGATGGCGAGCAGCTGGGCGCCCGGCCGTGCTCGGTCGGCGACCGGGTTCCGCCCCAGGATGACGACGTCCGACGAGAGCGACGCGCTGCTGCCGTCGGGGAGCACGAGCTCCCACCGGGCGTGACCGCGGCGCACGACGACCGTGCGCTCGAGATCCTCGTCCCATGACGCTGCCGCAGCCTCGCGGTTCTCCCTTTCCTGCGCAGAGACCGACGACGTCGCGGAGACGGGGGCGCCCGCCGCGGGCGAACCGGGCACCGCCGACACCTCGCCGGTCAGCTCGGGGAACACGTCCTTCTCGTCGCGCTCGGCGCCGACGGCGGGTGGGCGCAGTCGAGTGACGGGCGCCTCCTCCCGGCCCGGAACGGAGGAGATGATGCCCGGCGCGGCGGCGATCGGCGGGCTGACGTCGTACGGCGCGGCGTGGGGCGGGAAGGGCACCTGCGACGAGGGGTCGGCTGCGTCACGCGGGGCGTCCCAGCCCGACGTGGAGCGCAGCGTCGGCGTGGGCGCGGTCGGATCGGGCTGCTCCTCGGCGCGCGTCGACGCCACGGGGGTGGCGGCCGGCTCCCCGGTTGCCCCGGCCGCAGCGGGCTCCGGCGCCCACGGCTGCGGTGCGACGGACGCCGCCGGTGCCGGCGCGATGCGGGACGCGGAGTCGTCCGTCGCCGTCGGCTCCACCCCCGGGAGGGGCGGTGGCGGGAGCGGCGCCCCGAAGTCCGGCGCGAGGGACCCGAACGGGGCGTACGGCGGCGACGCGGGGCGCGCCGCCGGGTCGATGCGCAGGTGCGCGGGCCGAGCGCCGCGCCAGTCCGCCGGTCCGAAGCCGACGATCGTGGCCCACACCGGGAAGAGCAGGGCGCCCACGACCGTCATCCCCGCGCCGTAGCCGAAGCCCGGATTGATCCGGTGCACCGTCAGGATGAGGAGCACCCACACCGCGACCGTGCCCGGCCCCGGGATCAGCGCGAGGAGGACGAGCCACATCGAGAAGCCGCCCCAGCGGAGCAGGATGGCGATGTTGAGGAAAGGGACCCACGCCCGCCACGGCTCTTCGCCCATCTTCCGGAACGCGGCGGACAGCGCCAGCGCGACCCAGACGTAGACCGCGACACCGAGGATGACGGCGAGGAGTCCGAGGACGACACCCGCGCCGCTGTCGACACCCGTGATCATCCCCCCACCCTAAGCGAGCACGCCCGGCGGCTCCCGGTGGGATGACGACGCGTCACACCCCGGGCAGCCCGTCACCCTGGTCGAAGGGGGCGTCGAGCGATCGGGTCAACTCGTCGAGGAGCGCGGCGATCTGCGGTTCCACGTACTGTGCGACCGCGGTCTGGATTCGCAGCCGGTGTCGCAGCAGTATCGTGCACACCTCGCGGCCGACCATGCTCGCGTACTCGTCCGCAAGACGCACCTCCTGTCGGAGAGCCGCCTTCGCATCCTCGGTGAGGGGCGGAAGAGCGGGCACCTCGGCATCCGCTTCATCCGCCATCCCGGCGATCGTGAACAGGAAGGGGGCGCCCGGGACCGGGTCGGGGTCCATAGGGAGCCCGTCGAACTCGGGTTCGAGCCCCTCGGCGGGGCGATAGGTCCGCGAGCGATTGCGATCGGCCTGCTGGTCGAGCTCCGTCTGCAGCATCGGGAGGTTGCGCGCCGTGTAGTGGGCGACGGCATTGTCGACGATCGTCTTGATCCGTGTCGAGAGGCCGTGCTGCACGCCGTGCGGGACGTCGGAGCCGAGCCCGGCAGCGGAGAGCACGGGCGAACCGAGGCAGCGCCGGCAGGGGGCGACCCGTCCGCGGTGCGTCGCGGGCTCCCAGCGCGGCAGCCACCGCAACCAGGCGTCGACGGCCTGGCTCACCTGCGTCTCGAGCGAGCGCTCCACGGCTCCATTGTCGCGGAGATCCCGGCCGATCGGGGCATTTCGGAGGTACCGGATGCCGCCGCGTCAGCCGTCCTCGTCCTCGCGCTCCCACGGCCACTCGGGTCGGCTCGCGCGGGTGCGACCGAGCGCGATCCCCGCCCACGCCGCCGCGGCGGCCGTCACCGCGAGCACGAACGCGTACCAAGAGAGCGCGACATCGCCCGCCGATCCCACCGCGAGCGCCGGGTCGGCGCCGGTGAGGACGCCGCCCAGCACGACCCCCAGGAGGTAGGCGGCGACCGTCGCGACCATGACCCAGACGGCCCCGAGGTAGCGCGCCCGGCGGATCGCACCATAGACCGTCACGGCGAAGACGACGGCGGACAGCAGCATGGCCGCGATGCCGGCGCCCTGCCCCAGTGCCGGCTCCGCCAGCACGTCGGTGCCGGTCAGCAGGCTCGTGAACCCGAACCCGCAGATCGCGAGCGCCGAGAAGCCGATCGTCGCGAAGAACGCGGCAATCGGCGGGGCGACGCCCTCGGACGGCGACATCGGTCGCGCGGGACCGTTAGTACTGGTGCAGCTGAGGGCCGGCCTCGAGGGTCCGCTCGTACTCGCGCTGCGCCTCGTCGTTCAGCTCCGTCACACGGCGGCCTCGGCGGGCCACCCAGGCACCGAACCACACCGTGATCTCGCGCCCCAGGACGAAGGCGATGACCGCGAGCGGGGCGAGAAGCTGCTCGCTCACGATCTGCCCGGCCTGCGAGGGGGCGATCGACCAGAACGGGGCCTGGAACAGCTGGCCGAGGAGGTGTCCACCGTATGCCGCGGCACCGACGAGGAGTCCGAAGACCACCCACAGACCCCAGCGACCGCGGTTGATGAAGGCACCGAGGATCCAGAAGCCGAGGAAGAACACGGCGACCGGCACCCAGAAGGCCCACGTGGTGAGGATGTCGAGGGTCCGCTGCCCCAGCTCCGCCACCGCGATCGGCTCGCTGAGGGCGGCCAGTCCGAGCGTCGCGGCCAGGTAGAGGACGGCGAAGACGACGGCGGCGACGAGACCGATGGCGCCGGCCGCTCCACGGTTGCCACGCGGACGCGGGGCTTCGGGAGCCTGCACGAAGATCGGCTGCTGGGAGTAGACAGCGGTCGGCGCGGCGGCCGCGGCGGGCTCACTGGAGGTGACGGTCGTCGGGGTCTGGTCGGTGTGCGTGTACGCGGCCGTGGCAACGGCGGGAGCTGCAGCCGTGGCGGCGGGAGCCGCGGCGGGCTCCGGCGTCTCATCCTGGTGAGCGGGCGCGTCGACGACCTCCGTGTCGGCTGTGGCCGAGGACTCGGGGGCGGACTCCGTCGCGGCCGGGCGATACAGCGGCTCGCCGTCCGCGGCGGACGCCGTGACGGGCGCGTCGGGCTCGCCGTACTTGCCGTAGTCGATCGAGAGATCCGACCCGCGATCGCTCGCGGTGAAGTCGGTGTCGCCGCGCGGGCGGTCGTCGGTGGTGCGCGAGGCGGCCTCCGCCTCGGCGAGGCTGTCGTTGGCGCTGCCCACCACGTGGTCGACGTCACGGGGCTCGCTGCCGGCCGTGGGCTCCTCGACAGGCTCACCGTAGGCAGGCTCGCGCGTCTGTTCGTTCCGCTCGCCGAACTGGGGGTCGCTCATGGCGGTGTCACTCCTCACGCGGGGCGTGCGCCACCGCTCCAGCGAGCGTATCCTCGGCGCCCACGCGTGTCCGGGAGGCGCCCCGACGTGTCTCGACGTCGCGTGCGCCACGCGACGTATCGTGGACGCATGACGAGCCGACGGCACCGGACCCGCCGCGCGCTCGTGGGCGCAATCGCCGGGGTCGCCCTCGCGTGCGGTATGGCTGCATGCGCACCGGAGCCCGACACCCTCCCGCCCGCGCCGACCGACGCGGCATCCGGAACACCCACCCCCACCGTCACCCCGGTCTCGATCGCGGAGTTCCCGTTCGGGCCGTCGAGGTCGACCACTCCGCTGCCGAAGGACTGCGACAGCATCCTGACCCCTGACATCCTCGACACCCTGCAGGGGATCCCGCTCAACGCTGCGGGCATGGGCGGCGGTATCCGTCCCGACAGCAGCCGCGTGTGCGTCTGGGCCGACCCCGGCTCGAGCCGGACCAGCCTGGTCACCGTGGTGGGCTACTCCCCCGAACGCGAGGCACGGGACGCGCTCTACCTGCTCGGGGTCGACAGCGGCTACACCTGCTACGAGCCGGACGAGGGGCTGCGCTGCGAGAAGAGCAGCACGGACGAATTGGGACTCCCGGTGGGACGCACCGTCTACTGGCGCGACGGCGTCGCCATCGACACGCAATACTCGAACCTCGCGCCCCAGGGTTACACGGCGGCGATCGTCCAGTCGATCTGGGGCTGAGCTCTCAGCCTGCGCGGGACCAGACGGCGGAGGCGACGCCGTCCGCGTAACGGGTCGGGTGCCACGCCTGCTGCGACGTCGAGACCCACCGGCCGCCGCCGGCCTCGATCGTCTCGAGAAGGTCGCCGTCGGCGCGGGAGCAGCGGACCCGGTCACCCTCGGGACCGCACTCGAACCCGAGCGGCGGGAGCGCAGCCGTCGCGATGGCCCCGGCATCCGGAGGCACCGTCGCGACCGTCGTGGAGATCTCTCCTCGCCCAGAGGTCCAGGTGCAGGTGACGATCACCTGCGGCTCGAGGGCGGCGACGAGGTCCGAGGCCGTCGACACCGGCGCATCCGTCGAGGCGACCATCTCGGCGCCCTCCGTCCAGCGCAGACCCGCCCACGCCGCCTCGTTGTAGAGGTCGCGACAGCCGAGAGGTGCCGAAGTCGGAGCAGCGGATGCCGTGGGTTGCGGCACACCGGCCGCCTCGGCGATCCACCGCGACGCAGCCGGGAACATCGGCACGGCGAGGACCAGCAGCGTCACGACGATCGCCGCGCTCACCACGCCGACGAACCACGCGAAGCCGGCGTTGCGCCCTCCCACCCGTGCCATGCGTCCCAGGGTAGCGGCCTCCGACTCCCTGCCCCGCGGAGACGACGCCGAAGGCCCCCGGGAGATCCCGGGGGCCTTCGGTCAGACGATCACACCTCGATCAGTTGTAGCTGCCGGGGGTGAAGTCGTCGGTCGAGAAGCTGTCGAAGTCGACGTAGCTCAGGTCGGCGTCGCTGTACGCGCCGTCCGAGGCGAAGATGCGGTTGGGGTACCGCTCGCTCTTGGCCTCCTCCGTCGCCTCGACCACGACGTTGCGGTACTTCGCAAGGCCGGTGCCGGCGGGGATGAGCTTTCCGATGATGACGTTCTCCTTGAGGCCGACGAGCGGGTCGCTCTTGCCCTCCATGGCCGCCTGCGTGAGGACGCGGGTGGTCTCCTGGAACGATGCGGCCGACAGCCACGACTCCGTCGCGAGCGACGCCTTCGTGATACCCATCAGCTCGGGGCGACCCGAGGCGGGACGCTTGCCCGCCGCGACGGCCTCGCGGTTCATCTGCTGGTAGCGCTTGAAGTCCACCAGCTCACCGGGCAGCAGGTCCGTCTCGCCGTGGTCGACGACCGTGACCTTGCGCAGCATCTGGCGCACGATGACCTCGATGTGCTTGTCGTGGATCGGCACACCCTGCGAGCGGTACACGCCCTGCACGCCGCCGACGAGGTACTTCTGCACCTCGCGGGCACCCTGCACGCGCATGACCTCCTTGGGGTCGAGCGTTCCGACCTGCAGCGGCTGACCGACCACGACACGCTGGCCGTCCTCGACGAGGAGGGTGGCGCGCTTGAGGACCGGGTAGACGTGCGGCTCGTCGCCGTTGTCCGGGGTCAGGATGACCTTCTTGGCCTTCTCGGTCTCATCGATCTTGATGACACCGTCGGCCTCGGCGATCGGGGACGCACCCTTGGGGGTACGAGCCTCGAACAGCTCCTGGACACGGGGCAGACCCTGGGTGATGTCGTCCGCCGATGCCGAACCACCGGTGTGGAACGTACGCATCGTCAGCTGGGTACCGGGCTCACCGATCGACTGGGCGGCGATGATGCCGACGGCCTCACCGATGTCGACGAGCTTGCCGCTGGCCAGCGAACGGCCGTAGCACTTGGCGCACACACCGACGGCCGAGTCACAGGTCAGGACCGAGCGCACCTTGATGCTCTCGATGCCACCGGCGACCAGCTTGTCGATGAGGACGTCACCCACGTCGTCGCCGGCCTCGGCCAGGACGGTGCCCTGCGCGTCGACGACGTCGGCGGCGAGGGTGCGGGCGAACACCGAGTTCTCGACGTTGGCGTCACGCACGAGCGTGCCGTCGGCGCCGGGAGCGGCGATCGTGAACTCGAGGCCCTTGGTCGTGCCGCAGTCCTCTTCACGGATGATGACATCCTGCGAGACGTCCACGAGACGACGCGTGAGGTAACCCGAGTCGGCCGTACGGAGGGCCGTGTCGGCCAGACCCTTACGGGCACCGTGCGTCGCGATGAAGTACTCCGCCACCGACAGACCCTCGCGGTACGAGGAGATGATCGGACGGGGGATGATCTCACCCTTGGGGTTGTTCACCAGGCCTCGCATACCCGCGATGTTGCGGATCTGCAGCCAGTTACCACGGGCACCCGAGCTCACCATGCGGTTGATGGTGTTGTCGGACGGGAAGTTGTCCCGCATCGCCTTCTGGACCTCGTCGGTCGCCTCGGTCCAGATCTTGATGAGCTCCTGACGACGCTCGGCGTCGGTGGTGAGACCCTTCTCGAACTGACCCTGGACCTTCGCGGCCTGCTTCTCGTAGGCGGCGACGATCTCCTTCTTGTTCGGCGGCGTGAGGACGTCGCTCAGGGCGACGGTCACACCCGAACGGGTGGCCCAGTAGAAGCCGGCGTCCTTGATCCGGTCGAGGGATGCCGCGACCTCGGTCTTCGGGTACTCCTCGGCCAGCTTGTTGACGATCTGCGACAGCTTGCCCTTGTCGGCCTGCTCGCGGACGAACGGGTAGCCCTTGGGGAGCGTGTCGTTGAAGATCGCCTGACCCAGCGAGGCGTCCACGAGGCCGTGGCGCTCGTAGCCCTCGGGGGCTTCGCCCTCGAGGAACGTCAGGCCGGGGACGCGGATGCGGACCTTGGCCTGCAGGTCGAGGGTGCCCTCGTCCTTGGCCAGGATCGCCTCGCCGACGGAGCCGAACACGCGACCCTCACCGGCAGCACCCTCCTTGATCGTCGTCAGGTGGTGCAGACCGATGATCATGTCCTGCGAAGGCAGGGTCACCGGGCGGCCGTCCGACGGCTTGAGGATGTTGTTCGAGGCGAGCATCAGCACGCGGGCCTCGGCCTGAGCCTCGACCGAGAGCGGCAGGTGCACGGCCATCTGGTCACCGTCGAAGTCCGCGTTGAAGGCGGCGCAGACGAGCGGGTGGAGCTGGATGGCCTTGCCCTCGACGAGCTGCGGCTCGAACGCCTGGATGCCGAGACGGTGCAGCGTGGGCGCACGGTTCAGCAGCACGGGGCGCTCGCGGATGATCTCCTCGAGCACGTCCCAGACCTCGGGACGGGTGCGCTCGACGGCGCGCTTGGCGGCCTTGATGTTCTGCGAGTGACCGAGGTCGATGAGGCGCTTGATCACGAACGGCTTGAACAGCTCCAGGGCCATCTGCTTGGGCAGACCGCACTGGTGCAGCTTCAGCTGCGGGCCGACGATGATGACCGAACGGCCCGAGTAGTCGACGCGCTTGCCGAGCAGGTTCTGGCGGAAGCGACCCTGCTTACCCTTCAGCATGTCGCTGAGGGACTTCAGGGCGCGGTTGCCGGTACCGGTGACGGGACGACCGCGGCGGCCGTTGTCGAACAGGGCGTCGACGGCCTCCTGCAGCATCCGCTTCTCGTTGTTGACGATGATCTCGGGGGCACCGAGGTCGATCAGTCGACGGAGACGGTTGTTGCGGTTGATCACGCGACGGTACAGGTCGTTCAGGTCGGAGGTGGCGAAACGGCCACCGTCGAGCTGGACCATCGGGCGCAGCTCCGGCGGGATGACCGGGACGACGTCCAGGACCATCGACGCCGGGCTCATGCCCGTCGACAGGAACGAGTTGACGACCTTGAGGCGCTTGATCGCACGGATCTTGCGCTGGCCCTTGCCCTCGGAGATCTGCAGGTGCAGCGAGTCCGCCTCGGCGGCCAGGTCGAACGCCTCGAGACGACGCTTGATCGACTCGGCGCCCATGTAGGCCTCGAAGTACTGGCCGAAGCGGTCCTGCAGCTCCTGGAAGATGTCGTCTTCCTGCTTGAGCTGACCGACCTCGAGGTTGCGGAACTCGTCCCACATCCGCTCGAGCTTGGCGACCTGCTCGTCGCCGCGCTTGCGGATGGTGGCCATCTCCTTCTCGGCGGCGTCCTTGGCCTTCTTCTTCTGGTCGGCCTTGGCTCCCTCCGCCTCGAGGGCGGCGAGCTCGTCTTCCAGCTTCTGCAGGCGGTCGGCGACGCGGGCGTCACGACGGTCGGCGATGTTCTTGATCTCGAGACGGAGGTTCGCCTCGTGGGTCGGAAGGTCGCGGTGGCGTGCGTCCTCGTCGACCGAGATCACCATGTAGGCGGCGAAGTAGATGACCTTCTCCAGGTCCTTCGGCGCCATGTCCAGCAGGTAGCCGAGGCGCGAGGGGACGCCCTTGAAGTACCAGATGTGGGTGACGGGGGCGGCGAGCTCGATGTGGCCCATGCGCTCACGGCGGACGGAGGACTTGGTGACCTCCACGCCGCAGCGCTCGCAGACGATGCCCTTGAAGCGGACGCGCTTGTACTTGCCGCAAGCGCACTCCCAGTCGCGGGACGGTCCGAAGATCTGCTCTCCGAAGAGGCCGTCCTTCTCGGGCTTCAGGGTGCGGTAGTTGATGGTCTCAGGCTTCTTGACCTCGCCGAAGGACCAACGACGGATGTCGTCGGCGGTGGCGAGACCGATACGAAGCTGATCGAAGGTGTGTGACTCGAGCACTGATTCTCCTGTGTCGGAATTCTGTTCGTTGCCGGTGCGGGTCAGATCTCGTCGATCGACGTCGACTCGAACCGGGTGGAGATGTTGATGCCGAGCTCCTCCGCTGCGCGGAAGGCCTCGTCGTCACTGTCACGCAGGTTGACCTCGGTGCCGTCGGCCGAGAGGACCTCGACGTTCAGGCAGAGGGACTGCATCTCCTTCATGAGGACCTTGAACGACTCCGGGATGCCGGGCTCCTGGATGTTCTCGCCCTTGACGATGGCTTCGTAGACCTTGACGCGGCCCACGATGTCGTCGGACTTGATCGTCAGCAGCTCCTGCAGCGCGTAGGCGGCGCCGTAGGCCTCGAGCGCCCAGACCTCCATCTCACCGAAGCGCTGGCCACCGAACTGGGCCTTACCGCCGAGCGGCTGCTGGGTGATCATCGAGTAGGGACCCGTCGAGCGTGCGTGGATCTTGTCGTCGACAAGGTGGTGCAGCTTCAGGATGTACATGTAGCCGACCGAGATCGGAGCCGGGAAGGGCTCACCGGAACGGCCGTCGAACAGCTTCGCCTTGCCGGAGCTGTCGATGAGACGCTCTCCGTCACGGGTCAGGTTCGTGGAGTCGAGCAGACCTGCGATCTCCTCCTCGAACGCGCCGTCGAACACCGGGGTGGCGACCTTCGTGCCGGGAGCGGCCTCGCGAGCCTGCTCGGGGAGCTTCGCAGCCCACTCCGGCGACCCTTCGACCTTCCAGCCCTGCTTCGCGACCCAGCCGAGGTGGGTCTCGAGGACCTGACCGAAGTTCATTCGACCGGGGATGCCGAGCGGGTTCAGCACGACGTCGACCGGGGTGCCGTCGGCGAGGAAGGGCATGTCCTCGACGGGCAGGATCTTCGCGATGACACCCTTGTTGCCGTGACGGCCGGCGAGCTTGTCGCCCGCGGTGATCTTGCGCTTCTGGGCGATGTAGACCACGACACGGCGGTTGACGCCCGAGCCGAGCTCGTCGTCGCCGTCCTCGGCGTTGAACTCCTTGACGGCGATGATCGTGCCCTGCTCGCCGTGGGGCACCTTCAGCGAGGTGTCACGGACTTCGCGGCTCTTCTCGTTGAAGATCGCGCGGAGCAGTCGCTCCTCGGCCGACAGCTCGGTCTCACCCTTGGGCGTGACCTTGCCGACGAGGATGTCGCCGGGGCGCACCTCGGCACCGATGCGGATGATGCCGCGCTCGTCGAGGTCCTTCAGCAGGTCGGGGCTGACGTTGGGGAGGTCACGGGTGATCTCCTCCTTGCCGAGCTTGGTGTCGCGCGCGTCGACCTCGTACTCCTCGATGTGGATCGAGGAGAGGGTGTCGTTCTTGACGAGCTCCTGGCTGAGGATGATGGCGTCCTCGAAGTTGTGACCCTCCCACGTCATGAACGCGACGAGGAGGTTCTTCCCGAGCGCGAGCTCGCCGTCCTCGGTGGCGGGGCCGTCCGCGATGACCTCGCCGACCTCGACGCGGTCGCCGGCCGAGACCACGACACGCTGGTTGTACGAGGTGCCCTGGTTGGAGCGGTCGAACTTGCGCAGGAAGTAGTCCTGCGTGCCACCCTCGTCGAGCTGCACGGTGACGACGTCGGCCGAGACCTCGGAGACGACACCGGCCTTCTCGGCGGTGATGACGTCACCCGCGTCGATGGCGGCGTAGCCCTCCATACCGGTGCCGACGATCGGCGACTCGCTGCGCAGCAGCGGGACGGCCTGACGCTGCATGTTCGCACCCATGAGGGCGCGGTTCGCGTCGTCGTGCTCGAGGAAGGGGATGAGCGAGGTCGCGACCGACACCATCTGTCGCGGCGAGACATCCATGTAGCCGATCTCGTCGACCGGGAACAGGTCGACCTCGCCACCCTGACCGCGGCGGGCGAGGATGCGGTCGTTGACGAAGGTGCCGTCGGCGTTGAGCTCGACACCGGCCTGTGCGACGACGTAGTCGGCCTCTTCCGCGGCCGTCAGGTAGTCGATCTGGTCGGTGACCTTGTTGCCCACGACGCGGCGGTATGGCGTCTCGATGAAGCCGAACGCGTTGATGCGCGCGAACGAGGCGAGCGAACCGATGAGACCGATGTTCGGGCCTTCCGGCGTCTCGATCGGGCACATGCGGCCGTAGTGCGAGGGGTGGACGTCGCGGACCTCGACGCCGGCACGCTCACGCGAGAGACCACCGGGGCCGAGCGCCGAGAGGCGGCGCTTGTGGGTCAGACCCGCGAGCGGGTTGTTCTGGTCCATGAACTGCGACAGCTGCGACGTTCCGAAGAACTCCTTGATCGCGGCCACGACGGGGCGGACGTTGATCAGGGTCTGCGGCGTGATCGCCTCGATGTCCTGAGTGGTCATGCGCTCGCGGACGACGCGCTCCATGCGGGACAGACCGGTGCGGACCTGGTTCTGGATGAGCTCGCCGACGGCACGGATGCGACGGTTGCCGAAGTTGTCGATGTCATCGACGTCCAGGCGGATCTCGGCGGCCTTGCCGCTGCGGACGCCGTCGTAGCTGACGTCGCCACGGTGCAGGCGGACGAGGTACTTGATCGTCGCGACGATGTCCTCGACGGTCAGGACCGAGTCGCTGAGCGGCTTGTCGATGCCGAGCTTCTGGTTGATCTTGTAGCGACCCACCTTGGCCAGGTCGTAGCGCTTCGGGTTGAAGTAGAAGTTGTCCAGCAGCGCGCGGGCGGCCTCGGCGGCGACCTGCTCGCCCGGACGGAGCTTGCGGTAGATGTCGCGGAGCGCGTCCTCCTTGGTGAGGATCGTGTCCTTCTCGAGGGTCTCCTCGATCGAGCTGAAGCCCGCGAACTCCTGCATGATGTCCTCGCTCGACAGGCCGAGGGCCTTGAGGAAGACGGTGACGGACTGCTTGCGCTTGCGGTCGATGCGCACGCCCACCTGGTCGCGCTTGTCGATCTCGAACTCGAGCCACGCACCACGGCTGGGGATGACGCGCGCCGAGACGATGTCCTTGTCGGAGGTCTTGTCGGGCGTCTTGTCGAAGTAGACACCGGGCGAGCGCACGAGCTGCGAGACGACGACGCGCTCGGTGCCGTTGATGATGAACGTGCCCTTGGCGGTCTGGAGCGGGAAGTCGCCCATGAAGACCGTCTGCGTCTTGATCTCACCCGTGAGGTGGTTCATGAACTCGGCCTCGACGTAGAGCGGGGCGGCGTAGGTCTTGCCGCGCTCCTTGCACTCCTCGATGGAGTACTTCTCGGGCTCGAGGTAGGGGTTCGTGAACGAGAGCTGCATCGTCTCGCCCAGGTCCTCGATCGGCGAGATCTCCTCGAAGATCTCCTCGAGGCCGCTGATCTCGGGCACATCGGTGCGGCCGGCGGCCTGCGCCTCGGCGACACGCGCCTTCCATGCCTCGTTGCCGACGAGCCAGTCGAACGACTCGGTCTGCAGCGCGAGAAGGTCGGGGACCGTCAGCGTGTCGGAGATCTTGGCGAACGAGAGGCGGGATGCCCCGCGGCCGTTCTTGGTGGTGGTGGTGGAAGTTGCGTTGCGCGCAGCAGCCAAGGGAATTACCTCCGTGAGCCCGGGGAGGGCTGGTTTTCCTTGTCGTCAGGTGGAGTACTCCCGCATCCGACACCTGCGGCGCGCGCCGACGGGGACCGTCGGGGGCGCAGGCACAAGCCGACCACCATATGAGGGCAAGTAGAGGGGAGCGCAACTACCCACTATAGGACGCACGACGCGCCGTGTCCAGTCGGATCGTTGACGACTTTCGGATGCTGCGGTATAACCCAGGCGGTCAGGCTCCCTGCGCCGCAGCACTCACGTCCACTGCCAGGTCACGAGGACCGACAGCGCGAGCGCGTCGCGGTCCTCCTGCGACACCTCGACACTCGACGAGAACGTGACGATGTAGGTCTGCCCCGCATCGACGAGGTAGTACTGGTCGATGACGTAGGGGACCTCGCCCGTCGACACGGTCGCGGTCAGGTGCGCCGACTCCGACCCTGCGGCGGTCACCCGATCGAGCGCCCGCGCGTCGGTCGCTCCGGCGCCCTCGAGCTCGGCGATCCCGCTCTCCTCGACCTGGTCCGAGGTCACCTCGCCACCGGGCGAGACGAGGATGTTGACGTTGTCGGGGTAGTCGTCCCCGTCGGTGAGGTCGGCGGCGAAAGTCGTCGGATCGAACCCGTCCGGCGCGCCGTCGGGGAATCCCCACCCCTCGGGCAGACGGAAGGTGTACTCGTCGGTCGCGACCTCGGTCCCGGTCGCGGGGGCGAATTCCACGGCATCCGTCTCCGGCGGCGCGACCGACTCCGACTCGGCGGGCGGTGCGGACTCGGGCGTGCACCCGCTCAGTCCCAGCATCGACGCTCCGCTCAGTGCGGCGACGAGCGCGAGGGCGGCGGAGGCGCGGCGGAAGAACATGGGGCCGACCCTACGCGTCGGCGACGATCACAGCCGAGGGCTTGCGCTCCGCAGTCGGAGATGCGATCCAGGGCGCGCCTGCGCCAGCGCCGCGCGCCCGGCCGCCGTCACGACACCGATCACGGGGTACCCGCCCGTCACCGGTCCGTCGGGTCCGAGGATCACCGGCAGACCGTCGGGCGGCACCTGGACGGCGCCCGGCAGCATGCCCTCGCTCGGGAGCTCCCGGCCGGCGGCATCCCGTGTCCGTTCGAGCGGGGGTCCGTCAAGTCGGATGCCGACGCGGTCCGCGCGGGCTCCCACGACCCATCCCGTCTCGAGGAACGCACGTCGAGCCGCCGGCAGGAACCAGTCCGCACGCGGACCCGCGGCCACGGGGACGTCCAGGACGTCGGGCGGCGGGGTCCACGGCCACAGGTCGACGGGTGGGACCGGATGCCGCGCGGCATCCGCCGTCGCGATCTCGTCACCCGTGCGCAACGGCCGGGGACCGAGACCGGAGAGGGTGTCGGCGGCGATCGACCCGAGCACCCCGCGGCCCGCGAGTCCGCCGCGGACGGCGAGCACGGCGCGGACGCCGGCGCGGAACGTGCCGAGCGCGAGTTCTGCACCGGCGGGCCAGAGCACCGGCCGGTAGGGGTCGACCTCGCGACCCGCCACGTGGACGCTCCCCCACGCTCCGGTGACCGCGATCCACACGTCGCGGAGGGCCGTCGCGCGGAATCCGCCCAGGGTGACCTCGACGGCGGCGGCGCCCGGCGCATTGCCGACGAGCCGGTTCGCCGCGGCCAGGGCCCGGCGGTCGGCGGCGCCCGAGAGCGACACACCCTCGGCGAGCGCGCCGGGACGACCGGCATCCTGCACCGTCGCGAGCGGACCCGGATCCAGGACCATCGCGGCCGGCCGGCCGACCGGGGCGGCGCGGGGCGGGGTGACCCCGGGGTGGACGGCGTCCACGAGCCGGAAGCGCACGCGGGTCCCGGGGCGCAGCAGCGCGGGTCGCTCGGCGTGCGGGTCGAACAGCGGCGCGCCGGTCGTGCCGATGAGTTGCCAGCCGCCCGGGGTCTCGCGCGGGTAGGCGCCGGCGAACTCCCCCGCCAGCGCGACGGCGCCCCGCGGCACCCGCGTGCGGGGTGTCGCCCGGCGGGGGACGTCGAACCGCCAGTCCTCGCTCACGAGGTACCCGAATCCCGGAGCGAAGCCCGTGAAGGCGACGGTCCAGCGCGCGGCGAGGTGCCGGGCGATGAGCTCTTCGCGCGCCACCCCGAGGGCGGCTGCCGTCTCATCGAGGTCCGGGCCGTCGTAGACGACGGGGATCTCGACCTCGTCGGTCGCCGTGTCCCGCGCCGGGCGGCCCGCGGCATCCACGCCTTCCATCCACGCGCGTGCGGCGGCGAGCGGGAGGACGGCCGGGTCGAGGTGGACCAGCACCGTGCGGGCGGCCGGGACGAGATCCAGGACGCCGCTGGGTCGGGAGCGCATCAGGGCGTCGTGGACCTCGAGCACGTCGGCGAGGGCGTCGACCTCGGCGAGCAGCGCGCTGTCACCGAAGGGGCGGATCACCACGGCGCGCGCACCTCGACCCCCGCCGCATCGAGCGCCGCCCGCACGGCACGCGCCATCGCGGCCGAACCGGGGGTGTCCCCATGCAGGCAGAGGGATGCTGCGTCGACCGCAATGCTCGAGCCGTCGATCGCGACCACACCGCCGCCCGTCGCGAGCGTCACGGCGCGGGCGGCGACGACCTCGGCGTCGTGCAGGAGCGCGCCCTGCTCGGTGCGCGGTACGAGGGAGCCGGAGGCCAGGTAGCCGCGGTCGAGGAAGGCTTCGACGAAGAACGGGATGCCGCGGCTCCCGGCGGCCTCGGTGATCGCCCCCGGCATCCCGAGCATCGGCAGCGTGCGCCCGAGGTCCGCGGCGACGTCCGCAACGGCCGCGGCGACGGCGCCCGCCGCCCCGGGTTCGGCGGAGACCGCGTGGTAGAGCGCCCCGTGTGGCTTGACATAGCGCAGGTCGGCACCGAGCCCCGCCAGGGCGGCGATCTGGTCCCGCACCTGGGTGCGGAGGATCGCCGGCGGGACGGCGAGCGCCACCCGCCCGAACCCGGCACGGTCGACGAAAGAGGGGTGCGCCCCGACCGCGACACCCTGCTCGGCCGCGCGGCGGACGGCGTCCGTCATCGACGGGATGTCGCCGGCGTGGCCGCCGCACGCGACGGACGCACTCGAGACCACGGCGAACATCGCCTCGTCGTCGGCGGTCGGGACGCCGTCGACGGTCTCACCGAGGTCCGCGTTGAGGTCGATCGCCGCCATGAGGCAACGGTACCGGCGTCGTTCCATGAACAGCCGGCGAAGGATCCGTCAAGCGCTGGTCGCGCCCGCACGGGGAAACATAGCGTCGGGATGTCGCCGGACGACCGTTCCGGCGGGAAGGAGCGCCGTCGTGGCGTACATCACCGTAGGGACCGAGAACTCGGTCGACGTCGAAATCTTCTACACGGACCAGGGGTCGGGCCAGCCCGTCGTGCTGATCCACGGATTCCCTCTGAACGGCGAGTCATGGGCCAAGCAGCAGGCCGCGCTGCTCGAGGCCGGCTACCGCGTCATCGCGTACGACCGGCGCGGATTCGGGGCGTCGACCAAGACCGCGTCGGGTTCGGACTACGACACGTTCGCCGCCGACCTGCACGCCCTCATCGAAGAGCTGGAACTGACCGATGCCGTCCTCATCGGGTTCTCGATGGGCACGGGAGAGATCGCCCGGTACCTGTCGCGCTACGGCGCGGACCGCATCGCGAAGGTCGCTTTCCTCGGCTCGCTCGAGCCCTGGCTTCTCAAGACCGACGAGAACCCCGACGGCGCCGGCGACCAGGCGTTCTTCGACGGCACGGCGGCCGCTGTCGCCGAGGACCGCTACGCGTTCCTGACCGGGTTCTTCAAGGACTTCTACAACCTCGACGACTACCTCGGGAACCGCGTCTCGCAGGAGGCGCTCGACGCGTCGGTCGCCGTCGCCAACCAGGCCGGCAACGCCGCCATCGCCGCCGCGCCGCTGACCTGGGCGACGGACTTCCGCGCCGACATCCCGGCTGTGACCGTGCCGGCGCTCATCCTTCACGGCACCGCGGACAACATCCTCCCGATCGACGCCACCGCGCGGAAGTTCCGTGAGCTCCTCCCCGAGGCGACCTACGTCGAGATCGACGGCGCGCCGCACGGCCTCCTCTGGACGCACGGCGCTGAGGTGAACGAGGCACTGCTGGACTTCCTGCGCAGCTGAGCCCTCCTCGAGAGACGGCGTCCGGATCCGACACGCGCGCGTGTCATCCGGACGCCGTTTCTCGATCCGGTGGTGGATGCGGAACGTCAGCCGACGACGACGGCCTCGGGCATGCGCGCCCGCATGACCGCGAGCGCGTCGGCACTGTGGTCGACGAGGACCGCGTCGCGCCCGAGCGCGTCGGCCACGGCGCCGGTGGTCCCGGAGCCGGCGAAGAGGTCCAGGACGCGGTCGCCGGGACGGCTGGACGCCTGCACGATACGTCGCAGGATGCCCTCGGGCTTCTGCGTCGGGTAGCCGGTCTTCTCCCGTCCGGACGTGGGGACGATCGTGTGCCACCAGACATCCGTCGGCAGTTTGCCGCGCGCCGCCTTCTCGGGGGTCACGAGCCCCGGCGCCATGTAGGGCTCCCGGTCCACGGCATCCGAGTCGAAGAAGTAGGCCGACGGGTCCTTCACGTACACGAGGATCGTGTCGTGCTTGCTCGGCCAGCGCTTGCGGGACTTCGCGCCGTAGTCGTACGCCCAGATGAGTTCGTTGAGGAAGCAGTCGCGGCCGAACACGGCGTCGAGCATGACCTTCGCGTAGTGCGCCTCGCGGTAGTCGAGGTGCAGGTAGAGCGTGCCGTCGTCCGTGAGCAGTCGCCACGCCTCGCGCAGCCGCGGCTCGAGGAAGCCCCAGTAGTCGTCGAAGCGGTCGTCGTAGAGCTTCAGCGCGCCGCGCGTGCGGGCGTAGGAGGTGCCCCGGAAGCCGCCCTTGACCGGGCCCGTCGGCGGCCGCGGGGCATCGGGGTCGGGGACGAGGTGTTCCGCCCTCAGCCCATCCGAGGATGCGTCGGCTGCGGTCTCCCGGGAACCCGCGGATGTAGGCGCGCGGTCCTCCGCTGCGGACTGAATGCGGAGCGCGGACTCGATCGCACGCTCCTGCGTGCGGCCGGTGTTGAACGGCGGGTCGAGATAGACGAGCGTGAACGAGGAGTCCGGCAGGCGCCGGGCGACCTCGAGATTGTCGCCGAGGTGGATCTCGACGGTCACGGGACGCGGCGCAGCCAGGCGTCCGTCGAGAACTTCGACTCGACGAGCGCCTCGGCCTCGGCGTACTCCTCCTCGGAGATCGAGCCCGGCTTCGCGCCGTACAGCGACGTGAAGGTCTCCTTGAAGCGCTCGATGATCTCGGCGCGCGGCAGACCCGTCTGGCTGCGGAGCGGGTCGACGCGCTTCGCCGCCGACGCCGTCCCCTTATCCGAGAGCTTCTCGCGCCCGATGCGCAGCACCTCGGTCAGCACCTGGCCGTCCATGTCGTAGCTGAGGGTCGCGTGGTGGAGCACTCCCCCGTTGGCGAGGCGCTTCTGCGCGGCGCCGCCGATCTTGCCCTTCGACGACGCGATGTCGTTGAGCGGCTGGTATGTGGCGTCGATCCCGAGGGAGCGCAGCGCGTGCAGCACCCAGTCGTCGAGGAACGCGTAGGAGTCCGCGAAGGTGAGACCCGCGACGAGGGATGCCGGGACGTAGAGCGAGTACGTGACGATCGACCCGGCGGCCATGAGCATCGCGCCGCCGCCGGAGATGCGGCGGACGACCTGGAAGCCGTGCTTCGCGGCCCCCTCAGGGTCGACCTCGTTGCGCAGCGACTGGAACGAGCCGATGACGACGGCGGACTCGTCCCACTCCCAGATGCGGAGGGTCGGCGTCCGGCGGCCGTCGCCCACCCGCGTCGTGAGCACCTCGTCGAGAGCGAGGTTCATCGCCGGCGACACCGCCTTCTCGTGGACGATCTCCCACTCGAACTGGTTCCAGCCCGGCGCCACGATGAGCGCACGGCGGACGGCGGTCGCGACCGACTCGGGGGTGAAGCCGAGCAGCTGCGCGCCCTCGGGGAGCGCACCGCGCACCGCGGCGGCGATCGTCGCGACATCGGCCTCGGCCGGAAGCCCGGTGACGGCCGCGTCGATGTCGGCGAGGGCGTCGTCGGGCTCGAGGAAGAAATCACCCGCCAGGTGGAAGTCCGCGATGCGGCCGTCGGCCACCTCGAGGTCGACCACGACCAGCTTGCCGCCAGGAACCTTGTACTCGCCGTGCATGCGCCTATTCTCCCGTGTCCGCAGCGGGCGTGGTCGCGTCACCGGGGACGGATGCCGCGTCGCGCCGTGCGATGCGCGCATCGAGCCACGCGAGCAGATCGGCGCGCACCTCGGCTGCGCAGTGCTCGTTGAAGATCTCGTGGCGCGCGTCGGGGTAGACGAGGGTCGTCACATCCGTCAGTCCCGACCGGGTGCGGTAGGCGTCGGCGAGTCGGTGGACACTGCGCGGGCCGCCGACCGGATCGTCCCGCCCGACCATCAGGAGGACGGGGACGTCCACGCCGAGGTCGCGCTTCGGCTTGCCGATCAGCCGCACCGTGTCGGCAGGCCCGAACAGCGTAGGCAGCGGAGTCACGGTCGTCAGCGGGTCGTCGAGGAAGGCGCGGCCGACCGCGGCATCCGTCGAGAGCCACTCGACGCCCGTCGCGTCGGCCCCTGCCCACCGCTTGTTCAGCGGCGCGGCGTTGAGGGCGCCCGGCCAGAGCAGCGACGACCCGGAGAGCACCACGGCGTCGTAGGCGCGCGGGTCGGCGTTCACGAGCTTCTGCGCGAGGAACGACCCCCAGGAGTGGCCGAGGAGGACCAGCGGCAGATCGGGATGGCGCCCGCGGATCAGCTCGGTGAACTGCCGGCAGGCCGCGATCGCGGCGCGCAGTCCGCCGGGGCCGAGTCGGCCGAGGCGGGTCGCGTCGCCACCGTGCTGCCGCATGCCGGTACGGCCGTGTCCGCGGTGGTCGTCGGCGTAGACCGTGAAGCCGTCGGCAGTGAGAGCGGAGATGAGGTCGCCGTAGCGTCCGGCGTGCTCGCCGACCCCATGGAGAAGCTGGACGACGCCGCGGGGGGTCCCCTCGGCGGTGTGCACGTCGTAGACGATCGCGATGCCGTGTGCATCGATGAACTCGGGCATGGCTCGAATCCTAGAGCCGCACAGGCATAACGCTCCGAGCCGTTAGCCAGACTAATGAGCTATGCTAAAGAAACATGAGCGACGCGACCGGTGACCAGCCCCAGGACCTCGCTCACGCGGCATCCGACTTCCGGATGGTCACCTTCCGGCTCGCGCGGCGCCTGCGGTCGCAGCGGGCCGTCGACACGATGAGCGACGGCCAGTTCGCGGTGCTCGCGGCGCTGAAGGTGCACGGCCCGCACACGCTCGGCGAACTCGCGGAGAGGGAGCGGGTCTCCGCCCCCTCGATGAACCGCACGGTCAACTGCCTGGAAGAGCTCGGCTACCTGAGCCGCACCCCCGACGAGAACGATCGGCGCAAGGTGGTCATCGACCTGACCGAGAGCGGGCGCGAGGTCGTCCTGGAGACGGTCCGCCGACGCGATTCCTGGCTCGAGCACGCCTTCGAAGCTCTCACCGCCACCCAGCGCGCGACCCTCGCCGAGGCCGCCGCGATCATGCAGGAGGTGGCCGAGCGATGAGTTCCGCGATGTTCCGCTCCTTCTCCGTCTTCAACTACCGCGTGTGGTTCATCGGCGCACTCGTCTCGAACGTCGGCGCGTGGATGCAGGCAACCGCCCTCAGCTGGGTCGTCCTGACACAGCTGACCGACAACGACGCCACCGCGATGGGCGTGACGATGGCGCTGCAGTTCGCGCCTCCCCTGCTGCTCGTCGGCGTGACCGGGCTCGTGGCCGACCGATTCGACCGGCGCAAGCTGCTCTTCTTCACCCAGGGCTCGCTCATGGTCCTCGGGCTCACGATCGGCGTGCTGCTGCTGCTCGGCGCCATGGATCTGTGGACGATGTACGCCTTCGCGTTCGCGCTCGGTGTCGTCGCCGCCTTCGACAACCCGACCCGGCAGGCGTTCGTCTCCGACCTCGTCGCGCGCGAGAACGCCTCGAACGCGGTCGCACTGAACGCGGCTTCCTTCAACACGGCCCGCATGATCGGCCCCGCCGTCGCCGGCCTCGTGATCGTCGCCGTCGGGACGGGATGGGTGTTCCTCGTCAACGCACTGACGTTCCTGGCGATGCTGGTCGCGCTCATCCTCATCCGGCCCGCCGAACTGGTGCCGCGGCCGAAGCTGCGCAGCGCCGCGCGGATGGCCGACGGGCTGCGCTACGTGGGCAGCCGCCCCGACCTCGTCGTCACCTTCATCATGGTGTTCCTCCTCGGCGCGTTCGGGATGAACTTCCCCATCCTCGCCTCGACCATGGCGCTCGAATTCGGCCAGAACGCAGACGGCTACGGTGTGCTGAGCTCGATCCTCGCGATCGGGTCGCTCGCGGGCGCCCTGCTCGCAGCCCGCCGCGACCGCGCCCGGCTGCGGCTCGTGATCCTCGGACTAGGGCTGTTCGCGATCGCCTCCGTGCTCTCGGCCGCGATGCCGGTCTACATCGCCTACGCCGCGACCCTGATGCTCATCGGCTTCTCGACCGTCACGACCCTCACGACCGCAAACGGCTACGTGCAGACGACGACCGAGCCGGCCCTGCGGGGACGCGTGCTCGCGCTGTACATGGCGATCCTCATGGGCGGCACGCCCTTCGGCGCGCCGATCGTCGGCTGGGTGGCCGACGCGTTCGGTCCGCGCGCCGCGATCCTGCTCGGCGCCGCGGCGGCCCTCATCGCGTTCTGCGTCGGCGGCGGGTGGCTGCTGTTCTCGGGACGCCTGCACCGCCACGAGACGCGCCGCTTCGCGATGACGATCGACGAGACCCGCCCGATCAGCGTGGTGGCGCCCGAGGAGTTCAGCGACGAGGTCGCGGCGACGACGCCGATCCGGCTGCCCGAGGGCGAGACGCGGCGCAGCTGAGGCGGCTCCGGGAACGGGATGTGCCGCGGCTCACGCGCTCGAGCGACAGGTGGCGACCCGTGAGGGACCGGGATGCCGGGGGCCGGCTCAGCCGCCGACGACGGTCGCGTTCGCCTCGGCGTACCCCGCCGCGGACGCGGTGACGACGATCTCGCCGGGACCGTCGACACGGACGACGGCGAGCAGTCTGCCGTCGTAGGTCGTGTAGGCGTCGTCGCCGAAAGTCTCCTCCGTGCGGGCGCGGCCCGAGCCCAGACCAGCCAGTGCCCCCGGACCCGAGACAGAGACCTCGACACGCACGTCGCGGTCGGCGACGGCGATGCCGTCGTCGTCCGCGAGGGTGATCGCGACGAACGCGAGCCCGCCGACCGCGACCCCGTCGCGTTCGGCGTGCGCCTGCAGGCGAGGGGTGCCGGCCGTGCGCAGGACGTGGCGACCGGTCTCGTGGCCGTCGCGCCGCGCGACGGCGACGAGCTCGCCGGTGCGGAACGCGGTCTCGAAGCGCGCGACGAACGCCTTCTCGGCGCCCACCGGCCCGGTCCCGAGGCTCTCGCCGTCGAGGAGCAGTTCGACCTCGTCGGCAGCCGCGTAGACGTCGACGGTCACGGGCGCACCGGGTGCGGCATCCCAGCTCCATGTGGACACGGTGTCGGTCCACGACCACGGCGTCGTCCCGGTCGGCCGGCCATGGTGCTGCGGGCGATGGACGGCGATGTACGGGACGGTTCGCCGTCCGAACACGATCTCGCGGTAGTACGAGATCGTCCGCCGGTACCCAGTGATGTCCAGGTCGCCCGATTCGGCGAGCCGGTACGGATAGGGGCCGGCGGTGCCGGTGTCGACGTAGCCGGGCTCGTCGGTGTAGTCGACGCGGCCGATGCCGGCCTCGCCGAGGTAGTCCCAGCCCGTCCAGGTGAAGTCACCGATCACATGCGGCAGCTCCTCGACGAGCCCCCACATCACATCGATGCGCGCCGGGAAGGTCTCGGAGCCGACGATGACGCGGTTCGGGTGGTCGACGGCATCCTGCCGGTACCGGGAGTCGGCGTAGTTGAACCCGACGACGTCGAGCACCGCGGCCGACTCCTCGATGGAGGCGCTCACGAGCGGCGAGGCGTTCATGAGCCCCATCTGGTCGCCCATGTTCGCCATCATCGTGTTGGCGTCCTCGACCTGCTCTCGGGCCTCGGCCATGCGCGGCAGGTTGGCGATGATCCCGTTGATCCCGTTCGTGACGAACCGCGTCGGATCCGCGGCGCGCACGGCCTCGGCGAGCCGGCGACTCCACGTCGACCCGATCGGGGTGCCGAGCTCGAGGATCTCATTCCCGATGGAGTACATGATCACGCTCGGGTGGTTGCGGTCCTTCTCGACCAGCGAGCGGATGTCGCGCTCCCACCGCTCCGGGAACGTGATCGTGGCGTCGAAGGGCGCCTTCGCCCGTGTCCACGCGTCGGCCAGCTCGTCCATGACGAGCACGCCGTACCGGTCGCACGCGTCGAGCATCGCGCGGCTCATCGGGTTGTGCGCACTGCGCAGCGCGTTGAACCCGGCCTCCCTCAGCAGGCGGACCCGTCGATCCTCGGCGTCGTCGGAGGTCGCCGCACCGAGCACGCCGTTGTCGTGATGCACGCACGCGCCGCGCAGCTTCACCGGCTGCCCGTTGATGCGCAGACCGCGCGCCGGGTCCACCTGCAGGGTCCGGATGCCGAAGGTCGTCGACTCCTCATCGAGCACCGCACCGGCGGCATCCGTCACGGTCGTCCGCACCGTGTACAGATGGGGGTGATCGGGGTGCCAGCGTTGCGGCGAGGTCACGAACAGACGCGCGCGGGCCACGGCATCCGTCTGCGCCAGCACCGTCGCAGGAGAGGTCCCGGTCGCGACCGTGGATCCGTCGTGAGCGGTGATCGTCCAGTCCACGCGCGTCTCGCGCGTGTGCCGCGCAGCGTTGCGGACGGTGACCGCGACCTCGACGACGGCACGCTCGTCGTCGACGTCGGGCGTCGTGACGACCACGCCGTGGGTCGGGATGTGGACCGGATCGGCGACGACGAGGTGGACGGGACGGTAGATCCCGGCGCCGCTGTACCAGCGACTGTCGCGGTGCGCACGGGCTTCGACCGTGAGCCGGTTCGTCTCGCCGAAGCGGAGGTACGGGTCGAGCTCGGCGGTGAATCCGGCGTAGCCCTTCGCCTCGTGGGTGATCACCTCGCCGTTCAGAAACACGACCGCGTCGCGGTAGACGCCTTCGAACTCGAGCCGGACGGTCTTCTCCCGCCAGGCCTCGGGAACCTCCAGCTCGCGCGCGTACTCGAACGCCCCACCAGGGGTGTATCCGGAGTGGACGCCCTGCACCTCGTCGGCCGAGCGGGGCAGATCGCGCAGCGCGTCATGCGGCAGGACGACCGGCACGGGTCCGCGACCGTCGGCGGGCGACTCGAACGGGCCGAGTTTGGGACCGGCGGTCCAGCCGTCGTGGAGAAGTGTGCGGGTCACGACGCGGTCTCGTCGACGGCGACCTCCGCTGGGACGTCGACGTCCCAGTCGATGTCGGCGAAGGTCCTCAGAAGGGCGCGGAGCTCCTCGGCCATGTCGACGACCGACCGGTCCAGCAACCACTGCACCTGCAGTCCGTCCATGAGGGCGATGATGGTCACCGCACCGCGGTGGGGAGTCATTCCGTGACGCAGTCTGCCCTCCGCCTCGAGCCCGGTGAGTGCCCGTTCGATCGTCGATCGCGTGAAGTCGTAGCGACGGACGAAGTACGCGTGCGCCGGATGATCGGGCGCCGTCGCCTCGGCGGACAGCGTGGCGAACAGCTCCACCACGCCGGGGATCGAGGTGTTGATGGAAGCCAGCTCCACGAGCCCGCGCAGCACCGCGGCGCCATTCTCCGAGTTCGTGGGCACGACGGCCCGAGCGCGTTCGTCGCGCTCCTCCAGCACCGCCTCGAGCAGCGCGCTCTTGTTGCGGAAGTGGTGGAGCAGACCCGCTTCGCTCATGCCCACGCGCAGCGCGATCTCGCGCAGCGACCCGGCCCGGTAGCCGGAGCCCGAGAACACCTCGAGCGCCGCGTCCAGGATCGCCTGACGTGTCGCCTCGGTCTTGGCGTAGGTGCCGCGACGGCGTCCCGGTGCCGTCGCCGTGGTGTCCGTGTTCGTCATCACCGTCATTCTCTCCGGCCGCCCCCATCGGTGGCCGTCGCGGCCCAGTCTGCACGGTTCGATAACGAAAACCTAGCGATGACTAGATTTTTGTTTTGAAAACCTAGTCCTCACTCGGATTTGCTGCTAGCGTCCGTCGGCAGAGCGATCCGCAGGGGTATCGCCACCCGAAATGAGGACAAAGATGTTCCGATGGAAGGCCACAGCAGCCGTCGCCGTCGTCGCAGCACTCGCACTGACCGGATGCGCCGGTGGCGGGGAGACGACGAACTCCAGCGGGGAGGGTGGGAAGGCTGACCGCCTGACCCTCATCTCCATCGCCGCTCCGACGAGCTACGACATCGGCGCCGGCGCCGAGTGGGGAAACCGCAGCGAGTTCTTCGAGGCGGTCTTCGACACGCTGCTGCGCAAGGACTCGTCGGGCGAGATCCAGCCCAACCTCGCCACGGAGTGGGAGTACAACGAGGACAAGACCGTCCTGACCCTCACGCTGCGCGACGACGCCACATTCACCGACGGCACCGCCGTCGACGCGGAGGCGGTCGTCGGCAGCCTCGAGCGCTTCCGCGACGGCACCTCGCCGCAGGCGGCCACGCTCGCCGGCAAGGAGTTCGCCGCCGTCGACGCGACCACCGTCACCATCACTCAGGACGCGCCCGACCCGTCGCTCGAGAACCTCCTCTCGATCGCTCCCGGCCTCGTCCAGGCTCCCTCGAGCTTCGACGACGAGAACTCCGCGACCACTCCGGTCGGCTCGGGCCCGTACATCCTCGACAGCGCGTCGAGCGTCACCGGCACCACGTACAACTACACGGCGAACCCCGACTACTGGAACAAGGACGCCGTCAAGTACGAGAACCTCACCATCAACGTGATGGAGGACGTCACCGCGACCCTCAACGCCATCAAGGCGGGCGAGGCGAACGGCGCGAAGATCGCCGACAACAACACCATCGCCGAGGTCGAGGGCGCCGGCTGGACGATCGAGTCGAACGAGCTCGACTTCCAGGGTCTGCTCCTGCTCGACCGTGCCGGCACGATGGCGCCCGAGCTCGCCGACGTCAAGGTGCGCCAGGCGATCAACATGGCCTTCGACCGCGAAGCTCTGCTGCAGTCGCTGCAGAGCGGCTACGGCACCGTGACCGAACAGGTCTTCCCGGCGACGAGCGAGGCCTACGACGAGACCCTCGACAGCACGTACCCGTACGACCCGGATGCCGCCAAGGCGCTGCTCTCCGAGGCGGGCTACCCGAACGGGTTCACGCTGAACATGATGTCGACGCCGGCCTTCCAGACCACGTTCGACCTCGTCGCCCAGCAGCTCGCCGACATCGGGATCACGGTGAACTACACCGACCCCGGAACGGGCAACTTCATCACCGACATGCTCGCGCCGAAGTACCCGGCGACGTGGATGGCGCTGGAGCAGAACCCCGACTGGCAGCTCATCAACTTCATGATCGCGCCGAACGCCACGTTCAACCCGTTCAAGTACCAGGACGACACCGTCGACGGCTACATCTCGACGATCCAGAACGGGACCGAGGACGAGGCGACCGCCGCCGTCAAGGATCTGAACAAGTACATCGTCGACCAGGCCTGGTTCGCCCCGTTCTTCCGGGTGCAGGGCACGTTCGCGACGGACGCGAACACGAACCTCGAGTTCTGGCCGACCAACGCCTACCCGTCGATCTTCGACTTCTCGCCGAAGAACTGATCGATCCGGCAGGTGGCGGCGTCCGCGTCGCCACCTGCCGACCATCCCTGGGAAGGTCATCATGCTGTCATTCATCGTCAGACGCGTCGTGTCCGGCGTCGTCCTCGTCGCGGTCATCTCCGCCGTCGCGTTCCTGCTCCTCTACGCCGGCGGCGGCGACATCGCCCGTCGCATCCTCGGCGAGAACGCGACAGCCGAGACGGTCGCCAAGAAGACCGAGGAGCTCGGTCTCAACCGGCCCCTGCTCACCCAGTACACCGACTGGCTGACCTCAGCGATCTCGGGGAATCTCGGTCGCAGCTGGTTCACCGGCGAACTGGTCAGCGTCAGCGTCACGAACCGCCTCGCGGTGACGCTCTCTCTTGTGATCGGCGCGACGCTCATCTCAGCGGTCATCGCCATCGTCCTCGGCGTCCTCGCCGCCCGACGCGGCGGCGCCATCGACGGGACGGTCCAGATCCTCTCGCTCATCGGCTTCGCCGTGCCCGGCTTCCTCATCGCTCTGATCCTCGTGCTCGTCTTCGCCGTGAACCTCCACTGGTTCAAGGCGACGGGATACGTCCCGATCGCGACATCCTTCAGCGGGTGGCTCGCCTCGGTGACGCTGCCGATCATCGCGCTCTCGATCGGCGCCATCGCCTCGGTCGCCGTGCAGGTGCGCGGATCCGTGATCGATGCGACGTCGCGCGACTACGTCCGGACCCTCCGCGCCCGGGGCCTCAGCGAGGGTTCCGTCATCTACAAACACGTGCTGCGAAACGCGGGCGGGCCGGCGCTCGCCGTCCTCGCCCTGCAGTTCGTCGGTCTCCTCGGCGGCGCCGTCGTCGTCGAGCAGATCTTCTCCATCCCCGGGATGGGTCAGCTGAGCGTCCGCTCGACCGTCCTGGGCGACATCCCGGTGGTGATGGGACTCGTGATCGCGTTCGCCATCCTCGTCGTCATCGTCAATCTCCTGATCGACCTCGCCCAGGCCGCTCTGAACCCGAAGGTGAGGCTCTCATGACCGACACGATGGGCTCCCCCGCCAACCCCGCCCTGCCCCTCGCCCCGTCGAACGCCGCGCCGGTGCGCATGCATCTCGCGCGACGCCTGCTCAAGCGCCCGGTCGGGGTCGGTGCCGCCCTCTTCCTCCTGCTCATCGCCGTCATCGCCGTCATCGGCACGGCGATCGCACCGCTCGACCCGAACTACGCCGACATCCGGAACGTCCTCGCCGCCCCGGGTGGCGAGAACCTGCTCGGCACCGACAGCAGCGGTCGTGACGTGTGGTCGCGCCTGCTCGCCGCCACACAGACGAGCGTCCTCGCCGCCCTGCTCGCGGTGGTCGTGGCCATCGTCATCGGCGTGATCAGCGGCCTCATCGCCGGCTACTACCAGGGGTGGTTCAACGCCGTCGCGACGTGGGTCACCGAGCTCAACATGGCTCTTCCCGGCATCGTGATCCTGCTCGCCGCGAGGGCCGTCCTCGGCCCGTCGGTCTGGATCTCGATGTTCATCTTCGGCCTCCTGCTCGCCCCTTCCTTCTTCCGACTGGTCTACGCCGCCGTGACAGCGGTGCGCGGCGAACTGTACGTCGATGCAGCGCGGGTGTCGGGACTCAGCGACACCCGCATCATCGGACGGCACGTCCTCTCGGTCGTGAGGGCACCGATCATCATCCAGGCGGCGATCATCGCCGGCATCGCCCTCGCGATCCAGTCCGGGCTCGAGTTCCTGGGCCTCGGCGACGTCAAGGTCCCCACCTGGGGGTCGATGCTCAACGACGGCTTCAAGAACATCGCCCGGACGCCGCTGCTGCTCATCTGGCCTTCACTGGCGATCGCCCTCACCTGCATCGCCCTCACACTGCTCGCCAATGTCATGCGTGACGAACTCGAGCGCACCGTCTCGGTCCGCCGCAAGCGCCGCCGCGCCGTCTCGACAGCGACCGGCTCGATCGCCGCGGTCACGACGTCCGTCTCGCTCAGCGGCGGCGAGCCCATCGAGGACCCCGACGAACTGCCCGTCATCGAGAACGAGGGCGTCATCCGCCACGCCGAGGACGCCCGCAGCAAGGCCACCGAGAAGGTGCTCGAGGTCCGCGATCTGCGGGTCGGCTACGACCAGCCCGACGGATCGCACATCGAGGTCGTCCACGGTGTCTCGCTCGACATCCGCAAGGGCGAGGTGCACGGCCTCATCGGCGAGTCCGGCTCGGGCAAGACCCAGACCGCCTTCGCAGTCCTCGGCCTCCTCCCCCGCGGCGGGCACGTCACGGGCGGCTCGATCCTCTACGAAGGCACCGAGCTGGCGGATGCGTCCGAGCGCACGTACGCGGGCATCCGCGGCAAGCGCATCGGCTACATCCCGCAGGAGCCGATGAGCAACCTCGACCCGTCGTTCACGATCGGCAGCCAGCTCGTCGAACCGCTGCGCAAGCATCTCGGACTCTCCAAGAAGGACGCCACGGAGCGCTCGCTGGACCTGCTCGCCCGGGTCGGCATCCCGCAGCCCAAGCGCACGTTCGACGCGTACCCCTTCGAGGTCTCGGGCGGCATGGCGCAGCGTGTGCTGATCGCCGGCGCCGTGTCGACCGACCCCGACCTGATCGTCGCCGACGAGCCGACGACCGCCCTCGACGTGACCGTGCAGGCCGAAGTCCTCGACCTGCTGCGCGACCTGCAGGCCGAGCGCAACATGGCCATGCTGCTCGTGACGCACAACTTCGGCGTCGTCGCCGACCTCTGCGACCGCGTCACGGTCATGCAGAACGGCCTGTTCGTCGAGCAGGGTCCGGTGCGCAGCATCTTCCACCACGCCCGCCACCCGTACACCCAGGCGCTCCTGGACGCGATCCTCGACGAGGGTCCCGCCCGTGCGCCGCTGGCCACGAAGGGAGCACGGGCATGACCGCTCCGCTGCTCGAGGTGAAGGACCTCGTCGTCGAGTACCCCGGCAAGGGATTCCGCGCCGAACCGTTCCGCGCCCTGAAGGGGGTCTCGCTCGACATCCTGCCCGGCGAGACCGTCGGCCTCGTCGGCGAGTCCGGGTCCGGCAAGACGACCCTCGGCCGCGCCGCCCTGGGGCTCGCGCCCGTCACCGGCGGGACGATCACGTACGCCGGGCGGGACATCTCGCACCTGTCACGGCGGCAGCGCCGGTCGCTGACCTCCGAGATCCAGGTGGTGTTCCAGGACCCGTACTCGTCCCTCAACCCGTCGATGACGATCGAGGAGATCCTGACCGAGCCGCTGACCGCGGCGGGGGTGGCGAAGACCACCGCCCGCACCCGGGTGCGCGACCTGCTCGACCAGGTGGGCCTGCCGACGGATGCCCGGAGCCGGCTCCCCCGCGAGTTCTCGGGCGGCCAGCGCCAGCGGGTCGCCATCGCACGGGCGCTCGCCCTGGAGCCGCGGCTCATCGTGTGCGACGAGCCGGTCTCGGCACTCGACCTGTCGACGCAGGCGAGGGTGCTGGACCTCTTCATCGAGATCCAGGAGCGCACCGGTGTGGCCTACCTCTTCGTGACCCACGACCTCGCCGTCGTCCGCCACGTGAGCCATCGCGTCGCGGTCATGTACCGCGGCGAGATCGTCGAGTACGGCGACGGGGACCGGGTGACTTCCGAGCCGGAGCATCCCTACACGCAGCGGCTGTTCATGGCAGCACCCGTGCCCGACCCTGACAAGCAGGAGGAGCGCCGCGCCGCACGCAAGGCGTTCCTCGCGTCGGAAGCCGGCTCGTCCGTCGCCGGAGCCGCTTGATCGGATGCCGGCGCGCAGACGCTCGCGCGCCGGCATCCCCCACCTCCTCTTCGATTGCAAGGAAGCACCGTGACTGACACGACGACGTCGACCGCGTCCACCGACCACCTCCGCCCCCTCCTCGAGAAGCTGACGCTCGAGCAGAAGGCGGCCCTCGTCCAGGGCGCGGACTTCTGGACGACGGTGCCGCTGCCCGAGATCGGCCTGCGCGCGATGACCCTCTCGGACGGTCCCGCCGGTGTTCGCGGCCCCCGCTGGGACGAGCGGGATCCGTCGCTCAACATGCCCTCGGGGTCGGCACTCGCGGCATCCTGGGACGTCGACCTCGCGCACCGGTACGGCGCCGCTGCCGCCGCGGAGGCCCGCCGCAAGGGTGTCGACGTCGTCCTCGGCCCGACCATCAATCTGCACCGGTCCCCCCTCGGCGGCCGCCACTTCGAGTGCTTCTCGGAGGACCCCGAGCTGTCCGCCGGCCTGGGCGCCGCCTACGTGCGCGGCCTGCAGGACAACGGTGTGGCCGCCACCCCCAAGCACTACGTCGCGAATGACTCCGAGACCGATCGCTTCACCATGGACGTCCAGGTCGACGAGCGCACGCTGCGCGAGCTCTACCTGGCGCCCTTCGAGCGCACCGTCGCGGCGGGCACGTGGAGCATCATGAGCTCCTACAACTCCGTCGACGGCGTCACGATGACCGAGAACGACCTCCTCGAGACGCCACTAAACAGCGAATGGGGCTTCGACGGCGTCGTCGTCAGCGACTGGACAGCCGTGCGCTCGCTCGACGCCGTCCCCGCCGCGCAGGACCTCGCCATGCCGGGGCCCGCTCCGGCATGGGCGGACCTCGCCGACGCCGTGCGCGACGGCCGGCTCGACGAGGCCGATCTCGATCGCAAGGTGCTGCGGATGCTGCTGCTCGCCGAGCGTGTCGGCGCACTCGCCGGCCACGACGCGGTGGAGCCGGCGCCGGTCGACGGTGTCGCCTTCGTCCGCGAGGCCGCCGTCGAGGGATCCGTCCTCCTGCGCAACGAGGGTGTGCTGCCGCTGGATGCCGGCTCCCTCCGACGTGTCGCGGTGATCGGCCAGAACGCGCGTGACGCGCGGACGCAGGGCGGCGGCTCGGCCACCGTCCTTCCCGAGCGCACCGTATCGCCGCTCGACGGCATCCGCGAAGCGCTTCCGGGGGCCGGGGTCGCCTACGAGATCGGCGCCGTCGTCCAGGAGGGCGTCGCCGAGCTGGACCTCGCGCGCATGACGAACCCGGCCACGGGCGAACCGGGGCTGCGAGTCACCTTCCTCGGTGAGGACGGCGAGGTCCTCTTCACCGAGGACCGCCGCTCGAGCGCCCTCGTCTGGTTCGGCGGCGACGCTCCGATCGCCGCGAGCCGCACGGTCGTGTTCGAGACCCGGTACGCCCCGGAGTCCACCGGCGACGTCGAGCTCGGATTCGCCGGCGCGAACCCCGGTCGCCTGCTGGTGAACGGCGACCTGCTGCTGGACGACTCCCCCGTGATCGAGGGCACGGACCTCGGCGCCGCCTTCCTCAACCCGCCCTCTGTCACCGCCACTGTCGCGGTGCAGGAGGGGACCCCGATCGACGTGCGGGTCGAGTTCGACCGCGCCGACATGGGTGCGCTGTCCGGCGCGATGTCGGCCACCGTCGGGATCGCGCCCGAGCGCACCGACCCCGCCGAGCTCATCGCGCGCGCCGTCGAGGCGGCGACCGCCGCCGACATCGCCGTGGTCGTCGTCGGCACCAACGCGAAGGTCGAGTCCGAGGGATACGACCGCACCGACCTCGACCTGCCGGGACGCCAGGACGACCTCGTCCGGGCCGTCGCCGCGACCGGCACCCCGGTGGTCGTCGTCGTGAACGCAGGCTCCCCCGTCGTCCTCCCCTGGGCGGACGACGTCGCCGCGATCCTGCAGGGCTACTTCGGCGGTCAGGAGTTCGGGCACGCCGTCGCCGACATCCTCACCGGCGCCGCCGAGCCCGGCGGCCGCCTCCCCACCACGTGGCCCGCATCGCTCGCCGACGTCCCCGTGACGCAGGTCACGCCCGACGAGGGCGTTCTCCGCTACACCGAGGGCATCCACATCGGCTACCGCGCCTGGCTGCGCTCGGGCGCCGAGCCGGCGTACGCGTTCGGACACGGCCTCGGCTACACGACCTGGGACTGGGAGTCCGCCACCCGTCAGGGCGACACCCTCGAAGTGACCGTCCGCAACACCGGCGCGCGCGCCGGCAAGCAGGTCGTGCAGGTCTACGCCGAGCGCGCCGACTCGTCCGTCGAGCGTCCGGTGCGGTGGCTCGTCGGTCACGCCGTCGTCCGAGCGGATGCCGGGGCCACCGCGACAGCATCCGTCTCGCTGCCATCACGCCGCTTCGCGCACTGGGCGGACGGCTGGGTCGTCGAACCCGGCGCGTTCACGCTGCGTGCGGGAGCGTCGGTCGTGGACCTGCCGCTCGAGCTCGAGTGGGAGGCGAGCCGTTGAGCCTGCTCGAGGGCACGGTCGACGACCGGCTCGCGGGAGTCGCCGACCGTCTCGACGGCTGGTTGCAGGCGGACCCCGACCTGTCGTTCCAGGTCGCGGCGTATCACCGGGGTGACCTCGTCCTCGACGCGTGGGGCGGCCCACACCTCGGGCGCGACTCGGTCATGGTGCCGTACTCGGTGACGAAGAACACGATCGGGCTGTCGGTGGGTCTGCTCGTCGAGCGTGGCGAGCTGGACCTCGACGAGCGCGTGTCGACGTACTGGCCGGAGTTCGCCGCGAAGGGCAAGGGCGGCGTCACCGTCCGCCAACTGCTCTCGCACCAGGCCGGCCTGCCGCAGGCCGACACGAATCTCACGTGGGACGAGCTGCTCGACCATCACGCGGCAGCGGCGCGTCTGGCGGACTCGACGCCGTTCTGGCACCCGGGGAGCGCCTTCGGTTATCACGCCATCACGATCGGCAACCTCGGCGATGAACTCGTGTACCGCGTCACCGGCCGGACCCTTCACGAGTTCTACGAGCAGGAGATCCGCGCGCCGCACGGCATCGACTTCCACCTCGGCCTGCCCGCGGAGCTGGAGGACCGGCGCGCGGACGTCCTCCCGATGATCCGCCCGGTGTCGGACACCCTGAGCCGCGAGTACTCGGCGCTCGGCCCGCTCGTGTTCGGCTCCCTGAGCGGTGACGTCGACCTGGGCAACTCGCCCCGGAGCTGGCGCTACGGTCACCCGGGCGGCAGCGGCACCGGCAGCGCACGCGGCCTCGCCCGGCTCTTCGCCTCGGCGGTCACCGGCGTCGACGGAACCGAGCCGTTCCTGAGCGCCGGCACCGTGTCGCAGATCGGGCAGCAGCAGATCCGCGGCTACGACGAGGTGCTGCACCAGCACGACCGTGCCCATGCGATCGTCTTCCAGAAGCCGTCGCAGCAGCTCGCCTTCGGCGGTCCGCGCTCGTTCGGCCACGACGGTGCGGCGGGAGCGCTTGCGTGCGTCGACCCGGACACCGGCGTCGCCTTCGCGTGGACCATCGCCCGCGGGCCCTGGCCGGGTGGCGCCGACCCGCGTGCCGTCGCCCTGGCAGCCGACCTCGGCCGCATCCTCCCCTGACCGGACCGGAGACCCTGTGATCCCTGCATCCCGCATCGCCACGTTCCGCGCCGAATTACGCGACGACACCGCGTTCGTCGCGACGCCCACCCCTCGGCTGAGCTGGACCGTCGACACCGGCGAGCCCGACTGGGTACAGGTCGTGGCCGAACTCGATGACGGCGCCGACACGATCGAGCTCGCGGGTGAGGACAGTGCGCTGGTCTCGTGGCCGTTCGCTCCTCTCGCCGCCGGCGAGCAGCGCGACGTGCGCGTGCGCGCACAGGCGGCATCCGGCACGTGGACGACCTGGTCGGAGCCGCTCACCATCGCCGCCGGCTTCCTCGACCCCGGCGAATGGGTGGCGCAGCCGGTCGGGCTGGCCGATCCGTTCCGCGAAGCCCAGCCGACGGTGGTCCGCACCCGCTTCCGGCTGGGACGACCGGTGACCCGCGCACTGCTGTTCTGGACGGCGCTGGGTGTCGCGGAACCCGAGGTGAACGGCGCCGCCGTGTCGGACGACGTCCTCGCACCGGGGTGGACGGCGTATCGCGACCGGCTCGTGCACGAGACCGTCGATGTCACGGCACTGCTCCACGAGGGCGAGAACGTCCTGTCGGCGACGCTGGCCGGCGCCTGGTACACCGAGAAGTACGGCTTCTTCGCCTTCACCGACCGGCTCTACGGAACGCAGCCCTCGTTCCTGGCACAGCTTCGGGTGACGTTCGACGACGGCACGACGACGACCGTGGCGGCCACCGGCGAGGGGTGGGAGGCGGCCGCCGACGGACCGATCGTCGACAGCGGCATCTACGCCGGCGAGCACCAGGACCTGGGTCGCGAGGTCGCGGGGTTCTCCCCCGTCCGTGTGGGCGCCGCTGCGAAGCCCGGTTACGAGGATGTCCCCGTTCCCGAGGGACGCATCGCGCCGCCCGTGCGGAGGATCGAGACGCTCCCCATCGTCGACACGATCGCAACCCCCTCGGGGGCAACGATCCTCGACGTCGGACAGAATCTCGTCGGACGGCTGCGGGTGCGGGTGCGCGGCGAGGCCGGCGCGACGGTGACGATCCGTCACGCCGAAGTGCTCGAGGACGGCGAGCTCGCGCTCCGTCCTCTGCGCAACGCCGCGGCGACCGCCACCTTCGAGCTCTCCGGGGGTGACGACGTGCTCGAGTCGCGCTTCAGCTTCTACGGCTTCCGGTACGCGCAGATCACGGGCGCCGAGGTCGACCCGGCCGACGTCGAGGCCGTCGTCCTGCACACCGACATGACGCGGACCGGGTGGTTCGCGGCATCCGATCCGCTCATCGACCGGCTGCACGAGAACGTCGTGTGGGGCATGCGCGGCAACTTCCTCTCGATCCCGACCGACTGCCCCCAGCGGGATGAGCGCCTCGGCTGGACGGGCGACCTGCAGGTGTTCGCGCCGACGGCATCCTTCCTCTACGACAGCGCCGGCTTCCTCACCTCCTGGCTGCGCGACCTCGCGCACGAGCAGGCCCGGAACGACGGATCGGTGCCCGTGGTCGTGCCGTCCGCCCTCGGCGGATTCACCGGAGGCGGCGCTTCCCCGGCCGCCTGGGGAGACGCGGCGACCGTCGTGCCGACGGTGCTGCACGAGCGCTTCGGCGACCGCGACGTCCTCGCGGCACAGTACGAGAGCATGCGCGCGTGGGTGGATGCCGTGGGGCGCGACGCCGGCGAAGGCGGGCTCTGGGCGGGCCGCATGCAGCTGGGTGACTGGCTCGACCCGTCGGCGCCGCCCGACAAGCCGGGACAGGCGAAGGTCGACAGCGACATCGTCGCCTCGGCGTACTACGCGCGGTCGCTGCGCCAGGTCGCCGACGCAGCGAACCTGCTCGGACTGGAGACGGATGCCGCGCACTACGGCACCCTCGCCGAGCGCAGCAGACGTGCGTTCGTCGACGAGTACGTCACGCCCGCCGGGCGCATGATGAGCGACGCTCCCACCGCGTACGCGCTTGCGCTGGAGTTCGACCTCGTGACCGATGGCGTCGTGCGCGCGGCGCTCGCCGACCGCCTCGCAAGCCTCGTGCGCGAGGGCGGATACCGGATCGGGACCGGCTTCGTCGGCACGCCCCTCGTCGCCGACGCCCTCACCCGCGGAGGTCATCTCGACGCGGCCGAACGCCTGCTCACGCAGACCGAGTGCCCCTCGTGGCTGTACCCCGTGACCCAGGGGGCGACGACCGTCTGGGAGCGGTGGGATTCGCTGCTGCCGGACGGCAGCGTCAACCCGGGCGAGATGACCTCGTTCAATCACTATGCGCTCGGCGCCGTCGCCGACTGGCTGCACCGGACGGTCGCCGGGCTCGCGCCCGCCGCGCCCGGATACCGGCGGCTGCGGATCGCGCCGCAGCCGCTCGACAGCCTGTCGTCCGCTTCTGCGCGCCACCTCACCCCGTACGGCGAGGCGGCGGTCTCGTGGCGCCGGGACGGTGACGAGATCGTCGTGAGCGCGATCGTGCCCGCCAACACGCGCGCCGAGGTCGTCATCCCCGGCGCCCCGGACGAGGTGGGTTCGGGCAGCCACGAGTGGCGCTTCCCCGCACCGGCGACCCCGGCACGTCCACCGCTCGACGGCCTGCACGCGTCGCTCGCCGACGTCATCGACGACCCGCGCGCGTACGCCGCGCTCATCGACACGATCGCGGCAGTCGATACGGATCGCGCGCAGGCGATCCGCTCCGAGACCCGTTGGGGCGCGGGGCGTCCCGTCACGACCGCGCTCATGTTCACCCCGCCCGACCTGCTCGCGTCCGTGGACGACGCGATCCGGCGGGCGACGGCATCCGCCTGACCCTCCGAGGAGACACCATGTTCGACCGCGCCAGCACCTTCGGCGAGGCCCTCGACGATCCCGACGCCCGCGCGATCCTCGAGCGGTACCTGCCGGGGGTGGCCGCCTCGCCCATGGCGACGCAATTCCGCGGCGGCCGCCTCGGGCAGCTCGTCGCCATCGTCCCCGCCCTCGAGGACCTCGAGGTGCGCGAGCAGTTCTTCGCCGCGCTCGCCGCCGTGGGGTCCGGCGCCGGGCGCCCGCCGTACGCGCCGTCGATCGCCCCCGACCCCGCGTACGAGGGCGACGACGTCGCGCGGGCGTCGGCGACCCTGACGCTTCCGGAGCCGACACCGCTGTGGGATCCGCTCGAGCTGCGCTTGGCCGGGCCGTCGCACGGCAACCCGTTCGTCGACGTCGAGCTCGACGCGCTCTTCCGCCGCGGCGATGACGAGATCCGGGTCGGCGGCTTCTACGACGGCGACGGCGTCTACGTCGTCCGCGCATTGGCCGACACCGTCGGCACCTGGACCTTCGAGACGCGGTCCACCGCGCGGTCACTCGATGGCATCACCGGGTCGGTCGAGGTCGTCGGCGCACGCGACGGCTCGCACGGTCCCGTGCGGGTCGACGGGTTCCACTTCCGGCATGCCGACGGCACGCGGCACCGCCCGATCGGCACGACGGCATACGCCTGGACCCACCAGCCGGAGGAACTGCAGGAGAAGACCCTCGAGACGCTCGCCGAGGCTCCGTTCGCGAAGCTCCGCATGTGCGTCTTCCCGAAGTCGTACCTCTACAACGCGAACGAGCCGGCCGACTTCCCCTTCGTCGGCAGCCTCGCCGACGGTTTCGACCACACCCGGTTCGACCCGGCGCACTTCCGGCGACTGGAGCAGCGGATCGGCGAGTTGGCGGCCCTCGGCATCCAGGCCGACCTCATCCTCTTCCACGCCTACGACCGCTGGGGATTCGCCGACCTGGGCCCCGCCGTCGACGAGCGGTACGTGCGCTACGTCGTGCGGCGAATGTCGGGCTTCGCGAACGTGTGGTGGTCGATGGCGAACGAGTACGACCTGCTGTGGTCGAAGGACCTCGACGACTGGGAGCGTCTCGCGGCGATCGTCGGCGAGGAGGATGCCTTCGGTCACCTCAACTCGATCCACAACTGCCGACCCGTATACGACTACGCGAAGCCGTGGATCACCCACGTCAGCATCCAGCGGGTCGACGTCTACCGCACCGCGGAGAACACCGATCAGTGGCGCGAGGAGTGGGGAAAGCCCGTCGTCATCGACGAGTGCGCCTACGAGGGCGACATCGACCAGGGCTGGGGCAACATCACTGGCGAGGAGATGGTTCGCCGGTTCTGGGAGGGCGCCGTCCGCGGCGGCTACGTCGGCCACGGCGAGACCTACTACCCGTCGGCCCTCGGGGGCGCGGCATCCGTCGGCGACGACGACGAGGTGCTGTGGTGGTCGAAGGGCGGCGCGCTCCACGGCTCGTCCCCCTCGCGGATCGGCTTCCTCGAGCACCTGCAGTCGCAGGCACCGGACGGGGTGTGGGATCCGCTGCCGAGCGACTGGGATGTTCCCTGGGGCGGCGTCGCCGGACGCCTCAAGGTCGCCTACTTCGGGTTCAACCGGCCGCGGTTCCGCAACGTCATCCTCGACGAGGGCGACTGGCGCGTCGAGGTCATCGACACCTGGAACACCACGATCGACGAGCTGCCGGGGACGTACCGCGGTCAGGTGCGCGTCGAGCTGCCGGGTCGTCAGTTCATGGCGATCCGGGTGACACGGGTGGAGTAGACACGGCCCTCGAGCTTTCGGCCGGGCCCGCGCAATATCGACGGGAGTTCTCCGACGCCCGGTACCCGGCCCGCCTGACTCAGCTCGGCTCAGTACGCGCCGGCGAGCCGTTCCCACGTCCACGCGAGGACACCGGCGATGTCGATCGAGGGATCGACGCCCTGCTGCAGCTGCAGACCGTCCGAGAGGGCGAGGAGCACCGTCGCAGCCGTGTCGGCGTCGATGCCGGGGGGCATCTCGCCGGCATCCTGTCGTGACCGGATGTCGGCCGCGACGACCGCGTGCACGCTCCGCTGACGCTCCTCGAAGAAGGCATGCGCGGGATGGTCCGGAGCGGATGCCGCCGCCTGCAGACTCGCATACAGGTGAACGAGCGCGGGGGTCTCGGCGTTGCGCCGCGCGACGCGCACCGACGGCGGCTCGTCGCCGTCCTGCTCGGCGAGCGCTTCACGCGTCGCGGCGTCGCGTTCTCGGAGCACCTCGACGAGCAGGCTCTCCTTCGTGCCGAAGTGGTGGAGCATGCCGGCCTGCGTCATCCCGACCTCGGCGGCGATGTCGCGCAACGAGGTCGAACCGTAGCCACGCCGCCCGATGACCTCGAGCGCCGTCTGCAGGATCAGCTCGCGGCTCTCGCGCCCCTGCGCCGAATTGCGCCGCTCACGCATCCGTTGTCACCACGAGGGAAGGGGTGCCCGCCTCGTACACCGGGTCGGCGGTACCGCCGGGGACATCCGACCGGCCGGCGAGGACGGCTGCCTCGTCGCGCGGGATCTCGAACGGCAGCCGACCCTCGGCGCGCACCCGGCCGGTGAGCACGTCGAGCAGGGCTTCTTCCGACGCACCGAACGTCGCGACGACGGCGTGGGCGTGCTCCGCCACCGGGGCGAGCAGCGCGGGGCGCTCGAGGTGGATCGCCACGACGGTCGGGGCCGTCTCGGCGACGTCCACGACGCGTGTGACGACGCTCTGGTCGAACGCGAGCGACCCCGCGTGGAAGTGCGCCTCGAGCATGTACTCGTCGCGCGGGTCGAAGGGCGGCTGCAGCCGCAAGACACTCACGTCGGCACCCTCGGCATCCGCCGCCGGCACCAACCCCGCTGAGCGGATCGCATCGTCCGAGATCTCGGGCGCGTACACCGCCGTCCCGGGCCGCAGCGGCAGGACGGATGCCGCGTCCCCCGCCCCACCGGGCAGGATCACGGCCGAGCGGGACTGGGCCCGGTCCCCAGCCGCGCGAAACTCAGCACTGCCGACGATCTCGCCCGCGGCATCCTCGTCGACGAACGGGTCGTCGAACAGGCCGAGCTCGAACTTGACGGTCAGCAGCCGCGCGACGGAGACGTCCAGACGCGACTCCGGGACGGCTCCCGAGCGCACGAGCTCGATCACGAGCGCCGGGTCGTCCTCGCCGCCGAACTGGTCGACACCCGCGTCGAGGGCCTTCCGCACCCGCTCGATCTCGCTGAGGTGCTCGACACCCCACGACCGCGGCGGCAGCACCTTGCCCATGAGGCGCGACTCGGTGATGAGTCCCCAGTCGGTGCAGACGACGCCGGTGAAGCCCAGCTTCTCGCGCAGCAGCCCGGTGATGATCTGGTGGTTGAAGCCGAAGGCGACCTCCTCGACCGGCTCGCCGTCGAGCACGACACCGCGCGGGATCCCGTAGGAGGGCATGATCGCCGAGACACCGCGGTCGATCACGCGGCGGAACGGCTCGAGGTGGTACTCGAACATGCCGCCGGGGTACACCTGGTCGGTGCCGTACGGGAAGTGCGGGTCCTCGCCGTCCTTCTCGGGGCCTCCGCCGGGGAAGTGCTTGGCCATGCACGCGACGCTCGCCGCCGTCAGCCGGTCGCCCTCGAAGCCGTCGACGTAGGCGACCCCGAGGCGCCCGACGAGCTCGGCGTCCTGTCCGAACGTGCCGTACTGACGCGGCCACCGCGGCTCGGTGGCGACGTCGAGCATCGGGTGCAGGGCCGAGCGGATGCCGACGGCCAGGTACTCGCGCCGTGCGATGTCGGCGAACTCCCGCACGAAGCCCGGGTCGGCGAGCGCACCGAGTCCGAGGGGCTCGGGCCAGGCCGAGAGGTGCCCGGCCGTGAACGAGGCGCCGACGTTCTCGGTGAACGAGTGACGCGGGTCGGTCGAGATCGTGACCGGGATGCCGTGGCCCGACGCCGCGGCCACGTGCTGCAGCCCGTTCACCCAGCGGGCCATCGCCCGCGGATCCGGGATCTGATGGATGTTGAGGTGGGTGACGTGCATTCCCTCGATGAACTCGCGCGCCGAGGCCCGTCCCGGCATCGTCGACGGCCCGTCGACCTCGCCGTCGGTCGTCGTCGGGACGATCGTCTGGATCATGAGCCCCGCCTTCTCCTCGAGCGAGAGCCGCGACACGAGGTCGGCGACACGCTCCGCGATCGGGAGGCGCGGATCCTCGTAGGGGTCCATCACGCCGTTCCGGTTCAGGTCGCGGTAGCGCGTGCCGTCGGGGGCGGTGGAAAAGGATGCGGACACTGCGGTCTCCTGCGACGTCGTCGTGGCGGGCGAGGCGCGGTTCGGCCCCGACGTCGAAAGACTAAATAACGTTCAGTGGTTTTGCAACGGTGACCTTCAGTCGCGCGATGCCCCGGCCAGGCGTGCGGCCGCCGTCGTCATGTGGACGGCCATCGCGGATGCCGCGACATCCTCGTCCCTCGCTTCGACCGCCCGGAACACGGCGTCGTGCTCGGCGATCGCGAGACGCGCGGCCTCGGCGTCGTGCACCGCGCGGTCGGCATAGACCTGGAGGAGCGAGCGCACGACATGCAGCAGGTCGATGAGGGCGTCATTGCCGGCTGCGCGGGCGAGCGCGTCGTGGAACGCGGCATCCGCTCGGGCGAAAGCCGTCAGGTCGGTCTCGGCCGAGCGCATGCGCGTGAGGGAGTCCGCCAGCCGGGCGATATCGCCGACGTCGGCGCGCGAGGCAGCGAGGCGGGCGCAGTAGATCTCCAGGCCCGAGCGGACGTCGAGCAGGTCGTCGGTGCTCCGCTGTCCGATCAACAGCCCCCAGCGCAGTGTCTGCGGCAGCAGGTCGCTCGCCGTTCCGCGCAGGTAGGTGCCCGACCCGGGGCGCACGTCGACGATCCCGAGGATCTCGAGCGCAGCGAGCGCTTCGCGCACCGCGGACCGGCCGACACCCAGGGTGAGCGAGAGCTGCCGCTCGGGCGGCAGGCGCGTCCCGGGCTCGATCTCGCCGCTCGTGAAGAGGTCCATCAGGCGGCGGGCGACCTCCGAGACAGGGGTTCCCGAGGGGAGCGCGCCGAGGGCCGCTGTTATCTCGGCGGAACGGTCGGAAGGGTAAGCGGGCACGGCCCCAACATACGGGAGGAGGCGAGTCCAGTGCGCTTGCAATTGGTCAACCGGTTGTGCACAATGTCGAGCAGGACACACTGACCCGAGGAGCAGCACGCGATGACGCGCCTGTGGAACGACCCGGCCGATTTCGCCGACGAGATGATCGATGGCTTCGTCGCCGCTAACGGTCGCTACGTCGAGCGCGTCACCGGCGGCGTCGTCCGGAGCACCCGCGTGCCGGAGGGTCAGGTCGCCGTGGTGATCGGCGGCGGATCCGGGCATTACCCCGCTTTCGGGGGACTCGTCGGACCGGGCCTCGCCCACGGAGCCGCGATGGGGAATCTCTTCGCCTCGCCGTCGACGCAACAGGTCCATGCTGTCGCGCGCGCAGCCCACACCGGCGGCGGGGTGCTGCTGAGCTACGGCAACTACGCCGGTGACGTGCTCAACTTCGACGCCGCGCAGGAACGCCTGCGCGCAGAAGGCATCGGCTGCGAGACCGTCGTCGTGACCGACGACATCGCCAGCGCCGGACCCGGCGAGCGCGCGCGCCGGCGCGGGATCGCGGGCGACCTGACGGTCTTCCGCACGGCGGCCGCCGCGGCCGCTGCCGGGTACCCCCTCACCGATGTCGCCCGGGTCGCCCGGCTCGCGAATGAGCGCACCCGCTCCTTCGGCGTCGCCTTCACGGGGTGCACGCTGCCCGGAGCCCAGGCGCCGCTCTTCTCGGTACCCGACGGGCGCATGGCGGTCGGTCTCGGCATCCACGGCGAACCCGGCATCGACGAGACCGACATCCCCACTGCCGACGGCCTCGCCGAGATGCTCGTCGAGCGACTGCTGGATGAGCGGCCGGACGGTGCCGACGGCCGGATCGTGCCGCTGCTCAACGGACTCGGCTCGCTGAAGTACGAAGAGCTCTTCGTCGTCTACCGCCGCGTCGCCGCACTCCTCGAAGGCGCCGGGCTCGAGATCGTCGACCCCCACGTGGGCGAGTACTGCACCAGCTTCGACATGGCGGGAACCTCCCTGACCCTGTTCTGGCTCGACGACGAGCTCGCCGAGCTGTGGGAGACCCCGGTGGACACCCCCGCGTACCGTCGCGGTGCCGTCCCGAAGGCCGAACGACGGGATGCCGCGCACGCCGACGCGTCCGTCGCCGCCGATGAGGTCGCCGGGGATGCGGCATCCCTCCTGCTCGCCTCTACCGTCGTGGCCGCGCTGGACACCGTCGCGACGACGATCGACGAGAACGTCGACGACCTCGGCCGGATCGACGCCGTCGCGGGCGACGGCGACCACGGGATCGGGATGCAGCGCGGCTCGCGCGCGGCCGTCCGCGCCGCACGACAGGCCGCCGCGGCGGGCGCCGGCGCGGCGACGACGCTCACCCGCGCGGCCGACGCGTGGTCTGACCGGGCGGGGGGCACCTCGGGCGCGCTCTGGGGCCTCCTCCTCACCGAGCTCGCGAACCGCCTCGGCGATGCCGGGCGCCCCGACGCGACACGCATCGCCGACGGGGTCGCCGCCGGGGTCGGCGCCGTCGTCGCGCACGGCAAAGCGGAGGTCGGCGACAAGACCATGGTCGACGCACTGCTCCCGTTCACCGAGACACTGACGCGCGAGGTGGCGTCGGGTGCCCGCCTGGCGGATGCCTGGCGCACCGCTGCCGCCGCAGCGACCACCGCAGCGGCCGCAACCGCGGACCTGCTCCCCCGCAAGGGCCGCGCCCGCACGCACGGTGAGCACGCCGTCGGCACCGTCGATGCCGGCGCGCACTCCTTCGCCCTCATCGTCACCGCCGTCGGCGACACCCTCGCCGCGGCCCCCGTCATCAGCCGGACGGCGACGCCCGACTCCCCCGAGAGGATCTGACATGACCGCACCCCTGCGCCTCGTCATCGGCAGCGACGACGCCGGTTACGACTACAAGGAGATCCTGAAGCGCGACCTCGAGCAGAACGACGGCGTGGTCTCGGTGCTCGACGTCGGAGTGGATGCCGACGGCCACACCGCGTACCCGAGGGTCGCGATCGAAGCGGCCGAGCGCGTCGCCCGCGGCGAGGCCGACCGGGCCCTACTGATCTGCGGCACCGGCCTCGGCGTCGCGATCGCCGCGAACAAGGTCGCCGGCATCCGTGCCGTGACCGCGCACGACTCGTTCTCCGTCGAGCGCGGCGTGCTCTCCAACGACGCCCAGGTCCTGACGATGGGTCAGCGCGTCGTCGGCATCGAGCTCGCCCGCCGTCTCGTGCGCGAATGGCTGACCTACCGCTTCGACCCGTCGTCGGCGTCGGCATCGAAGGTGGCCGTCATCGACGAGTACGAGACCACAGGATCCTGCTGATGCAGCCGGTCCTGGTGGGGGTGAGTCTGAAGGCGTACTTCGGTCGCCGCCAGGCGCGCATCTGGTTCGCGGGCGCGGCCGCAGTGCTGCGCGCGCACGACGGCGTGCGCTCCGGCGCCGTCGAGGCGTTCGTCATCCCCACATACCTTCAGCTCGAGGACGCCGCGGGCGCCTTCGCCGGCACCCGCGTGCGCCTCGGCGTGCAGGACGTCTCGGCGTTCGAGCCCGGTGCGTACACGGGTGAGGTGACCGCGACTGAGGTCGCCGAGTCCGGCGCGACGTACGCCGAGATCGGTCATGCCGAACGCCGCCGGCTCTTCGGCGAGTCCGATGCTGACGTCGCCGCCAAGTCCGCCGCCGCGCTCCGGCACGGGGTGACCCCCGTGCTCTGCCTCGGCGAGGACGAACGAGCGGATGCCGACGGTGCCGCCTCGGCGACCGTCGCCCAGCTGGGACGCAGCCTGGCGGGCGCTCCCGCGGGTCCGGTCGTCGTCGCCTACGAACCCGTCTGGGCCATCGGCGCCCCCTCGCCTGCGCCGATCGACCACATCTCGGCCGTCACCGGTGCCCTCCGCGACGTCCTCGCCGCGGACCCGAAGCGGGCCGGCTCGCGCGTCATCTACGGCGGCTCGGCCGGACCGGGCCTGCTGGCCGGGCTCGGCCGTGCGGTGGACGGCCTCTTCCTCGGTCGTTTCGCCCACGACCCGGCGGCGTTCGGCGACGTGCTCGACGAGGCGTACGCCCTCGCCCGGAGCGCGCCGTGATCGGGCTCGGCACCTACGCCTTCGTCTGGCAGCACTCCGATCGCGTCCCCGAACCGCTCAGCCTCATCGGCGCGTTCGAGGCGACGCGCGAGCTCGGGGTCGGCCTCTTCCAGATCTGCGACTATGCACCGCTGACCGAGATGACCGACCGTGAGATCGCGGATGCCGCCCGCGCCGCCCGCGAGCTGGGCCTCACGATCGAGCTCGGAACGAAGGGCATCGAGACCGCGCATCTGCAGCGGTTCCTCTCGCTGGCCGACATCTTCGGCGCCCGCCTGGTGCGGAGCATGGTGTTCGCGCCCGACTCCCGACCGTCGCTCGCCGAGGCGGGCGCGCTGCTGGGCGGCGTCCTCCCCGCCTTCGAGGCGGCGGGCGTGACTCTCGCCCTCGAGACGTACGAGCAGATCGCGACGGCCGACCTCGTCCGACTGGTGCACCAGGCGGAGAGCCCGAACGTCGGGATCTGCCTGGACCCCGCCAACGTCGTCGCCCGGCTGGAGCCGCCGCGCCACTGCGTCGAGGAGGCCGCCGAGGTGGTCGTGAACGTGCACGCGAAGGACTTCGCCTTCGCACGACAGCCGGGGTGGGTCGGCTTCAGCTACTCCGGCGCCCGGATGGGCGAAGGCCTTCACGACTACCGCCATCTCCTCGACGCCGTCCGCCCTCGCGAGCGGGGGATCAACGAGATCGTCGAGCACTGGCTGCCCTGGCAGGGCGACCCCGAGACCACCGTCCGCACCGAGCGGGACTGGACCCGCGCCACCCTGAGCCACCTGAGGAGCTTCGAATGAGCCACACCATCGCCGTCATCGGCGCCGGAGGGAAGATGGGCATGCGCGTGTCCGACAACCTCGTGAAGACCGACCACGTCGTCCGGTACGTCGAGAACTCGCCCGCCGGACGGGAGCGGACGATCGCCGCCGGACGCGAGCTGACCGATGCCGCCGTCGCGGTCGCGGACGCCGACATCGTCGTGCTCGCCGTGCCGGACCTTGCCCTCGGCGCGGTGACGGCCGAACTGGTCCCCCAGCTGAGGCCCGGCGCCATCGTTCTCACACTCGACCCTGCCGCGGCTTACGCGGGGCTGCTGACCACCCGCGAGGACGTCGTCCAGGCGGTCGCGCACCCGTGCCACCCGTCGGTGTTCCTCGAGCGCACGACGAAGGAGGAGTGGGCCGACACCTTCGGCGGCATCGCCGCGCCCCAGGACGCGATCGCCGCCGTCGAGTCCGAGGACCCGGAGCACGCCCGCATCGTCGAAGAGACGGTGCGTGCGATCTACGCCCCGGTCATCGACGTCCACTTCGTCACCGTGAAGCAGCTCGCCCAGCTCGAGCCGACCCTGGTCGAGACGGTCGCCTGCATGATCGGGTCGCTCCTCAACGAGGCGTTGCACGAGGCGATCCACACGATGGGCGTGCCCGAGGCGGCGGCCCGCAGCATCCTCTACGGGCACACCCAGGTGGCGCTCGCGAACGGCCTGCGCGGCGACAACCCGTTCAGCGACGCGTGCCTGATCGCGATGGACTACGGTCGCGAGAGCATCATCAAGGAGGACTGGAAGAAGATCTTCCGCGACGACGAGCTCGACAAGAACCTCGCGCGCATGCTGCACCTCGACCACATCGAGCGCTGATCCGGAGATGACCGACATGACACGACTCGCCGGCAAGACCGCGCTCGTCACCGGAGCCGCGCTCGGCATCGGGGCGGCCGTCGCCGAACGCTTCGCCCGCGAAGGCGCCCGCGTGATCCTCGCCGATCGCAACGGCGAGGGCGCGCAGGCCGCCGCAGCCCGCATCGGCGACGCCGCCATGGCGGTGACGATGGACATCTCCGATGAGAGATCGGTCCAAGCCGGCTTCGCCGCGGCGACGGATGCCGGGTGGGCACCGAACGTGGTGGTGGCCAACGCCGGCATCCAACTCTTCGGACAGGACGCCCCCGCCGCCGACCTCGACCTCGAGGTCTGGCGCCGCACGATCGACGTCAACCTGACCGGAGCGTTCCTCACCGTGAAGTACGCCGTGCGCACGATGCTCACCCTCGGCGGCGGATCGATCATCCTGACCGGCAGCCCGACGGCCGTCAACGGCGAGGGCAAGGACTTCACCGCTTACAGCGCCTCCAAGGCCGGTGTGCACGGACTGTCGCGCACCGTCGCCGCCGCCTACGCCGACCGCGGCATTCGGGTGAACACGGTGCAGCCCGCCTACACCGAGACGCCGCTCGTCTCGGCGATCAGCGAGGACCCCGCGTCGCGTGCCGCGATCGTCGGCCGCATCCCGATCGGGCGCGCCGGGACGCCGGACGACGTCGCCGGGATCATGGTCTACCTCGCGAGCGACGACGGCTCGTTCGCGACCGGGGCGACCTTCCAGGTCGACGGCGGAATGACCTCGCTCTGACGCGGGACCCGTCATGACCTGGTGGACCGAGGGGATGCAGTGGCGCAGCGGCCGCTGGTCGCTCGAGCTGCGCGGGGACGAGTTCGCCGACATCGCCGTCGACGGCCGGGTGGTGCTGCGCAGCATCCGCGCCGTCGTCCGCGATGCCGACTGGGAGACGGCGGACCTCGTCGTGGACCGGGTGCACGCGCGGGACGAGTCCCTGATGCTGCACGTGCGCTCGGTCGGCCTCGGATCTGCGTTCGCGGGCGTCGTGCGGGTCGAGGCGCGTCCGTCGCAGCTGCGCGTCCTGCTCGACCTGGAATCGGCGGCGGAGTTCGCGACGAACCGGACCGGTCTCGTCGTCCTGCACCCGCCCGCCCTCGCCGGGACGACGGTCGAGGTGCGGCATCCGAACGGCGCCCTCACACGAGGTGCGTTCCCTCGCAAGATCAGTCCGCACCAGCCGGTGCGCGACATCGTGGGCCTGACCTGGCCGATCGACGGCGCGACGCTCGACCTCGCCTTCGAGGGCGACGTGTTCGAGATGGAGGACCAGCGCAACTGGACGGACGCCTCGTTCAAGACCTACAGCCGTCCGCTCGACCTGCCGTTCCCGTACCGCATGAGCAGGGGCGAGCGGGTGCGGCAGTCCGTCACGGTGTCCGTCGCCGGCGAGCTCGCGCCCGCACCGCCGGCATCCGACACCATCACCCTCCGACCCGGGGGTGCGTTCCCCGAGATCGTCCTCGGGGCGGCGACGGCACCCGATCCCGCCCCAGTGATCGAGCCCCTCGCAGCCGGCGTCCTCGTCGAGCTCGACCTGCGCGCACCGTCCTGGCGGGCTGCCCTCGCCCGCGCGGCGGCGTCGGGCGCACCCGTGGACGTCCGGTTCGTCGGGATCGAGCACACCGCAGAACGTGATGCCGCAGCCGCCGCCCTGCGAGAGCTCGACATTCGACGGGTGGGCGCCTTCGCCGCATCCGGTGACGCGGCCCACGTGTCGGATGCCACGACCATCGCCGCGCTGCGCGCCGCCCTCGACCGTGTCGGTGTGACCGCGCCGGTGATCGGCGGCTCTCGGTCGCACTTCACCGAACTGAATCGGGAGCGCCACCGCCTGCCGACCGACCTCGACGGCATGGCGACGACCGTCACCCCGCTGTTCCACGCGACCGGCACCGACCAGCTCGTCGAGTCGGTCGCGATGCAGCGGCTCATCGCGTTGCAGACCGTCGCGTCGGCGGGTTCTCTGCCCGTGCACGTCGGCCCGGTATCGCTGCGGCCGCGGTTCAACAACGTCGCGACGCGACCCGCACCGGCCTCGCCTGCGACCGACCTGTCCGAGGGGTACGGAGCGCACCTGACCGGAGCCCCCGACGAGCGGCAGAGCGCGCCCGAACTCGCCGCCTGGACCGTCGCGAGCGCCGCGGCTCTCGCCGTGCCCGGGGTCGCATCGCTCGCCTACTTCGAGGAGTGGGGGCCTCGCGGCATCCGCTCGTCCGACGGCGGCGACCTGCCGGTCGCGGCGGCCGTCCGTGCGCTGGCCGCCGAGACGGGCGGCGAGCTGCTGTGGGGGGAGAGCCCGGATGGACTCGTGTGGGCGCTCGGCCGGCGCGGGTCGAAGACCACGATCCTCGCCGCGAACCTCGACCGCCGTGCGCGATCCGTCACGATCGACGCCGACGGGCAGCCCCGCCGCGTGCACCTCGACCCGGGGTCGTTCCGCGCCGTCTGAGGCGGCCCACCGGTCACGAGACGGGGCGGGCCGCCTCCTCGTCGAGGCGGTGGCGGGCACCCCAGAGCGCGAGCTGCGTCCGGTCCGCGAGGCCGGTCTTGCGCAGCGCCGACTGGAGCTGCGTCCGGACGGTGTGGACCGAGACGTGCAGCGCGGCCGCGATCGCCTCGTTCGCGGTGACCCCCGACGCGAGCATCGCGACGACCCGCCGCTCCGCGGGGCTGAGGGACCCGAGCACGTCGAGGTCGGGCTTCGGTCCGCGGCGGCGGACGAACTCGCGCAGCACCGGGGTGATCGCGCGAGTGGACACGACGGCCTCACCGCGCGCGGCGGCGAAGACGGCGCCGACGAGCTGGTCCGCGTCGTAGCTCTTCAACAGGTACCCGACGGCGCCGGCGTCGATCGCGTCGGTGATGTACCCGTCTACGGCGAAGCTCGTCATCACGATCACCGCCGGAGCAGGGCCGCCGTCCTGCAGCAGCTCCCGTGTCGCATCCGCGCCGTTCAGCCCCGGCATCTGCATGTCCATCAGCACGACGTCCACCGCCTCTGTGCGCGCCACTCGCACCGCATCCACACCGTTCGCGACCTCCCCGACGACACGGATGCCGCCGGCCGCCTCCAACTGGAGGCGCAGCCCCTTGCGGACCGAGCGGTTGTCGTCCGCGATGAGCACTCGGATGGGAGTCCTGACCTCGCTCACGGTCGCTCCGTCCCGGTCGAGGCGACGGGGATCTCGAATCCGAGCGTCCAGCCACCGCCGGCATCCGCTCCGGCCGTGAACGTCCCGCCGAGGATCTCGACGCGCTCGCGCATGCCGCTCAGACCCCATCCCAGGCCGACCGCACGCCGCTGCTCGAGGGCATCCGGCGCCGCGTTCGCGACCGTCCCGCTGAGGCGCCTCGTGTCGCGGATGATCTCGATGCGGACGGGAGCCCGAGGAGCATGCTTGGCCGCGTTCGTCAGGGCCTCCTGCACGCACCGGAAAGCGGTGGTCGAGACCACGGCGGGCAGCGAGTCGACGTCACCGCGGATCGTGGCCTCGACGCTCGCACCCCGTTCGCGCCAGAACTCGACGAGCTCGGCGAGTCTGCGCACGTCCCGCGTCGTGCCGGACGGGGCCACACCGCCCGCACGCAGGTCGGCAAGCGCCCCGGCCAGACCCGCGGCAGCGAACCGGCCCTCGTCGCGGACGTCCCGGAGCAGCGCGAGCGCCTCGTCCGCATGGGTCGGCGCGACACTCAGGGCGGCGTCGGTCAGGGTGATGAGCCCGGCGAGGTGCTGCCCGGCGACGTCGTGCAGCTCCTGCGCGATGCGAGCCCGCTCCCGCTCCTGCGCCGCGGCCACACGCTCCGCGTGCTCCTGGGTCGCGAGCTCCGCCTCCTCGCGGGCCTGCTGCATCCGGCGGGTCTTCGTCGCCCACCAGACGCCCAGGGCCGTGCCCGCGACGGCAGGCGCGGCGAGGGAGACGACGTGCGCGGCGACCCAGCCGATCCCGACCGTGACCGATTCGCCCGAGCCGAGCGCGAACCAGAGCAGCACCGCCGACTCCACGACCACGACGGCTGAGCACAACGCGGCCACGCGTGCCGTCGAGACGCGGGTGGCGACGAGGAAGAGCGCACCGGCGATGACGATGTGCATCCCCACGACCCACGTCGGCACGCCGAGACCCGCCGCGAGCGCGAGGTGCAGGGCGACGACGACCGTGACGGTCGTGCCCGGCCGGCGCGAGAACATCGTGAGCGATACCGCCTGCAGAGCGCACCCGGCGATCAGGAGGCCGTAGGTCACCGGTATGGACGTCGGCAGCGGCCATTCCAGGTCGGGGGCTTCCCACAGCGCGATGGTGGGGGTCGCGAGCACCTGGATGACCGTCGCGACGAAGACGGTGATGACGAACACGAGCGATGCCCGCGTTGTCCCGAGCAGGACGAGAGGCGCCCGCACCGAGGCCGGCGCAGACGGATCGTGGCGCGTCGAGAGGGTCATCGGAGGGCTGCTTTCCGGGTTCGTAGGCCCATCGAGCCTGTCACGGATCGACGCCGCGCGTGGCCGACCGGTGCAGCGGCCGCCAATTAGTCACTCATTCGGATGAAAGCCGCGCGGCGATCCGACCTGTGCACTCAGCGGCGCCCGCCCCTCTCGGCCCGGCGCAGCCAGGCACTTCCCCGGACGGACGCCCCGGACGACCTCCGGGGCACGCCGTTGCACCCGGCGGCGGCCCCATAGATTGGCGTGCGGGGGAACCGGCGGGTCAGGCTTCGACTCGTCGGCTCGGGGCCCGGTGGCTTCGGGGGAAGTCCGGGCCCCGACTCCCCCACCACCCCGGTGCGCAGTGATGTCAAGGGGTCGGATGCCGCCGCTCGCCGCGCGTACCGTCGCGGCCATGAGCGATGCATCCTCCACCCCCGAGCAGGACGACCCCACCGGCGGCGACGAGGCGACAGAGCAGCAGCTCGACGCCGACAACGCCGTCGAAGAGGACACCCTCAAGACGCTCGACCCCGACGACTCCCCGGCCTGATCCGCGCTCCGGACGTCAGGCCTCGCGCGTGATGAGGACCTGGACCTCGAGCCGGCTCTTGAACGGGCCCGCGTAGACGCCCCGCAGCGGCGGAACGTCGTTGTAGTCGCGGCCGCGCCCCACCGTCACGTGCCGGTCGCCGATCTCGGCGTCGTTGGTCGGGTCGAAGCCGTGCCACGACCCGGCGTACCACTCGATCCACGCGTGCGATTCACCCACGACCGGCACACCCACCTCGGCGGTGGGATTGGGGTGCAGGTAGCCCGAGACGTATCGGGCGGGGATGCCGACCGAGCGCAGCGCACCGAGGGCGATGTGGGCCATGTCCTGGCAGACGCCCTTGCGCTCGACCCACGCCTCGGCGCCGGTCGACTGGACCTCGGTCGCCCCGGGCACGTACTCGACGGCCTCGCCGACCGCCGTCGCGATCGCGAGGGCGGCGAGCGAGGGATTGTCGTGCTGCGCGGCGATGCCCGAGGCGAGGGCGGCGACCTCGGGATGAGGGTCGGTCCGCCGGGTCTGCGACAGCATCTCGACCGTGCCGATCGACCGCTGCGCGTCCCGCGAGAGCGCCTCCCACGACACGTCGGGGTGGGTCAAGGGCCGCGCCCGCACCTCCACGAGCGAGCGCGCGGTGATGTGCAGCGCGGAGTGCTTCGCGAGCACGTCGAAGGCCGCGACCCGAATGCCGAAGTAGTCGACGTAGTAGTTCACGTTCGTCGAGGGGTCGATGTCGAGCTGCGAGCTCAGGACGAACTGGCTGTCGCTGGTCGTCGGCAGCATCCGTGCCTCGTTGTACGACGCTCCGACCTCGCCCGGGTAGTCGAAGCCCGTCGTGTGCTCGATGCGCAGCCGCTTCATGAGGTCTCTCCGATCCAGCTGGGTTCGGCCTGGGTGGGGAAGAAGCGCGCCCGGATGGCCTCGGACGCCTCGCGAGTGACCGACTGCACGCTCTGCATGTGCGCGGGGAGCTCGGCGAGCACCTCTTCGATGGGGCGGTACTCGAGTTCGTTGCGGATGCGTCCGAGTGCCCGCAGCACGGAGTTCGAGTGCCCCACCCGGTCGGCGACGGGGTCGATCGCGCTCATGCACTGCTCGGCGGTGCGGATCGAGTGGATGATCGACCGAGGGAACAGCCGGTCGAGCAGGAGGAACTCCGCCGCGTTCTGAGAGCTCGGCATCCCCCGGTAGGTGCGCAGGTAGGCCTCGTAGGCGCCGCACGAACGCAGGATGGTGGTCCAGGACGGACCGGATGCCTCGGTCAGGGACCTCGTCGCCAGCATCCGCGCCGTCATGTCGGTCCGCTCGATCGCGCGCCCGAGGGTGAAGAACTGCCAGGACTCGTCGTGGCTCGTGGAGTTGTCCGTCACACCGACGGCGAGGGCGGCGCGCTCCCGGACCCACTGGAAGAACTCGTGCGTCTTCTCGTCGTTGAGGCGGCGCGGCATGCGCGAGTACGTGGTGTTGAGGGTCTCCCACAGCTCCGTCGAGACGATTTCGCGCGCGCGACGGGCGTTCTCGCGCGCCGCCTGGAGGGAGTAGGCGATGGAGGACGGGTTGGTGCGGTCGACGGCGAGGTGCGTGAGCACGTCGCCGCGGGTGACGACCTCGGCGCCGGCGGGCGGCGTGGTGCCCATGACGCCCATGAGCGACCGGCAGGCGGTGTCCTCGTCGATCCAGGGGTCCTCGAGCAGGAGCTGCAGGTGGACGTCGAGGATGCGGGCGGTGCCGTCCGACCGTTCGATGTAGCGTCCGATCCAGAACAGACTCTCGGCGATGCGGCTCAGCATGCGTCCTCGCCTCCCGCCGTGTCGCGCCCCTGCTGCTGCTGTTCCTGCTGCTCGGCCGTGGTGCGCGGCCGGTCCTGCGGCGAGTGGGTCGGCTCGTCCTGTGCGTCGTAGATGATCGGGATGGCGGAGGTCGCCGTGGCCTGCTCGGCGACGAGCCCGGCGAGCGAGGTCGACTGCCCGTACTCGCCGCGGTTCGGCGCGTCGCCGCCGACGATCCAGGTGTCCTTCGAGCCGCCGCCCTGGCTGGAGTTGACGACGAGCTGCCCCTCCGGAAGGGCGACGCGCGTGAGGCCGCCGGGCAGCACCCACACCTCGTCTCCGTTGTTGACGGCGAAGGGACGCAGGTCTGCGTGGCGCGGCCGCATCCCGTCGTCCACCAGGGTCGGGATGGTCGACAGCATCACGACGGGCTGCGCGATCCAGCCGCGCGGGTCGGCGAGGAGCTTGGTGCGCAGTGCGTCGAGCTCGGCGGGGCTCGCGTCGGGACCGACGACGAGGCCCTTACCGCCCGAGCCGTCGACCGGCTTGACGACGAGTTCGTCGAGCCGGTCGAGCACCTCCTCGAGGGCCCCCGGGTCCTCGAGCCGCCACGTGTCGACGTTCTTGAGGATGGGCTCCTCGGCGAGGTAGTACCGGATGAGGTCGGGGACGTATGTGTAGAGCAGCTTGTCGTCGGCGACCCCGTTGCCGACCGCGTTGGCGATCGTGACGTTGCCGAGGCGCGCGGCCAGCATGAGCCCGGGAGCGCCGAGCATCGAGTCGGCACGGAACTGGAGCGGGTCGAGGAAGTCGTCGTCGACGCGGCGGTAGATGACGTCGACCCGACGGGGACCGCGCGTCGTGCGCATGAAGACCTTGCCGCCCTGACAGACGAGGTCGCGACCTTCGACGAGCTCGACACCCATGAGTCGCGCGAGCAGCGTGTGCTCGAAGTAGGCGGAGTTGTAGACGCCGGGGGTGAGGACGACCACGTTCGGGTCGTCGACCCCCGGAGGCGCGGAGTTGCGCAGCGCCTGCAGCAGCTTGTTCGGGTAATCGCCGACGGGCCGGACCCGCATCGAGACGAAGAGCTCCGGGAGGGTCTGCGCCATCACGCGCCGGTTGGAGATCACATAGCTCACGCCCGAGGGCACGCGGACGTTGTCCTCGAGGACGCGCATCTCGCCGTGCTCGTCGCGGATGAGGTCGATGCCGGCCACCTGGATGCGGACGCCGTTGGCCGAGCGGATGCCGGCGGCCTGCCGGTAGAAGTACTGCGACGACGCAATCAGCTTGGCCGGCAGCACCCCGTCGCGGACGACGTGCTGGTGGCCGTACGCGTCGTCGAGGAACGCCTCGAGCGCACGGACGCGCTGCTGGACGCCCTTCTCGATGCGCGACCACTCGTCGTAGGCGATCACGCGGGGGACGGCGTCGAGCGGGAAGGGTCGTTCCTCGCCCGCGAAGTCAAATGTGACACCCTGCGCGAGGTAGGAGCTCGCCAGCGATTCGGTGCGTCCGCGCAGCTCCTCCTGCGTCATCTGCGCGAGCGCCTGGTACAGCTCGCGGTACGTCCCGCGGGACTGCGCAGCCTCGCCCGGATGCGCCACCTCCGCGAACATCTCGTCGAACGCGGGGACGCCGGAGGGCGTCTTGCGCGGCGCCAGCGTGGAGCCGTATCCGTCGAACAGGTCACCCATGCGATGAGCCTAATCCGGGCGGTGTTGCCGGAGTGTTTCGCCCCGCGGGTCAGTCCCGCAGTGCCAGGCGCAACTGCTCGACGGCCCAGTCGATCTCGGTGGCGCGGATGACGAGGGGCGGTGCCATCCGGATGGTCTGGCCGTGCGTGTCCTTGACCAGGACGCCCCGCGCGAGCAGGCGCTCAGCGACCTCCCGCCCGGTGCCGACCGCCGGGTCGATGTCGACGCCGGCCCAGAGGCCCGCCACGCGGATCGCCGTGACTCCGACCCCGATCAGGGGTTCGAGCCGCGAGCGCAGGTGGTCGCCGAGCGACAGCGCTCGCCGCTGCAGGTCGCCGGACTCGAGCAGCTCGACGACCGCGAGTCCCACGGCCGCCGCGAGCGGGTTGCCGCCGAAGGTCGAGCCGTGCTCGCCCGGGTGGATGACGCCGAGCACCTCACGGTCCCCGACGACGGCCGACACCGGCAGGATGCCGCCGCCGAGCGCCTTGCCGAGCAGGTACAGATCGGGCACGACCCCTTCTCGCTCGCACGCGAAGGTCGTCCCGACCCGCCCGAGGCCGGACTGGATCTCGTCCGCGATGAACAGCACGTTCGCCGCCGTGCAGGCCTCCCGGACGGCACGGAGGTAGCCGTCCGGCGGGATGACGACGCCTGCCTCGCCCTGGATGGGCTCGATCAGCACCGCGGCGGTGCTCTCGTCGATCGCGGCAGTCAAAGCCGCGGCATCCCCGTACGGCACGATCTCGAAACCGGGGGCGAACGGGCCGAACCCGTCGCGGGCCTGCGGGTCGTCGCTGAAGCCGACGATCGTCGTCGTCCGGCCGTGGAAGTTGCCGGCCGCGACGACGATCTTCGCGGCACCCTCGGGCACCCCCTTCACGCGGTACGCCCACGCCCGCGCAAGCTTGATCCCCGTCTCGACCGCTTCCGCGCCCGTGTTCATCGGGAGGACCATGTCCTTGCCGGCCAACGCGGCGAGCGCGTCGGCGAAGGCTCCGAGCCGGTCGTTGTGGAACGCGCGGCTGGTGAGGGTCAGGCGCCCCAGCTGGTCGGTCGCCGCAGCGATGAGGGCCGGATGCCGGTGCCCGAAGTTCAGGGCCGAGTACGCCGACAGCAGGTCGAGGTAGCGGCGCCCCTCGACGTCGGTCACCCACGATCCCTCGCCCTCGGCGACCACGACGGGAAGCGGGTGATAGTTGTGCGCCACGTGCGCCTCTTCGGCGGCGATCAGATCCGCTGACGGAGCCTGGGGACGGACATCGGTCATCGCACACCTCCGCGCAGTTCGAGCGTGCAGCACTTGATGCCACCGCCGCCGAGCAGCAGCTCGGACAGGTCGATGGGCACGGGGACGTAGCCGCGCTCCTCGAGCTGCGCGGCGAAGCCGGTCGCCCGGGGCGAGACGAAGACATGGAGCCCGTCGCTGGCCGCGTTCAGCCCGAACACGGCACCGTCGGCATCCGACACGTGGATGGCGTCGGGGTAGCGCTCGGCCAGCACCCGCTGCGACGCCTCGTCGAAGGCGGACGGCAGATAGGCGATGTTCGCCCGCTCGACCCCAGCGGGGCCTTCGACCGGATCCAGGACGGTGATGGCCGTGTCCAGGTGGTAGAACCGCGGATCGACGAGGCGGAGGGACACCACCTCGCGCCCGAAGACCTCGCCGAGCTCGCGGTGGCTGTCCCCGACCGACCGGAATCCGGTGCCCGCGAGGATCGTGTCGCCGACCAGGAGGAAATCGCCCTCACCCTCCTGCACCTCGACGGGCTCGACGACCTCGAAGCCGTGAGCGGCGAACCAGTCCATGAACGGCCGCTCCTCGCCGCGACGCTCGTCGACACGGAAGCGGACGCCCAGCGCCCGCCCGTCCACGATGAATCCGCCGTTCGCGGTGTAGACCATGTCGGGCAGCCCGGGCACGGGCTCGATGAGTTGCACCTCGTGTCCGAGGGCGATGTACGCGTCGTACAGCGTCTGCCACTGACGCACGGCCTTCGCCGTGTCGGTGGGGTTCGCCGGCTCCATCCACGGATTGATGCTGTACGACACCGTGAAGTAGTCCGGTCGGCACATCAGGTAGCGGCGGCGCTGAGCGATCCGCGTGGGCGCCGTGTCGTTCTGCGTCGTCATTCTCGCTCCTCGTCCCCGGGGCGGCGGACGCTGTCCAGAGGCCCGACGGAGCTTGCAGAAGCCGACGAATCGGGCACGCCAGCATCCATCATGCCAGGTCGATCCCTCTGGATGACGGTGGACAGGCGCCGCAGGACGATGCCGATGAATGACAGGATGCAGAGCATGGCCAGACGCACGGGTGAACAGACGAAGATCCTCCTGCTGCGCACCGGCATGCAGATGCTCCTCGAGCGCGGGGTCAGCGCAGGCGTCCAGCACATCCGACTGCAGGACGTCCTCCGTCGCGCGGGACTCACGACCGGGGCGGCGTACCGACTCTGGAGCGACCAGGCCGACTATCACCGCGAGCTCGCCGTCGCCATGATGCGGATGCGGGTGGCCGGCCCCGCCGACGCGATGCGGGCCCAGGTCGAGGAGCTGATCGGCGAGGGGGCGTCCGGCGAGGAGATCATCCGGCAGGCGGCCCTGCAGCACATGCGAGCCGCCGAGCTGTCCACCGAAGACCCGACCGACCTGCTCGAGGCCCAGTCGTTCCGGGTGGCGCTCGCGCTCCGGACGGCGGCCGATTCGTGGCCCGAACTGACCGATGCCAGCCATGACCGCCACCGCGAGTCCATCGAAGCCTTCACGGAGCTGTATCAGCACGTCATCGACGCGTACGGCATGCGGGTGCGCGACGGACTGACGATCGAGGACTTCGCCGAGGCGATGGCGGCGATGGCCGAGGGCTTCGCGATCCGTTCACTCGAGCGCATCCCGCACCCGACCTATCGGTTGTCGGGGCGGGACGGCGCGCCCGAGGGCGAATGGACGCTGCTCGGTCTCACGGTGCGAGCACTCGTGAACGCGTTCATGATCCCCCGGGACGACGCCGACCCGGACGCCCCGCTCCGCCTGCCCCGGTACGCCTGACCGGCCCCGGACAGCGAGATGCCCCGGGCCGAGGACGCACGTCCTCGATCCGGGGCGACACTCCCCCCGAAGTGTTCTCTTGCGCGCTCCCCAGAAGCACGCTCAGCAATTAGACCAACCGCCGGCACCTTCGCGCTAGAAAGATAAGTTGTTTTCTTCGCCGGATGGATAAATACGCTCGGCATCGACCGTCGCACTGCGCGGTCAGATGATCGATTCGCTCCACGGATCGGGGTTGCCGAAGCGATGCGCCGTGATGGTGATGGACTGTTCGCGCAGGAACGGCAGGAGCTCGATCCGACCCGCCTGTGTCACCTCGTCGGCGTAGACGGCGAGGTCAGGGTCGCCCGAGATCGCCGCGGTGAGCGCGGTGCGCACCTCGCGTGCCCGCGAGGGGGGCCCGACCAGCCGCACGCGGTCGGCACGCGCCGGCACGTCCTCGGTGCGCGGCGCCGACATCCGCGCGACCCAGTCCTCGTCCGACTCGACGAACACCGGCACCTCGAGGGCGCCGAGCGCCTGCCGCACCGAGGCGGGAAGGCCCGCCGGCGTGCTCACCGTGAACGTCGACCGAGCGCGGACGGCGGCGATGATCGCCCGCACGACCGCCTGCGGCGCGGCATCCGTCGTCGATCGGATCTCAACACTCGCCGGACGGTAACGGAACAGGTTCCGCTCGACCCCCAGGTGCGAGACGTCCACGACCCTGCCGAACGTGCGGTCCCACGCGACGGCGTCCGACAGCGCGGCGCGGCGCAGCCACTCGAAGGCCTCGTATCCGAGCGCGGGCTGAGCCGCCTCGATGACGTCCGCGATCCCGGAGTCGAGCCCCTTCAGGTGGAGGGTCGACGATGCAGCTGCCCCCGACGTGGGCCGCCAGGATCCGAGCCCGATGAGGTGGTTCGGCCCGCCCGCCTTCGCCCCGCCACCGACGGAGGACCGCTTCCAGCCGCCGAACGGCTGCCGCTGCACGATAGCCCCGGTCGTGCCGCGATTGACGTAGAGGTTGCCCGCCTCGACGCGGTCGAGCCACAGCGCGAGGTCGTCGGGGTTCTGCGTGTACAGCCCTGCGGTGAGGCCGTAGTCCACGGCGTTCTGCAGCTCGATCGCATGCTCGAGCGACCGCGCGTGCATGACCCCCAGGACGGGACCGAAGAATTCCTCGAGGTGCATCCGCGAGCCGGGCTTCACCCCGGTGCGGATGCCGGGGGTCCACAGCCGGCCGCCGTAGCGCTGGTGCGGCAACTCCCTGGGCTCGACGAGCCATCGCTCGTCCTCATCGAGGGTCGTCAGCGCCCAGGCGAGCTTGCCGGACGGCGACTCGACGAGCGGGCCGACCTCGGTCAGCGGATCCTCGGGAGCTCCCACGCGCAGCGAGGTCGCAGCATCCACCAACTGCCGTGAGAACCGCTGCGAGCGGGCGACGGGACCGACCAGGATGGCGAGGGATGCGGCGGAGCACTTCTGCCCCGCGTGGCCGAACGCCGAACGGACGAGATCGGATGCCGCGAGGTCGAGGTCGGCCGAGGGCATGACGATCATCGCGTTCTTGCCGCTGGTCTCGGCCTGCATCGCGAGGTCCGGACGCCACGAACGGAACAGCGCTGCCGTTTCGAACGACCCCGTGAGGACCACACGGTCCACGGCGGGGTGCGTGATGAGCTGCTTGCCGAGGCCGCCTTCGTCGAGGTCGACGAGGGAGAGGATGTCGCGGTCGACACCTGCGCCGTCGAGCCCGTCCCAGATCGCCTCGGCGACGACCGCGGCGCACCGTCGCGCCTGCGGTGCGGGCTTGAAGACGACCCCGGACCCCGCGGCGAGGGCCGCGAGCGCTCCACCGGCGGGGATCGCGACCGGGAAGTTCCACGGCGGGGTGACGACAGTCACGCGGTCGGGCACGAAGACGGCACCGCTCACGCGGTCGAGCTCGCGGGCGGTCGCGGCGTAGTAGCGCGCGAAGTCGACCGCCTCGCTCACCTCGACGTCCGCCTCCGCGAGCGTCTTGCCCGTCTCGGATGCCGCGACCTCGATCAGTTCGCCCCGGCGCCGCTCGAGCGCGCCCGCCGCCCGCAGAAGGACGTCGGCGCGGTCGGCAGCGGGCAGCGACCCCCACGCATCGGCGGCGGCTCCGACCCGGGCGAGCACGGCGTCGAGCTCGGGCTCGGTGCTGATGCGGGCCGCCGCGATCGCGGCATCCCCCGCCGTCGACGAAGCGACGCGGCCGAGGATCTCGCGGGCCCACGCGCGGTTCGCGGGCAGCGCGGGGTCGGTGTCGGCGGTGTTGTGGAAGCCGGGGGCGCCGGTGGCAGCGACGCTCTCGCGCGGCGAGAACACGGCGGTCTCGACGAACGCGTCACCGCCGAAGCGCCGCGGCAGATCCGCCGGTTGCGTCTCGTCCGGGCGCGCGTCCTTCGCCGCGATCCCGAGGACGACCTGCGTGAGGGCGGTGTCGTCCGAGACGGGGGGCTGCGCGGTGTGCAGCGAGGCGGCATCCGTCGTCACCGCGCTCGCCTCGACCTCGGCTGCCGTCCTGTCCTGGCGGCGACGCGGCCCGGACAGGAGGGAGCGATCCGCTGCGCGCGCGACGGAAGCGGCGAACCGGTCGCGTTCCCGCACGAACATGGCCCGGTCGTACGCGAGATCGAACGCGGCGGAGAGGAAATTCTCGCTCGACGCGTTCTCTTCGAGGCGGCGCACGAGGTAGCTGATGGCGACGTCGAACTCGTCGGGACGGACGACGGGCACGTAGAGCAGGACGTGACCCACTTCGCGGGCGACCGCCTGCACCTGTCCCTGCGCCATGCCGAGCAGCATCTCGACTTCGACGTCGCGCTGCACTCCCCGCTCGCCCGCCAGCAGCCAGGCGTAGGCGATGTGGAAGAGGTTGTGGCCGGCGACTCCGATCCGCACGGCCTCGGTGTTCTCGGGGCGCAGTGCCTCCTCGAGACAGCGCACGTAGTTCGCGTCGGTGTCGAGCTTGGTGTCGTACGGCGCGGCGGCCCAGTCGTGCATGACCGCGTCGACGTGCTCCATCGCGAGGTTGGCGCCCTTGACGAGACGGATCTTGATGCGGGCACCGCCGGCCGCCACCCGGTCGCGCGCCCACGCGGTCAGGGTCTGCAGCGCCGGAAGCGCGTCGGGCAGGTAGGCCTGGAGGACGATGCCGGCCTCGAGGTTCTTGAGCCGCGGGTCGTCGAGAACCCGCATGAAGACGGCCATCGTCAGGTCGAGGTCGCGGTACTCCTCCATGTCGAGGTTAAGGAAGGTGCCGTCCTCCGCCGCCGACAGGTACAGCGGCCGCAGTCGTTCGACGACCCGGTCGACGATCTCGTCGAACGCCCACATCGAGAGGTGACTCGCGATCGCGGAGACCTTGACCGAGACGTAATCGACGTCGTCGCGACGGACGAGTTCGTGAATGCCCTCCAGCCGCCGGAGGGCTTCGGCCTCACCGAGCACCGCTTCGCCGAGCAGGTTGAGGTTGAGCCGGGCACCCGATTCGCGGAGTGTCTGCAGCGCGGGTCCGAGCTTGTCGGGTCGGGCGTCGACGATGAGATGGCCCACCATCTCCCGCAGGACGCGCCGCGCGATGGGGACGACCGGGCTCGGGAGCACAGGGGCGACGACGCCGCCCGTGCGGACGGCGGCACGCAAGTACCACGGCAGGAACGCCGGGGCGAGCGGTGCGACGCGCTGCAGGTTGGTGGCGGCGGCCGTGAGCGATTCCGGCCGCATCACGCCGTCGACGAAGCCGAGGGTGAACGGCAGGCCGTTCGGGTCTTTCAACACCCCCGCAAGACGCTCGGCCGACGGGTCGACGGTGACCTCGGCGGATTCGGCGACCCAGCGCTCCGCGAGGGCGATGGCCCGCTCGGCGAGGTCGGAGGAGGGCGCTTGTGGCGCGACAGAGCTGTCCGACATGACGCTCAGCCTATGCGCGCCTCCGGCCGCCGGGGCGGGACACGCTAGGGCCAGATGCTGGGTGCCTCGGCGCGGGTCGAGGGGAGGGCGGATGCGGCAGCCCAGTCGTGGATCCACTGCGGGATCTCGGGCAGGGTGTCGGGCCGGTGAAGGGCGTCGAACAGCTCCTCGAGCGGCACGATGCCGCCGGTCTTGCGCAGGAAACGGACGCGCAGGACCATCTCGGCGTAGACCTCGCCCTTCACGACCGCGCGGTGCATCTGGAAGACCGACTTGTCGTCATGACCGATGATGCGGGTCTCGACGGTGAACCGCTGCCACAGCTGCAAGGACTTCCGGAACGTCACCGTCTCACTGGCGACCACGCCGTACCAGCCGCGCTCGTTCATCGTCTGCCAGATGCCGGTCCGGGTGAGGAGGTCGAAGCGCCCGAGGTCGAACAGCGAGGCGTATCGGCCGTTGTTCATGTGTCCGAGCAGATCGATGTCGGTCGGCAGGGCCCGCAGTCGGATCCGGCCCACGGTGTCGGGCGGGAGGGGGCCGCGGCGGCGGTACAGGACCCGCGCGCGCATCAGAGTCAGAAGGGTCCGCCACCATACGTTCACGAGCGGCGAGCCTAGTCATGGTCACGCGCACAGTGCGGCATCCATTGTCGCACTCCGACAGTCGCGGCGCGGCCGGAGCAGGCCCTCCCCTGTCGATTTCACGATCCGACGGCCCGTGCGTAGAGTCTCGCCATGGACCCCGAACTGCAGACCGACACCGTCGTCCGTCCCGTTCGCGATGTGGATGCCGAGGCGCTCGGTCGCGTGCACGCGACGTGCTGGCACGAGACCTACGACCACCTCATCAGCAAGGCCGCGCTCGAGAAGGTGTCCGCCCGCCGCCTCGCCGAGCTGTGGACCCACTGGGCGCAGCAGGGGCCCGACTTCCGCATGGTCGCCGCTCTCGTGAACGGCGAGATCGTGGGCTTCGCCGGGTCCGGTCCGGCGCGTGACCGCGACGCTCCGCGCACCCGGGAGCTCTACTTCATCTACCTGCTCGACGCATGGCACGGCACCGGCATCGGCCAGCGCCTGTTCGATGCGGTCGTCCCGGAGGACGAGGCCGAGCTGTACCTGTGGGTCGCCGAGGACAACCCCCGCGCGCACCGGTTCTACACCCGCAACGGGTTCACCCTCGACGGGGCGAGCCACACCGAACCCTTCCTCGGCGAAACGCTGACGGAAGTCCGCTTCGTGCGCTGACGCACGAGCGCGAGACTCGACGGCGCGGCATCCCGTTTCGGATGCCGCGCCGTCGGACTTTTCCTAGCGGCTCTTGACCTCGCCGAACAGGCGGGCGATGGGAGCGACGACGAGAGGACGCATCGCGACGTACGCGGCGACGATCACCGCGGTGGACAGGGCGAAGAGCCAGAACCCGGTCCAGTTGTCGGCGTAGGCGTCGGGGTCGGTCGATCCCTGCGCCGCGTACATGTGGTTCAGGTTGCGGAGCGCCCCGGTCGACAGCACGAGGGCGACGTGGACGACGATGAAGGCCACGAAGAAGAGCATCGTCGGGAAGTGCAGCTTGCGGGCCCACTCGACGGGGTACAGCTGGTTGAGCCTCGCCGCCTGCTTCGGCCACATCGCACTCATCCGGTAGCCGGTGATCGCCGCGACGGGAGCGGCGATGAAGATGGTCGTGAAGTAGGCGAGCTGCTGAAGCGCGTTGTAGTTCACCCAGCCGTTCTCGGTCGGCCAGTCCAGCGACACGTACTGCAGGGCGGCTGACAGCGCGTTCGGGAACACCTCCCAGGAGGTCGGGATCACCCGCATCCACTGTCCGCTCACGAAGAGCAGGACCACGAAGATCAGGCCGTTGGCGAGCCACAGGATGTCGAGGGCCTGGTGCAGCCAGAGCGTGAGGCTCATGCGGCGCTTGCGGTCCTTCTTCGAGATCCACATCGCGGCCGGGCGCTTCTCGGACCGGACCTGCAGTCCGGTCCGGATGATCAGCACCATGAAGAACGCGTTGAGGAAGTGTGACCAGTTCAACCAGGCGGGGAAGCCCACGGGCGCCCCCTCGGGCAGGTGGTACTCGCCGGGGTAGGTCGCGAGGAAGTCCTGCAGCGGGTCGAGACTGAGGATCCAGCGCACGGCGAGCACCGCCATCGCGGCGGCGTAGAGCAGGGCGCCGCCACCCAGGACCACGACACCCGCCCATTGGAGCTTGGTGAACGGGCCGATGCGTGCAGGCTCGGGGCGAGGCGCCGGGCGACGAGCGACACCGGCGTGAGCGAGCGGACGCTCGGCCAGCGGTGGCCGCGGGGCCTCCGGAGTGGCGACGGTCGCCGCCGGGGCCGGGGTGGCGGGCGCCGACGCGGGCGTGGGCTCGGGCTCCGAGGACGCCGAGACTGCATTCGCACGCCGAGACTGCGGCGCGAGATCGTCGTCTGGGCCGACACGTGCAGTCTCGCGAAGAGGGAGCGTGGCACGCGGGGCGGGCGTGGTCTCGGCGGGGGGCCAGGCGTCTTCGCCGGCGGCGCGCGGAAGGCCTCGGCGGACCGCGCCCGTCGCGGGGATGGATGCGGCGACGGGCGCGCTGACGCGGGTCGCCGCCCCCGGGTCGGCGGACTGGGGCGCTGATGCCGCCGCCGGGGTCGCCACCTCCGGGTCCGGGCGATGCTCCGCCGACGCCGCACTCTCGGCCCGCGCCGGACCGGTGGATGCGGGGGGCCAGGGCTCGCCGCCGGGGTTTCGCGGCAGTCCGCGTCGTGTCGCGTTCGCGGGGGTCGAGGCGGGGTGCGAGGCTGCAGCATCCCCCGCCGTCGTCGAGGCGGGAGCGGGCGTCGCGGACTCGGCCGACGGTGTCGTGGCGGGCTCGGTGCGCGGCGTCACCACGTCGGCGGTCGGAGTCTCCGCGGACTCGTCGGCGACCGGAGCCGCGGCTGCGTCGGCGACCGGAGCCGACCCCGCAGGTGGCCAGGGGTCGCCGCCGGAGGCGCGCGGGAGTCCCCGACGCACGGAACGCGCGTATGTCGCCATCCGCTCCTACTTCTTTCCCGCCTCGAGCGCCGCGATCAGCTGCGGCACGACGGTGAACAGGTCCCCGACGACACCGAAGTCGGCGATGTCGAAGATCGGTGCGTCTCCATCTTTGTTCACCGCGACGATCGTCTTCGCCGTCTGCATGCCCGCCTTGTGCTGGATCGCTCCCGAGATGCCGAGAGCGACATACAGCTGCGGCGACACCGAGACTCCGGTCTGTCCGACCTGGTACGAGTAGGGCACGTAGCCCGCGTCGACCGCGGCCCGCGAAGCTCCCACGGCCGCGCCGAGCACATCGGCGAGCTGCTCGACGAGGGCGAACTGGTCAGCGGAGCCGAGGCCTCGTCCGCCCGAGACGACCTTGGCCGCTCCGCGGAGTTCCGGTCGGCTCGACGCCGCGACCGCCTCATCGAACGCGGTGATGGTGGCGGCGGGAGCACCCGACGCGGTGACCTCGAGGGGTACGACGGCGGGGGCGTCGACGGCGATCGCGCGCGCGTCGATCGCTCCCTGGCGCACGGTCACGACGAGCGGGCCGTAGGTCGCGGCAGCGGTGACGTTGTAGGCACCTCCGTAGACGGAGTGATGCGCGAGCACACCCTCGTCGTCGCGCGAGACGCCGACGACGTCGGCGCAGAGCGCTGCCGAGGTGCGCGCCGCGAGTCGACCCGCGACATCCCGTCCTTCGATCGAGTTCGAGACGAGGACGGCGTCGGGCTGCACGAGGGCGGATGCCGCAGCCACCGCATCGACGACGGGCACGGTCAGCGCGGTGTCGGCACCACCCAGGCCCGCCGTGAGGACGGTCGGCGCGCCGAGGGCACCCGCCGCCGCTGCGAGGTCGGCGTGGCGGGATTCGTCGGCGACGATGACGGCGACGGGGGTGCCGATCGATGCGGCGGCGCCGAGGAGTCCGGCGGCCGAGGCCGCGAGCTCACCGGCGGGGGTCACGTCCAGCCAGACGAGGATGGCGTCGGGGGCGAAGTCGGTCACGATGTTCTCCTCGGTCCTCATGCCAGCCGGTTCTCGATGAGGAACGCGGCGAGCTTCTCACCGGCATCCCCCTCGTCGACGATCTTCGTGCCCGCCTGGCGGGGCGGCTTCTGCGTGACCGCCGTCATGATCGACTGGGGCGCGGATGCCGGGTCCACGTCGACATCGAGATCGGCGAGCGAGAGCGTCTCGAAGGGCTTCTTCTTCGCCGCCATGATCCCCTTGAAGTTCGCGAAGCGGGCGTCGGGGAGCGCTTCGGTGATGGAGATGACGGCCGGGAGCGGTGCGGTCACCGAGGCGGTGCCGAAGTCGGTGGCGCGTGTGCCGCTCACGGCATCCGCGCCGATCTCGACGGCTGAGAGCGCTGTCGCCTGCGGGACACCGAGGTGCTCGGCGATCATCGCGGGGAGGACCCCGCCGGCACCGTCGGTGGAGAGGTTGCCGGTGATCACGAGGTCGAACCCCGTGCGGCGCAGCGCCGCGGCGAGGACACGGGCCGTGACGCCGAGGTCGGCGCCGCGCAGCGCGTCGTCGGTGATCTGCACCGCGGAGTGGGCGCCCATCGCGAGTCCCTTGCGGAGGGAGGCGGCAGCCGCATCGGACGCCATCGTCATGACGACGACCTCGGTGCCCTCGTGGGCCTCGGAGTAGGTGAGAGCGGCCTCGAGGGCACGCTCCCCGATCTCATCCAGGACGCGCTCGGAGGCGTCGCGCGCCGCGAGCCCGGTCTCGAGGTCGAGCGTGCGATCACCCCAGGTGTCCGGCACTTCTTTCAGCAGGACGACGATCTTCATTGACTCCTCCTCGGCATCGCTCTCGAGTCTACGGTCGGCCCCGAGGCGGATGCCGCACGTCCGCACGCCTGCTTTCCGCCCGGGTGAAGGCGACTTCGATGGACGAACCGAGGAGACCGAGGAACGCGAGGGACAGCTGCAGCGGCAGATCCCACTCGTCGACATGCGGGACGCGCCAGGACCCCGCGGACACCAGAACCGCCAGCAGGATGGCGACAGCTGCGGCGGTGCGGCTCCGAGCACGTGGCCCTCCGAGGATGGCGTGGACGGCAACGAAGATCGCCGCGGAGAGACCGACGCCCATCAGCACGCCGATGGGTCCGCCGATGATCAACACCTGGAAGGAGAAGCCGACGGACAGCCAGGTCTTCGCGGCCTGAAGGGAAGCGATGAAGCCCGCCTCCCCGCCGACGATCACGAAGATGGTGAGACGGATCGGAAGAGGAAGCGGAGTCATGCCGCACGACGGTACCGACGCCGGAACGAGCAGATGAGGGCTGTGGAGAACGACGCGGCAGACGTGCGTCCGCCGGCGCGCGGGGAGGACGTCGCGGAGGACTATCTAGCGACCCTTGCGGTCCTGCACCCGCTCGCCCACGACCACCTGCAATGGCGGCCGGCTCGGCGGCTCGTGATCGACCACCAGAACCCGCCGATCACCCACGACGCACCGCCGCGACGACCTCGACTTCCACCAACTGGTCCTCATAGCCCAGGACGGTGACGCCCATCAGCGTGCTCGGCACATCGTGCTCTCCGGACGCGGTGCTCACGACGTCCCAGGCCGCCACGAGATCCCGGCGCTCCGACGAAGCGACAAGGATCCGCGTCGAGGCGACGTCCTCCAGGTCCGCACCGGCGGCATCCAACGCGACGAGCATGTTCGCGACGCACCGTCGCGCTTGACCCGCCACATCACCGACGGCGACCGTCGACCCGTCATCCGCGAGCGGGCACGCCCCCGCGAGGAAGATCAGCTCCGTTCCCGATTCGACTCGCGACGCATACGCGTAGGGCGCCGGGGCGAGGCCGTTCGAACGCACCAGTCGCACCGCGCTCACCGGTGCCCGAACTCCGGCGCCCGCTTCTCCCGGAAGGCCGCCATGCCCTCCTTCTGGTCGGCGGTGTCGAACAGGCCCGCGAACGCCTGCCGCTCGAACCGCAACCCCTCCGCGAGCGTCGACTCCAGGGCGACATCCAGCGCCGCCGTTGCCGCGTACAGCGCCGGCAGCGCCTTGGACGCGATCGTCTCCGCCATCCGCTGCGCCTCCTGGCGCAGGTCAGCCGCGGCGACCACGCGAGACACGAGCCCCGCCCGGTCGGCTTCCTCCGCCGTGATCTGGCGACCCGTCAGCACCAGCTCCGCCGCCTTGAACGATCCGATCGCCCGCACCAGACGCTGCGTGCCACCGAGGCCCGGGATGACACCGAGGTTGATCTCCGGCTGCCCGAACCGTGCGGAGTCGGCCGCGAGGATGATGTCGCACATCATCGCCAACTCGCAGCCTCCGCCGAGCGCATAACCCGCCACCGCGGCGATGGTCGGCGTCCGCACCGCCGCGAACCTCGACCACTTCCCGAAGTGGTTTGCGAGCAGCATCTCGCTCCCGGTGAGGGCCTCCATCTCCTTGATGTCCGCACCCGCCGCGAACGCCCGCTCACTGCCGGTCACGACGATGGCGCCGATCCCGGCATCCGCGTCGTAGGCCTCCGCGGCATCCACCACATCGTGCATGACCTGCGCATTCAGAGCGTTCAGCGCCTCGGGCCGGTTGAGCGTGATCCACCCGACGCGCCCGCGCGTCTCGGTGACGATGGTTTCGTAATCCGTCATGCCGACATGCTCGCAGACGGATGCCTCCCCCGCCCGACACGCTCCGTTCACCCTCCGGCCACCGGGCGACACGCCCCGGACACCCACCGCCGATAAGACGGTGGGGCGCACCTTGCCCAGCACCCCGACACCGAGGAATCCGATGCCTTCGCACGCCTTCCGCAGCACCGCCCGACGCGCCTTCGCGCTCGGCACCATCACCGCCCTCACCTGCACCATCGCCGTCACCGCCGCCACCTCGGCGACCGCCGCCGTCGTGCCCGACCCCATCACCACCTCCGCCGAGGGCGCCGCCCTGACCCTCACCCCGGTCGGCTCTTTCGAGACCGGCAGCTTCGACTCCTCCGCCGCCGAGATCGTCGCGGCCCACGGGGATCGGTTGTTCGTCGTGAACGCGCAGGCGGGTGTTGTCGACGTCCTCGACGCCGCCGACCCTGCCACGCCCACCAAGCTGTTCTCGATCGCCTCCGACGGCGTGGCGAATTCCGTCGCGATCCGTGAGGACGGGCTGGGGGTCGTCGCCATCGAGGCGACCGACAAGACCGCGCCGGGTCACCTCGTGTTCTTCGATGCGGATGCCGACACCGCCGACACCGCCGTACTCGGCACCGTCCAGGTCGGCTCCCTGCCCGACATGGTCACCATCTCGACCGACGGCGCCTACGCCGTCGTCGCCAACGAGGGCGAACCCGCCGACGACTTCAGCAGCGACCCCGAGGGATCCGTCGGCGTCGTTGCTCTTCCCGCCGGCAAGGTCGCCCCCGCGCAGAGCGCCGTCCGCATCGCGGACTTCCACGCCTTCGAGGCTGAGGGCGCCCTCGACCCCGACGTCCGCGTGTTCGGCCCCACCCCGGAGGCCGACTTGCCTGTCAGCCGCAATCTCGAACCCGAGTACGTCACCGTCGACGGCGGCACCGCCTACGTCACCCTGCAGGAGGCGAACGCGATCGCCGTCGTCGACCTCGCCTCGGCGGCCGTCACCGACATCCACGCCCTCGGGTTCAAGGACCACGGCCTCCCCGAGAACGCACTCGATCCGAGCGATCGCGACGACACCATCGAGCTCCGCACATACGAAGGACTCAAGGGCATCTATCAGCCCGACGCGATCGACTCCTACACCGCGAGTGGCACCACGTACCTGGTGACGGCGAACGAGGGCGACGCCCGCGAATGGGGCGACTACGTCGAAGCCGCCCGGGTGAAGGACCTCGGGGACGACGGTCTGTCCCCCGTCTGCGACGACAGCCCGGCCGCCGCGTTCCTCGGCGACGCCGACCTGGGCCGTCTCAACGTCACGATCGAGAACGGCCTCAACGAGGCACGCGACTGCTACGAAGAGCTGTACTCCTTCGGCGGGCGATCGTTCGCGATCTGGACCACGGACGGCGAGCTCGTCTGGGATTCTGGGTCTGGCTTCGAGGAGATCACTGCCGCCGCGGCGCCGGAGTTCTTCAACTCGAACCACTCCGAGTCGAACCTCGAAGGGCGCAGCGACGACAAGGGCCCCGAGCCCGAGAGCGTCGTCGTCGGCGAGCTGAGCGGGCGTATGTACGCGTTCATCGGCTTCGAACGTGTCGGCGGGATCGCCGCCTACGACATCACCGAACCGACCAGCCCTCACTTCGTCACCTACATCAACAACCGCGACTTCTCGCAGTCGGTCGACGACGGCGGGGACCTCGCGACCGCGGGCGATCTGGGACCCGAGAGCATCGCGTTCATCCCTGCCGATGCCTCGCCCACCGGCATCCCGATGCTCGCCGTCGGCAACGAGGTGTCGGGCACGACGACGCTGTTCGCGATCGAGGACGCTCTCGACCCGATCGACATCGACATCCTCACGATCAACGACTTCCACGGTCGCATCGAGGCGAACGGCAGCGAGGTCGGCGCCGCCGTCCTCGCCGGCGTGGTCGACGCCGCCGAGGCGGAGAGGCCGAACACGCTGTTCGTCTCCGCGGGCGACAACATCGGCGCCTCGACATTCACGTCGTTCATCCAGGACGACGTGCCCACGATCGACGCTCTGGTCGCGGCGGGACTCGATGTCTCTGCGGTCGGCAACCACGAGTTCGACCGCGGTTTCGCCGACCTCACCGGCCGCGTCATCCCTCGGTACGGCAGCGACGAGCTCGCCCTCGGAGCGAACGTCTACGAGACGGGGACGACGACGCCGGCACTCCGCGAGTACACGGTGAAGACCGTCGACGGCGTGCGCGTGGCCTTCATCGGGACGGTCACGACGGACACCGCCACGATGGTCAGCCCCGACGGCATCGCCGACATCGAGTTCGGCGACCAGCTCGAGGCCGCGAACCGCGTCGCCGGCCGGATCGCCGACGAGGACCTCGCCGATGTGACGGTGCTGCTGACCCATTCGGGGACGGCGACGTCGAACGACTGCGACGTCGTGGCATCCGACCCGTCGGACTTCGGCAAGCTGGTCCGCGGCGCATCCGGCGAGATCGACGCGATCGTGTCCGCCCACACGCACCAGACCTATGCGTGTGAGGTCGCCGGACCGGAGGGCGAGACGCGACCGGTGATCCAGGCCGCGCAGTACGGCACGGCGATGGGCCGCCTCGCTCTCCAGGTCGACCGGTCGAGCAAGGAGCTCCTGTCGATCACCGGCGCGACCGAGGTCCTCGCCGACGGCGGCTACACCGCCGATCCCGAGGTCGCCGAGATCGTCGCCGACGCGTCGGCATTCGCCGACGAGGAGGGGTCGAAGGAGGTCGGTCGCATCAGCGACGACATCCTGCGCGGGGGTACCGAAGGCTCCGACCGCGGCGTGGAGTCGACGCTCGGCAACTGGGTCGCCGACGTGTACCTGTGGGCGACGTCGAACGACGACTATAGCGGCGCGCCCGCGCAGATCGCCCTCATGAACCCGGGTGGTCTGCGTGCCGACCTGCTGTACGGCGAGGACGGTGTCGTCAGCTACCGCGAGGCCGCCGACGTGCAGCCCTTCGCGAACACGCTCGTGACGGTGCCGCTGACGGGTGCGCAGCTGAAGGCCATCCTCGAGCAGCAGTGGAAGGCGGAGGGTGAGCGCCCGAAGCTGCACCTCGGCGTCTCGGACGGCTTCTCGTACGAGTACACCGAGGTCGCGCCGCTGCCGGGGGAGACCGTCGGACGCGCGGGTGAGGTCACATCGATGACATACCGGGGCGAGGAGATCCAGCCGGACGACGTCTTCACGGTCGTGACGAACTCGTTCCTCGCGGCTGGTGGCGACGGCTTCTCGGCCTTCGCCGAGGGCACCACGCGAACCGACACGGGTCAGATCGACCTCGCCGCCACGGTCGACTACTTCGCCTCGCGTGACATCGTCGACCCGGCCCCGCTCGGTCGCGCGGTCGAGGTCACCGAGCCGACCGAGCCCGGTGAGCCGACAGAGCCCGGTGAGCCGACCGAGCCCGGTGAGCCGACCGAGCCCGGGGATACCGCCCCCTGGGCGACCGTCACGCTGAGCGCGACGACCATCGAGCAGGGCGACTCGTTCCGCGTGGAACTGTCGGGCCTCACACCGGGCCAGCAGGTCAGCGCGACGCTGTCCAGCGGGCCGCTCGTGATCGACGGTATTCCCGCCGCGGATGCCGACGGCCTCACCGCGTTCACGGTCACGATCCCGGGCGACTTCGCGACCGGCGCGCACACCCTCGTGTTGAGCACCGATGGCGAGGATGACATCCGCGTTCCGATCACGGTCGTCCTGGCCGGGAGCCTCGCAAGCACGGGCGGGGACGCCGGGCCGCTTGTGACGCTCCTCGGCGGCGCGGGCATCCTGCTCGTGCTGGGCGCGGTGCTCGTACGCCGGCGACGCCAGCGGACCTGACCCCGGTCAGGCGCTCGCCGTGCTCAGCCGTCCCAGCGACGCAGCAGCGCGGCGAGCGCCTGGCCGCCGCCGATGCACATCGTGACGATCGCGTACTCCGCACCCGTCCGCTGCAGGGTCAACGCGGCGCGAACCGTCAGGATCGTCCCGGTCGCTCCGACGGGGTGACCCAGTGCGATCGCGCCGCCGTACGGGTTCGTCCGTTGCGGGTCGAGCCCGGTGTCGCGTATGACGGCGATGACCTGCGACGCGAACGCCTCGTTGAGCTCGACCGTCGCGACGTCGGCGGGCGTGAGCCCCGTCTGCGTGAACAGCTTCTTGAGGGCGAGCGTGGGGGCGTACCCCATGATCGCGGGGTCGAGCGCAGCGGTCGTGACGGCCTCGATCGTCGCGAGGGCGGTGAGGCCCTCTGCCCGGACGTCGGACTCGCGCATCAGCACGGTCGCCGCGGCGCCGTCGTTGATGCCCGAGGCGTTCCCGGCGGTGACGGTCCCGTCCGGAGTGAACGCGGGACGCAGACGGGCCAACGCTTCGAGGGTCGTGTCGGGTCGGGGATGCTCGTCGACCGTCACCTCGACCGGCTTACGGCCCGTGGTCGTCGTCGGCGCGATCTCCTCCGCGAACGCCGAGCGGGCGGCATCCGTCGATGCACGTCGCTGCGATTCGAGGGCGTAGGCATCCTGCTCCCCGCGGGTGACCCCGAATCGCTCCGCGACCGTCTCGGCCGTCGTCCCCATGTGCTTCCCGCTGAACGGGTCGGTGAGCATGGCGAGGGTGCCGTCGAGCAGTCGGCGGTGACCGAGGGTCGCCCCGGACCGGGCGTCCATGTCGTAGAACGGCATCCGCGTCATGTTCTCGGCGCCACCCGCCACGGCGACGTCGATGCCACCCCAGCGCAATTCCTGCGCCGCCGACCAGATGGACTGCAGGCCCGATCCGCACAGCCGGTTCACCGTGAACGCCGGAGTGTCGTCGGCGAGACCTGCCGCCAGCGCGATGCGACGCGCGATGTAGGCATCGCCTGCCACCTGGCCGATCGTGCCGACCACGACCTCGCCGACACGCGCCGGGTCGACGCCTGATCGGCCGAGTGCCGCCGTCACCGCCTGCGCGCCGAGTTCGTGCGCGGGGGTGTCGCGGAACGCACCGTCGAAACGTCCGACGGGGGTGCGAGCACCGGCGACGATGGCGATGCGCTCGGATGAGGTATCCGTCATCCCCTCATGCTCGCAGACCGGCCGCCGCCCGGACAGGGCGACGACCGGTCTGACTGGTCAGCGCTTGGCGGAGACTTCCAGTCTGACGAAGGCGGAGGCTTCGTCAGCGACGAGCAGGGTGGGCGTGACGATCGTCGATTGACTCGTCTTCCGCTTTCCCGACATGGCGGTGTAAGCCGTCTGCCGCGTGATGACGTCAGAGCGGTAATTCGCGTCGAGCTGGGACAGGAGCTGGGCGAAACTCCGCGGCTGCGGTCGCTCGAAGTAGTCGTCCGGGTCCGGAGCGAACAGCTCGAACTGGTAGGCCGTGCGTACATCCTTGGGCACCCTGACAGTGAAGGTGCCGTACTCGGTCACCCTCGTCGCGCCGGGGGCGGGCTTGAGGACCGCGCGGAATGAGTAGGACTTGCCGCGCTCGACGTTGGAGACGACACCGGTCGGAGCGACGTTCACCCACTTGCCGCTCCTGAGGATCTGCACGCCACTGAAGGACGCGGCACGATAGTCAGCCTCGAATCGACTCAGGACGTTGACGGACAGGATGCGGACATCCTCGAACGGATTCCCCTGAAGCGAAGCGACGTCGTTGGCGACATCATCGCCCACCAGGTAGGGCAGTTCAGCCAGGCTGGCGTACCGGTTGGTGTTCTTCAAGGTCGCTGTCGCGCCGTCGGCCCGTCGATACTGGATGGTCCACTCGATGCGAGCAGACCCGGCCTGCTCATTGTCGAGCATGCGGACGGCTTCCGCAGCGAGCTGCGCGTACGCGGCAGCGGCGATGAAACCGGGCTCGGAGACCTGGGTGGTCACCGCGGTGCGGATGTCGCCGACGGCGCTCGACGTCCGAACCGGGATCGTCGTCGCACCCGCACCGAGCACACCGCGGACTCCCGCGAGCCGGTCGTCGACGAGCTTCCCCTTCACCTTGCCGATGGCGCTGATCAGCTTGTACGACCCCATCAGGTCGGGCACGATGCGCGCGGCGGACGCCCCGTGGATGTTGGCGACGAGCTTCGAGTTGCCCATGTTGGGGTGGCCGTACGCGAACACCTCGTTGCCGCAGACGGCGGTGACCGTGCCGACACTCGCCTCGGTCACCGCGCCGTACCCGTAGGAGACGGCGATGTTGCCGCCCGCGACGATCGAGTAGTCGGATGCCCGCCTCTCTCCGCCGGGGACGGCGCGGCCGGTCGCGGTGACCCCGCGGAACCCCGTCACGCGATCGGCGAGCGCGTCCGTCTCCTCGTCGAGCTGGGCGGCGGAGGCGCCGATCGTCACGCGGACCGGTTCGATCCGGTTCAGGGTGCTGCTGGCGGGGGCGCTGCGGCGCGCCGACGGCGCCGCGTCGGCGAGGCGCTCGACCGTCTGCGTCTGGGAGGCGCTGAGCTTCTTCGTCGTCGGCAGGGTGCCGAGCGTCTTCATGTACGCTGCGGGCGTCACACCGGCGACATTGTCGGGGAGTGCGCTGAACCCGTACGAGACGGCACCGATGAGGGCGCCGTTCGCGTCGTAGACCGGTGACCCAGAGGCGCCCGCCCACACTCCTGCGGCAAGCGATCCGTCAGTGCCGTTGACGACGTCACCGTCGAGCTTCACGAGCAGCAGGTCGCGGGGCTTGCCGTTCGCGTCCGTTCCGAGCCCGTTGTCGAGCTTGCCGACGTACTCACCGGTGAAGGTCGTGGGCGTCGTGCCCTTCGTCGTAGAGCGCCAGGTGATCTTCTCGCCGTCCTTCAAACCGCTGATCGGCGAAATCGCGAGACGCTGCCCGGGCAGATCGCAGAACAGCCCCGGGTCCTCGGAGACGGCGTTAGCCGGCGCCGCGGTCAGCGAGCCGATGAGGACGGCGGTCACGGCGGCGGCAAGCGCGATGCGCGCCGCCCCCCGCGTCCGCCCAGGACGTACGGTCATGGATTCCCCCCAGGGTCACGCGCCGGGGAGAAATGGGCTCGACCCCGGTCACACAGGACTCCTGGATACCACGTCCGGGCGTCCGCCGTGGGGACGATCAGCCCGCCGCTTCCTCCGGCCGCTCCAGCACCTCGACATCGGCGGCATCCGGAACGTACCCGTCGACGTGGCGCTCGTCGGCACCGTCGTAAGCGGACAGGGGCCGGATGAGGGCGTTGGATGCCTGCTGCTCCATGATGTGCGCCGTCCACCCGGTGATCCGCGCCGCGATGAACAGCGGCGTGAAGGTGAGCGTGTCGAAGCCGATCAGGCTGTACGCGGGACCGGAGGGGTAGTCGAGGTTCGGGTAGATGCCCTTGCGTGAGACGAACTCGGACTCCAGCGTCTCGTACAGCTCGGCGACATCCGGGCGGTCGTAGTGGGCGACGAGCGCGTCGAGCGCGGCCTTCATCGTGGGCACGCGGGAGTCGCCGCGCTTGTAGACGCGGTGGCCGAAGCCCATGATCTTCCGCTTGGCGGCGAGCGCTTCGTCGAGCCACGGCACGACCGCGTCGGCCGCGCCGATCTCGTCGAAGATGTGCATGACGGCCTCGTTCGCACCGCCGTGCAGCGGTCCCTTGAGGGCGCCGACCGCGCCGACGACCGACGAGTACAGATCGCTGAGGGTCGAGGCGATCACGCGGGCCGTGAAGGTCGAGGCGTTGAACGAGTGCTCCGCGTAGAGGATCATCGAGCGGTTGAACGCGTCGACGACGACCTCGTCCGGATCCTCGCCGAAGGTCATCCACAGGAAGTTCGCGGCGTAGCCGAGCTCTTCGCGCGGTTCGACGAGGTCCTGACCGCGACGACGACGCTGCCCGTAGGCGACGACAGCGGGAAGGATCGCGAACAGACGGATGCTGCGGTCCAGATTCTCTGCCGGTGTCCCCGCGGCGTCGAGCACGTTGTCGATCCCGGCCGTCTCGAATGCTCCGAGCAGGCTGACGACGGTGCGGGCCTCGTCCATCGGATGGGCCGAGACGGGCATGGCGTCGATGAAGGACCGGACGTCCTCGGGGAGTGCGCGGTTCGCCCGCTCGACCGCGTGGAGTTCGGCGAGCTGGTCATCGGTCGGAAGTTCGCCGTGCCACAGCAGGTAGGCGACGGCCTCGAAGGACTGCGTCGCGGCGAGTTCTTGGACGGGGTACCCGCGATAGAGCAGCGAGTTCGTCTCGGGGTTGACCTTGCTGATCGAGGTCGTGTCGGCGTAGACGCCCGCGAGACCCTTCTTGATGTCGGGGTCGGTCATGCTCGCTCCTTTTCCTCGACCGTCATCGGTCGATCCGGAAGGTGAAGACGTTCGTGTCGAAGTGGTTGTACGACTCGTAGTCGATGAGGTCGTACAGATCGGCGCGGTGCTGCATCTCATCGAGACGCGACGTGAGGTGCCCTTCGTCGATCAGCGTATCGAGCGCACGCTCGGCGGCGCCCATCGCCATCCGCAGCAGCGACACCGGCCAGATGACGATGTTCACCCCGACGTCCCGCAGCTGGTCCACCGTGAACAGGTCGCTCTTGCCGAACTCGGTCATGTTGGCGAGGATCGGCACGTCGACGGCGGCGCGCACGGCCGCGAACTCCTCGAGCGTGCGCATCGCCTCGGGGAAGATCGCGTCGGCGCCGGCGTCCACCAGCTTGCGGGCACGGTCGGTCGCGGCATCCAATCCCTCGACGGCACGGATGTCGGTGCGCGCGATCACGAGGAAGTTCGGGTCGCGACGCGCGTCGACAGCGGCGCGGATCCGCTTGAGCGCTGTGTCCTCATCGACGACCGCCTTTCCGTCGAGGTGGCCGCACCGCTTGGGGTTCACCTGATCCTCGATGTGGGCCCCGGCGATGCCGGCGTCCTCGAGCGTCTGGATCGTACGGGCGACGTTCATCGGCTCGCCGAAGCCGGTGTCGGCGTCGATGATCGCGGGCAGCTCGGTCGTGCGGGCGATCTGCTGACCGCGCGCCGCGACCTCGGTCAGCGTCGTCAGCCCGATGTCGGGGAGCCCGAGATCGGCGGACAGGACGGCGCCCGAGATGTAGACGCCCTCGAACCCCTTCCGCTCGATGAGGCGGGCCGACAGCGGGTTGAACGCTCCGGGGAATCGCAGCAGCTCCCCCGAGGCGAGCCGCTCGCGGAACAGGCGGCGCTTCTCGTGCGCCGGGGTCTGTGCGTACAGCATCAGCGGGTCCCTCTCTCGATGCGACCGCGTTCCGAATTCAGTCCCGACCGATGCCGCATCTCACCGTGCGTCCCGGAATCGCGGGTTTCCGCAGCCGGACGACGATCGGCTCCCGAGAGCAGGGACTGGATGCCGAACGCGCGGCCGACCACGCTCTCCATCAGAAGAGTCCCTTCGGGGCGGGGGCGGCCGCGAGAACGCCGGGCGCGGCCACGAAGTCCAGCTGACGGACCTCGTCCGCGGTGAGTTCGGGCAGGCGCTGCACAAGTGCGAGGAACCGCTCGATCTCGGCGGCCTCGAGCACCGGCTCGGCCAAGAGGCGGAATTTGCGGATGTAGTCCTCCCGCGCGAACGGTCTCGCCCCCAGCGGGTGCGCGTCGGCCACGGCGATCTCGTCGATGACCGTCGACCCGTCGGTGAGCGTGATCTCCACACGCCCGCCGAACGCCTTCTCGTCAGGATCCTCGGAGTGATAGCGCCGCGTCCACTCGGCATCCTCGGCGGTCGTCACCTTGTGCCACAGGGCCACCGTGTCGGGGCGGCCGGCGCGCTCGGGCGTGTACGAGTCGACGTGGTGCCAGCCGCCGTCCTGCAACGCGACGGCGAAGATGTACGGGATCGAGTGGTCGAGGGTCTCGCGGGATGCCGTCGGGTCGTACTTCTGCGGATCCCCGGCGCCCGAGCCGATCACGTAGTGCGTGTGGTGGCTCGTGTGCAGGACGATCTGCGCGACGTTCGCCGGGTCCCGCAGCTCGGGCCGCTGGGTGCCGAGCTTGCGGGCGAGGTCGACCCACGCCTGCGCCTGATACTCGGCCGAGTGCTCCTTGGTGTACGTGTCGAGGATGCCCCGCTTCGGCTCCCCCGCAGCGGGGAGCGGAACCTCGTACGCGGCGTCCTTGCCGTCGAGGAGCCACGCGATGACGCCGTCCTCGCCCTCGTAGATCGGGGACGGCGAGGTCTCGCCGCGCATCGCACGGTCGACCGCCTCGACGGCCATCTTCCCGGCGAAGGCCGGCGCGTGCGCCTTCCACGTCGAGATCTCGCCCTTGCGCGACTGACGCGTCGCGGTCGTGGTGTGGAGCGCCTGCCCGACGGCCTGATAGATCGTGTCGACGTCGAGCGCCAGCAGCGTTCCGATCCCCGCGGCGGCCGACGGGCCGAGGTGGGCGACGTGGTCGATCTTGTGTTTGTGCAGGCTGATGGCGCGGACGAGGTCGACCTGGACCTCGTAGCCGGTCGCGAGCCCTCGGACGAGCGCGGCGCCGTCTGCCCCGACGTGCTGGGCGACGGCGAGGATCGCGGGGATGTTGTCGCCCGGGTGGGAGTACTCCGCCGCCAGGAACGTGTCGTGGTAATCGAGCTCGCGGACGGCGACGCCGTTCGCCCACGCCGCCCACTCGGGGCTGGTCCGGGTCTCGTTCGGGACGCCGAACACCGTGCCGCCGTGCCCGCCGGTCGAGACGGGGTGCGAGAGCGCCTGGGTGCGTGCGGAGCTGACGGGGCGGCGGGTGAGGGATGCGGCGGCCACCGCCGCGTTGTCGATGATGCGGTTCACGATCATGTCGACGACGTCGTCCTCGACGGCCACGGGGTCGACCGCGACCTGCGCGATCTTGTAGGCGAGCTGCTCCTCGCGGGGCAGCGGCTCGTCGCTGCGGTACACGCGGACGTGGTGGGTGACGGTCATGGCGTTTCCTCCGGGATGGCGGACAGGGAGTCGAGGATCGAGGCGAGCGCGTTGTGCAGATGGACGTGCGTGGCGTGGGCCGCCAGGTCGCCGTCGCCGGCGACGATCGCGCTCGCGATGAGGCGGTGCTCGGCGACCGAGGCGGTGAGCCGTTCCGGATTGTCGCGCGCGAGTCGGCGCACCCGGACGAGGTGCGTGCGGACGGTGTGCAGCGCAGACGTGAGGTAGTCGTTGCGGACCGCGGCGTCGAGTTCGGCGTCGAAGCGGGCGATGAGGGCGTAGTACCCGTCGGCGTCCCCGGCGGGACCGCCCGCCGCCTGGATGTCGGCGAAGGCTGCGGCGAGGGCCGCGAACGCCGAGCGGTCGGGCGTGCGGGCAGCGAGCCGCGCCGCCGTCTCCTCGAGCGCGCGGCGCACGTCGAAGAGAGCGCGGATGTCGTCGGCCTCGACGCCGCTGACGACGGTGACCCGCGGCGAGACCTGTGTGACGAGGCTGTGCGCCGCAAGTCGCGCGAGCGCCTCGCGCAGTGGTGTGCGACTGACGCCGAGGCGGGCCGCCTGCTCCGTCTCGCTGATGACGGTTCCCGGGGCGAGTGCGCCCGACTGGATCTCGTCGAGGAGGGTCGCGTAGGCCCGGTCGCTGGCGCGGTTCCCGTGGCTCACTTCGCCATTGTATGCACCGCCTGAGAACTTCGGACTACTTTCCTCCTACCAACCGATCAATGTACACATTGTCTTCGCGTACGGCCGAGTGGCGGATTCAGGCTCGCCAGCCCGCGACGAGCGGGGCGACCGCATCGAGACTGCGGACCGCGGCGTCCGGATCGGTCCGGGCTATCGCCAACGCGGCGATGACGAGAGACGCGACGGCCTCGGCGAGCGGCGCCCGGGCTGCCTCGGACAGGCCGGGCCGAGCCGCGGCCACTCCGCGGGCGACGCCCTCCCGGAGCTCGTCCGCGTAGCGAGTGACGATCGCTCGCAGCTCCGGCTCGTCGTCCACGAGGGGGCCGCAGGCGGCGTTGATCAGCAGACAGCCCGACCGGGCACGCGGTGATCCGCCGGCGATGGCCTCGCGCATCTCGGCGACGTAGTCGGCGAGCGCCGTGGCCGCGGCATCCGATCGCTGCAGCGGTGCGAGGCGCCTACGGACGACCTCCTCCAGGTAGGCCGCGACTACCGCCTCGAAGAGACCCTTCTTGCTGCCGAACGCGTGGTACAGGCTCGAGCGATTGAGCCCGGTGGCCTCCTCGAGCTCGCCGATCCCCGTCTCCGCGTAGCCGCGCGACCAGAACACGTCGCGCGCGGCGCGGACGACGTCCCCGCGATCGAATGTCGCCGTGCGCCCCATGGATGCTCCTCTCAGCCGTCGGTACTATATTAGACCGATCGTTACAAAATGACGCCTGGAGGAAACATGCGCGCAGTCACCCACCCTGTCTTCGGCGAACCGGCCGACGTCCTCGAGATCACCGAGACCCCCGACCCGACGCCGGATTCGGGAGAGGTTCGCGTGCGACTGCTCGCCTCACCCATCCACAACCACGACCTGTGGACGGTCCGCGGGACCTACGGCTACAAGCCCGAGCTTCCTGCCCGCTCCGGCACCGAGGCCGTCGGTGTCGTCGAAGAGCTCGGCGAGGGCGTCGAGAATCTTCAGGTCGGGCAGCGCGTGGCCACCGGCGGCACTTTCGGCGTGTGGGCCGAGCAGTTCATCGCCCGCGCCGCGACCCTCATCCCGGTTCCCGAGGACCTCCCCGACGAGCAGGCGGCCCAGCTCGTGTCCATGCCGTTCAGCGCCATCAGCCTCATCGACTTCCTTGACCTGAAGCCCGGTGACTGGCTCGTCCAGAACGCCGCCAACGGCGCCGTCGGGCGCATGGTCGCCCAGATCGGCCGCGCACGCGGGCTCAACGTCGTCGGCCTCGTCCGTCGGAGCGCCGCCGTCACCGAACTCGCCGAGCAGGGCATCGACCGCGTCGTCGCCGTCGACACCGACGACTGGCAGGACAAGGTCGCCGAGATCACCGGTGGCGCCTCCATCATCGCCGGCGTCGACTCGGTGGGCGGCGAGTCGAGCGGCCACGTCCTCTCGCTCCTCGGAGAGAACGCGACGCTCGTCGTCTTCGGCGCGATGGACGCCCCCGTCATGCAGCTCGCCTCGGGCCCGGTCATCTTCCGCCACATCACGATCAAGGGATTCTGGGGCAGCAAGGTGAGCACCGAGATGGATGCCGCCAAGCGAGGCCGACTCTTCGGCGAGCTCGCTCAGCACCTTTCCTCCGGTGTCCTCACCCTCCCGGTGTCGGCCACGTTCCACCTCGAGCAGGCGCGCGACGCCGCCCGGGCGAGCCTGACCGCCGGCCGCGTCGGCAAGGTTCTGCTGCGTCCGTGACGCGACACGGGGTCCCGCCGACGCGGGGCCCCGTCCCCTAGGCTCACCGAAAGCGACGACGGCGGGGGGCCGAAGTGGGCATGAACGATTCGCAGGGGTCGTGGTCATCGCGGCGCCTGCTGCTCACGACCGCTGCAGCCGGCAGCGTCGCGTTCATCGTCGGCTCATTCCTGTACCTGACACTGTTGGGCACGGGCGTGAAGGCTGCGATCCTCTGGGGTCTACTGCTCACCCCCGCCATCTGGACGGCACTCATCATCGTTGTCGTTCTGGCCGCCCCGCGGACACGGGCCGCCTTCGCTCCAGCCATCGCATTCCTGCTCGCTCCCGTCGCCTCGATCCTGGCCGCCGTCTGGGAGAACGGGGGCGTTCTCTTCCTCGACGACCCGGTCGCGACGGCCCTCCTCCTCGGCCGGACGGTCGGATTCGCGGGCTCCGTCCTCGCGGGCATCGCCGTTGCACGGGGCTTCTCTCACCGCGTCAATCGCCGCGTCTGGTTCCGCACCGTCGCGATCGTCGCGCTCCTGGTCGCGATGATCGCCGTCTTCGCCCTCCCGCTCCACTTCTTCTCCGTGTACTTCTCCCTCGGTGGCACAACTCCGCAGCCCCGGCCCGAGGCGGGCTCCCGATACGTCGCCACCGTGGCGGTGGGGGCGTCGGCCGCCGTTGCGGCGATCGCCTGCGCCGCGGTCGCGCGCCGACACGCACTGATCTGGTCGGCGGCGATCACCCTCCTCCTGGGCCTGGGTGTGGCCGTCACACTGCCCGTGCCCCGAGACCGCTTCGACTTCCCGCGACCGCCGGAGCCGCCTCCGTCATGGACGTACGTCCCCTGCTACGGCGAGGGCCGCGGATGCGAGGGCGGGTAGCGTTGTCGGGTGACCGAATCCTCCCGCTATGTCGTGGCCACCGACGGCGCCTGCAAGGGCAATCCCGGACCGACGGGCTGGGCGTGGGTCGGTGAAGACGGCCACTGGGCCGCAGGCTCGATCATCCAGGGGACGAACAACGTGGGCGAGCTGATGGGACTGCTGAAGGCGATCGAGGACCACACCGACGTGCGTGACCTCGTCGTGCAGGCCGACTCGAAGTACGCGATCGACACCTACCAGAAATGGATGGACGGCCACCGCCGTCGCGGCTGGAAGACCTCGACCGGTGCGCCCACCAAGAACGTCGACCTCCTCGAGAAGCTCATCTCCGCGCGCGACGCGCGACGCGCGGCGGGACTCCCCGACGTCGTGCTCGAGCACGTCCGAGGGCACCGCGGTCACGTCCTCAACGAGTGGGCCGACGAGCGTGCCGTGCGCGGGGCGGAACACGCGGCATCCGGCAAGGAATCGGCGTGGTCATCGCTCGGAGGCTTGCACGAGAAGCTCGACGTGTCCGAAGCGCCGAAGAAGAAGCGCTGACTCAGCGAGCCTGAGACAGCAGTTCCGCCAACCGGTCGAACGCCGGCTGCTGCCCCTTCACGACCCGTTCGCGCGCCCGGGCCAGCGGCATCCACTCGGCACGGTCGACCTCGGGGAATGCGTCGCTCTTGCCTGAGCGCGGCGGCCACTCCATCTCGAACTCGCCGAAGGTGAACTCTTCGGCGTCGAAGCCGGCACCGTCCGCGACGAACACCGTCACGCGCTTGCCCGATGAGTACGAGAAGGTGCCGAGTTCGGCGTAATCGGCGTCGGGCGCGGGGACACCGAGCTCTTCGCGAAACTCCCGTTTCGCGGCATCCAGCGCATCCTCGCCGTCCTCGAGCTCCCCCTTGGGGATCGACCAGGCACCCTCGTCCTTGCTCGCCCAGTACGGTCCGCCCATGTGAGCGACGAACGCCGACACCCTGCCCTGACCGTCGAGACGGTAGAGCAGGATGCCGGCGCTGTGCGAGGCCACGGACGGGCGGCGCTCGTCAGATCAGACGGGACTTCGGCGAGACGGAGTACGTCTCCTCCGGGTCGGTGACCGCGACGGGCGCGAGCGCGTCGTTGATCGCCGCGTACGTGTCGTCGTCGAGCTCGATACCCGACGCCTTCACGGTGTCCTCGAGCTGCTCGGGACGCGACGCCCCGATGATGGCGGCGGCGATGTTCGGGTTGTGCAGCACCCACGCGAGGGCGAGCTGCGGCATCGTGACGCCCGCCCCCTCGGCGATCGGCTGCAGCTTCTGCACCGCGCTGAGGGTCTCATCCTTCATGAAGCGCTTGATCATATCGGACCCGCCCTTCTCATCCGTCGCGCGCGAACCCTCGGGGGCCGGCTGACCGGGCTGGTACTTGCCCGTCAGGACGCCCTGCGCGAGCGGCGACCAGACGATCTGCGAGATGCCGAGCTCCTCGGAGGTGGGGACGACCTTGCCCTCGATGACCCGCCACAGCGCGGAGTACTGCGGCTGGTTCGAGATCAGCTGGAAGCCGAGCTCCTTCGCGAGCGCGTGGCCGGCCCGCAGCTGCTCCGCCGTCCACTCGCTGACACCGATGTAGAGCGCCTTGCCCTGACGGACGATGTCGGCGAACGCCTGCATCGTCTCTTCGAGCGGGGTCTCGTAGTCGTAGCGGTGCGCCTGATAGAGGTCGACGTAGTCAGTGCCGAGGCGCTTCAGCGAGCCGTTGATGCCCTCGAGCAGGTGCTTGCGGGACAGACCGTGGTCGTTCGGCCCCTTGGGGCCGGTCGGCCAGTAGACCTTCGTGAAGATCTCGAGTGACTCGCGGCGCTGACCTTTCAGCGCTTCGGCGAGGACGGACTCGGCGGCGGTGTTCGCGTACGCATCCGCAGTGTCGAACGAGGTGATGCCGAGATCGAGGGCCTTGTGAACCGTCGCGATCGCCGCGTCGTTCTCGACCTGCGAGCCGTGGGTGAGCCAGTTGCCGTAGGTGAGTTCGGTGATCTTGAGGCCGCTGTTGCCCAGGAATCGATAGTTGACCATGGATCCGACGCTACTCTCGCGCCGCGGTCGACTCCGCAGCCCTTGACAGGGTTACGCCGCCGGCGGAATCACCCCTCGAACCAGACGGGTGCGCCAGGCCTGACCCGGGTCAGACCGATGCTGCCGCGGCCTGGTCCTCCTCGGTCGCGACGAGCTGCCCGCAGGCCCCGTCGATCTCCTTGCCGCGCGTGTCGCGGAGTGTCGTCGGGATGCCCGCATCGTTGAGGCGCCGGACGAACTCGTTCTGCACGTCGACGTCGGACGACGTCCAGATCGAGCCGGGCGTCGGGTTGAGCGGGATGGGATTCACGTGCACCCAGCCGCGGCCGCGGGCGTTGAGCTTCTCGGCGAGGAGATCGGCGCGCCAGGCGTGGTCGTTCATGTCCTTGATGAGGGCGTACTCGATCGAGACGCGACGGCCGGTCTTGTCGAAGTACTCGCGGGCGGCGTCGAGGGCCTCATCGACCTTCCAGCGGGAGTTGACCGGGATGAGCTCGTCGCGCAGGTGGTCGTCGGGGGCATGCAGCGACAGCGCGAACGTGACCGGGATCTCTTCCGCGCTCAGCTTGCGGATCGCGGGCACGAGGCCGACGGTCGAGACCGTGATGCCGCGCGCGCTCATCCCGAGGCCGTGCTTCTTGTCGACCATCGTGCGGACGGCCTGCATGACGCGGGCGTAGTTGGCGAGGGGCTCACCCATGCCCATGAAGACGATGTTGGTGACGCGCTCGTCCTTGTGCCCGACCTTGCGGGGGTCACCGAGGCCGCCGTCGGCGATGAGGCGGTTGGCGCGGACGACCTGGTCGACGATCTCGGCCGCCGACATGTTGCGCGTCAGGCCCGCCTGCCCGGTGGCGCAGAACGGGCAGTTCATGCCGCACCCCGCCTGGCTCGACACGCACAGCGTGATGCGCCCGGTGTACCGCATGAGCACGGACTCGACGAGCGCGCCGTCGTGCAGGCGCCACAGGAACTTAATCGTGTCGCCGCCGTCGGTCTCGAGGCGGCGCACCTCGGTCATGAGGTTCGGCAGCAGACCGCCGACGAGCTCTTCGCGGCTCGCCGCCGGAAGGTCGGTCATGTGGACGGGGTCGGAGGTGTAGTGCTGGAAGTAGTGCTTCTCGAGCTGAGCGGCGCGGAACCCCGGCATCCCGAGCTCCTTCAGCTTCTCGACGCGCGCATCGTGATCGAGGTCTGCGAGGTGCACGGGCGGCTTGCCGCGCTTGGGGCTCGCGAACTGCAGGAGCGGGCGACCCTCGGCATCCTTCGCCTGCGTCCACCCCTCGGTCGCGGGACGGACCTGCTTGGCCGTCGTCGTGCGCACGGCGGACATGCCCTCGGGGCGCGCGGGAGTGGACTCGGTCATGCCTTCCAGGCTACCGGCGGCGGGCTGGGCGGATGCCGGGCGGCTCTAGACTCGTCGCCATGACGGAAGGGGCTCCGCAGCGGCGCGGCACGGTCGTGCACAAGGTGCTCAACAACAACGTCGTCATCTCACTCGACGAGCAGGGCCGCGAGCGCGTGCTGATGGGCCGCGGGCTCGGATTCCAGCTGAAGCCCACCGACACGATCGACCCCGCGAAAGTCGAGAAGACCTTCATCCTCGAGACGGGCGAGGACGGCGAGCGCGAACGGCGGATGCTGACCGACACCCCCTACGCCATCGTCGAGGCCGTCTCGCGCGCCGTCGACCACGCGGAGCGCTCGCTCGGCCATCACCTCGGACGCCGCCTCACGATCGCCGTCATCGACCACGTGCAGTTCGTGCTCGAGCGCCTGGAGAAGGGGATCCGGATCCCCGCCGCGAACATGCCCGAGCTGCGCGTGCTGCACCCCGCCGAGTTCGCCGCGGCGAAGACGATGGCCGAGTCGATCTCGGCCGCCCTCGAGACCGAGCTGCCCGCCGAGGAGGCCGTCTTCCTCACGATGCACGTGCTGAACGCGACCCGGGACGAACCCAACGGCACCGCCGCACTGCTGTTCCGCCGCGTCCAGCACGTCGTCCTGACGGTCGAGAACGGGCTCGGCGTGAAACTCGACGTCGAGAGCCCCGACTACGCCCGGTTCGTGCTCCACATCCAGTTCCTCCTGCAGCGCCTCGTGTCGAGGTCGATGCTCCGAAGCGCCGACAGCTCGTTCTTCGAGTTCGCCAAGCACAGCTACCCGCGCTCGTTCGCCATCGCACAGGAGGTGAAGGCGTACGTCAAAGCCGCGACCGAGTCCGAGCTCACCGACGAGGAGCTCCTGTACGTCATCGTGCACGTCGAGCGGCTCGCGTCGCAGGTCGGGGCACCGCCGGCTTCCGCTCCGGGAGGATGACACTGGCGTCCTATTCGGATGCATGCTAATGTCTCGGATCGCAGGCCGATGCAGACCTGCGACGCGACGGATTGTTACTGCGGCAGCAGGCAAAACCTGAACTCACATCGCTTTCACGAGCGGTGAACGAGTTCAGGTTTTTTTGTTGCCCGGAAACGGGCCCGGCGCGTGTTCCACCCGAGAATGCCGCGCCGATGCGGCAAGAAAGAGCGTGTCCCGATGGACTACTCGAAGACCGCGGCCGGCGTCCTGGAGGGCGTCGGCGGAGAAGAGAACGTCAGTTCGCTCGTGCACTGCGCCACCCGCCTGCGCTTCGTGCTGAAGGACGAGTCGAAAGCCGACACCGCCGCCGTGAAGGCGACCCCCGGTGTCGTGACCGTGGCCCAGGCCGGCGGGCAGTACCAGGTGGTCATCGGCAACGACGTCCCAGACGTCTTCGCCGAGATCGGCAGGATCTCGAAGCTCGGTGCCGCATCGGCCGACGGAGCGACCTCGGATGCCCCCAAGGGCAACCTGTTCAACCGCTTCATCTCGATGATCTCGGCGATCTTCACCCCGGTGCTGTGGGCCCTCGCCGGGACCGGTCTGCTGAAGGCATTCCTCGCCGCCGCCGTCACCTTCGGCTGGATCGCCACCGACACCTCGACCTACGCCGTCCTCAACGCTCTCTCGGACGCCTTCATCAACTTCCTGCCGATCGCCCTGTCGATCACCGCGGCGCGCTACTTCAAGGCCAACGAGTGGACGTCGCTGGCGATCGCCGGCGCCCTCGTCTACCCCACGATGGCGGGCCTCGTCGGCCAGCCGGGTCTCACCTTCTTCGGCATCCCCTTCACGATGGTGAGCTACGTCTCGAGCGTCATCCCGATCATCGTGATCGTCTGGCTGCAGAGCCACGCCGAGAAGGTGCTCTACCGCGTGCTCCCCGGCGCCGTGAAGCGCTTCATGACCCCGATGATCGTCGTCCTCATCGCCGTTCCGCTCGTCTTCGTCGTCATCGGTCCGATCTCCGACCTCCTCGGCGGCGGCCTCGGCACGGGCATCGGCTGGGTCTTCGAGAACGCTCCGTGGGCCGGTGGCGCGATCATGGGCGGTCTCTGGCAGGTGTTCGTCATCTTCGGCCTTCACTGGGGTCTCGTCCCGCTGTTCACCCTCGAGTTCCAGACGACCGGCCAGATCCTGCTCGTCGGCCCGGTCTTCGCCGCCGTCCTGGCACAGGCCGCTGCGGTCGCGGGTGTCTGGGTGCGCGCGCGCAACAAGAACCTCAAATCCCTCGCCGCCCCCGCGACGCTCTCGGGCTTCCTCGCCGGCATCACCGAGCCTGCGATCTACGGCATCAACCTGCCGCTCAAGCGCCCGTTCGCGTTCGGCATCGTCGGCGGCGCGATCGGCGGCGCGATCATCGCGATCGGCGGGGTGTTCGCGACCGCATTCGTGGTCCCCTCCGGTCTCGCTCTCCCGGCCCTGCTCGGTAACGGGAACATGGTGTTCCTCGGCATCGGACTCCTCGTCGCGATCGCCGTGCCGTTCCTGCTGACGGTCCTCATCGGCTTCGTCGAGCCGGCCGAAGAGGCCGCCCCGGCGGCTGCGCCGGCCGCCACCGACCTCGAAGTCCTCAGCCCCCTCGACGGCACGGTCGTGCCGCTGTCCGAGACCCCCGATGCCGCCTTCGCCGAAGGCGCCCTCGGCGACGGTGTGGCGATCCTCCCCCGCAGCGGCGCCCTCTACGCGCCGTTCGATGCGACGGTCGCCGCCGCGTTCCCGACCGGCCACGCGATCGGCCTGCGTCACGCCGACGGCGCCGAGGTGCTCATCCACATCGGCATCGACACGGTCAAGCTCGGCGGCACCCACTTCGACGTCAAGGTCACGACGGGTCAGCAGGTGAAGGCCGGCGACCTGCTCGTCGAGTTCGACGGCGACGCCATCGAGCGGGCGGGCTACGACCTGACCACCCCGATCGTCGTGACCAACGGCGAGCTCTACCCGGCGATCACCGGTCGGGCGTCCGGCCCCATCGCGCACGGCGAGCCGCTCTTCACGGCCGTCTCGGTCGAGTCCGCGGCCGTCTCGGCCTGATCCCGAGCGGATGCCGGGTGTCGCCCGCTCGGCGCGGCGACACCCGGCATCCGCTTCCTTCTGAACGCTCCGAACCCCCGATACGAAACGAGAGACACATGAGCACCACCTCCTTCCCCGACGGCTTCCTCTGGGGCGGCGCGACCGCCGCGAACCAGATCGAGGGCGGATACGACCAGGGCGGGAAGGGACTCTCGGTCCAGGACGTCATGCCGCGCGGCATCTTCGGTCCGCGGACGGCCGCGCCCACCCCCGACAACCTCAAGCTCGAGGCGATCGACTTCTACCACCGCTACGCCGACGACATCGCGCTGTTCGCCGAGATGGGTTTCGGCGTCTACCGCTTCTCGATCGCGTGGAGCCGGATCTTCCCGAACGGCGACGACACCGAGCCCAACGAGGAGGGCCTCGCCTTCTACGACCGGGTGCTCGACGAACTCGAGAAGCACGGCATCGAGCCGCTCGTGACGATCTCGCACTACGAGACGCCGCTCCACCTCGCCGAGACCTACGACGGCTGGACCGATCGCCGCCTCATCGGCTTCTACGAGCGCTACGCCCGGACACTCTTCGAGCGATACGGCGCGCGCGTGAAGTACTGGCTCACGTTCAACGAGATCAACTCGCTGCTGCACGCACCCTTCATGTCGGGCGGCATCAACACACCGAAGGACGAGCTCGGCGAGCAGGCGCTGTACCAGGCGATGCACCACGAGCTGGTCGCCTCCGCCCGGGCCACTCGCATCGCCCGCGAGGTCGCGCCGAACGCACAGATCGGCTGCATGGTGCTGTCGATGCCGGTCTACCCGCTGAGCCCGTCGCCCGCCGACGCCCTCGAGGTGCTCCAGTTCGACCACTCGAACCTCGTCTACGGCGACGTCCACACCCGGGGCGAGTACCCCGGCTACTTCCTGCGCACCCTGCGCGAGAAGGGCATCGAGCTCGAGATCACCGACGAGGACCGCGAGGACCTCACCAACACGGTCGACTTCGTCTCGTTCAGCTACTACATGTCGGTCGCCGCGACCGCCGACCCCGCCAAGAAGGTCACGGGTGAGGGAAACATCATGGGCGGCGTTCCGAACCCCACGCTCGAAGCGAGCGAGTGGGGCTGGCAGATCGATCCCATCGGCCTCCGACTGGTGATCAACCAGTTCTGGGACCGCTGGCAGAAGCCGCTGTTCGTCGTCGAGAACGGTCTGGGCGCGAAGGACCAGCTCGTCGAGGTCGACGGCGTGAAGACCGTCCTCGACGACTACAGGATCGCCTACCTCAACGATCACCTCGTCCAGGTCGGCGAGGCGATCGAGGACGGCGCCACCGTCCTCGGCTACACCTCGTGGGGCTGCATCGACGTCGTCAGCGCCTCGAGCGCGCAGCTGAGCAAGCGGTACGGGTTCATCTACGTCGACCGGAACGACGACGGCACCGGATCGCTCGAGCGCTACAAGAAGAAGTCGTTCGACTGGTACGCGGAGGTCATCCGCACCAACGGCGCGTCGCTCACGCGTTGAGGCGACCGGTGCGGCCGCGGTGACCCGAACCCGCGGCCGCACCGGCCCCGATCAGTCCTTCAGGCGTCGCGCGAGCCCGGCGATGTCCTTGGGCGTCGTGCGGCAGCATCCGCCGATGAGCCGCGCTCCGGCATCCAGCCACGCGTCGACGTCCGCGAAGGTCGCCGTCGCGTCGCCGTGCCACGAGCGCGAGATGGCGTCCCACGCTTCACCGCTGTTCGGATAGACGACGGCAGGTGTCGCGCTCGGCATCGCGGTCAGAACACGGGCGATATCGCGCGGCGGACAGCAGTTCGCGCCGACGGCGACCACCTCGGCGGGCGACGCGGCCGTCACGAGCGCCGCGGCGAGCGCGCCGTCGTCCGCGAACGCGGTGCTGGAACCCGAGAGCGAGACCCACGCCGGGATCCCGACGCCCTCGAGGGCGATCGCCACCGCCTCGGCCTCGGCGGGCGAGGCGATCGTCTCGACCGCGAGCAGATCGGGCCCGGCCTCGGAGAGCACGTGCAACCGTCGCCGATGCCACTCGGCCAGTTCGCCCACCGACATGCCGTAGGCACCGGTGTACTCGCTCCCGTCCGCGCGCACGGCGCCGAACGGACCGACGGATGCGGCGACCCACGCACGACCGTCGGTCGCCTCGCGCGCGAGTCGCACCGAGGCCCCGAGCAGTGCGTCGACCTCGGCGGCATCCTTCCCCGCCTCCGCCAGATTGTCATAGCCCAGCTGGTACGACGCCGTCGTCACGATGTCGGCGCCGGCGTCGACGAAGGCGGCGTGCACGTCGCGCACGTCGCCCGGGGCGTCGATGAGCACACCGGCCGACCACAGCACGCCGCTGAGGTCGTGGCCGCGGGCTTCGAGCATCGTGCCGAGTCCGCCGTCGAGCACGAGGGGACGGGCGGCGATCGCGGAGCGCACATCGGGCATGCGGTCACTCTAGGCGGGCGGCCGCCGCCACCCGCGCGCGGATTACGCTGAACGAATGAGCACCGCCCGCATCCGCCCCATCTCCGTCGACGACGCGGGCGAGGTGCTCACCCTGCAGCGAGCGGCCTTCGTGCAGGAGGCGCTCATCTACGACGCCGTCGACATGCCGCCGCTCACGCAGACCCTGGACGAGGTGCGCGGCGAGCTCGAGGAGAACCTCGGATGCGTCGCCCTCGACGGCGAGCGCATGGTCGGCTGCGTGCGCGCCCGTGTAGACGGCGACCTGCTGCTCATCGGCCGCATCGCGATCGCCCCCGACCAGCAGGGCTCGGGTCTCGGCACGGCACTGCTGTCGGCGGTCGAGGAGCGCGGCCGCGAGGCCGGCGCCACGACGGCGGAGCTGTTCACCGGCTCTCTCAGCGAGGCGAACCTGCGCCTGTACGAGCGCGAGGGGTACGAGGAGAGCGAGCGGGTCCCGGGGGACGACGGCACCGAGCAGGTCTTCCTGCGCAAGCGGCTCTGACCCTCCCCCGGAGCGCGCGTCCGTCCGCATCCGGGAGAATGGACGCATGACGCGCATCGCTTTCCTGGACGTGGACGGAACCATCCTCGAGCACGGGACGGCCATCGCCGACTCGACGATCACCGCCATCCGGACGGCGCGCGAGAACGGCCACCTCGTCTACCTCTGCACGGGCCGCGCGGCAGGCGACATCCACCCCAAGGTCCGCGAGATCGGCTACGACGGCGCGATCACGAACGGCGGCGCCTACGCCGTCCGCGGCGACGAGCGACTCTTCGCCGACCCGATGCCGCGCGAGGACACCGACCGGCTCATCTCTTACTTCGAGGCGGAGGACATCGACTACTTCCTGCAGTCCGACGAGGCGGTCTACGCGAGCGAGGGTGTGGGCGCCATGCTCGACGAGTACTTCGCCGAGCGCCGCAAGCGCCACCTCGAGGACGCCCGCCGCCTCGGGCAGACCGACGTCGTCGAGCCGAAGCCCATCGTCACCTACCGTCCTGTGCACGAGGCGGACCTGGACGCGATCGCGAAGACGACCTTCATCAGCAAGCGCTCCGACAGCGTCGACAAGGCCCAGGCCGACCTCGGCGAGCGGTTCCACGTCATCCCCGGCAGCATCCCCCTCCCTGGCGGCTCCAACGGCGAGATCGGCCTGCGCGGGACGACGAAGGGATCAGCGATCCTCCGGGTGCTCGACATCCTCGGGCTGGATGCCGCCGACGCGATCGGCATCGGCGACAGCTGGAACGATGCCGAGATGTTCGACGTCGTCGGCTCCCCCGTCGCCATGGGCAACGCCGACCCGGCTCTGAAGGAGCGGGCGGGCAACGTCACGACCGACGTCCTCGACGACGGCGTGTGGAACGCCTTCGTGAAGCTCGGGCTCGTCTGACGCGCGCCGCGCTGCGTGCGCGGGGCCGCGTGCGCGGATGCAATGGATCGTGCGCGACACCCCGGCATCCGCTCGTGCTCGGCGGCGTGTCGGCCCGGATCCATTGCCTCCGCGAGCGGGTCAGTCGAGGAAGATGTCGGGGAACAGCTCGCTGTCGGGGGTGCCGGGCGTCGCGGCATAGCGCGAGAAGTCGGTGACGCCGGCATCGCGCAGCACGTCTTCGACGATGAGCGTCTGCCCGGTGACCTCGCGCGACGGCCGGCAGAGCACCTCGTAGGCGGCGTCGGCGTAGATCTCCGGCGTGCGGCTGACCTTCATCATGCGGTCGCCGCCGAGGGCGAACTGCACCGCCGCCGTGGCGATCGTCGTCTGCGGCCAGAGCGTGTTGGCGGCGACGCCGTCCTTCGCGAACTCCGCGGCAAGCCCGAGCGTCGCCATCGTCATGCCGTACTTCGCGAGGGTGTAGCCGGTGTGCGCGCCGAGCCACTTCGGCGAGATGTTGAGCGGGGGCGACAGGGAGAGGATGTGGGGGTTCTCGGCGTCCTTCAGGATCGGCAGCGCTGCCCGCGACAGCATGAAGGTGCCGCGCACATTGACGTCCTGCATGAGGTCGTACTTCTTCGCCGCGAGCTCGAGCGAACCCGACAGGTCGATGACCGACGCGTTGTTGACGACGATGTCGATGCCGCCGAACTCGCCCTGCGTCTTCATGACGGCCTCGGTGATGTCACCGTCGTCGCGGACGTCGCCCACGATCGGCAACGCCTGGCCCCCGGCCGCGCGAATCTCGTCGGCCGCCGAGTGCACCGTCCCTTCGAGCTTGGGATGCGGGGTGTCGGTCTTCGCGAGCAGCGCGATGTTCGCGCCGTCGCGGGCGGCGCGCAGGGCGATCGCGAGGCCGATGCCGCGGCTGCCGCCCGACATGAGAATGGTCTTGCCGGCGAGGGTCATGGGTTCTCCAGGAGGATCAGGATCGACGGGACCGGGATGCCGCAGCGAAGGCGGCGACGCGGGTCCTCGAGTCGTCGGTGTCGAAGGCGGCGCCGATCGTGCGCGCCTCGTCGTCGAGGTTCTCGGCGAACGAGCGGCCGGCACCGGTGCGGACGAGGCGCTTGGCCTCTCCGAACGCGCCGGTCGCGCCGTCGAGCCAGGCCCGGGCGACCTGCTCTGCACGGTCACCGGGCTGCTCGACGACCTCGGCGACGAGCCCCCACTCGAGTGCGGTGGGCGCGTCGATCGTCGTGTCGGTCAGCAGCAGCTGCAGCGCCCGCCGCTCCCCGATCGCGGCGGGCAGCAGCGTCGAGACGCCGAGGTCGGGTGTCAGACCGATGTTGGCGTATTTGCTGACGAACACGGCGCGCGGCGAGGCGACGATGTGGTCCGCCGTCAGCATCAGTCCCAGCCCGCCGCCGGCGACCGCACCCTGCACCGCCGCGACCATCGGGATGGACGACTCCACGAACGTGCGGATGCCGTCGTGGATCACCCCGGCCATCTCGGTGATGGCCCCGCCGTCACCTCCGGAGGTCGCCATCTGCACGACATCGCCGCCGGCGCAGAACGCCGGGCCCGCGGCATCCAGCACGATCGCCCCGACCGTGGGGTCGCTCGTCACCTCGTGCGCGAGGTCGCGCCAGCGCGTGCCCATCTCGAAGTCCATGGCGTTGAGGGACGCCGGGCGGTTGAAGGTCAGCCGCGCGAGCGCGCCCTCGCGGCGCAGCAGGATCGTGTCGCTCATCGGTCTCCACTCACTTCGGGGCCATGCGGATCGAGCCGTCGAGGCGGATCGTCTCACCGTTGAGGTAGCCGTTCTCGACGATGTGCTGCACGAGGGCGGCGTACTCGTCAGGTTTGCCGAGCCGCGCGGGGTAGGGCACCTGTTGGCCGAGCGACTCCTGCGCCGCCTCGGGGAGCCCCGCGAGCATGGGGGTCTCCATGATGCCGGGGGCGATCGTGCAGACGCGGATCGCCGACCGCGCCAGTTCGCGGGCGATCGGCAGCGTCATGGCGTGCACGCCGCCCTTGCTCGCGGAGTACGCGGGCTGACCGATCTGACCGTCGAACGCGGCGACCGAGGCCGTGTTGACGATGACACCCCGATCCCCGGACGCCGTGGGCTCGGTCGCCGCCATCGCCGCCGCCGCGTGGGCGATCACGGTGTACGTGCCGATGAGGTTGATCCGGACGATGCGCTCGAAGTCGGCGATCGGGTTGGGCGACCCGTCACGGGAGAGGACCTTCGCGGGTGGCGCGATGCCGGCGCAGTTGACCGCGATCCGCAGTGGTGCGACGGCGGATGCCGCGGCCGCCGCGGCCTCGACCTGTGCGGCATCCGTCACATCGGCGGGTGCGAAGGTGCCGTCGAGCTCCGCCGCGACGTCGGCGCCGGAAGACGACGGCAGGTCGACGATGACGACATGGGCGCCCTGCGCGGCCAGACGGCGGGCGGTCGCGAGGCCCAGCCCGCTGGCGCCCCCGGTGACGAGGGCGGACGCTCCGGCGATGTCCATGCGCTCTCCTTCGAACGGAATCGAGTTTCACTCTACGCGCGACTGGGTGCCACGACCGCAGGATGCCTCCAGGGTAGTCGTCCGCGGCGGCCGACGACAGGATGGAGGGATGTCCATCCCCTTCGCCGACGCGCCCGTCCCCCCGATCGTGCGTCGCCTCGCGCGGGGTGCGGCACTCGTGCCGGTGTGGGAGAACACGCTCGGCGGGCGGACATTCCGCACCGACGACGACCGGTTCATCAAGATCGGTCCGGTCCATCTCGAGACCTCGATGGCGGATGAGGCGGAGCGGATGGCCTGGGCGGCCCCCTACCTGCGCGTGCCGACGGTGGTCGAACAGGGCGACGACGGCGAGACGGAGTGGCTCGTGACGCGCGCGATCGCGGGACGTTCCGCCGTCGACCCCGAGTGGGTGGCGCGTCCCGAGACGGCGGTGCGGGCGATCGGCGAGGGCTTGCGGGCCCTGCACGAAAGCCTGCCCGTGGCATCCTGCCCCTTCGACTGGACCGTACCGTCGCGGATCGCGAATGCCGCCGCGCGAGGTGTGGTCCTGCCCGGCCTTCTGCGCGAGCCGCCCCCGATCGAGCACCTCGTCGTCTGCCACGGCGACGCCTGCGCGCCGAACACCCTCATCGGCGACGACGGACGCTGGAGCGGACACGTCGACCTCGGGCAGCTGGGCCTCGGCGACCGGTGGGGAGACATCGCCGTCGCCGCGATGAGCACGGGCTGGAACTATGGGCCGGGCTGGGACGGTCTGCTGCTCGAGGCCTACGGGGTCGAACCCGATGAGGAGCGGATGGCGTACTACCGGAGCCTGTGGAACGCGACCTGACCGATCACCGCATCGCGCCGTCGAAGAGCGCAGCGGCCGCGAGATAGCCCGCGACCACCAGAGAGGTCGAGAACAGCGGGACCCAGGCGAGGTCGCGCCCCGTCCGCCCCGCGAGGACCGCCGCGGCCGCCGTGACGGCGACGCTCGCGAGGATCGCCGCGACGAAGAGCACGCCCGCGGCATCCGCCGTCGCCCAGTCGCAGTCGGGTGCGCACGCGCCACCGGCGAAGACGGTTCGCAGAAACCACGACGCCCCGGTGACGACGACGGCGACCACCTGGAGGACGGCGACGGCGAGGACGGCGCCAGCACCACTCCACCGCAGGCGCGCAGGGACGGGCGTCGTCATGTCGCGGACGCTACCAGCCGGGCACCAAGGAGGGCCAGGATGGAGCGGTGGCCGAGCACCCGCTGATGTTCCGCGTGGACGACCCGTTGCTCGCGCTCGTCCGGCGTCACGCCCTCGTACTGCCCGAGGCGCACGAGAAGGTGAGTCACGGCCGGCCGGCGTTCTTCACGACGAAGGTGTTCGCGTACTTCGGCGGCTCGGTACGACGGAGTCCCGGCGACTTCGAGCGCCACGACGCGGCGGTGATGATCCTGCCGGATCGAGACGACGAGCCGGCCCTGCGCCAGGACTCGAGGTTCTGGTCGCCGGCCTACCTCGGACCCTCCGGGTGGCTGGGAATCGACCTCGCCGCAACCGACGAGACCGAACTCGCCGAGCTGCTCGACGCCTCGTACCGCCGGACCGCGCCCGCGCGCCTCGTCCGCCGCCTCGACGGGCCCGCGGACGCATAGGCTCGTCCGGTGAGCGAACGGACGAGCACCGGGTCCCGCATCCTCGAGGTCGCGTGGGACGACCCGCGCGCAGCGGCCCTGCGCGACGAGTTGGACACCGACCTCGGCGCCCGCTACGACGGGTTCCACGGCGACGAACCGGCCGAGCGCACGGTCGCCCGCTCGCGGGCGCTCGCCATGCACCCGGAGGAGATCGTCGCGACCCTCATCACCGCGGACGAGGACGGCACCCCCACGGGGCACGTCATCCTCCGCCGACTCGGCGCCGAATGGGAGATCAAACGCCTCGTCGTCACCGCGGCGGCGCGGGGTCGCGGACTGGCTCGGGCGTTGATGACGGCGGCTCTCGACCGGGCACGCGCGGGCGGCGCCGGTCGGGTCATCCTGCAGACCGGCATTCCCCAGCCGGAGTCCATCGCGCTGTACGAGTCGCTCGGGTTCACCCGCATCCCGGTCTACGAGCCCTACATCGAGACGATGCCGCGCTCGGTCTGCTTCGCCTACCGGTTCTGAGCGTCATCCCGGGACGGATGCACGACCCGGGGTGCGGGAGCCACCCGGAAACGGCGGCGACTCGACACCCGCACCACCGATCGTGCCGACGTCGCGCCATCGGGCGGATCAGGACGGGCCGAGGATGAAGTTCCAGGTGCCCGCCGCGACAGCGGCGACGACCGCCGCTCCGGCGATGCCTGCGCCGGTCGCGATCAGCCCCCACTCGCGGCCCCCGAACGTCGATGTGCGCGCCCAGGTTCGAGGACCGGGGGCTCCGAACCCCCGGGCCTCCATCGCCGTCGCGAGCTTGGACCCCCGTCGGATCGACAGCACGAGCAGCGCGAAGGCCATCCCCGCGAACCGCCGCAGCCGCCCGCGGTCGGCCACCCCGCGCGCACGACGGGCGAGCTCAAGAGAGCGCCAGTCGTCGATGAACAGACCGATCATCCGCAGGCCGGCGAGCGCGCCGAGGACGAACCGCGCCGGCAGCCGGACGATCTGCGCCAGACCGTCGGCGAGATCGGTCGGGTCGACGGTGATGAACAGGACGACCGAGGGCAGCGCGACGGCGAGCACGCGGAGGAGCGTCGCCGCAGCCAGTTCGAGCGAGCCGTCGCTGACGCGGATGAGCAGCCATTCGACGTAGACGCGCCCGTCGGCTTCACCGTACAAGGCGATCGTGACCGCCGTCGGCGGCGCTGCGATCCAGACGGGCCAGGTCCGCCGCCAGAACTCGCCCCAGCGCAAGCCGGCGAACGGGATCAAGAGGCACTCGAGGAGGAGCGCCACCGCCGCCGACACCCAGTCGAGGGTGAACACCAGCGGGACCGCGACGAGACCGCTCGCCGCCAGCTTCGCGACCGGATTGATGCGGGCGACGACGCCGGTCCTGGCCTGCCCGTCGAGGAGCGTCACTGCTCGACCCCCAGACAGACCTCGCGCGCATGGAGTGCGTCGACCGCGTGGAGATCGTGGGTGATGACGACGACCGCCGACCCCGCATCGCGGAGCTCGGCGAGGAGCGCGATCAGGCTGGACCACGTCGTCGCGTCCTGCCCGAAGGTCGGTTCATCGAGGACAAGCACGCGCGGCGCCGTCGCCAGCATGGACGCGACCGTGAGGCGGCGCTTCTCTCCGCCCGAGAGCGTGTAGGGGTTCGCCCCGGCGAGCCGCGTCAGCCGCATCCGCTCCAGGAGGCCGTCGACGACCGCCGCCACCTCCGGCTCGGCGAGCCCGAGCGCGGTCGGGCCGATCTCCAGTTCGTCACGCACCGTGCGCGCGAGGAACTGGTGCTCGGGATCCTGGAAGACCGTCCCGATGCGGGTGAGGAGCTCGCGGGACGACCAGCGGATCGGATGCGGTCCGATGCCGTCCGCAAGGGCGCTCGTCGCCACGACCTCGCCCGCCGCCGGGGGCAGGAGCCCGGCCAGGGTGAGCCCGAGCGTCGACTTGCCGGCGCCGTTGGGCCCCGTCACCGCGAGGACCTCGCCCGCCCGCACGTCCAGGTCGATGCCGGTCGCGACGGGGTGGCCGGCGACCCGCTCGACCGATAGACCGCGCGCGGTCAGCAGTGTCTCGCCCGGTGCGGCGACGGGCGGGGCGGGCGCGGCGGGCGGATGCCCCGGCACCCACACGCCCGCCTGCGCAAGGCTTTCGCCGAGCGATCCCAGCACCTGCTCGGGGGTGCCGTCGGCGATCACTCCCGCCGCATCGGCACCACCCAGCACGATGACCCGGTCCACGAGCGGCAACCAGACGTCGACGCGGTGCTCGACCACGACGAGGGTCGCGGGATGTGTCTGCAGCATCGCCGCGACCGCGTCGCGGACCTCGGCGACGCCGTCCGGGTCGAGGTTCGCGGTCGGCTCGTCGAGCAGCACCAGTCCCGGCTGCATCGCGACGACACCAGCGAGCGCGAGTCGCTGCTTCTGGCCACCCGAGAGCGCCTTCGTCGGGCGGTCCCGCGGGATGTCGAGACCGACCGCCGTCAGTGCCGCTTCGACCCGCGGCCAGATCTGCTCTCGCGGCACACCGAGGTTCTCGCAGCCGAACGCGACGTCGTCACCGACGCGGGCGAGGATGACCTGCGAGTCCGGATCCTGCAGAACGAGACCGGCTCGGCCGCGCTGCGCTGCGGCGCGGCCTCCGTCGAGGAGGATGTCCCCCTCCATCTCGCCCTCGTCGGCGCCGCCGAGGACCCCCGCGAGACCATGGAGCAGCGTGGACTTGCCGGCACCGGACGCGCCGAGGAGGAGCACGCGCTCCCCCGGCGCGATCGTCAGGTCGACCCCGCGCACGGCCCAGGCGTTCCGTGACGCGTGGCGCCACCCCCACCCTCGGACGTCGACGCGTGCGGGACGGGTCATGCGTCAGACACGACTGCGCGCTTCGCGTCCGATGGCGAATCGGTCGAGCGCACCCGTGGCGGCGAGCCCGCGAGCCAGGAACCACGAGAGCGCGCCTGCGATGACGGCCCCCGAGAGAACGGTGGAGACGAGGTAGACACCCGTGAAGGCGACGTCCGCGCCCGCGTACCAGAGGATGAGGTTGTTGATGCCGCCGGCGAGCGCCGCGCCCGCACCGGCGAGGACCGCGACGGGCAGGGTGAACCGCCGGTAGAGGAAGAGGAGCACGATCAACTCTGCACCGAGTCCCTGCACGAGTCCCGCCTCGATGGTCAGGAAGCCGCCCCAGCTGTTCCCCACGAGGGCCGACACGACGGCCGCCAGGGTCTCGGTGTAGACGGCGGCACCGGGCTTGCGGATGATCAGGGCGCCGAGGACCCCGGCGAACAGCCACGGTCCGTCGAGCAGGCCCTGCAGACCGGGCAGGAGCGGCTCGAGGAGTGTCTTCGGGCCGAGGTAGCCGATGTTCCACAACAGGAAGATGAGACCCGATGCGACGCCGAGGACGGAGGCCACGACGATGTCGATGACCCGCCAGCGGAAGCGGCCCGGCGATGAGGTGGTGCGGGTCTCGGATGTGGACGCGACAGCGTGCATTTCTCTCCTCCCTGCGCCGGCATGATCCGGATCAGGTTCGACGGTCGAAGCGTGGATCGCTTCCTCTCAGCCCGGCTCACCGGACTCCCGTGGTTGTGCGTCGAGTATAGCCACAGGCAGACCGCGCTACCGTGGTCCGGTGACCGTGGACGACGCTGATCCCCGAATCCGCCGGCGACGGCGCGACGCGAAGCCTGCCTCCCCCTCCGCCGACCACACGGCGCTCGGCTGGGTCGATGACGAGGGGCGTCCGGTGAGCGCCGCCCAGCCGCGGCCGGCCTCCTACGACCTGCTGCCCCCCGCGGGCCGGCGTCGCGGCATCCCCCTGGCGGTCTTCGGCATCCCCGCCCTCGCCGTCCTCGCGGTCGCGACGGCCTACACGACCGCGATGCTGCTCTGGCCGCTCAACAACGTGACCCCTGCGGCGAGCGCGACCGATGCCGCCGCCCTGACCGGCGCGCCGTCCGCGATCGCGTGGCCGACCGACGCCGAGTCCGCCGTGGGCGTCGCCGGATTCGCTCCCGCGGCCTCGTCCACGACACCCGCGCAGATGGCCAGCACGACCAAGCTGGTGACCGCGCTCGTGATCCTGGACCAGGCACCCCTCGCGGCAGGCGAGCAGGGACCCGAATACGAGTTCACCTACTCCGATCGTGAGGAGTACTGGCGATACGTCGCGCAGAACCAGTCCGCCCTCAACGTTCCCGACGACGGGTCGCTGACCGAGTACCAGATACTTCAGGGCATGCTCATCGCGTCGGCCAGCAACTACGCCGACCGCCTCGCCACCGATGCCTTCGGATCCGTCCAGGACTACGTGACCGCCGCGAACGCGTGGCTCGCCGAGAACGAGCTCGACGGGATCACGGTGACGGATGCCTCGGGCTACGACCGCGGCAACGTCGCGACGCCGGCGGCCATGGTCGCCCTCGCGGAGAAGGCCATGGCGAACCCCGTCATCGCGGAGATCGTCGCCACGGAGTCCGCGGAGCTCCCCGGCGCCGGAGAGTTCGAGAACACGAACGCCCTCCTCGGCACCGACGGCGTGATCGGCCTGAAGACCGGCAGCTACGCAGGCTCCTACAACCTCGTCGCCGCACGGTCGCTGGACCTGGGCGGCGGCCCCACGACGCTGTTCGCGTCCGTCGCCGAGGCACCGACCGATGCAGCTCGCGTCGACGAGACCGAGGCCCTGCTCGACGCCGTCGCTCAGGAGGCATCCGTCACGACGACCCTTCCGGCGGGGACCGTCGTCGGCGAGGTCACCACGGCCTGGGGTGCGACGACCACGGTCGTCACCGACGAGGACGCCGAGCTTCATCTGTGGAACGGCGCGACGGCCACGGCTGAACCCGCCTTCGACATCGACGCGGATGCCGCAGCCGGAGCGGATGCCGGAACGATCACCCTCGCCGGCCCCGCAGACGAGGTCGACGTGCCGGTGAGCGTGACATCGGCGATCTCCGGCCCCGACCCGTGGTGGCGACTCACCCACCCGATGGAGCTCGTCGGCGCGGGCGACTGAGACTCAGGCGAAGCGGACCGTCTGCTGCAGCCGCGTCCGCACGTCGAAGAGCTCGTTGCCGCCGATGTCGCGGGCGCCGCTGACACCGCGGCGCAGCACGGTCGCGAGGACGCTCCGCGCGACGACGGCGACGGGCAGCCCCTTCACCTTTCCGAGCTCCTCCACTGCGGTCGCGACGTCGTCGTCCGGCAGCACGACGAGAGCCGCGCTGAAGCGCACCTTCGCCGCGCGGCCGAGCGCACGCGCCGCGAGCACGAGCTGTGCGACCGGTGCCCCCACGACGGTGTCGCCCTCCAGCTCGCCGCGCCGGCTGCGCACCGGCGCGCCGAAGTCCTCGGACAGCACGGCGTAGAGCCCGCTCGGGCCCAGCACGATGTGATCGAGCTTGACGTCCGGGTCCCGCCGATCCGCGGCGACGTCGTGCCAGACGGTGTAGCCCATGCCGAGCTCGGCGACGATCCGTGCCGTCGCCTCCTCGGCGAGCGCGTCGGCGAGCAGGCGCCGCACCTCGTGCGGGGCACTGCGGACCAGAGCGGGGTCGTACGGGTCCGCAAGGTCGACGCCGCGGCCGGCCCACTCGCGGATGAGATCGAGGTAGCGCTCGCGGCGCCAGCCGCCCGGCTGGCCGAACGACCGGGCGCGCGGGCGGGTGTCGGCCTTCCGCGTCTGAGGACGCCACATCGGGGCCTGCGTGTCGGGACCGTAGGACACCGCCTGCCCGAACCCGTGCCCCCGGTCGTAGGCGGACCGCGCGTCGGCCGTCCCGACGAGCTCCCAGGCGCGCTGCACCTGCACGAACTGCGCGGCGTCCCCGCCGGTGTCGGGGTGCGTCTGACGCAGACGCAGGCGGTACGCCTTGCGGAGGTCGTCCTCGCTCGCGTCCGCGGCCACGCCGAGGACCTCGTATGCGGAGGCGGACAGAGGGCTGTCGAACACGTCAGCTCCAGAGTGGGGCGCTCGGGCGGAACGCGAGCGCCGTGTGGGCAAGGTCGGCGGGGACGTCCTCGAGACGGCCGGGCTGCCAGCGCGGCGTGCGGTCCTTGTCGACGAGTTGAGCGCGGATGCCCTCGACGAGATCGGGCTGGGTCCGTCCGAACCACTCGACGAGCGCGTACTCCTGCGCCAGCGCGGCGCGCAGCCCTGGCAGGGTCCGCGCCGAACGCACGGCGGCGAGCGTGACCGTGAGCGCCGTGGGGGCCTGGGTCTCGAGCAGGTCCGCGGTGGCCGCGGCATCCGATTCGGGCCGGTCGCGCAGACGCGCGATGATGCCCGCGACGGTGTCGGCGGCGAACGCGTCGTCGATCCAGTCCTGCGACGCCGCGAGGCGGGACTGTTCGGGAGTCTCGTCGAAGAGCATCGCGATCTCGGTGGGCGTGTCGGGGTCGGCCCGCGTCACGAGCGCGTGGCGCACGTCGTCGAGGCGGTCGGCGGGCACGAAGTGGTCGGCGAATCCGGCGTGGATCGCGTCGGCGGCATCCATCGTCCCGCCGGTGAGAGCGAGGTACTCGCCCAGGCGGCCGGGGGCGTGGGCGAGCAGCCACGAGCCGCCCACGTCAGGGGTGAAGCCGATGCGGGTCTCGGGCATGGCGAGGCGCGATCGTTCGGTGACGATCCGCACGGCGGCGTGGCCCGCCAGCCCGATGCCGCCGCCCATCGTGACGCCGTCGGCGAAGGCGACGACCTGCTTCGGGTACTCGGCGATCCTCGCGTTCAGCGCGTACTCGTCGCGGAAGAAGCCCATCGCGGCCTCGGCGTCGCCCGCGAGGATCTGCTCGCGCAGCGCCCGCACGTCGCCGCCGGCACAGAACCCACGGTCACCGGCACCGTCGAGCAGCACGAGACGGATGTCCGGGTGATGCTCCCACGCGTCGAGCGCCTCGGCGATCCCACGGATCATTCCGTGGTCGACGGCGTTGATCGCCCCGGGCCGGTTGAGCGTGATGCGTCCGACGCTCCCCTCCGCACGGACGAGCAGACGGGATGCCGCGGGTTCACTCACCCCGGCAACGTTACCGGCCCGATCCTCGGCGCGAGCCGTGCGCCGTCAGGCCTGCGCGGGTCGCGGCGCCCGCCGTCGCGGCGCCCGCGAAGGTGCGGCGGTCTCGGCATCCGGCCGCTGCACAGGGATCTCGGTCGTCACGAGCTCGACGACGTCGACGGGCTCCTCCTCGGCTTCGAGACGCAGCGCTTGGACGAGCGCCAGGCCGTGGCGCGTCGTGATGACGAGCCGCTGGAACTCGGGGTCCCCCTCGAGGTCGATCACGACCGACGGTCGCCGCCGCCGGACGAGGACGAAATCGTCGCCGCCGGCGGAACGCCACCGCCCCATCGCGACGGTCCGCGGGATGACGGTGCCGGGTGTCGGAACGCCGCGCAGCCACGTCCACGGGTCGTCGACGAGCTGCACCTTCGTGATGTGCGTCCGCTCCACGCGGACAGCCTCCTTGCGGAACGACAGGGCGCGCTCGGTGGCCGAGAGGGCGACCTCCAGTCGCGACGAATCGAGCAGCAGCGTCACCATGGGATCAGTCTGCCAAACACGTCATGCGCGACGGATGCCGCCCGCGCAACGATCCGGTCTCGACCACGGACGTCAGCCCTGGATGCGGGGAAAAGAACCGGTCGGAGGGGCGAACTCGTCGATCGCGTGCGGCAGGGGGAACTGGGCCACCGCGGCGATCAGGCCCGCGACCGTCTGCTCCTTCGCGATCACGCTGACGCCCAGTCCGGCCCGTCGGGCGTCCTTCGCCGTCCGCGGGCCGATGGCGGCGATCACGGTGCCGGAGGGGATGTCGGGGAACTGCTCGTAGACCTGCTCGGCGACTGATCCACTGGTGACGAGGATGGCGTTGATGCGCCCGGAGCGGACGTCGGTGGCGACCTTCTCGGTGACGGGCACGCCGACGGTGCGGTAGGCGACGACGCTGCGGACGTCGTGGCCCGCCTCGTTGAGCAGACGCGTCAGCACCGGCTTCGCGAGCTCACTGCGGAGGGTGAGGACCCGCATCGGCTCCGGCTCGAGTGCGATGAGCTGCGCGGCCATCCCGGCGGCGGAGTTGTCGTCGTCTGGGACGAGGTCGACGCGGTAGCCCACGGCGCCGAGAGCGGCCGCGGTGGTCTCACCCACGGCGGCGACTCGTGTGCTGGGGGGGATGACCGCCCGGTAGGCGTGGAGCACGTCGACGGTCGTCGAGCTCGTGAGGGTCACCCAGTCGAAAGCCCCCGCGGCGAGGTCCTGGAGCGCCGACTCGAGGTCGGTCGGGTCCTCGGACGGCGCGAAGTTGATGAGCGGTGCGATGACCGGCGTCGCCCCCTGTGTGCGCAGAGCGGCAGCCACGCTGTCGCCCCACGGACCCCCACGAGGCACGAGCACACGCCACCCCTTGAGGGGTTTCGGTGCTGCCGCAGCAGGTGTGTTCATGGTTCGACTCTCGTATAGGCGGTGGCCGCCCCAGAGCGAGACGGCCGACGCTCAGCGGAACGATGCACGACGTGCGAACGTTCGGGACCCTGTCGTCGGCAGCATCTGCGCCTTCGCCGCTGCCTGTTCCGAGCATACCCCGGGTCGTCACCGGTGACTCGTCCGCCGGTGTGCCTCGCGTCGGTCAGCGCGTGTAGAGCCGGACGGCACCCCAGACGACGAGCCCGATGGCGGCGGCGGCACCGACGGCCGCGACAACGGCTCCGGTCGGGTTGCGGTCCGCGAACTCGCGAGCCGACACCTGCGCGCGGCGGGTGGCCCGCGCCGCCCGCTTGGGCACGTTGGCCTTCTCCTCGATGGCGGCGAGCGCAGCCTTCAGCTCCGCCCGAGCACGTTCGACGGGGTCCGAGATGCCGAGGGGGACGGCAGTGCGGGGGACGTCAGAACTCATCGGCCACTTCCTTCACGATTCGGGCGTCGGTCGACAGGGCCTTCGCGGGGTTCTCTCGGTTCTTCATCCGCTTGATGCGCAGCATGCCCAGCAGGGCGAAGACGACGACCAGCAGCAGGCCGAGCACGACGAGGATCAGTGCTGCAAGCCAGGGCGCCATCCACGAGGACAACCCGATGACGGTGAACGCACCGATCGCGGGCAGGGTCCAGAACAGCACGAACAGGGCCAGGACGAACCAGAGGCCGACGACGCCGGCATCCTTCCCGGTCCGTGTCGCCCACGCCTTCGCGGCGTTGATCTCGGCGACGATGAGGTTCTTGACGAGCTCGGGAAGCTCACCGACCAGACCGAGGAGGCTGTCGTCACCCCGATCGCGGAATCCGCGGGGCGTGCTCATGAGGCGGACGAGCTCTTCTTGGTGGAGGTCGAACGCTTCGCGGTGCCCGACCCGGTCGAACTCTTCGAGGTGCTCGAGCCCGACACGGCGTCGGCGGTCGTCTCGGCGGCATCCTTCACGTCGTCGGCGGCGTCCTTCGACGCGTCGAGGGCGGAATCGAGCTTGTCACCCGGGGTGCCCTTCGTGGTCGCGGCGCGGGTGATCTTCACGGCACTGCTCCAGAGCACGCTCGGCAGGGCGAACGCCGCCGACTTGCCGAATTCGCTCACCTTGTCGACCTGTTTCTGCACGGCCGGGGTGTTGTAGACCCGCAGGTAGGCGTCCTTGATCTGCTCGTAGCGCTGACGGCCCGCGCGGGCCCCGAGGACGTAGCCGGCGGTGAGTCCGACGACGATTCCGATCTTGCCCTTCATGGCGATTCCTCACGTTCGTGGCGATGTGATGCCGAGACCCCAGAGTAACGGCGCATTCCGTTCGCGGCATCCACCCTTGACAGCCGGCTCAGGTCGGTGCAGAGGTGCCGTCTGCGTGCCACAGCAGGGCCGAGCGGATGCGCTCCGCCTCGTCTTTCGCATCAGCCACGACCCGAGTGATCCCCGTACCGTCGATCCACGCGCCGACGACGCCGAGCCGGTCGTCCCGACGAGCGGCTCGGCGGAGCTCGTCACGCTCGGGCGACAGCGCCGACGAGGGAAGCGACCGCGGCCAGCGCGCGCGATGCGTGCCGCGTACCGTGCCGAGATCGACACCGAGAAGTTGCGCGGCCGCTCCGGTGGACACCGCGATCGCATCACCGTCGCGGAGATCGCTCGCCGCCGTCGTGACCCGCACGACGTGCGGGTCGCCCTCTGTGCGCGGCCACGTCGCGGTCGCGTGGACGACCGCGATCGCGGGGGCGGTGCCGGGCACCGCGTAGACGGCGTGTCCGCGCGGTCGGGCATCGAGCGCGGGCGCGTCGAGTACGAGGGTGACGACGTCGACATCGTCAGGTGAGAGCATGCCCCCCTCAAGACCGGGCAGGTGCGGTACGAGCAGCCGGCGCGCAGGGCGCTCCGGCGTCGCGACGATCACCGCGTCGACGTCGAGACCGTCCTCGGCCGCGGTCGTCAGCGACCAGCCCGCCGCCGTCCGCTCCACGCCCGTGACCTCCGTCTCGGTGCGGATGTCGACCTCGAGCTCGCTGAGGCGCTGCCCGAGCGCGTCGATGAACACGGACATGCCGCCGTAGAGGGTGGCCCGGGATGGACCGGCATCCCCATCCGGCAACTGCTGCGCCACCGCACCCGACAGCGATCCGGTGCGCGTGAGGGCGGCATTCAGCCCGCGGGCGGCGCGGTCGACGTCGACCTGCTCGGGCGGGACGCCATGGATGCCGAAGGTCAGCGGCGCGACCATCCGCTCGAGCACGCGCGACCCCATCCGGCTCTCGACGAGCGCAGCGAGGTTGCGCTGCGCACCGATCGTCAGCGGCGGACGCAGGCGGTCGATGTAGGCGCGCCAGGCGCCGGACCAGCCGATGATGCGCCGGACCCGCGCGTCGAAGGGGTTGGCGGGGATGCCGAGGATCGACGCGTCGGGGAGGGGCGCGACCCCGTGGCCGCCCGCCACCCACGTCTCCGCCTCGCGTGCCGTGACGACGGCGTCGGTCAGTCCGAGCTCGTCGATGAGCTCGCTCAGGGCGCCGGGAGCCACCCGGAAACCGTCGGCGGCGACGTCGATCCGACGACCGTCGAGTTCGGCGGAGGCCACGATCCCGCCGAGCCGGTCGGCGGCCTCGAAGAGGGTGACCCGGATGCCGAGCTTCGCGCACTCGAGCGCGGCGACAAGACCCGCGACACCCCCGCCCACCACGGCGACACGAGCGTGGCGCGCCTGAGAGATCAGATCGGGTGCGGCCGAGGGATCCATGGTGTCCATCCTCCCCCACCCCGCTGCGGCGCGGAGTGCGAACATAGGCCTATGGCTCTCCACATCACCGGCGACGAGGCAGCCGACGCGCTCCTCACCGACGAACCCCTCGCGCTCCTCATCGGAATGCTGCTCGACCAGCAGATTGCCATGGAGACCGCCTTCGCCGGGCCGCTGAAGATCCGTGAGCGCACCGGCGGACTCGATGCCGCCGGGATCGCCGCCGCCGACCCCGAGGAGTTCGCTGCCGCGTTCAGCGAGACCCCCGCCGTGCACCGGTTCCCCGGTTCGATGGCCGGTCGAGTCCAGTCGCTGTGCCAGGCGCTCGTCGACGAGTGGGGTGGCGACGCGTCGGCGCTGTGGACCGAGGGCGACCCCGACGGCGCGACCGTGCTGAAGCGCCTCAAGGCCCTGCCCGGGTTCGGTGACCAGAAGGCGCGCATTTTCCTCGCGCTGCTCGGCAAGCAGTACGGCTTCACCGGAGCGGGCTGGCGCGAGGCTGCCGGCGCCTACGGCGAAGAGGGCTCGTTCCGCTCCGTCGCCGACATCGTCTCCCCCGAGTCGCTCGCGAAGGTACGCGAGCACAAGCGCGCCGCGAAGGCGGCGGCGAAGGCCGCGAAAGGCTGAGCCGCCGCGGTGTCAGGCGCCGCGCAGGCGCGGGGCGAGGTAGGCGTGCAGCTCGGCGAGCGCGATGCGCTCCTGGGCCATCGAGTCGCGGTCGCGGACGGTCACGGCGTCGTCGTCGAGCGAGTCGAAGTCGACGGTGACGCAGAACGGCGTACCGATCTCGTCCTGCCGGCGGTAGCGACGACCGATCGCGCCGGCGTCGTCGAAGTCGACGTTCCAGCCGTTCGCGCGCAGATCGTCGGCGACCTTGCGGGCCAGCGGCGACAGGCGCTCGTTGCGGCTCAGCGGCAGCACCGCGACCTTCACCGGTGCGAGGCGCGGGTCGAGGCCGAGCACCGTGCGCGTGTCGGTGCCGCCCTTCGCGTTCGGCACCTCCTCCTCGCGGTACGCGTCGACGAGGAACGCCATCATGGCGCGCGTCAGACCGAACGACGGCTCGATGACGTAGGGAACGTAGGTCTCCCCGGATGCCTGGTCGAAGTAGGTGAGCTTCTGCCCCGACGCCTCGATGTGGCTCGAGAGGTCGTAGTCGGTGCGGTTGGCGACACCCATGAGCTCGCCCCACTCCTTGCCGGCGAACCCGAAGCGGTACTCCACGTCGATCGTGCCGGCGGAGTAGTGCGCCCGGTCCTCTTCGGGCACGTCGAACTGACGCATGTTCTCGGGGTCGATGCCGAGGTCGATGAACCAGTTCCAGCAGGCCTGCACCCAGTGGTCGAACCACTCGCCCGCCTCGGCGGGCGGGGTGAAGAACTCGATCTCCATCTGCTCGAACTCGCGCGTGCGGAAGATGAAGTTGCCGGGAGTGATCTCGTTGCGGAACGCCTTGCCGACCTGGCCGATGCCGAACGGCGGCTTCTTGCGGCTCGCGGTGAGCACGTTGGAGAAGTTCACGAAGATGCCCTGCGCCGTCTCGGGACGCAGGAAGTACAGGCCGCTCTCATCGTCGACAACACCGAGGTAGGTCTTCACGAGACCCGAGAACGACTTGGGCTCGGTGTACTGCCCCTTCGTGCCGCAGTTGGGGCAGGGCACATCGCCCAGGCCGTTCTCGGCCTTGCGCCCCTTGCGCGCCTCGAAGTCCTCGATGAGCGTGTCCTCGCGGAAGCGCTTGTGGCATTGCAGGCACTCGACGAGCGGGTCTGTGAAGGTCGCGACGTGACCCGAGGCCTCCCACACGCGCTTGGGGAGGATGATCGACGAGTCGAGCCCGACCATGTCGCCGCGACCGCGGACGAAGGTCTGCCACCACTGCTGCCGGATGTTCTCCTTCAGCTCCGTGCCGAGGGGACCGTAGTCCCACGCCGACCGCGACCCGCCGTAGATCTCGCCCGCCTGGAAGACGAACCCGCGGTGACGGGCGAGGGCGATGACTTTGTCGAGACGGGACTGCTCGGCCACGGTGGCTCCAATGGTCGTCGTGAGGGGGGGTGCGCGACAGCGCGGATGCCGCGAGACACGGCATCCTCCAGTCTATCCGCGCCGGTTCCGGCCGACGACGGGGGTCAGGAGACGAAGCGGATGCTGAGGGGCGGTGTGTACCACTGCCCCTGGCTGGCCTTCACGGCCGCCACGATCTCGATCACCAAGGCGAAGATGCCGGCCGCGAACAGCAGGAGGAATCCGATGCCGATGAACGCCAGCGGGATGGAGACGAGCGCGATGATCAGGATCGTGAGCTGGAAGTTCAGGGCCGCGGCGCTGTGGGCCCGGATGAAGGGTCCGCGATCGCGCAGGACCAGGTAGACGATCAGCGGACCGAGGAACGCGAAGAGGATGCCGCTGACGTGGGTGAGCGACGCCCAGGTCTTCTCGTCCTCGGGGCGCATCGGCGGAGCGTACGGGTAGGGCTGCGCGGGCGGCGGGGTCGTCATGGCGTCAGCGTACGGGCAGACGTCGGAGGGCGGCGAACCTCGTCACGCGGCTGGACTAACCGATACGTTCGAAGTGGGCGCCTTCGCAGGGGCCGCACGAAGGACATCGAGACTCAGGGGGATTCCACACATGGACGCACTCATCGCCGGAGGGGCGGTCGTCGTCGGCGGCATCATCGTCGTCGCCGTCATCGTCTTCATCATCATCTTCATGGTGGTGCTGCGAGCCTGGTACAAGGTCGCCAAGGCCGACCAGGCGCTCGTCATCGTCGGCCGCAACCAGAAGAACGCGGCGGGTGACTCGTCCCGCATCTCGGTGATCACCGGCGGCGGCGCCCTGGTCAACCCGCTCACCCAGCGCGCCGAGATGATCTCGCTGCGCGCGCGCCAGATCAAGATGGAGCCGACGGCTCAGGCATCCAACGGCGTCACCGTGAACGTCAGCGGTGTCGCTCTCGTCAAGATCGGCTCCGACCCCGAGTTCGTCCGTCGCGCGGCCGAGCGCTTCCTCTCGCAGGACGGCGCGATCGAGCAGTTCACCACCGAGCAGCTCGAGGGTGCGCTCCGCGGTGTCGTCGCGACACTGACCGTCGAGCAGCTCATGAAGGACCGGCAGAAGCTGTCGGACCAGATCGCCGAGGGCATCAAGAGCGACCTGCTCGCCCAGGGCCTCATCCTCGACTCGTTCCAGATCCAGGGCGTCACCGACAAGAACGGCTACATCGACGCCCTCGGCGCCACCGAGGTCGAGCGCGTCCGTCGCGAGGCCGAGGTCGCCCGCATCAACGCGGCCCGCGAGGTGAAGGCGCGGCAGATCGCCACGGACGAGGCGAACCTCGTCGAGCAGACCGCGTACGACCGCAACACCGCCCAGGCGTCGGCCGAGGTCGGCCGTGCCCGCGCCGAGGCCGAGCAGGCGGAGGCGCTCGCCCGCGCCGAGCGCGAGCAGGCCGTCCTCCTGCAGCAGGCCGAGAACCGGCAGGCGCAGCTCGATGCCGACGTCAAGAAGGTCGCCGACGCGTCGCTCTACGAACGTCAGCGTTCCGCGGACGCCGACGCGTACACCCAGGTCAAGGCGGCCGAGGCCCGCGCGCAGATCGCGGCGCAGGAGGCCGAGGCGACGCGCCTGCGCGCCCAGGCCGAGGCCGACGCGATCCGCCTTGAGGGCGAGGCGCGCGCCGAGGCGATCAAGGCGGAGGCCGCGGCCATCGCGCAGAACCAGGAGGCTCTGCTCGCGCAGCGTGCGATCGAGGCGCTGGTGCCGCTCATGACCGAGTTCGCCCGCGGCTTCGACAAGGTCGGCTCGATCACGGTCCTCGGCGGCGAAGGCGCGTCGAGCCACATCGCCGGCGAGAGCGCATCGAGCATGCGCGCCACCTTCGACGCGGTCCAGGCAGCGACCGGCATCGACCTGCGCGGCATCATCCAGGGCCAGGCCACCGGTCGTGGCATCGCCCAGGGTCTGCAGAACGAGCAGGGTCTGCAGAACGAGCAGGGTCTGCAGAACGAGCAGGACGCCGCTCCGCTGCGCCGCCGCGCTACCGCACCGACCGCGCCGACGGCTGAGCCGACTGCGCCGGCAGCCGGCGACGCGCCGTCCCCGGACGCCGTCTGACACCCACCGCACGAAACGGCCACCCGTCGACGGGTGGCCGGTTCGCGTTCTGCCGCAACTCCTCCGTTCCGGCTGACTCGGCTCCGCGCAGCGCCGAGCACGCACGGCGGAGCGACGGAATCCGAGGAGTTAGGGCTGGCGCGCAGCGCTGTCAACCCCGCCCGCTGTCACCGTCGCGGTCCGTAGCGTCGCGGGCATGACCTTCACTCCTCGCCGCGCCATCGTGACCGCCTCCGACTCCGGCATCGGCCGGGCGACCGCCCTCGCCCTCGCCGACGCGGGGATGGACGTCGGGGTCACCTGGCACTCCGACGAAGACGGGGCGAACGAGACCGCCGACGAGGTCCGCCGTCGTGGCCGGAAGGCCGTCGTCGCCCAGTTCGATGCGACCGACCTGGACGCGGTCCCCGGCATCGTGCGCGGTCTGGCGGAGGAGCTGGGCGGACTCGACGTCTTCGTGAACAACGCCGGCGGCGGGACGGGCGGCCCCTTCCTCGAGATGGACGTCGAGGGCTGGCGAACGGTCGTCGGTCTGAACCTCGACGGGGCGTTCGTCGGTATGCACACGGCCGCGACCCTCATGGCGGAGGCCGGTCAAGAGGGCCGGATCATCGCGGTCACGAGCGTCCACGGCTCGCAGCCCCGGGTCGGTTCTGCGGCCTACGTCGCCTCGAAGCACGGCCTCGAGGGGCTTGTGAAGACGATGGCGCAGGAGCTCGGCGCGAAGGGCATCACGGTCAACTCGGTCGCGCCCGGTGAGATCGCGACACCCATCAACGACATGGACGCCGAGGACGCCGAGAACACCCACCGCCCCGGCATCCCGATCCCCCGTCCGGGCAAGCCCGAGGAGATCGCCGACGTCATCGCCTTCCTCGCCTCCCCCGCGTCGTCCTACGTGACCGGTGCGACGTGGGTCGTCGACGGCGGGATGCTGCAGATGGGTCCGCAGGCGGGCTCGCACATGGAGTCCGACGCCTGGCGCGACGCGGGCTGACGGCGACCGACGTCGCCGGCCGGGGATAGCCTGGAGGGATGGCTCCGGACGACAGACGCAGACTCACCCGGATGCCACGACAGGGCGGGATCGTCGCCGTCTTGGCGATCGCGGGGCTCGCGTCGTCGTTCATGTTCACCCTCGTGGTGCCGATCCAGTCGAAGCTGCCCGAGCTGCTGAACGCGAGTCGCGAGGACACCGCCTGGGTCGTGACGGCGACGCTGCTCGCGGCAGCCGTCTTCACCCCGATCGCGGGGCGGCTGGGCGACATGTACGGCAAACGCCGCATCGTCCTCGTGCTCCTGGGGCTGCTGATCGTCGGGTCGGTGATCGCGGCACTGTCACCGGGGATCGGCGGCGTCATCGTCGGCCGTGCCCTTCAGGGAGCCGTGACGGGTGTCGTGCCGCTCGGGATCTCGATCATGCGCGATGTCCTTCACGAGGACCGGGTGGATGCCGCGATCGCCCTCATGTCGGCGACCCTGGGTGTCGGCGGCGCGGTCGGCATGCCGGTCAGCGCCATCATCACCGAGACGAGCGACTGGCACGTCCTGTTCTGGATGGCGGCAGGACTCGGCGCCGTCGTGTTCATCCTCGTCGTCCTCGTCGTGCCGCCGAGCGTGCTGCGCACGGCGGGCCGCTTCGACTTCGCCGGTGCTGCCGGGCTCGCGGTCGGTCTCACCGGGGTGCTGCTCGCCGTGTCACGCGGCAACGAATGGGGCTGGACCTCGCCCGCGACCCTCGCTCTAGGGCTCGGGGGGCTCGTCGTGCTGCTGCTGTGGGGCTGGTTCGAGCTCCGCATCCGGGAACCGCTCCTCGACCTGCGGGTCGCAGCCCGGCCGGCCGTCCTGCTCACGAACCTCGCCTCGGTGGCGATGGGCTTCTCGCTGTTCGGCTCGAACGTGTCGTATCCGCAGATGCTCGAGCTGCCGGCATCCGTCGGCGGGTTCGGACTCACCCTCTTCCAGGCCAGCCTCATCGTCATGCCCGCGGGGCTCGTGATGATGGTGCTCTCACCGTTCTCGGGGCGCCTCGCTCGCACGATCGGCCCGCGCGTGCTGCTGATCATGGGCGCGAGCGCCCTCATCGTCGCGTACGGCTACTCGCTGCTGTGGGCGTCGGAGGTGTGGCACATCCTCGTCGCCAACCTCCTCATCGGCGTGGGGATCGGCTTCGGCTACGCGGGGATGCCGATGCTCATCATGCGCTCGGTGCCGCAGAGCGAGACCGGCGCCTCGAACGGGCTCAACGCGCTGTTCCGCTCGCTCGGCACCTCGATCGCCGCGGCGGTCGTCGGCGCGGTGCTCGCCGGGCTGTCGACGATGCAGGGCGGCGTCGCGGTGCCGACGCCTGCGGCGTTCCAGGTCTCGTTCGCCCTCGGCCTCGGGGCCGCCGTCATCGCACTCGGCGTCGCCCTGTTCATCCCGCAGCGCCGCGACCCGCACGAGGCGCACCCGTCACTGCCGCGCTGACGCCGGGGGTTGAGCCGGGCGTCACGCGATGCAACGGATGCCGGGCGCCGCGCCGCGGCATCCGCTGCCCCGACGGTGTGTCGCGGCTGATCCATTGCATCGGCTGACGCAGGCGGGGCTCAGGGGCGGCGGGGTCCTGTGAGGAGGGCGGCGATGACGAGCGCGAGGGCGATGAGGACGGCACCGGCCGAGAGAGTGGTGGCGCCGGCCGGGTGCGCGGCGCCGCCGACGAGGTCGCCGAGCCACGGGCCCGCGGCGATGCCGACGTTGAAGGTGACGACCGTCCCTGCGCTGGCGAGCGTGCGGGTGCGATCTGTCGCGATGCGCATGAGCATGGACTGCTGCAGCGGGAAGTAGGCGCCGATCGTGAGGCCCCACACCGCGAGCGCGACGTACATGAGCGGGGTGTCGGCCGCGAAGCTCAGGATGCCGAAGGCCACCACCAGGCTCGCGAGGGCGACGACGAGCGAACCGCGCGGCCACCGGTCGGCGAGCGGCCCGGCTGCGACGACACCGACGAGCCCCGCCGCCCCGTAGCCGAACAGGAGCACTGGGACCTGAGCCTCGGGGGCGCCGGCCGACACCTCGAGTAGAGGACGCACGTAGGTGAACGTCGCGAACTGCGCGAGCGCGAAGACCAGTGCCGCCGCTGCGAAGAGCACGATCGGCACGAGCGAGGCATCCGTCCCCGTGGGACGTTCGGCCCGCGGCAGGGCGGGCTCGGGAGTGCGGCGCGGCAGCCGGACCGCGATCGCGGCGGCGAGCGCGAAGGCGACGATCGCGAGCACGCCGAACGACCAGCGCCACGAGAGCAGCTGCGCGATGAGGGCGCCGGCCGGCAGGCCCGCGAGGGTGGCGACGGTTCCGCCGGCGGTCACGAGGGCGAGTCCACGTCCGAGGTACGACGGGGCGAGGAGCGAGGTCGCGTAGACGATGACGATCGCCCAGAAGAGGCCGTGGGCGACGCCGGCGGCGACGCGGGTCGCGACGGCGACCTCATACGTCGGCGCGAGTGCGGTCGCCGCGTTCGCGACCGCGAAGGCGGCGAGCGCACCGGCGGCCACGAGGCGCCGGTCGAATCGTGCGGTGAGGCGGGCGAGCGGGATGCTCGTGACGATGACCGTCAGCGCCCACACCGAGATGAGCAAGCCCACGCCGAGCGGGTCGGTCTGCAGACCCTCGACCATCTCGGGCAGGAGACCTGCGGGCAGCGACTCGGCCGTGACGGTCACGAAGACGGCGAGGCTGAGCAGCAGCAGCGCTCCGAGCGGGAACCGCGGCGCGGAGGTCGCCGTGGTGGGGACGGAAGCGGTGGACGTGCTCATGCCTCGAGCGTAGAGTCTCACATCAATGTGAAGGTCAAGCGGGGATCGGGGACACGATGAAGATCGGCGAGGTGACGGCGCGCACCGGCATCCCTCAGCGCATGCTCCGGTACTACGAGGAGCAGGGGCTGCTCGCCTCGGCGCGCGCCGGCAACGGCTACCGCGAATACGACGACCACGCCGTCGAGCGGGCCCAGCGGGTGCGCGGTCTGATCCAGGCGGGACTGTCCACCCGCATGGTCAAGGTCGTGCTCGACCTCGAGGCGGACTGCCGGGCGACGCAGCCGCCGTCGTGCACGCGAGCCCTGGCCGAGGAGCTCGCCGCGGAGCTGCAGGCGCTCGACGATCGGCTCGCCTGCCTCACCAAGAGCCGCGACGCGGTCGCGATGTATCTCGGCAGGTCCCCCCACGCCGATCTGCTGGCGCACTAGCACGTCGCACGATTCCGGACAGCCCCATCGCGGCATCGCGCTCGCCCCGCGAGGATGGTCGCATGACCTATGCCACCGAACGCCGCTCGAACCCGACCGCCTGGGCCGCCTTCTGGGTCGGTCTCCTCGGTCTCATCCTCATGCCGATCCCGCTGTTCATCGGACTTTTCCTCGGCGGCGGGCTCTCCATCGTCGCCGCTGTCCTCGTCGTGATCGCGCTCCTGAAGGGACTCGCGCGAAGCGGAAAGGGCATCGCCCCCGTCGTCTTCGCCGGCATCTTCGTCCTGCTCACGTGGGGCGGCATCTCCGTCGGCGGCGGCATCGTCTGGTGACGCCGGCCTGAGCGCGCTCAGCGCCGCAGCGTCTCGCGCGCGACCGTGAACCGCTCGAGCGCCGCCTCGTCGACCTCGACTCCGAGCCCCGGGCCGGTCGGGACGCGGACGTGCCCGTCTTCGAGGACCGCGGGCTCGGTCACGATGTCGTCCCGGTAGAACCGAGCGGATGCCGAGACGTCGCCTGGCAGGGTGAACGCGGGGTGCGCGGCGAGCGCCGCGTTGGCCGCGCGCCCGATACCGGTCTCGAGCATGCCGCCGCACCACACCGGGATCCCCGCCGCCTCGCACAGGTCGGCGATGCGGAGCGCCTCGAGGTAGCCGCCGACCCGACCGGCCTTCACGTTGATGACCGTCGTGGCACCGAGGGCGAGCGCGTCGCGGGCGGCCTTCGCCGACGTGATCGACTCGTCGAGGCAGATCGGGGTCTTCAGAAGCTGGGCGAGCGCGGCGTGGTCGACGATGTCGTCCTCCTGCAGCGGCTGCTCGATCAGCAGGAGGCCGAAGCGGTCGAGCTGCGCGAGCGTGTCGGCATCGGCGAGCGTGTAGGCGGAGTTCGCGTCGACCTGCAGGGGGATGTCGGGGAAGGCGGAACGCACGGCATCCGTCTCAGCGATGTCGCGACCGGGCTTGATCTTGATCTTGATGCGCACGTAGCCCTCGTCGAGGTAGCCGCGGACGGTCTCGACCAGCGCCGTCGGGTCGGGTTGGATGCCGACGCTCACCCCCGATGGGATCGTGGCCGCCGCCGCACCGAGGTACGAGGCGAACGATCGACCCTCGGCTCGGAGTGCCGCGTCGAGGACGGCGAGCTCGAGACCCGCCTTCGCCATCCGGTGACCGACGAAGGGCTCGAGCGTCGGGGCCACATCCTCGGGAGCGAGGTCGCGGCGGCCGAGCAGAGCCGGCCCGAGCCATCGAGTGGCGACATCCCACGCACCGTGCGTGTACTCGCTCGAGTAGAGGGGCGCGTTCTGGGTGACGACCTCACCCCAGCCCTCCCCCGACTCGGTGCGCGCGCGGACGAGGATGACCTCGCGCACGGTCTCGGTGCCGAAAGATGTCGTGAACGGTGAGACGAGCGGGAGGTGCAGCACCCGCAGCTCGATCTCGTCGAGGCGGACGGATGCGGCGGGCTGGGCGGGCGGCATGGGCTCAGGCTACGCGGGGGACGAACAGGTAGCCCTCGCCGGCGCGGAAGCCGCCGACCATGAGCCCCGCGTCGAGCTGCGCCCGGAACGCATCCCTGACCTCGTGGCGTGCCCGGGCCGCGGCATCCGGATCGGTCCGACGCAGGGTCTCGATGTCGGTCGGGATCGCGACGGTCCCGACGACGTCCCCGGGTGCCGGCGTCGGCACGGGGGAGGCGAGGTGCCAGGCGACATGGAGCCGGTCACTCTCGTCGCCGCTGTTGATCGCGTCGCCCATGTCGCCGTAGTGGTCGACGAGGTAGTCGGTGACCCGGGCGCCGAGGACCGCGAGGTTGAAGTGCGCGTTGCGCGCGATGAGCGGGTCGAAGGTCCAGGTGATCGTGCCGACATCGCGGCCGAAGGCCCACTCCCGCTGATGCGCCTTCAGCGCCCGCCCGATGCCTTGCGCCTGTGCGTCAGGAAGGACACCCGTGACGTGCGAGTGCATGCTGCGGGATGCCGGAGGCCCGAAGAACGCGGCCGACGCGGCGACCATGCGGCCACCGTCGTACACCCCGACGACGTAGTTGCCGGAGTGCTCCAGCGCGCGCAGCAGGTTCGGCGGCATCCCCCCGTCGGGCGAACCCCAGACCGCCTCGAACACGCCGCTGGCGGCGACCATCTCGTCGATCGTGTGCAGTTCGCGGATGTCGAGCGCGTCGGTCATGCCGCCACGCTACGCCCGTCAGCGGCGCCAGCGCTCGAGCGTGGGCCGCAGCCGCTCGAGGGCGCCGCGCACGAACTGCGGATGCCGGCGGTACCACTCCAGGTGCGCCTCGCGGGCCTCGGCAGGTGCGACCCGACGCCCGTCGACGGTCCAGTCGGAGTCGGGTTCGGCGTCCAGGTCCCACGCGTCGATCACCCAGTCCTCGCGAGGCGCGTGGACGGAGTTCAAGAGGGGACGACCCGGGTCGGTCGCCTCGCCGGAACGGCCGAGGGCGCGCAGGATCCGGTCGCCGAGGGCGAGGAGAACCGCGTTGCCGGGGTGGTTGACGGTGCGCACCAGATCGAACTCCGGGTCGGCGAACACGTCCGAGATCGCGACGTCGAGCGACGCCTCGCGACGCCGGAGCTCGGCGAGCGACGCGTCGGCCTCCGCGTGCACCGCGTCACGGTCGAGTCGTGAGCGCACCGGCGCACCGGCGGCCTCGGCGAGCGTGCGGACGTCGTGATACGCGACGATCGGCGGCGTCTCCTCCACCCCCGGGACGTGCAGCGCCGCCTGGAACGGGTACAGCCCGGTGAACCGGACGATCGGAAAGGTGACCGCTCGACTCGACCTCGGGAGGGATGCCGCCAGCTGACGGGTCCCGAGCGGGAGGCCGTGGTAGTCGTCCTTCACCGGCTGCGCGATGAGCATCGATGCTCCGGAGAGGAGGTCGTGCAGGCGGCGGGTCGCCGCCGCATCCAGCAGGTACACGGGAGGGACGCGCACGAGAGGCACCTCATCCGAGTCGAGGACGAGTCGGACCGACTCGGCTTGGCAGTTTCCGACGACGACGCCATACCCCTCTCGCGGCTCACCCCAGAACTCCGCGTGGTGGGCGTCATGCGGGTCGAGCTCGTGTTCTGCCATTCCGCGAGCCTTTCAACCGGCATCCGTCCTCGCCACGACTTGCGCCGGCCCGCGAACGAGGTATGCGCTCGTGCCGCGGTCCGCGGCATCCGTCGTCACAGGGCAGAATCGAGGGATGACGTCGCCCGCCCCGCAGCTCCACGCCGACCACGCCTGCCTCATCGTGCACGGTAAGGACACTCCGGGGATCATCGCCGCCGTCTCGGCGATGATCACGCGGATCGACGGGAACATCGTGCAGTTCGACCAGTACTCCGACGACCCCCGCGGCGGGGCGTACTTTCAGCGCGTCGTGTTCCACCGACCCGGCTTCGGTGCGCAGCGCCCCGCGATCGAGGCGGAGATCGCCGAGACCCTCGCCCCTTTTGAGCTGGAGTGGTCGCTGACGGACCAGTCGGTGCCCAAGCGCATGGCGATCCTGTCGTCGAAGCAGGACCACTGCCTGCTCGACCTGCTGTGGCGCAACCGTCGCGGCGAGCTGCCCACCAGCATCCCGATGGTCATCTCGAACCACACATCGTCGGCGGAGGACGTCCGTTCGTTCGGGGTGCCTTTCTTCCACGTGCCGTCGACGCCCGGCCCCGACAAGTCGGCGTCCGAGGCGAAGATCCTCGAGCTGCTGAAGGGCAACGTCGACTTCGTCGTCCTGGCGCGGTACATGCAGATCCTCTCGCCCGAGTTCCTCGAGGAGCTCGCGGTGCCGGTCATCAACATCCACCATTCGTTCCTCCCGGCCTTCATCGGCGCCGAGCCGTACCGCAAGGCGAAGGAGCGCGGCGTGAAGCTCATCGGTGCAACGAGCCATTACGTCACCGGCGACCTCGACGAGGGTCCGATCATCGAGCAGGACACGATCCGCGTCACCCACGCCGACACGACTGCCGAGCTCGTCCGCCGCGGCGCCGACGTGGAGCGTCAGGTGCTCTCTCGCGCGGTGCGCTGGCACGCCGAGGACCGCGTCATCCGGCACGGGAACCACACGATCGTCTTCTGAGGCGGGCGTCAGAGCATCCCGGTCAGCACCCCGCCGTCGGCGCGGAGAGCCGCGCCGTTGATCGCCGAGGCGCGAGGGCTCGCGAGGAAGGCCACGAGCGCCGCGATCTCCTCCGGGCGGATGAAGCGCTCCAGCAGCGTGGTCCTGTTCTGACCGATGACGGATGCCGCGACGGCATCCGCCGGCACGCCCTGGGCGGCCGCGATCGACTCGACGACCGACGCGACGCCGTCCGAGTAGGTCGGGCCGCCGAGCACCGTGTTGACCGTGACCTCGGTCCCGCGCGTGAGCTTGGCGAGACCGTTGCCGAGGGCGATCGTTGCGGCCTTCGAGACGCCGTACGGGATCATGTCGGCGGGGACGTTCACGCCGGACTCGCTCGCGATGAACAGGATGCGGCCCCACCGTCGCTCGCGCATCCCGGCCAGGACGCGCCGCTAAAGCCGGGCACCCGCCATGAGGTTCACGTCGAGGTATCGCTGCCACTCGGCGTCATCCGTGCCGGCGAACTCGTTCAGACCGAACGCGCCGGCGTTGTGGACGAGGATGTCGATCTCGGGGAGGTCGGCGAACGCCCCCGGGTCGGTGACGTCACCGGGGGCGACGTCGATGTCGGCCCCGAGGACGAGTGCGCGCAGTCGGTCGGCTGCTGCGTGCGTCCGGGCGGCATCGCGACCGTTGAGGAGAACGGCCGCGCCCTCGGAGGCGAGGGCATGGGCAATGGCGAAACCGATGCCCTGGGTCTAACCGGTGACGAACGCGCGCTTTCCGCGGAGTTGGAGGTCCATGTTGAAGGCCTTTCACTTGACTGAGCAAGTGACGGTATCTCGGATGACTTGACTGAGCAAGTCATGACTTATGATGGGAGCGTGCCCGAGCGCGATGATTTCTCTTCCGACGACCTCGAGACCTGGTCGTCGCTGGCGACGCTCTTGGAGTGGCTCCCTGCTGCACTCGACGCCCAGTTGCAGCGGGATGCCGGGCTCACGCACTTCGAGTACGGCATCCTCTACGCGCTCTCCCGCGCCGACGACGGCCGCCTGCGGATGAGCACGCTCGCCGGTTACGCGCACAGCTCACTGTCGCGCCTGTCCCGCGCGGCGACCCGCCTCGAATCGCGCGGATATCTGCGCCGTGAGATGGACCCCGCGGACGGTCGCTACACTCTCGCGATCCTCACCGCAGCCGGCGCCGAGGCGCGGCGTGCGGCGGGTCCCGGTCACGTCGACCTGGTCCACCGGATCGTGCTCGACCGGCTCACCCCCGCGCAGCAGAAGCAGCTGCGGTCGATCACCGCGCGCGTGCTGACGGGGCTGGGCGATGAGCCGGGCTGGAACCCGGTGAAGGCCTGACCGCGAGCGCAGGCTGTTCCGGGAATGCGATGCGACCTCCTCGCGGCGCGGAAGCGGCGCGACACGTTCCCGGAGCGGTCGGTCAGGCGACGGGCTGCTGCAGCTCGACGATCCAGCGCGCGTCGGGTCCGTCGACCGTCAACGAACGTCGGGTGCGGGATGGGGTGTGACCTCGTACTCGGTGGTGACCCAGTTGGATCCGGCGTGAAGACCTACCTGGTGGACGACGGCCTGATCGAGGTCGCGAGGGGTCGGACCGCGACCGTCCCCGATGAGGCTCGGGATCTGGCGAAGTCGCAGCACGTCGACGAGCCTCGCGTGGAAAAGCGCGTCCGTGAGCTGCAGACTGCCCCACACCAGTACGTTTCCGTCGACATCGGCCCGCAGTCGAGTGAGAGTGGCCACGGGGTCCCCCGGCTCGACGGTCGCTTCGCGATGCGGACCCCACGGGGCGACGTCGATCGTGTTGCTCACGACATGCTTGGGGAGGGAGTTGATCAGTGCTGCAACGGGTTCGTCGGCCGGGTCGACCGTCGGCCAGTAGTCAGCGAACATCTCGTACGTCTTCCGCCCGAGGACGATCGCGCCGGTCTGCTCGAGGAGCCGGATCTGGTCGGAATCGGTGCTGTCGATCGGAGCGGCGCTCATGCACCTCATCCCGCCTTCCGCGTCCTGCACGAACCCGTCGGCGGTGATGATCTGCTCCACGATGATGCGTCCCATGGAGAGACCATAAGCGCGTTCCGCTTTCGCATACTGAGCGATTCATAATCAGTACGGGCGCACGCGCCTTCACTGGGGTCAGCACGAGAAGGGCAAGGCGCATGGTCTTCCACAGCAAGGAAACGCTCGAACACTGGGTAGCGGAGTTCATCGACGCGCGAAGCGGCGGTGAAGAGATCCGTGTCGCCGTCCAGGACGGCTCCGGCGGGGAGGACACCGGCCTCGTCCTCATTCCGCTGGTGGCTGCACCGAACTCCGTGTGGATCGAACCTCGCGACATCGGCGAGGAGCTGAGCTGGCACGTCTTCATCGAACCCGCCGAGCAGACGCTCGAACTGACGAGCTTCGAACTCAATGGCCTCACACACGAGCTGCAGATCGCCGCGGAACTGTGCGCCTACCTCCAAGAGAGGTCGCTGGGACACTACGAACCCGAGGCCACACCCGAATCCTCGGCCTCCGCCACGGACTGACGCAGACCGCCGTCATGAAACGGCGCGGCTCACGCCGCGATGCCGTCGACGGTCTTCGTCACCGCGATCAGGAACGTCTCCACCTGGCGCAGCTCCGATGGGGTGAACCCGCTAGCGGCGGCTTCCATCAGCGTGTCCGCGTCCCCGAGCACCCCGCGCAATTCCTCCTCTGCGAGAGTCGTCGCGACGATCGCCACCGCACGGCGATCCCCCTCGACCGTCCGACGCTTCACACGGTCGGCACTCTCCAACTTGTCGATCATCGTCGTCACAGCCGCCGAAGAAATGGCCAGATGACGAAGCAGGTCCTGCGGGCGAGCCGAGCGATCGGGCTGACGAAGCAGGAAACGCATCGCGGCGAGCTCGTTCTCACTCACCGACAGCAACCGCCTCGCACGAGCCTGCATGTCCCGCTCCGCGACACGGTACTTCTGCAACAGATCAAGGACTCGCCGAACCTCGTCGCCGGCAACCCGGCCGGACCGATTGCTGCTGTCCATGCTGCTCCACTCGCGTCGCGGAAGAATGTAACCACCCCGCCGGCGCGAACGGTGAGGCCTTGCCAACCAGCGAAAACGGTGTTGTACTCACCGGTCGTGACGATCGGCGCGGAAACCCCTGCATGAAAGAGCTCGCGCCGATGCCATACCGCTGTAGCGCCCTCGGAGATCGTGCTCAGTCCGATCCGGGATCAGCCCCCGAACACCCCCAGCTCGGTGACGGTCGCGGATGCCGCATCCCACCGCCGCAGCCCCCGCGCCGTCCCGGTGATCGGCTCACCGAGTAGCGGCAGCGCCTGCTCCAGGTCCGAGACCTTGAGCCGACGCGCGAGGGTGACGTGCGGCATCCATTCGCCCGGCGCGGTGTGCGGAGCGTCGTCGCCGGGGCCGGCGGCCGCGTGCACGGCGGCGTGCAGCGCGAGCAGGTCCGGCGACGGCACGACCGATCGTGCGAGCACCCGCCGCTCCCCCGCGCCGAAGAGCACCACAGCACCGAGCGTGATCGGGAAGGCCGCGGGCAGCGGCACCGACGCCAGCGATACCGACGAACGCACCAGCAGCGTCACGTGCGGCGCGTTCGACGGCGAGGTGTGCGCGGCGAGGCTCGACAGCCCGGCGTCGGCGAGCGCCTGCCACTCCGTGCGCACGGCGCGCTCGGTCGCGGCATCGAACTCCAGCTCGATGCTGACGACCGGCGCGCCGCGCATGACGGTCACCAGATGGTGACGCGCTTGTCCTCGTCGAGCCAGAGCTCGTCCGACGGGGTCACGTCGAACGCGGCGTATAACTCGTCGATGTTGCGGACGATCTGGTTGCAGCGGAACTCGTTCGGCGAGTGCGGGTCGATCGTCAGCAGACGGATCGTCTCGGCATCCCGCCCCTTCTGCTGCCAGATCTGCCCCCAGCTCAGCAGCAGACGCTGGATGCCGGTGAGCCCGTCGATGACGGGACCGTCGGGATCCGTCGATCCGGTGGCCTGCAGGTGCAGCCGGTACGCCTTGATCGCGATGCCGAGACCGCCGAGGTCGCCGATGTTCTCGCCGATCGTCAGCGCCCCGTTGACCGTGTGATCGGACGACAGCCCCTGCGGTACAAGCGCGTTGTACTGCTCGATGAGCGTCTTGGTGCGCTCCGTGAAGGACGCGCGGTCCTCGTCCGTCCACCAGTCGTTGAGCGCACCGGTGCCGTCGAAGGCGCTCCCCTGGTCGTCGAAGCCGTGACCGATCTCGTGGCCGATCACCGCACCGATGCCGCCGTAGTTCGCGGCCGGATCGCGCTCCATGTCGAAGAACGGGTGCTGCAGGATCGCGGCGGGGAAGACGATCTCGTTCATCAGCGGGTTGTAGTACGCGTTGACCGTCTGCGGCGTCATGAACCACTCGTCACGGTCGATCGGAGCGCCGAGCTTCGCCAGCTGCTGGTCGTGCTGCCAGGCGTTCGAGCGGCGCACGTTGCCGATGAGGTCGGATGCCTCGATCTCGAGATCCGAGTAGTCCTTCCACTTCACCGGGTAGCCCACCTTCGGCGTGAACGCCTCGAGCTTCTCGAGCGCGCGCTCGCGCGTGGCGGGCGTCATCCACTCGAGCGACGAGATCGACTGCCGGTACGCCTCGATGAGGTTGTCGACGAGGACGTCCATCTCCTCCTTCGCGCGCGGCGGGAAGTGACGCTCGACGTAGACCTTGCCCACCGCCTCGCCGAGGGCGGCCTCGACGAGCGAGACACCGCGCTTCCAGCGTTCGCGGTTGACGGGCACACCGGTCATCTCGGTGCCGTAGAACGCGAAGTTCGCGTCGACGAACGCCTGCGACAGGAACGGCGCCGACGCGCGGATGACCTGGAGGCGCAGCCACGCCTTCCAGTCCTCGAGCCGGTCCTCGACCAGCAGGGTGCCGAGTCCTTCGAAGAAGCTCGGCTGATTGACGTCGACCTCCTCGATGACGCCCGCCTTGCCGGGGGCGACGGCGTCGCGCCAGGGCGCCAGGTCGACGCCGGTGAGCTGCACCGCGGCATCCCAGCTCATCAGGTTGTAGGTCGCGACGGCGTCACGGCTGCGGACGTTGTCCCAGTGGTGCGAGGCGATCTCGGTCTCGAGGGCGAGCACGCGGTCCGCCTGCGCCTCCGCGTCGGCGACACCGGCGAGACCGAAGACCGTCGCGACGTACGCGCGGAAGGCCGCACGGGTCTTCTCGAAGTTGTCGAGGCGGTAGTAGCTCTCGTCGGGCAGCGAGAGCCCGCCCTGCACGAGGAAGAGGATGTACCGCTGCGGGTTGCCGGGATCCGGCTCGATGTAGGTGCTGAACACGCCGGCGACGCCCTCGCGCTCCAGGGTTCCGGAGGTCTGCAGCAGGCTCGGGATGCCGGTGACCTGGTCGACGTACGTCAGCTGCGGAGCGATCGCCTCGGCGCCCTTCGTCTCGATCGCGGCGGTGTCCATGAAGCTCGCGTACAGGTCGCCGATCTTGCGGGTCTCGGTGCCGGGCTCGGCATCCGTCGACTCCTCGATGATCGTCTTGACGTCCTTCTCGGCCTGCTCGGCGATGAGGTGGAACGACCCCCAGCGCGCCTTGTCCTCGGGGATCTCGGTGCGCTCCAGCCACGCGCCGTTGACGTGGCGGAACAGGTCGTCCTGAGGCCGGATGTCGGCGCTCAGCTCATCGAGCTGGATGCCGGAGGGAAGCGTGTTCTCGGTCATGCGTCCACCCTATGGGCGCACTCCGACCGCCGTCTCATTCCCGGGTGGTCGAGCATTCCTCGGGTGCCGGCTCACCCGCGAAGCGCGCGGCCGTCCAGTCGATGAGCTCCTCGAGGAGCGGCGACGGACGCTCGACGACCGCCGCGTGCTCATACCCGTCGTAGATCCGGTAGTCGACGACCTGACCGGCCATGCACATCCTCTCGACGTACGCCGTCTGCGTCGTCACCGGGATGACGCTGTCGGCCCCGCCGTGTGCGACGAGCAGCGGCGCGTTCTGCCGCAGCGGCGCCGCGTTGGCCCGCAGATGGATGCCGAGGGGACCGGTGGCCGGCGGCGTCGAGAAAAGACGGGGGTCGCCGCTCATCCCGAGCGCCGCCGCGACGGACACCACGATCGCCGGGTCGGACAGACACCGCTCGGACATCTGTCGCAGCACGGTGTCGGCGCCGGGTCGGACATAGTCGTCGTACGAGACGTCGTCGTAGATCGACGAGAACGAGGCGAAGGCGTACGACGCGAAGATGCTGCCGCCGGTCACACTCGAGATGTTCTGGACGAGCGCAGGCGGGTCGCTGGCCGGTGCGAGCGCCGCGACCCCCTGGACGTAGAGCTCGGGCGCGTACTCGCGCGCCATGGCACCGGCCCACAGCGCGGCACCGCCGCCCTGCGAGTGACCCCAGATCACCGTGCGGGTGCCGAGGTCGGCATCCTGCAGCTCGCGGGCGGCGCGCACGGCGTCGAGCGACGCCGTCGCGCTCGGCGGGCCGATGAGATACGGATGCGGCCCCACGGTGCCCAGCCCGATGTAGTCCGTCGCGACGACCGCCCACCCCTGCCGGATGATCGTCGGCAGGTTGTAGAGCGCTCCCGACCAGAGTCCGCGCGGCTGCAGCGAGGGCGCACAGTGCTCCGAGTACCCCGTCGTGCCGTGGTTCCAGTCGATGACCGGCCACTGGCCGTCACCCTCCTTCGGTACAGCGACGACACCGCTCGCGACGCGCACCTCGCCGTCGACGCCCGTCGTCGTGTAAAGGATGCGCCACGCCGTCGCCGACACCGGGATGCCGTTGGTGAACGGCTCCGCCCGGATGAGGCGCCCTGGCTCCCCCGGCATGTCTCGGGGCGCGGCGTAGAAGTCGTCGACGACGGTGGACCCCTCGCGGAGAGGCACAGTGACGAGCGCGGTCGTGACGGCGAGCGCCACCGAGACCAGCGCGGTGACCGTCCGTCCCCATCGGCGCAGGCGCTGCGGCTGGTGGCGACGCTCCCGCTCGGTGTCGCGGCGGCGACGCACCCGCGTCCACAGATCGACGACACCGCTCATGATGAGCCGCGCGCCGAAGACGACCGCGACGACGAGCAGTGTGATGTCGGGCCAGAACAGTGCGAGGACGCCGAAGATCACGCCGGACACCGAGAAGGCGGCATCCGCGATACGCGCGTCGATCGAGCGCCCCTTCGCGAACACGGCGATCACCCCGAGCGCACCCGCCACGAGCAGCAGGACGCCGACGAGGGTCGCCACGACGCGCACGGTCAGGCCAGGGGTCAGCAGGACGACGAGCCCGCCGATCAGCCACGCGCCACCGGTCAGCGTCCGCCAGCGGGGTCGCGCGGCCTCGGTGTCGCGACCCGTCAGCTCGATGACCCCCGTGAGGACCATGCCGCCGCCGATCAGCCACGCGAGCACGCCGAGGGCGGTCGTCGGCCGGATGACGATGACCACGCCCAGCACGACGGCCGCCGCCGCGACGACCAGCCGCACCCACTCGGGCAGGCGCGCGTAGAGGCGTCCGAGCGCAAGGCGCTGCAGCAGCCGCATCCGGTCCCTCCTCCGTGCGTCGGCGTGGATCTTCCACGGTAACCGCGGGTGCGAGATGCGTCCGGACGCTCGACAGGGGGCGCATCGGCGTGAGATGGCGACCGCTACAGTGAGCGCCATGGGACGGGCCGGGACGACACGCGCCGGCGTGCGCGACGTCGCCGCGCGCGCGGGGGTGTCGACGCAGACGGTCTCGCGCGTCATCAACGACAGCCCGAACCTGAGGCCCGAGACCCGCGCCCGCGTCGAGGCCGCGATGGCCGAGCTCGGCTACCGCATCAACAACGCAGCCCGCGCCCTCGGCACCTCGACGACCCGCACCGTCGGCGTCGTCGCCTCCGACGCGACCCTGTGGGGCCCCGGCGCCGGCATCGCCGCGCTCGACGCGGCCGCCCGTGAGGCGGACCGCTGGTTGGCGACCGCCTACGCGGATGCCGCGGACCCGGCATCCGTCACCGATGCCGCTCAGCGACTGCTGTCACAGGGGGTCGATGCGCTGATCGTCGTCGCGGCTCACACGGCGACGCTGCCCGCGCTGCGGCAGGTGGCCGGCGAGACGCCGATCGCCGCGCTGCACACCGGCGCGGGCGCCGAGCGTCAGCGGGCGGGCGCCGCGCTCGCGATAGAGCACCTCCTCGCCCTCGGGCACCGCCGCATCGCCCTGCTCGCCGGACCGGCGGACTGGCTCGAGGCGACGGCCCGCGACGAGGGTGCCGCGGCAGCGGCGGCGGCCGCCGGCATCCGTCCCGCCACGGTCTGGCGGGGGGACTGGAGCGCGGCCGCGGGAGCCGCGGTCGCGCGCGAGGTGGCTGCGGCCGTCCGACGTTCGGACGGCCCGACGGCGGTCGCCGCAGCCAACGACCAGATGGCACTGGGGCTCATCGCGGGCCTCGTCGCAGCGGGGCTGCGCGTGCCCGAGGACGTCTCGGTCACCGGGTTCGACGACAACGCGGATGCCGCCTTCTACACACCCGCGCTCACCACAGTGCGCGTCGACACGGCCGATGAAGCCCGCCGCGTCGTCGCCGAGGCGCTGGGCCTGCCGGCGCCGGGCGAGGTCGCCGAGCCGGTGCTCGTCGCCCGCGCGTCGACCGCCGCGCCACGCGGGTGAGAAGCGGGGGTGCGCCCGACTCGGCAAATTCGCCGTCGCCGGGCGCCGGGTGGATGCTGCGATGCGTCGAGCTCGCGATTCTCGAGGAGCTAGGGCGGGCACGTCGGAGCGCAGTGGCGTTCCGACCTGGCGAACCCGAGATGTTACCGATAACATCGAGCGCATGACCGATCTCGATGAGGCGATCGCCGCCGTCCGCGCGGACGTGGCCGCCCTCCACGCCGAACTCGTCCGCTACGGCCTCGTCATCTGGACCGGGGGCAACGTCTCGGGTCGCGTTCCCGGCGCCGACCTCTTCGTCATCAAGCCGTCCGGCGTCTCGTACGACGACCTCGCACCCGAGAACATGATCCTCTGCGACCTCGACGGCAACGTGGTGCCCGGCAGTCCGGGCAGCGACCGCTCGCCCTCGAGCGACACCGCTGCGCACGCCTACGTCTACCGGAACATGCCCGATGTCGGCGGCGTCGTGCACACCCACTCCCCCTACGCGGTCGCGTGGGCCGCGCGCGGCGAGGAGATCCCCTGCGTCATCACCGGGATGGCCGACGAGTTCGGCGGCCCGATCCCGGTCGGACCGTTCGCGATCATCGGCGACGACTCGATCGGCCGCGGCATCGTCGAGACCCTGCGCGGGCACCGCTCCCGCGCCGTGCTCATGCAGAACCACGGCCCGTTCACGATCGGTGTGAGCGCGAAGGATGCCGTCAAGGCCGCCGTCATGTGCGAGGACGCCGCCCGCACGGTGCACTTCGCCCGCCAGGGCGGCGAGCTGATCCCCATCCCGCAGGACAAGATCGACGCCCTCTACAACCGCTACCAGAACGTGTACGGCCAGAGCTCGGACGACCGCCGATGAGCGCGGCCTCCGTCATCACCACCGGCGCCGCAGCGCTGGGCATCGAGCTCGGCTCGACCCGCATCAAGGCCTGCCTCGTCGACGCCACCGATCCCACCACGGTGCTCGCCGTCGGCAGCCACGAGTGGGAGAACGCGCTCGAGGACGGCGTGTGGACCTACGCCGAGGACGCGATCTGGTCGGGTCTGCAGGCGGCCTACGCCGACCTCGTGACCGACGTCCGCCGTCAGGGCGCCGAGCTCACCGGCCTCGCGGGCATCGGCGTCTCGGCGATGATGCACGGCTACCTCGCATTCGACGCGGGCGGGAACCTCCTCGTCCCGTTCCGCACCTGGCGCAACACCTCGACGGGCGCCGCCGCGGCCGAGCTGACCGACCTGCTCGGCGTCAACATCCCGCTGCGCTGGTCGATCGCGCACCTCCACCAGGCCGTCCTGGACGACGAGGCGCACGTCGCGTCGATCGCCAAGATCAACACCCTCGCCGGCTGGGTGCACGAGAAGCTCACCGGCCGCTTCGCTCTGGGCGTCGGCGACGCGTCGGGCATGTTCCCGATCGGCATCGACGGCCGGTACGACCGCGAGCGCGTCGCAGCATACGACGCGCACGCCGCCGCCTTCCTCGCCGGTCGCAGCCTCACGGACCTGCTCCCCGAGGTGCTCCCCGCGGGAGCGGATGCCGGGACTCTCACGGCGGAGGGCGCCGCCCTGCTCGACCCGACCGGAACACTTCGCCCGGGTGCCGTCGCGGCTCCCGCCGAGGGCGACGCGGGCACCGGCATGGTCGCGACCAACGCGGTCTCGCCGCGCACCGGCAACGTCAGCGCCGGGACGAGCATCTTCGCGATGGTCGTCCTCGAACGCCCGCTGGAGCGGGTCCACACCGAGATCGACCTCGTCACGACCCCCGCCGGCGACCCCGTCGCGATGGTGCACTGCAACAACGGCGCGAGCGAGCTGGCGTCGTTCGTGTCTCTGTTCGCGCGGTTCGCCGCGGCATCCGGTCAGTCGCTGACGACGGATGCCGTCTACGAGACGCTCCTGCGCGAGGCCCTCGAGGGCGCCGCGGATGCCGGTGGTGTCCTCGCGTACAACCACCTGAGCGGCGAGCCGATCGCCGGGCTCGCCGAGGGTCGCCCCCTCGTGGTGCGCACCCCGGACGCGGACTTCTCGCTCGCGAACGTCATGCGCGCGCAGGTCTACGGCGTGTTCGCGACGCTCGCGATCGGCATGCAGACCCTCGCCGAGGAGGGTGTCGGGCTGGACCAGATGTTCGCGCACGGCGGTGTCTTCCGCACCGCCGGCGTCGCGCAGCGGTTCCTCGCCGGGGCGCTCGACGCTCCCGTCACGGTCGGCGACACCGCGGCCGAGGGCGGCGCGTGGGGCATGGCCGTGCTCGCCGCGTTCACCGCGGCGCAGCGCGGGACCGACCTCGCCACCTATCTGGACGACCACGTGTTCGCCGGGGCGGCATCCGTCACCGCCGACCCGGATCCGGCGGACGTCGCCGGATTCGCCGAGTACCTCACCCGCTACCGCGCCGGTCTCGCCGCCGAGGCCGCCGCCGTCACCGCACTGCCGCTGCGCGGCATCCGCTCATCGAACGAAGGAACAGCATGACCCTCTCCACCAGCCTCGAGCAGTACACCGTCTGGTTCGTCACCGGCAGCCAGAACCTCTACGGCGAGGAGACGCTGCGCCAGGTCGCGGAGCAGTCGCAGGCCGTCGCCGAGGGACTCGCCGGTCTGCCGGTGAAGGTCGAGTGGAAGCCGGTCCTCAAGGACTCGGAGTCGATCAAGCGGCTCGCCCTCGACGCGAACGCCGACGACTCGGTCATCGGCGTCATCGCGTGGATGCACACCTTCAGCCCCGCGAAGATGTGGATCTCGGGCCTCGACGCGCTGCGCAAGCCGCTGCTGCACCTGCACACGCAGGCGAACGTCGAGCTGCCGTGGAACGACATCGATTTCGACTTCATGAACCTCAACCAGGCCGCGCACGGCGACCGCGAGTTCGGGTACATCCAGACGCGCCTCGGCGTGCCGCGCAAGACGGTCGTCGGGCACGTCTCGAACCCCGTCGTCGTGCAGCAGATCGAGGACTGGGAGCGCGCCGCCGCGGGCTGGCAGGCCGTCAAGACCCTCAAGCTCGCCCGCTTCGGTGACAACATGCGCTACGTCGCCGTCACCGAGGGCGACAAGACCGAGGCCGAGCTGCAGTTCGGCGTGCAGGTCAACACGTGGGGCGTGAACGAGCTGGCGGATGCCGTGGCCCAGGCGTCCGAGGCCCAGATCGACGCCCTCGTCGAGGAGTACGTCGCCTCGTACGACGTCGCCGACGAGCTGCTGCCGGGAGCCGAGCGGCACCAGTCGCTGCGCGACGGCGCCGCGATCGAGATCGGGCTGCGCTCATTCCTCGAGGCGGGGGGCTTCGGAGCGTTCACGACGTCGTTCGAGGACCTGGGCGCACTGACGCAGCTGCCCGGCCTCGCCGTGCAGCGCCTGATGGCCGAGGGCTACGGCTTCGGCGCCGAGGGCGACTGGAAGACCGCGATCCTCGTGCGCGTCGCGAACGTCATGGGTTCCGGCCTGCCCGGCGGCGCGAGCCTCATGGAGGACTACACCTACGACCTCGTGCCCGGCAACGAGCGGATCCTCGGCGCGCACATGCTGGAGGTCTCGCCGTCGCTCACGACGTCGAAGCCGCGCCTCGAGGTGCACGAGCTCGGCATCGGCGGCAAGGCCGACCCCGTGCGCCTGGTCTTCACGGCGGACGCGGGTCCCGCCCTCGTGGTCGCGATGAGCGACATGCGCGACCGGTTCCGCCTCGTCGCGAACGTCGTCGAGAACGTCGACGCCCCGGATCTGCCGAAGCTGCCGGTCGGCCGCGCCGTGTGGAAGCCGTCGCCCGACTTCGCGACCTCGGCATCCTGCTGGCTCGCGGCCGGCGCCGCGCACCACACCGTCATGACGACCGCCGTCGGCATCGAGGTCTTCCGCGACTTCGCGGAGATCGCCGGTACCGAGCTGCTCGTCATCGACGAGGACACGACCGTGCGCGGGTTCCAGAAGGAGCTCCGCTGGAACCAGGCGTACTACCGCCTCGCGCGCGGACTGTAAAACGCGCACGGAACGCCCCGGCATCCTCGAGGATGTCGGGGCGTCGTCGTGTTCGGGACGGGGCGGGTGTCACGCGATGCAATACATGCCGGGCGGCACGCCGCGGCATCCGCTCGGGTACCGGCGTGTCGCGGCGGATCCGTTGCAGCCGCTGACGCGGGGGGATGCGGGGCGGCGTGCCGCCGCCCGGGTGGCGGGTGCCACTCGATGCAATGGATGCCGGATGACACGCCGCGGCATCCGCTCGGGTACCGGCGAGTCGCGGCGGATCCGTTGCATCCGCTGACGCCAGGGCTGGCGTCAGTGCCCGCCGTGTCCGGGCATGAAGACCTCGTTGACCTCGGCGCCGGGCGCATCGCTGCCGATGGGTGTCGCGGCGAGTGCCGGGGTCACCAGGCCTGCCAGCAGGAACGCCCCAACGATCAGGCCGCCGACGCTCGTGCGGGCGGCGGTGCGAGCGGCCGCGCGCGACGAGCGCGAACGCTCTGCCCGCCGGAGCGTGACCGCTGACACGACGCCGACCGCGAGGCCCAGCCCCGCGGAGACGACGACGGGATAGATGCTGGTCTGCGGCGGACCGACCACCAGCAGCACGGTCACCGCGACGAGACCCGCGAGCGAGACTCCGACTCCTGCGCGCGGAGCGACCACGCGCCCGCGCAGGAGCGCGACGACGCCCCACGCGACGGTGCCGGCCCCGATGCTGGCGAGAAGGACGCCGATGCCGCGGTCTGCAGCATCGGCGCCCTTCACGATCGCGCCCGCACCCAGTCCGAGGTGAAGCAGTCCCGCGCCCCACGCGGCGAGCGCGGGCCAGGAACGGACCAGGACGGACGGCGACATCAGACGGCCGCGCGAGCCGAGACCTGCTTGTCGGCGGCGATGCCGACGCCGAGCAGGACGAGAGCGCTGGCCAGGTGCAGGAAGTGGTCGGCCGTGTTCAGCGCCAGGATGTTCGCGGCGGTCCCCACGAGGAAGAAGCCGACGACACCGAGCAGCAGGTACGCGGCACCGACGACGATGTTGACGCCCTTCGCGGCGCGGACGTTCGACAGACCGCCGATGAGCAGCGCTGCACCGATGAGGAGGTGCGCCACGTTGTGCAGCGGGTTGACCATGAAGATGCCGAGCAGCAGCTCGCCATCGGTGGCGAGGAAGTCCACGCCACCCGTGACGGCGAAGCCGAGCAGCCCGACGAGGATGTAGACGGCGCCGAAGATGACGGCGACGAGGCGGTTGGGTGAGCTGGTCATGGGATTGTCCCTCCGTGTGATGCGGCGGATGCCGCGGGCCCTGCAGACAAGTGGTGCTGCATGACATTCGGTGCGACGCCCCGAACGGATTGCGCTCGAAGCGTCGTCGCCGACTGTAGAGAGGGGTGCGTCCCGATATCCCGGGGTTGTGACGAAGCTGGACGAATGCTATGAGTCCCCTGCGGGGGGCGCGAGCGACGTCCGCGTGCGGGTGCCGTCCGGCCAGACGACGTCCACCGCGTCGTCGACGCATCGGAGGGACACCCCGGTTCGGACGGGCAGGCCCGCGCCCCGGAGGTCCACCACGACGGCCGCCACCTCTCCGACGGCCACGTCGAGGTCGACGACGGGCACCGCGCTGCGCGCGCCGAGCGGCCCGGCATCCGCCCGCGTCACCACCTCCGCTGTGCCTCCTGAGAGCGAGCGGATGCCGCTGCGCAGCGCACCGGCGACGGCGACGGCCTCGGCCGCACCGATCCGCGCCGCGGGGTCGTCACCGGCCACGGCCCAGCCGCCGACGCGCAGGCGTACGTCCTCCGGGGCGACGCCCGCGGCGAGTTCCTCGACGCGGACGAGGCGGACCTCGAGGCCGCGCCGCACGAGCGAGTCCACCCGCAGACGCCCGGCACGGCGGGCGGTGCCCGCGAATCCCGGACCGTGATTGCGGGTCGCGAAGTCGGCCGTGATCCAGTGGGCCTCCCAGACCGCCGAGGCCACGCCCACCTCCTCGCCCGGAACGCCGTCGACCCGGACGCCCCGCAGGAGCATCCCGGCGCGGTGCGTGACCCGCCCGTCGGGTGCCCGCAGCACGACCGACTGCTCGAGCGGCGCCGCCCACGCCCGGACGTCGAGCAGCGGGGCGGTCGCTGTCGAGTATCCGATGCGGGTGTACAGCGGCGAGTCGGTCGACACGGTGCCCGGCTGTGCGTGGTCGGTGCCGTGGTTGACGACGCGGACGATCCCGTCATCGCGGGTGGCAGAGACGACCCACCCCGGCGACGCCATCGCACGGAGGACGTCGCTCGCCGCGACGGGCAGCGGCCGCGGATCGGCGGTCCACACCGGATGGTCGGCGGGCAGCATCAGACCCATGAGCCCCTTGACCGCCCAGTACGGCGAACCGGGCCCCGAGTAGGACTGCGCCATCGTGCGCCACGGGCCGTGCCAGCCCATCGTCAGCACGCCGTCTGCACCAGGGACGCCTCGGTCGGCGAAGTGGCGGACGACGGTCTCAGCGGCGTGCCGCAGCCTGCCGGGCGTGTGGGAAGGCACCTCCGCGATGACCCCGACCCAGAAGACGGCGGCCGCCGCGAAGCGGTAGATGAGGCTGCGCCCCTGGATGAGCGGCGAGCCGTCGGCACCGACGAGAGCGAGCGCATCGTCGAGGAAGCGGTCGAGGCGGGCGATGTCGCCGGCCGTCCTGCCGGCGGCGAGGTCCGCGGCCCCCGACATCCGCGACCACAGGATCGGGTAGGTGTGCAGCGCCCACCCGACGTAGTGGTCGTACGAGCGGTCGTCGCCGTCGGAGAGCCAGCCGTCCTCGCGGACGAAGGAGTCGTGGCAAGCGAGATCGGCCGCGATGTCGTCCGGTGACCACGGTCCACCCACCGATCGCAAGAAGGTCTGCACGACGATCCGGAACCACACCCAGTTGTTGCGGGGGTAGCCGTCGTCGCCCACGACCGACGCGAACCAGGCGATCGCCCGCTGCTGCGTGACGGCGCCGAGCGTGTCCCACACCCAGGGCCGGGTGAGGTCCAGGACGAGCGCGATGGATGCCGCTTCGACCTTCGCCTGCCCGTGCTCGTCGGGGCGCACCCAGCGGTCGGGCGCCTCCGGATCGACGCCGGCGGCGACACCCCTCCTCACGAAATCGAGCAGCTCGTCGACGCCCTCACCCCGCGCACCCGCGATCCGGAAGCCGGCGAGCAGCAGCGTGCGGGCGAACCCCTCGAGGCCGTCGATGTCGTGGCCGTAGCCGCCTTCGGCACCCGGGAAGTGGATGCGACCTCCACCCGCCGACGCGTGTCTCTGCGCGGCATCCAGCAGCCGGTCGGCGTACGCGACCCAGTCCTCGCGGGACCATGCCCGTCGTTCCGGTCGCGTGTCGGCTGCCATGGACGACCTCCGGTCAGGTGCTCCGTGCCGCCAGCAGGCGTCCGGCCTCCGTCAGCCAGCGTGCCGGATCGGCCATCGACGCGGCCGCGCTGCCCGCGAGCTCGGTCAGCGAGATCGCGCCTACGAAGCCCGACGTGTCGGCATCCGCTCCAATGCGACCCGCGACGACGGCGACGGGCACACCGTGGGCGGCGGCGAGTCCGTGCACGAAGCCGGGGACCTTGCCTGCGGCGGACTGTCCGTCGAAGGACCCCTCCCCCGTGACGGCGAGGGAGGCCGCGGCCACCGCCCCCGCCAGATCGACGAGGTCGGCGATCCGCTGCGCGCCCGGCACCAGCTCAGCGCCCCAGGCGGCGAGCGCGAAGCCGGTCCCACCCGCTGCTCCTGCACCCGGAAGGAGCGGATCGGCGGCGGGGACACGTCGGGCGATGCGGGCGGCGTAACGCTCGAGAACGCCGTCGACCACGTCGACGTCAGCGGCGGTCAGGCCCTTCTGCGGACCGAACACGGCGGCCGCACCTGCGGGTCCCGTGAGCGGGTTCGTCACGTCGCTGAGTACCGTCACGCCACCGGGCGGCGGGGTGCGCAGGTGCGAGAAGTCGATGGCCGAGACGGCGGCCAGCCCGCGCGCACCGGCGGGGACGTCGCGCCCATCGGCGTCGACCAAGCGCGCACCGAGGGCGCGCAGCATCCCGCTCCCGCCGTCGGTCGAGGCGGACGAACCGATGCCGAGGACGAGGCGATCGACGCCCGCGTCCAGCGCCGCGGCGATGGTCTGACCGAAGCCGGTCGTGTCGGCGTCCCACGGCAGCCGGTCCTCCCCGAGGAGCTCGATGCCGCTCGTCGACGCGAGCTCGACGACACCCGTCCCGTCGGGCAGGAGCAGCCAGGCGGCGTCGACGAGGGAGCCGCGAGGGCCGCGCACCCGCACCGGCCGGCGCTCCGCTCCCGGGACGGCCGCAGCGAAGGCGTCGAGCGTCCCCTCGCCGCCGTCCGCCATCGGTCGCAGGACGATGTCGGCCGCCGCGTCGATCTCGCGCCATCCCGCCGCGAACGCGACGGATGCCGCGGCGGCAGGCAGCGAACCCTTGAGACTGTCGAGGGCGACGACGACACTCATGCGCGCGGCGGGGTGCTCTCGCGCAGCAGGACGTCGAGCCGGAGGTCGTCGGGATGCGGCTCCCACTCGGCGTCGGTCGCTGCGCGGAACGCCTGGTATCCGACCTCTTCGAGCGGAACGTGCACGGTGGTGAGCGCGGGCGTCACGTCGCGACCCGTGGGGATGTCGTCGAAGCCCGCCAGGGCGATGTCGGCACCCGCGGTGCGTCCCGCCGCGCGGATCGCCGTGAGGGCGCCGATGGCCACGACGTCGCTGATGCCGAACACGACCGTGCCGGCCTCGACGCCGTCCTCGAGTGCGCGGGTCATTGTCTCGTACCCGGCTTCTCGGGTGAAACCGCCGCGATAGACGCGGGGCTCCTCTCCCCCGCCGCCCGTGAATCCGTCGCGGAAGCCGTCGAGTCGGGTGTCGCTCGTCGCGGTCCCCTCCTCGGCGGCGAGGACGACCGCCCGTCGGTAGCCGCGGTCGACGAGCGCCCGTCCGAGCGCCTCGGCTCCCGCGCGGTTGTCGAGCACGAGCGAGCGGACGCCTCCCGCGCCGGGCCCGAGGGCGACGACCTGACCGCCCATCGCGCCGAGCAGGTCCAGTTCCCGGGTCAGCTCGGGGGTCGGGCCGGCCGACGTGCGCGACGCGGCGAGGATGAGCCCGCGCGGTCGCTGGCCGCGCAGCGCGCGGACGAGGCGCACCTCGCGTTCCGGGTCGCGTTCGGTGATCGCGACCGTGACGACGAGGCCCGCCTCATCCGCTCCCCGGGCGACACCCGAGGCGATGAGCCCGAAATAGGGGTCGGCGATGTCGGCCACGAGCAGCGCGATGATCGCCGAGGTCCCGCGCGCGGTGGCCTGCGCCGAGAGGTTGGCGGTGTAGCCGAGACGTGCCGCAGCTGCCTCGACGCGTACGCGGTACGAGTCCGCGACCTTGCGCGTCGAGCCGTTGAGAGCGCGTGATGCGGTCGCGAGCGAGACGCCCGCCTCGCGCGCGACGTCGTCGAGGGTCACCGCGCTCGAAGGGCCCGGTCGACGCAAGGTTCGGTCCGTCATGGTGCGAAGTCTACGGGCGGCCGTCGGCGTGCCCGTCGCGACCCGTCATCGACCGCCGAGGTACGGCGACACGGATGCCGCGAACCCCTCGGCCGTCCGTCGGACCGCCTCGAGCGGCTCGGTCGCCCATACGTCCGCATTGAAGATCTCGACCTCGACGTCGCCCCGGTATCCGGTGTCGATGACCGCACGGGTGAGGCCCGCCAGATCGATGACGCCGTCGCCGGGGTAGTGGCGGCCCAGCAGGACGTCCGCCGGGAGCGGGGTCTTCCAGTCGCACACCTGGTACGTCGCGATCCGTCCCGCGCGGCCGGCGCGCGCGATCGAGTCGAGGACGTCCGGGTCCCAGAAGATGTGGAACGTGTCGACGGCGACACCCACGACTGACGGGTCGAAGTCCGCCGCCAGATCGAGCGCCTGTCCGAGCGTCGAGACGACGCACCGGTCGGTCGCGTACATCGGATGCAGCGGCTCGATCGCGAGGGTGACCCCGGCCTCGGCGGCGTGCGGCGCCAGCTCGCCGAGCGCGTCGCGCACCCGCTCGCGGGCGCCGACGAGGTCGCGGGACCCTTCCGGAAGCCCGCCGGCCACGAGCACGAGCACGGCCTCCGAGCCGGGTGCGCCGGCGGCGGCGAGCGTCGCGGCCTCGTCGATGGCGAGGAGGTTGTCGTCGATCGACGCGCGTCGCGCGGGCCCCTCGGGCATCGTGAAAAAACCCGATCGGCAGTGCGTCGAGAACCGCAGGCCCGAATCGGTCAGCATCGACGCGGCCGTCGCGAGTCCGACCTCCTGCACCGGCTCGCGCCAGAGCCCGATGGACTGCACACCCGCCTCGACCGTCACACGCAGCGCGGTCGCGAGGTCGGCGTGCTTGATCGTGCCCTGGTTGATCGACAGGCGCGGGTCGACGGCGCTCACGCGTCGAGACCGTTCAGTCGCAGCATCCCGTTCCACCGCTGGGCGGCCAGCTCGGGACGTTCGAACGCCTTCGCCTCGTTCGCGAGCTCGACGATCCGAGACAGGTGCGGCAGGCTGCGCGCGGAGTGCAGACCACCGACCATCTGGAACGCGGGCTGGTGACCGTTCAGCCAGGCGAGGAAGGCGACGCCCGTCTTGTAATAGAAGGTCGGCGCGGCGAAGATCTGTCGCGAGAGCGCCTCCGTGGGCGCGAGCACCTCGAGATAGCGCGCTGGGTCGTTCGCATCGAGAGCCTGGATCGCGGCCGAGGCGACCGGCGTCAGCGCGGCGAACGCACCGAGCAGGGCGTCCGAGTGCTGCCGAGCGGATGCCGGATCCCGGGGCGGCTGCGGGGCGTCCGGCACGTCGGCGCCGCCGATGAGGCCGACGTAGTTGAAGTCGTCGCCCGTGAACATGCGGACGGACTCGGGCAGGCGCTCGCGCACCGAGACTTCGGAGGCCGCGTCGAGCAGGCTCATCTTCACCCCGGCGACCTTGTCGACGTTCGCCTCGATGACCTCGAGCAGGACGGCGGATGCGGTCTGCCAGTCGGCCGCGCCGAAGTAGCCGGCCAACTGCGGATCGAACGCGGTGCCCAGCCAGTGCAGCACGACGGGGCCGGCCGCGCGCGAGAGCACGGCGTCGTAGACGCGGCGGTAGTCGTCGGCGCTCTCCGCGACGCGGGCGAGGTGACGCGAGGCCATGAGCACCGGGCCCGCCCCCTGCTCCTCGGTGAAGTGGAGCTGCTCGAGGTACGCCGAGATGACCTCGTCGAGCGTGATCTGCTCCTCGTCGATGTGATCGGTGTTCACGCCGACGGCGACGGATCCGCCTTCCTCCCGTGCGACCTCGGCGGAGCGCGAGATCAGCTCGCGGGTGGCCGCGGCATCCAGCCCCATGTTCCGCTGGGCGGTGTCCATGGCGTCGGCGACGCCGAGACCCCACGAGTACACGTTGCGCCGGAAGTCGAGCGTCGCGTCCCAGTCGATGTCGGCCGGCTGGCCGGGGGTGTTGTCGGCGTGCGTCTTCGGAACGACGTGGGCTGCCGCGTAGGCGACGCGGCTGCGCAGCGGCCCCTCGGGGCGCGTGTACCCCGACGTGTCGACGAGCGGGACGCGGCGGAGGGCGCCGTCGCCCGAGAGCAGGGTGAGATCGGTCATCGATCAGTCCAGCGACAGCGCGTCGAGCTCGATCTTGCGACCCTCGCGGCTGGAGCGCAGGCCCGCCTCGGCGAGCTGCACGCCGCGGGCGCCGGCGAGGAGGTCGAACTCGTAGTCGGTGCCCTCGACGTACGAGACGAGGAACTCCTCCCACTGCTGACGGAAGCCGTTCAGGAAGACGTCGTTGGTCGGCACGGCCTGCCAGTCGGCGTCGTAGTCGTGCGTGTCCTCCAGGTCGGGGTTCCACACCGGCTTCGGCGTCGCGTTGCGCGGCTGGATCTTGGCACCGAACAGGCCGACCACGGCGGAGCCGTGCGTGCCGTCGACGTGGAACTCGACGAGCTCGTCGCGGTTGACGCGCACGGTCCACGACGAGTTGATCTGTGCGACGACGCCGCCCTCGAGCTCGAACACGCCGTAGGCGGCGTCCTCGGCCGTCGCGGTGTAGTGCTCGCCCTTCTCGTCCCAGCGGTCGGCGATGTGCACCGCAGCCTGGGCGTAGACCGAGTCGACCTTGCCGAAGAGGTTCTCGAGGACGTAGTTCCAGTGCGGGAACATGTCGACGATGATGCCGCCGCCGTCCTCGGCCCGGTAGTTCCACGAGGGGCGCTGCGCGGGCTGCCAGTCGCCCTCGAAGACCCAGTAGCCGAACTCGCCGCGGACGGAGAGGATGCGGCCGAAGAAGCCGGAGTCGATGAGGCGCTTCAGCTTCTGCAGGCCGGGCAGGTAGAGCTTGTCGTGCACGACGCCCGTCTTGACACCCGCCTCGGCGGCGAGCTTCGCGAGCTCGAGTGCTTCTTCGAGGGACTCGGCGGTCGGCTTCTCGGTGTAGATCGTCTTCCCGGCGGCGATGGCCTTGCGCAGCGCCGTGGCGCGCGCCTTCGTGACGAGGAAGTCGGCGTAGATCTCCCAGCGCGGGTCGGCGAGGGCGGCGTCGAGGTCGGTCGTGTAGTCCTCGATGCCGTGCTTGGCGGCGAGCTCGGTGAGCTTCGCCTCACTGCGGCCCACGAGGAGCGGCTTCACCGTGACCTTCGACCCGTCGGGCAGTTCGATGCCGCCCTGCTCGCGGATGGCGAGGATGGAGCGCACGAGGTGCTGGCGGTACCCCATGCGGCCCGAGACGCCGTTCATGATGATGCCGATCTCGCGGACGGCGGGGGCGGCGGGAGCAGCCGCCGAGGCGGGTGCGGTGATGGTCGTCTCTGACACGGTGTGGTCCTTCGTCTGGTTCTCCGCGCGGCGTGGGCCCGCCCGAATGCGGGTAAGCGCTTTCCCCTCAGTGTGTCATCGGGTCGTCGTTTGCGCAAGGACGCTCGGATGCGGTGCGGCGGCACCTCTCGGGAGAGGATGGAGGGGGTTGTCGCTAAGACGTTACATATCCGACACAGGTAAGCGCTTGCCGCGAAACACTCTCGGGGTTACCTTATGAGCACCCCTTGTCATGACATGCCGACAAATGCCCGGTTGACCCGCTCATGACTCACCCCGCGCTCACCGACGAGCGCATGCGAAGGAGAAGCAGTGAAGAGTTCCCGCACCATCCGTACCGCCACAGTCATCGCCGCAGCGGTGGGCGCTCTCGTGCTCGCCGGCTGCTCGTCGTCGAACGGCGGCGGCAGCGGTGACGGCGAAGACGTCACCCTCGAGTTCGTCCAGTCGGGCGACGCCGCGCAGGGTGGCGGCTACGCCATGCTCGCGAAGAAGTACGAGGAGGAGACCGGCGTCAAGGTCAAGGTCGTCGAGGTTCCCGGCGACGACCTCCGCACCCGCCTCCGCACCGCGTCGCAGGCCAACGACCTCCCTGCGCTCGCCGCGGCGCCCGACGCCGACCCGGCGTGGACCGCCCGCATGCTCGACCTCACCGACATCGCCGAAGAGGCGCAGGTCATCCCCGCCCTGCGTGTCGAGGACCCCGCGGACGGCAAGGTCAAGGCGCTTCCGACCACCCTCACCGGAGTCGGCATGTTCCTCAACAAGACCCTCTGGGACGAGGCAGGCGTCGAGTACCCGACCTCGCTCGACCAGCAGTGGACGTGGGACGAGTACGTCGAGAAGGCCTCCGAGGTCGTCGACAAGACGGATGCCGAGTTCGGCGGCGTCATCGACGGCTCCGCGCACCGCCTCCGCGCATTCCTCTTCGAGTTCGGCAGCCAGGGCGTCACCGAGCAGTCCGACGGCACCTGGGCGCTGGACGACGAGGGTGCGGAGGCGCTCGAGTACTTCAAGAAGCTGAACGACGACGGCTTCCTGCCGAAGGCCGTCTGGGCCGCCGGCGACGACCCCAGCGCCACCTTCAAGAGCGGCCGCGTGGCCGGCTACATGTCGGGCGTCTGGCAGATCGCCGACTTCCAGGCCAACATCAAGGACTTCGAGTGGGTCTCCGTGCCGCTTCCGCAGCAGCCCGTCCGGTCGACGAACTACGGTGCCGCCAGCTGGATCGTCGCCTACGACGGCACGGGCGTCGAGCAGGAGACGCTCGACTTCGTGAAGTGGATGTACCAGCCGGAGAACTACACCGAGTACTGCGAGATCTCGGGCTGCCTGCCCGCCCTCGAGGGCCTCGACATCGAGTACAAGGACGACGCGTACGCCTTCGACATGTACAACGGTGAGATCGCCGAGTCGCCCGAGATCGCGGCGCGCCAGACCGTCGACGCCCTGAAGAACAGCTACACGGGCATCGCCATCGACAGCGAGCCGCTGAAGGATGAGACGGTGAAGTACCTCAACGGCGAGCAGACGCTCGAGCAGACCGTCGAGAACATCAACACGATCTCCACCGATCAGATGAACTGATCCCCCCAAGGGAAAACAGCATGACTGCAACCATCACGCCGGACGCCTCCGCCCCCACGGCGGGGGCGCCCGGCGCGCCCCTCCGCCCCCGCCGCAAGCGTGTCTTCGGCCGGTACCGGATGGCGCCGTTCCTGTTCACCATCGTCACGGCCGCGCTGTTCGCCCTGTTCTTCCTCTGGCCCGGCGTCCTCGGGCTGTCGTACTCGCTCACGGACTACCGAGGCTGGGGCGACTTCACCTTCGTCGGCCTCGACAACTACAGCGAGCTCCTCGGCGACCCGGACTTCTACGGGGCTCTCGGGCGCACCTTCGTCTTCGCGCTCTTCTCGGTCCCGCTGAGCTACGCGCTCTCGCTCGCGATGGCCGTCGCGATCAACGCGACCCACGCCCGCGGCAAGACCGCCGCGCGCATCATCTTCTTCCTGCCCTGGCTCGTCTCGCCCATCGTCACCGGTGTGATCTGGCGGTGGATGTTCGGCGAGAACTTCGGGTTCGTCAACTTCATCATCAGCACGCTCGGCGGCGAGCGCCTGCCCTGGTCGTCCAGCGCCGACCTGTCGCTCCTGGTCGTGATCGTCGCCTCGTCCTGGGGAGGCGCCGCCTTCAACATGCTCCTGTTCGTCGCCGCGCTCAACAACGTGCCGCAGTCCTACTACGAGGCCGCGGAGCTCGACGGGGCGAACGGCTGGCAGCGCTTCGTGCACATCACCCTGCCGTCCATCGCGCCGACCTCCGTGCTCGTGGTCCTGCTGTCCACGCTCGGGCACATGAAGGAGTTCGCGCTCATCCAGTCGCTCAACGGCGGCGGCCCCGGCACACAGAACCGACTGATCGTCCAATACATCTACGAGACCGGCTTCGCCCGATCCGAGATCGGCTACGCCAGTGCGGCGTCGATGATCCTGCTGGTGATCCTCATGATCATCGCGCTCATCCAGCTGCGCATCAGCCGGAGGAGCAACACATGGTGACCACCTACGCCGTCACGGTCCCCGACGAGAAGCAGACCCAGCGCTACGAGCGACGCCGGCGAGCCAAGAACCTGCGCCGTCGCGCGGTGGTGCCCACCACCCTCCTGTGGGTGCTGGCGCTGCTCATGCTGTTCCCGCTGGCGTGGTTCCTGCTGTCCTCGTTCAAGCCCGGAAGCGAGCTATTCAGCTACCCGCTCTCCTTCTTCCCGAAGGAGTGGACGCTCGACGGGTACTCCGCCGCGCTCGACCGCATCGACTTCGCGCGGTACTTCGTCAACACCGCGATCGTCGCCACGGTGTCGACGGTGCTCACCGTGTTCCTCTGCGCCACGACCGGCTACGCGCTCGCGAAGTACAAGAACCCCTGGCTGAGCGTGCTGGGGCTGTTCATCCTCTCGATGACGATGCTCCCGGGCGAGGTCATCCTGAACCCGATGTTCACCGTCGTCCGCGACCTCGGGCTCTACAACCAGCTCGCCGGTGTGATCATCCCCTCGATCGTCACCCCGACCGGTGTGTTCATGTTCCGGCAGTTCTTCCTCACCGTCCCGGACGAGCTCATGCAGGCAGCGCGCATCGACGGCGCCAGCGAGTACGGCATCTTCTTCCGCATCATGCTGCCGCTCGCGCGTCCGATCGCTCTGACGCTCGGCATCATGTCCTTCCAGTGGCGCTGGAACGACTACATCTTCCCGCTCATCATCCTCGGCGACCCCGACCAGTTCACGCTGCAGATCGCCCTGCGTGCGCTGGTGGGAGCCGAGAACATCGAGTGGACGATCCTCCTGTCGGCATCCGTCCTGTCGATGCTCCCGCTGGTCGCTCTCTACCTGGTGTTCCAGAAGTACGTGACCTCGTCGAACATCAACGCGGGACTGAAGGACTGATGCCCTCGCGGGATCACCTCGTCCTGGAACGCGTCGACCGCTTCATCGGGGAATACCTCGATGAGGCGGTCGTCGCTGACCGCCGTCCCCTCGCGGTGTCGGCCTGGCAGGTCCCCGACCGCGGGGACCTGCCAGGCGAGCCCGTGTCCGTCGAACGGATGCAGCGGGACGCCATCTTCACCCCCGTCGAGACCGCACACCGCTGGGGCCGCGCCTGGGGCACGACGTGGTTCAGGGTCGAGGGCGAGGTCCCTGCGGAGTGGGCCGCTCGGGACGGACGCATCGAGCTGTCACTCGACCTCGGCTTCTCGCAGGCCAAGCCGGGCTTCCAGTGCGAAGGCCTCGTCCGCACCCACGGCGGCGTCGTCGTGAAGGGTCTGGAGCCCCGCAACCACCACGTGCCCGTCACGAGCGCTCCCGGCGAGCGCCTCGCATTCACGGTCGAGGCCGCCGCCAACCCCGATCTCTCCGGTGGCGACGACTTCAAGAGCCCTCTCGCCTTCGCCCCGACGCCCCTCGGCGACCCCGCGACCGCCGGGGCCGAGCCGCTGTACCGCCTCGGTCGCATGGAGGTGCGCCTCGTCGACGAGACCGTCGAGCGCCTCCGCCGCGAAGTCATCGTCCTCGCCGGTCTCGCCCGGGAGCTCACAGACTCCGACCCGCGCCGGGCGCGCATCCTCGACGGTCTCGAGCGCGCGCTCTACGCGGTCGACCCCGACGCCCCGACGGCGGGCGCGGCCGCCGCCCGCGGCATCCTCGCTCCCCTGCTCGCGGCGCCGGCTGCGGCATCCGCTCATCGCATCACGGCCACGGGGCACGCGCACATCGACTCGGCGTGGCTCTGGCCGAGCCGCGAGACGGTGCGCAAGGTCACCCGCACGTTCGCCAACGTGCTCGAGCTCATGGACGCCGACCCCGACGCCGTCTTCGTCAGCTCGTCGGCGCAGCACTTCGAGTGGGTGCGGCGCAGCGACCCCGAGCTGTTCGAGCGCGTGAAAGCCCGCGTCGCCGAGGGACGGTTCATCCCGGTCGGCAACATGTGGGTCGAGTCCGACGTCAACATGCCGTCGGGCGAGTCGCTCGCTCGTCAGCTGCTCGCCGGCACCCGTTTCTTCGAGGAGCACTTCGGCGCCCGCAGCGACGTCGGCTGGCTGCCGGACTCCTTCGGCTTCCCCGCCGGGCTCCCGCAGCTGCTGCGCGGCGCCGGGCTGGAGTGGTTCTTCACGCAGAAGATGTGCTGGAACGACGTCGACACGATGCCGCATCACTCCTTCGTGTGGGAGGGTCTCGACGGCTCCCGGATCTTCACGCACTTCCCGCCGAACAACACCTACAGCGGCGACATGCGTCCGACCGAGCTGGCCCGCAGCGTCCGCAACTTCGCCGACCACGCGGGCAGCACCCGGTCGCTGATGCCCTTCGGCTTCGGCGACGGCGGCGGCGGGCCGACGCGGGAGATGATGACCGACGCGCGCCTCCAGGCGGACCTGGAGGGCTCGCCCACCGTCTCATTCGGGACGCCGCGCGATTTCTTCCTCGAGGCGGCCGCCGAGCCCGTCGACCCGCCGGTCTGGTCGGGCGAGATGTACCTGCAGTTCCACCGCGGCATCTACACCTCCCAGATGCGCACGAAGCGGGGCAACCGTCGCAATGAGGCGCTCCTCGTCGAGGCGGAGCACTGGAGTGCGGCGGCCACCCTGCGCCGCGGCCTCCCGTACCCCTCCGCCGAGCTCGACGAGCTCTGGCGCGAGGTGCTGCTGCTGCAGTTCCACGACATCCTCCCGGGCAGCGCGATCGCGTGGGTGCATCGCGAGGCCGAGCGCTCGCACGCCGAGACCACGGAGCGGCTCGAGCGCATCATCGCGGATGCCGTCGCCGCCCTCGTGGGCGACGGTTCCACGCGCCTCGTGCTCAACCCCGCCGCCGTCACGGCGGGCGGGACCGCGGCAGGCGCTGCGGGACCGGCACCGCAGCCCGCAGTCGCCTCCGCCGAGGCGGTCGACGGCGGCTTCCGGCTGCGCTCGGACGTGATCGACGTCCTCGTCGGACCCGACGGAACGCTGCGCAGCGTGCGCGAGCTCGCGACCGGCCGGGAGCTGATCCCCGCCGGTCGGCGCGGCGGTCTGCTGCAGCTGCACGTGGACGCCCCGTCGAAGTGGGATGCGTGGGAGCTCGACGCCGCCTACCGGCTGTCGACCACCGACGTCGACGGCGGCACGGCGACCCTGACGGACGAGGGTGTCGTGCATGTCGCGCACCCCCTGCCCAACGGCACCGCCGAGCAGTGGATCGACATCCACCCCGAGGGCGGCGCCGTCCGGATCCGCACCCGTGTCGAGTGGCACGAGCGGCACCGGCTGCTCAAGATCGCCTTTCCCGTCGCGGTGCATGCGCCGGATGCCGCCTACGAGACCCAGTTCGGTCACGTCCGGCGTCCGCTGCACACCAACACCTCGTGGGACGAGGCGCGTTACGAGGTCTGCGCCCATCGCTGGGTCCACGTCGGCGAGCCGGGAACCGGCGCCGCGATCGTCAACGACGGGGTGTACGGCCACGACGCGACGCGGACGACCGACGAGCACGGCACCGTCACGACGGTGCGCCAGTCGCTGCTGCGCGCCCCGATGTTCCCCGACCCCGACGCCGATCAGGGCGTGCACGAGTTCACCTCGGTCTTCGCGCCCGCCGAGACGACGACGGATGCCGCCCGCTGGGGCTCGCTCGTCGGCTCCCCCCTGCGCGCGGTCACCGGCGCCGAGGCCGTCCCCCCGCTCGTCACGAGCACGGTGGCGGGTCTGGTCGTCTCGGCCGTCAAGCTCGCCGCCGACGGCAGCAGCGACCTCATCGTGCGGGTGTTCGAGCAGCGGGGAGCCCGCACCGGCGGCATCCTCCGGTTCGATCTGCCCGTCGCGTCGCTCGAGGTGTGCGACCTCGTCGAGACCCCTGGGCGCGGCCGTGCGGAGGCGGCGCGACTCGAGGACGAGACCATCGTGAATCTCGATCTGCGCGCCTTCGAGGTCGTCACCCTGCGCGCCCGCCTGCACCGACCGGAGATGTCATGACCCTCGACCAGACCGACACGTTCGTCGCCGATGTGATCGCCGCGGCGGATGCCGAGACGGCGTCGCTCCTGCAGGCGTCGACGGACGTGTCCGGTGCCGGGCTCGGCCCGCACCGCGAATCGATGCGCCGCGCGAAACTGCTCGTGGCGGTCTTCCTCGAGCCGGCATCGGCGTTCGCCGGCTCCCCCGCCGTGGTTGGGCTCGCCGAGACGTACGCGCGGGTTCTGCACGACCTGCAGTCGCCGACGGGCCTGTTCCTCGGCGGCGACAACGTCGAATCGCCGCCCGACACGGGCTTCACGATCAACGACCTCGGCGACATCCTCGAGCTCGCGCGCCGCTCGGGCGATACCCGACTCGACCGGGTCGCCGAGATCCTCGGCGGCATCGCCGATCGAGCGGCTCCCGCGATGCTCGCGGGCGGCGTCCACACCCCGAACCACCGGTGGGAGCTCAGCGCCGCCCTCGTCCGACTGCATCGGCACCGTCCGGACGAACGGCTCGAAGCGCGTGCCCGGGAGTGGCTGGCCGAGGGCGTCGACATCGACGCCGACGGCCTGTACTCCGAGCGCAGCGCCAACTACGCCGTGTACGTCTCGAACCCCTCGCTGCTCGTCATCGCCGACGTCCTCGACCTCCCCGAGCTCCGCGAGGTCGTCGCGCGGAATCTCGAGGCGACGCTCGGACTGATCCACCCCGACGGGTCGGTCGAGACCGTGCATTCCCGGCGGCAGGATCAGCGCGAGCCGGCCTTCCCGCTCGCGCCCTACGCGCTGCACTACCGCCGGCTCGCCCTCGAGACGGGGCGCGAAGACTTCGCGTGGGCGGCACGGGTCGCGGCATCCGCTCCGGTCATCGATCCGCAGACCGCGCTCGCCGACATGCTGCTGCACCCGGCGCTGCGCGAGCCGCTGCCCTCCTCGGTCGCGCCCGCCAGGCGGGCGCGACACGCATGGCCGGTGTCCGGGCTCGTCGTCGACCGCACACCCGACCGCACGCTGACCGTCTTCGGCGGGTCCGACTACGCCGTCGCCCGGCGCATCCGGTCGGGGCTGGCGAGCAACCCCACGTTCCTCCGCATGTTCGCCGGCGACGCCGTGCTCGAGTCCGTGCGCCTGTCACGTCACTTCTTCGGGTTGGGACCGTTCCGCGCCGACCGGATGACGATCGCCGACGACCGGATCGTGCTCGAGGAGCACCTGTCGCCCGCGTACTTTGGGCCGCTGGATGCCGCGCGCCGCCGCCCGGACGGGGACTACCGCGTCGTCGACGAGGGGCGCTTCTCCGCCGCGATGTCGTTCGACGAGCGCCCGCGGCACGAGGTGCCGCTCGACACCCGGATCGAGATCGCCCCGACCGAGGACGGCGCCCGGCTGACGATCGAGACGGACGGTCCGATCTGCGCGTGGAACCTCGAGTTCGCGTTCCGCGCGGGCGGCGCCTTCGAGGGGGTCACCCCTACCGCCGGCGACACCGTCGTCCTCGCCTCGGGATCCGCGCGGTACCGCGTCGGGGCGGACGCGATCGAGGTCGGGCCGGGTACGGGAGCGTCCGCGGCCGCGGGATACCTTCCCGGCGAGGATTACGACTACCTGGGCGGCACCGATGCACTCGGCGGACCCCGTCTCTATCTGACCGGCACGACACCCGGCCGAGCGACCGTCACGGTCCGCCGCCTGCGCTGAGTCAGCGGCGGCGGTGCGGCACCGCTACGACGGCGAGCACCGCGCACCCCAAGGCAGCGGGCAGCAGCGGCGGCAGCATCCACGTCAGGATGACGGCCAACGCGACGGCCGCGACGTAGAAGGCGAGCCCCCGCACGTCATCCCGGACGATCACCGGGACGCTCCGGACCGCTTCTCGCCAGCCGGACGCGGGGGCCCAGGCGCCCGCGGCGACGAGCAGGGCGACGGACAGGCCGGCGAGTCCCGCCCATCCGACGGCCTCGACCACGACCCCGCCCGGGAGCATGCCGGTGCGGGCGAGCAGGATGTCGACAGCCAGAACGGCGGCGATCACGACGGAGACCAGCCCGACGAGGCTCCCGCCCGTGATCCCGGCGCGCACGTCGCGCCAGAACAGGCCGAGTCGGGAGTCCTCCGCCGCGACGAACCGACCGAGGTGACGGATGCCTGCGGCCAAGGCCACCGGAAGGGTCACGACGAGCGCGCCCACGAGCAGGACGAGCAGTCCGACCAGGAGCACCTCGCCGAACAGCGCGAACTTCGCCGCGGCACCGGGGAACCTCGCCGGAGGACGCTCCTCGAGGACGGGGCCGCTCCCCGAGCGGTCGGCGCGCACCGCCGCGCGCTCGGCGCGCCGCTGTGCACGGATCCCCGCCACGGTGATCAGCCCTTGAGACCCTGGGTCGCGACGCCGTCGACGAGGAAGCGCTGGAACACGAGGAAGAACAGCAGCACTGGGACCAGTGCGAGGAACGAGGCCGTCACGGTCGCACCGAAGTCGCTCGTCGAGGACTGGTCGTTGTAGAGGCGCAGCGCGATCGGCAGCGGGTAGTTCTCGGGGCTCGTGAGGTACAGCAGCGGCCCGAGGAAGTCGTTCCACGACCAGATGAACGCGAAGATCGCGCACGTGATCAGCGCGGGCTTGACCAGCGGCAGGATGATCGCCCAGAAGATGCGGACGTGGCCGGCGCCGTCGATGCGCGCCGCCTCATCCATGTCCCTCGGCATCTGCCGCATGAATTGGACGAGGAGGAAGACGAAGAACGCCTCGGTGGCGAGGAACTTCGGCAGGATCAGCGGCCAGAACGTGTCGACGAGCCCCAGGTTGTTGAACAGGATGTACTGGGGGATGATCACGACGTGGAACGGCAGCAGCAGCGTGCCGATCATCGCCGCGAACAGGATGCCGAGACCCTTGAACTGGATGCGGGCGAACGCGTAGGCGGCCAGGGCGCTGGAGAGAACCGTGCCGACGACCGCCGCGACGGCAAGGATGAGCGAGTTCCAGAAGAACTGGAGCAGCGGCACACCCGCAATGCCCTCGAAGACCTTCGTGTAGTTGTCGAACGACGGTGAGTTCGGGATGAGTCCCGAATTCTGCCCGAACTCCGAGTTCGGCTTGAGCGTCGAGACCGCCAGCCAGACGAGCGGGTAGAGGACGAGAGCCGTCAGCGCGACGAGCACGACGAGCCAGATGACCGTCTGCCACGTCTTGCGCTTCACGCGGCGACGCGGCGGGTTCGCGATGACCTGCTGCGCGGCGAAGACGGGCGTCGATGCCGCGCCGGAGGTCGTGGTGACGTTGGAGGTGCTCATCGGTTGTCTCCGGCGTAGTGCACCCAGGAACGCTGGGTGCGGAAGAGGATGAAGGCGATGATCGCGACGACGACGAGCAGGACCCACGCGATGGCGGCCGCGTAGCCCATCTGACCGTCTGCGAAGCCGCGCTTGTAGAGATAGAGCGTGACGAAGTTCGTCATGCCCGCGGGGCCGCCCGAGCCGTTGGAGATGATGTATGCCGACGCGAACACCTGGAACGCCCCGATCAGACCGAGCAGCAGGTTGAAGAAGATGACCGGCGACAGCATCGGCAGCGTCACGGCGCGGAACCGGTGCCAGGCACCGGCGCCGTCCATCTCCGCGGCCTCGTACAGCTCCTTGGGGATCTGCTTCAGTCCGGCCAGGAAGATGACCATCGTCGCGCCGAACTGCCAGATCGACAGGATGATCATCGCGGGGAGGACGAGGCTCGGGTTGCCGATCCAGCCGCCGAGGTCGATACCGAGGAACGACAGCGATGAGTCGACGGGGCCGTCGGAGCCGAACATCGCCCGCCAGACGATCGCGACCGAGACCGATCCGCCGATGAGCGAGGGAGCGTAGAAAGCGGAACGGAAGAATCCGGCACCCTTGTCGCGGAAGTTCAGCAGCATCGCCACGAGCAGGGCAGCGAGCAGGGTGATCGGCGTGCCGACCAGGACGTAGACCAGCGTGATCTGCGCGGACTGGATGAACTGCGGGTCATTCGTGAACAGCCGGACGTAGTTGTCGAATCCGATCCAGCGCGGCGGCTGGAAGATGTTGTATCGCGTGAACGACAGGTAGAGCGAGTACGCCATCGGCAGGATCGTCAGTCCGAAGAATCCGACGAGCCACGGGATCAAGAAGCCGTAGCCGGCGAGAGTTTCGCGTCGGGCGCGCGAACGCTGGGTGGGACGGTCGAGGTCCTCGGGTCGGCGGCTGTTCGCGAGGGTGCGACGTCGCTTCTCGCCGGTGACGATGACCCTCGTCGCGGTGGTGCTCACGGGCTGCTCCAGGTATCGGGACGGTCGGACGATGCGGGGTCCGGATGCCGCGGCATCCGGACCCCGGTCGGTCACTGGTTGAGGACGACGTCCATCTCGGTGAAGAACTGCGAGACGGCGTCATCGACGGTCGTGGTGCCGAAGTTCAGCTCCACTCCGAGCTGACGGAACTTCTCCTCGAGGGTGCCATACCCCACGATCGGAACGGGAGGAGCGTCGCCGAGACGGTCGGCGATGGACGCCTCGTAGTCCTTGACCTGCTGGCTGAGCGGGTCGAGCTCCGCGGCGGCGAGGGCGGTCTCGGAGGCGGGGAGGCCTCGGTTGGTTCCGAAGATCTCGCCCGACTCGGGCGAGTTGACGAGGAAGTTCACGAGCGTCGCAGCCGCCTCGGGCTCATCGGTGTTCGCGGCGATCGAGTGCAGCATCGAAGGCTTGAGGTACAGGTCCTTCGCGCCCTCCTCCGTGACCGGCGGAGCGACGAGACCGAGCTCGGTGTAGTCCGCGCCGAGGTTGCCGAGGTAGCCGGCGCCGAAGTTGTCCCAGGTGAGCTCGCTCGCGGTCAGCGCCGTGTCGAACCCGCCCAGCGGGAGGGCCTCCTCGACGGTCTGCTGCGGGACGCCGATGCCGTCGCGGATCGACTGACCCTCTTCCCAGAACGCCTTCAGCCGTGCCTCGTCGAAGCCGGGCTCGCCCTCCTCGGTGAAGAGCTCGCCTCCTTCCGAGCGCAGCTGCAGTTCGAAGTTCTGGATGCGGCCGGTGTAGTCGCTGCCGCCCCAGAACTCGCCACCGCTGGCGTCGGTGATCTCGCTCATCCAGGCGGTGTAGTCGTCCCAGGAACCACCGGCGAACTCGTCGACGCCCGCCTGCTCGAGCAGGACGGGGTTGGTGAACAGGCCCCACGCGTTCGTGGATGTCGCGATGCCGTACGTCGTGTCGTTCACGACGCCGATGTCGAGGATGTTCTGCGGCAGTGGATCTGTCTCGATGATGCCGCCCAGGTACGGGTCGAGGTCGAGAAGGAGACCGTTCTCGGAGTACTGACGCAGGTAGGAGTAGTCGAACTGCATGACGTCGGGGAGGTTCTTACCCGCCGCTTCGGTCTGCCGCTTCTCCCAGAACTCGGGGAAGGCGAGGAAGCTCGTGTTGACCGTGATGTTGGGGTACTTCTCGTTGAACGCCTCGATCGCCTTGTTGTACAGATCGGCGCGGACGTCGTTGCCCCAGAACGCGAGATCGATCGAGACCTTCTCGTCGGGGTCGTAGGTGCCTGCGGGCTCCGGCGAACCGGCGCAGCCTGCGAGGGCGATGGCCGAGCCGGTCGCGAGGGCGACGGCGGCGAGCGCGCGTTTGCTGATGAACATCTTTGTCCTCTCTCGAACGTCCGTGTTGCGAGTGCTGGTGGACGTCATGGTCCGTGATCTGGCATTCCTGGTGCGGCGGACCGGAGTCCGCGGGAAAGCGCTTGCCTTGCACTGTAGTCGGGGTTGAAACGTTTTTCAAGAGCAAAGCTGTGACCGGTCCCAGGCTACCCGTCAGCGGTCCGGCGTACGGATCGGGGACCGCCTGCCGGACTAGATGACGAACAATTCCCCGTCGCGCACCACGAGCTCCGCCCGGAAGACGACGCTGCGCCGCTCGTCGGGGACCCCCGGGTGCGTGAAGAAGTAGAACCACATCCTGCCGTTCTCGCGCACCGGTGCCCCGTGGTGGCCGAAGCCCGAGCTCGGCACGGCCCCCGCGCCGAGAATGACGGCATCCGCCCCACCCTGCCGCTGCCACGCGACGGCATCGGTCGAGCGGTACACCCCCATGCCGCGCCACTCGTCGACGATCATCCACCAGGAGCCGTCGAGCTCGAACACCGTCGGCCCCTCGTGGGGCCGACCGCCGATCGCGGTGCCCTCCGACCGCCACGTCGCGAGGTCGGCGGAGACCGCGACCTTCGTCACCGAATCGGCGGCCTCGTCCTTGTACCAGAGCCGCCACCGGCCGTCGGGAGTCCGCGCGACCGCTGCATCGATGACGCGGTCGCTGTCGAGGGTGATCGGGCCTATCCGGTGCCAGCGGGCGAGGTCGGCGGATCGGTACTCGACGATGTGACGGGCGTACCCCGGCCACTGGTCGGGGACCCCGTCGATCTCGGTGAGGTACATCCGCCAGCCGATGCCGTCGTGCGCGACCTCGGGCGCCCAATGGGTGCGATCCGTGCTCGGGGGCGGGCCCTCGGCATCCATGCCCAGCCCGTCGGTGGTCGGCTCGAGGGTTCCGGCGTACGACCAGCGGATGCCGTCGGTCGAACGTGCGACGCCGATGCGGCTGCCGTGCACCCAGGCGACACCGGCGCCGGGGTCGGGGTGCGTCGCGCGGCGCTGAGTGTAGAACATCCACCAACGACCGGCGTCGTCGATCACGACGAGCGGATCGGTCGCCCCGTCGTAGACCGGATCCCGGTAGACCTCCCTCACGCGAGCCCCGCCTGGGTCAGGTGCAGCTGCGCGTAGCGACCGCCGCGTTCGAGGAGCTCGTCGTGCGAGCCGCGCTCGACGATCTCGCCCCGTTCCAGCACGACGATGACGTCGGCCTGCCGCACGGTCGACAGGCGGTGGGCGACGACCAGGGTGGTGCGTCCCGTCATGAGGCGACTGAGGGCATCCTTCACGAGCTCTTCCGACTCGGGGTCGAGTGCGCTGGTGGCCTCATCGAGCAGCAGGATGCGCGGATCGCGGATGAGCGCGCGAGCGATCGCGAGCCGCTGTCGCTGACCACCCGACAGCCGGGCGCCGCGCTCGCCGACGACGGTGTCCCAGCCCTGCGGTTGATCCTGGACGAAGCTCCACGCGTTCGCGTCGCGGAGCGCGCGCTCGATGCGCTGGTCGTCGACGTCGCCGAGCCCGTAGGCGACGTTCTCGCGGATCGTCCCCTCGAACAGGACGGACTCCTGCGGGACGACCGAGACGAACCGGCGGACGGTGCGCAGGTCGAGCTCCTGCATGTCCTGCCCGTCGACGAGGATGCCGCCCGCCGTCGGCCGGAGGAAGCCGAGGATGAGGTTCAGCATCGTCGACTTGCCCGAACCGGATGATCCCACGAAGGCGACGGTCGCCCCGGCGGGGATGCGGAGGTCGACGGCGTGCACCGCGTCCTCGTGCGCGCCGGGATAGCGATGCGACACGTGCGCGAGGGTGAGCTCACCGACGACCGCGTCGACCCGGCGCTTGCCGGCGTTCTGCTCCAGGTCGGGCTCCTGCAGGACCTCTGCGATCGAACGCACCGACTCGAGACCGCGGGCGCCGACCGGGATCAGCATGAGGAGCTGCGTGAGGCCCTGCGTCAGCAGCGTGAAATACGTCGACAGGAGGACGACCTCACCCGGGGTGATCGGCAGGAGGCCGGTGAGCGAGAAGATCGCGGCGAGCACGAGGCACCCCACCCCGAGCAGCTGCATCGCGACCCACGACACGGACGCGACGTGGCCGTTGAGCATGTCGAGGTGCAGGCCGGCTCGACGCACGCCGTCCGCGCCCGTCGCGACTCGCGTGACGGCGGTCTGCTCGAGCCCGTGCGCACGCGTGACGGGGATGAGCGACGCCATCTCGCCCACGCGCGCCGACAACGTCTCGACCTCGCGCCGGAACACCGCGTTGCGGGCGTGGGAGCGCTGGCGCATGGCATAGCGGATGCCGATGGCGATCGGCACGGCGAGGGCGTAGACCGGCAGGAACTGCGGGACGGCGATCGCGGTCATCGTGACGGCACCGATCATGACCATGGTCGCGGAGAGGAGCGGATGCGTCACCTGCTGCAGCATGAGCTCGACGTTCTCGACGTCGCGGACCACCTTGGTCTGCACGATCGAGGAGCTGATGCGCGTGTGGTAGCCGATCGACAGGGTCTGCAGCCGTTCGGCGAGCGCGTTGCGGAGATCGGCGCCGGTGTCGCGGACGACGGTCATGAAGCTGCGCGTGTAGAGGATGTGGTTCGGATAGTTCTGCAGGAGCAGGACGGCGGCCACGACGAACCACCAGATGACGTCGGAGACCTGGCCGCGCCCCGCGACGATGTCGATGACGGCGGCCGTGATCACCGGGAGGAACCACAGCGGAATCTCCTTTGCCGCGAAGGCCAGGACGGCCACGATCATGCGCCCCGGCCGGCGGGCGAGCAGGCGCATCACCGACCGTGCCGGCCGGGCTCCGTCGATGAGGTCGGCCAGATCGGAAAGCGTTTTCCGCGTCATGGGATCCATCGTACGGGCGGCGCTTCGGGGCCGGAACCCCCTGGGCTCCGATTCGACTCCTCGGGTCTATCGTGGACGCGATGACCACGCCCGCCCCCGCGCACGACCCGCACGGCGAACTCCCGATCGACGGCGACATCGCCGAGGACGCGCGGCCGGTGCACCTGTCGTGGTCGTCGATCCTCCTCGTGCTCATCGGCGGCACGGTCGGCACGGCGGCGCGCGAGGGGCTGTCGCTCGCGATCCCCTCGGTCGGCGGCATCCCCGTCGCCATCTTCGCGATCAACATCGTCGGCGCGCTCTTCCTCGGCGCACTCCTCGAGACCCTCGCCCGACGCGGGCCCGACCTCGGTCGCCGCCGTGCGCTGCGCCTGCTGCTCGGCACGGGATTCGCGGGCGGGTTCACGACGTACAGCGCGCTCGCCGTCGACAGCGGGATGCTGCTGACGGGCGGCGATCCGGCGGCCGGCATCCTGTACGCGGTCGGCACCGTCATCGTCGGCGCGCTCGCGACCGTGGCAGGCATCGCGCTCGCCGCGGCCCGGCACCGCAGGGCGGTGACCCGGTGACACCGGGGCTGTTCCTCGTCCTGTCGCTCGCGGGGGGCGTCGGCGCGGCCCTGCGTCTCGTGGTCGACGGCGCCGTGAAGGCGCGTGTGCGCACGGCGCTGCCGGTCGGCACGCTCCTCATCAACGTTGCGGGCTCGCTCGTGCTCGGCTTCGTGACCGAGCTCGCGCTGGCCGGGGTCGTCGACGACGCGTGGCGACTCGTCATCGGCACCGGCCTGTGCGGCGGATTCACCACCTTCAGCACCGCGAGCTTCGAGACGGTCCGCCTCGTGCAGGAGCGCCGGTACGCGCTCGGCGCAGCGAACGCGATCGGGATGCTGGTGGCCGCCGTCGCAGCGGGGCTGCTCGGCATCGCGCTCGGCCGACTCCTCATCGGCTGAAGACCGCGGATTTCGCCGCGGAACGACTCAGGGAAAGCGCTTGCTGGCATACTCGAAGGAGCCGACGAAGGAGTCCCCGTGACTGTCCCCCGACGAACCCGCATCGTCCTCGCCGGAGCCCAGGGCTTCGGCACCGTCCACCTCGAGAACCTGCGCCGCCTCGGCGAGCGCGTCGACCTCGTCGCCGTCGCCGACCCGACCCCCGTACCGCCCGAGAACCTGCCCCACGGCACGCAGGCGTTCGCGTCGCTGGCGGATGCCCTCGACGCCGTCGTCGACGTCGACGTCGTCATCGTGGCGACGCCGCTGCACACACACGCCGCTCTCGCCGGCCTCGTCGTCGCGCGCGGTATCGATCTGTACCTCGAGAAGCCGCCGGTCCTGTCGACCGCCGACTTCGCCGTCCTCGCCGATGCCGCCGCGGCATCCGGCTCGCGCATCCAGGTCGGATTCCAGAGCCTCGGATCCCTCGCGATCCCCGCCCTCATCGCCGACGGGTTCGATCTCGGACCGATTCAGGCGATCGGCGCCGTCGGCCTCTGGTGCCGCGACCAGGCGTACTGGTCGCGCAGCCGCTGGGCGGGCCACCGCGTCCTCGACGGGTTCCCCGTCCTCGACGGCGTCGTCGCGAACCCGCTCGCCCACGCGACGGCCACCGCCCTCGCCGTCGCGCAGTCGACGTCCGCGTTCGACGTGAACCAGGTCACCGCAGACCTCTACCGCGCCAACGCCATCGAAGGCGACGACACCAGCGTCGTCCGCCTGTCGACCGGCCGCGGCATCCGTGTCACCTCCGCGCTCACGCTGTGCGCCGAGCAGGACGAGGACCCTTACGTCCTCATCCGCGGCACCCGCGGGTCGGCGAAGTTCTTCTACACCGAGGATGTCGTCGAGACGGCCGACCGCCGCGTCGAGTTCGGCCGCATCGATCTCGTCGAGAACCTGCTCGACCACCGCGACCACGGCACGCCTCTGCTCGCTCCCCTGCACGAGACGGGGGCCTTCGTCCGGGTGATGGATGCCGTCGCCGACACCGACCCCGTCGCGATCGATGCGGCGCACGTCAGCTGGAACGAGAGCGGCCCCTCCCCGCGGATCGTGCTGGCCGGCGTCCGCGACGCGGTCGAACGAGCGGTCGACGCGGAGGCCACGTTCGCCGAGCTGCATCTGCCCTGGGCGGCGAAGACCGAGCCCGCCGTGCTGGCCGACCTCTCCGCGTCGGACGACGCACCGCATCCGGTCGCCGTCCTCGTCGACGGAGCCGACGTGACCCGCTCGTCGAGCCCGCGGCCCTACCTGCACCCCGTCAGGACGCCCGGCGGTGTCGTCGTCTCGGACTCGCATCCCGCCGATCACGACTGGCACCTGGGCATCAGCGTCACGCTGCAGGACGTCTCGGGCGTGAACTTCTGGGGCGGACGCACCTACACGCCCGGCCGCGACTACGTCTGGCGGGACGACCACGGGCGGATCGTCGCGACGCGCGTGGAGGGGTCGGCATCCGCTCTCGAAGCCGAGTTCGCCTGGATCGGTCGCGACGGCGCGCACATGCTGACCGAATGCCGGCGGATGACCGTCGCCGAGGCCGGCTCCGGCGCGACCACCGTCGACCTGACGTTCGAGCTCACCACGCGGGCGGGCACGCTCCACCTCGGCGGCCCGGGCAGCAACGGCCGGGTCGGCGGTGGCTACGGCGGACTCTCGTGGCGCCTGCCGGCCGCGACGGACGTCGACGTGCGCACCGCGTCGGCGCGCGGAGAGGACGCGGTGCACGGCACCGTCGCACCCTGGCTCGCCTGGTCGGCCGCGTTCGCCGAGGGCGCCGCGACGGTCGCGATGGCTCCGCTCGACGAGGCCTCAGCCGCTGATCCGTGGTTCGTGCGCGTCGCGGGGTACCCCGGGATCGGGGCCGCCCTCGCCTGGGACCGCGCGGTCACCCTCAGCCCCGGCATCCCCGTGTCACGCTCCTACCGCCTGCTCGTCGCCGACGGCCGCCTGTCGGACGCCGAGGTCGTCGCCGCCCTGCGTCTGAACTGACGCGCGCGGCGCGGTCGCGGTCGCGCGGTCGCGGTCGCTCTCGCGCGGTCGCGGTCGCGCGGTCGCGGTCGCGCGACCATGAGGGCCACATCATGTGCACCGATCGAGAGCACACGTTCCGAACGGGCCGGAACGTATGCTCTCGTGCCGAGCACATGATGTGGACACGCGGGGGATGCGGGGGCCGCAGCCTTCCCGCGCGGCGTCTTACTTGATGCCGGTCGTGGCGATGCCGCGGATGAGGAAGCGCTGACCGAACAGGAACGCGAGGAACACCGGGACGAGGGACACGACGGACATCGCGAACATGCCGCCGAAATTCGACGCACCCTGGGCCGACATGAACTGGCGGAGTGCCAGGGGCACGGTGAACAGGTCGGGGTTGTTCAGGTAGATGAGGGCGCCGAAGAAGTCGTTCCACACCCACACGAAGGTGAAGATCGCCGTCGTGGCGAGGGCCGGGGTCATCATCGGCAGCAGGATCTGCAGGAAGATGCGGGCGTGCCCCGCGCCGTCGATGCGCGCCGCCTCGTCGAGGTCGCGGGGGATGCCGCGGATGAACTGCACCATCAGGAAGATGAAGAACGCGTCGGTCGCGAGGGCCTTCGGGAGGATGAGCGGCCAGAACGTGTTCACCAGGCCGAGCTGGCTGAACATGATGTACTGCGGCACGATCACGATGTGCACGGGCAGCATGATCGTGACGAGCATGATCGCGAACATCGTGCGCTTGAAGTGGAAGTTCAGTCGCGCGAACGCGTAGGCCGCCATCGAGCACGAGATGAGGTTGCCGACGATCGAACCGGCGACCACGACGATCGAGTTCCAGAGGTATGTGCCGAACGACGGCGACAGGGCGTTCCAGCCCTCGGTGTAGTTCGAGATCTCGAACGAGAGCGGCCAGAGGCCGGGCAGGCGGAAGATCTCGTCGTTGGGTCGCAGCGAGCTGACGACCATCCACAGCAGCGGGTAGAGCATGAGCGCCGACGTCGCGATGAGGAAGATGTGCCGGGCGACGACGCTCACCTTCGAACGGCCGCCGAGCGCGGCTGACTGCCGGCGACGGATGCGTTGCCGCTCCTGGGCGAAGCGCCGGTCGCGGGTCGTGATCAGTTCAGTCGTCATAGAACACCCACAGCTTGGAGAGAGCGAAGTTCACGGCGGTGAAGCCCGCGATGATGGCGACGAGCAGCCAGGCCATCGCCGAGGCGTAGCCCATGTCGAAGGCCGTGAACCCCTTCTGGTAGAGGTACAGCGTGTAGAAGAGCGTCGAGTCGGACGGGCCGCCCGATCCGCCCGAGATGATGAACGCCTGCGTGAACGCCTGGAACGCACCGATCATCGACAGCACGAGGTTGAAGAAGACGATGGGGCTGAGCAGCGGCAGCGTGATCGAGAAGAACTGCCGCACGGGACCGGCGCCGTCGACGGATGCCGCCTCGTAGTACATGACCGGGATCTGCCGGAGGCCGGCGAGGAAGATCACCATCGGGGCTCCGAAGCCCCAGACGCTCAGCAGGATGATGGTCGACAGCGCGGTGTCGGGATTCGAGATCCAGCCGGGACCCTCGATGCCGAAGATCGCCAGGAACTGGTTGACGATGCCGTCGACACCGAAGATCTGCTTCCACAGGATCGCGACGGCGACCGACGAGCCGAGCAGCGACGGCAGATAGAACATCGAGCGGTAGAACGCGAGCCCGCGCAGTCCCTTGTCGAGCAGGAGCGCGACACCGAGCGCGGCGGCCATCGCGAGGGGGACGCCGACGAGGACGTAGACGAAGGTGACACCGAGGGATGCCGCGAGGCGCGGGTCCTGCGCCATGCGCACGTAGTTGTCGAGCCCGATCCACTCGGGGGCGTTGAACAGGTCGTACTTCGTGAACGAGAGGTAGAGGGACGCCAGGATCGGCAGAACGGTCACGAGGATGAGGCCGAGCAGCCACGGTGCCAGGAAGACGAGCGCCGCCTTCGTGTCCTTCGGTCGCTCGCGCTGTCCACGTTTTCCACCGCCGCGGCGCAGCTGGGACAGCTCGCTGATCGCGCTCATCCGGGTCCTCCTCGACACTTCCGACGGTCGTCTGCGACCGCCGTATCCACGCTCAGAAAGCGCTTTCTGTGACGATACACTATCGAGCGGAACGCACAAGCGATCGACGACGATGAGGAGCCGCCATGGCCGATTCCGCCCGCACCGACGAGTCGTCCGCGAGCCTCGGACCGATCGCCGGATACCCCGAATGGCCGGCCTTCCTCGCGCACGAACCGACCGCGACCGACGGCCCCGGACTGCGATCCGCCCTCGCCCGCGCCCTCGGTGTGCGGCGGACGGCAGCGACCGATCTGCGGATCGAGCGGGAGTGGCGGGCGGACGGCATCCACGGTCGCGAGCTCACCTGGCAACTGCCCTACGGACCGCGCACCCGCGCCTGGCTGCTGCGACCGGACGACGACGGACGCCCGCTGCCCGGCCTGCTCGGGCTCCACTGCCACGGCGGCATCCGCTCCGTCGGCGGCGAGCAGCTCGTCGACACGGATGCCGAGGCGCACCCGTCCGCCGCGATTCTGCGCGCGAGCGTCTACGGCGGGCGCTCCCCGGCGAACGACCTCGCGCACGACGGCTTCGTGGTGCTCGCGCACGACGCGTTCTCGTGGGGCAGCCGGGCGTTCGACCTCTCGCATCCGACGCCGCGCCTGGCCGGCCTCATCGCCGCGCGCGAGGCGCTGTGGCGCGAAGAGGGCATCGTCCCGACCGAGGCGGAGCGGTTCGACGCCGTCGCCTCGCTGCACGAGGACTCGCTGGCGAAGGCGGCGGGGATGCTGGGCACATCGCTCGCCGGCGCCGTCGCGACCGACGATCTCGCCGCGCTCGACGTGCTCGCCTCCGTCGACGGAGTGGATGCCACCCGTCTGGGCACCTTCGGACTCTCGGGCGGCGGCGGGCGCGCCGTCCTCCTGCGCGCCCTCGACGATCGCGTCCGCGCGACCGTCGTCACCTGCATGATGGCGACCTTCGCGTCGATCGTCCCTACGGAGCTCGACACCCACTCGTGGCTGCTGAACAGCCCCGGCATCCGTACCGCCGGCGACCTGCCGGAGATCGCGGCGTCCGCTGCACCGCGGGAGCTGCTCGTCCAGTACGGCGAGCGCGATCCGCTGTTCCCGCTCGAGGGGATGCGGGATGCCGACGCGGCGCTCGCGGGCACGCCCGGGTACCGCGGAACGTTCTTCGACGAAGGTCACGTGTCGAGCGTCGGAATGCAGGAGGAGGCGCGGGCCTTCTTCGCGGACACTCTCACGGCGTGACCCAAGCGAGACACAACGGTCGTTGACAACCCTGCGGGGACGACGCTACCGTCCGTCAGTAAGCGTTTTCTCGCCGCTGAGAAAACGTTTGATCCGCGAAGGAGCGGCATGACCACGATCACCACCGGCCCGACCCGACACGACCGCACGGCCGCCCACCGATCGACCCTCCGCTCCGCTCGGATCACCCCTGTCCTGCTGCGCGCCTTCCGCCGCCGCACCGTCTGAGAGGAACCCCATGAAGAATCGACGCCTCCTCGCCATCGCCGCCGCCGGCGTGGCGCTGGCCGTCACACTGACCGGTTGCGGCGGTGGATCCGGAGCCGGGAACGGCGACGAGAAGATCACGCTCCGCTTCGCCTGGTGGGGCAGTGATGAGCTGAACGCCATCAAGGACGAGCAGATCGCGCTGTTCGAGAAGGCGCACCCGAACATCACCGTCGAGGGCGAACCGAGCGAGTACAACGGCTACTACGACAAGCTCGCCACGCAGGTCGCCGGCGGCGGCGCGCCCGACGCGCTGCAGATCACGTACGACGCACTGCCGCTCTACGTGAGCAAGAACGCGATCGCCGACATCAGCGCCGACGTCGACCAGGAGAAGTTCCAGGCCGGTTCGCTCGACGCGGGCATCATCGACGGCAAGCTCTACGCTCTGCCGACGGGTGTCGGCTCTCGCGGCATCATCGTCAACCCGGCCGTCTTCGAGGCCGCGGGTGTCGAGCTCCCCGATGACACGTCCTGGACGTGGGACGACTACATCGAGATCGCCAAGGAGATCTCCGACAAGGCCGGCGACGGCGTCTACGGGTCGTCCGCGATCTCGAACGACCAGTCGCTCATGGCGTTCGCGCGCCAGAACGGCGAGGACCTCTACACGGCCGACGGGAAGTTCGGCGTGAGTGAGGCGACGGCGCAGGAGTTCTTCGAGTTCTCGAAGGACCTGCAGGACTCGGGCGGGTCGCCCGACGCCTCGACCGCGGCGGAGGACGCCTCGGCGTCACTCGAGCAGAGCCTCATGGGCCAGGGCAAGATCGGCATGACGTTCGCGCCGCTGAACTTCATCGGCATCTATGCGGGCGCCTCGGGTCAGGAGCTCAAGATCCTGAACGTCCCCGGCGACAGCGCCGGCGAGGTGGGTCTCGTCATCCAGCCGACCGTGCAGTACGCGGTGTACTCGAAGTCGAAGCACCCCAAGGAAGCCGCCATGCTGATCGACTTCCTGCTGAACAGCGAAGAGGCGGGCCCGCTCAACAAGCTGACCCTCGGCATCCCCGCCGACCCGACGGTGCTCGAGGCGATCACCCCCGACCTGACCGAGTCGGAGAAGGAGCAGGTGGCCTTCATCGACCGACTGTCCCAGGCCGGTGGCACGCCGCAGAACCCGATCGCGCTGCCGACCTCGCAGCTCGGCCCGATCATCACGAAGCTGCTCGACGACGTCACGTTCGGCAAGACGACTCCGGCGGATGCCGCCAAGGAGCTCGTCTCGCAGGTCGACACGGCGCTGGCCGCGAGCTGACAGACGGATGCGGCGGTCGGGATGTCCCGGCCGCCGCATCGCCATGTCCGGGATCATCGAGAGGATGCGGATGACATATCACCTGGCAGGAGACTCGACGGTCGCGCCCATGAAGGTCGGCGAGGAGCCGATGGCGGGCTGGGGCGAGTGCCTCGGCGAGTTCGTCGCGGCTCCGGTGCGGAATCACGCGTTCGGCGGCGCGACGACCGAGTCATTCCTCGCGACCGGCACATGGGCACGGCTGATCGCGGATGTGGCCGAGGGCGACACCGTGGTGATCCAATTCGGGCACAACGATCAGAAGCAGCCCGACCTGCTCGCCTCTCGCGGCGGTTATACCGAGCGGCTGCGACGGATGGTGCGCGAGGTGCGGGAGCGCGGCGCGCGGCCAGTGCTGTGCTCGTCGTGCGAGCGGCGGTGGTTCGACGGGGATCGCGTCACGCCGACGCACGGCGACTACCCGAACGCGGTCCGCGATCTGGCGGCCACCGAGGGGGTCGATCTCATCGACCTGACGGTGTTCACGACCTGGCTCTACGAGGATGTGGGGGACGCGGCATCCGCTCGTCTGCTGTCGCACTACGCGCCCGGCGAGACCGCCGCGTGGCCGGAAGGTCTCGTCGACGACACGCACTTCCGGCTCGAGGGCGCGCGGCGCATCGCGCGCTTCGTCGCGCAGAGTCTGCGTGCGATCGAGCGGCGCGACGGGGATCAGCCGGCGAAGGGGTCGACGCTCACGGCGTGAGGCGGGCTGCCTACGCTGAGGACGTGACGGATTACGACCCCCGAATCGTCGGCCTCTATGACGTCGACAACCCCGACGGTCCGGATCACGACTTCTACCGTTCGCTGGCCGACGAGTGCGGGGCGCGAAGCGTCCTCGATCTCGGATGCGGGACCGGGATGCTGACCGTCACCTTGGCGCGCGACGGACGGCGGGTGGTGGGGGTCGATCCCTCTCGCGCGATGCTCGAATTCGCGCGCCGCCGCGACGGCGGGGACGACGTCGAGTGGGTCCTGGGCGACAGCCGCATGGCGCCGTCGGGGCCGTTCGATCTCGTCCTGATGACCGGCAATGTGGTGCAGCACCTCCCCGACGCTGAGTGGGCGCGCACCCTCCACGACCTGCGTGCGCGGATGCGGCCGGGCGGGACGCTGTCGTTCGAGAGCCGCAATCCCGCGTTCCGCGAGTGGGAGTCGTGGTCGGCGGCGCCTTCGCACCGAGAAACTCCGCATGGGACGCTGACCGAATGGATGGATGTCGAGGTGGTCGACGAGCGCATCGTGCGGTTCCGCGCTCACAACCGCTTTGCGACGGGCGAAACGGTCATCGAGGAGCAGGCGCTCGTGTTCCGCAGCCAGGCGGAGCTGGAAGACGATCTGCAGTCGACGGGATTCGGGGTGGAGTCGGTGCACGGGGAGTGGACCGGCGCGCCGTTCGATGGCTCTACTCGTCTGATGATCTTCACGGCGCGTGCGCTTTAGCGAGGCAGGATCCACTCGTCGAGGGTGCATCGCGAGATCCCACAAGTGACGAAGCAGGCGGCGGTGCGAGTGGTGGGGGTGGTGGTACGGCAGGACTGAAGGCGACGGCCGGGGTGGGTGCGTCTTGGCGATACGTTCTGCCCAGGGGTGAAGTCCATTCGAGGACGCCACCCGTGAGTTGTCGGACTCTCCAGGCGGTGAACTGCTTCATCGAGTGGTGCCGTTGACACAGGTGCGCGAGGTTCCCGAGCTCTGTCTTCCCGCCGAGGGCGTGATCGTGGGTGTGATCGATCTCGCAGCGGATCGCGGCGGTGCGGCATCCGGGGAACCGGCAGTGCTGGTCGCGGGCCTGGAGGAACCGTCGCATACCCGACGGCACCCGGTACGAGTCGGTCGCGGCGGTAACCCCGGTGGTCGAATCGTGAAAAAGGCGCTCCCAGACCCCGGTGCCGCCCGCGAGGCAGCGCGCGGACGCCGGGTCGATCGGGGAGCGGCCCGCGAGATGGCAGGGTCCGTCGTCGTCTCCCGTGAGTGTCGCGGCCGGGACGAGGATCTGCACGCGTGCGCGGATCGCGCCGGGGGCCCTGCGGTGGTGTCACGCGTGTCGTCCAACGCCGGGGTGCCGGCGAGGAGCAGGTCCGCGAACACGTCCGCACGTACCTGATCCGTCGACCGGGTGTCGGACGCGATCACGCTGGCAGTGTCGTCGCCCGGGCCGGCGTGCGCGGCAACGCGCTCGTCGCGGGTGTCGATGATCGCTCGCGCCTGTTGCGTCAACCGGTCGTGGATCCCCTCGGCGATCACCGTCGGCAGGGTCGCGATCACGTCCGACATCCCGTCCCGCCCGGGGACGAGCCGCACACAGCGGCCCGCGGCCGCCTCCTCGTGCCGCTCGGCGAACGACCGCGGGTGCATCCGATGGGCGATGATCTCCAACTCAGCACGGACACGGTTCGGGGTGTCCCGCTCGCACCGGGTGATCGCCGCTGCCTCGAACTCCACCCACAGCTCGGCGGGGAGGCTCATCCCGGCTTCCACGATGGCGGTCGCATGACCACGCACGATGCGTCCCTGCTCCCACGCCTCGACGGTCGCGGCGAACCCTTCGATCAGCGTGCGCGCTTCCCCGATGCGGCGTTGCACGGTCCGGTCGGTGACACGCATCACCCCACCGACTTCCGCCGCGATCGACCGGAGGGCCATGTCGTGCACCTGCACGCGCGCGTTGCGCTGCGCGGTCTGCGCCTCCGCCAAACGTCCCGCCGCAGCGAGCATTCGGAGCTCTCGGATCTGGACCGCGGCAAGCTCACGCGTCAGCCCGCCGGCCTCCGCGACGATGCCCGCCAGGGTGGCGAGATAGTCCTCGCCACCGGGGGTTTCCGCCGCATCCGTCATATCTGCACTCTGCCACCCGCCACCGACATCCACGGCCGGAAAACGGGCCGAGAACACCCGTTATGCACACCCCGAAGATGAGGGTCCTCTCACCTCGCAAGGGCGGCCGCTGGCTCCACCGTCACACGATCCGGATCACACCCGAAACCGACGCATGTCTCCGAATCCGCCGCACTCACCGCGGGCGCCGCCTCAGCCGAACGCGCGCGCCGCCGGCCGCCGTAGCCCGGCGAACTCCTCGGTCGGCCACGCCGGGTCGACCGTCAGGACCTCGATGCCCGACTCCGTCACGAGGACCGTGTCCTCGACCTTCGCGCCGGGCGCGCTCGGGTTCCAGGCGAAGGCGTGCGACGACACCACCGCATCCGTCGTCAGCGTCGTCGCGCGGGGGTCGCGGCCGGCGTACCCGGTCGGTCCGCCCTGGTGGTGCTTCGTCCACTCGTCCGCGTCGAAGCCGGACGCCGCATACCCGGCCGTCCCGGCGGCGAAGACGTCGTTCAGCCGAGCACCCGGTCGGGTCGCGGCGAGGAACGCCGCCTCGACCGCGAGGATCCTGTCGTCGTCGGCTCCCGCCTCCCCCACCCACCGCGTGGCGTTGGCGATGAGCCCGTGACGCCGGCCGCACACCACGAGCATCGCGCGGCTTCCGAGCACACCGTCCGCGGGGAGCGGATGCCGGTGGGGCAGCCGCTCCTCCCCCGCGACCAGGATCACGAGCGGGTCGATCCCCCGTGCAGCCAGACCCGAGGCGAGCGCGGCCGCGGCCGACCGCTCGGTCGACGACGCGTTCAACTCGCGGGCGACCGCCGTCAGCACCTCTGCCGTCTCGCGCCCGAGAGCGCGATAACGATCCGCCTCTGCGGGCAGCAGCGACGCCCGCGCGGCGCGCAATGCGGGAGCGACCTCGGCCTCGACGAGCCCCACCCCGGCCGCCTCGACCACAGATCGATGCCACGGCACGCGGACGACTCGCTCGGCATCCTCGGGCAGCAGCTCCTCGGCGATGAGCCGGTCGGCCTCGTTCCCGCCCACGAACAGCGTGTCACCGCCGTCGTCGACCCGCACCGCGAGGACGGGCGGGCCTGCCAGAGAGACGTGCGTACGTGCACCCTCGAGATACCAGGCGAGCGCCTCGTGGGACGAGAGCACGAGCGGGTGACCGCCGGCATCCCGCCGCACCGCCTCCAGCCGCTCCTGCTTCGCGGCGCGGTCGGCAGCAGATCCGGACATCGTCGTCTCCCGTCATAAAACGTTTCCTCGCATAGTATGGCCACACCGACAGGCGCGACGCGCACGCCGGAAGGCGCGAGGGGGAGCCGATGGCAGGGGCCAAGCAGACGACGATCACCGACGTCGCCAAGCACGCCGGCGTCTCACTGGCGACCGTCTCACGGGTCATGAACGGCAACGCGACCGTCGACCCAGCCCTCGCCGAGCGGGTCCGCGCCTCGGCCACCGAGCTCGGCTACTCCGCCAACCCCCTCGCCCGCAGCCTCGTCCTCGGCAAGACGCAGACGATCTCCGTCGTCGTGCCCGACCTCTCCAACCCGACCTTCCAGGGCATGCTCCGCGGCCTCAGCCGCGCCGCCGTCGCCGACGGCTATCACGTGCTCGTCGCCGACTCCGACGAGCACGAGGAGCAGGAACGCCTGCTCGCCCTCGAGTCCCGTCGCCGGTCCGACGGCCTCGTGCTCTGCGCGCCGCGTATGTCGGATGCCGCCCTCGCCGAGGTGCTCGCCGAAGTCGCCCCCGTCGTGCTCGTCAATCGCGCCGGCGACGCTCCGAGCGTCGCCGCCGATTACCGCACGCCGCTGCGCGAGGTCATCGACCACCTGTACGGACTCGGGCACCGCCGCATCGCCTATCTCGCCGGCGCCAAGCGCAGCGCCTCCAACGCGCAGCGCCTCGCCGCCCTCGACGACGCCCGCGCGACGCTCGACGGCTGCGAGATCGTCGAGATCCCCGCGGGTGTCGACTTCGCCGCGGGCGCGGACTCGCTCGACGCCGTGCTCGAGACCGGCGCCACCGGCGTGCTCGCCTTCAACGACCTGTCTGCGATGGGCCTGCTGAGCGCCGCGACCGAGCGCGGACTGAGCGTCCCCGGCGACCTGTCCATCGCGGGCTTCGACGACATCCCCTTCGCGCGCTACACCTCCCCCGCCCTGACGACGGCCGCCGTCCCGACGGCGGAACTCGGTGCCCTCGCCTGGCGCGCCCTCCGCGCCCTCCTGCAGGGTGAGTCCCCCGAGGCGACGCACACCGTCGTGCCGGAGGTCATCCTCCGCGGCACGACCGCTCCGCCCGCTCCCTGACCGGCGGGGAGATCCCTCCTCGCGGTCCCGGCAGTATCCGTGCTACCGTCGAGAAAACGTTTCCTGAGTCGGTTTCGCGGCTCGGAGGAGTCCGGCACGAAGGAGAGCCATGACCACCCGGTACGCCCTCGTCGGCGCAGGCCACCGCGCACAGATGTACGTGGACGCCATCGCCGACGACTACCGCGACCGCGCCGAACTCGTCGCGATCTGCGAGCCGAACCCGACCCGCGCGCAGTTCTACGTCGACCGCCTCGCCGGCCACGGCCTCGCCGCCCCCACCACCTGGCAGCCCGACCAGCTCGAGGAGATGATCCGCACCGAGCGCATCGAGCGGGTCATCGTGACCGCCCGCGACGACCTGCACGCCGAGCTCATCGTCCGATCGATGGATGCCGGGGCCGACGTCGTCGTCGAGAAGCCCCTCACCATCGACGCGGCCAGCGCCGCCGCCATCGAGGCCGCCGCCGAGCGGACCGGCCGCACGGTCGTCCTCACGTTCAACTACCGCTACGCGCCCCGCAACACCGCCCTCCGCCAGGTCATCGCCGAGGGCCGGATCGGCCGCGTCACCTCGATCGATTTCTCCTGGATGCTCGACACCCAGCACGGGGCCGACTACTTCCGCCGCTGGCACCGCGAGAAGGAGCACTCCGGCGGGCTCCTCGTCCACAAGTCGAGCCACCACTTCGACCTCGTCAACTGGTGGATCGCCCAGCGCCCTCGCCGCGTGTTCGCCTCGGGCGCGCTCCGCTTCTACGGCGCCGAGAACGCCGCCGCCCGCGGCCTCGGCGACCGTCCGGAGCGCGGCACGCACGACGGCGACCGCGACCCGTTCGAGCTCGACCTGCGCGGCGACGACCGCCTGCGAGCGCTGTACCTCGACGCCGAGCAGCACGACGGCTACGTCCGCGACCGCGACGTGTTCGGCCCGGGCATCACGATCGAGGACAACCTCGCCCTCGTCGTCGACTACTCGGACGGCGCGACCCTGTCGTACTCGCTGAACGCGCACGCCCCGTGGGAGGGCTACCGCGTCGCGGTCAACGGCACCGAGGGGCGCGCCGAGCTCGAGGTCGTCGAGCGGGGCGCCGTCCTCGTCGGCGACGGCCTGCACCCGGTCGTCGACCCGAGTGCTGTGCAGGATGCCGCTCACTCGAGCCTGCGACCCATGGGTGAGCGCCTGCTCGTGCAGCGTCACTGGGAGGAGGCCGTCGAGGTTCCGATCGTCTCAGGCGAGTCCGCCCACGGCGGCGGCGACGCCCTCCTTCTCGCCGACGTCTTCGCCGGCCCGGTGGACGACCCGCTGGGTCGCCCCGCGGACTGGACCGACGGCGTGCGCTCGATCGCGGTCGGCATCGCCGGCAACCGCTCGCTCGAGACCGGCATGCCCGTGCAGGTCGCCGACCTGGGTGTCGCCATCCTGCGCGAGCCGACGAGCAGGGACGTGCGATGAGCCGCGTCGTCGTCACCGGCGGTTCCGGCCGGCTCGGGCGCAACCTCGTCGCCGGGCTCGCCGCCCGCGGGCACGAGGTCGTCTCCCTCGACCGCGCGCCCTCCGACGACCTGCGCATAGACGGGGTCGAGCAGATCTCGATCGACCTCCTCGACGCCGCCGCGACCCGCGACGTGCTCGCCGGGGCCAAGGCGGACTCGATCGTCCACCTCGCGGCGATCGCCGTGCCCTTCAGTGCACCCGAAGACGTCATCATGCGCACCAACACCGGGCTCGCCGTCTCCGTCCTCGGCGGAGCGGTGGATGCCGGCATCCGACGGATCGTGGCGGCATCCAGCCCGACCGTCCTCGGCTACGGCAACCCGTCCGGCTGGCTGCCCGAGTCCCTGCCGCTCGACGAGACCTCGACGCCGCGGCCCTGGAACGCGTACGCGCTGTCGAAGCTCATGATCGAGCAGACCGTGACGATGCTGCACCGGCGCACGGGCGACGACGTCCGCTACGCGACGTTCCGCCCCTGCTACGTCATCGCCCCGGAGGAATGGGCGGGCGCCCCGACCCAGCAGGGCCACACGGTCGCCGAGCGCATCGCCGATCCGGCGCTGTCGGCCCCGGCGCTGTTCAACTACGTCGACGCGCGCGACGTCGCGTCGTTCACCGATCTGCTGCTGACCGCGCTCCCCGACATCCCGAACGCGGAGCTCTTCTTCGTCGGCGCCGACGACGCCCTCGCCGACGCGCCCCTGGCGGACCTCCTGCCGCGCTTCGTGCCCGGCACCGAAGACCTCGCCCGCGCGCTGACGGGCACCTCGCCCGCGTTCTCGAACGCCAAGGCGGCGCGGGTGCTGGGCTGGCGTCCGCAGCACTCCTGGCGCGACGCCCTCACGACCCCGCTCCCGCACGCCGCCATCGATCGAAAGGACGTGCCGGTATGAACTTCGACGGCATCCTCTTCTTCCCCGTCACCCCCTTCGACCCCGCGGACCGCGTCGAGACCGACCTCCTGACCCAGCACGTCACCGCAGGGGTGGATGCCGGTGCCGGCGGCGTCTTCCCCGCGTGCGGCACGGGCGAGTTCCACGCCCTGTCCGCCGCCGAGTCGGCCCTCGTGGTCCGGACGGCGGTCGAGGCCGTCGCCGGCCGCGTCCCCGTCGTCGCCGGAGCCGGCGGTCCCCTCGGCCACGCGATCGAGGTCGCCCGCTCCGCCGCGGATGCCGGCGCCGACGCCCTGCTCGTGCTGCCGCCGTACCTCGTGGGCGCTCCGCAGCGCGGACTCATCTCCTACGTCGAAGCGATCGCCGCGGCATCCGATCTGCCCGTCGTCGTCTACCACCGCGGCTCCGCAGCGTTCACCGCGGACTCGATCCGCACGCTCGCCGCGAACCCGAAGGTCGTCGGTTTCAAGGACGGCGTCGGCGACATCGGCGCGACGCAGCTGATCGTCCGTGCCGTGGCGGATGCCGGGCGCGACGACTTCGCGTTCTTCAACGGTCTGCTGACCGCCGAGCTGACGCAGGGCGCGTACCGCGGCATCGGCGTGCCGCTGTACTCGTCGGCGGCCTTCGCGATGATCCCCGACGTCGCCAATGCCTACTACCGCGCGTACGTCGACGGCGACGAGGCACGACGGCTGGCGATCCTCGACGGCTTCTACGCGCCGCTCGTCGCGCTCCGTGACGAGACCCCCGGCTTCGGCGTCTCGCTCATCAAGGCGGGGCTTCGCCTCGAGGGCCTTCCGGTCGGATCCGTCCGCGCGCCGCTGGTCGACCCGACGCCGGCGCAGGAGGCCCGCCTGGCCGAGATCCTCGCGGCGGGTCGCGCGCTGCTGTGACCACGATCGCCTCCTTCGACGCCCGGCTGACCCGGGTGCCGCTGACGCGCCCGTGGGCGGCGGACGTCACCTCGGTCGGCGTCGTCGCGACCCACGTGGTGCGCTCCGACGGCACTGAGGGGTGGGGCTTCTCGTGGACCCCGCAGATCGGCGCGGAGGCGGTGCTCGCGCTGCTGCAGCACGACATCCCGGCCTTCGCCGTCGGCCGCTCGGCCGCGCCGGCGGAGCTCTGGCCCGAGCTGTGGCGCCACCTGCACGAGGCGGGCGGCGGCGGTCTGACGACGATCGCGATCGCGGGTCTCGACCTCGCGCTGTGGGATGCCGCGGCCCGATCGGCCGGCGCCTCCGTCTCGACGACGATCGGTCGCCGCCGCGAGTCCGTGCGGTCGTACGGCAGCGGCATCAACCTGCACTACGAGCTCGACGACCTGCTCGCGCAGGCCCGGCGCTGGGTGGACGCAGGATTCGGTGCCGTGAAGATGAAGGTCGGCAGCCCCGATCTCGCCCGTGACGTGGAACGCGTCGCCGCGGTGCGCGAGGTCGTGGGACCGGACCGCGCCCTCATGGTCGACGCGAACCAGCGGTGGGACCTCGACCGCGCGACCACCGCCGTCGAGGCGCTCGCGGCGTACGGCATCGCCTGGGTCGAGGAGCCACTGCGCGCCGACGATCTCGCAGGCCACATCGAACTGGCCCGGCGGCTGCGGAGCGGATCGGCCGTCCCGATCGCCCTCGGCGAGAACGTGCACACCCGCTACCGCTTCGACGATTTCATCCGCTCGGGCGCCGCGCAGGTCGTGCAGCCCAACATCGTGCGTGTCGGCGGGATCACCCCGTTCCTCGAAATCGCGGGCGACGCCGTCACCGCGGGCGCCGACCTCCACCCCCACCTGTTGCCCGAACTGTCGGGCCAGCTCGCGCTGGTCCTGCCGCAGGAGGTCCTCGTCGAGGACATCGAGGACGCCGCATTCGGCGCGCTCGGTGCGCTCGAGGGCCCCTCCCCCGTCGCGATCGTCGACGGAACCCTGACCGAGGTGCCCCACGAGGGCCTCGGGCTGCGCTTCACCCACCCGGAAGGACCGTGATGACCACGTCACCCGAAGAGCTCACCCGTCTCACCGATGCCGCCGCGGCGGCCGCGCCGATCTGGCGCACGTCGTCGGCCGACGGCCGCGCCCGCTGGCTGACGGCGGTCGCCGACGCGCTCGACGCGCACGCCGACGAACTCGTCGCGATCGCCGACCGCGAGACCCGACTGGGCGCCGTGCGCCTGCGCGGCGAGGTCGGTCGCACGACCGGTCAGCTTCGTCTGTTCGCCTCGGTCGTCCGCGAGGGCTCGTACCTCGAGCTGACGGTCGACGACGCGGATGCCGCGGCGACCCCGCCCCGCCCGGAGCTGCGTCGCCTGCTGGTCGGCGTCGGCCCGGTCGCGGTGTTCTCGGCCTCGAACTTCCCCTTCGCGTTCTCGGTCTGCGGCGGCGACACCGCCTCGGCGTGGGCTGCGGGCAACCCCGTCATCGTGAAGGCGCACTCCGGCCACCCCGAACTCTCGAAGCGCACCGCCGCCATCGCGATCGAGGCGCTCGCGGCCGTCGGCGCACCCGACGGGTCGCTCGCGCTCATCGAGGGCCGCGAGGCGGGCAACGCGCTCGTGCAGCACCCCGTCATCCAGGCCGCCGGGTTCACGGGCTCGCTCTCGGGCGGCCGCGCGCTGTTCGACCTCGCGAGCGGGCGGCCGGACCCGATCCCCTTCTACGGCGAGCTCGGCAGCGTCAACCCGGTCGTCGTCACGACCGGCGCGGCAGCGGCTCGCGGTGGCGAGCTGGCCTCCGGTCTCGTCGGCTCGTTCACTCTCGGCGCCGGACAGTTCTGCACCAAGCCGGGCGTCGTCTTCATCCCGCAGGGCGGCGGTGTCGAGCATCTCGTGGCCGACGCCGTCGCCGGTGCGGCCGGCGGTCCGCTGCTGACCGACCGCATCACGACCGCGTTCCCCGACGGCATCCGCGACCTCGAGGCCGACCCGTCGGTCGAGGTGCTCGCGCACGGTGCCGAAACGCCCGACGGCGCCCGGCCGGTCGTCCTGACGACGGATGCCGCATCCGTCGCCGAACGCGCCGAGACCCTGATCGCCGAGGTCTTCGGCCCCGTGACCCTGCTCGTCCGCTACGGCGACGAGGCTGAGCTGCTCCGCGCGCTGCGCGCCGTGCCGGGAAGCCTCACGGCGACCCTGCACAGCGAGGCGGGCGAGGACGTCGCCGAGGTGCTCGAGCTGTTGCAGCTGCGCGCCGGGCGCGTGCTGTTCGCCGGCTGGCCGACCGGCGTCGCCGTGACGTGGTCGCAGCAGCACGGCGGTCCGTGGCCCGCGACGACGTCGCTGCACACCTCGGTCGGGGCCACCGCTATCCGCCGCTTCCTGCGCCCGGTCACCTTCCAGGACGCCCCCGACGCGCTGCTGCCCGAGCCGCTCCGCGACGCGTCTCTGGCGCAACTGCCGCACCGTCGCAACGGCGTGCTGCAGGTGCCGACCGCGTGAGCGCCGCGTTCGACCTCGTCCGCGGGCACGTCGAGGCGGGCCGGCTGCCGTCGGCCGTGCTCGGCGTGGCTACGGCCGACGGCACGGTCGCCCTCGAGGGGTACGGAGCCGCGGCATCCGCTCGGTACCCGCTCTTCTCCATCACGAAGCCGCTGCTCGGGATAGCGGCGGCTCGAGTGATCGAGCGCGGCCTGCTGACGACCGAGACGCCGCTGACCGCGGCCGTGCCGGAATTCGGCTCGGCGCGCGAAGACGTGGTGCGGCTGCGCCACCTCGTGTCGCACACCGCCGGCATCGCCGAGCCGCCGCTCGACCCCCTGACGCCGCTGCGGACCGAGCTCGTCACGCGCGGACGGGACTTCGTCGCGGGAAGCGCGTCGCGGTACTCGTCGCTCGCGTTCGAGGGCATCGCCGCACTCGTCGAGCACGCGACCGGACAGGATTGGGCGGATGCTGTCGGTCAGTGGGCCGGCGAGATCGGAGCCGACGGGCTCAGCCTCGACCACGCGGGCTCGGTCGAGGTGGTGGACGCGGCCCGCTCGGGTGTCGACATGGCCCGGTTCGCCGCGATCCGGCATCCGGGCGCGGGCATGGTCGGGCGGGCGGAGGACCTGCTGCGGCTGGGATCCGAGTTGCTGCGCGTCGAGGGCGGGGCGACCGGCGGAATCCTGCAGCCGGCGACGCTCGCGATGATGCGACGCTCGCTGATGGGCGACATCCCGCGGCTCGAGCCCTACCCCGCCGAGAGCGGACAGGATTGGGGCTTCACCTGGAACCTCCGCACGCGCGCGCCCGGGCTCATCGACCGGGACGTCTACGGTCACGGCGGCTGGGCCGGCACCGAGTTCTGGGTGCACCCGAGCGCCGGTCTCGCCTGGGTGCTGCTGACGAACGCCGTCTCGCGCCGCGGCGTCGACCTCGACGCGATCGACAACGCGGTGGTCGCGGGGCGGTGATCGGCGGCGTCCTCGCTACCGGAAGGCGAAGACGAGGATCAGGACGGGCGCCACGACCAGGTAGCAGAAGCCCAAAACCAGAGTGACGGCTGTTCGCGGCGAGGTCACCTGCCGCAGTCGGCGGCCGTCATCACCGACGCCGGGCGGCGGGGTGAGGATCTCCGAGGTCGTCTGCTCCGCAGATCCCCGCAGAGTGTCGTCGCGCCATCGCGCCCACTGATCGACTTTCCTGCTGAGGGCGCGGACCGTGACCAGCAACCAGGTCCACGTGTCGGGGTCGATGGTGACGAGCGGCCCCTTCGCGTACAGGAACAGCCAGTCGTCGACGATCTCGGCATCCAGCCGCGCCGCGGTGTCGATGAAGCGGGCCATGATGTCGGGCGCGAACAGGTACAGCGCGTCCTTCTCGTAGCCTGACGGACAGTACAGGGCGAAGTGCCGATCGAACTCGCCCTCCAGACGCAATCGCTGGTCGGGGTCGGGGACGTACATCGATTCACGGCCGCCGACCACACCGCGCTCGGCGAGGCCGTCGAGCACGATGTGCGGCAGTGGGGCGTCGAGCTTGATGGCGACGTATCCGCGTCCGGAGTAGTTCCCGATCTCCACGAAGCGTTCGCCCGGGAGGTGGATCGTCGGATCGGCCGCCTTGGATCTCCACTTCGTGAAGAGGATGCCGGGATACCGCGGCTCGTACTCGCGGCCCGCGTAGATGAGCCCGTTCGCCTTCGTGAACTCCGCGACGCGGTAGGGCGACTCCACCCGCGGGTCCCAGGCGGTGTTCACATAACGCCACGTCACCGGAACCACCATGATCACGAGCGCGAGGAGCAGGACCTCCCACGGCTCCGGCCATGTCCACATGCCGAGGTGGCCGAGGATGAGGGCGGGGACGAAGATCACCGCCACCAAGGTCGCGAGCAGCAGCAGGATCCAGGCGGCCGTCAGGGCCGGCGTCCCGCGTCCGACCGACCACCGCGGCACGTGCTTCTTGTTGAAGGCCTTCACCACCGCGCGATCCACCGGATCGGTGAGGGCCGAGAAGTCCATGTCGTCACGCTATCGGGCGGGCGACGCAGAGGTGAGCACGAGACGCCAGCGGTGGGCCCGAGGCCCGAGAGCGCTACTCCCTGCCGAGTGCGCCCGCGCGTCAGATGCGTACACTCGCGCGCGGCTCGAACTCCGCACGCGTGATCCCAGCTCCGACGGGCGCGGCGCCCGGGAACCGCACGCTCCCCGTCGGAGGCGCGGGCAGGATCTCGATCCGCAGCTCGGTCGCATCGCCGCGCGCGTCGGCCGGGATGCGCCAGGGACGCCCGGTCCACAGCGCATCGAAGACGAGCATGCCGCCGGCCCAGGCGCGGGCGGCATTTCCGGTCCACTCCAGACGCAGGGTGCGGTCGTCGCCGGGCTCGAGGGCGATCGTCGAGACTGCCGCGGCATCCCACTCCGTCGGGATCGACGCGCGACCGCCCTGCTCGGCACCGACCGGCGGAGCTCCGGCGGGCCGTTCGAGCGTGACCTTCACCTCGGACGCATCCCCGGGCGCGACGTCGACCGCCGACCACCCGTCCTCACCCAGCACCCCCACGCGGGGTGCCACCGCAGCATCCCGCGCGAACATCACCTCGCCGTCCGTGGCGACGACACCGCCCGGCGCCCACACGATTCGCGCATCGACCACCGCGACCGCATCGGCATCCGCCTCATCGAGCACGAGCACCCGAGCGACGACACCGCCGTCGCGCGACAGCTCCCACATCCGCCCGCGGTCCGCGGCGACCTCCGCGACGTCCGCGTCGGCCGAGAGCTGCGGCGGGATGCCGTCGGTCGCCGCCGCGACGAGCAGCGGCGCTCCCCGCCACGTCACCTCGGTCACCGGTTGAGCGGTGACCCAGTGCACGGTCGCCTCACCGAGCCGCATCCCGAACGGCCACGCGAACACCGCACCGCTCGGGATGTCCACCTCCGGGAAGACGGTCCCGCCGACCTCGAACCGCACGCCCTCGTGCCGCGGCAGGTCGACGCCCGGGTGCCGGTTCACGACGAACACGAATCCTCGGTGCCCGTCCGACCGGACGGACCAGCGCAGTCGCGTCAGATCGGGCGAATCGGCGGCACCGTCGGGGAAGGATGCCGGCATGGCGGCGAGGGCCGATCCCCAGCGCGCGAGCATCAGATGCTGCCGGCGGAGCGCCGCCCAGCTCGCCCGCGGAGCGCCGTCGATCTGCAGGGGCGCGCCGAAGTCGTAGGCGATGTCGGGGAAGTCGTTCGGTCCGCCCGCGACGTGGGATTCCTGCAGCCCCGGCCGCGGGTTCCGGCCGTCGGCGTACATGTAGTAGCCCTGCCACACGCTGCCGGACGCGAGCTTGGCCATCGCAACAGCGGCGACGTCGCCCGCGGGCACGTCGAGCCGCCGGTGGTACGCCGAGGTCATGCCGGCGCCCAGCTCGCAGGTCGTGAACGGATGCGGCGGCCGCACCGCCTCGGCCACGGGCTCGCCGGCCCGGTGATCCGCGCCGATCGAATCGTCGTCGCGGCGCGGCGACGGGTAGAAGTTGGCGTGACTGCGCAGGTCGGGCTCGACGTCGGCGTCGACCCAGAACGATTCGGGGTATCCGCCGTAGACCGGCAGGAAGCCCGCGGGCAGCTGCGCGCCGCCCCAGCCGGTCGCGGTCCACATGGGCGCGCGGAGGCCCAGCCCCTCCGCCATCTCGCGCAGCCGGGTGAGATGTTCGGCCCCGTCGTACAGCTCGTTGTCGACCTGGATCGAGAAGAAAGGGATGCCGCGCACCTGCTCGGCGAGCTCGGTGTACCACCGCTCGACCTCGGCGAGATAGGCCGCATCGTTCGTGCGGAGAGGAAGTCCCGAGTCGGCGAGCCAGTCGGGCAGCCCGCCGTGCCGCGCCTCGGCGTGGGCGTACGGGCCGATCCGCAGGATGAGCCCGAGCTCGACCTCGCGCGCCGCCTCGAGGAAGGCGCGCACGTCGAGTCCGCCGGTGAAGTCCGGCCGTCCGCGCTCCGGCTCGTGGTGGTTCCAGAGGACGTAGGTCGACACGTGGGTCAGGCCGCCGGCGCGGGCGGCGGTGAGCACCGGCATCCACGCCTCGCGAGGGATGCGGGAATAGTGGATCTCGCCCGAGATCGGGAACACCGGAGCGCCGTCGCGGCGCACCGACTGCGCGGTGACGTCGACGCCGGAGTCCTCACCCGCCGACGGTCGGACGTCCGCGGGCTCAGCCGGGACGGGCGGACGGACGGTGAGGGCGTGGACGCGCGTCATCGGGACTCCAACGGGGCGGGGAATAGGTTCGAGCCTAGAAGCGGGGGCGTCGCGCCACAGGCAAGGCCGTCGGATCGTCCAGGCATACCGTCGGCGGCGTGCAGCAACGACAGACCTCTCCGCGACGGATCGCCCTCGCGAAGGAGCGTGGCCTTCGGCAGGTCAGGATGCGGAGCCGGACAGCCTGCGGCGGCGAAGGAGAGCGATGACAGTGATCGTGGCGCCACCTGCGGAGAGCAGGACACCGAGGACCACTATGTTCACGTGCACCCAGGTTCCGGCAATCGGCGAGTCGGCACTGGTTCCGATCGTGCCCCCGGCGACCAAGAAAAGACCCACCAACACGAGAAGGGAGCCCAGAGCGACTCGACCGGCGCGACTCTTCATCATGCTCCGAGTCAAGCACGTCGACTCATCCCGCGCGGGCTGTCAGTATCCCGGCATGGAGTCGCTCATCCTTCAGCGCATGGGAATCGACCGCATGCGCACTCACGGGCGGTTCTTGCTCTTCGGGGGGATGGTCTGGTCCGTGCCCAGCGCACTCACGCTCGCGAACGAACCTGCCCGACTCTCCGGCTGGGGGTTCGCGTGCTTCTCGATGGGATGGATCATCGTCGGCATTCGCCAGCTCGCGAAGCACCGGGCGGCTGTCGGCGTTTTCGAGGCCGAGCACGGAGCGGATGCCGGGAAGCAGGAGCCCGTCCGGATGCCGCGTCGCAAGCCGGAGTGACCGATGCAGTGGTGGCTGCTCAGAATCCTCGAGGTGACGACCCGCCTCGTCCTCCCGATTGGCGGCGTCCTCCTGAGCGTCCTCTTCACGTGGCTCGCCTTCGTGATCACCGACGAGCGCGGCCGAACCGACCCGGTCGGCCTGCTCGTGCCGACGGGCCTTCTGTTCATCTCGTCGGTTGTGATCCTGGTGGCGGCCAACACGCCCGCCGCACGACGCCGGTGGCAGCAGCAAGAACTCGGTGACGAGGGCGACGACGACCAGGACGAAGAACGGCGCCCATAGCCTGGGGTGGCGTCAGGTCGCCGCTTCCTCGTTTCCCCCGAGCTGATCGCACTCGCCGTCGTCTTGGCCGCCTGTACGCGCGGCCGGGGCGTCGCGCCAGAGGCGAGGCCGTCGGATCGTCCAGGCATGCCGCGGCATCCGCCAGGAACCACCCCGCTTCAGAGCGGGATCGAGTCGCTCACGGCTCGCCCCGCCCCACCGTCCGGTCCACGACGGCGTCGAAGACGCGGCGCACCTGTTCTGCTTCGACACCGTCGCCCGCCTCGAGGGTGAACGCATCGAAGATCGCGGCGAGCTCAAGAGCGACGAATGATGCCTCGTCCGGCGCGTGATCGACCACCTGATTGTGGATCCACTGCCGGATCCACTGGCGATGCCGGGAGAGCAGCAGAGTCATGTCCGGGTGAGAGCCGCGGTACTCGGCGATCGCGTTCAGCATGATCGCATTGTCCGGAGCGGTGTCGAGGAGCGCGGTCAGTCGCGCCGCGGCAGCCGAGTGGCCGGCTTCGATCGTGACGAGGGATTCACGGAACCGGGTGGACGCGCGCGTCAGGTAGTCGAGGACGAGGTCGTCCTTGCTGGTGAAGTGCCGGTAGAAGCCCGATTTGGGAACGTTGGCCGCCGACGCGAGCGCATCGATGCTGACGGCCCGGATGCCCTGGGCCGTGAACAGGCGATCTGCGGCGTCCCGCAGCCTCTCGGGCGGACGGACGGGGAGCCAGCCGCCGCGATGGGGGGTTGCAGCGGCCGGCTCCCCGCGACGAGCGATGTCTGGGGCCATGAGACTCCTTACTTCACACGTCGTCGGCCGCGTACACGCGACCGTTGAAAGCTGCCGAGATCGAGACGGCGCTCGAAGCCGAAGCTGAGCGTCGGGCCATGTGCCGCGATGTGGGGGCATCGCAGGAGGCTGCGTCCATTCTCGACTGCTTCCGAGGATGACCCTACACCGCAAACGGTACTTTTTAGTACCTTTCTCTAAATCAGGCGGGCGCAGCGTTCGGATCGCGCAGCAGCGCCTGCACGCGCGAAGCGAGTTCTTTCGGGGAGAACGGCTTGAAGAGGTAGTCGTCCGCCCCCGCCTGCCGCGCACGTTCGACGTCGGCGGGCCGCGCCTTCGCGGTCAACATGAGGATCGGAGTCGCATCGAACCGATGATCCGACCGGACAGCCAGACAGATATCCAGCCCGCTCAACCCGGGCAGCATCCAGTCGAGGATGATCAGGTCCGGCTGACTCTCGAGGGCCGCACGAAGACCACTGTCGCCGTCCGCAACGGTCGTGAACTCCAAGCCGGCGGCCTCGAGGCTGACGTCCACGAGGGCCGCGACATCCGGGTCGTCTTCGATGAGGAGGATGCGGCGCATAGGAATCCCTTCTGGACGAGAACGGTACTATTTAGTACCTTCTTGAATATGTTCGGCGACGAGGCGCTCACCAGCCTCTTTACTCCCACGGCTCCCGCCCGGCGGGGACGGGGTTTCCCCTGGTGGGCGTGGATGGTAAGCGCCGTCTCCATCTTCGCGCTGGCGCTGGGCGGCATCTTCTTCGCGCCGCCGGGGAGCCCCGTCGCCATCTGGTGGCCGGCCGCCGGCGTCTCCGTCTTGGTGGGCTTGCTGGCGTCGCCTCGATCCGCCGTTGCGTCGATCCTGATGGTTCTGGGCGTCACGATCCTCGCCAATGCAGTGGGCGGGCGCCCCCTTCTCGTCACAGTGGCCTTCGGTCTCGCAAATGCCGCCGAAGTCCTCGTCGTCCTGTGGGTCTGCGGCGCCTTCCGCCGGCGGATGAGGCTGCGCGGGCTCGGCGACGCGGTCCGGTTCGCCGCCGCCGCGGGGGCCGGCGCGGTCACGGCGGGGTCACTGGCGGCGATCACCGTCAGCACCCTCGGCATCGGCGACTTCGGACGGACGATCATCTTCGTGTCCGCCTCCCATGCGGCGGCGGTTCTGATCATCGCCCCTCTCGGCATCCTGCCGCATTCACCCCTGCGCCGCCTCGCGCCGATCGAGATCTCCGTCCAGACGCTGATCCTCGCCGTGACGATCGGAATCGTCTTCGCACCGGGAGCGACCCTCCCCCTGGCGTTCCTGCCGTACCCCTTGCTGGCGTGGGCTGCTTTCCGATTCCCCCTGCGGGTCGTCGTCGTGCAGCAACTGGTCGCCTCCATCGCCATCCTCTTCCTCACCCTCAACGGTGGCGGACCGTTCTCGGCGCCCCGAATCGACGTCCTCACCGGAGCAGCGCTCGCGGAGGCCTTCCTCGTCACCTTCGCGGGCTTCGCCGTCGTCCTCGCGAGCGCCCAACACCAACTTCGTGAGACGACCCGCAGCCTCAGCGTGTCGACGCGCCTGCTCTCCGGCGGCATCATCGATGCCCAGGTCGGACTCGCCACCGCGCGGCCGTCGCCGGGCGGATACGCGGTGCTGTGGCGCAACACCGCCGCTCGCGACCTGTTGGGAGCGGAGCTCGGTGACACCGGCTTCTGGGCAGGCGCCGTCGCGGACAGTGCTGCCGATGCACTCGAGACGGGGCAGCCGGCCACGGTAGAGGTGGACGACCGCGTCCTCACCGTGGCAGCCAACCCGATGAGCGACCACGAACACACCTTCGCGGTGCAGATCATGGACGTCACGTCCATCGTCCGGGCACAGCAGGCTCTCGTCGGCGCCGAGCGCGCGAGAGCAGACGCGCTCGCCGCGCAGGCCGACCTCGACCGCCAGCGGGAGGACTTCGTGTCGACGACCAGCCACGAGCTGAGAACGCCGGTCACGAGCATCGTGGGATATCTCGAACTCCTCCTCGGCGCCTCGGCCATCGGCGACCGGGAGCGAGGCTGGCTGAGGGTGGTCGACCGCAACGCCAAGCGCCTCCTCGGCATCATCGAGGACCTCCTCACCTTCGGGGAGGCGCAGGAGCCGATCACCCATGACCGGCCGAGCGTCGACCTGGCCGATGTCGTGAGCGACGTGCTCTCGACCCTCGGTCCGCTCATCGACCGGAAGGGACTCGACGTGCAGGTCTCCGTTCCCCGCATCACGGTGGCATGCCGCGACGACGATGCACACCGAGCCGTCGCGAACCTGCTCAGCAACGCGACGAACTTCACCCCCCACGGCGGGAGGATCACGGTGAGCGCAGAGCGCGCGGACGAGCGAGCCCTCCTGCACATCGAGGACACCGGGCCCGGCATGGACGATCACGCCCTGGCTCACGCATTCGACAGATTCTTCCGCGCCCCGGACGCCGCGCGGATGAGCACACCCGGAACCGGGCTCGGTCTCGGCATCGCTCGAGAGCTGCTGCGCCGGAACGACGCAGCAGTGGACCTCCAGCGCGCGACCGAGCGCGGTCTCAAAGCCACGATCACGTTCGCCTCAGGGCGATGACCGATACACAGCAAGGCGACATGATGGACACCGCAGACACACCCACCACGACGATCGCCATCGACGGCGCCGTCTTCCGGCTCGCGGAACGGACGGACATCGATCGACTCGCCGACGACATCCTCGCCGCTGCGCGGACCGGAGCCGCCTTCGTGACCTTTCGCACCCGGGATGCCGGTGATGTCCGGGTGCTCGTCACCTCGATCAGCACGGTGAACATCGCCACGCAGACCGCGCCGCTCGTCTGGGAGCCGCCGGTGGACGTGCCCTTCGAGTTCGAGTGACCGGCGGCCGGCGGCCGCCGGTGCGCGTGCGCGACGTCATCCCTTCGCCAGAGCGCGCGTGCCGACGGGCATCCTGCTCATCTCGTCGGTCGTGATCCTGGCGGCGGCGAACACACCCGCCAGCCGGCGCCGGTGGAAGCAGTACGAGATGGGCGACGAGGGCGACGACTGACGCCGCGCCATCGGATCGTCCAGGCTTGCCGCCGCATCCGCCATGCCGCGGGTGCCGCCGGGGCGAATAGCCTCAGTCCGCACCGCGACGAGCCGTCCATGCCCGAGCAGAGCGACACGGCGCGATCCACCCGCATACCGCCACCTGAGGCATCGGCGGTACGAGTCCTCGCCTCGTTCCATGCAAAGGAGCATCATGACCCTCACTGTCCGACTCCGTCGGCCCCTCGTGGCCCTGGCCGCGATCACCGCTGCCGCCGTGACCCTCGCCGGGTGCTCCGGTGGCGGTGGCGAATCCCCTGCCGACGGCGAGCCCGTCGAGATCACCTTCCAATCCTGGGTGCCGAACATCGATCGGGCCGTCGACGCGTTCAACGCCTCGCACGACGACATCCAGGTCACCCTCGAGACGATCACCGCAGGTCCTGACGGCGGTTACGCCACGATGCTCTCGGCGGTGCAGGCCGGGAACGCGGCGGATGTCGCACAGGTCGGCTACGACTCCATCCCCGACTTCCTCATCAACGACGGCCTGGAGGACATCACCGAGTACGCGGCGGACTCCGCGGACCTCTTCGTGCCGTGGCAGTGGGAGACCGGCGTCTTCGACGGTGCGGTGTATTCGATCCCGCAGGCATCGGGTCCGCTCGGACAGTTCTACCGTGCCGACATCTTCGAGGAGCTCGGACTCGAGGCGCCCACCACGTGGGACGAGTACTACGAGGCCGCGAAGGTGATCCGCGCCTCGGACCCGGACCGGTACATCGCCGCGTTCGCGTTCAACCAGGCCCCGTGGATGATCGGCCTCGCGCAGCAAGGCGGCGCGAACTGGTTCGGCACCGAAGGCGATGCCTGGACCGTCGACATCGACGGCGCGGAGACCCTCAAGGTCGCCGAGTACTGGCAGAAGCTCGTCGACGAGGACCTCGTCAAAGTCGTCGCCGACATGTCGAACGAATGGAACGCCGACATCCAGAACGGGAACATCCTGAGCTGGATCTCCGGTTCGTGGGCCGACGCGATCGTGCGCGGTACCGCGCCCGAGACGGCGGGATCCTGGGCGGTCAGCGCGGTTCCGCAGTGGGAGGCCGGTCAGAACGTGTCGGCGACGTGGGCAGGCGGCTCGGCGAGCGTCGTCCTCCGCGGCACGGACCACCCGGCCGAAGCGACCGAGTTCGCGGTGTGGCTCAACTCCGATCCGGAGTCGGTGTCGATCCTGACGAGCATCGGTGCGGGCTGGCCGGCCGTGGCCGACACCAGCGCCATCGCGTCCCTCCAGGACGACCCGGAGGTGTTCGACTTCTACGGCGGCCAGGACATCTGGGACCTGTTCGCAGAATCGGATGCCGCCGTCGACACCTCGTGGAAGTGGCCGCCGCTGTCCTCGACCCTGTTCGCCTCACTCAGCGACAACGTGTCGGCCGCGGTGGAGAACGGCACGCCCCTCGTCGACGCCTACCGCCAGACGCAGGAGGACGTGGTGTCCGCGCTGACGGAGCGTGGCATCAACGTCCAGTGACCACCGGTGGGAGGGCGCGAGGCGCCCTCCCACCCTCATCCCTCTCGACATCGACCGGAGCCTCTGAGTGAGCACTGCCCCCTCCCCCCGCCGCATGCGCCACCCCGCGAAATGGGTGCTCCTGCTGCCGTTCGTGGTGATGTTCACGCTCTTCTTCGTCGCCCCGATCGTCTACGCGATCGTGCAGAGCATGTTCGCGACGAAGAGTTCGGGGCTGGGTCTCGGACGCCCCGAGACGACGTTCGTCCTGTTCGACAACTACGCGCGCGCTCTCGCCGACCCCGCGTTCATCGAGAGCGTGGGGAGACTGGTCGCGTTCGCCGCGATCGAGGTCCCGCTGATGGTTGCCACGGCATTGGGCCTCGCCCTTCTGCTCGACTCGGGCAAGGCTCGATTCCCGCGCTTCTTCCGCGTTCTCTACTTCGCGCCCTACGGGGTGCCGGGGGTGATCGCGACCCTCCTGTGGGGCTTCCTCTACATCCCCGCGACGAGCCCCGTTCTCCAGGTGCTCAGCGGCGCAGGCATCGACGTGAACCCGCTGACGAGTGCGGGAGTCCTGTTCGCGATCGCGAACATCGCACTGTGGGGGTTCGCCGGCTACAACATGGTGATCCTGATGGCCGCGCTCGAAGCGATCCCCTCCGAGCTCTACGAGGCCGCGCGGGTAGACGGCGCCTCGACCTGGTCGACGACGTGGCACATCAAGCTGCCGCTCGTGCGCCCCTCGATCGTCCTCGTCACCGTCTTCACGATCATCGGCACCCTCCAGCTGTTCGTCGAGCCCCTGGTCCTGCAGCCGCTCACCTCAGCCATCAGCACGACCTTCACGCCGAATCTCGCCGCGTACAACCAGGCGTTCGCCCAGGGCAACCCGAACCTCGCAGCCGCCATGGCGGTTCTGGTCGCCGCCCTCGGGTTCGTCTTCTCGTTCGGATTCCTCCGACTCGTCAACCGGAAGGGGTCCCGCGCATGGTGAACCGCGCACCCGCACAGCGCACCGGCGTCCCGAGCACTCTGGCGGTCAACGTCGTGCTCGCCGTCGCCGGGATCTACTTCCTGCTCCCGCTCGTCTGGGTCGTGGTGGCCGCGACCAAGTCCCCGGGCGACCTTTTCGGCTCGTTCGGTCTGTGGTTCAGCGACTCCCCGCGTGCCTGGGACAACCTCACGTCTCTCTTCACGCAGAGCGGAGGCGTGTTCACCCGCTGGGTCGGCAACAGCATCCTGTACTCGGGGGTCGGCGCGCTCGTGGCGATGATCCTGTCGGCTGCGGCCGGGTATGCGATCGCCAAGTACCGCTTCCGCGGCAAGGAGGCCCTCTTCTCGGTCATCCTCGGCGGCGTCCTGGTTCCTGCCACCGTCATCGCCCTGCCCCTGTACTTCCTGTTGAACACCGTGGGCCTCACCGGCTCGTACTGGGCGGTCCTGCTACCGAGCATGGTGAGCCCGTTCGGCGTGTACCTGGCGCGCATCCACGCGAACGCCAGCGTGCCCGATGAGATCATCGAGGCCGCCCGCCTCGATGGCGCCGGGGACCTGCGCATCTTCGGCACGATCGCGACCCGGATGATGGCGCCGGCGTTGGTGACGATCTTCCTGTTCCAGTTCGTCACGATCTGGAACAACTACCTGTTGCCGCTGGTCATGCTCAACGACACGAAGACGTTCCCCGTGACCCTCGGCCTCACGCTGTGGAACTCGCAGACGCAGCGAGACCCTGCCTTCTACTCCCTCGTCGTCATGGGGTCGGCGGTGTCGGCGGTCATCCTGGTCGGGCTCATGATCGCCCTCCAGCGCTTCTGGCGGGCTGATCTCACCGCCGGCGCCACGAAGGGCTGACCCGCTCACCCCTTCCGCTGGTCGCGATACGCCGTCGGTGCGACGCCGTGCGTGATGCGGAAACGCCTCGAGAAATAGAACGGGTCGTCGATTCCCACCCGGCGACCGACCTCGCCGACCGGCAGGTCGGTCGTGTCGAGCAGGTGGCGGGCGCGCGCCATCTTCAGTGCGAGATGGTGTGCGATGACGCCGCCGCCGGTCGCGTCGCGGAAGAGGGCGGCGAGGTGTGACGGCGAGACGCCGACCATCGCGGCGAGTTCCCCGACATGGACGTTCCCGTCGACGCGCTCCTCGAGGTAGCGCAGGGCGCGCTCGAGAGGGGTGCCGTGCTCGGGGAGAAGGCGATCGACGGCGAGCTGGGTGAACAGCCGCCAGACCATTCCGGATGCCGCGATGAGCCTCGCCGGCGTGGTGTCGCGCGCCAGCGACGTCGAGATCTCATCCAACAGCGCGGTGACCCGCTCCACACCGCGGAGCGAGAGGGTCACCTTCTCCGGTGTCACCCCGGCCACCTCCAGCAGGTCGCCGACGTCGGTACCGCGGACGTGGCACCACCAGATCGTCCAGGGATCCTCCGCGTCGGCACCGTACGAATGCGGGATGCCGCCGGGCAGCACGATGGCCGTGGCCGTGCCCACCCGCATCCGCTGCCCGTGCGTCTCGACCCAACCCGATCCCGCGACGCAGACGATCACGATCGTCTCGGGCGCCCCTGCCGGACGGTGACGACCATGATCCACCGCGCGCGGGAAGTACCCGGCGTCGGTCACGACGATGCGTCGGGTCACCGGCCGGGTCAGTGCCGCCTCGACCAGCGGGCGCGGCACGACACTGAGACGCTGATGCTCGAAACCGTCCGCGCGCTCCATGCCCCCATCATGGCGCACGCCATCATCGGATCATCCATGCTCGAGCCGTGATCGGCCATGGGTCGCGCCGCGTCGGCCCCGTAGATTCGCACCGTGACCGACGACGCGCCCAGCCGCATCCGCCTGCCCGACGCCCCCGCCGACCAGCGAGAGCTCCTCGAGGCCGGCGGCGTCGCGTGCTGGAGCGAAGACGTCGTGATCGACACGTACGAGCCCGGTGACCCCGATCCCTACCCGGCGTTCCTCGACCGACGGGTCTACCAGGGCTCGAGCGGGCGGGTCTATCCGCTCCCCATGATCGAGTCGATTTCGCACGAGAAGCGGCCTCGCACGTGGCAGGCGATCCACCTCGAGAACGCCTACGTCCGCCTCATGCTCTTGCCTGAGCTCGGGGGCCGGATCCACATCGGGTACGACAAGGTCGCCGGTTACGACTTCTTCTATCGGAACAACGTCGTCAAGCCCGCGCTCGTCGGTCTCGCAGGACCCTGGATCTCGGGCGGCGTGGAGTTCAACTGGCCGCAGCATCACCGACCGGCGACCTTCCTCCCGGTCGACAGCCGCATCGAGCGCGAGGACGACGGTGCGGCGGTCGTCTGGCACAGCGACCTCGACCCGCTGCAGCGGATGCGAGGCGTCCACGGCGTCCGGCTCCGCCCGGGGTCATCACTCATCGAGCTCGACGTGCGCCTGCACAATCGCGTCGATGTCCCGCAGACCTTCCTGTGGTGGGCGAACGTCGCCGCCCGGTCGCACGACCAGTACCAGTCGTTCTTTCCCGACGACGTCCGCTACGTCGCCGACCACGCCCGACGTGCGATCACCGCGTTCCCCCGCGCGGACCGGCCCTACTACGGCGTCGACTACCCGGCGCTCGCCGCCGAGCGCCCCGACGCCGACCGCATCGACGTCTACAGCAACATCCCGGTGCCGACCTCGTACATGATCACCGACACCGAGGACGGCTTCTTCGGCGGCTACGATCACACCGCCGACGCCGGGTTCGTGCACTGCGCGGACCCGGCGATCTCACCGGGCAAGAAGCAATGGACCTGGGGAGACGGTCCCATCGGCCGCGCCTGGGACGACCAGCTCACCGACACCGACGGCCCGTACGTCGAACTCATGGCCGGCGTCTACACCGACAACCAGCCCGACTTCGCGTGGCTCCTGCCGGGCGAGACGAAGACGTTCACCCAGCACTGGTACCCGATCCACACCATCGGGCCGGTGCGGCAGGCGACGACGGATGCCGCGGTCTCGGTCACGTGCGACGGCTCCAGGTCGCGCATCGGCGTCCTCGCCACGCGCGCGCACCGAACGGCTCGCGTCGAGGTGGATCTCGAGGGAGGTGGACGCGAGAGCATCGACGTCGCCGTCGGGCCGGCGGCCCCAGCGGTGCTCGAGATCGCCGGCACCGCGCGGGCGATCGCGGTGTCCGCCGGTCAGACGGAGCTCGTGCGCTGGGTCCGCCGCGACGCCCACGCGGGCGAACCCTGGGTCGCCACGGCGCCCGAGCCGCCCGCGCGCATCACGGGCATCGACGAGCTGCTGCTTACCGCGACGCATCTGCTGCAGTACCGGCATCCCACCCGGTCACCCCTTCCCTACCTCGAAGAGGCGCTGCGGCGCGATCCGGGCGACGCGCGCGCACACACGATGCGCGGATCGTGGCACCTGTCGCGGGCGGACTACGAGGCGGCGCGCGACCACCTCGACGCCGCCGTCGCGCGAGAGACCGGCCGCAACCTCAACCCGCGTGACGGTGAGGCGCACTACCTCCTCGGCCTCGCGCTGGAGCGTCTCGGCGAGCGCGCGGAGGCCGATCGGCGCTTCGCACGCGCGGCGTGGAACGCGGCATGGGCGGCCCCGGCATCCCTCGCCCGCGCTCGGCTCGCGCTGGGCGACGGGCGACCGGCGGACGCGATCCGCCTCGCGGACGCCGCCCCGGGGATCCCCGAGGCACGTCGACTCACGGTGCTCGCTCTGCGCCGACTCGGGCGCGAGGATGAGGCCGCGGCGTTGCTGCAGGCGCTCGTCGCCGCCGATCCGCTCGACCCCATCACGACATTCCTCGCCGGGGGTGAGACGCCCTCCGATCCGCGCGCGGCGCTGGATGCGGGTGCCGAGTTCGCGCGTTACGGCGAGTTCGACGCCGCGCTCGCGGCGACCGGCACCGCCGCGGTCGGAACCGCCGGGTTCGGCAGCATCGAGCCGATCCGTCGAGCCGTCCGCGCCGCGTGGGCGGATGCCGCGGGCGTGACCGACCTCGCCGCGGCGGAGCGCGCCGCGGCTGACACCCTGAGCCTCGACGGCGCCTTCCCCGCCGGGCTCGACCAGCACGATGCGCTCGTCGCGGGGGGTGCCGCCGGGTCGGCCGCCGCGGCCGGGATGCTCGGCGCCTGGCTCCTCGACGCCGGGCGGGACGCGGATGCCCGGGCGATGCTGCGGCGGGCGCGGGACCTCGGCGGCGCGGATCCCGTGGTCCTGCGCAATCTCGCCCTCGCGACCGTCCGAGCGGGCGGCCGTCCCGGCGACGCCGTGGAGCTCTACGAGGATGCACTCGCTCGTCGTGCCGACGCTCGGCTCGTACTGGAGCGCGACCTCCTCGCCCAGCTGACGGGGACGGATGCCGCCACCCGCCTCGCGCTGCTCGAACGCCATTCCGCCGCGCTCGACGCGCGGGACGACCTCGCGGTCACCCACATCGGACTGCTGCTCGACTCGGGCAGGCTCGACGACGCCTGGCGGACCCTCACGACGCGGACGTTCCGCCCCTTCGAAGGCGGCGAGGGCGTCGTGATCGCGGCATACGACCGCGCCGCGTGCCTGCTCGCACGCCGCGCCTGCGCCGACGGACGAACGGATGCCGCCATCGCCCTGCTGACCGAGGGGATCGACGCCCCCGCGAACCTCGGAGAAGGGCGGCATCCCGCGGCCCCCCAGGCAGAGCGCTACGTCGCGCTCGGCGACGCTCACCGGCTCGCCGGAGACGAGGCGGCCGCCCGATCCGCATGGGAGCGGGCGCGCGAGACGACGCCGCTCGCGGTCGCGCCGCGGCCCGCCGACGAGGCGACGTTCTGGATCGGTGTCGCGCACGCGCGGCTCGGCGAAACGGCGGCCTCGACCGCCGTCTGGGACGACCTCGACGCCCGCGCCGCCCGCATCGAGGCCGCGCCCGACGACGTCGACTACTTCGCGACGTCGCTGCCGGAACTGCTCGTGTTCGATCTCGACACGGCCGAACGTCGACGCGCCCTCGCCGGCCGACTGCGCACGCTCGCCGCAGACGGGCGCGCGCTCTCCCTCGAGAGGATGGACGCATGACCGACCGCTACCTGGGCTCGGGCACCGTCGCCGAGGAACCTCACGGACCGACCGGCCCGGTGCCCGCACACCTGCCCGACCGCCTCGCCATCACCCTCTGGGACTTCTCCTGGTACACCCGCGCGGGCGAGGGCGACGTCTTCGCCGACCTGGATGCCGCCTGCGCCGACGCGGCCGCGCTCGGCTACAACGCGATCCGCATCTGCGCCGCGCCGCTGCTGCTGTTCGGCGGGCTGGGCCTCGACGAGCTCGCCCGGGATCTCGAGATCGAGGGGCTCGGACCGGCGGCATCCGACGGCTACTACGGTCAGCGCACGCGCTGGTACGACACCCCCGGCGGCTACGTGCTCGACCTGTATGCACACCTCGAGGCGCTGTTCGCCGCCGCGCGGCGTCACGGGATCGTACTGATCCTCGCGAGCTGGGAGTACCAGCAGTCACCCGCGTTCGCGCGCTCCCCTCGGTGGTTCGAGGCGATCGACGCCGTGCCGCTCAACCGCCGGTACGCCGTTCTCGGCGCCGCGTGGGACCGGATGCTGGCGTGGATCGACGAACGCGGATTCCGCGACCTCATCGCTCTCGTGGAGCTGCACAACGAGGTGGACTTCTCGATCCTCCCCGCGCTTCGCGATGGCGGGGCGGCCGAGGTCCAGCGGCTGCGAGCGCGGCATCCCGATCTGCTCGTCACCGCCAGCTACGGCAAGCCGCCGCACCTGGCCATGCACCGGGTGCCGGACGGGCTGGGAGCTGCGCAGTTCCACGTGTACAGCTACGGCGTGCTCGACGCCCTGCAGCAGCGCGTCGACATCCGTTCAGAGGGCAGCGACGACTTCCCGAACGCCGAGCTGCGCGCCCTGCTGCGCGCCGACGCCCCGACCCCCGAGGACTACGGCCGCCCGGCGGAGTGGAAGCTGCGCGCCACGGTCGTCACCGACCAGATGATCTACGGCTACGACTGGGTGGATGCCGCTGCATGGGACGCGTGGCTCGCCGCCGAGTATCCGCGCTACGCCGAGGTGATGCGACGCGAGATCGAGTCCCGCGTCATCGCGATCGCCGAGTGGGCGCGGTGGCACGGCGTGCCGGCGATCGTCGGCGAGGGATGGGTCGGATACACCCCGCTGCACGGCGGGTTCGAGGAATCCGAGACCGGTCGCGAACTCGCCGAACACGGCATCCGCACGGCCCTGGACCGCGGCACCTGGGGCGTCGTCCTCTGCTCGAACGCCGCCCCGCACCACCCGATGTGGCAGCTGCGCGACTGGCAGCGCGAGATGACCGCGCTCGTGCGCGAAAGCTGACGATCACGCAGGCCGATTCGTGCCGACTCACGCACCCGGCGTGACGACGATCTTCCCGTGCACCTGCCCTGCCTCGAGGCGGGCGTGGACCTCGGGCAGCTCGGCGAGCGGAACGCGCTCGGCGATCTCGACGCGCAGCTCGCCGGCGTCGACCAGGCGGACGAGCTCGGCGAGCTGATCCCGGTCGCTGCGGACGAACACCGTCAGCCCCCGGACGCCGCGCGCCTCGTCCGACGGGGTCGCCATCCACGCGGTCGTCGAGACCACCACACCGCCGTCGCGGACCCGCGCGGCGAGCGCGACGAACTCCTCCGCGCCGATCGGGGCGAGATTGAGCACGACGTCGACCGGTTCGTCGATCACGGATGCCGCGGATGCCGCTGTGTGATCGATCACGCGGTCGGCCCCGGCATCCGTCACAGCGGAGCGGGTGCGCGGACTCGCCGTCGCGATCACCTCGGCACCGGCACGCTTCGCGAGGCGCACGGCGTGCAGGCCGACGACACCCCCGGCACCCGTGATCACGATGCGCTGGCCCGCCTTCAGGTCGGCGTACTCGAACAGGGCCTGCCACGCGGTGAGAGCCACGGAGGGAAGGCCGGCGGCATCCGTCAACGCGACGGAGGCCGGAGCCGGCACCAGCGCCTCGGCGGGGGCGACGACGTACTCCGCCGCTGCGCCGTCCTCGGTCATCGGCAGGAACCCCACCACGGCGTCGCCGACAGCGAGACCGGTGACACCGTCGCCGAGCGAGACCACGGTTCCGGACACGTCGTATCCCGGAGTGTGCGGCAGGGTGATCGGGATCGGCAGCCGGCCGAACCGGATGCCGTTGTCGGCGGGGTTGACCCCCGCCCCCGCCACGCGCAGCAGCACCTGCCCGGCCGCCGGTGCCGGCGCCTCGACGTCGTCGAGCGTCAGCACGGACGGGTCGCCGGTCTCGAAGAATCGCATCGTCTTCATGATGTTCCCTTTCTCAATGTGCTTCGAATCTGAAGCAATAGGACGACCGTAGCGCTGTTTCGATTTCGAAGCAAGTGATTCGAACTCGAAACATGGGTACTCTCGAGGCATGAGCGAGATCAGCGACGCCGGCCTGGCTGCGTACTTCGCCGTGACCGAGGTGGGCAACCTCCTGCGGCACGCCGTCGAACGGCAGCTGAAGGATGCCGGTGGCCTCAGCTACGTGCAGTTCCACGTCCTGGCGACCCTGGGCGATTCGCCCGACGGCAGCGCACGCATGACGGACCTCGCCGACGGCGTCGTCTACAGCCGGAGCGGTCTGACCTACCAGGCACAGCTCCTGGAATCGCGCGGCCTCGTCGCCCGAACCCCGTCGGTCGACGACGAGCGGAGCGTGACGGTGACGATCACGGATGCCGGTCGAGACCTGCTCGCGACGGTCTTCCCCGGGCACCTCGAGATCCTCCGGGGCTACTTCCTCTCCCCTCTCGCCGCCGGCGAGGCCCGCATGCTCGCCGACGTCCTCGGGCGGGTCCGCGACCACATGCGCGCCGCCCCGCCGCGCTCCGCGAGCGCGCGCCGCCGCAAGGCCGACTGACGCGAGTGCGCCGCCCGGCTCCCCGGTGTCCACATCATGTGCTCAGGACGAGAACACCCGTCCTGGACTGCACGGATCGTGTGTGGTGGTCCGCAACACATGATGTGGACACC
>NZ_JAMBOV010000003.1 GCF_023715745.1 Microbacterium oleivorans | reverse complement strand
GGGGGGCGTGGGGGGGGGGGGCGGCCCCCGCGCCGCCCCACTCCTCGATTCCCGCTGCGCAAGGTCACCACCATGACACACCTCCCTCTTCACTCCGCCCTGCCCTCATCCCGCACGCTCACCCGTTGCCGTTCCCTCGCCGCCGTCACCGCGATTGCGGTCGGAGCTCTCACCCTCGCCGGATGCGCCTCATCCGAACCGGAAGTGACATCACCAGCGCCTGTGGCCACCACCCACGTGCACAGCATCGTGCCTGCCCCGGACGGAAACGGGTTCCTCATCGGCACCCACGAAGGCATCTACACCGCCACCGAGGACGGCCAGCTCGGTGGCCCGGTCGCCGGCCCCGTGTTCGATGCGATGGGTCTGACCTCGATCGACGGCACCCTGATCGCCTCCGGTCACCCCGGGCCCGACACTCCTCCCGAACTCGGCGCCCCGCACCTGGGCATCATCCGCAGCACCGACACCGCGCAGTCCTGGCAACCAGTCGCCTACACCGGCGAGAAGGACTTCCACGTCCTCGCCGCCGGCCCTAGTGGCACCCTGTACGGCATCACGACCGACAGCCCCGACATCCTCACCAGCACCGACCAGGGCAAGACATGGGCACCCACCGGAAGCGCCCTGCCGGCGTTCAACCTGACCGTCGACGCAGATGAACGCCTCATCGCATCCACTCCCGACGGACTACAGGTGAGTCTCGACGGCGGGGGCCGCTTCGTCCCGTGGGACGGTGCCCCACTCATCGCACTTCTCAACACGTCCCCCGACCGGCAACGCATTGTCGGGGTTGGCAGCGGTAACACCCTCTGGGTCGCGCAGGCAGGATCACAGGCGTGGGAGCAAGTGGGCGTTGCCCCAGCCACCCCGCAGGCCGTTGCGATTGCCGACACTGGCGACATCCTTATCGCCGGGGAATCGGGGCTCACCGCGCTACCCGTCTCCAAGCAGTTGACTTCACCGAACTGACCGACCATGACGGACATCCAGAGCGTCACTGACGACGTCCCATGCGGTTGCGGCCCCACTGCGGAAGAGGCCCGCACGCTACGTGGGGGAATCACTCGGAGGCGCGCGCTCAGCGCCGGCGCGATCGGGGTCTTCCTCGCCGCGACCGGAGCCAGCCTCGCTCCGTCAGCATTCGCCGCGGAATACCCCACCTGGGATGACGTCGAAAAGGCTCGGAACAACGAGGCCGCGAAGGGCGCCGAAGTCACCCGAATTCAAGGGCTGATCCGATCACTCGTTATTGCGTACATCGGCAGCACCGGCGCCTCCAGCGGCTGCCACCTCCACTTCGAGGTATACGTCGGCGGCGTCCGGGTTGACCCTGCCCCCTTCCTCCGAGCACGAGGGGTCGCAGTTTGAACCACCCCACGCCCGGACCGCCCGCGGGCACAACCGTCCGCCGCTCGGAGGCAGCACCTGGCGAAGAGCGAACATCTGCCCTGGAGCATGCGTTGAAACTGCGTGCCTTCGATGGCCGGATGACCGTTCCGGAGAGGGCAGCCCATATTGCTGTGTACCTTGAGCTGGCGCGAGAGCTTGATACACGCGACGCGCAGTCCGAGGGTGTATCGCCTGACCTGTGCGCGTGGGACTCTACGGTCATTCAGGCCGCCGACGCCTGCCGGGAAGTTGCGGTGACGCTCGGCCAGGCCACCGTCGAGCTGGCCGCGGTACGGAATGCGGCGCGGCGGTGCCTGTCCGCGATCTCGTCGTGTGGCGACATCTGCGGACCACACAAGGAGGCAACTGCTTCCTGCGCACGGCGAGTGGACATCGCCAGACGAGGGGCGAAGGCTTGCGCGGACCTCATTTCATCCATCTGAGCAGCCTTCTGCTGCGGTCGCACCGATAACGATCGTTTGCGGCGCGGTGAGTGAAGGCACACCAGATCGAATGCCAGAAACGTGCGCCGTAAGCGGGTTTCGGTAGGCGTATTCGGTGGGGTGTGAGCCGGATGTGCTTACACCCAGGCCCCAGAGATGTCGCCTGGGGTGAAGCCGTTCCAATAGGTCATCAATCACTGTATAGTTCAGTGTGTGCTGACTATTTCCTCACGCCTCGATGTCATGAACCGGCTCGGCCGGGCCATGGCCGATCCCACGCGTTCCCGAATCCTAATGTCTCTGCTCGGTGGACCGAGCTACCCGGCTGTGCTCTCTCGTGAGCTGGAGCTGACGCGTTCGAACGTGTCGAACCATCTCACCTGCCTGCGTGACTGCGGGATTGTCGTTGCCGAGCCGGAGGGTCGCCAGACTCGTTACGAGATCGCCGACCCGCATCTTACGGCTGCGCTCGTCGCGCTCGTGGACGTGACGCTGGCGGTCGATGAGCACGCGCCGTGCGTGGACTCTGCGTGCACGGTGGCTGGCTGCTGTGGGACGGGGGCGGACGCGTGAGCGCGGCGTGTGGCTGCGAGCACGAGCCTGCCCAGCCTGCCACTGCGGCGGAGGATGAGACCGAAGAGGTTGTGCGGCCCTGGTGGAGGGACCGTGGGATCATGGTGCCGGTCTTCTCCGGTGTCGCATTCCTGGCCGGTCTGATCCTTGAATGGTCCGGCCTCGAGATCCCGGCGCTGGTGTTGTTCTGGGCCGGTCTGCTCCTCGGTGCGTCGACGTTCACGCCCGGCGCGATCCGGAAACTGTTCAAGGGCAAGCTCGGTATCGGGCTGCTGATGACGATCAGCGCGATCGGCGCGGTCATCCTTGGCTACGTGGAGGAGGCTGCGGCTCTGGCGTTCTTGTACTCGATTGCTGAGGCGCTCGAGGACAAGGCGATGGACCGTGCCCGGGGCGGGCTGAGGGCGCTGCTGAAGCTCGTGCCGGAGACAGCGACCGTGCTGCAGAACGGCGTCTCTGCGCAGGTGCCCGCGAGAGAGCTGACGGTCGGCCAGGTCATGGTGGTCCGTCCCGGCGAGCGGATCGCAACCGACGGGATCGTCCGTTCTGGCCGCTCCAGCCTGGACACCTCGGCGATCACCGGGGAGTCGATCCCCGTCGAGGTCGAGCCCGGCGATGCGGTGTCGGCCGGTGCGATCAACAGCGCCGGCGCGCTGGAGGTCGAAACGACCGCTGCGGGCACCGACAACTCGCTCACCACGATCGTGGAGCTGGTCGAGAAGGCGCAGACCGAGAAGGGCGAGCGTGCACGTCTCGCGGACAGGATCGCCCGCCCGCTCGTACCCGGCGTTCTGATCCTCGCAGCGCTCGTCGCGATCATCGGGTCGCTGCTGGGCGATCCAGAGGTGTGGATCACCCGCGCGCTTGTCGTGCTGGTCGCCGCTTCTCCGTGTGCGCTGGCGATCTCGGTGCCGCTGACGGTCGTCGCCGCGATCGGCGCAGCAAGCAAGTTCGGCGTGATCATCAAGTCCGGCGCCGTCTTCGAGCGCTTCGGCACGGTCCGCCACGTCGCGGTCGACAAGACCGGCACCCTCACCCGCAACGAACCTGCGGTCACCGCGGTGCTCACTGCGAACGGCGTGACCGAGACACAGGCGCTGGCCTGGGCGGCCGCACTGGAGCAGCACAGCACGCATCCCCTTGCCTCTGCGATCACCGCCGCGGCCCCGGGCACACCGGCAGCTGCAGATGTGACCGAGCAGGCCGGGCACGGCATCGACGGCACTGTCGGCGGATCGAGAATCACCGTCGGCAGTCCTCGCTGGCTGGACGCGGGCGACCTCGGGAAGCAGGTCGCGGAGTTGGAGGAGCAGGGCATGACCGTCGTGATCGTCCACCGCGACGGAACCCCCGTCGCCGCGATCGGCGTCCGCGACGAACTGCGCCCTGAAGTCCCCGAGGTAGTCCGGACGCTCACCAACCAAGGCGTCGGCGTGACGATGCTCACCGGAGACAACGCCCGCACCGCTCGTGCACTGGCCGCGCAGGCCGGGATCAGCAACGTGCGCGCGGAACTGCGTCCCGAGGATAAGGCAACCGCGATCGGCGAGCTGTCAAAGGCGGGGCCGGTCGCGATGATCGGCGACGGAATCAACGACGCACCGGCCCTCGCTGGCGCAGACATCGGTATCGCGATGGGCGCCACCGGCTCCGACGCGGCAATCGAATCCGCCGACGTGGCCTTCACCGGCCATGATCTGCGCCTCATCCCGCGAGCGTTCGATCACGCCCGCCGCGGTCGACGGATCATCAACCAGAACATCATCCTGTCGCTGCTGATCATCACTGCACTGCTCCCGCTCGCGCTCTTCGGCGTCCTGGGGCTCGCGGCCGTCGTCCTGGTCCACGAGGTCGCGGAGGTCATCGTGATCCTCAACGGTCTGCGCGCCGCACGCACCCGCACGCCACGACTGGAAAGCTGATGCTCGCAACTATCGGTTCAGCGATCGGCCTGTTCGCGGCAACCAACATCGACGACATTGTCGTGCTCACCGTGCTGTTCCTGGCTTCCAGTCGAGGGAAGCCCCGGCCGTGGCAGATCGTCGCGGGCCAGTATCTCGGGTTCATCACCCTCGTCGTGATCAGCGTGATCGCCGCTCTCGGTCTCACCATCGTTCCGGACGAATGGGTCGGTTTCCTGGGTCTGATCCCGCTCGGCATCGGCATCTGGACGCTCATTCGCGGCCTGCGCCGTAACAGCGATGACGATGATGACGACTCCAAGATCACCGCGGTCGGACTATGGGGCGTCGCAGGGATCACGATCGCCAACGGGGCCGACAACATCTCCCTCTACACGCCGATCTTCCGCACCAGCGCCCCCAGCGACGTCGCGATCATGATCGTCGTATTCCTGATCCTCGTCGCGGTCTGGTGCGCGGCCGGCCGGCTGATCGGCACCAACAAGGCTGTTACCGAGGGGCTGGAGCGCGTCGAGCACTGGCTCGTACCGGCCGTGTTCATCGGCCTGGGCCTGTTCATCCTGATCGAATCTGGGGTCATCGTCCGTCTGATCGAGGTGCTCGCATGACCCCCTCCCAGTCAGAGGCTCATCCGCCCGCTGCGCGCAAGCTGTCGTCGACCCGGCGGCGGCAGCTCACTGGTGGAGCGCTCTTGATCGCCGTGGTCGTCGTGCTGATCGATCAGGGGACCAAGGTGTGGGCCGAAGCGACCCTCACCGACCGTGAGCGCATCCCGCTGATCGGTGACCTGCTGGGTTTGCAGCTCGCCTATAACCCCGGAGCGGCATTCTCCTTCGGGGAAGGCTTCACCTGGGTGTTCGCGCTGCTCGCTGTCGCCGCCACGGTCACAGCGATCGTGTTCGCGTTCCGAGTGCAACGCGTGAGATGGGCGATCGTCATCGGCGCGCTCGGCGGCGCTTCCGCCTCACACGCAGGCGACCGCCTTTTCCGGGACCCCGGATTCGCCCGTGGTCACGTCGTGGACTTCCTCGCCTACGGAAACTGGTTCATCGGCAACATCGCCGACATCGTAATCTTCGCCGCAGCGATCACCGGAGCAGTTTTCATGATCCGCGCCGGGGATGAGAGCACCGAGTGAGATCCGTTGTGCGGTGGTGGGACACCCATCAACTCGCCCTCTACATCGGCGCGATCGCCGTGGGCAGCCGTTGAGTGAGTTCACGCTTAGGCAGGCGGGCGGTCGCGATGTAGGCGCAGAGCCACCCACCAGCCGCATCGTCGACAGATGAAAGCGCGATCGTCTCCGAGTGCGTGCAGCTTCTTGCGTGGCAGATGTCGCCCGCAGCACGTGCACGCAACGTCCTCGTCAGTCGCCATGAGCGGAGAGCGCCTCTCGAATCTGTTCAACCGTTGGCATCCCGGCCAGCCCAGCAGGGGTGCTGTAAATACGGCAGGCGAGGTCATTGCTTCGCCCCGACCCCGGAAAGAGATCGTTGCCATCCAGGGTGATCGTGGGGGAGCCCGCGAACGAGACTGCGCCCGCGTCCTCCTCCGTCCGGATGAATCGGTAGTGAACCTCCGATTCGTCGTGGCCTGTTTCTCGTAGCGCCTCAGAAACACGACGGCCAGCCTCAACCCAGCTGGGGCAGCCGGCGATATAAAGCAGCTCAATCTCCACGACTCAATCATCCTCGACTTCGCTGTTGATGTCGTGCCCGGGCTACCACCGAAAACGATCGTTTTCGGCGCGGTCAGCGCCGGCGTTGGAAGGCCCGCGACACGCCCGCGAACAATGCGCCGAAACCCCGCGCCGAAACCTATTCACGCCGAAACCTCGGCGGTAGCGTTTTCGGTGTGACACACCTGGTGGGGTACGCGCGAGTCTCCAAGCGCGACCAGAACCCCGACGCGCAGGAGGCCGAGCTACGCGCCGCCGGGTGCTCCCGTGTCTTCGTCGACCACGGCGAATCGAGCCGCGTCACCGATCGCCCCCAGTGGCTCGCCTGCCTGGACTACCTGCGTCCCGGGGACACCTTGAAGGTCCGCCGGCTTGACCGTCTCGCGGGGAGCGAGCGGATCCTGATCGAGACACTGCACGATCTCGATTCGCGAGGGGTCAACATCGTGAGCTTGACCGAACCGGCAATCGACACGACCACACCGATGGGGCGCGCCCTGTTCGGCATCGTGTCCGTGTTCGCGCAACTGCGCGTCGACACGATCAGGGACAACACGCAGCGAGGCCTCGACCACGCGCGCGCGCAGGGGCGAGTCGGAGGACGACCTTCAGTGATGACGCCCGAACGCATTGCCGCAGCCGAGCGGATGCGGGATGAACACCAGAGCTTCGAGGCGATCGCCCGCACTCTCGGCGTCAGTGCAACGAGCGTTCGCCGCGCCCTCACCCGTGAGTCCTGAAGGAAGCTGGTTGTATGCCTGATATCGAGGAGCTTGCGGTCGGCGCGGTGAAGAACGCGCTTGCCTACTGTCCGCGCCTCAAATCGGACATCCTCGCGAACGACAAGACCCCCATCACTGACGGTCATATCGACCTATACGAGGGTGTTTCCCGGAAAGTGTCGGGGCTGCTCGGACGGGTGCCCGTCCAGGTGAAGGGTCGAACACACGCAGGAAAGAAGACCTACGCGAAATCAGCCTTGACGTTCTCCGTAGATCTGTCCGTCCTTGCCTACTTCCGGGACAACCAGGGTGGGGTGTACTTCTACGTAGCGGTCGACCCGGACGCCAGGCAGCACAAGGTGTTCTACGCCAACATGATCCCTTTCAAGCTCGACCGTCTCCTCAAAGGTCTGCGGCCAGGCCAGAAAAGTGCAAGCATCCATCTCCGCGAGTTGCCTACCGAGGCGGAGAAGGTGGAAAGGATCATCGATCTGGCGTGGCGAGCCAGAAAACAAGATGTCAATCAGGGCGCGAACCCATTAGCTATCCGAGATGGTGTCGGACTGACAATTTACTCAGCCGACGGCGTAGACCTGTCGAGGCCGACCACCTTGAGCCTCGACGAGACAGACTTCGCCGTCGTGATGCACACGACGGATGGGTTGAATCTGCACGTCGACATTGATCTCCAGATCACCCCGCAAAGCTATGTCGCTCAGGTCCGAGACATCGAGACCAGCTGCGGCGGGGTGACATACCCCCAGGTGACAGTCAGGCAACTCGACGAGACCTCGCTCGAGATCCTGCTCGGACCACTGATTCGGTTCGTTATACGAGAGACAACACGGGAAATGAATCTCACCGTGGCCCTGTCGAGCGCGAGTTCCCTGGTGGAACAACTCGACGCCATGGACTTCTTCATCGCTGCACACCGGGGCAGCCCGATCAGGATTGACGACCGCGAGTACACCCCATCCTCTATGCCCGCGCCGCCCGATAACGAGCTCACCGAGCGGCGCGAACTCGTTCGTAGGATGAAAGAAGTTGCGGACGCTCTCGGCATCGATCCATCGGTCATCGACGCGTCGACGATCGATGATCAACAGGCTTTCACCATCACACGTCTGCATGACGCGATCGTTAACGGTGCAGAGGTTCGCGCTGACGACGGAGGAGCTGGACGCTTCGATCTTCCCTTTGGCCGTGCGAACACGGTGTTGATGGTCCTGCCCGGTGAGTCAGAGAACATGTGGCGGTTCATCAACGTCTTCGACATCGCTAACCGCGGGCTCTTCAAACTTTATGGGACGTCCGAAAACGGCGAACTCGTCGAGGTGGAGGGTACGGCATACGAAGGCCTCGAAGAGGACGAACTAGCTGTGACCGCAAACTTGCAACTCCAAACCATCGTCGAGGCCTACGCCGCACTTGACTCGCGTGATCGCGCACTGGGGCTGGTGACCCCGAAAGTGCTGCAACTCCTGCTCGCGGCGGACAACCCAGTCGCTATCCAATCGGAACAGCTGCTGCGAGCGGCTGAGGAGTTGAACGACTGGCTGATTGCAGAGTCCCCAGAGACAGACTCCGTGCATTTGATCAACCGTTGGCAAATGCGAAGCAGACGAGGCCTCCAGGACGACGACGATCGATCGGCGATCCGCGGCGAACGGCGACGCGCACTGCGGTCCAACGCATCAAACGCCGACGAGATCGACGTGTGCTGCGCCATTCTGCTGGGCGATCCTGAGGACATTGCGCACTCAATCGACGCCCTCGCTCCTGAGAAGCGGGCAGACGTCGAGTCCTGGCCCATTTGGCATCTCTACCGTCCGCTCGGTTCAACCGCAGACCCGGCCCACGAGCCTCTCGAAGCATAAGACGAACCGACCTCGACCCTCTGTCGACAGGGCCCAGAACCGGACCACTGTTGGATTTCGTCGACAACGGCGAATCGAGCCGCGTCACCGACGGTCTCTAGTGGGTGGCTTGCCTGGACTATCGGCGTCCTGTCGGCATGCTGAAGGTCCGCCGGCTTTAGCGCCTTGCCGGAGCGAACGCTTTCTGATCGAGACGCTGCACGACAGAGGTATGAAAGCTCGCCCGCACCGGGACGACGTGACCGATCTGGTTGTGGCGGGATCCGACGGGGTGGCCGCAGCGAACCTGAACGCTCGGTCCCGCAATTGACGCGGTCGGGCGGCGATTGGATAGACCTGAATAATGGAACCGCCTCCCGATAACCGCGGCCGGTGTCGGCCCTCAGAGCGGTTTCATCACGTCGTCGCCAACGGCGTACTCGGACAGTGAGTCCGACGGGTCGCGCCGAGAGTCTGGTGGTGCGGGCCGTTAAGGACGGCATGTACGACGAGGCGCGCGCACGAGCTTCCTCGTCGCCGCTACCCCGCTTGCATGAACAGTACGACGCGACCGTCGAAAATGCATCAGCACTCCTCGAGAAGCGCGAGAACGCTGTCTCGTCTGGGCCGCCGTGGTGTTCTAGTAGGAAGCGGGCTACGGGCCATCGTGTTTCTGCAACAGGGAACCTGAGGCCGCGCCGCACTGAGGCTCGTGCAGTGTGTCGGAGCCAGCGGCTGATCAGTAGTCGGGCTCGCTCCGCATCCACAGTTTCCGAGCACGCTTGGCCCTCCAACTCGTTCCGTTCACCCAGTTGCCCCGGGCGTTCAGGACAAACCCAAGAGCGCGCATTAGCTGCGCGGAGGCGTGTGGGCCGAGGTCGAGTCGATGCTCGACCTCGGCCCTGCTCCACTCGCTTTTCGAATCGATGAACTTGCGCAGCACTGGCGGGCTATCGATATTCCGAGTTGCCCATTGTTGAGCAACACGCCTCGCGGCACGGTCGCGCTTTCCGTTACTGACACGAAGCAAAAGCCTCTCGCCGACCCAGCTCAAGCCCGCCCCTACTCCTAGGTCCACCCCCATCGTAAGGAGCCAGTTGACGATGTCGAGTGGCGCGCCATCTCCGCCTCCAATACCAACGACCAAGCGGACGAGGACCTTAGAAGCATCTCCGACTACATACCCGTGGTCTGCCATCTCGAGTAGAGAGGAGGCGCTGATCGCGTTAGGCGCACTCAACGCAAGAGGGCCCGCCCACGCCACCCTGCCTTGCTGATCGAGCTCCCACTCCACCGTCTCAGCGCTCAGAGGATGCTCGAGGCTAGAAGTCGGAACCCCAGAACGCAGAAGAGCGAGTTGATAGTAGCCGTCGGCGATTAGCTTCTTCGTCGCGTCGTCGATGCCCTCCAGAGCCTCCACTGCCCGCAGTACCTCGGAGTGAAGAGACTGTCTGCTTGTGGCCGGGACGGCTCCGATCTCTACGAGAGGGGAGCGCGGCTGGGGCAATTCGAACCGTGCTCGTGCGTCCGATTGAGACATGAATAGGGTGATGGAATCTTGGGACACAACCGAACCTTAGTGAGGTTGCAGCTCCGAGAGATGAAATCGAAGTACTCGACAGTCGGCGTCGGTACCTGGCTGGCTCGCCCGGGTGCCGCGGATGTCGACGTACGCGATCATCAATGTATGGGGATCATCACCAGGTACATCAACAAGAGAGTGCTCGACGTCTGGGAGGGCGCGTTGGGCCGTCTCAGCGTCAATCAATATGAGTCCGCCGCGATCACACGCGCGTTGGAATCCATGGAGCACCTCATCGACTGCCGGGACGCAGTGGATTCAGCGCGCGATGCTGTGCGTCGCGCTGACGACGATTCGAAGTTGACTTACAACCCGACTCAATACCAGCAAAAGCAGCTCTTCAGAGTCGTGAGCACCTTCTACGACGCGTTCTACAGCACGGTGTCAGCTTGGTCAGGCGTCGTATCTCGCTTCAGCGACGTCTTTGCTAGGACCTTTCCGAACAACACCGCATTCCTGAAGTGGTTTGATACGACGTATCCAGAGCAACACGACGCTTCCCTAGAGCTAGAGCGGGCTCGAGCGTTCCGCGCAATGCTTGCGCATCCGCAGTCATTCCCGCCGTACAGCTTCGCGACTCGTGCGACCCAGTGGGACGGCGGGCTAGCGGTCGTCGTTCACGGACCATACGCGCGCGGGCAGCAGAAGATTCCTGGAGGTGCTCAAGATGCTCATCCCATGCTCGGAACTACTGGCGGCTGGGAATTCGAAGCCCCCGATGAGGTGAGCGTGGCCAACTGCGTGTCCATCTTGGCGGAGGGCGTCCTCGCCGCGATTCTGAGCAGCCGGACCGCGAAGTCGGCGTTCGCCAAACCCATCACATTCGACGAGGCGATCGAGCTGTTGGAAGGAGACATGGACGTTTCCGCGTCGGCTAGAGCTTGGCACCGAATGTCAGACTTGCTCGAGCCCTGAGGCCGCGGATCGATACGTCCAAAGAAGTCGGGTCAAACGGGCCCTGATTCCGTCCTCCAGAGGCAAGGCAACGCGCTGAGTTACCGCTGGCAGGCCGACCAGCATTCCCTAAGTCGTGCTGACCTCTCAGCGAATGACGACGTGATGATTTGAAGTAATCGTGTCGTCAGCTCGCACCTCACTCGTCACTCTCCGTCGGTCATGAGAAAAGTCGAGATCGGGCATCAGGACATCGAGCGCCTCCGCTTTGGAGTAGCTCCTTCTGAATGGTGACCGGGCTGACAAGGAGGCGTAGACCTCACTCAAGACTTCAACGCCCACGCCCAGCAGCGAGTTTGAAACGCTCACTTCGTCGGGTGCCTCGAACTGCCATCCGGGCATCAAATGAGCGCCGGGATGGCTGGTGGTGGCTCCTCTCGGCACCGGGTTCTTTCCCCGACCGAGGGGGCCCCACAACACCACGAATGTCAGGTGCGACGGGTTCGTCGCAGTAGACCATGTGTACGGCGGGAACTGTTGCGGGTGCGCCAAGATCGCCCTGAATAGGCGGGCGCGCTCCAGGTCGGTAAACAGCTCGTGCTGAAGGTCCGGATATCGACGCGCCAGCCAGGTAAGCATGGGGGCATTCTCGGAGAAGTTGGTTTCGAAGACGGAGTAGTGACGACTGATGATCCCGTTGATCAGGGAAAGATTTGTGTACATCTCGTCGAAGAAGGCCCTCGTGGCGCGGTAGAGCTTCATCTGTTGGCCGTGAGTGACGCGCCCGTCCCCAGCTATGGCGCCCTCCCATGCGTGCTCCCGTCTGACGTCATCGATCGTGTTTCGACGCTCCAGCAGCGTGCGCGCGCCTTCGAAGAAGGCCACTAGCGCGGCCTGCTCGAATGGATTGGCTCGGGTCTGCTCGAATGCGCGAACCCAAGCATCGATCAAGTGGGCATTGGCGAATCGCGAGATGAAGAGGGCCATGGCTGCATACTAAAAGCCATCTCGAGAGTTCAGACCACTCAGCGGGCCGTAGAGATTCTCCGGTGACGGCCGTCGCGAGGCACGGGAGACGTCTGCTCGTGTAAGCGGCGTCGCGCCGGCCGACCGGGTGCGTGGCCAGAAGGTATTCGTCACCATCGGGCCTCGGTGTAGGCGACTTGCTCGAGTACCAAATGGTGGGGTGACGATGCGCAGTTCTACATGTACGACCCGCTTCGTCGACTCAAAACTCTCGGGAGCGATCCGACAGCGGCCGCGAGTCCGCATCGACTGCGTGAGATCAGGTAGGCCGCGGACCGGCACTTGGGTGGACCGACTTCACCTATGACGCGATCGGTAGCCGGACCGCGAAGGTGATCCGTTCCTTGAGCGGGACCGTGACCACAGCGTCGATCTTCGGCGACGGTGACAGCGGCTCCCATCAGCTGATCTCGCAGACGAGCACCGGCCAGTCGAGCGCCTCCTGCACCTGGGATGCCGCTGCGGTCAGACAGGCGGACCCCAGGGGAATGAGCGCGTCGACGTTTACCGGGGATGCCGAGGGCTGTCCTCGACGCCCTGGAACCGCGGGGACAGGCCAGAGCCGGGAGCAATCCGAGCGAGCCGTCACCGCGCCGTGGATTGGGCGGGAGTCGAGGTTCTTCGTGCTCAAGGCGGCGGCTGGCCATGTGAGTATGTGGCATGGATGTTCTCGAAGTCGCCTCTGAGATCGATCTGCCCGATCGAGCAGTGTGGCTGCTCGGGGACGTGCACGGCAACACGCGATGGATCCAGCGCGCGTTCCCAGCTATGAAGCGTTCCGATCCTGACGTCCGGACCGTGCTGCAGCTCGGGGACTGGTGGCAAGACACACGACCAGTCGACCACTGGGCCAAGATTGCGGGCATCGATCGTGTCTTGGTGACCCTCGGGAATCATGAGCCGTACGGAACTCTCGCCCCATTTCTCTCAGAGAATCCTGGACTGGCCGTCCGGATCTCACGGGCGGTGTGGATTCTCCCTCGGCCTTTCAGGTTCCGCGTGGGCGGTCGCTCATTCCTCTCGCTGGGGGGCGCGACATCCGCGGATATTGAGTGGCGCACGGAAGACGTCGACTGGTGGCCGGACGAAGCGATCACGGATGCCGAGGTGAGGGACGCGATCTCGTTCGGTCCTGTCGATGTGCTGCTCACGCACGAGTCTCCGGATGCAACTCCTGTGCTAGAAGTACGGCGAGTCATCGAGGAACGCTCGGGCGCCAGCGAGCGGGGTGTTGCGGAGTCGACGCGGAGCTCGCGTTTGATGGTGGACCGCCTGGTCGAGGCGATCCGGCCGGCTCTCCATGTGCACGGTCACCTGCACGTATCCGGGGTTGGGGTCACATCAACACGCCGGGTGGTTAGCCTCGGACGCGACCTCGACCCTGGCAGCATCGCACGCCTGGACCTCGCAAGCCTCAAGGAATCCTTCCTCCAAGCCGACGACGTGTGGCATAAGCGCCGGTAACGGTCGACCGTTCCGAAACCCTCGACGTTTAGCCGTCTTCAGCGAGCACGGCGAACGTGCGTTGCCAGCGGGCGCTGGTGCGCAAATCGTGCGCAGTATTACTCAGCAGCGCCGCTCGGGCGGCCCAGTAAGGGCCGGTATCACTCGGCAAGTCCCGGCGAGCACGCTCACGTATTTGGCAAGAAAAGACCGGGCTAAGAGCAGATTTGCGGTACGACCTTCCCGTGCGCGCTGAGCACTCCGTAGATTGGTTTGACACAGTGGGTTCTGGGTTCGAGTCCCAGGGGGTGCACGGACGGCCCCGGTCACTCTCGCCAGTGACCGGGGTCTTCTGCTTCTCCGCGACGATGTCCCCGGTCAGAGCCACTTCTTCCGCTTGAACACGAGGTAGAGGACCACGGAGCTCGCCACCATCAAGCCAAGAGCCATCGGGTACCCGAAGGTCCAGTGCAGTTCGGGCATGTAGTCGAAGTTCATGCCGTAGATCGTTCCCACGAGGGTCGGTCCGAAGAGGATCGCGGCCCATCCCGAGATCTTCTTCACCTGTTCGTTCTGCTCGAGTGAGGTGTCGGTCTGGCGCTGGGTCACGAGCGTCGAATGCACGGTCAGGGCGTTGTCGAGGATCGATCGGAACGCCACGATGCGTTCGTTGAGGCGGATGACGTGGTCGAGGACATCCCGGAGAGATCGCTGGAGTTCGATGTCGACCTTGTACTTGTCGGAGCCGTCCAGCAGCCGCTGAAGCATGTCCTCCAGCGGCAGCGTCGACTTGTGCAGGGCGATGACCTCGCGCGCCAGCGTGTAGATCCGCTGGGACAGGCCGGCATCCGATCCGCTGAACAGCGTCTCCTCGATCCCGTCGATGTCGCTCTCCACGCCCGCCAGAACGGGCGCATACTCGTCGACCACCTGGTCGAGGATCGCGTAGAGCACCGCTTCGGGACCCATGCGAAGGAGTTCCGGCTGCTGTTCCATCCGGGACCGTACCTGTGTGAGGTCGGGGGAGTCGGCGTGTCGGATCGTCACGACGAAGTCCGGGCCGACGAACACGTGCAGCTCGCCGAAGTCGACGGTGTCCGACGTGGCGTCGTACCGTGCCGGTCGCAGCACCGTGAACAGCACATCGCCATACCGTTCCAGCTTCGCCCGCTGATGGCCGGCCAGAGCATCCTCGACGGCGAGCGGGTGGAGCGAGAACTCCGCCGCAACCGCCGCCACCTCCTCCTCGGTAGGCCGGTACAGGCCTATCCAGGCCATGCCGTGGTGATCCCGGGTGTGCTCGAACGTCTCACTCAGGTTCGCGGGATCTTGGATGCGGCGGCCGTCCACGTACACGGCGTTGTCGACGATGGGCATGCGACGATTCTGCGCTCATCCGGAGGTGGGATGCCGCGCCGCGCCGCGCGGTGCGGCGGCGTCGATGTGCCTCAGGACGAGAGCTTCGAGAGCGCGGATCCCTTGTGAGCGGCCTTCGCGCCCGTCTTCTCCGATTCGACGATGAAGGACGGTTCCTCCGTCGATGCGGTGAAGTCCTGACCGTCGAACGTGAAGTCCTTCGTCTTCCGCTCGACGATGGTGCCGCGCGTACGCCCCTGCGAGGTGTTCCAACTCACCCGGTCGCCCTTCTTCAGATCGGCCATGATGCTTCCTTTCTGTCCGCCGCATGATGCGCGGCTCGTTCGATGCGGACTCGTGCGAGCGCGAAGCCCATCAGGAGCGCCCCCGCGCCGCCGACGGCCATGTCGCCGATCGTGTCCTGGTAGGTGACGAAGATGTCCGGGGCGACGAAGGTCTTGCCTGCCCACTCGACCATCTCCCACACGGCGCTGATGGCGAGGCCGATGACGGGGAGCAGGATGATGGCGCTGCGACGACGTGTCGGATTCGGGACGACGTCGCTCCGATGCAGAGCGACGAATCCGACGGCGGCGATCGCCGCGGTCGCCAGGAAGTGGATCAGAAGATCCCACCAGGCGATAGACGTATACAGGTCGAGGACGTTGCTCCACGCGGCGACGCTGACGGTCACCCCGTAGAAGACGTCGAACCCGGGGACGATGCCGAGCAGGCGCGGGAGGAGGAGGGCGGGGAGAGCGAGTGCCAGGATCCCGGCATCCGTCGGGGTCCACCACACGAAAGCAGCCACCACGCTGATAAGACCGAGGAATCGGATGCCGTCGGCGATCCATTCGAGGGCCGAGGAGGGCGGTCGCACGAAGTCCTCCCTCACCGCGGTACCTCGATGGCGGCATGGACCGGCAGGTGATCGGACGGCGCCACGCCGTCGTCGAGCCGTGGATCGATCCCGATGCGTTCGACCGTGATCTCCTCGGTCGTGAGGATCCAATCGATGCGGGTGCCGTCCCGGACGGGCGCACGGTATCCGGTGTACGTACCCCACGCGGGCGTCACGCGCTCGGCGGCCGCGCCCCAGGCATCCGTCAACAGATCTCCCGCGCGCAGCGCTCGCAGCGCCGCCGAATCCGCGCCGGCGTTCAGGTCGCCGAGCACGACCGTCGGAAGGCCCGCGCGTCGGACTTCGCCGCGGAGGGCCTCCGCCGAGCGCACCCGGGACCGCGGTGAGAAGGGATCGAGATGCGTGTTGATGACGGCGAAGCGCGCGCGTGTGACGTGATCCCGGAACACGCCGATCGTCATGGTGCGCGGGACGGGATTCCCCCATGACCGGGAGCCGGCGACCTCCGGGGTGTCCGACAGAGCGCACTGACGGTGATCGAGGAGCTCGAGCCGGCGGCTGTCGAAGAAGAGGGGACAGCCCTCGCCGCGTCCGGCCGCGTTCCGGCCGACGCCGATCCTCGTGTAGGACGGGCCGAGTGCCTCGGCGATGTCCGCAGCGGGCCCGGGGAACACCTCCTGAGTCCCCAGGACTGCGGGGCGTTCACGCCCGAGCATCCGACGCAGCGCGGGCCTGCGACGAGACCATCGGTCGGCGGCCCGGCTGAGCAGGGCCGGCATCGGACGACGGATGTTCAGGGTCGCGATGTGGAGGAGCGGCGGTTCGATCGAGCCGAGGAGCGGGTTCACGCGATCACCCCCCGAGGGGCGCGCAGGGAGCGCAGCCGTCTCGCTCGGAGTCGAGCGAGACGCGCCCAGCGCAGCGGAGGGAAGTCGGCCGGCCAGTGGAGCAGCACCGTGCGCATCCCGCGCCGGAGCCTCCGCCGGAACGAGGTTGCGGACGCGAAAGGTCGCATGGACATCCCCATCGCCGCGCCAGGCACGAGTCGGATCCGGTGATGCTCCCCGAGGTGGAAGGAGAGATCGAGGTCGTCGTGCAGCTCGGGGTCGTCGCGGTGGACGGACTCACTCACCGACCGCCAGGCGTCACGGCGGATCCCCAGGTTCGAGCCGAAGAGCGGGAGGTGACCGAGCGTCGGGGTCAGCACCAGGGCGTACGCCCCGAGGTAGAGGGCGGCGAGCGGGGTCCTCAGCCACCGCGGGCCGTCGACGAAGCGCGCGACACCCGCGAACACCGCGGCGTCCGGCCGGCGAGCAGCGAACGCAGCCATGGCGGCGATCCAGGTCGCCGACGGGAGACAGTCGGCGTCCAGTCGGAGGATGAGATCCGATGCGGCGGCGTCGTATCCGGCGGCTGCGGCCGCGGGGATGCCCGGGTGCTCGCACCGCACGACGGTGGCACCGGCGGACCGGGCGACGTCGACGGAATCGTCGCGCGATCCGTTGTCGACCACGACGATCTCGTCCGCCGTCCGCGACTGGAGCGCGAGAGCCCGCAGGCACCGCCGGAGTCCGTCCGCATCATCCTTCACGGGGATCACGACGCTGACGGATGCGGCGGCCTGCGGGCCCTCGATCGTCACTGCTCAGCCGAGGTTGTCGGCGATCCAGTCCGCCGCGATGTCCTCGGTGTTCCGCTGATCGACCGACGACTCCACGTTCATCGCGACGAGCTCCTCCGGCGACATGGCGGCGCTCACCTCGTTGATGACGTCGGCGATCTCGTCCGCGATGTCGGAGCTGGCGATCGGGACGACGTTGGAGGCCAGGAACAGCCCCTCCGGGTCCTCGAGCGTGACCAGGTCGTCCGTCGCGATGCGCGGGTCGGCGCTGTAGACGTTGGCGACCTGGATGTTGCCGGCGACGAGCTCGTCGACGGTGGTGTCAGCGGTCGCCTCGAAGGCGACGTCGACGCCGTAGACGTCCTTGAGGCCCTTCGGTCCGTAGGGGCGCTGCTCGAGCTCGGGGGCACCGCCGAGCGTGAGGCCCTCGATGCCGGCGAGGTCGCCGATCTCGGTGAGGTCGTTCTCCGACGCGAAGGCCGCGGTCACGTTGTAGGAGTCCTGGTCGGTCGCGGGGGAGTAGTCGAGCGCCGTCAGGTTGTCCGGGAGCGCCTCCTGGAGCGCGGCGTAGACGTCGTCGGGCGTCGTAGCGGTCGCGGACTGGTCGAAGTACTGGAGCAGGTTGCCGGTGTACTCGGGGAAGAGGCTGATGGATCCGTCCTCGAGCGAGGGCATGTAGGCGTCGCGCTGGCCGATGGAGAAGTTCCGCTCGACGGTGAAGTCCGCGGCTTCGAGCGCCTGCGCGTAGATCTCGGCGACGATCTCGTTCGAGTAGTACTGCTGCGAACCGATGACGATCGTCGACGACTCGCCGGCGCCGGCGCTCTCGCCGTTTCCGCCGGAGCCGCCCCCCTGCAGAGACTCGCTCGACCCGCAGGCGGAGAGGGTCAGTGCGGCGACGGCGGCGAGGCCGAGGGCGGGCAGGATGCGTGTGCGTGTGATGGACATGGATGCCTCCGGGTGGTGTGGGGTCGTGGTGCTGTGGGTCAGGCGGGTTGGGGCGAGAGGCGTCGACGGCGTCGGCGTTCGGGCGCCGAGCGCTGCACCGCGACGCCTCGCGGGACGAGGACGCGCTGCAGCAGAGCGAAGACGGCGTCGAGGACGAGAGCGAGGACGACGACGACGATCGACGCGCCGAGGATCTGGGCGGGGTTGCGGGTCTGGATGCCCTGGATGAGCGCGAAGCCGAGTCCGCCGAGGCCGACGTAGGCCGCGATGGTGACGGTGGCGACCACCTGCAGGACGGCGGACCGGATGCCGCCGATCAGCAGCGGCAGACCCAGCGGGACCTCGATCCTCCAGAGGACCTGCATCGGCGTCATCCCCACGGCGCGCCCCGCTTCGATCGTCGTCCGCTCGATCGCCTCGATGCCCGCGTAGGCGCCGGCCAGGATCGACGGGATGGCGAGGAGGACGAAGGCCACGACGGCGGCCTGCTCCTTGAAGTTGACGCCGATCACGAGGTACAGCAGGACGACGAGGCCCAGTGACGGGAGCGAACGCGCGGCTCCGGACAGGAAGACCGCGATCTCCCGCCCGCGTCCGGTGTGGCCGATGGCCCATCCGGCCGGGACGGCGATGAGCGCGGCGATCAGGACGGATCCGAAGGTGAACCCGAGGTGTTGCAGGATCGCCTCCCCCAGCGGAAGGTAGCCCGTGGTCCGGTCCGGCGAGAAGATCCATGCGAACGCGTCGAGGAAGACGTTCATGCGACCGCCTCCCGGAGCTGTGGAGCCGAGCGGGTCGGTGTGGTGCGCCGGGTCCACGGCATGAGGGCGCGTCCGGCCAGGAGGAGAAGGGCGTCGATCACGAGGGCGATCACCACGACCGCGAGGACACCCGCGAAGACCTCCGGCAGGATGCGACGCTGCGAGCCGTTCGTGAAGAGGTAGCCGAGGTTCTGCACACCGATGAGCGCGCCGACCGTCGCGAGGGAGATCGTCGAGACGGCGGTGACGCGGAGGCCGGCCAGCATGACCGGACCCGCGAGCGGGAAGTCGACCGTCCAGAACCGCCGCCATGGCCCGAAACCGACGGCGATCGCGGCGCTGCGGATGGCGGCGTCGACGGAGGCGAGGCCGTCGGTGACGGAACGGGTCATGATGGCGACGGCGTAGATCGTGAGGGCGACCACGAGGTTCGTCTCGGACAGCAGGGGGATTCCGCTCGTCGCGCTGATGAGGGCGAACAAGCCGAATGACGGGATCGTGTACAGGATGCCGACGATGCCGAGAACGGTGCCCCGCAGACGAGTGAAGCGGAAGGCCGCCCACCCGATGGGGACCGCGATGGCGAACCCGACGAGGATCGCGACGATGCTCTGCCGCAGGTGCGCCACGGTGAGCCGGCCGATGAGGTCGAGGTTGTCGAGGACCCAGTTCACGGCGAGGTCACCTCGACGTCTCCGCCGCATCCGCCACCAGCACACCCTGCGTGCGACCCGCCTCATCCACCAGCACGGTGCCGCGGGCGGTCTGCTTCGCGCGGAACGCGCGCGCGCCGCGGTCGGTTCCGATGAAGGTGGCCACGAAGTCGTCGGCCGGGTTCTCGATGATCTCGGACGGCGTGCCTCGCTGTGCGATGTGCGCGCCCTTCTGCAGGATCACGACCTGATCCCCGAGGAGGAAGGCCTCGTCGATGTCGTGGGTGACGAACACGATCGTCTTGTCGAGCTCGCGCTGCAGCCGGATGACCTCGGCCTGCAGTTCTTTGCGTACGATCGGGTCGACGGCGCCGAAGGGCTCATCCATGAGCAGGATGTTGGGGTCCGCGGCCAGGGCCCGGGCGACGCCCACGCGCTGCTGCTGCCCACCGGAGAGCTGGGCGGGATAGCGGTCCGCGAACGCCGAGTCGAGGCCGACGACCTCCATCAGCTCCAGCGCGCGACGCCGCGCCGCCGCTTTCGTCTGCCCCGTGAGCACGGGCACGGTCGCGATGTTGTCTGCCACCGTGTAGTGGGGGAGCAGCCCGGCGTTCTGGAGGACGTAGCCGATGCTCCGCCGCAGCTGTACGGCGTCCTTCGACCGGATGGACTCGCCGTCGATCGTGATGTCGCCCGAGGTCGGCTCGATGAGGCGGTTGATCATGCGGAGCAGCGTGGTCTTGCCGCAGCCCGATGACCCCACCAGGACCGTCGTCTTGCGCGCGGGCATCTCGAGGGTGACCTCGTCGACGGCCGCGGGGCCGTCGCCGAATCGCTTGGTGACGGATCGGAACTCGATCGCCATGGGGGGGGTCCTTTCGGCCGGTGTTTCAGCCAACCACACACGCCGGACATCCCGGCAGTCCGGGTCGACTATTGACGTCACATACGGGTTATGGCAGACGATCAGGGTCGATCCGACCTCCGACTGCTGCGTTGTCAGTAGCGTGAGGACATGAGCACACGCGAATACGACCTCATCGTCATCGGAGCGGGACCCGTCGGCGAGAATGTCGCCGACCGCGCGGTACGAGGGGGTCTGACCGCCGCGGTCGTCGAGAGCGAACTCGTAGGAGGCGAATGCTCCTACTGGGCCTGCATGCCCTCGAAGGCGCTGCTGCGCGCTCCGGCGGCGCTCCGCGCGGCCCGGGACGTCGCGGGTGCCGCGGAGGCGGTCACCGGCGGCGTCGACGTGGCCGCCGTGCTCGCGCGCCGGGACCGTATCGTCCACGACTACCAGGACACCTCGCAGGTCGAGTGGCTCCAGGGTGCAGGCATCGACCTCGTGCGCGGCCACGGACGCCTCTCCGGGGAGCGGGAGGTGACCGTCACCGCGGCCGACGGCGGGACGACGACGCTGCGGGCTCGGCACGCCGTCGCCGTCTGCACCGGCTCCGCGGCGCTGATCCCGGATATCCCCGGGTTGCACGATGCCGCACCCTGGACCAGTCGCGAGGCGACGGGGGTCCGCACGGTCCCGTCCTCGCTCATCGTCCTGGGCGGCGGCGTCGTCGGGCTCGAGATGGCGACGGCCTTCACGGCGCTCGGCTCGGACGTGACCGTCATCGCCCGCTCCACCCTTCTCGGTGGGCTCGAGGACTTCGCCGGCGAGGCCGTCGGCGCTGCGCTGTCGGCCGCAGGCGCGACCGTGCTCACAGGGCGCGGTGTGGAGAGCGTCTCGCGCTCCGCCGAGGGAGTCAGCGTCACGCTCGACGACGGCAGGGTCGTCCACGCGGCGGAGATCCTGGTGGCGACGGGACGCGTGCCCCGCACTCAGGACGTCGGCCTCGAGCACGTCGGGCTCGAGGCGGGCTCGTGGATCCGGGTCGACGACACGATGCGGGTCCCGGGCAATGACTGGCTGTACGCGGTGGGTGATGTCAACCACCGCGCCCTGCTGACCCACCAAGGCAAGTATCAGGCGCGTGTCGCCGGCGACGTCATCGCGCGGCGCGCCTCGACAAGCGATGTCGACACGTCCGCCTGGAGTCCGCTGGCCGCCACCGCTGACCACAGCGCCGTTCCTCAGGTCGTGTTCACCGAGCCCGAAGTCGCCGCAGTCGGCCATACCGAGGCATCCGCCCGTGAGGCCGGCATCGACGTCAAGGTCGTCGACTACGACCTGTCGTGGGTCGCGGGGGCGAGCACTCACTCCGATCGGTACGAGGGGAAGTCGCGGGCGATCATCGACGCGGAACGGGGCGTGCTGGTGGGCGCGACGTTCGTGGGGCCGGACGTCGCCGAGCTGCTGCACTCCGCGACGATCGCGATCGTGGGCGAGGTGCCGCTCCACCGGCTCTGGCACGCCGTCCCGGCGTACCCCACGGTCAGCGAGGTCTGGTTGCGCTGGCTCGAGACCGCGGGCCTGTGACAGCTGCCGTCACCGACGGCGGACGGACTGGATGCGGGTGGTCAGCTGGTGCGCGTGCGCGAGCAGCAGCCGACCCAGGTCGGGGAGGCGGTCCGGGCCGAACCGGAATTCGACCCCGGTGAGGCTGAGGGCCCATTCCGGCCGCCCGTCCTGGTCGAACACGGCGGCTCCCAGACCCCAGGATCCCGCCACGATGAGCCCTGGGTTGAGCGCGTACCCGCGGTCACGCGTCTCGGCGATGCGCGCTCGCAGGGGATCCGCATCGTGGACATCGCCCCACCGCGCGGCCAGTTCGGGGTGGCGGACGAGGTAGGCGTCGACCTCCGACTGCGGCAGGAACGACAGGATGGCCAACCCGGCTGAGGCCACACCCAGCGGGAAGCGGACGCCCTCGCTGAGAACGAAGGAGCGGATCGGGAACGACCCCTCCTCGCGCATGAGGCAGACCGTCTCGTCGCCGCGCCGGACCGAGAGGAACGCGCTCTCCTCGGTCTTCACGGCCAGGGAGCGGACGATGTCGCCGGCGATATGAGTGACGTCGTAGCGCGGCGCGGCTGCCGCGCCCATGAGGAACAGCTCGGGGCCCGCGAGCCACCGTGCGGTCCGCTCGTCCTGGTCCACGAGGCCCTCGGTCCGCAGGGCGGTCAGCAGACGGTGGGCCGTCGATCGCGAGAGCGACGCCTCGTGCGCGAGCTCACCCACGCCCCTGCCGTCCGCGCCCGCGGCGCTCACCAGTCGCAGCAAGCGGGCCGCACGCGCGATCGCCTGGGCGCCGGGCACGATCGGCGAGGAGTCCACGATGTGGACACTAGACGCGCTCCGTTCCACATGGCAACCGCACGCTGGGCGGTCGGGCTCTTTACGGGGATGCTGGAGGGAACGACACGAAGGAGTGCACCGTGATCGACAAGACAGTGTCCTCGGCGGCCGACGCGGTCGCCGACATCCCCGACGGCGCGAGCATCGCCGTCGGCGGCTTCGGTCTCTCGGGCAACCCGATCGCCCTCATCGAGGCGCTGCTCGCGCAGGGAACGAGCGACCTCTCGATCGTCTCGAACAACTGCGGTGTGGATGACTGGGGTCTCGGCGTGCTGCTCCGCGCGCGCCGCATCCGGAAGATGACCTCCTCGTACGTCGGCGAGAACAAGGAGTTCGAGCGTCAGTTCCTCTCCGGCGAGCTCGAGCTCGAACTGACCCCGCAGGGGACGCTGGCCGAGAAGCTGCGGGCGGGCGGGGCGGGGATCGCGGCCTTCTACACCCAGACCGGTGTGGGAACGCAGGTGGCGGAGGGCGGTCTGCCGCGCCGATACGACGGCTCGGGAGGCGTGGCCGTGGCATCCGCTCCGAAGGACGTCCGTCGGTTCGACGTCGGCGGCCAGTCCCGCGAGTTCGTCCTGGAAGAAGCGATCGTCACCGACTACGCCCTCGTCCACGCGCTGCGCGGCGACCGTCACGGGAACCTCGTCTTCAACAAGGCCGCCCGCAACTTCAATCCGCTGGCCGCGATGGCGGGACGCGTCTGCATCGCACAGGTCGAGGAGCTGGTCGAGCCCGGCGAGTTGGACGCTGACGCCGTGCACCTGCCCGGCGTCTTCGTGCACCGCGTGGTCGAGGTGGGCACGGGGATCGAGAAGCGCATCGAGCGACGCACTGTCGCGACGGAGGGGGAGTGAGATGGCACTGACCCGCACGCAGATGGCCGCCCGCGCGGCGGCGGAGCTGCCCGACGGTGCCTACGTCAACCTCGGGATCGGGCTTCCCACTCTCGTCCCCAACCACATCCCCGACGGGGTGACGGTCGTCCTCCAGTCGGAGAACGGCATCCTCGGCGTCGGGCCCTACCCGAGCGAGGACGGCGTCGATCCGGACCTCATAAACGCGGGCAAGGAGACGGTGACCACCCTCGCAGGAGCGGCGTTCTTCGACTCGGCGCTCAGTTTCGGGATGATCCGCGGTGGGAAGATCGATGCCGCGATCCTGGGTGCCATGCAGGTGTCGGCCCGCGGGGACCTCGCGAACTGGATGATCCCGGGGAAGATGGTGAAGGGCCCCGGTGGAGCGATGGATCTCGTCCACGGCGCCGCGAAGGTGATCGTCCTCATGGAGCACACCGCCCGCGACGGGTCGCCCAAGATCGTCTCCGACTGCTCCCTGCCCCTCACCGGCCGTGGCGTGGTCGACCGGATCATCACCGACCTCGCCGTCATCGACGTGACGGAGGAAGGTCTCGTGCTCGTGGAGACCGCCCCCGGGGTCAGCGTGGAGGACGTGAAGGATGCGACCGAGCCCGAGCTCGTCGTCGCACAGGATGTGAAGGTGGGAGCATGACCGACGACATCGTCATCGTGGCGGCCGCACGAACGCCGCAGGGGCGCCTGAAGGGGCAGCTGGCCTCGTTCACCGCTCCGGAGCTGGGCGCTCTCGCCATCCGCGGCGCACTGGAGCGGGGCGGCGTCGCCCCGGCATCCGTCGACGCCGTCATCATGGGGCAGGTGCTTCCGGCGGGCGCCGGGCAGAACCCCGCTCGCCAGGCGGCGGTGGGCGCGGGCCTGGGCTGGGAGGTTCCCGCGACGTCGGTGAACAAGGTCTGTCTGTCGGGGCTGACCGCGATCATCGACGCGAAGCGGATGATCGCGGTGGGCGATGCGTCGGTCGTCGTCGCCGGCGGGATGGAGTCGATGACCCGCGCACCCCATCTGCTGATGGGCTCCCGCGACGGCTGGACGTACGGGTCGGTCGAGGTGCTCGACCACATGGCCGTCGACGGACTCACCGACGCCTACGACAAGGTGTCGATGGGACTGTCCACCGAACGACGCAATCCGGAACTCGGGCTGTCGCGCGCAGACCAGGATCACGTGGCCGCTCTGTCGCACCAGCGCGCCGCGGCGGCGGCCGATGCGGGCGTCTTCGACGCGGAGATCGTCGAGATCGAGGTGCCCCAGCGCAAGGGCGAACCGATGAGGCTCACCCGGGACGAAGGGATCCGCCCCGACACGACCGTCGACATGCTCGCCCGCCTCCGCCCCGCCTTCTCGTCCGACGGCGACATCACGGCCGGCAACGCGTCACCCATCTCGGACGGTGCCGCCGCGGTCGTGGTGACCACACGCTTCCGAGCGGATGCCGAGGGCTGGGCGGTCCTCGCGGTGGTCGGTTCGGCGGGCCAAGTCGCCGGCCCCGACAATTCGCTGCACTCCCAGCCGGCGCGTGCACTGGCGCAGGCCCTGGAACGGCAGGGGATCGCGCCCTCGGACCTCGACCTCATCGAGATCAACGAAGCGTTCGGCGCGGTCGTCGCGCAGTCGCAACGGGAGCTCGGCGTCGATGAATCCGTCGTCAACATCCACGGCGGCGGCGTCGCGATCGGTCACCCCATCGGGGCCTCGGGTGCGCGCCTGGTCGTCCACGCCGTACACGAGCTGGCCAGACGCGGCGGGGGCGCAGCCGGAGTCGCGCTGTGCGGCGGCGGCGGTCAGGGGGAAGCGCTCATCCTCACGCGGTGAGCGCCGTGACGGTCAGCGCCGACGTGAGACGCGCTTCTTCAGGAGCTTCTTCTTGTCGTCGGCGCGCGGCGAATCCAGGGGGATGAGCTTCCCGCGGGATGCGCGGCGCGTGTCGACGACAGACCCGACGGCGAGGGCCATCGTGATACCCCAGCTGAGCCACGCCAGAGCGGTGCGCCAGGTGAACTTCTCCTCGCTCCGTGCAGAGCGCAGCAGGGTGACGCCTCCGGTGAGTGCCGACAGGAGCCCGGTGCCGAAGAGGTATTTGCGCATACCACCCACGCTAGTGGCGTGAGTGCGCCCCACGGCGGTTGTTAGCCTGAAGTCACCCATCGAGAGGAACTCCGTGACCGTGGCTTCTGACTTCGTCGTCGTGTCCAACCGCCTTCCGGTCGACCGGACGGATGACGAGAACGAGCCGTGGCGTCGTTCCCCGGGGGGACTGGTCACGGCGGTCGACCCTGTCATGCGTCGCAACAACGGCGCGTGGATCGGGTGGCCCGGGCAGCCGGGCGTCGAACTCGATCCCTTCGAGTTCGACGGGCTGCAGCTCGTCCCCATCGCCCTCAGCGTCGATGACGTCCAGCTGTATTACGAGGGCTTCTCGAACGACACCATCTGGCCCCTGTATCACGACGTGATCGCGGCCCCCACCTACCACCGCGCGTGGTGGGACGCGTACGTGCGGGTCAACCGGCGCTTCGCCGAGGCGGCGTCGACGCACGCCGCCGAGGGTGCGACGGTGTGGGTCCACGACTACCAGTTGCAGCTCGTGCCGAAGATGCTCCGGGACCTGCGACCCGATCTCACGATCGGATACTTCCACCACATTCCATTCCCCGCATACGGCCTGTACGCCCAGCTCCCGTGGCGGCGACAGGTGCTCGAGGGTCTTCTGGGCGCCGACGTCATCGGATTCCAGCGCGTTGCGGACGCCGGCAATTTCGCACGAGCGGTGCGGCGCCAACTCGGCTTCGACACGAAGGCGGGAGCGATTTCGGTGCCGACCGAGGACGGCGGTGTCCGCAAGGCCATCGCCCGGGCGTACCCCATCTCGATCGACGCGTCGGAGTACGAGGAGCTGGCGAACCGTCCCGACATCCGGGCTCGCGCGGCGGAGATCCGCTCGAGCCTCGGCAATCCCAAGGCGATCCTCCTCGGCGTCGACCGCCTCGATTACACGAAGGGCATACGCCACCGCCTCAAGGCCTACGGCGAGCTGCTCGCCGACGGGAGGCTGTCCGTCCACGACGTCACTCTCGTGCAGGTCGCCAGTCCCAGTCGCGAACGCGTGCAGACCTACATGGAGCTCCGCGACGAGATCGAACTCACGGTCGGCCGCATCAACGGCGATGCCGACGAGCTCGGCTACACCGCGATCCAGTACCTGCACAACTCCTATCCGCGCGAGGAGATGGTCGCCCTCTACCTCGCCGCGGACGTCATGCTGGTCACCGCGCTCCGCGACGGCATGAACCTGGTGGCGAAGGAATACGTCGCCAGTCGTGTCGACGGCGGGGGAGCCCTCGTCCTCAGCGAGTTCACCGGTGCCGCGGACGAGCTGACGCAGGCCATCAAGGTCAATCCGCACGACATCGCAGGGTTGAAGGACGCGATCATGCAGGCGATCGAGATGCCGGAGCGAGAGCGCGAGCGCCGGATGCGGGCCCTGCGTCGCCGGGTGCGCGAGAACGACGTCGCCCGGTGGTCCCAGCGCTTCCTGGCGGATCTGACCGAGTCGCGGGAGGCAGGGGCGTGACCGCCCTCGGTGAGGTCGCAGCGACCGACCGGCTCCTCGTCGCCCTCGACTTCGACGGCACGCTGTCGCCTCTCATCGACCAGCCGATGGAGGCGCGGATGACCGCGGCGGCCCGAGACGCGGTCGAAGGACTTCTGGCCGCGCCCGATACCTCCGTGGCGTTCGTCTCCGGGCGGACGCTCGCCGACCTCCGGGTCATCGCCGAGCATGACGACGACTCGCCGATCCTGCTCGCCGGCTCCCACGGTGCCGAGTACTGGATTCCGGGCGCACCCGCCACTGACATCGCCGGCGAGGCGGATCTCGCGCTGCGCGACCGGCTCCGGAGCGAGACCGAGCTCCTGGCCGAGGGGGTCCCCGGCGCCTGGGTCGAGCCCAAGACCTTCGGCTTCGGCGTCCACCTCCGTACGGTCGCCGACGAGGAGGACGCCGAGCGGCTGCGCGCCGACGTCGACCGGCTGGTGGCGGATGCCGCGCCGGGCTGGCGCCGGCGCCAGGGCCACGACATCGTCGAGTACGCCTTCACCGATGCTGGGAAGGACGCCGCCGTCGCGCACCTCCGCGAGGTCGTGCAGGCCACAGCCGTCGTGTTCGCCGGCGACGACGTCACCGACGAAGACGCCCTCCGCTCCCTCGAGCCGGACGACCTCGGGATCCGAGTCGGTGCGGGAGAGACCGCGGCCTCCGTGCGTGTGCGCGACATCGAAGAACTGGTCGGTTTGCTGTCGACTCTCGCACGCGAGCGGGTCGCCGCTCGGCAATAGACTTCGAGAATGCCTTCACCCGACGAGACGATCGACATCAAGCCCCGCAGCCGCGCGGTGACCGACGGCATCGAAGCCACCACGTCACGCGGCATGCTCCGCGCCGTGGGCATGGGCGACGAGGACTGGGACAAGCCCCAGATCGGCATCGCATCCAGCTGGAACGAGATCACGCCCTGCAACCTCAGCCTCGATCGGCTGGCGCAGGGGGCCAAGGAGGGCGTGCACGCCGGCGGCGGCTACCCGCTCCAGTTCGGCACGATCTCGGTCTCGGACGGCATCTCGATGGGCCACGAAGGGATGCACTTCTCCCTCGTGAGCCGCGAGGTCATCGCCGACTCCGTCGAGACGGTCATGATGGCCGAGCGTCTCGACGGGTCGGTCCTGCTCGCCGGCTGCGACAAGTCGATCCCCGGCATGCTCATGGCGTCCGCCCGGCTCGACCTCTCGAGCGTCTTCCTCTACGCGGGGTCGATCGCCCCCGGCTGGGTCAAGCTCAGCGACGGCACCGAGAAGGACGTCACGATCATCGACTCGTTCGAAGCGGTCGGCGCGTGCCTGGCCGGCAAGATGAGCGAGGCCGACCTCAAGCGCATCGAGTGCGCCATCGCTCCCGGCGAAGGCGCCTGCGGCGGCATGTACACCGCCAACACGATGGCTTCCGTCGCCGAGGCGCTCGGTCTGAGCCTCCCCGGTTCCGCCGCGCCGCCGTCCGCCGACCGCCGCCGGGACTACTTCGCGCACCGCTCCGGCGAGGCCGTCGTGAACCTCCTCCGCCAGGGGATCACGACGCGCGACATCCTCACGAAGGAGTCCTTCGAGAACGCGATCGCCCTCGCGATGGCGCTCGGCGGGTCGACCAACGTCGTCCTGCACCTCCTCGCGATCGCCCGCGAGGCCGACGTGGACCTCACGCTCCACGACTTCAACCGGATCGGCGACAAGGTCCCGCACGTCGCCGACATGAAGCCGTTCGGGAAGTACGTCATGAACGACGTCGACCGGCACGGCGGCATCCCGGTCATCATGAAGGCGATGCTCGACGAGGGGCTCCTGCACGGGGACGCGCTGACCGTGACCGGCAAGACGCTCGCGGAGAACCTCCGCGACCTCGACCCGGACCCGATCGACGGCACCGTCATCCACACCTTCGACGACCCGATCCACGCGACCGGCGGCATCACGATCCTGCACGGCTCGATGGCCCCCGAGGGCGCCGTCGTGAAGACGGCCGGTTTCGACGCCGCGGTCTTCGAGGGTCCTGCGCGGGTCTTCGAGCGCGAGCGTGCCGCGATGGACGCGCTCGAAGAGGGGCGCATCGCCGCCGGCGACGTCGTCGTCATCCGTTACGAGGGCCCGAAGGGCGGTCCCGGCATGCGCGAGATGCTCGCGGTGACGGCCGCCATCAAGGGCGCTGGCCTCGGAAAAGATGTACTACTCTTGACGGACGGACGATTCTCAGGCGGCACAACCGGCCTGTGCATCGGCCACATAGCACCCGAAGCGGTGGACGCAGGTCCCATCGCCTTCGTGCGCGATGGTGATCTGATACGGGTCGATATCGCGGCTCGCTCTCTCGACCTACTCGTCGATGAGGCTGAGCTGAACTCCCGCCGTGACGGCTGGGAGCCCCTTCCCCCGCGCTATACCCGTGGCGTGCTGGCCAAGTACTCGAAGCTCGTGCGCTCCGCTGCGGAGGGCGCGACGACGGGCTAGGCCCCACACACTCCGTCATCCATCACCGCAGAGGTATCACTCATGTCTTCTGACACCGTCGCCGCTGTGCCTCGGCCACCGGCCGGAGGCTCGTCCACGCCCGTGCTCACCGGAGCGCAGGCCGTCGTCCGCTCGCTCGAGCTCCTCGGGGTCACGGATGTCTTCGGCCTCCCCGGCGGGGCCATCATCGAGGTCTACGACCCGCTGATGGACTCGACCGATCTGCGCCACATCCTCGTGCGCCACGAACAGGGTGCCGGCCACGCCGCCGAAGGGTACGCCGCGGCATCCGGTCGCGTCGGCGTCGCGATCGCGACGTCCGGCCCCGGTGCCACGAACCTCGTCACGGCCATCGCGGACGCCTACATGGACTCGATGCCCATCGTCTGCATCACGGGCCAGGTGTACTCGACCCTGATGGGGACGGATGCCTTCCAGGAGGCCGACATCGTGGGCATCACGATGCCGATCACCAAGCACTCGTTCCTCGTGAAGGACCCCGCCGACATCCCGGGCGCCATCGCGGCCGCCTTCGAGATCGCGTCGACGGGACGACCGGGACCCGTCCTCGTGGACATCACGAAGGACGCCCAGCAGGCCAAGGCGCCGTTCGTCTGGCCTCCGAAGATCGAGCTGCCCGGGTACCGCCCGGTGACCAAGGCGCACGGCAAGCAGATCCAGGCCGCGGCGCAGCTCATCTCCGAAGCCAAGAAGCCCGTCCTCTACGTCGGCGGCGGCGTGGTCCGCGCGGGGGCAGCAGCCGAGCTGCGCCAGCTGGCCGAGGCGACCGGTGCGCCCGTCGTCACGACCCTCATGGCGCGCGGTGCGTTCCCCGACTCGCACCCGCAGCAGCTGGGCATGCCGGGGATGCACGGCACGGTGCCGGCGGTGCTCGCCCTGCAGGAGTCCGACCTGATCGTCGCCCTCGGTGCACGATTCGACGACCGTGTGACCGGCAAGGCGGCCCTGTTCGCGCCCCACGCGAAGGTCGTGCACGTCGACATCGACCCCGCGGAGATCTCGAAGATCCGCACGGCGGACGTCCCGATCGTGGGCGACCTGAAGGACGTGCTCGTCGACCTGGACGCCGCCTTCGCCGGCGTCGAGAAGCCCGACATCTCGGAGTGGTGGTCCTACCTCGACGGTCTCCGCACCGAGTTCCCGCTCGGCGCGGCACCCACCAGCGACGGGCTCCTCTCTCCGCAGCACGTCATCGCGCGCATCGGCGAGCTCACCGGGCCGGAGGGCGTGTTCGCCGCCGGCGTCGGTCAGCACCAGATGTGGGCCGCCCAGTACATCGGCTACGAGCGTCCCAACGCGTGGCTCAACTCCGGCGGCGCCGGCACGATGGGCTACGCGGTCCCGGCGGCGATGGGCGCGAAGGTCGCGCAGCCCGACCGCACCGTGTGGGCGATCGACGGCGACGGCTGCTTCCAGATGACCAATCAGGAGCTCGCCACCTGCGCGATCAACAACATCCCGATCAAGGTCGCGATCATCAACAACTCGTCGCTGGGCATGGTGCGCCAGTGGCAGACGCTGTTCTACGACGGCCGTCACTCGAACACGGATCTGAACACGGGTCACGACACCATCCGCATCCCCGACTTCGTCAAGCTGGCCGAGGCCTACGGGTGTCTCGCGATCCGCGTCGAGAAGGAAGAGGACGTGGATGCCGCGATCCGCACCGCGCTCGAGACGAATGACCGACCGGTCGTCATCGACTTCGTCGTGAGCGCCGACGCAATGGTCTGGCCGATGGTGCCGCAGGGCGTGAGCAACAGCTACATCCAGTACGCGCGTGAGCACGCGCCGGCTTTCGAGCAGGGGGAGTGACGATGAGCAAGCACGTTCTGAGCCTCCTCGTCGAGGACAAGCCCGGTCTCCTCACGCGCGTCGCGGGCCTGTTCGCGCGTCGCGGCTTCAACATCGACTCCCTCGCCGTGGGTGTCACCGAGGTGCCGGGACTCTCGCGCATCACGGTCGTCGTCGACGTCGAGGAGCTGCCTCTCGAGCAGGTGACCAAGCAGCTGAACAAGCTGGTCAACGTCATCAAGATCGTCGAGCTCGACTACTCGACCTCGGTCCAGCGCGAGCACATGCTCGTGAAGGTCCGCGCCGACAACCAGACGCGCTCGAACGTCATCGAGGTCGTCAACCTCTTCCGTGCGTCCGTCGTGGACTACGCCACCGATGCGCTCGTGGTCGAGGTCACCGGCGACCGTGGCAAGGTCGACGCCTTCCTCAAAGCCCTCGAACCGTTCGGCGTGAAGGAGCTCGCACAGTCCGGCATGGTCGCCATCGGCCGTGGCGGCAAGAGCATCACCGAGCGCGTCCTGCGCGGCTGAACCCGAACTTCTCTACCGACATCTACAAGGAGACACACACGAACATGGCTGAGATCCTCTACGACGCCGACGCCGACATCTCGCTCATCCAGGGCAAGAAGGTCGCCATCGTCGGGTACGGCTCGCAGGGCCACGCCCACGCCCAGAACCTCCGCGACTCCGGCGTCGAGGTCGTCATCGCCCTCAAGGAGGGCTCGAAGTCCGCGCCGAAGGCGTCGGAGGACGGCTTCGAGGTCAAGTCGGTGGCGGATGCCGCCGACTGGGCCGATCTGATCATGATCCTCGCGCCCGATCAGCACCAGCGCGGCATCTTCAACGACGAGATCAAGCCGCACCTCGCCGCCGGCAAGACCCTCGCCTTCGCCCACGGCTTCAACGTGCGCTTCGGCTACATCGAGGTCCCCGACGACGTCGACGTGATCCTCGTCGCGCCCAAGGCCCCCGGTCACACCGTCCGCCGCGAGTTCGTCGCGGGTCGCGGCATCCCCGACATCATCGCCGTCGAGAAGGACGCCTCGGGCCAGGCGTGGGACGTCGCCCTCTCGTACGCGAAGGCCATCGGCGGCACCCGCGCCGGCGTCATCAAGACCACCTTCACCGAGGAGACCGAGACCGACCTGTTCGGCGAGCAGGCCGTCCTCTGCGGTGGTGTGTCGCAGCTCGTCCAGTACGGCTTCGAGACGCTGTCCGAGGCCGGCTATCAGCCCGAGATCGCCTACTTCGAAGTGCTCCACGAGCTGAAGCTGATCGTCGACCTGATGTGGGAGGGCGGCATCGCCAAGCAGCGCTGGTCGGTCTCCGACACCGCCGAGTACGGCGACTACGTCTCCGGCCCGCGAGTCATCGACCCGCACGTCAAGGAGAACATGCAGGCCGTCCTCGCCGACATCCAGTCCGGCGCGTTCGCCAAGCGCTTCATCGACGACCAGGACAACGGCGCCGTGGAGTTCCAGGAGCTCCGCGCCAAGGCCGCGTCGCACCCGATCGAGGCCGTCGGCAAGGACCTGCGTGCGCTCTTCGCGTGGAAGCAGCAGGACGCCGACTACACAGAGGGAAGCGCAGCGCGCTGACCGACCGCGCCGACGGCGCGCAGAGTGCGGAGTGCTCCGCCGCGCGCTGACCTTCGGCATCCAGCCCTCGGCGCATCCGCCGAGACCGGCTTGTAGCGAGCCACGGAGGCCCGGCCCTTACAAGGGGTCGGGCCTTCGGCGTCGCTAGACTCGGAACGTGGCTTCCGACCCGCACGACGACGAGGATGCCTTCCGCTGGGAAGGCGACGACTCCCCGACGCGACCGCCGCGCCCCGATCGCACCGGCACCGCGCTCCCCGACGGCTGGCGCGCCGTCGGCAAGGGCAGCGAGGCCGCCCCCGCGGAACGTGACACCGCTCCGGACACCACCGCTCCGGACGCCCCGGAGTCGCGAGACGAGGACTCGACACCGGGCTCGCTCGGCAACGTCGCACTCGTGTCGCTCGGACTGCTCGGCGGCATCTACCTGCTCTACACCGTGGGATGGCTGCTCGGCAGCTCGCGACTGTCCGCGGCGACCTCGTTCTGGCTGGAACCCGCCGCGGTCGTCCCGGCACTCTGGGTCGCGGTCGCGGCCCCGGCGCTGTGGTTCGGGGGAGTGCTTCTGCTCACCCGCGCGTCCGCGGGGTGGGTGCGCTTCGCCTGGCTGGTCGTCGGCGCCTTCCTGCTCGTCCCGTGGCCCTTCGTGATCGGAGTCTGATCGTGACGACCTCGACCTCCACCTCGACGGCACGGCGAGGTCCGTCCTGGCTGCCCGCCGCCGTCGCAGGGCTGTTCGGACTCTTCTACGCGTACGCGGTGTGGACCGCGGCCGCCTTCCTCGTGGCTCAGGCGACCGGGGTGGAGGGCCTCAACGGCGCGGGATGGGCGATCCTGCTGTTCTCCGTCCTCTTCCCGATCATCGTGTTCGTGGCCGGCGTCGTCCTCGCTCGTCGCCGTCCAGTCCTGCATCTCGCGGTGATCCTGCTCGCAGGCCTCGGCCTCGTCGCAGTGTTCTGGCTGAACATCCTCACCTACGCGATCACCAACGGGAACACGCTCGTCGGAGCGTGACGGCCGTCACACGGTCGGGAGCGGCCGTCGGTCTTCGCTAGGCTGGCCCTGCCGCGTATCGTCGTCGGTCACCTCTCGGCCGGCCTCGTGGCGATCCACCCCCCGCGTACCCGAAGGTCTGCCGTGCCCAAGCCTGTCGTCCTCATCGCCGAAGAACTCTCTCCCGCCACGATCGAGGCCCTGGGCCCCGACTTCGAGGTCCGATCGGTCGACGGCGCCGACCGCGCCGCGCTGCTTCCCGCCCTCGCGGACGCGGATGCGGTCCTCATCCGATCGGCGACGAAGATGGATGCCGAGGCGATCGCCGCGGCTCCGTCGCTCAAGGTGATCGCGCGGGCCGGTGTCGGACTCGACAACGTCGACATCAAGGCGGCCACGAGTGCCGGTGTCATGGTGGTCAATGCGCCCACCTCGAACATCATCTCCGCCGCCGAACTGACGGTCGGCCACATCCTGAGCCTCGCCCGGCACATCCCCGCCGCGCACGCGTCCCTCGCCGCCGGCGCCTGGAAGCGATCGTCCTTCACGGGCACGGAACTCTACGAGAAGACCGTCGGCATCATCGGCCTCGGCCGTATCGGCGCCCTCATCGCCGCCCGCCTGCAGGCGTTCGGCGTCACCGTCGTCGCCTACGACCCGTACGTCACGCCCACCCGCGCACAGCAGCTGGGCGTTCAGCTCCTCGCCCTCGACGACCTGCTGCGCACGAGCGACTTCGTCACGATCCACATGCCGAAGACACCCGAGACGACCGGCATGATCGGTGCGGCGCAGTTCGAGATCATGAAGGACTCCGCGTACGTCGTGAACGTCGCCCGCGGCGGCCTGATCGACGAGCAGGCGCTGCACACCGCTTTGGTGACGGGGCAGATCGCCGGGGCCGGCCTCGACGTCTTCACGAGCGAGCCGCCCACGGAGGACGGCACGGCGTTCCCGCTGCTGTCCCTGCCGAACGTCGTCGTCACGCCGCACCTCGGCGCGTCGACGGAGGAGGCGCAGGAGAAGGCCGGTGTGTCGGTCGCGAAGTCCGTCAAGCTGGCGCTCGAGGGTGACCTCGTCCCGGATGCCGTGAACGTCGCCGGTGGTGTGATCGACCCGTTCGTGCGCCCCGGCATCGCCCTCGTCGAGCAGCTGGGTCAGATCTTCACAGGACTGGCACCCAGCGCTCTCACGAGTCTCGACATCGAGGTGCGCGGCGAGCTCGCCGATTACGACGTGAGCGTCTACCGCCTCGCCGCTCTGAAGGGCATCTTCACGAACATCGTCAGCGAGAACGTCTCGTACGTGAACGCGCCGCTGTTCGCGGAGCAGCGCGGCATCGAGACGCGCCTCATCGTCGAGTCCGAGAGCCCCCTCTACCGGAACATCACCATCCTGCGCGGCACGCTGTCCGACGGCACGGTCCTCACCGTCGAGGGGACGCTGGCCGGCACCCGGATGGTCCCCAAGGTCGTCGGCATCAACGGGTACGAGGTGGAGGTGCCGATCAGCCGGTACCACGTCGTCATGCGCTACGCGGACCGTCCCGGCATCGTCGCGATCTACGGCCAGAAGCTGGGCGAGGCGGGCATCAACATCGCCGGTCTCCAGGTCGCGCGGCCCGACGCGAGCGGCCGTGCGCTGTCGGTTCTGACGGTCGACTCGCCGATCCCCGAGCCGATGCTCGACGAGCTCCGCGAGGCGGTCGCCGCCGATCTGTTCCGGCAGATCGAGCTGACGGAGGTCTGACCCCGTCAGCGCGCGGCGCGCTCGACGAGCGCGATCAGCGCGTCGAGTTCGGCGCCGTGCGGGATCGGACCCGGCAGGGCACCGGTCGCGAGGGCGCTGTTGAAGTACAGGCCGTCGCTGACGAGCAGCACGAGCTGCAGGGCGGTCTCGTCGCGCGTGTGGGGCCGCAGCGCCGCCTCCCAGACGTCCCGCACCTCGCGGAGGGCTGCGGAGGCACCGGTGTGGCCGGCCTGGGCGAGTCGTGAGGCGGCGATGATCGCGCGGTCGAGCGCCGAACCGGTCTGCACCGAGGTCCGCACGAACGCGGCGACGACGCCTTCGGGGGAGCGCAGCATGTCCTCGACGTCGATGTCGACGAGGCGCCGCATGCGCTCCAGGAGGGCCGACTCGAGCGCGTCCTTCGACGCGTAGTGATACAGCAGGCCGCCTTTGGAGACACCGGCGGCTGCGGCGACGGCATCCATCGTCGCGCCGCGGGCACCGCCGTCGATGAGTGCCGCCTCGAATGCGTCGAGCACGCTCTCCTTCGCCCGTGGGGGTCTGCTCATGCCTCGATCCTCTCGCGGACGCATCGCCGATTCTGTTACTATACCGGCTGGACGGTGTACTTATGATGACTCTGACGGAAGAGATCCGCATGGCCGACGCGGCCGGCAGACGCCAGGGCTGGCGCGGATGGGCCGCGCTGGCGGTGCTGATGCTGCCGGTGCTCCTGGTGTCGGTCGACAACACGGTGCTCAGCTTCGCGCTGCCCGAGATCGCGCGCGACCTCACGCCGACGAGCGCGCAGCAGCTGTGGATCATCGACGTCTACCCGCTCGTCCTCGCGGGACTCCTCGTCACGATGGGGTCGCTGGGGGACCGGTTCGGGCGCCGTCGACTGCTGATGATCGGTGCCACCGGGTTCGCCACCGTGTCGGCGCTGGCCGCCTTCGCGCCGTCGGCGGAGCTGCTCATCGCCGCCCGCGCCACGATGGGACTGTTCGGGGCGATGCTCATGCCCTCGACGATGTCGCTGCTTCGCAGCATCTTCACCGACCGTGACCAGCGTCGGCTGGCGATCGCGGTGTGGGCGTCGATGTTCTCCGCCGGCTCTGCGCTGGGTCCGATCGTCGGTGGCGTGCTGCTCGAGCACTTCGCCTGGGGCTCGGTCTTCCTGCTCGCCGTCCCCGTGCTGGTCCCGTTGCTGATCCTGGCACCGATCCTGGTGCCCGAGAGTCGCGACCCGAAGCCGGGTCGTGTCGATCCCGTCAGCATCGTCCTCAGCATGGCGGCGATGGTGCCCGCCGTGTACGCGATCAAGGAGTTCGCGGTCCATGGGCCCGGGCTGCTTCCGCTGATCCTCGTCGTCGTCGGGGTGACGTTCGGGTGGGCGTTCGTGCGCCGCCAGCTGCGCGCCGAGAGCCCCATGCTCGACATGCGCCTCTTCCGACGCGGCGCGTTCACCGGCGCACTGCTGGTCAACCTCCTCAGCGTCGTCGCCTTGGTCGGCTTCCTCTACTTCGTGACGCAGCACCTCCAGCTGATCGTCGGGTTGAGCCCTCTGCAGGCGGGACTCGCGCTGGTCCCCGGGCTCGCGCTCATGATCGTCTCCGGTCTCGCCGTCGTGCCGATCTCTCGTCGTGTCTCGCCGCGCATCGTGGTGCCGGTCGCTCTGGCCATGTCGGTCGCCGCGTATGTCGCGATCGCCGTGTCGACGGATGCCGCGGCCCTCGGTACCCTCATCGCCGCCTTCGGGCTGCTCGGGGTCGGCATCGGCGCGGCGGAGACCGTCTCCAACGAGCTGATCCTCGCCACTGCGCCGCCCGCCAAGGCGGGCGCCGCCAGCGCGGTGTCGGAGACGGCCTACGAGCTGGGGGCCGTCCTCGGGACGGCCGTGCTCGGCGGCATCCTCACCGCCCTCTACCGTTCCGGCCTGGTCCTTCCCGACGGGCTCTCAGCCGGCGCCGCGGCCGCCGCACGCGAGACGCTCGGCGGCGCGGTGACCGTCGCGGACGGACTCCCGGGTGCGCTGGGCGACCGGGTCGTCGAGGCCGCGGCGTCCGCCTTCGACGCCGGAGTCGGTGTGACCTCGATCATCGGAGCGGTCCTCGTCGTCTGCGCCGCCGTCATCGCGGCCACTACGCTGAAGGGGACCCGCACTCCGCGCGCCGAGCACTGAGCGCGCGGGGTCCCCCCAGAACGAGGAGAGCGATGTCGCGCGTCGTGAAGCTGGCCGTCATCCCCGGAGACGGCATCGGGCCCGAGGTCGTCGCCGAGGCCGAGAAGGTCCTCGATGCCGTCACGGAGGGCGCGGGGGTGACGTTCCAGAAGACCCGGTTCTCGCTGGGAGCCGCGCGGTTCCTCGAGACAGGGGACACGCTCACCGATGCCGACCTCGCCGCGATCGCCTCTCACGACGCCATCCTCCTGGGTGCCGTCGGCGGGATGCCGGGGGACCCGCGCCTGAAGGACGCCAATATCGAGCGTGGCCTCCTGCTCACGCTGCGCTTCGCACTCGACCACTACGTCAACCTGCGCCCGTCCGTCCTCTACCCGGGTGCCTCCGGCCCGCTCGCCGCGCCGGGCGAGATCGACTTCGTCGTCGTCCGCGAGGGAACCGAGGGACCTTACGTCGGCAACGGCGGCTCCATCCGCACGGGCACGTCCCACGAGATCGCGAACGAGACCTCCGTCAACACGGCGTTCGGCGTCGAACGGGTCGTCCGCTTCGCCTTCGCGCAGGCGGAGAAGCGTCGCGGGAAGCTGACACTCGTGCACAAGACGAACGTGCTCGTCCACGCCGGCGGGATGTGGAAGCGCATCGTCGACGAGGTGGCACAGGACTTCCCCGGCGTGGCCGTAGACTATCTCCACGTCGACGCGGCGACGATCTTCCTGGTCACGAACCCGGGCCGCTTCGATGTGATCGTCACCGACAACCTCTTCGGGGACATCCTGACCGACTTGGCCGGCGCCGTCACCGGAGGCATCGGCCTCGCCGCTTCGGGGAACATCAACCCCGACGGCGCGTTCCCGTCGATGTTCGAGCCCGTGCACGGCTCCGCGCCCGACATCGCCGGACAGCAGATCGCCGATCCCACCGCTGCGATCCTCTCCGTCGCCCTGCTGCTCGAACACCTCGGGCTGAGCGACGAGGCCGAGCGCGTCACCCGCGCGGCCCGGGAGGACATCGCGACCAGGGACGGCTCCGCACGCACGACCGCGCAGGTCGGCGACGCCATCACCGCACGCCTCCGGGCGTAATCTGAGTGGATGCGCGCCGCGCAGACGCCGCGCGAGGAACAGGACTGACATGACCCTCACCGACTCGACCGCAGCCCCCCTCACCTTCTCGGTGACGAAGAACCTGGCTGCGGCATCCCCTTCCACCCGCGAGGAGATCCTCGCGAACCCCGGCTTCGGCACGAACTTCACCGACCACATGGTCGACATCTGCTGGTCGTCGAAGGGCGGCTGGCACCGGCCCCGCGTCCAGCCCTACGGGCCGATCTCGCTCTCTCCGGCGGCCGCCGTGCTGCACTACGGCCAGGAGATCTTCGAGGGCATCAAGGCGTACCGTCACGCGGACGGCTCGATCCACACGTTCCGCCCCGAGGAGAACGCACGTCGCCTGCAGCGCTCCGCCCGCCGCATGGCGCTGCCCGAGCTCCCCGCCGAATACTTCCTCCAGTCGCTGCGCGAGCTGATCGCGGTGGACGGTGACTGGGTGCCCTCCGGCGCCGACCAGAGCCTGTACCTGCGTCCGTTCATGTTCGCGAAGGAGGCGTTCCTCGGTGTCCGTCCCGCGGAGAAGGTCGCCTACTACCTGATCGCGAGCCCGGCGGGTGCCTACTTCAAGGGCGGCGTCACCCCGGTGAAGATCTGGCTGAGCGAGGACTACGCGCGCGCGGGCAAGGGCGGCACGGGAGCGGCGAAGACCGGTGGCAACTACGCCGCGAGCCTGCTGCCGCAGGCGGAGGCGTACGAGAAGGGTTGCGACCAGGTCGTCTTCCTCGACGAGGACGGCAACGTCGAGGAGCTCGGCGGCATGAACGTCGTCTTCGTCATGAAGGACGGCACCCTCGTGACGCCGGAGTCGGAGTCGATCCTCGCCGGGATCACCCGCGACTCGATCCTCCGTCTCGCCGAGGACCGGGGGCACCGGGTCGAGCGGCGCGCGGTCTCGCTCTCCGAGTGGCGCGACGGGGTCGCCTCGGGTGAGATCGTCGAGGTCTTCGCCTGCGGAACCGCCGCCGTGGTGACCCCGATCGGAGCACTGAAGGCCTCCGGTTTCGAGGACGCGCAGCCCACCGGAACGCTCGCGCTCGAACTGCGACAGCACCTCACCGACATCCAGTACGGCCGCGCCGAGGACGTCCACGGCTGGCTCACTCGGCTGGACGGCTGACCCGTGCGCATCGTCCGGTACAGCCGCAACGAGGCCATCCGCTACGGCATCATCGACGAGAAAGAGGTCGTCGAGCTCGCCGGCGACCCGATGTTCGCCGGGTTCGAGACGACGGGGGAGCGGATCCCCCTTGCGGAGATCACCCTTCTGGCGCCGTCGATCCCTCGTTCGAAGATCGTGTGCGTCGGCAAGAACTACCGCGACCACGCTGCCGAGATGGGGGGCGAGGCGCCCAGCGAGCCGCTGCTGTTCCTCAAGCCCAACACGTCCGTGATCGGACCCGACGACGCGATCGTGCGGCCGCCGCAGTCACAGCGCACCGATTACGAGGGCGAGCTCGCCGTCGTCATCGGTCGTGTCGCGAAGAACGTCTCGGCCGACAAGGCGCTCGACTACGTCTTCGGCTACACGATCGGCAACGACATCACGGCTCGCGACCTGCAGCGTTCCGACGGCCAGTGGTCCCGCGCCAAGGGCTTCGACACGTTCTGCCCGCTCGGGCCGATCATCGAGACGGAGTTCGACCTCGACGGTGGTGCGCGGATCGTCTCGCGGGTCAACGGCGAGGTCCGGCAGGACGGTCCGATCTCGGACATGGTCCACTCGGTCCCCGACATCATCGCCTACGCGTCGGCCGCCTTCACGCTCCTGCCTGGCGACGTCATCCTGACGGGCACACCGGCAGGGATCGGGGAGTTCCACGCCGGAGATGTGCTCGAGGTGGAGATCACGGGTCTCGGCATCCTGCGCAACACGGCGCGGAATGCCTGACGGAGGAGAACTCTCCGCCACGGCGTCGGACGTCGCACGCATCCAGCGACGCACCGTCACGGTCCTCGCTGCCGGTCAAGTGCTCGGCGGTGTCGCGTTCGGCGCGACCGTGTCGCTCGGCGCTCTCCTGGCGGCGGATCTGTCGGGTGAGGAGTCGCTGTCGGGGTTCGCGACGGCATCCGTCACCCTCGGTGCCGCGCTCTGCGCGATCCCGCTCGCCCGTCTGGCCTCGGCGCATGGGCGACGGCGGGCGCTGACACTGGGGAACCTTCTGGCGCTGGTCGGGATCGCCGTCGTGATCACCTCGGCCGCGCTGCGATCGTTCCCTCTCCTGCTTGCGGGCGTCATCCTCATCGGCGCCGGGAACGCGGGGAACCTGCAGTCGCGGTTCGCCGCGACCGACCTGTCGGGGCAGGGGCGCCGCGGACGCGACCTCGGCACCGTGGTCTGGGCGACGACCGTCGGCGGTGTGGTCGGCCCACTCATGCTGACACCCGGCGAGGCCGTCGGCCGGTGGCTCGGGATGCCGCCCCTCACCGGGTCGTACGCGTTCTCGATCGTCGCGCAGACGCTCGCCCTCGTGCTCTACGTGGCGGCGCTGCGCCCTGACCCGCTGAGGGTCGCGCAGCAGATCGCCCGCTCCCGAGATCCCGGAGCGCCGCGGGTCGACGAGCCCGATCGGCCGGTCGTCGCGCGGTACGCCGTGTTCGCCGTGGCCGGCTCCCACGTCACGATGGCCTCGGTGATGGCCATGACGCCGGTTCACCTGTCCCACCTCGACCCCCGGAACGTCACGACCATCGTGGGTGTCACGATCGCGCTGCACGTGTTCGGCATGTACGGCCTGTCGCCGGTGTTCGGCATCCTCGCCGACCGGTGGGGCCGGCTGCAGACGATTCTCCTGGGGCAGGGGATCCTCGCCGCGTCGCTCCTGACCGCGGCCGTCGCCCCCGACTCGCCGGCTGCAGTGCTCGTCGCCCTCCTGCTCCTGGGCCTCGGCTGGAGTGCCGCGACCGTCGGCGGTGCGGCGCTGCTGACCGAGGCCACCCCGACCGAACTGCGACCGCGGCGACAGGGGCGCAGCGACACCGCGATGACCCTGTCCGCAGCGATCGGCGCCGTCCTCGCCGGCGGCATCCTCGGTCTCATCGGCTACGGCGGGCTCGCCCTCGTCGCCCTCGCGATCGTCGTCGCGATCACGGTCTTGTCGCCCTACGCACGCCGCTGAGCGCGGGGCGGGCGCGGCGCCGGTCGTAGACTTGAGGGCGATGTCCACTGCACCGCACCCCCTCACCACGACCGCCTCCGGCTCCGACGTCCGCGTCCGGTTCTGCCCCTCGCCGACGGGGCTCCCCCACGTCGGGATGGTCCGCACCGCCCTGTTCAACTGGGCCTACGCGCGGCACACCGGCGGCAAGATGATCTTCCGCGTGGAGGACACGGATGCCGCCCGCGACAGCGAGGAGAGCTACCGCCAGCTCGTCGACGCGTTGACCTGGCTCGAGATCGACTGGGATGAGGGAGTCGAGAAGGGCGGTCCGCACGAGCCGTACCGGCAGTCGCAGCGCCACGACATCTACCGCGAGGTCCTCGACACGCTGATCGCGAGCGGCGCCGTCTACGAGTCGTACTCGACGGCCGAGGAGATCGACGCCCGCAACGAGGCGAACGGTCGCGCGAAGCAGCTCGGCTACGACAACTTCGACCGCACGCTGACGGACGAGCAGAAGGCCGCGTTCCGCGCGGAGGGGCGCGAGCCCGCGTGGCGTCTGCGCGTGCCGGACGAGGACGTGACCTACGTCGACCTCATCCGCGGCGAGGTCACCTTCCCGGCCGGCTCGTTCCCCGACTTCGTCGTCGTCCGTGCCGGCGGCATCCCGCTCTACACCTTCACGAACCCCGTCGACGACGCACTGATGGGCATCACCCACGTGCTGCGCGGCGAAGACCTCATGCCGTCGACCGCTCGTCAGCTCGCTCTCTACAGCGCGCTGATCGACGCCGGTGTGACGACCTTCGTCCCGCGGTTCGCGCACATGCCGCTCGTGCTGGGGGAGGAGGGCACGAAGAAGCTCTCCAAGCGCGACCCCAAGGCCGACCTCTTCCTGCAGCGGGAGAAGGGCTTCATTCACGAGGGCCTCCTGAACTACCTCGCCCTCCTCGGCTGGTCGATCGCGGCCGATCGCGACGTGTTCTCGCGTCAGGAGCTCATCGAGGCGTTCGACATCGTCGACGTCAACCCGAACCCGGCCCGCTTCGACCAGAAGAAGGCCGAGTCGATCAACGGCGACCACATCCGGATGCTGGAGCCCGCCGACTTCGCGTCACGCCTGGTGCCCTACCTGGTCGGCGCCGGTGTGGTCAGCACGCCGCCGACGGATGCGCAGCGGGAGATGCTCGCGAAGGCGGCGCCGCTCGTGCAGGAGCGCATGCAGATGCTCGGCGATGCGCCTGGACTGCTCGGCTTCCTGTTCCGCGACGTCGAGTCCTACGACGAGGACGCGCTGAAGGGGTTGCCGGCGAACGCCGCGGAGGTGCTCGCCGCGTCGATCGAGGCGCTTCAGGCGCTGCCGGAGGGCGACTTCGTCGCCGACTCGATCCAGTCGGCACTCGCGGCATCCCTCATCGACGGGCTGGGCCTCAAGCCGCGCGTCGCGTACGGCCCGGCGCGCGTGGCGCTGAGCGGTCGCCGCGTCTCGCCGCCGCTGTTCGAATCGATGGAGCTCCTCGGCAAGCCCGTCACCCTCGAGCGTCTCGAGCGGCTGCGGGCCGCGCGCAGCTGAGCCCGACGCGCTCGGGATGCGCGTCCGGTTTGGCCGGGGCCGTGCCGTGGGCTAAGCTTGATCCTCGGTACGACTCCGGTTGAAACCCGGTGGGGTATGGTGTAATTGGCAACACGGCTGATTCTGGTTCAGTTGTTCTTGGTTCGAGTCCAGGTACCCCAGCAAGAAGAAAACCCCCGCTCCGGCGGGGGTTTTGCTTTTGCTGGAACCGGTGCGCGGATCAGCGTAACAGGCGCACAATGGTCGCATGGGACTCTTCACGCAGCGACCCGAAGAACCGTCGGAATGGGCAGGGCTCCCCGCCGAACCGATGGAGCCGCGAAACCCCGTGGAGCGGCTGGGGGACGGGCCCGCGGTCTCGGACTGGTCTCCGGACCTGCTCTCCATGTCGCCCACCACGGCGACGTGGATCGAGATCCCGGTCGATCCCGTTCCGGCTCCGGACGGCGGGGACGGTGCCGACGGAGACTGAGGCTCAGCGCATCGCGTCGCCGATGTAGGAGTACTTGACGAAGACCTCCGACGCCCAGCCGGCCTCTTCGAGCACGCCCTGCACGGCAGTCAGCATGTACTTCGAATCCCAGCCGAGGTAGAGGTACTGACCTTCGCCCAGCTGATCCCACTGACCGTTCCACGCCATCGCCGGGTAGACGGGGCCGCCCTGGCGCGCGCTGTAGTCGATGACGCTCTGACGCGAGTCGGCCCAGAGGCGGGCGAAGACGCGGTTGAACAGGTACCGGACGTCCCGCACGTCCCAGTGCTCGCCCCGGTACTCGACGTAGTCGAACTCGCGCTGCCAGCCCCGCGGCCACCCGCGTCGCTTCTTCGCGTCGAGGATGGGTGTCAGGTTGTCATCGTCGATCGCCACGACACCGGGTCGGCGCCAGGTCGCCATGAAGCGTGCGGTCAGCTCCTCGGTCCGGGCGGTGATCTGCGCAGTCGACCATGCGTCGGCCGCCGCGATCTGACGCGTGGATCCCACGCCGCTCGAGGCGTACGCGGATCGCTTCTCGGGGAACGAGGCGTCGAACACGCGATCGGCCGCGTCCTCCTCGAGGAGCGTCAGATTGCCGAGCGTGTTCACCAGCGCGCGGTGGGCGTTCTGCTCGTCGTCGCTCAGGTCCGCCCACCGGCGCACGCCGTCTCCCGTCCAGTCGTCCGAGGGCGCGACGGGCAGGACGTGCTCGAGGACGACGTCGGCATCCGCCTCGACGCCCGCCAGACGGGCGAGGACGAAGCCTGCGTGAGGCAGATCGCCGTAGCGCAGACCGACCCGGGTGCGTTCGTCCGATGGAGTGATCCGGGCGATGGCGAGCGTGAGGGCGTCCATGCCCTCGTCGGCCGCGCGGCAGAACCTCGCGACGAGCCGATCGATGGGCAGGCCCACCACGGTCCGACGCAGCAGCAGGGACTCCACGTGGGTCAGCGCGAGTGACAGATCGGATGCCGGCAGCTCACCGTGCAGGCGGTCGCGGTACAGCCGCATCGCGAGAGGGTACATGCCGCGGCCCAGGGTGTTGATGGCCTCGAAGTGTCGGGAGGCAACGGCATCCGTCGCCTTCGCGGGCTCGAGGAGCAGCCTGTAGATCTCCGACAGCTCGCGCCATTGGTGCGCGCGTGTGCGGAGGGTGTCGCGATCGAGGCGCGGGAACTCGTGACGGAACGCGTCGTAGACGCCGCGCTCACCCTCCACGAGGACCTCCCGACCCGTCAGCATCACGAGGTAGTCGCGCCAGAACGCCCCGATCTGCTCGCCGGTGTTGCGTTCGATGGGGAGCCAGAACTCGTTCTCGATCTCGCTCTGTTCAGCGTGCGTGAGTCCCATGAGGACGTAGTTGTGGATGAGCTCGTGGTCGCGGAGCGGTTCGCCGGTGGAGTTCAGGCTCTCGAAGATCTGCTGAGCGTTCGCGCCCGCGCCGAGCGTGATGGACACGTGCTCGAGTTTGCGCAGACCGCGCCAGATGTCTGCGGCTTCGTCGGGGCGGATCTGACTCCGGAAGAACGCGTAGTTGTCGTCGAAGCGCGACGAACGCTCCTCGTCGGCGGGGGAGCGGCGGTCCAGGACGACGCTCTCGAACACGTCTGCCCACGCCGCGTGAGGACGCAGCTTGGTCCGCGTCGGATCGTCGCGGCGCACGAGGACCGACTCGAGCTCGGCCGCGAGTGACGGGTCGTCGTCCCGAAGGGTGTGGTGGAGGGCGGCGACCAGCAGCATCAACGTCGTCACGCGCTGCTGCCCGTCGATCAGGACGAGGTGGGCGTCGTCGTGCGCCGAGGTGCTCGCCGTCGAGAGGATGGAGCCGATGAAATGCGTCTGACCGTCGCCGGTGGCCGCGACGGACCGGATGTCACCGAGCAGCTGCTCGCACCCGCCGATGTCCCAGCGGTACTGCCGCTGGTAGACCGGCACGACGATCGTGGTGTCCGAGGCGGAGAGCCAATCGATCGTGTTGACGGCGGTCGCATCGACGTTCGTGGCGCTGCTCATGTTCTCCGAATCGCTCCTCGAAATTCCCGGTCGAGTCTACTGAGGCTCTCGGAGCGGCTAGGTAGGCTTGCCTAAGTCGGGCCTGTAAAAACTTCGCTCGCCCGACAGAAAGGTTGATCCGCATGGGTTACATCAAGAGTGCTCTGCTCGAGGAGACGGGCTACGCCGTCCTCGACATGTACGGCAAGGACATCGACCCGAAGGAGTGGCTCGACGTCGAGTACGTCGACTGGAAGTCCTCGGGCGACACCCGGTTCGCACCGCTGGCCTCGGCCAAGGGCGAGATCGAGTGCAACGGCTTCTGGAACCACCAGCCGCCGCGCACCGACAAGGACGGCGTCTGGATCCCGTCGCAGACGGAGAAGGCCCCCACGCTCACCGAGCGCGCCCTCGAGCCCGGCTCGAACGTCGGACGCTGCCGCATCATCGAACTGCAGCCCAACACGTACGCCGACGCCCTGTACAACCTGCACCAGGACGACAACAACCGGCTGAATCCGGACGGCACGGGCTGGGTCGTCCGCAGCTTCTTCAACCTCACCGACGACAAGGACAGCTTCTTCGTCCTGCGCGACAACCGCACCGACCCGAGTGGTGAGACCCGTATCGCTCTGCCCGCCGGCGCGCAGCTCGTCATCGACACGCAGCGCCTGTGGCACGCGGCGTACCACCCGGGTGACGCGCCCCGCTACTGCCTCATCACCTCGTGGGAGTCCGGCCCCGAGCTCGACGCTTACCTGGCGAAGTACAACGGCGTGAACAAGGTCGAGAGCGTCCCGCTCGACCAGGAGACGATCGACGCCGCCCAGGCCGAGCAGGAGCGCCGGATCGCCGCACGTGCCGCCGCGCTCGCGGCACGCGGCCAGCGCGAGGTGCTCGCGATGAGCGAGGCCTGACCTCGACGTAGTCCCACCGACGACGCCCCCGGCCGACGGTCGGGGGCGTCGTCGCATATCGCAATCTTGTTTCGTGTTGGATTCTGTTGTAGCGTGTGGACTTGTTCGAGGAGGATCACATGTACGCAACGGAGCGCCAGCAGCAGATCGAGCAGCTGATCGCCACGGATGGCCGCGTCGCCGTGCTCGACCTCGCCGACCGCTTCGGAGTGACCACCGAGACGGTCCGTCGTGATCTCGCCGCCCTTGAGCGCGTGGGGCTCGTCCGTCGGGTCCACGGTGGGGCGGTCCATCGCGCTCGCGCCAGCACGGCCGAGGTCTCGGTGGCGGAGCGATCGGGTCAGCGCAGCGGCGCCAAGCAGGTCATCGCCCGCGCCGCCGTCGAACTCCTCGGCGCTGAGCTCGACGGTGCCGTCTACCTGGACGCGGGCACGACGACGGGAGCCATCGCACAGCTGCTCGCAACGGGACCGCACCCGGCCGGCGACCTCGAGGTCGTGACGCACTCCATGTCCGTCGCGCACATCCTCGCCGGTGCACCGGCGGTCGGACTGACCGCCATCGGCGGCCGTGTGCGCGGCTTGACCGCCGCCGCGGTGGGTGCGCAGACCGTCGAGGCGATCAGTCGACTGCGCCCGGACATCGCCTTCCTGGGGACGAACGGCCTCTCGGCCGCCTTCGGCCTCAGCACGCCGGACCCCGACGAAGCCGCAGTGAAGCGTGCGATCGTCGCCTCGGCCCGCCGCATCGTGGTGGTCGCCGACGGCGACAAGTTCGACGCCGAGCTCCTCGTCTCGTTCGCATCGCTGAGCGAGGTCGACGTGCTCCTCACCGACATCGCTCCCGCGGGCACCCTCTCGGGCGCGCTGCGTGACGCCGACGTGGAGGTGCAGGTCGCATGATCGTCACCGTCACGACCAACCCGTCCCTCGACCGCGCCGTCTCGCTCGCCGCGCCCCTGCAGCACGGCGAGGTCCAGAGCGCACTCGGCGTCCGTGAGGACGCGGGCGGCAAGGGGATCAACGTCGCGCGAGTGGTCGCCGTGGCATCCCGCCCCACCCTCGCGGTCCTTCCCCTCGACACGGCCGACCCCTTCGCGACCGCGTTGAGGGCGACCGCCGTTCCGGTCCGCACCGTGCCGCACGACGGCGCCACACGCGCCAACATCACGATCGCCGACCCCGACGGAACGACGACGAAGCTCAACCTCCCCGGGGCCGAGTTCAGCGAAGCGGATGCCGCCGCCCTCACCGCGGCGGTCGTCGCCGCATCGGAGGGCGCCTCGTGGCTCGTCCTCGCCGGATCGCTCGCGCCGGGCCTTCCCGTGGACTACTACGTGACCGTCACCGAGGCCGTCCGGTCCGCGTGGGGCACCGCCGCTCCCCGCGTCGCGGTCGACACGTCCGGACCCGCACTGGCGGCCGTCGTCGCGGCGGGACGCCCCGACCTCATCAAGCCCAACGACGAAGAACTGGTGGAGCTCGCAGGTCGCGACCTCGACGCGTCGCTCGCGCTCCCCGACGCGGTCGCGGCGATCGCTGAGGAGCTCGTGCCGGCATACGTCGGCGCAGCGCTCGTGACGCTCGGCGGCGACGGGGCGGTGCTGGTCACGCCCGACGGCGCCTGGCACGGGACGCCGCCGACGACGCGCGTGCGCAGCACCGTGGGTGCCGGCGACAGCTCGCTCGCCGGGTACCTCCTCGCCGAGACCGCCGGTGCCGCACCCGAGGAGCGGTTGCGCTCCGGCATCCGCTACGGATCGGCGGCCGCATCGCTCCCCGGCACCCAACCCCCGACCCCGAACGACCTGTCGACCGGCGACGTGCCGGTGCGACGACTCTCGACGAACAACCCGACCACTGGAGGTCACCGTGACTGAGATCATCACCGCGGAACTCGTCAGTATCGACGAGCCGCTCGGCGCCGACAAGCGCGCCGTCATCGACGCGCTCGCCCAGCGCGTCGCCGCGCAGGGGAGGGCCACCGACGGTGCCCGCCTCGCGGACGACGCGTGGGCCCGTGAGGAGAAGGACGAGACCGGTCTGCCCGGCGGGATCGCCATCCCGCACGCGAAGAGCGCCGCGGTCACCCAGGCGTCGCTCGCCTTCGCGCGGCTGAACCCCGGCGTCGACTTCGGCGCGGAGGACGGCGGGGCGGACCTCGTCTTCCTCATCGCCGCCCCTGACACGGCTGCCGAGGAGCACCTCGCCGTCCTGTCCAAGCTCGCCCGCAGCCTCATGCGCGATGACTTCACCGCGGGTCTGCGCGCCGCCCGGAGCCCCGAGGAGGTCGTGGCCATCGTCCGCGAGGCCATCTCGGACGCGCCCGCGGCGCAGGCTCCTGCGTCCCGCGCCGAGGCGCGCGCCGCCGCGCCGACGCCCGCGTCCGCCGACGAAGCCCTCCTCATCGACGGTCGCCCTGCGCGCATCGTCGCGGTGACCGCCTGCGCCACCGGCATCGCCCACACCTTCATGGCCGCCGACGCCCTGACGGCGACCGGCCAGAAGGAGGGCGTCGACCTCACCGTCGAGCCCCAGGGATCGAGCGGTTACAAGGCGATCGACCAGCGCATCATCGACGAGGCCGATGCCGTCATCTTCGCCGTCGACGTCGACGTCCGCGAGCAGGCGCGGTTCGCCGGCAAGCCGGTCGTCCGCGCCGGCGTGAAGCGCGGGATCGAGCAGCCCGCGCAGATGATCCGCGAGGCCGTCGCCGCCGCGAAGAACCCGAACGCCGCGCGCGTGTCCGGTTCGGCGACGGCGAGCACGGCGTCCGCGGCCGCACCGACCTCTCTGGGCGGGGCGATCAAGCGCTCGCTCCTCACCGGTGTCAGCTACATGATCCCGTTCGTCGCCGGCGGCGGTCTGCTGATCGCGCTGGGTTTCGCGATGGCCGGCTATGAGATCGCCAACACCGCCGACGGCCAGACGGTGAACAACGCGGTGTACACGCTGCAGAACTTCACACTCGCGAATCTGCCGCCGGAGGGGCTGCTGTACTACCTGGGAGCCGTGGCGTTCCAGATCGGTGGTCTGTCCTTCGGCTTCCTCGTGCCGGCCCTCGCGGGCTACATCGCCTACGGTCTCGCCGACCGTCCGGGCATCGCGCCCGGGTTCGTCGCGGGTGCGACGGCGGTGTTCATGGGCGCCGGCTTCATCGGCGCCATCGTCGGCGGTCTGCTCGCCGGCCTCGCGGCGTGGTGGCTGAACCGCCTGGACGTACCGCGCTGGCTGCGTGGCCTCATGCCGGTCGTCATCATCCCGCTGCTCGGGTCGATCTTCGCCTCCGGGCTCCTGCTGCTCGTGTTCGGCGGACCGATCGCCGCACTCACGGTCGCGCTGAACGGCTGGCTCGCGGGGCTCACCGGGGCCGGCGTCATCCTGCTCGGCATCATCCTCGGTCTCATGATGTGCTTCGACCTCGGTGGCCCGGTCAACAAGGTCGCGTACGGTTTCGCGACGGCGAACCTCGCGGCCGGCATCGCCGGCGACGAGCGTTACCTGCAGATCATGGCCGCGGTCATGGCGGCCGGAATGGTTCCGCCCCTCGCGATGGCACTCGCGTCGACCGTCCTCGGCCGGAAGCTCTTCACGGCTCCCGAGCGCGAGAACGGCAAGGCGGCCTGGCTGCTCGGCGCGGCGTTCATCTCGGAGGGCGCGATCCCGTTCGCCGCAGCGGATGTCTTCCGCGTCATCCCGGCGATGATGCTCGGAGGCGCGGTGACCGGCGCCCTGTCGATGGCCTTCGCGGTCACCTCCCGGGCCCCCCACGGCGGCGTGTTCGTCTTCTTCGCCATCGACAGCTTCTGGCTCTGGCTGGTCGCGATCGCCGCGGGCACCGTCGTCAGCGCCGTCGCCGTCGTTCTCCTCAAGCGCTTCGTGCGCCGCCGTCCGGTCGACGCCGATGTGCCTGCCGTGGCCGTGACGGCATAGTCTCGATACACCGACTCAAGGAGGAAGATCCACCATGGCCGAACGGACCGCAACCGTCGCGAGCAGCTCCGGACTGCACGCCCGCCCCGCCAAGCTCTTCGTGCAGGCGGTCAAGGAGACGGGCGTTCCCGTCACGATCGCCGTTCCCGGTGGCCCCGACCAGAACGCCGGCAGCATCCTGACCCTGATGGGTCTGGGCGCGACGCAGGGCACGGTCGTCACGCTCAAGGCCGAGGGAGAGGGCGCCGAGGAGGCGCTCGACAAGCTCGTCGCCTTCATCGAGACGGATCACGACGCCGAGTGAGTCTCGACCCCCACGAACGACGGATGCCGCGGAGCGAAAGCCCCGCGGCATCCGTCGTTCGTGCGTGCGATGTCAGAGGTCGGTCGATTCTCCCGGATCGAGGGTGACGAACTCGCCGCCGTTCTGCTCCGTCGCCCACTTCAGCCGGTCACGGTGCATCGCGAGACCCGCGCGGGAAAGCGTCATGTCGTGCGTGCCGAAGGCGCGGCGCGGCTTCACGGCGAGCACGTAGTCCATCGCCTCGCCGATCTTCAGCCACGGTGCGCCGATGGGCGCCGCGAGCAGACCGACCTCGATGCCCTCGGGGACGGCGTAGGAGTCGCCCGGGTAGTAGAAGTCGTCGTTCACGAGGACGCCGAGGTTGTCGATGACGGGGATCGACTCGTGGATCACGCTGTGGGTGCCGCCGAAGAAGCGGAGTCGGAAGGGACCCAGCTCCAGTTCGTCGCCGACTTCCACCGCGGTGACGTCGTAATCGGATGCCGCGGCCACGACACCCGCAGGCCCGAAGATCGGCACACCCGGCGCCTGGGAGAGGACGGCGTCGAGCTGGGCGGGGGTCCAGTGGTCCGGGTGCTCGTGCGTGAGGATCACGCCGACCAGATCGTTCAGACCGTCGAGGGGCAGGGTGAAGGAACCGGGGTCGATGAGGAGGCTCTTACCTTCGCTGTCGAGGCGGAGGCAGGCATGTTCGTGCTTCGTGACGCGCATCGTCCCAGTCAACTCACGAAGGGGCGCGTGAGGCAAGGGGGCGCCGATTTTGCACGGCTGTGAACGTCATGCATAATTGAACGGTTGCCTCCGCAGGGAGGGAACGAAAAAGTACGGCCCCATCGTATAGCGGCCTAGTACGCCGCCCTCTCACGGCGGTAACGCGGGTTCGAATCCCGCTGGGGTCACCACGGTGACGACACCCCCGACCGATACGGTCGGGGGTGTCGTCGTTTCAGCGTGCCGCGGGCTGTCCGTCCTCCAGCGGTTCTGCGCGCCGTCGTGCGCGGCGACGAGCACGACGCACGAGCTGGACGACGGCGACGACGATGCCGGCGACTGCCAGCCACGGGAGCAGGAATCCCAGGCCGACGACGATCCCGTTGAGGGTCGCGACGAGCGCACTCCATCCCGTCGAGAACCCGTCCCCGAACCCCTGCGGGTCGGCGGCGACGACCTCGCCCGGCTCGACGACCGTGACGGTCGCACTCGACAGGGCGACCTCGTCCGCGAGCGCCTCGGACTGCGCCAGGAGAGAATCGAGTTCCGCCTGACGCTGCGACAGCGCCTCCTCGGCGGTCAGCAGGTCGGCCGTGGTCGCGGCATCCGAGATGAGCCCCTCCAGCCGGTCGACCGAGGTCTGCAGCGCCGAGATGCGGGCCCGCAGATCGGTCGACTGCGCGGTGACGTCCTCGCGGGTGATCTCGGACGACGTGACCTCGCCGAGGTCGTCGAGGCCGGTGAGGAACGTGGTGAGCCCGTCGGCCGGGACACGCACGGTGACCCAGGTGCCGCCGGTGGACGACACGGCATCGGCTCCCGTCGTCTCGGCAGGCGCGGCGGCCGACACGTTCATCGACTCGACGTAGCCGCCGGATGCCTCGGCCCGGTCTCCGATCTCGGCGACGGCGGCAGCGGGATCCGTCGCCTCGAGGACCGTCGAGGCGGTGGCGACCACCTCACGACCCGCTGTGGATGCCGTGCCGCTCCCTTCCTGGTCGCCGCCGGAATCCCCGCCGAGATCGCCGCCCGATTCGGGCGCGACGGCGCCGCCGGCGCTCTGGTCGTACACGCTGACGGATTCGCCCGCTGTCGGGCCGCCGAGGGCGGGCCCGACGAAGCCTGCGACGACGATGACGGCGGCCGCCGCGCCGGTGTAGGCCCACCCGCGGCGCCGTCGCCGTTGCGAGGAAGCAGGGGATCGCGAGACCTCTTCGCGGATCTCGGCGAAGAGTGCGGCCTCGATGTCGTCCTGTCTCTCCTGCGTGAGGTCGGGGAGCTCGATCTCGTGCCGGGTCATGATCCCTCCGATCCCACGACGGTGCGCAGCCGTGTCCGCACCCGTGAGAGGCGGTTGCGGACGACCGCGTGCGAGATGCCGAGCTCCGCCGCCGCGGCCGCGTAGGCGTATCCCTCCGTGGCACAGAGACGGAAGATCTGCTGGTCTAGGGGCGAGAGGGTCCCGAGCTCCGCCAGGACGCGTTCCGCGAGATCCGTGCCGATCACCTGGTCCTCGACGTCGACGGCGGCGGGGATCGTCTCCTCGACGGCCCCGGCGGTGTGGAGCCGATCGCGGCGCTGGCGCCGCATCCGGTTCGCGCTCTGGAAGCGGCAGATGGTCACGAGCCACGGCAGCAGCGACTCGCTCACCAGCTCCAGGGCCGGCAGTCGCCGCCACGCGACCAGGAAGGTCTCCTGCATGACGTCCTCCGCATCGGCTGTGTTCCCGAGGAGGCCGTGAGCCAGCCAGTACACCGGCTTCGCGTAGGCGCGGTAGAGCTCGCGGAAGGCCTGCTGATCGCCACGCGCGGCGGCGGCCACCAGGTCCGCGTCACGCCTCGCGAGCGGGTCGGCCATGGCATCCTCGTTCGTTCTGTCGATGGGGGAGTGTCGCGTCACGGAGCATCGTCTCAGGCACCTCGAAAGGTACTCTGGGGGTCGCCCCCCGCATGAAAGGCCCTCATGGAGCTTCCCCTCTGGTTCGAGGTCGGCTCGCTGGTCGTCCTGACGCTCATCCTCGTCGCCGACCTGCTGCTGATCATCAAGCGGCCTCACGTGCCGTCGACGAAGGAATCGACGCTCTGGGTCGTCTTCTACGTCGCTCTCGCGCTCGTGTTCGCGCTCATCATGCTCGGGGTCACGAACGGCGAGTACGCGGGCCAGTTCGTCGCGGGGTGGCTCACGGAGTACAGCCTATCGATCGACAACCTGTTCGTCTTCGTCCTCATCATGAGTCAGTTCTCGGTGCCCCGAGCGGCGCAGCAGAAGGTGCTGATGGTGGGCATCATCATCGCGTTGATCCTGCGCGGCATCTTCATCCTGCTGGGCGCGGCGATCATCGAGCAGTTCAGCTGGGTCTTCTACCTCTTCGGGCTCTTCTTGATCTACACGGCCTGGAAGCAGGCCTTCTCGAGCGAGGACGACGACGAGGAGGAGAAGAAGGAGAGCTTCATCGTCCGGGCGCTGCGTCGACGCATGTCGATCAGCGAGGAGTACGACGGCGCGAAGGTGCGCACCGTCATCGACGGCAAGAAGGTCTTCACCCCCATGGTGATCGTCTTCGCCGCGCTGGGCATGACCGACCTGCTCTTCGCGATCGACTCCATCCCGGCCATCTTCGGCATCACCCAGAGCGCGTTCATCGTCTTCACGGCGAACATCTTCGCCCTCATGGGCCTGCGTCAGCTCTACTTCCTCCTGGGTGGTCTGCTCGACCGCCTCAAGTACCTGCACTTCGGCATCGCCTTCATCCTCGCCTTCATCGGCGTGAAGCTCGTCCTGCACGCGATGCACGAGAACGAGCTGCCCTTCATCAACGGCGGCGAGCACATCGAGTGGGCGCCGGAGATCTCCACCTGGGTCTCGCTCGGGGTGATCGTCGCCTCGATGGTCGTCGCGACCGTCGCGAGCCTCATCGCCGCGCGCCGCGAAGGGTTGCGGGAGCCGATTCCGGCGACGGGGCCCACCCCGGTCCACCATGCGGAGGATGTCGCCGACGAGCAGGGCACGCCCTCGACGGTCGACCCCCGCCCGTCCGAGAAGGACTGACGCGCCGCCTCAGAACGGGCGGAGATTCGCCCGGAGGGTGGGTTCATACTCCCGTCGCAGGATGCCCCGACGACGCAGGATCGGGACGAGCTCGTCGAGCGTGCGGTGCACCGTGACGGGATGGAGGTCGCCCCACAGAAGCACGCCGTCGTTGCCCCAGGAGCCGTACTCGTCGATGCGGTCGGCGAGTTCCTCGGCGGTCCCGACCCAGCCGGAGCCGTCGTGCAGACGACCCTTCCTCGCGTGCGCGGAGAGGATCCGCCGCAGCGGCGCATCCTCCTCGTGATCGCCGACGAGGCGGCGGATGCTGCCGTGCGAGACGTGCTCGCCGAGGATCCCCCGATCCAGCGGTCGGTCGAGATCGAGGCCCGTGAGGTCCGTCTCGAGGTCGCTGGACTGGCGCTCGGCGATCCAGCGGAGGGTCGCCTCGTCGGGGTCGAGCGACGCCGCCACGATCCGGTCCGCTTCCTCCGCGGAGGACACGACGACGGGTTGGATCGCGAAGAGGATCGTGATGTCCTCGGGCCGACGGCCCGCCGCGGTCGCGGCCTCGTGGATGCGGCGCCGGTAGCCGCGGACGGACTCCTCCGTCATCGGGGCGAGTGCGAGCTGCACGTCCGAGTTGGCGCCCGCGAAGCCGAGGCCGCGGGGCGAACCGCCGGGCGAGACGATGACGGGTTCGCCGTCCGTGAACGGGATCGCATTGAGCGGACCATCGAAGGCGAAGTAGTCGCCGCGGTGGACCGTCGGGCGGAGCTTCGTCCCGTCGGCATAGCGACCCGCCGCGGCATCGGCGATGAGCGCGCCCTCGGGCCAGCTGCGCCAGAGATCGCGCACCGCGGTCATCCATTCCTCCGCGCGGTCGTACGCCGCGTCGTGCCCGAGCTGGGCCGCGGTGGAGAAGTGACGTGCGCTGCCGGTGTCGGTGACGACGTTCAGCCCGAGCCGATGGCCGCTGAGATGCTGCAGCGTCGCGAACTGCCGGGCGGCGGTGTAGGGCAGGGTCGCGGCGGGGTTCACCGTCGGGACGATGCCGATGCGCTCGGTGGCGGCGAAGAGGTACGGCGCCAGCAGGAGGGGATCGAGCTTCGGGCCGCCGAACGCCTGCCGCACGCGCAGATCGATGGTCTCGGCGGATCCGAGCGAAGGGGCGTCCTCGATGATGAGCAGATCGAATCCGGCCTGCTCGAGCGTGCGGACGGCGTCCTGGTACAGCGCCGGCGATGTCCAGTCGTAGTCCCAATCGAGGTACGGGTGGCCCCACCCGTGCGGCCCGAAACCGCGCGCGAGGAACCATCCGAAGTGCTGCGGTCGGCTCATGCGACCACCGCCACGTCCGCGGTCAGAGCGGATGCCGCGGCCGTGAGCCCGCGCGCGAGATCCGCGAGCAGGTCGTCGACGTCCTCGATGCCGATCGACAACCGGAGGGTGCCGGGGTGGACGCCCAGGGTCGCACGCTCGGCGGGGGAGCGCCGGGCATGGCTGGTCGTACCCGGGTGCAGGACCAAGGACCGTACGTCGCCGAGGTGGGTCATGTGGGTGATGACCGACACCTCCTCGACGAAGGAGCGGGCAGCGGGGAGTCCGCCCCGCAGCGTCACGGTGAAGACCGAGCCGTACCCGCCGCGGAGGTAGGACCGGGCGAGGTCGTGGGTGGGGTGCGACGCCAGACCGACGTAGTCGACCGACTCCACCTCGGGGTGTTCTGCGAGCCACCGGGCGACGGCGAGCGCGTTCTCGGACTGCCGTTGCACACGCAGGCTGAGCGTCTCGACGCCCTGGCCGATGAGGAACGCGGTGAGCGGCGACGGCGTGGGACCGAAGCGGGGTGCGACGCTCTCTCGCAGGTGCGCGATGCGGGCGCGTCCGCCATGGCGATCCCAGGCGCTCGGCGTGACCGCGGAGCCCTCGACGAGGTGCGGGAAGAGGTGGCCGGAGCGGGACGCGTCGAATCGCCCGTCGTCGATGATGACACCGCCGAGGACGGCGCCCTGCCCGGCGAGGAACTTGCTCGCGGAGTGGACGACGATCGCGGCGCCGTGCTCGAGAGGACGGAGCAGGTAGGGCGTCGCGAACGTGTTGTCGACGATGAGGGGGATCCCGACCTCCTCGCCGACCGCGGCGACGGAGGCGACGTCCAGCACGTCGTTGCGGGCGTTCGCGATCGATTCGCCGAGCAGCACACGGGTCTCGGGCCTGATCGCGCGACGCCAGGCATCCGGGTCGCGGATGTCGTCGACGAAGGTCGTCTCGACACCGAGCCGGGCGAGGTTGTCGACGAGGAGCCCCCGCGTCCCCTCGTAGATGTGCGTGGAACTGACGATGTGCGAACCGGCGGTGACGAGTCCGAGCAGCGCCACCGCGAGCGCCGCCTGTCCGGACGCGAGCAGAACGGCCTCTGCGCCGCCCTCCAGCGACGCGAGCTTGCGTTCGACGGCGTCGACCGTCGGGTTGCCCGTACGGGTGTAGCCGAAGCCGTCGCCCGCCCCGAAGTGAGCGGCGGCCTCGTCGAACGAGTCGAAGGTGAACCCCGCCGTGAGATGGATCGGCACGGCGCGCGGGGTGGCCGCCGCGGCATCCGTCCCCACGTGGACCTGTCGCGTCGTGAACCCCTCGGCGGTTCGCTCCGTCATCGTCGTCTCCTGTCCCTCAGGCCACACAGCGTGCCACGTCGCGGGCGGCGGGCGGAGTCCGTGAGACGTGGTGTTACGCGCCGGGCGCGCCTCGCCCCGGCGGACCCGGTGGTAGTCTGACGCGGTGCGGACCGCTCGACTCCTTATCGGCCGCGACGAGACCTCGCTCTGAGCCCTCTCTCGTCGCGGAGGCTGTCGCGGGCGCCATCCGACATCAGGAGACACCATGAGCACGATTCCCGACCGTCCCCGGACCCTCGCCGAGAAGGTGTGGGACGACCACCTCGTCGTGAAGGGTGAGGACGGCAGCCCCGACCTCATCTACATCGACCTCCACCTGGTCCATGAGGTGACGAGTCCGCAGGCGTTCGACGGCCTCCGCGCCGAGGGCCGCCCCGTGCGCCGCCTCGACCTCACGATCGCGACGGAGGACCACAACACCCCGACGCTCGAGATCGACAAGCCGATCGCCGACCTGACGAGCCGTACGCAGATCGAGACTCTGCGACGCAACGCCGCGGAGTTCGGTGTGCGGCTGCACTCGCTGGGGGACAAGGAGCAGGGCATCGTCCACGTCGTCGGCCCGCAGCTCGGTCTGACCATGCCCGGCATCACGGTCGTCTGCGGCGACTCGCACACCTCGACGCACGGTGCGTTCGGCGCCATGGCGTTCGGCATCGGGACGAGCGAGGTCGAGCACGTCCTGGCCACCCAGACCCTGCCGCTGAAGCCGTTCAAGACGATGGCCATCACCGTCGAGGGGACGCTCAAGCCCGGCGTGAGCGCGAAGGACATCATCCTCGCGATCATCGCGAAGATCGGCGCGAACGGCGGGCAGGGCTACGTGCTCGAGTTCCGCGGCTCCGCCATCCGTTCCCTCTCGATGGAGGGCCGGATGACGATGTGCAACATGTCCATCGAGGCGGGCGCCCGGGCGGGCATGATCGCCCCGGACGAGACCACTTTCGCCTACGTCAAGGACAAGCCGCACGCTCCCCGGGGCGCGGACTGGGACGAGGCGGTCGCCTACTGGCGCACGCTCCCCTCCGACGAGGGTGCCGTGTACGACGCCGAGGTCTTCCTCGACGCCGACGAACTCGAGCCCTTCGTGACCTGGGGCACCAACCCCGGTCAGGGGGTCAACCTGAACGGCGTCGTCCCCGACCCCGCCGAGATGAGCGACCCGAACGAGCGCGCCGCGGCCGAGCGGGCACTCGAGTACATGGACCTGGCTCCTGGCACCGCCCTGAAGGACGTGGCGGTGGATGCCGTCTTCATGGGCTCCTGCACGAACAGCCGCATCGAGGATCTGCGGCAGTTCGCCTCAATCGTGCGCGGACGCACCAAAGCGGAGGGGGTGCGCGTCATGGTGGTCCCCGGATCGGCACGCGTCCGCCTGGAAGCCGAGGCGGAGGGGCTCGACAAGGTGTTCACCGACTTCGGGGCGGAATGGCGCTTCGCCGGCTGCTCGATGTGTCTCGGGATGAATCCCGATCAGCTCGCTCCCGGTGAGCGGTGCGCCTCGACCAGCAACCGCAACTTCGAGGGTCGCCAGGGCAAGGGCGGTCGCACGCACCTCGTCTCGCCTCAGGTCGCCGCCGCGACCGCCGTGCTCGGCCGGCTCGCCAGCCCGAGCGATCTCGACGCACTGGCTCTGACGGAGGTCTGACATGGAGAAGTTCACCCGCCACACCGGCGTCGGCGTGCCGCTGAAGCGTTCCGCCGTCGACACCGACCAGATCATTCCGGCCGTCTACCTCAAGCGCGTCACGAAGACGGGCTTCGACGACGCCCTGTTCGCCAACTGGCGGCAGGACCCCTCCTTCATCCTCAACCAGGACGCCTACCGCGAGGGTTCCGTTCTCGTCGCGGGTCCCGACTTCGGCACCGGGTCGAGTCGTGAGCACGCCGTGTGGGCGCTGCGCGACTACGGCTTCCGCGTCGTCCTCAGCACGAAGTTCGCCGACATCTTCCGCGGAAACGCCGGCAAGCAGGGACTGGTCACGGGAGTGGTGACGGAGGAGGTCCTCGAGGCGATCTGGGCGGCACTGGAGGCCGAGCCCGGGCGCGAGGTGACCGTCGACCTCGAGACACGCTCGGTGCAGGTCGGCGACGTCCAGGCCCCCTTCGACATCGACGATTACACTAGGTGGCGGCTTCTCGAGGGGCTCGACGACATCGGGCTCACCCTGCGCAACGAAGACAAGATCGCGCAGTTCGAGGCGCGCCGCGAGGCGTGGCGGCCGCGGACGATCCCCGTCCGCTGATCGGCCTGCGCCCCGCACAACGGGGCCGCTCACGCTTCCTCCCCACCACAGACGAGGTCCCACCCATGAAGACACTTCTCAGCGACTCCGCGTCCTTCCCGGTCGGCGGCAGCGCCGGTCAGACGCTCCGGATCCGCGGCGGTCGTCCGCTGCGCGGTCGGGTCGAGGTGAAGGGGGCGAAGAACCTCGCCACGAAGGCGATGGTGGCCGCTCTCCTGGGTGAGACCGCGAGCATCCTGCGGGACGTGCCCGACATCAGCGACGTCCACGTGGTCCGCTCGCTCCTCGAGGTCCACGGCGTCCGCGTCGAGGACCTCGAGGACGGCGTCCTCCGCCTCGACCCGAGCGGCGCCGTCTCGGCCCACATGGAGGAGATCGACGCGCACGCGGGGGCCTCCCGCATCCCGATCCTCTTCTGCGGTCCGCTCCTGCACCTGCTCGGTCAGGCGTTCATCCCGGACCTGGGCGGATGCCGCATCGGCGACCGCCCGATCGACTTCCACCTCGACGCCCTGCGCTCGTTCGGAGCCATCGTCGACAAGCTGCCCAGCGGCATCCGCCTCTCCGCTCCCGGAGGCCTGCACGGCGCCAACATCGAGCTGCCCTACCCGAGCGTCGGTGCGACGGAGCAGGTGCTCCTGACCGCAGTCCGCGCCAAGGGCACCACCGAGCTGCGCAACGCGGCCATCGAGCCCGAGATCATGGACCTGATCGCGGTGCTGCAGAAGATGGGCGCGATCATCTCCTACGAGCCCAACCGGGTGATCTTCATCGAGGGTGTCGAGTCGCTCCGGGGCTACGACCACCGCGCGATCTTCGACCGTAACGAGGCCGCATCCTGGGCCGCGGCAGCCCTCGCCACCGACGGCGACATCTTCGTCGGCGGCGCCAAGCAGCAGGAGATGCTCACCTTCCTCAACGTCTTCCGCAAGGTCGGCGGCGACTTCGACATCGCCGAGGACGGCATCCGCTTCCGTCGCGGCGGCCCGCTGAAGCCCGTCATGGTCGAGACCGACGTCCACCCCGGCTTCATGACCGACTGGCAGCAGCCCCTCATCGTCGCGCTGACGCAGGCCGAAGGCGAGTCCGTCGTCCACGAGACGGTGTACGAGAACCGTCTCGGCTTCACCCGCGCGCTCGTCCAGATGGGCGCGGACATCGTCGTGCACCCCGACGGCATCGCGAGCTCGGATCGCCGCGTGCCGCGGCGTGCCCTCGAGCAGGCGGCCGTCATCAACGGGCCGACGCCGCTCCACGGAGCCGACGTCGTCGTCCCGGACCTCCGGGGCGGCTACTCCTACGTGATCGCCGCCCTCGCCGCCGAGGGCGAGTCGACGGTGCGCAACATCGGGATCATCCGGCGCGGCTACGAGAAGTTCCTCGAGAAGCTGACCGATCTCGGCGCCGACTTCGACGTCACGGAGTGACGGCGGTGGCTCCCCGTCGCCGCGCGTCCCCGGAGAAGACCCGACCGAGTGTCTTCTGGCCGGCGGCGATGGTCGTCGTGCCGGCGACCGGCTGGTTCGCGAAGATCGAGATCGAGGGCGGCGAGCACCTTCCCCGGGAGGGCTCGTACGTTCTCGCCCCGAACCACTACAGCGAATTCGACCCCGTGATCATCGCCGTCGCGACATGGCGGCTGGGACGCGCGCCGCGCTTCATGGCCAAGGAGAGCCTGTTCCGGGTGCCCGTCCTCGGCTGGCTGCTGCGGGCGACCGGCATGGTCCCCGTCGCGCGGGCATCCACGTCCGCCGCGGCGAAGCAGACCCTCGCGCAGTCGAACGCGCTCGTTGCGGCGCAGCGCGGTGTCATCGTGTACCCGGAGGGATCGCTCACCCGCGACCCGGACATGTGGCCGATGCGCGGCAAGACGGGCGCCGTCCGCCTCGCCCTGGCCGCCCCCGAGCCGCTCCCGGTGATCCCCGTGGCGACGTGGGGCGTGCAGGAGATCCTGCCGCGATACGGGCGACTGCGCCTGTGGCCCCCGCGCCGCCGTGTGCGGGTGCTCCTGGGCCCTCCCGTCGACCTGTCCGCCTACACCGACACGACGCCCGCGACCCTGACGGCGGCGACGGATGCCGTCATGCGCGACATCTCGATCCTGCTGGGACGGCTGCGCGGCGTCGAGCCTCCGGCGCAGCGGTGGAATCCGGCTCAGCACGGGCAGAGGGAGACGGGTCGCCTTGACTCCTAGGGAAGCGTCGCGTCGCGAGTCCCCGGCTCCCCGTGTCGCAGTCCTCGGCTCCGGCAGTTGGGGGACGACCTTCGGCAAGGTGCTCGCGGACGGCGGCGCCGACGTCGTCATGTGGGCGCGCCGAGCGGAGCTCGCGCACGAGATCCGCGAAGGCAAGCGCAACTCGCAGTACCTGCCGGGGATCAACCTCCCGCGCGGGCTGTCCGCGACGCACCACCTGGCGGAGGCCCTCGACGGAGCCACACAGGTCTACATCGCCATCTCCAGCCAGGCGCTGCGCCAGAATCTGAAGGCCGTCCGGCCCCTCGTGGACGGGAGCGACGTCCCGATCGTCTCGCTGATGAAGGGCGTCGAGAAGAAGTCCGGGCTCCGTATGAGCCAGGTCCTCGAGCAGGAGCTGGGCTGCGAACCCGCGCGTATCGCCGTGGCATCCGGCCCCAACCTCGCGCTCGAGATCGCGCGCGAGCAGCCGACAGCGGCGGTCATCTCGTCGTCGAGCCAGGAGACGGCCGAGGCCGTCGCCCGCATCTCGCGCAACCGGTATTTCCGGACCTTCGTCAACACCGACGTGATCGGCACGGAGTTCGGGGGTGTGCTGAAGAACCTCATCGCGGTGGCCATCGGCATCGTCGACGGCGTCGGCTACGGCGAGAACACGAAGGCGTCGATCATCACGCGAGGGCTCGTCGAGATGACGGACTTCGCCGTCGCGCAGGGCGCCCAGCCCGAGACCCTGCAGGGTCTGGCGGGGCTCGGCGACCTGATCGCGACGTGCCAATCCCCGCTGAGCCGCAACAACACAGCAGGACGGCTCCTGGGTCAGGGCTACAGCTTCACCGAAGTCGTGAAGCAGATGGACCAGACCGCGGAGGGACTGGCCTCGGTCGCGCCCGTCCTTCAGCTGGCCCGCGAGGCCGGCGTGCACATGCCCATCGTCGAGCAGGTCAAGATGGTCCTCGACGGCGCGATGAATCCGCGCGACATCGCACCGCATCTCACGACGGATGACGATGAGCCCACCGAGGAGAGGACTCAGAATGGTTCAGGCGGCAGTGGTTCTGCTCTTCGGCGGGCGTTCCAGCGAACACTCGATCAGTTCCGCCACAGCGGGCGGCGTCCTTCGCGCGATTGACCGCGACCGCTACCGGGTCATCCCGGTCGGCATCACCCGCGAGGGCGCGTACGTGCTCGAGGACGACGATCCCGACAAGTTCGCACTGAACGCCGACCGCCTCCCCGAGGTCGTCGACAACGGCACCCGGGTCATCTGGCCGGAGTCCACCGTGGAGCGGGGACTGTCCGTGCGCCACCCCGACGGCACGGTGGAGTCGCTGGGCGACATCGATGTGGTCTTCCCGATCCTCCACGGTCGGTTCGGCGAGGACGGCACGGTGCAGGGCTTCCTCGAGCTCCTCGACCTCCCGTACGTCGGCGCGGGGCTTCTCATGTCCGCGATCGGGATGGACAAGCACACCACCAAGAGCATCCTGCAGGCCGCCGGTGTCCCCGTCGTGCCGTGGGTCACGGTGACGCGCGCGGGACTCGATCGCGACGGAGACCTGTGGCGGCGCCGCATCCGCGGTCTCGGCCTGCCCGTCTTCGTGAAGCCGGCGCGGGCGGGCTCGAGTGTCGGGGTGTCGAAGGTGTCGGAGTGGGACGAGCTGGACGCCGCCCTCGACACCGCCTTCGCCGAGGACTCGAGCGTGCTCGTGGAGCAGGCGGTCGTCGGCCGCGAGGTCGAGTGCGGCGTGCTGCAGGGGCGCGACGGAGCGGACCCGCGGGTGAGCGTGGCGGGGGAGATCGTCGTCAGCGGGCGCGACTTCTACGATTTCGAGGCGAAGTACCTGGGCGCGCCGGGCATCGACCTCGTCTGCCCGGCGGAGCTGCACGACGGCGAGCTGCGGGAGATGCAGCGGATCGCGGCCCGCGCGTTCGAGGCCGTGGGCGGTCAGGGGCTGTCCCGGGTCGACTTCTTCTACACGGGGACCGAGTTCTTCGTGAACGAGGTCAACACGATGCCCGGATTCACGCCGATCTCGATGTTCCCCACTTGCTGGATCCAGAGCGGTCTCAGCTACCCGGAGCTCATCACCGAGCTCATCGAACTGGCGCGCTGACGCCGATCACGGGACGACGTCGGATGCCGCGACGCACTGCCCGGTGACGTCGAAACGCTGGGTGATGAGGCGGCTGACCGCGCTCACCGGACCGCTCGAGCTCACCTCGTCGTAATCGACGATCAACTGGACGACCGGCTCCCGTCCGTAGGTCGTGATCCGGTACAGCGGCGCGCGGGAGTCGTCGACCACCCAGTCCACACCGTCCACGGTGACGCAGGGGAGCTCGGAGGGGCCGAGCGGTGGCACACCGCACGCGAACTGCACCGTCGTCGGGTCCCCCCATGCGGCCGTCGACTGCGCGTCCGTCCAGCGCCGGTGCCGATCGCCGAGATCGTCGGGCAGCCGCACCATGACCTCCGCGCAGCGCGGATCGTCGGCGTTCGGGGCAGCGTCGACGGCGACCGTCGACGAGCATCCCGCCAGCGCTGCGACACCGGCGATCAGCAGGGTGAGCGCGACGATCGATCGGGTCCGAGCCATCCCTCCAGGCTACCGTGGAGCCATGGGTGAGCTCCGTGTGCGCGACGTCTCCGAGGGCGAGCTGCTGAGCCGCATCCTGGGCATCCTGCGTCCCCTCTCTCGGGCCGAGGTCGGACCCGGTGACGATGCGGCGGTGCTCGCGGCCCCGGGCGGTCGCATCGTCGCCACGACGGACACCCTCGTCCACGGCCCGGATTTCCGCCTCGCCTGGACCTCCCCGCACGACCTCGGCTTCAAAGCCGCCGCGGTCAACCTCGCGGACGTCGCGGCGATGGGCGCCCGTCCCACGGCGCTGCTTGTCGCGCTCGCCCTGCCGGACGCGCTCCCGGCATCCTTCGTCGACGAGCTGGCCGCCGGATTCCGCGACGCGCTGGAGCAGTTGGCGCCCGGGTGCGCGGTCGAGGGCGGCGACCTCACCGTCTCCGACACCCTCACGGTCGCCGTCACCGCCATCGGGGTGCTGGACGGTGTCGCGCCCGTCCTGCGATCGGGGGCGCGCCCGGGTGATGCGGTCGCGGTCGCGGGAGAGCTCGGCGCGGCCTCCCGAGGGCTGCGGCTGCTCTTCACGCGATTCCGTGGCCCTGACGGGACGCCGGCGCCCGTCGATGCGGACGGGCTGACCGATGCCGAGCGACGGGACCTCGCCGCTCAGTTGCGTCCACGGCCTCCCGTCGCCCTGGGTGCCGTCGCCGCGCGGGCAGGGGCGACGGCGATGATGGACGTCTCGGACGGGCTGCTCCTGGACGCGACGCGTCTCGCGGACGCGTCCCGGGTGACTCTGGCGCTCGACGCGGCCCTCGACGACGACGCGCTCTCGGGCGGCGAGGACCACGCCCTGCTGGCCTGCTTCCCGGCGGGTCGCGTGCCCGAGGGGTTCGCAGTGATCGGTCGCGTCCTCCAGCGTCAGGACGCTCCCGTCCTCGTCCGGGGCGCCCCGCCGGCGGGCCGCGGCGGCTGGGACCCCTACGCGGACTGGGATTCCGCCAAAGGCTGATCCGGTGCGGAGGGCGCGAGCCACCAGAGGGTGGTGTCCCCGTACTTCTTCGAGCGGTCGAGGACGAGGTGCTCCGGGAGGAGGGGCGCGCCGGAGCGTGTCGCGCGCTCGACGATCACCGTCGCGGTGGCGGCCAGCCGCGGGACGAGCAGCCCGAGGGTCGTCGACAGCTCGGCATCCGTCATGTCGTACGGCGGATCGACGAAGACGAGGTCGAATCCCTGTCCGCCGCTGCGCAGGAAGGCGTCCGCGGCGGCGCGGTGGACGGTGACCCTGCGCCCGGGAAGGCTGCGCGCGACGGCTCGCACGTTGCGGTCGATGACGGATGCCGCGCGCGGCGCCCGCTCGACGAGGTCGGCCGAGGCCGCCCCGCGGCTGACCGCCTCGAGCCCGAGCGCGCCGGATCCCGCGTACAGGTCGAGGACCGCCGCACCCGTGAGGATCCCCGCGGCCTCGAGCGCGCCGAACAGCGATTCGCGGACCCGCTCGCTCGTCGGCCGGGTGCCGGCGCTCGGCACCGCCAGCGGCAGCGAGCCGGCGTCTCCCGCGATGATCCTCGTCACCCCGCCACGATAGCGGCGTCCGCGACCGCTCCTAGACTCGAGGCATGCCGTCGTACACCCTCGCCACACCTCTTCCCGAGGCGGTCGGCGACGCTCTGGCGAAGGGGCTGCGGCGGGCCTTCCAGATGACGACGGTCGGCGACCTGCTCGGTCACTACCCGCGCCGCTACGCGAGCCGTGGTCAGCTGACACCCATCGCCGAGCTCCCGGTGGGGGAACTGGTGACGATCGTCGCCGAAGTGCTGTCCGCGACGACCCGCCCGATGCGCGGCCGCCGCGGCGAGCTCGTCGAAGTGCTCATCGGCGACGGCAACGGCACCATGTCCCTCACGTTCTTCGGTCAGGCGTGGCGTGTGAAGGATCTGCGAACGGGTCGGCAGGGCATCTTCTCCGGCAAGGTGGGGGAGTACCGCGGCCAGAAGCAGCTGACCCATCCGGACTACGAGCTTTTCGACGATGAGGGGACCGCGCGCTTGAGCGCGGAGGCGTGGCACAACGTCCCCATCCCGATCTACCCCGCGACGAGCACGTTCTCGAGCTGGCAGGTCAAGCGCTGTGTCGACCAGGTGCTGACCGGTCTCGGCGAGGTGCCCGAACCTCTCCCCGACGGATTCCGCACCGCGCAGGGGCTCCTCGATGCGCGGACGGCTCTCGTCCGCATGCACGCACCCGAGACCTTCGACCAGGTGGGGCCTGCGCGCGAGACGCTGCGCATGCACGAGGCGTTCGTGCTGCAAGCAGCCCTCCTCCAACAGCGGCAGTTCGTGCGGATGATGTCGGCCACCGCACGCCCCGCGGGCGAGCTCCTCACGCGCTTCGACGCCGCGCTGCCGTTCGAGCGCACCCCCGATCAGCTGACGGTGGGCGAGCGCATCGCCGCAGACCTCGTCGGTCCGTGGCCGATGAACCGGCTCGTCCAGGGCGAAGTCGGCTCCGGCAAGACGCTCGTGGCGCTCCGCGCCATGCTGCAGGTGGCGCAGTCCGGTGGGCAGTCGGCGCTCATCGCTCCCACCGAGGTGCTGGCCGGTCAGCATGTCCGCTCCATCGCTCGCATGCTCGGACGGGACCTCGCGCCGGAGCTGATGCCGACCCTCCTCACCGGGCAGCAGCCGGCCGCAGAACGTCGGCGGGCGGCGCTGCGCGTCGCGTCGGGGCAGGCGCGCATCGTCGTCGGAACGCATGCCCTGCTCAGCGAGTCGACGACGTTCGCAGACCTGGGTCTCGTCGTCGTGGACGAGCAGCACCGTTTCGGTGTCGATCAGCGCGAGACGCTGCGCGCGAAGGGAAGTTCGCCGCACGTCCTCGTGCTCACGGCTACCCCCATCCCGCGCACGGTCGCGATGACCGTCTTCGGCGATCTCGACGTCTCGACCATCCGGACGATGCCCGGAGGGCGAGCGGGGATCTCCACCTATGTCGCCCCGGTGGGGGAGAAGCCGGCGTGGTTCGCGCGGGTCTGGGAACGGGTCGCCGAAGAGGTGCGGCTCGGCAGGCAGGCCTTCGTCGTGTGTCCCGCGATCGACGCCGCGACCGACACCGACGAGGACGACGCTGCGGAGGATGCCGAACCCGGCCGGACGCGCTGGGGCGTCGTGCAGGCAGCGGCGCTGCTCGAGGGACACCCCGACTACCGCGACATCCGCGTCGAGATCCTCCACGGCAAGATGCCGGGGGAGGAGAAGGACGCCGTCATGCAGGCCTTCGCCCGCGGGGACATCGACGTCCTCGTGGCGACCACGGTGGTGGAGGTGGGCGTCGACGTGCCGAACGCGTCGACCATGGTCATCCTCGAGGCGGACCGCTTCGGGGTGTCGCAGCTGCACCAGCTGCGCGGGCGTGTCGGGCGCGGATCGGTCCCGGGGCTGTGCCTGCTCGTCACCGAAGCCGACCCGTACACGCCGGCGCGGGCACGGGTCGAGGCGGTCGCCACCACCACCGACGGATTCGAGCTCGCCGAGGTCGATCTCGACCTCCGCGGTGAGGGCGACGTCCTGGGCGACGCGCAGTCCGGTGTCCGATCGTCGTTGCGTCTGCTGCGGGTGGTGGCCGACGCGGACCTGATCGCCACGGCGCGCGCCGAGGCGGAGCGCCTCCTCGCCGAGGATCCGAGCCTCGACCGGCATCCGGGCCTCGCTGCAGCCATCTCCGGTCGCGTCAGCCAACGGGAGCGCGCCGCCCTCGCGAAGAACTGACGCCGTGCGGGCCTGAAGCATCGTTAGGCTCGGGTGCTATGAACAACCGGATCGCGGTCGTGCCCGGCTCCTTTGACCCCCCGACGCTCGGTCATCTCGACGTGATCCGGCGCGCAGCATCCCTCTACGACCAGTTGCACGTCCTCGTCGTCCACAATCCGGGCAAGGAGGCGATGCTGCCGATCGCGCAGCGGCTGAGCCTGCTCGAGCAGTCCATCGCCGAGAGCGGCATCGAGGGCGACGTGGTCGTCGCGGCGTGGAGCGTGGGGCTGTTGGTGGATTACGCGACCGACGTGGGTGCGGGCGTCCTCGTCAAGGGGATCCGCTCGCAGGTGGACGTCGCCTACGAGACGCCCATGGCGATCGTGAACCGCCACCTCGCTCATGTGGAGACGGTGTTCCTGCTCCCCGATCCCGCGCACGCGCTGGTGTCGAGCTCACTCGTGCGCCAGGTGGCATCGCTGGGCGGAGACGTGTCGCCGTTCGTCCCCGGTCCGGTCGCGCGGTTCCTCGACACGGGAGCACAGCGGGGCTGACGCGGCCCGAAGGAGTCCACGCACGCGTACGATGGACGACCGTGGTCAGAAAGCGTGTGAGCGGTCCGTTCGTCCTTCCCGTGCGTGACATCGTCCGTGCGCCGGGCGAGATGCGTGAGTTCGAGATCCGCGTCCCTGCACCGGAGAAGTGGGGCGAGGGGTTGGCCTGGGTCGACGCCGGCGAAGACGTCGATGTCGACGTGCGTCTGGAATCGGTGCACGAGGGCATCCTGGTCACCGCCGAGATCTCCACCACCTACGACGGCCAGTGCAGCCGGTGCCTCGTCGACCTGACACACCCCCTCCAAGTCGAGTTTCAGGAGCTCTTCGGGTACTCTGGGGACGAAGCGACTGACTTCGAGGTTCAAGACGACCACGTGGATCTTGAAACTCCTGTCAGGGATGCGATCGTCCTGTCGCTTCCGTTCCAGCCGGTGTGTCAGCCGGATTGCCCCGGACTCGATCCGTCCACGGGCGAGAGGCTGACCGGAACACCGGTCCCGGAGACCCAGATCGACCCGCGCTGGAATGCGCTGGCCGCCTTGTCGGCCCGAACCCCAGACCACGACGACGAGGCGCCGCGCCCCGCCGCCGACGACACAGAGAAGAGCTGACCATGGCAGGTAACCCCCCGAAGCGGAAGGTCTCCCGCTCCAACACCCGTTCGCGCCGCGCGCAGTGGAAGGCCGAGGCCCCCACGCTCGTCAAGACCATCGAGAACGGCAAGGTCGTCTACAGCCGTCCCCACCAGGCGAAGGTCGTCACCGACTCGCAGGGCACGGAGCTGTTCCTCGAGTACAAGGGCCGCAAGGTCGCCGACATCTGATCGTCGCGTCGTGACAGACGCAGCAACCGATCACTCGGTGCTCACACACAAGCTCGGGGTCGACATCGACCCCGAGCTTGTGTCGCTTGCGCTGACCCATCGTTCGTACGCCTATGAGCACGGGGGTATCGCGCACAACGAGCGGCTCGAGTTCCTGGGGGATTCGATCCTCGGGATGGCGGTCACGGTGCACCTGTACCGGACGCACCCCGAGCTCGACGAAGGTTCCCTCGCCAAGCGCCGCGCGAGTGTCGTCTCCACCGTCGCCCTCGCCGAAGTCGCCCGCGGCATGGGCTTGGGCGCCCATCTGCGACTGGGGCGCGGCGAGGACCAGACCGGTGGGCGCGACAAGGACTCGATCCTGGCCGACACCACTGAGGCGTTGATCGGCGCCGCCTACCTGTCAGCCGGTATCGAGGAGGCGACCGCACTCGTCCTGCGGCTCGTGTCCCCGCTGATGGACGACCCCGAGCGCTACGGCGCGGCGATGGACCCGAAAACGAGCCTCCAGGAGCTGGCCGCGCGCCTGGGTCACGCGGCGCCGACGTACAGCGTGGAAGCGGCGGGTCCCGATCACCACCGCGTCTTCACCGCCACGGTCACCGTCGGCGACGTCGCCCGGATGGGCAGTGGGTCGAGCAAGAAGCAGGCCGAGATGGCTGCCGCACTGTCGGTCTGGCGCGAACTGTCCGCGCGGGTATAGACCTCCGTGCCCGAACTCCCCGAAGTCGAGGTCGTCCGCGCCGGCCTCGTCCCCGCTCTCGCCGGCGCTCGGCTGGATGCGGTGACCGTGCTCGACGCGCGGTCCCTCACTCGTCACGTCGGGGATTCCCGCGACTTCGAGACGCGCCTCGCCGGACGACGAGTCGACGCCGTCGTGCGTCGCGGCAAGTTCCTCTGGATGCCCCTCGCCGAGGCGGATGCCGCTCCGCCGGAGGCGATCGTCGGTCACCTCGGTATGAGCGGACAGATGCTGCTGCGCGAGCCGGGGACTCCGACGTTGCGTCACGAGCGCATCCGCTTCGAGGTGCGGCATCCGATCCACGGCGAGATCCTGATGGTCTTCGTGGATCAGCGAACCTTCGGCTCTCTCGCTATCGACCGGCTGCTACCGACCGGCGACGGCGCCGCCGCGGGCCGCGGAAGTGACGCCGCTCTCGTCCCGAGTCAGGTGGCGCACATCGCGAGGGATCCCCTCGATCCCGCCTTCGACGACCGTGCGTTCCGGGCAGCGCTCGGCCGCACCCGTTCCGCGATCAAGCGCGCACTCCTCGATCAGACGGTCGTGAGCGGTATCGGCAACATCTACGCCGACGAGGCGCTGTGGGCGGCGCGCCTGCACCCGGACCGACCGGCGAACGAGCTGTCGACGCGCGCCGTCGGCCGCCTGCTCGGCGAGGTCCGGGCCGTGCTGGACCGGGCCCTCGCCGAGGGCGGTACGAGTTTCGATGCGCAGTACGTCAACGTCAACGGACAGGCGGGCTACTTCTCCCATTCCTTGAACGCGTACGGTCGGACGGGACAGCCCTGCCCGCGATGCGGCACCCCGATCGTGCGGGTCAGCTTCACGAACCGGTCCAGCCACTACTGCCCTCGGTGCCAACGGCGCGCTTAGTCCACGACCTTCTTCCACGCACCGATGTAGGCCGCCGGTACGAAGCCGATCGTCTCGTTGATGCTCAGCATCGGACGGTTCTCCTCCGCGTTCCAGGTGACGATGCGGGAGGACTGCGGCATGAGCTCACGCCACCGCAGGATTCCGGCGCACTTCACCAACTGCCCGAGGCGATGGCCTCGGTGCTCGCGGAGGACCAGCGTGTCCATCTGCTGGGTCGCCGCCGCCGGATCCACACCGGAGCACAGCTCGTTGAAGGCGACGACCGTGCCGGTCGCCTCGTGGACGGCGACCGTGACCAGCACGGTCTGTCCGCCCGCCACGAAGCGGGCGTCGTGGCGGGCGAGTCGCTCGACATCCCACGTCTCCTCGTCGATCTCGAGCCCGGCTGCCGGTGCATCCGTCGACATACGCGACTTGGCCCACGCGAAGCTCTCGCGATACGCCTCGGGGGTGGGCAGCATCCATTGCTCCACGCGATACCCGTCGGCGTGGGACTCGGCGTCGGCAAGGAGGGCTCGCACGGTCGCGAGCGCCGGTTCGATCTCGAGCACGCTCTTGCGGTCGACCTGCTCGAGGGTGTGACCGTGGCGCCGGAAGTAGCGCGCCGGACGGTCGAGCGGGATCTCGCCGAACCCGGTCGGCGCGGCGAGCCGCTCCGACGGCGACCCGGGAACCGGCTCGGGATGCTCGGCCCACGCCTGCAGGATCGAGCGCCCCGCGTCGCGGGCGGTCTCCTCGACGACGGCGTGGAGAGCGCTGCCGATGCCCCTGCCCTGCACCCGCTCGAGGAGTTCGACGGTCCAGTAGGCGACCTGCGACCCCTCCTCGGCGGGGAGGTCGACGATCACCCGTCCGACGACCTCGTCTGCGACGAGCACGATCCAACTGCGCTTGTCGTTGTCGGGGTCCGGCTGGAAGTGGGGGAGGAGCTGAGCAGGAGTGACTGCTTCGTCGTCGTTCGCGCTGATCTCACGGTAGATCTCGTTGCGCACCTCGACCATGGCGATGAAGTCGGCGGCCTCGGGCGCGTCGACGGAGGTCGGAACGGTGAGCGGCCGGAGATCGAAGGGGGCTGCGGTGGTCATGATGGTCTCTTTCAGGCTGGGGCCGGGGGCCGCGAGCGGGTCGCGGCCCCCGGATATGTCATCGGCGCGGAGCGAGGAGCGCGCGGCGGCGTTCCCACTCCGCCTCGCGCGCCTCGCGTGCGAGACGCTGAGCGCGACGGGCGTGGATGGCTTCGCGGTCCGGACCGGGACGCGTACTCCAGATGAGGAGAGCCACGGCCAGTCGGAGCGCGATCCGGTCGATGATCGTCTGACGGACGGGCAGGTCCGTCGAGGTGGGATGCTGCAGCGCGGCGAGGACCGCCGAGGTGCGCTGCGGCGCGGTGGATGTGGACATGAGATATCTCATTTCGATGGGAGGGATGGGTGCCGCAGGGCGCGGCGGAGGATCGTGCCGCAGCACGAGGAGACGCAGAGAAGGACGGGGCAGCGAGGCCCGGCATCCGAAGGGGACGGACGGAGTCCGCCCTCAGGGCGTGGAGGCGTTCACCGTCCGGGGACGGGATGTTCGGCGGCTGTCAGTGGCCGGAACGGATGCGGTCTGCCGCCGCGGCGCCGAAGGAGACGGTCCCCAGCGCGCACGGGAACGCGGTGAACGCGACTCCGGTGGGTGTCATTTCGATGATCATGTCAGGGGACCTCCTTTCTCAGACTTCTGACGCGAGCACTGACACTAGACCCGCCCTGGGCGCGGCGTCAAGTGGAGAATGCGGATCGTCCGCTAGCGTGGACGGGACGTCGACCCCGGAGGCCCCCATGCACCTGAAGAGCGTGACGCTCAAGGGGTTCAAGTCCTTCGCGCAACCGACGACCTTCGCGCTCGAGCCCGGCGTGACGTGCATCGTCGGCCCCAACGGATCGGGTAAGTCCAACGTCGTCGACGCGCTGGCCTGGGTCATGGGGGAGCAGGGCGCGAAGACGCTGCGCGGCGGGAAGATGGAGGACGTCATCTTCGCCGGCACGGCCACGCGCGGCCCGCTCGGTCGCGCCGAGGTGCAGCTCACGATCGACAACTCCGACGGAGCGCTGCCGATCGAGTACAGCGAGGTGACGATCAGCCGGACCCTGTTCCGCAACGGATCGAGCGAGTACGCGATCAACGGTGAGACCTGCCGGCTCCTCGACGTGCAGGAGCTGCTGAGCGATTCCGGCCTGGGCCGCGAGATGCACGTCATCGTCGGCCAGGGTCGCCTCGACACCGTGCTGCAGGCGAGCCCGGAGGACCGCCGCGGATTCATCGAGGAGGCCGCGGGCATCCTGAAGCACCGTCGCCGCAAGGAGAAGACGCTCCGCAAACTCGAGGCGATGGAGGCCAATCTCACTCGGTTGAGCGACCTCGCCGGCGAGCTGCGCCGACAGCTGAAGCCGCTCGGCAAGCAGGCGGAGATCGCCCGCGAGGCGGCGACGATCGCCGCCGTCGTCCGGGATGCCAAGGCCCGTCTGCACGCCGACGAACTGGCTCGGCTTCGCGGGGAGCTCGCCGACCACGCACGGGCCGAGCACGAACGGCACGCCGAACGGCTCGTGCTTCAAGATCGCGCCGACGGGCTCCGCCGACGCATCGAGGAACTCGAGAACGATCAGCGCGCGGAGGCCGTCGATCGAGCGCGCGCGGTGACCTTCGAGCTCGGCCGGGTGCAGGAGAGGCTGCGCGGGCTGTATTCGCTCGCCGGTCAGCGCCTGGCTCTGCTCGACGACGACAGCGATCAGCCCGACGTCGGAACCACGGTCACCCAGGGGGCCATCGACGAGGCCCGTGCGGATGTCGATCAGATCGCATCGGGGCTCGGCGACGCTAAAGATGCCGCTGCCGCCGCAGCCCGCGACGTCATCCGCGCACGCGCCGAGCTCGACGCGCTGGACACCGACATCGCCGCGCAGAGCGCGCTGGTCTCCGAACACGACATGCGTCTCGCCTCGCTTCGGGGCCGCGCCGAGGCGGCTGCGTCCAAGGCGGAGGCGCTCCGGACAGCGCTCGAGCGCCAGCAACGCGCACTCGACGCGGCCGAGCAGCGTCGAACCGAGGCCGAAGACGCACTGGCATCGATCGCGCCGGCGTCCGAGGACCCGGCTGACACGTCGACCGTGTTCTCGGCGGCGTACGAGCGCGCACAGCGCGAGGCGTCGGATTCGGAGACAGAGGTCGGATCCATCCGCGATCGTCTCCATGCCGCGGAGCGCGAGCGGGAGTCGCTTCTCGCGGAGACCGCGGCCCTCGGGCGCGCCCTCGACATCCGCAACGCAGCAGCGGCGATCGTCGATCGCGGCGGGGACGGGGTCCGCGGCATCGTGAGTGACGCCATCCGCGTCTCGTCCGGGTTCGAGGCCGCCGTCGCGGCCGCGCTCGGTGCACTCGCCGAGGGCGTCCTCGTGGACGACATCGCCACGGCGCGAGAGGTGATCGCGACGGCTCGCGAGCACGAACTCGGCGTCGTCGACATCGCGGTGAGTCGGGGGCCGGCTGTGTCGAAGCCCGCGCTCGAGGGGGAGTGGACCTGGGCTGCGGACGTCGTCGACGCGCCGGAGGGTCTGCGGGCCGTGCTGGCCGGCGTCGCCATCGCCGCCGATCTCGACGCGGCTCACGCGGCGGCGGTCGCCGCAGCCGATGCGGGAGAGCGGATCGTGGTCGTGACCCGCGCGGGAGAGACGGTCACCGCCAGCACGCTGAGCGCCGGCTCGGGTCAATCGCGGTCTCGACTCGAGCTCGCCGCCGAGCGCGACGCTGCTCGCCTGCGGCTCGACGAGGTCTCAGTGATCGCGGATTCCCTGCGCGAGGCGCTCGCCGATGCGCAGGCGGGATGGGATGCCGCCCGTCAGCGAACGCGCGATGCATTGGCTGCGCTCCGAGAGCACGACTCCGCCCTCGCCGCTCACGCGGAGCAGCTCAACCGTGCGACGGTTCGCCTCGAATCCGCCGGTGCCGAATGCGACCGGCTCCGCGCCGGCCTCGGGCAGGCCGAGGCCGCGGCTCGAGACGCCGAGAACGCCGCACGCGCGGCGGCGGACGCGTTCAGTGTCGCCGAGGAAGCGCCCCGTCCGATCCTCGATGCGTCAGCCCGCGACGGGCTCCTCGACGCTCTGGAGTCGGCTCGCGCGCGGGAGATGGACACCCGGCTCGATGTGGAGACGCTGCGCGAGCGCGTCCGCGCGGCCGAGGCCCGCGTCGGACAGCTCGAGCGGCAGCGGGAGAAGGAACGCGCGGCGGCGGAGGCCGCGGCGCGTCGTGCGGTCATCCGCCGTGCCCAACGTGCCGTCGCAGCGGACGTCGTGGCGGCGCTGCCGCCTGTCCTGGACTCCATCGACCGTTCGACGGTGCAAGCCCGCGTCGAGCTGGAGCATGCGGAGCAGACCCGCACCGCGCTGACTGCGGAGCTCGCGGAGCTGCGCCGCGACGACGCGACCACCCGGGAACGATTGAACCGGCTCACTGAATCGGTCCATGGCCTCGAACTCCAGATGCACGAGAAGCGTCTGCACGTGCAGAGCCTGCTTGACCGGGTGCAGTCGGAACTCGGCCTCGGCGAAGATATTCTCCTGGCGGAATACGGCCCGGACGTCCCCATTCCGGTCGACGACGACGAGGACGTTCCGTTCGATCGCACCGCGCAGATGCGCCGACTGCAGGAGGCCGAACGCAAGCTCGCCCAGCTCGGACGGGTGAACCCGCTCGCCCTCGAGGAGTTCGCCGCTCTGGAACAGAGGCACGCATTCCTCACGGAGCAGCTCGACGACCTCGTCCGTACACGAGCCGACCTGCGGACGATCATCGAGGAGCTCGACGAGCGGATGCAGACCATCTTCCTCGCCGCGTTCGAGGACACGAGGGTGGCCTTCGGGGAGGTGTTCCCGATCCTCTTCCCCGGCGGGACCGGGTCGATCTCGCTCACCGATCCCGACAACCCGCTGACGACGGGGATCGAGGTCGCCGTGCGGCCGGTGGGCAAGAAGATCGAACGCCTCTCGCTGCTCTCGGGCGGTGAGCGGTCGCTCGCCGCGGTGGCGCTCCTCACCGCGATCTTCAAGGCCCGCCCGAGCCCCTTCTACATCCTCGACGAGGTCGAGGCCGCCCTCGACGACGCCAATCTGGGTCGCCTGCTGGGCGTGTTCGAGCAGCTCCGCGCATCGAGCCAGCTCATCGTCATCACCCACCAGAAGCGCACGATGGAGATCGCGGACGCCCTGTACGGGGTGTCCATGCGTCAGGACGGCGTCTCCGCCGTCGTCGGGCAGCGCGTGCGCGAACGCGCCGGGGTGTGACCGCCAGAGTGCGCTAGCGTGTGCGCAGCGCGGTCATCGGTGACTGTGCCCGGACACAAGGGGTGGGGATGAAGGGTGCTGCGCGCGTGAATGCGGTGCGACGGAGTGTGGCGGCCATGGTGATCGCGGGCGCGCTGGTCGGCGCCCCACTGACCGCCGGCGCGGCGGTGGCCGCGCCCGCGATCTCCGCGAGCGACGTCCGGGCGATCGTCCCGGCGGCCAAGCCGCCGATCACGACGTTCAAGAACTGCACGGCGCTGAACAAAAGCTACAAGGGCGGGGTGGCGCGGTCCGGTGTGACCCACAACACCGTCAACGGCAAGAAGAAGCCGTTCAAGGTCAAGCCGTACATCTCGACGGCGCTCTACAACGCCAACAAGAAGATGGACCGCGACAAGGACGGCATCGCCTGCGAGAAGGGCTGACGGCGTCAACTAGCCTGGGATCATGGCGGAGAGCTCCTGGTCCCTCGGTCGCGCGCTGCGCGGCATGTTCGTCAAGCCGACGATCGATGAGAACACGTGGGATGACCTCGAGACGGCTCTGCTGACCGCGGACTTCGGGCCCGACATCACCGAGCGGATCGTCGATGAGTTGCGCGAAAAGGTCGAGCGCTTCCGCACGACCGATCCGAAGGATCTCCAGCGGATGCTGCGCGAGACGCTCGAGGAGCACTTCGCGAAATTCGACACGACCCTCCGGCTGACCGAGCGTCCCGCCGTCGTGCTCGTCGTCGGTGTCAACGGTGTCGGCAAGACGACCACCATCGGGAAGTTCGCGAACTACCTCAGGCGCTTCGGGCGCTCGGTCGTCGTCGGCGCCGCCGACACGTTCCGTGCGGCCGCCGTGGATCAGCTCGCCACCTGGGCCGAGCGCGGGGGCGCGGCGATCGTCCGTCCCCAGCAGGAGGGGCAGGACCCGGCATCCGTCGCCTTCCAGACCATCGAGCATGCCGTCCGCACCGGTACCGAGATCGTCCTGGTGGACACCGCCGGGCGGCTGCACACCAAGGGTGGCCTGATGGACGAGCTGACGAAGATCCGGCGCGTCATCGAGAAGCAGGCTCCCATCAGCGAGGTCCTGCTCGTGCTCGATGCGACCACCGGTCAGAACGGCGTGATGCAGGCGGAGGCGTTCCTGGAGCACGCGGGTGTCACCGGGCTCGTGCTGACCAAGCTCGACGGCTCGGCTCGCGGCGGCTTCGTGCTCGCGGTGCAGGAACGCACCGGCATCCCGGTCAAACTGCTCGGGCAGGGCGAAGGAATCGGCGATCTGACCGGTTTCACCCCTCACGTGTTCGCCTCGGCGCTCGTCGATTGACCCAGGCGGTCGCGCGCGACCTCCAAGGCTGGTTTCATTGATGCATGGCGATCGAGCACGACTACTTCGGACTCCTCGAGTCCGGACCCGACGGGTCGATCTTCTGGTCGGAGGTCGTGGACTTCGGTGATCAGCGGGTGACCGTCGATCTCACCGCGCCCGACCAGGACGATGTCTCCATCGACGCGCTCGACGTGGCGGCCGCGATGATCGCCGCCCTGGAGACCATCGATCTCCGCGCGCGGAACGCGATGGTCTCCGAGCTGGACGACCGCACGAGCGAGGTGACCGAGTTCATCCTCCAGCAGCAGGAGATGCTGGGCGAGGATCTCGACGACCTCCTGGTCGACGTGTCCGGGGACACCCACATGGACGTCATTCGGTCCCTGCAGCTGATGAGCATGACGATCCTGGCCGACGAGCACGGTGGCAAGGATCCGTTCGCCGTCCTCGAGTACGCCCTCGATCCGGACTCCACCGACGACGTCCTCCTCGTGAACCTCGACGTCTCCGGCGCCGTGCAATCGGTGACCAGCGCCGACTGAGGAGCCGTCAGCCGCGTGGGGCGTTCGCCCAATCGAGCGCGTCCCGCAAGACGGCGAGGTCTCGGTACCAGGTGCGCACCTCCGTGCGGCAGCGCACCCGCTCGATGCGGGTGTCGTACTCCCCGCACTCGGCGAGGGCCTCGGAGTCGGTGGGCGGGAAGTCGGCCGACCCGTCGTAGTAACTGATCTCGAACCCGTTGGCAGCGTCTCCGGTGACCGCGACCACCGTGTCGGGCGCGGGCTCGGTGACGGCTCCGGGGGTCGATACCGCCGCCGCGTGCGGCAGCAGGGCGGCGAGTGCAGCGGCCGCAGCGAAAGCGGTGGCGAGCGGAAGTGACGTGCGCATGGGGCTCCTTCGATCGGGCCGGGACATCCGGCATCCCGACGGTAGGAGCGTGGAGCAGCGCCAGGCCGCGGCCCGCCTGTCGCCGGGGAGGAGCGATCCGGAGCGCGGGCTGGGGAGGAGGCGTCACACGGCCTGTGCGAACCCCTCCGCCTCCGCCTCATCGGCGAGGTGCGCGAGTGCTGCGGGGATCTCCCGGCCCTTCGACCGCATCGAGCGGGCCCAGAGCCGACCCGCACGGTACGACGAGCGCACGAGCGGCCCGGCGAGGACGCCGAGGAACCCGATGGATTCCGCGATTTCCTTCAGCTCGACGAACTCCTGAGGAGTCACCCAGCGTGCGACCGGGAGGTGACGCGGTGTGGGTCGCAGGTACTGCGTCAGGGTGATGATGTCCGTCCCTGCGGCGTGCAGGTCCCGCAGGGCCTCCTCGATCTCGCCTCGCTCCTCGCCCATGCCGAGGATCAGGTTCGACTTCGTGATGAGGCCGGCATCCCGTGCCCGCGTCAGCACTCCGAGAGAGCGGTCGTATCGGAACGCCGGGCGGATCCGCTTGAAGATCCTCGGAACCGTCTCCACGTTGTGGGCGAACACCTCGGGCCGCGACGCGAACACGACGTCGAGCAGCTCCGGATCCCCGTTGAAGTCCGTGGCCAGCAGCTCCACGCCGGTCCCCGGGTTGTCGGCGTGGATGCGGCGTACCGTCTCCGCGTTGAGCCAAGCGCCACCGTCCGCGAGATCGTCGCGCGCGACGCAGGTCACCGTCGCGTAGCGCAATCGCATGCGCGTGACGCTCTCCGCGACCCGGCGCGGCTCATCCGTGTCGTAGTCCGCGGGCTTGCCGGTGTCGATCTGACAGAAGTCGCATCGCCTGGTGCACTGCGAGCCACCGATGAGGAAGGTCGCCTCGCGATCCTCCCAACATTCGAAGATGTTGGGGCATCCGGCCTCCTGACAGACGGTGTGCAACCCCTCGTCCTTCACGAGACCCTGCAACTCCCGGTACTCGGGCCCCATCTTCGCCTTCGTCCGGATCCACTCCGGTTTGCGTTCGATGGGCGTCTGCGCGTTGCGGACTTCGAGGCGCAGCATCCGTCGCCCCTCCGGTGCGGCGGGCGAGCTCACGCGGCGACCTCGCTCCCATACTCGGCCGCGAACGCTTCTGCGACGGCGGGCAGGATGTCGGCGGGGGTGATCCGTCGTCCCGACCGGTCGCTGAGCGTCGTGACTCCGGCATCCGTGATCCCGCACGGGATGATGCGCTCGAAGGGCTCGAGCGTGTTGTCGCAGTTCAGCGCGAAGCCGTGCATCGTCACACCGCGCTGCACGCGAACCCCGATCGCGGCCACCTTCGAGAAGACACCGTCCACGTCGACCCACACACCGCTGCGTCCATCGACGCGGACACCGGCGACGCCGACCGTCTCGGCGACGGCGATGAGGAGATCCTCCAGACGACGCACGTGAGCGACGACGTCGACCGGTTCCGGGAGGCGCACGAGCGGGTAGCCGACGAGCTGGCCCGGTCCGTGCCACGTGATCTTCCCGCCCCGGTCGACATCGACGACCGGCGTCCCGTCCACCGGACGCTCGTGACGCGCGGTGCGCGCCCCCGCGGTGTAGACGGCTTCATGCTCCAGGAGCAGAAGGGTGTCGCGGCGGGTCCCGCCGGCGATCTCGGCGTGCAGCTCGCGCTGCAGGTCCCAGCCCTGCCGGTAGGGGACGAACGTCGGCGCCATGCCGACGGTGAGGATGTCGATCACAGATGCTCCTGATGGCCTTGTTGGACTCCGTGCAACAATACGCCGAGGATAGGATCTCCGCATGACGACCGGCCGTCCCCGCGCGTCCTCGCGGGAGGTGCTCTCCGAGGCTGCGTGCGAACTCTTCCTCGAGCGCGGGTACCACGCGACATCCGTCACCGATATCGCGGGACGCGCGGGCGTCAGCCGGTCCAGCTTCTTCAACTACTTCGAGTCGAAGGAAGCGATCCTCTGGTCGTCCCTCGATGAGAGGATCGAACGCCTCCGCGCGCAGGTGCCGCTCGCGGATCCCGTTCGCGGGGTGGCGGAGCTCTGCTCAGGCCTCACGCCGGACAGTCTGGCGCTGGCGCTGGTCCACGCCGAAGCGATGGGGGTGGAGGACGAGCTCGAGCGCGCGGCGGCGGTGCGTCAGGCGCGCATCGCGCAGGCCGTCGACGTGTCCCTCCAGCGGGCCGGAGTCGCGCCCGTCCGGGCTGCAGTGGCGGGAGCCGCCCACGCTGCGGCCGTGATGATCGCGATCGAGCGATGGGCTCGGGGCGGGCCCGGTCGACGACCGCTGTCGGATGAGCTCGACGGCGCGCTGCGGGTCGCCGCGGTCACCCTCCCCGCCGACGGCGGGACCGCGCGCGGTCTCGACTAAACTCGAGCCATCATGGCTACCTTCGGCACGCTCTCAGATCGTCTCACCGAGACCTTCCGCAACCTCCGCACGAAGGGCAAGCTCTCGCCTGCCGACATCGACGGAACCGTGCGGGAGATCCGACGGGCTCTCCTCGACGCGGACGTCGCGCTCCAGGTCGTCAAGGACTTCACCGGCAAGGTGCGCGAGCGCGCTCTCGGTGACGAAGTGAATCGCGCGCTCAACCCCGCGCAGCAGGTCGTGCAGATCGTCAACGAGGAGCTCGTCGCGATCCTGGGCGGCCAGCAGCGGCGTCTGCAGTTCGCTAAGCAGCCGCCCACCGTCATCATGCTCGCGGGACTTCAGGGCTCGGGAAAGACCACCTTCGCCGGCAAGCTCGCGAAGCAGCTCGAGAAGGACGGACACACCCCCCTCCTCGTCGCTTGCGACCTGCAGCGGCCCAACGCCGTCAACCAGCTCACGGTCGTGGCGGAACGCGCCGGAGCGGCGATCTACGCGCCGGAGCCGGGGAACGGCGTCGGCGACCCGGTGAAGGTCGCTCGCGAGGGAGTCGAGTACGCCCGCCGGCAGCAGTACGACACCGTCATCATCGACACCGCGGGTCGCCTCGGCGTGGATGCGGAGCTCATGAAGCAGGCCGCGAACATCCGCAAGGTGACCGATCCGGACGAGGTGCTCTTCGTCATCGACGCGATGATCGGTCAGGACGCCGTCAACACGGCGAAGGCGTTCCAGGACGGCGTCGACTTCACCGGTGTCGTGCTGTCCAAGCTCGACGGAGACGCGCGCGGTGGTGCCGCGTTGTCGGTGGCATCGGTGACGGGCCGTCCCATCATCTTCGCCTCGACCGGCGAGGGCCTCGACGACCTGGAGGCCTTCCACCCCGACCGGATGGCGAGTCGCATCCTCGACCTCGGCGACATCCTCACCCTCATCGAGCAGGCGCAGCAGGCGTTCGACGAGGAGGAGGCGCAGCGCGTCGCGCAGAAGCTCGCGACCGAGCAGTTCACCCTCGAGGACTTCCTCGAGCAGCTGCAGCAGGTCCGCAAGATGGGCTCGATGAAGAAGATGCTGGGGATGCTGCCCGGTATGGGGCAGATGAAGCAGCAAATCGAGAGCTTCGACGAGCGCGAGATCGATCGCACCGAGGCGATCATCCGTTCCATGACCCCCGGGGAGCGTCGCAATCCGAAGGTCCTCAACGGATCCCGCCGACTCCGGATCGCGCGCGGCTCGGGCATGACGGTCACCGACGTCAACCAGTTGGTGCAGCGGTTCGACCAGGCGGCGAAGATGATGAAGACGGTGGCGCGGGGCGGCGTGCCTTCGATGCCGGGCATGGGTGCGATCGGCGGCAAGCCCGGCGCCTCGAGCAAGCGCGGCAAGAAGCAGAAGAGCAGCGGCGGGTCCCGATCGGGGAACCCTGCCAAGCGCGCCGCGGAGAACGCGGGGCTCGCGGCGGCGAACTCGGCTCCTTCGGGGTCGGGCTTCGGGCTGGGCGGTGCGCCGCAGCCGACGGAGGCCGACCTCACCGAGATCCAGAAGCTCTTCGGGAAGGGCTGAGGAATCAGCCGACCGACACGAACTCCCGCAGTGTCGGTCCGGCTCGGAACTCGCGGATGAGGTGGTGGACGACCTCGCGGAGGTCTCCGTCGGCGGCATCCGCGACGCGGATCTGGCGTTCGTAGCTCGCCCCCTGATCGAGGATCTGGGCCACGCCGGCGAACTCCTTCGCGCAGTGCAGCTCCGCCGCGATGGGGGAGAGCGCTTCGGTGATCTCGCGGAGGTGATCCGCGACCGGGCGCTGCCGTCCGTCGCGATCCACGATGATCTCGGTGTCCAGGCCGTACCGAGCGGCCCGCCATTTGTTCTCCCGCACGAACCACGGCTGGATGGTGGGAAGCGGTCGGCCCTCGTCGAGCATGCGGGAGAAGTGCTCGGCCAGCACCTGGACGAGTGCGGCGACGGCCGCGAGCTCGGGCAGGGTCGACATGCCGTCGCAGGCGCGGATCTCGATGGTGCCCCACCGCGGCGCAGGTCGGATGTCCCACCGGACCTCGGTGGCATCCGCCATGACGCCGGTGCGGACCATGTCATCCAGGTACGCCTCGTACTCCGACCAGGACTCGAGCCGCCATGGAAGCCCGGCCGTGGGGAGCTGTTGGAAGACGAGGGCGCGATTGGATGCATACCCGGTGCGTTCCCCCGCCCAGAACGGGCTCGACGCGGACAACGCCTGCAGGTGGGGGAGGTAAGCCGAGAGCGCGTTGATCAACGGGAACACTTTGGAGACGTCCTCGACGCCCACGTGGACGTGGATGCCCCAGATCATCATGTTCCGCCCCCACCACTGCGTCCGCTCGATGAGCGTGTGGTAGCGCGTCTTGTCGGTCACCTGCTGGTCGTACCACCGGGCGAAGGGGTGGCTCCCGGCGCACAGGAGTTCGATATCGCGAGCATCCGTCACCGTTCGGATGAGGTCGATCGCATCGGCGACGTCGTCGACCGCCGCAGCGACGGTGTCGCCGACGCCGCTGGTGACCTCGATGGTGTTGGTGAGCAGTTCGCCGGTCACGGTGTGTCGTTCATGGCGCGTCTGGTCCTCGATCCGGTCGAGGATGCTCGGTGCGGCCGGGACGAGGTCGCCGGTCGAACGATCCGCCAGCATGAGCTCCCACTCGATCCCCACGGTCGAACGAGCGGATGTGGCGAAGGTCACCGTCATGCGGCCCAGTGTGTCACGCCCGTTCGGCGGTTCGCGGCATCCTCCCGCATCTGGCAGAATGGACGGTTGGACCGCCTTGCCCGACCCTCTATCCGGCTCGGAGGTCCACCGCAGAGCTCCCGCCGGGTGTGCACCCCACGCTCCAGGCGACGTTCATCATCATTCGCAACACCATTCAGGAGAATTGTGGCTGTCAAGATCCGTCTGAAGCGTCTCGGCAAGATCCGTGCGCCCTACTACCGCATCGTCGTCGCCGACTCGCGCACCAAGCGCGACGGTCGCGTCATCGAGGAGATCGGCAAGTACCACCCGACCGAGCAGCCCTCGTTCATCGAGGTCGACTCGGAGCGCGCGCAGTACTGGCTCTGCGTCGGTGCTCAGCCGACCGAGCAGGTCGCCGCCATCCTCAAGCTGACCGGCGACTGGGGCAAGTTCAAGGGTGACAAGGACGCCGTCTCGACCGTGAAGACGGCCGAGCCGAAGGCGCCGTTCGAGTTCGACTCGTCCAAGAAGTCGGTCATCAAGCCGAAGGCGGAGAAGAAGGCCGAGGCGCCCGCCGCCGAGGCCGAGGCCGCCGACGACGCGACCGAGTCCGAGTAAGACCTTGCTGGCCGCCGCGCTCGAGCACATCGTCAAGGGGATCGTCGATCACCCGGACGACGTCGCCATCGCCTCCAGCACGTCGCCCCGCGGCGAGGTGCTGGAGGTGCGTGTGCACCCCGATGACCGGGGTCGTGTGATCGGGCGCGGCGGACGCACGGCGAAGGCCCTGCGCACCCTCATCTCTGCTCTGGCCGACGGTAAGCGCGTCCGCGTTGACGTCTCGGACGACTGACGTGTCCGCGAAGTCGGCCCGCACGCAGCTCCGCGTCGGACGCCTGGTCAAAGCGCACGGTCTCAAGGGCGCCCTCAAGCTCGAGCTCTACACGGACGATCCGGACGGACGCTTCACGCCGGGCGCGGAGTTCACTCTGCAGGTGCCGGAGTCATCGCCCTGGCACGGTAAGACCGTCACGGTCCGCGAGTTCAAATGGATGAATTCGCACCCGGTCGTCTTCCTGGAGGGGATCGACGACCGCACGGCTGCCGAGTCCATCGTCCGCGCGATCCTCTGGATCGATCAGGATGCCACCGAACCGGTCGTCGAGGATGACGCCTGGTACGACCATCAGTTGGTGGGCCTCGACGTGGTCCGTGACGGGGGTGTGATCGGGCGCGTCACCCGCGTGGATCACTTCCCTGCACAGGATCTGCTGGGCGTGCAGCTGACGGGGGAGGACCGCGAGGTCCTGGTTCCCTTCGTCAAGGCCATCGTCCCCGAGGTCGACATGGCGGCCGGCCGACTCGTCGTCACTCCTCCCGCCGGCCTGTTCGAAGACCTCCCCGCCGAGGAGGACGCTCGTCCGGAGGACGGCGACGAGGGCGCTTCCGGGTCCTGACGTGCGCATCGACGTCGTCACGATCTTCCCGGCCTTCTTCGACGTCCTCGAAGTCTCGCTCCTGGGCCGCGCTCGAGGCGCGGGTCTGCTGGACATCCGCGTCCACGACCTGCGCGATCACACGACCGATCGACACCGGACCGTCGACGACACCCCCTACGGTGGGGGCGCGGGAATGGTCATGAAACCCGAACCCTGGGGCCGGGTCCTCGACACCATCGCCGCAGACGGCGAAGACGGAACGGATGCGGAGTCGGGTCCACTCTTCGTCTTCCCGTCGCCCGCGGGGGAGCGGTTCACGCAGTCCCTTGCACGCGAGTGGAGCACGGAGCGGCACATCGTCTTCGGGTGCGGGCGTTACGAAGGCATCGACGAGCGAGTCTTTGCGTACGCCTCGACCCTCGGGCGCGTCCGACTGGTGAGTCTCGGCGACTACGTGCTGAACGGCGGCGAGGTCGCCGCGATGGCCATGATCGAAGCCGTCGGACGCCTTGTTCCCGGCGTCGTGGGCAACCCGGAGAGTCTCGTCGAGGAGTCACACGAGGACGGCCTCCTCGAGTACCCGTCCTATACCAAGCCGGCATCCTGGCGCGGCCACGACGTCCCCGATGTGCTCCTGAGCGGTCACCATGGACGCGTCGCGCAGTGGCGGCGCGAGCAGCAGATCGAGCGGACGCGTCTACGACGACCGGACCTGCTCAGCGACTGATCCGCTGACGCCGATTCCCTCGGGCGCGGGGCGGCGTAGCATCAGAAGATGGCTCTGCGTCGCGGATTCTTCTTCTGGCTCCTGCCGAGTGCGGTGGTTCTCCCGCTGTGGCTGGTCGTCGGGTGGATCGTGTCGGATGCCGGTGGCTGGGCCCTCGCCTGGGTCCTGATCATGGCGATCCCATCCGTGCTCATCGGCCAGCTCATCCTGACGCTGCTGATCCGCTCGCGGGGCACCGTGCGGCACACCCGGACGGTCTCGTGGTGGGACGTCGCCGGAGTGGGCGTGTGGCACATCCTGACGATCGCCGTCGGCTTCTTCTCGGAGGTCTGGTTCTGGCCGCTGCTCATCGCAGCGACGCTGGTCTACCTCGCCGTCTTCTGGCTCTCCCTCCGGCAGCTGTTCCAGGAGGCGCGCCCGTCCGTGATCCTCCGGAGGTACACGGCGCCGGCGCAGACGCCCGACAGGGTCGTCGTGGTCGAGGAGCACCGCGACCCGCTCACGTGAGTCGGTAGAGCGCGGTTTGGCCGGGGTCGGCATCCATGGCAGAATGACCCTTTGTGCCGTGACAGTTCTCTGCCTCGGGGGAGTTCGGAACCTCATCGGATCCGACCGGCACCGCATCCTTTTCTCCTCTTACTCTCGCGATCGACCTGAGGCGGTCGCAGGAAGTGACGATCATGCAGATCCTCGACTCCGTCGACGCAGCCTCGCTGCGTTCGGACATCCCCGTCTTCAACGCCGGCGACACCGTCAAGGTGCACGTCAACATCACCGAAGGCAACCGCTCGCGTATCCAGGTCTTCCAGGGTGTCGTCATCGGTCGCTCGGGCGACGGCGTGCGCGAGACCTTCACCGTCCGCAAGATCAGCTTCCAGGTGGGCGTCGAGCGGACCTTCCCGGTCCACAGCCCGGTGATCGACCACATCGAGGTCGTCACGCGTGGTGACGTCCGTCGTGCGAAGCTCTACTACCTGCGCGAGCTGCGCGGCAAGAAGGCCAAGATCAAGGAGAAGCGCGACAACTGATCGCGCTCCTCGACGGATGCCCCGGGACCCGGTCCCGGGGCATCCGTCGTTCCCGGGCGTTTCGATGCTCCGCACGCGCGCGATGTGCGACGCTGGTGGATGGTCGCCGAACCCCGGCACCGGTGAAGGACAGCATGACGACCGACTCTTCGTCGCCGACGCTCGGCAGCGACGCGCGTTCCCGACCCCGACGCGGGCCCTGGCCCTTCATCCGGGACGTCCTCGTGATCCTGCTGGTCGCAGTGCTGGTGTCGTTCCTCGTGAAGACATTCCTCGTGAGGTCCTTCTACATCCCGTCGGGATCGATGGAGCGCACGCTGCTGGAGGGCGATCGGATCCTGGTCGACGAGCTGACTCCGCGCTTCAACGGTTACGAGCGAGGTGACGTCGTCGTGTTCCGGGATCCGGGTGGCTGGCTTCCGACCACGTATGAGCCGCCGCAGCCTCCTCTGACGGCGGCCCTCGATTGGCTGGGGTCGCTCGTCGGACTCACGGCGTCGGACAGCGACGATCACCTCATCAAACGCATCATCGGCCTGCCGGGTGACCACGTCGTCTGCTGCAACGCGCTCGGGCAGGTGACGGTGAACGACGTGCCGATCGACGAGACCCCCTATCTGGACCTGGGACCCTCCCAGTCGGCGCCCGACGAGTTCGATTACGACGTCACGGTTCCCGACGGGTCGATCTGGGTGCTCGGCGACAATCGGGACAATTCGCAGGACTCGCGCTATCAGCAGGAGCAGCCCGGTCACGGTTTCGTGCCCACGGACAACATCGTCGGGCGCGCCTTCCTCATCACCTGGCCGTTCGATCGGTTCGGTGTGATCGACTCGCATCACGACGTCTTCCGCGGGGTGCCGGCGCCGTGATGGCGGTGGTCGCTCCGACGCTCTCCGTCGAGCGGAGGCTGCTCCGCGAGCACCCCCTGATCATCGCGTGCGACGAGGTCGGGCGGGGATCTCTGGCCGGCCCCGTCGCCGTCGGCGCGGTGGCAGCGGATGCCGCCTTCAGCCGGCGTCGCGTGCCCGAGGGCCTGCGGGACTCCAAGCTGATCGTCGAACCGCGCCGTGCGGGGATCGCCGAACGCGCCCGCGCGTGGGTCCCGGCACACGCTGTGGGGTGGGCATCAGCGGCCGAGATCGATCAGGTGGGGATCATGCGGGCCCTGGGTCTGGCCGCGGCTCGCGCCATCGAGGGCCTCCGCACACAGGGCATCGACATCTCCGACGCGCTCGTCGTCCTGGACGGCAATCACGACTACATCACCCCGGTCGCGCCCGTCGGCCGCGGAGTGCTCCCGATCATCAAAGCCGACCGGGACTGCGCGTCGGCGTCGGCAGCATCCGTCATCGCGAAAGTCGCGCGAGACGAGCACATGACCACCCTGGACGCGGAGGCCCCGATCTACGGATGGGTCCGGAACAAGGGGTACGCGAGCGCGGAGCATCGGGTGGCGATCGAGGAGCACGGTCTCAGCGGGCATCATCGTGCGTCGTGGGCGATCGCCGCTGCGCCCACCCTCTTCTAGGTCCGAGGGCGGCAGCTGCCCGCCTAGGATGGAGTCACCATGGATGACGAAGTCTTCGAGGACTACGACCGCGAACTCGAGCTGGCCCTGTACAAGGAGTACCGCGATGTCGTCGGCCAGTTCCAGTACGTGATCGAGACGGAGCGTCGGTTCTACCTCGCCAACGAGGTGAACGTCGTACGTCGGGACACCGAGCACGACTTCTACTTCGAGATCTCGATGAACGACGTCTGGGTGTGGGACATCTACCGCGCAGACCGCTTCGTGAAGTCGGTCCGTGTGCTCACGTTCAAGGACGTCAACGTGGAGGAGCTGCAGCGACGCGACTTCCAGTTGCCGGAAGAGCTCTCGCTCGACGGCTGAGCCTTCTCCCCAGACCGCGGCAGCTGCCTCTTCTCCACGGGACGCCGCTCGCGCGGGTGCTGAACCGCACGCGCCTCGGACAGTGGGTCCATGGCAGCGAAAGACGACCTCGGCCGCGCCGGTGAGGAGCGTGCCGAGAGGCATCTCCGACACAGCGGCTATCGCATCCTCGACCGGAACTGGCGTACGCACAGCGGTGAGATCGACATCGTCGCCGCGCGAGGCGACGAGCTGGTGGTCGTGGAGGTCAAGACCCGCCGAGGAGAGTGGTTCGGGCATCCGTTCTCCGCGGTCCACGCGCGCAAGCGCGACCGGCTGTGGCGATTGGCCGCAGCCTGGATCGTCGCTCATCCGGACGCCGCGCGCGGCCGTCGCCTTCGGCTCGACGTCATCGGGATCACGGGCGCGGACCCCGACACCGCGGTGCTCGAGCACCTCGAGGATCTGCGATGAGCCTCGGCCGCACATGGTCCGTCGTCCTCACCGGACTGGTGGGCGACATCGTCGAGGTGGAGGCCGACCTGTCCAACCAGATCCCCGGGTTCTCGATCATCGGGCTCGCCGACAAGGCGATCGGTGAGGCGCAGCAGCGTGTCCACAACGCCTGCGCCAACAGCGACCTTCCCCTGCCGCGCCGCCATGTGACGGTCAATCTCTCCCCGGCGAACCTCCCCAAGCGCGGTTCGGCTCTGGATGTCGCCGTGGCCATCGCAGCTGTCGCGACGGAGGCTCCTCTGGACCGGCAGTCGCTGGCGGAGACGGTGCACCTGGGGGAGCTGGGGCTGGACGGCAGGCTGCGTCCGGTCGTCGGCGTGCTGCCGGCCGTCGTCGCGGCGGCTCGGGCGGGCTTCCGCCGGGTCATCGTGCCCCACGGGAACCTCCCCGAAGCCGAGCTGGTCGAGGGCATCGAGGTGAGAGGTGCGATCAGTCTGCGCGATGTCGCCCGCGCGCATGGGCTCGATGTCCCGGACGTCGTCACCGAGCCCGTCCCCGCGCCCGTGACCGGCTCGGGGGAGGCCGAGGACACGCCCGACCTGGCGGACGTGATCGGACAGAGCGACGCGGTGGAGGCGCTGATCGTCGCGGCGGCCGGCGGTCACCATCTCCTCATGAGCGGCCCACCTGGCGCGGGCAAGACGATGCTCGCCCGACGCCTTCCCGGGTTGCTTCCCGATCTGGACGACCCGACAGCGCTGCAGGTCGCGTCGATCCGATCATTGGCCGGCCTCCCGGTGACGACGCTCCAGCGGCGGCCGCCCTTCGAAGCGCCGCACCACACCGCCTCCGCAGTCGCCTTGGTCGGCGGTGGAAGCCGCGTCCTGCAGCCGGGCGCCATCGCTCGGGCGAGCGGCGGTGTCCTCTTCCTCGACGAGGCGGGAGAGTTCAGCGGGCATGCCCTCGACGCGCTGCGGCAGCCGCTCGAGTCGGGGCGGATCGAGATCCACCGGGTGGGGTTCCGCGCCGTCCTCCCGGCGCGCTTCCAGCTCGTCGTCGCGACCAACCCGTGTCCGTGCGGGAACTACGGCGTCCCCGGCGGCGCATGCGCCTGCCCGTCCCTCGCCATCCGCCGCTACCTCGGGCGGCTGTCGGGTCCGCTGATCGATCGCATCGACATCGAGCTCGGTCTGCAGCGCGTCTCGGCGACGCAGGGCGTGTTACCCGGGGTCACGAGTGCCGCGGCACGCGAGCGTGTCGCGGATGCGCGTGAACGAGCCCGGCGCAGGCTCACCGAGACTCCCTGGACCACGAACGGCGAGGTGGACGGATCGTGGCTGCGATCAGGGCCGCTCCGTCTCGAGCCCCAGACGACCCGACCGCTCGACGACGCGCTGCATCGCGGGGCGCTCACCCTCCGCGGATACGACCGGGTCCTCCGCGTCGCGTGGACGCTGGCCGATCTCGCGGCGAGGAATCGACCTGAGAGCGCCGACATCGGCGGAGCGTTGTTCCTCAAGCGCGGGACGTCGTCGTGCTGACGGTCGGCGTCGCGCGGCAACGGGAGCGGCTGGCGGGTCTCGTTCCCGATGACGTCCTGTCGGATGCGGATTCCCTCGCCGTGCATCACGCGCATGCGGTGTGGTCGTGTCTCACCGAGCCAGGGGACGGAGTGGCCGGCTCCCTCATCGCCGAACTCGGTCCCGTCCACGCGCTGGAGGTCGCCCGCGGGGCGGGAGGCAGCACATCGGCGGCACTCGAAGCGGGACGCAGAAGATGGCAGGCCAGGGCCGACACCATCGACGACGCCGTGGATCGCGCGAGGCGTGTGCAGGCGCGGCTGATCGTGCCCGGCACCAGCGAATGGCCGTCGACCGTCGACGGTCTCGGCGTCCATGGGCCGCGCGCGATCTGGACGCGGGGCGACCTCGACGCCCTCGGCGGTGGACGGCCGGCGGTCGCCCTGGTCGGGGCGCGAGCCTCCACGTCCTACGGGGAGCATGTCACCGCCGATCTGGCGACCCAGCTCGCTCGCACCGGCGTGACCATCGTCTCCGGCGGCGCGTACGGCATCGACGGAATCGCTCACCGCGCGTCCCTCTCTGCGGGCGGCGTGACCGTCGCGGTCCTCGCGGGAGGTGTCGATCGGGCCTACCCGGCGGGTCACGCGGAACTTCTCGCCAGGATCGCCCAGGGTCCCGGCGTCGTGGTCGCCGAAGTCCCCTGCGGGACCGCGCCGACGAAGTGGCGGTTCCTGCAGCGCAACCGTCTCATCGCGGCGCTGTCCGGCGCGACGGTGGTGGTCGAAGCAGGGTGGCGCAGCGGATCTCTCAACACCGCGGGACATGCGGCGGCGCTCGGGCGGCCCCTCGGTGCCGTCCCCGGTCCCGTCACGTGCGCCGCATCCGCCGGATGCCACCGGCTCCTGCGTGAGTACGACGCGCGGTGCGTCACTTCTGCCGATGAGGTGCGGGAGCTGCTGGGCGGTGAGGGGCCCGACTACCGGTCGACATCGGATCGTGTCGATGACACCACCCGGATCCTGGACGCCCTGAGTCCGCGCAGTCCGCGATCGGCGGACGACGTCGCGCGCCGCGCGGGGTTCGCCCCCGCCGAGGCCCGCGGGATGCTGGCGCTCCTCGAACTCGAGGGTCGCGCATACCGCGGACCGGACGGATGGCGACGCGGCTCGACGGCGCGCTGACCGGCGTCCGCCCCGTTCCTCCGCACGCCTCGGGGCCGGGCAGCCCCGCGAGGGGCATCCTTGACGCATGAGGATGTCCGACGCGGTGGAGCGCTACACCGAGCACGTGGCCAAAGTGCGCCGACTGTCACCCGCGACGGTGCGCGCGTACCGTGCCGACCTCTCCGACCTCGTCGCCTCGACGGCGGACCCCGATGTGGCGGAGGTGGACGTCGAGCATCTCCGCGAGTGGCTCTGGTCAGCCACGCAGCGCGGGATCTCCCGGGCGAGCCTCGCACGCCGCACCGCGTCGGTGCGCGGCTTCTTCGGCTGGTCATCCGTGGAAGGTCTTCGCACGGACGACCCCACGCTCCGGCTCGTGACGCCCAAACGCGGCCGGACACTCCCGACCATCGCGGCTGCGCCGGCTCTCGGCACTGTTCTCGACGCCCGACGGACCGACGCCGATGACACCGGGGATCCGATCGCGCTCCGCGACGCCGCCCTGCTCGAGCTGCTCTACGGCGCCGCGCTGCGCGTCTCCGAGGCGTGTGGACTCGACGTCGACTCCCTCGATCGGACGACGGCGACCGTGCGCGTCTTCGGGAAGGGGGCGAAGGAACGCGTGGTGCCCTACGGCGCGCCTGCTGCGCAGGCGGTGGACGCCTGGGTGGTCCGCGGCCGGCCGGCCCTGCTGCGCGGAGGCGACACGTCGGCGCTGTTCCTCGGCGCCCGCGGGGGGCGCCTCGGCGTCCGAACGGCGTACGACATCGTTCGACGGGCCATCGGCCCGGTGATCGGAACGGATGCCGTCGGTCCCCACGCCCTCCGCCATTCCGCGGCGACGCACCTGCTCGACGGGGGAGCCGACCTCCGTGCCGTGCAGGAGATGCTCGGCCACGCGAGCCTCGGGACGACGCAGATCTACACGCACGTCTCCACGGAGCGCCTCACCGCCGCCTACCGACTGGCCCACCCCCGGGCCTGAGCTTCGGGGACATCAGCAGCAGGGCAACAGGACCGCCCGCGGAACCCGGCCGAGAAGCAGCAGCGGGTTGACGTACTCGCCGTTCAGCCTCACTCCGACGTGCAGTGTCCCCGGCGTCGCGTGCCCTCCCGTGGCGAGAGAGCCGACTTCCTCTCCCGCTTGCACGACATCGCCGACGGCGATCGACGCCATGACCGGCTCGACGCTCGTCACCCAGCCGGCACCGTGGTCGATCGTGACGACACCGCGATCGACGACGGTGCCTGCGAAGGTGACGACCCCGGCTGCAGGCGCGAGGACGACGCCGTCGACGGGTCCGACGTCGATGCCGCGGTGCCCGGCGGCGTAGTCGTGCGCCGGCGCCTCGAAAGGGGCGATCACGTTCGCCCCTGCCGCGGGAAGACGCCACTCCGGGCGACCGTCCGTCGCCGCATCGACGCGGACCGGTGTCAGCGAGATCACCGTCATCACGGCGGCGACGGTCAGCATCATCCGGCGAGACCAGGTCATGGCGCCATCATGATCCGCGGTGACGCGGAGAGGTGGGCGTGCAGAACGGGTGGGGATATATCCGGGGCGGAGACGGCGGGGGAGGAAGCCGCGTTGTTGCTATGCTGGTGGAGCACCCCGCTCGTCGGGGTGACTACGCGTGCCCACAGCGGCTCGGTCCGACACCGTCGATCGACATCGCGGCATCCCACCCAACGGTCTCCTCCGGGAGCGGGTGCGTGCCGGGCGCCAGGCTCGCCGCGACCATCCGTCCGGCGCGATCAACCACAACGAACAGGAGAACGGCCATGGCCGTCGTCACCATTCGCCAGCTGCTCGACAGCGGCGTTCACTTCGGACACCAGACCCGCCGGTGGAACCCGAAGGTCAAGCGCTTCATCCTCACCGAGCGCAGCGGCATCCACATCATCGACCTGCAGCAGTCGCTCGGGTACATCGACAAGGCGTACGAGTACGTGCGTGAGACGGTCGCCCACGGCGGCACGATCCTCTTCGTCGGCACCAAGAAGCAGGCGCAGGAGATCATCGCCGAGCAGGCCACCCGTGTCGGTCAGCCCTTCGTCAACCAGCGCTGGCTGGGTGGCCTCCTCACCAACTTCTCGACGGTCTCCAAGCGCCTCGCGCGCATGAAGGAGCTCGAGGAGCTCGACTTCGAGAACCCGGCCGAGAGCGGCTTCACCAAGAAGGAGCTCCTCCTCAAGAAGCGCGAGCTCGACAAGCTGCACAAGTCGCTCGGCGGTATCCGCAACCTGCAGAAGACGCCGTCGGCCATCTGGGTCGTCGACGCCAAGCGCGAGCACCTCGCCATCGACGAGGCCAAGAAGCTCGGCATCCCCGTCATCGGCATCCTCGACACGAACGCCGACCCCGACGAGTTCCAGTTCCCGATCCCGGGCAACGACGACGCGATCCGCTCGGTCAGCCTGCTGACGCGCATCATCGCCGACGCCGCCGCCGAGGGTCTCATCCAGCGTCACAACCCGACCGACGAGTCGGCCGAGGCCGAGCCGCTGGCCGACTGGGAGCGCGAGCTGCTCGAGTCCGCCCCGGCCGAGCAGGCTGAGGCTCCGGCCGAGGCCCCCGCGGCCGAGGAGACCGCCGAGGCTCCCGCCGCTGAGGAGACCACCGAGGCGAAGTCCGCCGAGTGATCGTCCCGCCTGAGCCCCGCCACCCGCGGGGCTCAGGCGACTCGAAACACACCCCCAACTACTGAGGAGCCGCCACCCATGGCAAACTTCACCATCGCCGACATCAAGGCGCTGCGCGAGCAGCTCGGCACGGGAATGGTCGACACGAAGAAGGCGCTCGAGGAGGCCGACGGCGACCTCGAGAAGGCCGTCGAGATCCTCCGTCTCAAGGGCGCGAAGGGCAACGCGAAGCGTGCCGACCGCTCGACGAGCGAGGGCCTCGTCGCCGCGAAGGAGCAGGACGGCAAGGTCACGCTCATCGAGCTGAACACCGAGACCGACTTCGTCGCCAAGAACGACCGGTTCATCGCCCTGTCCGAGAAGGTCCTCGACGCGGCCGCTGCCGCAGGCGCCGATTCCGCCGAGGAGGCTCTCGCGGCCGACGCCGGTGGCAAGAGCGTCGCCGACCTCATCTCGGACGAGGCCGCGATCATCGGCGAGAAGGTCGAGCTGCGCCGCGTGCGCACGCTCTCCGGCGACGCCTTCCAGGTCTACCTCCACAAGACCAGCAAGGACCTGCCGCCGCAGGTCGGCGTGGTCGTCGGCTATTCGGGCGACGACGCCGAGACCGCTCGTTCGATCGCGCAGCACATCTCGTTCGCGAACCCGACGTACCTGTCGCGCGACGAGGTGCCCGAGGCGGATGTCGAGAAGGAGCGCGAGATCGTCACGGAGATCTCCCGGAACGAGGGCAAGCCCGAGGCTGCCCTCCCGAAGATCGTCGAGGGTCGCGTGAACGCGTTCTTCAAGCAGGTCGCCCTGCTCGACCAGGATTACGCCAAGGACAACAAGCTGTCCGTCGCGAAGGTCGCGTCCGACGCCGGGATCACGGTCACCGGCTTCGCCCGCTTCAAGGTCGGCGCGTAAGCACATGAGAGAGGGGTTCGCATCACACGATGCGAACCCCTTTTCCATGCCGTTCGATAGTCTCCCCTAGACGAGAGGAATCCCGCGTGATCGACGAGAACACCGGACGCCGCCGCGTCCTCCTGAAACTGTCCGGCGAGGCGTTCGGCGCAGGTCAGCTGGGCGTCAATCCCGATGTCGTCAGCCAGATCGCCCAGGAGATCGCCGCGGCCGTGGACCGGGTCGAGGTCGCCGTCGTCGTCGGCGGTGGCAACTTCTTCCGGGGCGCCGAACTGAGCCAGCGCGGCATGGACCGCGGACGCGCCGACTACATGGGCATGCTCGGCACCGTCATGAACGCCCTCGCCCTCCAGGACTTCCTCGAGCAGGCCGGGGCTGCCACCCGCGTGCAGTCCGCGATCTCCATGACCCAGGTCGCTGAGCCGTACATCCCGCGTCGAGCGGAGCGTCACCTCGAGAAGGGACGCGTCGTGATCTTCGGTGCCGGCGCCGGTCTGCCGTACTTCTCGACCGACACGGTGGCTGCGCAGCGCGCGCTCGAGATCGGTGCGGTCGAGGTCCTCGTGGCCAAGAACGGGGTGGACGGTGTGTACACGGCCGACCCGAGGACGGATGCCTCCGCAGAGAAGCTCGACACGATCACCTATCGGGACGCGCTGCAGCGCGGTTTGAAGGTCGTCGATTCGACGGCGTTCAGCCTGTGCATGGACAACGGCATGGGTATGCGGGTGTTCGGCATGGAGCCCGGTGGCAACGTGACCCGCGCGCTCCTCGGAGAATCGATCGGCACCCTCGTCAGCGTCTGAGGCAGGGGGCGCCGCCGACTAGACTGGATCGGACGTACCGACGAATGGAGAGACCGTGATCGCCGACATCCTGGCCGACACGAAGACCCGTATGGACCGCGCCGTCGAGGCCGCCAAGGAGGACTTCTCGACCGTCCGCACCGGACGGGCGAACCCGCAGCTCTTCCAGAAGGTCCAGGTCGAGTACTACGGCACGCCCACCCCGCTCGCACAGCTCGCCTCGCTCAACGCGCCGGAGGCGCGCACGCTGGTCATCACGCCGTACGACAAGTCGGCGCTGAAGGCGATCGAGCAGGCGGTGCGGGACATGCCGAACCTCGGCGCGAATCCCACGAACGACGGGAACATCGTCCGCGTGACGATGCCCGAGCTCACCGCCGACCGCCGCAAGGAGTACGTCAAGCTCGTCAAGAGCAAGGCGGAGGACGCGAAGGTGCACGTCCGCGGCATCCGTCGTAAGTCGAAGGACGAGCTCGACGCACTCAAGGGCGAGGTGAGCGATGACGACCTCGCTCGGGCCGAGAAGGAGCTCGACGCGGTGACCAAGACGCACGTCGAGCTGATCGACGACGCGTTGAAGCGCAAAGAGGCAGAACTCCTCGAGGTCTGACAGCGCCATGTCCGAAGACGCATCGGGGAGCGCGGTCGGACCGGATACGCCCCCGAGCCGATCCGATCTGAGGCGTGGGAGCCAGGTCTCGGGCGACCCGTCCTCATTCCAGTCCCATGTGAGAGCTGCGCGGAGCGAGTTCGAGAGTCAGATCGAGCGCGCCCGGGTCGAGTTCGAGGAGGCCAACGACCGCATCAATGCGCGGTCGGGCCGCAACCTCATCATGGCGACACTCATCGGCCTCGGCATCGGCGCTATCGTGCTCGGTTCGCTCCTGTTCTGGAAGTGGGCGTTCATCGCGTTCGCGGTGCCGTTGTGTCTTCTCGGCGCCTTCGAGTTCACCCGCGCGCTGCAGGCGTCGGGTCGCAGAGTCGATCTCGCGCCGCAGCTCGTCGGCGGTGCGCTGGTCCTCAGTGCCGCGTTCGTCGGATACCTGACCCAGTGGTTCGTGCTTTTTGCCGCCGTGGTCCTCGTCGTGGTGTGGCGTCTCATCGCCCAGATGGCCGCCGGAGACGGCCGCCGCTACGGCGACGTCGTCACCGACGTCCTGGCGAGCGGACTCGTCCAGGTCTACGTCGTCTTCCACGGGAGTCTCGCCCTGGTCATCCTGCGCCAGGACCACGGTGAGCTGTGGTTGCTCGCCGTCCTGATCATCGCCGTCTCGGTGGACACCGGCGCTTACGCCAGCGGGGTCGCCTTCGGTCGGCATCCGATGGCGCCGCGCATCAGCCCCAACAAGACCTGGGAGGGTTTCGCCGGGGCCGTCGTCGTCAGCCTCGTCGCCGGTGGTCTGCTCGGCGTCCTCATGCTGCAGATCCCGCTGTGGGCGGGTCTGGTGCTGGGCCTCGCGATCCTCGTCTCGGCGACCGTGGGCGATCTCGGCGAGTCCCTCATCAAGCGCGATCTCGGAATCAAGGACATGAGCTCCTTCCTGCCCGGTCATGGGGGAGTGCTCGACCGCCTCGACTCGATCCTCCCCTCGCTCGTCCCGGGTCTGGCCCTGTACATCCTCCTGACCCCCTTGAGCGGACTGGCATGACCGACCTGACCTCACCCGCCGCCTTCCCGAGGACCGCCGGACGACGCAAGGGGTATGCTCCCCGTGCGGTCGACGACTTCCTCGCATCGGCCCGGACGGCTTTCGAGTCCGACGATGCGTCGCTCACTTCGGGCGATGTCCGCGCCGTCGCGTTCCCCCTCGTGAGGGACGGTTACGCGATCGAGGCGGTCGATGCCGCCCTAGCGCGGATCGAGGACGCGTTCGCGCAGCGCGAGCGAGTGGCGGCCATGACGCAGCGCGGCGCTCGCGCGTGGGTGGGCGCGTCCCGGGCGCTGGCGCAGGAGATCCTCGATCGCCTGTCCCGGAAGCCGCGTCACCGTTTCCGTCGGGTCTCGCCGCTCCGCTTCGGTTATCGCGTCGACGAGGTCGACCTGGTCGCGGGCAGGATCGCCCGCTACCTCGAATCGGGGGAGGGCCTCACGATCGAGCAGGTCCGTTCCGTTGCGTTCCGCATGCAGCTCCGCGGATACGACGAGGCGCAGGTGGACGCCGTCCTCGACGCCGTCGTCGACGTCATGCAGTCCGTCGGATGACGGCGTGGCGAGTGTTTCGCGACGTCGATATGATCGGGACACTGTGACCACCGGCAACGAGATCCTTCCATCGCGCGCCGGCGTCGCGACGCGATCCGTCCGACGCTCCCGGCGGTCGGCCCGTGCCGCCCGATGGTCCCGCCGCCGCGGCGTGCTGGCCGCGTTCTCGGTGCTGGCCACCGCGGGTTTCGTCGGTGCGACCTTGGTGCCGCTCGTCTCCTTCCCGAACCCTGCCGAGGCGACCGAACTCGACCCGCTGTCCCTGTACGCGTCGGCCGTGCAGGATGCGCAGCGGTATCAGGCGGGTGACGCACCAGCCGTCGAGTTGGAGCGCGCGAGCGAGTACACGGTCTACGTCACCCCGACTCCCACCCCCACGCCGACGCAGAGTCGGTCGTCGGCCTCGACGCGTTCCTCATCCTGGTCGCCGCCGTTCGTGTCCCCGAACCCCGGGAGCGCGCAGGCCATCGCGTACGACATGGTGACGGCCCGGGGCTGGGGAGATTCCGAGTTCGCGTGCCTCGTCGCACTGTGGAAGAAGGAATCCGGCTGGCGAGTGAATGCCTACAACGCCTCGAGCGGTGCGTACGGCATCCCGCAGGCTCTGCCTGGACGCAAGATGTCCTCGGTCGGTTCGGACTGGGAGACGAATGCCGCCACGCAGATCACGTGGGGCCTGGGGTACATCCAGGGTCGCTACGGGACTCCCTGCGGTGCGTGGGGGAAGTCGCAGCGTTCGGGCTGGTACTGACTCGTGCCGCGGTCCAACCGGCGCAAGCCCAGCGCCCCTGACGCCTCCTTCGACCGTCTGCTCGCCGGCTGGAAGCGCACCGAGCAACGGCGGGGCGTGGAATGGACGGTGCAGCCGGTGTCCGCGCAGCAAGCGCAGAAGGACTACGTCTGTCCGGGATGCGGTCGCACGGTTCCGGCCGGCACGGCCCACGTCGTCGTCTGGCGTGCCGACGGTGTGCTGGGGGATGCCGCCGATCTCGCCGCGCGGCGCCATTGGCACACCGCGTGCTGGCGGATCGCCTGATCAGAGTTCGTTCTGGCGGGGGATCAGCACCTGGCGATAGATGATCAGGACGCTCGCCGCGACCGGGATGGCGATGAGCGCTCCGAGCAGGCCGAGCAGTGACCCGCCGGCGAGCGCCGCGATGACGACGACCGCGCCGGGTACCGATACCGCACGGCTCATGATCCTCGGCGAGAGGAAGTAGGCCTCGAGCTGCATGTAGACGAGGTACCAGATGAGCGCGACGAGGGCCGTGAGCGGCGACGCCAGACCGAGACAGGCGAGCACGATGATGGCCGACCCCGTCAGGGTCCCCACGAGCGGTATCAGCGAGAAGAAGAACGCAATCACCGCCAGCACGGCGGGGAACGGCGCCTTGATGATGGTCAGGAAGATCGCGCTGAGGATGCCGTTGATCGCCCCGAGCACGACCTGGCCCATCACGTAATAGCCGACGGACGCCGTGATCTGCTCGGAGAGGTTGACGAACCGCTCCCGCTTGGAGGCCGGCGCGAGTTGATAGACCGAGCGCTTGAGGGAGCGCATCGAGGCGGTGAAGTAGATGGTCAGGATGAGCACGATGATCGTGCCCGTGGCCGTCGCCACGATGCCTGCGCCGAAGGACAGCAGGCCCGTGCCCAGCGAGGCGCCGATGTCCGCGAAGTCGAGTCCGTTCCACCAGTCGTTGACGTAGCCGAGCACCATGTCGACCTGCAGGAGCGGGAAGGTGTGCGACAACCAGTCGCGCGCGACGGTCACCGGATTCCATTCCTGGTCGATGGCGCTCTCCACCAATTTCTGGATCTGCTGGACGAGCTTCGCGATCTGATCGACGAGGACGGGTACGACGATGAGCACGAGTGCCGTCGCCACGGCCAGCAGGGCCGCGAACGTCGCCAGCAGAGCGCCCCAGCGCGGTAGCCCGCGTCGCTCGAAGAAGGAGACGACCGGATCGAGGCCCAGGGCCAGGAACAGCGCCGTGCCGATGTAGAGGAGCACGGTCGAAAGGGTCTGCACACCGGTGAGGATGAGGATGCCGACACCCACGCCGAGCGTGGCGATCAGCGCAGTGCGGAACGGATGCTGGATCTTCACGATGCCCTTTCCCAGGTCTGCACTCACCCTAGTTCGCGGACGGTGCTCGATGCGGGAGCGACGCCCTCCCACGCGTTTGCCAGCACCGTTCGCTAGGCTGGAATGTCGAATGATCGGCCGCGCACCCCGATGCCGGCTGGAGGAGGGCGACGGTTCGTGAGATTCGTGTGGGCGATCATCGCCTTCGTACTTGCCACGCTGATGATCGGTGCAGGCGTCGCCCAGCGCACGATCCTCGAGGCACCCGCGACGGAGACGACGACGATCACCACGGATGCCGACGCTCCCTTCGTCCTCATCGACGGCGCTGTCCTCGCGAGCCGCGCGGGCGCGCAGACGCTCCGGGTCGACGGCGACGGACCGGTCTTCGCCGCCTACGCCAGGACGCAGGACGTCACGGCGTGGCTGGCCCCCACCGAGTACGTCCACGTGACGCTGGGCGCGGAGGGGCAGGCGGTCTCCGAGGACGTGGCGGCGACCGCGCCCGTCGAGGACGGCTCGCCGACGGCAGCTCCCGCCGGCTCCGATCTCTGGCTGGACGAGTTCGAGCAGGACGGCTCCCTCGCCACGACGCTTCGTCTGCCGGATGACATGAGCGTGCTGGTCGCCTCCGACGGGACGTCAGCCGCTCCCGCGGCGATGAGCATCACCTGGCCCACCGGGGTCACGACGCCGTGGGCGGGGCCGCTCTTGGCGGGCGGCATCCTCATGGCGGTCGTCGGCCTCGTGCTGTACGTCCTCGCGCTGCGTCACGTTCGTCGCTCCCGGGGTCCGCGGCGGAAGGGCCTTCCGATCACGGCCACGCAGCCGATCGACCTGTCGGTCGAGGAAGCGGACAAGGGCGTGATCGCCGCAGCTCCGGCCCGTCGCCGTCTCGGACGCGGTCGGCGGTCCCTGGTGGCGATCTCCGCGCTCCTGGTCGGAGGGATCGCCCTGACCGGATGCTCGCCGGACGCGTGGCCGGACCTTCAGCCCGACGCGACCCCGTCGCCCACGGCATCCGTCATCGTCCCGGAAGGGCAGGGCGCACCCGCGGTCACGAAGACGCAGGCCGAGCGGATCCTCGGCAGGATCGCCGAGCAGGTCGCCGCCGCGGATGAGGCGAAGGACCCGAAGGCGGCGGCGGAACGCCTCACGGGGCCGGCGCTTGTGGAGCGGGAGACCAACTACCGGCTTCGCACCGAGCTCCCCGACGCGGACGCGCTGCCGGCCATCCCGGCCGGGAAGATGACGGCGCTCCTGCCGCAGGCGAAGAACGATTGGCCGCGCATGTTCATGGCGGTCGTCGAGGACGCGGACGGCGTCGCCACGGTGGTGACCGCGACGCAGAGCGACCCGTGGGCCGAGTACAAGGTCGCCTACATCTCCAGCCTCCGCGCCGACGCCACGATGAACCTCGCCGCGGAGTACGTGGGCGCCGTCGCCGTCGAGCCCAATTCGCCCTTCCTCCTCATGCCCCCCGAGAATCTGGCCGCCGCTTACGCGGACGTCCTGGACAAGGGGGACAAGAGCGAGTACGCCGCCCTGTTCGACAAGGAGACGGACACGTTCCGTTCTCTCGTCGCCGAGAACCGCGCGGCGGTGCTCAAGAAGTTCAACGAGACGGGCGAGGAGACCGGCCGGGTGTCGTTCCTCGCCGAACCGGGCGACTCGGAGCCGTTGTCGCTCGTGACCCTCGACAGCGGCGCCATCGTCGCCGTCACTGTGACGGAGAACGAGACCGCCGTACCGACCAACGACGACGCCGTCATCAAACTGGGGGAGAACGTCGTTGTGAAGGCCCTGTCCGGCGTCTCGCAATCGAGCACCGGGTTCCAGACCCGCTACACCGATCAGCTGTACTTCTTCGTCCCCGCTCAAGGGTCCAACGACAAGATCCAGCTGCTCGCATCCCGTTCCAACGTCCTCGACGCCAAGGTGGTTGAAAAAGAGTGAGCACCCCCGCACCCGGAGCCGTCCTGCGCGGCGCCGTCGACCTCTCGTCCCTCCGCAACCGGCCGACCGCCCCGCCCGACGCAGGCGCACCCGCGGCCGGACAGCCCCCCGCATCCCGTCTGGTCTTCGACGTCACGGATGCTGATTTCGGACAGGTCCTCGAGCTCTCTCGGACCGTTCCCGTGGTCGTCGACCTGTGGGCGGAGTGGTGCGGTCCCTGCAAGCAGCTGAGCCCGATCCTCGAGAAGCTCGTCGACGAGCTCGGCGGACGCCTCGTGCTCGCCAAGGTGGACGTGGACGCGAACCCGCAGCTGGCTCAGAGCTTCCGCGCGCAGTCCATCCCGCTCGTCGTCGCGCTCGTCGCCGGGCAGCCCGTCCAGCTCTTCACGGGGGCGGTGCCCGAGGCTCAGGTTCGCGAGGTCTTCACGCAGCTGCTCCAGTTGGCCGCACAGCACGGCGTGACCGGTACGGTGCCCGTCGAGGGCGCCGAGACGGACGGCGAGGCGTCGGCTCCGGCCCTCCCGCCGCTGCACCAGGCTGCTTTCGACGCCATCGAAGCGGGCGATTACGACGCCGCCGCGCGTGCGTACGAGCAGGCGCTGAGCGAGAACCCCCGCGACGAGGACGCGAAGGCGGGCCTCGCGCAGGTGCACCTGCTCTCGCGTGTGCAGCACCTCGACCTCGCCGCGGCCAGGGCTGCGGCCGCGGCCGGCCCGCGGGACGTCGACGCACAGTTCGCCGTCGCCGATCTGGACCTCGCCGGAGGCCACGTCGACGACGCATTCGGCCGCCTGCTCGACCTCTTCGCGGCGCTTCCGTCGGAGGAGCGCGCCCCCGTCCGGGAACGACTCCTGGAGCTCTTCGGCGTCGTCGGGGACGCCGACCCGCGGGTCATCCGCGCCCGCGGCCGGCTCGCCAGCCTGCTGTTCTGACGCCCTTCCGGGTCCGGGCCGCAGCCCGGACCCGGAACGTCAGTCGCCGTGACGGTGGCGGAGCCAGAGCACGCCGAGCGGCGGCAGCACGAGGGTGGCGGTGCCGTCGGCATCCGTCGTCACCCCGCCGAAATTGCCGACACCGGACCCGCCGAACTCCTGCGCGTCGCTGTTGAGGATCTCCGCCCAGGCACCCGTCTCGGGCAGTGTCACCCGCACGTCGTGACGGGGAGCCCCCGCGAAGTTGCACAGGACGACGACGGTGCCGCCGTCGTGGTCGCGCCGTGCGAAGCCCAGGACGCTGCTGTCGGGCGTGTGCGGCCACACGCGGGAGAAGGCCGCCCCGTCACTGTCGCGCGACCACAGGGGGGCCTCATCCCGATACGTGTGGTTGAGCGCGGCGACGAAGTGCTGCAACTGCTGGTGAGCGGGCTGGTCCAGCATCCACCAGTCGAGGCCGCGACCCTCGGACCACTCCGACATCTGACCGAACTCCTGCCCCATGAACAGGAGCTGCTTGCCCGGGTGCCCCCACATGTACGCGAGGAACGCACGCATGTTGGCGAGCTGCTGCCAGTGATCGCCCGGCATCCGGGTGAACAGCGACCCCTTGCCGTGCACGACCTCGTCGTGGCTGATCGGCAGGACGAAGTTCTCACTGAACGCGTAGACGAACGAGAACGAGAGCTCGCCCTCGTGGTGCGACCGGTACAGCGGGTCGCGGCCCATGTAGACCAGGGAGTCGTTCATCCACCCCATGTTCCATTTGAACCCGAAGCCGAGCCCGCCCTGACTGGTCGAAGCGGTCACACCGGGGAAGCTCGTCGACTCCTCGGCGATCATCGCGATGCCGGGATGCCGCTTGTACGCGGTCGCGTTCACCTCCTGCAGGAAGCGGATCGCCTCCAGGTTCTCGCGGCCGCCGTGGATGTTGGGCTCCCACTGCCCCTCTTCGCGGGAGTAGTCCAGATAGAGCATCGAGGCCACGGCGTCGACCCGCAGACCGTCGACGTGGAATTCCTCGAACCAGTAGAGGGCGTTCGCGACGAGGAAGTTCCGGACCTCGTTGCGGCCGTAGTCGAAGATGTAGGTGCCCCAGTCGCGGTGCTCGCCGCGGCGGGGGTCCGGGTGCTCGTACAGCGGAGCCCCGTCGAACCGGGCGAGGGCGAACTCGTCCTTGGGGAAGTGCCCAGGGACCCAGTCCATGATGACGCCGATGCCGGCCTGGTGGAGGCGGTCGATGAGGTAGCGCAGGTCGTCGGGGGTGCCGAACCGGCTCGTCGGGGCGTAGTAGCCCGTGACCTGGTAGCCCCAGGACCCGCCGAAGGGGTGCTCGGCCAGGGGCAGGAACTCGACATGCGTGAAGCCCTGAGCTCCGACGTACTCGACGAGCTCGTCGGCGGCCTCGCGATAGCCGAGACCGGGACGCCATGATCCCAGGTGCAGCTCGTACGTCGTCATCGGCTTGTCGTGCACGGAGCCCGACGCGCGGGCGGCGATCCACTCATCGTCGGACCACGTGTACTCGCTGTCGGTGACGACGGATGCCGTCGCCGGCGGCACTTCGGCACGACGGGCCATCGGGTCCGCCTTCATGACCCAGTGCCCTGCAGCCGTGAGGATCTCGAACTTGTAGGCCGAGCCCACACCGATGCCCGGGACGAAGAGTTCCCAGACGCCGCTGGAACCGAGCGAGCGCATGGCGTGCTGCGTCCCGTCCCAGCCGTTCAGATCCCCGACGACGCGGACGGCCCGGGCGTTGGGAGCCCACACGGCGAACGAGACGCCGCTGACGGCGTCGTAGTGGCGCACATGCGCGCCCAGGACCGTCCACAACTGCTCGTGACGACCTTCGCGGATGAGGTGCAGATCCACCTCGCCGAGTGTCGGCAGGTGACGGTAGGGGTCGTCGACGCGGTAGTCGGGGGCGCCTTCGTAGGTGGCGACGATGTCGTAGGCGGTCGGCTGCGCCGCAGCGGATCCCTCCCATACGCCCGCGTGGAGGTGCTCGAGCTCGACGCGCGTGCCGTCGGCGAGGACAGCGGTCACGGTCTGCGCGAAGGGGCGGCGTGCCCGGATCGCCCAGTGGTCGCCCTCGGCGTGCGGGCCGAGGATGTCGTGCGGCGCATGGTAGGCGCCGGCACCCACGGCATCCAGGATCGAGTCAGCGGGACGGGTCATGAGCGTGCCTTCACGTGGAGGATGTGGACAGGTTCGGCGAACGCGTCGAGTCGGACGTAGTTGTGTTCGTTCCACGTCCAGTGCGCCCCGGTGATGAGGTCCTCGACGTCGTAGTCGTGCCCGCGTGGCAGACCCCAGATCTGCGAGTCCACGTGGACGGTGGTCTCGCGCGTCGAGTGCGGGTCGACGTTCGCCACCACGATGATCGTGTCGGATGCGCCGGAGGCGGACAGCGCACCCGGGAGGTGCTTCACGTACGCGAGGATCGCGTCATCGTCGGCGCCCTGCAGGTGCAGTCCACGCAGCTGACGCAGCGCGGGGTGGGCCCGGCGGATCTCGTTCAGTCGCCGCAGGTAGGGCGCCAGCGAATCGCCCGCGGCCTCGGCCGCGGTCCAGTCGCGGAACTTGTACTCGTACTTCTCGTTGTCGATGTTCTCCTCGGAGCCGGGGCGGGCGACGTTCTCGTAGAGCTCGTAGCCCGCGTAGACCCCGTAGTTCGCCCCCGCTGTCGCCGCGAGAGCGGCGCGGATGCGGTACGCCGGGCGACCTCCGAACTGCAGGTACTCGGTGAGGATGTCGGGGGTGTTCACGAAGAGGTTCGGCCGCATGAAGTCGGCCGTCTCATCCGAGATGGACGCGAAGAACTCCTCGAGCTCGGTCTTCGTGTTGCGCCAGGTGAAGTAGGAGTAGCTCTGCTGGAAGCCGCTCTGCGCGAGCGCTCGCATCGGAATCGGGCGGGTGAAGGCCTCCGCCAGGAAGACCACGTCCGGGTGCTCCGCGTTCACTGTGCGGATGAGCCACTCCCAGAACTGCAGCGGTTTCGTGTGCGGGTTGTCGACGCGGAAGATGCGCACACCCTGACGGATCCAGTGCTGCACGATGCGCAGCACCTCCGCTCGAATGCCCACCGGGTCGTTGTCGAAGTTGATGGGATAGATGTCCTGGTACTTCTTCGGCGGGTTCTCCGCGAACGCGATCGACCCGTCGGGGAGGGTCGTGAACCACTCCGGGTGCTCGGTCACCCACGGGTGGTCGGGTGCGGCCTGAAGGGCGAGATCCAAGGCGATCTCGAGCCCGAGCCTGTTCGCGGCGTCCACGAACGCGCGGAAGTCCTCGAGCGTGCCGAGGTCGGGGTGGACGGTGTCGTGCCCGCCGTCGGCGGAACCGATGGCCCAGGGGGAGCCGGGGTCGCCCGGGCCCGCCTCGAGCGTGTTGTTCGGACCCTTGCGGTTGACCTCGCCGATCGGATGGATCGGCGGGAGGTAGACGACGTCGAACCCCATGTCGGCGACAGCCGGCAGCCTGTCGATCGCGGTGCGGAAGGTGCCGCTCCGCACGCCCCCGTCCGGGAGACGGACGGCACCCTCGGAACGCGGGAAGAACTCGTACCAGGCTCCGACGCCGGCACGTTCGCGCTCGACGAGCAGCGTGTTCTCCTCGTGCAGGGTGTGCAGGGACGTCGCCGGACGATCGGCGAAGGCACGGGCCAGTCCTGGATCGCGGACGACGATCAGTGCGGCGGCGTCGTCCACCGCGTCATCCCGCAGCGCCTGTGCAGCTGTCGTCAGCGCAGTGCGCTCGTCCGCAGGACGCGTCTTCTCGGCGGCGGCCCGCTCGAACAGTCGGGCGCCCATCTCGCGCATCAGGATCGGATCGACGCCGGCGGCGATCTTCAGCTCTGCGGCGTGCCGCCAGGTCGCGTAGTCGTCACCGAAGGTCTCGAAGCGGAACTTCCACGTGCCCTGCTCGAGGGGAGCGACCACGACACGCCACGTGTCGAACCCGTCGTCCAGGGGTGTCAACCGGTGGAGGGTGACGGCTCCCGACGGTGCGGTCAATCGCAGATGCACGCCGATGCGATCGTGCCCCTCGCGGAAGGCGGCGACCGTGAAGGGCACGGCCTCGCCCACGAAGGCGGTCGGGGCGAATCGCCCGCCGGGCACGCTCGGTCGATGGGAGGCGATCGGGATGCGGCCGTTGCGGATGCCGGCGTCCTTCCTGGACGCCTTCACCGGCCGGACCGGGATCTCTGCGGAGCTGCGGACGGAAGCGGGGGAGATCTGTGTGGCCACGTTCCGAACCTACCGGTGGCGGACGAGGCTCGAAACGGCCTGGATCACTCGGCCCGGAACAGGTACATTGACGGCCCCGTCGCCGTGAACCCGTCGCCGGGGGAGAGCGGGACGGCATCACTCTGCGGTCGCTCGTCGACGCTGGACCACAGCGGGACGAACCGGGTGATCCCCTCGAGCGACGGCAGGGTGATGTCCAGGTCGCTCTCACGGCCGTGGACGACCAGCAGGGTCCGGTTGGCCGCCTCGTTCTCCGGGGTCGAGCGGGCGTCGTACTGCAGTGTCCGGTGGGAAGGGTCGGTCCATTGCTCGACCGACATCGTGTGCCCGCCCTCGTCGTACCAGTCGATGACGGACGCCCCGGGGACCGTCTTCTCCGCGTGCGCGAATCGGACCGGTCGCAGCGCCGGGTTCTCGCGGCGGATGCGGGTGAGCACCTCGACGTGGGCACGGAGGTCCTCCTGCCAGGGCTGCAGCGACCAGTCGTACCAGGTGAGAGCCGAGTCGTGGCAGTACGCGTTGTTGTTGCCGTTCTGCGTGCGTCCCGTCTCGTCGCCGGCCGTCAGCATCGGGACACCCGCGGACAGCAGAAGGGTGCCGAGGAGGTTGCGCATGGCTCTCCGGCGCGCGGCGAGGACGCCCTCGTCGTCGGTGGGTCCCTCGAACCCGTGATTGAACGACCGATTGGTGTCGGCGCCGTCGCGCCCGTGCTCGCCGTTGGCGTCGTTGCGCTTCGAGTCGTACGACACCAGGTCGTGGAGTGTGAAGCCGTCGTGCGCCGTGACGAAGTTGACGCTCGCGAGGGGACCACGTTCCGAGCTGAAGGTGTTCGCCGAGCCGGCCAGTCGGGTCGCGAATCCGCCGATGCCGACGGGGGTGATGTCCGCGCGTCGGGAGTAGTCGATGTCGCTCAGCCAGAAATTGCGCACACGATCCCGGTAGCGGTCGTTCCACTCGCTCCACCCGGGCCCGAATCCGCCCGTCTGCCATCCGCCCATGCCCACGTCCCAGGGCTCGGCGATCATCTTGACGCCCTCGAGCGCCGGGTCCTCGATGATCGCCTGCAGGAGCGGATGCTCCGGCGTGAAGGTGTGCGCACGGTCCCGACCGAGGACGGGCGCCAGGTCGAACCGGAAGCCGTCGATCTGCACGTCGTTCGCCCAATAGCGCAGCGAATCCAGGACGAGTCGGGCCGCAGCATCCGTCGAGGTGTCGAGCGAGTTGCCGCAGCCGGTCACGTCGATGTAGGTGCCGTCCTGCGCCTGCCGGTAGTACGAGCGGTTGTCGAGGCCGCGGAAGCTCGACCGCGGCTCACCGAGACCCTGTTCCGAGGTGTGATTGAAGACGACGTCGAGGATGACCTCGATGCCGGCCGCGTGCAGCAGCTTCACCATCCCCTTGAGTTCGCGCAGGACGGAGGTCGGCCCCTCGGCCTGCGCCGTGGCCGTCGCGTACGCCGCGTGCGGCGCAAAGAAGCCGACCGAGTTGTAGCCCCAGTAGTTCGTCAAGCCCAGCTGCAGCAGGCGGGGCTCGCTCGCGAACGCATGGATGGGAAGCAGCTCGATCGCCGTGACTCCCAGGCTCCGGTAGTGCTCGATCATCGCCGGGTGCGCCACGCCCGCATACGTGCCGTGCAGCGCTGCGGGGACGCCCGGATGCCGCTTCGTCAGTCCTCTGACGTGCGCCTCGTACACGACGGTGCGATCGAGCGGGGTCGCCGGCGTGCGCACGTCCCCCCAGTCGAAGCACTCGTCGACCACGACCGAACGCCATGAATGGATGCCGGGGGAGGACAGCCCGCGCGCGTAGGGGTCGATGAGGAGCGTGGCCGGGTTGAAGGTCATCCCGGGTCCGTGCGGCCCGTCGACCCGCACGCTGTAGGTCACCCCCACCCGCAACGCGGGCGTCGTCGCCTCCCACACGCCCCCGCCCACGGCGGTCAGCGGAACGGTGTCGACGATCCAGTCGGGGTCGTCGTCGTCGAAGACGACGAGCTCGAGTTCCGTCGCGTGCTCCGACCAGACACGGAGCGTCCCGCCGCCGTCGTGCAGGCGCACGCCGAGGTCGTCGTACACGTCCGAGAGCAGCCCCGCGGTGGGGGTGTCGGACGCCGCGGTCGTCGGGCCGGCCGGAGCGGAGGTCATGCGTCCTACAGTAGTAACCAGGCGATGTAGGTCAGCGGCAGGCGGAGGGTGATGGCGGTCTATCTCGACCACGCGGCATCCACTCCGTTGCGGCCCGAGGCGCGCGACGCTTGGCTCGCTGCCTCCGAGGTCACCGGGAACGCGTCGTCGGTGCACGGCGCGGGCCAGGCGGCCAGACGGGTGCTCGAAGACGCGCGCGAACGGATCGCGGCCGTGCTCGGGTGCGACCCGATCGAGGTGGTGCTGACCTCGGGTGGCACGGAGTCGGTGAACCTCGCGCTCAAGGGGTCCTGGTGGGCGCGCGACCCGGAGCGGGCTGCGGTCGTCCTGCCCGACGGGGAGCATCACGCGACCCTCGACACGGTCGCGTGGCTGGCCTCTGCCCAGGGCGCAGAGGTGCGACCCGTGCCGATCGACGAGAGCGCGGCGATCGACGTCGCAGCGTTCGAGGCGGCACTGCCCGGCGCAGCCCTCGCGACGGCCCTCGTCGCGAACAACGAGGTCGGGACCGTATCGGACGTCACCGCCCTGAGCGCATCCGCCGCGGCCGCGGATGTCCCCCTGCATCTGGACGCGGTGGGCGCGATCGCCCATGTCGCGCTCGACTTCGCCACGCTGCGCGGGCCAGGTGCGGGCCGCGGCGGACTCATCGCGCTGAGTGTGGCGGGACACAAGGTCGGCGCACCGGTCGGTACCGGCGCCCTCGTGGTCTCCCGTCACGCCCGCATGGGCGCGGTCCTCCATGGCGGAGGGCAGCAGCGGGGACTCCGTTCGGGGACGCCGGACGTCGCGGGTGCCGCCGCGCTCGCCGTCGCGCTGGAACTGACCGCCGCGGAGCGGGATGCCGAGACGGTGCGACTGCATCTGCTGTCCGAACGTCTGCGGGCCGGTGTCCACGCCGTCGCGCCTCAGGTGCGTCTGCTCGGCTCGCCCGATCGGCGGCTGCCGGGTCACCTGCACCTCCTGTTCCCCGACGCGCTCGGCGAGACGCTCCTCTTCCTGCTCGACTCCGCCGGCGTGCAGGTCTCCACCGGATCGGCGTGTCAGGCGGGGGTCGCCGAGCCGAGCCACGTCGTGCTCGCCCTCGGCCGCACCGACCGGGAAGCGCGTTCGGTCCTGCGGGTCACCCTGGGGCGTCCCACGACGGACGCGGACGTCGATGCCTTCATCGCGGCACTCCCTGAGGCGTACCGTCGGGCGGCGGCATCCAGCGCCCGCGCGGCAGCACGCTCGTAGACTGGAACGATGCGCGTACTTGCAGCCATGAGCGGTGGGGTGGACTCGGCCGTCGCCGCGGCTCGCGCCGTCGAGGCGGGGCACGACGTCGTCGGCGTCCACCTCGCTCTCTCGCGCGCCGGTGGCACGCTGCGCACCGGGAGCCGAGGCTGCTGCACGATCGAAGACGCGCTCGACGCCCGACGGGCGGCGGACCTGCTCGGCATCCCCTTCTACGTCTGGGACTTCTCGGAGCGCTTCCGCGACGACGTCATCGACGACTTCGTCAGCGAGTACCGGGCGGGTCGCACACCCAACCCGTGCATGCGCTGCAACGAGAAGATCAAGTTCGCAGCGCTCCTCGAACGCGCCCTGGAGCTCGGCTTCGACGCCGTCTGCACCGGCCATTACGCGACTCTCGTCGACGGGCCGGACGGCCGCGAGCTTCACCGCGCGTCGGACGAGGCGAAGGATCAGTCGTATGTGCTCGGCGTGCTCACGGCCGAGCAACTCGCGCACACCTACTTCCCGCTCGGGACCACGCCGTCCAAGGCGGTCGTGCGTGCCGAGGCGGCGGAGCGCGGGCTGACCGTCGCGCAGAAGCCCGACAGCCACGACATCTGCTTCATTCCCGACGGCGACACCCGCGGATGGCTCGCCGAGAAGGTCGGTGCCGAACAGGGCGACGTCGTGGACCGCGACGGCACGATCGTCGGACGTCACGAAGGTGCCCACGCGTTCACCGTCGGTCAGCGTCGGGGGCTGCAGCTCGGCATCCCTGCTGCGGACGGCAAGCCGAGGTTCGTCCTCGAGGTGCGGCCCGTCTCCAACACCGTCGTGGTGGGTCCCAAGGAGGCCCTCGCGACGGCCGAGATCTCGGGAGAGCGTCACAGCTGGGCCGGACGCCCGCCCGCAGAGGGCGCATTCGCCTGCGACGTGCAGATCCGCGCCCACGCCGAACCCGTCCCCGCCCGCGCGACCGTCGCGGACGGCTCGATCACCGTCGTCCCCGACGCACCGTTCGATGGCGTCGCGCCCGGTCAGACGGCGGTGCTGTACGACCGGACCCGGGTCATCGGGCAGTTCACGATCGCGCGGACCGTCTCGGCCGTCCCGCAGACCGTCTGAGTCGTCGCTCGCGTTCGACCCCGTCGAGCGCGGCGCGCAGATCCGTGTGCGCGAACCGGAATCCGGCGTCGAGCAGCCTGGCCGGTGCGACCCACCGGCTCTTGAGGATCAGTTCCGGCTCGGTCCGGAGCACCCACATCGCGATCTCGAGCATCCAACGCGCCGACGGAAGGCCCACCGGCATCCCGACCACGTGGCGCAGGGTGCGCATGAGGCGGCGGTTGTCGGATGCCTCCGGCACCGCCACGTTCACGACCCCGGCGATGTCCTCCCGTTCGATGAGGAAGCGGACCGCGCTCAGCACGTCGTCGATGTGGACCCAGCTGAAACGTTGCCAACCTCGGGTGCGATACCAGGGAGGCCGTCCGCCTGTGGGTTCGTCGCCGATTCCCCGGTACCGGCGGTGGGGCGGCACCCACCCGTCGTGCTGCGCGCCGCCGAGCCCGGTGCGGGCGAGCGTCAGCAGCAGGCGGGTGGCGGGTCCGTCGCCGACGACGATCGCCAGACGCAGCGCGACCCGCCGGGTGTGCGGCAGGTCTCCCGCGAAGAACACGCGCTCCCAGGACCGCGCCACGTCGACGGAGAAGCCCTGCCCGAGCGCGCCGTCCGACTCGGTGTTCGGACGGTCCATCGCGTGACGGTAGATCGTCGCGGTCGAGGCGTTGATCCAGAGCCGCGGCGGGGTGGATGCTGCGGTCACCGCTTCCCGCAGTGCGCGCGTGGTGTCGACGCGCGAACGGAGGATCTCGTCGCGATTGCGGTCGGTGTACCGGCAGTCGACCGACTTTCCCGCGAGGTTCACGAGCAGGTCCGCACCGTCGACCGCGCGTGCGAGCGAGCCGGGGTCGTCCCAGCCGACAGGGGCGGTGCGTCCGACCGTGACGACGTCGTACCCGTCGCCCGCCAGTGCGGAGACCAGGGCCTGGCCGATGAACCCGCCGGCACCGGCGACGACGGCACGGGGGCGGGGCATGCCTCGACGCTACCGGACAGCGGCCCGGGTAGATTGCCGAGATGACCTCCGGCGAGCGGGATGCTGCCCTCTCCGTCTACGAGCGTGTCCTCGGGGCCGAGGTGGAGACCCTCCCTCCGGTACTGCGCCGGTACTTCGGTGCGATCCCCGACGGCCACGTCGGCGTGGGCGAGGGGGTCTACTCGGTGGTGGGGTCGCGCTATCGTCGCGTCGCCGGTGCCCTGCTGCGCTGGTCCGCGCGGCACGATGTGCTCTTCCCCGAAGGCGGCCGCGACGTGCCGTTCGTGGTCGAGAACCGGATCGGCCCCGACGGTTCGCTCGAAGGGACCCGGTGGTTCGGATTCCCGCGTGTGACGCGGGTCATGCGGGACACGATGCGGGCGGACAGGGGCGCGATCGTCGAGCGGCTGGGCCGACGCGGTGGTCTCGAGGTCAGGCTGTCGGCGAGTGCGACACCGCGGGGCATGGTGCTGCGCTCGCGGCGACTGGCCTGGTGGGTCCGCGGCATCCGGGTCCCGCTCCCTCCGCTCGCCGGGGTCGAGGTCCGCGAGTCGGACGCCGGGGGAGGCCGGCAGGGGGTGGATGTCCGGCTCCGGATGCCGCTGGTGGGCGAGGTGTTCCGCTACTCCGGGACGTTCGCCTACCGCATCGTGCGCGAGAGCGACAGCGGCCCGGCGGTGTCGCCGGGCCTCCCTACACTGTCGATGTGGCTGACGCAGAACTCCCCGAACTGACGCTCGATGAGGCCCGCGAAGAGGCGGCTCGCCTGACCGAGAAGATCCTCGGTGCGCGTGAGGCGTACTACGGCGGCGACGTGGGCCTCGTCGACGATGCGACCTACGACGAGTGGATGCACCGTCTCGAGGCCCTCGAGCGCGCGCACCCGGAGCTGCAGGGGCAGGACTCGCCGACGCAGACGGTGGGTGCCGCCGAATCGTCGATGTTCGCGCCGGTGGAGCACGCCGAGCGGATGCTGAGCCTCGACAACGTCTTCTCTCCCGAGGAACTGCGCGAGTGGTGCGCCAAAGCCGAGGCGGCGGCGGGGCGGAAGGTGCGGTGGCTGACGGAGCTCAAGATCGACGGGCTCGCCATCTCGCTCCGGTACGAGAACGGTGTGCTGACCTCCGCTGCGACCCGCGGCGACGGTCGGATCGGCGAGGACGTCACCGTCAACGCGGTGCGCGTCTCCGGCATCCCCGAGCGACTGTCGGGGGAGGGACATCCGGCTCTCGTCGAGGTGCGTGGCGAGGTGTTCATCCCGGTCGCCGCCTTCGAGGAGCTCAACGCTCTGCAGGCGCGGCTGCGGGACCGGGTGGTGGAGGACGCCGCCTCCCGGCCGCGCTACGACGAGGAGAAGGCGCAGAAGAGCGCGGCCCGTCGGTTCCCGGCGTTCGCCAACCCCCGCAACGCGGCCAGCGGCGGTCTGCGGCAGCAGCTCGATAAGAAGTCCGGGCTCGAACTCGAAGCCGGCGAGGCGCGGTTGTCGTCGCTGCGGATGTACGTGCACGGCATCGGTGCGTGGCCCGATCCGCCGGTGGCGGCGCAGAGCGAGGTCTACGGCCTTCTGGCCGAGTGGGGGCTGCCTGTCAGCCCTTACCCCCGGACGTTCGACGACATCGACGGTGTCCTCGCCTTCGTCGCCGAGTATGGCGAGAAGCGTCACTCCGTCGCGCACGAACTCGACGGCATCGTCGTGAAGGTCGACGAGCTGTCGCTCCACGACGAGCTGGGCGCGACGAGCCGTGCGCCGCGCTGGGCCATCGCCTACAAGTACCCGCCCGAGGAGGTGCAGACCCGCCTTCTCGACATCATCGTCTCGGTCGGTCGGACCGGCCGGGCGACGCCGTACGCCCAGATGCAGCCGGCGCTCGTCGCGGGCAGCGTCGTGCGCCAGGCGACCCTGCACAACCAGGAGGTCGTCAAAGCCAAGGGCGTGCTGATCGGGGACATGATCGTGCTCCGGAAGGCGGGAGACGTCATCCCCGAGGTGCTGGGGCCGGTCGCCGAACTCCGCGACGGGAGCGAGCGCGCATTCGTCATGCCGACCGCGTGCCCGGAGTGCGGGTCGACCCTCGCCCCCGCCAAGGAGGGCGACATCGACCTGCGCTGCCCCAACACGCGCGGCTGTCCCGCCCAGGTGAGGGGCCGCGTCGAGCACATCGGCTCGCGTGGCGCGCTCGACATCGAGGCGCTGGGCGAGGTCACGGCGGCGGCACTGACGCAGCCGCTGGCACCGCAACAGCCTGCGCTCGACACCGAAGCCGGGCTCTTCGAGCTGACGGTCGACCGGCTTGTTCCCATCGAGGTGATCGTCCGCGACGCCGAGACGGGAGAGCCGCGCGTCGACGAGAGCACCGGAGAGGTCGTCCGTCGCGCGCCGTTCCGCCGAAACCCCTCGGCCGCCGAGAAGAAGGAGGGTCTCACCGGACCGCAGCCGTCGGCGCAGGCGCTCACCCTCATCGACGAGCTCGAGAAGGCCAAGACGAAGGACCTCTGGCGCTTCCTCGTCGCGTTGAACATCCGGCACGTCGGTCCGGTGGCCGCCCGCGCACTCGCACAGTACTTCGGCTCTCTCGATGCGATCCGTGCCGCGTCGCGGGAGGAGCTCGCCGCCGTGGACGGTGTCGGCGGCATCATCGCCGACGCCCTCACCGACTGGTTCTCCCTCGACTGGCACGTCGAGCTCGTGGACCGCTGGACGGCCGCGGGGGCGCGGCTGTCGACCCCCGGGCATCCCGGTCCCGGCGCCGCCGCGGCGGCGGGCGGTGTGCTCGAGGGCGTCACGGTCGTCGCGACGGGATCCCTCGAGGGCTACACCCGCGAGGGCGCGCAGGAGGCGATCATGCAGGCCGGCGGCAAGGCGGCGTCGAGCGTCTCCAAGAAGACGGACTTCGTTGCTGCCGGACCCGGTGCCGGGTCGAAGCTCGCGAAGGCGGAAGCCCTGGGCATCCGGATCATCGACGCCGCCCAGTTCCACGTCCTCGTCACCGAGGGACCCGCCGCGCTGGGCGAGGCGCCGGCGGCGGAGTGAGGCTCAGGCGCCCTTCGCGAGCAGCGCGTCGCGCACCTGCCGACGCAACACTTTGCCGATGAGCGAGCGCGGGAGCTCATCCACGGTCTCGATCCGCTTCGGGACCTTGTAGGGGGTCAGCCGCGTGCGGGCGAAGGCGCGGACGTCTTCGACGTCGATCTCGCTGACGCCGGGGGCGGGGATCACCACAGCGACGACCTGCTCGCCGCTGTGTGCATCGGGCAGCCCGACCACCGCGGCATCCGCCACCAGAGGGTGCTGCCGGAGGGTGGCCTCCACCTCGGAGGGCGAGACGTTGAATCCGCCGGTGACGATCAGCTCCTTGAGGCGGTCGACGACCCGGAAGAATCCGTCGGCGTCGCGCTCGACGATGTCGCCGGTGTGGAACCATCCGTCGACGAGCACCTTCTCGGTCTCCTCCGGCTTGCCGTAGTACCCCGAGAACACCTGCGGTCCGCGCACGGCCAGCTCGCCCGGCTCGCCGTCGCCGAGGATGCGGGACGGGTTCTCCGGGTCGACGACTCGTGCGTCCGTTCCAGGGATGGGAATGCCGATGGTCCCCGCCTTCCGGTTGTCGGCCGGTGGGTTGACCATCAGCACGGGGGAGCACTCGCTCAGCCCGTAGCCCTCGATGAGATACCCGCCGGTCGCCTCCTCGAACGGTTCGACCAGCGCAGGGGAGAGGGCCATCGCGCCGGACACGCCGATGCGGATGCCGCGGATCGACGCCCCGCGTTCGCGGGCCCGTGCCAGCAGGCGCTCGGCGATCGGGGGGACGAGGGGCAGGACCGTGGGCGGGTGCTTCTTGATCGCGTCGATCACCATGTCGGCGTCGAACTTCGGGAACAGCACGAGACGTGCTCCCATGGACATCGCGAAGGTGAGGCACAGGGTGAGCCCGTACGCGTGAAACATCGGCAGGACGGCGTAGAAGACGCATCCGTCGCCCCGCTGCACCGCGGGGATGAACGCCTGGCTCTGCCGGGCGTTGGCCAGCAGGTTGCGGTGGCTCAGCATCGCGCCCTTCGGTGTGCCCGTCGTGCCCGAGGTGTACTGCAGGACCGCGAGGTCGTCAGTCTGCGGACCAGGGTGGGATGCCGGCAGTGCCGGCGTCCTCACGAGGTCGTCCCACGACAGCGCACCGCGGGCGGGCGACGTCAGGGCCGCGCGTGCTTCTCGCGCCTTCTTCACCGGAAGCCGCAGTGCGAGCCGCGTGTGCAGCGGCAGCGCTCGGGTGACGTCCACCGCGATGAGGGCATCGACTTGGAGGTCTGCCGGAAAGCCCTGCACGGTGGGCGCGACCTTGTCCCACACGATCGCGTGGCGGGCGCCGTGGTCCTGGAACTGAGTCCGCAGCTCCCGCGGTGTGTACAGGGGATTGTGCTCCACGACGACCGCGCCCAGGCGCAGGACGGCGTAGAACGCGACGATGTGCTGCGGGCAGTTGGGCAGCACGATCGCGACGCGGTCGCCCTTCTTCACGCCCAGGTCGCGCAACCCCGCGGCGGCCCGGTTCACGGCGTCGTGCAGCGCGGCGTAGGTCGTCTCGCGCCCGAAGAACTGCAACGCCGGGGCATCCGGGTAATCGCGGGCGGACTCGTCCAGCAGGTCCATCAACGATCCGTCGATCGGGGACAGGTCGAGAGGGACGCCCTCAGCGTACGAGGAGAGCCACGGGCGATCGGCGGAGAGCGAATCGGTCACGTCCCCAGCCTAGGGTGCGGGCTCGGGAGGGCGAGCGGCCCGAACTAGACTGTCCGGGTGTCTGAAATCACCCCCGATCTCGTGCGCCATCTCGGCGTGCTCGCCCGGATCCAGCTGAGCGACGAGGAGGTGGAGCGTCTCACCGGTCAGCTCGATGCGATCGTCGACAACATCGCCAAGGTGTCCGAGGTCGCGACTCCCGAGGTCGCCGCGACGAGCCACCCGATCCCCCTCCGCAACGTGTTCCGCCCCGACGTGCCCGGCGACATGCTGACGGTCGACGAAGTGCTCCAGAACGCACCGGATGCCGCCGACGGCCGCTTCCGCGTGACGGCGATCCTGGGGGAGGAGCAGTGAGCGACATCCTCAAGCTGACCGCCGCCGATCTCGCCGCCCAGCTGCGCGCGGGTGAGCTCTCGAGCGTCGAGGCCACACAGGCCCATCTCGACCGGATCGCCGCCGTCGACGGCGACGTGCACGCCTTCCTCCACGTCTCCGACCACGCGATCGAGGTCGCCCAGGACATCGACCGTCGCCGCGCCGCCGGCGAGGAGCTCGGCGAACTCGCCGGCGTGCCACTGGCCATCAAGGACGTCCTCGTGACGACCGACATGCCGTCCACGAGCGGGTCGAAGATCCTCGAGGGGTACATGTCGCCGTACGACGCCACCGTCGTCGCGCGTTCCCGAGCCGCGGGTCTCGTCCCGCTCGGCAAGACGAACATGGACGAGTTCGCGATGGGATCGTCCACCGAGCACTCCGCGTATGGCCCCACGCGCAATCCGTGGGATCTCGATCGCATCCCCGGCGGCTCCGGCGGCGGGTCGGCGGCGGCTGTGGCGGCCTTCGAGGCGCCGCTCGCCCTCGGTTCCGACACCGGCGGATCGATCCGCCAGCCCGCGCACGTGACGGGCACCGTCGGCATGAAGCCCACGTACGGCGGAGTCAGCCGCTACGGCGCCATCGCCCTGGCCTCGAGCCTCGACCAGGTCGGCCCCGTGTCGCGTACCGTCCTCGACTCGGCGCTCCTGCACGACGTCATCGGCGGACACGACCCGCACGACGCGACGTCTCTCACCGACGCGTGGCCGTCCTTCGCCGCCGCCGCGCGCGAAGGGGCGACCGGCGAGGTCCTTAAGGGCCTCAAGGTCGGCGTCATCCGCGAGCTCGACGACAGCGGATTCCAGGCCGGTGTCTCGGAGTCGTTCCGGGCGTCGCTCGCGGCGATGGAGGCAGCCGGCGCCGAGATCGTCGAGGTGAGCGCACCGCACTTCGAGTACGGTGTCGCCGCCTATTACCTGATCCTCCCGGCCGAGGCATCGAGCAACCTGGCGAAATTCGACTCGGTCCGCTTCGGCATGCGCGTGAACGTCCCCGGCGGCACCGTCGAGGACGTCATGGCCGCGACCCGCGACGCCGGCTTCGGCGACGAGGTCAAGCGTCGTGTCATCCTCGGCACCTACGCGCTGTCCGCGGGCTACTACGACGCCTACTACGGCAGTGCGCAGAAGGTCCGCACCCTCATCCAGCGCGACTTCGACCAGGCGTTCGCACAGGTCGATGTCATCGCTACGCCGTCCGCCCCGACGACGGCGTTCCGGCTCGGCGAGCAGCTCGACGACCCGCTGCAGATGTACCTCAACGACGTGACGACGATCCCGGTGAACCTCGCCGGCGTCCCCGGGATCTCGATCCCCTCGGGTCTCGCGGCCGAGGACGGACTTCCGGTCGGCATCCAGTTCGTCGCCCCGGCGCGCAAAGACGCTCGTCTCTACCGCGTCGGCGCGGCACTGGAAGCCCTGCTCGTCGACAGCTGGGGCGGTCCGATCCTCGACCGCGCCCCGATCCTCGGAGGTGCCCGCTGATGGCCAAGGATGCGCTGATGGACTTCGACGAGGCACTCGAGCTGTTCGAGCCCGTTCTCGGCTTCGAGGTCCACGTCGAGCTCAACACCGAGACGAAGATGTTCTCGCCCGCCGGCAACCCGGCCAACGAGGCGAACCACGACGCGGCGCCGAACACGCTGGTCGCGCCCGTCGACATGGGTCTGCCCGGGTCGCTGCCCGTCGTCAACGAGACGGCCGTGCGGTACTCGATCAGTCTGGGCCTCGCCCTCGGCTGCTCGATCGCCCCCTCATCGCGTTTCGCGCGGAAGAACTACTTCTACCCGGACCTCGGCAAGAACTATCAGATCTCGCAGTACGACGAGCCCATCGCCTTCGAGGGCAGCGTCGAGATCGAGCTGGAGGGCGGCGACGTCTTCCAGATCCCGATCGAGCGCGCTCACATGGAGGAGGATGCCGGCAAGCTCACACACATGGGCGGGTCGACCGGTCGCATCCAGGGCGCCGAGTACTCCCTCGTCGACTACAACCGCGCCGGCGTGCCGCTCGTCGAGATCGTCACGAAGCCGATCTTCGGTGCGGAGCACCGCGCGCCCGAGGTCGCGAAGGCCTACGTCGCGGCGATCCGCGACATCGTGCGCTCGCTCGGCATCTCGGAGGCCCGCATGGAACGCGGCAACCTCCGCTGCGATGCGAACGTGTCGCTGCGGCCGCGTGGGCAGGAGAAGCTCGGCACGCGCACCGAGACGAAGAACGTCAACTCGATGCGCTCGGTCGAGCGTGCGGTGCGGTACGAGATCCAGCGTCAGGCAGCGATCCTCGCCGCCGGCGGCACCATCACGCAGGAGACGCGTCACTGGCACGAGGACACCGGCCGCACGTCGCCCGGCCGTCCGAAGTCGGACGCCGACGACTACCGCTACTTCCCCGAGCCCGATCTCCTGCCGGTCGAGCCGTCCACCGAGCTGATCGAGGAGCTGCGCGCTGCTCTCCCTGAACCGCCTTCGGTGTACCGTCGGCGGCTGAAGACGGAGTGGGGTTTCACCGACCTCGAGTTCCAGGACGTCGCCAACGGCGGCCTGCTCGCCGAGGTGGAGGCGACGATCGCCGCCGGCGCCTCACCGGCATCCGCCCGCAAGTGGTGGACGGGCGAGATCACCCGCGTCGCGAACGCACAGGGCGCCGAGCCCGCCGCTCTCGTGTCGCCGGAGTCGGTGGCCGAGCTCCAGAAGCTGGTGGATGCCGGCACGCTCACCGACAAGCTCGCGCGCCAGGTTCTCGAGGGTGTCATCGCGGGGGAGGGGACCCCGCAGGAGGTCGTCGACGCCCGCGGGCTCGCGGTCGTGTCGGACGACGGCGCGTTGATCGCCGCGATCGACGAGGCCCTCGCCGCCCAGCCCGACGTCCTCGCGAAGATCCAGGACGGCAAGGTCCAGGCCGCCGGTGCCGTGATCGGCGCCGTCATGAAGGCGATGAAGGGCCAGGCGGATGCCGCACGCGTCCGGGAACTGATCCTGGAGCGCGCCGGCCAGGCCTGAGCCCGGTCCGATGATGCCGCCGCACCGACGTCCGATCCGGGCGCGGTGTCGGCGGCATCGTCGACAATGGAGGTATGGGACGCGGTGACGGGACGGGACGCGTCGTCTCGCAGGACGACGCGGACGACACCGGTACCCGCATCCTCCACGTCGACATGGACGCGTTCTACGCGTCCGTCGAGGTCCTCTTCGACCCGTCGCTGGCTGGGAAACCGCTCATCGTCGGCGGGATGGAGGGGCGCGGCGTCGTCTCGAGCGCGTCCTATGAGGCGCGGCGGTTCGGTGTGCGGTCCGCGATGTCGGTCGGGAGAGCGCTGCAGCTGTGTCCCCAAGCGATCGTCGTCGTCCCCCGGTTCGAGCGCTACTCCGAACTCTCGAAGAAGGTCATGTCGATCTTCCGCGACATCACGCCGCTGGTCGAACCGCTGTCGATCGACGAGGCGTTCCTCGACGTCAGCGGCGCGCGGCGGCTGTGGGGGAGCCCGGGGGAGATCGCCCGGATGGTGCGCCGTCGGGTCCTCGAGGAGACCGGGCTCACCTGCAGCGTCGGCGTCGCCGCGACGAAGCACGTCGCCAAGATCGCTTCCACGGTCTCGAAGCCCGACGGCCTCCTCATCGTCAGCGAACCCGACACCCAGGCGTTCCTCGCCGCACGGCCGGTGGGAGCGCTGTGGGGCGTCGGACCCAAGGCGGTGGAGGCCCTCGAGGCCCGCGGCATCCGTATGGTGTCGGACATCCTGAACAGCCCTCGGAGCGTCCTCGACCGGGCGCTCGGCCGGGCGATGGGAGCACGGGTGTTCCAGCTGGCTCGAGGCATCGATCCACGATCCGTTCAGACCGAGCACACGGAGAAGAGTGTCGGGCACGAGGAGACCTTCCTCGAGGACGTGTCCGACGTCGCCACCCTCCGCAGCGAGTTCCGGCGCCTCGCCGACCGGGTCGCGTCCCGTCTGCGAGCCGGTGGCTGGGAGGCCCGGACGATCGCGGTCAAGGTGCGCTTCTCCGACTTCACGACATTGTCGCGCTCGGTCAGCGTGCCCGAGCCGACCAACGTCGGACAGCGGATCGGCGACGTCGCGCTCGATCTCTTCTCGAAGATCGACCTCGTGCAACCGGTCCGACTCATCGGTGTGCGAGGAGAGCGGCTCACCGGCGACGGTTTCGGGGGCCTCGCGCTGTGGGACGACGACGCGGAGTGGCGGCGGGTGGATGCCGCGCTCGACGACGCACGATCGCGCTTCGGACGCGGGGCGGTGACACGGGCGAGCACCCTCGGTCCGAGACGCGACGTCAACGCCCTGCCCACGAACCCGCGCCCGCCACGGGAGCAGTGATCGACCGGACGCAAGCCCCTGTGCGGCGACGCACGAACGGCTAGCGTGGACGCATGGCGAACCTCCCCCTCGAACTCGGCAAGCAGTTCGCGTCCCTCGGCGTGACGACGGTCTACGGCGAGCAGCAGGACGTCGACGGCATCCGGCTCATCCCCGTCGCGCTCACCTGGTCGGGCTTCGGCGCCGGGGAGGACCCCAACGGGGGAGGCGGAGGAGGCGGCGGAGCCGCGATCCCCGTCGGCGCGTACATCCGCAAGGGCGACGACCTGCGCTTCGAGCCGAACCTCGTCTCGCTGCTCGCGGTCGGGATCCCCTTCGTGTGGGTCGCCGGGCGCGCGCTCAGCCGCGTCATTCGTGCCCTCACCCGCTGACACGGAGCTCACCGCCGCGATGGCGGCGGGGATCGACCGGGTGGCCGACGCGGTGCGCAGAGTCGGCCGTGTCCCGAGCATCGTCCTCATCGACGGCCGCTCGGGCGCCGGGAAGTCGACGTTCGCCGACGCGCTGGCGACGCGGCTCGTCGACGCGGCGATCGTGCGGCTCGACGACGTGTACCCGGGATGGGACGGTCTCCGCGCGGGAGCAGAGACGGTGCGGGAGCGCATCCTGCGCCCGCTCCGTGAGGGCGGAACCGCCCGGTGGCCGCTGTGGGACTGGACGGCCGATCGGCCGTCGGGGCGGGAGGCTGTCGTGCCCGACGCATCGATCGTGATCGTCGAAGGCGCCGGGGTGCTCACGCCGGAGTCGGCGGGGCTGGCCGACGTCACGGTGTGGCTGGATGCGCCGGATGCCGCACGGAAGGCACGCGCGCTCGGGCGGGACGGCGACACCTACCGCCCGCATTGGGGTCGATGGGCTACGCAGGAGGACGCACACCTGGACGAGCATCGACCGACCGAGATCGCACAGATCGTGGTGACGCTGCCGTGACGGGCTCTCAGCCGTCGAGCACGCGGACGAGCATGTCGAGCCGATACCCGACCCACTCGTAGACACCGAAGCGGGGGTCATCCTCCTCGCCCTGATCCTCCTCCGTGACACCGAGGCGTTCGGCGAGGACGAGCCGCAGCGCGGCGAGGGTGCGAAGCCAGGCTCCGGCGACCTCAGCGGTCAGCTCCACGACGAGCGCGTCCTCGGCCTGCGCGCGGTCGAGCTCCGCAGGATCGAGGTCGCGCCCGTTACGGCGCAGTGAGGCTCGGACCACACCGGCATCCGTGAGGCGGCGTTCCAGCAGATCGTCCTGGGTGAGCCGGCGGAACTCCGCCGCGGCGGCGTCGTCGTCGCGGTAGGCATCCGGGAGGAGGCGTCGGAGCGCAGGATCGCCGCTGTCGCGGCCGGCGACGACCTCCTCGAACTGTCCGACGAGATCGGACAGGTGCGCCGCCTCGAGCAGGGTCAGTTCCAGCGTCGCGCGCGCGGCAGTCACGACCCCGCCTCACGGACCGTGGCCCAGAGTCCGTAGTCGTGCATCGCCTGGGCGTGGAGCTCCATCTGCTCACGTGAACCCTCCGCGACGACGGCATGCCCGTCGTGGTGAACGGCGAGCATCAATCGGTGCGCCTTCTCGCGGGAGAAGCCGAAGTACTCACGGAACACGTGCACGACGTAGCTCATGAGGTTGACGGGATCGTTCCACACGACGGTCTGCCACGGTCCGGAGGTGGATGCCCGCAGGTCCACCTGTTCGTCGAGGTCGGGGTCCGCGATGCTCATCGTCAGGCCCATCCCAGCTCGTGCAGACGCCGGTCGTCGATGCCGTAGAAGTGCGCGATCTCATGCACGAGCGTCGTGTGCACCTCATCGCGCAGCCGATCCTCGTCGTCGCACGCGTCGAGGTGCGGCTCGCGATAGACGATGATGCGATCGGGGAGATCGCCCATCCCGTACCGGTCGCGTTCGGTGAGCGCCAGACCGTCGTAGAGGCCGAGAAGATCCAGCGATCCGTCCTCGGGCCGGTCCTCGACCACGAAGACGACATTGTCGAGACCGGCCACCATCTCATCGGGCAGGGCATCGAGCTCGGACGCCACGAGGGCCTCGAAGGCCTCGGCATCCATCTCGATCATGATCGCGCCTCATGAGGGGAAAGCATGGGGTGAGTAACGGGACTCGAACCCGCGACCCCCTGGACCACAACCAGGTGCTCTACCAACTGAGCTATACCCACCATGTGCCCGTTCCCGGGCAACCACACAAGTGTATTACAGACCCGAGGCGAACGATGACACGGTCGCCGCGGCGGCGCTGCGCGCATCGTCGCTCGTCGGCCCGGGAGCGGGGACGAACACGGTCTGGCGGTAGTAGGCGAGCTCACGGATGCTCTCGCGGATGTCGGCGAGGGCACGGTGGCCGCCGTCCTTCGCCGGCGCGTTGAAGTACGCGCGCGGGTACCAGCGCCGGGCGAGTTCCTTGACGCTCGAGACATCGACGTTCCGGTAGTGCAGCCAGCGGTCGACGCGCGGCATGTATCGGGCGATGAACATCCGGTCGGTCCCGATCGTGTTGCCGGCCAGCGGCGCCTTGCCCTCGGGAACGAAACGCTGGATGTACTCCAGGACCTGGAACTCCGCGTCCGCCAGGCTGACGCCGTTCGGGATCTCGGTGAGGAGCCCCGAGCTCTCGTGCATCTTGGTGACGAAGTCGTTCATGTGGGCCAGCGCTGAGTCGTCCGGCTTGATGACGATCTGGAATCCCGGGTCGAGGACGCGGAGGTCGAAGTCGGTGATGACGACGGCCACCTCGACGAGCTCGTCGACCGACAGGTCGAGTCCCGTCATCTCGCAGTCGATCCAGACGAGGCGGTCGTTCTCCGCAGCGGACACGTGGTCTCCTCCCACAGGAGTCGGCGTGGTCACGGCGACTCGGAGCCCCTCCAGGAGGATTCGAACCCCCGACCTGGCGGGTAGAAACCGCTCGCTCTATCCACTGAGCTATGGAGGGAAGGATGCTCGCCGTCCAGGCTACCGCTCAGACCGCGATGGCCGCGCGGCGCGCACGCAGCGCCCGCCAGCGCGCCGACATGTCGAGCGCGAGGTGCACGCCTGGTCCGATCAGCACCGCGAACAGGACCGTTCCGAGCCCGACCGTCCCTCCCAGCAGCCACCCCGTGACCAGCACGCTGCCCTCGACCGCGAACCGGCAGACCCAGATCGGCCAGCCGAGGCGGGCGTGGAGACCCGTCATGAGCCCGTCGCGGGGACCGGGTCCCAAGTCCGCACCGAGATAGATCCCGGATGCCGCGGCGATGAGCGCGATGCCGAGGAGGAAGACGACGATCCCCCAGACGTAGTCGTCGACCGCCGGGATGACCGCCAGCGCGCCCTGCATCACCGTGCCGACGATGAGGATGTTCGCGACGGTCCCGATGCCCGGCTTCTGCCGCAGCGGGATCCATGCCAGCAGCACGATCGCTCCCGTGATGACGACGAGCCAACCGATGCCGATCCCGGTCTGCAGCGCGAGCCCTTCGGCGAGCACGGTCCACGGGTCGAGCCCGATGCCGGCTTGGACCAGGACGGCGCAGCCGATGCCGAACAGGGCGAGCCCGATCACGAGACGAAGGAGTCGGAGAGTCATGGCTCCATCTCAGCGTACGATTGGCCTTCTGCATACAGTCCAATCTCGGATCGGTGGACCATGGATTCACGTATCGGCGCCCGCGCCCTCGCAGGCGCCCTCGGCGGGTGGCGGACGCGAACGCCCACGTACGAGGCCCTGGCCGACGGCATCCGACTGCTCTGCCTCGACAACCGCATCCCGGCGCACACCGCCCTCCCCGCCGAGCGAGAGCTGGCCGTGACCCTCGGACTGAGCCGGGCGACCGTCGCCGCCGCCTACCGCTCGCTCCGCGACAGCGGCCACATCGAGAGCACGCGCGGCTCGGGGAGCGTCACCCTTCCCCAGGTGCGCCGAGGGACCGGTCGTGTCTTCGACGACGGGAACGGGATCGATCTCCAGCAGGCGAGTCCCGCCGCGTGGCCGGGCCTCGCCGGCATCATCGCCGAGGTCGGTGCCGACGCGGCCTCCCTCGTCGGCCGTCCGGGCTACGACATCGTCGGCAGCAGCGAGCTGCGCACGGCCATCGCGGACCGCTACACGGCCCGCGGAGTCCCGACGGCGCCGGACGAGATCCTCGTGACCAACGGAGGTCAGCACGCGATCCACCTCGTCACCTCTGCGCTCCTGCGCCCGGGGACGACGGCCCTGCTCGAGACCCCCACCTATCCGCACGCAACCGAGGCGATCAAGGCGACCGGTGCCCGCGTGACGGGCACCCCGGTCACCGTCGATGACGGATGGGACCTCGACCGCGCGGTGCAGGCGTTCCGGCATGCCCGCCCGACGCTCGCCTACCTCATGCCGTGGTTCCAGAACCCGACCGGTCGGAGCATGACCCTTGCGGATGCCGCGACGTTCCGCTCCGCCGCCGACAGCGTGGGCACCGTCCTCGTGATCGACGAGACGACCGCCGAGCTCGCGATCGACGAGGTCGAGCCCACCGTCCTCGACTTCGGACCGCGGGCGGTGCGCATCGGGTCGCTCGGCAAGACCGTGTGGGGCGGACTCCGCGTCGGGTGGGTCCGCGCGGATCGCGCGTTCATCCGACGTCTCGTCGCCTCGCGCCCTCGACGAGACCTCGGCACCGCCGAATTCGAACAGGCCGTGGCGACGCGACTCGTCCGGACGATGCCGGAGATCCTCCCGCAGCGGGCCGAGCTGCTCAGGCGCGGAAGGGATGCGGCCGTCGCCGCCCTGCGCGACGCGCTGCCGGCGTGGAGCGTACCGATCCCGCGGGGCGGCGTCTCGCTCTGGGTCGGCCTCGACGCGCCGCGCAGCGGCGGACTGGTCCTGGCGGCGCGGCGAGAGGGTGTCCTGCTGTCCGCAGGTCCGCGCTTCTCGGTCGACGGCGGATACGACGCGCACCTGCGACTGCCCTTCACCGCACCACCGGAGCAGATCCGACAGGCGGTCGCGGTACTCGCGCGCGTGTGGCCCGAGGTGAGCGGGCGATCCTCGCTCCAGGGCGTCGACGAGCGCGAGGCGGTCGCCGCCATCGTCTGATCGGCTCAGCGGGAGTCGTGCAGGGCGGCCACGGCGTCCTCGAGGTGCCAGAACCCGCCGAGATCGACGAATCCACCCGACGTCGCGCGGAAGCGACGTGCACGGAACCGGGCGTCGTCGCCGTCGCCCGCCCGAGCGACGTGGCCGATGACCCGTCCCGACCCGTCGACCACGCGGGAGACGCGATCGGACACCACCACCAACCGGTAGCCACGCAGCCGCTGGATGGTCGTCGAGTCGATCGTCGTCATGGTCCCTCCTCCGCCTCCCGCACACGGTACGCTCGGCCACCGACACTCCTCCCGCCGGGAACAGCCCGGGCGCCGCACGCGTTGTGACGGGTGACGATCCAACAGTGAAAGGAAGGTCTCGCATGCAGACCTATGTGCTCGCCGGAGGCTGCTTCTGGTGTCTCGACGCCGCTTACCGTGCCCTCGACGGAGTCTCCTCGGTGGAATCGGGTTACGTCGGCGGCTCCGTGCCCTCGCCGTCCTACGAGCAGGTGTGCACGGGTGCCACCGGACACGCCGAAGCGGTCAAGGTGACCTTCGACGAGGACGTCATCCCGTCGGACGTGATCCTCGACGCGTTCTTCACGATGCACGACCCGCGCCAGTTGAACCGGCAGGGCAACGACATCGGGACCCAGTACCGTTCGGCGATGTTCCCCGCCGATGACGCGCAGCGCGCGGAGTTCCAGCGCGCCGCCGAGCGTGCGGCGGACTGGTGGGGCGGCGGACTCGTGACGACGATGGAGCCTCTGTCCGAGTGGTACCCGGCGGAGGACTACCACCAGGACTTCTTCGCGAAGAACCCGGGCCAGGGATACTGCCTCGCCGTGGCGGTCCCCAAGGTGAACAAGGTGCGCGCACGGTTCAGCGAGTACGCCCGCAGCTGAGTCTCCTCCACAACGCGTCGGCCCCCGATCGGATCCCCCGGTCGGGGGCCGACGCGTTCCCGCCCCCGGCCGCCGCGCGATCCTGGATCTGCTCCGACGCCCGCCGGGCACGCGGGCGTCGGAGCGTCCATCGGGCACGCCGTGCCCCCGAGCTCCCAAGGAGTCGCCATGAAGGATCACATCACCATCGTCGGCAACGTCGGCGCCGACCCCGAGTTCCGTCGTCTGCCCGACGGCACACCGGTGGTGTCGCTGCGCGTCGCGAGCACCGACCGTCGCTACGACGCGAAGGCCGGCGCCTGGGTCGACGGCCTGACGAGCTGGTACCGCGTGTCGGTGTTCCGCACGCTGGGCGAGCACGTCGCGGCATCCGTCCGTCGCGGCCAGCGCGTGATGGTGCACGGCACCCTCGCGATCAAGCGGTGGGAGGCGGGCGAGAAGTCGGGAACCGATGCCGAGATCGACGCCGTCGCCGTCGGTCACGACCTGGCGTTCGGCACGACGGTCTTCACCGGCACGTCGCGTCCGCGCGACGAGGGGCAGGCGCCGACGTCGGGATGGGCGCCGGCCGAGGATGCGGCCGAAGACGTCGGGGCGGACAGCCGGGAACCCGAGCCCGCCGGGACGCCCTTCTGACCCGACCCAGCCGGCTCGGAGGTCGCACGCCCTAGACTCTCGCCCGTGCGCAGACACCAGCCCCTGCGGGGAATCAGCCTGCTCCTCCTCGTGCTCACCCCCGTCGTGGTTGTGTCCCTCGCCGCGTGCGCGCCCGAGTCCGCGCCGCAACCTTCCGAGCCGGCGATCGCCTCGCCGTCGGTGCCGTCCTCGCCGGCCCCGACGCCGACGGGAACGCCGGGCCCGCCTGAAGGGTCGGCAGAAGCGCTCCTGCCTGACTTCACCTCCGTCGTCGACGGCGTCTGGAGCGCGACGACGTCGGTGAAGGGCCGCGACTACGTCGACGCCCTCGTCGACGCCGGGTTCTCGAAAGACGCGATGCAGGTGACCTTCGACGAGACATCGGTGAATCTTCCCGCCGACAGCATCCAATTCTCGGTGCGGGTGGGTGATGAGTGCCTCGTGGGCCAGGTCGGCCCGTCGGTGCCCGGTCCGACGGCACGTGTGTTGCCCGGCCTGGCTGACGGCGAATGTCTCATGGGGGAGACCCGCTCGATCGACTGGTGAGCGGCCGGCGGTGCCGCGCGGAGCGGGAGTCGCCCGTAGACTTGGGGCGTTATGGCCGAATACATCTACTCCATGGTCCGTGCCCGCAAGGCGGTCGGCGAAAAGCTCATCCTCGACGACGTCACGATGGCGTTCCTCCCCGGGGCGAAGATCGGCATGGTCGGCCCCAACGGCGCCGGTAAGTCGACGATCCTGAAGATCATGGCGGGCCTCGACACCCCGTCCAACGGCGAGGCGAAGCTGTCGCCCGGGTACTCCGTGGGCATCCTCATGCAGGAGCCCGAGCTCGACGAGAGCAAGACGGTTCTGGAGAACATCCAGGACGGCGTCGCGATCAAGCCCAAGCTCGACCGATTCAACGAGATCTCCGCCCTCATGGCCGACCCGGACGCCGACTTCGACGCCCTTCTGGCCGAGATGGGGACGCTCCAGGAGGAGATCGACGCGGCCGACGGCTGGGACCTGGATTCCCAGCTCGCGCAGGCCATGGACGCACTGCGGACGCCCCCCGCCGATGCCGCCATCGCCCCCCTCTCCGGTGGTGAGAGGCGGCGCGTCGCGCTGGCGAAGCTCCTCCTCCAGAAGCCCGACCTGCTCCTGCTCGACGAGCCCACCAACCACCTCGACGCCGAGAGCGTTCTCTGGCTCGAGCAGCACCTGCAGGCCTACAAGGGCGCGGTCATCGCCATCACCCACGACCGCTACTTCCTCGACAACGTCGCGGAATGGATCGCCGAAGTCGACCGCGGTCGCCTCATCGGCTACGAGGGCAACTACTCGACCTACCTGGAGAAGAAGGCCGAGCGCCTCGACATCCAGGGCAAGAAGGACGCCAAGCTCGCCAAGCGCCTCAAGGACGAACTCGACTGGGTCCGCTCCAGCGCGAAGGGCCGCCAGACGAAGTCGAAGGCCCGACTCGCCCGCTACGAGGAGATGGCTGCCGAGGCCGAGCGCACGCGGAAGCTCGACTTCGAGGAGATCACGATCCCGCCCGGCCCGCGCCTGGGCAACGTCGTGATCGAGGCGAAGAAGCTCCAGAAGGGCTTCGGCGACCGCTCGCTCATCGACGGCCTCAGCTTCAGCCTGCCGCCGAACGGCATCGTCGGGGTCATCGGCCCCAACGGCGTCGGAAAGACGACGCTCTTCAAGACGATCGTGGGTCTCGAGCCCCTCGACGGCGGTGACCTGAAGATCGGTGAGACGGTCAAGATCAGCTACGTCGACCAGTCGCGCGCGAACATCGACCCGAACAAGACGCTGTGGGAGGTCGTGTCGGACGGTCTCGACATCATCACGGTCGGGAAGACGGAGATCCCCTCGCGCGCCTACGTCTCGAAGTTCGGCTTCAAGGGCCCGGACCAGCAGAAGAAGGCCGGTGTGCTCTCCGGTGGTGAGCGCAACCGCCTGAACCTCGCCCTCACCCTCAAGGAGGGCGGCAACCTGCTGCTCCTCGACGAGCCGACGAACGACCTCGACGTCGAGACGCTCAGCTCGCTGGAGAACGCCCTCCTGGAGTTCCCGGGCTGCGCCGTGGTCATCACGCACGACCGGTGGTTCCTCGACCGCATCGCCACCCACATCCTCGCCTACGAGGGCACGGCGGAGAAGCCTGACCAGTGGTACTGGTTCGAGGGCAACTTCGAGGCGTACGAAGCCAACAAGATCGAGCGCCTCGGTGCGGATGCCGCCAACCCGGCGAAGTCGACGTACCGCAAGCTCACTCGTGACTGAGGCCCGCATCCGTGTCCCCATCCACCTGCGATGGGGGGACCTCGACGCGTACAACCACGTCAACAACGCGTCGATGCTGAAGCTGCTGGAGGAGGCGCGCGTGCGCGCCTTCTGGCTGCCGGGGGCGACCGAGCGTGCGGTGCCGACCGCGGTGATCGACGCGAGTCACGGCGCATCGCAGCTGACCCTGATCGCGCGGCAGGAGATCGAGTACCTCGCGCCTGTGCCCTATCAACGCGAGCCGATCGACGTCCAGATGTGGTTCGGCAAGATCGGCGGCTCGAGCGCCGAGGTGAACTACGAGGTCTTCACGCCCGCCGGCCAGGAGCCTCGGACGCTCTACGCCCGGGCATCCACCGTCATCGTGCAGGTCGACGCCGGGACCGGGCGCCCGGTCCGACTGTCGCCCGAGACGCGCGCCGCGTGGGAGCCCTACCTGGGCGAACCGCTTCCTCCGCTCGGACGTCGCTGACGCGGCTCACGCGGGAGCGGGCACCCGGACCATGATCTCCTGAGCGACCGAGGCGATCAGCTCGCCCTCGCGGGAGAAGATCCGCCCGGTCGCGAGGCCGCGACCACCCTGCGCGCTCGGGGATTGCTGCACATAGAGCAGCCAGTCGTCGGCGCGAGCGGGACGGTGCCACCACATCGCGTGGTCGAGGCTCGCGACCTTCAGCCCGGGTGTCGCCCACGACGTGCCGTGCGCGCGGAGGACCGACTCCTGGATCGTGAGATCGCTCATGTAGGCGAGCGCGGCCCGGTGCAGTCGGGGATCGTCCGGCAGGTCGCCGCGTGTGCGCACCCACACCGACTGCTGCGCGACCTGCTCGTCGCCGGCGGTCGCGTAGATGGGCTGCTCGACGTGACGCACCTCGATGGGATTCTGGTCGAAGTGCCGCTTGCTCATCGGGTGGAGGCCCGCGAGGACGGCGTCATCGGACAGGTCATCAGGTCCCGGGATGCCGTCCGGCATGCGGTCCTGGTGTTCGAGACCCGTCGCATCCGTCTCGAATGAGGCGATCATCGAGAAGATGGGCACACCCTCCTGGAACGCCTGTGTCCGGCGTGTCGAGAAGGACCGGCCGTCATGGATGCGGTCCACGGAGAACGTCATCCCCCGGGTGGAGTCGCCCGGGCGCAGGAAGTAGCCGTGCATCGAGTGGGCGGCCCGATCGTCGGCCACCGTGCGCTCGGCGGCGATGACCGCCTGCGCGAGGACCTGCCCGCCGAACACCCGACCCAGCGGCATCGTCTGCGACACACCCGTGAAGATGTCCTCGGTCGTCCGTGCGTCGCTGGAGGCCAGATCCAGTACCGCCAGCAGACCGTCGATGTGGCCCGATTCGCCCACGACGCCCCCTCCCGGACAGCAGGATGCGCTGCCCGCTTGGTAGTTTAGGTCGGATGGCCGCGCAGCTCGTTTTCCCCGACTCCCGCACGGCGACGGACCTCCTCACCTTCGCCCGCCGGGCCGCCCGACTCGGTGACCCCGCGGTCCGCCTGCGTGCGGCCGGCGGCACACTGGCGGTCTCGGCGGCGCCTCTGTCGCCGCGTGGATTCGGCGAGGACACCCCCACCGTCCTCGGCATGAGGTTCCTCCGGATCGACCCCGAGCTCGCCTGCGATCTGGTGGTGGATGCCGGGGCTCTGCGCACCGGCGACGATGCGTCCCGCGTCGCCCTTCCGGACAGCGGCGTGTCCGCGGCGTGGGCGGGCATATCGCCGCCGCGGACCGGATGGATCCCGAGCGAGCCGGTCCCGGTGCAGAACCTCACGCGCGCCGTGCGCCGCGGGGTCGATGCGGTCGCGCGCGCGCTGCCGGCCTCGCCCGGCGAGGATCTCGTGCGCACGGTCCGGGCTGCGGTCTGGGGGAGTCCCGACGACGGCCTCGGGGGTCTCATCGCCGGGGTCGCGTTCGCCGCCGACGCCCTCGGGTTCCTCCCGGAGGATGCGGGGGATGCGGCATCGGTGCTGCGCACCGGCACGTGGACGCGCGTCACGCTCGCCCGCGGCCATGTTCTGGTGCGCGCGGGGAATCCGACGGGACTGACGGCCGTCCGCGCCACCGGCGGGCGATGACGGGTCAGGACTCGGGGTGCAGCGGCAGCGCGGCTCCACCGTGCGGCTTCGCTGTCGGGCCGGTCCCCGTCGGCTCGAAGGTGTTCACCATGGCGTGGGCGGCGCGCTGCAGGTAGTCCCACAGTGTCGCCTCGTGCAGCGGTGACAATCCCGCTTCGTCGACGGCGATGCGCATGGCCCGAAGCCAGCGGTCGCGGGCGTCGGGGTTGACGTGGAACGGCATGTGCCGCATCCGCAGACGGGGGTGCCCACGCGTCTCGCCGTAGGTCGTCGGCCCGCCCCAGTACTGCTCGAGGAACAGCAGCAGGCGCTCGGCAGCGGGGCCCAGGTCCTCCTCCGGATACATCGGCCGGAGCACGTCGTCGGCCGCCACCTCGCGGTAGAACACGTCGACGATGCGTCGGAAAACCTCGTGGCCCCCGACCTCGTCGTAGAAGCTCACGGGTTCGGTCACGGTGCGGCGCTCCCCTCGGGAGCGTCCCCGTCGGTCCGCCCACGCTTCTTCGGTCGCCAGGCCAGCCGCGGCGGTGCCGAAGGCGCGACCTGCTGCGGCTTGGTCTTGGGCGGATTCGCCCCGCGGATGCTCTGGACGGCATCCGCGCCCTCCAGGAGGGTGGACTGCAGCTGGGGGAGCGGCACACCGAGGGCGTCGAGGGCGGATTTCAGGCGCTTGCGGAGCGCTCGCGCGACGTCGTCCTTCGCGTTCGGACGGGTCTTGAGCACGAGACGCGTCACGAGGGTGTCGCCGCCGATCGACTCCAGCCCCCAGATCTCGGGCTTGTCCAGGATGCGGGTGCGCCACTTCGGTTCGCGGACGAGGTCCTTCGCGGCGGTCAGCATGGCGTCCTCGACGGCGTCGATGTCCGCGTCCACGGGGACGCCGACGTCGATCACGACCCGCGCCCAGCCCTGCGACATGTTCCCGATGCGGGTGATCTCGCCGTTGCGGACGAACCAGAGGGTGCCGTTCACGTCGCGGACGTGCGTGACACGGACGCTGACGTATTCGACGATCCCTGTTGCCAGTCCCAGGTCGACGACGTCGCCGATGCCGATCTGATCCTCCGCGACGATGAAGATGCCGTTGAGCACGTCCTTGACGATGTTCTGAGCGCCGAAACCGAGGCCGGCGCCGATGGCCGCCGAGAGGAGGGCGAAGGAGCCGAGCACGCCCTGGTTGATGATCGAGACGATCGTCAGGACGGCGATGATCACGATCGCGACGTTCACGATGTTCGTGAGGATCGAGCCGAGAGTGCGCGTGCGCTGCACGATGCGCACCTGCGCCAGTGGCGACATGTCGATCGCGCGCGTGTCCTCGGCGGCCGCACGGGACTTCGCCCCCGTGACGATGCGGTCGACGACGCGGGCGATGAGCCGCCGCATCAGCCACGACGCGGTAAGGGCGACCACCACGGTGACCGCGACCCACAGGATGTTCCACCCGGCCTCCATGAGGAAGCGGAGGAAGTCGTCGCGAACGGTCTCCCAGTTCACAGCACCCGGTTCAGTCATCCTCTCGATCCTATCGAGCCTCCCCTGGACCGACCTGAGCGAGCGCGGGGTCAGGCGTCGCCCGGGTCGGCGAGACCGTGCGCGATGAGGACCGCGTGGACGCGGTCGCGCGCCGGGAGCTTCGCGAGGATGCGGCCGACATGGGTCTTGACCGTGGACTCGCCGAGGAACAGGGCCGCGGAGATCTCCGCGTTCGTCATCCCGCGCGCCATGGCGTCGAGGACCTCCTGCTCGCGCGCCGTCAGCGTCGGACTGCGGTGCGGGCGGGGCGCCGGGTGCCCGTCCGTCGTGACGAGCTCGATCATCCGGCGCGTGACCCGGGGAGCAAGCGTGGCTTCACCGGCCGCAACGGCACGGACGGCGGCGACGAGCTCCTCCCGCCCGGCATCCTTCAGCAGGAAGCCACCGGCGCCGGCACGAAGGGCGCCGAAGGCGTACTCGTCGAGGTCGAAGGTGGTCAGCACCAGCACGCGGGTGTCCGGGTGCTCGTGACGGATGCGGCGCGTCGCCTCGATGCCGTCGACCCCCGGCATCCGCACATCCATGAGGACGACGTCCGGCGCGAGCGCCGCCACGGCCTCGACACCCGCGGATCCGTCTCCGGCCTCGCCGACGACCTCGATGTCGTCGGCGGCGTCGAGGACCATCCGAAACCCCAACCTGATGAGCGACTGGTCGTCGACGATCACCACACGGATCGGGCGGTCGGTCATTCCTGTTCCTTCCGTGGCAGCCACGCGTGCACCGCCCATCCTCGCGTCTCGCCCGGACCTGCCGTGACGGTCCCGCCCACGAGTTCGACGCGCTCCCGCACGCCTCGCAGCCCGAACCCGCCACCAGCGGGCGCGGACAGGACGCCGCGGCCGTCGTCGATCACCGAGACAGTCACGCCCTCGTCGGTGTACCGGATCTCGACGGCGATGCGGGTGACGGCCTGCGCGTGACGCAGGACGTTGGTCACGCCCTCCTGCACGATCCGCGACACCGCCAGGCGGGTGGCTGACGGCACATCGGGCTCGCCGACGACGGTCAGGTGCGTCTCGAACCCTGCGGCGCGGGCGGACGCGACGGTCTCCTCCGTCGTGTCGCGGGCCAGGGGTGCCAGAGGAGCGGCATCCGTGTCGCGGAGGATGCCCAGCGTCGCCCGCATGTCTCGCAGGGCCTCCCGGCCTGTGGCGGAGATGGCCTCCGCTCCGGGACGGGCGTGCGCGGCGTCCTTCGACGCGGCGACCCCCTCGGCGAGGGCGACCATCACCGTGAGGGAGTGCGCGACGATGTCGTGCAGTTCGCGGGCGATCCGCTCCCGCTCGGCGGACGCGGCGAGCTGGGCCTGCTGGTCGCGTTCGACGACGAGGCGACGCGAATGCTCGATGAGGGCCTCGACGTAGCGCTTCCGCCCGCCGACGTTGGCCCCGATGAGTCCGCCGATCACCATCATGAGCGCCTCGCTGATCAGGACGTTCCAGGCGATGTCGGCGGCGATCACGCCGCTGAGACCGAGCCCGCCCGCCACCACGAGCAGCACGGAGAGACCGGCCCCGACGGCGACCAGACACGCCCGGTTCCCGCGGTAGACCGCAACGGCGTACGTGGCGATCCCCACGAGTGGTCCGCCCAGCGACACCGGCGAGAACAGGTAGGCGGCTGCGACGACGACCGTGATCGCGAAGACCGCCACGGGGTTCCGGCGGCGTGCGAGCAGTGCGAAGCACCCCAGGACGACGACCGTGGCCAGCACCGGCCAGACCCGGTCCCAGGTCTCCGGATCGAGCCGACTGTCCTCGGGCGCCCGGTCCGGGAGGGCGATGACGGGCGCGACCGACAGGAGCAGGCAGAACCCGGCGATCATGATGTCGGCGAGGACCGGATGACGGGACCAGAACCGCCGGAGGACACCCGGGGGACGTGGAAGCCGTGGCTCGGCCTCGGGGGAGGCTCCGCCACGGCTTCCGGTGATCACCCGACGACCTTACGCGTCGCGGGTGCGGAGGACTCCCCACCCGAGCAGGAGGGTGCCTGCCGGCCAGGCGATCGCGGCGACGAGCGAGGGCCAGAAGTCCGCACCGTCGACGTTCGTGAGTGCAGCGGTCGCGTTCGAGGGGAGCCACCGGCCGAGCTCGACGACCCACTGCCACGACTCGCCGAACATCATGAACAGCTGCAGGACGATGGGCAGCACGAACAGGATGCCGACGGTCGTCGCGATGGCTCCGGCACCGTTGCGGATCACGAAGCCCCAGCCGAGGCCCAGGAGCCCGAAGGTCGCCATCGCCAGCAGGCTGAGCGCGAGCGGCAGCCACAGCTCCTTCACGTCGCCCCACGCGTAGGCGTCGGCCCCGAGGATGGGCATGACCACGAGCCCCGCGATCACTGTGGTCACGGCGGCGAGGAGCACGAGGGTGACGGCCACGACGACGGCCTTGGCCAGGAGGACGCGGCCACGACACGGCTCGGCGGTGAGCGTCGAGCGGATCATCCCCGTCGAGTACTCGCCGGTGATGGCCATCGCCCCGAGGATGCCGGCGACGAGCATCGTGAACTGGATGGGCAGCGTGATGGCTGCGACCGGGCTCAAGCCCGGCCCGAAGCTCGACGAGGCGCCTGCGATGAGGGCGGCGAGTCCCACCGTGAGCGCGCCGGTGATCGCGAGGGACCACCAGGTCGAGCGCAGGGTGAGCAGCTTCAGGAACTCGCTGCGCACGACGCGCCCGAATGACAGTCGTGTCGTCGGAGACGTCGTGGCGGCGGCACGGGTCGGGGGAGCGGACGGGGCGATGGCGGTCATCGCGCGACCTCCTTGGTCTGGTACTCGACAGCACCCTCGGTGAGGGCGAGATAGGCCTCTTCGAGCGAGCCGCTGCGCGGTGTCAGTTCGTGGAGCGGGATGCCGGTGCGCGCGGCGGTGTCGCCGATGGCGGCGGCGGTCAGGCCGGTGACATCGAGCACGCCGTCCGCGCCGGAGGACACGGTGACGTCGGGGGCCGCCAGTGCGGTGGCGAGCTCGGCGGTACGAGGGGATCGCACATGGACCGTGGTGCGGGTCCAGGAACGGACGATCTCGTCGATCCCGGCGTCGGCGAGGACTCGGCCTCGACCCAGGACGATGACGTGGTCAGCCGTCTGCGACATCTCGCTCATCAGGTGGCTCGACAGGAGGACGGTCCGTCCTTCCGCGGCCTGGGCGCGCACGAACTGGCGGACCCACCTCACGCCTTCGGGATCGAGTCCGTTGACGGGCTCGTCGAGGATGAGGGTCCGCGGGTCGCCGAGGAGCGCGGCAGCGATGCCGAGGCGCTGCCCCATGCCCAGCGAGAAGCCGCCGGCGCGTTTGCCGGCGACGCTCTGCAGGCCGGTGATCTCGATCACCTCGTCGACACGCGAACGAGGGATGCCGTGGGTCGCCGCCATCGCGCGGAGGTGGTTGCGAGCGCTGCGCCCGGTGTGCACCGCCTTCGCATCGAGGAGGATGCCGACCTCGGTCAGGGGCGAGCGCATCGAGCGGTACTCGCGCCCGTCCAGCGTCACCCGCCCCGCGGTCGGCCGGTCGAGCCCGACGATCATCCGCATGGTGGTCGACTTGCCGGCACCGTTCGGGCCGAGGAAACCGGTCACCTTGCCCGGTTGGACGGCGAAGCTGATCCCGTCGACGGCGGTCTTGTCTCCGTACCTCTTGGTGAGGCCTTCTGCAACGATCATGGCTTCGACGCTACGGACCGGCGCGGAGCCGCGCGTCCCCCGAGAGGGCGATATCGCAGGAGGGGCGTCGTACCGTGGTACGACGCCCCTCCTGCGATAACCGGACTCAGTCCTGCTGGTCCCGTTCCTGCACCGACAGAGCGCGCTCGACGCCGGCGAGGTTCTCGTTCACCAGGCGGCGCAGAGCCGCGGGCGCGTCACGGTGCTCGGCGAGCCACGCGCGGGTCGCGTCGCGCAGCGCGGCGTCCGCGAGAGGCGCCGGGTAGAGCCCCACGATCAGGTACTGCGCGATCTGATAGGTCCGCGACTCCCACACCGGCAGGAGCATGTCGAAGTAGGCCCCGACGAATTCGCGGAGCGCGTTCACGCCGGCCGGGTGCACGAAACCGGCCGCCGCGGAGCGGACGACCGTGTTGGGCAGGTCGGCGCTGTCGACGAGCGACGCCCACGCCGCCTGCTTGGCCTCGACGGAAGGCAGCGCCGCGCGCGCCTGCGCGGCGAACTCGCCGCCCTTCGCGGTGTTGTCGGACGCGAGGGCCTCATCGATCTCGGCTGCCGTGACGACACCGCCGGCGGCGAGCGAGACGAGGAGGGCCCATGACAGGTCCGCGTCGATCTCGAGCCCGGGGAGCGTCAGTGCGCCCGACCGCAGCTGCGCGACACGATCCCACTGCGCGGGGGTGGATGCCGCCGACGCGAAGGCCGTGACGAACTGGAGCTGACTGTCGCCACCGGCCTCGGCCTCTTGGGCGAGCTTCCAGAGGCCCTCCGCCACGCGCTCACGCGCCGCATCCCGCGTATCGGGGGAGACGTAGGAGTTCGCGGCCAACTGCAGCTGCGCAAGGGTCGTGCGGACCGTCGTCGACTCGGTCTCCGTTCCGATGTTCTGCAGCACCAGATCGAGATACTCGGTCGCCGAGGCCTCACCGTCGCGCGTCTGATCCCATGCGGCGCCCCAGACGAGCGATCGCGCGAGCGGGTCGCTGATCTTGCTGAGGTGCGCGGTGGCGGTACGGAGCGATCTCTCGTCGAGCCGGATCTTCGCGTAGGCGAGGTCGTTGTCGTTGAGGAGCACGAGGTCCGGCTGACGGTGACCGGTGAGATCCGGCACCTCGGTCAGGTCGCCGTCGACGTCGAGCTCGAGATGGTGCGTCCGGACGAGCTCCTCGCCCTGCAGGCTGTAGAAGCCGACACCCAAGCGGTGCGGACGGATCGTGGGATAGTCCGCCGGGGCGGTCTGGACGATCGCGAACCGGGTGATCACGCCGTCGCCGTCGATGCGGATCTCGGGAGCCAGGGTGTTGACGCCGGCTGTCTCGAGCCACTTCTTCGACCACGTGGTGAGTTCGCGCCCGCTCGTGCTCTCGAGTTCGACCAGGAGGTCGCTGAGCTCGGTGTTCCCCCACGCGTGCTTCTGGAAGTACGCCGAGACTCCCGCGAAGAAGGCTTCGATACCCACCCATGCGGCGAGCTGCTTGAGGACCGATCCGCCCTTCGCGTAGGTGATGCCGTCGAAGTTGACCTGGACGTCCTCGAGGTCGTTGATCTCGGCGAATACGGGGTGCGTCGACGGGAGCTGGTCCTGCCGGTACGCCCAGGTCTTCTCCATGGCGTTGAACGTCGTCCACGCCTCGGTCCACTCCGTCGCTTCGGCGGTCGCGATCGTCGAGGCCCACTCCGCGAACGACTCGTTCAACCAGAGGTCGTTCCACCACTTCATGGTGACGAGGTCGCCGAACCACATGTGCGCGAGCTCGTGGAGGATCGTGACGACGCGGCGCTCCTTGACGGCGTCGGTCACCTTGGACCGGAAGACGTAGGTCTCCGTGAAGGTGACGGCGCCCGCGTTCTCCATCGCCCCGGCGTTGAACTCGGGGACGAACAGCTGGTCGTACTTCGCGAAGGGATAGGGGACGCCGAACTTGTCCTCGAAGTAGGCGAAGCCCTGACGGGTCTTCTCGAAGACGTAATCGGCGTCGAGGTACTGCCACAGACTCTTGCGCGCGTAGACGCCGAGCGGAATCGTGCGGCCGTCCGCGCTCGTCAACTCCGAGAACGTCTGCTCGTAGGGGCCGGCGACGAGGGCCGTGATGTACGACGAGATCCGCGGGGTCGGCTCGAACGCCCACGTCGCACGGCTCTGACCCGCCGGTACGGGCTCGGGGGTGGGGGAGTTGGAGACGACCTTCCACGCGTCGGGGGCGGTCACCGTGAATCGGAACGTCGCCTTCAGGTCGGGCTGCTCGAAGACCGCGAAGACACGGCGAGAGTCAGGCACCTCGAACTGGGTGTACAGGTACACCTCGCCGTCGACGGGGTCGACGAAGCGGTGCAGGCCCTCGCCCGTGTTGGTGTACTCGCAGTCGGCGACGACGATCAGCTCGTTCTCGTCGGTGAGGCCGTCCAGGGCGATCCGTGAATCGGCGTAGACGGCGGCGGGGTCGAGCGAGCGGCCGTTGAGGGTGATCTCGCGGATGCCGCGAGCGATCAGGTCGACGAAGGTCGCCGCTCCTGCGGTCGCCGCGAAGCGGATGACGCTTCGCGACGCGAAGACCTCGTCACCGGTCGTCAGATCGAGGGCGACGTCGTACGAGTGCGTCTCGACGGTCGCGCGGCGCTCCTGCGCTTCGATGCGGGTGAGGTTCTCTCCAGGCACGTTCGTGTCTCCCAGGGGTGAGGGTGGGGTGCCGTGGACGGGCGCTGCTGGCGCCGACGGCAACCGTCCCAGCCTACGCCGAAGGCTCGCCGGAACGGGGGATCCGCCTCCCTAGAATCGTCACATGCGCATCCACATCGCGACCGACCACGCGGGCATGGAGTTCTCGACCCGCCTGCAGCACCACCTGGCCGAAGCCGGTCACGACGTCGTGGACCACGGTCCCGTCGAGTACGACCCCCTCGATGACTACCCTGCCTTCTGCATCCGCGCCGCCCAGGCCGTCGCGGAGGATCAGGCCCGCGGCATCCAGACGCTGGGTGTCGTGTTCGGCGGGTCCGGCAACGGCGAGCAGATCGCGGCGAACAAGGTCCGCGGCATCCGCGCAGCCCTCGTGTGGAGCATCGCGACCGCGGAGCTGGCGCGTGAGCACAACGATGCCAACGTCATCGCGATCGGCGCACGGCAGCACACCTTCGACGAGGCCGTCGGATTCATCGACCGCTTCATCGCGACCCCGTTCCCGGGCGAGGAGCGCCACGCGCGTCGCATCGCCCAGCTGGCCGCCTACGAGACGGACGGCTCGCTCGAAGCCGATCCCCGTGCGGTGAAACCCGACGTCCTCGATGCGTCGGAGACCTTCGACCCGGAAGCAGGCTGATGCCCGAGGGACATTCCGTCCACCGCATCGCGCGCCAATTCGACCGCAACTTCGTCGGGCGGACCGTCTCGGCATCCAGCCCTCAGGGCCGGTTCGCGGAGGGCGCGGCGGTTCTCGACGGACGCACGGCGACGCAGGCGCGCGCGGTGGGCAAGCAGATGTTCCTCGAGTTCGACGGCGACGTGTGGCTGCGCGTGCACCTCGGGATCTACGGCGCGTGGGACTTCGCCGGTGAGATCCTCCTGGATCCCACGATCGCATCGGCCAACGGACGCATGGGTCAGACGAATCAGCGCGGGGTCGACCCCGTCTTCGACGATGCGGGCGAGAACTCGCTGGCCTCGATCGGGGCCCCGCGACGCGCACGCGGGGCGGTACGCATGAGCGAGCAGACCCGCGGGTTGACGGATCAGACGGATGCCGAGTGGCCGCCGCCCGTCATCGGACAGGTGCGCCTGCGGCTGCTCACCGGATCCACCTGCGCGGACCTGCGTGGCCCGACGGCGTGCGAGCTCCAGACCGTGGACGAGATGCTCGCCACCGTGGCCGCTCTGGGGCCCGACCCCCTGGTCGACGACGTGGCGGAGGGGGAGGAGCGCTTCGTCGCCGCCGTGCGGCGCAAACCGACCCCCATCGGGCAGCTGCTCATGGATCAGAAGGTCGTCAGCGGCATCGGCAACGTCTACCGGGCTGAGATGCTCTTCCGCGCGAACCTCAACCCGCACACGCCCGGTCGAGAGGTGCCCGAGGACACCGTCCGGGCACTGTGGCGCGACTGGGTGCGGCTGCTCGCGATCGGTGTGGAGACCGGCCAGATGATGACGATGGACGACCTCGATCCGGAGGCCTACCGTCGTGCGATGGCGCATCGCGACGACCGGCACTGGGTGTATCACCGCGCCGGTCTTCCCTGCCGAGTGTGCGGGACGGCGATCGTCCTCGAGGAGATGGCCGCCCGCAAGCTCTATTGGTGCCCGCGCTGCCAGGCGTGAACGGCGAGGAGGACCGCCCGACATGAGACAGAACCCGAGCTTCGCGATGACGGATGTCGCCGAGCTGCGCCGTGTCATCGACCAGAACCCCTGGGTCACGATCATCAGCGACACCGAGTCGGGGCTCGTCGCGTCGCACTACGCCGTCCTGCTCGACCCGGATCGAGACGACCTGACCATCGTCGGGCACGTCGGCCGGCCCGACGACCTCGTCCACGGGCTGGGGGAGTCCGAGCTCCTCGTCGTCGTGCAGGGGCCGCACGGATACATCTCCCCGGGCTGGTACGGCGAAGGGCCGGCGGTCCCGACGTGGAACTTCGTGTCCGTCCATCTGCGCGGAGTGCCGGAGATCCTCTTGCCGGAGGAGAACCTGGAGGTCCTGGACCGCCTTGTGAACAGGTTCGAGTCCGCTCTCCCCGCACCTCGACGGATGTGGGAGGCGCCGAACGACGAGGAGTTCGTCCGACGCCTCGAACGCGGCACCGTCGGCTTCCGCCTCACCCCGACGCACGTCACAGCAAAGCGCAAACTGAGCCAGAACCGGCCTGGTGAGGTCGTCGACACGATCATCGACCGCCTGGACGCCGGTGCGAGCCCCTACGCGGACCCCCGGCTGGCCGACGAGATGCGACGCGCCCGCGACGCGATGCGTGCGGCGCGGACGGTGCAGCCGTGACCGCGGCGCGCGGCGAGAGCGTCGACGTCGTCACGGGGGTCCGGCTGACCGGCGCGGGCCGGCTCGACCCCTTCGGCGACGAACCGGTGGATGTCCACCTGCGCGGCGGGGTCATCCGGGACATCGCTCCGGCGGGCGCCCTGCCTCGCCGCGGCGTGGTCGTGGACGGCACCGGCGGCTGGCTCGTCCCGGGACTGTGGGATCACCACGTCCACACGGTGCAGTGGGCGCTCGTCGCCCAGCGCACGGCGCTCGGCGATGTGACGGATGCGGTGGAGGCGGCATCCGTCATGGGTCGCGCTCCCGTACTCGACGACGGCCGCCGGATCGGGACGGGTTTCCGCGACGCGCTCTGGCCCGATGCTCCCTCGCTCCGCCTCCTCGACGAGCAGACCGGCGAGGTCCCGACCTACCTGATCAACGCCGACGTCCACAGCGTCTGGCTCAACAGCGCCGCCTTCCGCCGAGAGTCCATCGCGCCGACGGCCGACGGCGTGCTCCGCGAGCAGCCGGCCTTCGAGATCTCCCGCCGGCTCAACGACGTCGATCCCACGGTGTCGGACCGGTTCGTCCGCGAGGCGCTCGACCGCGCCGCCTCGCGCGGGATCACCGGGATCGTCGACTTGGACATGGCGTGGAACGCGGATGCGTGGGCGCGGCGTCTCGACGCGGGTTTCGACAGCCTGCGGGTCGCCTTCGGGGTGTACCCCGACCTGCTCGATCGGGCCATCGCCCTGGGACTCGCGACGGGTGACGCGGTGGACCCGGAGGGCCTGGTGCGGGTGGGATCCCTCAAAGTCATCACTGACGGCTCCCTCGGCACCCGGACGGCCGCATGTTCGCATCCGTATCCGGGCGACCCCACCAACACCGGGCTGCTGACGGTCGCACCCGACGAGCTGCGAGATCTCATGATGCGCGCCACCGCAGCGGGCCTCTCCTGCGCGATCCATGCCATCGGCGACGTCGCCAACTCCCACGCACTGGACGCCTTCGCCTCGACCGGGGCAACCGGCACGATCGAGCACGCGCAGCTCGTCGCGCACGCCGACATCCCGCGCTTCGCCCGGCTGGGGGTCGGGGCCAGCGTGCAGCCCGAGCACGCCGTCGACGACCGCGATCTGACGGACTCCGTGTGGGCGCAGCAGACCGCCTTGCCCTATCCGCTTCGAGCCCTGGCCGACTCCGGCGCCAATCTCCTGTTCGGGTCGGATGCCCCGGTGTCGCCGCTCGACCCGTGGGCCGGCATGGCGGCCGCGGTCCACCGCACGCGCGGCGGTCGGCCGGCGTGGCGTCCCGAGCAGGGTCTCGACGCGGCGACGGCCCTCGCGGCATCCACCGCGGGCGGCTCCGCCACCGGCAGCGCTCTCGAGCCGGGGATGGCCGCAGACCTCGCCCTGCTCGATCGAGACCCGCTGGCGTCCGACGACGCCGACCTCCGCGCGACGCGGGTGGCCGCGACGACGGTCGCGGGCAGGCTCACCCACATCGCCCTCTGAGGAGCTCTCCGATGCCTGTGTCCGAAGACGCCACCCTGCTCACCGTCGGGGATGCCGCGCCCCGCGTCGCCGACACCGCATTCGTCGCGGCGGGCGGTCGCATCGTCGGCGACGTCACCCTCGGTGACCGCGCCAGCGTCTGGTACAACGCGGTGCTCCGCGGCGACAGTGCTCCCATCTCTGTCGGCGCGCGCAGCAACATCCAGGACGGCGTCGCCGTCCACGTCGACGCCGCGCACGGCGTCGAGATCGGGGAGGACGTCTCGATCGGGCACAATGCCGTCGTCCACGGCTGTCGGATCGGGGACGGCACGCTCGTCGGGATGGGCTCGGTCATCCTGTCGGGCGCGATCGTCGGTGCGGGCTGTCTGATCGCCGGGGGAGCAGTCGTCCTCGAAGGTGCGATCATCCCCGACGGCTCGCTCGTGGCCGGCGTCCCGGCGAAGGTGCGGCGCGCCCTCACCGACGAGGAGAAGGCCGGCATCCTGCGCAACGCGAGGATCTACCTCGATCACTCGGCACGTCACGGCGCGGAGGCGTGAGGCCCACCCTCAGCGCCGCCATAGCGCGGCTGATCTAGGCTTCCCCCCGTGCGCGTCCGCCCCCTCCTCCCGCTCTGGCTCGCTCTCCCCGTCGCGGTCGCCGGCGGTGCCGTGCTCGATCTCGCGTTCCCCGACGTCGGCATCTGGCCGCTCGCCTTCGTCGGTACTGCGATGACGCTCGTGACGCTCATCGGACGCTCGGCATGGGGCGCCGTCGCGGTCGGTGCCGTGTTCGCGGCGACGTTCTATCTGCTCCACATCGACTGGATCACGCGATACCTCGGTGTCGTCCCGTGGTTCGCACTCGCAGGTGTCGAGACGGCCCTGAACGCCGCGGGCGCCATCATCATCACGCTGTCCTACCGCTGGCTCCCGCGGGTCCTGCCGGGCTCCTGGGCCCGTGTCATCGCCCTGCCGGCCCTGGTCGCTGCGGCCTGGACGGCGCGCGAGCAGTTCGTCGGCTCCTGGCCGTACACAGGCTTCCCATGGGCACGGCTCGGCATGAGTCAGTCCGACGGCCCCCTCGCCGAGCTCGCGTCCTGGCTCGGAGTGAGCGGTCTCAGCTTCGTCATGGTGTTCTTCGTCGCGGCGGTCATCGAGGCTGTTCGCCTCAGGGCGTGGCGCCGCGCCCGGCTCGTGGCGCCCGGCGCGATCGCAGCGGTCCTGCTCGTCCTCGTCCCGCAGTTCCCGACGACGGATGCCGGAACGATGCGTGTCGGAGCGGTCCAAGGCAACGGGCCGTCCGGCTACTTCGATCGACGCGAGCCGTACGACGTGTTCCGCGCCCAGCTCGCGGCCACTCAGCCGCTCGTGGGTCAGGACCTCGACCTGCTGCTGTGGCCGGAAGGCGGCGTCGACGCCGATCCGATCAACAACACCTCCATCGCGGATGCGCTGGACGACCTCTCCACCGAGGTCGGCGCCCCCCTTCTCGTGAACGCCGCGACCGAGCGCGGCGACAAGGTCTACAACACCTCGATGCTCTGGGAAGCCGGTGCAGAGAACCCCCTGGCGCTCCATGACAAGACGCACCCCGTCCCGATGGGGGAGTACGTTCCGGACCGCTGGTTCTTCGAGGCGCTCGCCCCCGATCTGATCGGACTCATCCAGCGCGAGTACACCCCCGGGACGAACCCGCCCTTCTTCGATGTGAACGGAGTCGGTGTCGGCCTCGCCATCTGCTTCGACGTGATTTACGACGATGTCATCTGGGACGGCGCTCGAGACGGCGCGCAGGTCTACATGTTCCAGACCAACAACGCCGACTTCCGCGGTACCGACGAGAACCTGCAGCAGCTCGGTTTCGCCCGCATGCGCGCCATCGAGACCGGCCGGACTGTCGTCAACATCTCGACCGTCGGAACGAGCCAGGTGATCGCGCCCGATGGATCCGTCATCGACGGCCTCGCCGCGGACACCGCCGGCTCACTGCTCGTGGACGTCCCCCTGCGCACCGGCCTCACACCCGCCGTCGTCGTGGGGCCCGCCGTCCAATGGCTGCTGGGCTGGTCGGCGCTGCCCGTCCTCGCGGTGCTGGGGCTCGTCGTGCGCAGGCGCACGAAAGCGGCGCCGCCCACGGAGGACGGCGCCGCTGGAGTGTGAGGGTCAGGCGCTGAGCTTGTCCGAGCTGCCACCACGCCGTGCGCGCAGCAGAGCCAGGCGCTCCTCGAGGAGTTCCTCGAGTTCGGGGATGGTGCGGCGCTCCATCAGCATGTCCCAGTGGGTGCGTGCGGCCTTGTCGCCGGAGTGGTCGACCACGGCGACCGTGTCGCCGATGCGTCGGACGGCCTCGGAACCGCAGGTGCGGCACTCCCAGGCCTCGGGAACCTCGGCATCTGCCGCGAACGTGAGAACTGTCTCGCGCTCGCACTGGGTGCAGACGTAGGTGTGGTTGGTGCGCTCCACGAACACGACGCCCTCTTCGCTCTGTAGGCTCGAAGCGCCGAGACGCATGCCGCGCAGGCTGCGATCTGCCATTGTGTGGTCCTCTCGTCGTCGTCCTCAGGTATAACGAACTCACCTGTGCGGATCATCCGAGAAGACCTCAGCGAGTGTGCTATTCACAGCCGATCTCCAGGACCGGCGGTTATAGGCGAGACAGCCTCGCGGCGACGGCTATGTCCGTCCGGTCCGTGACGACACCGTCGACACCCGTGTCCCAGAGTCGCCGCATCCGTATCGGGTCGTCGACGGTCCAGACGTGCACCTCGACGCCGGCCGAATGAGCGACATCGACGAGACGTCGCGACAGCACCCGTATGCCGCGGTGCCGCTCGGGGATCTGCAGCGCGTCGATCCCCGAGAGGCGACGCGCAGCCAGACGGGGGAGACGTGCCGTCACAGCGGCGAGGACCCGCGCGAGCGTTCCGGTGCCGGCCGAGGTCGCAGGTTCACCGCCGCGTGCCCTCGAGGCGGCCAGGGCGACGCCGCGGCGCGTGTCGGAGAAGCTCGTGAGGAGCACACGGTCCGACTCGCGGGCGGTGAGCGTGCCGACGGCTGCGGCGGCGGCATCCGCCTTCACGTCCAGGTTGAAACGCGCGTCCGGAAACGCGTGAAGTACGTCGGGCAGCACGGCGAGCCCGCCCCGTGTGGACATGATCTCCGCCAACTCGCGCGTGCGCACGGTGGCCACAGGGCGAGGGTCCCCGGTGATCCGGCGCAGATCCCGATCGTGGAAGAGCACGACATCTCCGTCGGCCGTGACGTGGCAGTCGGACTCGAGGTAGACCGTCCCGGCCGCGCGGGCGGCGGCGAGGGCGGCGACGGAATTCTCCACGACGTTCTCGGAGTCGGAGGGGACGAAGCCGCGATGGGCGAGGACCCTCGGCGCGTCCTCGCCGAGGAACCACGGATGCGTCATGACGCGGGGGTCGTCCCGTCCGGGCGCGTGTCGGCGCCCCCGAAGGCCGTGCTGAAGGACTTCAGCGCATCGGTGAACTCGCTCGGGATGATCCAGAGTTTGCTCGAGGAGCTCTCGCTGATCTTCGGCAGCATCTGCAGGTACTGGTAGGCGAGAAGCTTCTCGTCGGGGTCGCCCTTGTGGATGGCGTCGAAGACCGAATGAATGGCTTCGGCCTCGCCTTGGGCTCGCAGCACGGCGGCCTGCTTGTCGCCCTCGGCACGGAGGATCTCCGCCTGTCGACGCCCCTCGGCCTCGAGGATCTGCGACTGCTTGGACCCTTCCGCGGTGAGGATCGCCGCGCGCCGGTCGCGCTCCGCGCGCATCTGCTTCTCCATCGAGTCCTGGATCGACACCGGCGGGTCGATCGCCTTGAGCTCCACACGCGAGACGCGGATGCCCCACTTGCCGGTCGCCTCGTCGAGCACGACCCGGAGCTGGGTGTTGATGTTGTCGCGGCTCGTCAGGGCCTCTTCGAGGTTGAGGCCACCCACGACGTTGCGGAGCGTCGTCGTGGTGAGCTGTTCCACCGCACCGAGATAGTTGTTGATCTCGTAGGTCGCCGCGCGCGCGTCCGTGACCTGGAAGTACACCACCGTGTCGATGGAGACGACGAGGTTGTCCTCGGTGATCACCGGCTGCGGCGGGAAGGACACGACCTGCTCGCGCATGTCCACGAGCGGCAGCAGCCGGTCGATGAACGGGATCAGGAGATTGAGGCCGGGGGAGAGGGTGCGCTGGTAGCGGCCCAGTCGCTCGACCACTCCCGAGTACGCCTGCGGGATGATGCGGATGGATCGGAAGAGGACGACGACCACGAAGATCGCGACGACGACCAGCAGGACGACGATGAAGATCTGGCCGACGAATGCGCCGACGTCGACGCGGGCGGGGAGGGTCATGCGGGGTTCCCTTCTTCGGGTGCCACCAGGACGGTGGCGCCGCGGACGGCGGTGACGGTGACGCGTTGACCGGGCACGACGGATGCCGAGGCATCGATGAGTCGCGCGGTCCAGGTCTCGCCGTTGTCGAGCTTGACCGAGCCGTCACCGTCGGTGAATGCCGCGACGACTCTGGCGGACATCCCCGTGAGGGCGTCGACATTCGTGGGGATGTGCTGACTCGACCGGTGGAGGGCACGCAGGAGGAGCGGACGGATGGTGAACAGCAGGAGGGCCGACACCGCAGCCGCCGCGAGCACTTGAAGCCACCACACGCCGCCCGCGAGATTCACCCCGAGACCGCCGACGAGAGTGCCGGCGGCGAGCATCAGGAACGTGAACTCGAGCGTCAGCAGCTCGATGATGACGAAGAGGACCGCGAGCACGAGCCATCCGATCCACAGGTACTGGATGAGATCGGGGAACATCGTCGGCTCCTTCGGTGCGCGTGTCCTCGCACCCTACCAACCGCTGTCGACGCCCAGGCGGAACCGCCTCGATTGATAGGCTCGAGCTCGACCCATCCGTCTCGCGCACCCGCCGAGAAGCCCGCAGGAGTTCCCCATGTCGCAGCCCGTTCCCGCCGCATCCCTGACCGGCAAGACCGCCCTCGTCACCGGATCGTCCCGCGGGATCGGCGCCGACACCGCGCGGTACCTCGCCCAGGCGGGCGCCAACGTCGTCATCAACTTCCGCAACAAGGCGCCGCGAGCCGAGAAGCTCGCGACCGAGCTGCGCGCGCTCGGAGTCGACGTGCTGACGGTCGGGGCGGACCTCACGGAGGCGGCATCCGTCGCGGAGATGTTCTCGGCTGTGAAGGAACGCTTCGGTTCGCTCGACATCCTCGTGCTGAACGCCTCCGGAGGCATGGAGGGCGGCATGGCCGAGGACTACGCGCTCACCCTCAACCGTGACGCTCAGGTGGGTGCACTCGAGGCGGCGCTGCCGCTCATGGCCGCGGGCAGCCGCGTCGTCTTCGTCACGAGCCACCAGGCGCACTTCATCGAGACCACGCCCACGATGCCCGAGTACGAGCCGGTCGCGAAGTCCAAGCGCGCCGGTGAGGACGCCCTGCGGGAGCGGATTCCGTTGCTCACGGAGCAGGGCATCGAGTTCGTGGTCGTCTCGGGCGACATGATCGAAGGCACGATCACAGCGACCCTGCTCGAGCGCGCCAACCCGGGAGCCATCGCGGAACGCCGCGAGAGCGCCGGGAAGCTCTACAACGTCTCGGAGTTCGCGGCGGAGGTCGCCCGCGCGGCCGTCGAGCCGGTCCCGGCCGATCACACCCGACTCATCGGCGACACCAGCTCGTTCGGCGTCTGAGGGCGTCTGGCGCTCAGGCTCCCGGGCCGAGCAAGAGCACGACGAGGAAGAGCACGGGGACGCATCCGAGCGTCGTCAGGAACACGGTGTCGCGCGCGATCGTCCGGCCCGTGTCGTATCGCTGTGCGTAGTTGAACACGTTCTGCGCCGTGGGGAGTGCGGCGAGGACCGTGACGACGAGCACCTCGGCGGGGGAGAGCCGGAACAACAGCGCGGCCACCGCCCAGGCGACGGCGGGCATGGCGACCAGTTTCAATCCGGTGGCCAGGAGGATGTCCCGACGACGTCCCGACGGGCCCAGGACGCGCTGGCCGTTCAGTGAGATGCCGTAGCTGATCAGCAGGATCGGGACGGCGGCGTTCGCGACCAGCTGCAGGGGATCGAGAACGATCGGCGGGAGCGGGATGCCGGTCGCCGACGCGATCGTGCCCAGGAGCGAACCGACGACGATCGGATTGGTGACCGTTCGCCGAAGGATCGGCCATGGTCGTCGCCCGGTGGGGGAGGCGAGAGCTTCGAAGATCGCCATCGTGACGGGGGTGAGGACGAGGAGCTGGAAGAGGATGACCGGGGCGGGGAACGCCGCGCTTCCGAGGACGTAGAGCGAGAGCGGGATGCCGATGTTGTTGGAGTTCACCTGTCCGGCGGAAAGGGCACCGATCAGCACCTCCCCGGCGGGGCGTCGCCAGACGAAACGCGAGACGAACACGAAGATCGCGAAGATCACGACTGCGGCGATCGCCGAGACGGGAAGCAGCGACGAGAACAGCGTGCGGACGTCCGCCTGGGACAGCACGACGAACAGCAGGAATGGGCTCAGCACGAAGAACGTCAGCCTGCTGAGGACCTGACCTCCGGTCGGCCCGAGCAGGTCGATGCGCCCGATGACCCAGCCCACGGCGATGGCGACGCCGATGACGACGAATCCCGTGAGAACTGCGAGCACATGTCGAGCCTAGGACGCCGCGGCGGTTGCGTCGGACGCGGGGGAGTGGGTATCGTTTTTCGATATATCATTATCGAAAGGCGATCATGAGTCGCACGACCATCCTCACTCTGCGCGTCATCCTCGTGGTGTCGCTGGCAGGCTCCCTGCTCGTGCAGGTCGGCATCCTCCCTCTGATCTGGAGGGACCTCGCATCGACCGCCGCAGGGTGGCGGGTCACCGCCGTGGTCATCCTCGGACTCTGGGTGTTGTGTCTGCAGGTCGTGGCCGTCTGCATCTGGCGGCTCGTGTCCATGGCCGCCGTCGACGTCGTCTTCTCCGCCGGCGCCTTCCGATTCGTCGATGTGGTCATCGGTGCGATCAGCGTGGCTGCCGTCCTCACAGCCGGCCTCGCCACTCTCCTCGTACCCGGTGGCATCGCTCCCGGCGTCGTCGGTCTCATCTACGGCGCCGCGGTCGCGACCGGGGGAGTCGCCCTCGTCGTCGTCGTGATGCGGTCGCTCCTGCGCAAGGCGATCGAGATGCGCACGGAACTGGACGAGGTGGTCTGATGCCGATCGTCGTCGACATCGACGTCATGCTCGCGCGGCGCAAGATGGCCGTCGGCGACCTCGCCGCTCGTATCGGGATCACTCCCGCCAATCTCGCCGTCCTGAAGAACGGGCGCGCGAAAGCGGTGCGGTTCACGACGCTCGACGCCTTGTGCGAGGCACTGCAGTGCCAGCCGGGGGATCTCCTGCGGTGGGAGCCGGATCGACCGCACACCGAACCCTGATGGCAGCAGGGCACACAGCCGAGACCCTCTGCCAGGATGACGCCGTGGACAGCATCGAGGTGATCGTCGCGCACGCGGAGCGGGCCACGCTGCGTGTCGGCGACATATTCGTGAAGATCGACGCGGATGCGGCGCGGTCGGAACGAGAGGCTCGCGCCATGGCCTCCGCGCCGCTACCGACACCGCCGATCCGCTGGCACCAGCCGCCCGTCCTGGCGATCGAGAAGGTCCGAGGAACGGCCCTCGGGGTCCTGGGCGAGCCGTCCACGGCGTCACGGGCGGCGTGGACGGCGACGGGCGCGTCGATCCGGCGCATGCACGACGCGCCACTGCCGCCATGGCCCGGGGTCTCCGTCGCAGACGTGTCTGCCGAGCTCGCGCGGGAGTGCGCCTGGCTGCGCGGGAACGCTGTGCTTCCCGCCGAGGTGATCGACCGCAATCAGGCGATCGCCGAGATGGCGCTCCGACCGTGGAAACCCGCGTTCATCCACGGCGATCTCCAGATCACCCACGTGTTCGTCGACGGCGATGAGGTGACCGGGGTGATCGACTGGTCCGAGGCGGCTCCGGGCGATCCGATGTTCGATCTGGCCATCCTGACGCTCGGGCACGAAGAGCGTCTGGACGACCTGCTCGCGGGGTACGGCGAGGACGGCGTCGACAGATCCGTCATCCGAGGCTGGTGGTCCTTCCGGAGCTTGACCGCAGCGAGGTGGTTGATCGAGCACGGGTTCGATCCGGATGCGGCCGGATGCGAGTTCGACGTCCTCCGAGCTCGCATGCTCGACTGAGCACATCCGATAATGCACATTATGTCAACTCGGTGATCACCGGACGACGGTGGGCAATCCGTCCGGCTCCCCTCGCCGGCGCCGTGAATGCTCGGGCGTCAGAGCGCCAGCGGCAAACGGGTCGTGGACAGCCCGACGTCGCCGAGGAACCGTTCGAAGGCGAGCGTCGCCATGCCGATCGCGACGGAACTGCCTCGGACCGTCGAGACGCCGAGCTCCACGGCCGCCGTCGCTCCCGCCGGCGCGCGCCGCTGCAGCTCGGCCTTCGTCGGGTCCACCAGGTCTTCACCGAGCGCCCACGCGGTCCATCCCGTGAGCATCATCACCTCGGGATCGATGATCGACGCGAGGTCCCCGAGAGCCACGCCGAGGTAGTGCGCGGTGCGCGTGAGGACCTCCTCGACGACCGGATCTCCCCCGGACGCGCGGTGCGTGCGAGCGAGCCCGTCGATGAACTCGCGTTGCGGCACGCGTGCGAGATCGTGTTCCGGCGCGATCTCGCGGAGCGTCTGCTGGATGCCGGGAGCACCGACATACGCCTCCACGCAGCCGAGCCGACCACAGCGGCAGGAACGACCGTCGAGGACGAGGACCGCGTGCCCCCACTCCCCTGCGCTGTGTGTGGCGCCGCGGAGGATCTTGCCGTCGAGCACGATGCCGGCTCCGACGCCGGTACCGAGGTTCGCGATCACCATCGACGACGCCGTACGGCCCCGGCCGAACCACAGCTCCGCTGTGGCGATCGCCTTCAGCGGGTTCTCGACAACGAGCGGAAGGCCGATGCGCTGCCGCAAGCGGTGGAGCACCTCCACGTTGCGCGCGGCCCATCGGGGCGCGACGGCATCCGCCGACTCCTCGGCGCTGATCAGCCCCGGAAGCGCGACACCCGCCCCCAGGACGCGCGCCCGGTCGACGTCGGTCTCACTCAGCGCACGGTCGACGGCGCGGACGATGCTCTCGGTGACGCTGCTCACCGACGGCAGCGAGTCGTCCATCGGCACCTCGACGGATCCCACCTCCTCGAGGGCGGCGTCGAAGACGATGGCGCGGACGTACGTCTCCGCGACGTCGATGCCGAGGATGCGGCCGCGGTCGCCGTTCACACGGAGCATCGTGGTGGGCCTGCCAGCCCCGAGGGCGGAACTGCCGGCATCCGCGACCAGCCCCTCCCCCCGAAGCTCCTGGACGATCGTGGCCACGGTGGCGACGCTCAGCCCGGTTGCCTGCGCGAGCTCCCCGCGCGTCGAGGTGCCGGAGGACAGCAGGGCATGCAGGACGTCGAGCCGCGACTCGCTGCGGATGTCACGCGACGATCTCTTACCCACGCTGGTGCCCTCTTCCGGATCCACGGTCGATCCCGCGAATGTCTGCCTGAATACTGCCAGAGTCCGAACCGTTATCGGATTGGGGGTAGACCACCCCTTCTTTTAAGCATTAGATTAATGCCGATCGGTGCGACGGCGGACCGATCAGACTCCCGTATCGCCGTCACCATCCCGCAGAGAGGCGAGAAGGATGACATCACCCACGCGACGCAAGCTCGCAGTCACAGCAGCATTCCTCGGCGCATCCGCGCTGTTGATCTCCGGTTGCTCCAGCAACGCCGGCGGCGGCGCAGACGGACCGATCACGCAGTTCTACCACCAGTACGGCGAGGAGGGCGTCCAGGAGGCGGTCAACCGCTGGGCGGACGACTACGAGGACGCCGAGATCGACCTGCAGTGGGTCGAGGGCGACTATGCGCAGCGCGTGAACGCACTGCTCGCCTCCGGCAAAGGCATCGACCTGTTCGAATACAACGCGATCAACGTCGAGGCGGCGCGCCAGGGCCAGTACGCCGACCTGACCGATCTCGTCGAGCCCATCAAGGACCAGATCCTCCCGATCGCACTCAAGCCCGTGACGATCGACGGCAAGTACTACGGCATCCCGATGATCACGGACGCTCAGCTGTTCATCTACCGGCCCTCCATGTTCGAAGAGGCCGGCGTCGAGGTCCCCGAGACGTGGGACGAACTGGTCGAGGCGGCGAAGAAGCTCACGAACGCCGACCACAAGGGTCTCTTCCTCGGCAACGACGGCGGCGCCGGCATCCTCGCCGCCAACCTTCCCCCGGCAGCGCCCGGCGGCATCATCGACGACGGCAACACGACCGTGTCGCTCGAGTCGCCCGAGCTCGCCGAGGCGCTCACGTCCGCCCACGAGCTCTACGACTCCGGCTCGCTGCTCATGGGTGCACCGACCGACTGGTGGGACCCGACCTCCTTCATCGCCGGTGATGTCGCCATGAGCTGGCAGGGCCTGTGGGCCATCCCCGCCATCAAGGAGGCACTCGGGGACGACGTCGCTGCCTTCCCGGTGCCCGCGCTCGAGGGCGGCCAGCCCATCGTCGGCGTGTCCCAGTGGAACGAGGTGGTCGCCGGCAAGTCCGGAAAGATCGAGAAGGCCAAGGAGATCGCCAAGCAGCAGTGGATCGACGACACCGACTGGCAGATCGAGTTCAGCACCACGTACGGCTTCCACATCCCGCCGCTGAAGGACGCCCGCGACCAGGCGGAGACCCTCGGTGACGGTGTGGCGAAGCAGATCGTCGACCTGACGACCGAGTATGGCTGGACCGGCGGCCCCTACTACACGCCCGCGATGAGCACGGCCCTGACCGACGCGGTCACCCGCATCGTCGTCGACGGCGCGGACGCGAAGTCCGAACTGTCGGCAGCGCAGTCCACGATGCAGGGCATGCTGGACACACTGCAGTGACTCAGCTCACGCCTCCGGTGGCCCGGGTCTCAGACCCGGGCCACCGGCCCACTCCCCCGCCCACCGTGCCGCGCGGGCGCCGCCCGATCCGCGGCACGCGACGTGCGTTCTGGCTCTTCGTCGGCCCCTTCTTCATCGGCCTGGTGATCTTCAGCATCATCGCGCTGTTCTGGGGCTTCTACCTGAGCTTCACCCGCGCGGTCGCGACCATCACGCCGACCGACTTCGTCTGGTTCGACAACTACGTCGCCCTGCTGACCGATCCGAGCTTCCTGTCGTCGCTCCTGTCGTTCACGATCTTCGCGATCCTGGTCGTGCCCACCACGCTGATCGTGTCCCTGCTGCTGGCGATGCTGGTCGCGAACCTCCCGGTCGCACGCGCCTTCTTCCGCTCCGTGTTCTTCCTGCCGACGGCGTTCTCGTACGTGATCGCCTCTCTCATCTGGAAGCTCGGCATCTTCAGCGGGTCGACTTCCTCGGTCGCCAACTCGGTGCTGCAAGCGTTCGGGCTCGATCCGGTGACCGCGTGGCTGACGCAGTCCCCGTACTACTGGGTCGTCATCGTCAGCGTGCGCCTCTGGCTGCAGGTCGGCTTCTACATGCTGCTGTTCATCGCGGGCCTGCAGCGGATCCCCGACACGCTGTATGAAGCGGCAGCCCTCGACGGGCTCTCACGCGGGCCGCGTCGGTTCTTCGCCATCACCTGGCCGCAGCTGCGGCCCACCACCGCGGCCGTCATGCTGCTCCTGCTGGTCGCCGCCTTCCAGGCATTCGACGAGTTCTACAACCTCGTCCGGACCATCCCGTCCGTGCGTCCTCCTCTGCTGTACATCTACAACCTGTCGTTCCAGCAGCTGGACTACGGCAAGGGCGCAGCCGGCGCGTTCGTCGTGACGGCGGTCGTCGTTCTGGTCGCCCTCCTGCAGTCCCGCTTCTTCGGATTCGGATCTGCGGATGAGACGAAGGCGCCCCGCCGGGGCGCACGGAAGGAGCGTGCATCATGACCGTCGTCGGAAACCCCGTGCGCCGGCGTGTGGAGCTGACGCTGCGCTACATCGTGCTCGTCGTCCTCGCGATCCTGTTCCTGCTGCCTCTGTACGTGATGGTCAAGACGGCGGTGTCGCAGCCGTCCGATGTCACGTCGAAACAGTTCGTCTGGTGGCCCGCCGACCCCAACTGGGGCAAGTTCGCCGAGATCTTCGCGGACGAGCGATTCGGGCAGTCGCTGATCACCTCGACCATCATGGCGGTCTCGATGACGGTCGGCCAGATCGTCATCGGCGCCCTGGCCGGGTACGGGCTCGCCCGCATCCCGAACCGGGCGTCGAAGTTCCTGCTCGCGGTGACCGTGACGATGCTGCTGATCCCCAGCGCCACCACCTTCCTGCCCAACTACCTCATCGTGTCGTGGTTGGGCTGGACCGAGACGCTCCAGGGCATCGTCGTCCCGACGCTGTTCACGGCGTTCAACGTCTTCCTGTTCCGACAGTTCTTCCTGTCCTTCCCCAAAGAACTGGAGGAGGCCGGCAAACTCGACGGGCTCGGCTACATCGGCACGTTCGTCCGCGTGGTGCTGCCGAACTCGCTGACGTTCGCCGCCGCGCTGACCGTGCTCGGATTCCTCGGTGCGTGGAACGCATTCCTCTGGCCCCTGGTGGTGGCGGGGACCGGCTTCGGAGCGCTCACGGTCCAGGTCTACCTCTCGTCGTTCATCACGGCGCAGACCTTCGACTACACCGGACTGTTCGCCGCCGGGTTCCTCGCGTCGATCCCCGTCCTGCTGGTGTTCATCCTGCTGCAGCGGTGGCTGCTGCGCGGTGTCGCCGAGACCGGCCTCGGTGGCGCCTGAGCATCAGCTCGGGTCCCGGCCCCGCGACGACATGACCCGCACGCGTTCCTCGAGTGAGATCCGCGACGCCTCACGGCGGGAGCTCGTCCGAGCTCTCGCCGTGGGCGGGACCGCGACCCGCACGGATCTCGCCCGGGCGACCGGACTGAGCGCGGCGACCGTGTCGAACCTCGTCACGGAGCTCCGCGACGACGGCCTGATCGCGGATGCCGGCGTCGACAACGGGGGCGCGGGACGTCCCACCACGCTGTTGCGCATCGACGGGGCCGGTGGGGCGCTCCTCGGGATCGACGTCGCCGAGACCTACATCCGGGCTGTCGTGTTCGACGCCGCTCTCAGCGAGATCGCCGCAGCCAACGTCGACGTGGACGAGGCGTGGGACTCGACCGATCGGATCGCCGAAGCCATCCTGCACGCCGTGTCGCAGGCGCTGCAGCGCAGCGGACGGCATGCGGATCACCTCCTCGGCGCGGGGCTGGGGCTGCCGGGTCTGACCTCGACCGACCCCCGTGGCACGGCATCCACCCCGGCGTGGGCCACCCACACTCGAGACCTCGAAGACCGTCTGCGTCCTCACCTGCCGAGCGCACTCGTGACCGCCAACCCGCTGCAGGCGGTGGGGCACTCCGAGGTCTGGTTCGGAACCGCACGCGGACGCTCGACCGCCGTCGTCGTGAACCTCGGCACCGGCGTGGGAGCCGGCATCATCGTCGAGGGTCGCGTTCTGCGCGGCGCGACGCGCAGTGCCGGCGAATGGGGGCACACGGTGCTCGAGCTCGACGGCCGCACCTGCCGCTGCGGGCGGCGTGGGTGCGTCGAGGCGTACGTCGGCGTCCCCGGCATCCGGCAGACCCTGCGGGACATCGCTGGAACCCATGACCTGCTGGGACTGCACCAGCGCGAGTTCATCCAGGGCCTGGGTGAGGCCGCGGACGACCCGGCGGCCTCCGAAACCCTCGCGCGCACCGCGCGCTATCTCGGCATCGCACTGTCCGACATCGTCGCGGTGCTCAACCCGGAGGTGCTCACCCTCACCGGATGGACGGCGTGGGCGCTCGGCGACGTGCTGCTCCCCGCCACCCGCGCAGCGCTGGCGGAGCGCGCGCCCGAACTGACCGCCGCCCGGCTCGCGCTCGACGTCTCGCCCGTGCGGGTCAACAGCGTCGCGACAGGGATGGCCGTCCTCGCCTTCGAGCAGTACCTCGACACCCGAGCACTGGCCCGCCGCATGCGCCCGCGCGTCGAGTCGCCCGTCACTCCCGCTCTCGTCGGCGCGACGCCGGCGGCATCCGCCCCTCAGGCCGTCGCCGGCTGAGCACGACGACAGGAGATCCATGGTCCTCGCACGCCCGAACCGCCCGCCGATGGGATGGAACAGCTGGGACTGCTACGGCACGACCGTGACCGAGGCCGAGGTCCTGGCCAACGCGCGCTTCATGGCCGAGCACCTGCGCGACGCCGGGTGGGACACGATCGTCGTCGACGCCGACTGGGCGGACCCGGATGCGCGTTCGCACGGCTACAACGACGATGCACGTCTGCACCTGGACGGGGCCGGTCGCCTGCAGCCCGATCCGGGACGCTTCCCGTCCTCAGCGGGTGGCCTCGGGTTTAGACCGCTCGCGGAGCAGGTCCATGCCCTCGGCCTGAACTTCGGATTGCATGTGATGCGCGGCATCCCGCGGCGGGCGATCGCCCACGGCCTGCTGGTCCACGGCACGGAAACGCCGCTCGCCGACCTCGCCGACCCCGCCAACGACTGCGAGTGGAATCCGCACTTCGTGGGGATCGACCACGACCACCCGGATGCCGCCGGGTACTACCGCTCCACTGTGGCGCTCTACGACCAATGGGGCGTGGACCTCATCAAGGCCGATGACATGCTGTGGCCGTACCAGGAGCGCGACATCGCCGCCTACAGCGACGCCGTCGCCGCCGCGGACCGGCAGATCGTGCTGAGCCTCTCCCCCGGCCGCGACCTCTCGGCCGCGCACCTGGATCACCTGACGGGCCACGCCAGCATGTGGCGCATCTGCGACGACGTCTGGGACCGCTGGGAGGACGTAGCGGACAATCTCGGCCGTATGGCACGGTGGGCACCGCACGCCGGGCGCGGCGCCTGGCCGGACGCCGACATGCTGCCGCTCGGCCGGATCGGCATCCGCGCGGAACGCGGCGAGCCCCGCGAAGACGCGCTGAGCCCCGACGAGCGGCGCTCGCTCCTCACCCTCTGGGTCATCGCCCGCTCCCCACTGATGTTCGGCGGCGACCTCCCCACGACCGACCCGGGAACGATCGCGATGCTGAGGAACCCCGGGATCCTCGACCTGCTCACCCGCGCGGACAGCAGCGGCGAGATCCGCCGGGAGCATGGACTGGTGCTGTGGCGCGCCGTCGGCGGCGGGACGACGTGGATCGCCGGCGTCAACACGACCGAGGCGCCGCTCACGGCGACGCTCGATTCTCGCGACCTCGGCTTCGGTCGCACCGCGCACGCCGTAATCGACGTGTGGACCGGCGCATCCGTCCCCACGCGGCCCGCGCGCGCCGGCGACTCCACCGTCCGCGGAGTCGCCCCGGACTCCCGGGCGTTCAACGTCGCACTCCCGCCCCACGGATGCGTGTTCTGGCGATTCGACGGATGACCCGGCGCGCGGCGCGGACTACCCGAGCCGCGCGCTCATCATCCGCACCTCGGTGAGCCGAGGAGTGCCCTCCGCGCCGCCGATGGCGAGCGCCCACAGCACCCTCCCATCGGCGTGTGCGCTGAGGTCGAAGTCGAGCACCGGCTCGTCCAGCGGATCGATCGTCCGGTCCAGCAGCAGGTGGCCGTCGAGCGTGACGGCGATCCTGCGCGGGACATCGTCGGCGAGCCACGCGATCCGCAGACTCACCGCGGTGGCACTCCAGTCCTGCAGCGTGAATGCACCCTCGGCGCGGAAGCGACGCCAGTGCGCGCCCTCGTCGTAGCCGGACTCGGAATCCACGAGGGCGAGTCCATGGTCGGATTCGGGCTGCTGCTGACCGAAGGCGATCACATCGAGCGTCCGGGCGTCGAGGGCGTCGGCACGGGCGTCCTCGGCGACCAGCTCGGCACGCCGACGCCCGGCATCCGCCTCTGACGCCACCGGGAACGAGAGGACGTAGCGGTCGTCGTGGAGCGCGGCGAAGGGCTCGAGGACGACCTCATCGTGCGCGGATGTCGGCGGGAGGACGACGATCCCCCCGTCGCGCCGCTCGGCACGGATGAGGTCATCCGGCGCGAGGATCGGCGTGTCCGCGAGCGGGAGGAGTGCGCCACGGGCGATGTGCCCCATCCGGGCATCCGTTCCCCGCGGATCCACGGCGGGCTCCGGCAGCCGTTCTGCGAGAACCCTCGGGCCGTCGACGATCCAGCCCCACCCCTCGACGCCCGGCGGGCGCTCCCAGCGCAGCACGGGCGGCAGCTCCACCTCCACGGTGCTGCGCCCCTGCCATTCCCGGTCGAGTTCGAGCCATCCCTCGCTCGACGGGTGCACGGTGTCGCCGCCGACACGCGCGACGGCGCACCCGGGCACGACCCCGTCGGGCACACGGACGCGCAGTGCCAGACGCCGGGGTGCGGTCGTCGTGACGGTGATGATCGCATCGTCCCCGAACGGACGGGACGTCCCGACCTCGACGACAATGCCGTCGTCCTCGAGCCGGGCCGCGATGAGGACCTGCACGTCGATGCGGCCGGGCGCTCTTCCGAACACCGAGAGCGCGTAGCGGGAGGGCGCCTCCAGACCGGTGCCCATGCAGCACCAGAACCCGGCCTCGGGTCGCGAGGAGACACGGTGGTGCCCGGGGCGGTGCGACGTGAAGTAGACGATGCCGCCGTGCTCGGGATGCTGCGCCGAGAGGAGGTGCGCGCTGAGGGCGCGTTCGATGTAGGCGAGGTGAGCGGGGTCGCCCGAGCGGCGGTACATCTCGCGCGCCAGCTCCACCATGTTGACGGTGTTGCAGGTCTCCGGCCCCTCGCGCGCGGTGAACATGCTCGACCAATCGTCGCGGGGAGGGAAATGCTCGCTGACGCTGTTGCCGCCGATCGACGTCGTGCGATGCCCGACGACACTCTCCCAGAACGTGTCCGCCGCGCGGCCGTACTCGGCCGGCGCACCCATCCGCGCGAGGACCGCATAGCCGACGGCAAGCGGGATGTGCGCGTTCGCATGTCGGCCGTCGAGCGGATCCGAGCCCGCCGCGAGCGGCTCGAGGAAGGACCGGACCGCGAGTCGCTGCGCCAGCTCCCACGCCGCGGTGTCGCCGGTCGCCTCGGCCCATCGCGCGAAGGTCGCTGTCAGTCCACCCGGCTCCGTGCGCAGCACCTGCTCGACCCGCGCGTCCGTCAACGCGGCGAACGTGCGCACCCACCACCGGACGTGCTCCTCGGCGATCACCCGGGCCGATCCCGAACCCGCGTACACGACGGCGTCGACGAGCCCTGTCAGCGTCTTGTGCAGGTTGTAAAGGGGCGCCCACCGCCCGTCGAGGTCGAACGTCTGCGCCTCGACGCGACCGTCGGCGATCTCGTCCCAGAGCGCGACCCCGTCCGGGACGCCGCCGATGTAGCCGGTCCCGAGGGCGAGCTGACACTCGCGGAGGGCTCCCAGGATCTGCTCCATGCGCGCTCGCGCCGCAGCGGATCCGCTCGCGGCGTGCGCCGCCAGGGCGCTGAGGGCGTGTCCGAGCGTGTGGCCGTCCAGGCCGTCCGCCTCCCAGCCGCCGTATCCCGGCCCGGTCGGGAGGCCCGACTCACGGCGGAACGGCGCGAGGAGCCTGTCGGGGTCGAGCTGCAGCGCGGACTGCAGCGCCAGCTCCTTCGCCCGCGCGAACGGTCCCGCGGTGAGCGTGACCGCCCCGAGGGGGAACGGCTCCACTCCCCCTCGGCCCGCGGTCGTCGTCATCCGGCAGCCCGGACGCGCACCGTGACGATGCTCCGCGGCGGAACGGCGAGCCGCAGGTCGCTCCCCTGGACGACCGCCCCGGTGAAGTCGACGGGTGCGACGGCCTCCGGCTCGTCGAAGGTGTTGTGAGCGGATGCCGCGGCGTGCAGCATCCGTGCGCTGACCACCTCGCCGACGCGTTCCGGCAGCCGCAGCACGAGCTCGGACTCCGCGTTCAGGTCCCAGTTGACGACACTGACGGTGTAGACGTCGTCCTTCACGCTGACGGTGTGGTCGAGATGCGCCGCAGCGGGGCCCTCGGCACGGCCCGCGGCATCCGTCGTCGCGACGAACTCGGCGTCCTGGTGGTCGACGTACAGCCCGAACGCGTGGAACGTGGGCGTCTTCACCATGCGCGGGCCGTCGGTGAGGAGCATCGCCTGCAGCACGTTGACCATCTGCGCGATGTTCGTCATCCGCACCCGCGCGGCGTGGCGGTGGAAGATGTGGAAGTTCACCGCCGCGACGATCGCGTCACGCATCGTGTTCTGCTGGTAGAGGAAGCCGGGGTTCGTCCCCTGTTCGACGTCGTACCACGTGCCCCACTCGTCGACGAAGAGCCCCACGCGACGGGCGGGGTCGTGCCGGTCCATGATCTCGCCGTGGCGGCGCAGCAGCGTGTCCATCATCCGCGTGCGGTGGATGGTGTCGTACCACGCCGCGTCGTCGAAGGACAGTGCCGCGCCCTTCACGTCCCACTCTCCCGTGGGGAGCGTGTAGTAGTGCAGGCTCAGCGCGTCCATGTGCCCGGCGGCACGCGCCATGAGGACATCGGTCCACTCGTAGTCGTCCGCGTTGGCCCCGCAGGCGACCTTGGCGACGTGGCTGTCACCGTAGTCGCGCACGAACGTCTGGTATTGGCGGTACAGGTTGGCGTAGTGGAGCGGGAGCATGTTGCCGCCGCATCCCCAGCTCTCGTTGCCGACCCCGAAGAACTGCAGCTTCCAGGGCTGTTCACGTCCGTGGGCCCGGCGGAGCTCGGCCATCGGGGTGTGCCTGTCGAGTGTCATGTACTCGATCCAGTCCTGCATCTCGGCGACGGTGCCGCTGCCGACATTGCCGTTGACGTATGCTTCGGCGTCCAGCTGATGTAGGAGCTCGAAGTACTCGTGCGTGCCGAAGGTGTTCGGGTCGACGACCCCGCCCCAGTGCGTGTTGACCATCGCTCGGCGCTGCTCGGTCGGGCCGACACCGCCGAGCCAGTGGTACTCGTCGGCGAAGCAGCCGCCGGGCCAGCGGACCACGGGGACTCTGATCTCGCGGAGTGCGGAGATCGCGTCCGTGCGCAGCCCGTTCTTGTGGGCGATCTCGTCCTGCTCCCCGACCCACAGGCCTTCATAGATCCCGCGTCCGAGGTGTTCGGCGAACTGCCCGTAGATCCGGCGGTCGATGCGGTGGGCGCGGGTGGTGGCGGTGATGATGCTCATGGATGCTCTCCGTCGAGTCGTGGCGGCTTCAGGGGTGGGGAAGGTCGGGGAGATCGGCGAGTCGCGCGAGCGCCCGGCCGACGCGCCCGCCCCGGTGGAAGATCGGGATGGATGCGAGGGGGGCGTCCACGGTGACCGTCTGACCGCCCGAGTGGACCTCGCCGGTCCGCGCATCGGTCCACTCCGGTCCCGCCGGCAGGTACACGTCCCATCGGGTGGCGCCGGGCTCGGTGACGGGGGCGACCAGGATGTCGGGGCCGAAGAGGTACTGTCCGGGAGTCGTCCAGGCGGCCTCGTCGTCCGGGAACTCGAAGAACATGCCCCGCATGACCGGCGAGCCCTCGTGGTGGGCGTCCGCCATCGCGGCTCGCGTGTAGTCGCGGAGGTCCTCTCGCAGGCGGATGTAGGCGACGAGCACCGCTTCGATCTCCGGGCCGAAGCTCCACACCTCGTTGTCGGCACCCGTTCCGACGCGCGCGACACCTTGCGGATCGACGATCGGCGTGCCGGGCACGCGGTCGCCGTGCAAGCGCATGACGGGACTGAACGCGCCGAACTGGAACCAGCGGATCAGCAGCTCGTGGAAGGCCGGTTCCCGCACGTCTCCACCCGTGAAGCCGCCGATGTCCGTCGTGAACCAGGGGATGCCGGCGGCGCCCATGTGGACGCCTGCGGCGATCTGCGCTCGCAGGTCCGCGAAGGTCGAGTGCACGTCCCCCGACCACACGAGCGCACCGTGCCGCTGCGACCCGGCCCAGGCCGCGCGGACGAGCGAGACCGGCTGCTCGTTGCCCTCCGAGCGCAGGCCGTCGGCGATCGCGCGGGTGAATTCCCGCGGGTAGAGGTTGGCGACCTGCGCGCTGGGGCCCGCGGCGAGCCGGTAGTTCTCGAAATGGTAAGCGCCGTACTCGGGCTCGGCCTCGTCGAGCCAGAAGGCGGAGATGCCGTAGGCACCGTAGTTCTCGGCCAGCTTGCGCCACAGGAACTCCCGTGCACGCGGCTCGGTGACATCGAGGAACCTGGTGTACTGCCCGTCGAAGTAGTACTGGACGTCGATGCCACGTCGTGTGCGCACGAGCATGTTGCCGTCGCGGAGCTCGGCGAAGTTCTCCGACTCCGCGGCCACCTGCGGCCATACCGACACCATGAGCTCGATGCCGAGTTCCCGCAGCTCTGCGGTCATCGCCGCCGGGTCCGGCCAGTATTCCTCCTCGAAACGCCAGTCCCCCATCCACCGCCAGTGGAAGAAGTCGGCGACGATGACGTCGATCGGGATGCCGCGACGTCGGTACTCCCGCGCCACGCTCAGCAGCTCCTCCTGCGTCGAGTACCGCAGCTTGCACTGCCAGAAGCCGAGCCCGTACTCGGGCATCATCGGCGCGTGGCCGGTCGCTTCGGCGTAGGCGGCGGCGATCTGGGCCGGGCGCGGATCGGCGCACACCCACCAGTCGAACTGGGTGGCGCTCTCGGCCTCCCACTCCGTCCGGTTTGTGCCGAAGACGGCGCGCCCGACCGCGGGGAGGTTCCAGAGGAAGCCGTACCCCGCGCTGGAGACCACGAAGGGGACGGAGGTCTGCGAGTTCCGGTGCGCGAGTTCGAGCACCGATCCCTTCAGGTCGACGACGTCCTGCTGATACAGGCCCATCCCCACGAGGTGCTCGTCCGCCGGGGTGGCGAGGCTGAGCCGCAGTCGGTGGTCGCCACCCTCGGTGGGACGGAATTCGCGCGCCGCGAGCTTGAGTGCGCCGCCGTCGGTGATCTCCTCGAACAGCAGCCGACCCTCGGCATCCTGCACTCGCAGCCGCAGCCGGGTCGTGTAGAACCCGGTCGACCAGTCGTTGTAGTCGTCCTCCTCAGCCACGACACACACCCCGCCGGCGGCGACCGTCGCGACGGCCCCGTCGACGGTCACAGCCGCACGGGTGTCCGAGACCTCGACGAGTGCGCCCGGCGCGTCGTCGACGGCGCCGAGCGACGCGCGGACTCGGACGCCGCGCCCCCATGCCTGGATGGATACGGTCTGCCCGTCCCCGCGCCAGAGGACGCCGGTGTCGGAGGTGTGGAACGTCATGGGGTCGCCTTTCGAAGGACGGGGGCCGTGCTGCCTCGCACGACCAGTCGGGTGGGCACGAGCAGACGGCGGAGGGCCGCCGCGTCGTCGATGCGGGTGAGGAGGACGTCGACGGCGGCGCGGCCGACCTCGTCGAACTCCTGGTGGACGGAGGTCAGCGGCGGCCAGAACTGCGCCGCCTCGGGCATGTCGTCGAATCCCACGACGCTGACCCGAGCCGGCACGGCGACGCCCGTCTCGTGGAGTGCGCGAAGGACACCGAGCGCCATCTGATCGTTCGCCGCGAAGACGGCGGTCACGTCCGGGCGGTCGCGCAGCCGGCAGCCCGCGGCGTAGCCGGACAGCGCGCTCCAGTCGCCGCGCTCCACCCCCGGCACGTCGCGGCCCGCCGCGGCCAGGGCGGTCCGCCAGCCGTCCTCGCGGCGCACTGCGGAGTACGAGTTGACAGGCCCCGCGACGTGGTGGACCGTGCGGTGACCGAGCGCGAGCAGGTGCCCGACGGCTTGGCCGGCGCCCATCGTCTGATCGGTGTCGACGAAGGAGCGATCCTCGAGGGCCGAGGCATCCACGACGACGACGGGGATGTCGTCCGGCAGCGGAAGGTCCTCCCCCGCCGAGAGGTGATCGCCGATCGCGATGACGAGGCCGTCGACGGCCTGATCGCGGGCGCGCTCGATCGCCTCGGTCACCGCCGCGCGATCGAAGCGCGCCGTCGGCACGAGCGCGACCGCGTATCCGGAGGCGGCGCCCGCCCGCGAGATCGCCTCCCATGTCCGAACGCTGCCGTACGAGGTGAGGTCACTCATGACCACGCCGATGCTGCGGTAGCGGGCGGAACGCAATGCGCGGGCGGCACGGTTGGGCCGGTAGCCGAGCTCGCGCATGCTCGCGAGGACGCGTTCCCGGGTCGGCTCGTCGACCCGCGCAGCACCTGTCACGACGCGCGACACCGTCTGCGCCGAGACGCCCGCATGCCGTGCGACGTCGGCCTGCGTCGGCCCGCCGTGCGGGGTACCGCCCCGACGCACCGCGGGTTCGGCGGCGGGGGTGACGACGCCCTCGTCGGGAGCCGGTCGCGTGCTACGCTGAGGCGACATGATTGCGTAAACATAGCAGTTCACGCGACGACGCGGCACCTCCGTCACGCGAACGCCGGACCGCAGGCCCCCGAGCGGAGATCACATGAGCACTTTCGCCATCGGCGACCGCGACTTCCTGCTGGACGGCCGGCCGCATCGCGTCATCTCGGGCGCGCTGCACTACTTCCGGGTCCACCCGGGAGACTGGGCCGACCGCATCCGCAAAGCCCGCCTCATGGGTCTCAACGCCATCGAGACCTATGTCGCCTGGAACGCCCACGAACCCGTCGAGGGCCAGTGGACCGAGACCGGCGGGCTCGACCTCGGCCGGTTCCTCGACCTCATCGCCGCCGAGGGCATGCACGCCATCGTCCGACCCGGACCATACATCTGCGCCGAGTGGCACAACGGCGGATTGCCCACGTGGCTGACGGCGACACCCGGCATCCGGCTGCGGCGGACGGATGCCGTGTACCAGGCTGCGCTCGAGACGTACCTGCGCCGCGTGTACCGCGTCGTCGCTCCCCGGCAGATCGACCGCGGCGGCAACGTGATCCTCGTTCAGATCGAGAACGAGTACGGCGCCTACGGGTCGGACAAGGACTACCTCGCCGAGCTCGTCCGGGTCACGCGCGACGCCGGCATCACCGTGCCGCTCACGACGGTCGATCAGCCCGAGGACGACATGCTGGCTGCGGGTTCCCTCCCCGGACTGCACCTCACCGGCTCCTTCGGATCCCGGGCGCACGAGCGGCTCGCGACGCTGCGGGCCCATCAGCCGACGGGCCCCTTGATGTGCTCGGAGTTCTGGGACGGCTGGTTCGACTGGTGGGGCGGGCAGCATCACACGACGGATGCGGCGACCGCCGCCCGTGAGTTGGACGACCTCCTGGCCGCCGGCGCCTCCGTCAACATCTACATGTTCCACGGCGGCAGCAACTTCGGCACCAACAACGGTGCGAACGACAAGGGTCGCTACCTGCCGATCACGACGTCGTACGACTACGACGCGCCGCTCGACGAGGCAGGCGATCCGACCGAGAAGTTCCACGCCTTCCGTGAGGTCATCGCGAAGTACGCGCCCGTCCCCGCCGAGACGCCGGCGGCCTCCGCACGCCGCCCGCAGTTCGACGTGGATCTTGTCGCGGCCCCCGCGACATCCGCGTCATCCTCGGCGCTGGCGGGGATCGTCACGTTCGAGGATGCCGGGCACACCGGCACGCTGCTGCGCTACGAATGCTCGCTGGCGGAGGGCTTCACCGGCGGCACCCTCGAGATCGGAGAGGTACGGGACCACGCCTGGGTGTCGGTCGACGGCATCCGCGTCGGCTCGCTCTCGCGCACCCGCCACGAACACGCGCTGCGCCTGCCCGCCGGGCGGCACCTCTCGATCCTCCTCGAGGAGCAGGGCCGTGTGAACTACGACGAACGGCTGGGTGAGGTCAAGGGCCTGATCGGGCCGGTCACGGTCGACGGCGTCGAGCTCGCCGGCTGGACCACCGCGCCCGTCCTCTTGGCGGAGGCGGCGGCGGCGCCCGAGCTGTTGGTGGCCGACGGCGCCTTCGATCTCGATGCTCCGACGGACCTGTTCCTCGACACGACCGGATGGGGCAAGGGATACGCCTTCGTGGGCGACTTCCTCCTCGGTCGGTACTGGTCCAACGGTCCGCAGCGAACGCTCTACGTGCCCGCTCCGGTCACGCGCGCCGGGCGGAACAGGATCACGGTCGTCGAACTCGAGCAGCCGCGCCCCGTGACGGCGCGATTCGTCGCCGCCGCCGAGCTCGGCCCGCTGCACGAGTGAGGCCGACGGCGCGTCAGGCTCGGACAGTGACCCCCGGCGAGAACGCGACGTAGCCCGAGAAGTCCTTCCCCACCCTCTCGAAGGCGGAGGGGTACGGGTTCGGGTAGGACCACGCGCCGTCGGCGAGTCGTTCCGAACCGGCTTCGATGTGGAAGTACTGGCACTCTCCCTTCCACGGACACGTGTACGGGGTGGGACTCTCGACCAGCGCCCCCTCCTTCACGGACGACGGGGGGAAGTACGCGTTCCCCTCGATGCGGATGATCTCGTCGTCATCCGCCTCTGCGATGACCGTGTCGCCGATGGTGGCCTTCATGTCGTCCTCCGTTCGCCCGGGTGGGGTGGAGCCAGCGTACGCCCGCGGCAGAGTAGCGTGGGCGGGGTGAGGGGAACCGGTCCGGGCGTGCGTGCGTGGATCATCTGGGGCACGGGCGTGGCGGCCTACGTCCTCGCGGTCACCAATCGCACGTCCCTGGCTGCCGTCGGCGTCGACGCCGCGGACAGATTCCAGGCCGACGCCGCGACGCTGTCGCTCTTCGCCGTCGTCCAGCTCGCGGTCTACGGCGGCATGCAGATCCCCGTCGGGATCCTCCTCGACAGATTCGGCTCTCGGCCGATCATGACGATCGGCATGCTTCTCATGGCGGTCGGCCAGCTGACGATGGCCCTCTCCCCCAGCGTGGGTGTCGCCATCGTCGCGCGCATGCTCCTCGGTGCCGGCGACGCGGCCGTCTTCCCGGCCGTCCTCCGTCTCGTCGCCACCTGGTTCCCCGCCCAGCGCGGACCGTTGATGGTGCAACTGACCGGAATCCTCGGGCAGGCGGGACAGCTGGTCGCCGTCATCCCGATCGCCACGATCCTGCACGCCACGTCGTGGTCGGTCACCTTCGGCGGCATCGCCGGGCTGTGCGTCCTGTTCGCGGTCCTCGTCTTCGCCCTCGTCCGCAACCGGCCGCCCGACCGCGTCCGCGATGTGAGCGTCGACACGGACACCGGGGCGATCCGCGTCGTCACCTCGACGATCGACACGGGTGTCGGCATCCGCGCCGCGCTCGCTCACCCCGGCACACGCCTCGCGTTCTGGTCGCACTTCACGACGCCCTTCGCCGGGACGGCCTTCATCCTGCTGTGGGGCTTCCCTTATCTCACGGCGGGCGAGGGGAGAACGGTCGCCGAGGCCGGCGCCCTCACGTCGCTCTACGTGTTCGCCGGGATGGCCCTCGGCCCCGTTCTGGGCGAGCTCTCGCGCCGCGCCCCGCTCCACCGCTCCCGCGCGCTCGTGCTCCCTGCGGTCGGGTTCCAGATCGTCGCCTGGTCGGCCGTCATCGTGTGGCCGGGTCCTGCGCCGCTCTGGCTGCTCATCATCCTCCTCGTGGCCCTGGCGATGGGCGGTCCCGCCTCCATGATCGCGTTCGACCACGCCCGCACGCACAATCCGTCGCATCGACTCAGCACCGCGACCGGCGTCACGAATGCGGGGGGATTCCTCGCCGCGCTTCTGGCGATCTTCGCGATCGGCTTCGTGCTCGACCTCCAGGGTGCCGGCACGCCCGACACCTACCGGCTCGAGGCCTTCCGCATCGCCTTCCTGGTCCAGATCCCGCTGTGGATCCTCGGAGCGACGTTCATCAGCATCGAGCGTCGACGCACCCGCATCCACATCGGAATGGATCCGCCCCGTCGGCCTCGTCGCTGACGGCACACACGACGAAGGCCCGTCTCACAGACGGGCCTTCGAGGTCCTGCAGCGTGTCAGTACGTGCCGTCTCCCGACGTGCGCGTCTCGGAGCGGGTGACCCGCTCCCCCGCGACAGGGTCGACCGTTCGGACGGTCGACTCGCTGGAACGCCGCCGCAGCATCAGCACGAGACCGATGATGAAGACGACAGCGCCGGCGACCATGAGGATGTAGCCGATCATGTCGAGGTTGACGTACTGGACGTCGACATTGACGGCGAACACCAGGATGGCCCCGATGACGAACAGCACGATTCCGGTTCCGATGCTCATGCGCACACTCCCTTTCTAGGCTGTGTGCTCCGATCATCCCGGACCCTCCCAGATTCCTGGATCCTCTTGACAGGACGCCGATCCAGGGGTCAGCGCGGCTCGACGGGGATCCAGTCGGCGAACTTCGGCTCGCGCCCGTCCCCGGACGAGGTGCCGGTCAGACGCCGCCGCAGCCAGGGTCCGAGGTGCTCGCGGAAGTAGCGGCCACGGCCGAGCGCGACCGCAGTGTCCTCCTCCTCGAGCCGCCACCATCCGTCGGGGGCCCGCTCCCCCAGCGCCTCGAGCACGCGCGCCGCCACCCGGTGGTGCCCGCGGGAGTTCATGTGCAGCCGGTCGTCGGACCAGAACGAGGGGTCAGAGAGCTCCCGGTCCGGCCAGTTCAGCGCGACGACGAGGTCGTCCCTCCCCCGGATGCGGTCGACCACGGCCCGCGACAGCTCGTCGCCCCGCCGCTGGATCAGTCGCGGCAGGGGCAGCTGCGCAGAGGGGTTCGCACCGGAGAGGACGATCATCGTCACGCCCTCCTCGTCGCACCGGCGCAGGACATGGGTGAACGCGTCCGCGATGCGGGAGATGGGCGTCCGGGGCCGCAGCATGTCGTTGCCGCCCCCGTTGAACGAGAGGTGCGTCGGGTGCAGGGCGAGCGCTCGCTCCAGCTGCTCCTCCACGATCGGCTGCATGAGCTTGCCGCGGATCGCGAGGTTCGCGTACGAGATCGGGGCGCCGCGTGAGTCCGCCCATCCCTGCGCCACGAGGTCCGCCCACCCGCGGACGGTCCCATCGGGCAGCTCATCGCCGACGCCTTCCGTGAACGAATCCCCGATCGCGACGTAGCGGATGTCCTGCGGCATCCCTCCAGCGTAGGAGCCACTCACTCCGCGAGGCTCCGCCCGCGGGATTCGGCGAGACCCCACGTCGCCGCCGCGGCCACGGCGAAGAAGGCACTCAGGACGATGAAGACCGCGGGGATGCCGCCCATGGCCTGCAGGGCGGGAACAGCCGGTGGCGCGAGGATCGACGCGATGCGACCGACGCCGGCGGCCCATCCCGCTCCCGTCGCGCGCAGCGACGTCGGATACGTCTCGGGGGTCACGGCGTACAGCGCACCCCACGCGCCGAGGTTGAAGAAGGACAGCGCCATCCCGGTCGCGAGGATCGCGGGGACGGACGTCGCCTGCCCGAAGAGGATCGCAGCGACAGCCGAACCCGCGAGGAAGACGGACAGGGTCGCGCGGCGACCCCACACCTCGATGAGCCAGGCGGCGACCGCATATCCGGGCACCTGCGCGAGCGTGATGATGAGCGTGAACTCGAAGCTGCGCACCAGGCCGAACCCCTGCGACACGAGCAGCGTCGGAATCCAGATGAAGGCGCCGTAGTACGAGAAGTTGACGCAGAACCACACCACCCAGAGGGCCGCGGTCCGGACGCGGACCGCGGGCGCCCACAGTCCCCGCAGGCGCGCCGCGACGGTCGTGGCGGGAGCGACCCCCGGGTCGGGTGCTTCCGCGACCGACGGAGCGACGCGACCGAACACGGCGGGCGAGGACTCGAGCCCCGTCACCACGCGGTCGGCGTCCGTCACACGTCCGCGGGAGGAGAGCCAGCGCGGCGACTCGGGGAGGGCCCAGCGGACGACGAGCGCATAGACGGCGGGGATCGCGCCGATCGCGAGCGCCCATCGCCACCCCTCCGGAACGGAGGGGATCACGAGGTACCCGATGAGCGCGGATGCGGTCCATCCGACCGCCCAGAAGGCTTCGAGCACGACGATGATGCGCCCCCGCATCCGCGCCGGCGCGAACTCGCTCACGTACGTGCTCGCCACCGGCAGCTCGGCACCGAGCCCCAGTCCGACGAGGAACCGCAGCGCGATGAGGGCGACGAGCCCGCCCGCGAGCGCGCTCGCGCCCGTCGCGACGCCGTACACGAGCAGCGTCAGGGCGAAGACCGATCGCCGGCCGATCCGGTCGGCCAGGAGCCCGCCGACGGTGGCGCCGATCGCCATGCCGGCGAAGCCCGCGGACGCGATCCACGACGTCTCCGCCGTCGTCAGCTGCCACTCGTTCACGAGGGCGGCGATCACGAACGAGATGAGCCCGACGTCCATGGCGTCGAGCGCCCATCCGGCGCCGGATCCGGTCAGCACCCGGAGGTGTGTGCGCGTGAACGGCAGCCGGTCGAGTCGCTGGGTCAGCGTGCGCGTCGGGGTCGCGGTCATCCCTGCATCGTATGAGGCGCTCGGCCCTCCGCGGGTCACTCGCCGAGCATCTCGCGCACGAGCGGGATGACCTTCGTTCCGTACAGTTCGACCGAACGCAGGAGCTTGTCGTGCCCGAGCGTGCCGTTCGCGTACTTGAGGTCGAAACGCCCCGCGCCGAGGGTCGTGATCGTGTCGGCGATCTTCCGGGCGACCGTCTCGGGCGATCCCGCGTAGATGGATCCCTCGGGTCCGATCTCGTGCTGGAACCGCATCCGGCTGTACGGCGGCCACCCGCGGTCGCGCCCGATCGTGTTGTTCTGCGCCTCGAACCCCGGGTAGGCCTCCTCCCACGCCTGCTCATCGGTGTCGGCGATGTGGCCGGGTGAGTGGATGCCGATGGGCTGCGCCTCGGTGCCGAGCTCGCCGATCGCGCGGTGGTACAGGTCGACGTAGGGCCGGAACCGCGCCGCCGGACCGCCGATGATCGCGAGCATGAGGCCGTACCCGTAGCGCGCGGTGCGGATGACGGACTCCGGCGAACCGCCGACGCCGACCCAGGCGCGGATCCCGTTCTCCGTCTTCGGGAAGACATCCGCCCCCTGCAGCGCGGGACGGGTGGTCCCCTGCCAGGTGACGGGCTTCTCCTGACGCAGCAGGGAGAAGAGCTCGAGGCGCTCCTCGAAGAGCGTCTCGTAGTCGGAGAGGTCGAACCCGAAGAGCGGGAAGGACTCGATGAAGGATCCGCGCCCGAGGATCACCTCTGCCCGGCCCTCCGAGATCGCCGCAAGCGTCGCGAATCGCTCGTACACGCGCACCGGATCGTCGCTCGAGAGCACCGTGACCGCCGTGCCCACCCGGATCCGCTCGGTGCGTGCGGCGATCGCGGAGAGGACGATCTCGGGACTGGAGACCGCGTACTCGGCTCTATGGTGCTCGCCCACGCCGATGAAGTCGACGCCCACCTGGTCGGCGAGAGTCGCCTGGGCGAGGAGGTTCCGGATCGCCTGCGCGCCGGACACCCTCTCCCCGTGCTCGTCCACCGTGATGTCCCCGAAGGTGTCGAGCCCGAGCTCCACTGCGGTCATGTCCGTCCCTTTCATTCAGCTGAATGAACGATAACGGGGATGCCGGGTATTCCCGGCATCCCCGTCGCGTCCGAGCGAGCCTCGACCCGCTCAGCCCTCGCGCAGTGCGGCGCGCAGGGTGTCGAGTCCGACTCCGCCCAGCCGCAGCGCCCGCATGTGGAACTGCTTGATGTCGAAGTCCGCACCGCCTCGCTGAGCGGCCTCGTCGCGGATCTGCTCCCAGATGCGCTGACCGACCTTGTACGACGGCGCCTGCCCCGGCCACCCCAGGTAGCGGTTCACCTCGAACTGGATGAACTCGTCCGACATGTTGACGTTGCGGCGCATGAACTCCAGCGCGTAGTCGGCATCCCAGATCCCGGTGCCGTCGAGCCGCGGCTTGCCGAGGTGCACTCCGATGTCGAGGACGACACGCGCAGCACGCATTCGCTGACCGTCCAGCATCCCGAGGCGGTCGGCCGGGTCGTCGAGATACCCGAGCTCCGCCATCAGCCGCTCCGCGTAGAGCGCCCACCCCTCGGCGTGACCGCTCGAGCCCGCGAGCAGGCGACGCCACGAGTTCAGCTCGGCCCGGTTGTAGACGGCCTGGGCGATCTGCAGGTGATGCCCGGGCACACCCTCGTGGTAGACGGTCGTGAGTTCCCGCCAGGTGTCGAAGGAGTCGACGCCCTCGGGGACCGACCACCACATGCGCCCGGGTCGCGAGAAGTCGTCCGTCGGCCCGGTGTAGTAGATGCCGCCTTCGTTCGTCGGGGCGATCATGCACTCGAGGCGGCGGATCGGCTCGGGGATGTCGAAGTGGGTGCGGCCGAGCTCCTGGACGGCGCGATCGCTGGTCTCCTGCATCCACTTCTGCAGCGCCTCGGTCCCGTGGAGCTTGCGGCTCTCGTCCTGCTCGAGGAAGGCGACGGCCTCTTCGACGGTGGCGCCGGCCTTGATCTCGTTCGCGATCGCCTCCTGCTCGGCGACCATCCGGGAGAGCTCCTCGACCCCCCACTCGTAGGTCTCGTCGAGGTCGATCGTCGCACCGAGGAAGCTGCGGGAGTGCAGCTCGTAGAGCTCGCGGCCGACGGCGTCGGTCTCGGACGCCGTCGGCGCCAGCTCGTCGCGCAGGAACGCGGCGAGCTGATCGTAGGCGACCCGGGCCGCCCCCGCGTTGTCGGCCAGGTCACGCGCGAGGGAGGCGGGCAGGTGTCCTTCGGCGGGCGCCGCCTCGCCGACGAACGACGCGAAGAAGCCGGTGTCGCTCGTGTAGCGCGCGATCTGCGTCACGACCTCGCGCACCTGCCGCCGCGCGGGGACGACTCCCTCGGAGATCCCCTGCCGGAGTGTCTCGACGTAGCCGGAGAGGGCGGCCGGAATCGCAGCGAGCCGGGTGGCGACGACGGACCAGTCGTCGACGGTGTCGGTGGGCATCAGGTCGAAGACGGCGCGGATGTCCTGCGAGGGAGAGGCGATGACGTTGAGGTCGCGCAGGTGAGCCTTCACCTCGTGGAGGTCCAGGTGCAGACCGAGCTCCGCAGAGAGGTCCATCTTCGTGACCTCGTCGACGTCGTCGACCGTCTCTGCCGCTTCCAGTGCCCGGAGCGTGTCCGCCGCCGCCGCGGCGAGGCGGTCGTGGCCGGCGGGCGAGTAGTCGTCCAGTCGCCCGTTGTGCTCCGTGCGCCCGATGTAGGTCGCGAGGCCCGGCGAGAGTTCGGCGAGAGTGTCCACCCAGCGGTCCGCGATCGTGTCGATCGGAGTGGGTGTGCGTTGTGCGTCGGTCATCCTCCGAGCGTAGAGCGTCGCGCGCTCCGCGTCAGTGAGCGGCCTCGTCCCAGTCGCCACCGCGGCCGATCTGCACCTCGAGCGGCACCGACAGGTCGGCAGCGTCGCCCATCCGCGTGCGGACGATCTGCTCCACGGCATCCCACTCCCCCGTCGCGACTTCGACCACGAGTTCGTCATGGATCTGCAGCAGCACGCGCGAACCGAGGGCCTGATCGAGCAGATCCTGGTGGATCTCGACCAGGGCGATCTTCATGATGTCAGCGGCGCTGCCCTGGATCGGGGCGTTCAGCGCGGCGCGCTCGGCGTTCTCGCGCAGGACGCGGTTCGGGCTCGTCAGGTCGGGGAACGGCCGTCGACGCCCGAAGATCGTCTCGGTGTACCCGTCGATCCGGGCCTGTTCGACGGACGAGCGCAGGTAGTCGCGCACCGCGCCGAAGCGGGCGAAGTACTCGAGCATGAGCTGCTTGGCCTCAGCCTGCTCGATGCGCAGCTGCTTCGACAGCCCGAACGCGCTCAGCCCGTAGACGAGTCCGTAGGACATCGCCTTCACCTTCGTGCGCATGGGCGCCGTCACCTCGGACGGCTCCACACCGAAGACGCGCGCTCCGACGAAGCGGTGCAGGTCCTCGCCGGAGTTGAACGCCTCGATGAGGCCGGGGTCGCCTGAGAGGTGCGCCATGATGCGCATCTCGATCTGCGAGTAGTCAGCGGTGAGAAGGGTCTCGTACCCTTCGCCGACCTCGAACGCGGCGCGGATCCGACGTGACTCCTCGTTGCGGATGGGGATGTTCTGCAGGTTCGGGTCGGTGCTGGAGAGGCGCCCCGTCTGGCTTCCGGTCTGGACGTACGTGGTGTGGATGCGACCGTCGTCGGCGATGCCGACCGTGAGGGACTCGATGATCTGTCGCAGCTTGGTCGCCTCACGATGCTGCAGCAGGAGTCCGAGGAACGGATGCGGGTTCGTGTCCTGCAGGTCGGCGAGGACGGCGGCATCCGTCGAGTAGCCCGTCTTGGTCTTGCGCGTCTTCGGCAGCTCCAGCTGGTCGAACAGGACCTCCTGCAACTGCTTCGGCGAACCGAGGTTCACCTCGCGCCCGATGATCGCGTACGCGTCCTGCGCGATCGCGTCGGCGCGTGCCGCGAGCTCGCCCGAGAAGCCCGACAGCTTCTCGCGCGAGACCGAGACGCCCGCGAGCTCCATGTCGGCGAGGGCGTCGAGAGTGGGCAGCTCGATGTCGGCGAGCACGGCGGAGACGGATGCCGGCAGCTCGGACCGCTCGGCGGCGGCGACGCGCAGGGAGAACCATGCCAGCTGCCCGGGGGTCGCTCCCTCGGTCTCGGGCACCAGCTGCGACGGATCCGCCTCGGGAAGCTTCTCGTCGAGGTAGCGGTCGACGAGGTCGGCGAGATTCTTGTCGGGCAGGCTCGGGCGCAGCAGCCACCCGGCGAGCAGCACATCGAAGGAGAGCCCGCCCAGACGCACGCCGGCGCGACGCAACGCCTTCACCTGCGGCTTCGCGTCCGTCATCACCTTGGGCGCGTCCCCCTCGAGCCACGACGCGAGCGCGACGCGCGCCGCATCGTCCCACGCGGTCTCGCGGACGGCGTCCGACGTCGCCACCCCGATCCGGGTCGGCAGCCCACCGGCGACGGTCACGGTGAGGGCGAGTTCCTCGGTCTGCTCCGCCAGCCACGCGGCGAGGGTCGCGGCATCCGTCTCCTGCGGTTCGGGAGCAGCGACCTCGGGCGCCGGCGGCTCGGCATCCGCCCCGAAGGCGTCGAAGACACGAGGGAGAAGGGTGCGGAACTCGAGGCGGGCGAAGATGTCGCGGACCGCCTGCGTGTTCATCGGCTGGGCGGCCAGATCCTCCGGGGTGAGTTCGAGCTCGACGTCGCGCAGGAGGGCGTTCAGCTGCCGGTTGCGTCGGACGTCGTCGAGGTGCTCGCGGAGGTTGCCGCCGACGACTCCCTTGATCTCGTCCGCGCGGTCCAGCAGGGCGTCGAGCGAGCCGAACTGGGTGAGCCATTTCACGGCGGTCTTCTCGCCGACCTTCGGCACACCCGGCAGGTTGTCGCTGGTCTCTCCGACGAGGGCCGCGATGTCGGGATAGTTCTCCGGCGGGAGACCGTACTTCTCGACGACCGCGTCGGGGGTGTAGCGCTTCAGCTGCGACACACCCTGGACGCTCGGGTAGAGGAGGGTGACGTCGTCGGTGACGAGCTGGATGGTGTCGCGGTCGCCCGAGCACACGAGCACCTGGAAGCCACTCGCCACACCCTGCGTGGCGAGGGTGGCGAGGATGTCGTCGGCTTCGACGTCCTCCTTCGTCAGCACAGGGACACCCATGGCCGCGAGGCAGTCCTGGAGGAGCGGGATCTGCCCCTTGAACTCTGCCGGCGACTCGGACCGGTTCGCCTTGTACTCCTCGTAGACGCGGGTGCGGAACGACTGCCGCGACGTGTCGAAGGCCACCGCCAGGTGGGTCGGACGCTCGGCTTTGACCAGGTTCACGAACATCGACAGGAAGCCGTAGATGCCGTTGGTGTGCTGGCCGTCCTTGGTCGAGAAATTGTCGACCGGCAGCGCGAAGAACGCCCGGTAGGCCAGCGAGTGGCCGTCGACGACGAGCAGAGTAGGCTGTGCGGAGTCGCTCACCCAGCCAGCCTAGTTCGGGCGTGCGACATCGACTCCCCTGCAGCGGTGCCGGGTCGGCGCCACCCGAAGCCGAGGTTTGAGCCATGCCCGAGACTTTCCCCGCCGACGCCCTGGACTGGGCTGCCGAACGCGGACTGGGCGCCCTCGCCGAGAAGATGGGCATCGAGCTCGTGGAGTTCACCCTGGAGAGGGCAGTCGCACGGATGCCGGTGGCCGGCAACACCCAACCCGTGGGACTCCTCCACGGCGGTGCCTACGTCGTCCTCGGTGAGTCACTGGGCTCGATGCACGCCAACCTCCACGCGGGACACGGGCGCCTCGCCGTCGGCATCGACATCAACGCCACCCACACCCGTTCCGCGACCAAGGGCTGGGTGACCGGCGTCTGCACGCCGCTGCACCTCGGTCGCAGCCTGACGGTCCACGAGATCGTCGTCACCGACGATCAGGGCCGGCGGTGCTCGACGGTGCGCATCACGAACATGGTGCGCGACCGGGCCGCATCCTGACCGGCGGTCAGTCGGCCACGCGGTATTTGAAGCCGATGTGGGAATCGGCGAACCCCAGCCGGGTGTAGAACCGATGCGCGTCGGTGCGCGCGGCATCCGATGTCAACTGGACGAGGGAGGCACCGACCGCCGGCGCCACGATGTCCATCACCCAGCGCATCGCTGCCGCCCCGATGCCTGCGGAGCGCTCCGCCGCCGCGACGCGGACAGCCTCGACCATGAGGCGGGTGCTCCCCCGCCGCGCCATGCCCGGCACGACCGTGAGCTGCAGCGTGCCCACCACGCGCCCCTCGCGCTCCACGACGACGAGGTCGTTTCCCTCGGCGTCGAGGATGCGGCACAGCCCTCGCAGGTAAAGTGCACGGTCGTCGGGCGCACCGACATCGCCCCGGCCCGCGCTGACGGGGTCGTCGGAGAGCAGCGTCATGATCGCGTCGAGGTCATCCTCGGTCGCGCGGCGCAGACGGACCTCTCTTGCGCGACTGACGAGTCCCACCGGGAGATCGAGCTCGCCGATCACGGAGACCGCGTCAGGACTTCTTGGGTGCGAGCTGCTCGATGATCGCCTTGGCGACGTCCTGCATGGTCAGGCGGCGGTCCATGGAGGCCTTCTGGATCCAGCGGAAGGCCTCGGGCTCGGACAGGCCCATCTTCTCGTTGAGGAGGCCCTTGGCGCGGTCGACGAGCTTGCGGGTCTCGAAGCGCTCGACCATGTCGGCGACCTCGGCCTCGAGCGTGATGATCTGCTCGTAGCGTGCGAGGGCGATCTCGATCGCCGGCAGCAGGTCGTTCGGTGTGAACGGCTTGACGACGTAGGCAAGGGCGCCCGCCTCGCTCGCCCGCTCGACGAGCTCCTTCTGGCTGAAGGCGGTCAGGAGCACAACCGGGGCCACGTGGTTCTTGCTGAGCTTCTCGGCGGCGCTGATGCCGTCGAGGATCGGCATCTTCACGTCCATGATGACGAGATCGGGACGCAGCTCGGTGGCCAGCTGGACGGCGGTCTCACCGTCGCCCGCCTCACCGACGACATCGAAGCCGCTGTCACGCAGGATCTCGACGATGTCGAGGCGGATCAGCGACTCATCCTCCGCGACGACGACGCGTCGGGGAGCCGGAGCTGCCTGGGGGGCGGTGGAGGGTTCCTGCTCAGTCACCCGTCCATCCTAGGCCAGGGCGCACCCTCATCCTGCGGTATCGTCGTTGAGGCCCACGCCGGTGTGGCGGAATGGCAGACGCGACCGACTCAAACTCGGTTGCCCGAAAGGGCGTGTGGGTTCGACTCCCACCACCGGCACCACGACGAAACGGCGCCCCCGCGAGGGCGCCGTTTCGTCTGATGGTGGTCAGGTCGTGCGACGACGGCCGACGATGAGACCGTAGATCAGCAGGACGATGAGCGAGCCGCCGATGGCGAGCAGCCACGTCTGGATGCTGAAGAACTCCTCGAGCGGCGCGTTGAACAGCACGCTGCCGAGCCATCCGCCCAGCAGCGCGCCCACGACGCCCAGGATCAGCGTGACGAACCAGCCGCCACCCTGCTTGCCCGGAAGGATCAGCTTCGCGATGGCGCCGGCGATGAGACCCAGAATCAAGAACCCGAAGAAACCCATGATGACCTCCTGTTGCCGCGTGTCGGATACCCCGAGACGGTACGCCGGGCGACGCCTCGGGAGGCAGGACCTTCCCCTGCGCGACCGCGAGTGCTAAAGGGCGGGCACCCAGAGGATGCCCGCCCTTTCAGCGACGTGGATGGCGACTCAGCTCTCCGCCTTGTAGATCGGCGCCTTGCCGTGCACGGCGTCACCGATCTTGTGGATGCGGATGTCGTTGGTCGCCCCGATGATCCCCGGAGGGGACCCGGAGATGACCACGACCTTGTCCCCTTCCTCGAGGAGACCGCGCGAGAGGAAGTAGTCGTCGACCTGCAGGAACATGAGGTCGGTGTGCGCGACGTGCTCGACGAGCGCCGACTGCACGCCCCAGGTGATCGCCATGCGCCGGCGGATCGCGGGGTCGATCGTGAACGCGAGCATCGGGATGCCGGGGCGCAGCCGCGACATGCGGCGCGCGGTGTCGCCCGACTCCGTGAAGAGGCAGATGAACTTCGCCTCGACGAACTCGGCCACCTCGTTGGCAGCGAGGGTGATGATGCCACCCTGCGTGCGGGGCTTGGCCGTCAGCGGCGAGATGCGCTCGAGCCCGTGGGTCTCGGTGGCATCGATGATGCGCGCCATCGTCTCGACGACGCCGACCGGGTGCTTGCCGACGCTCGTCTCACCCGAGAGCATGACGGCGTCCGCACCGTCGAGGACGGCGTTGGCGACGTCACTGGTCTCGGCGCGGGTCGGGACGGGGTTCTCGATCATGGTCTCGAGCATCTGCGTCGCGACGATGACGGGCTTGGCCATGCGACGGCAGAGCTCCACCGCGCGCTTCTGCACGATGGGCACCGCCTCGAGCGGCAGTTCGACGCCGAGGTCGCCGCGGGCGACCATGATGCCGTCGAAGGCGTCGATGATCTCCTCCAGTGCGTCGACCGCCTGGGGCTTCTCGATCTTGGCGATGACGGGGACCTTCCGGCCTTCCTCCGCCATGATCTCGTGCACCCGTGTGACGTCGGCGGCGTTGCGCACGAACGAAAGCGCGATGATGTCGGCACCGGCCTGGAGACCCCATCGGAGGTCCGCCTCGTCCTTCTCGGAGAGGGCGGGGACGTTGACGGCGACACCCGGCAGGTTGATGCCCTTGTTGTTGGACACGTAGCCGGCGACGATCACCTCGGTCGTGACGACGGGACCGTCGACACCGGTCACCTGGACGCGGACCTTGCCGTCGTCGATCAGCAGGAAGTCACCCTCGCGCACGTCCTCCGGCAGGCCCTTGAAGGTCGTCGAGACGATCTCCTTCGTCCCCGGGATGTCCTCGGTGGTGATCTTGAAGACGTCGCCCACGGCGAGGAAGTGGGGACCCTCGGCGAAGCGGCCGAGCCGGATCTTCGGGCCCTGCAGGTCGACGAGGACGGCGACGGCGCGGCCGGCGTCGTCGGATGCCTTCCGGACGTTGGCCAGTCGGGCGTCGTGATCGGCGTAATCGCCGTGGCTGAGGTTGAAGCGGGTCACGTCCACACCGGCGTCGATGATGGCACGGACCATCTCATAGCTCTCGGTGGCGGGACCCAGCGTGGCGACGATCTTCGCGCGTCTCACAGAAATAGCTCCGTCGGGTAGTGAATCGGGATCTGGGATCGGTTCCAGCCTAGGCGTGCTGAAGGCCGATCGCGACGTCGGTCGGACGGACCGGCGCCGGCAGGCTGGTCGAGCCCATGAGGTATTCGTCGACCGCCGACGCGGCGGCGCGTCCCTCCGCGATCGCCCAGACGATGAGGGACTGGCCGCGGCCGGCATCCCCCGCGACGAACACGCCGGGGGCGGTCGACTGCCAGTCATCGGCCCGCTCGACGTTGCCGCGAGAATCGAACACGGCACCGAGCTGCTGCTCGAGGGCCGTACGCTCGGGGCCGGTGAAGCCCATGGCGATGAGCACCAGGTCGGCGGGGATCTCGCGCTCGGTGCCGCTCTTGGGGACGCGCCGGCCGTCGACGAACTCGGTCTCCGCGACACGCAGAGCCCGGACCTCACCCGCCTCGTTCCCGAGGAACTCGACCGTGGACGCGAGGTACGCGCGCTCGCCCCCCTCTTCGTGCGCAGAGGCGACCTCGAACACCGTCGGCATCATGGGCCAGGGCTGGTGGTCGGGGCGCGCCTCGGGCGGCTGCTTGCCAATGGCGAGGTTCGTGACGCTCAGAGCGCCCTGCCGGTGGGCGGTGCCGATGCAGTCGGCGCCGGTGTCGCCACCGCCGATCACGATGACGTGCTTGCCCTCGGCGTGGATCTGGTGCGGCACCTGGTCCCCCGCGACCGCCTTGTTCGACTCGACGAGGTATTCCATCGCGAAGTGCACGCCGTCCAGGTCACGACCGGGGATGGCGAGGTCGCGCGGCACGGTGGCGCCGGTGGCGACGACGACCGCGTCGTAACGGGCGCGCAGATCCGCCCACGACAGGTCCTTGCCGATCTCGACGCCGGCGCGGAAGCGGGTGCCTTCGTCCCGCATCTGGCGCAGGCGCGTCTCGAGGTGACGCTTCTCCATCTTGAAGTCCGGGATGCCGTAGCGCAGCAGGCCGCCGATGCGGTCGTCCCGCTCGTACACGGCCACGGTGTGACCGGCACGTGTCAGCTGCTGTGCGGCGGCGAGACCGGCGGGTCCCGATCCGACGACGGCCACCGTCTTGCCGGTGAGGCGCCCGGGGGGCTCCGCCTCGACCCACCCGTTGGCGAACGCCTCATCGATCGTCGAGACCTCGATCTGCTTGATCGTGACGGGAGGCTGATTGATGCCGAGGACGCAGGAGCTCTCGCACGGCGCAGGGCACAGCCGCCCGGTGAACTCCGGGAAGTTGTTCGTGGCGTGCAGACGCTCGATGGCCGCTCGGCCCTCGCCGCGCCACGTGAGGTCGTTCCACTCCGGGATGAGGTTGCCGAGAGGGCAGCCCTGGTGGCAGAACGGTACGCCGCAGTCCATGCAGCGGCCGGCCTGACGGCGGAGCACGGCCTGGTCGCCCTGCTCGTACACCTCCTTCCAGTCCATGATGCGGACGGGAACGGGCCGGCGCGGCGGCAGCTCGCGCTCGGTGACTTTGAGGAAGCCCTTGGGATCAGCCACCGGTCACCTCCAGGATGCGGGTCCAGACGACGTCGCTGTCGGGGTCGAGCCCTTCGGCGGCCGCCTCCTGGCGGGTTTTCAGGACGGCCGCGTAGTCCCGCGGCAGGACGCGCGTGAAGTTCGCGATCTCGGTGTCGAGGTTCGCCAGCAGACGCTCGGCGAGGTCCGAGCCGGTCTCCTCGACGTGCCGGGTCAACAGGTCGCGGAGGATCTCGACGTCGCCCGCGCCGAGCTCCAGGAGCTCGAGCTCACCGGTGGCGAGGGCCTCGCGGTTGATGAGCGCGCGGTCGAGGCGGTGGATGTAGGCGGAACCACCCGACATCCCCGCACCGAGGTTCCGCCCCGTGGGCCCGAGGATGACGGCGAGCCCGCCGGTCATGTACTCGAGTGCGTGGTCGCCGACACCCTCGACGACCGCGGTCGCGCCGGAGTTGCGGACCAGGAACCGCTCACCGACGACTCCGCGCAGGAACATCGATCCTCGCGTCGCGCCATAGCCGATGACGTTGCCGGCGATGACGTTCTTCGATGCGTCGAAGGCCGCGTCGCGCGGCGGTCGCACGACGATCTCGCCGCCCGAGAGACCCTTGCCGACGTAGTCGTTCGAGTCACCCTCCAGGCGCAGCGTGATGCCCGACGGCAGGAACGCGCCGAACGACTGCCCCGCGGAGCCGGTCAGATTGATCTCGATCGTCCCGGACGGCAGGCCGTTCTCGCCGTGCGCCTTGGTCACGTGGTGGCCGAGCATCGTGCCCACGGCGCGCTCGGTGTTGCGCACCGGCAGATCGATGACGAGGTGACCACCGTGCTCGATGACATCGCGCGCCCGGTCGAGCAGGGCGACGTCGAAATGCTCCTCCAGCTCATGGTCCTGTTCGTGCACCCGACGACGGGGAGCGTCGTCGGAGAACGCCGGGCCGCGGAGGATCGGCGAGAGGTCGAGCCCGTGCGCCTTCCAGTGGTCGACGGCGGGCTGGACATCGAGGACCTCGGTGTGTCCGACAGCCTCATCGATCGAGCGGAACCCGAGCTCCGCAAGGTACTCGCGCACCTCCTGGGCGATGAACTCCATGAAGTTCACGACGTGCTCCGCCTTGCCCGTGAACCGCTTGCGCAGCTCGGGGTTCTGGGTCGCGACGCCGACAGGGCAGGTGTCGAGGTGGCAGACGCGCATCATGATGCAGCCCTCCACGACGAGTGCGCTCGTCGCGAATCCGAACTCCTCCGCTCCCAGCAGAGCGGCGATCAGGACGTCGCGCCCGGTCTTCAGCTGACCATCGGCCTGCACGACCACACGGCCGCGCATGTCGTTGATCATGAGCGTCTGCTGCGTCTCGGCGAGGCCGAGCTCCCACGGCGTGCCCGCGTGCTTGAGCGAGTTGAGGGGGCTCGCACCCGTGCCGCCGTCGTGACCGGAGACGAGGATGACGTCGGCCAAGGCCTTCGCGGTACCCGCCGCCACCGCGCCGATGCCGGACTGGCTCACGAGCTTGACGTGCACGCGAGCCGACGGGTTCGCACGCTTGAGGTCGAAGATGAGCTGCTTCAGGTCTTCGATCGAGTAGATGTCGTGGTGCGGCGGCGGCGAGATGAGCCCGACACCTGGGGTGCCGCCGCGCGTGCGGGCGATCCAGGGGTAGACCTTGCCGGGCGGCAGCTGGCCGCCTTCGCCGGGCTTCGCGCCCTGGGCGAGCTTGATCTGGATGTCGTCCGCGTGCGTCAGGTACATGCTCGTGACGCCGAACCGACCAGAGGCGACCTGCTTGATCGCGCTGCGACGCTCGGGGTCGAGCAGGCGGTCGACGTCCTCGCCGCCCTCACCCGTGTTGGACTTCGCGCCCAGACGGTTCATCGCGATGGCGAGCGTCTCGTGCGCCTCCTTCGAGATCGAGCCGTAGCTCATCGCGCCGGTGGAGAAGCGCTTCACGATCGAGGACACCGGCTCGACCTCGTCGATCGGGACGGCCGGCCGGACGCCGGTCTTCAGCCGGAAGAGACCGCGCAGCGTCTTCAGCTCGGCCGCCTGCTCGTCGATCAGATGCGTGTACTCGCGGAAGATGTCGTACCGGCGGGTCCGCGTCGCGTGCTGCAGACGGAACACCGTGTCGGGGTTGAAGAGGTGCGGCGACCCGTCACGGCGCCACTGGTACTCGCCCCCGGTCCAGAGGCGCTCGTGCGCACGGACAGCCTGATCGGCGGGATAGGCGAACTCGTGCCGGGCGAGGTTCTCACGCGAGATCTCCTCGATCCCGATGCCGCCGAGTTTGGTCTCGGTCCCGGTGAAGTAGGTGTCGACGAACTCCTGCGACAGACCGACCGCCTCGAACACCTGCGCGCCCGCGTACGAGGAGACCGTCGAGATGCCCATCTTGGACATGATCTTGAGCACGCCCTTTCCGAGCGCGTAGATCAGGTTCCGGACGGCCTTCTCGGGCTCGACACCGGTGATGTATCCGGCGCGGACGAGGTACTCGACCGTCTCCATCGCGAGGTACGGGTTCACTGCGGACGCGCCGTAACCGATCAGCGTGGCGACATGGTGGACCTCGCGCACATCACCGGCCTCGACCACGAGACCGACCTTCATCCGGTTCTCGTTGCGGATGAGGTGGTGGTGCACCGAGGAGAGCGTCAGGAGGGACGGGATCGGCACGAGGTCCGACGTCGAGTCGCGGTCGCTGAGGATGATGAACTCGACGCCGTCGGCGATCGCGGCATCCACTTCGGCGTTGATCTCGTCCAGACGAGCGCGGAGCGAGTCGGCGTCGTCGTCGGCGCGGTAGAGCCCGCGGATCGTGATGGACCGGCGGCCGGGCAGCGCGCGGTCGATGTTCTGCAGCTTCGCGAGCTCGTCGTTGTCGATCACCGGGAAGTCGAGCGTGATGACGCGCGTGTGATCGGGACCCGACGCCAGCAGGTTGCGCTCGGGACCGAGTCCGAGCCCGAGCGAGGTGACGACCTCTTCGCGGATCGAGTCGAGCGGAGGGTTCGTCACCTGCGCGAACTGCTGCACGAAGTAGTCGAAGAGCAGACGGGGGCGTTCGCTGAGCACCGCGATGGGAGTGTCCGATCCCATGGCGCCGAGGGGTTCGGCGCCCGTCTGCCCCATCGGGGTCAGAAGGATGCGAACCTCCTCCTCGGTGTACCCGAAGGTGCGCTGACGCCGGGTGATCGAGGCGATCGGGTGCACGATGTGTTCGCGCTCGGGCAGGTCCTTCAGGCGGACTCGGCCCTCGTCGAGCCACTCCTGCCACGGGTGAAGGGCGGCGAGGTCGCGCTTGATCTCCTCGTCCTCCACGATGCGCCCCTGGGCGGTGTCGACGACGAACATGCGTCCGGGCTGCAGACGACCGCGACGCTTGATGCGCTCGGGCGCGAAGTCCAGGACGCCGGTCTCACTGCCGATGACGACGAGCCCGTCCGTCGTCTCGGTCCAGCGGCCGGGGCGCAGGCCGTTGCGGTCGAGGGTGGCGCCGACGAGGGAGCCGTCCGTGAAGATGAGGGCTGCGGGCCCGTCCCACTGCTCCATCTGCATCGAGTGGTACTCGTAGAAGGCGCGCAGGTCGTCGGGGATGTCGGCCTGCTTCTCGTAGGCCTCGGGGACCATCATCATGATGGCGTGCGGCAGGCTGCGACCGGTGAGGGTCAGCAGCTCGAGGACCTCGTCGAACGACGCCGAGTCGCTCTGACCCGGGCTGCAGATCGGCAGCAGAGGACGGATGTCGCCGAGCAGCTCCGATTCGAGCTGCGACTGACGCGCCCGCATCCAGTTGCGGTTGCCGTTGACGGTGTTGATCTCGCCGTTGTGCGCCAGCATCCGCAGCGGCTGCGCGAGGGGCCACGACGGGAAGGTGTTCGTCGAATACCGCGAGTGCACGACGGCGAGCTCGGTGGCGAAACGCTCGTCCTGCAGGTCGGGGTAGAACGGCTCGAGCTGCAGGGTCGTGACCATGCCCTTGTAGCCGAGGGTGCGGCTCGAGAGCGAGACGAAGTAGGCGTCGAGTTCGTGCTGGGCCCGCTTGCGCAGCCGGTAGGTCCGGCGGTCGAGCGCGATACCCGACAGCGCCGGCGCGTCGCCCACCGCGGGGCGCGAGACGAACAGCTGCTCGAACGCGGGGCGTGCATCGAAGGCGAGCTTGCCGAGGTTCTCATCCGCGGTCGGCACCGCACGCCAGCCGAGCACCGTCAGGCCCTCGGTCGCGGCGATCTCCTCGATGGCGGTCTTCTGCGCGAGGCGCTCGTCGTGATCGGTCGGCAGGAAGGCCAGACCCACCGCGTACTCCCCCACCGGGGGCAGGTCGAACTCGACGACGGCCCGCAGGAACGCGTCGGGCATCTGCGTCAGGATCCCCGCACCGTCGCCGGTGCCGGCATCCGACCCGATGGCGCCGCGATGCTCGAGATTGCGCAGGGCGGTCAGGGCGAGGTCCACGATGTCGTGGCCCGCCGTGCCCCGCAGGGTCGCGACCATCGCCAGTCCACAGGCGTCCTTCTCGAACGCCGGGTTGTACATCCCCTGCTTCGCAGGGAACGAACCACCGGTGATGGTCCCGGCCGGCCGGGTCGTGGTGTCTTCGTGACGGGAGCTCGAGGGCATGCCTACCGTCCTCACATGGGTGCTCAACCTGGGACGACGTCGGCCCTGCGGTGCTATCGGGTGGTGACTGAGCTTGTGGCCGAGTCGGAGGATTCTTCGGACGCGGGGGGTGCGCTCACGTCGACGAAGTCATCGGTTCCCTGTGAGTGTACCGCGCCCGGGGGCGTCCATTCGCGTCCCGGCTGATACGGCGACGGCTCGAAGCCCGGGTGCCGGCGCTTCTGCACGATCATGATGACCAGACCCACGACGACACCCAGGATCGACGCCCACACGTTCGTGCGGAGGCCGAGGAAGACCTCGCTCGGGTCGATGCGGATGGACTCCCAGACGATGCGGCCGGCGGAGTACCAGATCAGGTAGAGGCCGAACAGTCGACCCCACTGCAGCCGGAACCGGCGACCGGCGGCAGCGATGATGATGACACCCATGACGTTCCAGATGACCTCGTAGAGGAAGGTCGGGTGGAAGAGCGTGCCTTCGGGCAGACCGGCGGGCCACGCGGGGTTCGGGTAGCTGATCTCGAGGCCCCACGGCAGATCGGTCGGCAGACCGTAGAGCTCCTGGTTGAACCAGTTGCCGAAGCGGCCGAACGCCTGCGCCAGCAGGAGGGCCGGAGCCAGCGCGTCCGCGAAGGTCCAGAAGCGGATGCCGCTCCACTTGCAGCCCAGCCACGCGCCGACCGCGCCGCCGATCAGGGCGCCGAAGATGGCGATGCCGCCCTCCCAGATGCGGAAGATCGCCCAGAGGTCCTTGTCCTCCCCGAAGTAGAAGCCGGGGTGCGTGACGACGTGGAAGATGCGTGCGCCGATGATCGCGAGCGGGACCGCGAGCAGGGCGATGTCGATGACGACCCACGGCTCCGCGCCGCGCTTGGTGAGGCGGCGGTTGGTCCAGAACGTGGCCACGACGATGCCCGCGAGGATGCACAGGGCGTAGAAGTGGATCGTCAGCGGGCCGAGCTGGAACGAACTGATCGGCGGGCTGGGGATGCTCGCGACGACGGAGAGGGCTGCAGAAGTCACGACGGCGAGTCTACGCGGTGACCGGCTGGGGTCCCGCGCCGCGGGACAGCTCCCGCGTCGTGGCGGCCAGGCCGTCCACCCCGCCGTCGCGGAGCGCGCGCACCAGGGCCGTGCCCACGATCGCGCCGTCGGCGTAGTCGAGGACACCGTCGACCTGATCGGCGGTCGAGATGCCGATGCCCACGCAGGCGTTCTCCACCCCGTGCGCACGGAGACGCTCGACGAGGGCGCGCGCCGCGGCATCCAGTTCGGCCCGCTCCCCCGTGATGCCCATCGTCGAGACGGTGTACACGAACCCGGTGGAGTGCTCGGCGATCATCTTGATGCGGTCGTCCGTGGACGACGGGGCGGCGAGGAAGATGCGGTCGAGCCCGGTCCGCTCGGAGGCGGCGATCCAGTCAGCCGCCGCGTCGGGCGTGATGTCGGGGGTGATGAGCCCCGCGCCGCCGGCGGCCGCGAGGTCGTCGGCGAAACGGTCGACGCCGTACTGGAACACGGGGTTCCAATACGTCATGACGACGATCGGCACGTCGACGCGCTCGGCGATCGCACGGACCGCGGTGAAGGTGTCGCGGAAGCGGAACCCCGCGGCCAGCGCAGCCTGCGTCGCCTCCTGGATGACGACCCCGTCCATCACCGGGTCGGAGTAGGGCGGACCCAGCTCGAGGATGTCGGCGCCGTTCTCCGCGAGGGCGACGGCGGCGTCGATGCTGGTCTGCAGATCCGGGTAGCCGATGGGCAGGTAGCCCACGAACGCTCCGCGACCGGACTCCTTGGCCGCGGCGATCGCGGCCGCGACGCGCGAGGTCACAGCTCCACTCCCTCACCGCTGCCGTGCTCAGGATCGGCCGGGACCTCGACCGGCTCCTTGTCGGCGTCGTAGAGCTCGAACCAGCGCGCAGCGGTGTCCATGTCCTTGTCGCCCCGTCCGGAGAGGTTGACGGCCAGGACCGCGTCCGGACCGAGCTCGCGACCGATGCGTAGCGCACCCGCCAGGGCGTGGGCGGATTCGATCGCAGGGATGATCCCCTCGGTGCGGCTGAGCAGACGCAGGGCTTCCATCGCCTCGGTGTCGGTCGCGGGGATGTACTGCGCGCGGCCGATGCTCGCGAGCCACGCGTGCTCCGGGCCGACGCCCGGGTAGTCGAGCCCGGCCGAGATCGAGTGCGACTCGGTCGTCTGCCCGTCCTCGTCCTGCAGCACGAACGTCTTCGCCCCGTGGAGGATGCCGGGACGGCCGCGCTCGATGGATGCCGCGTGCTTGGGCGTGTCGACGCCGTCGCCGGCCGCCTCGACGCCGTACAGAGCGACGCCCTCATCGTCGAGGAACGCATCGAACATGCCGATCGCGTTCGACCCGCCGCCGACGCACGCGATGACCGCGTCAGGGAGGCGCCCGGTCTCGTCGAGGAGCTGCTGACGCGCCTCCTCACTGATGACCTTCTGGAAGTCGCGCACCATCGCCGGGAACGGGTGCGGGCCGGCCGCGGTGCCGAAGATGTAGTTCGTCGTGTCGACGGAGGCGACCCAGTCGCGGTACGCCTCGTTGATCGCGTCCTTCAGCGTGCGCGACCCGGTCGTGACCGGCACGACCTCGGCACCGAGGAGCCGCATCCGCGCCACGTTGAGAGCCTGTCGCTCCGTGTCGACCTCACCCATGTAGATCGTGCACTCGAACCCGAAGAGCGCGGCCGCCGTCGCGGTGGCGACGCCGTGCTGACCCGCGCCGGTCTCGGCGATGACCCGGTTCTTGCCGAGCTTCTTCGTGATGAGCGCCTGGCCGAGCACATTGTTGATCTTGTGGGACCCGGTGTGGTTGAGGTCCTCACGCTTGAGGAAGACGCGCGCACCACCGGCGTGCTCGGCGAACCGCGGCACCTCGGTGAGCGCGGACGGACGCCCCGCATAGACGTTGAGCAGCCGTGCGAACTCGGCGGCGAAGGCGGGGTCGGTCTTGGCGTCCTCGTAGACCGCTGTCAGCTCGTCGATCGCGGCGATGAGCGACTCGGGCATGTACCGCCCGCCGAACTCGCCGAAGAAGGGACCGTTGGCTTCGCGAAGACTCATGAGCCTGCTTCCAGGAACGCGGCGAGGGTCGACACGGGGTCGCTCGTGACGAGGGCCTCGCCGATCAGGACGACGTCGGCGCCGGCGCCGCGGTAGTGCGCGACGTCGGCGGGTGAGAGCACGGCCGACTCGGCGATCTTGATGACGCCGTCCGGGAGCTCGGGAGCGAGCCGGCCGAAGAGGTCCCGGTCGAGCTCGAACGTGGAGAGGTTGCGTGCGTTCACGCCCACCAGGCGTGCGCCGATGTCGTTCGCACGAGCGACCTCCTCGGCGGAGTGCGTCTCGACGAGCGGCGTCATGCCGAGCTCGACGACGAGGTCGTACAGCTCGGCGAGCACCCGTTGCTCGAGACCGGCGACGATGAGGAGGACGAGGTCGGCGCCCGCCGCCCGGGCCTCGAACACCTGGTACGGCGTCGCGATGAAGTCCTTGCGGAGCACCGGGAGGGTGACGGCCGCGCGGACCGCTTCCAGGTCGGCGAGCGAGCCCTTGAACTTGCGCTGCTCGGTCAGCACCGAGATCGCGGACGCTCCGCCGTCCTCGTATCGGCGCGCCTGGAGCGCGGGGTCGGGGATGTCGGCGAGGTCGCCACGCGACGGGCTCGCACGCTTGACCTCCGCGATGATCTTGACGCGGTCGGCGGGGGCGAGGGCGGCCAACGCATCCATGGCCGCGGGCTGCGCGAGGGCGAGCTTCTCGACCACGGCCAGGGGGCGGACGGACTCCCGCTCCCGTGCATCCTCCACCGCGCCGGCCGTCAGGTCGGCGAGCACGTCAGTGCTGCTTCGAGACGGTCTTGGATCCGCCGACGCCGTAGCCCGCCTTGGTCATGATGTAGCCGACGACGAGGCCGATGACCAGCAGGACGACCGAGAGCCAGACCATGAGCGGCATCTCGAGGAAGAAGAAGACGGTGCCGATCGTCAGCGCGATGAGCATGATGACGACCGTCGTCCATGCCGCCGGGGAGTGTCCGTGGCCGGGGTCCTCGATGCCGCTCATTGTTCTCCTTCGCATGCAGGTTCGGGGGCGACCGGAGCCGCCTCACCAGTCTAGCGGGGTGGACACGCTCCCCCGCCCCGGACGCTCAGCTGGTCGGGTCCTCGCCGCGGGACAGATCGTCCCAGGAGTCGATGCTGTCCCGAGGGCCGGTCCCGGCGGTGCGCTCCGTGCGGTATCTGCGCCCGGATGCGCTCCACCGGTGGGCGGTCGCGAGGACGACCATGCCGCCCAGCACGATGAGGACGGATGTCACGGCCGTCACCGCAGGCCAGGGAGTCGCCGTGATCTCGGACACGATGCCGGCGATGCCCTGCTCGCCGCTGAGACCTGTGGCATCCGTCACCGGTCCCGCCACGGCGTCGACGGGACGCTGCGACGCAATGCGGAACGAACTCCAGCCGAGGCCGGCGCCCAGCCCGATCGCGATGACCGCGAAGGCGTACCGGAGCACCCGCCCGACGATTGTGAGCGCGAGGCCGAGGGCGAGCGCGGCGAGGCTTAGCGGAGCGAGCACAGCGAGGGCGTCCGCGCCGGGGACGGGGACCGCGAGCTCGGAGCCGTCGTTGAGCGTGGCGTTCAGCCAGGTCTGGGTCGACCCGATGATGCCGACAGCGCCGCCGAGGAGGATCGCCAGCACGGCGGACAGCCGCATCCGCCGGGCGGAGGCGTCGGTCACGAGAACTCGCCGACCACGGGGTCGAGGTCGTCGGCGTCGAAGCAGGTGCGGTCGCCGGTGTGGCAGGCAGCACCCACCTGCTCGACGGACACCAGGAGCGTGTCGCCGTCGCAGTCGAGGCGCAGGCCGCGCACGTACTGGGCGTGGCCCGACGTGTCGCCCTTGCGCCAGTACTCCTGTCGCGAGCGGGACCAGAACGTCACGCGTCCTTCGGTGAGCGTGCGACGGAGGGCTTCGGCGTCCATCCACCCCAGCATGAGCACCTCGCGCGTGTCGTGCTGCTGCACGATTGCAGGCACGAGTCCGTCCGCGTTGTAGACGACGCGTGCCATGCGCTCCTCGATCGACCGGGTCATCGCCGCACCTCCACACCCGAGGCCGTCAGGGCCTCTTTGACGTCTCCGACCGTCAGCTGTCCCGAGTGGAAGACGGATGCTGCGAGCACCGCATCCGCCCCGGCTTCGATCGCCGGCGCGAAGTGCGCCGCGTCACCCGCGCCGCCCGAGGCGATGACGGGAACCGACGAGACCTCGCGCATGAGGGCGACGAGCTCGAGGTCGAAGCCGTCCTTCGTGCCGTCCGCATCGATCGAGTTCACCAGCAGCTCCCCGGCGCCGCGTTCGATGGCCTCGCGCGCCCAGGCGAGGGCGTCGAGGTCGGTGAGCGTGCGGCCGCCGTGGGTCGTGACGGCGAAGCCCGACGGCGTGTGCGGCGCGCGCTTCACGTCGAGGGAGAGGACGAGGACCTGGGCGCCGAAACGGTCGGCGATCTCACCGAGGAGCTCGGGGCGGGCGATCGCGGCGGAGTTCACGCCGACCTTGTCAGCACCCACGCCGAGCAGTCGCGCGACATCCTCCGCGGATCGCACGCCGCCGCCGACGGTCAGCGGGATGAAGACCTGCTCCGCCGTGCGCTGGACCACGTCGTACGTCGTGTCGCGGGCGTCGACCGTCGCGGTGACGTCGAGGAAGGTGATCTCGTCCGCGCCCTGCTCGTAGTAGCGGCGCGCGAGGTCGACGGGGTCGCCCATCTCGCGCAGGTTCTCGAAGTTGACGCCCTTGACCACCTTGCCCGCGGCGACGTCGAGGCACGGGATGACCCGGCACACGAGCGACACGTCAGAGCCTCGCGTTGTGGATCGCCGTCACGAGGATCGCACGGGCGCCGATCTCGTACAGCGCGTCCATCACCTGGTTGACGGTCTTCCGCGGGCTCATGACGCGCACCGCCACCCACTCCGGGTCGCGCAGCGGCGAGATGGTCGGCGACTCGATGCCCGGCGTGAGCGCGACCGCCTGGTCGACGAGGTGCGCCGGGAGGTCGTAGTCGATGAGGACGTAGCGACGGGCGACCATGACGCCCCGCAGGCGCCGCAGCAGTGTCTCGGTGCCGGGCGCCTCGGTCGGGGCGCCGATGAGGACCGCTTCGGATTCGAGCAGGACCGGGCCGAAGATCTCGAGCCCCGCCTGCCGGAGCGTCGTCCCCGTCGAGACGACGTCGGCGACGGCATCCGCCACACCCAGCTGCACGGCGGACTCGACCGCGCCGTCCAGGGGCACGAGGTCTACGGCCACACCGTGCTCGTCGAGGTATCCGTCGACGAGGCCCGGGTAGGCGGTCGCGACGCGCAGGCCGTCGAGGTCGGCGAGCTCCGTGAAGCGTCCGGGAGGACCGGCGAAACGGAAGGTCGAGCCGCCGAAGCCGAGCTGCTCGATCTCGCGGGCACCCGGCATCCGCGCGTCCAACAGCAGGTCGCGGCCGGTGATCCCGACGTCGAGGGCACCCGAGCCCACGTAGGTGGCGATGTCTTTGGGACGGAGGTAGAAGAACTCGACGTCGTTGACGGGGTCGATGACGTGGAGGTCCTTGGGGTCGCGTCGACCGGTGTACCCGGCTTCGGCGAGCATCCCCGCCGTGGTCTCGGCGAGCATGCCCTTGTTGGGGACGGCGATGCGCAGCATGGGACGTCTTTCGGTGTGGAGGTGTGCGGACGGCGGGAGGGACCGATCAGAGATGTCGGTACACGTCCTCGAGCGTCAGTCCCTTCGCGAGCATCAGCACCTGCAGGTGATACAGGAGCTGCGAGATCTCCTCGGCCGTCTCGGCATCCGACTGGTATTCGGCGGCCATCCAGACCTCTGCGGCCTCTTCGACGATCTTCTTGCCGATGGCGTGGACGCCCCGGTCGAGCTGTGCGACGGTTCCGGATCCCTCGGGACGGGTCGCCGCCGTCTCGGTCAGCTCGGAGAACAGTCCGTCGAAGGTCTTCACACCCTCCAGGGTACCGGGCCGCCGCCCGCCGCCGGTTCCCGTGACGACGTGGTCAGTGCCGGTGAGCGGATGCCGCAGCAGAGCGGAGCGCGCTGATCGCCGCGCCGGGGTCGTCGGCCCCGAAGACGGCGGAGCCCGCCACGAAGGTGTCGGCACCGGCCTCCGCGGCCTGCGCGATCGTCGCCTCGCCGATGCCGCCGTCGACCTGCACCCAGACCTGCGAACCGCGGCGGCGTGCCTCGTCGGCGAGCCGGCGGAGCTTCGGCATCTGGTCGGCCATGAAGCTCTGCCCACCGAAACCGGGCTCGACCGTCATGACGAGGATCTGGTCGAACTCGTCGAGCACGTCGAACAGCTGCTCCACCGGGGTCGCCGGCTTGACCGCGACCCCGGCACGGGCACCGATGTCGCGCAGTCGTCGAGCGAGAGCGACAGGCTCAGCGGCGGCCTCGAGGTGGAAGGTGACGGATGCCGCGCCGAGCTCGGCGTACCCCGGCGCCCACCGGTCGGCGTCACTGATCATGAGGTGGACGTCGAGCGGGACCGGGCTCGTCGCCTGGATGCGCTCGACCATCTGCGGGCCGAACGTCAGGTTGGGGACGAAGTGGTTGTCCATCACGTCGACGTGGACGAAGTCCGCAGAGGCGATACGGGCGAGCTCCGCCTGCATGTTCACGAAATCGGCGGCGAGGATGCTGGGGTTGATGCGTACGTCGGAATCGGCCACGTGAGCCATTATCCCGGCGCGGGATCACGTTCGACGCCGGGTCAGGAGCGACGCAGCAGCCAGACGGACATCGCGTCGGTCGCGTGACGGTGCGGCCACAGCTGCGCGCGGCCGGATCCATCGGCCGGGACGGCGAGGTCGATGTCGCCGCCGGAGATCCCCCGGATCACCTCGCGCGCGTCGAGCTGGGTGAGGTCGGTGCCGAAGCGGCGCTCGATCTCGGCGACCACGCCCGCCGTCTCGGCGAGGTGAGGGGAGCACGTGACGTACGCGACGACGCCGCCCGGAGCGAGCGCCTCCACCGCAGCGGACAGGAGTTCGGCCTGCAGCTGGGTGAGCTCGGGGACGTCAGCCGGAGCCTTGCGCCAGCGCGCTTCGGGCCGCCGTCGGAGTGCGCCGAGTCCTGTGCACGGCGCGTCGACGAGGATGCGGTCGTAGACTCCCCGGCCGGCGCGCGTGCGGCCGTCCTCCTCGGACACGGGCACGTCGATCGGAACCGCCGCGACGGACTGGCGGACGAGTTTCGCCCGCGCAGGCGAGAGCTCGTTCGCCTCGAGCTGCGCCCCGTGGGCGGCAGCCTCTGCGGCAAGGACCGCGGTCTTGCCGCCGGGCGCCGCGCACAGGTCGAGCCAGCGCTCCCCTGCGCGCACCGGCAGCGCGCGCGACAAAGCGAGGGCCGCGAGCTGAGAGCCCTCGTCCTGCACGCGGACGGCGCCGCCCGACGCGCGCACGACGCGGTCGGGATCGCCGCCCGCGAGCCGGAAGCCGAGCGGGGAGAAGGGTGTGCGCTCGGCGTCCGCCGGGATCTCGCCGACACCGGGAAGGGCCGACAGGGTGACGGTGGGAGCGGCGTTGTCCGCCGACAGCAGATCGAGCAGCTCCGCCGCACGCCCTTCGGCCGCCAGCGCTCGCCGGAACGCCCGGATGATCCAGACGGGGTGCGCATACCGCACCGACAGTTTCTCGTCGTCGGACCGTGCGGCATCCTCGATGCGGGTGAGCCACTCCTCCTCGTCGCGCTCCGACACACGCCGCAGGACGGCGTTGGCGAATCCGGTCGCCCGACGCCCGGCGACCCGCCCCACCAGGTCCACCGTCTCGTGGACCGCGGCGTGCGCGGGGACCCGGGTCGCGAGGAGCTGATGAGTCCCGAGACGAAGCGCGTCGAGGACGGCGTCGTCGATCGTGGACACGGGGCGGGACGCGGCGATCTCGATCACAGCGTCGTACGTTCCGACACGGCGGAGGGTGCCGTACGTCAGCTCGGTGGCCAGGGCAGCGTCCGCAGTCGACAGCCGGGCACGCTCCACTTCCCGAGGCAGGAGGAGGTTGGCATACGCATCGTCCGCTCCGACGGCGTGGATGACGGCGTAGGCGACATCGCGCGCCGCGGTCACGACGACGCTCCCGGCAGGTCGGCACGCGGATCATCGGCCCGCAGGCCCCGCCACCAGTCCGCGGCGGGCATGGCACCCTTCCCCGCGGGCTGCACCGTGCGCAGGAGAACCGTCCCCTCCCCCGTCCCGACGAGGACGTCGCGTCCGACGAGCGCCAGCCTGCCGGGCTCGAGGTCGGTATCGGGCCCTCGCAGCGCGGAATGGACCTTGACCCGGGCCCCGGCGACGCTGAGGTGCGCCCCCGGCTCGGGTGTCGTGCCCCGGAAGCGGTCCACGACGCGGTCGGCGGGCTGTGTGACGTCCAGGGCGCCGTCCGCCTGTGTGAGCTTCGGCGCCAGTGTGGGCTCGCCGTGCTGGGGGGCCGCGACCGCCGTGCCGTCCGCGATCGCGTCGACGACACCCGACACGAGCTCCGCGCCGGAGACTGCGAGGTCGGCGAGCACATCGCCGGCGGTCGCCCCGCGCGGGACGTCGTACCGGAGCTCGGCGAAGACGTCACCGGCGTCGAGGGCCGGCACCAGCTGGAACACCGCGGCGCCCGTGACTCGGTCTCCCGCGATCAGTGCGTGCTGGACGGGCGCCGCCCCGCGCCACTTCGGGAGCAGCGAGAAATGGAGGTTGATCCAGCCGTGCCTCGGCGCAGAGAGCAACGGCTCGCGCACGAGTCCTCCGTACGCGACGATGACTCCGAGCTCGGCGTCGAGCGCGGTGATCGCGGCCGTCGCCGCGTCGTCCAGGCGATCGGCCTTGATGACCGTCAGACCCAGTTCCTCTGCCGCGACCGCGACGGGCGAAGGCGTCAGAACGCGCTTGCGGCCGAGCGGCGCGTCACGACGGGTGACGACTCCGACGACCTCGTGGGACGAGGCCGCGAGGGCGCGGAGCGAGGGGATGGCCGGTTCGGGTGTTCCGGCGAAAACGACGCGCATGGAGGTCCTCACAGATCGAGCTCGGGCACATCGAGCCGAACCCTGAGTGTAGTCCGCGGCCCCGGCCCCCGACGCCGACCGCGGACGGCGTCGGCGACGACCGAGGCGCGCAGCTGCTCGGCTGCCGCGCGCCCGTGCGCGTAGTCGACCCGCACGAGCGCCCGGGCGCCGTCGTCGGTCGGCACCGGCCCCAGCACGGTCATCGGGCCGAGTTCGGGGACCGCGTCGCGCAGCTCGGCGAGGGCGCGGTCGACGGACGCCGGGGCGCCCTCGACCGCGGCGATGCGGACGGTCGGCGGCATCATCAGCGGCGCACGGTCGGCGAGCTCCGCGCGGGCGTAGGCCGCTTGGGTCCAGGTCGCGAGGGCCCGCGCGACGGGCCCGGTGACACCGACCAGGTGCACGGGCGCCCCCGGGGCGGCGAGGGCGGCGGCGTTCGACCACCAGCGCAGGCACGACTCCCCGATCCGCAGTTGCTCAGCCATGAGCATCTTGTCGCCGTCGAGCAGGATGACAGCGCGGTAGCCACCCTCGGCGGGCGGCTCCGCGCCCCGGGTCGCGATGACGAGCGCCGGCCGCGCGTCGACCGAGGCGACGGGGTGGTCGCCGTCCGCGACGATGACACGGACGCCGGGGAAGGCCCGGCCGAGCTCGTCGGCGGTACGCTCGCTCCCCGAGGATGCCATGCGGAACCGCGTCCCCTGACAGTGCGCGCACGTCCAGTTCGGGGCCGATCGCCCGCACCAGCCGCAGTCGGGAGTCGCCCCGGGCCGACGGGCGCGGAGCGGACCGGAGCAGTGCCGACAGCGCGCCGGATGACGGCACTCGGCGCAGACGAGGACGGGCGAGTAGCCCGGACGCGCGACCTGGACGAGCACCGGACCGTGCTGCAGAGCCTCGCGGGCGGCGGCGAACGCCGCCGACGGCACTCGCGCGCCGCGGTGCTCCGCCTCGTGCGTGGCCGACAGGACCACGCGGGGGCTGGCACGACGCTGCGCGGTCACCTCGCGGACCCACCCGACCTGCACCAGGCGTTCGACGTCCGACGTGCGCGTGTGCCCCGCGAACACGAGCGACGAGTGTTCCTCCTCCTGGCGGACGAGGGCGGCATCCCGCGCGTGCACTCCAGGGCTGAGCGGCTCTGCGAGCAGCGGGTCGCCGTCATCCCACACCAGGACCGCGCCGACGTCGTGCGCCGGCGCGTAGACCGTCGACCGGTTGCCGACCACGATGCACGGCGCGGGGCTCAACAGTCGGAGGTAGGTGGCGAACCGCTCGGGTCCGGAGCGTCGCGCGTCGTCGCGGATGACGGCATCCGCCGGGACGAGCGCAGCGAGGGCCTCGAGGATCTGCGACTGATCGCGATGGTCCGGCACCACGACGAGCGTGCTGCGGCCGGTGTCCAGGACGAGAGTCGCCAGAGACGCGAGCAGGTCCGCCCACGCGCCGCGCAGGCGACCGGGCGACGGATGCGGCGGCGCGTCGACGGCCAGCCGCTCCCCCGACAGGACGGCGTCGGCGAGCCCCGGATAGACGTCGGCCGTCGCTCTGGCGCGGGTCGCGGCATCCGGATCCACCGTCGGCACCTCGGGCGGATCGGCGGCCACCCACGCCTTCTCGGCGCGGACCATCCGTTTGGGGACCGCCAACCGCAGGATGTCACTGGCCGAGCCCGCCGCACGGTCGGCCACCCGCCGCGCGAGACGGTACAGTGCGCCGGGAAGGATCGGGACGGCGGAGACCACCGAGGTCACCTCGGACAGAGGCCGTCCGCCCGGCTCGACCTCGGCACGCTCGATGATCCACCCCTCGACGGTGCGGCCGGCGCTGCGCAATGGCACCTTGACGCGCACGCCCGGAACGGCCGTGTCGCGGAGGGCGTCGGGGACCGCGTAGTCGAAGAGCCGGTCGAGCTGGGGCAGCGGCGAGTCGATGAGGATCCGCGCGACGTCGATCACGGCGGGAGTCAGAGACCGGCGGCGGCCCGCAGCAGGTCGACGCGGTCGGTCCGCTCCCAGGTGAACTCCGGCAGCTCGCGCCCGAAGTGTCCGTAGGCCGCTGTCTGTGCGTAGACGGGACGCAGCAGATCGAGGTCGTCGATGATCGCCTGCGGGCGCAGGTCGAACACGTCGCGGATCGCGGCGGTGATCGCCTCGTCGGAGACGTGGCCGGTGCCGAAGGTCTCGACGTAGAGGCCGACCGGCGCGGCGCGCCCGATCGCGTAGGCCACCTGCACCTCGAGGCGGTCGGCGAGTCCGGCGGCGACGGCGTTCTTGGCGACCCACCGCATGGCGTACGCGGCGGAGCGGTCGACCTTGGAGGGGTCTTTTCCGCTGAACGCGCCACCGCCGTGACGGGCGGCGCCGCCGTAGGTGTCGATGATGATCTTGCGACCGGTCAGGCCCGCGTCGCCCTTCGGCCCGCCGACGACGAACGGGCCGGCGGGGTTGATGACGTACCGCACGTCCGAGACGTCGAGCCCCGTCTGCGCGAGCACGGGGTCGATGACCTCCGCCTGCACCGCCGCGCGAAGGGCCGGCAGCGAGATGTCGGGGTGATGCTGCGTGGACAGGACGACGGTGTCGACCGTGCGGGGCGTCGTGCCGTCGTACCCGAGGGTCACCTGCGTCTTGCCGTCGGGGCGCAGGAACGGCAGCGCACCGTTGCGCCGCGCGTCCGTGAGTCGCTCCGCGAGACGGTGAGCGGTCCAGATCGCGGTCGGCATGTACTGCGGCGTCTCGTTCGTCGCGTAGCCGAACATGATCCCCTGGTCACCCGCGCCCAGCGCGTCGACCGGGTCCACGGAGCCCCCTTCGCGGTGCTCGAGCGCGTTGTCGACGCCGGCGGCGATATCACCGGACTGCTCGCCGATCGAGACCGTGACGCCGCAGGAGTCGCCGTCGAATCCGGTCTCCGAGGAGGTGTATCCGATGCGGTTGACGACGCGACGGACGATGCCCGGGATGTCGACGTAGCCGTCGGTGCGCACCTCGCCCGCGACGTGGACCAGTCCGGTCGTCACGAGCGTCTCGACGGCGACGCGGCTGCCGCGGTCGACCTCGAGGAGGGCGTCGAGGATGCTGTCGGAGATCTGGTCGCAGATCTTGTCGGGGTGACCTTCGGTCACGGACTCCGACGTGAACAGGCGCAGCGCGGTCATCGGTCCTCCAGAGGGCGGATCGGGGGTGTGCAAACCATCATGCCCGCGGTCCCCGACACGGGGGACTCGCGGGCATGAGGATGACGCCGTATGGCGTCAGGGGTCACGACGTCGAGGTCACTCTGCCGCGCGCAGGCGCAGCTTGTCCTCGTGGATCTCGTGCAGAGCGATCGTCAGCGGCTTGTCCTCGACGTTCGAGTCGACGAGCGGGCCGACGTTGTCGAACAGGTTCCCCTCGTGGAGGTCCGAGTAGTAGTCGTTGATCTGACGCGCACGCTTGGATGCGTAGATGACGAGCTGGTACTTCGAGTCGACCTTGTCGAGCAGTGCGTCGATGGGCGGGTCGATGATGCCCTGGTCACGGTTGGCCATGGTGGTCCTCCAGGATCGGTGAGGCGAGAACTCTGCACGGGCGCGTGTGCGCGCGGCCCGGCATCCCCCCAGTCTACAGGGCGCGCAGTCGCTCCGCCGCGCGCGGTCAGCGGCTGAGCAGCTGGCGCTTCGAGCTCAGAACCCCGGTGTCGAAGCCGGCGAGGTGCAGGCCGCCGTGGAAGCGGGCGTGCTCGATCTTCACACAGCGGTCCATCACGACCGACAGCCCCGCGTCGGCGGCGACCTCGGCGGCGCCCTCGTGCCAGGAGCCCAGCTGCAGCCAGAGGGTCGAGGCCCCGGCATCCACCGCCTCCTGCGCGACGCCGGGCAGGTCGTCGTGCTTGCGGAAGACGTCCACGATGTCGGGGGCCACCGGGAGCTCGGCGAGCGAAGCGTAGGCGGGCTGGCCGAGGATCTCGGTCGCACGCGGGTTGACGTAGTAGACGTCGTAGGGCGAGCTTCCCCGCAGGTACGTCGCGACGAAGTAGCTCGCCCGCGCCGGGTTGTCGGAGGCGCCGACGATCGCGATCGTCTTCGCCCGGCGGAGGATCTCGAACCGCTCCTGCGCGCCGGCCGACGGCCAGGTTCGGGTCTGCTCACGGTGGGGCGCCGCGGCAGGGGCCGGGAGGGCGCACGCGTTCGGATCGCTCATCGGCTGACTCCTGTCGCTCGGGTGAGGGCCTGGTCGAGGTCCCAGATGATGTCCTCGGGGTCTTCGAGACCCACCGAGATGCGGATGAGGTCGGCGGGCACGCCGGCCGCGATCAGCTGCTCCGCACTCAGCTGCTGGTGGGTGGTCGAGGCGGGGTGGATGACCAAGGTGCGGGCGTCGCCGATGTTGGCGAGGTGCGAGGCGAGCTGCAGGGAGTCGATGAGGACCTCCCCCGCCCGCCGACCCGCGGCCACCCGTTCGGCCTCGGTCGATGCGTCGTCGCCCGCCCTCACACCGAAGGCGAACACCGAGCCCGGCCCCAGCGGCAGGTACTTCTGCGCGCGGGCGTGGTGCGGGTGTCCCGGCAGTCCCGCCCAGGTGACGAACGACACGCGCGGGTCCGCGTCCAGCCACTCCGCGACGATGCGCGCGTTCGCGAGGTGCGCATCGATCCGCTGCGGCAGCGTCTCGACGCCCTGCAGCAGCAGGAACGCCGAGTGGGGGCTGAGCGCCGCACCGATGTCGCGCAGCTGCTCGCTGCGGAGCTTGGTGAGGAAGCCGTACTCGCCGAAGTTGTCCCACCAGCGGATGCCGCCGTACGAGGCGACCGGCTCGGTCATCTGCGGGAACTTGCCGTTCCCCCAGTCGAACGTCCCCTTCTCGACGACGACGCCGCCGAGGGTCGTCCCGTGCCCGCCCAGGAACTTGGTCACGGAGTGGATGACGATGTCGGCGCCGTGCTCGAGCGGGCGTGCGAGGTACGGCGTCGCGAGCGTCGAGTCGACCACGAGCGGGATGCCGGCGGCGTGGGCCACCTCGGCGAGGCCCTCGATGTCGGCGATCTCGCCCGACGGGTTGCCGATCGTCTCGACGTAGAGGACCTTCGTCTCGGGCCGGATCGCCGCGGCGTAGTCGGCGGGATCGCTCGAGCCGACGAACGTCGTGTCGACGCCGAATCGGCGCAGGGTCACGTCGAGCTGCGTCACCGTGCCGCCGTAGAGCTGCGCCGAGGCGACGACATGGTCGCCGACACCGACGAGCGCGGCGAACGTGATGAACTCCGCGCTCATCCCGGACGCGGTCGCGACCGCGCCGATCCCGCCCTCGAGCGAGGCGAGCCGCTCCTCGAGTGCGGCGACGGTGGGGTTGCCGATCCTGGAGTAGATGTTGCCGTACTTCTGCAGCGCGAACAGGTTGGCGGCATCCGTCGCGTCGTCGAAGACGAACGAGGACGTCTGGTAGATCGGCACGGCGCGCGCGCCCGTCGCGGCGTCAGGGGTCCCCCCGGCGTGCAGGGCGCGCGTGCGGAAGCCGAAGCGGTGTTCGTCAGTCATGTGTTCTCTCTCGGCAGGGTGATGCAGCGGGTCAGGCCGCGGCGAGGGCGGCGGCGATGCGCGCGACGGCGTCGGGGTTCTGCAGCGACGTCGTGTCGCCCAGTGGTGCGGGCTCTCGGCCGGCACGACGGTCCTGTTCGGCCTCCCACAGCTGGGCGAGCAGTCGCCGGAGGATCTTGCCGGAGCGCGTCTTCGGAAGGTCGGGGACGATCACGACGTGACGCGGCTTCGCGACCGGTCCGATCTCGCGCGCGACGTGTGCGCGGAGTTCGTCGGCGGCAGGCTCCACGGGACCGGACGGGACGACGAACGCGGCGACGGCGTGGCCGGTGACGGGGTCGGCGACGCCGGTGGTCCCCGCCTCCCCCACGGACCCGTGTGCGACGAGGGCGGACTCTATCTCGATGGTCGAGAGGCGGTGACCCGAGACGTTCACGACGTCATCGAGACGACCGAGGATCCAGATGTGCCCGTCCGCGTCGCGTGTCGCGCCGTCGCCGGCGACGTAGTAGCCACCGTGCTCGCCGTGACCCGCGTAGGCCGACCAGTACGAGTCCCGGTAGCGCGCCGGGTCGCCCCAGACGGTGCGGGCCATCCCGGGCCACGGCCGCCGGACGACGAGTGTGCCGGAGCGTCCCGGCTCGACCTCGCGGCCCTCGGCGTCGACGACGGCCGCGTCGATCCCCGGCAGCGGGACGGTCGCCGAGCCGGGTTTGAGTGTCGTCACGCCGGGCAGCGGTGCGATCATCGCCGCACCGGTCTCGGACTGCCACCAGGTGTCGACGACGGGGACCTCGTCGCGGCCGAACGCACGGCGGAACCAGGCCCACGCTGCCGGGTTGATCGCCTCGCCCACCGTGCCCAGGAGGCGGATGCTCGAGAGGTCGTGCCCGGCGGGCAGGTCCTCCCCGAACCACGTCATGAAGGTGCGGATGAGGGTGGGCGCCGTGTAATACACCGAGACGCCGTAGCGCTCGATGATCTCGAGGTGACGCTCACGGTGCGGTGCGTCGGGCGTGCCCTCGTAGATCACCTGCGTGAGTCCGTTCGAGAGCGGACCGTAGATCTCGTAGGTGTGCGCCGTCACCCAGGCGAGGTCGGCGGTGCACCAGTGCACGTCGTCGGGCTTCGCGTCGAAGTGCGCCCAGTGGGCCCAGCTCGCATGGGCGAGGTAGCCGCCCGAGGTGTGGACGAGGCCCTTCGGCTTCCCCGTCGTGCCGGAGGTGTAGATGATGAAGAGCGGATGCTCCGCCTCGAACGCGGCCGCTTCGTGGACCGGCGAGGCGGTGTCGACGAGCTCGTGCCACCAGAGGTCGCGACCGGGGACCCACGCGACGTCGTGGCCGGTGCGCCGTACGACGAGGACGTGCTCGAGGGCGGAGAGTCCGCTTGCGGCGGCATCCGCGGCGGATTTCACCTCGACCGCTCCCCCGCGACGGAACTGGCCGTCGCTGGTGACGAGGAGCTTGGCGCCCGTGTCCTCGAGACGGAAGCGCAGCGCTTCGGCCGAGAAGCCGCCGAATACGAGGGAGTGGACGGCGCCGACCCGTGCACAGGCGAGGGTGATCACGACCGTCTCGACGAGGACCGGCAGGTACACCACGACGCGATCGCCTGGACGGATGCCGAGGGCGACGAGTGCGTTCGCCGCCTGCGAGACCCGATGCTGCAGGTCCGCGTAGGTGACGCTCGTGCGGTCGCCGGGCTCGCCCTCGAAGTGCAGGGCCACCTTGTCACCGCGGCCGGCATCGACGTGACGGTCGACACAGTTGGCGGCGACGTTCAGGGTGCCGCCGTCGAACCACCGGGCAGCCGGCGCGGTGAGCTCACCGTCGGCGGAGCGGACGGGTGGCCGCCAGTCGAGCGCGGTGTGCCAGGGGGTCGCCCACTCGAGGCGGTGGGCCGCAGCCTCCCAGAAGCCGACGGGGTCTGCCGCCGCATCCGCGTAGGCCGAGGCGGTCACGTTGGCGCGGGCCGCGAACGCAGCGGGCGCGGGATAGGTGCGTGTCTCGACGAGACGTAGCTCGTCGACCCCCGGCGCCGTCACGACCATCTCCGCAGCACTCGACGCTGAAGAAGCGTGACGACGGCGTTCGAGAGGACGCCCAGGCCCGCGAGGACCACGATCGCGAGGAAGATTCGGTCGACGCGCCCCGTGCTCTGCGAATCGGTCAGGAGGTAGCCGAGCCCCATCGAGGCGGAGATGAGCTCGGCGGCGACCAGGAACAGCCACGACTGCGCCAGCGCGAGACGCAGGCCCGAGACGAGCGAAGGGACGGTCGCGGGCAGCTGTACGGTGCGGAAAAGCTCCCACCCGCGCAGACCGAAAGATCGCGCCATCTCGACAAGATGCGGGTCGACATGACGAAGGGCGCCGGCAACGGTGGTGAAGACGGGGAAGAAGGCGCCGATCGCCACCAGGGTCACCTTGGGCTCTTCCCCGATACCCATCCACAGCAGCAGCAGCGGCACGAGTGCCAGCGAGGGGATGGCGCGGAACGCCGCGAGGATGGGACTCAGGAGCACGTCGCCGGAACGGGTGAGGCCGACGACTGCTGCGACGGCGAGTCCGACGATCGACCCGGCCGCGAAGCCGAGGACCACCCGCTGAACAGAGATGGCGACGTGACGCCAGAGCGTGCCGTCCTCGGCCAGACGGACCGCCGCATTCACGACGTCGAGCGGCGCGGGAAGGCGGTAGGTCGGGATCAGCCCGAACGCCGTGACCGCCTGCCAGAGTCCGAGGAGCGCGAGCGGGACGACGAGACCGCCGAGGACCCGGACGCTCGTGCGGGACCAGAACGGCCGCACCGCCGCCGCGCCCGAGGGCGCCGCGGCGGTGGAGGTCGCCTCTGCGGAGGCCGTCATGATCAGCCCGCGGCCTTCTCGGCGAACGTCGGCTCGACGATCGTGTCGAGTGCCTCATCGACGGCGGCCTGCCCGCCGGTCACCGCGTCGGAGTCGACGAGGACCGGCGCGATCTTCTTCAGCACGGTCAGCTGCGCGTCACCGGGGATGCCGCTGACGTCGAGGTTCGAGCGCTCGGTGATCACGGTCGTGGCGACCGCGGGGTCGATGCCCGCCACATCGGCGAGGAGCGCGGCGGTCTCGTCGGGGTTCGCGAGTGCCCACTCGCGGGCGTCCTCGTACGCGTCGACGACGACCTGGGCGACGTCGGCGTGGTCGGTGAGGAACTCCTCCGTGGCGTTGAGGAAGCCGTAGGAGTTGAAGTCGACGTTGCGGTAGATCAGCTGGTCACCCGACTCCACCTCTGCGGCGGCCATGATCGGGTCGAGACCCGCCCACGCGTCGACGGAGCCGCCGTCGAGGGCGGACCGCCCGTCGGCGTGCTGCAGGTTCTGGACCTCGACGTCCGAGACGCTGAGTCCCGCCGTCTCGAGGGCCTGCAGGAGGAAGAAGTAGGGATCGGTGCCGCTGGTCGCGGCGACCTTCTTGCCCTTGAGGTCGGCTACTGACGTGATGTCACTGTCGGGGCCGACCACGATCGCCGACCACTCGGGCTGCGAGTAGACGTCGATGACCTTGATCGGCGAGCCGTTGGCGCGGGCGAGCAGCGCGGCGGAGCCGGCGGTGGAGCCGACGTCGAGCGAACCGGCGCGCAGCAGTTCGTTGGCCTTGTTGGACCCCGCGGACTGCGTCCACTCCACGTCGACGTCGTCGCCGAGCGCCTTCTCGATCAGACCCTGATCCTTCACGACGAGGCTGAGCGGGTTGTACGTCGCGAAGTCGATCGAAAGCGTGTCGGTCGACCAGTCCCCCGTCTCCTCGGACGTGGATGCGGCGTTCTCGCCCGCGAGGCAGCCCGTGGCCATGAGCATCACCGCTCCCGCCACGACGATCGTGGGGGCGGTGCGGCGGATGACGGTGCTCATCGGGTCTCCTGAAGGGTCGTGCGGTGGGTGACGACGCCGAGTCCGTCGAGGAGCTCGGCGCGGAGGTCCGTGAAACCGTGAGCGGCACGGTCACGGGGGCGGGTGCCGGGGACGTCGATGACGCGGGCGACAGAGGACTCCGCGGAATCGGCGTCGATCGCGCGCAGCTGCAGCACGCGGTCGGCGAGGTAGAGGGCTTCTTCGACGTCGTGCGTCACGAGGACGACGGTCGTCGGTTCGGCGGAGTGGATGTCGAGAAGGAGGTCCTGCATGCGCAGTCGGGTGAGCGCGTCGAGGGCGCCGAACGGCTCGTCGAGCAGAAGCACCTCCGGTCCGCGGGCGAGGGCGCGCGCGAGCGATGCGCGCTGCGCCATGCCGCCCGAGACCTCGCGGGGGCGACGCGCGGCGGCGGAGGTCAGACCCACGAGGTCGAGGAGCTCGGCCACACGGGCCTTCGCCGCGGCACGCGCGGTGCCGCGCGGCATCCCGAGCTCGACGTTCTCGGCGATGGTGCGCCACGGCAGCAGACGCGGCTCCTGGAACGCGACCGCGGTGCGCTCGTCGGTGTCGCGGAGCGGTGTGCCGTCGACGGTCACCGTTCCGGCGGTCGGCGTGTCGAGACCCGCCAGCAGACGGAGGAGGGTCGACTTGCCGCACCCGGAGGGGCCGACGACGGCGACGATCTCACCCGGCTCGAGCGTCAGGTCGATGCCGCGAAGAACCGGAACCGGGCCCTTCGCCCCCGCGAAGGTCCGGTCGACGCCCGACAGCGAGACGGCACCGCGCGGAGCCGGCGGCGTCGACGCACGCTGGGCGGCGGTCAGGACGGGGGACATGCGTCCAGCTTCCCGGACCGCCGTCGTCCCGCCTCATCGGCTGTAACGGTCTGAAACGAACCGCACCCTGCGGGTGTCAGCGGGCGAGGGTCGCGACCTCGGCTGCCGCCCGAGCGACGTCGTCATTCACGACCCGGTAGTCGAACTCGCCCTGCGAGGCGAGCTCGACGCGGGCGGTCTTCAACCGTCGAGCACGCTCCTCCTCGCCCTCGGTGCCCCGACCGACGAGGCGGTTAACAAGCTCGTCCCAGCTCGGCGGCAGGAGGAACACGAGCGTCGCGTCCGGCGCCGCGGCCCGCACCTGACGGGCGCCCTGGAGATCGATCTCGAGGAGGACCGTGCGACCCTCGGCGAGGGCGGCGTCGATGGGGCGCCGCGGCGTCCCGTACCGATAGGCGTTGTGGACGGTCGCGTGCTCGAGCAGCTCGCCGTCCCGGACCATGCGGTCGAACTCCGCGTCGTCGACGAAGAAGTAATGCTCGCCCTCGACCTCCCCCGGCCGCGGCGGACGCGTCGTCGCCGACACGGACAGCAGGATCTCGGGGTGGTGCTCCTTGATGTGCGCGGCGACCGTCCCCTTGCCGACGGCCGTAGGGCCTGCGAGAACGATCAGCCGGCTGCGCTCGCCGCGGGCTCGGGGCTCGGGCAGGCGCCGATCGAGGTAGTCCTGGAGGACCTGCCGCTGACGGATGCCGAGACCGCCGATCTTCTTCACCGGCGCGATCTGCAGGTCGGCGAGGATGCGGTCCCGCTTGCCCTCGCCGATCGCGGGGATCGCCGTCAGGAACTCCGTGACCCGCATCGCCGCGGCCGCGGACTGGGGCTCCGCCCACGCGCGCCGCAGCAGATCCTGCGGACTGATGACGCGCGTCGACACGTCGCGCTTGAGCGCGGCGCGCTCGCGGCGGGCGGCCACGGCGCGTCGCGACGCGGCGGCGCGATCGACCTCGGGAGGGGTACGGGAGTCAGGCATGTCGGGCGTCCTGGAGTTCGGAGTTGTGGGTGTCGATGGCCGCGCCGATCCCGTCGGGACCGGCACCGAGGATGCTGCGGCTCGCGCTGGCAAGCACCTGGGAGGCGAGCGGACCGAACCGTTCGCCGAGGTCGCGCAGGCGGGCGCCCTGCGCGCCGAATCCCGGTGCCAGGATCGACGCGCGGAGCAGCGAGGCATCCGACAGGCCGAGATCGGCGCGTTCCACTGTAGCCCCGACGACGAACCCGACCGGTCCGAAGCGGTCGTCCCCGACGACCGCCGACGAATTGACGGATCCGGCGCGCTGCGCGACCCAGTCCGCGACCGTCTGGCCCCGCTCCGCGTCGACCACGGTCACCTCGGCGGACTGCAGACCCGCCGCCTCCGGATTGCTCGTGGCGGCGAGGACGTACACGCCCTTGCCCTCGCGGACGGCCGTCGCGATCGTGCCTCGCAGGGAATCCGGGCCCAGGTACGGGCTCACGGTGACGGCATCCGACTCGAGCGGCGATCCCGCTGCGAGCCACGCCTCGGCGTACCCGTCCATCGTCGTTCCGATGTCGCCGCGCTTGGCGTCCGCGATCACGACGAGCCCCGCGGCGCGAGCAGTGCCGATGACCTCCTCGAGTGCCGCGAACCCCGCGGACCCGTACCTCTCGAAGAACGCCACCTGCGGCTTGACCACGCCCACTCGGCTGCGCGCGGCATCCACGACACGCAGGCCGAACTCACGGACGCCCTCAGCGGATGCCGGGAGCCCCCACGCGTCCAGGAGGGACGCGTGGGGGTCGATCCCGACGCACAGCCGGCCGCGGGCGTCGACCGCCGCGGCCAGCCGCGACCCGAATGAGGTCACACCGCCGCCTTCCGGTCCGCGGTGTACTCCTGCAGACTGCGGACCGCGAACCCTTCGCGCAGCACCGGCATCGCCGAGACGGCGGCGCCGAGCACGGCCATCGTGGTGAACAACGCCTTGTCGGCGGCCACGGCGGCGGCGCGGATCTCGTACCCGTCGGCGCGGGCGATGCCGCCCGAGGGGGTGTTCACGACGATGTCGATCTCCCCCGCGTTGATGAGGTCGACGACGTTGGACTCGCCGGAGTCCTGCGTCTCGGAGTACTTCGACACGACCTCCACCCGGATGCCGTTGCGCGCGAGGATCTCGGCTGTCCCCTCGGTCGCGACGAGGGTGTAGCCGAGCTCCTGCAGCCGGTGGGCGGGGAGGATGACGGCGCGCTTGTCGTCGTCGGCCACGGAGAGGAACACCGTGCCCGAGGTCGGCATCCCGCCGTACGCCGCCGCCTGGCTCTTGGCGAACGCGGTCGGGAAGTCGCGGTCGATGCCCATGACCTCACCGGTGGAGCGCATCTCGGGGCCGAGGACCGAGTCGACGGTCCGGCCGTCGGCGGTGCGGAACCGCTTGAACGGCAGCACGGCCTCCTTGACCGCGACGGGGGCGTCCAGCGGGACCCGCGAGCCGTCCTGCTCCGGCAGCAGCCCCTCGGCGATGAGCTCGGCGATCGACGCGCCCGCCATGATGCGGCTCGCGGCCTTGGCCATCGGGATCCCGAGGGCCTTGGACACGAACGGCACGGTGCGCGACGCGCGCGGGTTCGCCTCGATGACGTACAGCACGCCGGCCGAGACCGCGAACTGCACGTTCAGCAGCCCGCGTACGCCGACTCCCTCGGCGATCGCGTGCGTCGCCGTGCGGACCCGGTCGATCTCGCCGCGTCCGAGCGACATCGGCGGCAGGGTGCACGAGGAGTCGCCGGAGTGGATACCGGCCTCCTCGAGGTGCTCCATGACGCCGCCGATGTAGAGCTGCTCGCCGTCGAAGAGAGCGTCGACGTCGATCTCGACGGCGTCGTCCAGGAAGCGGTCGACCAGCAGCGGCGCGTCGTCGCGGATGATCGCCTGGTCGGCGATGCGGACGAAGTAGTCGCGCAGGCTCTCGGTGTCGTACACGATCTCCATGCCGCGACCGCCGAGCACGAAGCTCGGGCGGACGAGCACCGGGTATCCGATCTCCTCGGCGATCGCGATCGCACCGGCCTCGTCGGTGGCGGTGCCGTGACGCGGCGCCATGAGACCGGCGCGCTCCAGCAGCTGCGAGAACTGCTCGCGCTCCTCCGCGATGTCGATAGCGGCCGGCTTGGTACCGAGGATGGTGTAGCCGGCGGCCTCGATCCCCTTCGCGAGCCCGAGGGGGGTCTGACCGCCGAGCTGGCAGATGACGCCGACGATCTCGCCGGACTGCGCCTCGGCGTGCAGAACCTCGAGCACGTCCTCGAGTGTCAGCGGCTCGAAGTACAGCCGGTCGCTCGTGTCGTAGTCGGTCGAGACGGTCTCGGGATTGCAGTTGACCATGATGGTCTCGAAGCCGGCATCCGACAGCGCGAAGGACGCGTGCACGCACGAGTAGTCGAACTCGACGCCCTGGCCGATGCGGTTGGGCCCCGAGCCGATGATGACGACCTTCCGTCCCGCGCTGGGCGTGACCTCGGTCTCACGGTCGTACGAGGAGTAGTGGTACGGCGTGAGCGCCGGGAACTCGCCCGCGCACGTGTCGACCGTCTTGTACACGGGGCGCAGTCCGAAGCCGTGGCGAATGCCGCGCACGTCCGCTTCGCCGAGCCCGCGGAGCTCCGCGATCTGGGCGTCGCTGAAGCCGTGGTCCTTGGCGAGTCGCAGGACGTCCTCGGTGAGCTCGTCGGCCTCGCGGATGTAGTCGGCGACCTCGTTGATGAGGATCATCTGGTCCAGGAACCACGGGTCGATCGCGGTCGCGTCGAAGGCCTGCTCGAGCGTCGCCCCCTTGCGGAGCGCCTGCTGCAGCACGACGATACGACCGTCGGTCGGCGTCTTCGCGATCTCGAGCAGCTCGTCGACGGAGCGCGCCTCGGGTCCCCAGTGGAAGCTGGAGCCGCGCTTCTCGAGCGACCGGAGTGCCTTCTGCAGCGCCGTCGTGTAGTTGCGACCGATGGCCATCGCCTCGCCGACCGACTTCATGGTCGTCGTGAGGGTGGTGTCGGCGGCGGGGAACTTCTCGAAGTTGAACCGCGGCACCTTCACGACGACGTAGTCGAGGGTCGGCTCGAAGCTGGCCGGCGTCGCCTTCGTGATGTCGTTGGGCACCTCGTCGAGGCGGTACCCGATCGCGAGCTTGGCGGCGAGCTTGGCGATCGGGAAGCCGGTCGCCTTCGAGGCGAGCGCCGACGAACGCGAGACGCGCGGGTTCATCTCGATAACGATGATCCGGCCGGTCGCCGGGTCGACGGCGAACTGGATGTTGCAGCCACCGGTGTCGACACCCACGGCGCGGATGATGTCGATGCCGATGTCGCGGAGCTTCTGGTACTCGCGGTCGGTGAGCGTCAGCGCGGGTGCGACGGTGATCGAGTCGCCGGTGTGGACGCCGACCGGGTCGACGTTCTCGATGGAGCACACGACGACCGTGTTGTCGGCGGTGTCGCGCATGAGCTCGAGCTCGTACTCCTTCCAGCCGAGGATCGACTCCTCCAGGAGCACCTCGGTCGTCGGGGAGTCACGAAGACCCGCGCCGCCGATGCGACGGAGGTCCTCCTCGTTGTACGCGAAGCCCGAACCGAGCCCGCCCATCGTGAAGGAGGGACGGACCACAAGCGGGTAGCCGAGCTCGGCGGCACCGGCGAGCAGGTCGTCCATCGTGTGGGCGATGACGCTGCGGGCGACATCCGCGCCGGACTCCAGGACGAGCTCCTTGAAGACCTGCCGGTCCTCGCCCTTGCGAATGGCGTCCACCTTGGCGCCGATGAGCTCGACGCCGTACTTCTCGAGGATGCCGCGGTCGTGGAGGGCCATCGCCGCGTTCAGAGCGGTCTGGCCACCGAGGGTCGGGAGGATCGCGTCGGGCTTCTCCTTCGCGATGATCGTCTCGATGACCTCGGGGGTGATCGGCTCGACGTAGGTGGCGTCGGCGAAGTCGGGGTCGGTCATGATCGTGGCCGGGTTCGAATTCACGAGGATGACGCGCACGCCCTCCTCGCGGAGCACCCGGCACGCCTGGGTGCCGGAGTAGTCGAACTCGCAGGCCTGACCGATGACGATCGGGCCGGAGCCGATGACGAGGACGCTGTTGATGTCGTCGCGCTTAGGCATTCTGGGTCGTCTCCTGAGTGGCGATCACGAGGTCGCGGAAGCGGTCGAAGAGGTAGTTGGCGTCGTGCGGACCGGCGGCTGCCTCGGGGTGGTACTGCACGCTGAACGCCGGGATGTCGAGGGCGCGCAGGCCCTCCACGACGTCGTCGTTGAGGCCGACGTGGCTCACCTCGACGCGCCCGTAGCCGTTCGGGCTGTCGACGACGCCCTCGATCGGCGCGTCGACGGCGAAGCCGTGGTTGTGCGCGGTGATCTCGACGCGGCCCGTCGTCTTGTCGAGGACGGGCTGGTTGATGCCGCGGTGGCCGAACGGCAGCTTGTAGGTGCCGAAGCCCAGCGCGCGGCCGAACAGCTGGTTGCCGAAGCAGATGCCGAAGAAGGGCAAGCCGGCGTCGAGCACCTCGCGCAGCAGCGCGACGTGGCGATCGGAGGCCGCCGGGTCACCGGGACCGTTCGAATAGAAGACGGCGACGGGGTCGACCGCCTGGACGTCGGCGAAGGTGATCGACTGCGGCAGGACGTGGACCTCGAACCCGCGGGCCGCGAGGTTGTTCACGGTCGCCTGCTTCACCCCGAGGTCGAGGATCGCGAGATTGCCGATCTTCTCGCCGACGGCGGGGGTCACCTCCGCGGCGGGCACCGAGACGTCGGCGGACAGGTTCTGCCCGCTCATCTCGGGTGCCTCGCGCACGATGCGCAGCTGCTCGTCATCGGCGAGGGCTGCGGCATCCCCCGAGAAGACGCCGCCGCGCATGGAGCCGGCCGAACGGAGGACACGGGTCACGGCGCGGGTGTCGACACCGCTGATGCCGACGATGCCGTCTCGGACGAGGGCGTCCTCGAGCGAGTGGTCGGCGCGCCAGCTCGAGACGATGCGCGAAGGGTCGCGCACGACGTAGCCCGACACCCAGATGCGGCGGGACTCGTGGTCCTCGCCGTTCATGCCGGTGTTGCCGATGTGGGGTGCGGTCTGCAGGACGATCTGACCCGCGTAGGACGGGTCGGTGATCGTCTCCTGGTAGCCGGTCATCGCGGTGGCGAAGACGACCTCGCCGAGGGTGGTGCCGCGCGCCCCGTAGGCGTGGCCGGGGTGTCGGGAGCCGTCTTCGAGGACGAGGACGGCGGGTTCGGGAGCCTGGAATCTCTGAATGCTCATGCGTCGCTTCCGGGAGTCTGCTGGGGGGAGGTGGGAGTGGGGGTGGCGGGGAGGACCTGGACGATCGCGTCGGCGAGCGAGCGGGCCGAGGTGTCCTGCGGGCGGAGGTAGCTGTCGACGAGGGTGCCTTCCGGCGTCGTCCACGCGACCCGGACGAGCCCGTCGCGCTCGACGACCCGGTCGATCGCGACCGTGGCCTGTCCTGCGGCGACGAGGCGGTCCGCACCGAGGAAGACCCGCGGCTGGCCGGTGAGGTCGAGGGCGACGCCGCGGTCGGTGACGGTGACGTCGACGCGGGACCGGAAGGCCAGCCCGCGGATGGCGAGCCGCTCGAGCGGCTCGTCGTGACGCGTCGTCGCGACGTACAGTCCCTCGGACTGAAGCCGCGTCACCGCGCCGGCCGGAGCCTCGCCGACGGGAGCGGTCAGGCCCGCATCCCGCCGGGATCGTCGTCGCCACGCGAGGAGCCCCGCGAGGATCAGCACCGCGGCGACCGCCGCCATGACGAGGACGGCGGCCTCGCGGCTCACGAGGCGACCTCGTCGACGACGGCGCCGTCGGTCACGGTCTGACGACCGCGGAAGAACGTCGCGCGGACCTCGCCCGGCAGTTCCCTGCCGAGGTACGGCGAGTTGACGCTGCGGCCGCGCAGGTCATCCGTGCCGAACGCCCGGACCGGGGCCGCGTCGTAAAGGGTGAGGGATGCCGGCGCTCCGACGGCGAGCGGGGTGCCGGCGTCGGTGAGCCGGCCGATCCGCGCCGGGGCGGTCGACATGACGCGCGCGACGTCGGCCCACTCGAGCAGGCCGGTCTCGATCATGGCGGCGTGCACGACGCGGAGCGCGGACTCGAGTCCGACCATGCCGTTCGCGGCGGCCTGCCACTCGCACGTCTTGGCCTCGGCCGGGTGCGGTGCGTGGTCGGTGGCGACGATGTCGATCGTGCCGTCGGCGAGGCCCTCGCGGACGGCGAGGACGTCCTCGTCGCGCCGCAGCGGCGGATTCACCTTGAAGCGCGGGTCGTACCCGCGCACGAGGTCCTCGGTGAGAAGGAGGTGGTGGGGCGTCACCTCCGCGGTGACGTGGATGCCGCGCTTCTTCGCCCACCGGATGAGGTCGACCGATCCCGCGGTGGAGAGGTGGCACACGTGCAGGCGGGAACCGACGTGCTCGGCGAGCAGGACGTCGCGCGCGATGATCGACTCCTCGGCGACGGCCGGCCACCCGGTGAGCCCGAGCTCGGCCGACACGGTGCCCTCGTTCATCTGCGCACCCTCGGTGAGCCGGGGGTCCTGTGCGTGCTGAGCGACGACGCCGTCGAAGGACTTCACGTACTCCAGCGCACGCCGCATGATGAGCGGATCGAACACGCAGAAGCCGTCGTCGCTGAAGACGCGGACCCGGGCGCGTGAGGACGCCATCGCCCCGAGCTCCGCCAGACGCTCGCCCCTCTGCCCGACGGTGACCGCACCGATCGGCTGCACGTGGACGTACCCGGCCGATTCGCCGAGGGCGAGCTCCTGCTCCACGACACCGGCGGTGTCGGCGACGGGCGAGGTGTTCGGCATCGCGAACACCGTCGTGTAGCCGCCCGCGGCGGCCGCACGCGAGCCGGTGAGGATCGTCTCGGACGCCTCGTAGCCGGGCTCGCGGAGGTGGGTGTGCAGGTCGACGAGTCCCGGCAGAGCGATCAGGCCGTCGGCATCCACCGTCCGTGCTCCCGCGGCGCTGAGTCCGGACCCCAGCTCGGCGATGACACCGTCCCGGATCAGGATGTCGGCGGCGATGCCGCCGTCGATCCGCGCTCCGCGGATGAGGATGGTCTCGCTCATCGGGCCTCCTCCTGTGCGTGGTTCGTGGACCGCTCCCCCGCCAGGAGCAGGTAGAGCGCCGCCATGCGCACCGACACCCCGTTCGCGACCTGTTCGAGAACGGTCGAGCGTGGCGAATCGGCGGCGTCGGCGGAGATCTCCAGACCCCGGTTCATGGGCCCGGGATGCATGACAATGCTATCGGTCGGAAGCGCGGCCATCCGCGCGGCATCCAATCCCCAGCGACGCGAATACTCCCGCTCAGTCGGGAAATAGGCCGCGCTCATGCGCTCGAGCTGGATGCGCAGCATCATGACCGCGTCGGGGGCGTCGGCGATCGCCTGATCGAGGTCGTAGACGACCGTGACCGGCCAGGCCGACACGTCCTGCGGGACGAGGGTGGGCGGCGCCACGAGGGTGACGCGGGCCCCGAGGGTCGTCAGGAGCCACACATTCGACCGCGCGACGCGGGAGTGGAGGATGTCCCCCACGATCGCGACGTGCAGGCCCGACAGATCGCGTCCCCGGCTGTCGTCGCCGAAGAAGCGCTTGCGGATCGTGAAGGCGTCGAGCAGCGCCTGCGTCGGGTGCTCGTGCGTCCCGTCGCCGGCGTTCAGGACGCCGGCGGAGATCCAGCCGCTCGTGGCGAGCGTGTGCGGGGCACCGGACGCGCCGTGGCGGATGACGACCGCATCCGCCCCCATGGCCTGCAGGGTCTGCGCCGTGTCCTGGAGCGATTCGCCCTTCGAGACCGACGAGCCCTTCGCCGAGAAGTTGATGACGTCGGCGGAGAGCCGCTTGGCCGCCGCCTCGAACGAGATCCGGGTGCGCGTCGAGTCCTCGAAGAAGAGGTTGACGACCGTCTTGCCCCGAAGCGTCGGCAGCTTCTTGATCTCGCGGGACTGCGTGTCGCGCATGTCCTCCGCGACGTCGAGGATGCGGAGGGCGTCCTCGCGCGCGAGGGTACGGGTGTCGAGGAGGTGCCTCATGAGGCGATGGTCACCTCCTCGGCGCCGTCGACGTCGGCGAGGCGGACGTTCACACGCTCGTCGCGCGAGCTCGGCAGGTTCTTGCCGACGAAGTCGGGGCGGATCGGCAGCTCGCGGTGGCCGCGGTCGACGAGGATCGCGAGCCGCACGACGCCGGGACGGCCGATGTCCTGCAGCGCGTCCAGCGCGGCGCGGATGGACCTGCCCGAGAAGAGCACGTCGTCGACGAGGACCACGGTCTTCGCGTCGATGCCGTCAGCCGGGATCTCGGTCGGGCGGGGCGTGCGCGTCGGGTTCCGGTGCAGGTCGTCGCGGTACATCGTGACGTCGAGCGAGCCGACCGGGACGGTCACACCCGTGAACGAGGCGATGAGCGCTGCGATCCGTTCGGCGAGGGTGACGCCGCGGGTCGGGATCCCGAGGAGCACGAGCCCGTCGGGGCCCTTGTTCGACTCGAGGATCTCGTGAGAGATGCGCGTGAGTGCGCGGGCGATGTCGCTGTCGTGCAAGACGATGCGCGAGGTCATCCGCCGCTCCCTTCTCCGCCTCACAGGACGGTGTTAAAGGTTGCTTGTGTGCGTCCAGTCTAGCGGCGCGCGGGCGACCGCCGCGCCCACATGTCAGGATGAGCCGGGGGGATGAGATGGCACGTGGGCGTGAGGCGATCCTGGTGACCGGGACGGTGCTCGTCGTCCTCTACGCGCAACTCATGTACCTCGTCACGCAGGTCCTGACGCCGCTGTCCACGACGCCGGGGAAGACCCTCGCTGAGATCGCCGCGGCCGCGGACGCCGCAGGCGAGCCCGTCTTCACCCCGCTCGCCGTCGCTCTCCCGCTCGGCGGGGTCGCGCTCGCGGTGGCCGTACTCGTCACCGCGCTGCGGAGCCGGGCGTTCCGGTCGGAGTGGGTCGCCCTGGCGTACCTCACACTGGTGGCCTGCGGCCTGCCCGTCTACTTCGCCCTGGCCTTCGGCGTCGGCATGTCGCTGGCCGATCTGGGCGGCGTCCTGCCCGTCACAGGTGGCGACTCCGACGTCTGGCTCGTGCTCGCTAACGCGAGCTTCGCCGCCTTCTCCCTGGCGCTGGGCGTTAGTGCCGGACTCGTCGTGCGGCGCGCCGGGCGCGGCACGAGAACCCTCGTCGGCCCGCGCCCCGCGCGGTGATCCGACGGAGCGGGCTCAGCTTCGTGCGATGCGCGCCAGGACGCCGTGGACGAACGAGCCGGAGTCGTCGGTCGAGAACTCCTTCGCGAGTTCGACGGCCTCATCGATCGCGACCGCCGTCGGAACGTCGTCGTTGTGAAGGATCTCCCACACACCGATGCGCAGGATCGCGCGGTCGACCGCCGGCATCCGCTCGAGCTTCCAGTCACGGGCGTGCGTGACGATCTGCTCGTCGATCTCGCTCTGCGTGTCGATGACACCGTCGACGATCTCGCGGGCGTACAGCCACGACGCCTCACGCGCAGGCTCGCTGGCCGCGCGCTTCGCTTCGGCGGCGAGGGTGACGGCGAGGTCGTCGCCGCGGATGTCCGACTGGTACAGGATGTCGAGGGCGCGCTTGCGCGCCTTGCTCCGTGCGCTCATCGGTCGGTCAGTTCACGCGGCCGAGGTAGTCCCCGGTGCGCGTGTCGACCTTGACCTTGGTGCCCTGCTCGACGAAGAGCGGGACCTGGATCTCGTAGCCGGTCTCGAGGGTGGCGGGCTTCGTGCCGGCCGACGAACGGTCGCCCTGCAGGCCCGGCTCGGTGTAGGTGATCTCGAGGACGACCGACGCGGGCATCTCGACGTACAGCGGGTTGCCGTTGTTCAGCGCGATCTGGACCTGCTGGTTCTCGAGCAGGTAGTTCGCGGCGTCACCGACGACCGTCGAGGACACGCTCAGCTGGTCGTAGTCCGACACGTCCATGAAGACGTAGCTGTCACCGTCGTTGTAGAGGTAGGTGAAGTCGCGGCGGTCGACGTTCTCGATCTCGATCTTCGCGCCCGCGTTGTAGGTGCGGTCGACGACCTTGCCCGAGACGACGTTCTTGAGCTTGGTGCGGACGAAGGCACCGCCCTTGCCGGGCTTCACGTGCTGGAACTCGACGACGCTCCAGAGCTGTCCGTCGATGGACAGGACGACGCCGTTCTTGATGTCTGCAGTGGATGCCATGAGAGTGCGGTTTTCCGTTCGATGAGTTCAAGGGCCAGAGCGGCCGACGATCGATTCTACGGGATGCCGCGGCATCCGCCCCGGGAAGCGGTCAGTCCCCGAGCCGCGCGACGAGCGCGCGCGTGGCCTCCGCGTACCCCGCGACGCCACGCCCGACGACATGGACCACCGCGACGTCGGCGATGTACGAGTGGTGCCGGAACGTCTCCCGCGCCATCACGTCGGAGATGTGCACCTCGGCGACGGGCAGCGCGACGCCCGCGAGCGCGTCACGGAGCACGACCGAGGTGTGCGTCAGTCCCCCGGGGTTGATGACGATGCCCGCACAGTCGGTGCGTGCGGCGTGGATCGCATCGATGAGCACCCCTTCGTGATTGCTCTGCACGGCGCGCACCTCGTAACCCGCCTCTTCGGCGGTCCGCTGCACGAGGTCCTCGACGTCGGCGAGCGTCTCCGTTCCGTAGACCTCGGGTTCGCGGACGCCGAGGAGGTTCAGGTTCGGTCCGTTGACGAGCAGCAGGCGGCGGGGGGACGACACGTCAGCACCCTATCGGGCAGGCCGGTGCATCCGGATCTCGACACCGACCTCGACCTCGGTCTCGAGGCCGGTGGGCGCGAATCCGAGCCGGGCGTAGGCCGCACGGGCGCGCGCGTTGTCCGCGTGCACGTCGAGCGTCAACCCGTTCACCCCGGCGGCTTCCGCCCACGCGGATGCCGCGTCCACCAGCGCGTCGATGACGCCGCGCCCACGGTGGTCGGCATCGACGAAGACCCCGACGAGGTCGGCCTGCGGAACGTCGACGCGGCGTCCGAGCGTGTCGGTCGCTCCCGCCGCGCGCAGAAGCACCGTGACCGAGCCCACCCAGCGGTTCGCCACGACGGCGACGAACTGAGCGGCTCCCTCACCCATCGCGGCATCCGCTGTGCGCTGCTGCCAGAAGGCGTCGTCCTGACCGAGCGCCTCCTCGACGGTGGACAGGAACGCGATGGGGGCAGCGGGATCGCGCAGTGCGCGGAGGCGGAGGTCGCGGACCTCGCGCCACTCCTGCAGGCGCACCCGCCGGATGACGGCCTCGGTCACCCGGCGATCTCCTGGTACGCCGCGAACAGCAGGGACTCGTCGGGAGCCTGCATCACGGTCGGCTTGCCGACCGCGTCGAGGACGATGAATCGGAGCATCCCGCCGCGGGCCTTCTTGTCGCGCTGCATGACACCCAGCAGGTGCTGCCAGCCGTCCATGCGGTAGCTCGTGGGCAGACCGAGGACGTCGAGTATGCGGCGATGACGCGCGACGTCGTCGTCCGACAGACGCCCGGCGAGTCGCGACAGTTCGGCGGCGTACATCATGCCGATCGAGATGGCCGCCCCGTGGCGCCAGCGGTATCGCTCAGCGTGCTCGATGGCGTGCCCGAGCGTGTGACCGTAGTTGAGGATCTCGCGGAGCCCCGCCTCGCGGAAGTCCTCGCTCACCACCCGCGCCTTCATCTCGATGGCGAGTTCGATGCAGCGGCGGAACTCGGGCGTCGTCGGGTCGACGGCGGCCTCGGGGTCGCGCTCGACGATCTCGAGGATCTCGGGGAACCAGATGAAGCCCGCCTTGACGACCTCGGCGAAGCCGGCGACGGTCTCGTTGCGCGGCAGCGTGTCGAGGACGTCGAGGTCGCAGATCACCGACCGGGGCGCCCAGAACGCACCGACGAGGTTCTTCCCCTCGGCGGTGTTGACGCCGGTCTTGCCGCCGACGGCGGCATCCACCATCCCGAGCACGGTGGTGGGGATCTGGACGATCTGCACCCCGCGCAGCCAGGACGCCGCGACGAACCCGGCGAGGTCGGTGACGGCACCGCCGCCGAAGCCGATCACGGCGTCGGAGCGGGTGAAGTCGGCCTGTCCCATCACCTGCCAGCAGAAGGCCGCCACCTCGATGCGCTTGCCGTCCTCGGCATCGGGCACCTCGGCGGTGAGCACCTCCAGCGTCCCGTCGGCGAGGAGCGTCTCGCGCAGGTCCGCAGCCTTCGCGCCGAGCCTCGGCGTGTGCACGATGAGAACTTTCTTCACCGTGGGTGCGAGGTGGTCGCGGACGCCGGCGAGAAGGCCGCGACCGACGTGGATGTCGTAGGGCGTGCTGCCGGTGACGCTGATGGTGGTGTGGCTCATGCGCGGGCTCCGGGAAGGTCGGCGGAGGGGACGGCCCACTCCGCGATGGCGGTCACGATGTTCTCGAGCGGTCCGGACGAGGTGTCGAAGGTCGCGTCGGCCACCGACTCGTAGACCGGTCGCCGCTCGGCGTAGATGCGCTCCCAGCGGGCGATCGGCGTCTCGTCCCCCGCGGTCAGCAGGGGGCGCGTGGCCGCCTCGCCCAGTCGTCGTGCGACGACGCGCGGCGCGACCGTGAGCAGAGCGACACGGTGCGGTCGCAGTCGCTCCCGAGTGGTCTCGTCGAGGACGGCTCCCCCGCCGAGCGAGACGACCCCGCCCGTCTCGAGCGCCACGGCGACCGCGTCCCGCTCGAGCGCGCGGAAATGCGGTTCGCCGTGCTCCGCGAAGATGTCGGCGATCGGACCGTGCACACGGACGATCGCGGCATCCGTGTCGGTGAACGTACGGCCGAGACGCTTGGCCACACGACGCCCGACACTCGTCTTGCCGGCCCCCATGGGACCGATGAGCACGATCGCCTGGGGGTCAGGCGAGGTCATGTGCGAGAAGTGCCGCCTCCGACGCGGGAGTCGTCTTCAGCGTCTCCGGGATCGCCGCGAGGTAGGTCTCGAGGTTGCGCCGCGTCTCGCGCACGCTGTCGCCGCCGAACTTCTCGAGCACGGCGTCGGCCAGCACGATGGCGACCATGGCCTCGGCGACGACCCCCGCTGCGGGGACGGCGCAGACGTCGGAACGCTGGTGGTGGGCGGCCGCGGTGTCGCCGGTGGCGACGTCGACGGTGCGCAGCGCGTGCGGGACCGTGGCGATCGGCTTCATGCCCGCGCGCACGCGCAGCACGGTGCCGGTGGACATGCCACCCTCGGTGCCGCCGGCGCGGTCGGAAGCCCGGGTGATGCCGTCGGCGGTCGCGAACAGCTCGTCGTGGGCGGCGGATCCGCGACGGCGGGTCGTCTCGAAGCCGTCGCCGACCTCGACGCCCTTGATGGCCTGGATGCTCATCAGCGCCTGAGCGAGCTTGCCGTCGAGACGACGGTCCCAGTGGACGTGGGACCCGAGGCCCGGCGGCAGGCCGTAGGCGAGCACCTCGACGATGCCGCCGAGCGTGTCGCCGTCCTTCTTGGCGGCATCGACCTCCGCAACCATGCGCTCGGAGGTGGCAGCGTCGAAGCAGCGGAGCGGGTCGGCATCGAGCGTGTCGACGTCGTCCGGACCGGGGAGCACGGCACCCTCGGGCACCTGCACGGGACCGATCGACAGCGTGTGGCTGACGAGGCGGATGCCGAGCTCCGACAGGAACCCGCGGGCGATCGCGCCGAGCGCGACGCGGGCCGCCGTCTCGCGCGCACTGGCGCGCTCGAGGATCGGGCGAGCCTCGTCGAAGTCGTACTTCTGCATGCCGACGAGGTCGGCGTGGCCGGGGCGGGGACGCGTCAGTGCGGCGCCGCGGCCGCGCGACCGCTCCGTCATCTCGACCGGCTCCGGGTTCATGACCTCGACCCACTTCGGCCACTCGGTGTTGCCGATGCGGAGGGCCACCGGACTGCCGAGCGACAGCCCGTGCCGCACGCCACCGGAGAGGTGGAGTTCGTCCTCCTCGAACTTCATCCGCGAGCCGCGGCCGTAGCCGAGCTTCCGGCGGGCGAGGTCGGCGCGGATCGCGTCGAGCGAGACGGGTACGCCGGAGGGCAGACCCTCCATGATGGCGACGAGTTCGGGGCCGTGGGATTCGCCGGCGGTGAGCACGCGGAGCATTGCTCTAGTCTCCCACGAGCGCGCGCCGCATGACGGCCACCACCGCGTCCTCCCGGGGCAGGGGCTCGTCGACGTCGCCGGAGGCGAAGGCGCGGATCTGCAGGACCGCCTGGTGCAGCAGCATCCCCGCCCCGCCCTGCGCGGGTGCGCCGGTGCGATCCCACGCGCGCGACAGATCCGTCGGCCAGTGGCCGTACACGACGTCCATGAGGGCGCCGCCGGCGGCGGCGAGGCGATCGGCGACGCTCTCATCGACCGTCGCCCCGCCGGGCAGGGTCGCGATCGTCACATCCACCGGAGGGAGATGGGCGGCGTCGAGTGGGACGGCGTCCACGTCGAGGTTCAGCCTCGCTCCCAGGTCGCGCAGAGCTGCGGCCGCGTCAGGACGGCGCGCGGCGACCTGCACCTGCTGTGCGCCCATCTCCGCCAAGGCGACCAGGGCAGCGGATGCGGTCGCCCCGGCACCGACGATGCGCGCCCGCTCCGCGGCCACGACACCGGCCTCCGCCCACGCGGCGACGATGCCCCCGGCATCCGTGTGGAAGGCCTGCCAGCCCGCGGACGTCTGGACGAGGGTGTTCGCCGCGCCCGTGAGGGTGGCGCGGGCGTCGCGCTTCTCGGCGGCCGCGAAAGCCGCGTGCTTCAGCGGCATCGTCAGAGACAGCCCGCGGTACTCGGACCCCAAGGACGCGAGCTCGGCCGGGAACGATGCCTCGTCCACGCGACGTCGGCCGTACGTCCATTCCCAGCCGAGCAGAGCGTAGGCCGCCGTGTGCATCGCCGGCGACAGGCTGTGCTCGATCGGATCGCCCCAGACCTCCAGGGCGACCGGCATCAGGAGCAGCCTCCGTCGGGGTTGTCCCGGCACCACTGCTGGTACTGCGCGACGGCCTTCTCATGCTCGGCGAAGGTCGCGGAGAACACCGTCTCGCCCGTCTCGAGGTTCACGGTCACGAAGTACTGCCACGGCCCCTCTGCGGGCTCCACCGCCGCCTTGATGGCGAGTTCACCGGGATTGGCGATGGGCGTCACCGGCAGGCCGGGGTTGACGTAGGTGTTCCACGGGTTGTCGTCCTCGAGCTCCTCGGCGCGCGAGCTCGTGCCGCCCTCACGGTCGGCGAACGGGTACTGCGCGGTGGAATCCATCTGCAGCTTGCCGTTCGTGTCACTGATCGACGGGTCGAGGCGGTTCTCGATGACGCGCGACACTTTGTAGAAGTCGTCCTCGTAGCGGGCTTCCTTCTCGATGATGGATGCGACGGTGAGGATGCGCTCCCGCTGGTCCACCGGGACGCCGGCGTCATCGAGGGCTTTCACCGTGCGGTCCACCATCGCCTGGACGACCTGCGTCGCCGTGACGTCAGGGTCGAAGGTGTAGGTCGCCGGGAAGAGCCAGCCCTCCAGGCTCTGCGCCGTCACACCGTAGGCGGCCGGATCCTTCACGGCGGCCTCGACGTCCTCCACGGGCAGCCCGATCCCCTCCGCGATGCGCGGGACGGACTGCGCGACGGTGAGGCCCTCGCGCAGCTGAGCCGTGTACTCCTGCTTGTTCGCGGGGTCGAGAAGCGCCGAGAACGCCGCTTCGGAGGTCATCTTCTGCTGCAGCGAGTAGACGCCGGGCTTGAGGACGTTCGGGTCCTCGCCGCTGTCGATCAGGAAGGAGTAGAACGCGCCGGAGGTCTTGGTGACGCCCGCGTCGAAGAGCGTCTGCGAGATGTCGGCGCCCGTCTGACCCGAGACGATCGTGACGCTCGCCTCGCCCTCGGCGAGGCCGGCATCGAAGTCCTTCGGCTCCTCCCAACCCATGACGGCGCGGATCTGGTCCTCGTAGGTGTTCCAGACGTAGAAGCCACCTGCGGCCAGTCCGCCGAGGATCGCGAGGATCACCACGAAGACACCCCAGGCGGCGACGCGGCTCTTGCGTCGGTCACGATCGTGTCGCTTCGTGGAGCTGGAGGGCGCTGCCAGACCCCTCTCCTCGAAGAGGGCGTCGATCGGTGCCGTGGAGGAGACGGGTGCGCGCGGGGGCGTCTGCGGACGAGTCGGGGCGGGGCCGACCGTCGGTGCGACCCCGCTCGCCCCCTGCTGCGCCTGACGCGCAGCCCTGCGCGAGGCGGGTGCGCCGTTCGGACCGGCCGCGGGAGCTCCGTCCGCGGGGGCGCCGGAATGGTCGTCGCGCGAAGGCGTCTCGGGCATCAGTGGACTCCTGCGTCTCCTACAGCGCCGCACCGGCCGGGTTACCGGTGCTCTTCTCGACGTCGATCGCCTGCTGGAGGAGGACGACCGCGGCGATCTGGTCGACAATCCTACGAGATGACTTCTGCGAACGCCCGTTCTGCCGCAGGACGGCGTTCGCCGACACGGTGCTGAGGCGCTCGTCGACGAGGCGGACGGGCACCTCCAGCGCGGACTCGAGCGCGGTCGCGAACTCTCGGGCGTCCGTCGTCGACGCGGTCTCCGCGCCGCCGAGGCTGATCGGCAGACCCACGAGCACCTCGATCGCGTCGTACTCCCGCGCGATCTCGACGATGCGGGCGACCGAGGTCTCGGAACGCGGCACCGTCTCCACGGGAACCGCGAGCAGGCCGTCGGCATCGCAGCGTGCGACACCGACCCGGGCCCGACCGACATCGATTCCGAGGCGTACCCCGCGACGGAATCCGCTCACGCGGTCGAGCCCTCCAGCGCCGACACGATGCTCTGCAACGCCGCGGGCAGAGCCGAGGCATCCGTCCCACCGCCCTGCGCGACGTCATCGCGGCCACCGCCGCCACCGCCCAGGACACCGGCCGCGGAGCGTGCCAGCAACCCGGCCTTGGCGCCGGCGGCGCGGGCCGACTCGTTCGTTGCGACGATCACGACGGGCCGTCCGCCCACCTCGCCGCCGAGGGCCACCACCCCCGCATCGCTGCCGAGACGCTCCCGCACCTGCAGCGCGAGCGAGCGCAGATCGTCGGCGGACCCGACGGTGCCGACGGACTCCGCCACGACCCGGTGCGAACCGGCCTGGACGGCGGATGCCGCCAGCGTCGGCACACGCTCGCCGAGCGCCTTCGCCTCGAACTGCGCGATCTTCTTCTCCGCGGCTTTCAGGCTCGCCTGCAGTTCGGCGATGCGGGCAGGGAGCTGGTCTCGGGGGATCTTCAGGCCCGAGGTGAGCTGCGAGACGATCGCGCGCTCGGCCGCGAGCTCACGGAAGGCGTCCTGCCCCACGAGGGCCTCGACACGTCGGTTCGAGGCGCCGACGGAGGACTCCCCCACCAGATTGATCAGCCCGACCTGTGCACTCGAGGACACGTGGGTGCCCGCGCACAGCTCGCGCGACCAGGGCCCGCCGATGTCGACCATGCGCACGCGGTCGCCGTACTTCTCGCCGAACAGCGCCATGGCGCCGGCAGCCTTCGCCTCGTCGAGCGAGAGGACACGCGTGGTCACCTCGAGGTCATCCCGGACGGCGTTGTTCGCGATCTCCTCGATCTCGCTGCGCGTCTCGGGCGAGAGCGCCTGACCCCAGGAGAAGTCGAAGCGCAGGTAGCCGGCGCGGTTGAGCGAGCCCGCCTGCGTCGCGCCCTTTCCGAGTGTGTCGCGGAGGGCGGCGTGGACGAGGTGGGTAGCGGAGTGCGCCTGCGCGGCCGCGCGGCGGTTCGCGGCATCCACCACCGTCGTCGCGGCGTGGCCGACGGCGACCTCGCCCGTCGTGACCTCGACGGTGTGGCTCACGAGGCCCGGGACGGGCTTCTGGACGTCGAGGACCTCGAGCTCGTAACCGGGACCCACGATGACGCCCTTGTCGGCGACCTGGCCACCGGACTCGGCGTAGAGCGCCGTCTCGGCCAGGATCACCTCGGCGATCTGGCCCTGCGACGCACGGTCCGCCGGGGCACCGCCGACCAGGATGCCGAGCACACGGGACTCGGTCTCGAGGTCGGTGTACCCCGTGAAGACCGTCTCGCCGAGCGCGCGGAAGTCGCGGTACACACTCGTGTCGGCCAGCTGACCCTTGCGGGAGCGGGCGTCGGCCTTCGCGCGCTCGCGCTGCTCCTTCATGAGCGTGTCGAAGCCGACGCGATCGACGCTGAGACCGGCCTCCTCGGCGATCTCGAGGGTCAGATCGATCGGGAACCCGTAAGTGTCGTGCAGCAGGAACGCCTGCGAGCCGCTGAGCGAGGTCGACTGCGTCGCCTTCGCGGACTCGATCGAGGTGTCGAGGATCTCGGACCCGCTCGCGAGGGTCCGGAGGAAAGTGGCCTCCTCGGCGAGGGCGTACTGCGACAGGCGCGCGTAATCCGCCTCGACGACCGGGTAGGACTCCTTCATCGCGTCGCGCGAGACGGCGAACAGCTCGGCGAAGGTCGGCCCCTCCACGCCGAGCAGACGCATGGAGCGGATCGCGCGACGCATGAGGCGCCGCAGGATGTAGCCGCGGCCATCGTTCGCCGGCGTGACGCCGTCCGAGAGAAGCATGAGCGACGAACGGATGTGGTCGGCCACGACCCGGAAGCGCACATCGTCGTCGTGGTCGTCGCCGTACCGCTTGCCCGAGAGTTCGACGGCCTTGTCGAGCACCGGCCGGACCTGATCGGTCTCGTACATGTTGTCGACGCCCTGCTTGATGAAGGCGACGCGCTCCAGACCCATACCGGTGTCGATGTTCTGCGCCGGCAGATCGCCCACGATGTCGAACTCGTACTTCGAGCGGACATTCGTGATCTCGTACTGCATGAAGACGAGGTTCCAGATCTCCACGTACCGGTCGTCGTCGGTCGCGGGGCCGCCGTCGACCCCGTACTCGGGTCCCCGGTCGAAGAAGATCTCGGAACAAGGACCGGCGGGTCCCGGGAGACCCGTCGTCCAGTAGTTCGTGTCCTTGCCGAGGCGCTGGATGCGCTCCTCCGGAAGCGTGGAGTGCTCCAGCCAGAGCTGGATGGCCTCGTCGTCCTCTTCATAGACGGTGACCCAGAGATCCTTGGGATCGAAGCCGAGCCCACCCTCCTCCTCCGAGGTCGTCAGCAACTCCCAGGCGTAGCGGATCGCGCCTTCCTTGAAGTAGTCGCCGAAGGACCAGTTGCCGAGCATCTGGAAGAAGGTGCCGTGACGCGGCGTCTTGCCGACCTCTTCGATGTCGTTCGTGCGGATGCACTTCTGGTTGTCCGCGGCGCGCTTGTAAGGGGCGGGGACGTCGCCGGAGAGGTAGGGGATGAACGGGACCATGCCGGCGACCGTGAACAGCAGGGCCGGGTCGTCGCTGACGAGGGATGCCGAGGGCACGATCGTGTGCCCCTTCTTCTCGAAGTAATCCAGGTAGCGCCGGGCGATCTCAGCGGTCTTCATCGTGTGTCCTCAACTGCATGCGGGATCGGTCGCGTCCGCACGGGCGCGACCGGGAGATGTGGGGGTGGTCAGTCGTCGAGCTTGGCGGCCGCGGAGCGACCCGCGGCGGCGACGCCGTCGACGAGGTCGGATGCGGCATCCTTCACGTCGCCTGCGACGTCCGTGGCGACGTCCTTCGCGTCGGCGACGATGCCGTCGATCTTCGCCTCCTGCGCCCGGTAAGCATCCGCCATCCGGTCGGTGAACTCGGAGATCCGCAGGTCGACCTCGGAGAGGAGCTCCTGACCTCGAGGGTCCTTGTTGACCAGGTGCGCAGCGACGAAACCGCCGGCGATGCCCAGCAGGAACCAGAGGACGTTCTTCATGGGATCCATGTTAGGTGCAAAGCAGAAGGGGCGCCGGGTGAACCCGACGCCCCTTCTGGCGATGCTCCGCCTCGCTCAGCGCGCGGCGTAGTACTCGACGACGAGCTGGACTTCACAGGTCACGGGGACCTCGGCGCGCTTCGGGCGACGCTCGAGACGTGCCTGCAGCTTGTCGAGCTCGACCGAGAGGTAGCCCGGAACCGGCGGCAGAACCTCGGCGTGACCGCCGGCGGCTGCGACCTGGAACGGCTCGAGAGCCTCGCTCTTGGCCTTGACGTGAATCGTCTGGCCCGGCTTCACGCGGAAGGACGGGCGGTCGACGAGCTGGCCGTCGACGAGGATGTGACGGTGCACGACGAGCTGGCGCGCCTGTGCGGTCGTGCGGGCGAAGCCCGAACGCAGCACGAGGGCGTCGAGACGCATCTCGAGGAGCTCGACGAGGTTCTCACCGGTCAGGCCCTCGGTGCGGCGGGCCTCGTTGAAGGTGTTGCGCAGCTGCTTCTCGCGGATGCCGTACTGCTCGCGCAGACGCTGCTTCTCGCGGAGGCGGACGGCGTAGTCGCTGTCCTGCTTGCGCTTGGTGCGGCCGTGCTCACCCGGAGCGTAGGGACGCTTCTCGAGGTAGCGGGCGGCCTTGGGGGTCAGTGCGACGCCGAGGGCGCGCGAGAGGCGCACCTTGCGGCGGTCCTGGGACTTCGTTGCCACGAAATCTTCCTTCCATGACGTGGCCATGTCTTTCACGGCTCACGGGCGTATCGCCTTCTCTCGCCCTTTCGGACTGCACGCCGGGGCACGCCGGAAGGTGGGAAAGAGAGAAGAGGATGCCCGAAAACACGGTTTCGAGCCGGTCAAGTCTAACAGACGAGCCGGATCATCCCCGGTCACGTGCCAGGTCGAGGGCACCAGGAGGGTAGAACGGCATCGACTCCCTCGCCGCGTCATCCACCGGGTACCACCCGACGCTCGTCTCACCGTCGAGCACCGGCAGTCGACCGCCCCGCGGGAGTGCCTCCAACTCCGCGCTCCGGACGGCGAAGACATAGGCGATCTCGTGCCCGGCACGGCCTTCGTTGTCGAAGATGTTCTCGAGCACGCCGAGGAGCCGGGTCTCGGTGACGGTCGCGCCCAGCTCCTCGAGGATCTCGCGACGGACGGCGGCTTCCGCGGTCTCCCCCGGTTGCACCCCTCCGCCCGGGGCGCGCAGGAAGGCAGGGCGCGCCGATGTGGCGGCATACTCCTCAGCGAGGACCCGACCGTCCTGGATCACGACCGCGACCGCGATGACCCGGATCCGGGGGCGCGTGTGGAGCTCATCGGCGTAGGCGCGCAGGGCGCGACCGTACAGCGGCACGTCGCCTGAGAGCGCTCCGAGCGCGGTGCGGAGGGCACGCGCAGGTTTGTCGTCGTCGAAGAGCGCGAGTGCCTCGAATCCTCGGGCGGCGGGGGCCAACGGGTCAGACGGATCGATGGCCTTCAGCACCGCGATCGCGCCGGACGGGTCACCCACGTTCCGGAGCGAACTCGCGAGCTGAATGAGGGCTTGAGTGCGGAAGGGGGCGCCCAGACCGGCATCCAGCGCCCGCCGGTAGAGCGGGACAGCCGCCGCCTCCTCGCCGAGGAAGTCTTCGACCGACGCGCGCTCGAACAGCGCTCGCGGGTCATCGGCCGCACGGTGGGACAGCACGTCCTCCATCGCCGCGCGCAGTGCCTCGGGCTGCGCGTCTGCGGCGGCGTCCCACACATCCTGGACGCGCCGTTCCCACGCATCAGGCGCCTCCGGGCCCGTGGGAGGACTGATCAGGAGCGCCCGGATGCGACGCTGCAACTGGGAGAGCCGCGCATCGTCGAGAGGAGCACGGACGAATGCGCTCATGCCGCGGAGTGCGACGCCTGCATCGCTGAGCTCACCCGTCAGCAGGTGCTCGAGGAACTCAGCATCCGGCACCTCTCTCACCGTGCCTGACTCGCCCTCCCCCCACTCCGCCGGGCCTGCGGGGGCACAGTCGGCCGCGATGAGCACATGCTTCCGGCGCGTGGAGTTGGCTCCGCTCCACTCGGAACCCGCATGGAAGACCGCCGCGGGGGCGTACCCGGTCTCCTCCCGCAGTTCGCGAAGACCCGCCTCGCGAGGCGTTTCACCAGGGTCGACTGCGCCGCCCGGGATCTCAGCAAGCATCCGGCGAGGACCGACACGGAACTGCTCAAAGAGGACCACGGTCCCGTTCGCGGTGAATGCGACGACGGCGACGGTGTCATGCTGTTCGAGGATGTCCCACTGGGTCTGCGTGCCATCCGGCATCCGATAGGCGTCGCGTCTGATGCGAGCGAAACCCTCGTACGCGACCTGACTCGACTCGCGGGTCCATTCTCCTTCAGTCACCGAGGATCTTCCGGATCTTCTCGAGACGGGCGGAGATGTCGCGCTCGACGCCGCGCGAGGTCGGTTCGTAGTAGCGCCGGCCACGCAACTCGTCGGGCAGGTACTGCTGCGTCGCGACCCCGACATCGAGATCGTGCGGGTAGACGTAGCCTTTGCCGTGACCCAGTCGTTTCGCGCCCGCGTAGTGCGCGTCGCGCAGGTGCACCGGGACACGACCGAAGCCGCCGGCGCGCACGTCGGCGATGGCGGCGTTGATCGCGGTGTAGGCGGCGTTCGACTTCGCCGTCGTCGCGAGATACGCCGTCGCCTCCGCGAGCGGGATCCGACCCTCGGGCATCCCGATGAACGCCACCGCGTCCGCGGCGGCGACCGCGATCTGCAGCGCCTGCGGGTCGGCGAGACCGATGTCCTCCGCGGCCGAGATCACCAGGCGGCGGGCGATGAAACGCGGGTCCTCCCCCGCTTCGATCATGCGGGCGAGGTAATGCATCGCGGCGTCCGGATCGGATCCACGGATCGACTTGATGAAGGCGCTGATGACGTCGTAGTGCTCATCGCCCTGCCGGTCGTAGCGGAGGAGCGCTCGGTCGACGGCCTGCGCGACGTGTTCCGCGGTGATGACAGGCGGATCGCCGCCCGGTTCGGCCATGGCCGCAGCGGCCTCCAGCGAGGTCAAGGCGCGACGCGCGTCCCCGGACGCGAGATGGACCAGGGCGGCACGGGCCTCATCGGAGAGCTCGACGGCGCCGGCGAGACCGCGGGGGTCAGTCACCGCGCGATCGATGAGCATGCCGAGGTCCGCGTCGGTCAGCGGCTGGAGCGTGAGGAGAAGGGAGCGGGACAGCAGCGGAGAGATCACGGAGAACGAGGGGTTCTCCGTCGTGGCCGCGATGAGGATCACCCAGCCGTTCTCGACACCGGGCAACAGGGCATCCTGCTGCGCCTTCGTGAAGCGGTGGATCTCGTCGAGGAAGAGGATCGTCGACGTCCCGTACAGATCTCGTTGGGTCATCGCCTCCTGCATGACCTCGCGCACGTCCTTGACCCCGGCGGTCACGGCGGACAGTTCCACGAAGCGGCGACCCGACGTGCGCGCGATGGCCTGAGCGAGCGTGGTCTTACCGGTCCCCGGCGGCCCCCAGAGGATGACCGACACGGCACCGGTGGTCGCGCGTCCCGGGTCGGCGAGGGCGACGAGCGGTGAGCCGGGACGCAGGAGGTGCGTCTGTCCGGCCACCTCGTCGAGAGACGCAGGACGCATCCTCACAGCCAAGGGCGTCGCTCCACGGAAAAGCGCGTCACTCGGGGCCATCCTCCCAGGCTAATCGCCACCACCGACATCGTGACCGCGTCGGTTTGGAACGGATGCCGCGAACTGAATAATGTGCAGGGGGCTGCGCGGCAGAGCGCGGCACGGACGAAAGGGTCGCCGTGGCAGCGGGTAGGAGCAAGGGGCGTGACAGCGCGCAGGAGCGCGAGCGCGCCCGCGTGTACGAGGCTCGCCGCCGATTCCACGCATCCGTCGATCAGCGGCGGCGACGCGACAACCTGATCGCGGGCGTCGCGGGCGGTCTGCTCATCGTCGCTTTGCTGGGTGCTCAGGTCGCGTACTACACCGTCGGACCCGGTACCCCGGAACCCGCACCGACACCCACCGCGCCCGCTTCTCCGAGCGGGACACCCAGCCCCGACGTCAGCGGATCGCCGACGCCGTCCCCCTCGCCGTCGGACACACCGACCGCCTCTCCCACTCCGTGACCGCCGTACTAGGCTGAGTCACTAATCCGACCCCCATGCGGCGCATGCCGCCGACGAGGTGACCCCCGTGAGTTCCGCCACCCCTGAATCCGCCGAGACCCAGCCGTGGGGCCGCGTCGACGACGACGGCACCGTCTCCGTCCGCGAGGGCGACCAGTGGCGTGTCGTCGGACAGTACCCCGACGGCACGTCCGAAGAGGCGCTGGCCTACTTTGAGCGCAAGTTCGCCGACCTCGCATCCGAGGTCACCCTGCTCGAAGTGCGTCACCGTCGCGGCGGGGCGTCGGCCTCCGACCTCCGTGCCACGGCCCGAGCGATCCGCGAGCGCCTGGACGGCGCCGCCGCTGTCGGTGACCTGGCCTCGCTGGAGGCTCGAGTGACCGCCTTGGAGGGTGCCCTCTCGGAGGCGAGCGCGGAAGAGGCGCAGGCGCAGCGCGCTGCGGTGGATGCCGCCGTGGCCGAGCGCGAGTCGATCGTCGCGGACATCGAGGCGATCGCCGCCAAGGACCCGCGCTCCATCCAGTGGAAGCAGACGACGGCCGACGTGGCGGCGCTGTTCGCGCGCTGGCAGGAGCACCAGAGCACCGGCCCCCGCCTGCCGAAGTCGGTCGGCCAGCAACTCTGGAAGCGGTTCCGCGACGCTCGTGCCGTCATCGACAAGAACCGTCGCGAGTTCTACTCGAGCCTCGATGAGCAGCACAAGAGCGCCCGCGACGCGAAGACGCGCCTGGTGGAGCGCGCGGAAGCCCTCGCCCCTCAGGGCGAAGACGGCATCGCCGCCTATCGATCCCTGCTCGACCAGTGGAAGTCGGCCGGCCGCGCGGGCAAGAAGGCCGACGACGCGCTGTGGGCTCGATTCAAGGCGGCCGGTGACGTCCTCTACGGTGCCCGCATCGAACGTGAGAACGCCGACGTCGAGGCATCCAAGGAGAAGATCGAGGCCAAGCGCGCCCTCCTCGAGGAGGCTGCCGGGGTCGCGAAGGAGAAGGACAACACCAAGGCGCGCACCCTCCTCACGAACATCCAGCGTCAATGGGATGAGATCGGTCGGGTCTTCCCTCGCGAGACCGAGCGGGGGCTGGACGACCAGCTGCGCAAGGTCGAGAACGCGCTCAAAGCGCGCGAGGACGAGGACTGGAAGCGGAACAACCCCGAGACCAAGGCGCGTCAGAACGACATGACGAGCCAGCTCCAGGATGCGATCTCCAAGCTGGAGGGCGAGCTCGCCGCCGCGGAAGCCTCGAAGGACAAGGCGGCGATCGCGAAGGCCAAGGACGCGCTCGAGGCTCGCAAGGGCTGGCTGCGCGCCCTGGGCGGCTGAGCACTCTCCGCACATCGTCGGAGGGTGACGCGTTCTCCACAGAACGCCGGCACTGCCGTTCGGTCACGCCTGGTTGTCGCAGACTGCCGTCATGTGGCCGTTCCTGTACTTCTCGGGCGACCGTCTGTCGACCGCGGAACTGTCAGCGGCACGGCTCGACGGCCACGTCGTCGAGATCGGTGAGGCGTACATGCCCGCCGACGCCGTCGAGACCCGCGAACTGCGCGCGGCCTCGTTCCGCGGACTCACCGGCGCCCACCGCGCCGTCTCGCATGCCAGCGCGGCTTGGGTTCATGGTGCGATCCCCGATCCTCCCCTCATCCACGCCCTGCAACGCGCAGGGCGGACCCGTGGCGCCTTCCCCGTGGACGCTCGGATCCGCTTCCGGGACGTCGAGCTGCCGGCATCCGATGTCGAGATGATCAGCGGCGTCGCGGTGACGACCCCCGTGCGCACCCTCGTCGACCTCGTCCGCGACGCCGTCACCGTTGCCGCGCCGTCACGCGTGGTCGACGACGTGCTCGCGTGGCGGCCCGAGCTTCTGGGCGAAGCGATCGCATGGCTCGAGGCCGCCGGGCCGGTCCACCACAAGCGAGCCGCCGCCGCGGAGCTGCGCCGCCGTCAGGAGGATGTGACGCGGTAGACGTCGTACACCGCGTCGATGCGCCGGACCGCGTTCAGCACACGGTCCAGGTGCACGGTGTCACCCATTTCGAAGACGTATCGGCTGAGCGCGAGACGGTCGTTCGTCGTCTGGACGGATGCCGAGAGGATGTTCACATGGTGCTCGCTGAGCACACGCGTGATGTCGCTCAGGAGGCCCGACCGGTCGAGGGCTTCGACCTGGATGTGGACGAGGAAGACGCTCTTCGACGTCGGCGCCCACGAGACCTCGATCATCCGATCGGGCTGGTCACGGAGCGCGGCCGCGTTGGTGCAGTCCGCACGGTGGACGGACACGCCGCTGCCGCGCGTGACGAAGCCCACGATCTCGTCACCGGGCACCGGTGTGCAGCACTTCGCGAGCTTGACCAGGATGTCGGGGGCGCCGCGGACGAGCACACCCGAGTCGCCGCCTCGCGGTGCCTTCGAACGGCCGACGGCAGGCAGGTCGATCGGACCGGTGGAGGTGTCCTCCTCCTCCGAGCGCACCAGGGCCGTGACCTTCTCGATCACCGACTGGGTCGATACGTGCCCCTCGCCGACGGCGGCGTACAGGGCGGTCACGTCCTCGTAGCGCAGCTGGTGCGCGACCGCGGTGAACGAGTCCTGGTTCATCAGCCGCTGCAGCGGCAGGTTCTGCCGACGCATCGCGCGCGCGATGGCGTCCTTGCCCTGCTCGACCGCCTCGTCGCGGCGTTCCTTCGTGAACCAGCCGCGGATCTTGTTGCGCGCACGGGTGCTCTTGACGAACGCCAGCCAGTCCTGGCTCGGCCCGGCATCCGGGTTCTTCGAGGTGAACACCTCGACGACGTCGCCCGAGTGCAGCTCGGACTCCAGCGGGACGAGCCGGCCGTTCACCTTGGCGCCCATCGTGCGGTGACCGATCTCGGTGTGCACGGCGTAGGCGAAGTCGACGGGGGTCGCACCGGCGGGGAGTCCGATCACACGCCCCTTGGGCGTGAAGACGTAGACCTCCTTCGCGCCGATCTCGAAGCGCAGCGAATCGAGGAATTCGCCGGGGTCGGCGGTCTCGGCCTGCCAGTCCGAGATGTGGGCGAGCCACGCCATGTCCTGGTCGATGGCCTTGGAGTCCGCCTTGCCGCCGGCGATCTGCTCCTTGTACTTCCAGTGCGCCGCGACGCCGTATTCGGCCTGCTGGTGCATCTCGTGAGTACGGATCTGGATCTCGACCGTACGCCCGCCGGGGCCGATGACGGTCGTGTGCAGCGACTGGTACAGGTTGAACTTCGGGGTGGCGATGTAATCCTTGAACCGGCCCGGGATCGGCGTCCAGCGCGCGTGGATCGCGCCGAGCACCGCGTAGCAGTCACGCACCGTGTTGACCATGACACGGATGCCGATGAGGTCGTAGATGTCGTCGAACTCGCGACCGCGGACGACCATCTTCTGGTACACCGAGTAGAGCTGCTTGGGACGACCCATGACCCGCCCGCGGATCCGAAGATCGCGCAGATCGGTCTCCACGGCGTCGATGACCGTGTGCACGTACTGCTCGCGCTGCGGCGTCCGCTGCTTCACGAGGGAGTCGATCTCGGCGTAGAGCTTGGGATGCAGCACCGCGAACGACAGATCCTCGAGCTCGCTCTTCGCGGTCTGGATGCCGAGACGGTGCGCCAGCGGTGCGTAGATCTCGAGGGTCTCGCGCGCCTTCTTGGCCGCCTTCTCAGGGGGCACGAAGCCCCAGGTGCGCGCGTTGTGGAGTCGGTCCGCGAGTTTGATGAGAAGGACGCGGATGTCCTTGGACATCGCCACGATCATCTTCCGGACGGTCTCAGCCTGTGCCGCGTCGCCGTACTTGACCTTGTCGAGCTTCGTCACACCGTCGACGAGCATGGCGACTTCGTCACCGAAGTCCGCGGTCAATTGGTCGAGCGAGTAGTCGGTGTCCTCGACCGTGTCGTGCAGCAGCGCGGCAGCGATCGCGCGCGGACCGAGGCCGAGCTCCGCGAGGATCTGCGCGACGGCGAGTGGATGCGTGATGTACGGCTCGCCGCTCTGACGCTTCTGCGAGGCGTGCGCCTTCGCCGCGGTCCGATAGGCGCGCTCGACGATGGCGATGTCGCCCTTGGGATGGTGCACCCGCACCGTCCGCATGAGCTCCTCGAGCGCATCCCTCGACGGGGCGCGGGAGAAGATCCGCGGCACCAACCGCCGCAGCGACTGACCGCCCGTCGCGGTTCCTGTGGGAGTGACCGCTTCAGCCATGCGATCTCCTCCCCTCTGTCCGCACGCGCGTGGAACTGGAGGTCAATCCTACGCCCGCGCGCATCCGGCTCAGACCGCGGCGACGGCGGCCGAACGGGCCTCGATCACGCGCTGATCCCGTGCCTTCAGCTCGGACTCGTTCTCCCGCAGCAGCGAGTAAAGCGGGGCTGCGACGAACAGCGTCGAGTAGGCGGCGACGATCGTGCCGACGAAGATCGAGAGGGAGATGTCGGTCAGCGTCTGCGCCCCGAGCCACAGGGCACCGATGAACAGGATCGCACCGGTCGGCAAGACGGCGACGACGGTGGTGTTGATCGAGCGGACGAGGGTCTGGTTCACCGCGAGGTTGACCGATTCGCCGAAGGTGCGACCCGACTTCTCGCCGTCTTCGAACGTGTTCTCGCGGATCTTGTCGAACACGACGGTCGTGTCGTACAGCGAGTAGGACAGGATCGTGAGGAAGCCGATGACCGCCGCGGGCGAGATCTCGAACCCGAACAGCGCGTAGACCCCGACGGTGACGACGAGCACGTCGACGAGACCGATCATCGCGGCGACGGACATCTTCCACGTCCGGAAGTAGAGCGCCAGGATGAGGAACGTCAGAACGAGGAAGATGACGAGGCCCCAGAGGGACTGCCGCGTCACGCTCTCGCCCCAGCTCGGACCGATGAAGGACGAGCTGACGCTCTCCTCAGACACCCCGAACGTCGACACGAGCGCATCGGTGACTTCGCGCGTTTCCAGTTCACCCAGCTGGTCGGTCTGGATGCGCAGGCTGTCGTCGCCGACCGTCGTGACGCGGGTCGCGGCATCCGGGACCACTGACTGCACCGCATCGGTCGCGCGCAGCTGATCCGGAGAGGCGACGTCGTTGACGGTGAACTGCGATCCACCGGTGAACTCGATCGAGAACTGGATGGGACGGAAGACCGGAACGAGCGCCGAGCCGATCACGAGGATCGCGGCGATGAGGAACCACAGCCGCCGGCGGCCGACGAACGGGAAGGAGACCTTCCCGGTGTACAGGTCGTTGCCGAAATCGTTCATGGAACGCATCAGTCGTCCCCCTCCCCTGCCGAGCGGGTATCGCCGCTCTGTTGCGCGAGCTTGCGCTCGGCGATCGTCTGACGGCGCACCGCCTCGCTCCGCGATCGCGAGGAGCGCTTCTCGGCCTGCGACTTGCCGCCGGCGGCGACCGGTGCGCGGAACTGCGCACGACCGCGGTACACCGCGCCGAGAGCGGTCGGGTCGAGCCCGGACAGCTTGTGCCCGCCGCCGAAGAACTTCGTCCGGGCCAGCAGCTGCAGGACCGGGTGCGTGAAGAGCACGAAGATGAGCACGTCGATCACGGTCGTGAGACCCAGCGTGAACGCGAAGCCCTTCACCGTCGCGTCGGCGAGGATGTAGAGCACGACGGCGGCGAGGATGTTGATGGACTTGGAGATGTAGATGGTCCGCTTCGCCCGCGCCCACCCGTCCTCGACGGCGCTCGTGATCGACTTGCCATCGCGGAGCTCGTCGCGGATGCGCTCGAAGTAGACGATGAACGAGTCGGCGGTGAAGCCGATCGTCACGATGAGGCCCGCCACACCCGCGAGGGACAGCCGGAAGCCCATCCGCCACGCGAGGATGCAGAGCGTGATGTACGTGAGGATGCCCATCACCGCGAGCGACGCGATGATGACGGAACCGAGCGCGCGATAGACGACGAGCGAGTACACGGCGACGAGCGCGAGACCGATGAGGCCCGCGACGAGACCGATGAGCAGCTGCTGTGAACCCAGAGTGGCGGAGATCGCGTTGCTGCTCTGGACCTCGAAGCTCAGCGGAAGGGCACCGTACTTGAGCTGGTCGGCGAGCGTCTTCGACGTGTCCTGATCGAAGTTGCCGGTGATCTGCGGCTTGCCGTCGGTGATGACGGCGTTCATCGAGGGAGCGGAGATGACCTCGCCGTCGAGCACGAAGGCGAACTGGTTCTGGGGCGACTGCAGGTTGAACAGGCGCTGGCTGATCTCGCCGAAGGTCTCGGTCCCGGCGCTGTCGAAGACGATGTTGACGGCCCACTGACCGTTCTGCGAGTTCAGACCGTTCGTCGCGTCGGAGATCGCTGACCCATCCAGCTCGACGGGGCCCAGGAGGTACTTCGCCGAACCGTCGGCGTCACACGTGATGAGCGGCTCGCCGGCCGGCTGCTGCGCAGGGTCGTTCGCGGGATTCGCACAGTCGTATGCGAGGAACTCGGCCTGGACCTCTTCGGTCGCCCAGGACAGGTCGCTGCCATCGGTCGGCGACGGTGTGGGTGTCGCGTTCAGTGAGGGGCCCGGGGTCGGATACGGCGTCTCGTTGCCGTCCTCGCCCACGAAGGTGTTGCTCGGGGCGGCCGTGTACAGCACGGCGCGCAGCTGCATCTGCGCCGACCGGCCGATCCGGTCGCGCGTCTCCTCATCCGCGATGCCCGGGAGCTGCACCACGATCTGGTTGCCCGCCTGCGTGGTGATGTCGGTCTCGCCGACACCAGAGGCATCCACTCGCTGACGGATGATCGAGACGGCCTGCTGCATCTGATCGGCGGTGGGCTGTGCGCCGTCCTCCGTCTGCGCCTGGAGGATGATCTGCGTGCCGCCCTGCAGATCGAGCGCCAGTTCCGGGACCCAGGAACTCCGCTCGAAGAGGTACACGCCGGCGGCGTTCACGCCGAAGAGGACGGCCGTGAGGGCCAGGAGTCCGATCAGAGCGCGCCACGCGCGGCGGACGGGAGTGGATGAAGCCACGGAGGGAACTTTCGTGAGGGGCCGCCGGAGCGGGGAGGTCAGGCCTTGGGCTTGTCGTCCGCGTCGGGCGTACCGTCGACGGGACGGATCTCCGCATCGGTCTCGTCGCGCGAGACGATCACGTCGTCGCCGGGAACCTGCTCGGTCTCATCGACCTCCGGCTCCTCTTCTTCGACGGCGCGCAGGATCGCCTGGCTGTGGACCTCGACGACCGTTCCCGGGGCGAGCTCGACGTGGGCGGGCTTGGAGAGGTCGGTCGGGTCGTACTCGACGATCGTGCCGTAGAGACCGCCCTGAAGAAGGACCTTCACGCCGGGCACCATCTGCAGGGCCTTCTTCTCCTGCTCCTCCTTCATCCGCTTCGTGCGACGACGCGAGCTGATGAACATGAAGACGAGCAGACCTGCCAGCAGGATGAGCAGGCCGTAGTCCGTGAAGAAGTTGCCTCCGGTTGCCTGCGTGGTGTTCTGCTGGGAGAGAAGCAACATGAACGGGTGTCCGCCTTTCGGGTGGGCACGCCGCAGCGATGCGGCGAAGAGGGTGGGAGGCCGAAGCCTTCAGCGATTATAGGTCATCGAGGGTCAGCGCCCCGTCGTGGCGGGGGATGCCCAGGTGAGCGTAGGCCTCGGGGGTCGCGACCCGACCACGGGGCGTGCGCCCCATGAACCCGATGCGGACGAGGTAGGGCTCGACGACGGACTCGATCGTGTCGGCCTCCTCCCCCACCGTGACCGCGAGGGTGTTGAGCCCGACGGGACCGCCGCGGAAGCGTCGGACCAACGCGTCGAGGACGGCGCGGTCGAGTCGGTCCAGCCCCAGGTCGTCGACGTCGTAGAGGTCGAGCGCCGCTGACACGTCCGTCGTGGTCGCCTGGGTCGACGACCCCCCGTGCACGACGACGTAGTCGCGCACCCGGCGGAGCAGCCGGTTCGCGATGCGCGGTGTGCCCCGCGACCGGCGCGCGATCTCCGCACGGGATGCCGCCGGCAGATCGACATCGAGCATCACCGCTGAACGGGCGATGACCTGCTCGAGTTCGATCGGCTCGTAGTACTCGAGGTGGGCGGTGAATCCGAAGCGGTCGCGCAGGGGGTTCGGCAGCAGCCCCGACCGCGTCGTGGCACCGACGAGCGTGAACGGTGCGAGATCGAGCGGGATGCTGGTGGCCCCGGCTCCCTTGCCGACCATGATGTCGACGCGGAAGTCCTCCATCGCGAGGTACAGCATCTCCTCGGCCGATCGCGCCATGCGGTGGATCTCGTCGATGAAGAGCACCTCGCCGGGCACCAGGCTCGACAGAAGAGCCGCGAGGTCGCCCGCGTGCTGGATCGCCGGACCGCTCGACATCCGCAACGGACGCTCGCTCTCGTGCGCGACGATCATGGCGAGGGTGGTCTTGCCGAGACCCGGAGGCCCGGAGAGCAGGATGTGGTCCGCGGGCCGCTGCTGGATGCGAGCGGCGTCCAGCAGCAACTGGAGCTGTCCGCGCACCTTCATCTGGCCGATGAACTCGGCGAGCGATCCGGGGCGCAGCGCGCCTTCGACGGCGAGCTCGGTCTCGTCCTCGGGCAGACGCTGGTCGCGGGCGTCAGACACCGGTGCGCTCCGCCCGCGCCGGGCCGAGGTGGGCGAGCGCCAGCTTCAACAGCGCCGGCACGGAGGCACCCCCCGGCGCCTCCGACAGCACGTTCTCCGCAGTCTCGCTCGCGACGCGCTCGCTCCATCCGAGGGCGACGAGCGCGGCGGTGAGCTGGACGCCGAGTCCCGGAGCCGCGGGCGCGCCCGGCGTCGTGCGGGTCGGCGCCGTGAGCTTGCCCGCGAGTTGCACGACGATCAGCTTCGCGGTCTTCGGGCCGATACCCGAGACACGACGGAAGGGAGCGTCGTCCTCGTCGGCGACCGCGCCGGCGATCTGATCGACCGTGAGCGCCGAGAGCACGCCGAGCGCGGACTTGGGACCCACCCCGGACACGCTCAGCAGGTGCCCGAACACGTCGAGCTCGGATCGGTCCTCGAACCCGAACAGCAGCATGGCGTCCTCACGGACGATCATCGAGGTGTGGACGAAGACCTCGTCACCGAGGTGGAGCTGACGCGCGTGCTGCGCCGTTACGGCGACCGAGTACCCGACCCCGTGCACGTCGATGACGACCGAGTCCGGTTCGAGGTGCAGCACACGGCCGCGCAGCGAGGAGATCATGGGTCGAGCCTAGACGAGCGTTCGGACCTATGTTCGAGCGACACACCCGACACGGAGGACCCCCGCCGCGTCCGCCCTCAGCGACGCGACGCCTTCTCGGCGGCGGCCCACGCCCGCTGGGCCGGAGTGAGGGTCGCTGTCGCGGGCGCGGCGGACGCGCCGCGTCGCCAGGCGTGGCACAGGGCGAGCGCGAGGGCGTCGGCGGCATCCGCCGGCTGCGGCAGAGCGTCGAGCCGGAGCACGCGTGCCACCATCGTCTGCACCTGGAGCTTCTCGGCGTTGCCGTAGCCCGTGATCGCCGCCTTGACCTCCGAGGGTGTGTGGGTCGCGGCAGGCAGGCCGTGTTCGGCTGCGAGCAACAGGGCGATGCCGCTGGCCTGCGCCGTGCCCATCACAGTGCTGCGGTTCTGCTGGGCGAAGACGCGCTCGACCGCGAGCACGTCGGGACCGTGCTCGGCGATGACCGAGCGGATGCCCGCCGCGATGCTCGCCAGCCGCTGCTCGATCGGCGCATCCGGGGAGGACCGCACGACACCGACGTGCACCAGCGACGCGGACCGGTCGGCGCGCACGTCGACGACCCCCACGCCGCAGCGGGTGAGTCCCGGGTCGACCCCGAGGACGCGAAGAGCGGATGCCACTCCCCCACGCTAGGCGGGAGGTGCGGCATCCGCTCGTCGGCGCGCCTGTGTCGTCAGTCCTCGTCGTCGGTCTCGAGCTCGGCCTGGACCTCCGGCGTGAGGTCGAAGTTGGCGTACACGTTCTGCACGTCGTCGCTGTCCTCGAGTGCGTCGATGAGGCGGAAGATCTTGCGCGCGGTCTCGGCGTCGATCTCGACCTTGAGGTTCGGGACGAACTCGACGTCGGCCGAGTCGTATTCGATGCCGGCGTCGGTCAGCGCGGTGCGCACCGAGACGAGGTCGGATGCCTCGGTCACGACCTCGAAGCCTTCGGCGCGCGGCTCGATCTCCTCGGCGCCGGCCTCGAGTGCCGCCATCATGAGGTCGTCCTCGGTCGTCCCCTCGCCGGCGACGACGATGACGCCCTTGCGCGTGAAGTTGTAGGCGACGGAGCCGGGATCGGCGAGCGTGCCGCCGTTGCGGGTCAGCGCGGTGCGGACCTCCGCAGCGGCTCGGTTCTTGTTGTCGGTCAGACACTCCACCATGAGCGCCACGCCGTTGGGCCCGTAGGCCTCGTACATGATCGAGGTGTACTCGACCGACTCGCCGCCGATGCCTGCACCGCGCTTGATCGCGCGGTCGATGTTGTCCTTCGGGACCGACGTCTTCTTCGCCTTCAGGACGGCGTCGAACAGGGTGGGGTTGCCCTGCAGGTCGGCCCCGCCCAGCTTGGCGGCGACCTCGATGTTCTTGATGAGCTTCGCCCACGACTTCGCACGGCGGGCGTCGATGACGGCCTTCTTGTGCTTCGTGGTGGCCCACTTGGAATGTCCGCTCACGGGACTCCTCTCGGAAAAAGCGCAGGTGCCAGTCTACGACCGCGCCGACGGAGGGCCGCTACGCGTCACGGATGCTCGCCAGGAACATCTCGTGGAAACGCGTCTCGGCGTCGAGTTCCGGGTGGAAGGACAGACCGATGACCGCGCCCTGTCGGGCGCCGACGACCCGCCCGTCCGACAGGGTGGCGATCGCCTCCGCGGCAGGTCCGACGTCTTCCACCACGGGGGCCCGGATGAAGGTCGCGCGCACCGTCGGCTCGCCGATCGACGGCACGTCCAGCTCCGTCTCGAACGACTCGACCTGACCACCGAAGGCATTCCGGCGCACCGTCACATCCAGACCGCCGAACGTCTGCTGCCCCTCGATCCCGTCGACGAGTCGGTCGGCGAGGAGGATGAGGCCGGCACACGTGCCGAGCACCGGCATCCCTGCATCGATCGCGGATATCAACGGCTCACGCATGCCGAAGGCCCGTGAGAGCTTGTCGATCACGCTCGACTCGCCGCCGGGGAGCACGACCCCCTCGACCAGAGCGAGCTCCTCCGGCCGACGGATCGGGACGACGTCGGCGCCGAGCCCCCTGAGCACGCGGGTGTGCTCCCGCACGTCGCCCTGAAGCGCGAGGACGCCGACGCGCGGCGCGGTCACCAGCCCCGCTCGGCGAGGCGGTGGGGCGCGGCCAGGTCGGACACGTTGATCCCGACCATCGCCTCACCCAGCCCGCGCGACACGTCCGCGACCACCTTCGGGTCGTCGTAGAACGTCGTCGCCTTCACGATCGCGGCTGCCCGCTCCGCAGGATTGCCGCTCTTGAAGATGCCGGAGCCCACGAACACCCCGTCGGCGCCGAGCTGCATCATCATGGCGGCATCCGCGGGCGTCGCCACACCGCCGGCGACGAAGAGGACGACGGGCAGGGCGCCCGTCTCCGCGACCTCGGCCACGAGCTCATACGGCGCCTGCAGCTCCTTGGCCGCGACGAACAGCTCGTCCTTGGGCAGGGCCGCGAGGGCGGCGATCTCGCCGCGGATCTTGCGGATGTGCTTCATCGCCTCCGAGACGTCACCCGTGCCCGCTTCGCCCTTGGAGCGGATCATCGCAGCGCCCTCGGTGATGCGTCGCAGGGCCTCACCGAGGTTGGTCGCGCCGCAGACGAACGGAACCGTGAAGCCCCACTTGTCGATGTGGTTCACGTAATCAGCGGGCGAGAGCACTTCGGACTCGTCGATGTAGTCCACCCCGAGCTCCTGCAGCACCTGGGCCTCGACGAAATGCCCGATGCGCGCCTTCGCCATCACGGGGATCGAGACCGAGGCGATGATGTCGTCGATGAGGTCGGGGTCGCTCATGCGCGCGACACCGCCCTGGGCTCGGATGTCGGCCGGCACGCGCTCGAGCGCCATGACGGCGACGGCGCCGGCGTCCTCCGCGATCTTCGCCTGATCGGCGGTGACGACGTCCATGATGACGCCGCCCTTGAGCATCTCTGCGAGGCCGCGCTTGACGCGTGCGGTCCCCGTCGTGTTCGTTGGCATAGGCCAAAAGTTACCATGACTCGGACATAGACTCGTCCCTATGGCAGACGGTGTCCCGATCGGCGGCGAGACCGCTGCGGAGATCGCCGACAGCATCCGCGCCCTCATCGACCGGGGTGATCTCGCACCCGGGGCCGCACTCCCCTCCGTCCGCGCGCTCGCCGAGATCGTCGGCGTCAACCGCAACACGGTCGTCGCCGCCTACCGTCAGCTCGCGGCCGCAGGGGCGGTCGAGACCGCGGGGCGCGCCGGCACGCGCGTCTCGCCGCGATCCGATCCGGCGCAGGAGGGCTTCGCGGCCGACACGGTCCTGCGCGACATCGGAACAGGCAACCCGGATCCGACGCTCATCCCGGACCCCTCGCACGCCCTGTCGAGCCTCGCGGGACGCCCGGTGCTCTACGGCGAGCCGACGATCGACCCGGATCTCTACGCGTGGGCGTCGCACTGGATCGGCACGGACCTCCCGGGACGCGACGACCTTCGCCTCACCATCACCGGTGGCGCCGTCGACGCGCTCGAGCGTCTCTTCGCCGACGCGTTGACCCGTGACGACGCCGTCGGGCTCGAGGACCCCTGCTTCCTTTCCGCGCTCCGCACGGTGCGGATAGGCGGGTACCGGCCGGTCCCCATCCCCGTCGATGAGCAGGGGATGACCGTCGCGGGCCTCCGTGCGGCGCTCGAGGCCGGTGTGCGCGCTATCGTCTGCACACCCCGCGCGCAGAATCCCACCGGCGTCAGCCTCACCGCCGAGCGCGCGGCGGAGCTGCGCGCGGTACTCGAGCGGCATCCGTACGTCCTGGTGATCGAGGACGACCACTTCTCCATGCTGTCGAGGGAGCCGTACCACTCGATCATCGGACCGAGCCACCATCGATGGGCCCTGATCCGATCCGTGTCGAAGTTCCTCGGTCCCGACATGTGCCTGGCCGTCACGGCGAGCGACTCCGAGACCGCGGAACGCCTCGCCCGCCGGCTCAGTCCCGGATCCACCTGGGTGAGCCACCTGCTGCAGCGCCTCGTGCTCACGCTCGTCTCCGACGACGCCGTGTTGACGCGGGTCCAGGACGCCGCGCGTCACTACCGGTCGCGCAACGAGGCCTTCGCGGCGGAATTGTCGCGCGTCGGTCTGCCGACGACCGCCGGTGACGGGCTGAGCGTCTGGGTGCCCCTCCCCGCACCGGCGCGCGCCGTGGCGGAGCAGCTCATGCGTCGCGGCTGGCTCGCCCGTCCCGGAGACGAGTTCGTCCTCGCCGATCAGGACGCGACCCACCGGCTGCGGCTGACCGTCCACGACCTGTCCGACCTCGACCTCGCGCGCCTGGCCGCCGATGTCGCCGCCTCGGCGCGAGCGATCGCGCCCTCACCGGAAGCGAGCACCGCCCCGTGAAGATCCTCTCCATCCAGTCCGCCGTCGCCTACGGGCACGTCGGGAACTCCGCCGCCGTGTTCCCCCTGCAACGCATCGGCGTCGAGGTGTACCCCGTCTACACCGTCAACTTCTCGAACCACACCGGGTATGGCGCGTGGCGCGGCCCGCTCATCAGCCCGCAGGACGTCGCCGATGTCATCACCGGGATCGAGGAACGCGGCGCGTTCGGCGAGATCGACGCAGTCCTCTCCGGCTACCAGGGCGGCGAGGGGATCGGCGACGTCATCCTCGACGCCGTCGCGCGTGTGAAGGCCGCGAACCCCTCCGCCATCTACGCGTGCGACCCCGTGATGGGCAATGCGAAGAGCGGATGCTTCGTGGCCCCCGCCATCCCGATCCTGCTCCGCGAGCGCGTCGTCCCCGCCGCGGACCTCATCACGCCGAACCAGTTCGAGCTCGGTTTCCTCACCGGCACGGAGCCCTCCGACCTCGCGTCGACCCTCGAGTCGGTGGATGCGGCCCGGGCCATTGGTCCGTCGACCGTGCTCGTCACGAGCGTCGAGCGACCCGACCGTCCCGAGGGCACGATCGAGATGCTCGCGGTCACCGACGACGGTGCGTGGATCGTCCGCACACCCCACATCCCGATGAAGGCGAACGGCTCGGGCGACGTCACAGCGGCACTGTTCACGGCGCACTTCCGCCGGAGCGGCGACGCGGCCGACGCCCTCGCGCGGACGACGTCGAGTGTTTTCGACCTGCTGCAGCAGACCTACGACGCCGGTTCGCGCGAGCTGCAGCTCATCGAGGCCCAGGAGGCCTACGCCCACCCGCGCATGCAGTTCGAGGTCACGCAGGTCCGCTGACGAGGCAGGACGGCCGGCTCGTCAGATGACGGGCCAGCCGTCGGCCACGGCCTGCCGAACCTCGCCGAGCAACTGCGGCAGCGCCTTCGTCTTGGCGATGATCGGGAAGAAGTTCGCGTCCGTCGCCCAGCGCGGCACGACATGCTGGTGCAGGTGCTCGGCCACACCGGCGCCGGCGACCGTGCCCTGATTCATGCCGAGGTTGAACCCGTCGCACTTCGCGACCGTCCGCAGCACTCTCATCGCCACCTGGGTCAGCGCGCCGATCTCGGCGACCTCCTCCGGGGTCGCGTCGTCGTACGTCGCGAAGTGACGGTAAGGGCAGACCAGCAGGTGTCCCGAGTTGTACGGGAACAGGTTCAGAAGGACGTAGGCGGTCTCGCCGCGCGCGACGATGAGGCCTTCGTCGTCGGTCTTCGCCGGAGCAGCGCAGAACGGGCAGTCGTGCTTCAGCGGCTCGGGGCCCGCCTGGATGTACGCCATCCGATGCGGCGTCCACAGTCGCTGAAACTCGTCAGGCACGCCTGCCAGCTCGGCGGAGTCCTCGACCCGGCGGTTGTCGTCCGTCATGTCAGGTCCGCGGCGGTGTTGACGAGGGTGTGGTCCGCGATCGCCGCGACGATCTTGTCGATCGCCTCGTCGACGGGGATGCCGTTGGTCTGGGAGCCGTCGCGGAATCGGAACGAGACGGTGCCGGCCGACCGGTCCTGCTCTCCCGCGATCAGCTGCACCGGCACCTTCTGGGTGGTGTGCGTGCGGATCTTCTTCTGCATGCGGTCGTCGGAGTGGTCGACCTCGGCTCGCACGCCCCGCGCACGCAGCCGACCGACGATCTCGTCGAGGTATTCGCCGTACTGCTCGGCGACGGGGATGCCCACGACCTGCACCGGAGAGAGCCACACGGGGAACGCCCCTGCGTAGTGCTCGAGCAGGATCGCGAAGAAGCGCTCGATCGAACCGAACAGGGCCCGGTGGATCATGATCGGGCGGTGCTTCTCGCCATCCGGTCCGGTGTACTCGAGCCCGAAGCGCTCGGGCAGGTTCGGGTCGACCTGCACCGTCGACAGCTGCCAGGTGCGTCCGATCGCATCCTTCGTCTTCAGGTCGATCTTCGGGCCGTAGAAGGCCGCCTCGCCGGGAACCTCCGTCAGCTTCAGACCACTCGCGAGGGCGACGTTGCGGAGCGCATCGGTCGAGTACTGCCAGAACTCGTCGCTCCCGATCCACTTCTCCTTCTCGTCGTCACGCATCGACAGCTCGAGCTCGAATTCCTCGAGACCGAAGTCGCGGAGCATCGAGATGACGAACTCGAGGACACGGGTCGCCTCCGCCTCCAGCTGGTCGGGAGTCACGAACAGGTGCGAGTCGTCCTGGGTGAAGCCGCGCACGCGCGTGAGCCCGTGCAGGGCACCGGAGAGTTCGTTGCGATAGACGGTGCCGTTCTCGGCGAACCGGAGGGGCAGGTCCCGGTAGCTGCGCGCACGCTCCTTGTAGATGAGGATGTGCATCGGGCAGTTCATGGGCTTCAGGTAGTAGTCCTGGCCCTGCTTGGTGACGTTCCCGTCGGCATCCCTCTCCTCGTCCATGACGATCGGAGGGAACATGCCGTCCTTGTAGGTCACGAGGTGGTTCGAGGTGAGGAACAGGTCCTCCTTCGAGATGTGCGGGGTGTACACGTAGGTGTACCCGCCCTCGATGTGGCGGCGGCGCGCATGCTGCTCCATCTCACCGCGGACCACACCGCCACGGGGGTGCCAGACGCTCAGGCCCGAGCCGATCTCGTCAGGGAACGAGAAGAGGTCGAGTTCCTTGCCGAGCTTGCGGTGATCGCGCTTGGCGGCCTCCTCCAGGCGGTGCTGGTAGGCCCGCAGCTCGTCCTTCGACGGCCACGCGGTGCCGTAGATGCGCTGCAGCTGCGGGTTCTTCTCGCTGCCGCGCCAGTAGGCGCCGGCCATCCGGGTCAGATCCCATCCGTTGCCGACCATCCGCGTGTTCGGGACATGCGGTCCGCGGCAGAGATCCTTCCACGCGGTCTCGCCGTCCCGGGTGACGTTGTCGTAGATCGTGAGCTCACCCGCGCCGACTTCGACGGACGCGCCCTCGGCTGCCTCCTTCGTGCCGCCCTTGAGCCCGATGAGCTCGAGCTTGAACGGCTCGTCGGCGAACTCAGCGCGCGCCTCGTCGTCGGTGACGACACGACGGACGAAGCGCTGCCCCTCGCGAACGATGCGCTCCATCTCCTTCTTGATGGCCTTGAGGTCCTCCGGAGTGAACGGCTCCTCGACACCGAAGTCGTAGTAGAAGCCGTCGGTGACCGGCGGACCGATGCCGAGATTCGCCTGGGGGCGCACGCGCTGCACGGCCTGCGCGAGGATGTGGGCCGTCGAGTGGCGCAGGATGTTCAGCCCGTCGGGGCTCGACACGGTGACCGGCTCCACGCCCTGAAGCGTGTCCACGACCGTGGCGAGGTCCTTCAGCTCGCCGTCGACGCGCAGGGCGACGACGGAGCGGTCGGGGAACAGGGCGAAACCGTCGGCGGGGAGGGCGACGTCCGCCGGGGCGATCGGATCAGACAAGGAGGATCTCCAGAAGGTGGCTCGGATCGAGGTGACTCAGCTTCGAGCGCTGTACGCGCTCCGCCCGCTCAGGCCCGCGGCGTTCGCGTGCCGGTGATGTGGGACACCCGGCTGTTCTGCATCCTGCGAGTCTACTGGCCTGCCACGAGGGGCGATGATGGATGCCGTGAAGCTCGCTCTCGCGGGGGTCGTCCTGCTCGTGGGCGCGATCGTCGCCGCCGCCACCGGCATCCTGCCCCTCTCCGACCTCGGCACCGTCGCCGAGCGCGTCCTCCCGATCCTCGCGTTCGTCGTCGCCGTGACGGTGGTGGCCGAGCTCGCCGCCAAGGCCGGGGTGTTCGACGTGACGGCGTCCTGGCTCGCACGACTGTCCCGGGGCCGCACCGCCGTCCTGTGGCTCCTCGTCGTCGCCCTCGCGATCGTCACCACCGCTTTCCTCTCGCTCGACACGACGGCGGTGCTCCTCACCCCCGTCGTGATCGCCGTCGCCCGCGCGAACGGCCTCCCACCCCTCCCCTTCGCCCTCACCACCGTGTGGCTAGCGAACACGGCGTCCCTCCTGCTGCCGGTGTCGAATCTCACGAACCTGCTCGCCCTGGCGCGGATGCCGGGTGCCGCCGATCCGGCATCGTTCGTCCTCCTGCTGGGCCCGTCGGCGGCCGTCGCCGTCCTCGTCACCGTCGCCCTCCTGTGGGCCTTCCACCGGCGCTCGCTGGTCGGCACCTTCCCGGTCGCGCCGCCGCCACGGGTGAGCGACCGCCTGCAACTCATCGCGGCATCCGTCATCGTCGTCGCCCTGCTGCCGCTCCTGGTCAGCGGGGTCGAGCCGTGGATCCCCGCGACAGCGGCCGCGCTCGCGCTGATCGGACTGTTCGCGTGGCGCTCGCCGAAGGCGCTCGGGCTCCGACTGGTGCCGTGGTCGCTGCTCGTCTTCGCGGCGGGGTTGTTCTCGGCGGTGGCCGCCCTCGAGGCGTGGGGCTCGGGGCAGGTCGCCACGGCGGTCGCCGGTGCCGGGTCGCAGCCTTTCGACCTGCTGCGGATGTCAGGGACGGCGCTCGTGACCGCGAACGCCCTCGACAACCTGCCGGCGTACCTCCTCCTCGAATCCGCCGCCGGAACGCCGGAGCGGCTCGCGGCGCTGCTGATCGGTGTCAACGCCGGGCCGCTGATCACCCCGTGGGCGTCTCTGGCCACGCTGCTGTGGCACCAACGGCTCGTCGCCGCAGGCGTACACCTGCCGTGGCGCCGATTCGTCACATGGGGGCTCGTCGGGGCCCCGCTCGTGGTCGCCGCCGCCACGGTCCCGCTGCTGCTGCGCTGATCAGAGGTGCTTCAACGCCTCGCGGCGGCTGAGCGGGCTGAGCGCGTGCGCCGACACGTACGCCGACACCCACTCCGGGTAGGCCCGCGCGGCGTCTCGGAGGGCCCACCCGATCGCTTTCCGGATGAAGAACTCAGGGTCGTGGAGGTTCTGCTCCAGGACATCCGACAGAAGGCGGAGATCAGTCCGCTCGCGGCGACCGAGCTGACTGAGGACGGCGAGGCGTCGCAGCCACAGCTCCTCGCTCACGCACCACCCGCGTACGAGCGCCTCACCGTCACGCGGATGCTCGTCGAGGAGCTCCCGGATGCGCCCGCTCAGCTCGTCGGTGATGTCCCACCAGCGCCCCGTCCGCACCATGTGTTCGACGAGCGGCACGATCCGAAGGTCCGCGCGGGCGGGCGGGGCGGCGAGCAGCATCATGGCCGCGTACCGCTCCTCGCGATGGGATGCCGCATCCCACAGCTCCCTCGCGTCGGCGAGGACGCGCGCGGCATCGGCTTCCCCCGCGACCGCGGCGCGTGCGATCCGACGGGTCTCCGGGACGCGCACCCCGAGAAACGGGAGGGTCGACTTCATGTAGGCCTGCTGGCCGGCGGCCTGCTCCGGATCTGCGGCGGCTCGCAGCCGCGCACGGATCTCGTCGAGGTGGAGCACGTCAGGCGACGGTGAGGTCCACCTGGATCTCGCCGGCGAGCTCCTCCAGCGCGGCCGTCACCGGTGCGGCATCCGCCCCGGCCGGCACGCGGAACGCGACAATCGCCTCGAACAGCGTCCCACCCGCCATGGGCGCGTCGAGCGTGCGACTGCGGAACGTGTCGATGCTGAGCGCGTGCGCGGCGATCGCCGCCGTCACGTCGCGGACGATCCCGGGGCGGTCGTTGCCGAGAACCGTGACCTCCATCGACCGCTCGACAGGCTCCCGTGCGGCGGCGAGTCGCCCGCCGTGGACGGTGACGCGCAGCATCCCGTCGAGTCCTTCGAGCGCCGCGACGAGATCCGCTTCGCGGTCGTCGTCGATGGAGACGAGCACGATGCCGGCGAAGGCCCCTGCCAGCTCGGCGAGTTCACTGCGCTCCCAGTTGCCGCCGGAGGCCGAGACCTGCGCGGCGAGAGCGTTGACGAGACCGGGACGGTCGTCGCCGACGACAGTGAGGACGAGGTGGGCCATGGCGGGATCCTATCGCCCGGGTCGCCGGCCCGCAGGGGCCTGCCGCGGGGGGTCCGTAAGGCGTAGCGTGCCGCACATGAAGGCACTTCAATACACGCGCATAGGTTCCCACCCCGAGGTCGTCGAGATCGAGAAGCCGGTGCCCGGGCCGGGTCAGGTGTTGCTCAAGGTCACCGCAGCGGGAGTCTGTCACTCGGACGAGTTCGTGATGGGTCTCAGCGAGGAGGAGTACACCGCCGCCGGGTACCCGCTGCCGTTGACGCTCGGGCATGAGGGAGCGGGGATCGTGGAGGAACTCGGCGAGGGCGTCGAGCACCTGCAGATCGGGGACGCCGTCGCCGTCTACGGACCCTGGGGATGCGGGCGGTGCCGCAACTGTGCGCAGGGCAAGGAGAACTACTGCACGAACGCGCAGGCCGAGGGCATCATGCCTCCCGGCCTGGGAGCCCCGGGGTCGATGGCGGAGTACATGATCGTCGACAGCGCGCGTCACCTCGTGCCGCTCGGAGACCTCGACCCCGTGAGGAACGTCTCGCTGACGGACGCCGGTCTGACCCCGTATCACGCCATCAAGACCTCCTTGCCGAAGCTGGGCGCCGGCACGACCGCTGTCGTGATCGGGACGGGCGGTCTCGGCCACGTCGCGATCCAGATCCTGCGCGCGGTGTCGGCGACGACGGTCATCGCGCTGGACGTGAACGACGAGAAGCTGGCGCTGGCGCGCGAGGTCGGCGCGCACCACGCCGTCCTGAGTGACGACCGCGCAGTCGACGCCATCCGCGACCTCACCGGCGGGCTCGGCGCGAACGCGGTGTTCGACTTCGTGGGTGCGGAACCCACCATCGCCACGGCGGTCGCCGCCGCGGCCGTCGACGCCGACGTCACCATCGTCGGGATCGGCGGGGGCACGGCCCACGTCGGCTTCGGATCCATTGCGTATGACGCCGCCTTGCGAATCCCGTACTGGGGCTCGCGCAGCGAGCTGATCGAGGTGCTCGAGCTCGCCCGGTCGGGTCAGGTGTCCGTCGAGGTGCAGCGGTACTCCCTCGACGACGGCCCTGCGGCCTACGAGGCGCTCGCCGACGGAAAGGTCCGGGGACGCGCGGTCATCGTCCCCTGAGACCTCCCGGGGTCGCGGTCATCCGTCGACGGCGTCGGTCACCACCGGCGCGAAGATGATGATTGCGGCCCCGATCAGGGTGACACCCGAGCCGACGTAGTCCCAGACGGTGGGCCGGAGGCCGTCGACCACGATCCCCCAGGCGAGCGACCCGGCGACGAACACTCCCCCGTACGCCGCGAGCACGCGTCCGAAGTGCGCATCGGGTTGCAGCGCGGCTGCGAAGCCGTACGCACCCAGCGCGATGATCCCGAGCAGCGCGAGCCACCAGCCGCGGTTCTCGCGCACCGCCTGCCAGATGAGCCACGCACCGCCGATCTCAGCGACGGCGGCGAGCACGAAGAGGACGATGATCCGCGCGGTGGTCATGCCCGCATTCTCTCAGCGGGCTGTGACGACCATATGACACGTCCGGATGCTGCACAGAGAAGCTGCACACGGATGAGATGATGAGCGTGGAGACCGCAGCTCCGCCCTTTTGTACGCCTCGACCAGGGTCGGTTCCATGGGACTCCTCGCCTACAACAGCACGACGCGATTCGACATCGACGATCGCACTCTCGCTCACCTCGAAGCCGTCATCTACGCGAAGCTCCGGCGGGGTGAGGCGTTCCTCTTCACCTGGTCTCGTGCCGCGGGTGAAGGCGCAGGCCGCACGACCGTCTGGATGAACCGCGCATCGAGCCTCGCGTTCCGCCGGCGCAGCGACACCCGCATCACGCTGAACCACGCGTGGGTCGAGCGGCTCATGTCCGCCGCCAACTCCCCTGCTGGCCTCCACGAGGTACCTGAGTCGGAGACGGTCGCTGCCGCCGGCTGACCCCCAGGGGCAGGTGGTCTTTTCCCGCCATTCGGTCGGACCGCCGGCACGCGCGACCACGCGCGCAGTGGTCAAGAACGATATTTCGACACGGTCAAGGACTCAACGTTCCTTCGCCTGCGGATCGGAGAGGCCATCTCGATCACGCGGTCGATCCTCGAGGACGACCCATCACCGCCAGCCATTCAGCCTCAACACAGTTTCATGCACCCGCATTGGTCTAGCGTGTTGACTATGTCTTCGGGGGAACGACACAGGGGTTCGGTGGTCCGCACGATGGTGGATGGCGGCGACGCGACATGGGCGTCCGTTTTACACGGAACCTCCATGGATCCATCGATCCCTCTGCTCACAGCGCTTGCGATCATCGGGGTGCTGCTCATCCGCGCGGAGCGGGCCCGTCGCCGCGACTAGGCCCCGACGGGAGCAAGACGCTTCGATCCCTCCGATCCGCGCTCACAATCGTGCCCAGAGGCCGGCCGCAGGTTCTCGCTATGGATTCGCCGGGGCAGGGCTGTCACAGTAGCTGCACGAAGGGTGCTCACATGAAGACGACGCTTCTCATGCGTTCGGACGGCAGCTACAGCGGCGGCGGTTCCGCGGCGGACTATGAGGCTTGGGTGACGTACACAGACTCGCTCAAGGAAGCGGGCGTGTACGTGGCCTCAGGTCAATTCGAGGATGGAACCGGTCGTTCGATCGTGACCGACCTTGCAAGAGGTCCGGCCAGCGCCACGTCCTCGACGGACTCCGTGACCGACCACGAGGACACGGTGTCGGTTACTACCTGATCGAGTGCGCCGACGCAGACGAAGCGGCACGGCACGCGCGGCGCGCTCCCCTCTATGGAGCTGTCCAGATCCTGCCTCTCCAGGCATGGTGACCGCCATTCCCATTGACCCATTTGCGGACGGCCGAGCCGAGCGGCCCCGCAAGCGAATCGGCTTGACGTAGCCGACGCCACCGGCTTCGTTGACGTTTCGTTCCGGGGACAGCGGAGCGAACACACAATCTGCACGACGTTCCGAATCGGCCCCCGCACCCACCTTCACGGCCGCCCTCGGAAAACAAAAACCCCCGGATGACCGGGGGTTTGTCTGTGCGCGATACTGGGATCGAACCAGTGACCTCTTCCGTGTCAGGGAAGCGCGCTACCGCTGCGCCAATCGCGCCTGTGAAGGCTGTTGAGTTGTGGAGTGGAGGTGGCGACGGGATTCGAACCCGTGTGGACGGCTTTGCAGGCCGCTGCCTAGCCACTCGGCCACGCCACCGTGTGTGGTTTGACCCACGTGACGCGATCTCCCCGGAGGAAGATCCCCACACTCGAGCGGATGACGAGATTCGAACTCGCGACCCTCACCTTGGCAAGGTGATGCGCTACCACTGCGCTACATCCGCATTTCGTTCCGGATCTCTCCGGCACTCGTTAAACATTAGACGATTCCGGCGCCAGCGCAAAACCGAGCACGCCCCGCGCGTGTCACCCGAGTGGGCGTCCAGCGGTTCGGCCGGAGCCTCGGGATCCGGTATGCTCGGACATCGGCCCGAGTGTCATTCGGGCGATTGGCGCAGTTGGTAGCGCGCTTCCTTCACACGGAAGAGGTCGTCGGTTCGAGTCCGGCATCGCCCACCGAACAAGCCCCGGCAGGTCTCAGACCACCGGGGCTTCGCTCTTGTCCGGATCAGTGTGAACCGACGACCCGGGCCCGTCGAGCAGCTGAGGCGATCCCCGAGATCCACGGGTCCCCATGCCCCGTCAGCACCACGCCCGCCTCGGTCGCCTCGAGCGCGTCGAGGGAGCGCAGCGCGGTCGCTGCATCCTTCGTCGCCGCATTCGCAACGATCTGCGGACCGCGCTTGCCGGTATACGGATCCAGCGTGACGAGCGCGTCGCCCGACAGCAGGACGCCACGCGTCGCGAAGAAGAAGGCGCAGTGCCCATCGGTGTGACCAGGTGTGTGCACAACGCTGGGACGGCCAGGCACGTCCAGGACTCCGCGGGACGGAATGGACGACTCCGCCTCCACGCCGCGCACGGCCAGCGCGCCCGCCGCGGCCATACGACCGATCACAGGAAGCCCGCCGGGGTGGGTGAGGAGATACGGGATCCGAGCGACCGACGGACGATAACGGTACGGATGCCGCGCCAGCCGACGATCCCCCGGGTGAACACGCACGGGGACCCCCGTCGCCCGCAGTCCGCGGGCGAGCCCGACGTGGTCGAAGTGCGCGTGCGTGAGGAGGACGGCATCTATGTCGCGGCGTCGCAGGCCCAGATCGCCCAGGAGGGCGTCGAGGACCTTCCCCGTCGCCGGCAGTCCGGCGTCCACGAGTGTCACGCCGTCGGCATCCCGGATCAAGTAGCAGTTCGTGGCCGCCACTGTCATCCGGAAGAAGCCGGGACGATCCTCGACCCAGTGCGTCGAGGTCCTCATCCCTCCGGCCCCCGACCCGCGTCGAACTCGCCGCGGTAGCGGTCCTCCGCTTCCTGCAGCAGTTGCTCGTCGAGGATCGCGACCGCTTCGGGATCCGAAAGCAGCGGCTCACAGTCGGGACCCCGACCGGCGAACTCACCCCGCAGGATCCACGCGAAGCGGTCCGGGTTCTCGTCCTGCAGGTGCCGATACTGCGACAGCTGGCGCGCGAGCCAATCCTCGAGCGGGCGGGTCCACCACCCTTCGGCGTCCAGCGGATTGACCGAGAGTCCCGGCAATCGGAGCCCGCTCTCGGCGTCGATGCTCGTGCGCTCCGCATCCTGCCCGGGCCCTTCGGACCATCGCACGTGAAGGCCTGGGCTGGAACGCACCAGTGCGGCGAGTTCGGCCAGGCGGTGGATGACGAGCAGGGTGGAGGTGGGACGATCGGCGGCCGCGGACATGCGACGCAACGTACGGATCGGCGTGCACCGCCCGGAGGGCCTTGACATCGCCGCTCCGCGCCGTCGCCGTGTGGACGGCGCGGACCGGCGATGCAGTTCCTCAGTTGGCGAGGATCACCTCCGCCTCGGCGAAGAACTCGCTCACCGCGGCATCCACGGTCTTCGTTCCGAGACCGAGCTCCTTTCCGAGATCCCAGAACTTCTGCTCGAGGGAGCCGTAGCCCACCACGGCCGCCGGGGGCGCGTCACCGATGCGGTCCGACACGGACTCGATGTAGTCGGCGACCTGCTGGTCCGGGCCCTCGAGCGTCGCACCCTCGAGCTTGCTGGTGGATGCCGGGAACCCCAGGGTGGTGCCGAAGATCTCACCCGCTTCGGGGCTGTTGACCACGTAGTCGAGGAACAGGGCGGCGGCTTCGGGGTGCTCGGTGCGCGAGGAGATCGCCACCTGAAGACCACCCTGCCGGTACAGGTCCTTCGCACCGGGCTCCGCGGTCGGCGGGGCGACGATCGCGATGGACGACGCTCCCGAATCCGCGAGGTAGCCGCCCAGGAAATTGCTCCAACTCATCTCCGAGATCGTGCGTGTCGCCCCGAAGCCGGAGACCGGACTGATCTCCTCGAGCTGTTGCTGCGGGATGGTCACTCCGTCCCGCAGACCCGCTCCCGACTGCCAGAAGTCGCTCAACTCCTCCTCGGTGAAGCCGAGCTCGCCCTCCGGTGTGTAGAGCGATTTGCCTGCCGCGCGCAGCTGGAGCTCGAATACCTGGATGCGCTGCGTGTAATCGGTGCCACCGAACGGGTCGCCCCCTGTTTTCTCGGTGACCTCCGCAAGCCAGTCGTCGAACTCCTCGAAGCTCGAACCCGCCTCTGGAAGGTCGAGCCCCTGCGCGTCGAGCAGATCCTGGTTCACGAAGTTCGCCCACAGGCTGTACCCGGTCGGGAGCGAGTACTGCACACCGTCCAGGCGGCCCGTGCTCAGGAGCGAATCCTCGAACGTCGTGAAGTCGATCTGGTCAGCGACTTCGGCCAGGTCGAGGATCGCGCCGCTCTCGCCGTACTGACGGAGGTAGCTGTCGGAGAACTGGAAGACGTCCGGAAGACTGCCGCTCGCCGCCTCGACCTGCCGCTGCTCCCAATAGCTCGGGAAGTCCGTGAACGTCGTCTTCACCGTGATGTTCGGGTACTCCTCGTTGAACGCCGCGATGAGCTCGTTGTACCGAGCGGCACGGTCGTCGTTCCCCCACCATGCGAAGTCGAGGGACACCTTCTCGTCCGGGTCGTATTCTGCCTGCTCACCGGAGCCGGCGGAGCCGCACCCGGTCAGGATCAGGACGAACGCGGTGGCGGCGCCCCAGACTGTGGTCGTGCGGATGCGGGACATCCTCGTCCTCTCTCGTCCTCCATCGGACGCGTCGACATGCGCAGGAAAGCGCTTCCCCGCCAACCTAGGGCCGACAGCGCCCACGCGCAAGGATCGTGTCGCGACGCGACGAAGGGGGCGCCGCGGATAATCCGCGACGCCCCCTTCGGGACGATCAGATCGTCGTGATCACTCCTTGGCGTCGGCCAGGACGTAGCCCGCCTCACCGTGGACGACCGTGTCGATACCGGCGATCTCATCCTCGTTCTTGACGCGGAAGCCGATCGTCTTCTCGATCGCGAACCCGATGATGTACGCCAGAACGAACGAGTAGATCAGCACCGCGAAGGCGGCGATGGCCTGGACGATCAGCTGCGAGGCATCCCCACCCATGAACAGGCCGGTGCCGCGGGCGAAGAACCCGAGGTACAGCGTCCCGATGAGACCACCGACCAGGTGGATGCCGACCACATCGAGGGAGTCGTCGAATCCGAGCTTGAACTTCAGCTCGATCGCGAGGGCGCAGACGGCACCGGCGATGAGGCCGAGGACGATCGCCCAGATCGGGTCGAGCGATCCGCAGGCGGGGGTGATCGCGACGAGGCCCGCGACCGCACCCGACGCCGCGCCGACGGACGTCGGCTTGCCGTCCTTGATCTTCTCCACGAGAAGCCACGCGAGAAGAGCAGCGGCGGGAGCGGCGATGGTGTTCACGAAGGCCAGGGCAGCGGTGTTGTCCGCGGCGAGCTCGGAGCCCGCGTTGAAACCGAACCAGCCGAACCAGAGGAGCCCCGCGCCGAGGAGGACGAACGGCGGGTTGTGCGGGACGTGCACACCCTTCTGGAAGCCGACGCGCTTGCCCAGGACCAGAGCCAGCGCGAGAGCAGCAGCACCCGCGTTGATGTGCACAGCCGTTCCACCGGCGAAGTCGATCGCACCGACGCCGAACACGTCCTGCAGACCGTGGGTGATCCAGCCGCCGTACGCGAACGATCCGTCCTCGGCGAGGCCGAAGTTGAACACCCAGCTGGCGACCGGGAAGTAGACGACCGTGGCCCAGACGGCCGCGAAGATCATCCATGCACCGAACTTGGCGCGGTCGGCGATCGCACCGGAGACGAGGGCGACCGTGATGATCGCGAATGTGGCCTGGAAGGCGACGAACGCCAGCGGCGGGTATCCGGCGCCCTCAGCGGGCTCGAGGACGTTGGTGAGTCCGGTGGCGCCCCAGTCGATCGTCCACGGGGCCAACGTGCCCTCAGCGCCCGGGAATGCGATCGCGTAGCCGTAGAGAACCCACAGGACGCCGATGAGGCCGAGCGCACCGAACGACATCATCATCATGCTGATGACGCTCTTCGCCTTGACGAGTCCGCCGTAGAAGAACGCCAGACCGGGAGTCATCAGCAGGACTAGTGCCGCCGCGATGAGTATGAATGCGGTGTTGCCTTGATCCATCTCGAAAGGGAACCTCTCTGCAGGGACGCAGGTGTAGCGTCGGGTGTCCCCAGTGTCGACGCGCCCAGTTTCGCCGGGCGGTCCATCTGTGTTTCGTGCTGGTTACGAGCGGGTCGGGCAGGTAAACATCAGGTTTCCCGGCTCTGCGAGTGAGGCGTGATGCGCCTTATGAGTGGGTGAGAGCCACCAGGCGGGAGACGGCGCGGAGGTACTTCTTGCGGTATCCGCCGGCGAGCATGTCCTCGCGGAACACGGAATCGAGCGAAGCGCCGGTGGCGCGGATCGGGATCTGCGCGTCGTATGCGCGGTCGACGAACGCCACGAAGCGCAGGGCGGCGGACTGGTCGTCGAAGCCGACCACGTTCCGCAGACCGATGGTCCCGATCCCCTCGATGAGGCGGATGTACCGCGACGGATGCACGGAGGCGAGGTGCCGGATGAAGGCGCCGAAGTCGTCATCGGACACGAGAGCGGATGCCGCGGCATCCGTCATCGCGCTCTCGTAGGCGGCGTCGTCGAGGACGACCGCGTGACCGTCGACGGCGCGCTGCCGGTAGTCCGTGCCGTCGATCCGGATGGTCTGGAAGTGTTCGGCCATCGCATGGATCTCGCGGAGGAAGTCCTGCGCGGCGAACCGCCCCTCCCCCAGTGCGTTCGGCGGCGTGTTCGAGGTCGCGGCGAGCTTCGTGCCGGTGGGGACGAGTTCCGCGATGAGTCGCGTCATGACCATCGTGTCGCCGGGATCGTCGAGCTCGAACTCGTCGATGCACAGCAGGTCCGCGCCGCGGAAGAGTTCGACGGTCTTCTGGTAGCCGAGCGCGCCGACGAGCGCCGTGTACTCGATGAAGGAGCCGAAGTATTTCCGGCGGGCCGGCATCGCGTGGTAGATCGCCGCGAGCAGGTGGGTCTTTCCGACGCCGAAGCCGCCGTCGAGGTAGACGCCCGGCTTCATGGGCGCCTCGCGCTTGGCGCGCCGGAAGAATCCACCCCGGGCGGCAAGCGCGCGCCGGCCCGAGCTGAAGACCTCGAGCAGGTCCTTGGCCGCCTGCTGCGACGGGTACGCGTCGTCTGCACGGTAGGTCGCGAAAGTCGCCTCGTCGAACTGCGGCGGGGGCACGAGCGCGGCGACCATCTCGGCGCCGCTCACCTTCGGATCGCGTTCGCTCAGGTGCGTGGTTCCGGAGGAGGTGAGGGGCACGCGATCAGCCTAGTCGCCGCGCAGAGCCCCTTCGCTGCGCGTGCGCCGTGCGAGGATGGCCGCGTGTGGCTGACCGAGGTGGTGCCGTCGACCGGCGAACGAGTGGATGCCTCGACCCCCGAAGGACGTGCGTGGCTCGCCGAGCGCTACGCGCCCGCGGGCGAGGAGTGGGTCCGGCTGAACATGATCACCTCGCTCACGGGGTCCGCGGTCGGGCCCGACGGCACGAGTGACACGCTGACGAACCGCGCCGATCGCACCATCCTCGGCGTGATCCGCACCGGCGCCGACGCCGTCGTCGTCGGTGCCCAGACGGTGCGCGCAGAGGGATACCTCCTTCCGAGGCGCTCCCGCCTCGTGATCGTCTCGCGCTCGGGTGATCTCGACGGCCATCGCGTCGAGCCCGCCGCCGACGGCCCGGACGATCAGGTGATCCTCGTCCTCCCGACCGGCGCCGCCGCTCCTCCGCCCGTCCGCGGTGTCACGATCATGCACGTCGACCCCGAGGGTGAGCGGATGAGGGTGGACGTGATCCTCGCCGCGCTGAAGGATCGTGGCATCCGCCGAATCGTGTGCGAGGGCGGCCCTTCGCTCGCCGCACAGTTCGCCGCCGCGGACGTCATCGACGAGTACTGCGTGACCGCGGCGCCGCGCCTCGTGCCGAGTGCCGGCCCGTTCCTCCCCGTCACCCGTGCCGTCGACACGACGCCCGCGGGCGTGCTCGTCGACGAGGACGGATTCAGCTACCTGCGCCTGCGTCGCCGGTGAGCCCCTGCGCGGTCAGCCAATCTCGGATGTCCGAGGTCCACCGCTCTTCGTCGTAGTTCCAGAGCTTCGTGTGGCGAGCTCCCTCGAACTCGTCGAGCGTGACGAGGTCCGGGCGTCGATCCCGCAGAGCGCGGGACGCATCCGGCGGGACGAAGTCGTCCCCGGAACTGTGGAGGATGAGCATCGGTGCCACCAGTTCGTCGGCGCGGGTCAGGACGTCCAGCCGGCCCCACGGAATCGGATCTGCGGCCCCGGTCAGGGTGGAGGCCCATGGCCGGGTCAGCGCAGCGAGGGCCAGGCGCGTGAGCGGTCGCGGGATGCGGGTGAGGTCCGCATGATGCGTCAGTACGCGACGCCAGTCCACGACGGGTGAGTCGAGGATGACACCGACGATGAGGTCGCGATGGGCGGAGCCCACGGCCAGCTGCAGGGCGATCGCCCCGCCCATCGACCAGCCCATGAGCACGATCCGCCGGGCGCCCGCGCGGCGCGCGTACCCGATGGCGCGATCCACGTCCCGCCACTCGGTGGCTCCGAGGGCCGAACTCCCTCCGCGGCTGCGAGGCGCGTCCGCGTCGTTGCGATACGAGGTGAGGATCGAGGTGATCCCCGCGGCGTGGAGGACCGGAACGGCCCGCAGCGTCTCCGCACGCGTCGTCCCCCGGCCGTGGATGTGTACCGCCCAGACGTCGCTCGGGTCATCCGCGGGGAAGAGCCATGCGGGGCACGGACCGAGCGAGGTGGTGATCGCGACATGCTCGAACGGCAGGTGCAGTTCTGCAGGGTCGGAGAAGTACCACCCGCTGAACGTCGCCGCCGCGTCCAGGCGATCCGACGCGTCGATCTCCGTCAGCAGTTTGCGGGTGACCGTCTCGGGCCCGGCCGTCAGAACGGTCCCGAGCTTGATGTAGCTCTGGGTCCCGGTCGTGAACAGGCCGTAGCGGCCCGGCAGGGCTGTGTCGTCCGAACGCGAGAGGGTGATCGTCTGCGCTGCGACGTCGACGTCGAGGAGCGTGGTGTCCGGCACGCGAGCCGACAGTGTCACGACGCGTCGCGCGACGCGTCCGGCGAGCAGCGCGAACAGTCCTGACGCGCTCACGAAGGCCGTCGCGAGTGCGACGATGATGCTCCGTGCCGCGACCAGAGACCCCGGCCGGGCCGCGTCGGGGACGGCGCGCCTGGAAGCCTTCATGGTGCCCTCACTCTAGTCTGTCGCCGTGACCGAATCCCCGACCGGGACGCCGGAGTTCCTTGCCGTGAGTGACGCCCTTCGCGCCCTGCGCTTTCGAGAGGACTTCGTGGTGCGCGAGATCGCCGCACCGTCGTCGCTCGCCCCTGAGGCGATCGCCTTCGCGGGCGACGTGCGACCGGACGACGACGGCGAATCCCCTTTCGGGACGGGTCGCATCGTCATCCTGCACGATGAGGAGGAACCGGATGCCTGGGGCGGCGCGTGGCGCATCGTCTGCTTCGCTCAGGCCCCCCTCGAACCGGAGATCGGCACCGACCCCCTCTTGGCCGACGTAGCCTGGTCATGGCTGGTCGACGCCCTGGCCGCACGTGGAGCGACGTTCCATGCGGCATCCGGTACAGCGACCAAGACACTCTCCAAGGGTTTCGGGACGCTGGCCGCGGAGGGTGACGGCGCGCAGATCGAGCTCCGCGCATCGTGGTCCCCCGACGGCGACCCGACCAGTCATATGGACGCCTGGGGCGAGCTGGTCTGCATGTTGGCAGGGCTCCCCCCGGGCTCGGAGAACATCGCCGTGTTCGGCGGACACCGGAGTACACGTGGCTGAATACGAGGTCATCGCCGATAAGGATGCGGCGGCGGCCGCAGCGTCGCGCCTGGCGGCGGGTCACGGGCCCGTCGCGGTCGACGTCGAGCGGGCATCCGGTTTCCGGTATTCGCAGCGCGCCTACCTCATCCAGGTGTTCCGACGCGGGAGCGAGGTGTTCCTCTTCGATCCGCCCGCCATCGGCGATCTCTCCGCCCTGCAGGCGGCGATCGGTGACGAGGAGTGGGTCCTCCACGCCGCCAGCCAGGATCTGCCCTCGCTCCGCGAGGCAGGCCTCGAGCCTCCTCGCATCTTCGACACCGAACTCGCCGCACGCCTCCTGGGTCACGACCGGGTCGGTCTCGGTGCCGTCGTGGAGGACACGCTGGGGATCACCCTCGCGAAAGCGCACTCCGCGGCCGACTGGTCCACCCGCCCGCTCCCCCAGGGCTGGCTCGAGTACGCCGCTCTCGACGTGCTGCACCTCATCGACGTCCGCGACGCGCTCGCGACCGAGCTCGAGGAGCAGGGCAAGACCGCTTTCGCCGCGGAGGAGTTCGAAGCGGTCCGCACCAGAGCCCCCAAGCCGCCACGCGAGGAGCCCTGGCGTCGCCTCAGCGGACTCCACACCGTGCGCGGCCGCCGCGCGCTCGCCGTCGCCCGTGCCTTGTGGTCTGCACGCGAGGAGTTCGCCCGCGACGAAGACGTCTCCCCGGGCCGCCTCGTCCCCGACCGATCACTGGTCGCGGCCGTCATCGCGGATCCGGCCACGAAGCAGGACCTCGCTCGCGTGAAGGAGTTCACCGGACGAGCGAGCCGGAGCCAGCTCGACCGCTGGTGGGCGGCCATCGAGACCGGTCGCAGCGATCCGGCACTGCCTGCCGAGCGCGGTCCCGGTGATGGGATGCCGCCCCCTCGCGCCTGGGCTGATCGCAACCCCGCCGCGGACGCCCGGCTGAAGGCCGCGCGTCCCCTCGTGGAGGCACGCGCGGAGGAGTTGCGCATGCCGACGGAGAACCTGCTCACTCCCGACCTGCTCCGCCGCGTCGCCTGGCACCCTCCCGCGGAGATCACCGCCGAGACCATCGGCGACGCCCTGCGGGAGCTCGGTGCTCGTCCGTGGCAGATTGCACAGACCGCACAGGCGATCGCCACGGCCTTTGTTGATTCCGTGCAGGCGCCCGACGCGGCATCCGAGAGCGCTTCGTAGGTTCGACCCAACCGATTTTCGCGGTCTCGCGGCCTCCTTAGGCTGGGTGGGAACCCAATCATTGGAGGCAGTGTGGCCGAGCTTTCGGACGTCTATTTCGTCGACGGAATGCGCACCCCGTTCGGGCGTGCCGGCGAAAAGGGCATGTATTGGAACACGCGCGCCGACGACCTCGCCGTCAAGGCGACGATCGGCCTCATGGAGCGGAACCGCGACGTTCCGGCGGACCGCGTCGACGACGTCGCGATCGCCGCGACGAGCCAGACCGGAGAACAGGGCTTGACGCTCGGCCGTTCGGTCGCGATCCTCGCCGGACTCCCGCAGACGGTGCCCGGCTTCGCCATCGACCGGATGTGCGCGGGCGCGATGACGAGCGTGACGACGATGGCCGGTGCCATCGGTGTCGGGATGTACGACATCGCGCTCGCGGGCGGCGTCGAGCACATGGGGCACTATCCCATCGGGGGCAATGCCGACCCCAACCCGCGATTCGTCGCCGAGCGAATGGTCGACCCGGGCGCCCTCAACATGGGCGTGACGGCGGAGCGCATCTTCGACCGGTTCCCGCAGCTCACCAAGGAGCGCTCCGACCGGTTCGGCATGCTGAGCCAGCACAAGGCCCAGGCCGCCTACGAGGACGGCAAGTTCCAGCCCGACCTCGTCCCCGTCGTGGTGAAGGATGCCGACGGCGCCTGGGGCCTCGCGACCGAGGACGAGGGTCGTCGCCCGCAGACGACCATGGCGGACCTCGCCGCCCTCAAGACGCCGTTCCGTCCGCACGGCCGGGTGACAGCCGGCACATCCTCTCCGCTCACCGACGGCGCGACGATGTCGCTCCTCGCCGGCGGCGGCGCAGTCAAGGAGCTCGGCCTCACCCCGAAGATGCGGATGGTCTCGTTCGCCTTCGCGGGAGTGCAGCCCGAGATCATGGGCATCGGCCCCATCCCTTCGACCGAGAAGGCGCTGAAGAAGGCGGGGCTCTCGATCGACGACATCGGCCTGTTCGAGCTGAACGAGGCGTTCGCTGTGCAGGTCATCTCGCTCCTCGACCACTTCGGCATCGCCGACGACGATCCGCGGGTGAATCCCTGGGGTGGCGCGATCGCGCTCGGACACCCGCTCGCGGCATCGGGTGTCCGTCTGATGATCCAGCTGGCGGCGCACTTCGCCGAGCGTCCCGACGTGCGCTACGGGCTCACCGCCATGTGCGTGGGCCTGGGGCAGGGCGGCTCGGTGATCTGGGAGAACCCGCACTACAACGGCAAGAAGAAGAAGTGAGGCAGCCGACGATGACGAACTACGACCAGATCGACTTCTCGCCCCTGCTCGCCCTGTCGGACAGCGAGGTCGTGACGCACTCGCCCGTCCGCGACGTCACGCTCGGCAGCGGCAAGGTGCTCGCCCTCGTCACCCTCGACAACGGCCGGGACCACACTCGCCCGAACACGCTGGGACCCGCCACCCTCACCGAGCTCGGCGCAACCCTCGACACCCTGGCGACACGCGCGGCCGCCGGCGAGATCGCCGCGGTCGGCATCACCGGCAAGCAGTACATCCTCGCTGCCGGAGCGGATCTCAGCGAGGTCAGCAATGTGGGGTCGGTGGAGAACGCGCGCCTCATCGCGCAGCTCGGTCACCACGTCCTCGGCAAGCTGTCCGATCTCGGTGTGCCGTCGTTCGCATTCGTGAACGGGCTCGCCCTCGGCGGCGGGCTCGAGATCGCACTCAACTCGACGTATCGGACGGTGGATGCCTCCGCCGCGGCGATCGCACTTCCCGAGGTCTTCCTCGGCATCATCCCCGGCTGGGGTGGCGCCTACCTGCTCCCGAACCTCATCGGCATCGAGAACGCCCTCGAGGTGGTGGTCTCCAACCCGCTCAAGCAGAACCGGGTTCTCAAGCCGCAGCAGGCCTACGACCTCGGCATCATGGACGCGATCTTCCCCGCATCGAACTACCTCGAGGCGTCCCTGCGCTGGGCCGATGACGTCCTGACGGGCGCCGTCAAGGTGGAACGGAAGAACGCGCCGGGCAAGATCGAACGACTCACGAAGTGGCCCATCGCGATCAAGGTCGCACGAGGCATGCTCGAGTCCAAGATCGGGACTGTGCCCCGCTCCCCCTACGTGGCGCTCGAACTGCTCGACAAGGCCAAGAGCGGGACCAAGGCGGAGGGGTTCGCGCGTGAGGACGAGGCACTCGCCCAGCTCGTCACGGGCGATCAGTTCGCGGCATCCATGTACGCGTTCGATCTCGTGCAGAAGCGAGCGAAGCGGCCGGTCGGCGCGCCCGACAAGGCGCTCGCGAAGAGGGTGACCAAGGTGGGCATCATCGGCGCGGGCCTCATGGCGAGCCAGTTCGCGCTCCTGTTCGTCCGGAAGCTGCAGGTGCCCGTCCTCATCACCGACCTCGATCAGGCGCGTGTCGACAAGGGTGTGGCGTACATCCACGAGGAGATCGGCAAGCTCGAGTCCAAGGGGCGGCTCGACGGCGACACCGCCAACAAGCTGCGCTCCCTCGTGACCGGGACGACGGACAAGTCGCAGTACGCGGACTGCGACTTCGTCATCGAGGCCGTCTTCGAGGAGGTCGGCGTCAAGCAGGCCGTCTTCGCCGAGATCGAGGCGGTGGTGGCTGAGGACGCCATCCTCGCCACGAACACCTCGTCGCTCTCGGTCGAGGAGATCGGGGCGAAGCTCGCGCACCCCGAGCGGCTCGTCGGCTTCCACTTCTTCAACCCGGTCGCGGTCATGCCGCTCATCGAGGTCGTGAAGACGCCGACGACGTCGGATGCCGCACTGTCGACGGCCTTCGTCGTCGCCAAGGGCCTCGGCAAGAACGCCGTCCTCACGGCGGACGCCCCGGGATTCGTCGTGAACCGTCTGCTCGCCAAGGTCATGGGCGAGGCGGCGCGCGCCGTGTACGAGGGGACACCGGTGGTCGATGTCGAGAGGGCCTTCGCTCCGCTCGGGCTGCCGATGGGGCCGTTCCAGCTCATCGACCTCGTGGGCTGGAAGGTCGCCGCGCACGTGCAGGACACGATGGTCCGCGCGTTCCCCGACCGGTTCTACGCAAACGAGAACTTCCATGAGCTCGCCGCGCTGGACGAGGTCGTCGAGAAGGACAAGGGCGGCCGGGTCACCGGCTTCACCAAGGCTGCCGAGAAGGTCGCGAAGAAGGCGACCGGCTCGACGCCGACCCCCGGCGACGAGATCCTCCGCCGTGTGCAGGACGGTCTCGCGCACGAGATCAAGCTCATGCTGGACGAGGGCGTGGTGCCCGAGGTCGAGGACATCGACCTGTGTCTCATCCTGGGTGCCGGCTGGCCCTTCATCGACGGCGGAGCCACCCCGTACCTCGACCGGGAGGGCGCCAGCGACCGGGTGTTCGGCGACACGTTCCACCACCCCCCGATCCGCGGCATCGCCTGATCGAGCGCGCATGACGACGGCCCCGGGGTGCTTCCCCGGGGCCGTCGTCGGGTGTCACCGCTGCTCGAGCTCCGACTGCGCGGCGCGGACTCGCAGATCCCGTTCCAGGTGGTCGCGCTGCTCGATCACGATCCGACGCAGCGACCCCGGCGCGTCGGGATGGGCGTCGAGCCAGGCGTCGACGCGCGCCGTGTCCTCAGCGGCGGGGAACAGACCGCGCACGAGTCGCGCGGCGATCTCGATGCTCCGCGTCCGCCACACCGGCAGGATGCGGGCGAAGTAGTCGTCGTCGAACCCACCGATGAACAGCCGGCTCTCACCGGCACGGACGCCGCGGATGGTGGCATCCAGGTGATCGTTCGTCAGGGTCTCGTCGTCCCACGCCGCGAGCCACCCGTCGTGACGAACGGATGCCTCCGGGCGGGCCGCGAGGGCTGCGAGGCGCGCCGTACGGCCGGAGGAGGTGACGTCCCGAGTCGCCTCCGCCTCGATCTTCGCCGCATCGAGACGTCCCCCCGCGGCGAGACCGAAAACCCACCCCCACCGGAGCTCGGGATCCAGTGACAGACCCTCCGGCGGCGCGGCCTCGCCGTCGAGGATCGCCGTCATCCGGTCGGCGCACCCGTTCGACAGCTCGGCGGCCACACCGACGGCACGTGCCCAGATCAGCTGCGCGTCCGAGCCGGGAGCCGCGGCATCCATCGCGGTCCAGGCGGTGTCGAGCCAGGCGTCAGCGGCTGAGGCACGCACCCCGGCCGGGACGTAGTGGCGGATCGCGAAGGCCGCGTGAGCGAGGACGTCCGCGAGCAGAGCGGGGTGCGACTCGTCGGGCGCGTGCCGGGTCGCGATGGCGAGATAGGCGGATGCCGAGAGATCCCCGTCCCGGGCGGCGTTCCACAGCGCCGCCCACACGACACCGCGGGCGACGGCGTCCGGCATGGTCGACAGGCCCTCGCGGACGGCGCCCAGCGAACGATCGTCGAGCCGCACCTTCGCGTACGACCGGTCGTCGACGTTCGCCACGACCAGCGCCGTGTCGGGCAGGACGGGGGCGCTCACGAGCGTCCGCTCCTCGAACAGATCGACCGCGACATCGCCGCGCGCGACGAGGCGGCCGGCCTCGGGATCCCAGAGCCCGACACGGACGGCGTGGGGCCGCGCGACGTCCTGCGTGATCGCGAGAGGTCCTCGCTCGACCGTGAGGGTGGGCAGGCCGGTGGTCTCGAGCCAGGCCGCGCTCCACGACCGGAGATCGCGGCCCGAGGCGTCCTCCAGCGCTTCGAGCAGGTCCTCGAGCGTCGTGTTGCCGTAGGCGTGACTCGCGAAGTACCGCTGCGCACCGCGGAAGAACGCCTCCTCGCCGACGAACCCCACGAGCTGCTTCAGGACCGATGCCCCCTTCGCATACGTGATGCCGTCGAAGTTGAGCTTGGCCGCTTCGAGGTCGGGGATGTCGGCGACGATCGGATGCGTCGTCGGCAGCTGGTCCTGCACGTAGGCCCACCCCTTCCGCCGGCTCGCGAAGGTCACCCAGGCATCCGGGAACAGACCGGTCGCGACGTTCGCGTGCGTTCCCATGAAGTCGGCGAACGACTCCTTCAGCCACAGGTCGTCCCACCACCGCATGGTCACGAGGTCGCCGAACCACATGTGCGCCATCTCGTGCAGGATCGTGTTCGACCGGGCCTCGTGCTGCGCCGCGGTGGCGGCGCCCCGGAAGACGTAGGCCTCGGTGAACGTGACGAGGCCCGGGTTCTCCATCGCGCCCAGGTTGTACTCGGGCACGAAGATCTGGTCGTACTTGCCCCACGGATAGTCCTGATCGAACGCCGTCGTGAAGAAGTCGAGTCCGCGGCGGGTGATGTCGAGGATCTCCTCGCCGTCGAGATGCTCCGCGAGCGAGGCGCGACAGAGCACGCCGAGCTCGACGCTCTGCCGCTCGCCGCGCCAGACCCCGTCCACGCGGTGGTAGGGCCCCACCGCGATGGCGGTGACGTAGCTCGACAGCGGCGGCGTCGCGCGGAACGAGACCCGCACACCGCCGTCGACCTCTTCCCGGGACGTCTCCGCACCGCCGGAGAGGACGACATCGTCGCCCGCGGCGGTGACGTGGAAGGTCCACCGCGCTTTGAGGTCGGGCTGCTCGAAACACGGGTACACACGCCGGCTGTCCGCCGGCTCGTACTGTGTGTACAGGTAGACGGCGTCGTCGACCGGGTCGGTGAAGCGGTGCAGTCCCTCGCCGGAGCGGCTGTAGCGGCCGCGCGCACGGATCCGCACGACATTGCTGCCGGCGAGCCCCGTGAGCCGGATGCGGGCGCCGTCCCACTCGACCTCGCGCACCTCGCCGTTGACCTCGACCTCGTCCACCGAGAGCCCGAGGAAGTCGACCCAGGTCTCCGTGGCCGTGGCGCCGAAGCGGAGCACGCTCTGGGTGACGAAGTCCTCGCGTGCCGCGTCGATGGCCGAGCGCACGTCGAGGTCGACCTCGATCGTGTCGAGCGTGATGACGGATGCCCGCGCCGCGGCATCCTCTCGACTCAGGTTCTCATCGCCGGGATGCTGCGGTGTCTGCATCCCTCCATGCTGTCACGCAGCGACGGAGTCAGTCCGAGCCCGCGTCGGCGGGGCCGCGCAGTTCGACGTCCTGCGAGGACCACACGGCGTCATCGCTCGACTGCCGGGCGATCGGCACGCGGGTACCGAGGACCTGCGCGACCACGTCCTGCGCGATCTTCGGTGCCGTGAGCCCCGCATCCGCGAGGATCTGCTCCCGGCTGGCGTGGTCGATGAACTCGTCGGGCAGCCCGAGCTCGTCGACGGCCGTCGACACACCCGCTTCTCGCAACACCTGGCGCACACGCGTCCCCACCCCGCCGACGCGGATGCCGTCCTCGATCGTGATCACGAGCCGGTGGGACGCCGCCAGGTCGACGATCGCCGGCCGGATGGGCACAGCCCAGCGCGGATCGACCACTGTGGACCCGATGCCCTGGGCGCGCAGCCGCTCGGCGACCTCGACGGCGAGATGCGCCATGGGGCCGATCCCGACGAGCAGCACGTCCTCCGCGCCGCTGCGGTAGAGCACGTCCGTCCCGTCCTCCAGACGCTCGATCGCCTCCAGCGCGTCGGGGACGGACCCCTTCGGGAACCGCACGACCGTCGGGGCGTCCTCGACCGCGATCGCCTCGTCGAACAGCTCGCGCAGGCGTTCGCCGTCGCGCGGAGCCGCGAGGCGGATACCGGGAACCAGCTGGAGCATTGCAAGATCCCAGATGCCGTGGTGGCTCGGCCCGTCGGGGCCCGTGACGCCCGACCGATCGAGGACGAACGTGACACCCGCCTTGTGGAGGGCGACGTCCATCATGACCTGGTCGAAGGCGCGATTCATGAAGGTCGCATAGATGGCGACGACGGGGTGCAGGCCCCCGAAGGCGAGGCCGGCCGCCGACGTGACGGCGTGCTGTTCGGCGATGCCGACGTCGTAGACCCGGTCGGGGAACCGTTGGGCGAACGGCTGCAACCCCGTGGGTCGCAGCATGGCCGCGGTCATCGCGATGATGTCCTCGCGCCGGTCGCCCGCGTCGACGAGGGCGTCCGCGAAGACGTCCGTCCAGGCGACGGCATCCGAGGTTCCGATCGGCTCCCCTGTGACGGGGTCGATCTTGCCCACAGCGTGGAACTGGTCGGCCTCGTCCCGTCGCGCAGGCTCGAAGCCACGTCCCTTGTCGGTGATCGCGTGGACGATGACCGGGGCGCCGTACTCCTTCGCGAGCCGGAGCGTCTCCTCCATCGCATCGAGGTCGTGCCCGTCCACCGGGCCGAGATACTTGATGTCGAGGTTGGAGTAGAGCGCGATGTTGTTGGTGAACCGCGACAGGAATCCGTGCGTCCCGCCTCGGACGCCGCGGTAGACGGCGCGTCCGATCGGGCCGAACAGTCGCGAGACGTGCGCGGAGCTGCGGCGCAACGTCTGGTAGCTGTCCGCGGTACGGACACGGTTGAGGTAGCGGGCCATGCCGCCGATCGTCGGCGCGTACGACCGGCCGTTGTCGTTGACGACGATGACGAGGTTGCGGTCGTTGTCGTCGGAGATGTTGTTGAGCGCCTCCCACGTCATGCCGCCGGTGAGCGAGCCGTCCCCGACGACCGCGACGACGTGGCGGTCCTTGCGGCCCGTACGGGTGAGTGCCCGGGAGACGCCGTCCGCCCAGCTCAGCGAGCTCGAGGCGTGGGAGGACTCGACGACGTCGTGCGGGCTCTCCGACCGCTGCGGGTACCCGGCCAGGCCGCCGCGCGAGCGGAGCTTCGAGAAGTCCTGACGGCCCGTCAGCAGCTTGTGGACGTAGGACTGATGCCCGGTGTCGAAGATGATCGGGTCGTTCGGCGAGTCGAACACCCGGTGCAGCGCGATCGTCAGCTCGACGACGCCGAGGTTCGGTCCGAGGTGCCCGCCGGTGCGCGAGACGTTCTCGACGAGAAAGGTCCGGATCTCGTCAGCCAGGACGTGCAGCTCCTCGCTCGAGAATCGGTCGAGGTCACGCGGCCCGGTAATTCCCTCGAGAAGACTCATGTCGAGAGTCTACGTGGCGCTACGCGAGAGGACCCCGACTCCACGCGGAGCCGGGGTCCTCTTGACAACGGGCGTCAGACGAGCGAGCGCAGCACGTACTGCAGGATGCCGCCGTTGCGGTAGTAGTCCGCCTCACCGGGGGTGTCGATGCGCACGACCGCGTCGAACTCGACGGTCTCCTTGCCCTCGGGCGAGAACTCGCTGGGCTCCGCGACGACCTTGACCGTCTTCGGGGTGACACCCTCGTTCAGCTGCTCGAGGCCGGTGATCGACACGATCTCGGTCCCGTCGAGGCCGAGCGAGGCCCAGCTCTCCCCGGCGGGGAACTGGAGCGGGACGACACCCATGCCGATCAGATTCGACCGGTGGATCCGCTCGAAGCTCTCGGTGATGACCGCCTTGACGCCCAGCAGGCTCGTGCCCTTGGCCGCCCAGTCACGCGACGACCCCGAGCCGTACTCCTTGCCGCCGAAGACGACGAGCGGGGTGCCCTGCGCCTGGTAGTTCTGGCTCGCGTCGTAGATGTAGGACTGCGGGCCGCCGGGCTGCGTGAAGTCGCGCGTGAACCCGCCCTCGACGACCTTGCCGTCGTTGACCGCCGCCACGATCTCGTTCTTGAGCCGGATGTTGGCGAACGTCCCGCGAATCATGACCTCGTGGTTCCCGCGGCGCGAGCCGTAGGAGTTGAAGTCCTTCTGGGCGACGCCGTGCTCGGTGAGGTACTGCGCGGCGGGGGTGCCCGCCTTGATGTTCCCGGCCGGGCTGATGTGGTCGGTGGTGACCGAGTCGCCGAGGGTCGCCATCACGCGCGCACCCGAGATGTCGGTGACGGGGGCCGGGGTGCGCTCCATGCCGTCGAAGTACGGCGCCTTACGGACGTACGTCGAGTCCTCGTCCCATTCGAAGACGGGCCCGGTCGGCGTCGGGAGGTTCTTCCAGCGCTCGTCGCCGTCGAAGACGGTCGAGTACTGCTTGATGAACTGCTCGCGCGAGATCGAGTGGTCGATGATTTCCTGGACCTCGTCGGGCGAGGGCCAGATGTCCTTCAGGAACACGTCGTCGCCGTTCGCGTCCTTGCCGAGCGCATCGGTCTCGAAGTCGAAGTTCATCGAGCCGGCGAGGGCGTAGGCGACGACCAGCGGCGGCGACGCGAGGTAGTTCATCTTCACGTCGGGGCTGATGCGGCCCTCGAAGTTGCGGTTGCCCGAGAGGACCGCGGTGACCGCGAGGTCGTTCTCGTTGATGGCCGCCGAGACCTCGTCGATGAGCGGACCGGAGTTGCCGATGCAGATCGTGCACCCGTACCCGACGGTGTAGAAGTCGAGGGCCTCGAGCGCCTTGTCGAGGCCGGACTTCTCGTAGTAGTCGGTGACGACCTTCGAGCCCGGGCCGAGCGTGGTCTTCACCCAGGGCTTGCGCTTCAGGCCCTTGTCGGTCGCCTTCTTCGCGAGAAGGCCCGCGGCGATCATGACCGACGGGTTCGACGTGTTCGTGCACGACGTGATGGCGGCGAGTGTCACCGCGCCGTTGTCGAGCATGTAGGACTGCCCATCGGGCGTCGTGACCTTGACCGGCTTGGATGCCGCGTGGCGCGGGCCGCTCGAGATCATCGAGGGCACGTGCTCGTGCTCGTGCTGGTGCGAGACACCCTCGGCCGACACCGTCTCGTGCTCGACACCGGGAGCGGTGCCCGGGTCGGACGCCGGGAACGTCCCCTCGATCTCGACGGAGTCCTCCTCGGCGGCATCCGCGTAGTTGAGGATGTCCTTCTCGAACTGGTTCTTCGCCTCGGACAACAGGATGCGGTCCTGCGGACGCTTCGGACCGGCGATGGAGGGGACGACGGTGGAGAGGTCGAGCTCCATGAACTCGCTGAAGCTGAGGTCGCGGGCCGGGTCGTGCCAGAGCGACTGCGCCTTCGCGTAGGCCTCGACGAGGGCGACGGTCTGCTCGTCGCGGCCGGTGAGGCGCAGGTAGTCCAGCGTGACGTCGTCGACGGGGAACATCGCTGCCGTCGAGCCGAACTCGGGGCTCATGTTGCCGATCGTGGCGCGGTTGGCGAGGGGCACCTGAGCGACGCCCTCGCCGTAGAACTCGACGAACTTGCCGACGACGCCGTGCTTGCGGAGCATGTCCGTGATGGTGAGGACGACGTCGGTCGCGGTCACGCCCGCGGGGATCTCGCCGGTCAGCTTGAAGCCGACCACGCGCGGAATGAGCATCGAGACGGGCTGGCCGAGCATGGCGGCCTCGGCCTCGATCCCGCCGACGCCCCAGCCGAGCACTCCCAGACCGTTCACCATCGTGGTGTGCGAGTCGGTGCCGACGCAGGTGTCGGGGTAGGCGCGCAGAACGCCGTCGACGGTGCGGTCGTAGACCACCTTGGCGAGGTGCTCGATGTTGACCTGGTGGACGATGCCGGTGCCCGGCGGGACGACCTTGAAATCATCGAAAGCCGTCTGGCCCCAGCGGAGGAACTGGTAGCGCTCACCGTTGCGCTCGTACTCGATCTCGACGTTGCGCTCGAGGGCGTTCTCGCTGCCGAAGAGGTCGGCGATGACGGAGTGGTCGATGACCATCTCGGCCGGCGACAGCGGGTTGATCTTGTTGGGGTCGCCGCCGAGGGCCGTGACCGCCTCGCGCATGGTCGCGAGGTCGACGATGCAGGGGACACCCGTGAAGTCCTGCATCACGACGCGTGCGGGTGTGAACTGGATCTCGGTGTTCGGCTCCGCGTCGGGCTGCCAGTTGCCGAGAGCCTCGATCTGCTCCTTGGTGACGTTGGCACCGTCCTCGGTGCGCAGCAGGTTCTCGAGGAGGATCTTGAGGCTGTACGGAAGCTTCTCGTAGCCGGGAACGGTGTCGATGCGGAAGATCTCGTAGTCGGTGTCGCCGACCGTGAGTGTGCTCTTCGCACCGAAGCTGTCAACAGTGGACACGTGTGCTCTCCTTCGTCGGCGGGCGCGGCGTGAGCCGGCCCTCCCATCTTCGCCCCGCCCGGTCCCGGCGGCTAGTGAGGTCTGCCTTACCGCGGCGGGCGAAATTTATCTTGATATCAAGATACCTCACCAAGGCGCCGAACGCGTGTTCTCAGGCGTCGTCGTCATCCGTGTCGGCGGCATCCGCGGCTCGGGCGATGAGGACCGGCTCCTCGTCCAAACACATCTGTCGCAGCATCCCGATCAGTCCCTCGAGAGTGGTCGCGCCCAGCAGGCGGAAACGGTCGTACTCCCCCAGCGGTGCCATGGCGGCGAGCTGCCAGGTCGAGGCGACGGGGTCGTCGGCGAGTTCGGCATCCGGATCCCACCGAGCCTCGTCGAGGACCGACGCCAAGGTCGCGACCCGGCGGACGATGCGCTCGACCTCCCGCCGCAGCGGAAGCAGCGCGTCGTCCCACTCCAGCGGCGGTACGGGCGACAGATCGGCGATCGGATGCGGGTCGTCGTCCCCCCACCGGTCCACGGCGACGCGCTCGTCGCCCACCGCGATGACGAAGAGGTCTGCGGCCCCCGCCTCGACACGGACGATGCGCGCCATCGTCCCGAGCATGGCCCGCTCGTCGCCGCCGCCGGCTTCGAAGCCGCGCTCGATGAGGACGACGCCGAACGAAGGGTCCTCCGCGTCGAGGAGCCGGCCGATCATCGTCAAGTACCTCGGCTCGAAGACCCGCAGCGCGAGCGGCGTGTGCGGAAAGAGCACACTGCCGAGCGGGAACATCGGGACCGCGTCCATGGGCTCAGTCAACCAGCCCCTGGGCCCGAACGGGGCGGTTCCTCAGCTCTCGTCGAGCCGGGTACCGCGGGGCGGGTACAGGGCGCGCACGGCGAGCCACGTGACGGCGACCATGGGTGCGAACAACGGCAGGCCCATGATGAGCTTCAGCGTTCCCAGCGCAGCCACCTCGCCCGCCAGGTACAGCGGCAGTTGCACGGCGAGCCGGGCGTAGAACAGCGCCGCCCAGGCGATCGTGAGCCAGAAGAAGGCGCGCCGCTTGCGGCGGTCGGCGCGCCACGCGGTTCCCTCGTTCATGAGGAAGCCCACGGCCAGGCCGATGAGGGACCAGCCGATGAGCGCGGACACCAGCAGGCCCGTGCCGTACGCGGCGTTGGTGATCAGCCCGGGGACGAAATTGTCCTCGCCCCGGCCGGTGAACAGCGCCAGAGCGGCGGCGACACCGGTCGCGACCAGACCGCCGAAGGCGGCTGCCGCGGGCGACCGTTGGACGAGCCGGATGATCGTGAAGACGGCTGCGAGCCCGACCGACGCCACGAGGGAGAGCACCAGGTCCTGGCCGGTGATGGTGAAGAGGACGACGAACACGAGGCCGGGGAGGACGGACTCGGCGATCCCGCGCCAGCCGCCCATCGCCCGCCACACGACGTGCCCCGTCGTCGCATCCTCCGCCGGATCCAGGCCGGCACGCTTGGCTGCACCGCCCAGCGCCTGTCCGAGCAGTTCTGATGCCGTCGGGGAGTCGGACGCCGCCGGTGGCACCAGGTCGTGGCGCTCTGCCGAAGGGTCCTCGGCTCCGGCGCGGTCCTGCGGGGTCGTCATGCGCTGCCGGGAGAGGCGGGCATCTTCAGCGGGATGAGGTCGCGCGGCGGCATGGGCGTCGCGCCCCGCACCACCACGATCGACCGGAAGAGGTCCTCGACCTGCGCGGCGGCGTCGATGTCGCTCGCTGCGGCACCGCCGATCACTCCGCGCAGGAACCAGCGGGGGCCGTCGACGCCGACGAATCGCGCGAGACGCTTGCCCGCGGCGCCGTCGGCGCCGGCCACAGGGACCTCCGCGAGCAGTTCGGGACCGAGCGGCCCCTCGCGCTCCTCCACACGACCGCCCTGCTGACGGACCTGCTGGCGGATCTGCTCGCGGGTCTCCTCCCAGAGACCGCTCGAGCGAGGTGCCGCGAAGGGCTGGACCTGCAGCGTCGAACCGGCGTAATCGAGGCCGACGGCGACGATGCGCTTGGTCTGCTCCTCGACCTCGAGCCGGAGGTTGAGCCCCTCGCGGGGCAGCACCTTCACCCCGCCGAGATCGATGTAGGGACGGACGGGGTTGGCTTCCGCCTCGTCGAAGGGACCGTTGCTGGCACGATCGCTCGGTGCCGACTTGGGTGCGAGCTCGTCGCTCATGCGGAGTGTCCTGTCGTGTAGCCGGTGGATCCGAATCCCCCGTCACCGCGCACGCTGTCGGGAAGCGTGTCGACGGGGAGGAAGGTCGCCCGCGAGACGGGCATGACGATGAGCTGCGCGATGCGGTCGCCGGGGGCGACGTCGAAGGCCTCGGCGGCATCCGTGTTCAAGAGCGTCACCTTGATCTCGCCCCGGTAACCGGCGTCCACCGTCCCCGGGGAGTTGACCACGGTGATGCCGTGCTTGGCCGCCAACCCGCTGCGCGGCACGACGAAGGCGACGTAGCCGTCGGGCAGGGCGATGCGCACACCGGTGCCGATCAGGGCGCGCTGTCCGGGGGCGAGTCGTACCTGCTCCGTCGCGACGAGGTCGGCGCCGGCGTCGCCCGGGTGCGCGTAGACGGGAACCTGAGCCGAGATAATGGGAACGTCCACGGTATCCATCACCCCCCGAGGCTAATGCACAACATCGACCGCACCGCTCCGCCCTCCTATCGCGAGCGGCTGAGCCCGTCGTTGTGGCTTCTGGTCAGCGCTGCCGTGTGCGCGCCGATGGCCGCCGTGGCCTTCTCCCCCATCGACACGACACTCGCGCTCGTGGTCGGTCTGGCCGTCGGTGTCGGACTCGTCTCGGCCCTCATCGTCGCCGCCCCGGTCGTGTCCGTCAGCGAAGGGGAGCTGCGCGTCGGACGCGCCCACATCCCGGTGGACGAGCTCGGCGAGCCCGAGATCCTCGCCGGCGAGGCGGCCCGCTCGGCACGCGGCGGCGAACTGCGACGCGACGACTGGCACCTGCTCCGCGGCGGCATCGACGGCGTCGTCCGGGTTCCGGTCACAGACGACGACGACCCCACCGCACGCTGGGTGTTCTCGTCCCGCACACCCGAGCGGGTGGCGGCGATGATCACCCGCGCACAGCGGGGTCGCTGATATCGGGCGGCTCAGGCCGCGCACTCGGTGCAGATGGCACCGATCGAGGTCTGGTGGTCGATCTGGGTGCGGTGCTTCACCAGGAAGCACTCGACACACGTGAACTCGTCCTCCTGCGGAGGCAGGACGACGACGTCGAGGTCGACGTCGGAGAGGTCGGCACCGGGCAGTTCGAAACCGCTCGGGTTGTCGGAGTCCTCGACGTCGACCGAGCCGGACATCTTGTCCGGGACGCGTTCCTTGAGAGCCTCGATCGACTCGCTGTCGTCTTCGGTCTTGCGGGGGGCGTCGTAATCCGTGGCCATTCGGGAACGTCTCAACTTTCGGGTGTTGCAGTGGGGTGCGGCCCGTTCGGGCGGCCATAGTTTGCATCACGCACCGGTGAATCGCAAATGGGCCGCCGGGTCGCCGCCGCCTTTCGGAGGGGCCTCACCGCAAACTCGCGGCACGCCCCGGATATTCCCGTCGCGGGGCCCCCTCCGTGACACCATGGGCGCACACGCTGGATCTGGAGGACGTCCGCATGGAACAGCTCAAAGTGATCGGCACCGAGGACGGTCGCCTCATGCTCGCGACCGACGCCGGCGACCGGTTCTCGCTCGCCGTCGACGAGGCGCTGCGCACGCAATTGCGCCGCCTGCAGCGCGACGCGGAGCCCCGCCTCGCGCGCCCCAATCCCCGCGACATCCAGGCGCACATCCGGGCCGGCATGTCGGCGGAGGACGTCGCGCAGCTCCTCGGCGTCCGCGTCGAGGACGTCCAGCGCTTCGAGGGCCCCGTCCTCGCGGAGCGCGAGCACATCGTGGGCCAGGCCCTCGCCGTCACCGTCCTGATCGGAGGTGAGCTCGATCCCGGCGCGCAGCCCACCTTCGGCAACGCGGTCCGCGCGAAGCTGACCGAGGCGGGTGCCACGGGCGAGCGCTGGACGAGCTGGAAGGACCAGAACGGCTGGACCGTCAAGCTCGAGTTCACCGTCGGCGAGGTGGAGCACGACGCACGGTGGTCGTTCGACCCGCGCCGCTCGTCGCTCGCACCGCAGAACTCCGACGCGAGCCAGCTCTCCCGCCAGGGATCCCTCCCGGAGGGCCTCATCCCGCGTCTGCGCGCTCTCGACACCAGCCCGCAGAAGGACGCCACGCGGTTCGACAGCGAGTCCTTCGGTCCTCGCGGCGTCGTCACATCCGACACCTCCGCAGATCCCGCTGATGACCGGGCGGCCTCGTCCCCGGCGGTCCAGCAGGCAGCGATCAAGCGCGCTCCGGACGCTCCCGTGACGTCGGCCGAGACCGCCGATCTCCTCGAGGCGTTGCGTCGCCGACGCGGACAGCGCGAGCCGATGCCGAGCGAGCAGACCGAACAGAGGTCGTCGACCCCGGTCGCTCTCTTCGACACGTTCGAGACCACGGAGGACGCAGCTCCGGCCGACCCCGCTCCCGCAGAGCCCGAGGCGTCGCCCGAGGCACCGGCGGAGCAGACCCGCCGTCGCGGACGCACCTCGATGCCGTCCTGGGATGAGATCGTCTTCGGCGCCCGCACCGAGGACGGCTGAGCTTCAGGCGAACGTGCCCAAACGCACCAGCGGGACGACGCGTTCCTGATCGGTCAGTGAGCCGTGCTGCCCGATCATGCCCTGCGGCCTCTTGTCGCTCTCCCGGTCGTCGTAGTAGGCGACGGTGGCCCGCGCCGCGACGAGGACGTCCCCGATCCGCGGGAGCACCTCGGGGTCCACGATCTCACCGAAGAGCCCTGCAGCGACCGCTTCGTCGCGTGACACCACCCACGATCTGCCGGCCTCGGCTTCCCGCCACCGGCGCAGCACATCGGCGGCCCGCCCGTCTTCCGTGTACAGATGCAGCATCCGCGGTTCGCCGCCGACGATCCGGACGTCCGCCACGAGAGGACTGCCGTCCTGCAGGAGCAGGTGCCGGTGCCGAGGCACGTCGACGATTCCGTGGTCGGCGGTCAGCACCGCGCCGGCGTGGGAGCCGATCGCCTCGTCGAGTCGTCGGGCCGCGGCATCCACCGTCTCGAGTCCCGCCGACCACTCGTCGCTCTCCCATCCGCGGGCGTGAGCGATGGTGTCGAGCTCCGGGACGTAGGTGTACACCAGTGCCCCCGGATGCTGCAGGGCGAGGTCCGCGGAACGTTCCATCCGGTCCGCGATCGTCGGTGCGCCCACGAACTCGGCGCCGCGCTGCAGCGCACGGGTGAACCCGGTCGTGGCGTACCGCGGCGACGAGACGACGAAGCACGGCCTCCCCGCCGCCGTCTCGCGCTCGAGGATCGGAGCACTCCGCTGCCAGGTCAGCGGGTCGAGCCCGTCGCTCTCCCACCCCTTCAGCTGGTTCGGCGCCAGGTCGGTTCCCGGGACCCGAACGCGATAGCCGACCAGACCATGGCGGCCGGGTGACTCCCCCGTGAGAAGACTCGTCAGCGCCGCCGCCGTGGTCGCAGGGAAGACGGTGCGGGCGGCATCCTTCTTCGTCATCCGCCCTGCGAGGAAGCGCGCGTACCCGGCGCGGGCGGTGAGGTTCGCCCGGCCCAGTCCGTCGACCATCACGACGATCGCCGATCTGGCCGGCGTGAACCAGTCGCCACGACCCTGCAACGACGCCAGGATCTGCGGCACGACACCGGTGAGGCTCCGGGCCGACGGCGGGTCCGCGGGTAGGCTGGCAGTCATCCGGGTCAGTCTCCCACACGGTGCTCAGACGCCGTCCCGACCCCTGGCAGCATCACCGCAGCATCTCCCGAGGACCGATCGAGGCCATGGCATCGCGTACGCCCCCACCCCCGCCCGCCGCTGAACGCATCGAGGACGTCGACCTCGCCGACGAGATGCAGGGCTCGTTCCTGGAGTACGCCTACTCGGTCATCTACTCGCGCGCGCTGCCGGATGCGCGCGACGGCCTCAAGCCGGTACAGCGCCGCATCCTGTTCCAGATGTCCGAGATGGGGCTGCGGCCCGATCGCGGGCACGTGAAGAGCGCCCGCGTCGTCGGCGACGTCATGGGGAAACTCCACCCGCACGGCGACTCCGCCATCTATGACGCCCTCGTCCGCCTCGCTCAGGACTTCGCGCTGCGGGTCCCGCTCGTCGACGGCCACGGCAACTTCGGCTCACTCGACGACGGACCGGCGGCGGCGCGGTACACCGAGGTCCGACTCGCGGCATCCGCTCTCGCGCTCACGGAGAACCTCGACGAGGACGTCGTCGATTTCATCCCCAACTACGACGGACAGTTCCAGCAGCCCGAGGTGCTGTCCGCGGCCTTCCCGAACCTGCTGGTGAACGGCGCGACCGGCATCGCCGTCGGCATGGCGACGAACATGGCGCCCCACAACCTCATCGAGGTCGTGTCCGCCGCCATCCACCTGCTCGAGCACCCGGACGCCACTCTCGATGAGCTCATGGAGTTCGTGCCGGGACCCGACCTGCCCGGCGGTGGCGTCATCGTCGGACTCGACGGCATCAAAGAGGCCTACGAGACCGGGAGGGGTTCGTTCCGCACGCGGGCGAAGACGTCCATCGAGTCCCTCGGTCCGCGTCGCACCGGCATCGTCGTCACCGAACTCCCGTACATGGTCGGGCCGGAGCGCGTCATGGAGAAGATCCGCGACGCCGTCACCGCGAAGAAGCTGACCGGCATCTCCGACCTCACCGATCTGACCGATCGCAACAACGGACTGCGTCTGGTCATCGGCGTCAAGACGGGGTTCGACCCGAACGCCGTGCTCGAGCAGCTCTACCGTCTGACGCCGCTCGAGGACTCCTTCGGCATCAACAACGTCGCCCTCGTCGCCGGGCAGCCGCAGACGCTCGGGCTCAAGGACCTCCTCCGGGTGTACCTCGACCATCGCATCCAGGTCGTCACACGCCGGAGCCGGTACCGCCTGGCCCGCAAGCAGGAACGCCTGCACCTCGTGGAGGGCCTCCTCATCGCGATCCTCGACATCGACGAGGTCATCCAGGTCATCCGGACGTCGGACGACAGCGACCAGGCGCGGACGCGACTCATGGACGTCTTCGACCTGTCGCAGCCGCAGGCCGAGTACATCCTCGAGCTCCGCCTGCGCCGGCTGACGAAGTTCTCGCGCGTCGAGCTCGAGAGCGAGCGCGACACCCTGAAAGCCGACATCGCCGCGCTCGAGGAGCTGCTGGCCAGCGATGTGCTGCTGCGTCGCCAGGTCGCCGAGGAGTTGGATGCCGCGGCTGACGCCTTCGGCACGCCGCGGCGCACGCTGCTGATGAACGGCGGTCAGGTCGCGCCGCGCGGTCGCGCCGCCGCGCCCACCGACCTCCAGATCGCCGACGCGCCGTGTCGTGTCTTCCTGTCCGCGACGGGCCGCATGGTCCGCGCCGAGCTCGTGCCCGATGTGCCGGGAGGGGGCATCGTTGCTCCCGCCCGACGCTCGAAGCACGACGCCATCCGCTGCGCCGTGGATGCGACGACGCGCGGCGATCTCGGCGCGGTGACGACCGCGGGCCGCCTGGTGCGGTTCACGCCCGTCGATCTCCCCTCCGTCCCGGCGAACTCGGTGCAGCTCGCGGCGGGCACGCGCGCCGACCAGTACCTGGGCCTCAGCGCGAACGAGCACGTCGTGGCGATCGTCCCGCTCACGGGCGACGCGCCGATCGCGCTGGGCACCGCCCACGGTGTCGTGAAGCGGGTCGCCGCGACGGAGCTGCCGGCGGGCAAGCCGGACGTGGAGATCATCGCGCTCAAGCCCGGCGACACGGTTGTGGGCGCCGCTCTCGCGGCGGACGACGTCGAGCTCGTCTTCGTCGCGAGCGACGCGCAGCTGCTCCGTTTCGACGCCACCGCCGTGCGCCCGCAGGGACGCTCGGCCGGTGGCATGGCCGGAATCCGGCTCTCGGAGGGCGCCCGCGTGATCGCTTTCACCGCGGTCATCGCGACGGAGGACACCGTCGTCGCGACCGTCGCAGGCTCGACCGCCGCGCTGCCGGGCACCGACGCCGGGTCTGCCAAGGTCTCGGCCTTCAGCGAGTTCCCCGCAAAGGGACGCGCGACGGGCGGTGTGCGCGCACAGCGCTTCCTCCGCGGCGAGGACTCGCTGATGCTCGCCTGGATCGGCGGTGCACCTCGCGCCGTGGGTACCGACGGCGCCGTGCGCCAGCTGCCGGACCCCGGCGCGAAACGCGACGCGTCGGGACAGACCCTCGATGCGGTCATCGGCGCCATCGGCACCGCGGTGTCCTGAGAGCCGCAGATGCGTCGGCGCGGCATTCACGTGGAGATCGACATCGCGGCGCCCATGGAGCGCATCTGGACGCTGACGCAGGACACCGATCTGCACCCGCGATGGGACGTGCGGTTCTCGCGCATCACCCCCACCGAGACGGATGCCTCCGGAGCGAGACGGTTCACCTACGAGCGCGAGACTCCGCTCCACACCGTCCGCGGGACGGGTATCAGCCTCGGCGAGCGGCGGCGGCCCGACGGCTCCCGCACGTCAGCCCTGCGTTTCTCCACACGCGACCGGCTCTCCCCGATTCGTGGTGGCCGCGGGTACTGGCGCTACCTCCCCCTCCCCGACGGCCGCGTCCGCTTCGTCACGGGATACGACTACGACGCGGGCTGGGGACTCCTCGACATCCTCGTGCGTCCGCTCATCGGCTGGGCGACCGCGTGGAGCTTCGACCGCCTGCGCATCTGGGCCGAGACGGGAGTGCCGCCGGAGCGTTGGCCCCTTCGAACGGTCTTCGCCTGGAGCCGTTCGGACCGGCCGCGTGCGGCACGCTGCGGTCGTCGGCCGGCCGGGCGACACGCTCTCGACGGCGCACCCGCGACCCTCGCCACCCTGCGGGATCCGTCATGACCTCGCTCTTCCGCACTGCCATGGGCGACGGGTTCGACCGCCTGCACCCCCAGCTGCAGCGCCGCTTCGACATCGGTGTGACGAACGCCGAGGCCTGCGTGGGTCGCGGCGTGATGACCGAGATCAGGCGCGGGCCGTGGTGGACGGTGCCGTTCCTGCAGATCGGGCGACTCCGCAACATCCTCGTCCCGGACGTGGGATCGGATGTGCCTTTCACCATCGCGAACTATCCCTATGTCGATCCCTTCGGACGGGAGACCGTCACGTTCGTCCGTCACTACCGGGTCAGTGCAAGAGACCGCCGCTTCGACGCGACGATGGTGGCGGGTCCTCAGGGGATCGTCGACTACCTGGGCACGCATCAGCACCTCGCCGTCGACCTCGACGTGACCGCGGAGCCCGACGGGTCGTTGCTCCTGCGCAGTGGCGCGCAACGTTTCTACGAAGGCCCCATCGCCTTCCGCTTCCCGATGCTCTTCAGCGGCCGCGCGACGCTCCGGGAGCGGTTCGACGAGTCCGATGGCCGCTTCCACGTCGACCTTCGCGTCATCAACGACCGCTTCGGCTTCCTCTTCGGCTACCGCGGCTCGTTCACGTGCGAGTGGGTGCCGGCTTCCGATGCCCCGGCTCATCTCAAGCCGCGTCGGCACGAGCGGCGTCTGTGACTCAGGCCTTCAGCTTGGCCTTGACGTAGGCGACGATCGCATTGGCGTGGCCGTGACCCAGCCCGTGCTCGTCCTTGAGAAGACCGACCGCCTCCATGTGGGTCTTCGTGTCGAGCGCGTCCGCGGCGAGGTCCAACCAGTGCTGGACGGGCTGTCCGTAGGTCTTCTCGATGCTCGGGAAGTAGGACGCCGGACCCTTCGGCTTCTCGCCTGCGGCGATCACGGGCGCGTCGACACGGTGGGAGCTCATGCGCTCACGCTACTGCCGCACGACCCCATGGTCACGCGTCGATGCGCTCGCGGTCGAGACGTTCGCTCGATGTGACGATGAAGTCGCGGCGCGGCGCCACCTCCGACCCCATCAGCAGCTCGAACACCGTCGACGCCACCTCGGCGTCCTGCACACGCACCCGGCGGAGGGTCCGCCCGGCGCGGTCCATCGTGGTCGTGGCGAGCTGATCGGCGTCCATCTCGCCGAGGCCTTTGTAGCGCTGCACCGGCTCCTGCCAGCGCTTGCCCGCCTTCGTGAGCTTCGCCAGCAACGTATGGAGTTCCTGCTCGCTGTAGGTGTAGATCGTCTCGTTCGGTTTCGACCCCGGATTGATCACGACGACGCGGTGCAACGGCGGCACGGCCGCGTACACCCGGCCCTCCTCGATGAGGGGTCGCATGTACCGGAAGAACAGGGTGAGCAGCAGCGTACGGATGTGCGCGCCGTCGACGTCGGCGTCGCTCATCAGGATGATCTTGCCGTAGCGCGCCGCCTCGAGGTCGAACGAGCGACCGGAGCCCGCGCCGATCACCTGGATGATCGCCGCGCACTCGGCGTTGGACAGCATGTCGCTGATCGACGCCTTCTGGACGTTCAGGATCTTGCCGCGGATCGGCAGGAGCGCCTGGTACTCGCTGTTGCGCGCGTGCTTGGCCGTCCCGAGCGCCGAGTCACCCTCGACGATGAAGAGCTCCGACTCGGCGACGTCATTCGTCCGGCAATCGGCGAGTTTGGTCGGCAGAGAGGACGACTCGAGGGCGTTCTTCCGGCGTTGCGTCTCTTTGTGCGTACGCGCCGAGATGCGCGCCTTCATCTCGGAGACGATCTTCTCGAGCAGAAGCGCCGTCTGCGCCTTGTCGTCACGCTTGGGCGAGGCGAACTTCGCGGCCAGCTCCTTCGACACGACGGACGTCACGATGTTGCGGACGGCGGGGGTGCCCAGGATCTCCTTGGTCTGGCCCTCGAACTGCGGCTCCGGAAGACGCACGGTGAGGACCGCGGACAGGCCTGCGAGGATGTCGTCCTTCTCGATCTTGTCGTTCGCGCCCACCTTCAGCTTGCGGGCGCCTGCCTCGATCTGACCGCGGAGGGTCTTCATGAGGCCCTGCTCGAAGCCCTGCTGATGCGTGCCGCCCTTCGGCGTCGCGATGATGTTCACGAACGAGCGGGTCACCGTCTCGTACCCCGTGCCCCAACGCAGCGCGATGTCGACCTCGCACTCGCGCTGCACCTCGGTGGGCACCATCGCTCCGGAGGCCTGCAGGACGGGCACCGTCTCGGTGAACGTGCCGGTGCCGGTCAGGCGCCACGTGTCCGTGATCGGAGCGTCGGGGGCGAGGAAATCGGCGAACTCCGAGATGCCGCCGTCGAAGCGATAGCTGGTCTCGACGGTGTCCGCCGTCCGCTGGTCGACGATGACGATCTCGAGGCCGGGGACCAGGAACGCGGTCTGACGCGCGCGCTGCTCGAGCTCGCTGAGATCGAACGCTGCGTCCTTCGTGAAGATCTGCCGATCCGCCCAGTAGCGGATGCGCGTACCCGTGACACCCTTGGCCGCCTTGCCGACGACGCGCAGCTCGCTCGACTTCTCGAACGGCCGGAATCCGGACGACGGCGAATCGCCCTCGAACACACCCGGCTCACCCCGGTGGAAGGACATCGCGTACGTCTTGCCGGCGCGGTCGACTTCGACGTCGAGTCGTTCCGAGAGCGCGTTGACGACGGACGCGCCGACGCCGTGAAGACCGCCGGATGCCGCGTACGAGCCGCCACCGAACTTGCCGCCGGCGTGCAGCTTCGTGAAGACGACCTCGACACCGGTGAGACCGGTGCGCGGCTCGACGTCGACCGGGATGCCACGGGCCCGGTCACGGACCTCGACGCTCCCGTCGGCGTGCAGGATGATCTCGATGCGGTCGCCGTACCCGCCGAGGGCCTCGTCGACGGAGTTGTCGATGATCTCCCACAGGCAGTGCATGAGCCCGCGGGAGTCCGTCGATCCGATGTACATGCCGGGCCGCTTGCGCACGGCCTCGAGCCCTTCCAGGACCTGGAGATGATGGGCGGAATACTCGGCTGTCACGATCTCCCATCGTATGCGGCGCCCCCGACACGACTCCGACCGACACACACGCCGTCACGAGGTCGTCACGCACAGCGGACGCATACCGTACGCGCACAGCGAAATGTCATGCAATGGCGGCATACCGGCAACATCCGCGTGGTTGTATTGCCTGACAGTTCACCCGTCTTGAGCAGTACGAGGAGGCACCTGACATGAGCACGTCGACCACCACCGAGCCCGGAGCCGTCCTCGAACACCGCCTGACGGCGATGGATCGCTGCGACTCCTGCGGAGCCCAGGCCTACATCGCCGCCGAGGTCAACGGGAGCGAACTCCTGTTCTGCGCCCACCACGGCCGCAAGTACGAGGAGAAGCTCCGCGCCGTCGCCACCTCGTGGCACGACGAGACAGCCCGCTTGACCGAATCGGTCTGAGCCGCGGCATCCCGATCACGACGAAGGCCCCCTGCAGTGCAGGGGGCCTTCGCGTACGTCCCGGATCAGAACCCGACGGCAGCCTGGTAGACGGGGAGCAGGCCGGTGCGCACGCCCGACGCCGACGGCTTCGGCTGGAACACGCTCGAATTGTGGTTGCCCTCGATGACGACGGGGCCGTTCACGGTGATCGCGATGTCCCAGCCGACGTAGGGCGCCTCGGGTGTGCGGCGCGCGAGGGCGGCGACGAGGTCGAGGACCTCGCTGTAGAGCGGGACCTGGAACCCGACGATCGGCGTCCCCGTCGCCGGATGCTCCCGGTAGACGTTGCTGTTCTTGTCGACGCCCGGATACAGCGCGACACCCTCGTCGTCGAGCATCGTGAACATGCCGCCCGAGGCGAAGTTGTCGATCACGTCGCCGTTGCCGATGCGCAGGACGGCAGCGAGCAGGTGCACACGGTCCTCCCCGTCGAGGAACGTGATCAGGCGCACGGTGTTCACCGCGTCCGGATAGAGCGCCGACATCTCGGGGTGCTGCACGATGAACTCGTCGAGCACCGTCTGCCCCTTCGCGGTGACCTCGGCGCGGAACCGCGCCGCGTCGACGTCCGAGGTCACCTCGTGGAGCTCGATACCCCCGCCCCCGTGACCCTCGTTCGGCTTCGCCAGCACGCGTGGATGCCGCGAGAGGAAGGCAGCCAGCTGAGCGTCGTCGACGTCGCGCAGGTCGACCGTCTCGCGACCGAGCAGGTCGGCGTATTCCCGCGCGAAGCGCCGCTTGTCCTCGAGCTTCGACCGCCCCTCGGGCGTGTTGTACATCTTCGTGATGCGGAACGACTTGGGGTGCGTCATCCAGGTCTTGCGCTCGCGGGCGTTCAGGAGCCGGATATCCCACACCGCGTAGTCGCGGAAAGCCATGTCATAGCGCACGGAGCACCAGAGCATGTCGGCGATGATCACCGGCAACGGCGCCTTCGAGACCCGCTGCACGGTGCGGGCGAACTCGACGAGGTTTCCCGGCCGGAGCTTGCGGGCGCGTCGGAGGAGGTACTGCAGGCGGACACGGATGCGACGCATGACGGTCCCTTCGGTTCGGGTCGGTCAGAAGCGCATCGCGGCGCGGTAGCGGGGCAGCAGACCGCGGCGGATGCCGGAGACCGAGGGCTTCGACTGGAAGACACCGGAGTTGTGGTTGCCCTCGATGACGACGGGGCCGTCGGGGGTGATGGCGATGTCCCATCCGATGTAGGGGAATGCGGGGACACGACGAGCGAGGCGGTCGACGAGCTCGAGCACCTCGCCGTACAGCGGCACCTGGAACCCCGTGATGGGTGTTCCCGTCGCCGGGTGCTCGGCGAATGGCCGCCCCTCCTCGTCGCTGGCGGCGTGGAGAGCGCGACCGCTCTCGTCGAGCATCGTGTACATGCCGCCGTTGCTGAAGTTGTCGATGACGCCGCCGTTGCCGATCTTCAGGACGCCCGCGAGCACGTGCACCTCGCCGTCGGGGTCCAGGTAAGACACCATGCGGAGCGAGTTGACGCTTCCCGGGTAGAGGGCAGCCATGTCGGGGTGCTGCACGAGCACTTCCTCGACGAGGGTCTGCCCATCGGCGAGCAGCCGCTGACGAAACTCCTCGACGTCGTCGATGTCCACCGAATCCACCAGGGTGATCCCGTTTCCGCCGACGCCGCCCGGGTTCTTGGCGATGATGCGAGCGTGGCGATCGACGAAGGCGGCGAAGGCCGCGGCATCCGTCGTTCCCAGGTCGATCCACTCGCGACCCAGTTCGGGGCCGAAGCGGGTCGCGAACTGCAGCTTGTCGTCGAAGATCGCGCGCTGTGCGTTGTCGTTCAGCCGACGCGACAGGTGGAACGACTTCGGGTCGGTCATGTACGTCTTGCGTTCACGAGCCGTGAGGATCCGGAAGTCCCACTCCGAGTAGTTCTCGAACGTCGTCTCGTAGCGGACCGAGCACCACGCCATGTCCACCACGACCCACCACAACGGCGCCTTCGAGAGGCGCGCGGCCTGCCGCGCGAACTGCAGGACGCGCTCGGTGTCGAAGTTCGCGACGCGGCGCACGAAGAAGCGGGCACGGCGATAGAGCCTGTGGACGGCACCCACGATCAGGCCTTCGACGGACGGATGATGCCGAGCGGCGTGGACTGATGCCCCTGGCCGAGCGGGTTGTCCGAGAGGATGCGGACGAGCCGCTGCTCCCCTGCCTTGTCGAGCGTCGACCCGAGGATGTTGCCGCCGATGTCGTTGATGTCGACCACGGCGACCTCGTAGGCGCCTCCGAGGCGGTCTTTCAGACGCGCAGCCACCGCTGCCGGATCCTTCGGTCCCAGCACGACCGCCTTGTTGTAAGGCGGGATCGTGTGCGGTGTCGGACCGTCGATCGACCGGGCCTTGTCGCCGGCGATGCGGTAGAAGTCGCCGCGTCGTCCGAACAGCTTCGTGATCGCAGCGACACCGGCGGCGAAGAGGATGCGGGGCGTCCCGCATTCGCGCAGCGCCATCTCCATGGTCTCGGGCATGCCCAGACCGATGCCGTACTTCGTCTTCACGACGTACCGCGACAGGAAGCGGGCCAACGGGCGCGGCGTGATGTCGTCGACCAGGAAGGACCGGCCCTGTGTGATCGCGACGATCTTCTCCGTCACGAACAGCAGGTCACCGGGCTGCAGCTCGGGTGAGGCGTACGTCGCGACGATCTCGTCGATGTCCTCCCCCGGCATGACGACGTGCGTCCGGATCGGGATCCGGGCGAACGTTCCGCCGTCGACCGCTCGCGTGAGCTCCTTGCCCTCGTTCGCGGCGCCGCTCATTCGAGGTAGTCCCGGAGCGACTGCGACCGCGACGGGTGCCGCAGCTTCGCCATCGTCTTGGACTCGATCTGGCGGATGCGCTCGCGCGTGACGCCGAAGGTGTCGCCGATCTGGTCAAGCGTCTTCGGCTGGCCGTCGCCGAGGCCGAAGCGCATGCGGATCACGCCCGCCTCACGCTCGCTCAGGGAGTCCAGGAGCGACTCGAGCTGACGCTGCAGCATCGTGAAGCCAACCGCGTCGGCGGGCACGACCGCCTCGGTGTCCTCGATGAGGTCACCGAACTCGCTGTCGCCGTCCTCACCGAGGGGCGTGTGCAGCGAGATGGGCTCGCGACCGTACTTCTGGACCTCGATGACCTTCTCGGGAGTCATGTCGAGCTCGCGGCTGAGCTCCTCGGGGGTGGGCTCACGACCCAGGTCCTGGAGCATCTGCCGCTGCACGCGCGCCAGCTTGTTGATGACCTCGACCATGTGGACCGGGATACGGATGGTCCGCGCCTGGTCGGCCATGGCACGCGTGATGGCCTGTCGGATCCACCAGGTGGCGTAGGTCGAGAACTTGAAGCCCTTGGTGTAGTCGAACTTCTCGACGGCGCGGATGAGGCCGAGGTTGCCCTCCTGGATGAGATCCAGGAACTGCATTCCGCGACCGGTGTACCGCTTCGCCAGTGAGACCACCAGACGCAGGTTCGCGCCGAGCAGGTGGCTCTTCGCGCGCTGCCCGTCACGGGCGACCCACTGCAGGTCCAACCCGAGCTGCGACGATTTCTCGGCCGCCGTCATGTGCGAGAGCTTCTCCTCGGCGAACAGACCCGCCTCGATGCGCATCGCGAGCTCGACCTCTTCGGCCGCGTTCAGCAGCGGAACCTTGCCGATCTGCTTCAGGTAGTCCTTGACCGGGTCGGCCGTGGCGCCGGTGATCTGCGTCGAGTAGACCGGCACCTCGTCGTCGTCGGAGGAGGAGATGACGATCGCGCCGGTCGGCAGCGGCTCGGTGAACGCCGGCTTCGCCGGCTCGTCCTCGTCGTCCGGCTTATCGGCATCCTTCTTCACGTCGTCGTCCGAGGCATCGTCACCGGCGTCGGTGTCGAGCTCGGCCTCGTCGATCTCTTCCTCGTCGTCCTCGTCGTCGTCCGACTTCTTGGCGCGCGCCTTCGCCGGGGACGCCTTCGTCGCGGCCGGCTTCTTCGCCGCGGCCTTGCGAGCCGGGGCCTTCTTCGCCGTGGTGGTCGTCGCCTCAGGCTCGACCGCGTCGGCGTCGTCGATCGCCTCGACCGCTCGTGTACGGGTGGTCCTCGTGCTCGAAGTCACGTTTCGCCTTTCACCGACGGCACTCCGCCGGGTTTCGGACACTAGTAAGACCCTTGTCAAGTCCTGCGGACTCGCACGGAAGCGATTCCACGGGCCCGACAACGGGTCATTTCGTCCATTCTCTCATACGTCTCGGATGCATGAAGGACGTACCCGTGTCAACACCGAATACCTTGTGCGCATTCCCCCGCGGAATGCCGCCGGGGGGGATGAGGCGTGCGGTTCAGCCGAGGCCGGGGCGGCGGTCGTCGTCCCCGGACGGACGATTGGCGAGGAACCGTTCGAGCTCCGCGGCGAGCTCGTCCGCGGACGGCAGGTCGCCGGTGTGGATGATCGGCTGGGCCTGTGTCGACCCCGCCATGTACGCGTCGTAGCGGTTCTCGAGGTTGCCGAGCATCGCGGTGAGCTCTTCGCTGGCGGAGACCTGATCGTCGACCTTCTCGAGGTACTCGCGATTCTCCTCGCGCAGGGTGTCGCTGTCGAAGACGAGGCCCGTCGCGACCGAGACGCTGTCGAGAGCCGCGATGGCGGCGGCCGGGAAGTCCGTCTCCGCGAGGTAGTGGGGCACCAGCAGCGCGAAGCCCGACACCGACACACCCGCGTCGGAGAGCCGGTACTCGAGGAGGTGTCCCGCAGTCGACGGGACCTGCGTGCGCGGCTTCCACACGGAGTGCGCCTCGGTGAGCTCGGCGCGGTTGCCGCTCACGGTGGTCCCGAGCGGGCGCGTGTGCGGGACGGGCATCGGGATCGCGTGCACCCAGGTCACCGATCGCACCTGCAGTCCCTCGGCGAGCCCGACCACCGTGTCGACGAAGGCCTCCCAGGCGAAATCGGGCTCGTAGCCCGACAGGAGCACGAAAGGCTGACCGAGCGAATCGTGCACGAGGGCGAGGTCGAGGCGCGGCGGCTGATAGTCCTCGAGGTGGTCGCCGTTGAAGGTGATGAGGGGACGGCGGGCGCGGTAATCGAACAGCACGTCCGGATTGAAGGTGATCACGGGCTGCGGGTCGAGCTCGGTGTGCAGGTGGTCGACCACGCGCGAGACGGCGGACCCGGCATCCGTGAAGCCGGTCAACGCGACCACCAGCGGCAGACCCGCCGGCACGGGCGGCGCGGTCGTGATGCGCTCGTAGAGGGGACCAGACAGGGGCATGACTCCACTGTAGGAGCACGTCCCGAGGGCTCGGCGCGCCCACCGTCCCGCTCTGAGCGAACGCACCCGTCCATAGGATGGAGACCATGCCGTACCCCGAGCTGACCGTGTCCACCTCTTCTGCACGCGACGGCGACGCCGACGCGATCGTCCTGGTCCTCCCTCCGCTCGACGAGGCATCCGCAGTCCTCGCCGACTGGCCCGGCGTCGAGGAGGTGCTCCGCGGCGTCGGCTTCACCGGAGCCGTGGGCACGACGACGCGGGTCTTCGCACCCGCCTCCACGGACGTCCCCCTCTTCGTCGTCGGCACGGGCGCCGCCCCCTCCCCCGACGCGGTGCGGGATGCCGTCGGCGCGGCGGTCCGCACGACGACGGGTCACACGCGACTCGCCGTCGCGATCCCGTACGCCGAAAAGCACTGGCGCGCCGCCGCGGAGGGCGCCGTCCTGGGGGGATACCGCTTCGCGGGCTACAAGTCGTCCGACGCCGCGAAGGCCCGCGCGTCGCAGGTGGTCCTGCATCTCGACGCCGAGGTCGCCGACGCCGAGCTGCACGCGGTCGACGTCGTCGGCTCCGCCGTCGCCCTCGTGAAGGACCTCGTGAACATCCCCGCCGAATGGCTGGGCCCCGCTGACCTCGCCGAACGAGCCATCGAGGCGGTGGCGGGCCTCCCCGTCGACGTCGAGGTGCTCGACGAGGCGGAGCTCGAGGCGCAGGGCTACGGCGGCATCCTGGGTGTCGGCAAGGGGTCCGACCGGCCGCCGCGGCTGGTGCGCCTCAGCTACGCACCCGGAAACGCCGCCCGTCACATCGCACTGGTGGGCAAGGGCATCACGTTCGACACCGGCGGCCTGTCACTGAAGCCCCCGGCGTCCATGGTGGGTATGAAGTTCGACATGGCGGGCGCGGCGACCGCGCTCGCGGTGGTGCGGGCCGCCGCCCAGCAGGAGTTGCCGGTGGCCGTGACCGCGTGGATGTGCATCGCCGACAACATGCCCTCCGGTCGCGCGACGCGTCCCGGTGACGTGCTGCGGATGCTCGACGGCCAGACCGTCGAAGTGCTGAACACGGATGCCGAGGGTCGCCTCGTCATGGCCGATGGACTCGTCGCCGCGAGCAGAACCCACCCCGACGTCATCGTCGACATCGCGACGCTGACGGGCGCCGTCATCGTCGCCCTCGGCAACCGGCACACCGGTGTCATGGGCGACGATGCGACCGTGGCCCGCTACCTCGAGGCTGCGGCGTCGGTCGGCGAGGCGGCATGGCAGCTGCCCCTCCCCGACCACATGGAGGACGAACTCGACTCCCCCATCGCCGACCTCCGGAACGCCAAGGTCGGCGACCCGGCGGGCGGCACGATGTTCGCGGGCCTGTTCCTGCGCCGCTTCGTGGGACGCGCCGGGGAGGATGCCGACGCCCCGCGGATCCCCTGGGTGCACCTCGACATCGCCGGCAGCGGAGAGAACAAGGCGGCGCCGTTCGGCCCGACGGACAAGGGCCCCACCGCCGCGACCGTCCGGTCGCTGCTCGCCTTCCTCGAGGCGGAGACCCGATGAGCCGCCACGAATTCGACCTCGTCGTCCTCGGCGGCGGGAGCGGGGGGTACGCGGCAGCGATCCGGGCGAGCGAGCTCGGCAAGAAGGTCGCTCTCATCGAGAAGGACAAGGTGGGGGGGACCTGCCTGCACCGCGGATGCGTCCCCACGAAGGCACTGCTTCACACCGCCGAGATCGCGGATCACGTCCGTGAGGCTGCCTCGGTGGGTGTCGACGCGTCGCTGACGGGATTCGACGCGGCCCGGATGGCCGCCTACCGCGAGGGCATCGTCGCGAAGAAGTACCGCGGCCTGCAGAGTCTGCTGTCATCGCGCGGGATCACGGTCGTCACGGGCGCGGGTCTCCTGACCGCCGACCGAACCGTCGTCGTGAGCGGTGACGAGTACGCCGGCACGGACGTGGTCCTCGCCACGGGCTCGCAGACACGGTCGCTGCCCGGCATCGAGATCGGCGGTCGTGTCCTCACGAGCGAGACGGCACTGACGCTCGAGACCGTCCCGAACAGCGTCGTCGTCCTCGGCGGCGGCGTCATCGGGGTCGAGTTCGCGAGTGCCTGGCGGTCGCTGGGAACCGATGTCCTCATCGTCGAGGCGCTCGATCGGCTCCTGCCCGCGGAGGACGCGGCCTCGAGCAAGGCGCTCGAGCGCGCGTACCGCAAGCGCGGCATCCGAGCGGCCCTGTCGACGCGTTGCGAGGGTGTCGAGCAGCGCGAGGACGGCGTCGCCGTCACGCTGTCTGACGGACAGGTGGTGCAGGCGGACTACGTCCTCGTCGCCGTCGGCCGGGGTCCCGTCACGGACGGGCTCGGGCTGGACGAAGCGGGCGTCCGCCGCGACCGCGGTTTCGTGGTCGTCGACGACCACCTGCAGACGTCGGCCGCCCACGTCTGGGCTGTCGGCGACATCGTGCCCGGACTTCAGCTCGCCCACCGCAGCTTCCAGCAGGGGATCTTCGTGGCGGAGCAGATCGCCGGGCTCACACCGGTGGCCGTGCCGGAATCGACCATCCCGCGTGTCGCCTACTCGCACCCGGAAGTCGCCTCGGTGGGCCTCACCGAGGCCCAGGCACGCGAGGCGCACGGCGATCGTGTCGCGACGTACGAGTTCAACCTCGCGGGCAATGCGAAGAGCGAGATCCTGGGCACCGCGGGGTTCGCGAAGATCGTCCGCGTGGTCGACGGTCCCGTCATCGGCGTGCACCTCGTCGGCGACCGCGTCGGCGAACTCATCACCGAGGGGCAGCTCGCGATCGGGTGGGAAGCACATCCGGAGGACATCGCTCCGTTCGTCCACGCGCACCCCACGCAGAGCGAAGCCCTCGGCGAGGCGTTCCTCGCCCTCGCGGGCAAGCCCCTCCATACCATCTGACCCCGTCGCACGGGCGACACTAAGCTAGACAGCACATCGCACTTTCTTGAAGGAGACACAGTCATGAGCACATCCGTGGTCCTCCCCGCGCTCGGTGAGAGCGTCACTGAGGGAACGGTCACCCGCTGGCTCAAGAAGGTCGGTGATTCCGTCCAGGCCGATGAGGGTCTCCTGGAGATCTCGACCGACAAGGTCGACACCGAGATCCCCTCGCCGGTGAGCGGCGTGATCGAGGAGATCCTCGTCCAGGAGGACGAGACCGTCGAGATCGGCGCCGTCCTCGCGAAGATCGGTGACGGCTCGTCCGCGCCGTCCGAGTCCGCGCCGGAGCAGTCGGCACCCGCAGAGGAGCCCGCTCCGGAGCCCGCAGCGGAGGAGTCGACACCGTCGGAGCCCGCCGCTCAGGAAGCCCCCGCGGAGTCCGCGCCGGCACCCGCCGCATCCGGCGACGCGAAGGACGTCGTTCTCCCCGAACTCGGCGAGAGCGTCACGGAAGGCACCGTCACCCGTTGGCTGAAGCAGGTCGGTGACGACGTCGCCGTCGACGAGCCGCTCCTCGAGATCTCGACCGACAAGGTCGACACCGAGATCCCCTCGCCGATCGCCGGCACCCTGACCGAGATCCTGGTCCAGGAGGACGAGACCGTCGAGGTCGGTGCCGTCCTGGCCCGCGTCGGCTCCGGTGCCGCTGCGGCTCCCGCCCCCGCCGCTGAGGAGCCCCAGGCCGAGCAGCCGCAGACCGAGGCACCCAAGGCCGAGCAGGCGAAGGCCGAAGAGCCCAAGGCCGAGGAGCCGAAGGCCGAGCAGCCCAAGGCCGAGGAGCCGAAGGCTGAAGAGCCCAAGGTCGAGCAGCCCGCACCTGCCGCCGAGAGTGCCTCCGACGAGGACGGCGTCACCTACGTGACCCCCCTGGTCCGCAAGCTCGCCCAGCAGCACGGCGTCGACCTCTCGTCGGTCCGCGGCAGCGGTGTCGGCGGACGCATCCGCAAGGAGGACGTGCTGAAGGCCGCCGAGGCGCCCAAGGCCGAGGCTGCACCCGCACCGGCGCCGGCCGCTGCGCCCGCACCGCTCGAGGTCTCGCCGCTGCGCGGGACGACGCAGGCCATGTCGCGTCTGCGCAAGGTGCTCGCCAGCCGCGCCGTCGAGTCGATGCAGCAGACCGCTCAGCTCACCACGGTCGTGGAGGTGGACGTCACGAAGCTCGCGAACTACCGCGACTCCGTGAAGAACTCGTTCCTCGAGAAGACCGGCGACAAGCTGTCGTTCCTGCCGTTCTTCGCGCTGGCGGCCGCGGAGGCCCTCAAGGCGTTCCCGATCATCAACGCGACCGTCGACGGCGACCAGATCGTCTACCCGGCGAGTGAGAACGTCTCGATCGCGGTCGACACCGAGCGGGGTCTCCTGACCCCCGTCCTGCGCGACGCCGGCGACAAGGACATCGCCCAGATCGCTCACGAGATCGCCGATCTCGCCGACCGCACCCGCAACAACAAGCTGAAGCCGGACGAGCTCGCCGGCGGTACGTTCACGCTGACCAACACCGGTTCGCGTGGCGCACTGTTCGACACGCCGGTGGTCTTCCTGCCGCAGTCGGCCATCCTCGGCACGGGTGTCGTCGTGAAGCGCCCCGGCGTCGTGACGGTCGACGGCAAGGAAGCGATCAGCGTCCGCTCGTACGTCTACCTGGCGCTGTCCTACGACCACCGCGTCATCGACGGCGCCGACGCCGCCCGCTTCCTCGGCGCAGTGAAGGCCCGTCTCGAGGCCGCGCAGTTCGAGGGTCAGCTCGGCGCCTGACACTCCCCCACAGGGATCATGGCTGGTCCGCGAGGTCGTACACCTCGCGGACCAGCCATCGCTTTTCCACCCGCACCATGACGAGCACCTGGGTCACCTCCGGCGCGACGATCCGCACCGCTGCCGCGCCGCCGTACTCGTCGACGACCTCGACGGCGTAGTCCGCGTCGGCCGCTGCGATCGATCCTGCTGCGGCAGGATCCTCCCACCACTGGGCACGGCATGGCCGGTCATCGCACCGCGCGAGGTTACCCAGCAGCATCCGCGCCGCATCGACGATCTCCTGCGGTCCTTCGTCCTCGGACCCTGCATCCGGCTGTGCGACCTCGACCGCCGGTGTCTCAGCAGCGGATGCCGACGCCCGCGGCGGCGCCGTGTGTCCGACGGATCCCGTGATGGCTGCGGCCGGTCCGTCTGCGTCACCCGAGGGCCAGAGCACCCCGACGACGATCACGACGGTCGCCACCGCGGCGGCCACCACGACGGCTCGGCGCCGACCCGACGCGGACGCACGACCCTGCCGTCCGTCGGCCGGTCCCTTACGCCGGGGCCGGTCGACAACCGAGCCCCACGCTCGGCTGATCCTGTCGGCGACCCCCGCGTCGACGAACCGAGCGAGCAGGTCGTTCACGAAACCGCTGACACCGCGGCTGCCGACTGGCGGCGCGGTGACCCGCTCGCGGCGCTGCGGCACGACCTGCTCCGGCGAACGCTCCGTCGGAATCGGTTCCGGATCGGCCGCTGCGAAGAGCGCGTTCTCGATCGCCTCGCCGTCCACCCGCAGCAGCCGCGGATCGTCGATCGCATCAGCGGCGCTGTCGAGTGCGCGCCGCAGCGCGTGGTCCTGGGCATCGGCGGTTCTGAGCATCGCGATCGTGTCTTCGCGCCAGCCCACCGTGCCGGTCAGGGCGAGGACGGGTCTGCCGTCCGCGGTCACCCACCAGCATCCCGCTGTCGCGCGCAGCTTGTCCGCCTCGGCGGCGCCGCGCAGAGCGCTCACGGCCAGCGTGACGAGTGCGCCCGGCGCGACGTCGCCGGCACCCAGCACCTCGCGGAGCCGAGCAGGACAGTGAGGAAGGAGGACGACGGGGCCGTCCGGCGTCGCTGCGGCATCCAGCGGCGTCAGGAGGTGTTCGGCACCGTCGGTCGCCCACGCGGGTGAGTTCGAGAAGACATCGGCATCGACCCAGACGGTGGGCGGGTTGCCGGCGCGCAGCACCCCGGCGAACGGGGCGTCCGTCGCCGTCACCTCGCGCAATGCCGGCGGGACAGCCAGAGCAATGGGATCCATCCGCCTACTCTCGGCGGGTTCGCGCCGACGTCAGCGCACACGCGGCGGGTGGTGGAAAGCGGCCGAGCGGCGATGACGTGTGAAGAAGTCGCCGGGTCGCGAAGGTAGGCTGAGCACATGGCATCCCGCAGTACCGCACCTGAGAAGCGCCCCGGTTTCTTCTCGCAGATCCGCTCGCTCTACACCTTCACCCGGAGCGAGTTCAGGTGGCTGCCGTGGGCTCTCATCGGCGCTCTGCTCGTGGGTGTCCTGCTGGGCGTGGGCATCGGGTTCCTCATCCCGCCCGTGCAGATCTGGAGCGTCATCCTCTGGGGCGTCAGCGGCGTGCTCCTGGGCATCCTCTTCGCGATGATCCTGCTCACGCGACTTTCCACACGGGTCATGTACAAGAAGCTCGACGGGATGCCGGGTGCCACGGGCCACATCCTCTCCACCGGCCTCGGCCGCAGCTGGGTCACGTCGGACATGCCCGTCGGCGTCAACCCGCGCACACAGGATGCCGTCTATCGCGCCGTCGGGCGCGGCGGCGTCGTCATCATCGGCGAGGGCGCGCGCGGCCGCCTGACGCGTCTCGTGAACGACGAGAAGAAGAAGGTCGCCCGGGTCGCCTCCGGCGTCAACATCGAGGTGCTCTACGTCGGCGACGGCGATGACGACGTCCACATCTCGAAGCTCGCCAAGACGATCAAGTCGCTGCCCAAAACGGTCGACCGCGCGACGCTCGCCGCCGTCGTCAAGCGCATCGACTCGGTGTCTCAGTCGGTGACGTCGTTGCCGATCCCGAAGGGCATCGACCCGACGCGTGCGCGCGCTCCGCGACCCCGGTAGGACCGCGGTCAGCTTCTGACGAGGACCGTTCCGACGGCCTTGTCGTGGAGTCCGCGCTGATCGGCGTCCCAGATGACCGCCGGCACGACGACCAGCAGCAACGCAGTGCGGACGATGGGTCGCCAGAGGCCCGGCCACCCACCGCGGACGAGCTCGACCCGCATCCCGAGGATTCGGTGTCCCGGGCTTCCGCCGATGGTCGGGATGAAGACGATCTGCAGAGCGGCGAACACGATCATCGGCGCGAAGAGGGTCCAGCCCGCCTGCTCGGGAAGCGCGAACTGGTCGTACCCGAAGAACGCGGTCGCCAGGATCGTCGCCGCGGCGTAGTCGATGAACAGGGCCCCGATACGGCGACCGGGACGGCCGATGCTGCCGCGGCCGGTGGCGGGGCGGCCCAGCCGCTCGCCGGGATAGTCGGGCAGAGTCGATGACACGGTCTCAGCGTAATCCGGGGCACGTAACATCCCCGAAACATCGGGGACACTGCCGGGCAACTGCGTCCCGATAGGTTCGAGGGGCGCCTGATCCGACAGGCGACGACATCGCACCCGATCTTGGAGACTCCATGTTCAAAGATTCTTCCGAGGTGCTCGCGTTCATCAAGGACGAGGACGTCAAGTTCCTCGACATCCGTTTCACGGATCTTCCTGGTGTGCAGCAGCACTTCAACATCCCGGCCTCGACCGTTGACGAGGAGTTCTTCACGGTCGGCCAGCTCTTCGACGGCTCCTCGATCCGCGGCTTCGCGAACATCCACGAGTCGGACATGCAGCTGATCCCGGATGTCACCACCGCCTACCTGGACCCGTTCCGCGAGGCGAAGACGCTGATCATGGTCTTCGACATCTACAACCCGCGCACCGGCGAGATCTACGCCAAGGACCCGCGCCAGGTCGCAAAGAAGGCCGAGAAGTTCCTCGCGTCGACCGGCATCGCCGACACCGCGTTCTTCGCCCCCGAGGCCGAGTTCTACATCTTCGACGACGTCCGCTACGACGTGAAGCAGAACCAGAGCTTCTACTTCGTCGACTCCGAGGAAGGCGCCTGGAACACCGGTCGCGTCGAAGAGGGCGGCAACCTCGCCAACAAGACCCCGTACAAGGGCGGCTACTTCCCCGTCTCCCCCGTCGACAAGCAGGCCGACCTGCGCGACGACATCTCGCTCAAGCTCATCGAGGCCGGCCTCAAGCTCGAGCGTGCGCACCACGAGGTGGGCACCGGCGGCCAGGCGGAGATCAACTACCGCTTCGACACCATGGTCCACGCGGCGGACGACATCCTGAAGTTCAAGTACATCGTCAAGAACACCGCCGAGGAGTGGGGCAAGGTCGCGACCTTCATGCCCAAGCCGCTCTTCGGTGACAACGGCTCCGGCATGCACACCCACCAGTCGCTGTGGAACGGCGGCGAGCCGCTCTTCTACGACGAGAAGGGCTACGGCGGGCTCTCGGACATCGCCCGCTGGTACATCGGCGGCATCCTGGCCCACGCTCCGGCGGTGCTGGCCTTCACCAACCCGACCCTCAACAGCTACCACCGCCTGGTGAAGGGCTTCGAGGCTCCGGTCAACCTGGTGTACTCGGCGGGTAACCGCTCGGCCGCCATCCGCATCCCGATCACCGGCTCGAACCCCAAGGCCAAGCGCATCGAGTTCCGCGCGCCGGATGCCTCGGGCAACCCGTACCTCGCGTTCGCCGCGCAGCTGATGGCCGGCATCGACGGCATCATCAACCGCATCGAGCCCCACGAGCCCGTCGACAAGGACCTCTACGAGCTCCCGCCCGAGGAGGCCAAGGGCATCCCGCAGGTGCCGAACTCGCTGCTTGACTCGCTCGAGGCGCTGCGCGCGGACCACGAGTTCCTGACCCGGGGCAACGTCTTCACGCCCGAGCTCATCGAGACGTGGATCGAGTACAAGATCGAGAACGAGATCCAGCCGCTGGCCCAGCGCCCGCACCCCTTCGAGTACGAGCTCTACTTCGGCGTGTAATCAGATCACGCGGGATTCCGGGACGTCGTCCGCAGAATCCCAGAGAGAGCCCGTCAGCGTCCGCGCTGGCGGGCTCTTCTCGTCCCCTGCCGAGTGAGGGACGAGGAGCGCTGATTCGAGGATCACCGCCCGTCTCGGATCAACCCTTGCTGGGGGGAGGCGCTGATGTCGGCGGCGAACTCACCCGGCGGGCTGCGCCACGTGCCCGAACCTGCGGCGAACGATCTGCTCGACGAGGCTTAGCCGTCGGCCCTAGCCAGGTGCTCGGCGGACTTCATCTCCAAGAAGTCGCAGAGTCGCGCGACCATCTGCAGCTCAGCGGCCATCGTGTGCACCTGAGAGCTGCTCATGATCGCCTCGTGGTCGCGCGGTTCGAAATGGACCCGCCACCGGGAATCGCCGTCACGGATCGGTTCGATGTGGACGCTGGTCGTGCCTCCACCGAGGGGAAACACGATCAGGCCGATGTCCGTATCCTCTTCGCCGACCAGCGGTACGACACGAACGAGGCCACCCAGGGAGACAGACGCCTGGTACTCCGTCAGCCAGCTCTCCAGCACAGCGATACGGCGGTACGGCATCGGGATATCCGTTCTTGCTGTCGAGCGCACAGAGGAAGCAGTTCACCTCGAACGCTACCATCAGCGAGACGGGACGCATGCTGCAGGCATCGTCACATCAAGACCGCCGATGCGTCGTACGATGAACCAACGGCGGGTCACCCGCCACTCGGCTTCCCGAAAGGCTGGATATGGGTCACCTCATCTACGGGGTCGCGCCCGCCATCAACATCGACGACTGGACCTTGCATCACCTGCGATCGGTCATCGTCACGAAGTTGCGCCGCGACGAGAGCTTCGTGTTCAGTTGGGGCGACGAGCCCACCGTGCACGGCGACGACGCCACGGGCGGCGCAGCCACCGGCCAATACGGGAGCGTGTGGATCTCGAAGGCGAGTTCTCTCTACTTCAGCTTCGAGCGCCCGCTCGACCGTCCGCTCAACCGGCGCTGGTTGACGGAGTTGGCCGAGCTGGCCGCGAGCTCGGGCGGACTGCGCCCGGTCGACGAACCCGCCGACGATTGACGCCTCCAGGGACGCGCCACATCCGCTCTTGTCAAGAGCGATCGGGAGCCGGAGCCGTGGGGCTACGATCCCGCAATGAGTGAGCCGCACTCGCTGTTCCGCATCGTCATCCGGGTGAATGACGAGCGCTTCGAGCTCGCCCAGGACGACACCGTCCAGGGCTTGACCGGGCGGGTCCTCAGCGCCGTGCGAGCGGGCGGCGACTTCATCGAACTGATCCTTCCCGATGGCACGGCGATCCACGTCCTGATCACCGCCGCATCTCAGGTCGTCGTGACCACTGAAGCCGTCAGTCACGGCCCGGCGGACCCGTCCGCTTACGAGGCGGGCTTCGAGTTCGACCCGGACCTCCACCTGGGGCTGGATCAGTACTGAGCCACCGACACGAGCGATCAGTCCACCGACAGCCGCCGAGCGGGAACGTGAAGTCGAAGTCGGCACCGGCGTGCAGCCGAACGGATCGCCGGCCGGCTCCGATGCCGGCATCTCGCCGCGTGAAGAAGAACTTCGGCTCGGTGCCCGTCGTCGTGCAGTTGTAGGGACATTCCGCCAGCTCGTCAATGCCCACCGTCACGAGCAGCCCGGATCGCTACCGTGCGCTCATGGGCGCGAAGAAGACGATGATCCGGTCGACGATCTCCATCGACGAGGCCACCTTCCCTCTCGCGCAAGGCGACATCGTCGACGAACTCAGCCTGCGTATCGAGGATGCTCTCCATGCGGGAGGCGGATTCGTCCGATTCACCGTCGTCGGCAATCGCGAGGTCCGCGTTCTCATCACTGCGCACAGTCGCGTCTCCGTCGCCAGCGAGCCGGTGCTCTTCGACGAGCGAGACGACGGTGACCTCGAACGACCATTCGGCGCGCACTACGACGACTACTCCTGACGCCGGAGAGCGCGAGCCGCGAGGCTCAGCCCTGCTTCGGTCCGAAGCCGGGCGGCAGGCGGCGATACGTCAGAATCCGGGCAGATTGATGTCCTTTGGGTCGACGTCGACCTCACCGACGTCGTCGGGTCCGCCGGTGCCCGGGGCGACCTGGACCTGGTCCTCGTCGATGTCGCCCGAGACCTCGTCCGAGAGGTGCTCGTCCTGCTTCTGCTGCGTCTCGGTCTCACTGCCAGGGCTGTAGGCCGTGTCGTGATCGATCTGGTCGTCCTGCGAGTGTGCCGTGTCGGTGGCCTCGGTGGGTTCGCCCGTCGGGGTGTTCTGATCGCTCATCATGCCTGGACGCTACGCGTCCGCATCGCGTCGAGCCTGCCCCTTGACAGGCTCAGTGGTCGGTCGCGGGCCGCTTCTCGCCGTCCACGCGGTGGCCGCCACGAAGCCGACCGATGAGCACGACCACCCCGACGATCAGCAAACCGAGCAGGAGACCCGCGATCGCGGAGACCAGCGTCTCGCCGATCCAGACCACAACGGGACCGGCGACCTCGAGCAAGTGCTCGACACCGTGAAGCAGGTCGGTGGTCCAGTGCCAGCCGACCTTGCCCACATTCTCGAGGACCAAGTGTCCGCCGACCCACAGCATCGCGACCGTTCCCAGGATGCTGATCCCCCGGAACACCGCCGGCATCGATCGCACGATGCGGGCACCGTTGTGACGGACCCGTCTGACCGGGCTCTTGGCCATCCTGAGGCCGATGTCGTCGATCTTGACCAGAAGGGCCACCGCCCCGTAGACGAGCAGGGTCATCATGAACCCGATGACAGCCAGGATGGCGAGGGTCTGCCAGATGCCGAGTCCCTCGTCGAGGCTGTCGAGCGAGATGAGCATGATCTCGCTCGACAGGATGAGGTCGGTGCGCACCGCGCCGAGGACGAGCTTCTTCTCGTCACGCTCCGCCTCCTCCTCCGCATGGAGGTGGAAACCGAACCACTCGAGCACCTTCTCCGCACCCTCGAAGCAGAGGAACGCCCCGCCGAGGATCAGGAGGAAAGGAAGCACCCCCGGAGCGAATGCCGTCAGCACGAGCGCGATCGGGATGATGATGAGGAACTTGTTGACGAGCGAACCCAGCGCGATCTTGCCGACGATCGGCAGCTCGCGTGCGGGCGTCACCCCCTGCACGTACTGCGGCGTCACGGCGGCGTCGTCGATGACGACGCCGGCTGTCTTGGAGGACGCCTTCAGGGCGGCGCTCAGGATGTCGTCGACGACGGCCAGCAGTCCAACGGACATGGGGTGAAGCCTTTCGGTCGGTCGGCGCTCAGCCGTAGAAGAGATTCTCGAAGGCGCGACGGGCACGGCGCGCGGTCCGCAACCAATCCTCCTCCACCTGGGTGGCCGAGCGCGGCTCGTACTCGAGGAGTCGTCCGATCCCGTCGAGTTTGCCACGGTCGCTGGGCAGGACGTCACTCGTCTGCCCCGACAGGAGAGTGTTCGCCGATCGGAGCCGGCTCGCGAGCCACCATGCCGCAGCGAGCCGCTCCGCTGCGGCATCCGGAACCAATCCGGCGCCCTCAGCGGCCGCCAGCGCCGCCGTGGTGGACGTCGTCCGAAGTCCTTCGACCTGCGCGCCGTGCTGCAGCTGCAGCAACTGGACGAGCCACTCGACGTCGCTCAACCCGCCCGGGCCGAGCTTGAGGTGACGCGACCGGTCCACGCCCTGCGGCAGACGCTCGTTCTCCACGCGGGCCTTGATGCGTTTGATCTCGCGCAGCCCCTGGGGATCCGGGTCGAGCGGATACCGCAGGTCATCGGCCAGCGCCATGAACCTCGCGATCAGTTTGACGCTGCCGGCGACGCCGCGCGCGCGGAGCAGCGCCTGCGCCTCCCACGAGAGCGACCAGCGCCGGTAGTACTCCGCATAGGCGTCGATCGACCGCGCCATGGGACCGTTCCGGCCCTCGGGACGGAGCCCGGCGTCGAGGTCGAACGGCGCCCGGTGATCTTCGGAGTGCGTGCGCAGGCCCTGCACGATCTTCAGCGCCAGCTCATGCGCGCGCTGCGCCGGCACCCCATTCGGGTCGTAGACGTACATGACGTCCGCATCGGATCCGAACCCGAGCTCACCGCCGCCGAAACGCCCCATCGCGATCACCGCGAAGTCGAGCGCGTCATCCTCGGGCGGGACCACCTCGCGCCAGACCGCGCGAAGAGTCGCCTGTATCGTCACCTCGCTGATCGAGGTCAGCCCCTCCGCCAGTTCGGCGATCGTGAGCTCTCCCAGCAGCGCACCGAGAGCGAGGCGGAGCAGCTCGCGGCGTCGCAACGCCCGCACCGAGCGCATCGCGTCGCCGATCGACTCATGGCGCGCCTGGATGGCCCGCGCCTCCTGCTGCAGGGCGAACCCCGATCGCGGACGCAGCTGCTCCGACGAGTCCAGCCATGCGACCGCCTCAGGGATCCATTCCATGAGATCCGCGGCGTACCGTGAACCGGACAACACGTGCGTCAGCCGCTCGGCCGCTCCCGACGAATCGCGGAGCATGCGCAGGAACCAGGGCGTGTCGCCCAGGCGCTCACTGATCCGACGGAACGACACCATGCCGTAGTCCGGGTCCACACCGTCGGCGAACCAGCGGATCATCACCGGCATGAGGTGCCGCTGGATCGTCGCCTTACGGCTCAGGCCGCTCGTCAGCGCCCCGATGTGACGGAGGGTTCCCGCCGGGTCGCGGAAGCCGATGGCGGCGAGACGATCGTGAGCCTGCGCAGACGAGAGCGCCCCCTGCTCGTCCGCCGGCAGTGCCGCGACAGCCGACAGGAGCGGGCGGTAGAAGAGGCGGATGTGGATCTCTCGCACCTGCATCTTGATGCGCTCCCACACGGCACTGATGCCGGAGGCGTCCGTCGCGAGGCCGCTCGCCCGGGCCAGGACCCGCAGCTCGTCATCCGTGGTCGGCATGAGGTGCGTGCGCTGGAGACGCCGCAGCTGCAGGCGGTGCTCCATCACGCGCAGGGTGCGGTAGTGCTGTCCGAAGGCGGCGGCATCCGTCCGCCCGATGTAGCCCTCGCCGACGAGCGCGACCAGGGCGCCCAGGGTGCTCTGCTGACGGATGCCCTCGTCCGCCAGACCGTGGACGAGTTGCAGCAGCTGCACCGTGAACTCGATGTCGCGGATGCCGCCCGGTCCGAGCTTCAGCTGACGGGAGACCTCGTCGGCGGGGATCTGCTCCGTCACCCGCTCGCGCATCCGCTGGACGCTGTCGACGAAGTTCTCTCGCGCGCTGCTCGTCCAGACCTGCGGCTGCACGGCGGCGCGGTACTGCTCCCCGAGCTCCAGGTCCCCCGCGAGCGGGCGGGCTTTGAGGAGGGCCTGGAACTCCCAGCTCTTGGCCCACCGCGCGTAGTACGACAGGTGCGAGTCGAGCGTGCGCACGAGAGCACCCTGCTTGCCCTCGGGACGGAGATTGGGGTCGACCTCCCACAGGGGCGGTTCGATCTCGACGTCCGAGATGCCGCGCATCGTGAGGGTGGCGAGGCGGGTAGCGATGTCGATGGCGCGTCCCTCCGCGAGCTCGGCCCCCTGGGCGACTCCCCCCACGAAGATGACGTCGACGTCGCTGACGTAGTTCAGCTCGCGCGCGCCGGTCTTCCCCATCCCGATGACCGCCAGGCGTGTGGCCGCCACCTGCTCGCGCGGGAACATCGCCACAGCTGCCCGCGTGCGCGCGGCGCAGAGCGAGGCATCCAGGGCGGCTCCCGCCGCATCGGCGAGGGCGGCTGCGACCTCGGGGAGCACCTCGGTGGCATCGTCTGCCGCGAGGTCGTAGGCCGCGATGAGGGCGACGATCCGGCGGTAGCGGACGCGCAGGGCGACCCACGCCGACTCATCGGATGCCGCCGCGAACCCGTCGGCATCCGCTCCTACTGCGTCGAGAAGACTCTCGCGCATGCTCTGCGGCGACGGCAGCATGTTCCCGGCGCCGACGAGGTGGATGAGCTCCTCGGGATGGCGGAGGAAGAAGTCCGCGAAACCGGAGGACGCCCCCAGAAGCGACCACAGGACGGTGCTCGCATCCGTCAGGGCGGAGCGGACCGCTCCCGCGTCGCGCCGACCGATCCGTACGCAGGACTGCACCGCCCCGTCGGGGTCGGCCGCGCGCCGGGCACCCTCGACGAGTTCGTCACGATCCACACCCGTGAGGGAGCTCAGTTCATCCAGCGCGTCGGACGACGCTTCGAGGTCGGAGAAGCCCGCACGGGCCAGGTCGGTGAGGGCGGCCCGTCGCTCGGTGGAGGCCATCGCCTCAGAGCATCTCGAGGTTCTTCTGCAGCTCGAAGGGCGTCACCTGCGACCGGTACTCCTGCCACTCGCGACGCTTGTTCAGAAGCACGTAGTTGAAGACCTGCTCGCCGAGGGTCTCGGCGACGAGCTCGGACTCCTCCATGTACTCGAGGGCGTGATCGAGGCTCGACGGAAGCGGTCCGTAGCCGAGAGCGCGGCGCTCGGCATCCGTCAACGACCACACGTTGTCCTCGGCCTCGGGCGGCAGCTCGTACTCCTCCTCGATGCCCTTGAGGCCGGCGGCGAGCATCAGCGCGTACGCCAGGTAAGGGTTCGCGGCGGAGTCGAGCGCTCGGTACTCGACGCGGGTCGACTGCCCCTTGTTGGGCTTGTACATCGGCACGCGGACCAGCGCGGAGCGGTTGTTGTGGCCCCAGCAGATGAAGCTGGGCGCCTCATCGCCACCCCAGAGCCGCTTGTACGAGTTCACGAACTGGTTCGTGACGGCGGAGATCTCGTTGGCGTGACGCAGCAGACCTGCGATGAATTGACGGCCCGTCTTGGAGAGCTGGTACTGCGCACCCTCCTCGTAGAACGCGTTCATGTCGCCCTCGAAGAGCGACATGTGCGTGTGCATCCCACTGCCCGGCTTGCCGCTGAGGGGCTTGGGCATGAACGTCGCATACACGCCCTGCTCGATCGCCACCTCCTTGACGACTGTGCGGAACGTCATGATGTTGTCGGCCGTCGCGAGCGCGTCGGCGTACCGGAGGTCGATCTCGTTCTGGCCCGGGCCGCCCTCGTGGTGGCTGAACTCCACCGAGATGCCGAGGTCCTCGAGCATCCGCACCGAGCGACGGCGGAAGTCGTGCGCCGTCCCGCCGGGGACGTTGTCGAAGTAGCCGGCGGAGTCCACCGGCTCCGGACCCTCGGGACCGAAGGACGACGACTTCAGCAGGTAGAACTCGATCTCGGGGTGCGTGTAGAACGTGAAGCCCGCGTCGCCCGCCTTCGCGAGGGCCCGCTTCAGCACGTTGCGGGGATCGGCGACGGCCGGCTGACCGTCCGGCGTCGTGATGTCGCAGAACATGCGCGCCGTGGGGTCGATCTCACCGCGCCACGGCAGGGTCTGGAACGTGGACGGATCGGGGTGGGCCAGCAGGTCGGACTCGTACGAGCGGGTCAGACCCTCGATCGCGGAGCCGTCGAACCCGAGGCCCTCGGCGAATGCGCCCTCCACCTCCGCGGGGGCGATGGCGACCGACTTGAGGGTTCCGGTCACGTCCGTGAACCACAGCCGGATGAACTTGACCCCCCGCTCCTCGATCGTCCTCAGAACGAAGTCACGCTGCTTGTCCATCGCATCCTTCCCGGTGCCGAGCCGACTGCCAGACTATCGGTCTCCCGCCGCGCTGCACTCACGCGACGCGACCCCACTCACCCGTTTTCGGCCGCGTCCTCCTCCGCCCACGCCCGGGATCGTTCGCGCATGATCTCGGGCGCGCGCGCCGCCTCCTCAGCGGTGTCGAACGGGCCGGCACGGTCGACGGCCGGAGCCTCGAACCCCCGCTGCACCTCGCCCGTCTTCAGGTTGTACCAGTACTTGTCGGCGTCGCTCATGGGTCCTCCTTGGCCTCGTCTGCTTCATCCTACGAACGCCGCGGCCGGCATCCTACGAATCCGTCTCCGCGGTCGCAGTAGGCTCGGTGGCATGACTGGGACCGCCACCACCGCCGTCGGCATCGACATCGGAGGGACGGGCATCAAGGGTGCCCTCGTCGACCTCTCGCAAGGAACCCTCCTCACCGACCGGATCAAGGTCCCGACGCCGAAGGGTGCGGAACCCGACGACGTGCTCACCGCCGTCCGCGAGGTGCTCGAGAAGCTCGAGGTGACGGACGCCGACGTCCCACTCGGCGTCGCCTTCCCCGCGATCGTGAAGAACGGCCGCACCCTGTCCGCGGCCAACGTCGCGCACACATGGATCGACTTCGAGGCGGAGGCGTTCTTCGAGAAGGGCCTCGGCCGCCAGATCCACTTCGCGAACGACGCGGACGTCGCCGGCGTCGCCGAGATGCGCTACGGCGCAGCGAAGGACCGGAACGGTCTCGTCCTGCTCACGACCCTCGGCACCGGCATCGGCACGGCGATGATCTACAAGGGTGTGCTGGTGCCCAACACCGAGCTCGGTCACCTCCACCGTCCGGGGCACAAGAAGGACTTCGAGCACTACACGGCCTACTCCGCGATGGAGCGCGAAGAGCTGTCGTGGGATGCCTGGGCCGACCGACTGCAGCAGTACTACAGTCACCTCGAGTTCCTCTTCACCCCCGACCTCTTCGTCGTGGGCGGCGGTGTCTCCAAGCACGCCGACAAGTTCCTGCCGCTGCTCGACCTGAAGACCGAGATCGTCCCCGCCGTGCACCGCAACAACGCGGGCATCATCGGCGCGGCGGCGCTCGCTCTCGCGGGCGAGCGCGACGACGTCCCCGCCGACCAGGGCGGCGACCTCGCGGACACCACCGCCCGCTGAGGCGTCTCCACAAGAGGGCGAATGGGCCGGCCTGTACGCCGGGTTCTGTCCGGGGATCCTCGCGGACCCCGTGGACGGTCATCTCTCTCGGCGACACGTTGCCGTGCCGCTCCAGCGGTCTACCCGGGGACTCGGCGGGCCGCGTCGACATCCCCTGTCTGACCTTGCTCCGGGCGAGGTTTACCGTGCGGGTCGTGTCACCACGACCCCGGTGGTCTCTTACACCACCCTTTCACCCTTACCCCGGTCGGAACCGGGGCGGTCTGCTCTCTGTGGCACTGTCTCGCGGATCACTCCGGGTGGGTGTTACCCACCGCCCTGCCCTGTGGAGCCCGGACGTTCCTCGGTGCGCCTGCGCGCCACGCGACCGTCCAGCCGACCCATTCGCGGCCTCGAGTCTATCCGGACGCAGCATCACTCCTTCGCGGCGTCGACACGCACCTGCAGGTCGAGGCGGAAGTCCAGCGGGATGTCGCCGAAGAGGAGCCGCGTGGCCGCGTCCGCGGCGAGGGAGACCGCCTCGGCCGCTTGCGCCGCCTGCGCGGCGGGCGTGTGGACGATCACCTCGTCGTGCAGGAAGAACGCCAGATGTGCCTGGCGGGCGTGGAGCGGGCCCGACCGCGGCGCGGCATCCACGTCGTCGACGAGCGGCAACGCCGCCAGCCGGGCGCGCAGGTCCCCCAGCCACGCCAACGCCCACTCGGCCGCCGTGCCCTGCACGACGAAGTTGCGGGTGAATCGCCCGCGGTCGCGGGCGGCGCGTCGCGCGCGGGTGCGGTCGGCCTCGGTCGCGTCGGGATCGCCCGCCCGCCCCTGCAGTGCGCGCCACCCGGGAGAGGGCGGCGGACTCGAGCGACCCAGCCACGTCGTGACGACACCGCCTTCCTCGCCGACCCTGGCGGCGTCGTCGACGAGTCCCATGGCCCGCGGGTAGGCCCGACGCAACGCCGGCACGAGCCGGCCACTGTCGCCCGTCGTCGCGCCGTACATCGCCCCGAGCAGCGCGAACTTCGCCTCCGACCGGGTGCTCACGACCCCGCGGGAGACGATGCCCTCGTAGAGGTCGCTGCCGCGGGCGCTCTCGGCGAGGGCGGCATCCCGCGACATCGCCGCGAGCACCCGCGGTTCGAGCTGTGCGACGTCGGCGACGACGAGCGACCAGCCGGGGTCCGCCCGCACCGCAGGACGCAGCTGACGCGGCAGCTGCAGCGCGCCACCGCCGGAGGAGGCCCATCGGCCCGTGACGACGCCGCCGGGCACATAGACCGGACGGAACCGCCCGTCGGGCGCCCACTCGTCGCGCCAGGCCCACCCGTTGGCGGTGAACATGCGCATGAGCCGCTTGTACTCGAGCAGGGGCGCGATGACGGGGTGGTCGTACTCGCGCAGCTCCCACTTGCTCGTCGACGTCGCGGCGACCCCCACGCGATGGAGTGCGCGCAGCAGCTTGGGCTGCGAGTCGAGACTGACACCCGGATCGCCCAGCAGCTCCCGGATCTCGGCGCCCAGGCCCTCGATGCGAGCCGGCTGTCGTCCGCCGGGATCGCGTGCGCCCAGCATCCCCGTCAGGATCACGTCGTGCACCTCGCCGTCCCACGGCACCCCTGCTGCGTGCATCTCGGTGGCGACGAGCGCGCCGGCCGACTCGGCGGCCACCAGCAGGCGCAGCCCCGCCGCGCTCCCGGCGACGACCTCACGCTGTCGGATGAACTCCGCGACCGCCGAGTCGACGTCGTGCGGCACTTCGCGGATGCCGGGGTCGATCTCGAAGAGCGCGCTCGGACCGTCGTCGACGACGGATGCCGCGGCATCCCACTCCGTCGCGGAACGAAGCCCCTCCGCGCCGACCGAACGGGCGCTGTCGCGCAGGATCGCGTGCGACAGTCGCAGGTCGTGGCAACGGGCTACCCGAACCCCCTCGGCCAGGAGCGCCGGGTACCAGGCGGTCGTGTCGCTCCACACCCAGCGGGTCGTGTCGTCGGCCCGCCGCACCCGAGCGGCGAGAGCCACGCGATCGAGGACCGCGGGCTCGCCGCGGGTGCCGTCGGCGGTCACCGGGACGACGGCGACGCCGTCGCCGGACGTGCCCACGACGATCCAGGGGACGGCGTCCCCCGCGGGAGCACCCGGATCGGTCAGAGCCCGGAATCCTCGCCGCGCACCAGGATGCAACCGCACTCGGGGCACGTGACGACGTCGTCCTCGGCTGCGGCGCGCACGACGTTCAGGTCGGTCCCGGACAGGACCATGCGGCATCCCCCGCAGGTCCGATGCTGCAGCAGCCCCGCGCCGACGCCGCGTGCGGCGAGGCGGTCGTACATGCCGACCAGGTCCGCAGGAAGAGACGCGGCGATGGCGGCGCGGTCCCGGCTGGCGGCCTCGAACCGAGCGGTCGCCTCCGCGACGACGTCCTTCGCCTCGGTGCTCAGCCGAGCACCCTCCGCGTTGACCGACGCGATCAGCGCCTCCTGCTCGGCGACGGCGGCCTCCGCCTCCTCGAGGCGTTCCATCACCTCGAGCTCGGCGTCCTCGAGGTCGGACTTCCTTCTGGCCAGTGAAGCGATCTCGTGCTCGAGCCCCTGCGCGTCCTTCGCGCTCGACGTCGAGGCGAGACGCTCGTTGTCGCGCGCGGTGCGGGCATCGACGACGGCGACGTCGGACTGGATGCGGGCGAGTTCCGTCTTCGCGTCGTCGCGCGCGCCGAGGCGCCGCGTCAGTTCGGTCGAGTGCGTCGCGCGCTCGGCCAGCAGCTCCTTCACGCGGGCCGCCTGCGCGGGGTTGCGACGAGCGTGGTCGGCCTGCTGCGCGGCGAGATCCGCATCGGCGAGATCGAGGAGGCGGCGCTGGTCGGCAAAGCTGGCTTTCACGCCCTCCAACCTACCCTCGCCGTACGCGCCGACGGGGCGTCGCCTTCAGTGGCGATGGCGTGACGCACTAGCATGACGTGCCGGAATCGTGCGGGAGGAGATCAGCATGAGCATGCTGCGCACCAAGACGGTCGAGCAGTCGATCGCCGACACGGAGGAGCCGGAGTTCCGGCTCAAGAAGTCGCTCTCGGCGCTCGACCTGACGGTCTTCGGCGTCGGTGTCGTCATCGGTGCGGGCATCTTCACCCTCACGGGGCGGGCGGCGCACGAGGTCGCCGGACCCGCGATCGTCATCAGCTTCGTCGTCGCCGCCATCGCGTGCGGTCTGGCCGCGATGTGCTACGCCGAATTCGCGTCGACCGTCCCGGTCTCCGGCTCGGCCTACACCTTCTCGTACGCGTCGCTCGGCGAACTGTTCGCGTGGATCATCGGCTGGGACCTGATCCTCGAGATGTTCCTCGGCGCGAGTGTCGTCGCGCAGGGATGGAGCGCGTACCTCGGCTCGCTGATGGAGCAGCTCGGCGCCGCGATCCCCGCCGCCATCGGATACGGCGGGACGGTCGACGTGATGGCCATGCTGCTCGTGGTCATTTTGGGCGTGCTCATCACCGTCGGCATCCGTGAATCGCTTCGGGTGAACCTCGTCCTCGTGGCGGTCAAGCTCTTCATCGTCCTGTTCGTGATCATCGCCGGTCTCATGTTCGTGAACCCGGCGAACTACTCCCCGTTCATCCCGGATGCCGCGCCGCGCGAGACGGCGTCGGGTCTGACGCAGCCGCTCCTCCAGTTCTTCTCCGGCATCGAGCCGACCGCCTTCGGCGTGGGGGGCATCTTCGCCGGCGCCGCTCTCGTGTTCTTCGCGTACATCGGCTTCGACGTCGTCGCGACGACGGCGGAGGAGACCAAGCGTCCCCAGCGCGACCTGCCGATCGGCATCATCGCCTCGCTCGTGATCTGCACGATCCTCTACGGCGCCGTCGCGCTGGTCGTCACCGGCATGGTCCCCTACCAGGACCTCGACCCGGCCGCGGCTCTCGCGAACGCGTTCGCCTTCCACGGCCAGACCTGGATGGCGACGGTCATCTCGGCCGGCGCCGTCGCCGGCCTGACCACCGTCGTCCTGACGCTCATGATCGGCGCGACGCGCATCATCTTCGCCATGTCGCGAGATGCCCTCCTCCCCCGGGGTCTCGCCAAGGTGCACCCCCGCTTCCGCACCCCGTGGGTCATCTCGGTGATCGTGACGGTCATCGTCGCTGTGGTCGCCGGGCTCACACCCGTCGGCGTTCTGGAGGAGATGGTCAACATCGGCACGCTGTCGGCGTTCGTGCTCGTCTCCGTCGGCGTCATCGTGCTGCGCCGCCGCCGCCCCGATCTGCCGCGCGGCTTCCGGGTTCCCCTCAACCCGTGGCTGCCCGCGCTCTCCGCCGCCGTCTGCATCTACCTGATGCTGAACCTCACGGTCGAGACCTGGCTGCGGTTCCTCATCTGGCTCGCCCTCGGGTTCGTCATCTACTTCGCCTACTCGCGTCGACACTCGCGGCTGGCGCCGGGCGGCGACCTCCACACGGAACCCGCGGCGCGGTGACCGCGCACCGGGTCGGGGGCGCACGCCCGTAGACTCGGTGCCTCAGGGCCTTTAGCTCAGCTGGTAGAGCGCCACGTTTACACCGTGGATGTCGTCGGTTCGATCCCGGCAGGGCCCACTCCCGGCATCCGTCCTGGCCTGCCTCATCGAGCCGTCCCGAGCGGCGAACACCGTCGAGCGGAATGGGTAGGCTGAGGACAAGCGAGTTGTGCGCGGCGAACAAGCGCGCCCTCGCTCGAACCCTCCTTCCTGGCACGATCTGCCAGGCGACGAAAGGCCTCTTGTGACTGTCAACGATCAGGATCCGTACTCGCAGGGCCCGCAGGACAGCGACCCGGAAGAGACGTCGGAGTGGCAGGAATCCCTGCGGCAGCTCGTCGACGCCCGAGGCGCGAGTCGCGGCCGCGAGATCATGCTGAGCCTGCTGCAGAGCTCGCGTGAACTGCACCTGAATGTCCCGCAGGTCCCGACCACGGACTACATCAACACCATCCCCGTCGACAGCGAGCCCGAGTTCCCGGGTGACGAAGAGGTCGAGCGTCGCTACCGTCGCTGGATCCGCTGGAACGCCGCCCTGACGGTGCACCGTGCGCAGCGTCCCGGCATCGGTGTCGGCGGCCACATCTCCACGTACGCCTCCTCGGCAGCGCTGTACGAGGTCGGTTTCAACCACTTCTTCCGCGGCCCGGATCACTCCAGCGGCGGCGACCAGGTCTTCTTCCAGGGCCACGCCTCCCCCGGCATGTACGCCCGTTCGTTCCTCGAGGGCGGACTCACGAGCCAGCAGCTCGACGGCTTCCGCCAGGAGGCATCCGCGGCTCCGAACGGCCTTCCCTCCTACCCCCACCCGCGCCTCATGCCGGACTACTGGCAGTTCCCGACCGTCTCGATGGGTCTCGGACCGATCAACGCCATCTACCAGGCGATGACGAACAAGTACCTCACCAACCGTGGGATCAAGGACCTCTCCGACTCGCACGTCTGGGCCTTCCTCGGCGACGGCGAGATGGACGAGGTCGAGAGCCGCGGTCAGCTGCAGGTCGCGGCGAACGAGGGACTCGACAACCTCACCTTCGTCGTCAACTGCAACCTGCAGCGCCTCGACGGCCCGGTCCGCGGCAACGGCAAGATCGTCCAGGAGCTGGAGAGCTTCTTCCGCGGCGCCGGCTGGAACGTCATCAAGGTCGTCTGGGGCCGCGAGTGGGACGACCTGCTCTCCCGCGACGCCGACGGCGCCCTGCTGAACCTCATGAACAGCACGCCGGATGGCGACTTCCAGACGTACAAGGCCGAGAGCGGTGCCTACGTACGTGAGCACTTCTTCGGGCGCGACGAGCGCGCCGCCGCCCTCGTCAAGGACTACTCCGACGAGCAGATCTGGAACCTCAAGCGCGGTGGGCACGATTACCGCAAGGTCTTCGCGGCGTACAAGGCCGCCGTCGAGCACAAGGGGCAGCCGACCGTCATCCTCGCGAAGACGGTCAAGGGATACGGCCTGGGGCCGCACTTCGAGGGTCGCAACGCGACCCACCAGATGAAGAAGATGACCCTCGACGACCTCAAGCTGTTCCGCGATCAGATGCACATCCCGCTCACGGACGCGCAGCTCGAGGAGAACCCCTACGAGCCGCCGTACTACCACCCGGGTGCGGACGACGAGACCATCGAGTACATGGTCGAACGCCGTCGCACGCTCGGCGGCACGCTCCCGCAGCGTCGCAGCAAGTACACGTCGCTCAGCCTTCCCGACGACAGCGTCTACGCGCTGCCGAAGAAGGGCTCGGGGACGCAGGAGGTCGCCACGACCATGGCGTTCGTCCGACTGCTGAAGGATCTGCTGCGCACGAAGGACTTCGGCCACCGCATCGTGCCGATCATCCCCGACGAGGCGCGCACGTTCGGCATGGACGCGTACTTCCCGACCGCGAAGATCTACAACCCGAACGGGCAGAACTACACGTCCGTCGACCGCGAGCTGCTCCTGGCCTACAAGGAGAGCCCGCAGGGCCAGATCATGCACGTCGGCATCAACGAGGCCGGCGCCCTCGCCGCCTTCACGGGTGTCGGCACGTCCTACGCGACGCACGGCGAGCCGCTCATCCCGGTGTACGTCTTCTACTCGATGTTCGGCTTCCAGCGCACGGGCGACGCCCAGTGGGCGGCGGGCGACCAGATGGCGCGCGGCTTCATCATCGGCGCGACGGCCGGTCGGACGACGCTGACCGGTGAGGGCCTCCAGCACGCCGACGGCCACTCGCACCTGCTGGCGTCGACCAACCCGGCGACGGTCTCCTACGATCCCGCCTACGGCTACGAGATCGCGCACATCGTGCAGTCGGGCCTCGAGCGCATGTACGGCGGGGAGCACGAAGACCCGAACGTCATGTACTACATCACCGTCTACAACGAGCCGATCGTGCAGCCGAAGGAGCCGGAGGACGTCGACGTGGACGGCATCGTCCGCGGCATCCACCGCGTCGCCACCGGCTCGGGTGAGGGCCACCGCGCCCAGATCCTCGCCTCCGGCGTCGGTCTGCCGTGGGCGCTCGAGGCGCAGGAGCTGCTGCAGAAGGACTGGGGCGTGAGCGCCGACGTCTGGTCGGTCACGAGCTGGACCGAGCTGCGCCGGGACGGCCTCGCCGCCGACGAGCACAACTTCCTGCACCCGACTGAGGAGGCCAAGACGGCCTACGTCACCGAGAAGCTCCGCGACTCGGAGGGCCCGATCGTGGCGGTCAGCGACTTCATGCACGCGGTGCAGGACCAGATCCGCCAGTGGATCCCGCGTCGCTACGCCACGCTCGGCGCTGACGGCTTCGGATTCTCGGACACCCGCGCAGCCGCACGACGCCAGTTCAAGATCGACGGCCCGTCGATCGTCGTGCGCACCCTGCAGGCACTCGCCGAGGACGGTGTCGTCGACCGCGGCCTGTCGGCTCAGGCGATCGAGAAGTACCGTCTGCACGACGTCAACGCCGGCACCTCCGGCAACGCGGGCGGCGAAGCCTGACCCGCACGATGACCGAACGGCCGACCGCCCAGGAGAAGGCGGAGACACTGGCGTGGCTCCGTCGGATCTCGGGTGATCTCGCGACCACCACGCTGCGCAGGCTCGAAGAGTCCCTGCCGTGGTACGCCGAGATGCCCCCCGGGCGGCGGTCGGCCGTCGGCCTCGTCGCGCAGTCCGGCATCTCGTCATTCGTCGAGTGGTATGACAACCCGAATTCGACGCCGTGGATCGCGGCCGACGTCTTCGCGTCCGCGCCGCGCGAGCTGCTGCGGAGCATCAGCCTCACGCAGACTCTCCAGCTCATCAAGGTGACGGTCGAGACGACCGAAGAACGCGTCGCCGGACGCGGGAACGGGCTCCGCGAAAGCATCCTCCTGTATTCGCGAGAGGTCGCCTTCGCCGCCGCCGACGTCTACGCCCGCGCGGCCGAGGCTCGTGGACTCTGGGACGCACGTCTCGAAGCCCTCGTCGTCGACTCGATCCTCACGGGAGAGGCCGACGAGGAACTGCCCAGTCGCATCGCCGCCCTCGGCTGGCACGGTCACGGCGAGGTCGCGGTCCTCGTCGGCACGACGCCGCCGCAGCTCGACGTGGACCAGGTGCGCCGCACGGCGCGCAAGCTCGGTGTCGACGTCCTCATCGGCGTGCAGGGGTCCCGTCTCGTGCTGGTGATCGGACGAGCCGATCAGGCGGGACGGGACGATGCCGAGGAGCTCCCCTTCCCCGAAATCGCCACCCGGCTCGAGCCGGGCTTCGGCAGCGGTCACCTCGTGCTCGGCCCGACCGCGCCTGCCCTGCTCGATGCGGGTCTCAGCGCCCGGGCCGCGCTCGCGGGTTTCGCGGTGGCGAAGTCGTGGCGCCACGCCCCCCGCCCCGTCGAGGCCGACGACCTGCTCCCCGAGAGGGCGCTCGCCGGTGACCCGCTCGCGAAGGCGACCCTCATCGAGAAGATCTACCGGCCGCTGCAGGCGCACTCCACCGACCTCGTGACGACGCTCTGGAGCTATCTCGACAACGGGCGCTCCCTCGAAGCGACGGCCCGCGAGCTCTTCGTGCATCCCAACACGGTCCGCTACCGCCTGAAGCGGGTCTCGGACGTCATCGGGTGGGATGCGACCGGTCCCCGGGAGGCGCTCATCCTCCAGACGGCGCTCATCCTCGGGTCGATCGGCGCCGAAGTGACCCGCCGACGCCCCACGCGCCGCGCCTGACCTGTACGACACGAACAAACGAATCGCACTTTCTTGTGCGCCGACCGACAGCACGTCCGACCCGAACTTGCAAGGATGGAAACCGTGATCATCGCCGTCTTCCCGGGCCAGGGTTCGCAGACCCCCGGGTTCCTCGCCCCGTGGCTCGAAACCGAAGGCACCCGCGAACTGCTCGAGCAGTACTCCGCGTACGCCGGGGTCGACCTCGTCGCCGCGGGGACCGAATGGGATGCCGACCGTATCCGCGACACCAAAGTGGCCCAGCCGCTCATCGTCGCAGCCAGCCTCCTCTCATGGCGCTCCCTCATCGCCGCCGGCCACCGCCCCGACGGTGTCGCCGGCCACTCGGTCGGCGAGATCGCGGCGCTCGTCGCGTCGGGAGTGCTCTCCGAGGAGGACGGCATGCGTCTGGTCGGCATCCGCGGGCGCGCAATGGCCGAGGCCGCTGCACTCGAGGAGACGGGCATGAGCGCCGTCGTCGGCGGAGACGAGTCGGCCGTGCTCGGGCGCCTCGAGGAGCTCGACCTCACGCCGGCGAACTACAACGGCGGCGGTCAGATCGTCGCCGCCGGTGCGCTCCCCGCCCTCGCCGAACTCGGCGCCGACGCACCGCGCGGAAGCCGTGTGATCCCCCTGCAGGTCGCCGGCGCGTTCCACACGCGGTACATGGCCCCCGCCGTCGAGACGCTCCGCTCCGCTGCAGCCGACGTGGCGGCATCCGATCCCTCCCTCACGCTCTGGAGCAACCGCGACGGGGGCACCGTCTCGGATGGGCGCGCAGCGCTCGACCTCCTGGTCGCACAGGTCGCGAACCCCGTCCGGTGGGATCTGTGCATGTCCTCCTTCGCGGCGAACGGTGTCGCGGGCATCATCGAGCTGGCCCCGGCGGGGACACTCGTCGGACTCGCCAAGCGCGGACTGCGCGGCGTACCGTCTGTTGCGGTGAAGACGCCCGAGGACCTCGCCGCAGCGAACGCCCTCCTGACCGGAGAGAACGCATGACCCCCCAGCTGATCCAGCCGACCGGTGCCGCCCACACCCGCATCTACGCCTACGGCGCCGCGCGCGGCGAGAACGCGGTCCCGAACGAGGACCTCATCGGTCCGATCGACTCGAGCGACGAGTGGATCCGCCAGCGCACCGGTATCGTCACCCGCGTCCGGGCCGAGGCGGACACGACGGCGATCGATCTCGCCGCGGATGCCGCCGCCGAGGCCATCGAGCGCTCGGGCGTCCCCGCCGACGAGATCGACGCGGTCATCGTCGCGACGATCTCGAACCCCAAGCAGACTCCGTCGGTGTCGGCGATCGTCGCCGACCGCGTCGGCGCCAACCCCGCAGCCGCGTACGACCTGAACGCAGCCTGCGCGGGCTTCGCCTACGGCGTCGCGCAGGCGGACGCCCTCATCCGCGCAGGGGCCGCCCACTACGCGGTCGTCATCGGCACCGAGAAGCTCAGCGACATCGTCGATCCGAGCGACCGCTCGATCTCGTTCCTCCTCGGTGACGGAGCGGGCGCCGTCGTCGTCGGCCCGAGCGAGACCCCGGGCATCGGTCCGACGATCTGGGGCTCGGACGGATCCAAGGCGGATGCCGTGGGCATGAACCACACGCTGACCGAGTTCCGTGACGGTGCCGCGCCGTGGCCCACGCTGCGCCAGGAAGGCCCGACCGTCTTCCGCTGGGCGGTCTGGGAGATGGTCAAGGTCGCGCGTCAGGCCATCGAGGCGGCGGGCATCACCCCCGACGACCTGGCCGCCTTCGTGCCGCACCAGGCGAACATGCGCATCATCGACGAGTTCGCGAAGCAGCTGAAGCTCCCCGAATCCGTCGTCATCGGCCGCGACATCGAGACCACGGGCAACACGTCGGCGGCATCCATCCCGCTGGCGACGCATCGTCTGCTCGAGGAGCACCCGGAGCTCAGCGGCGGTCTCGCCCTGCAGATCGGTTTCGGCGCCGGACTCGTGTTCGGCGCACAGGTCGTCGTCCTCCCATGACGGCGACTCTCCCCCACCTAAACTGACTACCGGCCCGGCTGGGCCCGATACCCACAGAAGGAGCAATCCCATGGCATTCACCAACGACGAGGTCCTCGCCGGCCTGGCCGAACTCATCACCGACGAGACCGGCATCTCGGCCGACGAGGTCGCGCTGGAGAAGTCGTTCACGGACGACCTCGACATCGACTCCATCTCGATGATGACGATCGTCGTCAACGCCGAGGAGAAGTTCGGCGTCACGATCCCCGACGACGAGGTCAAGAACCTCAAGACCGTCGGCGACGCCGTCACCTACATCTCGTCCAACCAGGCCTGATCCGCGCGTCCGGTGGGGGTCCGCCCCCACCGGAGCAGCACGAGGGAACCATGAGCAACAAGCGAATCTTCGTCACCGGCATCGGTGCGACCTCCCCCATCGGCGGTACCGCCGGCGAGAGCTGGGACGCCCTCCTCGCCGGTGAATCAGGTACCCGCACGCTCGAGCACGAGTGGGTCGAGCAGTACCAGCTGCCCGTCACCTTCGCCGCAGAGGCGAAGGTGCGCCCGGAGACCGTCCTGGAGCGCCCGGTCGCCAAGCGCCTCGACCCGTCGTCGCAGCTGGCGATGGTCGCGGCCAAGGAAGCGTGGGAGGACGCCGGCTCGCCCGAGGTCGACCCCGAGCGTCTGGGCGTCGAGTTCGCCACCGGCATCGGCGGCGTGTGGACGCTGCTCGACGCATGGGACACCCTGCGTGAGAAGGGCCCGCGCCGCGTCATGCCCATGACGGTGCCCATGCTCATGCCCAATGCCGCGGCGGGCAACCTGTCCCTGCACTTCGGTGCCCGCGCCTACGCCCGCACGTTCGCGAGCGCATGCGCCTCGAGCACCGAGTCGATCGTCAACGCCCTCGAGCACATGCGCGCCGGCCTCGCCGACGTCGTCATCGCAGGTGGCACCGAATCGGCGATCCACCCCATCACGATCGCGTCGTTCGCCTCGATGCAGGCGCTCTCGCGACGCAACGACTCCCCCGCAACAGCCTCCCGTCCCGGCAGCATCGACCGTGACGGCTTCGTCATGGGCGAGGGCGCCGCGGTCCTCATCCTCGAGACCGAGGAGCACGCGAAGGCGCGCGGTGCCAAGATCTACGCCGAGCTCGTCGGCGGTGGCGTCACGGCGGATTCGTACCACATCACGGCCAACGACCCGGAGGGCACCGGCGCCGCGCGTGCGGTGCGGCTCGCGCTGGAGATGGCGGATGCCGCGCCCGCCGACGTCACGCACGTCAACGCGCATGCGACCTCGACCCCCGTCGGCGACCCCAACGAGTACGTCGCTCTGAAGTCGGTCTTCGGTGACCGCGTGGACGAGATGCCGGTGTCGGCCACGAAGGCGTCCACCGGCCACCTTCTGGGCGGCACGGGAGCCCTCGAGGCGATGTTCACGGTCCTCGCGCTGCGCGACCGTGTGGCTCCGCCGACCATCAACATCACCGAGCCCGACCCGGCCGTGCCGTTCCGTCTCTCGGGCGACGCCGTGCCGCTCGGCGACGGTGATCAGCTGGCCATCAGCAACTCGTTCGGATTCGGCGGCCACAACGCCGTCGTCGCGTTCCGCTCGGTCTGACTCCGACCACGACAGACGCCCCCGGGAAGCCACCGGGGGCGTCTGTCGTCTCGCTCAGGCGGGGCCGAGGCCGCCCCGGTCTCCGGGAAGCCGTCCGCAGCCGGTCGAGGCTCTCCTGCCCCGCCTGGCATCCTCTCCGATCGTGAAGTGTCCTGACACCCCCGACCGTCTCAGCCGACCTTGTGCAGCCACACGACCGGAGCGTCGTCGCTCGCGTGCCGGAACGGTTCGAGTTCGTCATCCCATGCAACCCCGAGCGCGACGTCCAGCTCCCGCTGCAGCTCGGCGATGTCTCCCGCCGCGATCTCCATCGCGTACCGGAGGCGATCCTCGCCGATGACGACATTGCCCGCCGTATCCGTCTGCGCATAGTGGATGCCGAGGCTCGGCGTGTGGAGCCAGCGGCCGCCGTCGCTGCGAGGCGTCGGATCCTCGCTCACCTCGTAACGCAGGTGCTCCCACCCACGCATGGCGGTGGCGAGGGCGGCGCCGGTGCCGGCGGGTCCCTCCCAGTAGAACTCCGCGCGCCGGCTGCCGTCGAGGACGGGCTGGTCCGCCCACTCGAAGTTGACGGCATGACCGAGGGCGCGTCCGGCCGCCCACTCCAAGTGGGGGCACAGCGCGCGTGGCGCGGAGTGGATGAAGATCACTCCGCGCGCCTGAGGTGTGGCCATCGATCTCTCCGTTTCGTTCAGGTACGTCTTCCCCTACGACCTGATGGAGAGTGCTGGCCGGATATCCGGTTGTGCCGCCATTATCGCCCACGACGAGCTCGAATCACAACCGTGTAACACTCACGAGTTGCGTCGCCCGTCAAGCCCGTACGCGGATCGGGGCACCGGCGAGAGGGTGAGACCTTGGACGGAAGGAACACCATGAGCGACAACACTCCCCACCACCGCGACGCCGAGGACGCGCACGCCGACGACGCGCCGCCCACGGATGCGGCGAGCGACGAAGTCAAAGCTGACGCGGCGCGCGCCGGTGAAGGCGAGTCGGAGCAAGACGACACGGCGTCCACGCAGATGTCTTGATCAGCGCGATCGGGCGCGCCCTCGCGCGCGTGTTCACAGTTCTCCAGCACCTGCGCCGTCCTCGCCCGATCCATTCGCGAGGGCTTCCGCTCTCGGGGTCCGTGCACTGGCTTCCACGAACGTCACCTTCAGGCATCCGGTGGATCGACGATGCGGCGCCGGGTGAACGTCAGATGCTGACGGCCCGGTTCTCGCGATCCCTCGGGCTTCCCGCGCCGTTCCCCGACGTCCTCGGACTGGCGCTTCGGGTGGAGACGCCGGAGGGGACTGCCGACCTCGAATTCGCATCGACGGGCTCCGGTGTCCCCCTTCGCTTCGCCCTGCTTCTGCGCGTGTGCCCGTCGCCCGGCGTCTACGGCACGCTCCTGCCGTACGAGGGCGCGCGGGGCTCGATGGTGCTACGGGCCCGTTCACTGAGTCCTCGTCTGCCCGCCGACCGGACGGGTCTCCAGGCCGCGCTGCGCGCGGCGTCGTGGTGGCTCGAGCTCTCACACGCGACGCCGCGAGGGCCCTGGCATCCGTTCGCGCTGGTGGAGCTGCGGAGTGTCGACGCCCCCGACGAGATGAGGGCGGATGCAGGCCGACGCCTCATTCCCGGCGCCCGGATGCCGCGTTGGGTACACGGCCTGCGGCAGCCCTCGTACGACGCCGTCCAGCGCGGAGCCGCAGGGCCGACGCCCCGGTACCACCGCTGAGCGGCACCGGGAAGATGTTGACGGCGCGCGTCGCCGGGCGCTGTCCTTGACGCATGTCCACGGGCGACGTGTTCCCCGCTGTGTACCTGGCGGAGATCATCAATGAGCGCGACGCAGCGCGCCGTGGCGCAGCCATCGAACGCTTGATCCACCCCGACATCTGCCACGTGAGCTTCGACCGTCCGGTGTACGGTCGTGCGGCGTTCGAACGCCGGGTGGCGGCCATGGTGGCGTCCCTGACGCCGGGTATGAAGGCCTCTCTCCGCGATGCACCCCGCGTCGAGAGGGACACCGCCTTCTTCCGATGGCAGCTGAGCGAAGACGGTAACCGCCCCGTCGCGACGGGGGGTGCGTTCGTCGTCCTCACAGCCGGGGTGGCCACCTGGTTCTACGCGACCCTCGACCGGATGGACTTCGAGCCGATCGAGTCGCGGCATCGGTAGGGCGGGTGGGACTTGAACCCACGATCGTCGGGTTATGAGCCCGCTGCCTTGACCAGCTTGGCCACCGCCCCCTGTGGGAACGAGCCTATCGTTTCGGCCGTTCCTCGTCCTTCACGGGTGGGTCCGGCCAGACCTTCGAGACGGTCTCCGTGAGGCGGATGGATCCCGTCGTGGGCTTCTTCCCGTCGGTGAACTCGCTGCTGCCGCGCGCGATCGGGATCTCCTGGCTGTCGCTGATCACCTGCGGGTGATAGCGAGCGAGCTGGAAGACGCCGATGATCGCAAGTGCTCCTGCGATGGCGAAACCGATGTACGCCCAGAACGGCGCCCCGCGAGCCTCGTCCAGGACGGCGAGTCCGATGACGATCGCGACGATCGGGTCGATGACGGTGAGCCCCGCGATGACGAGGTCGGGTGGGCCCGACGAGTAGGCGGTCTGGACGAAGTACGCGCCCATGGCGGTGCCGGCGAGCAGCGCGACGATGCAGAGGACCGTGAGCCACTCGAAGTCGCCGTTCGAGATGCGGTTGATGACGACCTTCGCCAAGGTCGCGACGAAGCCGTAGACGATGCCTGCGGCCACGATGTAGAACAGCGCCCGCATCCGCTTGCGCAGCGTGACCCACAGCACGCTCAGCACGACGACGACGCCGAGGAGGATCCAGAGGACCGTGAGCAGCTGCGGGTCGCTGATCGGTCGTTCCGTCGCGTACAGTGCCGCGACCGTCACGAAGATGAAGATGCCGCCCACGCACAGCGCGATCGAGGTGATCGAACGGCGGGTCGGCTTGTGTCCGCTGACTCTCGCGTTGAGGAGCGTGGTGATGACGAGAGAGATCGCCCCGATCGGCTGGACGAGGATGAGCGGCGCGAACGAGAGCGCGGCGAGCTGGCAGAGGATCGCGAGCCCGAGCATGACGGTCCCGAGGACCCACGACGGCCGACGCAGGAGCCGCAGCAGCTGACCGCCGGTCAGGCCGGAGACACCCGCCTGCGCCGTCAGCCGCTCGACTTTCTGGACACCCCGGTGCTGGTACTGCGCCCCGAACGACATGAACACGGCGCCGATCACAGCGAGCGGGATGCCGATGAGGATGGCCGGGTTCCCGAAGACGCCGACGAGCTCGTCGGTGAGGTCGTCGATCGGCGTCCCGGGGAGAATCACGCCTCGACGATACCGGGCCGGGGCCTCGTTAGGCTTCTGACGTGGCCGTACTTCCGATTCGCATCATGGGCGATCCCGTCCTCCATTCCGTCGCCGCTCCCGTCGACGAGGTGACCGACGACATCCGCACGCTCGTGGCAGACATGTTCGAGACGATGGACACGGCGCCCGGGGTCGGACTGGCTGCTCCGCAGGTCGGTGTGGGTCTGCGGATCTACACGTACTCGTACCAGGACGACGAGGGTCAGCCGTGGCGCGGAGTCCTCATCAACCCGGAGCTCTGGATGAGCCCACCCGAACCCGGCTCCCCCGATCCCGACGACGAGTCGGAGGGCTGCCTCTCCTTCCCCGGCGAGCGGTTCCCGCTGCGTCGCGCCGACGCCGTGCTCGTGACCGGCACCGACCTCGAGGGGGCGCCCGTCGAGATCCGCGTCGACGGGTGGCGCGCGCGCATCATGCAGCACGAGTTCGACCACCTCAACGGCATCCTCTACATCGACCGCCTGTCGGACTCGGACTGGAAGACGACGCAGAAGATCGCCCGCAAGCGCGGGTGGGGCAAGCCAGGGCACAGCTGGATGCCGGGCGTCGACGACCTCGACGCCTGATCGGCGCCTTTCTCACGTGGAGCCCTGGGAACTGCACGCGTGGTTCGACGAGTTCGTCGACACGTGCAACAGGCATGACCTCGCCGCGGTTCGGGAGCTCCTGGACCCGGGGGTCCGGCGCGCGCATCTCCCCGCCGGCGCCGACGCGTGGATCGACGATCTCGCGGACCTTTTCCACGGATTCCCCGACTGGCGGTGGAAGATCATCCAGGTCGTCGCGGAGGACGGGCGCATCGCTGCGCACCTGCGCGCCGGGGGCACGCACACCGGGGTGTGGCGCGGCATCGCCCCCACCCGCCGGCACCTCAACGTCGCCGAGTTCGTGTTCCTCCGCGTCGACGCGGACCGTGTCGTCGCCATGAGCGGTTCCGGCGACGCGGAGATGCGGGATCAACTCAACGTCTGAGCGGATGTCCGCGGTCCTCCGTACGCTCTCGATGTCGGCCGGAGAGAGGGATGCCGGTTGGGTTCGAACAGGCGCTACGCGGCGAGCATCGACGCCCGCATGGACGACCGCATCCTGCACCGGGTCGCCTCTGGCGGCCGTCTGCAATCGCTGTCGAGCGAGGAGCTGGAACTCGACCGCAGACCGGTCACGACCGATCCTCGCCCACGACGCGTGCGGGTGTGGGTGCGCTTCGGAGCGGAGCCTGTGCTCGTCGATGCGGACCTGTGCATGTGGACCGACCGGGCGGCGGCGATCCGGTTCCGGATCGGAGACGACGAGCGTCGGTGCTGGGTCTGGGCGGGCGCGGTGCTCGACGAGGGGTGAGGCGCACGTCAGCCGCGGTGCGCTGCCCGTCGGGCGCGACCCCACGTGCCTCGGGCGGCCTGGAGGTTCCGTCGCGGGTTCCGCACTGCGAGCACGAGGCCGCGATATCCCCGGAACCGCGGCACGCGGAACCCGGCGAGAAGCCGGCCGAGAGAGCGTCCCACCTGCACGCGACGGCGCTCGGACTGCAGCGGCTGCACGCGTGCGACGTCGTCCAGATCGATCGGTGACAGTGCCAGGACACCCGCCGAGACCGCTCGTTCGATGAGGGCAGCGCCGCGACTCGTGCGGGCGATGACGACGGACGACCCCTCACCCTCGTCGAACGTCGGGAAGCCCCGTTCATCGGTGGCCCAGTAGTCGCCCACGGCGATGTCCGCGTGCTCGCCCGTGCCGTCGGGGCAGATCTTGCAGCGGGACTGGAGCTGCCGACCGAGGTGGTGGCCCCAGGACTCGTTGTAGTCCTCCGACCCGCTGCTCGGGCCCGTGAAGGCGAACCGCCCCGGCCACCCCTCGCCTCGATAGCGCAGGGACGTGATCCGATCGGGATCACCGCCCAGTTTTCGGATCAGGCTTTCGGTCGCGTGCTGACTCGGGGTGCCCGCACAGAAGAACGACAGCAGGATCGGGTCGCCGGCGGAGGTGGCGTCGAGGTACTGCCGCAGCCCGGCCACCTCGCACGGCTTGCCGACCAGCGCGCCGCCGTTCCATGAGGACGGCACGCTGACGGGGGCGTAGCGCGACCCGGCGGCACGCAGAGCCTCTTCACGGGTCGTGATCGTGACCGGGACGGTCCGGCTCGGCCGGGCAGCGTCCTGGGCGGCGCCGACGACGGTCGGGCTGTCGCCGGACTCGCCGATGAAGGCGACCAGGGCCGTCAGGACGCCCCCGCTGCTGCCCGCGCGGCGAACTGCGGGGTCGGCTGCGTGACCCTCCCAGGCGCGCATCACCCGACCGAAGAGCCAGTGCGTCGCCGCCTCGGCGGCGGGCGCACGAAGGATCACCCCGGGGCAGGATGCCCGGAACGTGCGGGTCTCCTCCTGGGCGGCGTCATCAGCGCTCGGGGTGACGGTCGGTCGCATGAAGCCGTCTGCGGAGAGCCCCATCGACACACGATCGGACACGAGCGCGCACACCCCGCATCCCGTGCAGTTGTCGTTGCGGACGACCGCATCGACGGCCTCGGCGAGAAGATCCCTGTTCGCGCGCACGCGATCCCCGTTTCCTTCGGTCGGCCCCGCTCCTCAGAGCCCCCAGAGGGTCGACGTCCCGACCTGTCTATCAGAAACTGCTGACAGGCGTCGCGTGGTCGGTCGTTCAGATCGCGACGGTCACCGCGGGGATCTCCTCGAGTGACGAGTAGACCGGGATGCCGCGCTGCCGAGCGATCGCCACGTCCTGGTCGGCACCCCTGGACTCGCCGGGAAGCCGCAGCACGGCATCGCAGTGCTGCAGCAGGCGCTCTGCGGTCGGATACATGACCTGCTCCGCGAGCGGGTCGAGCGGCCCGCTTGCGCCGGCGCTGCGGAGCACGGGGAGTGCCACCCACTCCCCGATCATCGGGACGTGCCCGGCGCGGAAGATGGGCCAGGCGGCCTCCTCCAACCGCTCGAGGTTGCGTCGCATCAGTTCGGGGTCGCCACCGGTTCCCGAGGCGTAGGGTCCCGCGATGAGGATGAGAAGGGGGCGTGGATCGTCGTTCGTCGTCATGACGCTAGAATAGACACAAACGTGCACAAACGTGAAGGATCATGAATGCTTGCTGCAGCCCGGAAGCAGTTGCTGCTCGATCGACTCCGCGCGGACGGACGCATCGTCGCGAAGGAGCTCGCTGCAGAACTGGGGCTTTCCGAAGACAGCATCCGCCGCGATCTCCGTGAGCTGGATGCCGCGGGGCTCGCCGTCCGCGTGTACGGCGGAGCGCTGCCGGCATCACCCGCGGTAGCGGACTACGGCGTGCGCGAGAGCGTGGCCACCGACAGCAAGACGCGGGTCGCTCGGCGAGCGGCACAGTTGATCGAACCAGGCAGCACCGTCATCCTCGACGGCGGGACCACCGCGCTCGCGACGGTGCGCGCGCTCGATCCGGAACGGGAGTGCACGATCATCACGCACAGCCCGACCGTCGCTGCGGCCCTGCTGAACCATGTCGCGGAGGTCATCATCCTGGGGGGCCGGCTCTTCAAGCACTCGGCCGTGGCGTCGGGGGCGGCCGCCGTCGAAGCGGCGATGACCGTGTCCGCCGACAGATTCCTGCTGGGAGTGACGGGCATTCACGAGGACGTCGGCCTCACGACGGGCGACCCCGACGAGGCGGCGATGAAGCGAACCCTGGCCAGCCGGGCGGCCGAGACCTTCGTCTTGGGCAGCGCCGAGAAGATCGGCGCTGCCTCGCGCTACCGGGTGTTGACCTGGGATGCGGTCGACGGGGTCGTGGTCGACGCAGAGGACACCGCCGGCTCCACGACATTGGCGAGCCTCGAGGAGCGCGGCGTCACCGTTCTGCGGTGAGGCGTAGACGTCCGGGCATCACTCGCGGGAGCGCGCCTGACGCCGGAAGCGGGCCTCTCTCGCGGCGACGTGAACGCCCAACCCCGTGATTCCGAGCACGAGCGCTGCGAACAGGGCGAAGAACGCGACGTCGTACCCGGCGCCGTACTGGAACGCCGCCCAGAACAGCAGGACGACGGACGCGGCCAGCACGATCATGCCCGCGCGCTCACCCCAGCCCCAGGCCGCCCATCCCCCGTTGACGCTGTTCATGCGTACAGCATGGACTCGCGGAGCCTTCGGGACACGCAAACCCTGAGCGAACGGATGCGGCGGCCACCGGCATCCGCTGTCGACAAAACGGAAACCCCCGGCCGGACCGGGGGTTTCGATGAGTGGCTCCCCGGCTTGGACTCGAACCAAGAACCTATCGGTTAACAGCCGATTGCTCTGCCAATTGAGCTACCGAGGATCAGTCACCCGTCACCGGGCAACCACACAATCGTAGCAAAGCCCGAGGGGTGCTCGTGACATCAGCCCCCGATGCGTGTCGCCTCGTCCGGGGTCCACAGCACCTCGTCCAGGCTGCGACCGACCCCGATGGGGTGGCCCGCTCGCAGGACGAGCACCTGCGCTGCGAGGTCCGCGACCAGCTCGCGCTCATTGGTGACCACGAGTAGGGCCATCCCGTTGTCGACTCTGCGCATCAGTGCATCCAGCACGGCGGGACGGACGTCGACGTCGAGGTTGGCGTACGGCTCATCCGCGATCAACACGGCGGGATCGAGGACAAGGCTGCGAGCGATCGCGACACGCTGACGCATGCCGGAGCTGAGCTCGTACGGGTATTTCTCCGATGCGCCGATCGGCAGCTGCAGCTCGTCCAGGAGCGCGGCGACGCGGAGGGCGAGCGCACGCTCGTTGACCTTGCGATCGCGTGCCGTGATGGGCTCGGCGACGATCTCTGAAATGGTGTGTCGCGCTGGCAGTGCGGAGTTGGCACCCTGCGGCAGGTGGCCGGTGCGGTACGTGAGGACGCGGCGGGCGCGGCCGCGTGCGCGGAGCGAGATACCGGCGGTCTCGCCCACTCCCCCGACGATCCGCAGGTCGCGGTGCTCCGCTCCCGCGAGGCAGGAGGCCAGGCTCGACTTGCCGGCACCCGTCGCCCCCATGACCGCGACGACCTCACCGGGCTTCACGTTCAGGGATACGCCGTCGACGACGCGGGTGTCCGCCGAGGCGCGTGCGATCGACAGGTCGGAGCAGAAGATCGCGGCATCCGGTTCGATCACTCGAGGCATGCGTCCCATCCTCATCGGTCACGGGGATGTGCGCCAGTCGGAGAGGCCGCCATGCCGTGCTTGCGGCGATGAACCACGGATGAGGGATTTCTCATTCTCGAGGTGTGCACAACGGGTGTTCTCGACCGTCTTTTTGGGGGCGGATGTCGGCGGCCAGTGGCAGAGTGCAGGTATGACAAACGCGACGGAAACCCCCGATGGCGGGGACTATCTCGCCACGTTGGCGGGCATCGTCGCGAACGTGGACTCCGTCGCTCGGCGGATCGCAGCGGCGAAAATCGAGGAACTGCGGGTGCTGGCTGCGGCGGGGCGGTTGGCGGAGGCGCAGGTCGCGCAGCGCAACGCCCGCGTGCAGGTGCACGACATGGCCCTCCGGTCGATCGCGGCGGAAGTCGGTGGGGTGATGCGGGTCACCGACCGGACCGTGCAACGACGCATCGGAGAAGCGCGCACGCTCATCGAAGGGTTCCCCGCGACGGTCGAGGCGTGGGAGCAGGGACGGATCGTGCGGGGGCACGCGTTCTTGATCGTCGAGACCGGGACGTCGCTGCCGGCGGAGATGTGGGCAGAGTTCGAAGCTGTCGCGATCACCCGGTGCGAACAGGACACCCCCAACCGGGTGCGCGGCGAGCTCGAGATCCTCGCACACCGGATGCACCCCCGGTCGTTCGCGGAACGACACGAGGAAGCCGCCGCCGGGCGCTGCGTGCAGCTCGTGCCCGGACGGGACGGGATGAGCGACCTGATCGCCACACTCCCGACCGTGATCGCCGAGGGGATCCACGACCGGCTCACGCAGCAAGCGCGAGCGATCATCCACACCCGCGACGAGCGCGCCACTGCCAGTGCCTGCGCCGACGCCGCCGCCGTGATCGCGACCGACACCCGCTCCACCGACCAGGTCCGCGCCGACGTGTTCGCCGACCTCCTCCTCTCCGGGACTCCGGCGCTCGACGACACACGTGATACGACCGCGGGGCCCCTCGGCGCGATCCGCGCACGCGTGCAGATCCTCGTCCCCGCGGCGACGTTGACGGGTGAGGATGACGGGCCGTGTGATCTCACGGGCCGCTCCCCCATCGACGCCGGCGCCGCGCGACAACTGGCCGGGAACACTCACATCTGGGAGCGGCTGTTCCACGACCCGGTCACCGGGGTCACGATCGCCACCGACTCGTACCGAGTGCCGTCGGGTATGCGCCGGTTCCTGCAAGCCCGCGACCAGCACTGCCGGTTCCCCGGATGCCGCACCGCCGCGATCCGCTGCGAGATCGACCACACCCACGACCACGCCCTCGGCGGGAAGACAGAGCTCGGGAACCTCGCGCACCTGTGTCAACGGCACCACTCGATGAAGCAGTTCACCGCCTGGCGGGTCCGACAACTCACAAGTGGCGTCCTGGAATGGACCTCACCCCTCGGCAGAACCTACAGAGAAGACGCACCCACCCCGGCCGTCGCCTTCACCCCTGCCGCACCACCACCACCACCGCCCGCCGTGACAGAACCTGCACCCTTCTGACGACGACTCCGGTCGTGAGTCGATCGCGGGGCGCCGCGATCCCACTCCGGACTAGACGAGCTCCGCCAAGGCCCGTCGCCGCTGATCGAGATCGCGCAGAGCCACGCGGACTGAGCGACCTTCCTCGGAGTCGGCCGGCACACGCTGCACCGCACCGAGCAGCTCCGCCTTCTCCCGATCCATCGCCCTCAGCCGCAGCCGTCGGCAGAGCGCACGTGCCGACGTCGTCGCCTCCGCCTCCGTGAGCGCCGGGAAGGATGCGGTGAGCAATTCGGCCGCGAGCCCGCGATACGGCTCGCGCGTGGCATCCACCGCGGCCGTCGACCACCCGACACGTGAGCGGTCCGGCTGGGCGGCGACCGCCTGACGGACTGCATCCAGAGCGGGATGCTCCATCGGGATCTGCAGGGCGGCATCCACCTCGTCGGCGTCGATGACGTGCCCGTACTGCAGCACACCCATCAGCGCGTCGCGCTCCAGCGTCACACTCGCCGTCCGCGGCAGACTCGCCACCGTCACGCGCAGCGAAGGCGACGCGACCTCCGTCGCCTCGACGCGGGACGGCTCGGACTCCCGCGGTCCACGCGGGCCGCGCGCCGCGCGCTCGACCGCCGGCGTCACCTCGCCCAGGTCCATTCCGAGCTTGCGCGCGAGCACTCGCGTGTACCCCGGCCGCAGCGAAGAGTCCCGGATCTCCGCGACGATCGGTGCTGCGGCGCGCAGCGCGCCGACCCGCCCCTCGACGCTGCCGAGATCGAACCCGGCCAGCTTCTGGTCGATGACGAACTCGAACATCGGCGCCTTCGCATCCATCAGCGCGCGCACAGCGCCGTCGCCGCGGTTGAGCCGCAAGTCGCACGGGTCGAGCCCGTCGGGAGCCACCGCCACGTACGTCTGGGCCGCGAACCTCTTCTCCTCCGAGAACGCGCGCAGCGCCGCCTTCTGACCCGCGGCATCCGGATCGAAGGTGAAGATCACCTCGCCCGCCGCACTGTCATCGCCCATCACCCGCCGCAGCACGGTGATGTGGTCCGAGCCGAAGGCCGTGCCACAGGTCGCGATCGCCGTCGTCACGCCCGCCAGGTGACACGCCATGACATCCGTGTAGCCCTCCACCACGACGACGCGGTGCGAGCGCGAGACGTCCTTCTTCGCGAGATCGAGGCCGTACAGGACCTGCGCCTTCTTGTAGATCGGCGTCTCGGGTGTGTTCAGGTACTTCGGGCCCTGATCGTCCTCGTACAGCTTCCGGGCACCGAACCCGATCGTCTGACCCGTCAGATCCCGGATCGGCCAGACCACCCGTCCACGGAACCGGTCGTACACACCGCGCTGGCCCTGCGACACCAACCCAGCCGTCGCCAGCTCCTCGTCGGTGAAACCCTGCGCGCGCAAGGCGTCCCGCATGTTGTTCCAGCCCTTCGGCGCGTAACCGACACCGAAGTGCGCGGCCGCGCCGGCATCGAATCCCCGTTCGCCGAGGAACCGGCGGCCCGCATCCGCTTCCGCCGTCGCGAGCTGCGCGCGGAAGTACTCCGCCGCGGCGGTGTTCGCCTGGTACAGCCGCGTCCGTCCGCCGGTCTCGGGAGCGGCCCCGCCGTCCTCGTAGTGCAGCTGATACCCGATACGACCCGCGAGACGCTCAACCGCTTCCGTGAAGGACAGGTGATCCATCGCCCGCAGGAACGAGTAGACGTCGCCCGACTCGCCGCATCCGAAGCAGTGGTAGTACCCCGCCTGCGGGCGCACGTTGAAGCTCGGGCTCCGCTCGTCATGGAACGGGCAGAGTCCCTTGAGGGAGCCCACTCCCGCCGACTTCAGAGCGACCCTCTCGCCCACGATGTCGGCGATGTTCGTCCGGGCCTTCACCTCGTCGACGTCGGACTGACGGATGCGGGCCATCACAGACCTTCGATCGGCTCAGGCAGGGCGAAGCTCGCGTTGGCGACGACACGCGACCCCGCCGGCCACAGACCCAGCTCCCGCAGGTCGACCGGGCCGACCAGGGCGGAGTGCCACTCGATCGCGAAGCGGTCGGTGAGCGTCGCCACCTGGTCGACGACGACCCGCTTGCGCTCGGCATCCGTCGACGCGGCCGCGAAGTCCACCGCGTGCACGCGGTCCAGGTGCTCCGGCCGCTCGAGCAACGCGGATGCCAACCGCTTCAGCACGCGACGCTGCTCTTTGTAGAGCCCCTTGCGACCGTCGATCGACACGACGAACGCGCCGATCGTGCCCTTCAGCACCGCCATCTCGGCCTCGATCACCCGCGGGACGATCATCCGACCCCGGTAACGGGTGAGCGCGGGGGTGTCGTAGTGCTCCCGCGTCGCGGCCGTCGCCGCGCGCGCGAACCGCCCGATGAAGTCGGACGTGAGGTTCTTCAACCGGGCCACCGACGCGCGTGTGCCATCGAAGTCGGTCATCCACTCCGGCAGGCGCACGAGACGGTAGAGCGCGTCGGCGAGCTCATCCCGGCTGAAGCCGAGACCGACCCACGACTGGATCGCGGTCAGCAGCGCCTCGCGCTCGCGGGCGTCCGCGAGCCGGCGCGGATCGAGGTAGCCGTTGAGGACCGCGTCCTCGAAGTCGTGCACCGAGTACGCGATGTCGTCGGAGAGGTCCATGACCTCGGCCTCGATACAGCGGACCCGACCGGGCGCACCCTGCCGCATCCACCGGAAGATCGCCTCATCCTCCGCGTAGACGCCGAACTTCTGCCGACCGCCGGGATCGGGGATCGCGTGGTCCGCCGTCCACGGGTACTTGCACGTCGCGTCGAGACTGGCCCGCGTCAGGTTCAGACCGAAGCTCTGACCGTCGTCGTCGACCACCTTCGGCTCGAGACGCGCGAGGATCCGCAGCGACTGCGCGTTGCCCTCGAACCCTCCGATGTCCTCGGCCCATTCGTTGAGCGCCCGCTCGCCGTTGTGCCCGAAGGGCGGATGCCCGAGGTCGTGACTCAGGCACGCCGTGTCGACGACGTCGGGCGAGAGCTCCAGCGCGATCGCGAGCTCACGTCCCACCTGCGCGACCTCGAGCGAGTGCGTGAGGCGATTGCGGGCGAAGTCGTCGGGACTCGCGGGGCTGAGTACCTGCGTCTTCGCCGCGAGACGCCGGAACCCCGCGGAATGAAGCACTCGGGCGCGGTCGCGGGCGAACCCGTCGCGGAGGGAGCGGTGGCGCTCGGGGTGGAACCGCTCGGCGTCGTGGTCGTCGTATCCCGACGGTCGTCCCGCGGCGACCCCTACGCTCGCGCCCACCACCGACTCAGCCGCCACTGGTGTCGAGCTCCGCATCGGCGAGCGCTGTGGATGCCGCCTGCCCGATCTCGCGCGAGTCCAGCCAGCCCTCGGGCAGAGCCGGGCGCTTCGGCGTGCCCGCACGCCCGCGCTGACCCTCGGCGGCCGCACCCGGGTAGGGCGCATCGAGGTCGAGCGTGGCGAGCAGCTCGTCGATCTCGACGAGGCTCGACACCGTCGCCAGCCGCGCCCGGAGGTCGCCGCCCACGGGGTACCCCTTGAAGTACCACGCGACGTGCTTGCGTATGTCTCGGCAGCCGCGGTCCTCATCCTCGAAGAACTCGACCAGAAGCTCGGCGTGCCGACGGAACGCCGCGGCGACGAACCCGAGGGTCGCATCGACGGGCGGGGCGCCATGACCGGTGCCGAGCTCGCGCGCGAGGTCACCGAAGAGCCAGGGGCGGCCGAGGCATCCGCGGCCGACGACGACACCGTCGCAACCGGTCTCTGTCATCATGCGGCGCGCGTCGTCGGCCGACCAGATGTCGCCGTTGCCGAGGACGGGGACGCCGGTCACCGTCTCCTTCAGCTTCGCGATGGCCGACCAGTCGGCGTGCCCCGAGTAGAACTCCGACGCTGTCCGCGCGTGCAGCGCGACGGCGGCGACACCGGCGCCTTCGGCGATGCGACCCGCCTCGAGGTACGTCAGGTGGTCCGAGTCGATGCCCTTGCGCATCTTCACGGTCAACGGGATGTCGCCCGCGGCCTTCGCGGCGCGCTCGACGATCTCGCGGAAGAGCTCCGTCTTCCACGGCAGCGCCGCACCGCCACCCTTGCGGGTCACCTTGGGCACCGGACATCCGAAGTTCAGGTCGACGTGGTCCGCGTGGTCCTCGTCGACGATGATCCGCACGGCCGCCTCGACAGTCGCCGGATCGACACCGTAGAGCTGGATCGACCGAGGAGTCTCGGACTCGTGGTGACGGATGAGACGCATCGTCGTGGCGTTGCGCTCGACGAGCGCGCGCGTCGTGATCATCTCGCTCACGTAGAGACCTGCTCCGTACTCGCGGCAGAGGCGACGGAAGGCGGTGTTCGTGATCCCCGCCATGGGCGCGAGGACGACGGGCGCGTCGAGGGCGATCGGCCCGATACGCAGGGGCGCGGGAGGAGCGAGGGTCGAGGACATATCCTTCCCATTCTCCCAGACGGCGAGCGCTCGCGGCAGCGATGCGCGTCCTATCGTGGAGACATGACCGACGCCCCCTCCCTGCGCGAGATCCCGTTCACGACCGCTGACGGCAAGGAGGCGACACTGAGCGACTTCGGCGACAAGGCGTTCCTCATCGTGAACGTCGCGTCCAAGTGCGGCCTCGCCCCGCAGTACGAGCAGCTCGAGGAGCTGCAGAAGACGTACGGCGACCGGGGTCTTCAGGTCGTCGGCTTCCCGTGCAACCAGTTCATGGGGCAGGAGCCCGGGTCCATGGAGGAGATCCTGGACTACTGCGCGGTCAACTGGGGCATCACCTTCCCCATCATGGACAAGATCCGCGTGAACGGCTCACACGCGGCCCCGCTGTACAAGGCGCTGAAGAAGACTCCGAACGCGGAGCGCGCGAAGGGCCCCGTCATGTGGAACTTCGAGAAGTTCCTCGTGACACGGGACGGCGAGCTTCACCGGTTCCGCCCGCAGACCAAGCCGAACGAGCCCGAGGTGATCGCTGCGATCGAGGGCGCCCTCGCCTGATCAGCTCGCTGCGGTCGCCTGTGCGCGCTCGGCCCAGACCTGACGCGCGATCTGCGCGAACGCCTCGGCGGGCTGGGCGCCGCTGACCCCGTACTTGCCGTCGATGACGAAGAACGGCACACCCTGGATGCCGTAGGCCTGCGCCTGCGCCTGGTCTGCCCGCACCGCCTCGAGATGGCGTCCCGACTCGAGGGCGTCGCGTGCGGCATCCCGGTCCAGGCCCGCCTCGACGGCGAGCTCGACGAGGTCGTCGATGCGGCCCACATGACGACCCTCGGTGAAGTACGCGGACATGAGCCGCTCGGTCATCTCCTTCTGCCGTCCCTGCTCCTTGGCGAAGTGGAGCAGCTCGTGCGCCTTCACCGTGTTGGTGTGCTTCAGGAGATCGAAGCGGTACTCGAGACCCGCCTCGGCGGCGACGCCGGTCACGCGGTCGAGCATCGGCTTCACCTGCTCGGGCGCCATGCCCTTGTGCTGCGACAGGAACTCGACCTCGTTCCCGTCGAAGTCGACGGGCGTGTCCGGGGACAGCTCGTACGAGTGGAAGGTCACCTCCACGCGCGGGGCGTCGGCGTCATCCGCCGTCGCGGCGAGACCCTTCTCCAGGTTGCGCTTGCCGATGTAGCACCAGGGGCAGGCGATGTCGCTCCACACGTCGATCTTGATGGCATCCGTCACATCCGGTGCAACAGCTCGGGCGCTCGCATCTATTCCCGTGCCCGTCCTACGCTGGTCCGATGCTCTCCGCCGGCGACCCTCTCCCGCACACGCCTCGCCGCGTCGTGATCGCCGGCACGACGGGGGTGGGCAAGTCGACCCTGGCAGCCCGTCTCGCCGCTCTCTGGTCGTTGGAGTACACCGAGCTCGACTCCCTCTTCCACGGATCGGGCTGGACGCCCCGACCCGAGTTCCTCGATGACGTGCGCCGGGTCGCGGCGAGCGAGCGGTGGGTGTCGGAGTGGAACTACTTCGGCGTGGGCGGCGGCCAGCTCCTCGGCGAGCGCGCCGACCTCGCCGTGTGGCTCGACCTGCCCCGTCGCGTCGCGCGGACCCGACTGCTGCGACGCACGGTGCGGCGCAGCGTCCTGCGTCAGCCCCTGTGGAACGGCAACGTCGAACCGCCGCTGTGGACGGTGTTCCGCGACCGGGACCACATCCTGCGCTGGGAGATGCGCACGCACGGCACCTGGAAGGAACGGATGCCGCGGGTCGCCGCCGAGTACGACCTGCCGGTCGTGCACCTCCGGCACCCCCGTGAGGTCGATCGTTGGCTCGCGGGACCCGCGGCCGACGCGGCCCGCTGAGCTCAGGAGGTCGTCGGCGCGTCCTTGGCCCCGCCGAAGCGGCGGTCCCTGGAGAGGAACAGCTCGATCGCGCCCCACAGATCGGTGCGGGAGAAGTCCGGCCACAGCGTGTCGAGGAACACCATCTCGGCGTAGGCCGCCTCCCAGAGCAGGAAGTTCGACGTCCGCTGCTCACCGCTCGACCGCACGAAGAGGTCGACGTCGGGCATGTCCGGCACGTACAGGTGACGCCGCAGCGTCTTCTCGGTGATGGCCGACGGCTTGAGGCGTCCCCGGGCGATCTCCTCACCCATCGCACGCATCGCGTCGATGATCTCGAGGCGCCCGCCGTAGTTGATGCACATGGTGAGCGTCAGCCCGGTGTTGTTCCGCGTGAGTTCTTCGGCGTACTGCAGCTCCTTGATCACGGAGCCCCACAGGCGCGGCTTCCGACCCGCCCAGCGGATGCGCACGTCCCACTCGTTGAGCTGGTCCCGACGGCGGTGCAGCACGTCCCGGTTGTAGCCCATGAGGAAGCGCACCTCCTCGGGCGAGCGCGCCCAGTTCTCGGTCGAGAAGGCGTACACGCTGAGGTGCTTCACCCCGGCTTGGATCGCGCCGGCGACGACATCGAGCAGCACCTCCTCCCCCGCACGATGCCCCTCGATGCGGGTCAGGCCGCGGCGGTTGGCCCACCGGCCGTTGCCGTCCATCACGATCGCGACGTGCGCGGGCACTGCGCCCTTGGGGAACTCGGGCGGATACAGGCCGGTCCAGTCGAGCGGTCGGTAGGGCACCGCGTCGCGATGCGTGTACGGCTTGGGACTCACCGAGGCGCCTCCAGGTGGGACAGGGAACGGATGCCGCGCTCGGTGTGCCACTGCGCGTAGGCGGCGATCAGGCCGGACGATGCCGCCGTGGCGCCGGGAGACGCGGCATCCACCACGTCCCACTCCCCCGCCAGCAGTGCACGCAGCAGACCACCGGTCTCGGCGCTCACGCGCGGCGACCCCGCCGGGGCGCAGGCGGAACAGACGATGCCGCCGAGCTGCGCGACGAACCACTCGTGCGGGCCTGGCGCGCCGCACCGGGCGCACTCCTGCAGCGACGGCGCCCATCCCGAGAGCGACATGACACGCAGGAGGTACGAGTCGAGCACGGCGCGCGGCGCGTGATCCCCTCGGGCGAGGGCACGGAGGCCACCGACCAGGAGCAGGTACTGCTGCGGTGTCGTCTCCGCCTCGTTCAGGCGGTCCGCGGTCTCGGACATGGCGGATGCCGCGGTGTAGCGGTCGTAATCCGTCGCGATGTCTGCGCCGTAGGCGCCCAGGGACTCCGCCTGCTGCACGATGTCGAGCGAGCGTCCCTTGTACATCTGGACGTCGGCGACCATGAACGGCTCGAGCCGGGCGCCGAACTTCGAGGACGTCCGGCGCACCCCCTTCGCGACGGCGCGCACCTTGCCGTGACGACGGCTCAGCATCGTCAGGATGCGGTCCGCCTCTCCCAGCTTGTGGGTGCGAAGGACCACGACTTCGTCGCGGTAAGTGGGCACCCCTCGATTATCCCGTGACCGGGCACAATGAAGGCGTGACCGAGCCGCAGTTCCTCATCCCCCTCTGGGCCGATCTGACCGCCGTCGGGCTCGGCGGCGTGCAGGGTGCCCTGTTCGCCTCGGGGTTTCAGGGACAGCGCCGGCTCGACCTGCTCGGGGTCGCGATCATCGGCGTCGTCATGGGGCTCGGCGGCGGCATGATCCGCGATCTGCTCCTGAACACGACGCCCGTCGCGCTCCAGAGCGACGGCTACCTCATCACCGTGACCGTCGCGGCGCTGGTCGGGATGCTGCTTGCGAACCTCTTCCAGCGCCTCAACGCCGTCATCGTCGCCCTCGACGCGGTCGCGATCGGCATGTTCGGCGCACTGGGCACCACCAAGGCGCTGGCGCTCGGCCTGCCCCTCATCCCGTCGGTGTTCGTCGGGGCGTGCGCGGCCGTCGGCGGCGGTCTGCTCCGCGACGTGTTCATGGGCCTGCCCGTCGCGATGATGCACGTCGGCTCGCTCTACGCCGTCGCCGCGGCGGTCGGGTGCGCCGTCCTGGCCGTGCTCGATCTCCTCGGTGTCTCGGCGGTGCCCGCCGCGATCACCTGCATCGCGGTCACCGCCGTCATCCGGGTCCTCGCCGTCGCGTTCGACATCTCCCTGCCGGAGCAGCGTGCGCTCTACCGGCGCAAGGTCGCCGTCGAGACCTCGACGATCCCGATCATCAGACCGTGACAAGGTCCCGACGGCGGCCGCGCGGACTCAGACGCTCGCGAGTTCGCCCTCGGAGACCCGGCTGCGGATGGCGCGGTTGACGGCCGAGACGACGGCCTTCAGGCTCGCGGTGGAGATGTCGCCGTCGATGCCGACACCCCAGAGGCGCTGATCGCCCACCTGCAGCTCGACGTACGCCGCCGCGTGGGCGTCACCGCCGGCGCCCAGGGTGTGCTCGACGTAGTCGTACAGGGAGATGTCGAACCCGCGCTCGCTCAGCACCTTGAGGAACGCCGCGATGGGACCGTTGCCCGCCCCGGTCGCCGCGACGCGGTCGTCCCCGTCGCGAAGGGTCACCTCGAGCGCGACCTCGCCGGACATGTCGCTCTGCGTGCGGGTCGACAGCAGTTCGAAGCGACCCCACTTCTCGTCGGCTGATGCGGCGGGCAGGTACTCGTCGGAGAAGATCGACCAGATCTGACCGCTCGAGACCTCGCCGCCCTCGGCATCCGTCTTCGCCTGGACCACACCGGAGAACTCGATCTGCAGCTTGCGCGGCAGGTCGAGCGCGTGGTCCGTCTTCAGGAGATACGCGACACCGCCCTTGCCCGACTGCGAGTTGACGCGGATGACCGCCTCGTACGACCGGCCGAGGTCCTTCGGGTCGATGGGTAGGTACGGGACGGCCCACTCGATCTCGTCGACCGAGACGCCCGCGGTCTGCGCGCGGGCCTCCATCGCCTCGAAGCCCTTCTTGATCGCGTCCTGGTGCGATCCGCTGAAGGCGGTGAAGACCAGATCTCCCGCCCACGGGCTGCGCTCGGGCACGGGCAGCTGGTTGCAGTACTCCGCGGTGCGCTTGACGTGGTCGATGTCGCTGAAGTCGATCTGCGGGTCGATCCCCTGCGTGAGCAGGTTGATCCCCAGAGCGACCAGGTCGACGTTCCCGGTGCGCTCGCCGTTGCCGAAGAGGCACCCTTCGATCCGGTCGGCGCCCGCCATGTATCCCAGCTCCGCCGCAGCGATCGCGGTGCCGCGGTCGTTGTGGGGATGCAGCGACAGGATGACGTTCTCGCGGTGGGCCAGGTGGCGGCTCATCCACTCGATCGAGTCGGCGTAGACGTTCGGGGTCGCCATCTCGACGGTGGCCGGGAGGTTGATGATGACTTTGCGCTCGGGGGTCGGTTCGAAGACCTCGATGACCTGGTTGCAGACGTCCACGGCGAACTCGAGCTCGGTGCCGGTGTAGCTCTCGGGCGAGTACTCGTAGTAGACGGTCGTCTCGGGAATCGTCTTCTCGTACTCGCGGCAGAGCCGAGCACCCTCGAGGGCGATGTCGATGATGCCCTGCTTGTCGGTGCGGAAGACGACCTCGCGCTGCAGCACGCTCGTCGAGTTGTAGAGGTGCACGATCGCCTGCTTGGCACCCGCGATCGACTCATAGGTGCGCTTGATGAGGTGGTCACGGGCCTGCGTCAGCACCTGGATCGTGACGTCCTCGGGGATGAGGTCCTCTTCGATCAGCTGCCGGACGAAGTCGAAATCGGTCTGACTCGCGCTCGGGAAACCGACCTCGATCTCCTTGTACCCCATGCTCACGAGCAGCTCGAACATGATCCGCTTGCGTTCGGGGCTCATCGGGTCGATGAGGGCCTGGTTTCCGTCGCGCAGGTCGACGGCGCACCAGCGGGGCGCGACCTCGATGCGTCTGCTCGGCCACGTCCGGTCGGGCAGATCGACACGGATCTGCTCGTGGAACGGGCGGTACTTATGGATCGGGGCGCCCGAGGGCTTCTGGGTGTTTCGCATGATGGGTGCTTCTTCTCTCGTCACTGGTGCGGACCCACGACAACCTCCGCGACGAGTTGGTCCTAGATCGAGGACTCGTCGCGGCGACGAAGAAGGAGGCCGCAGAAGCGCATACCGACACGTTACACCCCGATCCCAGACCGACGGCATCCGAGACGGATGCCGCATCCGCGACACTCCCCGGGCATGACCATCCGTCGCTCCGGCTTTTCCGTGCTCGCAGGCTCCGCGCTGCTCGCGGGCGCCGCTCTGCTCCTCACCTCCTGCGCACCGGGCGCAGCGGATGCCGGTGCGGACTCAGCGCCGCCCGGATCGGCTCTGGCCGCCCTCACGCCGGAGCCCCCGACCGGTGAGGTGCTCGGCCAGGGGACGGTCCTCGACGACGGGTCCTCGGCGAAGCTCTGCCTCGGCGCGGTCGCCGAGTCCGCCCCGCCGCAGTGCGCCGGCATCCCCCTCGCCGGATGGTCCTGGGAGGGCGTGGCCGACGCCGCCGTCATGTCGGGGTCGACGTGGGGCACGTACGCGGTGTGGGGCACCTACGACGGCGACACGCTCACTGTGACGCGGGCACCGGTCCCCCTCGCCCTCTTCGACGCGATGCCCCTCCCCGACCCGACACGGGGTGAACCCGGGACGGCCACCGCCGCCGACATCGACACCGTCCAGTCGATCGTCCCCGACGCGATCGGCGCCGCCTACCTCGGATCGTACGACCAGGACGGCTGGATCCACGTCGACGTGATCTGGGACGACGGCACGTGGCAGCGTGCGGCCGATCAGGACTTCGGCGCCGGGAAGGTCATCGTGCGATCGGCACTGCGACTCGTCGAGTGAGGCGCTGGCTCAGGGGATGAGCGCGAGCTTTCCGCCCGGGTGGCCCGTCATGAGGTACTCCGCGGCACTGCGCGCCTCGTTCAACGGGTACGTCCGTGCAACGGGAACCTCGAGCAGGCCCTGTGCGGCCAGATCGACCAGCGGACCGCGGACACCGTCGCGGAAGACCGCGCTGGCCCTCATCATCCCGCCGATCGCCACGATGCCATCGGGCTCCACGCGGTCGGGCCGGACGATCGTGATGATCCGCTGGCGGTCCGCCACGAGTTCGAAGGACGCCTCCAGCGCCTCGTCCGTGCCGACGCCGTCGAGCGCTGCCACGAAGGGCGCGCCCGAAGCCGCCTCTCTCGCTCTCTCGACGAGGCCCTCGCCGTACTCGATGGCCACGCCTCCGTAGCGCCGGACGACGTCGAGGTTGGCGGGTCCCGCCGTCCCGACGACGCGCACCCCGCGCGTCCGCGCTTGCTGCAGGAAGCTGACCCCGACCGCACCGGATGCCGCGTGGAACAGGACGAGGTCGCCCTCGCGCGCACCGCTGCGGTCGAGAAGCTCCGCCGCCGTGGCCCCCGCGAGCAGCAGATTCGCCGCCTCGGGATGTGTCAGGGTCCACGGCTTGTGGAACGCCTTCTCGGCGGGGATCGTCAGCTCGGTCGCATACCCGCCGCTCACGCGGAACGCCAGGACCTCGTCTCCCACCCGGGCCGCGCCGGAACCGATCGCTGTATCCGGACCGATCGCCGTGATCTCGCCCGACACCTCGTAGCCCAGCGGGACGGGGAAGGACGCCCCCGGTCGCGCCGAATGCTTGACGTCGGCGGGATTCATCCCCGCGGCGTGGATGCGGATCGTCACCTCACCCGGGCCGGGCGCCGGCACCTCGACGTCCCGCAGCTCCCACTCGCCGATACCACCGGGACCCGTCGCGAACCATGCCTGAGCCATGCGTCGTCCTTCCTGTCTCGCCGGCGCCCCCGCCGGTCAGAATCCGAGGCGCCCCAGTTGCTTGGGGTCGCGCTGCCATTCCTTGGCCACCCGCACGTGCAGCGACAGATACACCCGCCCGCCGACCAGCGGCTCGATCCCCGCGCGGGAGCGAGCGCCCACGTCGGCGAGGCGTGAGCCCTTGCGGCCGATGATGATCGCCTTCTGGCTGTCGCGCTCGACGACGATGTTCGCGTAGACATCGGTGAGGTCGCTGTCTTCGCGGGGACTGACGTCCTCGACCGTGACGGCGATGGAGTGCGGCAGCTCGTCGCGGACGCCGTCCAGTGCCGCCTCGCGGATGATCTCGGCGATCCGGTCCTCGAGGCTCTCGTCGGTGACGACGCCCTCGGGATAGAGCGCGGGCCCCTCGGGCATGAGTTTGAGCAGTTCGTCGGCGAGGACGTCGAGTTGCTCGTCCGTCACGGCGGACAGCGGGATCACGGCGTCCCAGTCCTCGCGCAGCGAATCGACCTCCATGAGCCGCTCGGTGATCTCCTCGCGGGAGGCGATGTCGACCTTCGTGACGATGGCCACCTTCTTGGCGCGCCCGTACCCATCGAGGGACGCCGCGATGCGGCGGTCGCCGGGACCGACCTTCTCGGTCGCCGGCACGAGGAAGCCGATCGCGTCGACGTCGCCGAGCACCTGTTCGACGAGGTCGTTGAGGCGTTGACCGAGCAGGGTGCGCGGCTTGTGGATGCCGGGGGTGTCCACGATCACGAGCTGCCCCGTCGGGCGGTTGAGGATGCCGCGGATCGCCTTGCGGGTCGTCTGCGGTTTGTCGCTGGTGATCGCCACCTTCTCGCCGACGAGCGCGTTGGTCAGGGTGGACTTGCCGACGTTGGGGCGCCCCACGAACGTCACGAAGCCGGAACGGCTGGTCATGGTCACTCCGATCCCCGCGAGACGCGGACCTCTCCGGTGGTGGGCGAGAAGGCGCTCTCGGCGGCGTCGAGACTCTCGGAGCGTTCGACGAAGACGGTCGCGAGGCCGCGGCCCCGGCCGAGCGAGGTCCCGCCCGTGAGGACCAGACCGCTGTGCTCGACACGGGCGCCGGGCACGGGGACGCTGCCGAGTGCCTTGCCGAACAGGCCGCCGATCGAATCGACGTCGTCGTCCTCGAGCTCGATGCCGAACAGGTCGCCGACCTCGTCGAGGCCGAGACGGGTCGACACGCGGAACCGACCGTCGCCGAGGTCCGTGACCTCGCGGGTCCGCAGGTCGTACTCGTCGGAGATCTCCCCCACGAGCTCCTCGATCAGGTCCTCGAGCGTGACGAGGCCCGAGACGCCGCCGTACTCGTCGACGACGAGGCACACGTGCACGGCCTCGCGCTTCATCTGCTGGAGGAGCGTCTCTGCGCGCATGGATTCGGGGACGAAGACGGCCGGGCGTGCGATCTGCGCGACCGGCACTCCGCGCCACGCGGTCTCGTCCCGGTAGGCGAACTGCACGAGGTCCTTCAGATAGACGACACCGGTGATGTCGTCAGCCTCACCGTCGGCGATCGGGATGCGGGAGACGCCCTTGTCGAGGAAGAGCGTCATCGCCTGCTGCGTCGTGGCCGCGGCATCCATCGTCACCATGTCGGTGCGCGGCACCATGACGGCGCGCACGAAGCGGTCGGTGAAGTCGAACACCGAGTGGATGAGGTCGCGGTCGTCGGCCTCGATGAGGTCCTGCGACGCGGCCTCGTCGACCATGCTGAGCAGCTGCTCCTCGGAGGCGAACGAGGCGCCTCGGTGGATGCCGGGCGTCAGTCGGTCGCCCACGAGGACGAGCAGGTGCGCGAGCGGGCCCAGCACGATGCGCGCGCCGCGGATCAGCGGGGCGCAGAACCGGAGGAAACCCTTCGCGTGCTGGCGCCCCACCGCGCGCGGTGAGGCGCCGACGAGCACGAACGACGCGATCGTCATCAGCACGACGGCGGCGAGCATCGCCCACCAGATGTTGTCGAAGATCAGCGTCAGCGCGACCGTCACGAGGACCGCGGCGGCCGTCTCGACGAGGATGCGGATGAACACGACGGCGGTGCGGTGCGCGTCGGGGTCGGCCGCGATGCGTCGCAGCGCCGTTCCCGACCGGGCCTCGTCGGCGAGGTCGGCGAGATCGGCACGACCGGTCACATCGAGAGCTGCCTCGAGCGAGGCCATGAGACCGCCGAGCGCGACGAGGAGTCCGGCGGCGACGAGGAGGAGGACCTCGGTCATGCGCGTCGGCGGCGCTCGCTCGAGTGGAACGCGCCGATGAGCTCCTTCTGGAGCCCGAACATCTCGCGCTCCTCCTCGGGCTCGGCATGGTCGAAACCGAGCAGGTGCAGCAGGCCGTGCGTCGTCAGGAGGATGAGCTCGTCCATCGTGGAGTGCTTCGCCGCCTGCGCCTGGGTCTCGGCCACCTGCGGGCAGAGCACGATGTCGCCGAGCAGGCCGGGAGGCGTGGGCGCCTCCTCCGTGCCCGGGCGCAGCTCGTCCATCGGGAAGCTGAGCACGTCGGTCGGCCCCGGCTCGTCCATCCACTGCACGTGCAGGGCCTCCATCGCGCCCTCGTCGACGAGGAGGATCGCGACGTCCGCGTCGGGGCTCACGTGGAGCTCGGCGAAGTTGTGCTCGGTCAGGCGCAGCAGGACGGTCTCATCGACCTCGACGCCGGACTCGTTGGTGATCTCGATGGTCATGATCGTCCTCGTTTGGGCTGGCGGTCACGGGGGCCGGCGGGGCGCAGGCCGGCTCGGCGCTCCGCGCGGTTCGCGAACTCGCTCGCCTCGTCGCGCTCGCGGCGCGCGGCGAGCTTCTCCTCGTCGTACGCGCTGTAGGCGTCGACGATGCGACCCACCAGGGTGTGGCGCACGACGTCGTCGCTCGTCAGCCGCGCGAAGTGGATGTCGTCGATGTCCTTGAGCACCCGGGTGACCAGGCGCAGACCCGATGCACCCTGGGGCAGGTCGACCTGCGTGATGTCACCGGTCACGACCATGCGCGTCCCGAACCCGAGACGCGTGAGGAACATCTTCATCTGCTCGGGCGTCGTGTTCTGCGCCTCGTCGAGCACGACGAACGAGTCGTTGAGCGTACGTCCGCGCATGTAGGCCAGCGGCGCGACCTCGATGGTGCCCGACGCCATGAGCTTCGGGACGAGCTCAGGGTCCATCATCTCGTTGAGCGCGTCGTAGAGCGGCCGCAGGTAGGGGTCGATCTTGTCGGTCAACGTTCCCGGCAGGAATCCGAGGCGCTCGCCCGCCTCGACGGCGGGACGGGTCAGGATGATGCGGCTGACCTCCTTGCGCTGCAGCGCCTGCACGGCCTTCGCCATCGCGAGATAGGTCTTGCCGGTACCCGCGGGGCCGATGCCGAACACGATCGTGTTCTCCTCGATCGCGTCGACGTACTCCTTCTGACCGAGCGTCTTCGGGCGGATGACCTTGCCGCGCGAGGAGAGGATCGCCTCGCCCAGCACCTCGGAGGGACGCATCCCGCCGTTGTCTCGGAGGATGCGGTTCGACTGGGTGACGTCGCTCGGGTCGAGGCCCTGCCCGGCACGGGCCATGCCGATCAGCTCGTCGACGAGCTCGCGGGCGCGGGCGACGGCGCCGGTCTCACCCGTGAGGGTGATCTCGTTGCCCCGGACGTGGACCTGCACATCGGGGTGCTCGTGCTCGACGGTGCGCAGCAGCCGGTCCTGGGGACCCAGCAGCTGCACCATCGCGACGCCGTCCGCATAAATGCGGTCGACGGTGGGTTCGGTGCTGTCAGCCACCGAGGCTCCCTTCGCTGAGCCCGCCGCCCAGCACGTGGGCGTGGACGTGGAAGACGGTCTGGCCCGCTCCCGGACCGGTGTTGAAGATCAGGCGGAAGTCGCCGTCGGCATGCTCCGCCGCGATGCTGTTCGCGAGCCCCACGAGCTCGGCGAGGAGGGCGGGGTCGCCCGCCGCGAGCTCGACGACGTCGCGGTAGCGCTCGCTCTTGGGGATGACGAGCAGGTGCACGGGGGCCTGGGGGGCGATGTCGCGGATCGCGAACGCGTTCTCGGTCTCCGCGATGATCTCGGAGGGGATCTCACCCCGGAGGATGCGGGTGAACACCGACGGCTCGCTCATCCCTTCAGTCTAGTCAGCGGCTCCCGGCGTCGGCCGGTGCCGACTCACCAGCGACCGAGTGCCCGGTTGACCAGCGCAAGCGCCGCGGGACCGGCTGTCGAGGTGCGCAGCACCGTGTCACCGAGCCGTACGAGCGCGGCACCCGCGCCCTGGAGGAGGTCGAGCTCCTCCAGGGCGATGCCGCCCTCGGGTCCCACGACGAGGAGCACGTCCCGGATGTCGGACGCGTCGAGCTCGACGCCCGAGAGCGCAGCGGATGCCGTCGGCTCGAGCACCAGCATCCGTGCAGACTCCGCCTGGGCGACGAGCTGCCGCGTCGTGACAGGATCGGCGACCTCGGGCAGCCACGGGCGGTGCGCCTGCTTCGCCGCCTCGCGGGCGATGGACTCCCAGCGCGCGACGCCCTTCGCGACCTTCGCGCCCTCCCAGCGCGAGACGGATCGCCCGGCCTGCCAGGGAAGGATCGCATCGACGCCCAGCTCGGTCGCCGCCTGCACGGCGAGCTCGTCACGGTCGCCCTTCGCGAGCGCCTGCACGAGCACCGTGCGGGGCGACGGCTGCGGATGCTCGGCGCGTTCCACGACCTCGACCACGACCTCCTTCGGGGCGACCGAGGTGACCGTCCCGGTGAGCCAGAGGCCACGGCCGTCGCCGACGGTCACGCCCTCGCCGACCCGGATGCGACGCACGGCGGCGGCGTGGTGGGCCTCGGCCCCGGTCAGCCGCACGACATCGCCCGGGCGGGCAGCACCGGCATCCTCCGTGAGGAAGTGCAGGGCCACGGTCAGCGCTTGAACTTGCCGCGGAGCTTCGAGAACAGCCCGGGGTGGAACTCGGCGAGGTGCGGCGGCGCGGGCCGCATGCGCTTCGCGAGCTCCTGTACGAGTGCACGCGACTTCGGGTCGAGGTGGGAGGGCGTCACGACCTGCACCGCGACCCGGAGGTCGCCACGCTGCTCACCGCGCAGGGGCGTGATGCCGCGACCGCGGATCGTGAGCTCGTCGCCGGCCTGCACGCCCTGACGGATCTCGAGGTCGACGGGGCCGTCGAGCGAGTCGATCGTGACGCCGGTGCCCAGGATCGCGTCGATCATCGACACCTCGAGGGTCGCGAGCAGGTCGTCGCCGTCGCGGCTGAACACGTCGTGCGGCGCGACGGTGACCTCGAGGTACAGGTCGCCGTTCGGGCCGCCCGCGGGACCGACCTCGCCCGAGCCGGGCAGCTGCAGCCGGAGCCCCGTCTCGACGCCCGCGGGGATGTCGATCGACACGGTGCGGCGGGCGCGGACACGACCCTGCCCCTGGCAGGTGGAGCAGGGGTAGGGGATGGTCGTGCCGTACCCCTGACAGGTCGTGCAGGGCTGCGACGTGACGACGTTGCCGAGGAGGCTCCGAACCGTCCGCTGAATCTGCCCGGAACCGTGGCAGATGTCGCACGTGACGGGCTGCGTGCCCGGCTGGCAGCAGGAGCCCTGGCAGGTCTCGCACAGGACCGCGGTGTCGACCTCGATGTCGCGGTGGACACCGAACACGACGTCGCCGAGGGTGAGGTCGACGCGAACGAGCGCATCCTGACCGCGCTCGCGACGCGATCGCGGACGACCCGCTCGGGTCCCGCCGCCGCCTCCGCCGAAGAACGTCTCGAAGATGTCGCTGAAACCGCCGAAGCCGGCACCGGCGCCGCCGAAGGCACCCGCGTCGCCGCCCAGGTCGTAGCGCTGGCGCTGGTCCGGATCGCTCAGGACGTCGTACGCGTGCGTGACGAGCTTGAAGCGCTCCGCCGCATCCTCACCCGGGTTGACGTCGGGGTGGAGCTGGCGGGCCAGTCGGCGGTACGCCTTCTTGATCTCGTCCGGGCTCGCGTCGCGCGCGACACCCAGGACCTCGTAGTGGTCAGCCACAATCACCTCTCCGGCCCGGAGGCCGATTCGTTCAGCGCGACTTCTCGTCTTCTTCGAGCAGACGCGTCAGATAGTGCGCGACGGCACGGACCGCCGCGAGATTGGTGGGATAGTCCATGCGGGTCGGCCCCAGGACGCCGACGCGTGCCTGCGAACCGCCGGCGTCGTAGTCCCCCGCGACGACGGATGCCTCGGCGAGCCCGAACGGCTCGTTCTCGCGGCCGATGCTGGTCGCCAGACCACGGTCGTCCGCGACCATCTCGCCCATGAGGCGGAGGAGCGTGACCTGCTCCTCGATCGCCTCGAGCAGAGGATAGATGCTGCCGCGGAAGTCGGCCTCCCGACGTGCGAGGGTCGCCGACCCGGCCATGACCATGCGGTCCGAGCGGAACTCGTCCAGTTCCTCGCCGATCGCTCGCAACACGATCCGACGGTTCTCCTCACGCGGCGCAGGGGCCTCGTCCTCCAGGGTGCGGGCGATGGCCGCGGCACCGTCGCGGACGCTCTTGCCGGTCAGCAGCGCGGCCATCGCGAGCTTGAGCTGCTGCGCCTCCTCGGCGGTGGGCTCGGTTGCGAGGAAAGTCACCCGCTGCGAGACGCGTCCGGTGTCGGTCACGACGATGATGACGACACGGGTCCCGCCGAGGTGCACGACCTCGACGTGCGACACGTTGGCTCGGGCGAAGGAGGGGTACTGCACGATCGCGACCTGGCCGGTGAGGCGCGTGAGCGTGCGCACGGTGCGCACCAGGAGGTCGTCGAGGTCGCCGGTGTCCTCGAGGAAGGCGCCGATCGCGGACCGCTGCGCGGACGTCAACGGGCGCACGTCGGCGAGGTGATCGACGAAGACCCGGTAGCCCTTGTCCGTCGGCACACGGCCCGACGAGGTGTGCGGGGCGGTGATGAGCTCCTCGTCCTCGAGCAGCGCCATGTCGTTGCGGATCGTGGCGGCGGACACCCCGAACTGGTGGCGATCGACGATCGCCTTGCTCCCGACGGGCTCGCGCGTGTCGACGTAGTCCTGCACGATCGCACGCAACACCTGCAGACCGCGTTCCGAGACCATCACCCCTCCTCCGCTGGCACTCTCGATCTTGGAGTGCCAATTCTACCGCGCGTGAAGCGATCTGCTCGGATCACGCGGTGAGCGCGCGGACGACCGCATCGGCCAGGAGCCTCCCCCGCCGGGTCAGCACGATCGTGCCGCGCACGGCGGCGGCGCCCTCGACGAGTCCGTCGGCGATGAGGGATGCCACGTTCCGCCGTCCCGCGACCGTCGCCTCGTCCACCGCGACGCCGTCGGCGATGCGCGAGCGCAGCAGGATGTCCTCGAGGCGGCGGGCCTCGGCATCCGGTCGCTCCCGTCCCGCGGCCGGGGACTGCCCGGCGGCCAGACGCTGCGCGTAGGCCGCGGGATGCTTCACGTTCCACCACCGCAGCCCGCCGATGTGGCTGTGCGCGCCGGGGCCGTAGCCCCACCAATCCTGACCCCGCCAGTACGAGAGGTTGTGCCGCGACCGCTGGGCGCGGCTCGTGGACCAGTTCGAGACCTCGTACCATTCGTAGCCGGCCGCGGCGAGCAGCTCGTCGGCCAGCTCGTACATGTCGGCCTGCAGGTCGTCGTCGGGTGCGACCACCTCGCCGCGACGGATCTGACGCTCGAGTTTCGTGCCGTCCTCCACGATGAGCGCATAGGCCGAGACGTGGTCGGGCGCGAGCGCCGTCGCCGTCTCGAGCGAGGCGTGCCAGTCCTCGAGCGACTCCCCCGGCGCGCCGTAGATGAGGTCCAGGCTCACGGCGAGCCCGGCGCGCCGTGCCGCGGCGACGGCCGTCGCGATGTTCGCCGGGTCGTGCGTCCGGTCGAGGGCGGCCAGGACGTGCGGGACGGCGGACTGCATGCCGACCGAGAGACGCGTGACGCCCGCCACCGCGAGCGTCCGAGCCACGGCATCCGTCATCGTGTCGGGGTTCGCCTCGACCGTCACCTCCGCACCCTCGGCCAACCCGAAGGTGTCGCGGACGCCGTCGAGCATCCGCGCCAGATCACCCGGCGGCAGGAGCGTCGGGGTGCCTCCGCCGAAGAACACCGTCTGCGCGGGGCGGAGCGGCCCGCGGTCGCCGAGGACGCGGCGGGAGATCTCGATCTCGCGCAGGACCTCGTCGGCGTACGCGTCCTGGCGGGCACCGCGCAGTTCGGTGGCGGTGTACGTGTTGAAGTCGCAGTAGCCGCAGCGGACGCGGCAGAACGGGACGTGCAGGTAGACGCCGAAGTCGACGTCGTCCGAGACGGTCACGTCGGCGGGGAGAGCGCCGTCGGCCGGTGCGGGATCGCCGAGGGGAAGAGCGGACCCCATCAGGAGCCGGTGGCGTACATGGGCGACATCGCCTGCAGGTACCCCTGGAACAGCGCGCGCCGGCGTCGCCTCACGAGCGGGCGCCAGACGCGGTACAAGAGACCGGTCGGCTTGTCGAAGGCGCGGACCGTGAACCAGACCTCGTCGTCGTCGCGCCACTCGAGGAGGAAGGACTCCTCGCCGCTGACGACCGAGCCGCCGACCGTGCCGAGGGAGAACCCGACGCGTCGAGGCTCGTCGACGACGGAGATCACGCGGAGCTCGGCATCCGCCCGCATCCCGCCGACCCGGCCGCGCAGGTGCACCGTCGTCCCCGCACCGGCGAAGGGCACACCATCGGCGTCGAACCGCTGCTCGTCGTCGAGGCGGCTGGGCTGGACGGCGTTGCCGTCCGCGTCGAAGCCGACACCGGAGTACATGGGACCGGATGCCGGGCGCACGTCGCTCACCTGGAGGCCGGCCCCACGCTGGGCACCCCATCCGAGCAGCGACTCGCTCGAGGTGACGAAGCGGCTCTCACCGCTGCCGAGGCGCCAGGACGCCTCCGCCGGGGTCGTGCCCTTCGGCGGATAGCCCATCAGATCCGGTGCCTGCGTCGCCCCGACGGCGGCGTAGTCGACGGTCCCTGCCTGGAAACTCCCGCGGCGCATCGTGTCAGCCTACTTCTTGTCCTTGCCCTCGACGTCTCCCGACAGCGCGGCGATGAACGCCTCCTGGGGGACCTCGACGCGGCCGACCATCTTCATGCGCTTCTTGCCCTCCTTCTGCTTCTCGAGGAGTTTGCGCTTACGGGTGATGTCACCGCCGTAGCACTTGGCGAGCACGTCCTTGCGGATCGCGCGGATGTTCTCGCGGGCGATGATGCGCGCACCGATCGCGGCCTGGATGGGCACTTCGAACTGTTGGCGCGGGATGAGCTTGCGCAGCCGCTCGGTCATCATCGTCCCGTACGCGTACGCCTTCTCGCGATGGACGATCGAGCTGAACGCGTCGACCTTCTCGCCCTGCAGGAGGATGTCGACCTTCACGAGGTCCGCCGTCTGCGAGCCGGCCGGCTCGTAGTCGAGGCTCGCGTACCCCTGGGTCTTGGACTTCAGGTGGTCGAAGAAGTCGAAGACGATCTCGCCGAGGGGCATGTTGTAGCGCAGCTCGACGCGGTCCTCGCTGAGGTAATCCATGCCCAGCAGCGTTCCGCGACGCGACTGGCAGAGCTCCATGACGGTACCCACGTAGTCCTTCGGCAGCAGGATGCCGACCTTCACGACCGGCTCGGAGACCTCCGCCACCCGGCCGTCGGGGTACTCGGACGGGTTGGTGACCGTGACGGTCTCGCCAGTGTCGGTCATGACCTCGTAGGTGACCGACGGCGCGGTCGTGATGAGGTCGAGCCCGAACTCGCGGGCGAGACGTTCGGTGATGATCTCGAGGTGCAGCAGGCCGAGGAATCCGCACCGGAAGCCGAAGCCAAGGGCGACGGAGGTCTCGGGCTCGTACTGCAGCGAGGCATCCGACAGCTTGAGCTTGTCGAGCGCCTCACGCAGCTCGGCGTAGTCGCTGCCGTCGATCGGGTAGATGCCCGAGAAGACCATGGGCTTGGGATCGGTGTATCCCGCGAGCGCCTCGGATGCGGGCTTCCGGTGGTTCGTGATCGTGTCGCCGACCTTGGACTGGCGGACGTCCTTCACACCGGTGATCAGGTAGCCGACCTCGCCGACGCTGAGCCCCTTCGTGGGCACCGGTTCCGGGCTCGACACTCCGATCTCGAGGAGGTCGTGCGCCGCCTTCGACGACATCATCTGAATGCGCTCGCGCGGCTCGAGCTTGCCGTCGACCATGCGGACGTACGTGACCACTCCGCGGTACGCGTCGTACACCGAGTCGAAGATCATGGCCCGCGCGGGAGCGTCGGCGTCACCGACCGGAGCCGGGATGCGCTCGACGATGCGGTCGAGCAGCGCCTCGACGCCCATGCCGGTTTTGCCGCTGACCTTGAGCACGTCGGCCGGGTCGCCGCCGATGAGGTTCGCGAGTTCGGCGGCGTACTTGTCGGGGTCCGCGGCGGGGAGGTCGATCTTGTTGAGGACAGGGATGATCTCGAGATCGTTCTCGAGGGCGAGGTAGAGGTTGGCGAGGGTCTGCGCCTCGATGCCCTGTGCCGCGTCGACAAGGAGGATCGCTCCCTCGCAGGCGGCGAGGGAGCGGCTGACCTCGTAGGTGAAGTCCACGTGCCCGGGCGTGTCGATCATGTTGAGCGCGAATGTGCCGTCGGCGGTGGCCCACGGCATCCGGACCGCCTGGCTCTTGATCGTGATGCCGCGCTCGCGCTCGATGTCCATCCGGTCGAGGTACTGCGCCCGCATGTCGCGGTCGGCGACCACGCCGGTGATCTGCAGCATGCGATCGGCCAGGGTGGACTTGCCGTGGTCGATGTGAGCGATGATGCAGAAGTTGCGGAGCTGCGCGGGCGGCGTGGCCGCGGGCTGCAGGGGCTGAAGGGCGCGGGGTGACATGACCAGGCGAGTCTACCGGCGCGGGGCCGGGCGCCAGCCCCGACGATCGGGCACCATAACCCGCCGCGGCGGCGACACGCTAGCGGCCCGCCGCATGAGAAAGAGTTAACCGATCTGACACTTGCGGGGCCGCGAAACCGACCGAATGCTCAATGTGGCGGTCGGTTCCTGCGCGATAAGCCCCGCGCCCGTGCCGCTTCGGGAGATCCCACGTGTCGAACCCACCCGTTCCTGCGCACGCGTCACCGTCCTTCCTCCGCCGCACCGGCGCCCTGCTCACGGTCACCGCCGTGACGGCTGCCGGTCTGACCCTCGTGCCGAGTGCGGCGAACGCCGCCGTGTCGGCCGACTCGCCCCTCGTGATCTCCGAGGTCTACGGCGGTGGCGGCAACAGCGGCGCCGCCTTCAACCGCGACTTCGTGGAGCTCGCCAACACCGGCGACGCGGCGATCGACCTGAGCGGCTTCAGCGTGCAGTACGCCTCCGCGACGGGAGCCACGTGGCAGGTCACGAAGCTCGGCGACATCGACCTCCCTGCGGGCGAGAACCTCCTCGTCGGACAGGCGCTGGGCAGCAACACCTCGCTCCCCGCCTTCGAGGCGGACGTCGAGGGCACGATCGCCATGAGCGGCAGCGGCGCGAAGGTCGCCCTCGTCTCCAGCGAGACGGCCCTCACAGGCGGCACCGGCATCGCCGATCTCGAGCAGGTCGTCGACCTCGTCGGCTGGGGCAGCACCGCCACGGCTTTCGCTGGCTCCGCGCCCGCTCCCGGCACGTCGAATGCGACGAGCGTCTCGCGCGACGAGGACGCCACGAACACGGCTGACAACGCGGCGGACTTCACCGCCGGCACACCGACGCCCACGGGTCTCGGCGCCGATGTCGATCCCGAGCCGGAGCCCGACCCCGAGCCGCAGGCGGCGACGATCGCCGAGATCCAGGGCACGACGGATGCGTCCCCGCTGGCCGGCCGCACCGTCACCACCACCGGCGTGGTCAGTGCGCACTACCCCACCGGCGGCTACAACGGCTACGTCATCCAGACCCCCGGTACGGGTGGTGCACTGGATCTCGAGACGCACACCGCGTCGGACGCCGTCTTCGTCTACGCTCCGGGCGCCGTCCGCGAGGTCGCGCTCGGCGACACGGTCACGGTCACCGGTGTCGTGTCGGAGTACAACGGGCTCACCGAGATCACGGTCGAGCCGGGCGACGCCCGGGTGATCGAGGACGCGGAGGCGCCGACGCCGGCGACCGTCGCGTGGCCGACCACCGCCGCGCAGCGCGAGTCGCTCGAGTCGATGCTGATCTCCCCGCAGGGCGAGTTCACCGTCAGCGACACCTACAGCACCAACCGCTTCGGCGAGGTCGGCTTGGCCGCCGGCGACGCACCGCTGCGCCAGCCCACCGACGCCGCCCGACCCGGGAGCGACGAGGCGGCAGCCGTCGCCGCCGACAACGCCGCCCGGGGTGTGCGCCTCGACGACGGCGCGGGTCTCGACTACACATCGGCCGCCAACCAGGCGCTGACCCCCGCCTACGTCTCGCTCACCGAGCCGGTCACGGTCGGCGCGGGCGTCACCTTCTCGGCGCCGCTCATCGTGGACTACCGCAACGACACCTGGAAGCTGAATCCGACCGAGCCGGTCATCGGCGACGGGACGGGCGCCGATGACGTCGTCTTCGAGAACGTCCGCACCGACGCACCCGAGGAGGTCGGCGGGGATCTGTCGATCGCCTCGTTCAACGTCCTGAACTACTTCACGACGCTCGGCACCGACTCGGCGACCTGCGAGGCCTACTCCGACCGGTTCGGCGACGGCGTGACGGTGCGCGACGGCTGCGCTCAGCGCGGCGCGTGGGACGCCGTCGACCTCGAGCGCCAGCAGGACAAGCTCATCGAGGCCATCACGTCCGTGGATGCCGCCGTCGTCGGTCTCATGGAGATCGAGAACTCCGCGGCGCTGGGCGAAGACGCGGACGAGGCGACATCGACGCTCGTGGCCGCACTCAACGCCGACGCGGGTGCCGGCACGTGGGCGTTCGTCCCGTCGTCGGAGGATCTGCCCCCGGCATCCGAGCAGGACGTCATCACGAACGCGATCATCTACCAGCCGGAGCTCGTCTCCCCCGTCGGCGCCGCGCGCGCCCTCGGTGACCAGAGCGCCGACGGCGAAGCGTTCGGCAACGCGCGCGAGCCGATCGCGCAGGTGTTCGAGCCCGCCGCGGGAGGCGACCCGTTCCTGTTCGTCGTCAACCACTTCAAGTCCAAGGGCTCCGCGGGTCCGTGGCCAGGCGACGCCGACACGGGCGACGGTCAGGGATCCTCGAACGAGTCGCGGGTCCGTCAGGCGACCGCACTGCGCGACTGGGTCGCGGAGATCCAGGGCGACGTGGACGCCGTGGCACTCGCAGGCGACTTCAACTCGTACAGCCAGGAGGACCCGCTGCAGGTGCTCTACGAGGCCGGCTACGCCGACGCCGAGCAGGCGTTCGACGTCGACTCGTCGTCCTACAGCTTCTCGGGGCTCTCGGGCTCGCTCGACCACATCCTCCTGAACAAGGCGGCACTGGCCCGCTCGACCGGCGCCGACATCTGGAACATCAATTCGGGCGAGTCGATCGCGTTGGAGTACAGCCGCTTCCGCACCCACGGCACCGAGTTCTACTCGGCCGACCCGTTCCGCTCGAGCGACCACGACCCGGTCATCGTCGGCATGGACGCGGACGCCGCCCCCGTGCAGCTCACCCTGCTGGGCATCAACGACTTCCACGGGCGCATCGACACCAACACGGTCGCCTTCGCCGGGACGGTCGAAGAGCTCCGGAAGGCAGCGTCGGGACCGACCCTGTTCCTGTCGGCCGGCGACAACATCGGCGCCTCCCTGTTCGCCTCGTCGGTGTCCCAGGATCAGCCGACGATCGACGTGCTGAACGCCATGGGGCTGCAGGCCAGCGCCGTCGGCAACCACGAGTTCGACCGCGGCTTCGCCGACCTCTCCGGGCGAGTGTCGGACGCGTTCGACGCTCCCCAGCTCGGAGCGAACGTCTACGAGAAGGGCACGACGACGCCGGCACTCGACGAGTACGCACTGCTGGAGGCCGACGGTCTCACGGTCGGCGTCATCGGCGCTGTGACCGAGGAGACACCCACGCTCGTCACCCCCACGGGCATCGAGTCCGTCGACTTCGGCGACCCGGTCGAGGCGGTCAACCGCGTCGCCGCGCAGCTGACCGACGGCGACCCGTCCAACGGTGAGGCCGACGTCATCGTGGCGCTCTACCACGAGGGCGCCGGGGCCGGCACCCCGGACGGCGCGACCCTCGAAGAGGAGGTCGCCGCGGGCGGCGCCTTCGGGGCGATCATCGAGGACACCTCGGCCGAGGTCGATGCGATCTTCACGGGCCACACGCACAAGGAGTACGCGTGGTCGGCGCCGATCCCCGGCACGGACCGCACACGCCCCGTCGTGCAGACCGGGTCGTACGGCGCGAAGATCGGTGAGATCACGCTGACGGTAGACGCCGCGACCGGCGAGGTCTCGGCGCACACCGAGCGCAATGTCACCCGTACGACCACGCCCGCCGCCGACCTCGTCGCCGCCTACCCGCGGGTGGCGGAGGTCGACCGGATCACGAAGGCCGCGCTCGCGAACGCGGCCGCCATCGGCAACACCGAGGTCGGTCAGGTGTCCGGCGACATCACGACCGCCTACAGCGGTGGCTCCTACCTCGACGGCGTGTACACCGGCGGCTCTCGCGACAACCGTGCCGCCGAGTCGACCCTCGGCAACACGGTCGCCAACATGCTGCGCGACAGCCTCGCCGACCTGCCGAACGGCGCCGTCATCGGCGTCACCAACCCCGGCGGTCTGCGCGCCGATCTGTTCGACACACAGGCGGAGTTCGGTGCCAACGCGGTGCCGGGGCTCGCGGACGGCTCGATCTCGTTCAGCCAGGCCAACGCCGTGCTGCCGTTCAACAACACGCTCGCACTCGTCACCCTGACGGGCGAGGAGTTCACGACGATGCTCGAGCAGCAATGGCAGCGGGATGCCGCGGGCAACGTCCCCGCGCGTCCGTACCTGCAGCTCGGGCTCTCGGACAACGTGTCGTACACCTACGACCCGGCGCTGCCGGAGGGTGAGCGCATCACGTCGGTGACGGTCGACGGGGCTCCGATCGACCCGGCCGGGACCTACCGCATCGGGACGTTCTCGTTCCTCGCAGCCGGTGGCGACAACTTCCGCGCCTTCACCGAGGGCGACGACTACGTCGACACGGGCCTGCTCGACTATGAGGCCTGGGTGGACTATCTCGCCGAGGGCTCGCCTGTGGCCCCCTCGTTCGCCAAGCACGGTGTGCACGTCTCGGGCGTTCCCGAGACGGTCGCCGCAGGCGACACGGTGTCGTTCCAGGTGGCCGGACTCGACCTCACCAGCAAGGGCGCCCCCGCCAACACGGAGATCTCGGTGAGTCTCGGCGACCAGGTGCTCGGCACGGCGCCGGTGTCGGAGGGCGCGGCATCCGTCAGCGTCACCCTGCCTGCCGGAACGCCCGCGGGCGCTGCGCAGCTGACCGTGACCGCCGCCCCGAGCGGGACCGTGTCGCAGGTTCCCGTGACCGTCGAGGAAGCGGCCGAGCCCGCCGCGACGACGAAGACACGTTTGGTGGCCGTCCCTCCGGTGCACATCAACCGGTTCCTGCCGACGACGCTCGTCGCGATCGTCACCCAGGAGGGAGGCCGTGCCGAGGGCGTCGTGGAGTTCCGCGAGGGCGACACGGTGATCGCGACGGCGGAGGTCAGCCGAGGCACCGCGACGACGACGCTCGGTCGACTGTCGCGCGGGACCCACATCTACACGGCAACCTTCGTCCCCGACGATCCGACGGTCGCCCAGGGTTCCGAGAGCAAGCCGGTGAAGGTCCGCGTCCTGTTCTGATGGGACGCAGCCGGAACGGGGGCGGGTCCTGTGGAGCCGCCCCCGTTCCGCGTCCGCTGGCCGATGATTCGTAGGCTGGGGGCATGACGCCTCAGGTGGTGTTCGTCCACGGCATCCGCACCTCCGCGACCATGTGGCGCGCTCAACTCGCGCACCTGTCCGCGCTCGGCGTCGGCGCCACCGCGGTGGATCTACCTGGTCACGGCACTCGCATAAGCGAGACCTTCACGCTGGACGGTGCGTTCGAGACGATCGACGCCGCAGTGACGGATGCGGCGACCCGTGGACCCGTGCTCCTCGTCGCCCACTCGATGGGCGGGCTCGTCTCGATCGAGTACATGGGCAGGGAGCAGCCGCCGCCGGTCGGCGCGTTCATCGCCGCGGGCTGCACGTCGATCCCGCGCGGCGCGGGTCTCGCGCTGTATCGGACGCTGGCTCGAGGTTTCGACCGGCTCCCCAGGCGCGGTCAGCCCCTCACCGACATCGTGCTCGACCGGACGCTCCCGCCCGAGACCCGTGCGGACTTCGGCGCCGGCGGCTACGCGTACGACGCCCAGGACGTCGCCCTGCGGAGCCTGTCGGTGCTCGACCTCGTCACGTCGCTGAAACGGATCTCGGTGCCGATGTGGTTCGTCAACGGGCAGTGGGATCAGCTGCGGCTCAACGAACGCCTGTTCACGAGACTCACGCCCGAGGCCGAGCTCATCGTCGTGCCCCGGACATCCCATCTCGTCACCGCCATGCGGCCCCGCGTGTTCAACGCGATCGTCGACCTTGCCCTGGCGACAATGGCGCGCGAGCGGTCGACTTCGGGATGAGGCGCTCACCTGATAGAATCGGTTTTTGGCTTGCGTGTGGGTTCCTCCCTCACACGACCGCTGCGTGACAGCCCTCTTCTGTCGCCGGCACTTCCAACCGATAACTCCGAACGAAAGATACGTCGAACGTGGCGAACATCAAGTCGCAGATCAAGCGCAACAAGACCAACGAGAAGGCTCGCGAGCGCAACAAGGCCGTGAAGAGCGAGCTGCGGACCGTCGTCCGTCAGACCCGTGCGGCCATCTCGGCCGGCGACAAGGCTGCTGCCGAGAAGGCGCTGCTCAAGGCCACCAAGAAGCTCGACAAGGCCGTCAGCAAGGGCGTCATCCACGAGAACCAGGCGGCCAACCGCAAGTCCTCGATCGCCAAGCAGGTCGCCGCTCTCTGAGCCGCAACGTGTGACGAAGGCCCGTCCCCCTGGGGGCGGGCCTTCGTCGTTACCGGCGAGCTCAGGCGCCGTACGGCGCGCGGGTCGCGACGACGGTGACGAGGCGCTCCACCGCGAACACGGCATCACGGGACGCGCCCTTCACCTCGGCATCCGCGCGGGCGGCCGCCTGGATCGCGACACCCAGAGACGACTCGGTCCAGCCGGCGAGGTCGCGGCGGGCCCGGTCGACCTGCCAGTCCTTCATGCCGATGCGCGCGGCGAGGGCACCGGAGGGCTCGCGCGAACCGGCGACGCGCGCCATGGTGCGCAGTTTCGAGGCGATGGCCGCGACCATCGGGACCGGGTCGGCGCCCGAGGCGAGGGCGTGTCGGAGGGTGATCAGGGCGTCGCCATAACGCCCGGCGATCGCGGTGTCCGCAACGGCGAAGGCGGTCGTCTCGACGCGGCCGCCGTAGTAGCGCGTGACGATCTGCTCGGTGATGTCACCGTCGACGTCGGAGATCAGCTGCTGGCAGGCCGCGGCGAGCTCGGTGAGGTCGTCGGAGAACGCCGAGACGAGCGCGCGGAGGGCGGGCGGGGCGATCCGACGCTTCGCGGCCTGGAACTCCCCCGCGGCGAAGTCGAAGCGGTCGGAGTCGCGCTTGACGGCGGGGCAGGCGATCTCGATACCGCCGCCGACGCCGGATCGGAGGGTGTCGAGGAGCTTCTTGCCGCGGACGCTGGCACCCGTGTGACGCAGCACGATCGTCGCACCGTCCTGGGGTGCCTCGAGGTAGCGGATCGCCTCGGCGAGGAATGCGTCGGAGCATTTCTCCACGCCCGACACGCGGACGAGTCGCGGTTCGCCGAACAGCGACGGCGACGACACCGCCAGCAGAGTGCCGGGGGCGTAGTCGTCCGCGCGGATGTCGGTGACCTCGAGGCTCGGATCCTCGGCGCGCAGGTAATCACGGATGCCGGCGGTCGCCCGTTCCGCACAGACCTCCTCGGGCCCCGAGACGAGCACGACGGGCGCCGGCTGTGGCGCGCGCCACGAGATCTGCGGGATCGTCGACTTCGTCGTCTTCGCGGCGGGACGACGGGGGCTCGGCATGGGATCCAGCCTACCGAGGGCGGCGGACGGTGACGGGCGCCCCCGTCATCCTTCTCGTGAGCGCCAGAGGCGAAGGCCGTCATCGTCGCGCCAGAGGACGAGGTCCCCGGAGGTGTCGGTGCGCGCGACGGTGGCGCGCTCCTCCTCGAGGAGATCGAGGATCTCCGCGCGGGGGTGCCCATAGGGGTTCTCCCCCACGGTGACCAGCGCGATGCTCGGGCTGAGCCTGCGATAGAGCTCTCCGTCCTGGTCGGCACTGCCGTGGTGAGCGACCTTCACGACGGCGTAACCGCGGTCGACGGCTCCCGTCGCGACGAGCGAGCGCTGCGCCTGCGCGGAGAGGTCGCCGAGGAAGACGGCGTCGGGGACGCGGCATCCGGTGACGTCGACGATGACACTCGCGTCGTTGCCGGCGGGATAGACGGCGTCGTCCGGCTTCGGCCAGAGCGACCGCCACCGGCACTCCCCCAGCTCGCCGCCCTGACCGGCCGACACCTGTTGCGTCCGAGCGCCGGCGGAGGCGAGCCGTGCGACCACGTCGGCGGCGTCGGCGTCGGGGACGGGACCGTGCAGGACGAGATCCGCCCGCCCCGCGACGGCGTCGGCACCACCACGGTGGTCCAGATCGAAGTGGGTCAGCACGAGGATGTCGATGCGGTCGATCGCGAACCGGTCCAGGCACGCCGTCAGCGCAGCCGGCTCGGGTCCAGCGTCGATGAGCATGACCGCGTCGGCGGAGCGCACGAGGACGGCATCTCCCTGACCGACCTCGCAGGCGGCGATGGCCCAGTCGGTGGGCACCCGCGTGCGGTCGAGCAAGGTCCGGACAGGGCCGGAGGCGGCGACGACGAGGACTGCCGCGGCCAATGTCCACGCCGCCGCTCGGCGCAGCCGGTGCCGGCGCGCCGCGATCGCCGAACCGATCGCGGCGCCGGTGATCGCCAGCGCAAGCAGGCCGGGCAGCCCCTCGAGCCACGGGAGGGATGCCCCCGGCAGCCGGGCGGCGAGGTCCGCCGTGCCCGCGATCCACGCGGCCGGCAACCACGCGAGCGCGGACAGTCCTTGCGCCAGGACGGGCACCGGCAGGGCGAGGCACGCCAGCAGTCCGAGCACCGTCGCCACAGGTGCTGCCGGTCCCGCGAGCAGATTCGCGAGCACGCCCACCAGCGGCACGGTCGGCTCGATGAGCACGAGCAGCGGACCACACGCCAATTGCGCGGCGAGGGGCACCGACAGCGCGAGGGCGGCGGGCGACGGCATCCATCTGGACAGGCCGTCGGCGAGAGGGCCGGCGAAGAGCAGGAGCGATCCCGTGGCGACCGCGGACAGGGCGAAGCCGAGCGACGCCGCGAGCCACGGATCGAGGATGAGGAGCAGACAGACGGATGCCGCGAGCACCGACACACCCGCACCGATGCGTCCGAGCAGCAGACCGAGCATCGCGATCGCCGCCATCGCGCCCGCCCGGACGACGCTCGGTTCCGGCGACACGAGGACGACGAAGGCGACCAGGGTTCCGAGCCCGGCGGCGACGCGGATGCCGCGTCTCGCCCTGCACAGGGCAGCGATACCGAAGGCGATACCGACGACGAGCGCGCAGTTCGCCCCGGAGACCGCGGTGAGGTGAGACAGCGAGGACGCTGTCATCCGTTGGTCGAGCTCGTCGGTGACGGCGGACGTGTCGCCGACGGCCAACCCCGGCACGAGCCCGGCACCGGGGTCGGGTAGTCCCTCGATCGCGGCCACGAGTCCTGTCCGCAGACTCGCAGCGACGGCGAGGGGCCCCTCCGGCGCTCGCTCGATCGCGAGCTCGGACGCCTCGACCACGAGCACGGCGCGGTCGGTCGCATCGGCGCGGAACGCCGTCCCGAGCGCCGTCGCACGCGCACCCAGATCGAGCCCGGGTGGACGGTCGGATGCGCGGACCAGCACGGGTGCCGAGAGCGCCAGGGTCTCGTCGCCGATGGTCACCGATCGCGTGATCGCGTCGAAGCGGAAACCGGTCGCGGAGCGCTCGACCTTCCCGACGACGTCGACCTCGAAGGCGACGCTGCGGCCGCCGTCGATCCTCAGATCGGCCGCCGCGTCCCTGGCCGGCTGGACGACGGCGACGTGGGATGCGGCGGCCCCCGCGACCGCCATCGAGACCGCGATGAGGGTCAGCAGGGTCGGTCGCGCGCGACGCACCGCGGCAACCAGCAGCGAGACCGCTGCGAGCCAGAGGACGACGGCGGACGCCGCCGCCTGCTGCGGGAAGGCGATCGCCGCGCCGGCGCCCGCCCACGCCGTGACGGCCACGGGGAGCAGGCGGAGATCGCGACGACGGGCGGTCCGGATGCTCACACGGTCACCAGGTCGCGGAGTGAGGCCAGCATCTTCTCGCCGATCCCGGGGACGGCCATGAGGTCGTCCACGCTCGTGAACCGACCGTTGGCCTCGCGCCAGTCGAGGATGCGCTGCGCGATCGCCGGTCCGATCCGCGGCAGGGTGTCGAGCGCGGCGAGGTCGGCGGTGTTGAGGTTCACGCGGCCGTCGCCCTCGGGCGCTGCCGGAGCCGCGGCATCCGTGCCCTCGGCGCCTTCGGCGGGGACGACGAGCTGCTCGCCGTCGCTGACCGGTCGCGCGAGGTTGACCGCCTCGCGCGACGCCTGGGCGGTGAAACCGCCCGCCGCGGCGACGGCGTCGACGACGCGCGCACCCTGGTCGAGTCGGTACAGCCCCGGGTCAGCGACCTCTCCCGACACGTGCACGTAGACGGTCGCCGGGGCCACCGTCTCCGAGGCGACGTCCGGGACCGTCTCGATCGCCGCGTCGGCGCCGGTGCGGACGATGCCGATCGCGATCGTGACCGCGGCGACGGCGACGACCAGGGTGACCGCCGCGCCGATCCCCAATCGGCGACGCGAGCCCGGCACCGTCTGCGCACCCATGACCCCGATCCTCCGACCGGGCGCGAGCCACAGCGCCCGCGCCCCGGCATCCGTGGAAGACCTGGGTCACCGGGCCGGAGGTGGAGGAGACGCCGCGGTCAGCCCGCGGCGTAACTCACGCGACGGTGAAGCTGACGACCTTCGGTGCACGCACGACCGCGCGGGTGATCTGCTTGTCGCCGATCGCGCGACGCACCTTCTCGTCCGCGAGCGCGAGCTGCTCGAGCTCCTCGCCCGAGACCTTCGCCGAGACAGAGAGGGTGCCGCGCACCTTGCCGTTGATCTGGACTACCGCCGTCACGGACTCCTCGACGAGCAGCGTCGGGTCGGCCTGACGCCAGGGGACGACGCCGACGAACGGCTCGTACCCGAGGATCTCCCACATCTCCTCGGCCGTGTGCGGCGCGAACAAGTCGAGGATCATCGCGACGGCCTCGGCCGCCTCGCGGACCGCGGGGTCGGCGGCACCGGCGCCCGAATCGATCGTCTTGCGCGTCGCGTTCACGAGCTCCATCAGACGCGCGACGACGACGTTGAACTTCGACTGCTCGACGAGACCGACCACATCCGCCCACAGGCGGTGCGTGACGCGGCGGAGCGCGGTGTCACCGTCGGCCCACACGACATCGGTCGGACTCGCGACGTCCGCGGCGACGCGCAGGGCGCGCGCCAGGAACTTCTGGGCACCCGTCGTCGAGACGTCCTCCCAGTTGATGTCGTCCTCGACCGGTCCGGCGAAGGCGATCGCGACGCGGACGGCATCCGCTCCGGGGTCCTCCATGCTCGAGGCGAACTCGACCAGGTTGCCCTTCGACTTCGACATCTTCGAGCCGTCGAGGAGCACCATCCCCTGGTTGATGAGGCTCGTGAAGGGTTCGGTGAAGTCGACGAGGCCCATGTCGAAGAGGACCTTCGTGATGAAGCGCGCGTACAGCAGGTGCAGGATCGCGTGCTCGACACCGCCGATGTAGGAGTCGACGGGAGCCCACTTGGATGCCTCGGCCGTCGGGAACGGCTCGGTCGCCCCATTCGGGGCCAGGAAGCGGAGGAAGTACCACGAGCTGTCGACGAAGGTGTCCATCGTGTCGGGGTCGCGGAGTGCCGGCTCACCGGTCTCGGGGTCGACCGTCGACATCCACTCGGTCGCGCCGCCCAGCGGCGACGTGCCCTTCGGCTTCAGGTCCAGGCCCTTCGCATCGGGCAGCACGACGGGCAGCTGCTCGTCGGGAACAGGGACGATCCGGCCGTCCTCGGTGTGGATCATCGGGATGGGGGTTCCCCAGAAGCGCTGACGCGAGATCAGCCAGTCACGCAGGCGGTACGTCTTCGCGGCGCGACCGGTGCCGGCTGCGGTGAGCTCCTCGATGGCACGCGCGATCGCGTTGCGCTTGGACAGACCGTTGAGCGAGCCCGAGTTGATGAGGCGTCCGTCTCCCGTCAGCGCGGTCCCCGTGCGAGCGGGATCGATCGATTCCAGGTCATCCCCGACGGGCACGCCGTCCTCGTCGACCTCGATGACCGGGATGGCACCGGTGACCGGCGCCGTCGTGTCGACGACGACCTTCACGGGCAGGTCGAAGGCGCGCGCGAAATCGAGGTCGCGCTGGTCGTGGGCGGGCACCGCCATGACGGCACCGTGACCGTAGTCGGCCAGGACATAGTCCGCGGCCCAGATCGGCAGGCGCTCGCCGTTGATCGGGTTGATGGCGAAGCGGTCGAGGGCCACACCCGTCTTGGGACGGTCGGCGGTCTGCCGCTCGATCTCACTCGTCTTCTGCACGGTCTCCAGGTAGTCCTGGAACCGCATCCGCACGTCCGGCGACGACCCCGCGGCCAGCTCGGCGGCCAGGTCGGAGTCCGGCGCGACGACCATGAAGGTGGCGCCGTGCAGGGTGTCGGGGCGCGTGGAGAACACCGTGATCTTCTCGTCGCGTCCCTCGATCTCGAAGTCGATGTCGGCGCCGATGGACCGGCCGATCCAGTTGCGCTGCATCTGCAGCACCTTGTGCGGCCAGAACCCCTCGAGCTGGTTGAGGTCGTCCAGAAGACGGTCGGCGTACTCCGTGATCTTGAAGTACCACTGCGTCAGCTTCTTTTTAACGACCTCGTAGCCGCACCGCTCGCAATGGCCATCGACGACCTGCTCGTTCGCGAGCACCGTCTGGTCGTTCGGGCACCAGTTGACGGCGCTCTGCTTGCGGTACGCGAGGCCGCGCTCGTAGAGACGCTGGAACAGCCACTGGTTCCAGCGGTAGTACTCGGGGTCGCTCGTGTGGAGCACGCGGCTCCAGTCGTAGGACGACCCGAACGCGCGGAAACTCGTCTTGTGCTGGGCGATGTTGTTGTACGTCCACTCGCGCGGGTCGGAACCGGCGCCACCCTTGATGGCGGCGTTCTCGGCCGGGAGGCCGAACGAGTCCCACCCGATCGGGTTCAGGACGTTGTAGCCGCGGTGCCGCCAGAAGCGGGCCACCGCGTCGACGTACGCGTAGTTCTCCGCGTGACCCATGTGCAGGTCGCCCGACGGGTACGGGAACATGCCGAGCACGTACTTGCGCGGACGTGTGTCCTCGTCACCGCCGGCCTTGAACGGGTCGGCCTCCGCCCAGCGGGTCTGCCACTTGGTCTGAATGGCGCGGGGGTCGAAGCTCGTCTGCTCGGGAGTCGATGCGTCGTGGGAGGTGCTGGTGGACACGGTGAACCAATCGTGCAAAGTCGGGAGGGCGCGCGAAAGCGCCTTTTCAGCCTAGCGGACCGGGACTTTCACCAGCCCGGGGGCAGCTCCGCGCCCAGAGCGGCGAGCGGTGCGCGGGCCTTGATGCCGACCTCCGCGACCTCGTCCGCGGCGACGGAGCCCCACGTGATCCCGCCGCCGGCGCCGACGTACGCCCCCTGCGGATGGACCACGATCGAGCGGATGACCATCGCGAGATCGAGACCCCCGTCATCCCCCACCCACCCGAAGCAGCCCGCGAACACCCCTCGCGGCGCCCCCTCGAGGCGATGGAGGATCTGCATCGCCGAGAGCTTCGGCGCTCCCGTCATGCTGCCGGCGGGGAATGCGGCCTCCCACAGCTCGCCGACGGTCGTGCCGGCTCGCAGCCTTCCCGCGACGGTGCTCACGAGCTGGTGCACCGCAGGGTACGACTCCACGTCGAGCAGTCGTTCCGCGGCCACCGAGCCCGCGTCGCACACGCGCTGGAGGTCGTTGCGCATGAGGTCGACGATCATGACGTTCTCGGCCTGCTCCTTCTCACTGCCGCGCAACTCGGCGGCGAGGGCCGCGTCGCGCGGCGGGTCCGCGGAGCGCGGGCGCGTCCCCTTGATGGGGCGGGTGCGGACGATGCCGTCCTCGACGGCGAGGAACTGCTCCGGTGAGGCGCTCGCCAGCGCCCATCCTCCGCTCCGGATGAAGCCGCCGTGGTGGGCCGGCGTCGCCGCCCGTAGTCGCAGGTACGCGCGGACAGGATCCACGGATGCCGACGTCTCGAAGCGCGTCGTCAGACACAGCTGATATGCGCGCCCCTCACGGATCTCCTCTCGACACTGCTCGATCAGAGCTGCGTACTCCGACGGCTCGTGCCGCGCCGTCACCGCGACGCTCGGCGCGGGATCCGGCACAGAGGTCGCTCGCCACTCGGTCGCCTCGATCTCGTCCATGAAAGCGGTCAGCTGCTCCTGGGCAGCGAACACGACGACGCGACGTGCCGCGTGGTCGAACCCCAGCATCCGCTCGACGCGCAGCCAGAGCTCCCCCGGCCCCTGATCGACCGAGGCCGGCGACCCCGCCCGGGCGGCCGCGTCGTCGTATCCGGCCCAGCCCACCCAGCCGCCGCGGAACGGACCCGCGGAGCGGTCGCCGCCACCCGCCGCCACGACATCGCGCGGAGCCGACGAGCGGATGCCGCTGCCCACCCAGCTCCATCCCTCCGACGCGTCGGGGCCGGCGTCGAGCCAGAAGACGTCGTCCGCGGGGGCGAACAGGCCCAGGAAGACGACGGCGGGATCCACCCATCCCGCAAGGGTGCGGGAGGCCAGGTCGCTCGACATCCCTTCAGGGTAGACGGCGGATAATCTGAGGTCGTGAACGAGATCCTGGACTGGCTGCTCGGCACCGTCCAGGCTGTCGACCCGGTCGTGCGGACGATCGTCGCCGGAGTCGCGATGATGCTCGAGACGAGTGTTCTCGTGGGGCTCGTCGTACCGGGCGACTCGATCGTCATCGTCGCCGGCACCGCCGTGGACACCTTCCCGGAGGGCGCGTGGCTCGTTGCGGCGGTCCTCGTCGGTGCGCTCCTCGGTGAGAGCATCGGTTTCGCCCTGGGCCGCTGGCTGGGTCCCCGCATCCGCTTCTCGCGTGTCGGCCGACTCATCGGCGAACGCAACTGGGTCCGTGCCGAGCTGTACCTGCGCCGGCGAGGCGGACCGGCCATCTTCCTGTCGCGCTTCCTGCCTGTCCTCCACTCCCTCGTGCCCCTCACGGTCGGGATGAGCGGGTTCGCCTACCGTCGCTTCCTCGCCTGGACCATCCCCGCCTGCACCCTCTGGTCGGTCTCCTACGTCGCGGTCGCCGCCGCAGCGGCCGAGGGATATCGCGAGCTCTCCGACAACCTGCACTACGCGGGGTACGTCTTCGTCGGCGTGATCGCTGCGTTCCTCGTCCTCGTCTACGTCGTCAAGCGGGTCATCAGCGCGCGCGAGGCGCGCCACCTCGCCGACGAGGATTCCGCGGGGGTCGACGCCGACGACGTGAAAGACTGAACCGATGGCTTCCCCTGCTTCGCCCCCGATGAAGGTGCTCTGGCTCGCGCGCTTGGAGTACAGGTTCCACGCCTGGCGTGAGAGGCGCGCCCGGGCCCACGGACGGACGGCGACCGTGGCCGCCTTCCCGGGGTACGGCAGCACCGAATGGGTGCGTGTGCTCGGCAGGGTCCTCATCCCGCCGAAGGCGAAGAAGCGCGAGCGCGGCGACTACGCGGGCGTGCGTGGATGGCGCAGTTTCGCGTCCGTTCCGGTCGCGCACGCGACGGTCACCGTGGTCGTGAACGGTGTGCCGCACGAGGTGACCGCCGACCGCGGCGGCGTGGTCGATGCGGTGCTGCCTGCCACCCTCGCCCCCGGATGGCAGAACGTCACGATGAGCGTCGAGGACGCCGAGCCCGTCGAGGCGCGCGTGTTCGTGGTCGGCGACGACATCCGCTTCGGGATCATCTCCGACGTCGACGACACCGTCATGGTCACGGCGCTCCCCCGGCCGTTCATCGCCGCCTGGAACTCGTTCGTCCTCAACGAACATGCTCGGCAGCCGGTGCCCGGGATGGCGGTCCTCCTCGAGCGGCTGGCACGCGAGAACCCTGGCGCGCCCGTCATGTATCTCTCCACGGGAGCCTGGAACGTCGCCCCGACCCTCGCCCGCTTCCAGCGGCGGCACCTCTTCCCGATGGGCGCCATGCTCCTCACCGACTGGGGTCCGACCCACGACCGCTGGTTCCGCAGCGGCAAGCTGCACAAGCAGGAGAGCCTCCGCCGGCTGGCGGAAGAGTTCCCGGACATCGACTGGCTCCTCATCGGCGACGACGGTCAGCACGACGACGAGATCTACACGCAGTTCACGATCCAGCATCCGGATCAGGTCGCCGCCGTCGCGATACGTCGGCTGACGCCCGCAGAGGCCGTCCTCGCCGGTGGCCGCACCGCCGTCGACGACCACAGCGCCGCCGGAGTGCCCTGGGTGACCGGCGACGACGGCGCCGAACTGCTCGACCGACTGACGGACGTCGACATCGTCCGCGATGTCCCTCCCTCCTCCTAGGCTGTCAGCCATGTGTGGTCGCTTCGTCGTCGCGAACGTCGCCTCCGAGCTCGTCGGCGTCCTGCGCGTCGACGTCGAGAGCGACGATCTGCCCGCGCCGTCCTACAACATCGCCCCGACCTCGCAGGTCGCGATCGTGCTCGACTCCGCGAAGACCGACCCGCCGACCCGGCGTCTCGAGCCGGCGCGGTGGGGGCTCGTCCCGTCGTGGGCGAAGGACGTGAAGGTGGGTGCCCGTGCCTTCAACGCCCGCTCCGAGGAGATCGAGGACAAGCCGATGTTCCGGCAGGCCCTCATCAAGCGGCGCGCCATCGTCCCGGCGACGGGCTATTACGAGTGGCAGACGACCGACGAGGGCAAGACGCCGTACTTCATCCACCCCGCCGACGGCTCACCGCTCCTGTTCGCCGGGCTGTACGAATGGTGGAAGGACCCCGCCAAGGCCGACGACGATCCCAGCCGGTGGCTGCTGTCGTTCACCATCCTCACCCGCGAGGCGATCGATCCGCTCGGATCCATTCATGATCGGATGCCGCTGTTCCTCGACGCCGACTTCGCCGACGCATGGCTCGACACCGAAGTCGACAACGTCGGTGACCTGCTGGATGCCGCGATCGACGCCGCGCCGCAGGTGGTCGCGGGGCTGACCGACCACGTCGTCTCGAGCGCCGTCGGGAACGTCCGCAACGACTCACCCGACCTCATCGAGCCCGTCTGACCGTCGATCATGACGACCCTCACCGCGACCGTCCTGGATCGGTCGGAGTGGACCGAGCGGATGCAGGCCCACACCGCCCGCGCGGACGCGCTCACCGCCGCCCGGCGGCGGCGCGCTGCGCGCGGTGAGACGCATCCCGTCGACGACTTCCTGTACACCTACTACTCCTACAAGCCGGCGCTTCTCCGTCGATGGCACCCGGGCCGGGACGTCGCTCTCGACGACGCGACCGATGCACCACACGGCGCGTGGCGGTGGTACCGGTCCGAGGCCGGTGTGGTCGGCGCGGATGCCGAGGCGTTCCTCATCGAGAAGCGTCCGCTCGTGCGCGCGATCCGCGGCATCCTCGCCGGTGCCCTCGGCCGCACGGGATCGTATGGCTGCTTCGGCATGCATGAATGGGCGATGGTGTACCGAGACCGTGAGACGCGGCATCCGGTCCCGCTCCGACTCGGCGCCGCGGGGACGGACGCCGTCGTCGAGGCGCACGACGTCCGCTGCACGCACATCGACGCGTTCCGGTTCTTCACACCCGACGCGGTCCCCCGCAACCGCTTCGCGCCGACACGCGAGACACAAGCGGCCATGGAGCAGCCGGGCTGCCTGCACGCCGGCATGGATCTCTACAAGTGGGCGGTGAAGCTGGGGCCTCTCGCCCCGGGTGAGCTCCTGCTCGACGCCTTCGAGCTCGCCCGCGACATCCGCGAACTCGACATGCGCGCGTCGCCTTACGACCTCGAGGCATGGGGGTACGCTCCGGTCCCCGTCGAATCGCCGGAGGGGAAGGCGCAGTACGTCGCCGCGCAGCGCGCATTCACGACGCGGGCACAGCCGATCCGCGCGGCGCTGCTGGCACGGATCGGCTGACCCCGCATCTCACCCGAGCTCGATGCGCGCCTGCGGGTTGTTCAGAACGACGATCGGCGTGATCGGGGAATGGCCCGCGGCCAAGATCTTCGCCCGATCGAAGCGGATCAGTCCGTCACCGGTGGCGACCCGCTGGCCGGCGGAGACGAGCGTCTCGAATCCGTCGCCCTTCATCGCGACGGTGTCGATGCCGACATGGATCAGCAGTTCGGTCCCGTCGTCGAGTCGCAGCCCGATCGCGTGGCCCGTCGGAAAGACGCTTTCGACGGTGCCGTCGGCCGGCGCGGCGATGACATCGCCGGTGGGATCGATCGCCGCCCCCGGGCCCATCGTGCCGTCGGCGAACATCTCGTCGGGCACCTCCGTCAGCAAGAGCACGCGCCCCGCAACAGGTCGGCGAAGTCGCACGATGTCCGGCGCCTGCGTCGCCTGCGCGACGGTCGCGCCCGTCGACGAGAGCGGTGCCGCAGACGCAGCGCGGCCCGCGATGACGTCCTCCATCGCGTCCTTCACGAACTGCACGTTGAGTCCGTAGACGACCTGAACGGAATGACCGCCCGGCTTGATCGTGCCCGCCGCTCCGGCGCGCTTGAGGGCGGCCTCATCGACGCGCGCGACGTCGGCGATCTCCATGCGCAGGCGTGTCGCGCAGTTGTCGAGCTCGACGATGTTCTCGCGTCCGCCGAGAGCGTCGACGAAGCGTTCCGCCGTCGAATGGAAGTCGCCGCGAGGCGCGGCATCCGTCGCCTCGTCGTCGAGGGCGTCGTCGTCCTCGCGTCCGGGGGTCTTGAGATCGAACCGACGGATGATCCACCGGAAGACGAGGAAGTAGATCACGAACCAGACGGGTCCCATGATCAGGATGATCCAGGGGTTCTCGGCCAGCGGGTTCGCCCACCCGAGAACCAGATCGATGAAGCCGCCCGAGAATCCGAAACCCATGCGCACCGGCAGAATCGCCGAGACGAAAAGAGAGATGCCCATGAAGACCGCGTGGATGAGGTACAGCCACGGGGCGAGGAACATGAACGAGAACTCGAGGGGCTCGGTGACACCGACGAAGAAGGACGAGATGGCTCCCGAGAGCAGGATGCCGGCGGCCACCTTGCGTCGTGTCGTCTTGGCTGTCACGTACATCGCGAGCGCGGCGCCGGGGAGGCCGAACATCATGACGGGGAAGAAGCCCGTCATGTACTGCCCGGTGACGCCGTAGACGCCGTCTCCCGCGGAACCCTGCAGGAAGTTGTTGAGGTCGTTGATGCCCGCCACGTCGAACCAGAACACGGAATTCAACGCGTGGTGCAACCCCAAGGGGATGAGCAGTCGGTTGAAGAATCCGTAGATGCCGGCGCCGACGGGACCGAGAGTCACGATCCACTCCCCGAAGCCCACCAGGCCGCCGTAGACGAACGGCCAGACGAACATGAGCACGATCGCGAGGATCAGTGACAACCCGGCGGTGACGATCGCAACCGAGCGCTTGCCGGAGAAGAACGACAGCGCATCCGGCAGCTTGGTGTCCTTGAAGCGGTTGTAGCACCAGGCGCCGATCAGCCCGCAGATGATGCCGACGAAGACGTTCTGCACCTTCGTGAAGGCCGGATCGACGTCGTCGACGGCGGCGCCGGTCAGCGCCCCGATCGTCGCCGGGCTCAGCATCGTCGTGACAGTCAGCCACGACACCAGCCCAGCGAGGGCGGAGGTGCCGTCGGACCTCTTCGCCATGCCGATCGACACGCCGACGGCGAACAGCAGCGCGAGGTTGTCGAGGAGGGCGCCGCCGGCCGCACTCAGGAACGCGGAGCCGACGTTGTCCGCGCCGCCGTTGGCGTTCTTGATCCAGTAGCCGATGCCGGACAGGATCGCCGCGACGGGCAGCACCGCCACCGGCAGCATCAGCGATCGGCCGAGCCTCTGGAAGAACTTCATCCGTCTCTCCGTTCCCGGCTCCCGGGGGGGGGTGGAGCCGAGCACGAGGTTACTCAGGGTCGGCGCCGGACGGCAGAGGGCACGCGGTCGAGGTCGGGGCCGCCGTCAACCCCTCGACGTTCGTGGGGGCGCTCGCGAGACTGGCAGGGTCGAAAGGATCATCGTGAGCGCTTACAGCACGTCCCACTCCCCCGAGCTCGACCGTTTCGTCGGTGGAGAGCAGGAGGGCCTCCCGCCCGCGCCGGAGGGCGCGCCCGATCCGTCCGACGCCGTCGCGCCCGATGACCGTTTCCACGCGCCGGAGGACGGCGATCTCACGGTCGACACGGTCGTGTCGGAGGAGGACCCGGACTCAGCCGACGAACCCTGATCGAGCCTGCTCGGTCATGGCGGGTGTGCGCCACACCAGGACGGCGACGACGAGGGCGAGGATCACGGCGGTCAGGGCGATCGGCACGGGGATGATCGGGTCGATCAGCACCAACAGCGCGCCGACCGGCACGACGGCGTTCACGACGCGATCAGCGTAGGGCCGGATCGCCAGCACCCAGATCACCCACACGAAGACCGCGATGGGCACGGTGTAGGTGAAAGCAGCCCACGGCGCCTGGAGTTCGCTGTGCCCGGTGAGGACGTCGATCTCGACCTCGATGCCGGCGGAGAAGGCGCCTGCGGCGGCGAACACGAAGTAGTGGCCGTAGCCGTAGACGAGGCTGTTCCGCAGCCGTCCGATCGCGTGGTGGTGCGGCGGCCAGAAGTAGATCCACCACAGCGCCGCGGTGACGACGAGTGTCAGGACGGAGACGCCGATCAGAGGCGCCAGCGCCTCATCGTCGTGCAGGGCTTCGAGGATGGCATTGGCTGAGGCGAGCAGGCTCTCACCGAGCAGGATCAGCGTGAACAGTCCGTACCGCTCGGTGATGTGGTGGGGATGCCACGGCGTGTTCCCCCGGGTCTCCGCGACCACCGGGACGGCGAGCTCCGCCAGAATCAGACCGATGATCGCGAAACGGAAGACACCCTCCGGCAGCGCGAGCGCGGCGACCCACAGGGCCTGCACAACGGTGATCCCACCGGCGTAGAAGAGGGTCGCCCGGCGCGCGGGGCCGGCTCTCCGGGATGCACGCAACCACTGCACCACCATCGCCAACCGCATGACGACGTAGCCCGCCGTGACGATGCGGAAGTCGCCGTCCACGAACGCAGGCTCGACGCCCGCCGCCAGGACGAGGACACCGCCCATCTGCAGGATCGTGAGCACGCGGTAGAGCCAGTCGTCGGTGTCGAAGGATGTCGCGAACCACGTAAAGTTCATCCACGCCCACCAGATGCTGAAGAACACGGAGGCGTAGCTGAGCACACCGTCGAGGACGTGATCCTCCGAGAGTGCGTGGTGGAGCTGGACGGCTGAGATGCTCACGGCGACGACGAACACGAGGTCGAAGAACAGCTCGAGAGAGGATGCGGCGCGCCCCTGCTCGTGCGGATCGCGAGGCCGCATCGGGACGAGTCGCAACATCGGCCCTCCGGTCCCCGCCCTAAGTGCCATCGACGAACTGATTCACGAGACGGTCCATCTCATCCCCGCATTCCTGTTCTTCATCGGCTGGGCACATGACGATGCCGGCTGGCAACGTGTCCAGGTAGGTCGTGTTCCCGATCCGGTAGGTGACCTGGATGCCGCGTCGCACAGACCGTTCCGTGAGTGCACCGCGGTACCCTATGAGGATCTGATAATGCCCGGACCCCGCTGGGATGCGGGCCCCTGCCGCCTCGAACGTCTCACCATCAAGTCCCTCCATCGGCGGATACTCGTCGAACGACTGCCAGGTGCCGTTTCTCCCCAGTGGTCCGGACAGCAGGGTGCCGATCACCGTCACCTCGTCGGAGTCGCCGACGGAACGGATCGACTCGATGACGACGTCGGCGTCGTCGGGCGCGGCGAACGTATCGAATCCGTCGGTGAACTCCATCTCCGGTCCGTCCACCACGTACACGTAGGCGTGCGGGCTCTCGGCGACATCCTGGAAGAGAGGACCGACCGGCGGGTTTGTGCACGCGGACAGGAGCGCCACCGTGCACACGGATGCCGGGACGGATGCCGACAATCGCCGGCGGCCCATCGCGTCACTCTTTCGGTGCGATTCCCGCATAGCCGCCCCTCCGTTCGAGATCGTAGCGAACACCCCCGCAGCAGGTGGGCGGCACGACCCGACAGGTGACACGGTGTCCACCGATCCGTCAGTTCTCGAGGTCCTCCAGCTCAGCGAGCGCCTGCTCCGCTCGGCGCAGACGCTCGTCCTCCGGCTCGTCCCACCAGTACGGACCCCGCTCCCCGAGCCCATGCTTGGCGAGGTCGACTCGCCGGCGGGCCGCCGATGTTGCATCGGGATCGCCCTGTGCGCGGCGCACCGCTGATCGGCCTCGCCCGAGATGGGAGGTCAGCGCCGCCACGAGATCCGCGGGCAAGGCCGGATCGGTGCGCCGCCATCGACGTCCGTTGACGACGAGCCAGCGTTCGTCGCCGGGAGGTGTCTCATCCGCCATCGGCATCCTTTCCGGTCGGGGTCGGCGAACCGCGGTGGCTGCTGCGCCTGACCGGGGCGACTGCGCAGAGCAAAAGCTGGGCGGCCGGTGCCGCCGTTGCCGAGAGAGGAGAACGCCCATTGAGACACCGCTCCTGGTGCGGCGAGCGATCCGGTGTCACGGGTGCTCACGCCGGAGCGCACGGCCGAAAGCGCGGACGACGAGCCAGAAGGTGAGAGTACCGACGAGCGCCACCGCAGCAACGAAGATCGCAACGGTGCCCCAGTTGCCGAAAAAGCCGGCGACGGCGAGACCGACACTGGCCGGGACGAGATTCGCGAGGAATGCAGCAGTCAACGGTGCGGAATCGCCGTCACCCTTATCCGCGAGCACGAGCACGAGCACGATGATGAAGGCGACCAACCCACCGGCGGAGTGCATCGCAAAGAAGTACCCGATGAGCTCCCCGTTCGTCGCGAAAGGGTTGAGCTCCGGCTGCGGGATCCAAACGGCTCCGATCGCCGCGAGAGCGGACAGTATGAGGACCGCGGCGAACAGAGCCAGGATCATCTTTATCTGGGTCGACGTGCGCTCCACGGGTTCCTCCTGCGGCCGGTGCCGTGCGCTCACCATCTCATGCCCAGGGGGGACGCGCACCTTTCCGCGAAACACAAAAACCCCGGTGAACCGGGGTGTTTGGTGGACCTGAGGGGACTCGAACCCCTGACCCCCTGCATGCCATGCAGGTGCGCTACCAGCTGCGCCACAGGCCCTTGGTCGCCGCTCGCGGCAACTCATTCAGCTTACTACACGCCGAGGAGTGCTCTGAACATGAGGCGACGTCGTCACTCGCTCGGGGTCGGCTCCGCGATCGTGACGGGGATGATCGGGCAGTCCTTCCACAGGCGCTCGAGCCCGTAGAAGACGCGCTCCTCCTCGTGGAAGACGTGCACGACGAGGTCGCCGAAGTCCAGCAGCACCCAGCGCGACTCGTCGCGCCCCTCACGCCGCAGCCGCTTCTGGCCGGCCTCGAGCATCTTGTCCTCGACCTCGTCCGCGATGGCGGCGACGTTGCGCTCGCTGTTTCCGGTCACGAGGAGGAAGGCGTCGATCAGTGGAAGGGGGCCGGAGACGTCGAAGGCGACGAGATCCGTACCGCCCTTGCTGTCGGCCGCGGCGGCGGCGACCTGGACGAGTTCGTGTGTGTGCTCTGCAGCGACCATCAGAAGTTTCCGTTCACAAGGATGAGGACGAGCACCGTTGCGATCGCGAGCCCGAGGGCGCCGGCGCAGATCGCGAGGGTCATCATGAGGCGGCTGCCCTTTTCGGGCGCCGGGGGGCGGATGATCTCATCCGCACTCTTGATCGTACTGATCGCCGCGGAGGCGGCGATCGGGGTCGGTGAGGATGCCGCAGGGAGTTCCCCGTCCATGAGGGCGGCGTCCGCGTCCTTGCCGTCCGACACACCCGGCGCAGCCCCGGTGGAGCCGAACGTGTCGGGCAACTGATAGCTGCCCGTGATGATGAGCTCGCCCGTGCCGAGGATAGGAACGGACAGGGAGCCGGTGTCCGGCGTCTGCGAGAGGATGAGAGCGTTCGGCGCCGAGGCCGAGCCGCTGCCTCCGCGGGTCAGGAGATGATCGAACGACGGGGGCAGGTCGACGTGGGCCGCCCCGTCCTCGAGCAGCTGCGCGCCGAGATCGGGCGCGACGACGCGCGCAGGCTCCTTTTCCTCCTCATCCGCAGCGGACCGCTCCTGTTGAGCACCGTCGGGCTCGCTCTCGACCGAGTCCTCGGCATCCGTGTCGACCTGCGCCTCGACGGGTTCCTCCCCCTCGGGGGACCCTGTTCCAGTCACGGGCCCGTCGTCGTGGGCCGGGGGTTCCGTCTCGAGACCCGGCTCCGAGTCGGAGCCTTGAGGCTCTTCCTCCACCTGCTCGACCGCATCGTCGACGGCCTCGCCGTCGGCGGGCTCGTCCGCTGCGACGGGCTCTTCGACCGGCTCATCGACCTCGGATTCGCCGGCATCCGCGGGGTGGCCTTCCGCCTCTTCCGCGTCGCCCGCGTCCTCGGTTGCGGCCGCGGGCACCAGCTCCACCTCGGGCTCCGTGCTCTCGACCTCGCCGGTGTCCGCCGGAACGACGTCCAGCGTCCCGGTGCGGAGCTTCTCGAGCAGGCGGGCCTGCCGCCGAGTGACCGGCTGCGCGTCCGGGTCCAGATCGGACAGATCGTCGAGCGCGATCGGCGTGCGCTCGGGCGCGACCTCGGCCTCGTGCGCGGCGGCGGCCTCGGCTGCCTCCTCTGCGGCGGCGTCCGACATCTCGGCATCCGCCTGCGCCTGCTCGGGCGTGATGATCGGCGTCGATGCCGTGTTGCGCAACTCGCGCAGCTGGCGCCGGGTGAGCGGCGGAGTGCTCGGCTGGTCAGGTGTACTCATGCCTTGCTCCGATACAGGTGATGCTTCGCAATGTATTGGACGACGCCATCCGGGACGAGGTACCAGACGGGGTGTCCACGGCTCACGCGGGCGCGGCAGTCGGTGGAGGAGATCGACAGGGCGGGGATCTCGAGTTTGCTGACGTCCTCAGCCGGGAGCCCATCCACGCTCAGCGTGTGTCCCGGGCGAGACACCGCGACGAAGTGTGCGAGCTCCCACAGCTCCGAGACGTCGCGCCAACCCAGGATCTGCGCGATGGCGTCCGCTCCGGTGATGAAGAACAGGTCCGCATCCGGCCGCTGCGCCTTGAGGTCGCGCAGGGTGTCGATCGTGTACGTCGCCCCCGTCCGGTCGACATCCACGCGACTCACCGTGAACATCGGGTTGGATGCCGTCGCGATGACGGTCATCAGGTAGCGGTGTTCCGCGGAGGAGACACCAGACTTCTGCCACGGCTGACCGGTCGGGACGAAGATCACCTCGTCAAGATCGAACGACTGTGCGACCTCGCTCGCCGCCACGAGGTGGCCGTGATGGATCGGGTCGAACGTGCCGCCCATCACACCGATTCGCGGTGCGCGCGTGGTTGCCATCGACACGGCGTCAGTGGTGGCCGTGGCCCGCCTGCTGCACGGGGTTCTTCGCGGCGTACGCCTCGGCCTTGTGAGCGTGGCGGTTGGCCACGTTGCGGTACGACACCGACACGAGCGCCAGCAGCATGAACAGCACGAAGGCGACCACGCCGTACACGAAGGTCGTGGCCATGACGTTGCCGCCGTGGTGCTCGGCCTCCGCCGCAGCGGAAACGATGGTCGTCACGAGGTTCATTCGGGCTCCGTTCGAGGGGTCGGGTGCAGCAACAGTTTAGGCGGTCAGGACCGGATCTGCCCGGCGCCCCGCGCCAGCCACTTCGTGGTCGTCAGTTCCGGCAGCCCCATCGGTCCGCGCGCATGGAGCTTCTGCGTCGAGATCCCGACCTCGGCGCCGAAACCGAACTCGCCGCCGTCGGTGAACCGCGTCGAGGCGTTGACCATGACGACAGCCGCATCCACCTCTGCGAGGAACCGCGCGGCGACGGCATCATCCGTCGTGATGATCGACTCGGTGTGCTGCGTCGAGTACCGGCGGATGTGCGCGAGCGCGTCGTCGAGGTCCTCGACCACGCGCACCGAGATGTCGAGGCTCATGTGCTCGGTCGCCCAGTCGTCCTCGGTGGCGGGGACCACACCGGAGACCAGGGAGGCCGTCGCCTCGTCGCCGTGCACCGTGACGCCCTGCGCCTGCAGTGCGGCCACGACGGTCGGCACGAGTCGCTTCGCGGCGCTGCGGTGAACGAGGAGCGTCTCGACTGCGTTGCAGACGCTGGGGCGCTGCACCTTCGCGTTGACGGCGATGTCGGTCGCCCAGTCGAGCGGAGCCGACTCGTCGAGCACGATGTGCACGACACCCGCACCGGTCTCGATGACGGGCACCGTGGACTCCGTGACGACGGTCTCGATCAGCTGCGCGCTGCCGCGCGGGACGAGAACGTCCACGAGGCCGCGAGCCCGCATGAGCGCGCGGGCGCCCTCGCGACCGAAGTCGTCGACGGTCTGGATGGCGTCGGGATCGACGCCCGCCTCGGCGAGGGCGCCGCGCATGACGGAGATCAGCGCGGCGTTCGAGGACTGCGCCGCACTCCCGCCGCGCAGCACGACGGCGTTGCCCGAGCGCAGCGCGAGGGCGGCGATGTCGACGGTCACGTTGGGGCGGGCTTCGTAGATGGAACCGATCACCCCGAACGGGACCGAGACCTTCTGCAGGTGGAGCCCGTTGGGCAGACGGCGCTCGTCGAGGACGCGGCCGACCGGGTCGGGGAGGTCGGCGACGTCGCGCACGGCCGCGGCGAGAGCACGCACCCTCTGGTCGTCGAGCGTCAACCGGTCGAGCAGCCCCGTCGACAGCCCGTCCGCACGACCGCGCGCCAGGTCGTCGGCGTTGGCGGCGACGATGGGCGCGACATTCGCCTCGATCGCGCCGGCGATCGAGCGCAGGAGCTCTGCCTTCGCGGCATCCGTCAACAGACCCACGGATCGGGACGCGGTGCGTGCCGCGTGCATGCGTTCCTGGGGTGTGGTCGCGGTGATCGTCATCCGCCAAGTCTAGAGCGGACGGATGCCGAGGCTCCCCTCCGTGTCAGGCGTCGGGGACCCGCACCGAACCCGTGATCGAGGGCGCGGCGGGCTCCGGGTTCGGAGCGAACCAGGTGCCCACCTCATCGCCCCGGAGCGCGGCGTGGACCAGGTCGGCGCTCGTCACGAGCACGGCGATCCCCGCCGTGGAAGCGAGTCGGGCTGCCGACACCTTGGTGGCCGCTCCGCCCGTGCCGACGCTGTTCACGACGACCGAGCCGAACTGGTAGCCGGCGAGGTCGTCACCGAACGCGACGTTGCGGATGGGAAGGGCGCCGGGCTCGTCCGGCGGCCTCGTGTACAGCGTCTCGATGTCGCTCAGCAGCACGAGCGCGTCGGCTCCGATCAACTGCGCGACGAGAGCCGCGAGACGGTCGTTGTCGCCGAAGCGGATCTCGTGCGTCGCGACCGTGTCGTTCTCGTTGACGATGGGCAGGATGCGGAGGCCGAGCAGTCGCTCCATCGCGCGTCGCGCGTTCGAACGGTGGGTCGGGTTCTCGAGGTCACCGGCTGTCAGCAGGACCTGACCCGCGACGATCTCGAACGGGCGCAGCGCCTCCTGGTACCGGTAGATCAGGACGTTCTGCCCGACCGCGGCCGCGGCCTGCTGCGTGGCGAGGTCACTCGGACGGGCATCGAGCAGCAGGAACGGCATCCCGGTGGCGATGGCACCGGACGAGACCAGCACGACCTCGGTCCCCCGTGCGTGGGCCTCCGCGAGGGCGTCGACGATCGGACCGATCTTGCCCGCGTTCTCGCCGCTGATCGACGACGAACCCACCTTGACGACGACACGTCGTGCGCCGGCGATCCCGCCGCGGTCCTGCAGGGTCACGACGCGTCCTCGTCCTCCCCGCGCACCGCGAGACGCTCGGACTCGAGCTCCGCACGGGCCTCGGCCTTCGCGTCCATCCGCTCGTGGTATCGGTCACGGCGCTGCGACGTGGTGCGTCGCGGATTGAGGTCGAGACGCGGGTCCGTGCCGCGGGGCGCGGTCATCAGCTCGGCCGCGGAGCTGAGCGAGGGGTGCCAGTCGAAGACGATGCCGTCGCCGGGTCCGATGACGACCGTCGAACCGGCCTGCGCTCCGGCGCGGAACAGCTCGTCCTCGACACCCAGCTTCTCGAGTCGGTCCGCCAGGAAGCCGACCGCTTCCTCGTTCTGGAAGTCGGTCTGCTGCACCCACCGGACCGGCTTCTCGCCCAGGATCCGGTAGATGTTCCCGTACGTGCCTCCCTCGACGCGGATCTCGAAATCCTTCGTCGCACCCTTGGGTCGGATGACGACACGCTCCGGCACGGGCGCTGCCGCGAGCGCCGCCCGGTGCTCCTCGACGATCTCACCCAGCGCGAACGTGAGCTGACGCAGACCGTCGCGACTGACCGTCGAGATGTCGAAGACGCGGAAACCGCGTGCCTCGAGGTCGGGCCGGACGAGGTCGGCGAGGTCCTTGGCCTCGGGGACGTCGAGCTTGTTGAGCGCGACGAGCTGCGGACGCTCGAGGAGCGGCACCTGCCCTTCGGGCACGGGGTAGGCCGCGAGCTCCGCGAGGATCACGTCGAGGTCGCTGATGGGGTCGCGCCCCGGTTCGAGGGTCGCGCAGTCGAGGACATGCACGAGAGCCGTGCAGCGTTCGACGTGGCGCAGGAACTCGAGCCCCAGGCCCTTCCCCTCGCTCGCGCCCTCGATGAGGCCCGGGACGTCGGCCACCGTGTAGCGCGCGTCGCCGGCCTGCACGACCCCGAGATTCGGGTGAAGAGTCGTGAACGGGTAGTCGGCGATCTTGGGACGGGCCGCGGAGATCGCCGCGATCAGGCTGGACTTGCCGGCGGACGGGAACCCGACGAGCGCGACGTCTGCGACCGTCTTGAGCTCGAGGTGGACGTCCCCCTCCCACCCAGGGGTTCCGAGGAGCGCGAAGCCGGGAGCCTTGCGCTTCGGATTCGCGAGAGCCGCGTTGCCGAGACCGCCCTGCCCACCCGGTGCCACCACGAAGCGGATGCCGGGAGTCGCCATGTCGATGAGCGTCTCGCCGTCATCGTCCTTGACGACCGTGCCCACCGGGACAGACAGTTCGAGGTCCTCGCCGGCGGCGCCCGAGCGGTTGTCACCCATGCCGAACCCGCCGTTGCCCGCAGAGCGGTGCGGCGAGTGGTGATACGACAGGAGCGTCGTCACCTGGGGGTCCGAGACGAGGACGATGTCCCCGCCGTGCCCGCCGTTGCCGCCGTCGGGGCCGGCGAGCGGTTTGAACTTCTCGCGGCGGACGGAGACACAGCCGTTGCCGCCCTTGCCCGCGCGCAGATGCAGCGTCACGCGGTCGACGAACGTCACCATGCGATGTCTCCTATCGGGGGAAAAGATGAGGGGCGGGCCGTAGCCCGCCCCTCATGAAGGAATGCGTCCGATTACTCGGGGACCGACACGATGTTGACGACCTTGCGGCCGCCCTTCGTGCCGAACTCGACCGCGCCCGCGGCCAGCGCGAACAGCGTGTCGTCGCCACCGCGGCCGACACCGGCGCCCGGGTGGAAGTGGGTGCCGCGCTGACGGACGATGATCTCGCCGGCGAGGACCTGCTGGCCGCCGAAACGCTTCACGCCGAGGCGCTGTGCGTTGGAGTCACGACCGTTACGGGTGGAGCTTGCGCCCTTTTTGTGTGCCATCTCTCGTGTCCTCTCGGCTTCTTACTTGATGCCGGTGATCTTGACGCGCGTGAGGTCCTGGCGGTGGCCCTGGCGCTTCTTGTAGCCGGTCTTGTTCTTGAACTTCTGGATGACGATCTTCGGGCCGCGCTCCTCGCCGAGGACCTCGGCGGTGACCGTGACCTTGGCGAGCTTGTCGGCGTCGGTCGTCACGGCGTCGCCGTCGACGAACAGGACGGCGGGGAGCTCGATCTTGTCGCCGACCTTCGCCGCCTGACGGTCGAGGACGACGATGGTGCCGACCTGGACCTTCTCCTGACGGCCACCGGCGCGCACAACTGCGTAAACCACTTCACACCTTGTTTCTTCTGTGGAGCGCTCGGCTCCGATTGTCTGATGAGACTGGAAGTCGTGGTGCGGAAGCCAGGCTCTGCGTCGCAACTGCCTGCGACACGTGACGCACCAAGGAACCAGGATACCCGATCGCCGCAGCGAGGGCAAAAGCACGGCTCGGCGCGCCGCGGCCGATCCCCGCCGCTCCGGCCGGTCATATGATCGGCGGATGGCCATCCTCGTCGACTCCGCGATGTGGCCGGCGCACGGTCGCCTGTGGGCCCACATGGTCTCGGACAGCGATCTCGACGAGCTCCACGCTTTCGCGGCGGCCCACGGCATCCCGCCCCGTGCCTTCGACCGCGACCACTACGACGTGCCCGAGGACGCGCTCGAGCGGCTCGTGGCGGGCGGCGCACAGCGGGTCAGCGCGCATGAGCTGGTGCGGCGACTCATCACCTCGGGGCTGCGTGTCACCGCCCGCGAACGCCGGGGACGGTGACGCGCGCCGTCAGTCCTCGGTCGGGGTCTGAACGGGTGTGCCGGTCAGCGCCGCCGTCGTGACACGACGACGCGCGCGTCCCTGACCGGGCGCCTTCGGTTCGGGCAGCGCCTCCAGCACCGAGTCGAGCAGGCGATCGGCGTCGGTCTTGGGAGCCTCCGCCTTCTTACGGCGCGGGCGCTTGGCGCGCTCGGGCCGCTCGGCGACGGGCTCCTCCACGGCGGCGGCAGCGGGCTCCTCGTGCGGCTGAATGGTGGATGCCGCGATCTGCGCGAGCGCCGACTTCACGCCCTCCGTGATGACGTGCGTGTGGCCGGGAGCTGCGGCGGCGTTTCCGCCGCCCTGGCTCTGCGAGGCTCCGCCGTTCTGACGCGGTCGACGGCTGTTGCCGTTCCCGTTCCCGTTGCCGCCGTTCGAGGACCCGCGGTGCTTGACCACGGGGTCGTGGTGCACGATGACGCCGCGGCCGGCGCAGACCTCGCACGGCTCGCTGAAGGTCTCGAGAAGCCCCAGACCGATCTTCTTGCGGGTCATCTGCACGAGACCGAGCGAGGTCACCTCGGCGACCTGGTGCTTCGTCCGGTCACGGCTCAAGCACTCGACGAGCCTGCGCAGGACGAGATCGCGGTTGGACTCGAGCACCATGTCGATGAAGTCGACGACGATGATCCCGCCGATGTCGCGCAGCCGCAGCTGGCGGACGATCTCCTCCGCGGCCTCGAGGTTGTTCTTGGTGACCGTCTCCTCGAGGTTGCCGCCCGTGCCGACGAACTTGCCGGTGTTGACGTCGACGACCGTCATCGCCTCGGTGCGGTCGATGACGAGCGACCCGCCCGACGGCAGCCACACCTTGCGGTCCAGGGCCTTCTCGATCTGCTCCGTCACGCGGAAGACGTCGAATGGGTCCTGCTCGCCCTCGTACTTCTCGATGCGCTCGAGGAGGTCGGGCGCGACACCTGTCAGGTAGGACGTGATGGTCTGGTAGGCCTCATCGCCCTGGATGAGCATCTTCCGGAAGTCCTCGTTGAAGACGTCGCGGACGATCTTGACGAGGAGGTCGGGCTCGGAGTGCAGGAGCGCGGGCGCCTGGCCCGTCTGAGCCTGCGTGCTGATGTGCTCCCACTGCGAGGTGAGTCGCTGCACGTCGCGGGTGAGCTGCTCCTCGGTCGCGCCCTCCGCCGCGGTGCGGACGATGACGCCCGAGGACTCCGGGAGGACCTCCTTGAGGATCTTCTTCAGCCGCGCGCGCTCGGTGTCGGGAAGCTTGCGGGAGATGCCGTTCATCGCTCCGCCGGGAACGTAGACGAGGTACCGACCGGGCAGCGAGATCTGGCTCGTCAGTCGCGCACCCTTGTGGCCGACGGGGTCCTTCGTGACCTGCACGAGAACACGGTCGCCCGACTTGAGGGCGAGCTCGATCCGGCGGGGCTGATTGCCGGTCTCGACGGCATCCCAGTCCACCTCACCGGAGTAGAGCACGGCGTTGCGTCCGCGGCCGATGTCGACGAAGGCGGCCTCCATGCTGGGAAGGACGTTCTGCACGCGGCCGAGGTAGACGTTCCCGATCAGCGACGCGTCCTGGTTTCGGGCGACATAGTGCTCGACGAGGACGTTGTCCTCGAGCACACCGATCTGGATGCGGCCGCCGCGCGAACGGACGATCATGTCGCGGTCGACCGACTCGCGACGCGCGAGGAACTCGGCCTCGGTCACCACGGCGCGACGACGGCCCGCCTCGCGGCCGTCGCGACGACGCTGCTTCTTGGCCTCCAGCCGCGTGGAGCCCTTGATGCGCTGCGGCTCGGTGATGACCTCGACGACTCGGCGGCGCGGCGCGGGCTCGTCGTTCTGGTCGGCGCTGTTACCGCCCCCACCGCGCCGACGGTTGCGGCGACGTGATCCGCCGGATGCCTCACTGCCGGCGTCATCGCGGTCGTCACGGTCATCGCGCGGCAACGGCGGGAGGGCGGCGACCTCAGGCGCGTAGAAGTGGAGCGCCGTCGAGACGGCGGAGACGAACTGCTCCGGCAGCAGGCCGAGGCTCACCGCGGTCGGAACCGCCGGCGCCGCGGGCTCCTCAGGCTGCGCCTCGGGCGTCGCCGTGTCGGCGTCCGCCCCGAGCTCCTCAGGCTGCGCATCGGGCGTCGCCGTGTCGGCGTCCGCCGCGGGCTCCTCAGGCTGTGTCTCCGGCGTCACCGTCGCGGCGTCCTGGGCCGGCGCGTCCTGTCCCTGCTCGGGAGCGGACTCCCCCGCGGTCGGCGCACCGGACTCGGCGGCCTGTTCGAGCTGCGCGTCGGTGGCGCCGGGCGTCAGCTCTCCCTCGGTCGCGTCGGATGCTGTCGTGTCGTTCGTCTCATCTGCCATCTCTGGCTTACTCCCAGCCGACGGCCCCGCGTGCCGTCCGGCGAAAATCGGGCGGCTCCGCTCCGGTCCCGGAGGTGTGCCGCGAACTCATCTGGTCTGCAGCCGATCCCCGCACACTCGGCGGGGTGATGCTGCGCGGGCGTCGATCGCCCGAAGTCTTCTGGTGACATCCTGGCGGCGCGGCCGCGGGGACGTCGACCCCCATTATCCCACTTCCCGGCCCGGAGCCGTGACCGACGCCCTCGGATATGCACGGCCGGTGCCTCAGAGTGCTGATCAGAGGCGGTGCGATAATCGCCGGCATGGCCGCCCCGACCCGCAACTCCCGCCCCACCGTCTTCGCCCTGTGGCTGATCTTCGCGGGTGTCGTGGGGTGGTTCGCCGCCTTCGAGCTCACGACGGAACGCTTCAAGATCCTCGCGAACCCCGGGACGGCGGCATCCTGCGACATCAGCCTTCTGGTGCAGTGCGGAAAGAACCTGGAGTCCGCGCAGGGGTCGGTGTTCGGGTTCCCCAACCCGATCCTCGGCCTCACCGGGTGGGTGGCGCCGATCGTCGTCGGTGCGGCCCTGCTGGCGGGGGCGCGATTCGCCCGCTGGTTCTGGCTGCTGTTCGGCGTCGGCGTGACGGCGGCGTTCGCCTTCGTCCTCTGGCTCATCTCGCAGAGCATCTTCGTGCTGGCGACCCTCTGCCCCTGGTGCATGGTCACCTGGTCGGTGACGATCCCGACGTTCTTCGCCGTGATGGTGCACCTCGTGCGCGTCGGCGCACTCCCGGCATCCGCTGCGGCCCGCAGGCGTGCCGACGCGCTCATGGCGTGGACGCCGCTCATGGCGATCGTCGCCTTCGCGGTCATCGGGGTGATCGCGCAGGTGCAGTTGGACTGGATCTCGGAGTTCACCCGCTGAGACGACGATGCGCCCGCCCCGGACGGGGACGGGCGCACTCGCGTCGGGCTCAGTCGAACCAGATGGCGAGCTCGCGGTCCGCGGATTCGACGCTGTCGCTGCCGTGAACCAGGTTCTGCTGGACGGCGAGGCCCCAGTCCCGGCCGAAGTCGCCGCGGATGGTGCCCGGAGCCGCGGTGGTGGGGTCGGTGGTGCCCGCCAGAGAACGGAAGCCCTCGATGACGCGGTTGCCGGCGAGGCGGATCGCGACCGACGGGCCGGACATCATGAACTCGAGCAGCGGCTCGTAGAACGGCTTGCCGGCGTGCTCGGCGTAGTGCTGCTCGAGACGCTCGCGGTCGGGCTCCACGAGGCGGATGTCGACGAGGGCGTACCCCTTCGCCTCGATGCGGGCCAGGATCGCGCCGGTGAGGCCACGGGCGACCCCGTCGGGCTTCACGAGGACGAGCGTCTGTTCGGTGGCCATGTCAGTCTCCGTTCTTCTCCGCCTCGGCGGCGAGTGAGGCGTTGCGCGCGTCGAGCGCGCCGCCCTTGATGGTGCCATAGACGTACAACGCACCGAAAACGGCCGCCGCGATGAGGAGCGCTGGCACGAGGAACGCCCCGAGTGCGATGACGACCTGCAGGGCACCACCGGCGACGACGGCCCAGCGATAGCGGGTGACGCCGGCCAGGGCGATCATGAGGATGCCGAGGACGACACCGCCGACGATGCCCCACCACGGTTCGATCCCCTGGGGCAGTGCCCGCAGCCCGTAGACCGCGAGGCCGGCCAGGAACGCGACGATCGACTCGAAGCCGAGGATGACCGACAGGAGCGATTCCCGGGCGCCGCGCTGCCGTCGCACGCGTGGCCTGCTCACGACTCGTACCCCGACTTCCAGTCCTCGGCCTCGGCGAGGACGACGGCCTCTCCGGCGAGCACGACGCTGCCGGCGATCACGACGGCGCGACGATCGGATGCCGCAGCCCACGCGCGCGCCGCCTCGGCGGCCTCGGCGAGGTCGCGGTGCACCGTCACGGGTGTCCCGCTCTGCTCGACGAGGTCGGCGACGGCATCCGGCTCCTCCGCGCGGTCCGACTCGGGCGCCGTCGCGAACACATGCGCGACGGCGGGGGCGAGGGTGCCGACGATGCCGGCGACGTCCTTGTCGGCGAAAGCGCCGAGGACGAGACCCCACTCATCGAAGTCGAACGACTCCCCGAGGGCGGCGACCAGTGACCGGGCGCCGTGCGGGTTGTGGGCGCTGTCGACGAGCACCGTGGGGGCGACCCCCACGAGCTGGAGTCGACCGGGCGACGTCGCGGCGCCGAGGCCGTCGGCGAGCACGTCCGGCGCGATGGGCTGCGTGCCGCCGCCGATCAGCGACTCGACCGCCGCGATCGCCAGGGCGGCGTTGCGTCCCTGGTGCGCGCCGTACAGCGGCAGGTAGAGCTCGTCGTAGGTGGCGGCGAGACCGCGGACCGTCAGGAGCTGGCCGCCGACCGCGAGCTTCTGATCGAGAAGCCCGAACTGGTCGCCGTCGACGGCGAGGCTCGCACCCTGGGCGCGCGCGGCGGCGGTGAGGACGGAGAGCGCAGCCGGCTGCTGGGCGGCCGAGACGACGGTCGCGCTGGGCTTGATGATCCCCGCCTTCACGGTTGCGATCTCCGCGATCGTCTCGCCGAGCTTGTCGGCGTGGTCGATGTCGATCGGTGCGAACACAGCGACGTCGCCGTCGGCGGTGTTCGTCGAGTCCCACGCCCCACCCATGCCGACCTCGATCACCGCGACGTCGACCGGCGCATCGGCGAACGAGACGAACGCGAGCACCGTGAGCAGCTCGAAGAACGTGAGCGGCGGCTCGCCCTTGCCCGCGAGCTCATCGTCGACGAACGCGACGATGGGCGCGACGTCATCCCAGGCGTCGGCGACGGCGGCATCGGCGATGGGCTCCCCGTCGATCATGATGCGCTCGGTGAACCGTTCCAGGTGCGGGCTGGTGAACAGGCCGGTGCGCAGGCCGTGGGCTCGCACGATCGACTCAGCGATACGACTCGTCGAGGTCTTGCCGTTCGTCCCCGTCACATGGATGACGCGATAGGTGCGCTGCGGGTCGCCCAGCAGCTCGAGGGCACGACGGGTGCGCTCGACGCGAGGCTCGACCCACCGTTCGCCCTGCCGTTGCAGGAGAGCCGCGTACACGGCATCCGCTCGTGTGCGGTCGCTCATGAGGTCGCTCCGATCCGTCGCACGCCGATCGTGAAGGCGCCGGCGTTCGCGTACGTGCCGGCCGGGACGGATGCCGTGTGCTCGGGCGCCGAGCGCAGGGCCTCGCCGCGCAGGGTGCTCCCGTCGGCGGTGGCGACGAGGTCGGCGACCGACAGGGTCTCCCCCGCGACGTCGGCGACCGCGAACGCGGACGCGACGGCCTCGGCGTCGGCGGTGTCGTCGAACGTGAGCTGCAGCGCGATGCGGTCGCTCACCTCGAACCCCGCGGCCTTGCGGGCGTCCTGCACGGCGCGGATGACGTCGCGCGCGAGGCCCTCGGCCTCGAGCTCGGGCGTCGTCGTGGTGTCGAGCAGCACGAACCCGCCGCGCGGGAGGAGCGCGATCGCGGTGCCCTCCGCGACGCCGCCCGCCTCGAGCGTGAGGTCGTACTCTCCCGGTTCGAGGGCGATGCCGTCGACGACGACCACGCCGTCGGTCTCGGTCCACAGGCCCGCCTTGGCGCCCTTGATGACGTGCTGCACCTGCTTGCCCAGGCGCGGCCCCGCGGCGCGCGCGTTGACGGCGAGCCGCTGGCTGATGCCGTACTGCTCCGCGAGTCCGTCGGTGAGCTCGACGACCTGGACGCCCTTGACGTTGAGCTCGTCGCGGACGATGTCCTCGAACTGCGCGAGCGCGTCGGCACCTGCGACGGCGACCGTCAGCGATGCGAGCGGCAGGCGCACGCGCTTGCCCTCCTTCTTGCGCAGCGCGTTGGCGACCGACGAGACCTCGCGGACGGTGTCCATGGCCTCGCGGATGTCGGATGCCGGGGCGAACCGCTCGGCGTCGGGCCAGTCCTCCAGATGCACGCTGCGCCCGCCCGTCAGGCCCTGCCACACGCGTTCGGAGACGAGCGGGATGAGCGGCGCCGCAACGCGCGTGAGCGTCTCGAGCACCGTGTAGAGCGTGTCGAACGCCTCGGTCGTGGCCGGGTCGGCGGCATCCACCCCCACCCAGAACCGGTCGCGCGAGCGCCGGATGTACCAGTTCGTGAGCGCCTCGGCGAATTCGCGCAGCTTGGCGGCGGCCATCGTCGAATCCAGCGCTTCGAGGTCGGCGGCCACGTCGCGGACGAGGTCGCCGGTCAGAGCGAGGATGTGACGGTCGAGGACGTTCGTGGAGTCGGTGCGCCAGACCGCCTCATACCCTTCGCCGTCCGGTCCGCCGGCGGCGTTCGCATACGTCGAGAAGAAGTACCAGGCGTTCCACAGCGGCAGCAGGAACTCGCGGACGCCGGAGCGGATGCCCTCCTCGGTGACGACGAGGTTGCCGCCGCGGAGGACGGACGAGCTCATGAGGAACCAGCGCATCGCGTCGGAGCCGTCACGGTCGAAGACCTCGCTGACGTCGGGGTAGTTCCGGAGCGACTTCGACATCTTCTGCCCGTCGCTGCCCAGGACGATGCCGTGGCAGGCGACCCCCGAGAACGCGGGACGGTCGAACAGGGCACCGGAGAGCACGTGCATGACGTAGAACCAGCCGCGCGTCTGTCCGATGTACTCCACGATGAAGTCCGCGGGAGCGTGCTCGTCGAACCACTCGCGGTTCTCGAACGGGTAGTGCACCTGCGCGTACGGCATCGAGCCGGAGTCGAACCAGACATCGAAGACGTCCTCGATGCGGCGCATCGTGGATTTCCCGGTCGGGTCGTCCGGGTTCGGACGGGTCAGGTCGTCGATGAACGGGCGGTGCAGGTCGACCTCGCCCGCCTCGTTGACCGGCAGCCGGCCGAAGTCACGCTCGAGGTCGGCGAGCGAGCCGTAGACGTCGACGCGCGGGTACTCGGGGTCGTCGCTCTTCCACACCGGGATCGGCGATCCCCAGAACCGGTTGCGGCTGATCGACCAGTCGCGCGCGCCCTCGAGCCACTTGCCGAACTGACCGTGCTTGACGTTCTCGGGCGCCCAGGTGATCTGCTCGTTGAGTTCGACGAGGCGGTCCTTGATCGAGGTGACCCGCACGAACCAGCTCGAGACGGCCTTGTAGATGAGGGGGTTCCGGCAGCGCCAGCAGTGCGGGTACGAGTGCTCGTACGACGCCTCGCGGAGCAGGCGCCCCTCGGCGTTGAGCAGGCGGATGAGGGGACGGTTGGCGTCCATCCACAGCTCGCCGGCGACATCGGTCACCTGCGGCAGGAAGCGGCCGCCGTCGTCGAGGCTCATGATGAGCGGGATGCCGGCGGCCCCCGTCACCCGCTGGTCGTCCTCACCGTAGGCCGGGGCCTGGTGGACGATGCCGGTGCCGTCGGTCGTGGTGACGTAGTCGTCGACGAGGATGCGCCAGGCGTTCTGCGTGCCCCAGGTCTCCTCGTCGGCGTAATAGTCGAAGAGCCGGTCGTAGGCGACGTCGGCGAGTTCGGCGCCGCGGACCGTCTGGTCGACCGCGTCCCGGGCCTCCTCCGCCGAGGCGTAGCCGAGGTCCTTCGCGTAGTTCCCCAGCAGGTCGGCAGCCAGGAGATAGCGGTGCGACTGCCCTTCGATCGCGTCCTCGTGGACGTCCGCTGCGCCGGCGGGACCGCCGGGCACGACGACGTACTCGATGTCGGGGCCGACAGCGAGCGCGAGGTTGGTGGGCAGGGTCCACGGCGTCGTCGTCCACGCCAGGGCGCGGACGGCGGTGAGGCCGAGCGCCTCGGCCTTCGCCCCGACGAGCGGGAAGGTCACCGTGACGGACGGGTCCTGCCGCATCTTGTAGACGTCGTCGTCCATGCGCAGCTCGTGGTTGGACAGCGGCGTCTCGTCGCGCCAGCAATAGGGCAGGACACGGTGGCCCTCGTAGGCGAGGTTCTTGTCGTAGAGCTCCTTGAAGGCCCACAGCACCGACTCCATGTAGCCGGTGTCGAGCGTCTTGTAGCCGCGCTCGAAGTCGACCCATCGGGCCTGGCGGGTGACGTAGTCCTCCCACTCCCGGGTGTACTCGAGGACGGAGGAGCGTGCCTTCGCGTTGAAGGCGGCGATCCCCATCTCCTCGATCTCGCTCTTCTCCGTGATCCCGAGCTGCTTCATCGCCTCGAGCTCAGCCGGAAGGCCGTGCGTGTCCCAGCCGAAGACGCGGTCGACCTTCTTGCCGCGCATCGTCTGGAAGCGCGGGAAGAGGTCCTTGGCGTAGCCGGTGAGGAGGTGCCCGTAGTGCGGCAGGCCGTTGGCGAACGGCGGGCCGTCGTAGAAGACCCATTCGTCCGCGCCGTCGCGCTGGGCGATCGACGCGCGGAATGTGTCGTCCTGCTCCCAGAAGGCGAGGACGTCGCGTTCGAGATCGGGGAAGCGCGGACTCGGGACGACGGCCGCGGGCGCGTCGGCGGCCGGGCCGAAGGCGGAAGGTCGGGGGTAGGTCATGTCACTCCTGCAGGTCTGCTCCTGCGAGGACGATCCGGAGACCGCGGTACCACCCCGCTTGGCGCTGCCCGGATCCGGGTGCACCCACTCACCTGCGGCGATGACGGGCCTGCCCCGCTCGGTTCTACTGGGCGGCGGACCGCTGTTCTTCCGAGAGCTCCCCGGTGATGGCCGGATCGGTGCTGATGACTCGATCATACCGTCGGCATAGCCTGGCGTCATGGCCCGCACCCGCATCCGTCCCGAGCCTCCCCGCATCCCGGATCCCGATCTTCCCACCGAGTTCTCCCCCGCCGCGCTCCGCCGGTCGGGTGAGGCTTTCGAGGCGCGTATCGATCTCGAGCCGGGAACGACGGATGCCGCGCACGCCCGCATCAGCGAGAGTGTCGTCGCCCCGGCATCCGTCGAGTCGGTGGATCTGACCGGCGCGATCATCGCCGACGTGGTGTTCGAGGGCGTGTCCGCCGCTGAGCTGATCGCCCGCGACGGCACCTGGCGGACCGTCGTCATCCGCGGAGGCCGCATCGGGACGCTCGACCTGTCGCGTGCCCGCTGCGACGGCATCCTGCTGGACGCAGTCAGGGTCGACTACCTGACGGCCGGCGGCGCGACCCTGCGCGACGTCGACATCAGCGGATGCCGCATCGGCACCCTCGACGTCCCGGGCGCCCGTGTCGAACGCCTGCGGATGGCGGATACCGCCATCGACGAGATGGACCTGCGCGAGTGGCAGGCGAGCGACGTCGATCTGCGGGGCGCTGAGGTCCTCTCGTTCACGGATGTCCGGATGCTGCGCGGCGCCACCCTCACCGAGACGCAGGTGACCTCGCACGCGCGGGCGTTCGCGGCATCCCTCGGCGTCGACGTCCGGGGCTGACGATGCAGGTGCGCACCGAACGCCTCATTCTCCGGCCGATGACGCCCGACGACCTTCCCGCGCTCCGACGGATCCTGGCCGATCCGGTGGCGATGGAGGCGTACGAAGGAGCCTTCACCGAGGCCGAGACGCGGCAGTGGCTCGAGCGCAACCTCCGCCGTTATGAGGAAGACGGTTTCGGTCTGTGGGCGGTGGATCTCGCCGACGACCCGGGCGTCCTCATCGGCCAGTGCGGCATCACTCGTCAGCGCATCGAGGACGACGAGGTCCTCGAGGTCGGCTACCTCTTCCGCCGATCGCACTGGCATCGCGGCTACGCGACCGAGGCGGCGAGTGCGAGCCGCGACTGGGCCTTCCGCGAACGGGATGCCGCGTCGGTGTGGGCCAAGATCCGGGACACCAACATCGCCTCGATGAACGTCGCGATCCGCCTGGGGATGACGGTGCGACGGCGGTTCACCGTCCGCTACCGAGGTGTCGACATGCCGCACCTCGGATTCGCCGTCGACCGCTGAGGCGTCAGCCCGCCCAGCCCTCGGCGCGGAGGGCGACCGTCGCCGCCCCCTGCAGGAGGCGGGAGATCGGGCAGCGGTCATGTGCCGCGGTCAGGAGGTCCTCCGTCTCGGCGATCGTGCGTCCCTCGGCCGAGACGAACGCGGTCACGTGGAACTCGTAGCCGCCCCGGCTGGGTGAGTCCTGCAGTTCGACCTCCACGCGGACCCGTGTGCGGTGCGACTTCTTCACGATGGCCTGCAGAGTCGCGTCCAGGCACGTCGCCCACGCGAGGGCGAGGAGCTGCTCGGGGTTGCTGCGGGAGAGATCGGCATCCGGACTCAACGGATTCGTGACGGGAACAGTCATGCCGCCCACCACGCGGCTGACACCTGTCCCGCCGTCGTCGTTGATCGCCTCGGTCCGGTACCTGGTGGTCATGTCAGAACTATAATTGGACTTCATCCAACAACGGCCTGAGGTCCTATCGTGCTGCCCGCAAACCCCGTCTCGCTCTCACGCGCGGGCGTGGTGTACCCCGGTGGCGTGACCGGACTGAGCGATGTGGATCTCACGGTCCGGGCCGGGGAGATCCTCGGTGTGATCGGTGAGAGCGGTGCGGGCAAGAGCACGCTCCTCGGTCTGCTCACCGGGGAGGTCATGACGACGGAGGGTGTCGTCACGGTGCTCGACCAGGACGTCCGTGGACTCGATCGCCCGGGTCTGCGTCGACTGCGCCGCGAGATCGGCGTGGTGTTCCAGGGCGTTCACCTGCTGTCCAACCGCACCGTCCGGCAGAACGTCGAGGTCGCCCTCAGCCTTCACCCGCGGCGTGAGCGCTCCCCCGGGACCGTCGATGAGGTGCTCCGGTTCGTAGGACTCGACCACCGAGCGGATGCCTATCCCGCGCAGCTCAGCGGCGGGCAGCGCCAGCGGGTCGGGATCGCCCGGGCGCTGGTCACGCGCCCGCGCCTCCTCCTGTGCGACGAGCCGACGTCGGCCCTGGACTCGGGGACGGCGGCCGAGGTCCTCGACCTCCTCCGCAACGCGCGCGACCGCTTCGGCACCACCGTCGTCATCGTGACGCACGACCTCGAGGTCGTGCGCGATGTGTGCGAGCGCGTGGCCTTGTTCGATGCGGGAAGGCTCGTCGAGGTGCTGACGGTGACACCGGCGGTGCGACGCGAGCGCGAGACCTACCTCGATCGCGCGCGGCGGGAGCTGGGCGCATGACCGAGCCGCAGGACATCCTCGCCTCCCTCGGCGCGTCGCTCGCCGAGCGCGGCGACGACCTCGTCGAAGCGCTCGGTGAGACGGCCTACATGCTCGGTGTCTCCCTCGCCGCAGCCGTGCTGATCGGTCTCCCCCTCGGCGCCGCCGTGTACCTGACGCGACCCGGCGGCATCCGCCCGCAACGCGTCGTGTGGACCGTCGCGAACGTCCTGATCAACGTCATCCGGTCCTTCCCGTTCCTGCTGCTGGTGGTCTTCCTCGTACCCACGACCCGGGCGATCTACGGCACGACCTTCGGCACGCCGGCTGCGACCTTCTCGCTCTGCGTCGTCGCGGTCGCCGTCTACGGCCGCCTGGTGGAGCAGATCCTCCGCGAGGTGAGCCCCGGCATCCCCCGGGTCGCGCAGACCCTCGGGGCGACGGTTCCGCAGACCGTGTGGCGCTTCCTACTGCCCGAGGCCCTGCCGGGCCTCGTGTACGCGCTGACCTCGGCGAGCATCAGTCTGCTCTCCTACTCGACCGTCCTCGGTGTCGTCGGCGGCGGCGGGATCGGCGACTTCGCGCTGCGCTACGGCTACCAGGAGTACGACGACGTGCTCATGTACTTCACGATCCTCGTCATCCTCGCCATCGTCCTCGTGATCCAGGCAGTCGGGCAGCGGATCTCGGTCCGCCTCGACCACCGCTGAGCCTCTGCCACCACCGGCATCCACCCCATCCCACAAGGAGCACCCATGTCCCCGAGCCGCCTCACCCTCGCCGCAGCATCCACCGCCGCCGCGGTCGCCCTCCTGGCCGGCTGCGCCTCCCCCGCCCCGACGGGCGGCGACGAGGTGCAGACGATCCGCGTCGGTGCCGTCACCTCCCCGATGACCGACATCGTGGAGGCCGCGGCCGACGAGATCGAGGACGGCTACGAGGTCCAGCTGGTCGAGGTCGCCGATTACGTCACGATCAACAAGATGCTCGCCGCCGGCGACATCGACGCGAACTTCTCACAGCACGAGCCCTACATGCAGGAGTTCAACGCTGCGAACGACGCGGACCTCACCGCCGTGCAGCCGATCTACAACTTCACGATCGCCTTCTACTCCAAGACGATTGACGACATCGCCGATCTTCCGCAGGGCGCGACCGTCGCGATCCCCAACGACGCGTCGAACACCGGCCGCGCCCTGAAGATGCTGGCGGATGCCGACATCATCACGCTGGCCGAGGGCGTCGACCCCTACGAGGCCACCGTCGACGACATCGCCGAGAACCCGAAGGACCTGACGTTCCTCGAGCTGCAGATCAATCAGCTCAACACGGCGTACGACGAGGCGGATCTCGTCTTCCAGTGGCCGTCGCACATCGCGGCGCTCGGCCTCACCCCGCAGGACGACGGCCTGCTCACCGAGCTCGACGACCGCTTCGCACTGCAGCTCGTCGTCCCCGAGGAGGACGCGGATGCCCCCTCCACCGAGGCGCTCATCGACGCGTTCACGAGCGACCCGGTGCGGGAGATCATCGACGGCAACGCCACCATCGAGGCGGCGTTCTGACGAGCTGACGCGGGCTGCGGCGCCATGCGGCGTCACAGCCCCGGCGGTAGACTGGCGCGACACCCACACTCAGGCACGCTCACACAGTGCCGCACATATCGCTCGAGGAGCACCACCATGACGAACGCGCACATACCCGACAAGCCCGCCCTGGAAGGCCTCGAGCAGAAGTGGGATGCCGCGTGGTCCGACGCCGGCACGTACCTGTTCGACCGCGACGCGGCCAAGGCCAAGGGACGCGCGGGCGTCTTCTCGATCGACACTCCTCCCCCGACGGCATCCGGCTCGCTCCACATCGGGCATGTGTTCAGCTACACGCACACCGACGTGAAGGTGCGCTACGAGCGCATGCGGGGCAAGACCGTGTTCTACCCGATGGGATGGGACGACAACGGGCTTCCCACCGAACGCCGCGTGCAGAACTACTACGGTGTGCGCTGCGACACCTCGCTCCCCTACGACCCCGATTTCACGCCGCCCTTCCGCGGTGACGCGAAGAGCCTGAAGCCGGCCGACCAGGTGCCGATCAGCCGTCGCAACTTCATCGAGCTCTGCGAGGAGCTGACGCTCGAGGACGAGAAGCAGTTCGAGGACCTGTTCCGCAAGCTCGGCCTGTCGGTGGACTGGACGCAGACGTACCGCACCATCTCGGACGACACCATCCGCACGAGTCAGCTCGCGTTCCTGCGGAATCTTAAGCGCGGCGAGGCCTACCAGGCCATGGCGCCGACTCTGTGGGACATCGATTTCCGCTCGGCGATCGCCCAGGCCGAGCTCGAGGACCGCGACCAGCAGGCCGCGTATCACCGAGTCGCGTTCCACAAGTCCGACGGCTCGGGCGACATCCACATCGAGACGACACGTCCCGAGCTTCTCCCCGCGTGCGTGGCCCTCGTCGCGAACCCGGACGACGAGCGCTACCAGCCCTACTTCGGATCCACCGTGCGCACGCCGCTGTTCGACGTCGAGGTGCCCGTGCTCGCCCACCCGCTCGCGGTCAAGGACAAGGGCACCGGCATCGCCATGATCTGCACCTTCGGCGACGTGACCGACATCATCTGGTGGCGCGAGCTCGACCTGCCGAACCGCACGATCCTCGGCCGCGACGGCCGGATCATCGACGAGGCCCCCGACGTGCTCGAGACGGATGCCGCCACGGCGGCGTACGCGGAACTCGCCGGCAAGACCGTGTTCAGTGCCAAGAAGCGCATCGTCGAGCTGCTGCAGGAGTCCGGCGAGCTGCTCGAGGTGTCGAAGCCGTTCACCCACCCCGTGAAGTTCTACGAGAAGGGTGACCGTCCCCTCGAGATCGTCTCGACGCGCCAGTGGTACCTCCGCAACGGCGCGCGGGATGCGGACCTTCGCGAGAAGCTCATCGAGATGGGTCGCAGCATGGGCTGGCACCCCGACTTCATGCGGGTGCGGTACGAGAACTGGACGAACGGGCTCAACGGCGACTGGCTCGTCTCGCGCCAGCGCTTCTTCGGCGTGCCGATCCCGGTCTGGTACGCGCTCGATGAGAACGGGGAGCGCGACTACGACCGCGTGCTGACCCCCGACCTCGCACGCCTGCCGATCGACCCCACCACCGACGTGCCCGACGGCTACACCGAGGAGCAGCGCGGTGTGCCCGGCGGCTTCGACGCCGAGCGCGACATCTTCGACACCTGGGCGACCTCGTCGCTCACGCCGCAGCTCGCCGGCGGGTGGCAGCGCGACGAGGAGCTCTGGAACCTCGTCGCGCCGTTCGACGTGCGACCGCAGGGTCAGGACATCATCCGCACGTGGCTCTTCTCGACCATGGTCCGTTCGGTGCTCGAGGACGGCCGCGCGCCGTGGACGGATGCCGCGATCTCGGGCTTCATCGTCGACCCCGACCGCAAGAAGATGTCGAAGTCGAAGGGCAACGTCGTGACCCCGGCGGACATCCTCGACGCCCACGGCACGGACGCCGTCCGCTACTGGGCGGCCTCCAGCCGCCTAGGCGCCGACGCGGCGTTCGACCCGCAGAACCCGACGCAGGTGAAGATCGGTCGGCGCCTGGCGATCAAGGTGCTCAACGCCGCGAAGTTCGTGCTGTCCTTCCCGGTTCCCGAGTATGCGCGCATCACCCACGCGCTGGACGCGTCGATGCTGGCCACCCTCGACCAGGTGGTGCGCGACGCGACGAAGGCCTTCGACGACTTCGACCACGCCCGGGCGCTCGAGATCACGGAGGCGTTCTTCTGGACGTTCTGCGACGACTACCTCGAGCTCGTGAAGGAGCGGGCGTACAATCAGGCCGACGCCGGTCAGGCCTCGGCTGCGCTCGCGTTGCGCATGGCCCTGTCGACGCTCCTGCGCCTGCTCGCCCCGGTGCTGTCGTTCGCCGCCGAGGAGGCGTGGTCCTGGTTCGAGGAGGGTTCCGTGCACACGGCCGAATGGCCCGCACCGCTCGGCATCGAGGGCGACCCGGTCGTGCTGCGCACCGTCGGTGAAGCGCTCATCGGTGTGCGCCGCGCGAAGACGGAGGCCAAGGCCTCGCAGAAGACGCCCGTGGAGTCGCTCACGATCACGGGACCGGATGCCGCCCTCGACGCCATCCGTTCGGCCGAGGGCGACCTCGCCGCCGTGGGCCGAATCGCGCAGGTTTCCTACGCGGCCGGCGACACCGTGTCGGTCGGCGACATCGTCCTCACCCCTCAGGAGGCCTGACATGCAGCTCGGTACCCGATGGACCAGCGGCGAACAGCCGCCGACCGCCGTCCCCGAGATCCTGCGCGAGCAGATCGCGGCCGTCGACGCCGCCGTCGACCAGGATCCGCTCGGTCAACCCCGTCCCCGGTGGACGCTGACCTGGCTTGAGGGACGCCCGGTCGCGGAGCTCGAGACGGGCATCGTCGTGCACGTCGACCGCGAGGGTGAGGTCGTCGTCGGCCACCTCGACGACGACGGCATGGCCTGACGGACGCTCAGGCGCGCGGGTGACGCGCGAGGTGCGCGGCGACGTCGACGCGCGTGCGCTCGGCGTGCTCGTCGGCCGCTGACTGCGCCAGGGCCTGTTCGGCGCGGCGCATCATCCGCGTTGCGACGCCGCGCTGCACCGACGCGGAGGCGGCCAGGAGGAGCGCCTCGAGCCGGGTCGGACGACCGGCGACGTCCAGTACCGGAATGGTGATCGTGGTCATCGTCCGTCTCCGTCCTCGGGAAGTGCGAACACGTCCACCCGGACGGTGAACGGTGAGCGGTCGGGATCCTCCTCGTGCCCGCGAGCGCCGGCGACGACCTCGGAGACGACGGCCGAAAGGCGGTCGATCAGGTCCTTCGCCTGCGCGCGCGTGAGGTGGATGTTGGCGGTCGAGATCATGGTGGAGTCGTCGTGCTCGTCCGGCGAGGCGATGCCCTCGCTGACGTGCCGCATCAGCTGCTGGTGACGGCGCCCGAGAAACTCGTTCATGATGAGCTGGGTCGCCGAACGCACCGCGGGCGACGTGAGCGCCTCGGGGCTGTCGAACGACACCGACTTGTCGGCGCGCTCCCACCAGCGCTCGCGGGCCGACCCGCGGTCCGGGATCTCGCGGATGAGATCCTGCTTCGCCAGCGCACGAAGGTGGTAGCTCGTCGCGCCCGACGACTCCCCCGTCCGCTCGGCGAGCGAGCTCGCGGTCTGCGGCCCGTACTGGGACAGGATGTCGAAGAGCTGCACGCGCAGCGGGTGCGCCAGCGCTCGGAGAGCGCCGGCATCCAGCTTGCGCCCTTCTCTGACGTCCTCGGATCCGCTCATAATGCAAAGATATCTTTGCAAGTAGAAGTTTGCAAGCATTTCTTTGCAGAAGGACCTTTGCGGTCTGAGAACGGCCCGAGCCGTACGCTGGGACGATGACGGATGCCGCTGCCAACCCGCTTCTCTCGCCCTCCCCCCTCGCATTCGAGCTGCCGGACTATCCCCGCATCCGCCCGGAGCACTACCTCCCCGCCTTCCGCGAGGCGTTCGCCGCTCACCGCGCCGAGGTCGAAGCGATCGCGACCTCGACCGAGACGCCGACGTTCCAGAACACGCTCGTCGCCCTCGAGCGCTCGGGCGAGCTGCTGGGGCGCGTGGCGCGCACGTTCTACACGGTCAGCTCCGCCGACGCGACGGCCGACATCCAGGAGATCGACGAGAGGCTCGCTCCTCTGATGTCCGCGCACCAGGATGCCGTGACGCTCGACGCCGGTCTCTACGCTCGGGTCGCGGCCGTCCACGCGCAGCTCGACGACCTCGGGCTCGACGGGGAGGACCGCTATCTCGTCGAGCGCACGTACCGCGAGATGACGAACGCCGGGGCCGGCCTCGATGTGGCTGACAAGACCGTGCTCACCGAGCTCAACCAGCAGCTGTCCGTGCTGACGACCACCTTCGAGAAGAATCTCCTCGCCGACACCAACGACCTCGCTGTGGTCTTCGAGGACGCCGCAGAACTGCACGGCCTCACCGACGGCGAGTTGTCCGCCGCAGCCCGGAACGCAGCCGATCGCGGCCTCGACGGGAAGTTCGTGGTGACGCTGACGCTCTTCACGGGGCATCCCTATCTGTCGTCGCTCACCTCCCGGGCCAGCCGCGAGAAACTCATGACCGCCTCGCGCTCGCGTGGCCGTCGAGGGAACGAGAACGACAACCGCGCGGTCCTGACCGAGATCGTCCGTCTCCGCGCCGAGCGCGCCCGCGTGCTCGGGTACGACTCGCACGCGGCGTACGTCACCGCCGACGAGACGGCAGGCTCGCCCGAGGCGGTCCACGCGCTGTTGCGCCGCCTCGCCGTCCCGGCCGCGGAGAACGCGCGTCAGGAGCAGGCGGCCCTTCAGGACATCATCGACGGCGACGGCGACGGGTTCCCGCTCGCGGCCCACGACTGGGCGTTCTACACCGAGCGCGTCCGCGCCGCGCTCTACGACCTCGACCGGACGGCCCTGCGCCCGTGGTTCGAGGCGGAGCGGGTGCTCGTCGACGGCGTCTTCCGTGCGGCGACGGACCTCTACGGCATCACCTTCACGGAGCGCCCGGACCTGCCTGCGTATCACCCCGAGGCGCGCGTGTTCGAGGTGCGGAACGAGGACGGCTCACACCTCGGGCTCTACATCCTCGACCTCTACACGCGCGACTCCAAGCGCGGCGGAGCGTGGATGAACTCGATCCAGTCGCAGTCGGCCCTGCGCGGCACGGCTCCGATCGTCGTGAACAACCTCAACGTGCCGCAGCCCGCGCCCGGCAGCCCGACCCTCCTGACGCTCGACGAGGTCACCACGCTCTTCCACGAGTTCGGCCATGCGCTGCACGGACTGTTCGCAACGGTCACTTACCCGCACTTCGCCGGCACCGCCGTGTTCCGCGACTTCGTCGAGTTCCCCAGCCAGGTCAACGAGATGTGGATCTTCTGGCCGGAGATCCTCGCCGCCTATGCCCGTCACATCGACACCGACGAGCCGCTGCCCGAAGAGGTCGTGGCGAAGTTGCGGGAGTCGGAGGCCTTCAACCAGGGATTCGCCACGAGCGAGTATCTGGCGGCTTCGTGGCTCGACCAGGCGTGGCACAGCCTCGACGTCGAGGACACGGCGTCCGAGATCGACGTCGACGCCTTCGAGGCGACCGCCCTCGCCGACATCGGCCTCGACAACCCGGCCGTGCCGACCCGGTACTCGTCCACGTATTTCGCGCACGTCTTCTCGGGTGGATACAGCGCCGGCTACTACTCCTACATCTGGAGCGAGGTCCTCGACGCCGACACGGTGGAATGGTTCCGCGAGAACGGCGGGCTGACGCGCGCGAACGGCGACCGGTTCCGTGAGCGTCTGCTCGGGGTCGGTGGCTCGAAGGATCCGTTGGAGGCCTACCGCGACTTCCGCGGACGCGATGCGCGGATCGAGCCGCTGCTCGAGCGCCGTGGTCTCACCGGCTGAGCGGAGTCACTCGCTCGTCGGCCGGACGCTGTAGATCAGCCGCGCGAACTGTCCGACCGCCTCGGCCGATACGAGCCGCAGGCGGTCGGATTCGACACGGCGCGGCAGCAGGGGCGCACCTCCGGCCAGGAAGACGGGCGCCACCGAGACGGCGATCTCGTCGAGCGCGCCGATGTCGAGGAACTGGCCCGCGAGATCTCCCCCGCCCACGATCCACACATCGCCGTCACCGGCCGCGGCACGGATCTCCGGCAGGGCGGATGCGACATCCCCCTGCACGAAGCGGATGTCGGCGCCCGCAGGCTTCGGCAGTTCTCGGGTGGTGAAGACGAACGTGGGGCGGTCTCCGTGGAACTCCGCCCAGCGATCGGGGTGCGCCAGGATGTCGGACTCAGCGAGCACCCACTCGTAGGTCGTCGCGCCTTCGACGAGCACCGTAGCGCCGGAGGGCAGCAAGGAGTCGTCCGGCGTCTGACCGTTCTCGACCGCGAACAGCCATGAGAGCGAGTTGGTCTCGTCGGCGATGAACCCGTTGGCTGACGTGGCGGTGTCGAAGAGGATGCGTCCCATGCCGGGCACGCTACTCGCCGCTTACGACATCGGCGCGTGTCAGGCGCTCTTGCGCTTCTGACGCAGCACCAAGGTGGGCGGCGCGCCGTCCTCGACGGCGGCACGGGTGACGACCACCTTGTCGACGTCCTCTGCGGAGGGGATCTCGAACATGATCGGCCCGAGCACGTCCTCGAGGATCGCGCGCAGGCCACGGGCACCCGTCTTGCGCGCGACGGCGAGGTCGGCGACGGCGCGGAGCGCGTCATCCTCGAACTCGAGCTCGACACCGTCCAGCTCGAACATGCGCTGGTACTGCTTCACGAAGGCGTTCTTGGGTCCGGTCAGGATCTCGATGAGCGCCGTCTGGTCGAGCGGGGACACCGTCGTCACGACGGGGAGGCGGCCGATGAACTCGGGAATCAGACCGAACTTGTGCAGGTCCTCGGGCAGGACGTCGCGGAACACGTCCTGCTCCTGCTCCTTGTCCTGCAGCGGGGCACCGAAGCCGACACCGTGCTTGCCGACGCGCGACGAGATGATGTCCTCGAGACCCGCGAAGGCACCGGCCACGATGAACAGGACGTTCGTCGTGTCGATCTGGATGAACTCCTGGTGCGGGTGCTTGCGGCCGCCCTGCGGCGGGACCGAGGCGACGGTGCCCTCGAGAATCTTCAGCAGCGCCTGCTGGACGCCCTCGCCGGAGACGTCGCGCGTGATCGAGGGGTTCTCCGCCTTGCGGGCGATCTTGTCGACCTCGTCGATGTAGATGATGCCCGTCTCGGCGCGCTTGACGTCGAAGTCCGCCGCCTGCAGGAGCTTCAGCAGGATGTTCTCGACGTCCTCGCCGACGTAGCCGGCCTCGGTGAGAGCCGTCGCATCCGCCACGGCGAACGGGACGTTGAGGCGCTTCGCGAGCGTCTGCGCGAGGTAGGTCTTGCCGCATCCGGTCGGTCCCAGCAGCAGGATGTTGCTCTTGGCGATCTCGACCTCGTCGGCCCGCTGCTCGGCGGACTGGATCGTGCTGCGGGCACGGACGCGCTTGTAGTGGTTGTAGACGGCGACCGACAGCGCGCGTTTCGCGGGGTCCTGCCCGACGACGTACTCCTCGAGGAAGCTGAAGATCTCCCGCGGCTTGGGGAGATCGAAGTCCTTGACCTCGCCGTCACCGGACTCGGCCATGCGCTCTTCGATGATCTCGTTGCAGAGTTCGACGCACTCGTCGCAGATGTAGACGCCGGGACCGGCGATCAGCTGCTGGACCTGCTTCTGGCTTTTGCCGCAGAAGGAACACTTGAACAGGTCGGCGCTCTCACCGATGCGTGCCATGGTGTCCCCCTCAGGATTTCGTGCCGGTGGAGATGAGCCTAATCGCAGATCCGGGCACGGGGCGGATTGCGACACGAGTGTGGACGACGACGCCCCGCCGACGGATCGGCGGGGCGTCGTGTGCGGGCGTCACGCCGTGATGGCGGCCGGGGTGCGCTTGCGCGAGGTCAGCACCTGGTCGACGATGCCGTACTCCAGGGCCTCCTGTGCAGACAGGATCTTGTCGCGATCGATGTCCTTGTTCACCTGCTCGACGGAGCGGTTCGTGTGCCGTGCCATCGTCTCCTCGAGCCAGGTGCGCATACGGAGGATCTCCGCCGCCTGGATCTCGATGTCCGACGCCTGACCGTGACCGGACTCGCCGACGGCGGGCTGGTGCATGAGGATGCGGGCGTTCGGCAGCGCGAGACGCTTGCCGGTGGCACCTGCGGCCAGGAGCACGGATGCCGCCGAAGCAGCCTGCCCGAGGACGACCGTCGACACCTGGGGCGAGATGTACTGCATGGTGTCGTAGATCGCCGTCATGGCGGTGAACGAGCCACCGGGCGAGTTGATGTACATGATGATGTCGCGGTCGGGGTCCATGGACTCCAGGACCAGCAGCTGCGCCATGACATCGTCGGCGGACGCGTCGTCGACCTGGACGCCGAGGAAGATGACGCGATCCTCGAACAGCTTGTTGTACGGGTCCTGACGCTTGTAGCCGTAGGCGGTGCGCTCTTCGAACTGCGGCAGGATGTAGCGGCTCGAGGGCATCGCGACGCCCTGCGGGCGACCGAAAGTGGGGGTGTTCATTCTCTTCGTCCTCCGGTCGTTCAGTTCTCGGTCCCGCCGCCGCCGGTGACGTCGGCGGCGTGTTCGCGGATGTGGTCGACGAAGCCGTACTCGAGGGCCTCCTCGGCCGTGAACCAGCGGTCGCGGTCGCCGTCGGCGTTGATCTGCTCGACGGACTTGCCGGTCTGGGCGGAGGTGATCTCCGCGAGCCGGTTCTTCATCGAGATGATCAGCTGCGCCTGGGTCTGGATGTCGCTGGCCGTACCGCCGAAACCACCGTGGGGCTGGTGCAGGAGCACGCGGGCGTTGGGCGTGATGTAGCGCTTGCCCTTGGTGCCGCTCGTCAGCAGGAGCTGGCCCATGGAGGCGGCCATCCCGATGCCCACGGTGACGATGTCGTTCGGAACGAACTGCATCGTGTCGTAGATCGCCATGCCGGCGGTGATCGACCCGCCGGGCGAGTTGATGTAGAGGTAGATGTCCTTCTCGGAATCCTCGGCCGCGAGCAGCAGGATCTTGGCGCAGATCTCGTTCGCGTTCTCGTCGCGCACCTCGGAACCGAGCCAGATGATTCGGTCCTTCAGCAGCCGGTCGAAGACACTGGTCGCCATAAGGGGTTCAGCCATGGATGCTCTCCTGGATTCGTGTTCGTGCTTCGAATCTAGTGGCGTGCTCCGAGCGCCTCGCCCGTGTTCGCCGTGGGCATACCGGCGTGGGCATCCGTCGTTCTCGGCGTCCGGAAACGCCGAAGGACGGCGGGGCCGTGAGGCACCCGCCGCCCTTCGAAACGGTCACTCGCTGTCGGCGGCCTTCTTGGTCGCGCGCTTGGCCGGAGCCTTCTTCGCGGGAGCCTCGGCGGACTCCGCGTCGGCCTTCTTGGCGGCGGGCTTCTTCGCGGAAGCCTTCTTGGCGGCCGGCTTCTCGTCCGCAGCCTCGTCGGCATCCGCCTTCTTCGCCGCGGGCTTCTTCGCGGGAGCCTTCTTCGCGGGCGCCTTCTCGGCGGCCGGCTTCTCGTCCGCGGCCTCGTCGGCGGTCTCGTCCTCCTCCGCGGCGAAGCCGGCCAGGTCGACCTTCTTGCCGTTGGTGTCGACGACGTTGACCTTGCCGAGCGCGATCGCGAGCGCCTTGTTGCGCGCGACCTCACCGACCATGAGGGGGATCTGGTTTCCCTCCTGCAGCGCGTTGACGAAGTCCTGCGGCGACATGCCGTACTGCGCCGACGACTGGATGAGGTACTGCGTGAGCTCCTCCTGGGAGACCTGCACCTCGTGCTTCTCGGCGATCTTGTCGAGGATCATCTGGGTGCGGAACTGCTTCTCGCTGGCCTCGGTGACCTCGGCGCGGTGCACGTCGTCCTCGAGACGGCCCTCACCCTCGAGGTGGGCGTGGACCTCGTCCTCGACGAGCTTCGCCGGCACGGGGATGTCGGCCTTCTCGATGAGGGCCTCGACGAGCTTGTCGCGCGCGGCGGAGCCCTGCGTGAACACGGCCTGCTCCGAGACGCGCTCGACGAGGCTCTCGCGGAGCTCGGCGATGGTGTCGAACTCGGAGGCGACCTGTGCGAAGTCGTCATCGGCCTCGGGCAGCTCGCGCTCCTTGACGGCCTTGACGGTCACGGCGACCTCGGCCTCTTCACCGGCGTGGTCGCCGCCGACGAGCTTCGAACGGAACGTGGTGTCCTCACCAGCGGTGAGGGACTCGACGGCCTCGTCGATGCCCTCGAGGAGCTCGCCGGAGCCGACCTCGTAGGAGACGCCCTCCGCGCGGTCGATCTCGTTGCCCTCGATGGTGGCGACGAGGTCCAGCTCGACGAAGTCGCCGGCCTTGGCCGGACGGTCGACCGTGACGAGCGTGCCGAAACGGCTGCGCAGCTTTTCGAGCTCGGCGTCGACCGCGGCCTCATCGGTCTCGACGGCGTCGACCTCGATGGTGATGTCGTCGTAGGAGGGCAGCTCGAACTCGGGGCGGACGTCCACCTCGACCTCGACCTTGAGGTCGCCGGAGAAGTCCTTCGTGCTCGGCCACTCGACGATCTCGGCGGCCGGGCGGCCGACGATGCGGACCTCGTTCGCGGTGACGGCTTCGCGGTAGAACGCGTCGAGGCCCTCGCTCACGGCGTGCTCGAGCACGGCCTCACGGCCGATGCGCTGGTCGATGATCGGCGCCGGGACCTTGCCCTTGCGGAAGCCGGGGATCTGCACGTCCTGCGCGATGTGCTCGTACGCGTGGGAGATGCTCGGCTTGAGCTCCTCCGGGGTGACCGTGATGTGGAGCTTCACCCGGGTGGGGGTGAGCTGCTCGACGGTGCTGGTGACCATGCCTGTCGTTCTCCTTGTCCGGCCGCGCACGCGCGCGTCCGTTCGGTGATCTGGGTTCGTGGGGCCGTTGGTCGGGGCGACAGGATTTGAACCTGCGGCCTCCCGCTCCCAAAGCGGGCGCTCTACCAAGCTGAGCTACGCCCCGGGCGCGCACGCTGGCGAGCGCCGAAAAACGGCCGTTGGTCAGTCTAGCCGACCATGTCGGGTACACTCGTCGAGGCGCTCATCGCAGCGCCGACGGGGATGTAGCTCAATGGTAGAGCCTCAGTCTTCCAAACTGATTACGCGGGTTCGATTCCCGTCATCCCCTCCACGAGACGCCTCGCGTCACACCGAGCTGTAGGCCACGATGCCGCGCCGCACGGCGTCCAGCGCCTTCCGTGCGGTCGTCGCGACACCGGCATCCGCCACGATCGACAACTGGTCGAGCAGGTCGATCGTCTGCTTCGCCCAGCGGACGAAGTCGCCCGCCGCCATGTCGGCCTCGGTGAGGACGACCTCCAGCGAGGCACCGCGGGCCCACGAGTTCATCGCCTGCGCGAGACCTGTCGCGATCGCCTCCGTGCCGGGCAGGTGGTGCTCCTGCTCGAGGTCGTCGAGTCGGCTCCAGAGGTCCTGCGTCTTGGTGAGAGCCTCACGGAAAGGCCCGCGGGGCAGCCGGTACTCCCCCGCCTCGTCGCGGCGCGGCTCGTAGACGAGGCAGCACGCGAGGGCTGCGAGCCCGGCGGGGTCGAGGTCCCGCCACAGTCCGCGGCGCAGCGACTCCGCCACCAGGAGATCCCGCTCACCGTAGATGCGGCGCATCGTGCGGCCGGCCGCCGTCAGGGATGCGGCGCCGTCGTCCAGCGTGACGTAGTCGAGCTCGGCGAGCACGTCGATGATGCGGTCGAAGATCCGCGCGACGGTGCCGGTGCGGGTCTCGATGTCACGGCGCGTCCGGTCGGTGCGCCGGCGGAGCTTCCAGTACCGCTCCGCCCAACGCGCGTGATCCTCGCGATCCGGGCAGCTGTGACAGGGGTGCCGCTGCATCCGACGTCGCAGCGACTGGATCTCGTTCTGCCGTTGCTGGCGGATGCGGGCCGGCGCCGTCCGGTCCGCCCGGTTGAGCTTCTCGGCGTCGCTGAGATCGCGACGGATGCCGGAGTACTCGGCGAAGTCGCCGAGCTCGCACGTCATCGCCTTCTCGTATCCGGCGAGGGATGCCTCGGCCTCCTTCACCTGACGGGCGAGGCCCACGACGGCGCGATCGGCCTGGAACTGCGCGAACGAGGATTCGAGGATCTCCCGCGCGCGCGGACGTCCGAACTGGTCGATGAGGTTGACCGCCATGTTGTACGTCGGGCGGAAGCTCGAGTTGAGCGGGTACGTGCGGCGGGACGCCAGCGCCGCCACCGCCTGCGGGTCGAGCGACTCGGTCCACTGCACGACCGCATGGCCCTCGACGTCGATGCCGCGCCGTCCCGCGCGACCGGTCAGCTGCGTGTACTCCCCCGAGGTGATCGCGACACGCGCCTCGCCGTTGAACTTCTCGAGCTTCTCGAGCACGACCGTGCGGGCGGGCATGTTGATCCCGAGCGCCAGCGTCTCGGTCGCGAAGACGACCTTCACGAGCTTGCGCTGGAAGAGCTCCTCGACGACCTCCTTGAAGGCGGGCAGGAGCCCCGCGTGGTGGGACGCGATGCCGCGCTCGAGGTTGTCGCGCCACTCCCAGTACCCGAGCACACCCAGGTCCTCGTCCTGCAACGGGCGCATGCGCTCGTCGATGATCCAGCGGATCTCGTCGCGCTCGGCGGTGTCCGTCAGTCGCACTCCCGCGCGGCGCACCTGCTGCACCGCGGCGTCGCAGCCGACCCGGCTGAAGATGAAGAAGATCGCCGGCAGCAGATTCGACCGGCCGAGGAGCTCGACGACCTGCGGGCGGTCCATCCGCTCGATCCGCATCGCGGTCGACGGCCGGAGCGGCCGCTTACCGCCACGATGCGGGCGACGCCTCTCCTGGTCACCGCGCGAGCGGTACTCCATCGCCCGACGGTTGTTCTCGTAGAGCGCGCCTTTGGGCGAGCGGATGCGGGTGAGCTCCTGGTTCACCTGGGCGGTCGCCACCCCGGCGCGGTCGTCGAACAGCGGCAGGAGGTCTCCGCGCACGAGGACGTGCTGTTCCAGTGGGACCGGGCGGGTCTCGGAGACGATCACCGCGGTGTCGCCGCGGACCGTGTCGAGCCAATCGCCGAACTCCTCCGCATTGGAGACGGTCGCCGACAGCGAGACCAGCCGCACGGCGGGCGGCAGGTGGAGGATGACCTCTTCCCACACCGGACCCCGGAACCGGTCGGCGAGGTAGTGCACCTCGTCCATGACGACGTAGCGCAGTCCGCGCAGCGCCGGCGAGTCGGCGTACAGCATGTTCCGGAGCACCTCGGTGGTCATGACGACCACGCGGGCGTTCCCGTTGATGTTGGTGTCGCCGGTGAGAAGCCCCACCTCGCCCTCGCCGTAAACCTCCTGCAGCTCGCGGAACTTCTGGTTCGACAGCGCCTTCATCGGCGTCGTGTAGAAGGCCTTGTCGCCCGGCTCGCGCATCGCGAGGTGGATCGCGAACTCGCCGACGATGGTCTTGCCCGCACCGGTGGGGGCGGCGACGAGCACACTCCGCCCCTCCTCGAGCGCGTGACAGCCCTCGATCTGGAACGGGTCGAGCTCGAACCGCTGCAACGCGGCGAAGGAGGCGGAGATCGGATGCCGGCGCGAGGCCTGCGCGCGTGCGTAGCGCGCCGAGGGGTCCGTCATGCGGCCCGACCGAGGAGCGCCTGGTCGCGCTTGCGCTTTCGGCGATCGAAGAGCATCGACAGGCCCGCGGCGGCGAAGAAGAGGACCGTGAGGATCCCGGCGAGGATGAGCATGCTGACGACGTCGGCGGCAGGCGTCGCGGCGCCGGCGAACACCGTTGCGATGACGATGGCGACGCGCCAGCCCTTGATGATCTCGCGGCCTGTCATGACGCCGGCGAGGTTCAGCGCCACGAGGAACACGGGTGTGACGTACGCGACGCCCACGACGAGGAGGAGCTTGAAGACGAAGTCGTAGTAGTACTTCGCGTCATAGAAGTTGGAGGCACCGACGGGTGTGAAGCCGGCCATCAGCTCGACGAGATGCGGAAGGATCAGCCAACCCGTGAAGGTCCCTGCGAAGAAGAGCGGCACCGCGGCGGCGACGAACCCGATGGTGTAGCGGACTTCCTTCCGCGTCAGCCCGGGCATGAGGAAGGCCCAGATCTGCCACAGCCAGACGGGCGCCGAGATGAGCAGGCCGACGGCGAAGGAGATGCGGATGCGGAGGTCGAAGGCGGATGTCACGGTCGCGAACATGAGGGTGACGGCATCCTCGTCGCCGCGACGCTCGGCGACGATGCGGATGGGCTCCGTCATCGCCCAGATGATCCCGTCGGTCAGGATGAACGAGACGATCATGCCCGCGACGAGCGCCGCGGCGGCGATCAGCAGCCGTTTGCGGAACTCGCGCAGATGGTCGCCGAGCGACATCCGCTTGTCCCGGTAGGGGGCGTCGTCTCGCGCGGCGTCCCGATCGGTCGTCGTCACCGAATCAGGGCGTGGGGCCCTGCGATGGGCCCTGCGCCGGTGGCGGCGTCAGCCCGGTGACGGAGGAAGGAGCCTGCGGGGGCTGGTGGGTCGGCGTCTCGGCCGGCCCGTCCTCCTCCTTCATCGCCTTCATCTCGCCCTTGAAGACACGCGCCGACTGACCGACGCTCTTCGCCAGCGCCGGCAGTTTCGCCGCACCGAACAGAAGAAGGATCACCGCCAGAACGACGATGAGATGCCAGCCCTGCAGACCGCCCATGAAAGCTCCTCGGGGTTGAAGTGGTTCCAGTCTAACCGCCGGTGGCGCGGGCGGCCCTCAGGAGTACTGGGCGAGCCCCGCCTCCGCCCAGGCCCGGGCTGCCTCGCGCGCGGTGGCCGGCGAAAGGATCTCGACATCCCCGCCGAGGCGGGCGGCGAGCCGCTTCAGGCTGCGCTCGTCGCCCACGCGCAGACTCACCGTGCGCTGGTCGCCCTTGCCTCGGACCGCCGCTCGCGCAGCGAACTCGCCGAGCAGCGGGACGACGTCCTTGCGGCAGCGGAGTTCGACGATCACATCGGTGTCGGACGGCTCGAACAGACCGGGCAGCGCGTCCGAGCCGTGCGTGCTCGGGATGTCGGTGAGCACCACGTCGGAGACCCGGTCGAGGTGGAAGGTACGCACGGCCTCCCGCAGATGGCACCACCCCTGCAGGTACCACTGCCCGTCGGCGATGTGGACCTTCACGGGGTCGACCGTGCGCGTCGTGACAGGGGCGTCCGGTGCGCGGTACGCGAACGACACCGCGACACCGCGCTGGACGGCATCGGCCACCGTCGTCCGGACGTCGTCGACCACGGGGGTCGCGACGATGACCTCCGCCGGCGCACTGGCGGCACCGGCGGCGAGTTTGGCGAGCAGCCCCTGCACGACGCCGCTGTCACCCACGCCGGGAAGGCTCGCCGCGAGCTGGAGTCCGGCCAGCAGCGCGGCCGCCTCACGAGCCGTCAACCGGGGCGTGCGCTCGAGCGCCACCGCGTTGGTGATCGAGATGGTGTCCTGCTCGTCGAGCAGATCCCAGTCGATGTCGAACAGGTCGTTCGCCATCTGCCAGAAGCCGCCGTCACCGGGGAGGCCGATCACCGTCAGCTTCTCGACCATCGACCGCATCTCGTCCGGCACGACATCGAAGTCCCTCGCGGCATCCTCGACCGTGACCTCGCCCTTCGAGATCAGATACGGCACGAGCTGCAGGATCAGGGACGCGCGGTCGGTGGCGACCAGCGGCTGCGCGCTCATCCGGCGACCCCCGCGTGGAGATCGGCTGCCCGCCGCAGGCGCGCCACGACCAGCTCCGCCAGCTCAGTGGGCTCGATCACGCGGACCTCGGGGCCGTAGGAGGCGAGCTCATCGGCGAAGATCTGTGCATCGACGTAGGGCACCCGGCATCCGCTCGCGTCGGCCGAGACCGCGCGACGGTTCAGTCGCAGCGCGGCTTCGGTGCCCGGCTCCACCTGGACGAGGGCGCGCTGTCGCTCCGCGACGGCCTCGAGCCCCGCGATCGCCTTGTCGCCGGCACCGTCGCGCAGGGACAGGTCGAAGGACGTGCGGGTCACGACGACGTCCGACGAGATGCGCGACAGGAGGAAGGTGCGCTCGGCGTCCTGTAGGAGGTCGAAGCCGTACACGTGCCATCGACCCTCGTACTCGACGAGCGCCCACGGCTGCACGCGACGTCGGTGAGCGGCATCCGACCCGCCCTTGATGTAGTCGAACTCGACGACCCGGCCCTGCTCGATCGCGCGCTGCAGCGGAGTGAACGACGGCTCACGCAGACTGATGCGCGGCGCGTACCCGATGATGGGGGCGTCGACGTCGATGCCGAGCGCCTGGATCTTGCGGAGGCCGCTGCGCGCCGAGACCGACATCGAGCTCTCGCCCCACACGCCGCCGGCCAGATTCAGCACGGCGATCTCCGCCGGCGTGAAGTCGATGTCGACCGGCAGCGAGTACTCCGCGGTCGGGATCCGATAGCGCGCTTCCCGGAGGTCATCCGGATCGGCGTAGTCGCCGATCGTCTCGATGGGGACGCCGAGTGAACGCAGGCTGTCCTTGTCGCGTTCGAACATCTTCTCGAGTGCGTCCTTCGACGCACCGGCCGCGCCCTGCTCGCGATAGCCGGAGACGGACGACAGGATCGTGTCCTTCGTCAGCCCCTGCTCCGTGGCGAGCAACGCGACGACGAGGTTGACGAGACGCTCCTCGGGCGCGCTGCGGATCGGATCGGTGGGCACACGGCAATCCTAGGCGCGGGACCGCTCGATGGCCCCGCGCAGGCTCACTGTGTCGAGGTCGTGGCGTCGTCGCTCGTGTCGATCCCGAGGATGTCGATCACGAAGACGAGAGTCGAGTTCGCGGGCACCGCGCCCGAGGCCTGATCACCGTAGGCCTGGTCCGGCGGGATGACCGCCAGCACCTGCGAACCCACGGTCTGACCCTCCAGCGCCTTCTGGAAGCCGGGGACGACACCGTCGAGCGACAGCGTCGTCGGGGACCCCTTCTCCCACGTGGAATCGAACACCTCTCCGGTGTTCCAGAGCACGCCGGTGTAGTTGACGCGCGGCGTCGAGTCGGCCGTGAGCTTCTCGCCCTCGCCCTTCTTCAGGGTCTTGATGATGAGGTCGTCCGGCGCGACCGCATCCGGGACGATGATGCCCGGGGTGCCGTCGGGGGCGAGGACGACGGTGGGGATGTTGCTGCCGTCGACGTACTGCGGCACACCGTTCGCCGCCGGGAGGAAGACGGTGTTGACGTCGATGACGACGACCGCAGCCTCCGACTCGGACAGGCCGATCTGGCTCACGAGGTCCGGGCTCAGATCCTTGGCGGGGATGGCCGACACGATGCGCGAACCGGGACGCGCGCAGTCGAGGACGTCCAGGATGGTCGGGAAGGTCTGCTCGAGCACGCTCACCTGGACCACGCGTGTGGGAGCCGACAGGACCTGCTGCCCGGTCGCGCCGTCCAGGAGGGTGATGCCGAGCTGTACGTCCTGCGTGCTCGTGGTGATCGGGGTGCCCGATCCCGTCGCGACGTCCGTGAAGGAGGTGCGGGTGACGTAGACCGGATCGGTCGTGGTCGCCGTCGGCGCCGGCTCGGCATCCGTGACGTTCACGAGGTCGAGCGACGAGGCCGGGACGGTGACGCGCTCGCAGCCGCTGTCGGCGGGGCCTGTGGGGGCGCAGCCCACGAGGGCCAGGGCGGTCAGGCCGATAACGGCCACGGCAGCGGGGATCTGACGCATTCGATCAGTCTACGGTCTCGCCGGAGCGGTCCTCGGCAGCCTGTCGGGCCCCCTCCACGGCACGCTGCGCGTCGCGCACGCGCTTGCGGAGGTTCTTGTCCGTGATCTCGCGATCGCCGACCGCACCGGGGGTCCAGGCCTCGACGTCCGCGTCGGCGTAGGACGGCTTCTTCAATGCGCGCTTGCGCACATCCGGGGGCATCGCACCGGGGGCGAGGCGACGGGCGGTGAGCAGGAAGCCGGTGTGGGCGACCATCCGGTGGTCGGGTCGCACGGCGAGTCCCTCGACGTGCCATCCGCGCACCATCGTCTCGGTCGCCTCGGGCTCGGTGAACAGCCCCGAGTGGCGGATGTACTCCGCGACGCGGCTGAGCTGCGTCGCCGTCGCGATGTAGCAGAGCACGACGCCGCCGGGCGTGAGCGCCTCGGCGACGACATCGATGCACTCCCACGGCGCGAGCATGTCGAGGACGACGCGGTCGACGGTCCCGGGTTCGGCGACCTGGGGCAGCTCCTCCGCGAGATCTCCGACGACGACGCGCCACGCGTCCGGATAGTGGCCGAGGAAGGTCTCCACGTTGGCCTCGGCCACGTCGGAGAACTCCTCACGGCGCTCGAACGACAGCAAGCGGCCGGAGGGGCCGATCGCGCGCAGCAGCCACAGCGACAGCGCTCCCGACCCGACGCCCGCCTCCACGACGGTGGCGCCGGGGAAGATGTCGGCGGAGGCGAGGATCTGCGCGGCATCCTTCGGGTAGACGATCGCGGCGCCGCGCGGCATCGACATGACGAAGTCGCGCAGGAGCGGACGCAGCGCCAGGTATTCGTGGCCGCCGCTGTTCACGACGACCGAGCCGTCGGGCTGGCCGATGATCGACTCGTGGCGCAGCACGCCGTGATGGGTGTGGAGCTCGCCGCCCTCCCGGAGCGTGACGGTGTGCATGCGACCCTTGGGACCGGTCAGCTGCACACGGTCCCCCAGCCGGAACGGGCCGCTCGGGCGCAGGTCGTCGCTCACGCGTCCACCCCCCGACGGACGCGCTCGAGCACATCGGCGACATCCGCGACCGTCCGCCCGTCGAGGGTCGGCCACAGCTCGTGCGCGCCGACGCCGTCGAGAGGGACCATGTGCGGGATGCCGACGGTCACCGTCCCGGCAGCGACCGCGGACGTCGTGCCGGTGACGGAGTCCTCGAAGGCGACCGTGTCCGCCGGGTCGACGCCCAGGGCGGCGCACGCCTGCAGATACGGGGCGGGGTGCGGCTTCGGGTGGGTGACCTCGTCACCGCCGATCACGACGTCGAAGGCGTCGAAGTCGATGAGCTCCGTGATCACCTTCGCCATCCGACTCATGGACATCGTCACCAGTGCCGTCGGGACGCCCGACTCCCGCAAGGCTCGGAGCAGTTCACGGGCGCCGGGGCGGAAGGGCACTCCGTCCTCCCGCAGCCGGCGCATGACCTCATCGGTCAGGTGGGCGACGATCTCGTCGACCTCGAGGCGGACACCGGCGGCCTGCAGGACACGCGCGGCGTCCGCGAGCCCCATGCCCACCATCGCCAGGCCATCCTCATGCGTCCAGGTGCCGCCGAAGCGCTCGACGAGCGGGGTCTCGGCGGCCATCCAGTAGGGCTCGGTGTCGACGAGGGTGCCGTCCATGTCCCAGAGGACCGCGGCGGGAAGGGGGGAAGTCACCGGTCAATGCTATGCGAGGGGTTCCGCCCGCCCCGCGGCGGTCGGCGTATCGTGGGGGTACCGACAGAGAGGACGTCCGTGCAGGGACTGGGACAGCGGGTGCTCGTGATCGCCGTCGACGGCTGGAACGACGCCGGAGAGGCCGCGACTGCTGCGGTCGCGCAGCTGCGCTCGTCGGGCACGTACGAGAAGGCCTTCGGTGTCGATCCGGAGCTGTACTTCGACTATCAGTACACCCGACCGCAGATGCAGATCGATGCCGACGGCGCCCGCCGCCTGGTCTGGCCGGAGGCGACGCTCTGGCGCCCGATCGCGCCGCGCGAAGACGGACCCGACCTGTGGCTGCTCACCGGCACCGAGCCCGCACGCGCCTGGCAGGCGTTCGCGGCCGAGGTCGTCGACGCGGCACTGCGGGAGGACATCACGGGGATCGTCGCCCTCGGCTCGATGATGAGCGACGTCCCTCACACCCGCCCCATCTCGGTCTTCGCCGGTTCCGAGAACGAGGAGCTCCGCTCCACGCTGGGGCTCGAGCGGTCCACCTACGAAGGCCCGGTGGGCATCCTGTCGGCCCTTGCCGCGGCCGGTGACGCAGCCGGCATCCCCTCCGCCGGTCTCTGGGCGAGCATCCCGCACTACGTCGGCGGCCACACGCCGTCCCCCAAAGCGACGCTCGCACTGCTGGACAAGGTCGAGGAGATCACCGGCGCGACGATCTCGCGTGGCACGCTGCCGGCCGATGCGCTCGCATGGGAGGCGTCCATCGACGCGGCGGCGGCGGACGACGAGGAGATGACGGAGTACATCCGCCAGCTCGAGACCACACGTGACGCGTGGGACTCCCCTGAGGCGTCGGGCGACGCCATCGCGCAGGAGTTCGAGCGCTACCTGCGCCGCCGGGGCGACGGACCGCGCGGGCCGAAGGACGACCCCCGCCGCTGACCCGGCTCAGTACGCCTGCAGCACCCCGGTGGCGAGCAGGATGATCAGGACGACGCCCAGCACGACGCGGTAGAGCACGAACGGCAGGAAGCTGCCGCGCTTCAGGTAGCGCATGAGGTACGCGATGACCGCGAGACCGACGCCGAACGACACGACCGTCGCGACACCCGTCTCGACGAGGGTGAACGGGGACTCTCCCGGTTCGCGGATTGCCTGGAGCAGCTCGTACAGGCCGCTGCCGAAGACAGCCGGCACCGCAAGGAGGAACGCGACCTCCGCAGCCGCGGGCCGCGTGTAGCCGAGAGCGAGACCGGCCGTCGTGGTCGCACCGGAACGCGAGACACCGGGGATGAGCGCGAGGGCCTGCGCGAAGCCGAGGGCGAGGCCGTGCCCCATCGTCAGGTCCTTCTCGGTGCGCACGCGCGTGCCCAGAGCGTCGGCGGCGCCGAGGATGAGCCCGAACACGATGAGGACCACAGCGACGAGCCAGAGGTTGCGGAACGTGTCGCGGATCACGTCCTGGAACAGGAAGCCGAGCACACCGATCGGGATCGTGCCGATGATGACGATCCATCCCATGCGGGCGTCCGGATCGGTGCGCGGCACCGCACCGGTCAGCGACTTCGCCCACGCGGCGATGATCCGCGTGATGCGGCTCCAGAAGTACACGAGCACCGCCAGCTCGGTGCCGATCTGCGTGATGGCGGTGAAGGTCGCACCCGGATCCTCGGCCGACGGCAGGAATTCGCCCACGATGCGCAGGTGAGCACTCGACGAGATCGGCAGGAACTCCGTCAGTCCCTGGACGATGCCCAGGATGATGGCCTCGAGGATCGACATGCGCGGCCTTTCAGTACGAGCGGATCAGGTCGGTGAGCACCCGCTGCCCGAAGACCAGCGCATCGATCGGAACGCGCTCATCGACACCGTGGAACATCCCCGTGAAGTCGAGATCGGTGGGCAGCCGCAGCGGTGCGAACCCGAACCCGGCGATGCCGAGCTCGGCGAGGGCCTTGTTGTCGGTCCCTCCACCCATAAGGTACGGGATGACCGGGATCCCGGGATCATGCCGGCCCAGCGCGCCGACCATCGCATCCACGAGATCGCCGGCGAAGGGGACTTCGAGGCCGATGTCGCGGTGGACGACCTCGATGCGGATGTCGTCGCCGACGATGCGCTGCACCTGCGCGAGCACCTGATCCTCGTGTCCCGGGAGGGTGCGGATGTCGATCGCGGCCGTCGCGGCATCCGGAATCACGTTGTGCTTGTACCCGGCGGTCAGTCCGGTGGGGTTCGTGGTGGTCCGGAAGGTGGAGCGCAGGAAGGCGGATGCCGCGCCCGCCGTGTCGGCGACGGCGTCGGGGTCGTCGGCCAGGGTCCCCGACAGGTCGGCGAGCGAGCCGACGAGTTGCCGGGTCGTCGAGGTGAGCTCGATCGGCCACCCGGTGCGGCCGAGGGCGGAGACCGCCTCGGCCAGACGCGTGACGGCGTTGTCGGGGTGGTGCCGACTGCCGTGCCCCGCCTGACCGGTCGCATGCAGCCGGATCCAGATCAGCGCCTTCTCGCCCACCTGCAGCAGGTAGGCGCGCTCATCGCCCACCGCGATCGAGTAGCCGCCGACCTCGCTGATCGCCTCGGTCGCGCCGGCGAACCACTCCGCTCGATCGCGGACCACGAGCTGCGATCCCTCGACGCCGCCGTTCTCCTCGTCGGCGAAGAAGGTCAGGATGAGGTCTCGTTCGGGCTGCTCCCCCGCCCGCAGCAGGTCGCCCACGGAGGTCAGGATCATGGCGTCCATGTCCTTCATGTCGACGGCGCCACGACCCCACAGCATCCCGTCCTTGACGACACCCTCGAAGGGATCGACGCTCCAGTCGTCCGCGACGGCCGGGACGACGTCGAGGTGCCCGTGGAGGATGAGGGCGGGCTTGTCGGGGTCACGCCCCGGCACCCGTGCCGTGACGTTCGTCCGACGCGGGACCGGCTCGTAGTACTCCGGGGTCAGGCCGAGCGACTCGAGGTGGGCACCGACGTACTCGGCCGCCTCGCGCTCGCCCTTCGCGCGACCTTCGCCGTAGTTCGTCGTGTCGAAACGGATCAGATCGCGCGCGACGCGCGCAACCTCGGGCAGATCGTCGGGAGCGGTCATGCCGCCCACGCTACCCGTTCGATCCGGCGTCACCGCCGACCGCGGAGACGAGAAATGGGCCCCTCTCGGGACCCATTTCGACTCTGTGCGCGAGGGGGGACTTGAACCCCCACGCCCTATTCGGGCACTAGCACCTCAAGCTAGCGCGTCTACCTATTCCGCCACCCGCGCAGAGTTTTTCCCGTCGTTTCCTCGGGGATTTCGGTTTCGCAACCGAGGATCGACAGTAGCACGTTCTGACCGCTGTCGATAATCGGCGCGGCTACGCCGCGGAGACGCCGAACAGCAGTCCCAGCAGGTAGGTGATCGCCGCCGCCCCGAAGCCGATGGCGAGCTGCCGCAGGCCGCGACGCAGCGGCGGCGCACCCGACAGCAGGCCGACGGTGGCACCGGTGAGCAGGAGAGCGAGCCCGACGAGCGCGAGCGCGAGGACGACAGCGGAGAGTCCGGAGAGACCGAAGATCCAGGGCAGCACCGGGATGACGGCACCGGAGGCGAAGAACGCGAAACTGGATGCCGCGGCGCCGAACGCCGAGCCGACGGACTCGAGGTCGGCGGGCGGCTCGGCCGCACGTCGGTACGGTACGGCTCGATCGCTGGCCTGGGCGGTCGCGATCACCTTGCGGGCGCGCGCCAGGGCGTCGTCCTCGTCGAGTCCGCGCGTCCGGTACACGAGGGCGAGTTCGTTCGCATCGAGGTCGAGGTCGGGCAGGACGTGGTCGGTGTCGTTGTTCGGGTGTGTCGCCTCGATCAGCTCGCGCTGAGAGCGCACCGAGACGAACTCGCCGGCCGCCATCGACAGAGCGCCGGCGAGCAGACCCGCGATGCCGCTGAAGAGGACGAACTGCGGTGCGACGCCGGTCGCCCCGATGCCCATGACGAGGGCGAGGTTGGACACCAGGCCGTCGTTCGCGCCGAACACCGCGGCCCGGAAGGTGCCCGACAGGCGCATCCGGCCGCGGGCGGCGAGACCACGGACGACCTCGCCGTGGATCTTCTCATCGGCGCGCATCGCGGGGGTGGCGTGCGGGTCATCGTCATAGGGCGACCGGTTCTCTGCGTTCTGGGCGAGCGCCAGGACGAAGATCGAGCCGAACCTGCGGGCCATGCCGGCGAGCATCCGCGTGCGGAGCGACGCGCGCGGCAGCCGTGACGGCTCGCCCCCCAGCAGCTCCAGCCAGTGCGCCTCATGACGCCCTTCGGCGTCGGCCAGCGCCGTGAGGATCTCGCGCTCCTCCCCCGACCTCCGCGCGGCGAGCTCGCGGTACACGCGCGCCTCGGCGCGTTCATCGGCGAGGTAGGAGGCCCACCGCCGACGATCGCGAGGAGTGGCGTCGGGCAGGGGCGTCGCGTTCGTCGTGCTCATGTCCCTTTCACGGTAGCCAGCACACGCGTCGTCCACCGCCGGAAGGCCGGAACTGCCAGCATTTCGGGGATCCGAAGGGGGGTCAGGAGTGCACGCGTCGCCGCAGGACGTCGATGCGCGCCTGCAGTTGGGCGACGGTCGCCCGCGCCACCTCGGGCCCGCCGCACACGCGACGCAGCTCGGCGTGGACGGCGCCGTGGGGTTCGCCGCTCTGTCGGGCATACAGCCCCACGAGGCTGTTCAGCAGCTGCCGTTGTTCGCGGAGCGTGCGGTGCAGGGCCGGCGGCAGCGTGTTCTCGGCCTCGCCGGTCGCCTCGCCCCTCACCTTCTCCTGGGCCTCACGGGCATGACGGTGGCGCGTCTGTCGCGACTGCCGCTGCATGAGGAGCTCGTGCACGTGCTCGGGTTCGAGAAGCCCGGGGATCCCGAGGAACTCCTCCTCCTCGAGCGTGCCGGGGACGGCGAGCTGCCCGAACTCCTTGCCGTCGTACAGCACACGGTCGAAGTGGGCCGTGGACCCCAGTGCCTGGTAGCTGCCCTCCTCGAGGAGTGCGTCCGAGGCCTTGTCGTCGCGCTCGGCCTCCTCCAGCAGCGAGTCCTCGAGACCGTCGTCGTCGGACTCCTCACGGTCGAGCGCGTGGTCGCGCTCACGCTCCATCTCGTTCGCGAGGGCCAGCAGCTGCGGGACGTTCGGGAGGAAGACGGATGCCGCTTCACCCCGGCGGCGAGCGCGCACGAAGCGACCGATGGCCTGGGCGAAGAAGAGCGGCGTCGAGGCGCTCGTCGCGTACACGCCGACGGCCAGACGCGGCACGTCGACACCCTCGGACACCATCCGCACCGCGACCATCCACCGCGTCGTCGACTGCGAGAAGGTCTCGATGCGGCCCGATGCGGCCTTGTCGTCGGAGAGCACCACGGTGGTGGGCTCCCCCGTGATGTCGCGCAGGATCGCGGCGTATGCCCTCGCCGCCGTCTGGTCGGTGGCGATGACGAGGCCCCCGGCATCCGGAACGTCCTGTCGGACCTCGCTCAGCCGCCGGTCGGCGGAGCGCAGGACGGCCGAGATCCACTCCCCCTCGGGATTCAGGGCGGTCCGCCACGCCTGCGCGTTGATGTCCTTCGTGTTGTCCTGGCCGAGGTGCGCCTCGTACTCGTCTCCCGCCTTGGTCCGCCACTTCATCTGACCGGCGTAGACGTGGAACAGCACGGGACGGACGACGCCATCGGCGAGCGCGCGACCGTAGCCGTAGTTGTAGTCGGTCCGCGAGATGCGGATCCCCTTGTCGTTCGGGTGGTACTCGACGAACGGGATGGGTGCCGTGTCGCTGCGGAACGGAGTGCCCGACAGCAGCAGACGTCGGGTCGCGCGGCCGTAGGCCTCGCGGAGGGCGTCGCCCCAGCTCAGCGCGTCACCGCCGTGATGCACCTCGTCGAGGATGACGAGGGACCGCGAGTCGAGCACGAGACGCTCGTGCACCGACGCCTTGACGGCGACCTGGGCGTAGGTCACGGCGACACCGTGGTATTGCCGCGCCGGCGAGTAGTGCCTGTTGCTGAAACGAGGGTCGAGGCGGATGGAGACGCGGGCCGCGGCATCCGCCCACTGCGTCTTCAGGTGCTCGGTCGGCGCGACCACGATGATGCGGTCGATCACCTGCCGCCGCAGCAGCTCGCTCGCCAGTCGGAGGGCGAACGTGGTCTTGCCGGCGCCCGGTGTCGCGGCGGCGAGGAAGTCCCGTGGTCCGCGGCCCACGCCGTCGGGGCCGTCCGCCTCGAAGTACTGCTCGAGGGCCTCGGCCTGCCAGGCGCGCAGGTTCTGTGCCGTTCCCCACGGCGCGCGCTGCGGGAAGGCGGGCGAGAGGTGCTCGGCGGCGAAACTCCCGAAGTGAGGCTCCTGCGAAGCCGCCCCCTCTTCGTTCGTCGTCTCGCTCGTCACGTCGATCCACCCTAATCCTCCGGCGGACATCGGGTCCTCTCCCGGACGACGGCGCTCCTGGCCGCGGAGGTCGGACGGGTAGCCTCGAAGCGGAGGTGCCATGCGCGACATCGACTCGGGGCCCGACGCGAACCGTTCGCCCTACGTCCCCAACCCGAGCACCCATCCCTGGCGACGGATGGTGTCCATCGGCGACTCGTTCACCGAGGGGATCGGCGACCCCTATCCCGATCGTCCCGGCGAGCACCGGGGGTGGGCGGATCGGGTCGCAGCGGTCCTGGCGTCGCAGGTCGACGACTTCGCCTACGCGAACCTCGCCATCCGGGGCAGGCTGATCCGCCAGATCGTCGACGATCAGATCGAACCGGCGCTGGCCCTCAAGCCGGACCTCATCACGCTGTCCGCGGGTGGCAACGACGTCATCCGGCCGCAGGGCGACCCCGACGCCGTCGCGGAGCTGTTCGAGGATGCCGTCGCCCGGCTGTCCTCGCAGGGCGCGACGCTCCTCGTCTTCACGGCGATCGACACCGAGTTCACGCCGGTCTTCCGCGGCATCCGCGGGCGGGTGGCGATCTACAACGAGAACATCCGCGCGATCGCGGACCGTTACGACTGCATCGTGGCCGACCAGTGGGCGCTCAAAGAAGTGCAGGACATGCGGTTCTTCGACGACGACCGGCTGCACTACAACACACTCGGCCACCACGAGGTCGCCCGCATGGTGCTGCGCGTCCTGAACGTCCCGAACGACCTGCAGCCGATGGCGCCGGAGGCGGTTCCCCCCACGACATGGCGAGCCGCACGCGCGAACGACCTGGTGTGGGCACGCGAGTACCTCGTGCCGTGGGTGCTGCGGCGACTGCGACACCAGTCGTCCGGCGACAACATCACGGCCAAGCGGCCAGATGCGCTGCCCTTCTCGCCGGGGGCGCCGACGGACTGACCCGTCCCAGCGCGCGGATCCTCAGCGCAGCGCCCAGAGCGCGACGGCGGCCGCCGAGGCGACGTTGAGCGAATCGACGCCGCCGGACATCGGGATCGTCACCACGGTGTCCGCTGCGGCGAGCGCGGCGGCCGACAGGCCGTCACCCTCGGACCCCATCAGGACGGCGAGTCGCTCCGGGCGCGCCGTGGCGAATGCGTCGAGAGCGACGGCGTCCTCCGACAGCGCGAGCGCCGCGACGTGGATGCCGGAAGCCGAGAACAGCGCCGCCGCAGCATCCCACTCGGGCAGGCGCGCCCACGGCACCTGGAAGACGGTCCCCATGCTCACCCGGACGCTCCGGCGATACAGGGGGTCGCCGCAGCGCGGAGTGACGAGGACGGCGTCTGCACCGAGCGCGGCGGCGGCGCGAAAGGCGGCACCGACGTTCGTGTGGTCGACGATGTCCTCCAGGACGACCACCGTCCGCGCCCCTTCCAGGAGGGCGGCCGGGTTCGGGAGCGCGGGGCGCTGCATCGCGGCGAGCGCACCCCGGTGGACGGCGAATCCCGTGAGGGCCTCGGCGACGGAGTCGGGGACGACGTAGACCGGGGCGTCGCCGGCGAGCGGGCGCGCGTCATCCAGCCACTTCTCCTGCACCAGCACGGACCGAGGCCGGTGACCGGCCGCGACGGCCCGCCCGATCACCTTCGCCGACTCGGCGATGTACAGACCGTCGGCGGGCTCGGTGACGCGCCGCAGCGCCGTGTCGGTCAGATCGCGATAGTCCGACAGGCGCGGATCGGCGGGATCGTCGATCCGGATCGTCGTCATAGTGCCATGCTGTCACGCTCGTCCCTCACGTGATCCTCGTGAAACCGCGACGGCGTAGGCTCGGTGAGGGAGGAGGGTCATGAGCGTGCTGGACCTGGATGCCGCGACGAGCGACGCCGTGGAACGTGCAGTCGACGCGCTCGCCGGCCGGCGCGTCGCGGTCCTCACCGGTGCGGGAGTGTCCACCGATTCCGGCATCCCGGACTACCGCGGCAAGGGCGCTCCCGTGCGCACGCCGATGACCGCCCAGGAGTTCCTGGCCGACGACGCCTCCCGGCGACGGTACTGGGTGGGCAGTCACCTCGGCTGGCGGACGTTCGCCGCGGCGTCGCCGAACGACGGCCACCGTGCTCTCGCCGAGCTGGAGCGGTCCGGCGTCGCGACGGGCGTCATCACCCAGAACGTCGACGGCCTGCACCTGCGTGCCGGCAACCGACGGGTGGTCGAACTGCACGGCACGATGCGGCGGGTGAGCTGTCTGCACTGCGGCCAGGTCTTCGACCGCCGCGACCTCGCCGAACGCATCGACCGGGACAACCCGTGGATCACTGTTCCCGACAGCGTGGAGCTGGGGCCCGACGGCGACGTCCTGCCGGGGCGCAGCGACGGGTTCGTGGTGCCCGACTGCTCGGTGTGCGGTGGGATGCTGAAGCCCGAGGTCGTCTTCTTCGGCGAGTACATCCCGCTCGAGAAGTTCCGCGAGGCCGAGCAGCTGGTGCGGGCGAGCAGCGCCCTGCTGATCGCCGGATCGTCGCTGGTGGTGAACTCCGGCATCCGCCTCCTCGACCGCGCCCGGCGTCGAAAGCTCCCCGTCGTCATCGTCAACCGCGGACAGACCCGCGGCGACGCGCGCGCGACGGTCAAGATCGACGCCGGCACCTCCGAGGTGCTCACGGCCCTCGCCCGGTCGCTCACAGCACCCTGACACCGCGTCGCACGTAGGCTCGACGGGTGACGAATCTCACCCTCGTGCGCCACGGCGAGACCGACTGGAACCGCGCCCGTCGCATCCAGGGCTCGACGGACATCCCCCTCAACGACACCGGTCGGATCCAGGCGCGCGCCGCCGCCCATGATCTCGCCGAGCGCGTGTCGCGCGCGAACACGACCGTCGTGGTCTCGAGCGACCTGTCCCGCGCGCACGAGACCGCCCGCATCATCGCCGCGGAGCTGGGTCTGGCGGAGCCGACCACCCACATCGGGCTGCGCGAGCGCTCGTACGGCGAGGCCGAGGGAGTGACCGACACGGAGTTCGCCGAACGCTGGGGCCCGTGGGACACCGCCGTCGTGCCGGGCGCCGAATCTCGCGACGCCCTCGCGACCCGGGCGCTCGCCGCGCTGCACGAGGTCGTCGAGGATGCCCAGCGGGCGAGCGACCCGCACACCCCCGACCTCATCGTCGTCGCCCACGGCGCGCTCATCCGTGCCGTCATGGAACACGTGACGGACGGCGTTCACCCCGGCCGGGGCCGCAAGATCCTCAACGGCTCGGCGCACAGCTTCCGCGTCGAGCCCGAGGGTCTCACCCTGCTCGAGACCTCCGCCGTCCCCGTCTGAGGGTCAGGCGAGCCCGAGTGATCGGGCGATCAGGAGCAGCTGCACCTCGGTCGTCCCCTCCCCCACCTCGAGGATCTTCGAGTCGCGGAAGTGGCGGGCGACGGGGTACTCGTTGATGAAGCCGTTGCCGCCGAAGATCTGGGTCGCCTCGCGCGCGTTGTCCATCGCCGCGTCGCTCGAGGTGAGCTTGGCGATGGCCGCCTCGGTCTTGAACGGCAGCCCCGCGTCGCGCAGGCGTGCCGCATGCAGCCAGGCCAGCCGTGAGACGTGCACGCGCTGCTGCATGCGCGCGAGCATGAACTGGATGCTCTGCCTGCTGCCCAGAGACTCCCCGAACACGACCCGGCTCTTCGCGTAGTCGACCGCCGCCTCGAGGCATCCCTCCGCGGCACCCGTCGCGAGGGCGGCGATCGCGATGCGGCCCTCGTCGAGGATGTGGAGGAAGTTCGCGAATCCGCGGCCGCGCTGACCCAGGAGGTTCGCCTCCGGCACGCGCGCACCCACGAACGAGAGCGGATGCGTGTCGCTGGCATGCCAGCCGACCTTGTCGTACGCGGGGCCGACGGTGAACCCGGGGGTACCCGACGGCACGATGATCGTCGAGATCTCCCGCGCCGCGGCGCCGGGCTCGCTCGTGACCGCTGTCACCGTGACGAATCGCGTGATCGACGTTCCGGAGTTCGTGATGAACTGCTTCGCGCCGTCGATCACCCACTCGCCGTTCTCCGGGCGCGCCGTCGTGCGGGTGGCCCCGGCATCCGACCCCGCCTCCGGCTCGGTCAGACCGAATCCCGCGAGCGCACGCCCCGCGAGCAGGTCGGGCAGATGCTCGTCCCGCTGCGCGTCCGTGCCGAACCGGAAGACCGGCATGGCACCGAGACTGACGCCCGCCTCGAGGGTGATCGCGATCGACTGGTCGACACGCGCGAGGGCCTCGATGGCGAGACCGAGCGTGACGTAGTCGCCGCCCTGTCCGCCCACCTCTTCGGGGAACGGCAGGCCGAACAGTCCCATGTCCCCCATCTGGGCCACCACGTCCATCGGCAGTGTCTTCGTGCGGTCGGCCTCGTACGACGCCGGTGCGACGACCTCGTCGGCGAAGGAGCGGACGAGCCCCGCAAGCTCGACCTGCTCCTCGCTGAGGCCGTATCCCGACAGCGGCAGACTCATGCGAACACCATCGCCCGAGCCGGGTCGCGCAGGACGTCGCCCACGTCGGTGAGGAACCGTGCCGCCTCGGCGCCGTCCACGAGCCGGTGGTCGAACGACAGGCTCAGCGTCATCACCTCGCGCAGCGCGACGCCGCCCTCGTACTCCCACGGCCGCCGCTGCACCGCGCCGAGACCGAGGATCCCTGCCTCGCCGGGAACCAGGATCGGCGTCCCCGCGTCGACGCCGAACACGCCGTAATTGGTGATCGAGAACGTGCCGCCCGCGAGATCGGACGGTCTCGCCTTCCCGGCGCGCGCCGTGTCGGCCAGGGCGCGGATCGCGTCGGACAGGTCGAGGAGCGACATCCCGCCCGCGTCCTTGACGGAGGGGACGACGAGCCCGCGGTCGGTCGCTGCGGCGATTCCGAGGTTGACCTTCCCGAAGCGGACGATCTCCCCCGCGTCGTCGTCCCATGTCGCGTTCAGTTCCGGCGTGCGTCGCAGCGCGAGGCAGACCGCCTTCGCCGCGACCGCCATGATGCCGACGCGGTGGTCGGCGTAGCGGACGTCGGCGCGCAGGCGCGCGACGAAGGCGACGGATGCCGTGACGTCGACGGTGAGGAACGTCGCCGCGTGCGGGGCGGTGAAGGCGGAGCGCACCATCGCGTCGGCCGTGTGCTTGCGCACCCCGCGGATCGGGATGCGCAGGTCGGTCGCGTCGACCTGCGCGCCGGCGGCCGGCGTCGACGCGAGGGCCGGAGCGGGTGCCGCAGCCGTGCGGGCGGCGTACGCCTCGACGTCGTCCCGGGTGATGATCCCGTCCACGCCGCTCGCCGCCAGCAGATCGAGGTCGACACCGAGGTCGCGCGCGAGCTTGCGCACGGGCGGCGTGGACCGCGGTCGCTCGCGAGGCTCGCGCTCGGGGATGCTGGGGTCGATGGCGTCGTGCGGCGCCGCTTCGCGGACGGCCAGGTCCACGGCATCCCCGCCCGACCCGACGCGGGCGCGCCGCTGCGGCCGGGCGCTGCTGCGGGGTGCCGCGCCGTACCCGACGAGGTTGGGCTCGCGCTTCTGCTCCGGCTCGGGCGCGTCGCCATCGGCATCCGTCCCTGCGACCTCGAAGGAGATGAGCACCTCCCCCACGGGGACGACATCTCCCTCGGCGTGGCGCAGGGAGGCGACGGTCCCGACGAACGGCGACGGGAGCTCGACGACGGCCTTGGCCGTCTCGACCTCGGCGATCGTCTGATTCAGGGTGACCTCGTCCCCGGCGGCGACGTGCCACTGGACGATCTCGGCCTCGACGAGGCCCTCGCCGAGATCGGGAAGGCGGAAGTCGGTGATCACGCGGTCACCTCCGGCATCCCGGCTCGGCCCATGACGCGATCGACGGCATCGAGGAGGCGGTCGAGGTCCGGCAGGTGATGCTGCTCGAGTTTCGCCGGCGGGTAGGGCACATCGTGCCCGGTCACCCGCAGCGGCGGTGCTTCGAGGTAGTGGAAGCACTTCTCCGTGATGCTCGCGATGACCTCCGCCGCGACGCCCGCCTCACGGGACGCCTCGTGCGTGACGACGACGCGACCGGTGCGGCGCACCGACGCGGCGACCGTCCCGTAGTCGACAGGCGACAGCGAGCGCAGATCGATCACCTCGAGCGACACACCCTCGTCCTCGGCGGCGAGCGCGGCATCCATCGCCGTCATGACCTGTGCGCCGTAGGTGACGACGGTGACATCGCTCCCTTCGCGGACGACGCGCGCGAGCCCGAGCGGCGGCGCGTCGGCGATGTCGCCGTCCAGGTCGACCTCGCCCTTCGTGTGGTACAGCCGCTTGGGCTCGAAGAAGACGACCGGATCGTCGCTCGCGATCGCCTGCCGCAGCATCGTGTAGGCGTCCTGCGGATTCGACACCGCCACGACGCGGAGACCCGCTGTGTGGACGAAGTACGCCTCGGGCGACTCGGAGTGATGCTCGGCGGCACCGACGCCGCCCGCCCACGGGATGCGGATCGTGAGCGGCATCTTGACGCGTCCCTGCGTGCGGTAGTGCAGCTTGGCGACCTGGCTCACGATCTGGTCGAAGGCCGGGTAGACGAAGCCGTCGAACTGGATCTCGACGATCGGTCGGAACCCGCGGAAGGCGAGACCGACGGCCGTCCCGACGATCCCCGACTCCGCCAGCGGGGTGTCGACGACACGCCGCGGTCCGAACTCCGACTGCAGCCCGTCCGTGATGCGGAAGACGCCACCGAGCCGGCCGATGTCCTCGCCCATGACCAGCACGCGGTCGTCGTCGGTCATGGCGCGACGCATCGCCGCGTTCAGGGCCTTGCCCATCGTCAGCTCGGTCATCGTGCGCCGCCCTCGGCGAAGCCGTCGAGGTAGGCGGCGAACCCGGTGCGCTGTTCCTCGATCCCGCGGTGCGGTTCGGCGTACACGTGGTCGAACACCCGCAGAGGCTCGGGCGCGGCGGCCCCCACGACGGCGCTCCGCATGGCCGCCGTGAAGCGATCGGCATCCGCCGTCAGCTGCTCGGCGAAAGCGTCGTCGAATGCGCTCAGCGAGCGCAGGTAGGACTCGACCCGGGTGAGCGGATCCCGTGCGCGCCAGTACGCGACCTCGTCCGCGTCCCGGTACCGGGTGGGGTCGTCGGACGTCGTGTGCGGTCCGACGCGGTATGTGACGGCCTCGAGATAGGCGGGTCCGCGTCCGCTGCGAGCATGGTCGGCGGCCCAGCGCATGGCCGCGATGCACGCGAGGACGTCGTTGCCGTCCACCCTGAGGCTCGGGATGCCGAAGCCCGGCGCGCGGCCGGCGATCGGTGTCCGCGACTGCAGCCCGACCGGTTCGGAGATCGCCCACTGGTTGTTGGAGCAGACGAAGACGACGGGCACGCCGAAGGCGGCGCCGAAGACCATCGCCTCGTTCACATCGCCCTGGCTGGTCGCGCCGTCGCCGAAGTAGGCGACCGCGACCTGATCGCCGCCGTCGCGCTGGATGCCCATCGCATAGCCGACGGCGTGGAGGCTCTGGGCGCCGATGATGATCTGCGGATTCGCGACGTGGACGTCGAACGGGTCCCAGCTCGCGTGCTCGGCGCCGTGCCAGACCATGACGAAGTCGCGCGGCTGCACACCGCGCACGACCTCGATGCCGATCTCCCGGTAGCTCGGGAAGAGGAAGTCGTCGTCGTGACAGGCCCAGGCGGTGCCGACCTGCACGGCTTCCTGGCCCTGCGCCGGCGCCCACAGCCCCAGGTGTCCCTGACGCTGCAGCGCGACACCCTCGGCGTCGAGTCGGCGCGCCAGGAACATGTCGCGATAGACCTGGCGCAGCATCGCGGCGTCGACGTCCGCGGCCCACCGGTCCAGCCGCTCGTCGCGCACGCGGCGGCCCTCGTGATCGAGAAGACGGGCCACGTCTTCGGTGTCGCTCGCCACGGCCGCGGCGGGGGTCAGAGTATCGGTCATCGTCGTCCCTCTCTGATCGCGGTCGCGCGTCTTGTGGACGGATGACCGGCGCAGAACACCGGCTTCGTCGCCGGATGCTGCGAGAGTACGTCGACATCGCACCTCGCTCAAGCATTGCGTGCAACATTGAGCAGGATGCGTAAAGGGTGTGACGGCTCCCTGCTATGGTGTGGCACTATGAGCGCCCTCGACCACGTGGATCTCGAGCTGCTGAACGCCCTCGCCGAGGACCACCGTGCCACCGTGGTCGCCCTCGCGGAGCGCCTCGGGCTCTCCCGCAACACCGTGCAGGCCCGCATGGCCAAACTCGAGCGTTCGGGGGTGTTCCTCTCCTTCGAGCGAGCGATGTCGCCCGCCGCGCTCGGCTACACGATCGAGGCGATCCTGCACGTCCAGGTGCGTCAGGCCGACCTGCCGCGGATCACCGAAGAGCTCCAGGAGATCCCCGAGGTCGTGCAGTGTCATGGACTCAGCGGCCCGGTGGACCTCCTGGTGCGTGTCGCCGCCCGCGATACCCAGCACCTGTTCGACATCGACGCCCGCATCCTCGCCATCGACGGCGTCGAACGCACCGAGACCTCCCTCGCCATGGGCGAGGTCATCGGATACCGGGTCCGACCTCTCCTGGCAGCGGCTCGGCGGGGGAACTGACATCGGCGGGCGCGCGCTCCTCCAGACGGACGAGGACCACGCCCGCCAGGATGAGCGCGCCGCCGACGAACTGGACCGCAGCCGGCGCCTCGCCGAGCAGCAGCCACGCGAAGCTCAGCGCGAACAGGACCTCGGAGAGCCCGACGAACGACGCGAGCCGCGACCCGATCTTCGGCACCGCCATGACGCCGAGGGCGTAGCCGGTCGCCGTGCAGACCCCGACGAGGAGCAGCGGGATCAGCGGCGCCACGCGCACCCCGAGCAGATCGACCGGCTCCGCCGACACGGCCAGGGGCAGGATGCCGACGCCCGCCAGGACCAGGATCGTCACCGTCCCGATGAGCAGGCCGCCGGCGGCGAGGGCGAGCGGCGGCAGGTCGTCGCCGGTCCGTTCGCTCATCACGAAGTAGACGCACGCACAGACCGCTGCCAGGAGGGCGAAGACCGTTCCCAGCAGGTCGAAGCGGGCCCCGGCGATGTCCACGACGAGCACCAGACCCGCCATCGCCACGACCGAGCCGATGAGAACGGTGCGGGACGGCGCACGACGCGTCCGCGCCCAGACGAAGAGCACCAGCATGACGGGAGCGAGGTACTGGATGAGCAGGGCGACGCCCACCGGCATCCGCTGCAGGGCCGAGAAGTAGAAGATCTGGCAGCCGACGACGGGGATCAGCCCGAAGGCGACGAGCGAGACCCCGTGCCGACGGAGGAAGTCGGGTCGCCGACGGAGCGTGTGGACGAGCGCCGGCGAGAGCACGAGTCCCGCGACACCCATCCGGATCGCGAGCACCGCCGCGAGCGACCAGCCGCCCTCGAGCAGCGGCTTGGCGATGGGCCCGCTGATCGAGAACGTCAGGGCACTCGTCACGGCGAGGATCAGACCCGTCGACGGCACCCGCCGCGCCGAGGTGTGCCGGTCGGTGGCAAGCCGGGCAGGTGCCGTGTGCGTCATCGGTGTCCCTCGAGGATGAGTCCGGTTCGTCATGACCTAAGCGTCACTACACTGGTGACAGTAGCGATCCCCCGCGTCAGGAGTCAACACCATGTTCATTCGTGACACCGAGCTCTCGCTGCGCGCCGCGACCGCGCTCGTGAACTCCCTCCCCGAGATCGACGGTGACGGCGTCGATCGACTCGCGACCCTCGAGGACATGGGGGCCTTCCTGAGGGAGTTCCCCTACAGCGGCGTGATCCGCCGCGACGATGTCGAGCTCTCGGAGCTGCGGGGTGCACGCACGCGACTGCGGATGCTCTGGACGGGTGACCGCGTGGCGGCGGTCCCCATCGTCAACGCCATGCTGCGCGAGGGGAAGGCTCTGCCCCAGCTCGTCATCCACGATGCGTACGACTGGCACATCCATGCGACCGACGACGCGGCCCCGCTCGCGACCCGCATCACCGTCGAGGTCGCGATGGCGTTCGTCGATGTCATCCGCTCCGACGAATTCGACCGCGTCCGGGTCTGCTCCGCCGACGACTGCAAGGCCGTCTACATCGACTACTCGAAGAACGGGTCCAAGCGCTACTGCGACACCGGCAACTGCGGCAACCGCATGAACGTCATGGCGTATCGCCGGCGGAAGGCCGAAGAAAGCGCGTGACGGCGGATGCCGCGGCCTGCGGCGTCTCGTAGTGGATGAGGTGCCCCACACCGGGGATCACCACGAGTTCCGCATCCCGGAAGAGCTTCTGCAGCGCGTACTGCGCGGGCATCGGAGTGATGTCGTCGTTCTCGGCCGCGATGAGCAGCGTGGGGACCGTGATCCGAGGTGCTGCGGCCCGGACGTCGTTCGACACCGAGGTCACGAACGCTTCGCGCAGGGTGTCCCGGTCGGCGAAGCGCGAGAAGTACGTGTCGTGCTGATCATGGATGAACGTGCGCAGGGCCTTGTCCCGCGTCTTGGCCATCGCGATGCTCATCACGCGGACGATGACCGGATTGCGCAGCAGGGCGTCTCCGATCCGGCGCGGCAGTCGCGCCCCCGCCCAGTAGTAGAAGATCGCCAGTCGCGTGAGGATGCCGCGGGGGCCCTCGAGCGCGGGGGCGCCGATCGGGTTGACGAGGATCAGACGGGGTGTCGGGAGTCCTCGTGCGACGGCGGCCGACGCGACGATGGACCCGAACGAGTGGCCGAGGACGACGGCCCCCGGCGCGGCCACCGCGGCGAATGCCGTCAGCCAGTCGGCGTAGCCGTCCAGGTCATGCCGACCCGGCAGGGCAGGCGTCTCGCCGAACCCCGGCAGGTCAGGTGAGACGACCCGCACACCGTCGAGGAACGCGACCACAGGCTCGAGCCCGTGGTGCTCCCCCCGGAAGCCGTGGACGGCGAGGATCGTCGTGTCCGCGTCATCCGGACCGTAGGCCCAGTAGGCCGTCGATACGCCGGCGACGGCGACCTCGTGACGCTCGACGGGGATTGCCCGCAGTCGGTGGGCGTACGGGCTCGCGGCGGTCACCCGAAGAGTCTACGAGCGCGTGCGCGCCTCCGCGTCGGCGGCGCGTCGTCCGGGTCGATGTCCGCGCCCGACCGTAGCGTCGGAGCATGGGCGCCTGGCACGACACTCCGCTGTGGGATGACGACACGTGGGGTGAGGCGCCCGCGCCCTCCGCCGACGCATCCCCCGCGGTCGCCGCTGAGCCCGCACTCGTCGTCCTCGAGCCCGCGACTGACGATGCGCTCGCCCCGCCGATCATCGCAGTGGGCCCGTGTGCGGGACCGCTCGGCGTGTTCGATCTCGAGACCACCGGGGTGGACGTCCGCTCCGACCGCATCGTGACGGCGCACGTCGGTGTCCTTGACGCATCGGGCAGCGTGATCGATTCACGCACGTGGCTGGCTGACCCCGGTGTCGCGATCCCCGCCGGCGCGACCGCCGTCCATGGGATCACCACGGAGCGAGCCCGCGCCGAGGGGCGTCCGGCCGCGGAGGTCGTCGCCGAGGTCACCGCGTCGCTGCGCGACCTGTTCGCGGCCGGCATCCCGGTGGTCGCCTACAACGCCCCGTTCGACTTCTCCCTCCTCAAATACGAGGGTCTTCGCCACGGCGTCGCCCCCATCGAGGCACCGTCCCCGGTCATCGACCCGCTCGTCGTCGACAAGACCTACGACAGGTACCGGCGCGGCAAGCGGACGCTGGAGGTCGTCGCCGCCCACTACGCCGTCGTGCTGGAAGGCGCGCATGACGCCGCCGCCGATGCGATCGCGGCGGGGCGCGTCGCCCAGGCCATCGCCGCGCGGTTCGATCTCGAGGTCTCGGCGGACGAGCTGCACACCCAGCAGATCTCGTGGGCGCGCGCGCAGGCCGAGAGTCTGAGCGAGTACTTCGTCCGCATCGGGCGGATCGATGCGGACGTCGACGGCAGCTGGCCCATCCGCTGAGCCCGCGTCGGAGACGACGAAGGCCCCGCCGGAGCGGGGCCTTCGAGGGTGGCTGCTTACTTGCTGCCGAAGTTCTTGAAGCGCTGGTTGAACTTCTCGACGCGACCGGCCGAGTCCATGATGCGCTGCTTGCCCGTGTAGAACGGGTGCGAAGCCGACGAGATCTCGACGTCGATGACCGGGTAGGTCTCGCCGTCCAGCTCGATCGTCTTGTCGCTGGAGACCGTCGAACGGGTCAGGAAGGTCTCGCCGGAGCCGAGGTCGCGGAACACGACGGCGCGGTACTCGGGGTGGATGTCAGTCTTCATTGGGTTCCTCACGAAGTGCCCTGGATTTTGCCAGGTGCGGGTGGAAGTCTGCGGCGCGAGTGCGCCAACGCGAGAGTCTATCAGGATGCCGCGCGAGCGGCGAACCGGCCATCCTCGGCGGTGAGCGTGATCGGCATGCCGAAGGTCGCGGTCAGGTTCTCGGCCGTCAGGGTCTCGGCGATCGGCCCCTGTGCGACCGCTGCCCCGTCCCGCAGCAGCAGGACGTGCGTGAAGCCGACGGGGATCTCCTCGACGTGGTGGGTGACCATGATCATGGCCGGCGTCGACTCCTCCTGCGCGTATCCGCCGAGGAGCGACAGCAACTCCTCGCGGGCGCCGAGGTCGAGGCTCGCCGTGGGCTCGTCGAGCAGCAGGAGCTCGGGGTCCGTCATGACGGCGCGGGCGATCTGCACACGTTTCTGCTCACCGTCCGACAGCGTGCCGAACGTGCGGTCGGCGAGGTCCGCGAGGCCCCACTCCCCCAGCACACGACGCGCGCGGCGCTCGTCGATCGCCTCGTAGTCCTCCCGCCAGCGACCCAGCACCGAGTACGCGGCGGTCAGGACGACGTCGAGCACGGATTCGTCCTGCGGAACGCGCTTGGCCATCGCGGACGACGCGAAGCCGATCCGGGGGCGGAGGTCGAAGACGTCCGTGCGCCCGAGGCGCTCGTCGAGGATGGTCACGGCGCCGGAGGTCGGGTGGACGAGTGTCGCGGCGAGCTGCAGCACCGTGGTCTTCCCAGCGCCGTTGGGGCCGAGGACGACCCAGCGCTGGTCGGACTCGACCGTCCAGTCGATCCCGTCGACGATGTTGCGGGCGTTGCGGCGGACGACGACGTCGGCGAGTTCGAGGACCTGAGGCATGGCCCCAGCCTATCGAGGGTCGAGGCGCTACCGAGCGGCCGCCACGACCTCCCGGTACAGGGCGGCCGTCTCGTCGGCGATCGCCTCCCAGCTGAAGGCGGATGCCGCCCGCTCGCGACCGGCGCTGCCGTAGGCGCGCGCCCTCTCCGGGTCGGAGACGACCTCCGTGAGCGTCGCGGCGAGGTCGGCGACGAACTTCTCCGGATCGACCGGTGTCCCCGTCCCGTCCTCGGCCTGCTCGATCTCGACGAGGCGTCCGGTCTCGCCGTCGATGACGACCTCGGGGATGCCGCCGGTGGCGGTGCCGACGACGGCCGCGCCGCACGCCATGGCCTCGAGGTTGACGATGCCGAGCGGCTCGTAGATCGACGGGCACACGAAGGTCGTCGCAGAGGTGAGGATCGCGCACAGGTCCGGGCGCGGCAGGAACTCCTCGATCCAGACGACACCCTCGCGGGTGCGCTGGAGCTGCTGCACGAGGCCCTGGACCTCGGCCATGATCTCAGGCGTGTCGGGCGCCCCGGCGCAGAGGATCAGCTGCACCTCGGGCGGCAGGAGCTCCGCCGCGCGCAGGAAGTACGGAAGGCCCTTCTGCCGCGTGATGCGCCCCACGAACACGACGGACGGTCGTGCCGGATCGATTCCCCACCGCGACAGGAGGTCCGGGTCCTCTCGCGGCTGCCAGGCGTCGACGTCGATGCCGTTGTAGATGACGCGCACCTTGGCGGGGTCGAGGGAAGGGTAGCTGCGGAGGATGTCGCGCCGCATCCCGTCGCTCACGGCGACGACGGCGGCGGCGTTCTCGTAGGCGGTCTTCTCGACGTAGCTCGACAGCGCGTAACCGCCGCCCAGCTGCTCGGCCTTCCAGGGACGCAGCGGTTCGAGCGAGTGCGCGGTCACGACGTGCGGCACCCCGTGCAGCATCGAGGCGAGGAAGCCGGCGTAGTTGGCGTACCAGGTGTGGCTGTGCACGACATCCGCTCCCGCGACGTCGCCGACGATCTCCAGGTCCGTCCCGAGCGTCTGCAGCGCGGGATTGGCGCCCGACAGACCCGTCGGGGCCGCGTACGAGGTCGTGTCGGCCTCGTCACGCTCCGCGCCGAACGCGCGCACCTGGACCTCCATCCGGGAGCGCAGCGCCTTGACGAGCTCGGTCACGTGGACACCGGCTCCGCCGTAGATCTCGGGCGGGTATTCCTTCGTGACGATGTCGACGCGCATGGACCGAACTCTAGGGCACCGGGACACGGCGTCACAGTCCTGGTCGGACCCTCCGAAAGGCACATAGTGTGAGCACATGGCAGCATCCCCGAAGGTCCTCGGTATCGTCCTCGCCGGTGGCGAGGGCAAGCGACTCATGCCGCTCACCCAGGACCGCGCGAAACCCGCCGTTCCCTTCGGCGGGCAGTACCGGTTGATCGACTTCGCGATCTCGAACCTCATCAACTCCGAGCTGCGCCAGATCGTGGTCCTCACGCAGTACAAGTCGCACAGTCTGGACCGTCACGTGTCGCAGACGTGGCGGATGTCCGCCCTGCTGGGCGCCTACGTGACCTCCGTCCCCGCACAGCAGCGGCTTGGCAAGCGGTGGTTCTCGGGGTCCGCCGACGCGATCCTGCAATCCCTCAACCTCATCCACGACGAGAAGCCCGACATCGTCGCCGTCATCGGTGCCGACCACGTCTACCGCATGGACTTCCAGCAGATGATCGACGCGCACATCGCCTCCGGTGCCCGCGCCTCGGTGGCCGGCATCCGTCAGCCCATCTCGCTGGCCAACCAGTTCGGCGTGATCGATGTGGATCCCACCGACGGCGTCACGATCCGCGACTTCCTCGAGAAGCCGCAGAATCCCACCGGGCTTCCGGACAGCCCGGGCGAAGTCCTCGCCTCGATGGGCAACTACGTCTTCGACACCGATGCCCTCATCGAGGCCGTCGAGGCCGACGGCGAGCTGCCGACCTCGAACCACGACATGGGCGGCGACATCATCCCCTACTTCGTGTCCCGCGGCGAGGCGGCGGTCTACGACTTCCAGCGCAACGACGTCCCCGGATCCACCGATCGCGACCGCGACTACTGGCGGGATGTGGGCACGATCGACTCGTTCTTCGACGCGCACATGGACCTCATCTCGGCGCTGCCGGTGTTCAACCTGTACAACATGGACTGGCCCATCCGCTCGCAGTCGGTGAACTCGCCGCCCGCGAAGTTCGTCCGCGACGGCATGGGACGGATCGGTAACGCCATCGACTCGATCGTGTCGCTGGGCTGCGTGCTCTCGGGCACCCACCTCGAGCGCAGCGTGCTGGGCCCCTGGACGCTCTCGGGCGGCGGCGCGACGATCACCGACTCGGTCCTGTTCGACCACGTGAGCGTCGGCGCCGGGGCGCGTGTGCACCGCGCGATCCTCGACAAGAACGTCGTGATCGAGCCGGGCGCCACCGTCGGAGTCGACCGCGAGCTCGACCTGTCGCGCGGGTTCACCGTCACCGACAGCGGGCTCACGGTCGTGGGGAAGAACATCCGCATCACCGCCTGAGCGCGCCGCGGGCGACGGAGCCGATAGCGTTGTCGGGTGCCTGATGCCCGGTTCCTCGTCGTGTTCGACGCCGATTCCACGATCATCCGCAACGAGGTCATCGAGCTGATCGCGGACGAGGCGGGCCGCGGCGCGGAGGTCGCCGCCGCGACGGAGGCCGCCATGCGCGGCGAGGTGGACTTCGCGTCGAGTCTGCGCTCCCGCGTCAGTGAACTCGCAGGCGTCCCGGTCGCCTCCTTCGAGCGCGTCCTGTCCCGGATCGAGCCGACTCCCGGCGTCCGCGAACTCATCGCCGCGATCCACCAGCGCGGGGGCATCGCTGCGGTGGTCTCGGGAGGATTCCACGAGATCCTCGATACCGTCGCTCCTTCGCTCGGCGTCGACGTCTGGCGGGCCAACCGGCTGGTGTCCGCGGACGGCGTCCTGACCGGTGTCGTCGACGGTCCGATCGTGGACGCGGCGGGCAAAGCGGAGGCCCTGCGGGAGTGGGCGCTGTCCGCCGGCGTCAACCTCTCGGCGACCATCGCCGTCGGCGACGGGGCCAACGACCTCCTGATGATGGATGCCGCCGGTTTGGGGATCGCCTTCAACGCGAAGCCGGCGGTTCGCCGCCGTGCCGACCTCGTCGTGGACCCGGTCGATCTCGGCGAGCTCATCCCGCTCCTGCCCTGAGACAGCCCCGACGGGATGTCGGCGACCGCGAGTAGCGTGCGGGCATGGACATCATCCTCATCCCCGGACTCTGGTTGACCGCGTCATCGTGGGACGACGTCGTCCCTGCCCTGCGGCAAGCGGGGCACCTGCCGCATCCGCTCACGATGCCCGGGGTGGGCGTCGCTGATTCCGATGCCCGCCTCTCCGACTGGGTCGACGCGGTCGTCGACGAGATCGACCGCGTCGACGGCCCCGTCGTGCTCGTGGGTCACAGCGGCGGCGGGAACGTCGCGTGGGGCGCCGCCGAGCGCCGCGCCGACCGGGTGAGCCGCGTCGTGTTCGTCGACACGACGCCTCCCCCGCCCGGAGCGGACATCTCGGAGTTCCCTCTCGTGGACGGCGTCATCCCCTTCCCGGGGTGGGACTTCTTCGACGAGGAGGACGTCGCGGACCTCGACGACGCGACGCGTCGGCGCACCGCGCCGCTCACGGCGTCCGTCCCCGCGAGGGTGCCGACCGACGCACTCGCGCTCGAGGGCACCGACCGGCACCGCATACCGGTCACGATGCTCATGGGATCGATGGACGAGGCGACATTCCGCCAGGTCGTGACGCAGTGGGGCGCGTTCGCCGCCGAGTTCGCCGCGATCGAGGATGCCGAGGTCGTCCGGATCGGTACCGGGCACTGGCCGCAGTTCTCGGCCCCGGCGGAACTGGCGCGACGGATCATCGACGCCGTGCGCTGACGCCGGTCAGTGCCCCATGCCGAGACCGCCGTCGACGGGGATGACGGCACCGGAGATGTAGGCGGCGTCCTCGGACGCCAGCCACACCACGGCGGCGGCGACCTCATCGGCGGCGCCGAAGCGTGCGGCGGGGATGTTCTTCTTGTACTCGGCCTGGGTGTCCTCGGGCAGCGCCGCCGTCATGTCCGTCTCGATGAAGCCGGGGGCGACCACGTTGGCCGTGATGCCGCGTGATCCCAGCTCGCGCGTGAGCGACCGGGCGAAGCCGACCAGCGCGCTCTTCGAGGAGGAGTAGTTGATCTGTCCGGCCGAGCCGTAGAGGCCGACCACCGAGGAGATGAGGATGACGCGGCCCCACTTGGCCCGCAGCATCCCTTTCGCGGCGCGCTTGACGACCCGGAAGGCACCGCCGAGGTTGGTCGAGACGACGGTGTCGAAATCGTCCTCGGTCATCCGCAGGAGCAGGGTGTCCTTCGTGATGCCTGCGTTCGCGACGACGACGCCCACGGGCCCGAGCTGCTGCTCGACCTCGGTGTACGCCGCGTCGAGCGAGGCCGCATCGGTGACGTCGGCGCGGACGGTCAGCGTCCCCTCGGGTCCCTCGCCCGACCGTGCCGTGACGGCCACGGTGTAGCCTTCCGAGACGAATCGTTCGGCGATCGCGCGGCCGATGCCGCGGTTGCCTCCGGTGACGAGGACGACGCGCTCGTGGGACATGCTTCTCCTTGCTCCGAGCCGGGTGAACCGCACCAGCCTAGCGGCGTGTACGGCGGGTAGGCTGGGGGTCAACCCGCCTGAAGGAGACGGACGTGACCGACGCCACGAACACCCCGCCGCAGCCCTCCGACGTGCCGCCGGCACCGCCCGCGCCGAGCGATGCCTACCCGCCCGCACCGCCGTACTCGCCGCCGTCGGCTCAGGCCCAGCCCGCCTTCGGCGAGCAGCAGCCGGGCTACCCCCAGCCCTACGCACAGCCGTCGTACGGCCAGCAGTTCGGTCAGCCCGCCTATGGACAGCAGCCCTACGGTCAAGCGGCCTACGGCTACGCGCCGGCGCGGCCCAACAACGTCCTTGCGATCATCTCGCTCGTCGCGTCGATCGCGGGCCTGACGCTCGTCCCCTTCATCGGCTCGATCGCAGGTGTCATCACCGGACACATGTCTCTCAAGCAGCTCAAGACCTCCGGCGAGAACGGCCGCGGCATGGCCCTTGCCGGCACGATCATCGGATGGATCGGATCGGGATTCTGGCTGCTCCTCATCCTGATCTGGGTGATCGCCGCGATCGCCTTCGCCGCCGCCGTCCCATCGATGGTCCAGTACTCCTAGGAGCCCCCCACGTCCCGCCGCACCAAGCACGACGCCGCGCAGTCGGCGACTTCCCTCGCCACGGCGCCGGAAGTCGACGCCCGCTCGCGCACCCGCCGCTACGTCATCATGATGACGGTGCGTGTCGCCTGCTTCATCCTCATGGTGACGGTCACCCCGTACGGCTGGCAGACCTGGATCTTCGCCGCCGGCGCTGCCGTGCTGCCCTACCTCGCGGTGGTGGTGGCGAACGTGGGCAACGGCGACGAGGTCGTCGTGGCCGAGCGACCCTCGCGCGAGATCGATGCGGGGCCGACGGCAGCCACGACTCCGACGGAGCCCGACGACAAGGTGATCAGGATCCAGGAGAGCCCGCCCCGGGAGGAGCGATGAACAGCCCGCAGTGCTCGCGCGCGGGATGCCGTGCCGACGCGCAGTGGCAGGTCGTCTGGCGGAACCCCCGCATCCATTCCGCGGACCGTCGCAAGGTGTGGACGGCCTGCGCCGACCACGTCGGATTCCTGCGCGACTACCTGGCCTCGCGCAGCTTCCCCGTCGAGGTCTTCGCGCTCGACACCGCCGACGCGTCGTGAACCGCGAGACCGCGCTGCGCTGGAGCGGCTACGTCGCGATGGCCGTCGTCTTCGCCATCGCCTGCGCGTTCCTGTCGAACTGGCAGTTCTCGCGGAACGCGGAACGGGATGCCGAGCTCACGCTCGTCGCCGACAACTACGCACGCCAGCCGGTCGCCCTGGCGGACCTCATCCCGCTCGGGCAGGGCTTCGTCCCCACCGATGAGTGGCGACCCGTCGAGATCCGCGGGCAGTATCTGACGGATCAGACCCTGTTGGTGCGCAACCGTCCGCACGGCGGCACGAGCGCCTTCGAGGTGCTGGTGCCGTTCCGTGCGGACGACGGCCGCGTCGTCCTCGTCAACCGCGGCTGGGTGCCGCCCGGCGACAACCGTCCCGAACCGGACGCCGTCCCCGCGCCCCCGACGGGTGAGGTCACTGTGACCGGTCGCCTGCAAGCGGGCGAGCGGCCGGTGCGCGAAGGACGCTCCGCGCCCGAGGGCCAGGTCGCCACGATCGATCTCGCCCTGATCGCGCAGATGACCGGGCAGACGGGTGAGATGCTCGACTCCGCCTACGTCCTCATGGCGCAGGAGACGCCGGCACCGGCCGAACGTCCGCAGGCACTCGAGGATCCGTCGTCGGATCCCGGTCCCTACCTCTCCTACGCGATCCAGTGGATCCTCTTCGCCGTCATGGGGTTCGCCTTCATCTGGTACATGATCCGCACCGAGATCCGGCATCGTCGCGAGGATGATCGGGACGGCGGGCGCGCGACATCGCGGAGACCGCCGCGCCGCCGCGACCGCGACATGGAGGCCGAGGACGAGCTCCTCGACGCGCGCTGATCCGCGAGGACCGGAGGGCCGTCAGGCCAGCGTGATGAGGTCGATGTAGTCGCGTCCCCAGATGTCCTCGACACCGTCGGGGAGGATCAGCACACGCTCCGGGTTCAACGCCTCGACAGCGCCCTCGTCATGCGAGACGAGGACGACCGCGCCCTCGTAGTGCGCCAGCGCCCCGAGGATCTCTTCACGGGATGCGGGGTCGAGGTTGTTGGTCGGCTCGTCGAGCAGCAGCATGTTCGCCGACGACACGACGAGCGTCGCCAACGACAGTCGCGTCTTCTCGCCGCCCGAGAGGACGCCGGCCGGCTTGAGCACGTCGTCGCCCGTGAACAGGAACGACCCCAGGACCTTGCGCGCCTCGGTGGCGGTGATGTCCGGCGCCGCCGACATCATGTTGTCCAGGACGGAACGGCTGACGTCGAGGTTCTCGTGCTCCTGCGCGTAGTAGCCGATCTTGAGCCCGTGGCCGGGCTCGATGATCCCGGTGTCCGCCTTGTCGACGCCGGCGAGGATGCGCAAGAGGGTCGTCTTGCCGGCGCCGTTGAGCCCCAGCACCACGACGCGGGATCCTCGGTCGATCGCGAGGTCGACACCCGCGAAGATCTCCAGCGAACCGTAGGACTTCGAGAGATTCTTGGCCATGAGCGGCGTCTTGCCGCAGGGCGCGGGCTTGGGGAAGCGCAGCTTCGCGACGCGGTCCTCCTGCCGGACGTCGTCGAGACCGGCGAGCAGCTTCTCGGCGCGGGCCACCATCTGGTGCGCCGCGGCGGCCTTGCTCGCCTTCGCACCGAAGCGCGCCGCCTGCTGCTGGAGGGCCGTCGCCTTCTTCTCGGCGTTGGCGCGCTCCTTGCGACGGCGCTCCTCGTCTGCGGCGCGCTGACGCAGATAGTTCTTCCAGTTCATGTTGTAGACGTCGATGACCTGTCGCATCGCGTCGAGGTAGAACACACGGTTGACGGTCTCGCCCACGAGGTCGATGTCGTGGCTGATGACGATCAGTCCGCCCTTGTACCCCTTCAGGAACTCGCGCAGCCACACGACGCTGTCGGCGTCGAGGTGGTTGGTCGGCTCGTCGAGGATCATCGTCTGCGCGTCGGAGAAGAGGATGCGGGCGAGCTCGATGCGGCGTCGCTGGCCACCCGAGAGCGTCTTCAACGGCTGGTCGAGAATGCGGTCGGGCAGCGAGAGGTTGTGGGCGATGGACGCCGCCTCCGCCTCGGCCGCGTACCCGCCGAGGGCTTCGAAGCGCTCGGTGAGCGAGGCGTACTTGCGCATCGCCCGGTCGGCGGTCGCGGCATCCGTCGACGCCATCTGCTCGGCGGTCTCCCGCATGCCGATGACGAGCGAACCGAGACCGCGGGCGTCGAGGATGCGGGTCCGAGCGAGCATCTCGGGATCACCGGAGCGGGGATCCTGCGGGAGGTAGCCGAGCTCGCCGCTGCGGTCGACCTTGCCCTCGGCGGGGAGCAGGTCGCCGGCGAGGACCTTCGTCAGGGTCGTCTTCCCCGCGCCGTTGCGGCCGACGAGACCGATCTTGTCGCCCGGTGAGACGCGGAAGGCGACGTCGGACATGAGGGTGCGCGCACCGACGCGGATCTCGAGATCGTGCACGGCGAGCACAGCAGACGTCCGTTCTTCCTGGGGAGGCGGCCGAGTGGCCAAACCCCCAGTATACGGCGCGGAGCGACGACCACCGGGCCCCGTCCCGGGAGCGTTCCCGGTTTCCACTCGCCCGGCGAATCGTTGTAAGGTTAGGCGACCCTAATCACCTCTCCCAGGAGACCTCTGTGCCTCGCATCCGCACTGCGCTCGTCCTCGCCGCAGCATCCGCCCTCCTCCTCACCGGCTGCGCCACCACGGCCGCCGCCCCCGCCGGCTCCACGTCTTCCGACGGCGCCGCTGCGGCAGACGACGCCTTCCCCGTGACGATCACCCACGCGTTCGGTGAGACCACGATCGAGAGCAAGCCGGAGCGTGTCGCGACGGTGTCCTGGGCGAACCAGGAGGCCGCGCTCGCCCTGGGCGTCGTCCCCGTCGGCATGCCGGCCGTCACGTGGGGCGACGACGACGGCGACGGCATCCTCCCCTGGGTCGAGGACAAGCTCGAGGAGATGGGGGCCGACACCCCCGTGCTCTTCGACGAGGCGGACGGCTTCGACTACGAGGCGATCGCCGACACGGCGCCTGATGTCATCCTCGCCGCCTACTCGGGGATGAACCAGGAGGAGTACGACACGCTGAGCAAGATCGCGCCTGTCGTCGCCTACCCCGACGTCGCGTGGGGCACCACCTGGCAGGAGCTCACCGAGATCAACGGAACGGCTCTCGGAATGAAGGATGAGGCCGAGACCCTCGTCGACGACCTCACCACCCAGCTGGGCGAGCTCACCGCCGCACAGCCCGACATCGCGGGCAAGAGCGTGATGTTCAGCTCCTTCGACGCGACCAACCTCGCCGAGATCGGCTTCTACTCCCTCGAGGACCCGCGCCAGCTGTTCCTGCAGGACCTCGGCATGGAGCCCGCGTCGACGGTCGTCGAGCAGTCCGAGGACACCGACCAGTTCTGGATCACCAACAGCACCGAGGAGATCGAGCGCTTCAGCGACCTCGACGTGCTGGTGACCTACGGCGACGACACCACCCTCGCCACGATGCAGGCCGACCCGCTGCTGTCGCGGATCCCCGCGGTAGCCGACGGTTCCGTCGTCGTCCTCCCGCTCGCCAACGCGCCGCTCTCCGCCGCCGCGAACCCGAGCCCGCTGTCGATCCCGGCCTCGCTGACGGCCGACTACGTCGACCTCATCGGCGAGGCCGCTGCCAAGGTCTCCGACTGATCCGGACCGGCTCGCCGCTCTCACCATGACCGCTCTCGCTCCCGCGCCCGCCGCCGCCACGACCGCGTCCCTCCGACGCCGGTCGGGGCGGCGGCGGGTGCTGTGGGTGCTGGTCCTGGTGATCGCGGTCGCGGTCATCTGCGTCCTGTCGGTCACCTTCGGTAACCGGACGGTGGACGCGTCGCAGATCATCGCGGGACTCACCGGGGATCTGACGACGACGGATGCCGCCGCCGTGGCACGCCGGGTGCCGCGCACCATCCTGGCCCTGCTGGTCGGCGCGTCGCTCGCCGTCGCGGGCACCGTCATGCAGGGCGTCACCCGCAACCCGTTGGCCGATCCGCAGATCCTCGGGATCAACGGTGGGGCATCCCTCGCCGTCGTCACGGGCCTGGCGTTCTTCGGGGTGACGAGCGCCTTCGGGTACATCTGGCTCGCCATGCTCGGCGCGGCATTGGCAGCGTTGTTCGTCTACACCATCGGGTCGCTGGGCCGTGGCGGCGCGAGCCCCCTCAAGCTCGCTCTGGCGGGAGCCGCCACGGCGGTGGCGGTCACGTCGCTCATCAGCGCGATCCTGCTTCCCCGCATCGACGTGATGAGCGTCTTCCGGTTCTGGCAGATCGGCGGCGTGGGCGGCGCGACGACGCAGAACATCCTGCTCGTGCTCCCATTCCTGGCGGTCGGCATGGTCATCTGCATCGCCTCCGCTGCCGCGCTGAACGCCCTTGCGCTCGGCGACGACCTCGCGACCGGCCTCGGGCAGAAGGTCCGGACGGCGCGCCTGCTGTCGGCGCTCGGCGCCGTGATCCTCTGCGGCGCGGCGACGGCCGTCGCCGGCCCGATCGGGTTCGTGGGACTGATCGTGCCGCACGTGTGCCGCCTGCTCGTCGGCCCCGACCACCGGTGGCTGCTCCCCGTCTCGGCCCTCGTCGGCGCCGGACTCCTCACGGTCGCGGACGTCGTCGGTCGCGTCATCGCACGACCGCAGGAGGTCGAAGTCGGCGTCGTGACCGCGCTGATCGGCGCCCCGTTCTTCATCGCCATCGTCCGCCGACAGAAGAGGCGCGCGCTGTGACCGCCCTCGCGCCCGCTCAGACGACGCTCTCCGCCGTGAGCGCCGGTCGGGCCCGGCGTGCGCGCCGGCGGATCCTGGTGACCGGCGGTCTCCTCGTCGCCGTGCTCGCGACGTACCTCATCTCACTCATGGTCGGCCAGACCTTCTACACGCCCGCGGAGGTCTGGGCGGTGATGACGGGACAGACCGTCCCCGGCGCGTCCTTCACCGTCGGCGAGCTGCGGTTGCCCCGGTCGACGGTCGCCCTTCTGACGGGTCTCTGCTTCGGCATGGGCGGCGCCGTCTTCCAGACACTGCTGCGCAACCCGCTGGCCAGCCCCGACATCATCGGGATCAACGCGGGCGCGAGCGCGGCGGCCGTCGTGGGCATCGTCTTCCTCTCGCTCTCGGGCACGGCCGTCTCGGTCCTCGCCACCGTCGCGGCCGTCGCGACGGCGCTGACGATCTACCTCCTGGCGTTCAAGGACGGCGGTTCCGGGGCGCGTTTCATCCTGATCGGCATCGGCGTGGCGGCCATCTTCAACAGCGTCGTCGCCTATGTGCTCTCCCGCGCGGCGGAGTGGGATCTGCAGGCGGCGATGCGGTGGATCACCGGGAGCCTGAACAGCGCCTCGTGGAACGAGGTCCTCCCGCTGTCGGTGGCGATGATCGTCGTCGTGCCGATCGTGCTCTGGCTCACCCGCGACCTCGAACTGATGAGGCTCGGGGACGATGCGGCATCGGCCCTGGGCGTGCCGGTCGAGAGGCGGCGCATCCTGCTCATCGTCGGCGCCGTCGTGCTCCTCGCGTTCGCGACGGCCGCCGTCGGTCCCATCTCCTTCGTGGCCTTCCTTTCCGGACCGATCGCCGCACGGATGCTCGGACCGGTGGGTTCGCCGGTGCTGGTCGCCGGCTTGTTCGGCTCGTTCCTCGTGCTCGTCGCCGACCTCGCCGGGCAGTACCTGCTCGGGATGCGTCTGCCGGTCGGCGTCGTGACCGGCGTCCTCGGTGCGCCGTACCTCATCTTCCTTCTCATCCGCAGCAGCCGCTCGGGAGGCTCCCTATGACCGCGGACCGCACCCTCCACGCCTCCGGTGTGAAGCTCGCCTACGGCGACCGCCTCATCGTCGACGACCTCGACCTCGTCGTCCCGCCCGGTCGGATCACGGCGATCGTCGGGGCGAACGCGTGCGGGAAGTCCACCCTGCTCAAGTCCATGGCGCGACTTCTGACGCCCCGCGCCGGCCAGGTGCTCCTGGACGGCAAGGACATCCACAAGCTGCCGACGAGGCAGGTGGCGCGTGAGCTCGGACTCCTCCCCCAATCCCCCATCGCGCCGGAGGGGATCGCCGTCTCCGATCTCGTCGGTCGCGGACGGACCCCGCACCACGGCCCGTTGTCGCGGTGGAGCCGCGCGGATGACGAGGCCGTCGCGGCCGCCCTGGACGCGACGGACACCGCCGCCCTGGCGGACCGCGCGGTGGACGAACTCTCGGGCGGCCAACGGCAGCGGGTCTGGATCGCCATGGCACTGGCACAGCAGACCGACGTGCTCCTCCTCGACGAACCGACGACGTTCCTGGACGTCAGCCACCAGGTCGACGTCCTCGACCTGCTGACCGATCTGAACCGGCGCTCCGGGACCACGATCGTGATGGTCCTGCATGACCTCAACCTCGCGGCGCGGTACGCCGATCACCTCGTCGCGATGGCCGGTGGGCGTCTCTTCGCCGCCGGAGACCCGGGCGAGATCCTGACCGCCGAGACCGTCAAGGACGTCTTCGGCATGGACAGCCGCGTCATCCCCGACCCGCTCACCGGACGCCCGATGGTCCTCCCCATCGGTCGCCACCACGTCCCCGCCGGCGTCTGACCGCACGAAAGCCGAGACCATGTCCCTCAGCACGATGAACTTCTTCCGCGCCCCCGTCGCGGCGGTCACCGACCTGACGCCCAGCTTCCGCCGGTTCACGTTCCGCGACGACGCGCTGGGCGCGTACGGCGACCCCGGCTTCGATCAGCGGGTCAAGATCATGTTCCCGACGCCGACCGCGTCGTTGGAATCGATGCCGACGGATGCCGACTGGTACGACCGCTGGCGTGCCATGCCCGAGGCGGAGCGCCCGGTCATGCGGACGTACACGACGCGGGCGGTGCGCGGCGCCGTTCGCGAGGTCGACATCGACATGGTCGCGCACGATGTGCTCGGTCCGGCATCCGCTTGGATCGCCGACGCCGAGGTCGGGGACGAGGTGCTGATCCTGGCTCCCACCACCGAGCACAGCGGTGTCAGCTACGGCATCGACTTTGTACCGCCGGCCAAGACGGACGCGATCCTGCTCGCCGGGGATGAGACCGCCGCCCCGGCGATCGCGCGGATCCTCGAGCAGCTCCCCGCCGATGCGCGCGGTGTCGTCGTGCTCGAGCTCCCCCACCCGAGCGACGCGGCCTATGTGCCCTCGCACCCCGGCTTCGAGCTGATCATCGAGGCTCGGGGCGGCGAGGACCGCCGGCACACGCACCTCATCTCCGCCGTCGCCGACGTCGCGCGGCGCCTCGCTCCGGGCGGGATCGGAGCCGAGGTCGAGGAGATCGACGTCGACCACGACATCCTGTGGGAGGTCCCGCGCACCGCCAAGGGAGGGGCGGCCCTCAAGAGCGCCCCCCTTTACGCCTGGCTCGCGGGCGAGGCATCCGCCATCAAGGCACTCCGCCGACACCTCGTGAGCGAAGTCGGCGTCGACCGTCGGGCCGTCGCGTTCATGGGCTATTGGCGTCTCGGCCGCTCGGAGAACTGACCCCCGGGCACGCGAAAGGGGCGGTGCGACGTGGTCGCACCGCCCCTTTCGCGGATTCGGGTCAGATCGAGAAGCCGAGCGCGCGCATCATGTCGCGACCGTCGTCCGTGATCCGCTCAGGACCCCACGGCGGCATCCACACCCAGTTGATCCGGAACCGGTCGACGACGCCGTCGAGCGCCTGTCCGGTCTGCTCCTCGAGCACATCGGTGAGCGGGCAGCCCGCGGAGGTCAGGGTCATGTGGATGACGAGGGCGTCGTTCTCGTCGTCCCAGCCGAGGTCGTAGATGAGGCCGAGGTCGACGACATTGACCCCCAGCTCGGGGTCCATGACGTCCTTGAGCGCCTCGGTGACCTCGTCGTACTTCTCGGGTGCGAGCGTCTCGGTCATGCGACGATCCTAGGCCTGCTCGCCGCCGACCGGGGCGAGGAAACGGTCGTAACCCTCGTCCTCCAGTCGTGCTGCGAGCTCCGGGCCGCCCTCTTCCGCGACGCGACCGTTCACGAGCACGTGGACGAAGTCGGGCTGGATGTAACGGAGGATGCGGGTGTAGTGCGTGATGAGCAGCACACCCATGTCGCTCTGCTCCTTGGCGCGGTTGACGCCCTCGGAGACGATCTTGAGCGCGTCGACGTCGAGGCCGGAGTCGGTCTCGTCGAGGACGGCGAGCTTCGGCTTCAGGAGCTCGAGCTGGAGGATCTCGTGACGCTTCTTCTCACCGCCGGAGAAGCCCTCGTTCACGTTGCGGGCCGCGAACTTCGGGTCCATCCGCAGGTTCTGCATCGCCTGCTTGACGTCCTTGGTCCACGCGCGGATCGACGGCGCCTCGCCGTCGACGGCCGTCTTTGCGGTGCGGAGGAAGTTGGTGACGGTCACACCGGGGATCTCGACGGGGTACTGCATCGCGAGGAACAGTCCCGCACGGGCGCGCTCGTCGACGGACATCGCGAGGACGTCTTCGCCGTCGAGCGTGATGGTGCCGCCGGTGACGGTGTACTTCGGGTGACCGGCGATCGTGTACGCGAGTGTCGACTTGCCGGAGCCGTTCGGGCCCATGATGGCGTGCGTCTCACCGGTGCGGACGGTGAGCGTCATACCGTTGAGGATCGGGGTCTCGCCGGCTTCCGTCTCGACCGTCACATGGAGGTCGCGGATCTCGAGGACAGACATGTCAGCTTCTTTCTTCAGTTCACGGCTTTGGTCACGGCGGGATCGATGAGGATGTCGTCCCCGTCGATCGTGACCTCGTAGACGGGCACCGGCTCGTACGCCGGCAGATTCAGGGGGCGCCCGGTGCGCAGCGAGAAGGCGGATCCGTGGGCCCAGCACTCGAGCGTCTCGCCCTCGACGAAACCGTCGGCGAGCGAGATGTCGCCGTGGGTGCAGGTGTCGCCGATCGCGTGGACCTCGCCCTCCCCGTCGAGCACGACGGCGATCGCGACGCCGTCGATCTCGACCCGCACGGCCGTGTCCTGCGTCAGGTCGCTCAGCTGCAGCACCTTCTGCGCGGTCACGCGTCACTCCCGCCGGCCAGCTCCGCCTCGATGGCGGAGATGAACTCGTCCTCGAGTGAGGGGATGCCGATCTTCTGCACGATCTCAGCGAGGAAGCCGAGGACGACCAGGCGCCGTGCCTGCTCCTCGTCGATCCCGCGGGCCTGCAGATAGAACAGCTGCTCGTCGTCGAAGCGACCGGTCGCGCTCGCGTGACCGGCGCCGACGATGTCGCCGGTCTCGATCTCGAGGTTCGGGATGGAGTCGGCGCGGGCCCCGTCGGTGAGGACGAGATTGCGGTTCGCCTCGTACGAGTCGGTGCCGACCGCATCCGGTCCGATGAGGACGTCGCCGATCCACACGGTGCGTGCCGAGGCGCCCTGCAGCGCGCTCTTGTAGAGCACGTCTCCGTTGGTGTGGGCGCCCTTGTGGTGCAGGTAGACCTGGCTCTCGAGGTGCTGGCCGGCGTCGGCGAACGACAGCCCGTACAGGCGTCCCTGAGAACCTGCTCCGGCGAGTTCGACGGAGGGGTTCACGCGCACGAGACCGCCGCCGAGGCTCACGACGATGTGCGTGAGGGAGGCGTCGCGGTCGACGCGGGCCTGGTGCGCCGCGAGGTGCACGGCGTCGTCGTCCCAGCGCTGAACCGACACGACGGTGAGGGCGGCGCCGTCGCGCACGATGATCTCGACGTTCTGCGCCTGCGACGCCGATCCCTCGTGACGGAGGACGACGGTTCCGCGGGAGTTCGGCTGCGCCTCGATGACCACGTGCGCGTGCGCGACGCCACCGCGACCGGTGAGGGTGACGACGACCGGCTCGTCGAGCTCGGTGTCGGCGGGGATGCGGATGAGCGGAGCTTCGGGCTCCTGCGACCACGCGATCGCACTGACGACGTCCTCCGGCCGGAAGACCTCGCCTCGGGGCGCCTCGTCCTTCTGCAGGCGGCGATGCGCCACGGCGTCCGGTCCGGACACCTCGACGCCGATGACGTCGTGAGGAGCCTCCTCGTCCGCGAGCAGAGGTGCGAGCCGGTCGAGAGGCGTGTGCTTCCAGTTGACCTCGCGGCCGGTGGGCGTGCCGAAGTCGGCGGGGTCGAACGACCACGGCCGCTCCGACCGGGTCTGCACGGGGACCGTGTGCTCGGTCAGCGTCGCCGCAGGGTCGATGTGGCCCTTCGCAGCGGATGCGGGGGCCTGAGTCGCTGTCGTCATCAGCCGACGGATCCTTCCATGCCCATCTCGATGAGCTTGTTCAGCTCGAGGGCGTACTCCATGGGCAGCTCGCGGGCGATCGGCTCGATGAAGCCGCGCACGATCATCGCCATCGCCTCGTCCTCGGGGAGGCCGCGGCTCATGAGGTAGAACAGCTGCTCCTCGCTGACCTTCGAGACGGTCGCCTCGTGGCCGAGCTGGACATCGTCGACGCGGATGTCGATGGCGGGATACGTGTCCGACCGCGAGATCGTGTCGACCAGGAGCGCGTCGCAGCGGACCGTGTTGGCCGAGTGGTGCGCGTTGGCGTCGACGCGGACCTCGCCGCGGTACCCCGCGCGACCTCCGCCGCGGGCGATCGACTTCGACACGATCGACGACTGCGTGTGCGGCGCCATGTGGATCATCTTCGCGCCGGCGTCCTGGTGCTGACCGGGACCGGCGAAGGCGACGGACAGCGTCTCACCCTTGGCGTGCTCGCCCATCAGGTAGATGGAGGGGTACTTCATCGTCACCTTGGAGCCGATGTTGCCGTCGACCCACTCCATGGTCGCGCCCTCGTGGGCCACGGCACGCTTCGTGACGAGGTTGTAGACGTTGTTCGACCAGTTCTGGATCGTCGTGTAGCGCACGCGGGCGTTCTTCTTGACGATGATCTCGACGACGGCCGAGTGCAGCGAGTCGCTCTTGTAGATCGGAGCGGTGCAGCCCTCGATGTAGTGGACGTAGCTGTCCTCGTCCGCGATGATCAGGGTCCGCTCGAACTGGCCCATGTTCTCCGTGTTGATACGGAAGTAGGCCTGCAGCGGGATCTCGACGTGGACGCCCTTGGGGACGTACACGAACGAGCCGCCCGACCACACGGCGGTGTTCAGCGCCGCGAACTTGTTGTCACCGGCGGGGATGACGGTGCCGAAGTACTCCTCGAAGAACTCCGGGTGGTCGCGCAGCGCCGTGTCGGTGTCCATGAAGATGACGCCCTGCTGCTCCAGGTCCTCGCGGATCTGGTGGTAGACGACCTCCGACTCGTACTGAGCGGCGACGCCGGCGACGAGGCGCTGACGCTCCGCTTCGGGGATGCCGAGCTTCTCGTACGTGTTGCGGATCTCCTCGGGGAGGTCCTCCCACGTCTGCGCCTGCTTCTCGGTGGAGCGCACGAAGTACTTGATGTTGTCGAAGTCGATGCCGGAGAGGTCCGCACCCCACGTCGGCATGGGCTTGCGCCCGAACAGCTGGTAGCCCTTCAGACGGGTCTTCAGCATCCACTCGGGCTCGCTCTTCAACGAGGAGATGCCGCGGACGACGTCCTCGTTGATTCCGCGTTGGGCGACGGCACCGGCGGCATCCGCATCGTGCCAGCCGAACTCGTACACCCCCAGCCCTTCGAGCTCGGGACGGTCGATGAGCACATCCGACATGACTTTCCTCCTCACGGGCGGCAACGGTGTCATCCGTTCCGGCATTCCCTCCCGCGAGAGGAGTGCACGAGGGGGATGCCGCTGCTGGCCGCTCTGACGACGCAATACCGCGCCTAGAATCGTTGTGCGGGCTGCGATGGGGATCGCGCTCGCCGACAGCTTCATTCTACAGGCACGGCCATCCCCCGCGGCGTGCCGGCCCGCGCCCGGAGGCGACCCCATGCTGATCACCGCGTCGACACCGACCGCGCCGCCCGCGACCCGGGTCTCGCGCCTGCTCCAGGTCGTCGCGTGGCTCTCCTTCCTCGCTGAGACCCTCATCATCGGCACCGGCGGCGCCGTGCGTCTCACCGGATCCGGTCTCGGCTGCCCGACCTGGCCGACCTGCACCCCCGACTCGCTCGTCGCGACCCCCGAGATGGGGATCCACGGCGTCATCGAGTTCGGCAACCGCACGCTGACCGGGCTCGTCGGCATCCTCGCGCTCCTCGTCGTGGTCCTCGTCTGGCGGATGCGGCGGACGCGCCGCGACCTCTTCGTGCTGGCGCTCATCGTGCTGGGCGGCGTCGTCGCACAGGCCATCGTGGGCGGCGTCACCGTCCTCACCGGGCTGAACCCCTTCATCGTGGGATTCCACTACGTCGTGTCGCTCGTCCTCGTGTGCGTGTGCGCCGCGTTCCTCGTCCGCCTGGATGAGCCCGCCGGCGCGCGCGTCCGCGCCGTGCCTGCGTGGTATGCCCGGCTGGCCCACCTGACGACCGGCGTGCTGGCGCTCACGATCGGGTTCGGCGTGCTCACGACCGGCGCCGGCCCGCACTCCGGCGACGCCGACGCCGGCCGCAACGGCTTCAACGCCGAGATCCTCGAGCACGTGCACGCCTGGCCCGGTTACGCCCTGCTCGCCCTCACGGTGACCCTCGCCGCGGTGGCCTGGCGTCAGGGCCTCCGGCCGCGCACGTGGGTGACCGTCTTGCTCGCGGCCGAAGCCGTGCAGATCGCCGTCGGCCTCTATCAGGCGCGCAACGGACTGCCCGAGCTCGCCGTCGGCGTCCACATGGTGCTCGCCGCCCTCACCGCCGCAGCGATGACGGTCGTCATCCTGCGCCTGAAGGCGCCGGCGCACACCGAAATCTCATAGGCGGCGCATCGCTTCCCTCAGGGTCCGCCGGGAACAGTGGCCCGGGTCGTCCGAGACCGGACGACCTCGACCCTGAGGAGATTCGATGAACACCCGCCCCCGCCTGACCCGCAGCATCCCGTTCTGGCTGCTCGTGGCCGGCTCGCTCGCATCCGGAGCCGCCGGCGGCGTCGTCCTCATGGACAAGCTCGCGAAGATGGAGACGGCCCTGACCGCGGGCACCGCGACCGGGGTGGACGTCTACGTCGGCCAGATCTGGGCGGTCCTCGGCGCGATCCTCGTCGGCGTCGGCGCCATCGGTCTGCTGCTGGCGTTCACGCTCGGAGCGCTCCGCGCATTCGCCGTGGCGCCGCGCGCCGCCACGGCCGACGAGCGGGACGAGCTCGCGACGCAGGCCGCGGAGGACGCTCCGGCACCCGCCGCGGAGGACACGTCCGACGAGACGGCACAGCCGGTCCTCGACGGCGCCGGACGCTGATCGCGTCGATCGGCCCGCTGCGTCAGAAGGGCAGCAGCGGGTCGATCGCGATCGCGACGAACAGCAGCGTCAGGTACGTGATGGAGGCGTGGAACACACGCATCGGACGGACCTTCTCGCCACGGACCGCGCGTGCGTAGAGGACGTGCGACTCGTAGATGAACCATCCGCCCAGCACCAGAGCGGACGCCGTGTACACGAGTCCCATCGGTGCGACGGGGATCAGCAGCAGTGAGCTCGCGACCGTCGCCCACGCGTACAGGATGACCTGCAGCCCCACCTGTGTGCCGTTGCGGGTCGCTCCCAGCATCGGGACGTCGACCTCGGCGTAGTCGCCCTTGTACTTCATCGAGAGCGGCCAGTAGTGCGGCGGCGTCCAGAGGAAGACGAGCAGGAAGAGGATGAAGGGCGTCCACGTCAGGGACTCGGTGACGGCCGACCACCCGATGATGACGGGGAAGCAGCCGGCGATCCCGCCCCACACGATGTTCTGCTCGGTGCGGCGCTTGAGCAGCATCGTGTAGACGACCACGTAGAAGAAGATGGCGCCGGCGCTGAGAGCGGCAGCCACCCAGTTGGTGAACACCCAGAGCCAGACCGTCGAGGCGATCGCGAGCGTCCACGAGAAGACGAGCGCACCGCGCGGTGTGACCTCGCCCGTCACGAGCGGACGGTTCTCGGTCCTCTTCATGTGCGCGTCGATGTCGCGATCGAGGTACATGTTGAAGGATGCCGCGGACCCCGCGCTCATGGCGCCGCCGACGACGGTGGCGAGGATGAGCCAGAGGTCGGGCAGCCCGTTCGCCGCGAGGAACATGACCGGGATGGTCGTCACCAGCAGCAGTTCCAGGACGCGAGGCTTCGTCAGCTGGACGTAGGCGCGGAGGGTGCGGCCGAACGACTGTCGAGCGGGCGCGGTAACGCGCGCGCCGGTGTCCGTGAGTGCCATCGCCCCTGCCGTGTAGATCGTCGGCACGAGTCTACGCCATGACCTGCGACCGGTTCCCTCCGCCGGGGCGTGCACCGCTTCGCTCAGAGCGCACGTCACACAGCGTCGACGCGGCCTCGGCGGCACGCTCGGGTCGATATGCTGAAAATCCCGGCGTCGGGTATCCCCTCTTCTCCTTCTGATCAGCGGACGCTCGCGCGGAATCACCGACGAAAGGCCTTCAGGTGTCAGAGCTGGTTTGGGACGAGATCGATCGGCGCGCGGTGGACACGGCGCGCGTACTGGCGGCGGACGCCGTCGAGAAGGTCGGCAACGGCCATCCCGGCACGGCCATGAGTCTCGCGCCCGCGGCCTACCTGCTGTACCAGCGGGTGCTCCGCCACGACCCGACCGACACCCACTGGCTCGGACGCGACCGTTTCATCCTCTCGGCCGGCCACTCCTCGCTGACGCAGTACGTCCAGCTCTACCTCGGGGGCTTCGGACTCGAGCTCGATGACCTGAAGTCGCTGCGAACCTGGGGATCGCTCACCCCAGGCCACCCCGAGTACGGCCACACCAAGGGTGTCGAGATCACAACCGGTCCGCTCGGTCAGGGCCTCGCGTCGGCCGTCGGATTCGCGTACGCCGCTCGCTACGAGCGCGGCCTGTTCGACCCCGAGGCCGAGGCGGGCACATCCCCGTTCGATCACCATGTGTTCGTCATCGCCGGCGACGGCGACCTGCAGGAGGGTGTGACAGCCGAAGCCGGCTCGCTCGCCGGCCACCAGCAGCTCGGCAACCTCATCGCCATCTACGACTCCAACCAGATCTCGATCGAGGACGACACGAACGTCGCCTTCACCGAGGACGTGCAGAAGCGCTACGAGGCCTACGGCTGGCAGGTCCAGACCGTCGACTGGAAGAAGACGGGCGAATACGTCGAGGACGTGGCGGCCCTGCACGCGGCGATCGAGGCAGCCAAGGCCGAGACCGCCAAGCCCTCGCTCATCATCCTGAAGACGATCATCGGGTGGCCGGCCCCGGGCAAGCAGAACACCGGCAAGATCCACGGCTCCGCCCTCGGCGCCGACGAGCTGGCTGCCACGAAGAAGGTCCTGGGCTTCGACCCGGAGCAGAGCTTCGTCGTCGCCGACGACGTGATCGCCCACACGCGCTCGCTCGCCGAGCGGGCGGCCACCGAGCGCGCGGCCTGGCAGGAGTCCTTCGACGCCTGGGCCGCCGCGAACCCCGAGCGCAAGGCGCTGCTCGACCGTCTCGAGGCCGCGACGCTCCCCGACGGCATCGCCGAGGCCCTCCCCGCCTTCGAGCCCGGCAAGGACGTCTCCACCCGTGCCGCCTCGGGCCTCGTCATCAACGCGCTCGCCGCCGAGCTCCCCGAGCTGTGGGGCGGTTCCGCCGACCTCGCGGAGTCGAACCTGACCACGATCAAGGACGCGAAGAGCTTCATCCCGGCAGAGTGGTCGACCCACGAGTGGTCGGGCGACCCGTACGGCCGTGTGCTGCACTTCGGCATCCGAGAGCACGCGATGGGGGCCATCGTCAACGGCATCAAGCTGCACGGCCCCACGCGTCCCTTCGGCGGCACGTTCCTGATCTTCAGCGACTACATGCGCCCCGCGGTGCGCCTCGCCGCGCTCATGAACATCCCCTCGGTGTTCGTGTGGACGCACGACTCCGTCGCCCTCGGTGAAGACGGTCCGACGCACCAGCCGATCGAACAGCTCGCGACCCTGCGACTCATCCCGAACTTCACGGTCGTGCGTCCGGCGGACGCCAACGAGACCGCCGCGGCATGGCTGGAGATCCTGCGCCGCCAGGACGGACCGACCGGCATCGCGCTCACTCGGCAGAACATCGCCGTCTTCCCGCGCGGCGAGAACGGCTTCGCCACGACCGACGGGGTCGCCAAGGGCGCGTACACGCTCCTCGACGCGCCGGAGGGCGAACCCGACGTGATCCTCATCGCGACCGGCTCTGAGGTCCAGCTGGCGGTCGCCGCCCGCGAGACGCTCGCTGCGGAGGGCATCGGCGCCCGCGTCGTGTCCGCCCCGAGCCTCGAGTGGTTCGCGGAGCAGGATGCCGCCTACCGCGAGTCCGTTCTGCCGGCAGCCGTGAAGGCGCGCGTCTCCGTGGAGGCCGGCGCGACCGGGCTGTGGCGCGGTGTCGTCGGCGACACCGGCCGCACGGTCGGCATCGACCACTTCGGCGCCTCCGCCGACTACAAGACCCTGTTCGAGAAGTTCGGCGTCACCGCCGATGCGGTCGTCGAGGCGGCCCGCGCAACCGTCAAGGAGAACGCATGAGCACCCCCACTGAGGACCTTTCCGGCGCCGGCGTCAGCATCTGGCTCGACGACCTCTCGCGATCGCGGATCGACACCGGCAACCTCGCGCAGCTGATCGAGACGCGGGACGTCGTCGGGGTCACCACGAACCCCTCGATCTTCCAGGCGGCGATCGGCAACACGGAGGACGACTCCTACGACGCTCCGCTCCAGGCGCTTGCGGCCCAGGGCGCCGACGTCGACACGGCGATCTTCGAGATCACCACGACCGACGTGCGCGACGCGGCCGACATCTTCCGCCCCGTCTTCGACCGGACGAACGGCGTCGACGGTCGGGTCTCGATCGAGGTCTCCCCCGATCTCGCGCACGACACCGACGCCACGGTGGCGCAGGCGAAGGAGCTGTGGGCGAAGGTCGACCGACCGAATACGCTCATCAAGATCCCCGCCACGCTCGCAGGGCTCCCGGCGATCAGCGCGGTCCTCGCGGAGGGCATCTCGGTCAACGTCACGCTGATCTTCAGCCTCGAGCGCTACGCGGCGGTCATCGACGCCTACCTCGACGGTGTGCGACGCGCGAAGGAGAACGGTCACGACATCGCGACGATCCACTCGGTGGCGTCGTTCTTCGTCTCGCGTGTGGACACCGAGGTCGACAAGCGCCTCGACGCGATCGGCTCGAGCGCCGCGGCCTCCCTGAAGGGCAAAGCGGGCATCGCCAACGCCCGCCTCGCCTACGAGCTCTTCGAGGAGCGGTTCGCCGAGCCGGCCGCCCTCGAGCTCATCGCAGCGGGCGCCAATGTCCAGCGGCCCCTGTGGGCGTCGACCGGCGTCAAGGACCCGGCCCTCCCCGACACCCTGTACGTGACCGAGCTGGTCGCTCCCGGCACCGTCAACACGATGCCCGAGAAGACCCTCGAGGCGACGTTCGACCACGCGACGATCACGGGCGACACCGTCACCGGCTCCTACGAGGATGCCCATCGGGTCTTCGACGAGCTCGCGGACGCGGGCGTCGACCTGACCGATGTCACGCAGGTGCTCGAGGACGAAGGCGTCGAGAAGTTCATCGTCTCGTGGCACGACCTGCAGAGCACCGTCCGCACGGCGCTCGACGGCGCACGCTGACCGATGGCCGTCGACATCTCGCGGGGAAGCAATCCGCTCCGCGACCCCGATGATCGCCGCCTGAACCGCATCGCGGGCCCGAGTGCCCTCGTGATCTTCGGCGTGACCGGAGACCTGTCGCGCAAGAAGCTCATGCCGGCCGTGTACGACCTCGCCAATCGGGGTCTGCTGCCTCCCGGGTTCGCGCTCGTCGGCTTCGCGCGACGCGACTGGGAGGACCAGGACTTCGCGCAGGTCGTGTATGACGCGGTGCGTCAGCACGCACGGACCCCCTTCCGCGAGGAGACCTGGAACCAGCTCCTGCAGGGGATCCGGTTCGTGCAGGGCACGTTCGACGACGCGGCATCCTTCGCCCGTCTCCGCGAGACCGTCGAGAAGCTCGACACCGAGCGCGGAACGATGGGCAACCACGCGTTCTACCTGTCCATCCCGCCGAAGGACTTCCCCGTCGTCGCGCGTCAGCTCCGCGATTCCGGTCTGGTGGACGAGAACGCCGACGGCGACACGTGGCGCCGCGTGGTCATCGAGAAGCCGTTCGGCAGCGACCTGCAGACCGCCCGGGAGCTGAACGAGGCCCTCGAGGTCGCGTTCCCCGCCGATGCGATCTTCCGGATCGACCACTACCTCGGCAAGGAGACGGTCCAGAATATCTTGGCCCTGCGCTTCGCCAATGAGCTGTACGAGCCGCTCTGGAACGCCAACTACGTCGACCACGTGCAGATCACGATGGCCGAGGACATCGGCGTCGGTGGCCGCGCGGGGTACTACGACGGGATCGGTGCAGCGCGCGACGTCATCCAGAACCACCTCTTGCAACTCCTCGCGCTGACCGCGATGGAGGAGCCCATCTCGCTCGACGCCGAACACCTGCGCGCCGAGAAGGAGAAGGTCCTCGCTGCGGTCAAGCTCCCCGATGACCTGTCCACGGCGACCGCCCGCGGACAGTACGCCGGCGGATGGCAGGGTGGTGAGGAGGTCACCGGCTTCCTCGACGAGGACGGGATGGACCCGCAGTCGCGGACCGAGACCTACGCCGCCATCAAGCTCGAGATCGCGACCCGTCGGTGGAACGGGGTGCCGTTCTACCTCCGCACCGGCAAGCGCCTGGGTCGTCGCGTGACCGAGATCGCCGTCGTCTTCAAGCACACGCCGCCGCTGCTGTTCCTGCGCTCGCAGGCGCTGCAGCTCGGGCAGAACGCCCTCGTCATCCGCATCCAGCCCGATGAGGGCGTCACCCTGCGCTTCGGCTCGAAAGTGCCGGGCGCGGGGAACGAGGTGCGCGACGTCACGATGGACTTCGGCTACGGACACGCCTTCACCGAGTCGAGTCCCGAGGCCTACGAACGCCTCATCCTCGATGTGCTCCTGGGCGACCCGCCACTGTTCCCCCGCCACGAGGAGGTCGAGCTCTCCTGGCGCATCCTCGATCCCGTCGAGGAGTTCTGGGCGGAGCAGGACGAGCCACTCGAGCAGTACTCCCCCGGATCCTGGGGTCCCCCGTCCGCCGATGAGCTCCTGGCCCGCGATGGCCGCGTCTGGAGGCGCCCATGATCGTCGATCTGCCCGACACCACCGTCTCCACGATCGCGAAGAAGCTCGTGAGCGTGCGCGAGGAGGGCGGCGCTGTCGCGCTCGGACGTGTCCTGACCCTCGTCATCGTCTCCACCGGGGGCTTCGATGAGGAGGCGATCGACGCCGCGAACGCCGCATCGCGCGAGCACCCGATGCGGGTCATCGTCCTGGTCGTGCAGCCCGACGCCCCGACCGGTCTCGACGCGCAGATCCGTGTCGGCGGCGACGCCGGTGCGAGCGAGGTCGTCGTGCTGCGTGCCCGCGGGGCCGCCGCCGACAACCAGGAGAGTCTCGTCAACGGCCTCCTTCTCCCCGACGCACCCGTCGTCGCATGGTGGCCCGATGACCCGCCCGCCGACCCCGCGCACTCACCGATCGGTCGTATGGCGCAGCGTCGCATCACGGATGCCTCGACGAAGCCGTTCGCGAAGGACCGCCTGGCGCAGCTCGGCTCCGTCTACGCCCCTGGTGACACGGACCTCGCCTGGACCCGACTGACGCACTGGCGGGAGCAGCTCGCCGCTGTCCTCGACCAGCCTCCCTACGAGCCGGTCACGGCGGTGACCGTCGTCGGCGCGGGCAGCTCTCCCTCCACCGGTCTGCTGGCCGCGTGGTTGCGGATGAAGCTCGATGTCTCCGTCGACTGGCACTACACGGATGAGCACGAATGGGCTCACGGCATCCGCTCGGTCACGCTCTCGCGGGACTCCGGCGACATCGTCCTCGAACGCTCGAACGCGACCGACGCGACCCTCACCCAGCCGGGACAGCCGACGCACGACATCGTGCTGCCGCGACGGTCGCTGCGCGAGTGCCTCGCGGAGGAGCTGCGCCGTCTGGATCCCGACCTCTTGTATGGTCGAGTCATCACCGAAGGGTGGGAGCTCCTCGACCCTCCCACGAGGTAGGAGTCGCATGTCGGAGTTCCGCGCGGAGAAGCGCGTCGTCGTCCGTCCGGACGCGCAGACGTTGGCCCGCGGGGTCGCGAAGCGTTTCTTCCAGCGGGTATCCTCCCGCGCAGCCGAGGGCAAGACGACCCACATCCTCCTGACCGGCGGCAATGCCGGCACGGCCGTGCTGCACGCCGCCGGTGAGAGCGATCGGCGTCACGAGGTCGACTGGTCGAGGGTGCACTTCTGGTGGGGGGACGAGCGCTTCGTCCCGGCCGGCGATCCGGACCGGAACGAGAGGGCCGCACGCGCGGCGTTCCTCGACCACATCGACGTGCCCGCCGCCAACATTCATCCGATCGCCGCCTCCGACGCGGGTCGCAGCCATGACGACGCGGCCGCCGACTACTCGGCAGAGCTCGCCGCCCACGCTGCGGAGGATCAGCCCTGGCCGCGGTTCACGCTGGCGTTCCTGGGCGTGGGTCCCGACGGGCACATCGCCTCGCTCTTCCCGGATCGCAGCGAGATCGCCGACACCGAGCACACGGTGCTCCCGGTGCGCCACTCCCCTGTCCCGCCCTCCGACCGCATCACCCTGACCCGGAAGGTGATCAACTCGTCGCGACGGGTGTGGCTCGTCCTCCCTGGCACCGACAAGGCCTCCGCACTGGGCTTGGCTCTGGCCGGCGCGAGCTACCACTCGGTGCCTGCGGCCGGTGCCAAGGGTCGCAAGCAGACGGTGTTCTTCGTCGACGAGGCCGCGGCGCAGGGAGTGCCGGAAGAACTGATCGACCCCGAGTTCTGAGCGAACCCGGGGTCGAATCGTCGTGTGGCGCGGCGATCAGTCCTGACCGCGCCGCTCTCGAAGCTGCTTGAGCGCGTCGTCCAGGATGGACTCGGCCTCTTCGTCGCTGCGCCGCTCCTTCACGTAGGCGAGGTGCGTCTTGTAGGGCTCGGTCTTCGCCAGTGCGGGCGGGTTCGCCTTGTCGCGCCCCGCCGGAAGACCGGAGTGCGGCGAATCGATCGTCTCGGGGATCTCCTCCTCCGAGATGCCGGCTGCGAAGTAGCGCACCGTCTCGTTGCCGAGCGCATCCCAGTACGAGACGGCCACGCGGTCGGCGTGGTGTCCGTGGTCCTGCTCCCCCATCGGCCCGGCACCGACGCGGGTGCCTCGGATCGCGTTGCCCCCGGTCGCCATCAGATGCTCTGGAACTTGGTGATGAGGCCGAGCGCGACGATGGCGACGAACCAGATGAGCGCGAGCACGACGGTGAAGCGGTTGAGGTTGCGCTCGGCGAGGCCCGAGGACCCCATGGCCGAGCTCATGCCGCCGCCGAACATGTCGGAGAGGCCGCCGCCGCGTCCTTTGTGCAGAAGGATCAGGAGCGTGAGCAGGAGGCTGGTGAGTCCCAGCAGCACCTGCAGCACAAGCTGGAGGATGTCCACAGTCGTTGAAAGCCTTTCGGGTCGCCGAGTCGCTCAGCGCTCGGACGAGTATACCGGCTGAACGGTGCGACGCCGCGAGGCGCCGCACCGTTCACGATCACACGCCGACGTGCTTCTGATACCTGATGATGGCGGCGAACTCGTCCGCCAGGAGGCTCGCGCCCCCGACGAGGGCGCCGTCCACATCCGGCTCTCGCATGAAGCTCGCGATGTTGCCTGACTTCACCGATCCGCCGTAGAGGATGCGGGTGCGCTCCCCCGCAGAATCCCCGAGGCTCTCGGAGATCACGGTGCGAAGCGCGGCGCACACCTCCTGCGCCTGCTCGGGCGAGGCCACCTGGCCGGTGCCGATGGCCCAGACCGGCTCGTAGGCGACCACGACGTCCGCGTCCGAGGGCACACCCTCGAGCGCCGCGCGCAGCTGCGCCACCGAGACCGCCGTCGGGCCGGACTCCTCGCGCTGCTCGAGCGTCTCACCGACGCAGACGACCGGGACGAGTCCGTGCCGCAGGGCCGCCTGGACCTTCGCGGCGACGACCTCGTCGGTCTCGCCGTGGTACTCCCGTCGCTCGGAGTGACCGATGATGACGTAGTCGACGTCCAGCTTCTTGAGGAAGGCGCCGGAGACCTCACCGGTGTACGCGCCGGAGTCCTTCGTCGACACGTCCTGCGCGCCGAGGGCGAACGGGATCTTGTCGGCGTCGATGAGCGTCTGCACCGTCCGGATGTCGGTGAACGGCGGGAAGACCGCGACCTCCACCGAATCCGTCTCGTGAGCGGCATCCTTCAGCGTCCAGTGCAGCTTCTGGACGAAGGCGACCGCCTGCAGGTGGTCGAGGTTCATCTTCCAGTTGCCGGCGATGAGCGGCTTGCGGGTCACGCTTCCCATCCGAGGATCTCCAATCCGGGCAGCTTCTTTCCCTCGAGGAACTCGAGGCTGGCTCCACCGCCGGTGGAGATGTGGCCGAACGCGTCGTCGTCGAAGCCGAGCTGACGCACGGCGGCCGCCGAATCGCCGCCACCGACGACGGACAGACCATCGACCTCCGTGAGCGCCTGCGCGACGGTCTTCGTCCCTGCAGCGAACGCCTCCATCTCGAACACACCCATCGGGCCGTTCCAGAACACGGTCTTCGCGCCGCGGATCGCCTCGGCGAACAGCTCCGCCGTCTTCGGCCCGATGTCGAGGCCCATGCCGTCTTCGCCGAAGGGGGTGTCCTCCAGTGCGTCGGCGGACGCCACGACGTGTTCCGCATCGGCTGCGAAAGCGGCGGCCATCACGGCATCGACGGGGAGCACCAGTTCGACCCCGCGTTCGCGAGCGGTCTCCATGTACCCGCGGACCGTGTCGAGCTGGTCCACTTCGAGAAGGCTCTTGCCGACCTTGTGGCCCTGGGCCGCGAGGAAGGTGAAGAGCATCCCGCCGCCGACGAGGATCTTGTCCACGCGCGGCAGGAGGTGCTCGATCACGCCCAGCTTGTCGCTGACCTTCGAACCGCCGAGCACGACGGCGTAGGGACGCTCCGGACGCTCGGTGAGGCGGTCGAGGACGTCGACCTCCTTCTCGATGAGCAGACCCGCAGCGGAGGGCAGCAGCTCGGCGAGGTCGTAGACGGAGGCCTGCTTGCGGTGCACGACACCGAACCCGTCCGACACGAGCGCATCGCCGAGCGACGCGAGCTCCTCGGCGAAGGCCCGGCGGGCGGTCTCGTCCTTCGCGGTCTCCCCCGCATTGAAGCGGAGGTTCTCGAGGACGGCGACCTGCCCGTCGGCGAGGTTCGCGACGGTGTCACGTGCCGAGTCGCCGACTGTGTCGGTCGCGAACGCGACGTCCTGGCCGAGGAGCTCGGACAGTCGCGTCGCGACGGGGGCGAGGCTGTACTTCGCGTCCGGAGCGCCGTCGGGCCGGCCGAGGTGGGAGACCGCGATGACGCGGGCGCCCTGCTCGATCAGCGCCGACAGCGTCGGCAGAGCCGCACGCACGCGGCCATCGTCCGTGATGACGCCGTCCTTCAGGGGGACGTTGAAGTCGACACGGACGATGACGCGCTTGCCTGCGAGCGAACCCAGCGAATCGAGGGTGCGCAGAGCCATCGTCAGAGCTTGCTGGCGACGAGCTCGGTGAGGTCGACGAGACGGTTCGAGTAGCCCCACTCGTTGTCGTACCAGGACGAGATCTTGACGAGGTTGCCCGACACATTGGTCTGGCCGGCGTCGAAGACCGAGGAGTGCGGGTCGAGCTGGATGTCGCTCGAGACGATCGCGTCGGTGTTGTACTTCAGGTAGCCGACGAGCTCGCCTTCGGCCGCAGCCTTCTCGAACGCGGCGTTGATGACCTCGGCGGTCAGTCCCTCGGTCGGGGTGACGACCGTCAGGTCGACGATCGAGCCGGTGGGGACGGGGACGCGGTACGACGAACCGCTCAGCTTGCCGTTGAGCTCGGGCAGGACGAGGCCGATGGCCTTGGCGGCACCGGTCGCGGCGGGGACGATGTTGATCGCGGCCGCGCGCGCGCGGTGCAGGTCGCCGTGGGGGCCGTCCTGCAGGTTCTGGTCGGCGGTGTAGGCGTGGGCGGTCATCATGAAGCCGCGCTCGATGCCGAAGTTGTCGTTGAAGACCTTGGCGATCGGGGCGAGGCAGTTGGTGGTGCAGGAAGCGTTCGAGATGACGTGCATGGTCTCGGAGTCGTAGGCGCCGTCGTTGACGCCCATGACGAAGGTGCCGTCGACGTCGGTGCCGGGCGCCGAGATGATGACCTTCTTCGCGCCACCCTCGATGTGCTTCTTGGCGTCGGCTGCCTTGGTGAAGCGGCCGGTCGACTCGATGACGATGTCAACGCCGAGCTCGCCCCAGGGGAGGTTGGCGGGGTCGCGCTCTTCGAAGACCTTGATGGTCTTGCCGTTGACGGTGATCGAGTCCTCGGTGTACGAGACCTCGGCGTCCAGGCGACCTCCGACCGAGTCGTACTTGAGGAGATGAGCGAGGCTCTTGTTGTCGGTGAGGTCGTTCACCGCCACGATCTCCAGGTCAGCTCCCTGCGCGAGCGCCGCGCGGAGGAAGTTGCGTCCGATGCGGCCGAAGCCGTTGATGCCGATCTTGACAGACACGTTGTCTCCCGTTTTTCTTCGCGCACGCCCCATGACGGGGTCGACCCGCGATGTGCTGGAAATGAGAGAGGATGCCGGGGCTCAGCCCCCGTTGCCGGGAGGATCCCGGCATCCTCACCTGTGAACGACCCTACTACTAGAGCAGGCCCGCCGTCTTGTCGCGGGCGGCGTCGAGACGCTGTGCGACGTTCTGCCAGTTGGCGATGTTCCACGCGGCCTTCACATAGTCGGCCTTGACGTTCAGGTAGTCGAGGTAGAAGGCGTGCTCCCACATGTCGAGCTGGAAGATCGGGATGGTGCCCTGCGCCGTGTTGGACTGCTGGTCGAACAGCTGCTGGATGATCAGCTGCTGACCGATCGGGTCCCAGCTGAGGACGGCCCATCCGGAGCCCTGGATGCCGGTGGCAGCCGCCGTGAAGTGAGCCTGGAACTTGTCGAAGCCGCCGAAGAACTCGTCGATCGCCGCGCGCAGCTCGCCCTCGGGCTCGCCGCCGCCGCCCTGCGAGGCGGGAGCCAGGTTGGTCCAGAAGATGGAGTGGTTGACGTGTCCGCCGAGGTTGAACGCGAGGTCCTTCTCGAGCTTGTTCACGTTCGCGAGGTTGCCGGTCTCCCGTGCCTCCGCGAGCTGCTCGAGGGCGGTGTTCGCTCCGGTGACGTACGTCTGGTGGTGCTTCGAGTGGTGAAGCTCCATGATCTTGCCGCTGATGCTCGGCTCGAGCGCGGAGTAGTCGTACGGGAGCTCAGGCAGCGTGTACTTCGCCATGTCCTCTTCCTTCTGTCGGTGCCGCGCACGCGGCGCGGCCGGTCGGATTCATCCTATTGAGGCCCAACCCGCCGGACACCCGGTTGCTTCCCGCGAAGAGGGGATGTACCCCGTCAGTCCTCCAGACCGGCCGGGACGGCGGATTCGGTGTCGGGGATGCCGTCCTGCGCGGCCTTCTTGTCGGCCATGGCCAGCAGTCGACGGATGCGGCCGGCGACGGCATCCTTCGTCAGCGGAGGGTCGGCGTGGTGACCGAGTTCGTCGAGGCTGGCGTCGCGGTGGGCGAGTCGGAGGTCCCCCGCCTGCTTGAGGTGCGGGGGCACGGTGTCACCGAGGATCTCGAGCGCACGCTCGACCCGTGCACAGGCGGCGACGGCCGCCTGTGCGGACCGGCGGAGGTTGGCGTCGTCGAAGTTCACGAGACGGTTAACGCCGGCGCGGACCTCGCGGCGCTGACGCATCTCCTCCCACGCGGCGGCGGTCTTCTGGGCTCCCATCATCAGGAGCGTCGCGCGGATCGCCTCGCCGTCGCGGACGACGACGCGGGGCACGCCGCGGACCTCCCGCGCCTTGGCGGCGATGCCGAGCCGGTGCGCCGCACCGACGAGGGCCATGGCCGCCTCCCCCGATGGGCAGGAGACCTCGAGTGCTGCCGAACGACCCGGGTCGGACAGCGTCCCTGCCGCGAGGAACGCGCCGCGCCAGACTGCGGCGAGGTCGGGGCGTGCGCCGGTGGTGAGCTTGTTCGGCAGTCCGCGGACCGGGCGTCGACGGTTGTCGAGCAGTCCGGTCTGACGCGCCAGGGTCTCTCCGCCCTCGATGACGCGGACCGCGACGAGGTTGGCCGCCCGTCCGCCGGAGGATTGGACGTGCGCGAGTTCCGGCCGGACTCCGTAGATCTCCACGAGGTCCCGGGCGACGCGGCGGGCCAGGGTGTCGGTCTCCACCTCGGCCTCGACGGCGACGCGGCCGGCGATCGAGTGGAGCCCGCCCGAGAAGCGCAGGATCGTCGTGAGCTCTGCGACGCGGGCCGTGGGCCGCGGATCACGCACCGAGGTGAGTTCCGTCTTCACGTCAGCAGTCAGCGGCACGGCGATCCTTCGGTGGGGGCGAGGGGGACAAAGGATCAGCTTACTCGCGCACCGGTCACTCGCGACCCAGGTCGCGGTGCGCGACCCGCACCGCGACGCCCGGTTCGGCGCTCAGCCGCTCGGCCAGCTCGAACGACGTGACGACGGATCGGTGCTTGCCGCCGGTGCACCCGATCGCGATGACCGAATGCCTCTTGTTCTCGCGCTGATAGCCCTGCAGGACCGGGCGGAGCGCTGTCGCGTACGCGTCGATGAACTCGCGGGCGCCCTCCTGCTCGAGCACGAACTCGCGGACGGCATCGTCCTCGCCCGTGAGCGCACGCAGCGTCGGCTCCCAGTAGGGATTCGGGAGGAACCGCATGTCGGCCACGAGGTCGACGTCGGGCGGCAGGCCGTACTTGAACCCGAAGCTCATCACGGTGACGGTGTGACGCGCGTCGCCGTCCGCGCTGAACAGATCGACGATGCGATTCGCCAGCTGGTGGATGTTGAGACCGCTCGTGTCGACGATGACGTCGGCGGCCTCGCGGATCGCTGCGACCCGCTCGCGTTCACGACGGATGCCGTCGAGGATCGTCCCCTCCCCCTGCAGCGGGTGAGGACGCCGGACCGCTTCGAACCGTCGGACGAGCACATCGTCCGACGCGTCGAGGAACAGGACCCGCAGCTGCCTTCCGTCGCGCAGCGAGTGCGTGACGGAGGGGAGCTCGCCGAACAGCTGCCGGCCGCGGACGTCGACGACGGCGGCCACCCGGGGCAGCGCATCGGCGGCGAGGGCCGTGAGATCCAGCAGATGCGACAGCATCTGCGGCGGCAGGTTGTCGACGACGTACCAGTCGAGGTCCTCGAGGGCGTTCGCGGCCGTCGTGCGCCCTGCGCCGGACATGCCCGTGACGATCAGGACCTCGCCCGTCGTCTGGCCGTCCATCCGCACCCCGCCTTCCACGCGTGTCATCCCAGCCTAACCACCGGCGGGCACCGCATCCGAACCGGCAGCGAGGTGCGCATGGATCGTGGCCGCCAGCCGGGGACCGATACCGGGGAGTTCCTGGATCTCCTCGGGTGTCGCCTGCTTCAGGCGGCTGACCGAGCCGAAGTGGCGGAGCAGCGCCTTGATGCGGGTCGCTCCGAGTCCCGGCACCTCCGCCAGCACCGTCGTGATGTCGCGACCGCGCTTCTTGCGCTGGTGCGTGATCGCGAATCGGTGCGCCTCGTCACGCAGCCGCTGGAGCAGGTAGAGCGCCTCGGAGGAGCGCGGAAGGATCACCGGGAAGTCGTCGTCGGGCAGCCACACCTCCTCGAGCCGCTTCGCGATGCCGCACAGCGCGATCTCGTCGTGTCCGGCGTCGCGCAGCGCACGCGCCGCCGCCTGCACCTGCGGCTGTCCGCCGTCGACGAGCAGCAGCTGGGGACGATAGGCGAAACGCGGGCGCTTGCGGGTGGCATCCACCTCGCCGTCCGCCGTGGGATCGATCGCCTCCTGCTCGGCTTCGTCGCGGTCGATGTGCGCGAGCCGCCGCATGAGCACCTGGTACATCGAGTCGGTGTCGTCCGTCGTCTCGGCGACCGAGAAGGACCGGTACTGATCCTTCCGCGGTAGGCCGTCCTCGAACACCACCATCGACGCCACGACGCCCGTCCCGCCGAGGTGGGAGATGTCGAAGCACTCGATGCGCAGCGGCGCCTCGGTCATGCCGAGGGCTTCCTGCAGATCCGTCAGCGCCTTCGTGCGGGCCGTGTAGTCGCTGGTGCGGCGGGTCTTGTGCAGCATGAGCGCCTGTTGGGCGTTGAGTGTGGCCGTCCGCATGAGGTCGGCCTTCTGCCCGCGCTGTGCGACCTGCAGCGTCACCTTCTTCCCGCGCCGCGACTGCAGCCACTGCTCGAGTTCGGCGGCGTCGTCGGGAAGGGTCGGCACGAGCACCTGACGCGGGATGTCCTCGGCGGATGCCGCGCCGTAGGCGCGCTGCAGGATCTGGTCCACCAGCTCGGGACCGGAGATGTCCAGCTCTTTGTCGATGGTCGTGGCACGGACCCCGCGGACGCGGCCACCGCGCACGACGAAGTGCTGCACCGCGGCGGAGAGTTCGTCCTCGGCGACACCGAACAGGTCGGCGTCCGTGTCCTCGCTCAGCACGAGCGCGCTGCGGTTGAGGACGGCGTCGAGGGCCTGCAGCTTGTCGCGGTACGACGCTGCAGCCTCGTAGTCCATCGCGGCAGCCGCTTCGCGCATCCTCGCCTCGAGCCGCTTCGTGAACCGTTTGTCGCTGCCCGACATGAAGGCGACGAAGTCGTCGACGATCGCGCGGTGCTCCTCGATGGTCACCGTCATCGAGCAGGGTCCCCCGCACCGACCGATCTGCCCGGGGAAGCAGGGCCTCCCCGTCGCCATCGCCTTCTTGTAGGACGAGTCGCTGCACGTGCGGATCGGGAACACCTTGATGAGCTGGTCGATCGTGTCGTGGACCGCCCAGACCTTCGGGTACGGGCCGAAGTACTTCGCTCCGCGGATGCGGCGGTTGCGCGTCACGATGACCCGCGGGGCCTCGTCGGCGAGCGTCACCGCCATGTACGGGTAGGATTTATCGTCCTTGTACCGGACGTTGAACGGCGGCGAGTACTCCTGGATCCAGGTGTACTCCAGCTGCAGCGAGTCGATGTCGGTCTTCACGACCGTCCACTCGACCTTGGCCGCCGTCGTCACCATGCGACGCGTGCGCTCGTGCAGGGTGTGCAGCGGTGCGAAGTAGTTCGACAGCCGCGCGCGCAGATTTTTGGCCTTGCCGACGTAGAGGATCCGCCCGTCGGCATCGAGGAACCGGTAGACCCCGGGATCCGTGGGGATCTCTCCCGGCTTGGGCTTGTACGGCAGCGCGGACGCCACGTCAGCCCGCCTTGCGCGCGGGAGCCACTTCCAGGATCTCGGCGAGGAACTGGCCGGTGTGGCTCTCCGATACGGTCGCGACCTGCTCCGGGGTCCCCGTCGCCACGATCGTTCCGCCGCCCGAGCCGCCCTCCGGTCCCAGGTCGATGACCCAGTCGGCCGACTTGATCACGTCGAGGTTGTGCTCGATGACGAGCACCGAGTTCCCCTTGTCAACGAGGCTGTTCAAGACCTCGAGCAGGCGCTGCACGTCTTCGAAGTGCAGACCCGTCGTCGGCTCGTCGAGCACGTAGATGGTGCGCCCGTTCGAGCGGCGCTGGAGCTCGGTGGCGAGCTTCACGCGCTGCGCCTCGCCTCCCGAGAGCGTCGTGGCCGACTGTCCGAGCCGGACGTAGCCGAGGCCGACGTCGACGAGGGTCTTGAGGTAGCGGTGGATCGCCTGGATCGGCTCGAAGAAGTCAGCCGCCTCCGAGATCGGCATGTCGAGCACCTCAGCGATGTTCTTGCCCTTGTAGTGCACGGCGAGGGTGTCGCGGTTGTAGCGCTGGCCGTGGCAGACCTCGCAGTCGACGTACACATCGGGCAGGAAGTTCATCTCGATCTTGATGGTGCCGTCGCCCGAGCACGCCTCGCACCGGCCGCCCTTCACGTTGAAGCTGAAGCGACCCGGCTGATAGCCGCGCGCCTTGGCCTCGGTCGTCTCGGCGAACAGCGAACGGATGCGGTCGAACACACCCGTGTAGGTGGCCGGGTTCGAGCGCGGCGTGCGACCGATGGGGGCCTGATCGACGTGCACGACCTTGTCGAGGTGTTCGAGGCCCGTGACGCGGGTGTGCTTGCCGGCCACCCGTCGGGCGCCGTTCAGCTTCGTGGCGAGGACCTCGTAGAGGATGCCGTTCACGAGCGAGGATTTGCCGGAGCCGCTCACCCCGGTGACGGCGGTCAGGACGCCGAGCGGGAAGTCGACCGTGACGTTCTGGAGGTTGTTCTCCCGCGCCCCCACGACCCGCAGCTGTCGGCCCTTGTCGATCTTGCGCCGCTTCTTCGGCATCCGGATCGCACGCCGGCCGCTCAGGTAGGCGCCGGTGATGGACTCCTGGTCCGTCAAGAGCTGTTCGACCGGACCCGAGTGGACGACGTTGCCACCCTCGACACCGGCGCGCGGGCCGATGTCGACGATCCAGTCGGCCGCGTGGATGGTCTCCTCGTCGTGTTCGACGACCACGAGCGTGTTGCCGAGGCTCTTCAAACGCACGAGCGTCTCGATGAGGCGACGGTTGTCACGCTGGTGGAGTCCGATGGAGGGCTCGTCGAGCACGTAGAGGACACCCGTGAGCCCCGACCCGATCTGGGTGGCGAGACGGATGCGCTGCGCTTCCCCGCCCGAGAGCGAGCCGGCAGCCCGGCTCAGGCTCAGATAGTTGAGGCCGACCTGGATGAGGAAGTCCAGACGCGCTCGGATCTCGCGGAGGACCGCGGCCGCGATGGTCGCCTCGCGGTCGGTCAGCGAGAGCTGTGCGAAGAACTGCTGCGCCTCGCCGAGGCTCAGGCGGGAGGCATCCGCGATCGAGTGACCGTGGACGAGCACCGAGAGCACCTCCGGCTTGAGGCGGTCGCCGTTGCAGACCGGGCAGGGCACCTCGCGGAGGAACTCCGCCCACCGCTGACGCTGCGTGTCGGTCTCGGCCTGCGTGAACTGGCGCTCGATGTACGGGATGACACCTTCGAAGCCCGACGCGTACCGCATCTCGCGCCCGTACCGGTTCTTCCACTTGACCGTGACCTTGTAGTTCTCGCCGGTGAGGACTGCGTCCTGTACGTCGGCGGGGAGGTCCTTCCACGGTGTGTCGAGCGAGAATCCGAGGTCGTCCGCGAGACCCACGAGGAGTCGCTCGTAGTACTGGAACAGGCCCTTGCCCTGCGTCGTCCACGGGACGATGACACCCTCGGCGATCGAGAGCTCTTCATCGCCGAGGAGCAGCTCGGTGTCGACGGACATCCGGGTACCGAGACCCGAGCAGGCGGGGCAGGCACCGAAAGGCGCGTTGAACGAGAACGTGCGGGGCTCGATCTCCGTCAGCGTCAGCGCGTGACCGTTGGGGCAGGCGAGCTTCTCGCTGTAGCTCTGCCAGGCGTCGTCACCCTCTTCATCGACGAAGTTGACCTGCAGGATGCCGCCGGCCAGCCCCAGCGCCGTCTCGACGGAGTCGGTGACACGGCTCAGGATGTCGGGGTTCGCCACGAGGCGGTCTACGACGACGGCGATGTCGTGCTTGTAGCTCTTCTTCAGTGTCGGCGGCTCCGCGAGCTGGACCGCCTCGCCGTCGACGATCGCGCGGGCGTAGCCCTTCGCGGAGAGCTCCTTGAAGAGGTCGACGAACTCCCCCTTCTTCTGAGACACGACGGGTGCGACGATCTGGTAGCGCGTCCGCTCCGGGAGCTCCATGAGCTGATCCGCGATCTGCTGCACGGTCTGCCGCTGGATCCTCTCGCCGCACTCCGGGCAGTGGGGAACCCCGACGCGCGCCCACAGCAGACGCATGTAGTCGTTGATCTCGGTGATGGTGCCCACCGTCGAGCGAGGGTTCCGGTTCGTCGACTTCTGGTCGATCGACACGGCCGGGCTGAGGCCCTCGATGAAGTCGACGTCGGGGCGGTCCACCTGGCCGAGGAACTGGCGCGCGTACGAGCTCAGCGACTCGATGTATCGCCGCTGACCCTCGGCGAAGATCGTGTCGAACGCGAGGCTCGACTTCCCGGAGCCGGACAGACCGGTGAACACGACGAGCGAGTCCCGGGGGATCTCGAGGTCGACGTTCTTCAGATTGTGGACGCGCGCGCCGCGGACACTGAGTTTGGAGGCGTGGGGAACGGGGACGATGGGCACCGGTCAATCCTAGGTTGGGCCACCGACACGGGCTCCGCCCTTCGCTGCGGGCGATCAGTCCTCGGGCGCGGGTCGACTTCCGGCGAAGGGCCGCAAGCCGTCTCGCAAGCGTTCGACGTCCGCCACCCCGAGGCCGACCCGTGCCATGATCTGCCGCGGCACGTCGAGTGCACGCTCCCTGAGCGCCGCACCGTCATCGGTCAGCGCGATGTCGAGCACACGCTCGTCCGCGGGGCGCCGGCGCCGGACGACTCGTCCTTGCGTCTCGAGTCGTTTGATGGTCGGCGACAAGCTGGCGGGCTCGACCGCAAGGGCGGTCGCCAACTCGGTGAGCGACTGCGGCGCTCTCTCCCAGAGCGCGAGCATCACGAGGTACTGCGGGTGCGTGAGTCCGAGCGGTTCGAGGACAGGGCGATAGATCGCGACGACGTTGCGTGCGGCGGTGACGATCGCGAAGCAGAGTTGGCTCTCGAGCTTCAGCACGTCATCGTCATCCATCGATCCTCCTCGTCCTAATAGTTAGTATACTAATCATTATGAATGGCGACCAGGAGTCACGACCACCGCTTCGGGAACGGATCCGTGCCGCCGGCGGGTTCTACCGGTGGTGGAACAGTCGCCTCATCCGGTACGCCGGTCCCGCCTCGGTCGGCCCCTACGAGACCGAGCCCGAGCCGGTCAGGAGCGAACGCGCCTGCCCGCTCTGCGGCCACCCGATGTCGATGCACACCTTCGACCGCTCGGGCGAGCGGCCGCTGATGCACTGCCCCTGACGCGCCTCAGGCGTGCCCGGCGCGCTCCATCGCGCGTAGCTCCTTCTTGAGGTCCTGCACCTCGTCGCGCAGCCGTCCGGCGAGTTCGAACTTCAGTTCGTCGGCGGCCGCGAGCATCTGACGGGTGAGGTCCTCGATCGTTGCCTCGAGCTGGTTCGCCCCCTCGGCTGCGATCCCCTCGCGCCGCAGCTGCGGCGTCGGACTCTTGCCCTTGCCGGACTTGGTCTTCCCCTTGCTGCGGCCGTCCATCATGTCGCGCGTGTCGCTGGCCTCGCGCGCGAGCGCATCGGTGATGTCCGCGATCTTCTTGCGCAGCGGCTGCGGGTCGATGCCGTTCTCGAGGTTGTAGGCGATCTGCTTCTCACGACGCCGCTCGGTCTCCTCGATGGCGGCCGCCATCGAGTCGGTGATCTTGTCGGCGTACATGTGCACCTGGCCGGACACGTTGCGCGCCGCGCGGCCGATGGTCTGGATGAGGGACGTCCCCGAGCGCAGGAACCCCTCCTTGTCGGCATCCAGGATCGCGACGAGCGACACCTCGGGCAGGTCGAGACCTTCGCGGAGCAGGTTGATGCCCACGAGGACGTCGTACACTCCCTGGCGCAGCTCGGTCAGCAGCTCGACCCGTCGGAGCGTGTCCACGTCGGAGTGCAGATAACGCACCCGGACGCCGTGCTCGCCGAGGAAGTCCGTGAGCTCCTCGGCCATCTTCTTGGTGAGGGTCGTGACGAGCACCCGTTCGTCCCGCTCGACGCGCAGCTGGATCTCCTCGAGCAGGTCATCGATCTGCCCCTTCGAGGGCTTGACGATGATCTCCGGGTCGACGAGCCCGGTGGGACGGATGATCTGTTCGACGACACCGTCGGCGATCCCCATCTCGTACCGACCGGGCGTCGCCGAGAGGTACACCGTCTGACCGATCCGCTGCTTGAACTCATCGAACCGGAGGGGACGGTTGTCCATGGCGCTCGGCAGACGGAACCCGTGGTCGACGAGCGTGCGCTTGCGCGAGGCATCCCCCTCGTACATCGCACCGATCTGCGGGACCGTGACGTGAGACTCGTCGATGACGAGCAGGAAGTCGTCGGGGAAGAAGTCGAGGAGAGTGTGCGGTGCCTCGCCCGGCATCCGGCCGTCGAGGTGACGTGAGTAGTTCTCGATGCCCGAGCAGAATCCGAGCTGCTGCAGCATCTCGAGGTCGAAGGTTGTGCGCATGCGCAGGCGCTGGGCCTCGAGCAGCTTGCCCTGCGACTCGAACTCCTTGAGTCGCTCCTCGAGCTCGTGCTCGATCGTGCCGATCGCTCGCTGCACCGTCTCGGTGCCCGCGACGTAGTGGGATGCCGGGAAGATCGGCACGCTCTCGAGCTTCTGCACGACGTCGCCGGTGAGCGGATGCAGCATGTACAGCGCCTCGATCTCGTCGCCGAAGAGCTCGATCCGCACGGCGTACTCCTCGTACACCGGGATGATCTCGATCGTGTCGCCGCGGACGCGGAAGTTGCCGCGCGAGAAGTCGACGTCGTTGCGGTTGTACTGCATCGCGATGAACTTGCGGATGAGGGCGTCACGGTCGTACCGCTCCCCCACCTGCAGGGCGACCATGGCGCGAAGGTACTCCTCCGGCGCACCGAGGCCGTAGATGCACGACACCGTGGACACGACCACGACGTCCCGCCGGCTCAGCAATGAGTTGGTCGTGGAGTGACGCAGCCGCTCCACCTCGGCGTTGATCGACGAGTCCTTCTCGATGAAGGTGTCCGTCTGCGGGACGTACGCCTCGGGCTGGTAGTAGTCGTAGTAGCTGACGAAGTACTCGACAGCGTTGTTAGGCATGAGATCGCGGAACTCGTTCGCGAGCTGCGCCGCGAGCGTCTTGTTGTGTGCGAGCACGAGAGTCGGACGCTGCACCTGCTCGATCAGCCAGGCCGTCGTCGCGGACTTACCGGTACCCGTCGCACCGAGCAGGACGACATCGGTCTCGCCCGCATTGATGCGGGAGGCGAGGTCCGCGATCGCCTGCGGCTGATCGCCGCTGGGCTGGTACTCGCTGACGACCTCGAAGGGTCGGACGGAGCGCGTGGTCTGCATGCTCCCAGCGTAGGCGTGGCCTCCGACACCGGCTCCGGCGTTCGCCGTCGGCGTGGACCTCAGCGGGTCAGGCGCTCCCACAGCGCATCGACCTGCGCGACCGTCTCCTCCATCGACCCGGTCGTGTCGATCACGACATCGGCGATCGCGAGCCGGCGACCGTCGTCGACCTGCGACGCGATGCGGGCGTCGGCGTCGGCGGGGCTCATCCCCCGCAGCGAGACGAGCCGCTCCCGGCGCAGCTCGACGGGCGCGTGGGCCACGACCACCAGCTCCCAGGGATCCTCGGCTCGGGCTTCCAGGAGCAGCGGCACGTCGTAGACGACGATCGCTCCCGGATCGGCGGCGTGGGCTGCGGCGAAGCGCGCGGCGGACTCGGCCCGGACCGCCGGGTGCACGATCGCGTTGAGCGTGCGCACGGCATCCTCATCACCGAAGACGCGTGATGCGAGACGCGGGCGGTCCAGTTCGCCCGCTTGCGTCAGCACGTCGTCGCCGAAGGAGGCCGCGATCTCTGCGAGCACCGGCGACCCGGCTCGCTGCACCTCGCGGACGATGGCGTCCGCGTCGACGATCACCGCGCCATGCTCGGCGAGTCGACGCGCGATCGTGGACTTCCCCGACGCGATGCCGCCGGTCAATGCGATGAGAGTCACCCTCCGAGGATGCCACGCCACGTCAGACCCGGGCGGGTCCGCGGTCATCGGGGCCGCCGAACAGAACGGAGGCCTCCAAGCTGCGGGAGGCGCGGAGCGCCGCCGCTCGCGCGGCGTTCAGCAGCACGATCGGTTCGTACCCCATCGTCTCCGTCAGCGCGACCCCCACACCGACGATCGGCAGCAGCCCCGTCGGGTTGCCGGCGAGGTCGTCGATGCAGCCGCGGTAGATCGCCGCCGCCTGACGGCGTGCCTCCGCCGCGGTACTCGAGACGACGCACACCGACAGGGTCGAGTCGCCGTCCTCCCCCACGAACGCCGACGCCGGGGCGTGTCGGCGCACGGCGCGCCGCCACTGCGCCGCGAGCTCGTCTGCGGCATCCGACCCGAACGCCGCAGCCATCTCGTCCATGCCGTCGATGCCCACGACGACGACGCTCAGCAGATCCTGCCGCCAGCTCGCCCGTTCGGCCACGTCGCGGAGCGCGTCGCGATAGGTCCCCGCGAGCATCACGCCGTCCGCGGCGACACCGTTCTCGCTCAGCCACTCAAAACGGCGCGTCGCGCTCTTGGTGGAACGGAGGATGGAGGTCACGACGACAGCGACCATGGTCAGCACGACGGTGGCGATGTTGGCCGACACGGATCCGAACCACGTCGTGAAGAAGTCGCCCTCCGGCCCGTCCGCGAGGAACACCACGAGCCGCGCGCTGTAGTAGACGGCGGCGGCGAGGAGTACGAAGGCGAACAGCTGCGCGTTCCCGACCCGCCCCATCGGACGCCTCAGCGCTTCGACACCCCCCGCGGCGAACAATCCGATGATGGTCACCACCATGACGGGCCAGCCGCCCCAGCTGCCGTCTTCGGGCACTCGGATCACCGCGGCGAGGAACGATGCGACCGTGAGCACTCCGACGATCACAGCGGGCCAGGTGATGGGGCGGTCGTTGAAGCGGCGGTTCCCGAGCCAGATGAACGCGGGGGTGAGCGCGAACGACGCGTTCCCGATGGCGATCGCGACGGCGCCGCCGATCCCCGAGGCCCATGAGATGTAGGCGAAGGTCGTCGCCGTTCCGCAGAGGTAGCCCACGGCCCAGAGGCGGCCCGCTCCGGTGTCGCGGCGGCGCAAAGTCTCCACGACGAAGATCCCCGCGGCGGTCAGAGCGACGATGGCCGTCATGACGGTCACCGAGAAGAGGTCCAGGGTCATCGCTCGTCGTCCCCCGAGGCGGAGCGATCAGCCGCTTCGGCCGCGGTGTCCGCCGTGGCGGGCAACCGCACCATGAAGGTCGTCCCGAGCCCCAGCGTCGATGTCACGGTGATGTCGCCGCCGTGGGCCCGGACGATCTCCCTGCTGATGGCGAGACCGAGCCCGGTGCCCGGCACTCCGCTCTCGGCGCGGAAGAAGCGCTCGAACACCCGCTCCTGATCTTCCGAGGAGAGTCCGATGCCGCTGTCACGGACGAGGAACCAGGAGTGCCTGCCGTCGGTCGACGCGCCCACGGTGATGGTGCCGCCGTCGCGATTGAACTTGATGGCGTTGCTGAGCAGGTTGTCGGCGACCTGCCGGACGCGCGCCGCGTCGATGAACGCGGGGGTCGGGAGCAGGTCGCTCGTGTCGATCCGGATCGCCCGGTCGCGCGCCACCGGTCCGAGATCGGATGCCGCCGCCGCCACGACGTCGGCGAGGTCCGTCTCCTGCGGAGAAAGGGTGACCTCGACCGACATGCGCGACGCGGTCGAGGCGGCAAGGATCCCCGAGACGATCCCGAGGAGACGTTCGCTGTTGCGGTAGGCCACGTCGACCTGGCGAGCGATCGCCGGAGGCAGATCCTCATGGTCGAGGACGAGCTCGAGGTACCCGATGATCGAGGTCAGCGGCGTCCGCAGCTCATGGGAGACCGACGCGACCAGGCTGTCCCGCGCCTTGAGGGCGGTGCGCTCCTCGGTGACGTCGCGCGCGACGAGGACGATGCCGGCGGGCCGCCCGTCGGCATCTTTCATGCGACGTGCGGTCAGGCTGATCGCGGCCCGTCGGGACTCCGAGATGGGGAACCAGACGACGAGGTCGCTGAAGGTCTCGCCCCGGAGGATGCGGGCGAGGGGGCGTTCGTCCGGTGCGAGGGGGGTCTCGCCGTCGGCGGCGTAGATCTCCTGCGTGGCGCCGAGCCGGCCGAAACTCGGGATCCGCTGCTGGAACTTGCCGAGAGCGTCGTTGACGAAGGTGATCTCCCCGTCCGTGCCGACACGGAGCACCCCGAAGTCGACGGTGTCCAGGACCTCGGTGAGCAGCTGCTCCTGACGGCTGGCGTGCCGGAGTGCCGCCGCCAAGCGGACGTTCTGCTTGTCGAGGAGTGCGCGCTGAGCCTGGAAGCGACGCGTGCCGTTGTAGGTGGTGACACCGATCGCGATCACGACCGCGGGGAGGACGATGATCCCCCAGGTGAATTCGAATGACGGCGCGAGGGCGAGCGCGATCCAGTAGGCGCTGATCGATCCGACGCAGCCGACGATCAGCCAGACCCGCCCGAGGCTCGACAGCCACATAGTGGGAAACGCCCACAGCAGGGCGACCCCGGGCACATCCGACGTGCGCATCAGCCCGATGGCGACGATGTCCACCAGCGGGACGATCGCGACCCACGACGGGGGGATGCGCGACCAGGGCACGGCCAGGCTGGCGAGGGCGGCGACGACGACGAGCACGACTCCGGCCGCGAAGGTGGAGGCCTGCGCTATCCATCCACCGGGGAAACCGGACAGGAAGATGCCGGCGACGATCGCGGTCAGAAGGATCTGATTGTTCGCGACGACCCGATCGCGCAGCTCCGTCAAGGGCACGCGCGAGCGCGCAGCCCGCTCGGCGCGCGCGCCGGCGGCGGGCGGAGCCGTGGGCACGCTGTGAGCGTGAGCCGCGCCCTGATCCGCATCTGCCACACGAGAACGTTACCGGCCCGGACGCCGCCGCGGCATCCGCCCGGAAACGACCGAGGGGCCGGAGCACTCGGCTCCGACCCCTCAGTGATGCGGGTGTCGATCAGCGACCGGACAGCTTCTCGCGGAGAGCAGCCAGCGCCTCGTCGTCGGCGAGGGTGCCGGCACCGCTCGAGACCTCGGACGAGAAGGACGACGAGCCCGAGTCGGCGGGAGCAGCAGCCTCGGCCTCGAGAGCCTTGGCGACGGCGGCCTTGTGAGCCTCCCAGCGACCCTGAGCAGCGGCGTACTCGGCCTCCCAGGCGAGGCGGGCCTCGTCGAAGCCTTCCTTCCACTGGTTGGTCTCGGGGTCGAAGCCCTCGGGGTACTTGTACTCGCCGTTCTCGTCGTACTCGGTGACCATGCCGTAGAGGGCCGGGTCGAACTCGGTGCCGTTGGGGTCGACCGACTCGTTGGCCTGCTTCAGCGACAGCGAGATGCGGCGGCGCTCGAGGTCGATGTCGATGATCTTGACGAAGACCTCTTCACCGACGGAGACGACCTGCTCGGCGAGCTCGACGTGCTTGCCCGACAGCTCGGAGATGTGCACGAGGCCCTCGATGCCGTCGGCCACGCGGACGAACGCACCGAACGGGACGAGCTTGGTGACCTTGCCCGGCGCGACCTGACCGATCGCGTGGGTGCGGGCGAAGACCTGCCACGGGTCCTCCTGCGTCGCCTTCAGCGACAGGGAGACGCGCTCGCGGTCGAGATCGACCTCGAGGATCTCGACGGTGACCTCCTGGCCGACCTCGACGACCTCGGATGCGTGCTCGATGTGCTTCCACGAGAGCTCCGAGACGTGGACGAGGCCGTCGACGCCACCGAGGTCGACGAACGCACCGAAGTTGACGATCGACGAGACGGTGCCCTTGCGGACCTGACCCTTGTGGAGGTTGTTGAGGAAGTTCGAACGCGACTCGGACTGCGTCTGCTCGAGCAGGGCGCGGCGCGAGAGCACGACGTTGTTGCGGTTCTTGTCGAGCTCGAGGATCTTCGCCTCGATCTCCTGGCCGAGGTACGGCGTCAGGTCGCGGACGCGACGCAGCTCGATGAGCGACGCGGGGAGGAAGCCGCGGAGGCCGATGTCGACGATGAGACCACCCTTGACGACCTCGATGACGGAGCCGGTGACGACACCGTCGTTCTCCTTGATCTTCTCGACGTCTCCCCAGGCGCGCTCGTACTGCGCGCGCTTCTTGGAGAGGATCAGGCGGCCTTCCTTGTCCTCCTTCTGGAGGACGAGGGCCTCGACCTGGTCGCCGACGTTGACGACCTCGTTGGGGTCGACGTCGTGCTTGATCGAGAGCTCACGCGAGGGGATGACACCCTCGGTCTTGTAGCCGACGTCGAGGAGGACCTCGTCGCGGTCGATCTTCACGACGGTGCCTTCGATCAGGTCTCCGTCGTTGAAGAACTTCAGGGTCTTCTCGACCGCGGCCAGGAAGTCCTCAGCAGATCCGATGTCGTTGATGGCGACCTGCTTGGTGGCCGGGGCGGTCGTTGCGTTAGTCATGTAGGGGGTTGTCCTTGGATGGTGTTGTGTTCGGGCCACGGGGCCAGTCCGCACGAGGACGTGCGGCAACCGATCGTGGCAGGGTGGTTGTTCGTGCAATGTCACGCGGGCGCGGCGCAAGGGCCACGCGTGTGACACTCCAGGGTATCAGAGAGCGTCTGCGTAGTACCAGCGACCAGCGCGCCTCAGGAACCTGCTGTCTTCCTCGAGGAGTCGGCTCTCCCCCGTCGCCGTGTCTCGCCATCGGGCCCGGAACGCTACTCGACCCGTGCGGCCGTCGGGAGTCGTCTCAGAACGGAGCACCTCGAGGCCGAGCCACGAGGTCCCGTCATCCACCGACACGTCATCGGGGCGCGTCGCAGGCCACCAGGTGTCGGCGAGGTGCCGGGCATCCGCCAGCGCGAACGCCGTGTATCGGGACCGCATGAGGTCCTCGGGCGTCTCGGCGGGAACGCCGTCGAGGACGGGTCCGCAGCATGCCGCGAACGCCCGTCGGCCGCAGGGACAGAGCGCGTCCGGCGCAGGCCGACGCCCCCGATGAGCGGATGCCGCAGCCCCGAACGACATGTTCCCTCCCCCGCCGCATGATCGACGCCCGCGAGCTTACGCGCTGTGGAGAACCCGCGAGGAGGGCGGCCCCGGTCACTACCGTGGTCGCATGACCGCTCGACGTTGTGCTGCCCTGCTGGCGACGACCGTGCTCGCGGCGGCCCTCGCGGCGTGCGCGCCCGCGAGTGCACCGACGCCGACGCCCACGCCGACCGGCTTCGCTTCGGAAGAGGAAGCCTTCGCCGCCGCCGAGGCGACCTACCGCGCCTACGTCGACGCCCTGAACCGTGTCGACCTCAGCGACCCCGCCACCTTCGAGCCCGTCTATTCCTTACTGGACGGCGAGGCGCTAGCCAGCGAGAAGAAGACCCTCACACAAATGCACGCGGATGGCTGGAGGGTGTCCGGAGAAACTGAGGTGCCATCGATCTCGGCCGGAGAGATGCCAGCACAGATCCTGGTCTGTCAGGACGTCTCGGGAGTCGCAGTGGTCGACGCCGCCGGTCAATCCCGGGTTTCGCCTGATCGCCCTGACATCTTCGCGCTGGACGTAGAGATCGAGCAGGATCCCACATCTGTTACGGGCGCTCGCATCGTTGCGAGTACAGCGATTGAGGATGACAGGTGCTGACGCGATCACAATCTGCTCTTCTCCTCGTCGGACTCTTAGCATTCGCCGCAGTTGGCCAGGAGACACGCGCCTGGGCCGCGGGAGGCGAATGTGTCGGATCCAACACGTGGACCAATTGCGCGATCGAGAATGACTCTTCCTCGGTCTCGATCGGGGCCACACGCACCGAGACCACGACCCCTCGCTCACCCGCCCGCGGCAACGAGAACAACGGCGGCGGCACGAACGCCCCGATCCTGACGCCTCCGCCCCCGCGCGACCCGAACGCGTACTACCCGGGCGGCCGCACGCGGGAGCAATGGCTGGTCGACTGCGCCTTCGACCTCGCCTGCACGGCCCCGGTCACCGCCCCCGGCACCGCGCCACTGCCCGGTGCCGAGCAGGCGGAGCAGGACCCCGTGGACCCGGATCCCGCGCCCGCGGCACCCGATCCGACCACCGCCACCATCGACGACGTCGCGCATTTCGCGCCCTCACCGCCGCAGGTCGTGGGTGAGCCCGACGGGTTCGGCGTGGTGGGCATGCCGACCAACTTCGTGGTTGCTGCCACCGAGCACACGGTGGACGGTGAGATCTTCGACGTCCCGGTGACCGTTCGATTCACCCCTGTGTCCTTCGTCTTCGATTACGGCGACGGCACCACCCGCGAGACTCGGACGCCAGGGCGTTCCTGGCAGGAGCTCGACGTCCCGCAGTTCACCGCCACCGACACCAGCCACAGCTACAGCGCACCCGGGGAGTACAGCGCGGGCGTCACGATCCGCTACGTCGCGGAGGCCGACGCGGGCGGCGGCTGGTTCGCCGTCCCCGGCACCCTCGCGATCGATTCGCCGTCGACCCTCATCCGCGTCGTCGACGTCGACACGGCGCTGGTGCAGCGCACCTGCGACGAAGACCCGAGCGGTCCGGGATGCTGAATGCGAGGATGAGCGCGTGACCGCACGCCTCATGCTGCTCGACTCCGCCAGCCTCTACTTCCGCGCCTTCTACGGCGTGCCCGACACCGTGAAGGCGCCCGACGGGCGGCCCGTCAACGCTGTACGGGGATTCCTCGACATGATCGCGAAGCTCGTCACCACCTACGAACCGACCCACCTCGTCGCCTGCTGGGACGATGATTGGCGTCCGCAGTGGCGAGTCGACCTCATCCCGTCGTACAAGGCCCACCGCGTCGCGCAGGAAGTCGCGACCGCACCGGACGTCGAGGAGGTCCCCGATCCCCTCGAGATCCAGGTGCCCGTGATCCGCGAGGCTCTCGGGACCCTCCGCATCCCCATCATCGGCGCAGCGGAGCACGAGGCCGACGACGTCATCGGCACGCTGGCCTCGACGAGCGCGATCCCCGTCGATGTCGTCACCGGCGACCGCGATCTGTTCCAGCTCGTCGACGATGCGCGCGGCGTCCGCGTCGTCTACACGGGGCGGGGCATGAGCAAGCTCGAAGAACTCACCGACGCGGTCATCGTCAGCAAGTACGGGATCCTTCCGACCCAGTACGCGGACTTCGCCGCGATGCGCGGCGACGCATCCGACGGACTCCCGGGAGTCGCGGGGGTCGGCGAGAAGACGGCGGCCACGCTCCTCGCGGCCCACGGCGACCTGCCCGGCATCCGTCGGGCCGCCGAGGCCGGCGAAGGGATGAGCGCCGGCGTGCGGACGAAGATCCTCGCGGCGAGCGACTACCTCGACGTCGCCCCGCGTGTGGTCGAGGTCGTCCGCACGCTCGAGCTGCCACAGGTCGACTCGCGCATCGTCGCGCCCGATGACACCGCGGTCGCCGGACTCGCGGAGGCCTGGTCGCTCGGATCCTCCGCGACCCGAGCCGCAGCAGCGCTGTCGGCCCGAGCGTGACTCAGCGCGACGCCTTCCAGTCCCGCAGGCGCGTCAGCGGCCACGTCGTGATGATGCGCTCGGGAGGAACCCCCGCGCGCTCCGCGCGGATCGCACCGTGATCGAGCAGGGACAACTGCCCCGGCGCGTGCGCATCGGAGTCGATCGAGAAGAGGCATCCCGCTTCGATCGCCAGGGCGAGCAGGTCGTCCGGCGGATCCTCGCGCTCCGGGCGCGAATTGATCTCGACGGCGGTGCCGTATTCGGCGCACGCTTCGAACACCGCGCGCGCGTCGAAGGTCGAGGGCGGCCGCGTCCCCCGCGACCCCGAGACGAGCCTGCCCGTGACGTGACCGAGCACGTCCACACGGGGATCGGATGCCGCCGCAACGAGCCGCCGGGTCATCGGCCCGCGTTCCATGCGGAGTGCCGAGTGCGCCGACGCGACCACGACGTCCAGCGAACGCAGGAGCTCGTCCTCCTGGTCCAATGATCCGTCGTCGAGGATGTCGACCTCGATGCCGCTCAGCAGCGTGAACGTCGCGTCGCCGAACCCGGGGATCAGCGTCAGCTGCTCGCGCAGGCGCTCGGCGGAGAGACCGCGGGCGACGCGCAGGCGCGGCGAATGGTCCGTCAGCGCCAGGTACTCGTGGCCGAGGGCACGCGCCGCCTCGACCATCAGGTCGATGGACGTGAGACCGTCCGACCACTCGGAGTGCGCGTGCAGGTCGCCGCGCAGATGCGAACGCAGCGCCGACGCGACGGGCGGTGATACGCGCTCCCGGAGGTCCGCGAGGTAGGTGGGCACCCGACCGGACATCGCCTCGCTGATCACGGCGAATGTGGATCCGCCGATCCCCTTCCGCGCACGGAGGCGGGGCAGGTCGGCTCGCTCGTCCGCGGTCAGGTCCGCCAGGGTCTTCGCGGCGGCGCGGAACGCCTTCGACTTGTACCGGGAGGCGCGATCACGCTCGAGGAGCTCAGCGATCTCCGTCAGCGCCTCGATCGGATCCATGTCGGCCTCAGCGCCCGGATGCCGCGACCCAGGCGTCGAGCTTCGCCGCTGCCGCGCCCGAGTCGACGGCCGCCGCCGCTTCGGCATACGCCTCCGCGAGGCGTTCCACGAAGGACAGCTGCAGCTGACCGGCATCCCGGAACAGGCGGTACGACACGATGCCTGCGGCGGCGTTCAGGAGGACGATGTCGCGCACCGGTCCCGTCTCACCCTGCAGGACACGGCGGACGACGCCCGCGTTGTGCTCGGCGTCCCCGCCGAGGAGGTCGGCGATCTCCGCACGCGGGATGCCCAGATCACGGGGGTCCAAGTCGTGCTCGCGGACGTCGCCTCGACTGATCTCCCAGACCCGGCTGTGACCCGTCGTCGTGAGTTCGTCCATGCCGTCGTCACCCCGGAAGACGAGCGCCGTCGCGCCGCGCGTCTGGAAGACGCCCGTGATGAGCGGCACCCGGTCGACGTGTGCCACGCCGACGGCGTTGGCCTCCGCGCGCGCCGGGTTGCACAGCGGGCCCAGGAAGTTGAAGACGGTCGGGATGCCGAGCTCGGCGCGCGTGGGGCCGGCGTGACGGAACCCGGGGTGGAAGGCGGACGCGAAGGCGAAGGTGATGCCCACCTCGTCGAGCACCTCGGCGACCCGCTCCGGCGAACTCGTCAGGTCGACGCCGAGCGCGGCGAGCACGTCCGACGACCCCGACTTGGAGCTGGCGGCGCGGTTGCCGTGCTTCACGACCGGGATGCCGGTGGCCGCCACGATCACCGACGCCGTGGTCGAGACGTTCACGGTCCCGTAACGATCACCGCCCGTGCCGACGATGTCGAGCACATCGGCCGGCACCGGGAGAGGCACCGCGGCCTCGAGGATGGCGTCGCGGAACCCGACGACCTCGTCGACCGTCTCACCCTTGGCGCGCAGCGCCACGAGGAAGGCGGCGAGCTGGGAGGGAGTCGCGTCGCCCTGCATGACCTGGCGCATCGCCCACGTCGACTCCGAAACGCTGAGGTCCTGCCCGGAGAGCACCGAGGTGAGGATTTCGGGCCAGGAGTACATGTCCGCCATGCCTCCCGATCCTACTCAGCACTCTGTCAGGCGACTCGCGGCCCGGACATCGCACGATCCGATGCCGGAGAAAGGGACGAGTACCTTCAGGAATGCGAAACCCTCCCCCAACATCGGCCATAATGGGGAGCGTGACGACCACTCCCGCGACATACAACCAGGCACTGCGTTCGGTGAAACGACCGGACCCGGTGGCCGTCGGCACGATCGTGTGGCTCGGCAGCGAAGTCATGTTCTTCGCCGGCCTCTTCGCCATCTACTTCACGATCCGCAACACCTCGCCGGAGCTGTGGGCCGCCCGCACCGAGCTGCTGAACATCCCGTTCGCCGCGGTGAACACCCTCATCCTGGTGCTGTCGTCGTTCACGGCGCAGGCCGGCGTCTTCGCCGCCGAGCGCTTCCAGCCCTACCGCCGCGGTTCCCTCTGGAACTTCCGCCAGTGGGGCATGGTCGAGTGGTTCTACGTGACCTTCATCATGGGCGCCGTCTTCGTGTCCGGTCAGGTGTGGGAGTACGCCACCCTGATCGCGGAGGGCATGCCCATCAGCGCCGACTCGTATGCGTCGGCCTTCTACCTGACGACGGGCTTCCACGCTCTCCACGTGACGGGTGGCCTCATCGCCTTCCTGCTCATCATCGGACGCGCCTTCGCCGTCAAGAACTTCGGTCGAAAGGAGATGACCTCCGCGATCGTCGTGTCGTACTACTGGCACTTCGTCGACGTGGTGTGGATCATCCTCTTCGCCGTCATCTACTTCATCCGGTAACACAGAGCGGAGCTGAGTTCCTCAATGGCATCCAAGACCCCGCGTCGGCAGACGGGCCGTCGCAGCAAGTGGGCGGCCGCCGCTCTGATCGGCGTCGGCCTGCTGCTCACGGGTGGCATCTACGCCGGTGCGTCCGCGGCGATGGCCTCGACGACGTCGACCGAGACCTCCACGCTCACCGTCGAGGACGGCAAGAAGCTGTTCCAGGCGAACTGCGCGACGTGCCACGGCCTCGACCTCGAAGGCACGGCGGACGGCCCCTCCCTTTACGGAGTGGGAGAGCTGTCCGTCGAGTTCCAGGTCTCCACCGGCCGCATGCCGCTGCAGGCCCAAGGTCCGCAGGCTCCTCAGAAGGCCCCGCAGTTCACCGAGGACCAGATCAAGGCGATGGCCGCCTGGGTGCAGTCGGTCGCCCCCGGCCCGACCTACCCGGACGAGCGGATCCTCGACGGTGAAGGTAACCTCACCGAGGGCGCCGAGCTCTTCCGCATCAACTGCGCGATGTGCCACAACGTCGCCGCCGCCGGTGGTGCTCTGACCGAGGGCAAGTACGCTCCGGCTCTGACCAAGACCAGCCCTCTGCACATCTACGCGGCCATGGTCACCGGCCCGCAGAACATGCCGGTCTTCAACGACATGACCATCACGCCCGACGAGAAGCGCGACATCATCTCGTCCCTGATGTACCTCCAGAAGAGCGAGCCCGTGGGTGGCTTCACGCTCGGATCGCTCGGACCGGTCTCCGAGGGTCTGTTCATCTGGATCTTCGGGATCGGCACGCTGATCGGCATCGCGGTGTGGATCACCGCGAAGTCCAACTGACCCACCACCGACGCACAGAATTTCACGGACGAGGAGCACAATGTCACACGAGGAAGAGCCGCAGGCGCTCGAGAAGGCTCCTCAGCCTTCGTCGGGTCTCGTCGTCGCGGTCGCCGACCCCGTGCAGAACCCCGGTCTGCCGCCGCACCGCGAGCGCGTGACCGACAAGGATCCGGCGGCCATGGCCCGCGCGGTCCGCACCGTCTACACGCTGTTCTACATCTCGCTCGCCGCCAGCCTCTGGGCTGTCGCCGCGTACATGCTGTTCCCGATCGAGAGCGGCGCCTTCGGCGACATCCGGGCGAACAACCTGTTCATCGGCCTCGGCATCGGCTTCGCGCTACTGACCATCGGTATCGCTGCGATCCACTGGTCGAAGGCGATCATGCCCGACAAGGAGCACATCGAGGCGCGCCATTCGACCCGCGGCAAGGAGTCGACACGCGAGGCTGCCGTCGACGTCTTCCGTGAGGCCAATGAGGAGTCCGGGTTCGGCCGTCGCACCGCCATCCGTGGCGGTCTCATCGCTGCCCTCGTCGCCTCGATCGTCCCGGGCGTGACGCTGTTCCGCGGCCTGGCGCCGCACGCCTCGGAGGAGCACCCGCTCGCGGGGGACCCGGTTGCGCTGCTCAAGCACACGATGTGGAAGGAGGGTGAGCGCCTCGCGCACGACCCGTCCGGACTCCCCATCCGCGCCGCCGACGTTGCGCTCGGCTCCGCTGTGCACGTCATCCCCGAGTCCCTCAAGGACGTCGACCACCTGGATGGATACCTCGAGGAGAAGGCCAAGGCCATCGTCCTCCTGATGCGGTTGCTCCCCGAGCAGCTGCCCGCCGAGTACAACCGCCTCGACTGGTCCTACGACGGGATCGTCGCGTACTCGAAGGTCTGCACGCACGTCGGATGCCCCGTCGCGCTGTACGAGCAGCAGACCCACCACCTGCTCTGCCCCTGCCATCAGTCGCAGTTCGACGTGTCGCGCGGCGCCGAGGTCATCTTCGGCCCGGCCGCCCGCCCGCTCCCCCAGCTGCCCATCACGGTCGACGCAGACGGATACCTGATCGCCAAGAGCGACTTCGAAGAGCCCGTCGGGCCAAGTTTCTGGGAGCGTCATTGAGCACCGTGACTGAATCCTCGTCCACCACAGCGGTGGCCAAGCCGGCTGAGAAGCCGCTCGGCGGCCGCTTCATCGGCGCCACGGCCAACTACCTCGACGAGCGCACCAGCATCTCTGGGCTCGTCAAGGAGATCGGCCGCAAGATCTTCCCCGACCACTGGTCGTTCATGCTGGGCGAGATCGCGCTCTGGAGCTTCGTCGTCGTCTTCCTGTCGGGCTCGTTCCTGACGTTCTTCTTCGAAGCCTCGATGGCGCCCACGCACTACAACGGCGCGTACGCACCGCTGCGCGGCATCGAGATGTCCGCTGCTCTCGAGTCGACGCTGAACATCTCCTTCGACCTCCGCGGTGGTCTGCTCGTCCGCCAGCTGCACCACTGGGCCGCGCTGCTGTTCATCGCCGCGATCGGCGTGCACATGCTGCGCGTTTTCTTCACGGGCGCGTTCCGCAAGCCGCGTGAGCTCAACTGGGTGATCGGGTTCGTCCTGTTCATCCTCGCCATGGCGCTCGGATTCACCGGCTACTCGCTGCCGGACGACCTGCTCTCGGGCAACGGCCTCCGCATCATCGACGGCATGATCAAGGGTCTGCCGCTGATCGGCACCTGGACCTCGTACCTCCTCTTCGGCGGCGAGTTCCCGGGTATGGCGATCGTCGGCCGCCTCTACACGCTGCACATCCTGCTGCTGCCGTTGATCCTCATCGCCCTGATCGCAGCTCACCTGATGCTGATGATCATCAACAAGCACACCCAGTTCGCCGGCCCCGGCCGCACGAACGACAACGTCGTGGGCTACCCGATGGTCCCGATCTACATGTCGAAGATGGGCGGCTTCCTGTTCATCACGTTCGGTGTGCTCGTCCTCATCGCCTCGATGTTCACGATCAACCCGATCTGGAACTACGGTCCGTACGACCCGTCCCCCGTCTCCGCCGGCACCCAGCCCGACTGGTACATCGGCTTCGCGGACGGCGCCCTGCGTCTGGCACCCTCGAACCTCGACCTGGTCCTGTTCGACCACACGTTCTCGTTCGGCATCCTGCTCCCGGTCGCGGTGCTCGGTCTGTTTATCGTCCTCGTGGCGGTCTACCCGTTCATCGAGGCGTGGGTCACGGGTGACAAGCGAGAGCACCACATCGCGCAGCGGCCGCGTCACGCGCCGACCCGCACCGCCATCGGTGTCGCAGGCGTCATCTTCTACGCCGTCCTGTGGGCCGCCGCGTCGTCGGACATCATCGCCACGCACTTCCACCTGACGATGGAAGGGGTGATCCACTCCCTCCAGGCGCTGCTGTTCATCGGTCCGATCGTCGGCTACTTCGTCTCGAAGCGGATCGCCATCGCACTGCAGAAGAAGGACCGCGAGATCGCGCTCCACGGCTACGAGTCGGGTCGTATCGTCCGCCTGCCCGGCGGCGAGTACATCGAGGTCCACCAGCCCGTCGACGCGTACGAGCGTGTCAAGCTGATCGATTTCGAGGTCCACGAGCCCCTGGTGGTCCGTCCCAACGACAACGGCCGTATCCCCTGGCACCAGAACGTCCGCGCCTCGCTGTCGCGCTGGTTCTTCGAGGACCGCCTCTCGCCGGTCACGCAGACCGAGCTGGATGCTGCGATCGCCCACCAGCACCACGCGCTCGAGCACATCGCGCACGAGGAGCAGGAGGAGCTCCGCGGGGCTCACGAGCGTGCCGGCGTGCCGAACGCGCCGCTGCACCCGATCGACGACGGCCACAACCCCGAGACCGCCAACCGCCCGTCGAACATCATCGTGGTCGACGACGCGCCGCGGAAGAAGGACGACAGCTCGAACAGCTGACTGCCTCTCTGGCAGAAATGCGGCGGGGTCTGACCGACAGGCCGGACCCCGCCGCATTGTCATTCCCTTAGCGTCGAGACATGACCTCCTCCCCCACAGACGCACTCACCTACTTCCAGACGAAGCTGCGGCACGAGACGGACCCCAGCGACGTCTACGCCGCTCAGAAGGCCGGCGACCGGTTCGTGCTCGTCGACGTGCGCAACCGAGAGGCGTGGGACCAGGGACACGCGCGTGGCGCGCTGCACATGCCCTACCGGGAAATCGCGATCCGCGCACCGCAGGAGATCCCGGCGGGCACCCCGGTGGTCGTCTACTGCTGGAGCCCCGGTTGCAACGGCGGCGCCCGCGGCGCGGTCGAGTTCGCGCAGCTCGGCTACACCGTGCGCGAGATGATCGGCGGGTTCGAGTACTGGGCTCGCGAAGGGATGCCGGTGGACGCGGCATCCGGCCCGCTCCCCCGGGTCTTCGACCCGCTCGTGATGCCGGTGCGCGCTGAGGCGTAGTCGCCGCCGAGCGCCCGCTCAGGCGCTCGCCAGGCCCGCCTCGATGACCTCGGTCCATCGAGAAGCCGCAGCACCCGCGATCACCGGCACCACGGTGGCGTCCGGCTGATCGCCCACGACGTCGCAGACGACGGCCGTCACGTTGTCGCGGGACGCTGCCTCGAGCGCGAGCTCGACGACAGCATGTGCCGCTCGGACCGGGTCCGTCTCCCCTCGGAGGACCTCTGCCAGTGCGTCCTCGGGTAGGTAGTCGGTGACGCCGTCGCTGCAGAGGAACCATCGATCGCCGGCACGTACGTCGCGCGTCTCGACCCGGACGACGTCTTCGTCGTTGCCGCCGAAGGATGCGGTGATGACGTTGCGGCGCGGGTGCGTCCAGGCATCCTCGGGACGGACGAGCCCCCGGTCGACCAGGGCCTGCACGAAGGAGTCGTCCCGCGTCTGACGCACGAAGCCGCCGTCCCGCAGGAGGTAGGCCCGGGAGTCGCCGGTGTGCGCCACGACGAGCTCCTCACCGGCGGTGAGCCACACACCGGTCAGTGTGCTCGCCATCCCCGCGAGTGCGGCATCGCGGCGGATGTGTGCACCGATGTCCCAGTTCGCGGCTTTCAGCCGCTCGATGAGCTCTGCCGCGGACGGGAGTGCACCACGCAGGGTGATCAGCTTGTGGATGATCGCTGCGGATGCGAGGTCGCCGGACGGACCACCGCCAACGCCGTCCGCCACAGCTGCGGCGAACGGCGATGCGAAGGCGGCGTCCTGGTTGACGTCGCGGTAGCCTCCGACGTCCGATCGGACGCCTGCGTGGATGCGCACGGGGACTCAGCGGGCGAAGTAGCCCCGGTAGTACTCGTAGACCCAGCCGACGATGGCGACGACGAAGATGCCGAGCCCGATCGGGATCATGAACTCGCCGACGGCGAGCCCGATGAACGCGACGGCTGCCGAACCGGCGAGCACCAGCGGCCACCAGGACCAGGGGGAGAACTCGCCCATCTCGGGGTCGCCGTCGTCGATGTCAGCGGTGAGCGAATCCTCGGGGAGGACGCCGCCCTGCGCCTTCTCGACACGGCTCGTGTAGAACGCGATCATCGCACCCATCGCCGTCACGAAGACGAGGGCGACGGAGCCGACCCACTCGATCCGGTTGAACACCGGGAGCTGCGGGTGGGCGATGATGTTCCACGCCACGTAGACGACGGCGACGAGACCGAAGAACGCGGTCAGGATCCACCAGAGGTTGACGTTGGTCTTCACTTACTTGACCTCACCGTTCGTCAGATCGACCACCGGGGCGTCGGGTGCGTCCTTCGCGGGACCCACGCCGACCGGAATGCCGGCTTCGGGGTGGTTCAGGTCGAATGCGGGGCGCTCGCTGCGGATACGCGGGATCGACGTGAAGTTGTGGCGGGGCGGCGGGCAGCTGGTCGCCCACTCGAGCGAGCCTCCGTAGCCCCACGGGTCGTTGACCGTGACGCGAGGCGCGGTACGGGCCGTTATCCAGACGTTCAGAAGGAACGGGACCATCGATGCCGCGAGGATCATCGAGCCGATCGTCGACACCTGGTTCTGCCAGGTCCAGCCGTCCTGCATCGCGTAGTCGGCGTAGCGTCGCGGCATGCCGTCGGCGCCGAGCCAGTGCTGGATGAGGAACGTCATGTGGAAGCCGATGAACAGGAGCCAGAAGTGCACGAGGCCGAGGCGCTCGTTCAGCATCTTGCCGGTCCACTTCGGCCACCAGAAGTAGAAGCCGGCGAACATCGCGAAGACGACGGTTCCGAAGACGACGTAGTGGAAGTGCGCCACGACGAAGTACGAGTCGGAGACGTGGAAGTCCAGCGGCGGCGAGGACAGGATGATGCCCGTCAGACCACCGAAGACGAACGAGACCAGGAAGCCCAATGCGAAGACCATGGGCGTCTCGAACGTGATGGAACCCCGCCACATCGTGCCGATCCAGTTGAAGATCTTCACGCCCGTGGGGACGGCGATGAGCATCGTCATGAGGGCGAAGAACGGCAGCAGGACGGCACCCGTCACGTACATGTGGTGCGCCCAGACCGACACCGAGAGGGCCGCGATCGCGATGGTCGCGTAGACGAGGGTCTTGTAGCCGAAGATCGGCTTGCGGCTGAACACCGGGAAGATCTCCGAGACGATGCCGAAGAAGGGCAGCGCGATGATGTACACCTCGGGGTGGCCGAAGAACCAGAACAGGTGCTGCCAGAGCAGGACACCGCCGTTCGCCGGGTCGTAGACGTGAGCGCCGAGGATGCGGTCGGCTGCCGCGGCGAAGATCGCCGCCGCCAGGACCGGGAACGCCATCAGGATCAGGATGCTGGTGACCAGCGTGTTCCAGCTGAAGATCGGCATGCGCCACATCGTCATACCCGGCGCGCGCATCGTCATGATCGTGGTGATGAAGTTGACGCCACCGAGGATCGTGCCGAAACCGCTCATGCCGAGGCCCAGCATCCAGAGGTCACCACCGGCACCCGGGCTGAAGCTCTCGCTCGCCAGCGGCTGATAGGCGAACCATCCGAACGCGGCCGCACCCTGCGGGGTGAGGAAGCCGGCGACGGCGATCGTCGAGCCGAAGGTGAAGAGCCAGAACGCGAAGGCGTTCAGTCGCGGGAACGCGACGTCGGGCGCGCCGATCTGCAGCGGCAGCAGTGCGTTGGCGAAGCCGGCGAACAGCGGCGTCGCGAACATCAGCAGCATGATCGTGCCGTGCATCGTGAACAGCTGGTTGTACTGCTCCTTGGTCGGCACCACCTGCATGCCGGGCTCGAAGAGCTCCGCACGGATGATCAGCGCCATGACGCCGCCGAGCATGAAGAACAGCACGGACGCGATCAGGTACATGTACCCGATGGTCTTGTGATCGGTGGAGGTGATCCACTTCACCACGATGTTGCCCTTGTGCTCGACGCGCGAGCGGCTCAGCAGTGCCGCCTGGCGAGGGGGAAGGGTCGGTGCCGGAGGCGTGATGGTGGCCATCAGTTGTTCTCTCCCTCAGCGGCAGGTGCGCCGGTGCCCGGTGCGTTCTGCTGTCGATCGAGGACGTCATCGATGTCGCCGGTCTGCCCCTGGGCCTCGAGCGAAGCGATGTAGTTCTCGTATTCGGACTCCGAGACGACCTTCACGTTGAAGAGCATCATCGAGTGGTACTGGCCGCAGAGCTCGGCGCACTTGCCGACGTACTCGCCCTCCTTGGTGGGGACGAAGGACCAGTAGTTGTCGCGTCCCGGGTACATGTCCTTCTTGTAGAGGAAGTCCACGATCCAGAACGAGTGGATGACGTCGCGAGACTCGAGCTGCAGCGTCACCTTCTTGTTGACGGGGAGGACGAGCTCGGGGAGCTCGTTGGTGATGTTGCCCTGCGCGTCGGTCTGCGCCTGGACACCCATCGTCCAGACGGACTCCTCGGTGTCGTTGCAGTCGGAGCCGTTGTACTGGAAGTCCCATGCCCACTGCTTGCCGATCGCGGTGATGCAGACGTCAGGGGTCTCGTGCTGCGTCTCGATGATCGTCTGATCGCGAGCGGTGAAGGCGAAGAAGCCCAGCACGAGGATGACCGGAGCGATCGTGAAGAACATCTCGATCGGCATGTTGTAGCGCAGCTGCACGGGCAGACCCGACTGCCCCTTGCGACGCCGGTAGGCGATGGCAGCCCAGCCCATGAGGGCCCAGGTGATGACGCCGACGGCGAGGACGACGATCCACGACGTGGTCCAGAGGCCGGCGATCATCGACGTGTGGTTCGTCGCCTGGCCGCCCTCCTCGTCGAAGCCGGGGAGGAAGCCGTTCGCTGTCGTGGGGCTGCAGCCCGCCAGCGCGACCGCGGAGGCGATCGTGAGCGGGAGAGCTACCCAACGGAGTCGGCGATTGACGCGCACAGTGCACCTTTCGGGGACATGAAGGTCAGACTCATGCCAGTCTAGGGCAACCTCTTACGGAGTTCCGGCCATCCGCTCAGGATGGCCGGCACCGATCGAGGGAGCCCGGGATGGATCAGTGGAAGCTGTCGCCGCAGGCGCAGCTGCCGGCGGCATTGGGGTTGTCGATCGTGAAGCCCTGCTCCGAGATCGTGTCCTTGAAATCGATCTTCGCGCCGTCGAGGTAGGGCACCGACATGTCGTCGACGATGACCTCGACGCCGTCGAAGTCGACCGTCTTGTCGCCGTCGAGGTACCGCTCGTCGAAGTAGAGCTGGTAGATCAGGCCCGAGCATCCGCCGGGCTGGACCGCGACCCGGAGCCGCAGGTCGTCGCGGTTCTCCTGCGACAGCAGGCTCTTCACCTTCTCGGCGGCGGCGTCTGTGAGGGCGACGCCGTGGGCGGGAACGGTGTCGGTGGACTGCGTGGCGATGTCGGTCATGACTCTCCCCATGGTCGGGCCGCCAGTGCTCTTCAGGAACGGGGGCGGCGTGCTCTCTCGATTCTACGTCCCGGCGCGCCCGTCGGCCCGGCGACCCGAGTGGATCGTCGCGCGGGATCAGTCGGATGCGTCGAGTGCCGCGAGCAGCAGCGCCTCAGACACCAGCGCGTTGCGGAACGTCTCGACGTGCAGGGACTCGTTGGGGCTGTGCGCCCGGGCATGCGGATCCTCGACACCGGTCACGAGGATCTCGGCCCCCGGGAACTCCCGCACCAGATCGGCGATGAAGGGAATCGAGCCGCCCACACCGATGTCGATCGGGGTACGGCCGTAGCCGCTCTCGAGCGCAGCACGGGCAGCTTCGACGGCCGGGCCGGAGGTGTCGACCAGGAAGGGATTTCCGAAGTCGACGTCACGGAATGTCAGCCGCGCGCCGAACGGTGCCCGGCTGCGGAGGTGCGCCTCGATCGCGGCGAACGCGTCGGCAGCCGCCTGGCCGGGAGCGACACGGGTGCTCAGGACGACGGAGACCTTCGGCGACAGCGTGTTCGACGCGTTCCGCACGCTGGGCGCATCGATGCCCGTGATGGTGATCGACGGCTTGTTCCAGATGCGGCTCAGGATCTCATCGCGCCCGATCGGCGACACACCCTCGGGCAGCCCCGCCTCGCTGCGCAGCGTCTCCTCCGAATACGGCGGGGTCTCGGCGTCCCGCGATTCGAGCCCGTCGACGGCGACCGCACCGTCCCCATCCCACAGCGTCGCGAGCAGCGTGACGGCCGCGAGCATGGCATCGGGGACGGCTCCTCCGAACATCCCGGAGTGCGAAGCGTGCTCGAGCGTCTCGATGTCGAGGGTGAAGCGGACGTTACCGCGCAGCGACACCGTCAGCGCCGGTGTCTCGGAGTCCCAGTTTCCCGAGTCCGCGACCACGATGACGTCGGCGCGCAGCGCATCGGCGTTGTCGCTCAGGAACTGCGCGAACGACGCGGACCCGGCCTCTTCCTCCCCCTCGAAGAAGAGGTTCACGCCGAGGTCGAAGTCCGGACCGACCGACTCGACCAGCGCACGGAGCGCACCGATGTGGGCCATGATGCCCGCCTTGTCGTCGGCCGCACCGCGACCGTAGATGCGACCGTTCCGCAGGGTCGGCTCGAAGGGCGGGGACTCCCACAGCGACTCGTCGCCGACCGGCTGCACGTCGTGGTGCGCGTAGAGGAGGATCGTCGGCCGACCGTTTCGCGCGGGTCGCGTGGCCAGCACCGCCGGCATCCCCTCCTCTCCCGTCTCGGGGATGACCGCGGTCCGAATCTCCACCCGCTCGAAGATCCCCAGGTCGTCGACGATCGCCTTGACCGCCTCGGCGCTGCGCTGCACCTCGGCGCGGTCGAATCCGGGGAACGCGATCGAGGGGAACGCGATCGAGGGGATGCGGACGAGGGAGCCGAGGTCGGCGAGGGCGGCGGGAACCTGGGTGAGGGCCGCCTCCCGCACCGCGGAAGACCGGGTGGTGTCGGAAGTCATGCGGGTAATCTTATGTCGCACGCCTTTTTCGCCGATTCCGAGGAACCGCCCCGTGGCAAAGACACCGCCTCCCGCCGACACCGCCCCCGACGCCCCCACCGGCGCCGGGAAGAACCGCCCGACGCCCACGCGCGCCGAGCAGGAAGCGGCGCGCAAGCGGCCTCTCGTGGCGAACACGAAGGAGGCTCGTGCGCGAGCGAAGGCGGAGCTCGCGGCCCAGCGCGAGAAGGCCCGGATCGGCATGGCCAACGGCGACGAGCGCTACCTGACGCCTCGCGACCGCGGCCCGCAGCGGCGCTTCGCGCGCGACTACACCGACGCCGGCTGGCACTTCGGCGAGCTCGTCATGCCGCTGCTCGTCATCGTCATCCTCTTCGCCCTGGTCCCGAACACCGCCGTCGTCTTCTACGCGTACATCGGCCTCTGGGCCTACCTGCTCTTCGTGGTCGCCGACATGATCATGCTCTCGCGCAAGGTGAAGAAGCTCGCCGCCGCCAAGTGGGGCGACCGCCGCGAGAAGGGTCTCGGCTGGTACGCGGCGATGCGCTCGGTGCAGATGCGGTTCATGCGTCTGCCGAAGCCGCAGGTCAAGCGGGGCGAATACCCGAGCTGAGCCCCGGACAACCACGACGGCCCCGCACCGGAAGGTGCGGGGCCGTCGTCGTGGGTGGAGCGGATGCCGGGGCTCAGCGCACCAGCCCGCGGTTGACCTCGCGCGCCCAGAGCGGTCCGCGATAGATGAATGCGCTGTAGCCCTGCACGAGGTCGGCACCGGCGGCGAGCCGCTCACGAATGTCCCTGGCGGTCTCCACTCCCCCGGCGGCGATGACGCAGAAGTCGGCGGGCACCGCCGCGCGCACCCGGCGGAGCACGTCGAGCGAGCGCTGCCGGAGCGGGGCACCGGAGAGGCCTCCGGCCCCCATCGCCTCGACGCATGCGGCATCCGTCGTCAGTCCCGTCCGGGCGATCGTCGTGTTCGTCGCGACGATGCCGGCCAGCCCGGTGTCGACCGCGAGAGCGGCGATGCCGTCGATCTCGTCGTCCGTGAGATCGGGGGCGATCTTCACGAGGAGCGGTGTCGCGCCCGCGGCATCCTTCACCGCGGTCAGCAGAGGACGCAGGGTCTCGACGGCCTGGAGACCGCGCAGCCCCGGGGTGTTCGGGGAGGAGACGTTCACGACGAGGTAGTCGGCCACCGGGGCGACGAGTCGCGTGCTGGCGACATAGTCCGCCGTGGCGTCGGCGACGTCTACGATGCGCGACTTGCCGATGTTCGCGCCGAGGACCGGGCGGTGCGCACGTCGCCTCATGCGCGCCAGACGGCCTGCGACGACAGCGGCGCCCTCGTTGTTGAACCCCATGCGGTTGATGAGCGCGCGGTCGGCGGGGAGGCGGAACAGGCGCGGGCGCGGGTTGCCCTCCTGAGGGATCGCCGTGACGGTACCCACCTCGATGTGCCCGAATCCGAGAGCGTGCAGGCCGAGCGCCCCGACGGCGTTCTTGTCGAAGCCCGCGGCCACGCCGAAGGGCGAGTCGAAGACCAGACCGAGCGCCTCGGTGCGCAGCCGCGGGTCCGGTCGCGTGAGAGCTCGCGCGACCCAGAAGAACGGGGGGACGGCGGCGAGGCGGATGACGACCATCCCGAGATGGTGGGCCGTCTCGGGGTCCAGTCGGCGGAGGACGAGGTCGAAGAGGAGTCGATACATCGGCTCCCAGCCTAGGGCGACGGCGCAGACGCCGTGATCAGACCTCGTCCCGCGGGACCCGCTGCGCGTGATCCGCGCGGAGCAGCGCGATCGCCTCATCGAAGTCGTCGAGCGTCTCGAAGGCCTGGTACACGCTCGCGAAACGCAGGTAGGCGATCTCGTCCAGTTCGCGGAGAGGCCCGAGGATCGCCAGACCGATCTCGTTCGTGTCGATCTGCGAGACACCGGTCTGGCGGACGGCCTCTTCGACGGCCTGGGCGAGCATGGCGAGATCCGCCTCGGTGACGGGGCGACCCTGGCACGCCTTGCGGACGCCCGACATGACTTTCTCGCGGCTGAACGACTCGATCACGCCGGAGCGCTTGATGACGTTCAGACTCGCCGTCTCGATCGTGGAGAACCGTCCACCGCACTCAGGGCACTGCCGACGACGACGGATGCTGAGCCCGTCGTCGCTCGTGCGCGAGTCGATGACGCGGGAATCGGAGTGACGGCAGAACGGGCAGTGCATGGCGGCATCCAGCCTACGCGTCGAAGCGCGCCGTCACGGCCTCACCGTGCGCCGGCAGGATCTCGGCGCCGGCGAGCGTCACGATGTCGTCGTGCACCGCCTCGAGTGCCTCGCGGTCGTAGGTGATGACCTGCTGCGGGCGGAGGAAGGTGGATGCCGAGAGGCCGGACGCGTATCTCGCCTGACCGCCCGTCGGCAGCACATGGTTGCTGCCCGCGAGGTAGTCGCCCAGACTCACCGGGGTCCAGGCGCCGACGAACACGGCGCCGGCGTTGACGAAGTCCTCCGGGTGCGGATCGGCCAGGTGCAGCTCGAGGTGCTCGGGCGCGTACGCGTTGCTGAACGCCGTCGCCGTGGAGATGTCGTCGACGAGGACGACGGCGGACTGCGGACCGGCCAGCGCCTGCGCGACGCGGTCGGCGTGGTGCGTCGCGGCCGAGCGCCGCTCGACCTCGACCACGACCGCCTCGGCGAGGGCGGGTGCGTCGGTCACGAGGACGGCTGCCGCCTGCTCGTCGTGTTCAGCCTGACTGACGAGATCGGCGGCGACCAGCCGCGCATCGGCGGAGTCGTCGGCCACGATCAGGATCTCGGTGGCGCCTGCTTCGGAGTCCGTGCCGACCATGCCGGCCACGACACGCTTGGCGAGGGCGACGAAGTTGTTGCCGGGGCCCGAGATCACGTCGACCGGGTCGAGGCCGAGCCCGGGAACGCCGTGCGCGTAGGCGCCGATCGCCCCGGCGCCGCCCATCGCGTAGACCTCGGTGATCCCGAGCAGCCGTGCCGCGGCCAGGATGACCGGGTGCACCCGGCCGCCGTGATCGCGCTGAGGCGGGGAGGCGAGAGCGACCTGCGCGACGCCGGCGACCTGCGCGGGCACGACGTTCATCACGACACTCGAGGGATAGACCGCTTTGCCGCCGGGCACGTAGACCCCAGCCCGGCGGACGGGCCGCCAGTGCTGCTCGACGCGCGCTCCGGGATCGATCTCGGTCACGACGGGCGCCGGAACCTGGGCGGCCGACGCCCGGCGGACCCGGTCGATCGCCTTCTCGAGCGCACGACGGATCGCCGGGTCGAGGGAGGTCAGTGCCTCATCGAGGTGGGCGGCCGGGACCCGGATGTCGTGACCCTCCACGCCGTCGAACCGCGCGGCCTGCTCACGCAGGGACGCCTCGCCCCGGGCCGCGACGTCCGCGACGACCGCTGCCGCCGTCGTCAGCGCCTCGTCTCGCGCAGCGGTGGCACGGGGAACAGCGGCGAGGAGGTCGGCCGGGGAGGCGGCGCGACCGCGGAGGTCGATCGTGCGGAGCATCCCTCCAGGGTACCGGCGGCTCAGCCCCGGGTGACGCCCGAGACGTCCGTCAGGTAGCCGATCCGGCCGTCCTCGTGGCGCACGACGAACGAGTCCCCGCGGTCCTCGATGACGAGCGCCCACGCGGTCGGGCCGATGCGGAACAGCGGGGTCCCGTTCTCGTCCACGACGTCGCGTTCGACCGGGGCGAGCGCCCAGAACGCCTGGTGCGCGGAGGCCGGAGCCGGCGCAGGCTCGTCGTCCTCGATCGGGTCACCGAGCGGTGCCGGGTCGGGGTCGACCGACGGCGCCGCCATCGTGAAGCGGGCGTCGGAGATCGGACGCGCCACGACGGGGCGCGCGCCGCGGGCGACGCGGTGCGAGACGGTCTCGCTGCGGTGGAGGAAGTCCTCGTGGAACGGCGGGATGAAGGGAGCCACCACGGTCAGCGCGACACCGGCGGCCATGAGGATGACCTCGACCCACACGACCCAGCTGCTCAGCCAGATGCCGGTGGCGGCGCCGCGGGCGATGTTGTTCCAGAGCCAGCTCAACCAGAGCACAGCCGAGACGGAGAAGGCGACGGAGGCGAATTGATCGATCCCCAGGGAGCCGACCCGACGGATGCCGTCGGGCGAGAAGCGGCGGAGCACGAGCAGGAAGACCGCCACCGTCGGCACGCCGATCGCGAGGATCCAGTCGATGCCCGACGACCATACGCTCGAGCCCCCCAGGAGCTGGGTGTAGGGGCTGTCCCCGTAGAGCGGGAAGAACGAGAAGATGAATGCGAGTGCCCAGACGCCGAGCAACGACACCTCGCGCAGCGAGAACGGCCCGATGCCGTACTGCGGGGGGATGTGTCCGGGCTCGGCCGGGCTCGTGGGATCCGCTGGGTCGATCGGCTCTGCCGCGTTCGTCGGCTCTGCCAGGGGGGCCGGATCGACGGGGGCGACGACAGGCTCGTCCGGGGCCGCGGCGGGGACCTCGTCGGCGGGCTGCGCGACGGTGGGCGCCCCGGTCTCTGCGGGGACGGGAGCCCCGGCATCCGCCGAGAAGTCGTACGCCTCGGTCTCGTTGTCGGCGGACGAGGTGTCGTACACCGCGGTCTCGGGCGCACGGACCACGGTGATGTCGAGATCCTCGACACTGCTCCCGTTCTCGTCGGGCGTCTCGGGGGTCGGCTTCTGATCGGTCACGATACTCCTTCCGCGCGGCGCCGGGGGGCACCGCCTGCGATCCTACCCCGCTCGGTTCAGCCGACTCAGCCGAGACACTGGGGTCCCAGCAGACCCTTCAACTCGCCATAGAGGTCGACTGTCACCCCCACCTGCGCGGGGACCTCGAAGACCTTGGCGACGCCTGCCCGATGCAGCTTGAGCGTCACCTCCGTGTTCCCCGGATGCCGGTCCAGGACCGCCGCGAGCTGACCGATCGTCGTCTCCGTCGCCCGATGCTCGGGGAGGAGGAGGACGAGCGGCCCCGCCGCATCCACCGATCCGAGGTCGGGTACGAACGCGGACTGACCGTGCAGGTTGCGCCCGTCGTCGCGCTGGGAGACCCGACCTCGGACGACGAGGATCGAGTCGGCCTGCAGCATCGACTGGAACTCGGTGTACGTCTTGCCCATGAACATGACGGTCACCTCACCGTCGAAGTCCTCGACGGTGATCATGCCGTACGGGTTGCCGCTCTGCTTCGCGACGCGGTGCTGCACACTCGTGACCAGACCCGCGATCGTGACGATGTCCCCGTCGGAGATGTCCTCGGAGACAAGGAGGTCGTGGATGGAGGTGGAGGCGTGTTTGGCCAGCGGGATCTCCAGCCCGGCCAGCGGATGATCGGAGACATAGAGGCCGAGCATCTCGCGTTCGAAGGCGAGCTTGTCCTTCTTCGTCCACTCCGGACGCTCCGGGACACGCGCGACCTGCTGCGGCTCGTCGTCGCCCCACAGGCTGTCGAAGTCGAATCCGACCTCGCCGTTGGCCTCGCGGCGTTTGTCGAGGACCGCCTGCTCGGTCGCGTCCTCGTGGATCTCCATAAGCGCGCGCCGCGTGGAACCGAGCGAGTCGAACGCCCCTGCCTTGATGAGCGATTCCACGGTCCGCTTGTTCGCGACGTGGGCGGGGACCTTCGCCAGGAAGTCGTGGAAGCTCGCGTACGCTCCATCCGCTCGCGCCGAGACGATCCCGTCCACGACGTTGGTGCCGACGTTGCGCACAGCGCCGAGCCCGAATCGGATGTCCTCGCCGACCGCCGCGAAGTAGCGGATCGACTCCCCTACGTCGGGCGGCAGCACACGGATGCCCATCCGACGGCATTCGTTCAGGTACACCGCCATCTTGTCCTTCGAGTCGCCGACGCTCGTGAGGAGGGCGGCCATGTACTCGGCGGGATAGTGCGCCTTGAGGTACGCGGTCCAGTAGGACACCAGCCCATAGGCGGCGGAGTGGGCTTTGTTGAACGCGTAGTCGGAGAAGGGCAGCAGGATGTCCCAGAGGGCCTTGATCGCGCCCTCGCCGAAACCGCGTTCCTTCATGCCGCCCGAGAAGCCCTCGTACTGCTTGTCGAGCTCGGACTTCTTCTTCTTGCCCATCGCGCGCCGCAGGATGTCGGCCTGACCGAGCGAGAAGCCGGCCACCTTCTGCGCGATCGCCATGACCTGTTCCTGATAGATGATCAGGCCGTACGTCGTGTCGAGGATCTCCCGCAGCGGCTCCTCGAGCTCCGGGTGGATGGGGGTGATCGGCTGCACGCCGTTCTTGCGCAGGGCGTAGTTCGTGTGCGAGTTCGCCCCCATGGGGCCCGGTCGGTACAGCGCGATGACGGCCGAGATGTCCTCGAAGTTGTCGGGCTTCATGAGGCGCAGCAGCGACCGCATCGGCCCGCCGTCCAGCTGGAAGACGCCGAGTGTGTCACCGCGACTCAGCAGGTCGTAGGCCGCACGGTCGTCCAGCTCCAGGTGCTCGAGATCGAGCTCCTCCCCGCGGTTGCTGCGGATGTTGTCGAGGGCGTCGGAGATGATCGTGAGGTTGCGCAGCCCCAGGAAGTCCATCTTGATGAGGCCGAGGGTCTCGCACGACGGATAGTCGAACTGCGTGACGATCTGACCGTCCTGCTCGCGCCGCATGATCGGGATGATGTCGATCAAGGGCTCGCTCGACATGATGACCCCGGCCGCGTGCACACCCCACTGGCGCTTCAGACCTTCGAGGCCGATCGCCCGGTCGAAGACCGTCTTCGCCTCGGGGTCCGTCTCGATGAGCGAGCGGAACTCGCTCGCCTCCTTGTACCGCGGATGCTTCGCGTCGAACATGCCGCCGAGCTCCATGTCCTTGCCCATGACGGGCGGAGGCATCGCCTTGGTGAGGCGCTCGCCCATGGAGAAGGGGAATCCGAGGACCCGACCGGCATCCTTCAGCGCCTGCTTCGACTTGATCGTGCCGTAGGTGACGATCTGCGCGACCCGCTCGGAGCCGTACTTCTCGGTCACGTAGTCGATGACCTCGCCGCGGCGGCGGTCGTCGAAGTCGACGTCGAAGTCGGGCATCGAGACGCGGTCGGGGTTGAGGAACCGCTCGAAGATCAGGCCGTGCTCGAGCGGATCGAGGTCGGTGATGCGCATGGCGTACGCGACCATCGAGCCCGCACCCGAGCCACGGCCGGGACCGACGCGGATGCCGTTGTCCTTGGCCCAGTTGATGAAGTCGGCGACGACGAGGAAGTACCCCGGGAAGCCCATCTGCAGGATGATCCCGGTCTCGTACTCGGCCTGCTTGCGGACCCGGTCGGGGATACCGTCCGGGTAGCGGTAGTGAAGGCCCGCCTCGACCTCCTTGATGAGCCAGCTGTCCTCGGTCTCGCCCTCGGGGACCGGGAAGCGGGGCATGTAGTTCGCTGAGGTGTTGAACTCGACCTCGCACCGCTCCGCGATGAGCAGGGTGTTGTCGCAGGCCTCGGGATGATCGCGGAAGAGCTGGCGCATCTCCTGCGCGGTCTTGATGTAGTAGCCGTCGCCGTCGAACTTGAAGCGGTTCGGGTCGTCGAGCGTCGATCCCGACTGCACGCAGAGGAGGGCGGCGTGAGCGTCGGCCTCGTGCTGGTGCGTGTAGTGCGAGTCGTTGGTCGCGACGAGCGGAATGCCGAGGTCCTTCGACAGGCGGATGAGGTCGGTCATCACGCGACGCTCGATCGACAACCCGTGGTCCATGATCTCGGCGAAGTAGTTCTCCTTGCCGAAGATGTCCTGGAACTCGGCAGCGGCGGCTCGGGCCGCCTCGTACTGCCCCAGTCGCAGTCGGGTCTGCACCTCGCCCGACGGACAGCCGGTCGTCGCGATGAGGCCCTTGCCGTAGGTCTGCAGGAGCTCGCGGTCCATGCGCGGCTTGAAGTAGTAGCCCTCGATGCTCGACAGCGAGCTGAGCCGGAAGAGGTTGTGCATGCCCTCGGTGCTCTGACTCCACATCGTCATGTGGGTGTACGCACCGGAGCCGGAGACGTCGTCGCTCTTCTGATCGGGCGAGCCCCAGGCGACACGGGATTTGTCGCCGCGGTGGGTGCCCGGCGTGACGTAGGCCTCGAGACCGATGATCGGCTTGACCCCGGCGGACTGGGCGGCACGGTAGAACTCGAAGGCGGCGAAGGTGTTGCCGTGGTCGGTGACGGCGATCGCCGGCATCCCGTAATCAGCTGCCGCCTGCGTCATCGCGCCGATCTTCGCGGCCCCGTCGAGCATCGAATATTCGCTGTGCACGTGCAGATGGACGAAGGAATCGGATGCCACGGATCGAGTCTACGTTCCGGGTCCGACACGGGACCTAGGCTGGTCGGCATGGTCACTCCCGAGTTCGTCCTCGCCCTGCGCGAGAAGATCGGCACTGCCCCGCTCCCCCTCGTCGGAGTCACCGCGATCGTCTTCCGCGACGAGAAGGTGCTGATCGGACGGCGGGCGGACAACGGGTCGTGGCAACCCGTGTCGGGCATCGTCGATCCCGGAGAGGAGCCCGCCGACGCGGCCGTGCGGGAGTGTCGCGAGGAGGCGGGCGTCGTGGTGCGCGCCACCCGCCTCGCCGCCGTCCAACAGATCCCCCGCATCCAGTACGCCAACGGCGACCAGGTCGACTACCTCGACCTCGTCTTCCGCTGCGACTGGGTGTCGGGCGAGCCGCATCCGGCCGACGGGGAACTCACCGAGGTCGGGTGGTTCGGCCTCGGCGAGCTGGTGGACGTCGATCAGACCCACGTTCGCAAGATCGCCCTCGCCATCGCCGAAGACGATCCCGCGAGCTTCGCCGGCGGCCGCTGACTTTCAGGGCAGGTCACGGTGCTCCGCTCCGAGGATCACGACTGGTCGCGCAGCATCTCCAGGGCGTGGGCGAGGTCCGCCGGATACTCCGAGCGGAAGGTCGACCACACCCCCGTCGCGGGGTGAGCGAAGGAGAGCTCGCGCGCGTGGAGCCACTGCCGGGTGAGCCCCAGCCGCTGCGCGAGCGTCGGGTCGCCGCCGTAGAGGGGATCTCCGACGCACGGATGCCGGTGGGCGGCCATGTGCACCCGGATCTGGTGCGTGCGCCCCGTCTCGAGATGCACCTCGAGCAGCGAGGCACGGGGGAACGCCTCGAGCGTCTCGTAGTGCGTCACCGAGTCCTTGCCGTCGGGGGTGACCGAGAACTTCCATGAGTGGCTGGGGTGGCGGCCGATGGGCGCGTCGATGGTCCCGACCAAGGGGTCGGGGTGGCCCTGGACGACCGTGTGGTAGATCTTGTCGACCTCGCGTTCCTTGAACGCACGCTTCAACGCGGTGTACGAACGCTCCGTCTTCGCGACGACCATGAGACCGCTCGTGCCGACGTCCAGCCGGTGCACGACACCCTGTCGCTCGGCGGCGCCCGACGTCGCGATACGGAACCCTGCCGCCGCCAAGGCCCCGACGACGGTCGGGCCCTCCCACCCCAGCGAAGGATGCGCGGCGACACCCGCCGGCTTGTCGACCACGACGATGTCGTCGTCGTCGTGGACGATACCGAGATCGGGTACGGCGATCGCGACGATCTCAGGACCCCGCTTGTCCTCCCAGTCGACCTGCAGCCAGGCGCCGGCGGCGAGCTTGTCGGACTTGCCGACGGTGCGCCCGTCGAGTTCCACTCCCCCTGCCTCGGCCACCTCTGCCGCGAAGGTCCGGGAGAAGCCGAGGAGCTTCGCCAACGCGGCGTCGACCCGCGTGCCGTCCAAGCCGTCGGGAACCGGGAGACTACGGCTGGGCATGAGGATCAGCGGGCGCCGACGACTCCTCGTCGACGGCGGTCGCCGCAGTCGCGGCATCCTTCTCCCGTGATCCGTCGAAACGGATGCCGAGGAGGACGAGGATCGCGACGGCGAGCATCATCGTGACGATGAACGAGTCGGCGACGTTGTAGATGGCCGACGGGAACCCCAGCCAGAGCCACGGCGTGTGGATGAAGTCGACGACGTGTCCGACGAGGAATCCGGGGGCGCGGAACAGGCGGTCGCCGAGGTTTCCGAGGATGCCGCCGAGCAGCAGTCCGAGGACGATCGCCCAGGCTCGCGAGCGCACCCGCGTGACCGCGAGCACGACGATCGTCACGGCGGCGGCGGCGAGGACGAGGGTGAACACCCAGGTCACTCCCTCACCGAGGGAGAAGGCCGCTCCGGGGTTGAAGGTCAGGTACAGCTGGAAGAAGTCTCCGAGCACCGGGACCGCCTGCCGCTCGGGCAGGTTCTCAAGAGCGAGGAACTTCGTGAACTGGTCAGCGGCCAGCACCAGCACCGCGAGGATCGCGATGGTGGTGCCGGCCGCTGCGGCGCGCAGTGTCGTCCGCGACGCGGACGTTCGGCTCGACAACGTGCGAGTGGTCAGGACGCGGGGATGGGCGTCGAGCCCGAGGTGCCGGCGACGTCGAGGTCGCGCAGCTTCTCCTCGATGAAGCCACGCAGCTGGACGCGGTAGTCGCGCTCGAACTGACGCAGCTCGCTGATGCGGCCCTCGAGGGTGCCGCGCTCGCTCTCGAGGCGCGAGATCTCGTCCCGGGCCTTGGAGCGGGCCTCGTTGAGGATGGCGTCGGCCTCGGCCTGCGCCTCGGAGATGAGCTTCTCCTTCTGGGCCTTGCCCTCGGCCACGTGCTCGTCGTGCAGGCGCTGTGCGAGCTCGATGATGCCGGCGGACGCGGCTGCAGGAGCGGTTGCGCCGGCGGCGGGCGCTTCGGCGACGGGCTCGGACGGAGCCGGGGCCTCTTCGACGACGTCATCCTGCGGGGCGGATGCAGCGGCCTCGGGGGCGGGCGTCTCACCGGACTCGTAAGCCGCGAGCTTCGCCTTCAGCTCCTCGTTCTCAGCGATGGTCTTGCGCCACTCGACGACGATCTCGTCGAGGAAGTCGTCGACCTCATCCGGGTCGAAACCCTCCTTGAAGCGAACATGCTGGAACTGCTTGGTGACGACGTCTTCGGGAGTCAAAGGCATGTGTCTTTCCTCTTTCGGGGCTCAGGAAGCGGGCCGGTCAATGAAGACCCGCGAGGCGCGAGCCGTACCCCGACAGCATAGTCCGCGGCCGTCGTGGGTGCGACGACGGGGGGCGTCACACGCGGCTCAGGACCTGCGTGACGGACAGGAGCACGAAGCAGCACAGCATCGTGATCGGGAAGGCGAGATCCAGCGCGATGGGACCGATGCGCAGGGGCGGGATGAAGCGCCGGAAGAACTTCAGCGGCGGGTCGGTGACGGTGAACACGACCTCGGCGAAGACGAGCCACCCGCCGCGCGGACGCCACTCCCGGTTGAACATCGGGATGTACTCCAGCACCAGGCGTGCCAGGAGGAACAGCACATAGATGAGCAGGAGCGCGTTGAGGATCCCGGCGATGAGGCCGATGACCGACACGACGTCAGTGGGCGAAGGGGGCGGAGTCGGCGTCGCCCTGAGCGATCGCGCCTTCGCCGGAGACCGCGACGTTCTCGGGCGACAGCAGGAAGACCTTGCTCGTCACGCGCTCGATGCGGCCGTACAGCCCCAGCGAGAGGCCGCTGGCGAAGTCGATGAGACGACGAGCGTCGGCATCGCTCATCTGCGACAGGTTGATGATGATGGGGATGCCGTCCCGGAAGTTCTCGGCGATCATCTGCGCGTCGCGATACTGCTTCGGGTGCACCGTGACGATCTCGCTGACGGTGGCCGGAGCGGGCTGACGGACGACGGCCGGACGGTGGATGGGCGTCACGGGAGCGGTCTTGTTCTCGACCTGCTTCTCGCGGCGGGGAGCCGGCTCCTCATAGACCTCTTCCTCGTCGGCGAGGCCCAGGTACACCATGGTCTTCTTGAGCGGGTTCGACATCGCATCCTCCGTATTGCTCGTCTGTGATGAGGCTAACCGTGCAGGGGCCTCGGGCCGGTGATTGCCGATCCGATCCGCAGGTGTGTCGCACCCGCGGCGATCGCCTCGGCGAAGTCGCCGGTCATCCCGGCGGAGATCCAGTCGGCATCGGGCGCCACGCGGCGCAGTTGCGCGGCGTGGGCGGCGAGCCTCGCGAAGGCCTCGGCGGGTTCCTCGCCGAGGGGTGCCACGGCCATGACGCCGCGCAGTCGCAGTGATGGGCAGGATCCCACGACATGCTCGGCGAGAGCCTCCACACCCGCGGGCTGAACGCCCCCGCGACCCGGGTCGTCGGTGAGGTTGATCTGGATGAGGACATCCAGGATGCTCTCGTCTCCGTCTTCGCGGGCGGAGTCGAGCGCGTCGGCGAGTCGCGCGCGGTCAACCGAATGCACCGCATCGGCATCCCGCCGCACGGCCTTCGCCTTGTTCGTCTGCGCCTGACCGATGAAGTGCCAGCGCAGCGGGCTTCCCGCGTACGCGACGCGTTTGGCGCTGAGTTCCTGCTGCCGGTTCTCACCGACATCGGCGACTCCGAGGGCGGCGAGGTCCTGCACGAGTTCGACGGGGTGGAACTTCGTCACGACGATGCGGGTGATCGTCGCGGGATCGCGGCCCGCCGACCGAGCGGCATCCGAGATGCGCGCGTCGATGTCGGCGAGCCGCGAACGCAGATCCACGAGGGATTACTTCAGGAAGTCGGGGATGTCGAGGTCGTCATCGCCGAAGGCCGAGTCGTAGTCACTCGACGAGGACGCGGGGGCGGACACCGTGACCGACTCGCGACCGCTGTGCTCGGCCGCGGCGAGGTCGCGAGCGACCGTGTCGGCGGGCAGCGGCGGCAGCACCGGAGCGGATGCCGGGCGCGACGCCGTGATCGGCTCCACCTTGACCTGCGGCTCGCCTCCGTCGAAGCCGGCGGCGATCACCGTGACGCGCACCTCGTCGCCGAGCGTGTCGTCGATGACGGTGCCGAAGATGATGTTGGCCTCGGGGTGCGCGGCCTCCTTGACGAGCTGCGCGGCGTCATTGATCTCGAAGATGCCGAGGTTCGAACCACCCTGGATCGAGAGCAGCACGCCGTGCGCGCCTTCGATCGACGCCTCGAGCAGAGGCGACTCGACGGCGAGCTCGGCCGCCTTGATCGCGCGATCGGCACCGCGAGCGGATCCGATGCCCATGAGGGCCGAGCCCGCGCCCTGCATGACGGACTTGACGTCGGCGAAGTCGAGGTTGATGAGACCCGGGGTCGTGATCAGGTCCGTGATGCCCTGCACACCGGCGAGGAGAACCTGGTCGGCCGTGGCGAACGCCTCGATCATCGAGATGCCGCGGTCGCTGATCTCGAGCAGACGGTCGTTGGGCACGACGATGAGGGTGTCGACCTCTTCCTTGAGCTTCGAGACGCCCGCCTCGGCCTGCGTCTGACGACGACGCCCCTCGAACGAGAACGGCTTCGTCACGACACCGATGGTCAGTGCACCGATGGACTTCGCGATCCGCGCGACGACCGGAGCACCGCCGGTGCCGGTGCCGCCGCCCTCGCCCGCCGTGACGAAGACCATGTCGGCGCCCGCGAGCGCCTCCTCGATCTCCTCGGCGTGGTCCTCGGCGGCGCGACGACCCACCTCGGGGTCGGCGCCGGCGCCCAGACCGCGCGTGAGCTCGCGGCCCACGTCGAGCTTGATGTCGGCGTCGCTCATCAGCAGCGCCTGGGCGTCCGTGTTGACGGCGATGAACTCGACGCCGCGAAGGCCGAGCTCGATCATGCGGTTGACGGCGTTCACACCGCCACCGCCCACGCCAACGACCTTGATCACAGCAAGGTAGTTCTGGTTCTGGCTCACGCCGGCCTCCGTATCGTCCTGAACCTCGAGTGCAAACCTTCAACCTCAACCAGAGGTTTAAAGAATTGCCGAGTATGCAATTCCTGATTCCGAAGGTAAGCGGCACTGCGACGCGCGGCCGCAGCGACGTGGGCGTGTCGCGCGATCTGATCCGGCTCAGCGGATGACGACCGCGCCGGGCGAGGAGATGTCGTATTCGTCGACCTCGGACGGGGGCTTCGCAGCCATCGCAGCCGTGAGGACGCGCGACTTCTCCACCGGGTCGTCGGAGCTGCCCCACACGATGTCCGCCCCGTCGATCGTGAGGGTGACATCGTCGGGCGTCGTGGCGGCCATCGCGGTCACCTGGGTGCGCAGATCCTCGGGAAGCGAGCGATACACCGCACCGACTGCGCGGAACGCGCGCGATCCGACGCCACCGGTCGCCTCGATCGCCGGATACCCCTTCGGCGCCTCCTCGGAGGTGGACAGGACGACCCCGGCGGCATCGACGAGGGAGAACCCACCGCGGGTCGAGACCACGCCGACCGGAGTCCGTTCGATGATCCGCACCACCAGCTCCTGAGGCGGACGAGCCTCGATCGAGTAGCTCTCCACGAGTGGGAAACCGACGAGTGCCGCCTTCACCGCACTGGAGTCCACGAGCGCCAGCGGCGTGCCCTTCTCCCCCGCCAGCGCGGCCTCGACCGCGTCGGGATCGAGCCGATCCGTGCCGAGAACCGTGATGCGGGAGACGGCGAACAGAGGACTGTAGGCGGTCGCGACGGCTCCCAGTCCGACGACCAGGACGGCCGCGAGCGAGGCGATCCAGACGGAGCGGCGGCGGCGCTGACGGACGGTGAACCGCCGCACCTCGCGACGGAGGGCCCGGCGGCGGGCGCGCGCCGCCGCCCAGACGTCTCGCACGCCGAGCGGGCGGTCACCGGCATCCGGAGTCTCCTCGTCGGGGACGACATCGTCGGCGGCGACCGTCGGCGCGAACGGGACGAGACGGCCGGGCCGCGCCGGCTCGATGACCTCGGTGATCTGTTCCGGCGACGGGTCCCGGTCGGGTGCCGTTCGTTCCGCGTGGGGCGGGCCGGTCGGAGCCGGCTCGACCGGAGTCGCCTCCGCGGCGGGTCGACGTGCCGGCGGCGTCGTCGGCAGGGGGGACGGCCGCCGCATCGTCACTCCTGCCCGAGCGCGTCGAGGACCTGCGGGATGATGCGGTAGACGTCGCCGCAGCCGAGGGTGATGACGTAGTCGCCGGGCCGGGCCACCGAGGCCGTGTACTCGGCCGCCTGCTGCCAGTCGGCGACGAAGCGCACCCGGTCCTGATCGGCGAATGCGCCGCTGACGAGGGCCCCGGTGACACCCGGGACGGGGTCCTCTCGGGCGCCGTACACGTCCAGGACGACGGTGTGGTCGGCACGCGATTCGAGGACGTCTGCGAATTCGCGGTACATGGCCTGCGTGCGCGAGTAGGTGTGCGGCTGATGGACGGCGATGATGCGCCCGTCGCCGACGACCGTACGCGCCGCCGCCAGCGCGGCGTCGACTTCGGTCGGGTGGTGGGCGTAGTCGTCGTAGACCGCGACCCCCGCGCGGACGCCGTGGAGCTCGAACCGACGGATGGTCCCGCCGAACTGTTCGACCGCGCGCAGCGCCGGCTCCAGCTCGTACCCGAGGGTGAGGAGCACCGCGACGGCGCCGGCGGCGTTGACGGCGTTGTGCGCACCGGGGACGCTGAGCGCACCCGAGGCGGACCGCCCGCCGTGGTGGAGCGTGAACGAGACCGGTCCGTCGGTGAGGATGTCGCCTACACGCACATCCGCCTCGGCGGCCGTCCCGAAGGTCACGACGTTGCCGTGCGACAGCGACGCGGTGACCTCGCGGGCTCCGGGGTCGTCGGCGGAGATGACGACGGCCTGCGAGGCTGCATCCGCGAAGCGGACGAAGCCCTCGTAGAACGCCTCGCGCGAGCCCCAGTGGTCGAGGTGGTCCGGGTCGACGTTGGTGATCAGCGCGACGGCGGTGTCGTAGAGCCGGAACGACCCGTCCGACTCGTCGGCCTCGATGACGAAGAGGTCGCCCGCACCGGTGCCGCTGGAGACGCCGAGCGAGGCGATGACACCGCCGTTGACGAAGGTCGGATCCGCACCGATCGCGCGGAGCCCCGTCACGATCATGCCGGTCGAGGTGGTCTTGCCGTGCGCTCCCGCCACGCTCACCAGGCGGCGACCGCCGACGAGCCAGTGGAGCGCCTGCGACCGGTGCAGAACGGGCACTCCCCGCTCCTTCGCCAGGAGGTACTCCGGGTTCTCGGGCCAGATGGCGCCGGTGAACACCACCGCGTCGACGTCGTCCGGCAGGTTCGCGGCGTCGTGCCCGACGTGGACCGCCGCGCCGCGCGCCGCCAGCGCCTGCATCGCCGCACTGTCGGAGCGGTCGGATCCCGATACACGGATGCCGCGATCGAGGAACATCCCGGCGAGACCCGACATCCCGGAACCGCCGATCCCGATGAAGTGGGCGGCAGTGATGTCCGCAGGGATGGGGAGCGTGAGATCGGGGCGAATCATGGCCCGTCAAGTCTAGGTCGGGCGGGCTGCGGGGTCGTCGCGGCGCGCTGGCCGCCCGCTCTCGGACCTCAGCGCGCCAGCGCGCGGTCGATCAGGCCGATGACGTTCTCGCTGCCCGAACGGGTGCCGACCTGCGCCGCCGCCGCCCGCATGCGCCCTAGTGCAGAGGAGTCCGTCAGGAGCGGCACGACGGCCGAGCGGATGCGGTCGCCCGTCAGTTCCGCGTCGGGGATGATCACGGCCGCACCGGCCGCGACCGCGGATGCCGCGTTCAGGGCCTGTTCCCCGTTGCCCACCGCGTAGGGAACGTAGACGGCCGGGAGTCCGAGCGCACTGAGCTCGCTGACAGTCGCCGCGCCGGATCGCGAGACGACGGCGTCGGCGAGGGCGAAGGCGAGGTCCATGCGGTCGATGTACGGCACGATCCGGTAGGCGGGGTCACCGGGATCGGCGATGTCGTTGCGCTCGCCCGCGGCGTGCAGGATCTGCCAGCCTGCGGCGACGATGTCCTCCCACGCGTCCGCGAACGCCCGGTTGAGTCGGACGGCGCCGAGCGACCCGCCGAACACGAGCAGGACGGGACGAACGGCATCCAGTCCGAACTCCGCGGCGGCGTCGGCACGGAGGGCATCCCGGTCGAGGTTCACGATCTCGGGGCGCAGCGGCATCCCGACGACCTCGGCGCCCCGCAGCGGGGTGCCCTCGAAGGCGACACCGGATGCCGCGGCGCCGCGCGCGCCCAGTACGTTGGCCAGTCCGGGCTTGGCGTTAGCCTCGTGCACGACGACCGGAATCCGCGCGCGACGTGCGGCGACGTAGGCGGGAGCCGAGGCATACCCCCCGAACCCGACGACGACATCGACCGAGCGCTCCCGGATGTGACCGCGGACCTGACGCACCGCGCGCGCGAACCGGGCAGGGAACCGGAGCGCCGCGGCATCCGGTCGACGCGGGAACGGGACCTTTTCGACGAAAAGCAGCTCGTATCCGCGCTCCGGGACCAGTCGGGCCTCCAGGCCCTCGCGGGTACCCAACACGAGCACGGTGGCGTCCGGGTCGCGGGCCATCAGGGCGTCGGCGACGGCGAGCAGCGGATTGACGTGGCCCGCGGTGCCACCGCCGGCCAAGAGGTACGTGGTCACCGGATCGAGCCTACCGGCGGGCAGGACGGGCCATCGGCGCCGACGTGGGCAGCGTCCGCGCGAAGGCCAGGAGCACACCGCACGCCATCAGCACCGAGACGAGCGACGTCCCGCCCTGCGACATGAAGGGCAGCGGGACGCCGAGCACCGGGAACACGCGCAGCACGACACCGATGTTGATGAGCGCCTGACCGACGATCCACACGGTGATGCCGCCCGCCGCGATGCGGATGAACGGGTCGTGGGTCTTCCGGATCACGTGGAAGGCGCCGACCGCGAAGAGTGTGAACAGCGCAAGGACCACGATGCACCCGATGAGGCCGAGCTCCTCGCCGACGATCGCGAAGATGTAGTCGTGGGATGCCGCGGGCAGCCATGCGTATTTCTCGCGCGAGTTGCCGAGCCCCAGACCGAAGACACCGCCGCTGGCGAGGCCCCAGATGCCGTGCAGGGGCTGGTAGCACGACGTCAGGTACTCGTCGATGCAGTTCGGGTTCAGGAAGCTCGCGATGCGCGCCATGCGGTTCGCGCTCGTCAGCGCGAGCACCGCGACCGCCACGACGGCGATGACCACGGGGATGATGAACACCCGCAGCTTCACTCCTGAGAAGAAGAGTGCGCCGAGCAGGATGAGCACCAGGATCATCGCGGTTCCGAGGTCTTTACCGGCGATGACCGAACCGATGACGATGGCGCCGACGGGTACCACCGGGATGAACACATGGCGCCAGAGTCCGAGCAGCGTGTGCTTGCGGTACAGCACATAACCGAGCCACAGCGCGAAGGCGAGCTTCAGGAACTCCGAGGGCTGCGCCTGGACACCCGCGATGGAGATCCAGTTGCGGTTCCCATCGAACTCGTAGCCGAGGGGTGTGAAGACGAGCAGCTGGAAGGCCAGGGCCGCTCCGAGCGCGATCCACGAGATGCGCTTCCAGAACGTCACCGGCAGCCGACTGAAGACGAACATGAGCGGGACGCCGAGGATGGCGAACATCGCCTGCCGCATGACGGTCTGGAAGGGGCCGCCATCGCCTGCGGTCGCCATCGTGGCCGACAGCACCATGACGAGTCCGAAGATCGTGAGGATCAGCGCCGTCGAGGCGATGAGGAGGAACTCGCTCGGAACCGGGGCGAACACCCGCCCGAGCGCGACTCGCGCAGTGAAGGGCGAGGAACCTCGGTCAGCCGGATCCGACGGGGCCGGACGGTCGGTCGTAGTCGTCACCGGCGTCCTTTCCCATCCGTGCGTTCACCGCGTCGGCGAAGCGTCGGCCGCGGTCCGAGTACGAGGCGAACTGGTCGAAGGACGCCGCCGCCGGAGCGAGGAGGACCACGTCTCCGTCCTGCGCGACGCCCGCCGCCAACGCGACGACCTCGGTCATGACGTCCTCAGTCTGAGCGTGGTCGACCTCGAAAACCGGCACCGTCGGCGCGTGTCGCGCGAATGCCGCAACGATCGCCGAGCGTTCGACGCCGATGACGATCGCCGCCTTGACCGCGGGACCGCGGGCCGCGACGAGGTCGTCGATGTCCACGCCCTTCAGCTGGCCGCCGAGGACCCAGACGGCACCGGGGTACGCCTGCAGGGAGGATGCCGCCGCATGCGGGTTGGTCGCCTTCGAGTCGTCGATCCAGGTGACACCCTGGGCGACCGCGACGACCTCGATCCGATGCGGATCCAGCCGGAAGCCACGGAGCGCGTCGCGGATCGCCGCCGGCGGGACATCCAGCGAACGCGCCAGCGCGGCAGCCGCCAGGATGTTGGCGACGACGTGCGGCGCGGCCAGCCCCGTCTGCGAGAGCTCGTCCAGCGTCGTGAGCTCGAGAGCGTTCGTCCGTCGTTCCTCGAGGAAGGCACGGTCGACGAGGATGCCGTCCACGACGCCGAGATCGCTCGGGCCCGGGACACCGAGGTCGAAGCCGATGGCGCGGCATCCCTCGACGACTTCCGCGTCCTCCACCATCTCGCGCGTCGCGATGTCGCTCTTGTTGTAGACGCACGCGACGCGGGTGTTCTGGTAGACGAACGCCTTCGCATCCCGGTACGCGTCGAAGGATCCGTGCCACTCGAGGTGGTCGGCGGCGAGGTTCAGGCAGACGCTCGCGTGCGGCGAGACCCGATCGTCGCCGGCCTGCAGGCTGAGGTACCAGAGCTGGTGGCTCGAGACCTCGATGACGAGGACGTCGAAGCCCGCGGGGTCGCGCACCGCGTCCAGGACCGGCACACCGATGTTGCCGCAGGGCGCAGCGCGCAGTCCGCCTGCCACGAGCATGGTCGCCGTCAGCTGCGTCGTCGTGGTCTTGCCGTTGGTCCCGGTGATCAGCACCCAATCGGCCGGTGATCCGTCGGCGCGCAGCACCTTGTCGCGCACCCGCCACGCGAGCTCGATGTCGCCCCAGACGGCCACACCCGCCTCCCGTGCCCACGACACGATCGGGTGGTGCGGCGGGAAGCCGGGAGAGGCGATGACCACGTCGGGCCGGTGGGCGATGAGCGCCTCCGGAACGCTGTCGAGCGTGCCCTCCCAGAGCCGCGCGCCGATGACGGGAAGCAGCCGCGCATATTCCTCGTCGGCCTTCTCCGTCACGACGAGGACGTCCGAGCCGAGCTCCGCGAGCGTGTCGGCGACTGAGAACCCGGTCATCGAGAGACCGAGGACGGCGACCCGGAGTCCCGACCAATCGGCGTTCCAGCTCGTCAGCCGGCTGAGGTCGGCGGTCATACGGCGGCCAGCCAGCCGACGTAGAAGAGTGCGACGCCGAAGATCGCGAAGATGCCGGCGATGACCCACATGCGCACGACGATCGTGATCTCAGGCCATCCGCGCATCTCGAGGTGGTGGTGGAACGGGCTCATGAGGAACAGGCGTTTGCCACCGGTCGCCTTGAAGTAGTACCGCTGCAGGATGACGGATGCGGGAGCGATGATGAAGACGCCGGCGAGGATGACCGAGAGGATCTCGGTGCGGCTGAGGACGGCCATCGCGACGATCACGCCGCCGATCGCCATCGAGCCCGTGTCGCCCATGAACAGCTTCGCCTTGGGCGCGTTCCACCAGAGGAATCCGACGAGCGCGCCCACGAACGATGCGGCGACGATCGTGAGCCCCATGGGGTCGCGTGTGTCGTAACAGGCCGCGGTGTACTCGGTGGCGAGGGCGGCGGAGTGGCAGCGCTGCTGGAGCTGCCAGAACGTCACCAGGCTGTAGGCCGAGACGGTGAAGATGCCGGCGCCGGTCGCCAGGCCGTCGAGGCCGTCGGTGAGGTTGGACGCGTTGGACCATGCCACCGACATGAACGAGATCCACAGCAGGTAGAGGATCCAGCCCGCGACCGCTCCGAGCGCCATGAATGAGAGCGTCGGGATGTCGCGGAAGAACGAGATGTACGCGGACCCCGGGGTCTCGCCGTACTGGTTCGGGAAGTTCAACGCCATCACGCCGAACGGGACGGCGACCGCCACCTGGCCGACGATCTTGCGCCATCCCGAGAGACCGAGGCTGCGCTGTGACCGGACCTTCATGTAGTCGTCGATGAAGCCGATGATGCCGAGGCCCACCATCATCCACAGGACGAGCAGACCGGAGACCGTCGGTTCGGTGCCGCCCGTGTAACTGCCGACGAAGAAGCCGACCATCGTGCCCAGGATGAAGACGATCCCGCCCATCGTGGGCGTGCCGCGCTTCGTGTGGTGACTGGGGTTGTTGATGTCCTCCGGGGTGCGGATGACCTGCCCCCACCCGATCTTCCGGAAGATCCGGATGAACAGGGGCGTGAGGAAGAGGGTGAATGCCAACGAGATCGTCGCAGCGGCCAGCAGGGATCTCACGAGAACGATTCTCCCAGACGATCGCCGAGGAACCTGAGCCCCGCGGAGTTCGAGGACTTCACGAGCACCCGGTCGCCGTCGCGGAGCTCTGTCATGAGGTACTCGTAGGCCTCGTCGGCCGTCTCGAAGAACACCGCCTCTCCGTCCCAGGATCCTTCGCTGATGGCGGCGAGGTACAGGCGTCGCGCCGCCGAGCCGATGACCACGATGCGCTCGTATCGCAGCCGCACGGCTTGGAGCCCGATGCGGTCGTGCTCTTCCCCCGCCCGCTCGCCGAGCTCGGTCATCGCCCCGAGGACGGCGACCTTACGCTGCCCGGGCGCGGTGATCTGGGCGACGGTGCGAAGGGCTGCCGCCATCGAGTCGGGGCTCGCGTTGTATGCGTCGTTGATGATCCGCACGCGGTCGCTTCCGAGCGGCTGCATCCGCCAGCGCTCCGCGATCTCGACCGTGCCGATGCGTTCGACGGCGTCGGCGGGGTCCACCCCGAGGACGTGCGCGACGGTGATGGCCGCGAGCGCGTTCAGGACGTGGTGCTCGCCGAGCACTCGGAGGTGCAACGGCAGACGCCGGCCGTCGACCAGGATGGTGGCGGTCGTCCCGGATGCCGTGACGTCGACGTCCACTGCGCGGACATCGGCGGAGGGTCCGCGCCCGAACCACCGGACGTCGGCACCGCGCTCCTCGGCTGCGGAGGCCATCGCCGCGACCCGGGCGTCGTCCGCGTTCAGAACGGCGGTTCCGCCCCGGCGGAGCGCCTGGACGAGTTCGGTCTTGGCCTTCTGGGTCGCTTCCACGCCGCCGAATCCGCCGGCGTGCGCGAGCCCCACCATCAGCACGGCGCCGATGTCCGGGGTGATGAGGCCCGCGAGTTCGGCGATCCGACCGGGCCGGGAGGCACCGAGCTCGCTGACGAGGAACCGGGTGTCCTCGGTCACGCGGAGCATCGTCACGGGTGCACCGACCTCGTTGTTGAAGGAGGCTCGAGGGGCGACGGTGGGCCCCTCGTCCTGGAGGATGCGAGCGAGGAGGTTCTTCGTCGTCGTCTTGCCGTTCGAGCCGGTGATCCCGACCACGCGGAGCTCGCCCCGCGCGCGGACACGGGAGACCACCTCGCGGGCCAGCGCGCCCAGGGCGGCGACGGCATCCTCGACGACGACCTGCGAGACCGGCACGTCGACGTGTCGCTGCACGATCGCCAGGCCCGCGCCGGCCGCGACGGCGTCGCCGACGAACAGATGACCGTCCGTCGCGTCGCCCGGCTTGGCGACGAAGACCGAGCCCGGGCCCATCTCGCGCGAATCGGTGTCCACGGTGCCCGAGACGATCGTCTCGGGGGTGTCGGCGCCGTGGAGCTGAAGGGTGCCGCCGACGGCGTGCGTCACCTCGGCGAGCGTCATCCGGATCATGCTGGGGTGTCTCCTCGTGCGCTCGGGTTCAGCCTGTGACGGGCAGGAGGGGGGTCTCCGAGCCCGACGGCATGACGCGGTAGTGCGTGAGCACCTGCGCCATCGCCTTCTTGAACACCGAACGGTTGGCCGACGACATGCGCTGCTTCTTGGGCTCGTCGAAGACCGTCAGGACAACATACTTCGGATCCTCCGCCGGAGCGAAGCCGACCAGGGACGTGAAATACGTGTTCGGCTTGTATCCGCCCTTGCCGTCGGAGATCTGAGCCGTGCCGGTCTTGCCGCCCATGCGGTAGCCGGGAAGGGCGATGTCCTCGGCGAGCGTTCCCTGCGCGAAGACGTTCTCGAGCATGAGGGAGACCTCGTCGGCGGTCTCCTTCTTGATGACCTGCTCGGGCTCGGCGAGATCGGGTTTCACCACGGTGCCGTCGGGCTTCGTGCACGACTCGACGAGTGATGCCGGCATCCGCAGACCGTGGTTCGCGAAGGTCTGGTAGGCGCTGGCGACCTGGACCGCGGTGACGGTGAACGCCTGCCCGAAGGTGGTGGCGTACTTCGTCTGGTTGTCCCACGTGTCGGCCGGCGCGATCGTCGTCTTCGGCTCACCCGACCAGTCGAGACCCGTCGGCTGGCCGGCGCCGAACCTGGTCAGGTAGTCGTAGCGCGTCTGGGGGTCGACCATGCCTCCGAACTGCGACATGGCGACGTTGGACGAGGTCACCAGACCGCCGTTGAGGGTCAGGTTCTCCGTCGCGTGATTCTCGGAGTCGTTGACGACCGCACCGTTGTCGAAGACCATCCTGTCGGGAACGGTCACCGTCGATTCCGGGGTCACGCCCGCCTGCTCGATGGCCGTCGCGGCGGTCACCGGCTTGAAGGTCGAGCCGGGCTCGAAAGAGAACCGCAGCAGCCTCGACCCGCGATCCTCGGGTTCGCTGGCGCCGGGGTCGTTGGGGTCGACCGTGGGGGTCTCCGCCAGCGCGCGGATCTTGCCCGTCGAGACCTCCATGACGATGATCCCGCCCCAGTCCGCCTGATATCGCTCGGTCTCTTCGGCGATCAGCTGCTGCATGTACCACTGCAGGTCGGCGTCGATGGTCAAAGCGAGGGTGCCGCCGTCCTTCGCGGGCTGCTCGACCGCCGTCCCCGGGATGACCACCCCGTCAGCGCCCTTCTGGTAGCGGATGCTGCCATCCGTGGGCTCGAGGCAGGAATCCTGCAGCGCCTCGACGCCTTCGAGCGGCTTGCTGTCCGATCCGACGAATCCCAGGATGTTCCCGGCGACCGCACCGTTCGGGTACGACCGCGAGGCGACCGGATCGAACGAGATGAACGGGATCTGCAGGTCGGCCAGGGCGCGGAACTCCGCCGTCGAGACCGATCGTTTGATCCGCGCCCAGCGCGAGCCCGCGTCCTTCGCGATCGCGTCGTCGGCGACCGCCTGGACCTCTGCGGCCTCCTGTCCGGTGATCTCGGCGATCTGCGCCGCGATCTCCGGCCACGTCACGCGGACTGTCGTCTTGCCGTCGTCTTCCTTGACGAGGGAGCCGTTCTCGTCCCGGAGGGACATGCCCTTCTCCGCCAGCATCGGGTCGACGACGACGTCGTAGCGCAGGATGCTGGTGGCGAGCGGGGTGCCGTGGGTGTCGACGATGGAGCCTCGGGCACCCTCGAGTGTCGAGGTGACCCGCATCCCCTTGCTGAATGCGTCGTCGACGTGCTGACTCGCGTTGACGACCTGGATGTCGATCAGCCGGGCGACGAACGCGATCAGGACGACCAGGACGACGGCGAGGGCGACGACGGTGCGACGGCGCGGGCCTCGGGTTGCTCGTGTCGTCATGTTCTCAGTGTGTGCTCGGGGTCGGCAGTCCGTCGGTGATGGCAGGGGGTGTCGGCGTATTGGCCAGCAGCTCCTCATCGATCGAGACGCCCGAGTCCAGGCTCGCCTCCGGATCGGTGACGAGCGGGACGCCGGCGACGAGTGCGTTGGAGACGGCTGCGCGGGAGAGCGCCTCGATCGAGGAGGCGTCCGATGCCCCCTTCTGCGGTCCGAGCGTCGTGCCGTCGCTCAGGCGCAGGTAGTTCGGCTCGCCACCGGCGACCAGGCCGAGCGCGGCGGCGTTCGCGGCGAGGAACTGCGGCGAGCTGAGGCCGGCGATCTCCTCCTCGAGGATCTGCTTCTGGTAGTTCGCGTCCCGCTGCTGCGCCGTCAGGTCCTTGACCTCGTAGGCGCCCTGCGTCGTGACGATGGACAGTCCCATCTGCACGCCGGCGATCGCGAGCGCGCCGGCGACGGCGACGATGCCGAACACGAGTCGAGGACGGCGACGCGGGTGCATGGCGATCCCGACGCCGGGGCGACCCAGCGGGCGCAGGACCGGCGCGGTCGACTCGACGACGGCGTTGTCGATGGCTGTGGTGGCCAGGGCCGGAGCGGTCATGACGCCTCCCTCACTCGCTCTGCCGCGCGCAGACGCACCGGGGTGGCGCGCGGATTGCGGGACTTCTCTTCGTCTGATGCCACTTCCGCGCCCTTGGTGAGCAGGCGGAAGCGGGGGGCGTGCTCGGGCGGCTCGATGGGGAGGCCGGCCGGCGCCGTGGACCGGGTCGCCTCGGCGAAGACGCGCTTGATGAGCCGGTCCTCGAGCGACTGATAGGACATGACGACGATCCGACCGCCCACCGGCAGGATGCCGAGGGCTTCGGGCATCGCACGTTCCAGCACGGCCAGCTCGCCGTTGACCTCGATCCGCAGCGCTTGGAACACCCGCTTGGCGGGGTGCCCGCTGAGCGCGCGCTGCACAGCGACCGGGGTCGCCGCGATGAGGATCTCGACGAGCCGCCCGGAACGGTCGATCGGAGCCTCCTCGCGCGCGGCGATGATGGCGCGGGCGTAGCGCCCGGCGAGCTTCTCCTCGCCGTACCGCTCGAAGATCCGACGCAGGTCGCCCTCGCCGTAGGTGGCGACGATGTCCGCCGCCGTGGTCGGCGCGGTCTGATCCATCCGCATGTCCAGGGGCGCGTCCTTCGCGTACGCGAACCCGCGCTCCGCCTCGTCCAGCTGCAGGGACGACACACCCAGATCGAACAGGATGCCGTCGGCCTTCGCGACACCCGCACTCCGCACGGCCTCGGCGATGCCGTCGTAGACGGTGTGCACCAGGGTCACGCGGTCGCCGAAGCGCGCGAGCCGCTCCCCCGCGATCCGGAGCGCGTCGGTGTCGCGGTCGAGGCCGATCAGGCGCACGCCCGGGAACCGCTCGAGGAGCGCCTCGGAGTGGCCTCCCATGCCTTCGGTGGCGTCCACGATGACGGCGCCTTCGCGCTGCAGCGCGGGCGCGAGCAGCTCGACGCAGCGGTCGAGGAGGACGGGGGTGTGGATGTCGTCGTGGCTCATGGTGCATTCGGTTCTGTCGGTGGCCCTCGGCCCCGATCCCCATCCGCTCCGACCTGGCGCCGGGGAAGTGCGTCAGGGCGAGCGGCTGGGAGTCGCGGTCGAGGATCAGAAGAGTCCCGGGATCACCTCCTGCTCCATGTCCGAATAGGTGTCCTCGTTGCTGTCGGCGTACGCGTTCCAGGCGTCGGCGTTCCAGATCTCGGCGTGTGCGCCGACACCCGTGACGACGAGTTCGCGTTCGAGGGCCGCGTAGGTCCGCAGGTGCGGAGGGATGGTGATGCGGTTCTGGGAGTCGGGCTTCTCGGCACTCGCGCCGGAGAGGAACATGCGCTGGAAGTCGCGCGCCTGCTTGTTGGTCAACGGCGCTTCCCGGATGCGCTCGTACACCCGCTCGAACTCCGCCGAGCTGAACACGTACAGGCAGCGTTCCTGACCGCGGGTGATCACGACGCCTGGGCCGAGGTCGTCGCGGAACTTGGCCGGCAGGATGACCCGGCCCTTGTCGTCCAGCTTGGGGGTGTGAGTGCCCAACAACATCGCTCGGTCACCCCCTTCGTCCGGCCCGCTCCAGGATGACGCCACTTTACTCCACTTTCCTCCACTTAGCGACAGATCCACGCCCCCATCGCTTCGTGGTCCGGCTGCACGCGGATCCACGGCGATGAAGGTGTGCGGGAAGCGTCGCCGCACGGGCGCAAAAAAGCACCGACCCGGAGGTCGGTGCTTCAGAAGTGGAGGGAGGTGGAGGGTCAGATCATCGATCGTCGTTCCTGCGATCCCAGCGATCGTTCATCCGGTCCATGAAGGACGCGGATGCCGGTGCCTTCGCGGCACGCGGCTTGCGGGAGCCCGATGCGGCGCGCGCTGCCGCCGCACCCTTCGCGGGAGTGAAAGCGAGGACGACACCGCCCACCATGATCACGAAGGCGATCACACCGATGATGGTGAGAGAGGTGGCCACACCGACGACGAGCCCGGCGATGCCGAGCAGGACGATGACGGACCCGTAGACGATGTTGCGGTAGCTGAGGGGGGCGGCTCCCCGGTCCGCGCTGACAACATCGGCGTCGTTGCGCATGAGATGGCGTTCCATCTCGTCCAGCAGACGCTGCTCCTGCTCTGACAGTGGCATGCATCCCCCTCGGGTCGGTCCATCAAGTGTACGCGTGCGCGCGATCACTAGGCTAGGCCCGTGTCCCCTTCCCCCGACCCGATCGTGGCCGTTTCCCAGCGAGTCGAGAGGTTCCTGCAGGACCAGCGGGATGCGGTCGCGGAATTCGGTGACGAGGCCCGCTCCTTCGTCGATTCCGGAGCCGCCGCGGCCACGGGAGGCAAGGGCTTCCGCGCCCGCTTCTGCCTCGCCGGATGGCGCGCAGTGGCCACGGCCGGCACACGGGATGCGGAACACGTCCCCGACGTCGTGACGGCGGCATCCGCAGCCCTCGAGATCTTCCACGCCGCGGCCCTGGTGCACGACGACGTCATCGACCGCTCCGATACGCGGCGGGGCCGCCCAGCGGCCCATCGCGCGTGGGAGGCGACCCATCGCGGCGGCCGCTGGGCGGGCGACGCCGCGGACTTCGGCACGTCGGCCGCGATCCTCCTGGGCGACCTGCTCGTGGCGTGGAGCGACGACCTGCTCGAAGAGGGCCTCTTCGCCGCGGACCCGACGGCCGCCGCCCGCGCGCGCGCCGAGTTCGGTCGCATGCGCCGAGAAGTCACCGTCGGCCAGTTCCTCGACATCGCGGAGGAATCCGTCTACGTGATCGCGCCGGTGGACACGCACCCCGACCGTGCGCTGCGCGTGGCCTCCCTCAAGTCAGCGCGCTACAGCGTGCAGCATCCGTTGCAACTGGGCGCGGTGCTCGCTGGCGCCGACGACGACCAGTACGCCGCCCTCGCCGCGTTCGGTCATCCGGTCGGTCTCGCCTTCCAGCTGCGTGACGACGTTCTCGGTGTGTTCGGCGACACGGCCGTGACCGGCAAGCCCGTCGGCGACGACCTGCGCGAGGGAAAGCGGACGCTCCTCATCGCCTACGCGCGCGCCGCCTTGCCCCCGGGAGCCCTCACCGTCTTCGACGAACTCATCGGGGACAGGGAGCTCACGTCGGATCAGGTCGCGCACCTGCAGCAGACGATCGTCGAGACGGGCGCGCTCGCACGCGTCGAGGAGCGGATCACCGCGTGGGCGACCGAAGCGGACCGCGCCCTCCGCGGCGCGCGCCTGGGTCACGCGGCGGTCAGCGAGCTCCGCGACCTCGCGCGGGCCGCGACGGTGCGCGCCGCCTGAGAGCCCGACGCAGCGGCGCTCAGGCCAGCGACTGGGCGACGCGGCGCACTTCGCTCTTCCGGCCCTGCCGGAGAGCTTCGATCGGCGCGAGACCGATGGACTCCTCAGGGGCGAGCAGCCAGTCGATCGCTTCGTCGTCGGAGAAGCCGGCATCCTGCAGGACGATGATCGTCCCCCGCAGGGAGGAGATCGGCGCGCCGTCGACGAGGAAGACGGAGGGGACCCGGGGCGCGCCGAAGCGGCGCGACGCCACGAGCTGGTGCTCGTCGAGCATCCGGCGCACGCGCCCGAGGGGCTCACCGGTCAGGTCGACCAGCTCAGGGAGGCTCAGCCAGTCAGTGGACACGGACGCATCTGTAGTCACCTCTCCACTATCGCATCCGGGGTCCGGGCGACGTGAATCACAACAGTCACATGCGCCACATGCATTGACACCAGCAACATCGGCGTGACACGGTTCTGCGGGGGAATCGACGAGCTGGGACCGAACGAAGGAACACCTGTGCGCCGCTACGACGTCCTCACCGCTGCCCTGCGCGACAACCGCACTCCCGCCGTGATCGGCTCGATCGCCCTGTCCATGTCCCTGGTGCCCCTCGATGCCGCGCAGGCCGAGGACCGCCACCGGACCGCGCCGGAACCGGTGGCCGTGCGGGCTCACGCGGAGTCGGCGTCGTCGACGCGAGTCGTCGGCACCCCGGCTGCACAGACGGCGGTGAGGACCCATGTCGTCACGCGCGGCGACACCGTCAGCGCGATCGCCGCAGCCAACGGTGTCCGTACCGCCGACGTCCTGGCGTGGAACGGGCTGGGCTGGACGTCGATCATCCGGCCCGGTGATGTCCTGCAGCTGGGACCGAAGAAGGCGGATGCCCGCGCACCGCGCACCGCGACGCCGACCACGCCGGCATCCACCTACACGGTTCGATCCGGCGACACGCTGTGGGCGATCGCCGCGCGGCACGGCATGAGCGTCGCCGCCCTCTCCCGCGCGAATGACCTCGGGTCGTCCACCATGATCCACCCGGGTCAGAAGCTGCGCGTGGGAGCTCTCACGGCCGCACCCGCCGCCGCGTCCCGCACGTCCGCGCCGCAGCCGGAAGCGACCGGTCCCGTGCACGAGGTCGCGACGGGCGAGACACTCTGGGCGATCGCGAAGCGCAGCGGGGTCAGTCTGTCTCGACTGCTGACGGTGAACGGGCTCGACGAGCGCTCGATCATCTATCCCGGTCAGAAGCTCCGGATTCCGGTCGCCGCTGCGGCCGTGGCCGCGCCCACTTCTGCGGCCGACGTCAGGCTGGATGCGGAGCAGATCGAGAACGTGAAGACGATCATCGCGGTGGGTCGCGAGCGCGGGGTCTCACGCGACGGCATCGCGATCGCGTTGGCGACCGCCATGGTCGAGTCCTGGATCCGCAACCTCGACGGCGGCGACCGCGACTCGGTGGGACTGTTCCAGCAGCGCCCGAGCGCGGGCTGGGGGTCGATCGCGCAGATCCGCGACCCGCGCCGGTCCGCCGCCGCGTTCTTCGGTGGGCCGGGCGACCCCAACGGTGATCGCACGCGCGGACTCCTCGACATCGACGGCTGGGAGGGCATGGCCTTCGGCGATGCCGCGCAGGCCGTGCAGATCTCCGCATATCCCGAGCGCTACGGCCCGTGGGAGGAACAGGCGTACCGCTGGCTCGACACATACGGGTGAAACCCCGCGTCGCAGCCGCCTTGGGGGTGAGCCGTTACGCGGGCTCGCAGGGTCGGCTCCGTAGACTTCTGACGTGAACGCCACCCCGCAGACCGACCCGCTGATCGGCCGCCTGGTCGACAGTCGGTACCGGGTTCGCGGGCGCATCGCGCGCGGCGGCATGGCCACCGTCTATGTCGCGACGGACCTGCGCCTCGAGCGTCGTGTCGCGCTCAAGGTGATGCACGGACACCTGTCGGACGACACCGTCTTCCAGAACCGCTTCATCCAGGAGGCGAGGTCGGCCGCGCGCCTGGCCGACCCCCACGTGGTCAACGTGTTCGACCAGGGCCAGGACGGCGAGATGGCCTATCTCGTCATGGAGTACCTGCCGGGCATCACCCTGCGCGAACTGCTCCGGGAACAGAAGCGTCTGACGCTGCCACAGACGATCACGATCATGGACGCGATCCTGTCGGGCCTCTCCGCCGCACACCGGGCGGGCATCGTCCACCGTGACGTCAAACCCGAGAACGTGCTGCTGGCCGAGGACGGTCGCATCAAGATCGGGGACTTCGGGCTCGCCCGCGCGACCAGCGCGAACACGGCCACCGGCCAGATGCTGCTCGGGACGATCGCCTACCTGGCGCCCGAGCTCGTCACTCGCGGGACCGCGGACGCGCGCAGCGACATCTACGCCCTCGGCATCATGCTGTACGAGATGCTCGCCGGCGAACAGCCCTACAAGGGCGAGCAGCCGATGCAGATCGCGTACCAGCACGCGACCCATTCGGTCCCCCGCCCGAGCGTCAAGAACCCCGGCGTTCCGGAGCAGCTCGACGAGCTCGTCCTGTGGGCCACGGAGCGATCCCCCGAGGATCGACCCAGCGACGCCCGGGAGATGCTGGAGCGCCTGCGCGAGATCGAGAAGCAGTTGGGGGTGTTCCCTCAGGTCGTGCGCTCCACGCCCACCGGAACGAAGGTCGTCGTCGACGATTCGCTCGATTCGGACGAGATGACGCGCGTGATGCCGGGGACCTTCACGGCCCCGAGCGTCACCACGGAAGTCGACAACGCGACGCGCCTGCGCCGTCGGACGCATCGCAACGCGGTGAAAGGGGGCTGGCTGCTCGCCGTCGTCCTCGTGCTCACGGCCGGGGCGGCAGCGGCGGGATGGTGGTTCGGCAGCGGACCGGGGTCGCTCGTCAGCGTGCCGGCCGTCTCGGGGATGAGCTTCGAGGAGGCCGAGGATCTCCTCGTCGACAATGCGCTGGTGGCGCGCCGCAGCGAGGTCCACAGTCTCGACGTCCCGACCGGTGACGCTATCGGGACGGATCCCGGCACCGGCGTCTGGGTGGACCGCGACTCGACGGTCACCGTGAACATCTCCGCAGGACCGGCCACCGCCGAACTCCCGACGCTGCAGGATCGGGCGACGTCGGAGGTCGAGGCACTCCTGCAGGACAACGAGATCACGGTCGCCACGACCAAGAAATACTTCACGAGCTTCGCTCCGGACCGGGTCGTACGCGTCTACGTCACGCAAGCGGGCTCGGCCGACCCGATCGAATGCACCGACGGGTGCTCGGTCCTCGAGGGCTCGACTGCCGAACTGCGGGTCTCCCTCGGCCCGCTCCCCGATGTCGTCGGGGAACCGGCCGCCGAGGCGGCGCAGACGCTCGAGGATGCGGGCATGAAGGTCGAGGAGACACGCGAGTACAGCAGCGACGTCGCCGATGACCTCGTCATCCGTGTCGCCGACCGTCCCGGCGGCGGATCCTGGCAGCAGGGCGAGACGCTGACGCTCGTCGTCTCCGACGGCCCCCGACCGGTGGAGGTTCCCAACGTCGTCGGCGAGACCGTGCGAACGGCAGTCGAACGCCTCCAGTCCGCCGGGTTCACGGTCAACCCCAACATCGAGGACGCGGAGATCCCCCTCGGCGGCCGCTACTGGGATGTCTACCGCGTACGTTCCATGACACCCGAGGGCGGGACCATGCAGCGCCCGGGCACCACCGTCAGCCTCACGCCGCAGTTCCAGCCGTTCGGCTGACCTGTCACAACGCGACGTACGACGAAGGCCCGGCGTCGCCGCCGGGCCTTCGTCGTACGTGCGTCAGCGGTTGCCGAGCTCCTCGGCGACGAGGAAGGCGAGCTCGAGCGACTGCATGTGGTTCAGCCGCGGGTCGCACAGCGATTCGTACCGCGTCGCGAGCGTGGCTTCATCGATCATCTCGGAACCGCCGAGGCACTCCGTCACGTCGTCGCCGGTGAGTTCGACGTGGATGCCGCCGGGGAAGGTGCCGACGGCGCGGTGCGCCTCGAAGAAGCCGCGGACCTCGTCGACGACGTCGTCGAAGCGACGCGTCTTGTACCCCGTGGGCGTCGTGATCCCGTTGCCGTGCATCGGGTCCGTGACCCAGAGCGGGGTGGCCCCGGCATCCTTCACCGCCTCCAACAGCGGCGGGAGCGCGTCGCGGATCTTGCCCGCGCCCATCCGGGTGATGAAGGTGAGGCGTCCGGGCTCGCGCTCGGGGTCGAGCTTGTCGATGAGCGCCAGCGCCGTCTCGGGGCTCGTGGTGGGGCCGAGCTTCACGCCGATGGGGTTTCGGATCTTCGAGAAGTAGTCGACATGGGCACCGTCGAGCTCGCGGGTGCGCTCCCCGATCCACAGGAAGTGGGCCGAGGTGTTGTACGGCGTGTCCGTGCGGGAGTCGATACGCGTCATGGGGTGCTCGTAGTCCATGAGCAGCCCCTCATGGCCGGTGTAGAACTCGACGCCGCGCAGCTCGTCGAAGTTCGCGCCGGCGGCCTCCATGAACTTGATGGCGCGGTCGATCTCACCCGCGAGGCGCTCGTACCGCTGGTTGGCAGGGTTCTTGGCGAAGCCCCGATTCCAGCTGTGCACCTCGCGCAGGTCGGCGAAGCCACCCTGCGTGAAGGCCCGGATGAGGTTCAGGGTGGACGCCGCCGTGTGGTACCCCTTCAGGAGCCGCTGCGGGTCGGCGGTGCGCGAGGCCTCGGTGAAGTCGTAGCCGTTGACGATGTCGCCGCGGTAGGCCGGCAGCGTGACGTCGCCGCGCGTCTCGGTGTCGCTCGACCGGGGCTTGGCGAACTGGCCGGCCATGCGTCCCATCTTCACGACCGGCATCGATGCGCCATAGGTCAGCACGACAGCCATCTGCAGGACCGTCTTGATGCGGTCGCGGATCTGCTGCGCCGTGGCACCCGCGAAAGTCTCGGCGCAGTCGCCTCCCTGCAGCAGGAAGGCCTGGCCGGCCGCGGCGTTCGCCAGCCGGGCGCGGAGGTTGTCGACCTCGCCGGCGAAGACGAGGGGCGGAAGGGTCGCGATCTCGGCGGATACGGCCGCGACCGCATCCGCGTCGGGCCACAACGGCTGCTGCTTGATCGGGAGCGAGCGCCAGTGGTCGAGAGGAGTGGGCATCCGCCAATTCTAGCCGCGGCAGACACCGGCTCCGGTCGTGTGACGGGCGCCCGGGATGCGCTGAGGCGCGGTCAGGAGGCGGATGCCGGGCGCCGGTGCTTCACGGTGGATGCGTACACGTCCTCGTACTCCTGCTCCCCCATGCGCTGCAGCGCGACCATGATCTCGTCGGTCACCGAACGCAGGACGAACCGGTCGGACTCCATGCCGTGGAAGCGGCTGAAGTCGAGCGGCTCCCCGATGACCATCCCGACTCGACCGACCCGCGGGATGGACCGCCCGATGGGCATCACGTCATCCGTCCCGATCATCACCACCGGGATGACGGGGACCCGAGCCGTCAGGGCCATGCGAGCGAGTCCGGTGCGACCGCGGTAGAGCTTGCCGTCGGGGCTGCGCGTGCCTTCGGGATAGATGCCCAGGAGATCGCCGCGCCCGAGAACCTGCAGTCCGGTGTTGAGCGACGCCTCGGAGGCCTTGCCTCCGGTTCGGTCGATCGGGATCTGGCCGGTTCCCTGCATGAAGACGCGCGTGGCCCAGCCCTTCAGCCCCCTGCCGGTGAAGTAGTCGCTCTTGGCGAGGAAGGACATGGGCCGATCGATCATGAGCGGCAGGAAGATCGAGTCGCTGACCGACAGGTGGTTGCTGGCGATGATGGCGGCCCCGCTGGTCGGGATGTTGCTCCGACCCACGATCCACGGACGGAAGATCGCCTTCACGATCGGCCCGATGATCAGGTACTTGAGGACCCAGTAGACCATCTCAGACCCGGCCCCCGGCGAGGTCGGCCACGCCGATGAGGCCGGCATCGTTGCCGAGGGTGGCGATCGCGAACGAGGCGATCGGTCGCTCGCCGTATCCGGGGAGCGCCGTCGCGTAGGCCTCGCGCACCGGGTGCAGCAGCCGCTCGCCCAGGTCGGCGACACCGCCGCCGATGACGAAGAGCGCCGGGTCGAGAACCGCCTGGAACCCACCGCATGCCTCGCCGAGGGCGGTGGCGACCCGGTGGACCGCCTCGAGGGCGCCGGCGTCGCCGTCTGCGATGAGTCGCTCCATGGCCGCGGCCGGCACGATCCCGTCGGCGGTCCGCGCCGCGGCGAGGCCCGCACCGAGGGCGCCGGATGCCGCGATGTCCGCCGCCTCGCGCTGCAGGGCGCGGCCCGAGGCGTACTGCTCGAGGCACCCGTTCTGGCCGCAGCCGCACGTCCGGCCGCCGCGTTCGAAGCGGATGTGGCCGAGCTCGCCGCCGATGCCGTTCCCGCCCACGAGCAGTTCGCCGTCGATGATCGCGGCTCCGCCCACTCCCGTGCCGAGCGTGATCATGACCATGTCGCGGACGTCGCGACCGGCGCCGAAGCGGAACTCGCCCCATCCGGCCGCGTTGGCGTCGTTCTCCAGAGTCACGGGGCGTCCGATGCGACGTTCCAGTTCGTCACGAAGCGGCTCGTCGGTCCAGTCGATGTTGGGGGCGTGCAGGATGACAGACCGGGTCGCATCGATGAAGCCCGCCGCCGCCACACCGACGGCGTGCACCACACGGTCGGTGACGAGGTCATCCACCATGGCGGCGACGGCGTCCGCCAGCGCGTGGGGGTCAGCCGGGGTGGGGACTCGGCGGCGGTCGACGATCGTGCCGTCGGGGTCGACGACGCCTCCGGCGATCTTGGTCCCACCGATGTCGATGCCGACGTTGAGCACACCACTCCCCTCCGCGCGTGCGGGCGCACGGCATCCGTGAGTCTAATGCGGCCGCGCGGGCGGCCGCGGCCGTGGGATCGAGGATCACGATGGCCTAGACTCGGTCGCACCTGACGCCACCCGGTACCGAAGGAGTTGCCGCCCATGAGCGCCGTACAATTCGACGTCCCCGCCGTCGTGCCCGCCGACCCGACCGCGAACACCTCGGACATCCTCGTCGAGCGGGTGAAGGCCACGCCGTCGCTCGCCCTGTTCGCCGTCCCGGACGGGGACGGATGGCGAGACGTCACCGCAGCGGAGTTCCATCGCGAGGTGATCGCACTCGCGAAGGGATTCGCGGCCAGCGGCATCCAGCCGGGCGACAAGGTCGCCTTCCTCGCGCGGACGACCTACGACTGGACCCTCGTCGACTTCGCGCTCTTCTTCGCGGGCGCCGTCATGGTGCCGGTCTACGAGACCAGCTCCGCGTCGCAGATCAACTGGATCCTCACCGACTCGGGTGCCGTGGCGATGGTGGTCGAAAGCGCGACCCACGCGGAGCGCGTCGCCGAGATCCGCTCGGAGGTCCCGCTCGTCCGCGAGGTGTGGACGATGGGCACAGGTGATCTCGACAGCCTCCGCGCACGGGGCTCCGAGATCACCGACGAGGAGATCGAGCGTCGCCGCTCGCTCGCGAACGCGGACGACATCGCGACTCTCATCTACACGTCGGGGTCGACCGGGCGACCGAAGGGCTGCGTGCTCACGCACAAGAACTTCGTCGAACTCTCGCGCAACTCCGCCAAGGCGCTCCACGAGGTGGTCGAGCAGCCCGGCGCAGCGACCCTGCTCTTCCTCCCCCTGGCGCACGTCTTCGCGCGTTTCATCTCGATCCTCAACATCCACGCGGGCGTGAAGACGGGCCACGAACCCGACACCACGAAGCTGCTGGCGGGCCTCGGCTCGTTCAAGCCGACGTACCTGCTGGCGGTGCCGCGCGTGTTCGAGAAGGTCTACAACTCGGCCGAGCAGAAGGCGGAGGCCGGCGGCAAAGGCAAGATCTTCCGCGCTGCCGCCGCCGTCGCCGTCGAGCACTCGCGCCGGCTGCAGGACGGCGAGTCGATCCCCCTGGGGATGAAGATCAAGTTCGCTCTGTTCGACCGCCTCGTCTACAGCAAGCTGCGCACGGCCATGGGCGGGCGGGTGACGCACGCCGTCTCGGGATCCGCGCCGCTCGGCCCGCGCCTCGGTCACTTCTTCCACAGCCTCGGCGTGCAGATCCTCGAGGGCTACGGGCTCACTGAGACCACCGCGCCGGCGACCGTGAACCTCGCCACGAAGTCCAAGATCGGGACGGTGGGCCCCGCTCTCCCCGGGGTCGGCGTCCGGCTGAGCGAGGACGGCGAGATCGAGGTCCGGGGCATCAACGTGTTCAAGGAGTACTGGCGCAACCCCGAGGCGACTGCGGAGGCCTTCCACGACGGCTGGTTCCGCACCGGGGATCTGGGTTCGTTCGACGGAGAGGGCTACCTCACGATCACGGGCCGAAAGAAGGAGATCATCGTCACCGCGGGCGGAAAGAACGTCGCGCCCGCCGTCCTCGAGGACCCCATCCGCGCCAACCCGATCGTCGGTCAGGTGGTCGTCGTGGGTGACCAGAAGCCGTTCATCGGCGCTCTCATCACGCTCGACCGCGAGATGCTGCCGACGTGGATGTCGAACAACGGACTCGCCGCCGACATGCCCATGTCTCAGGTGATCACCCACCCCAAGGTGACCGCCGAGGTGCAGTCCGCCGTCGACCGGGCCAACAAGGCGGTCTCGCGCGCGGAGTCGATCAGGAAGTTCGTGATCCTCGACACGGAGTGGACGGAGGCATCCGGTCACCTCACCCCGAAGATGAGCATCAAGCGGAACGTGATCCTGTCGGACTTCGCGGCCGACATCGACGAGCTCTACCAGGCCAACGTCTCGACGACGAACATCTCGCTCGGACACTGAACCCACGCACACCGAACAAGAGGAAGGGCCCCGGGAAACCGGGGCCCTTCCTCTTGCGATCAGAACCAGTCGGACTCGCGCACCTCGCGCATCGCCTGCCGTCGGACATCCTTCGGCAGACGGTCGAGGTAGAGCATCCCGTCCAGGTGGTCGCACTCGTGCTGCAACGCCTGGGCGAGGAGTCCCTCGCCCTCGATGACGAGCTCCTCCCCCGTCAGATCGATACCCGTGACCCGCGCCCACGGGTGGCGGATCGCCTCATGCCAGAGTCCGGGCACGGAGAGGCATCCCTCCCCCGTCGGAACGGGGTCCCCGGCGACCTCGAGCGTCGGGTTCAGGATGTATCCGATGACGCCGTCGACGTTGTAGCTGAACGCACGAAGGCCGACACCGATCTGCGGAGCGGCGACGCCGGCCCGACCCGGTTCGGCGACGGAGTCGACGAGGTCGGTGACGAGGGCGATGACACCCTCGTCGATGTCGTCGATGGGTGCGCTCACGCTCCGGAGGACCGGGTCGCCGAAGAGGCGGATCGGACGGACGGCCATCAGCGCCCCGACCCGGGGGTGCGCAGGCCCTCCACCACGACTGCGGCGAGCTCGCGCGCGGCGAGACGCGTGGCGCCCGCGAGGTCACGGAACGAGATCGGGCCGCCGGTGGCGATGTGCGCGTCGTAAGGGATCGTCACCACGGCACGCACGCGTGTGCGGAAGTGGGACTCGAGCTCACTCGGCTTGATGAGGCTCGCGCCGGGCCGGGACGTGTTGAGGACGACGACGGCGTTGCGGGCGAGCTCGCTGTAGCCGTTCGTCTCGAGCCAGGAGAGGGTCTCGGAGGCGAGCTTCGCCTCGTCGACACTCCGTCCGGCGACGATGAGCAGCTGATCGGCCAGCTCGAGGGTCGCGTCCATGACGGAGTGCACGATGCCGGTGCCGCTGTCGGTGAGGACGATCGAGTAGTAGTGAGCAGCGATCGCGGCGACATCGTGGTAGTCGCGATCGCTGAAGGCCTCCGACAGGTGAGGATCGGCATCCGATGCCAGGATGTCGAGGCGTGTCTCGTCGCGTGCGACGATCGCGGAGAGGTCGTTGAACCCGGTCACCTCCGCGCGCGCCCGGACGAGGTCGCGGACGGTCTTTCCGCTGCGGCGCTCGATGCGCTCCGCGAGCGTGCCGCGGTCGGGATTGGCGTCGACGGCGATGATGCGGTCCTCGCGCGCGTCGGCGAGAGCCATCCCGAGCAACGTGGTGACACTCGTCTTGCCGACGCCGCCCTTGCGGGAGAGAACCGGCACGAACTTCGCTCCCCCCGTGAGCGGTGCGGAGATGCGCCGGTCGAGCTCTTTGCGCGCGCGGACCCGCGGACTGTCCTCGAGGATGACGCGACGGAGGGTCGCGCCATAGACGAAGCGCTGCCACACCCCCTCGGGTTCAGGAGCGGCGACGCGGGACCGGTCGATGAGACGATCGGCGGTGAGCAGCTCCGGTGTCTCGCGGTCCGCTGCCAGTTGGTCCAGACGGCGCGACTGCAGCGGTTCCTCCTCGACCCGGACACCGCGCACGCGCTCGAGGGCGTGCTTGTCGGGGCCCGCGGGGTGGTGGATCGCGCGCCGCGTCACACCGGTCGGCGTCGCACCCGTCGGGGTGGACACCACCTCAGCGTCGACGATGTCGTCCGGCGCCTCCGCCTCGGACTCCGGCGCCGTGTGCTCCTCGGCCGCGTCGGCCGACGCCGGCTCGCCGTCGTGCACCACGGGCGGCAGGTCGTCCTCGTCGACATAGTCGTCGTCATCGTCTGCGAGAACGGGGAGGTTCAGGTCGATCTGGGCCGTCGTCCCGTCGACGATGCCGATGCCGGTCGTCTCGAGGTTGTCGGTGCGCTCGAGCACACCGTTGTCGACATCCTGGGACGTCTCGTTGTCGCGCTCACGCATCACGGGGGTCACTCCTGGTGGTTCCGGGGCCTCGAAAAGCCCGACGCACCAGGTTAGTCCGCGGGACGGACCACGAGCAAAAGGTCGCCCGCCTCCACCTGCGCCGTGGACGCGATCGCGATGCGCTCCACGACGCCGTCCACCGGCGCGGTGATCGCCGCCTCCATCTTCATCGCCTCGATCGAAGCCACGGGCTCGCCCGCGCGGACCTTCGCGCCCTCGTCGGCCTTGACGGTGACGACGCCGGAGAACGGCGCGGCCACCTGGCCCGGCTTGGAGGTGTCCGCCTTCTCGGCCTGACGGGCTTCCACGGCCACGGAGCGGTCGCGGACCGTGACCGGTCGGAGCTGGCCGTTGAGGGTCGCCATGACCGTCCGCATCCCCTTGTCGTCGACCTCACCGATCGCTTCGAGGCCGACGTACAGCTGCACACCACGCTCGATCTCGACGACGTGCTCCTGTCCGGGCTTCATTCCGTAGAGGTAGTCGATGGTGTCGAGGACGCTGAGGTCGCCGAACGTGTCGCGGACCTCGTGGAACGCCTTCGTCGGTGCCGGGAAGAGCAGTCTGTTGAGCTTCTCGCGACGCGTCGCGGAGTCCGCGTCGAGGGCCTCCGAGTCCTCCGGTGAGATCTCGGTGACGGCGATCTTCACGGAGCGGCCCGCAAGGACCTTCGACCGGAAGGGCTCCGGCCACCCGCCGGGAAGGTCGCCGAGTTCGCCGGCCATGAAGCCGACGACCGAGTCGGGCACGTCGTACTTCTCAGGGTTCGCTTCGAAATCCGCCGGGTCGGCCTTCACCGCCGCCAGATGCAGGGCGAGGTCGCCGACGACCTTCGACGACGGCGTCACCTTCGGCACACGGCCGAGGATGCGGTTGGCGGCCGCGTACGTGTCCTCGATCAGCTCGAAGTCCTCCGCGAGACCGAGCGCGATCGCCTGCTGGCGGAGGTTCGAGAGCTGCCCGCCGGGGATCTCGTGGTGGTAGACGCGACCGGTGGGACCGGGCAGGCCGGATTCGAACGGTGCGTAGAGGTTGCGGACCGCCTCCCAGTACGGCTCGAGGTCCGAAACCGCCTGCAGATCGAGACCTGTGTCCCGCTCAGTGTCCGCGAGTGCCGCGACCAGCGCCGAGAGGGACGGCTGGCTCGTCGTACCCGACATCGGCGCGGCGGCGGCGTCGACGGCATCCGCCCCGGCTGCGCTGGCCGCGAGGAGCGTCGCCAGCTGACCGCCCGCGGTGTCGTGCGTGTGCACGTGGACGGGAAGGTCGAACCGCTCCCGGAGGGCCGACACGAGACGTCCCGCCGCGGCAGGACGCAGGAGTCCTGCCATGTCCTTGATGGCGAGGACGTGAGCGCCGGCGTCGACGACCTGCTCGGCGAGGCGCAGGTAGTAGTCGAGCGTGTACAGGTCCTCAGCGGGGTCGAGGAGATTGCCCGTGTAGCAGATCGCCGCCTCTGCGACGGCCGTGTCGGTGGCCAGAACGGCTTCGATGGCGGGCCGCATCTGGGTGACGTCGTTGAGGGCGTCGAAGATGCGGAAGATGTCGACACCGGATGCCGCGGCCTCTGCGACGAACGCATCGGTGACCTTCGTGGGGTACGGGGTGTAGCCCACGGTGTTGCGCCCGCGCAGGAGCATCTGAATCGCGACGTTCGGGAGCGCCGCGCGGAGCGCGTCGAGACGCTCCCACGGGTCCTCGCCCAGGAACCGGAGGGCGACGTCGTACGTCGCACCGCCCCATGCCTCGACCGACAGCAGCTGCGGAGTCAGACGGGCGACGTGCGGCGCGACACGCACGAGGTCCTTCGTCCGCACCCGTGTCGCGAGGAGCGACTGGTGCGCGTCGCGGAACGTCGTCTCTGTGACGGCGAGCCCGCTCTGAGCGCGGAGTGCTTCGGCGAAACGCTTCGGGCCCAGCTCGAGCAGGCGCTGCCTCGACCCGGGAGCCGGCTCCGCGCGCAGGTCGACGTCGGGGAGCTTCGCCGCCGGGTCGGTGTGGACCGGGCTGTCTCCGTTCGGTCGGTTCACGGTGACGTCCGCGAGCCAGGACACGATCTTCGACCCGCGGTCCTTGGACTCCCGCCCCTGGACCAGTCCGGGACGCTCGTCGATGAAGGCCGTGCTCAGGTCGCCGGAGGCGAAAGCGGGGTCGTCGAGCACCCGCTGCAGGAACGGGATGTTCGTGGACACCCCGCGGATGCGGAACTCCGCCAGCGCGCGGCGGGAGCGGACGACCGCCGCCTCGAAATCGCGACCGCGGCAGGTGAGCTTGGCGAGCATGGAATCGAAGTGCGGGCTGATCTGCGAACCCGCCGCCGTGGTGCCGCCGTCGAGGCGGATGCCGGCCCCGCCGGGCGAGCGGTACGTCGTGATCTTGCCGGTGTCGGGGCGGAAGCCGTGCGCCGGGTCCTCCGTCGTGATGCGGCACTGCAGGGCGGCACCGCGCAGATGGATCTGCTCTTGGCGCAGACCCAGGTCGTCGAGTGTCGCACCGGCGGCGATACGCATCTGCGACTGGACGAGGTCGACATCGGTCACTTCCTCGGTGACGGTGTGCTCCACCTGGATACGAGGGTTCATCTCGATGAAGACGACCTCGCCCGTGCGCGGGCCGGCGGTCTCGAGCAGGAACTCGACCGTCCCGGCGTTCTCGTACGAGATGGACTCGGCGAAGGCGACGGCGTAGGCGTGCAGGTCGCGGCGGATCTCGTCGGCCAGGTTGGGCGCCGGGGCGATCTCGACCACCTTCTGGTGCCGGCGCTGCACCGAGCAGTCGCGCTCGAAGAGGTGGACCGTGTTCCCGGCTTTGTCGGCGAGGATCTGCACTTCGACGTGGCGAGGACGCTGAACGGCCTGCTCGAGGAAGACGCGAGGGTCGCCGAAGGCGCTCCCGGCTTCGCGCATGGCCTCCGACAGCGCCGGCGGCAGTGCATCCGGGTGCTCGACACGACGCATCCCGCGCCCGCCGCCTCCGGCGACGGCCTTGACGAAGATCGGGAAGCCGATCTCCGGCGCCTGCGCCACGAGGGCGTCGATGTCGTCCGACGCCTCGGTCGATCGCAGGACGGGCACCCCGGCCGCGATCGCGTGCTGCTTCGCGGTGACCTTGTTGCCCGCCATCTCGAGCACGGTCGAGGACGGACCGATGAACGCGATGCCGTGAGCCGCCGCCTTCGCCGACAGCTCCGGATTCTCGGAGAGGAATCCATAGCCCGGGTAGATCGCGTCAGCGCCGCTCTCGAGGGCGACGCGGATGATCTCGTCCACATCGAGGTACGCGCGCACCGGGTGACCGACCTCGCCGATCTGGTAGGCCTCGTCGGCCTTCAGGCGGTGGAGCGAGTAGCGGTCCTCGTACGGGAAGACGGCGACCGTACGGGCTCCGAGCTCATACGCGGCACGGAATGCGCGGATGGCGATCTCTCCGCGATTGGCGACCAGAATCTTGCGAAACATGCTCTTCACCTCTACTGGGTGCGGGGCCACTCCGTCGGGGCCGCCGAGGTACGGGCTGAGTACCCTCACAGCCTAGGGGACGGTAACGTGGTCGCTTGTGCACGTACTCTCCGTCAGCTCCCTCAAAGGTGGCGTCGGCAAGACGACCGTGACCCTGGGCCTCGCCTCCGCGGCGTTCGCGCGCGGGGTGCGGACCCTTGTCGTCGACCTGGACCCGCAGTCCGACGTGTCGACGGGGATGGACATCCAGGTGGCCGGTCGGCTGAACGTCGCCGATGTCCTCGCCAACCCCAAGGAGAAGGTGGTCCGTCAGGCCATCACCTCGAGCGGCTGGGCGAAGGTGCACCCGGGCACGATCGACGTCATGATCGGCAGCCCGTCCGCCATCAACTTCGACGGCCCGCATCCGAGCGTGCGCGACGTCTGGAAGCTCGAAGAGGCGCTGGCGACGATCGAGGCGGACTACGACCTCGTCCTCATCGACTGCGCCCCCTCCTTGAACGCCCTCACGCGCACCGCATGGGCGGCATCCGACCGCGTCGTCGTCGTGACCGAGCCCGGCCTGTTCTCCGTGGCCGCCGCCGACCGCGCGCTGCGCGCCATCGAAGAGATCCGCCGCGGTCTGTCGCCCCGACTGCAGCCGCTCGGCATCGTCGTTAACCGAGTGCGCCCGCAATCCATCGAGCACCAGTTCCGCATCAAGGAGCTTCGTGACATGTTCGGGCCCCTGGTCCTGACCCCCCAGCTCCCCGAGCGGACCTCGCTCCAGCAGGCACAGGGCGCCGCCAAACCCCTGCACATCTGGCCCGGCGACTCCGCCCAGGAGCTGGCCGGCGACTTCGATTCGCTGCTGGACCGGATCGTCCGCACGGGTCGGATCCCCGTCGCAGGAACCGCCTCGCCCGCCTGAACAGCGCGTCGGGGAACGCGATCCGCGCGGGTGGAGTGGAACTCAGGCGGAGCGTGCAGCGCGCCGAGCGGCGAGCTCGTCGACCTGCTCGGGCTGCTGAGCCTCGAAGTCGACCAGCGTGGTCTCGACCTCGCGCAGGACCTTGCCGACGGCGATGCCGAAGACACCCTGACCGCGGCTGACGAGGTCGATGACCTCGTCGTTCGACGTGCAGAGATAGACGGACGCCCCGTCGCTCATGAGCGTCGTTCCCGCGAGATCGCGGATGCCGGCCGCGCGCAGCTGATCGACGGCGATCCGGATCTGCTGCAGTGAGATGCCGGTGTCGAGCAGCCGCTTCACGAGCTTCAGGACGAGGATGTCGCGGAATCCGTACAGTCGCTGCGATCCGGAGCCGCTCGCGCCCCGGACGGTCGGTTCGACCAGCTCGGTCCGCGCCCAGTAGTCGAGCTGCCGGTACGTGATGCCAGCAGCACGCGCCGCCTGGGCTCCGCGGTAGCCGACTTCGTCATCCATCTCGGGGAGGCCGTCGGTGAACAGGAGTTCGGTCGAGAACTTCTGCTCGCCCAGCGCATCGTGCGCGGTCATCGGGGCCTCCTGCGGGTAATAGGTAGTTCCACGCTAGAGGAGGGAATGGCCTCCGGCAACGACATCCGACTCGTCGGGCCCGGCGTGTCGCGGGTCGTCACGGCGTGAGACGGTCGAGAGCCGCCGCGACGAAGACCTGGCGGATCTCCTCGAGGCGGCGAGCCAGTTCCGGCGCGATCTCATTCGCTTTCGCACGCGACCCGGCGTCCGCCCGACGCAGCAGCGGGGCGATCGCGCTCTCGATGAGCGACACCTCGCGCTCCGCGCTCTGCCGGATGCTGCGGATGTGGCGAGGCTGGATCCCGTGCGCGTCGAGCGCGACGAGGGAGCGCAGCACGCCCAGGGCCCGTTCGTCGAACGAGTCGGCGGGAGTGATGAGGCCGGCCGAGACCGCCTCGTTCAGCAGCGTGGCCGAGGCACCCGCAGTGCTGAGCAGCTCGTCGCGGCGGTAGCGCCGCGACGTCTGCACGATGGACGCCGGGGGTACCGGCGCGATCTCGTCGCCGTGCTCCTCGAGATACTCACGGATCCGCGCCAACGGGATGCCGAAGTCGCGCTGCATGCTCAAGGCCGTCCGCAGTCGCTCCACATCCGCCGCGGAGAACTTCCGATAGCCGGACTCCGTGCGAACGGGCGTGACGATGCCCTGTACCTCGAGGAAGCGGAGCTTGCTCGCCGTGAGGGCGGGGAACTCCGGGCTCAACCGGGCGAGGACCTGACCGATGCTCAAAGACCCCGAGGACGCCGCTCGTCCCCGGGTGGCGGCGGCCGAGCTCACGCGCCGATCGCCCGCTCTGCCGGAGCGATGAAGAAGTTCAGACGGAATTTGCCGACACGCACCTCGGCGCCGTCGGTGAGCGTCGCACGGTCGACACGCTCGCCGTTGACATACGTCCCGTTGAGCGAGCGCTGGTCGATGAGCTCGAACGTCGCTCCAGTGCGGGTGATCTCGGCATGACGGCGCGAGACGGTGACGTCATCGAAGAAGATGTCGGCCTCGGGATGACGGCCCACGGTCGTCACGTCGGTGTCCAAGAGGTATCGTGCGCCCGCGGTCGGGCCGGACCGAACGATCAGGAGCGCGGCGCGGGCAGGAAGAGCGTTGATCGCCTCGACCTCGGCCGCCGTCAGCTCTGCGCCGAAGGGGACGAAGGACAGGTCCGAGTCGTGCCCGAACGTCTGCGTCGAATCCACGAGACGCGGGTGCGCCGACGTCTCGGCACCCCGATGGATGTCGCCGCCCGGTCGCTGATTCTGCTCCACGATGTCCTCCTTCTCCCACAGTAACCGATCGGTCCCGCTCACGGTGGCCGGGTCCGCCGCGAGGCGACATGGTAGCGGCCGACTCCTTCGCACGACAGGGCCGGAGGGCGGCGACTTCCGCACACTAACGTCGCCCTCATGTCCCTCACCAGTCGCCCCCGCGCGCGGCGTCGGAGTGCCGCGATCGCGGCCACGGTCCTCACCGCGCTTGTGTTCCTCGCCCCCGCCTCGCCCGCCGCGGCCCACGACGAGCTGCTCGGTTCGGACCCCGCCGCCGACGAGATCCTCGGCACCACCCCCGACGAGATCACCCTGACCTTCAGCGCTCCACCTTCGACCGAAGCGGGCGCCGCGGTGCTCGCCGTCTACGACGAAGCGTGCCGATCGATCGCGGAGGGTGACCCCGAGGTGACCGACAACACCGTCACCCAGGCCATCAGCGGGCCGGTCGAGGGTGCGGTGCTCGTCCAGTGGCGGGTCGTCTCAAGCGACGGTCACCCCATCTCCGACCAGTTCACCTTCTCCGTGGGTGAGGACGGCAAGACGGCGGCGGTCGAGGAATGCGGGGAGTCGGCGTCCGAGCAGTCGGAAGGATCCTCCGAGGGCTTCAACGCGGTGCCGTACGCCGTGGGCGGCGGCATCATCTTCCTCGCCGTCGGCGTGGTGATCGCCGTCGCGATCGTGCGCGGTCGACAGGGCGAGACGAAGGAGTGACGCCACCGGCGGCGGACTAGGCTGGAGGCATGCCTCACTACGACGTCGTCATCCTCGGTGCCGGCCCCGGCGGCTATGTCGCGGCCGTCCGCTCGGCACAGCTCGGACTGTCCACCGCCATCATCGAAGAGAAGTACTGGGGCGGTGTCTGCCTCAACGTCGGCTGCATCCCCTCCAAGGCGCTCCTGAAGAACGCGGACCTCGCGCACACCTTCACCCATAAGGCCGACCTCTTCGGCATCAGCGGTGACGTCTCCTTCGACTTCGGCACCGCGTGGGACCGCAGCCGGAAGGTCGCGGAGACCCACGTCAAGGGCATCCACTTCCTCATGAAGAAGAACAAGGTGACCGAGTACCAGGGTCGCGGGTCCTTCATCGACGCGAAGTCCATCGAGGTCACGAAGGAGGACGGCTCGAAGGAGACCGTCACGGCTGACAACGTCATCATCTCGACGGGTTCCACGGTCCGCCTTCTGCCGGGCGTCACCCTGAGCGAGAACGTCGTCACCTACGAGGAGCAGATCCTCACCCGTGAGCTCCCGAACTCGATCGTCATCGTCGGCGCCGGCGCCATCGGCATGGAGTTCGCGTTCGTGCTGAGCAACTACGGCGTCAAGGTCACCATCATCGAGTTCCTCGACCGCGCCCTCCCGAACGAGGACGTCGAGGTCTCGAAGGAGATCCAGCGTCAGTACAAGAAGTACGGCATCGACATCCTCACCTCGACCAAGGTCGAGTCGGTCGTCGACTCCGGCGACAAGGTCACCGTGTCGTACTCGGCGAACGCCGACGGTGCGAAGGGCCAGGTCGAGGCGGACAAGGTCCTCATGTCGATCGGCTTCGCACCGCGCGTCGAGGGCTTCGGACTCGAGAACACCGGCGTCAAGCTCACCGACCGCGGCGCCATCGAGATCGACGACTACATGCGCACGAACGTCGACGGTGTCTACGCGATCGGCGACGTCACCGCGAAGCTGCAGCTCGCGCACGTTGCGGAGGCACAGGGTGTCGTGGCGGCCGAGACGATCGGCAAGGCCGAGACCCAGACGCTCGGCGACTACCGCAACATGCCGCGCGCAACGTTCTGCTCGCCGCAGGTCGCCTCATTCGGCCTCACCGAGCAGCAGGCCCGCGACGCCGGCTACGACGTCAAGGTCGCGAAGTTCCCGTTCTCCGCCAACGGCAAGGCCAACGGCCTCGGAGAGCCCGTCGGCTTCGTGAAGCTGATCGCCGATGCCGAGCACCTCGAGCTGCTCGGTGGCCACCTCATCGGCCCCGACGTGTCGGAGCTCCTGCCCGAGCTGACCCTCGCGCAGAAGTGGGACCTCACCGCCCTCGAGGCGGCTCGCAACGTCCACACGCACCCCACGCTGTCCGAGGGCCTGCAGGAGGCGTTCCACGGCCTCGCGGGACACATGATCAACCTGTGACGCCTGCGCAAGACCTATCGGAACGCATGGGTCTTCAGTAACCTGTCGAAACGACTGACGCCGCCCCAACCGAAGCCGGGGGCGGCGTCAGTGCGTTAACGGGCGCCGGAGATCACAGCCCGAGGGCCCGCTCGAGCTTCGAGCCCGATCCGGAGACCTTTCCCCCGACGCCCCGGACGAGCTCGTCGGCCGCGGCGAACAGCGCGTCGCGGGCCGCGGCATCCGTCGGCGCTGCGGGGCCGAGCTCGAGCTCCCACTCGCGCCACGACGTCTCGACGCCCCGACGGACGTCGGTGGCGGTGACCCGGTCGTCGACGAACTCGGCGAGCAGATCGCCCGCCGCGTCGAGGAGTGCGTAGGCCGTGCGCGCGTTGCGGATCCGCGCGAGCGGCGCGAACGGCGGCGCGGCGAGAGGGGCCAGGGCCGCCTCGATCGCCTCGGGCACCACGATCTGCTCAGGGCCGCTGTCGTCGAGCGGCCAGCGGGACTCCGCTTTGCCCTCGGCCGTCACGCGCTTGATGTGCCAGCCCTCGTCGGGCCCGCCGCTGCGGCGACGCAGCGCGACCCGAGCGCGTCCGAGCGCCCCGTCCGCGGTGTCGAGGTAGTGCGCGTCGAGGTCGCGCGGCTCCGGGCTGCCGACGGCGGCGACGCCGGGAAGCCTGGCCCAATCGGGCAGTGGCGTCCCGGCGTCGACGTCGTACGTGCGCTCGATCTCGAGCGAGTGTTCCGGCTCAGTCGTCAAGAGTCGAACGGTCGTCGCGCTCGTCGGCGGACGGGTCGATGTCGTCCTGCGAGGCGACGAAGCGGAAGTCGGCGGACGTGGGTCCGTCGCCCTCCCCCGTGCTCTCATCGGCGCCTGCGCGCTCATAGGTGATCTGCGTCTCGCTGTAGGGCAGGATCAGTCGATCCGTGTCCTCCTCGAGCGGGATGACCTGGCCGTCGAGCGGGCCGCCGTGAAGTCGTGCGATTGCCATGATGTACCTCCGACACCGACTCTAACCCGGCACCCCACCGGCTCCGTCGCGCCTTGTCAGCCCGCCGGCGCGGTGATATCCGCGCCCGTCAGACGAGCGGCGGCGTGTGCCAGATGCGGTCGATGTAATCACGCATGGACCGGTCGGACGAGAAGAACCCGCATCGCGCGACGTTGAGGATCGCGGCCCGCGTCCAGGCATCCTGGTCTGCGTAGAGGGCGTCGACCCGCTTCTGCGCCGCGACGTAGTCGGTGTAGTCCGCCAGGGCCATGAACGGGTCATGGTGGATCAGGTTGGACACGACCGGTTCGAACACCGATGCGTCTCCCCCCGAGAACGCCCCCGACGAGATGAGGTCGAGCGCCCGCGACAGGTTCTCGTCGGCGCGGACGAAGTCGATCGGATGGTAGCCGCGCGCCTGCAGGTCGGCGACCTCGGGCTCGGACATGCCGAACAGGAAGAAGTTCTCGTCACCGACGAGCTCGCGGATCTCGACGTTCGCGCCGTCGTCCGTCCCGATCGTGAGTGCGCCGTTGAGGGCGAACTTCATGTTCCCCGTGCCGGACGCCTCCTTGCCCGCGAGGGAGATCTGCTCCGAGAGGTCGGCCGCCGGGACGACCCGCTCCGCGAGCGTCACGTTGTAGTTCGGCGGGAAGAGGACGGCGAGACGGCCCTCCACACGCGGGTCGGAGTTGACGACCGAGCCCACGGCGTTGATGAGGTGGATGATTCGCTTGGCCATCGCGTAGCCGGGGGCCGCCTTCGCCCCGAACACGAAGGTGCGCGGCGTCACCTGGTCGGGGGTGACCCGACCCGAGGCGATCGCGTCGTACTCGGTGATGATGTGGAGGAGCTTGAGCGTCTGGCGCTTGTACTCGTGGAGCCGCTTGACCATGACGTCGAGCAGGTGGTCGTCGGCCACGGTGAACCCATCACGCTCGGCCAGGGTCTTGGCGAGCACCCGCTTGTTGGACGCCTTCACGGCGCGGAAGGCGGAACGGAAACCCGTGTCGTCGGCGTAGTCCTCGAGTTCGCGGAGGCGGTCGAGGTCGGTGAGCCAGCCGGGACCGATCGTGTCGGTGATGAGACGCGAGAGGCCGGGGTTCGCGAGTCGGATGAAGCGGCGCGGGGTGACCCCGTTCGTGACGTTCGTGAACTTGCCCGGGTAGAACTCGTCGAAGTCGGGCAGCACCTTCTCGCGCAGCAGCTGCGAGTGCAGCTCCGCGACGCCGTTGACCTTGGACCCGGCGACCGTGGCCAGGAAGGCCATCCGCACGGAGCCGTCGGGCGCGATGATGGACATCCGCCGGATCCGGTCGTCGTCGTCGCCGAAGCGCTCGCGAACCTCTTCGAGGAACTCGTCGTTGATGCGGTAGATGATCTCGAGGTGCCGAGGCAGCAGGCGGCCCAGCAGGTCGGCCGGCCAGACCTCGAGCGCTTCGGGCAACAGCGTGTGGCAGGTGTAGGCGAAGCACTGCTGCGTGATCTGCCAGGCGACATCCCAGTCGAGCTTGCGCTCGTCGACGAGCACCCGCATCAGCTCGGGGACGCCGATGACGGGATGGGTGTCGTTGAGCTGGAAGATGACCCGCTCGGGGAGCTTCTCGAGGTCGAAGTCCTTCGGCAGGATGAGGTTCACGAAGTCGCTGATGGATGCCGCGACGAAGAAGTACTGCTGCTGCAGCCGCAGCTCCTTGCCCTGCGGCGTGGAGTCCTCGGGGTAGAGCACCTTCGAGATGTTCTCGGCGTAGGTCTGGGCGCGCACGGCCTCCTGGTAGTCGCCCGCATTGAAGACGCGGAGGTCGAAGCCCTGCGTCGCCTGCGCGCTCCACAGACGCAGCGTGTTGACGCGCCCGTTGTGGTACCCCGGGACCATGTAGTTGTACGGGACCGCCAGGACGTTCCAGGCCGGCACCCATCGCGTGCGCGCGACGCCCTCGTCGTCGTACGTCTCGGTGTGGCCGGCGAACGAGATGGTCTGCGCCGCCTCGGGGTGCGGGAACTCCCACGGCGAGCCGAGGGCGAGCCACGAGTCGGCCTGCTCGACCTGCTGACCGTCGACGAAGGTCTGCCGGAAGATGCCGTACTCGTAGCGGATGCCGTACCCGATGCTCGGCACGCCGAGCGTCGCGAGCGAATCGATGAAGCAGGCCGCGAGCCGGCCGAGACCGCCGTTGCCGAGACCGGGCTCGACCTCGAGCGCGCGGACGTCCTCCAGGTCGAGGCCGCACGCGACGAGGGCCTCTGCTGCGATGTCGTTGAGCCCGGTGGCGAGCAGGTTGTTGTCGAGCTGCCGGCCGAGGAGGTACTCCGCGGAGAGGTAGGCGACACCCTTGGCCTGGGTCGAGCGTTGCCGACGGACGTCCTCCAGCCAGCGGGCCATCAGGTAGTCACGGACGGTCGCGGCGAGGGCGAAGTACCGGTCGTTGGCCGTCGAGGTCGACAGCGCCACGCCGCGTCCGTTGTTGAGGTTGCGGAGGTACTGCGTCACGAAGCCGTCGACGGTCGGCTCCGGTGACTGCACCGGCGCGAGGGCGATCGGGTGGCTCGGCTGAAGTCGCGGGTTCTTCACGGTACGACGGTACACACCAGGGCCGTGCCGCATCGAGTCGATGCGGCAGAGTTCACACAGCGGTGACGAGGCGGTGACGAAGGAGCGGGCGTGTCAGTCCTTCGCCCGTTCGGCGGTGAGGGCGTCCCGGGCCGCCTGCAGCTCGTCAGCGGCCGCCTGCATCTGGTCTTCGGCGGTCTGCACGCGGCGCTCGACGAGCGTCGTCGCCCCGTGCACGCGGCGCAAGCGGTCCTCGCTCTCGAGCGTCGCCGCGACGATGTAGGCCGACGCGATGAGGATCACCTGGCACGAGAGGTTGATCCACAGCAGAAGGGCGATGAGGGCGGCGAAGGTCGCGAGCAGCGGGTTGGAGCCCGCGCCGCCGACGAACAGGCTCGAGAGCTGCTGCAGGACGGTCAAGCCGAAACCGCCGATCAGCGCTCCGGTCCACAGCGCCCGCGCGGGAGGACGGATGCCGGAGAGCGCGCGGAACAGGAGCGCGACCATGGCCGTGTCGAGCAGGAACGTCACGAGGATGCCGACCGCGGCGCTCACGGCGACGGTCACGGGGCTGTCTGCGGACACGCCCACGACATCGGCGACCAGGCCGACGCCGGCGGTGCCGACGATCGTCGCGACCGCCGCGGCGGCCAGCCCCGCGCCGATGACGATGGCGAGGAGGAGGTTGCGGGCGAGGACGATGAAGAAGAGCGTGTCGTCGTGGACCTTGTCGGCGATGATCCGCAGCGAGGTGCGCAGCGACCCGATGGCACCGATCGCCGCCATCACGAGGCCGATGAGGGAGAACACGCCGGTCAGCGAGAACGCGATCGGCTGACCGAGATCCTTGGTGTCGATGACGCCGCCCTCGCCCACGAGTCCGGGGATGACCCCGTCCACCGCGTCGATGAGGCCCTGCCACGCCTGCGGGTTGCCGGCGAGCCAGAGGGCGGCGACCGAGAAGCCGAGCAGGACGCCCGCGAACACGCTGAACAGCGTGCGGTAGGTCACGCTGTCGGCCAGGAGCGGCCCCCGGTGCTCGCTGTACCGGAGGTAGGCCCGGACGATCCGCCACGACAGCGCACGGGCGATCAGGCGCGGGACGAGCGGGGTCTTGGTGCTGTCGGCCATTCCCCTACGCTAGCGACGGGGTGACCTCGACCCTGGTCCCCTTGCGCCGGGCCCGCGGATCTGGCATCGACCGCGTCAGAGCCCGAGCCCGGTTGCCGTCTCCGCACCGAAGACGATGCCGGTCCACGCGCCCAGCAGCATCCACGGTCCGAACGCGACCGCGGTACGACGATGAGCACGTCGCGTCGCGAGGAGGATGGTGCCGTAGAGGCCGCCGAATACGAAACCCGCGAGCGCCCCCACGGCGAGCGCGGGCCACCCCGTCCATCCGAGCGCCATTCCGAGGACGCCGGCGAGCTTGACGTCTCCTCCGCCCATCCCGCCACCGGCCGCGCGGAGGACGGCATAGAACACGAAGAGCACGACCCCTCCGATCGCCGCGCGCACGAGCGATGTCCAGGGTGCGCCGGCCAGGCACGCGACGAGAAGCAGTCCGCTGAGGACCGGATAACCGGGAAGGACCCAGGCGTTCGGCAGACGGTGCGTGCGAGCGTCGATGACGGCGAGCGTCGTCGAGGCGACGGCGAGCCACGCGAAGGCGAGCGCGACGGCCGTGATCGCGACCGGGCCCGTCACCCCGGCGAAGGGCGCCAGCACGGACTCAGCCGTCCAGCACGTCGAGCCGCGCCTTCACGGTGTCCCCCTCGGAGATCCCCTCGCGCTCCCGCACCGACCTTTTGAGGGGCAGCACGTACACGCCCCGGGCCGCGTCGGGGAAGATCGACGTCCGCCACGAGGACGAGCCGACCGTCACCTGCACGGGGACCGATCCGAAACCTCGACCGGGTCTCGGCACGTCGCGGATGTCCTCGCTCGCCTCCGAGGAGAGTGGCACGAAGTACCAGTCGTCTCTCCGTGCTTCCCAGCGGAAGAGCACCCCGGCGGTCTCGACGATCATGCCCTCACGGTAGCGATGTCGCCCGCACGGCGGCGCGCGGCATCCCCACCCCGGTCACCACTGGGGGTGGATGTCCTCCCGCAGCCGACGGTCGTACACGTCGACGACGGCGGCTGCGAAGGTCTCGAGCACGGCGGGGTCGATCGATCCGGCCTCGGCGTTGCTTCGAGCCTGCGCCGTCGTGCGGGCGCCGGGGATGACGGAGGTGACACCGGGGCACGACGCGATCCAGGCGAGGGATGCCGCGGGCAGCGACACGCCGTCGGGCAGAGCCGCGCTCAGCTCCTCCGCCGCGACGAGCCCGGTCGCGAAGTCGACACCCGAGAAGGTCTCCCCTCGATCGAACGCCTCGCCGTGACGGTTGAACGTGCGGTGGTCGTTCGCGGCGAAGGACGTGGAGGCCGTGTACCGCCCGCTGAGCAGTCCCGACGCGAGGGGCACGCGGGCGAAGATCGCGACACCGGCTGCCTCCGCGGCCGGAAGGACCTCGTCGAGGGGCTTCAGACGGAAGGGGTTGAAGATGATCTGCACGTTGCTCACCCCGGGCCGCGCGATCGCCGAGAGCGCCTGTGCGCAGGTCTCGACGGAGACGCCGTACGCCGCGATCGCGCCGCTGTCGACGAGGGCGTCGAGCGCGTCGTACGTCTCATCTGCGTCGATGACAGCGGACGGCGGACAGTGCAGCTGCACCAGGTCGAGCGTGTCGACTCCGAGATTCTCCCGCGAGCGATCCGTCCACGCGCGGAAGTGGTCGGGCGTGTAGTTCTCGGGCTCCTGCGGAACACGCCGACCCATCTTCGTGGCGACGGTCACACCGTGTCCCGGGTGCGCCGCCAGGAAGCGGCCGATGAGGCTCTCGCTCCGACCGTCGCCGTAGACGTCGGCGGTGTCGAAGAGCGTCACGCCCGCCTCGACGGAGGCGGCGAGGACATCGAGCGCCTGGGATTCGGAGACGTCCCCCCAGTCGGCGCCGAGCTGCCAAGTCCCGAGGCCGATGCTGGAGACGGAACGGCCGGTGGCGGCGAGGGGGCGCTGGTGCATGGGGCTCACACTACTTCGCCCGCGCGGCCGCGGGGTCCGCATCCGTCATCTCTCTGACGGTGTCCGCGAGGTGCCGGAGGACGGTGGCGACGGCGGGCACCCGGGCGGCCCCTCGCGCGGACACGGCGTGGAGCTCGCGCCGGTCCCCCGACGACAGCGGACGGGTGATCACCCCCGCCACGAGGGGGAAGGAGGCGACCGCGAGACGCGGCAGCGTCGCGACCCCCACTCCCTGCGCGACGAGCTGTTCGACGGCGGCGACGTTGTCGGTCTCGAAGCGGATGCGGGGGACGAATCCCGCCCGCGAGCACGAATCCAGCAGGTGACTGCGGCACCGCGGGCAGCCGGCGATCCACTCGTCGTCGGCGAGAGCGCTGAGGTCGACGACGTCTTCGGCGCTGCGCGTGTGTCCGTCCGGCAGCACGAGGAGCAGGTCCTCCGCACCGATGCGTCGGGCCTCCAGCCCGCGGATGCTGTCGCCGTGCGCGTCGGTGCCGTCGCCGGGGTGGCTGAAGGTGAGGGCGATGTCGGCACGGTCGGCGCGGACGGCCGAGACCGCCTCGGGCGGCTCCGCCTCGACGTACGTGAGCGAGAGGCCCGGATCGGTGTCGGCGAGGCGACGCATGAGGCGCGGCAGGACGGTCGGCGAGGCGGAGGGGAAGCCGACCAGGCGGACGGTGCCGATCCTTCCTCCGCCGAGGTCGGCGAGCTCGCCGGCCACCGCGCCGAGCGCCGTCGTGATCGACGTGGCATGACGGGCGAGGATGCGGCCCGCCTCGGTGAGCCGCATCCGTCGCCCCACCCGCTCGACGACCGCCATCCCCAACCGGCTCTCGAGCCGGCGGATCTGCTGGCTGACGGCGGGTTGACTGTAGCCGAGTGCGGTCGCTGCGGCGGTCACGGATCCCGTGTCACCGACGGCCTTGACGATGCGCAACTCGGCGACGGAGAGGTCCGGAACGGGCTGTGGCATGTCGATATATAACGCGATGTCATGCGTTCGATGCAATACCTGCCGTGGTGCACTCAATCATCCGCCAGGACCATGGAGTCATGGCCCTCTCCCCCGCGACCGTCCGCTCGGCGTTCCCCGACTCCCGCGGATACGTCGCGGCCTGCACCGCCGGCATCCCTCCCTTCGCGACGCGGGACGCCGTTCGGGCGGATCTCGAGGCATGGCCGGATCCGATCCGCTACGCGACGAGCGCCGAGCGCTGCCGCTCATCGTTCGCGCGACTGGTCGGGGTCGACCCCGCCGCCGTCGCCCTCGGCGCGCAGACCTCGGCGATGGTGAGCCTCATCGCGGCGTCGCTCCCCGACGGCGCGGTCGTGCTGTGCCCGGACGGCGAGTTCTCCTCCCTCGTCCTCCCCTTCGTCCACGCCGGTCGCGGCATCACGGTGCGCACCGCACCCCTCGATGGGCTCGCCGACGCGGTGGACGACGAGACGACGCTCGTGGCGTTCTCGATCGTGCAGTCCGCGACGGGTGCGGTCGCGGATGCGGACGCGATCGTCGCTGCGGCCCGCCGCCGGAATGCGCGCACCCTCTGCGACGCGACGCAGGCGATCGGATGGATGCCGGTGTCCGCCGGCGCCTTCGATGCGCTGGTGTGCCACGCCTACAAATGGCTGTGCGCGCCTCGCGGGGTCGCTTTCCTCGCGATCCGCGAGGACTTCGCCGGCTCGATCGGCCCGCGTCAGGCGGGGTGGTACGCGGGCGCAGATCCGTGGGCGTCGTGCTACGGCACGGACGCGACGCTGGCGGCATCCGCCCGACGGTTCGACGTCTCGCCGGCCTGGCAGGCGTTCGTCGGCGCGGAGCCCGCGCTCGCTCTGTTCGCGGACGCCGATCCGCGGGCACTGCACGACGAGGTGACCGGGCTCGCCGAAGCCCTCCGACGCCGTCTCGATCTACCCGCTCCGTCGCGGGCGACACCCATCGTCACCTGGCGCGACGAAGGCGGCGACGATATCGCCCGACTGCGCGCCGAGGGGATCGTCGCGTCGAGCAGGGCAGGCAATGCCCGCGTCGCCCTGCACGTGTTCAACGACGAACGGGACGTGGAGGACATCGCGCGGACCCTCGGGCGCTGACGGCGTCAGATGCGACCGGTGCGCAGTTCGATCGCGATCTGCGCGGCGTCGACCACGGCGAGTTCGTGCGCGAGCACGTCGGCGTCGAAGGTCCCCGTGTCGCGCGCATCGAGGAGAGCGCGTCGCTGCGCGTCGATGACCGCGAGGCGATGCGCGCTCTCGATCTCGAAGATGCGCGCCCGATCGGCATCCGCGGGACGCTCGGGCGCGGGGACGGAGGCCGCGCTCTCACGCAGAAGCTCGAGGATGTGCCGACGCTCCTCCCCTTCGCGCTCGCGCGTCTCGTCCGCGGACGCGGCCGGCGTGAGCGCAGCCACGAGCGGTGCGACCGACGCGCCCTGTCCGACGAGGGAGACGACGGCGACGGCGAAGGCGATGAGGATGAGGACGGACCGCAGCGGGGTGTCCTCGGGAAGCGTCTGCGCCGCAGCCAGGGTGATCGCTCCGCGCATACCCGCCCAGACCACGAGCGCGCCCTCCCGCCAGCCGAGCGGCGCCTCCTGGAAGTAGCGGATGTCGGCGAGGCCCCGGGTCACGCGCGGTCCGAATCTGCGGACGGTGCCCCGCGAGACCCGACGCCCACGGCGGGCGAACGCGTCGACGAGCTGCGCCTCGCCCTCCTCACTCTCGAGGCGTTGCGCGATCGTCTCGAGCCGCGGTTGCAGACGGCGCATGCGGCGGGCGCTCATCGAGAGCAGCGCGAGCAGCGGCGCGACGTACGCCGCGCGCGCGACCACCGTCAGGAGCCAGGCTCCGGCGGCGATCAACAGGGCGGGGGCGATGCCCTCATGCGCCCTCTCGACGTCCGAGAGGATCGAGGTCAGCTGCAGCCCCATGAACAGGAAGACGAACCCCTCGAGGATCAGCTCGACCGTCCGCCAGTTCTGCGCGTCCGAGAGCCGATTGCGCGCCGAGAACACGCGAGGACCGCCGACCCCCGTGATGATGCCCGCGACGACGGCGGCGACGAGACCCGAGGCACCGAGCAGCTCCGCAGGGATCGCCGCGAGGAACGGCACCGTGAACGAGAGCACGGTGTTGACCGTCGGATCGGTGGCCCGCCGACGGACCGTCAGGTTCAGCCACCCGAGTGCGGCGCCGATGAGGACGGCGACGATGACCGAGTAGGCGAAGGTCCCCACCGCGCCCCAGAAGGAGAAGGATGCCGCCGCGGCGGCGACGGCGGTGCGCAGCAGCACGAGCGCGGTGGCGTCGTTGAGCAGACTCTCGCCCTCCAGGATCGCGATCACCCGCTTGGACACGGGCGTGCGTTTGATGATCGCCGTCGCGACGGCGTCTGTCGGGCTCACGATCGCGCCGAGCGCGACGCCCCAGGCAAACCCCAGATCCGGGATCACGAGCATGAAGAACAGGCCGAGCACGAGCGCGGTGCCGATGACGAGGAAGACCGAGAGTCCGGCGATCGCGCCGAACTCGCGCCGGAAGTGCATCGCCGGCATCGAGACCGCTGCGGAGTAGAGCAGCGGCGGGAGGATGCCGAGAAGGATCCACTCCGGGTCGAGGACGAAGTCGTCGAACATGGGGAGGAAGCTGCCGCCGACACCGACGGCGACCATCAGGATCGGCGCGGCGATGCCCGCCCAGCGGCCGACGACAGTGGTCAGCGCGACCACGAGGAGAGCGACCACCAGGCCGACAAGCGTCTCGATCACACCGAAAGCCTCTCAGAGGCAGCCCGGTGGCGGCGATCAGCGGGCGGAGCGTCCGCTGCGCGACGCGAAGGATCGCATCGCCTCGGCCGTCGGAAGATCGACCCGCAGCCTGGTCGTGCCCGGGCGAGGCCCGGCACCGTTGACGATTGCCGCGCCGCCGAGGCGGGCGAGCGGTTCGGCGAGCATCGCTGCCGAGCCCTTCGAGAGGAAGCCGATGACGCGGCCATGGGAATGGACGGCGACGTCGTGGGCGCGGCTGCCGTGTCCGCGTCCGACGCGGAGGACGTAGAGCCGGTCGTCGCGGGACCGGCGTTCCGGGTCGTCGACGACATAGTAGGTGCGAGCGACATCCTCGCGGGATGTGGAGAGCACTCGGAGGTCGGGAAGATCGTCGTGCGATCGCGTCCGGCCGATGAGCGAATGGCAGAGGTGTTCGAGCCAGGTGGGCACGAGGCCCCCTTTCCTGCACGCGGCACGAAGCTCATACCGCTCCCCCGACTCTGTCACATCCCGCCTGGCAATCCCCCGGTCCGGAATGCTCAGCCGGAGGAGGCGGTTGGGCTCGGTATGAAGGCGATCGTCTACAGCTCCCCGGGCGCATCCGACGTCCTGTCCCTCGTCGACCGTGAGGTCGCGACCCCCGGCCCCGGCGAGGTGCGTGTGCGCATCGCCGTCTCGGGCGTGAACCCGACCGACTGGAAGTCCCGGTCCGGCGGTACGACGCGCGGATCCTTCGCCGAGACGGTCCCGAACCAGGACGGAGCCGGCATCGTCGACGCCCTCGGCGACGGGGTCGACGACCTGGCCGTCGGCGACAGGGTATGGGTGCATCTCGCGCAGCACCAGCGCCCGACGGGGACCGCTCAGGAGTACACGGTGGTGCCGGCATCCCGCGCCATCCGCCTACCCGACGGCGTCGACTTCGCGACCGCGGCCAGCCTCGGCGTTCCCGCCGTCACCGCACACCGCGCGCTCACCGTGCACCAGGACGGGCCTGCGCGTCTGGCGCCGGGCGCTCTCGTCGGGCGCACCGTGCTCGTCGCGGGTGGTGCCGGCGCCGTCGGCCACGCCGCGATCCAACTCGCCCGATGGGCCGGCGCCACGGTGATCACGACCGTGAGCTCGGACGCCAAGGCGGAGCTCGCCCGCGCCGCCGGCGCGCACCACACCATCGACTACACGCAGGGCGACGTCGCGGCCAAGGTGCGGGAGGTCGCCCCCGACGGCGTGGATCAGATCGTCGAGGTGTCGCTGGCCACCAACGCCGCCCTCGACGCAGAGGTCGCGGCCGGCCACGCCGTCATCGCGTTCTACGCCGATGACAACGGCGACACCTTCAGCATGCCCATCCGCCCGACGTTCGCGAAGAACATCCGGGTGCAGGGCGTCCTCCTCTACACCGTCGTGGAGCCCGCTCTGGACGCTGCGGTCGCCGACATCACGCGTGCACTCGAGGACGGTGCGCTGCCGGTGGGCGAGGAGCACGGCCTGCCGTTGACATGGTTCCCGCTCGAGCAGACCGCGGCCGCCCACGACGCCGTCGAGGCGGCGACCGTCGGCAAGGTCCTCATCCGCGTCGCCGACCTCTGATCGCCCGGATGCCGCGGGCCACGCGATCGCTTAGCCCGCGGCATCCGTCTCGTCGTCGATCCGCGCTGCCGCGATGTGACTGATCGGTCGCCACACGAGCGCCAGGGTGACCGCGGCCCCCACGAACGCGAACCACCATGGGGCGGTCAGTCCCCCGATCTGGGCGATGACGCCGCCGAGCGCTTGGCCGATCACGAGCCCGCCGAAGACGCCCACCATGTTCACTGATGCGATCCGACCCTGGAGTTCGTGCGGGACGAGACGCTGTCGGACGGTGGTGGAGATCGTGCCCCACACGAAGGCATAAGCGCCGAAGGCGATCATGATGACGAAGGCGACCGCACCCGACGTCGTCAGCGCGAAGGCGAGATGCATCGCCACCTCGGCGCTGAGGCAGACGCGCATGAGGGTCGCGAAGGAGAACCGTCTCTCGAGCCACCCGAACGAGAACGTGGCGAGCAGTCCGCCCACGGCGGACGCCGTCGTGAGCGCACCGTACCCGACGGGACCCATGCCGAGGTGATCCGTGGCGTAGAGGACGAGGACGCCCCACGGCGCCGCCCAGGTGACGTTGAAAGTGAGGATGATGAGGACGAGGGTCCGCACGGGCGGGTTGCGCCACAGCCAGCGGATGCCGACGGCGATGTCGGTGTGGACGGGTGTCCGCGGAGAATCGGTCGCCGTCTTCGGCGCCGGTGTCGCGGTGATCCGCGAGATGAGGACGACGGCGAGCGCGACGCACACCGCCTGGACGGCGAACGGCCAGAAGGACCCCACCGCGAAGAGGAACGCACCGAGCGGTGGGCCGCCGAACTGGTTCGCCACCAGGAAGCCCGCCTGCAGGCGGGCGTTCCCGACGCCGAGGTCCGACTTCCGGACCATCATCGGCAGGAGGGTGCTGCTGGTGGTGTCGACGAACACCTCCGCGCACCCGTAGAGGAACGCGACGGTCAATACGAGCCAGATGCTCGCGACACCCGTCAGGAGGAAGCCGCACAGCGCCACGAGGACGAGCGCCCGCACGCCGTTGGCGATCATGATCAGCAGCCGCCGGTCGAGCCGGTCGGCGATCGCGCCCGCATGCAACCCGAAGAGCAGCCACGGGAGGAACTGCAGGACCGCCCCGGCCGCGACCAGGATGGGCGAGTCCGTCATCGACGCGATCAGAAGGGGTGCTGCAGCGAGCGCGATGCCGTCGCCGACGTTGCTCGTCCACGACGACGCGAGCAGCCAGCGGAAGTCCCGCCCCAGCCGCCGCGGCGCGACCCACTCACCGATGCCCACCGGAAGAGCCTAGAGGTCGTCGTCCCCGCGGGGTGGCGTGAGGGAGGGCATTGCATCCGCGCCGGCGACAGCGCGAGGATGTGGCCATGACGGAGAGCTCTCCCACCCCCGGAGCGGTCGGCCCCCTCGGCCAGATCTCGCGTCGGGTGACTGACATCGAGACGGCGGTCAGATGGTACCGCGACGTCCTCGGCCTGCCGCACCTCTACACCTACGGTGATCTGGCGTTCTTCGACGCCGGCGGCATCCGTCTCTTCCTGACGGCGACGGATGAGGGGGCGGGACCGTCGGGCGAATCGGTCCTCTACTTCCGCGTCGACGACATCCGCGACACACATCGTGCGCTGACGACGCGCGGGGTCGCCTTCACGGACGAGCCGCACCTGATCCACCGGCACGAAGACGGGCTCGAGGAGTGGATGGTGTTCTTCGCGGATCCGGAGGGCCGGCCACTGGCACTCATGTCGCAGGTCCGGCCGGTGGGCTGAGGCGGGACGCAAGGCGAGACGACTCACGATCCCGCGGTGAGGAGTCCCGATTCGTAGGCGAGGATGACGAGCTGCGCCCGGTCGTGCGCGTGAACCTTGGCCATGATGCGGTTCACATGAGTCTTGGCCGTGTGCGGCGAGATGAAGAGGTCGGCGGCGATCTCCTGGTTCGACCGGCCGCGCGCCACCATCAACAGCACCTCGCGCTCGCGTTCGGTGAGCTGCTCGAGGCTCACCGAGGGCGTCAGCTTCAGCTGCGGGGTCGCGACGAACCGGTCGATCAACGCCCGCGTCGCGACCGGCGACAGGAGCGCGTCGCCGGCATGGACGGCGCGGACGGCGCGGACGATCTCCTGCGGCTCCGCGCCCTTCCCGACGAAACCGCTGGCCCCGGCGCGAAGCGCGGCGACGAGGTACTCGTCCTCTTCGAAGGTCGTGAGGATGAGCACTCGGGTGGCCGACAGCTCCGCAACGGCGCAGATCGCCGCGGTCGCCGCGATCCCGTCGAGCACCGGCATCCGGATGTCCATGACGACGACGTCGGGACGATCCCGGGTCGCGGCGCGGAGCGCTTCCCGCCCGTCGGCGGCGGAGCCGATCACCTCGATGTCGTCCGCTGCCGCCAGGATGTCCGTGACCGCTTGACGGACGAGGGGCTGGTCGTCGACGACGAGCACGGTCGTCATGCGTCCTCCTTCAGGAGCGGCAATCGCGCGCTGAGCCGCCAGCCGCCCGGTACCGGCCCCGCCGACACCGATCCGCGAACCGCGGCGACCCGTTCCCGCAACCCGACCAGTCCGAGTCCGGATCCGCCGATCCCGTCCTGCGCCGACGACTCGTGCCTCGGGTTGGTGACGGTGACGACGAGGGCGTCCTCCCCGACCTCGACGAGAACGTGCGCGCGGTTTCCCGCACCGTGCTTGTGCGCGTTGGTGAGCCCCTCCTGCGCGAGGCGATAGGCGACGAGGTCGACCGCGCCGGTCACCCGGGCGGGGTCTCCGTCGATCCGGGTGGTGACATCGAGACCGGATGCCGCGAACTGCGCCGCGAGCTCGTCGAGCCGATCGAGCCCTGCCGGGGGCGCCGGTGTCGCGTCATCAGCGTCCTCGGATCGCAGCATCGACAGCAGGTCGCCGATCTCGCTGAGCACTGTCCGCGACGCCTCGCGGATGGTGACCAGGGACTGCTTGGCCTTCTCGGGATGCGCGTCGATCGCGGACGACGCGACGCCCGCGTGCAGGCTGATGACCGCGATCTGGTGCGCCACGGTGTCGTGGAGGTCGCGGGCTATGCGGAGGCGCTCCTCGCTCACCCGGCGCCGCGCCTCGGCTTCGCGGGTGCGCTCCGCTCGCTCTGCTCGATCGGTGATCGCAGTGATGTACGCGTGTCGTGCGCGAGCGCCGCTGCCGGCCGCCGTCGCGAAGGCGACGATGAGCCCGAACTGGAATATCCGGGGGTCGATCACGCCCGCCACGGCCGCCGGCAATGCCAGGACCATGATCAGCACCGCGACGCACGCACCGATGAGGAACACCTTCGAGCGCTGATAGCGATAGGACACCTGGAACATCGCGACGCCGACCGCGACCGCGACGCCGATCGACAGCGTCCCCGCGACGGAGACCGCGCCGAACAGGACGAGGACGACGACCAGGGCCGGGATGGGACGCCGGTGCCGCCACGGCAGGACGACGATCGGCGCGATCATCAGCGCCGTCGCGGCGGGTCCGGACGACTGGAACTCGGGAATCGGCGGCTGCGCGAACGCGAGCCCTGCGATGACGACCGCGATGAGAGTCTCCCGCACCCACCGCGGCACGCGAGGGCGCGGATCCGCAGGGGCGCCGGGGAGATCCAGAAGGGTCACGTGACAAGTGTGCCCGCGCTCGGCGCGCGCGGCATCCGTTCGGCGCGTTAGCGGCGGGTACCGCGGATGCGGTACGCGATCGACCCGGCGGCGGGATGCGTCCGCCGCTGGGGCCGCAGAGGGTGGAGGAGACCGCACACGAACGGAGATTCCGCATGAACACCCCCATCCTCGAGGCCCGGGACGTCCGCAAGTCCTACGGCCGCGGGCCGAACAGATTCGATGCGCTGAAGGGCGTGTCCTTCCGTATCCATGAGGGCGATTCGGTGGCGATCGTCGGAAAGAGCGGCTCGGGCAAGTCGACTCTCATGCACCTACTGGCGCTGCTGGACGCCGCGGATTCGGGCACGATCCTCCTCGCCGGGGACGACACCGCCCATCTCCGCGGATCCCGCCTGAACAAGACGCGGAACCAGACCTTCGGCTTCGTCTTCCAGCAGTTCTTCCTGACCGGCACCACGACCGTCCTCGACAACGTCATGCTGCCCCTGAAGATCGCCGGCGTCCGACGCGGCGAGCGCCGGCGTCGCGCCATGGCGGCGCTCGAGCAGCTCGATCTCGCCGACAAGGCCCACAACAAGGCTGCGAACCTGTCCGGTGGCCAGAAGCAGCGGGTCGTCATCGCCAGGGCCCTCGTCAACGACCCGCGCCTGATCTTCGCGGACGAGCCCACCGGCAACCTCGACACGCAGACCGGAGCTGTGGTCGAGGACATCCTCTTCACCCTCAACCGCGAGCACGGCATCACGCTCATCGTGGTGACCCACGACGAGGATCTCGCGGCCCGCTGCGACCGCCGGATCGTCATCCGCGATGGGCTCATCATCGAGGACTCGGCGCAGGAGGCGGCGGCATGAGGACCACGGACATCGTCACCTCTGCGGTCGCCAACACGTTCCGTTCCAAGACCCGGACGATCCTCACCATCCTGGCGATCTTCGTCGGCGCGTTCACCCTGACGCTGACGAGCGGCCTCGGGACAGGGATAAACGCCTACATCGACGACACCGTGTCGGGCGTCGGCGCATCCGACGCCATGACGGTGACGAAGAACGCCGAGTCGGAAGGAGGCCTCCCCGGCCAGGCCTCGGACGGCCCGCAGGAGTACGACCCGAACACGGTGTCCGGCGGCATCCCCGGGACGACCGTCTCCGCCCTCACGCCCGACGACATCGACACGATCGGAGACGTCGACGGCGTGCTGCGCGTCGATCCGGTGCGGACGATCTCGCCCGACTACATCGTGGTCGGCGACGGGACGAAGTACGAGGCATCTGTCGGCAGCCTGATCCCCGGCCAGACCGTCGTGCTCGCCAGCGGCGCGGAACCGGACCCGGACGCGACCGAGTACGAGGTGACGATCCCCGTGACCTACGTGGAGCCGCTCGGTTTCGCCGACGCCGAGGCCGCCATCGGCGAGACGGTCACCGTGTCGGTGACGGACGCCGAGCGCACGCCGCACACGATCGACGCGACGGTCACAGGCGTCGCCGAGGAGGCGATCGCGAGCCCGACAGGCAGCGGTCTGCTCGTGAACACCGCGTTCGAGGACGCGCTGTTCGCGGCGCAGAGCACGGGGCTCACTGCCGAGCAGGCCAACCGCTACGCGTCGGCGACGGTCTGGTTCGACCCCGAGGCGACGGATGCCGAGATCACGGCGCTCAAGGACCGCCTGGCGGACGAGGGCTACACAGGCACGACGATCGCCGACCAGCTCGGAACGGTGAAGACGATCATCGACGGCATCGTGCTCGTGCTCAACGCGTTCGCCGTCATCGCCCTGCTCGCGGCGGCGTTCGGCATCGTGAACACCCTGTACATGTCGGTGCAGGAGCGCACCCGGGAGATCGGCCTGATGAAAGCGATGGGCATGGGCTCGGGCCGCGTGTTCTCGCTCTTCAGCCTCGAGGCGGCCTTCCTGGGCTTTCTCGGCAGTGCGGTCGGAGCGATCATCGCGATGGCGGCCGGCAGCGCCATCAGCACGGCGCTCGCCGGAGGACTGCTCGCCGACCTGCCCGGCCTGACGCTCATCGCCTTCGATCCGGTGTCGATCGCCACGGTGATCGTACTGGTCATGGCGATCGCGTTCCTCGCGGGAACACTCCCCGCCGCCCGTGCCGCGCGGGCCGATCCGGTGGAGTCGCTGCGGTACGAGTGAGGTGGACGCCGCACTCTCGCGCAGCGACGACGAAGGGCCCGCCAGATGGCGGGCCCTTCGTGGTACCGGTCGGGATGACAGGATTTGAACCTGCGACCCCTTGACCCCCAGTCAAGTGCGCTACCAAGCTGCGCCACATCCCGGTCCGTCGCCCTTGCGGACAACTCCCCTATCCTAGCCGGTCCCGGCGCCTCCCGCGAACCGCCACGGGGTTCCGCGTGTCCGTGCGCGGGACTACTCTGCCCGGATGACCGAGATGAACCGCGTCACCGTCGTCAGGGGCGACATCACTCAGCAGCAGGTCGACGCCGTCGTCAACGCGGCCAACCGCGCGATGCGCGGTGGCGGGGGCGTCGACGGCGCCATCCACCGCGCGGGCGGCCCGCAGATCCTCGCCGACTGCATCGAGCGGTTCCCTCACGGCCTGGCCACGGGGGATGCCGGGTGGACGACCGCCGGCGACCTGCCCGCCCGCTGGGTGATCCACGTCGTCGGACCGAACCACACCGCCGGCGAACGCGACCGCGCCCTCCTGACCTCCTGCTACCGCAGAGCCCTCGAGGTCGCCGACGAGCTCGGCGCGACCTCCGTCGCGTTCCCGCTCGTGAGCGCCGGGATCTACGGATGGCCGCTCGACGACGCGGTGGACGCCGCCGTCACGACGCTGCAGGACACGCCGTCGCAGGTCGCCGAAGCGCGCATCATCGCCTTCGACCAGGCCATGTTCGACCGGGTGGAGCGGCGGCTCGCGGCATCCTGACCTGCCTACGATGGGTTCACCGTACGGGAGGAGGGTGACATGGCGGATGCCGTGCGCGTCGACTCCTGGCTCTGGGCCGTCCGCGTCTACAAGACCCGCTCCGCGGCGACCACGGCATGTCGAGCCGGGCACGTCCGCGTCAACGGCGAGAAGGCGAAGGCCGCCCAGCAGGTGCGACCCGGCGACGAGTTGCGCGTGCGGATCGCCGGATTCGACCGCATCCTCGTCGTCCGTCAGACGATCACCAAGCGTGTCGGCGCACCGCTGGCCGCCGTCGCCGCGGAGGACCGGACGCCCGAACGGGAACCCGTCGCGCAGATCGCGGTGCGCGACCGCGGCGCGGGCCGACCGACCAAACGCGAGCGGCGCGACATCGAGAAGCTACGCGGCCGCTGACACCCCTCGGCGGTCGATCGCGCGGCGCGTGCCGGCATCCACCCCTCCCACGGCGGCCGCGGTGACGGCGTAGACGACCAGGTCCCTCGGGTCGAAGACCGTGCCGAAAACGAGCACGATCGGAGGCCACTCCCCCGCCCATCGCAGCGGCAAGCCGGTCAGCTGGAACAGCTCCACCGCGACACTCCAGCCGAGGACGACCGCGGCGGTCATCCACGACCGCCATCCCGGGAAGAGGAGGACGAGCCCACCCCAGACGGCGATCACGTAGAGCGCATCTGCGGCGATGTCGGATGCCGCCCCGTCCGGCGCCGACAGGTGCACCGCGAGCCCGACGGCCACGGCCAGGACAGCGGCGCAGAGTCCGGCGAGTCGTCTCACGAGGTGAGCAGCCCGCGGAGCCACGACACCGGCTGCGTGGTCGCTCCCGCCTCACGGACGCGCTCGGTGAGGCCTCGATCGCTCGTCACCACGAGGGTGCGATCTCCCCGGTGCACCGACTCGACGGCGGACGCCACGATCTGGTCGTCGCCTTCGCCCGCGGCGCGCACCACCTCGATCTCGCCCGCATCGGAAGCGGCGCGGGCAGCTCCCTCGAGGACCGCGACCACGCGGGGGAACCAGCGGTCCCCGCCGAGTCCCAGCGCCTCGGCGGGCACGCCGCCACGCGAGAGGTCGGACAAGCCCGAGAGCAACCGCTCGGTGGCGCCTGCGCGGTCCTTCCACCACCCGTCCGGCGTCGAGCCCACGACGTTGGCCGCGTCGACGATGACCGTCACCCGCGTCGATAGGGCCTCGCGCAGCGCGGGCCACGAGCCCGCGAAACCGGGATGCAGCGGCATGCCGTCGACGCGGTCGACCGGCACCCACTCCAGCGCGTAGCTCTCGGGGTCGGCGATGACCGGTTCGAACGGACGCTCCACTGTCGCGACGAGCGTCGTGTAGGTCCACACGTCTCGGTCCAACACACTCGTGAACAGCGGCCGCAGGGCGTCGCCGGGCACACCGGCCTCCTCCTGCGACTCGCGGATCGCGGCATCCGTCGCACTCTCGCCCTCGTGGCGAGCTCCCCCGGGAATTCCCCACGTCCCGCCGAAGTGACTCCACGACACCCGGTGCTGCAGCAGGATGCCGCGGGCCGGGTCGTGCGCGAGCAGTCCCGCAGCCCCGAACCGTCCCCAATACTTCTCGCCGCTGTCGGCGAGCACCCACGCGTCACCGGGGTCGCGCGGTCCGAGCGGACGACGCGGCTCACCGGGGTCGGGCGGGCGGATGATCACCCGACCAGCCTCTCACGCAGCGCGTGGCAGGGCGCGGCATCCGTCACCGGACGACGCGCAGGCGACCGAGGCTCAGCGCTGCCGGCGCTCGCGCACCCGCATGTTCGTGACGATGGGCGTGCCCTCGAACCCGAAGATCTCGCGCAGGCGCCGCTGGATGAACCGGCGGTAGCCCGGGTCGAGGAACCCGGTCGTGAAGAGCACGAATGTCGGCGGCCGCGTCGAGGCCTGCGTCCCGAACAGGATGCGGGGCTGCTTGCCGCCGCGGAGCGGGTGCGGGTGCTCGGCGATGAGCTCGGCGAGGAACGCGTTGAACTTGCCCGTGGGGATGCGCTGATCCCACGACTCGAGCGCCGTCTCGAGCGCCGGGACGAGCTTGTCGAGGTGACGTCCGGTGCGGGCCGAGAGGTTGACGCGCGGCGCCCACGTGACGTGCGCGAGGTCCTGCTCGATCTCGCGCTCGAGGTACCGACGACGGTCGGCGTTGTCCATGTCGTCGTCGTTCAGGCGATCCCACTTGTTGAACGCGAGGACGAGGGCACGACCGGACTCGAGCACCAGGTCGATGATGTTGAGGTCCTGCACGCTGATCGACTCGGTGACATCGAGGACGACGACGGCGACCTCGGCCTTCTCGAGAGCCGCACTGGTGCGCAGCGACGCGTAGAAGTCGGCGCCCTGCTGCAGGTGCACACGACGACGGATGCCGGCGGTGTCGACCAGACGCCACAGCTTGCCGCCGAGCTCCACGACCTCGTCCACGGGGTCGCGAGTGGTGCCCGCGAGGTCGTTGACGACGACGCGCTCCTCCCCCGCGGCCTTGTTCAGCAGCGACGACTTGCCCACGTTCGGTCGTCCCAGGATCGCGACGCGGCGGGGGCCGCCGAGCTCGTTCTTCGCGACGGCCGAGACCTCGGGCAGCACCTTCATGACCTCGTCCAAGAGATCTGCGACGCCGCGGCCGTGGATGGCGGACACAGGGTGCGGCTCGCCGAGGCCGAGGTTCCAGAGGGCGGCGGCCTCGGGCTCCTGGCGCGCATCGTCGATCTTGTTGGCGACGAGGAAGACCGGCTTGTCGGTCTTGCGCAGCATCCGAACCACCTGCTCGTCGGTCGCGGTCGCGCCGACCATCGCGTCGACGACGAACATGACGACGTCGCACAGCTCGATCGCGATCTCGGCCTGTGCGGCGACGGAGCGGTCGATCCCCTTCGCGTCGTGCTCCCAACCACCGGTGTCGACGAGCGTGAACCGGCGATCCATCCACTCGGCCTTGTAGCTCACTCGGTCACGCGTGACGCCGGGGGTGTCCTCCACGACGGCTTCGCGACGACCGAGGATGCGGTTGACGAGCGCGGACTTGCCGACGTTCGGCCGTCCGACGATCGCCACGACGGGCAGCGCCGGCAGCATCTCGACGACCTCGCCTCCGGCGGTGAAGCCGGCCAGCAGATCGTCGTCGTCCTCGTCGAGCTCGTAGTCGGCAAGCGAGGCACGGAGGGCCGCAGCGCGCTGCTCGGCGAGTTCCTCGTCGAGGTTGGCGAGCTTCTCCTCGAGCTGATCGGGGCCGCCTTCGTATTCGTAGTCGTCTTCGGCGCTCATCGCGAGCCTTCCGTTCCCGACCGCACGACGCCCAGGACGGCGTCGACGGTCTGTGCGAAGTCCAGGTCGGTCGAGTCGACGACCGTCACGCCGGGGGCGGCGGTGAGGAAGTCGACGACCTGGGAGTCGGATGCGTCGCGCTTATGCAGCGCGGCGGCGACGGCCGCGGCATCCTCCGTGGTCAGTTCGGCGCTGCGCCGAGCGGCACGCACCTCGGGTGCGGCGGTCAGCAGGATGCGCACGGGTGCGTCGGGGGCGACGACGGTCGTGATGTCGCGGCCTTCGACGATGACACCGGGGCGGCCCGACTCCGACACGAGGCGCCGGAACAGGACGTTGACCTGCTCGCGGATGACGGGCACCCGCGCGACGCCGCTCACGGCGGAGCTGACCCGCGGCTCACGGATCGCCTCCGTGACCGAGGTCGCGCCCACCCGCACCCAGTAGTCGTCGGGGTCGAGCGAGATGGCGTAGTCGAAGTCGCCCGCGGCGTCCACGACGGCGGCCGCGTCGGAGGTGTCCGCGCCATGCTCGAGGACATGCCAGGCCAGCGCCCGGTAGGCGGCGCCGGTGTCGAGGTAGCCGTAGCCGAGGCGGCGCGCCGCCTCCTTGGACACACTCGACTTGCCGCTGCCGGCAGGGCCGTCGATGGCGACGGTGATGGGATCAGTCATTGAGGCTCGCAATCTTCCACCCGCGCGCGGCGAGGCCGTCGGTGGCGACGGTCACCGCGGACGGGACGACACTGATCTCGCCGAGACCGAACTGGGCTCCGGGCGAGTGCTCGAGACGGAAGTCCTCGACGTTGACGTCGAGCTCGCCGAGGTCGCCGAACAGGCGCCCCAGCTGGCCGGGGGTGTCGTCCACCATGACGACGACCGTCTCGAAACGGCGGTTCTGACCGTGCTTGCCCGGAAGCCTCTCGACCCCCTCGTTGCCCCGACGGATCGTGTCGGCCACGGTGCGGCGCGCGCCCGGCGCATCGGGATCGCGGAGCGCGCGGGCGACGCTCGTCAGGTCCGACGCGAGCGCATCGAGCACCTCGACGACCGGGTCGGCGTTGGCACCGAGGATCTGCACCCAGAGCTCAGGGGCGGATGCGGCGATGCGGGTCGTGTCTCGCACGCCCTGTCCCGCGAGGCGGAGGGAGGCTTCCTCGGCACCGACGAAGCGTCCGGCAAGGAGGGATGCCACGAGCTGCGGCACGTGCGAGACGAGAGCTACCGAGCGATCATGCTCTTCCGGACTCATCTCGACCAGGCTGGCACCGAGGTCGAGCGCGAGTCCTTCGACGACGGCGAGGTCGCGGGCGGACGTCTCTCCGTCCCGGCAGATGACCCACGGCCGTCCGAAGAAGATGTCGGCGCGGGCGGAGATCGCACCGCCCCGTTCGCGTCCGGCCATGGGATGGCTTCCGATGTAGCGCGACAGGTCCACCCCACGCGCGCGCAGCACGAGCAGTGGCTCGAGCTTGACGCTTGCGACGTCGGTGACGACCGCGTCGGGGAAGGCGGTGAGCTCGCGCTCGATGACGTCGGCCGTCACATCCGGCGGCACCGCCACGACGACGAGGTTCGGTCGGTCGTCCTCACGCGGCAGGCGACCCGCGCCGTAATCGACGGCCAGCCGCAGCTGAGCGGGCGACGCATCGGCGAGGACGACGTCGACACCGAGCGCGGTCAGAGCGTGACCGATGCTCGAACCGAGCAGCCCCGCGCCGACGATGCGGACGAGACCGCTCGTGCGGACCGCGCGAGGGCGCGCGTCGATGGCGTCGGTCACAACTGCTCCTGAGTGGGATCCCCGGGCGGGGTCTCCGCCTGGCGCGCGAGAGTCAGCAGCGCACCACGCTCCACTGTAGTCAACTCGCGCGTCCGCCCCGCTGGGAGCGTGCCCAGGTGCAGGGGGCCGAACTGCCGCCGCACGAGCTCCTGCACCGGGTGTCCCACGGCCGCCATCATGCGTCGGACGATGCGGTTGCGTCCCGAGTGCAGTGTCAGCTCGACGAGGCTCGTGTCGCCGTTGGCGTCGAGGAGGCGAGCCTTGTCGGCGGCGATCGGGCCGTCCTCGAGGTCGAGCCCCTTGGTCAGCTGCGCGATCGTCTGAGCGAGAACACGACCCGACACCTTCGCGATGTAGACCTTGGTGACGCCGAAGGACGGGTGCGCGAGGACGTGCGCGAGCTCGCCGTCGTTCGTGAGGACCAGAAGGCCGCTCGTCTCGGCATCCAGTCGGCCGACGTTGTAGAGGCGCTCGGGCCAGTCCTTCGTGAAGCGGCGGAGGTCGGGACGGCCCTGGTCGTCCTTCATCGACGAGACGACTCCGGTGGGCTTGTTGAGGATGACGTAGCGCTTGCTCGTGTCGAGCTGGATCGCGGTGCCGTCGACGTCGACCCTGTCGTGCTCGGGGTCGATGCGGGAGCCCAGCTCGGTCACGACGACCCCGTTCACCCGGACGCGACCCTCGACGATGTACTGCTCGCAGACGCGGCGCGAGGCGACACCGGCGTTGGCGAGGACCTTCTGCAGCCGGACCCGGTTCTCGTCGGACTGATCGTTCATCGGATGGTCTCTCCTTCGAAGCCCGCGGAGCCGTCATCCAGCAGCGGGGAGATGGGGGGCAGCTCGTCGAGGGAGTTGATCCCCAGGTGACCGAGCAGCGCGTCGGTGGTGCGGTAGTTGATGGCCCCGGTCTCGGGGTCGGTGAAGGCCTCGGTGATGAGCCCACGGGCCAGGAGCGTCCGGACGACGGAGTCGACGTTCACGGCGCGGATCGAGGCGACCTGGCTGCGCGAGACCGGCTGCTTGTAGGCGATGACGGCGAGCGTCTCGAGGGCGGCCTGCGACAGCCGGGAGGGCGCCTGGCCGTTGACGAACTCGGCGACGAGGTCGTCGTGCTCCTCGCGCACGTAGAAGCGCCAGCCGCCGCCGACCTCGCGCAGCTCGAAGCCGCGGCGCGGTCCGCTCCGTTCGCCGTCGTAGTCCGCGACGAGCTCCTCGACCGCCTGGCGGACGGCGGGCACGGGCGCCCCGACGGCGGCAGCGAGCGAGACGAGGCTCTGCGGCTCGTCGATGATCATGAGAATGGCCTCGAGTCGCCGCGCGACGTCGGCAGGCTCCTGCGAGCGGGGCGGGGCCTCGATCTCGGTGGCGTCATCGGTCATAGTCGGCTCCCAGAGTGGCGAGGTTCTCTTCGGACCACCGTTCGGCGGTCCATCGCAGGGTCAGCTCCCCGAGCGGCTCGAGCTGCTCGAACGAGAGCGCTGCGTGCCGATACAGCTCCAACACCGCGATGAACCGCGCCACGACGACCCCCGTCTGGGTCACGCCGGCAACCATTTCGCGGAAGTTCAGCTGTCCGGCGTCGCGCAGCAGGGTCACGACGACGGCCGCCTGCTCCCGGATCGAGACGAGCGGCGCATGCAGGTGGTCGAGTCCGACGTGCGGGATCTCCTTCGGCGCGAAGGCGAGCATCGCGATCGCGGCGAAGTCCTCCGGCGACAGTGTCCAGACCAGCTCCGGCACCGCGCGCCGATGCTTCTCGTCGAGCCGCACCGCTCGGGTGTGCCGCTTGCCCTCGCGGTCCAGGCAGCGGGCGAACCAGGCCGACACCTCCTTGAACGCGCGGTACTGCAGCAGTCGTGCGAACAACAGGTCGCGCGCCTCGAGGAGGGCGACCGACTCGGCATCCACCAACTCGCCCTGCGGGAGCAGCCCCGCGACCTTCATGTCGAGCAGCGTCGCGGCGACGACGAGGAACTCGGACGCCTGGTCGAGATCGGCGTCGTCGTCGAGCCCTTTCAGATAGGAGATGAACTCGTCGGTGACCTTGCTGAGCGAGACCTCGGTGATGTCGAGCTCGTGCTTCGAGATGAGGGTCAGCAGCAGGTCGAAGGGACCGTCGAAGTTGCCGAGCGAGACACGGAACCGGTCGCCCGCAGCCTCGGTCGGTTCTGCCCCGGAGGGCGCGGCGTCGGCGTCGGCGACGTCTTCAGGCGACGGCGCCACGGGCGACCAGCTCCCGCGCGAGGCGCAGGTACGCCTGGGCGGCGGAGTGTTCGGGGGCGAACTTCGTGATGGGAATCCCGGCCACCGAGGCGTCCGGGAACTTCACCGTGCGCCCGATGACCGTCTCGAGCACATCGTCGCCGAAGGCGTCGACGACCCGCTCGAGGACTTCGCGCGAGTGCAGGGTGCGCGGGTCGTACATCGTCGCGAGCACGCCGTCGAGCTGGATCGCGGGGTTCAGGCGATCGCGGACCTTGTCGATCGTCTCGATGAGGAGGGCCACGCCACGCAGGGCGAAGAACTCGCACTCGAGCGGGATGAGCACGCCGTGGCTCGCGGTCAGCGCATTGACGGTGAGGAGCCCCAAGGACGGCTGGCAGTCGATGAGGATGACGTCGTAGTCGCCCGCGACCTTGCGCAGGACGCGCGCGAGGATCGTCTCGCGAGCGACCTCGTTCACGAGGTGGACTTCGGCCGCCGACAGGTCGATGTTGGCGGGCAGGATGTCGAGGCCTTCGACCGACGTCGAGACGATGACCTCGTTCGGGTCGCGCTTCGGGTCGAGGAGCAGGTCGTAGATCGTGGCTGTCTCGTGCGTCTGCACTCCGAGACCAGCGGACAGCGCGCCCTGCGGGTCGAAGTCGACCGCGAGCACGCGACGTCCGTACGAGGCGAGACCCGCAGCCAGGTTGATCGTCGTCGTCGTCTTGCCGACGCCGCCCTTCTGGTTGCAGAGCGAGATGATGCGCGCCGGGCCGTGACCGTCGAGCTTCGGCGGGGTCGGGAAGCCGTGGTACGGACGTCCCGTCGGCCCCATCGGGGTGTCGGTCGCCGAATCCGCCGCCGATGCGCCGGTGGCCTCCGCCGTGCTCCGCTTGCTCGCCACTGATCTCCTGCCTTCGCCGTGCTCACCCGAGTCTAGTCATCGCCGGGCCCCGGGCGAGGGAGCGACTCCCCCGCAGTGCCCTGGTCATCTCGCCCGCGGATGCGACGTGAGGTAGACGTCGCGCAGCGCGTCGACGGTGACGTGCGTGTAGATCTGCGTCGTCGCGACGGAGGCGTGGCCGAGCATCTCCTGCACGACGCGGACGTCGGCGCCACCCTGCAGCAGGTGAGTTGCGAAGGAGTGCCGCAGCGTGTGCGGCGAGACGTGGGCCGTGATCCCCGCACGCTGTGCGGCCTGCTGGATGACGAGCCAGGCGCTCTGCCGCGACAGCGGTGCTCCGCGGGCGCCGAGGAAGGCTCGCGGCGTCGCACGGCCACGCCGCGAGAGTTCGGGTCGAGCGCGCGTCAGGTACGCGTCGACCGACGCACGGGCGTACGACCCGACGGGAACGATCCGTTCCTTCGACCCCTTGCCCCGCACCCGCAGCACCTCGCCGTGCATGAGGTCGTCGACATCGAGGTCCACGATCTCCGAGACGCGGGCGCCGGTGGCGTAGAGCAGCTCGAGCAGGGCACGGTCGCGCAATCCGATCAGCTCGCCCGGCGCCGCATCGGCGGGTGCGGGGCCGGCGGCATCCAGCAGCCGGATGACGTCGTCCACGGGCAGCGCCTTCGGCAGACGCAGAGGCGCCTTCGGTGGGCGGAGCCGGACCGTCGGGTCGTCGGTCGCGATGCCCTCCCGCGCGAGGAAACGGTGGAAACTGCGTACCGCGGACTGCAGCCGGGCGAGCGAGGTCGACGCGGGAGGCGGATCGGATGCCGCCCGCTCCGCCGCGAACCTCGTGACGAGCTCGGTCGTCACGACCTCGGTGTCCTCGGCGCCATGCTGCGCGAGCCAGTCGAGGTAGCCGGCGAGGTCGCGTCGGTACGCGGACACCGTGTGCGCGGACAGACCGCGCTCGATCGTGATGTGCCGGAGGAACGCGTCGACGGCGCGCGCGAGCCTCACGGGTTCTCAGGCCTGCGGTCGGTCCGCGCCCACGGGGCGCGATCGCCCCGGCCACGGCGCATCCGGCTCACCGAGCGTCGACCAGTCGCGGGCGCGGCCCGCGGCGGCGGCGAGGGCGGCGACCACGAGCGACGGGTTCTGCAGCGAGCGGGCGAGGACGGCGTCCACGACGTCGTCGAGGGGCACCCAGCGCACCTCGATGTCGGCCTCCTCGTCCGTGCGGGCGAACACCTCGGGCGCGTCGGCGAGGCCTCGCGCGAGGTAGATCCGGATCGCCTCATCGCTCCCGCCGGGGCTCGTGAAGAAGTCCGACAGGACGTGCCAGCGCTCGGCGGTCAGGTCCGCCTCCTCGGCGAGCTCGCGCTGGGCCGCCGCGAGCGGGTCCTCCCCCGGGACGTCGAGCAGACCGGCCGGGATCTCCCAGTCGCGGAAGCCGACCGGATGCCGGTACTGCCGGATGACGAGCACCCGCCCGTCGTCGTCGAGCGCGAGGATCGCCACCGCACCGGTGTGGTCGACGTACTCCCGCACGATCGACCCGTCCCCATAGGTGAACTCGTCCCGGCGCAGATTCCAGACCCGGCCCTCGTAGACCGTGTCACTGCGTGTGACGTCGACGGCGACGGCCTCGTCCTGCAGCGGAGCGGCATCCGTCATCGCTCAGTCCTCGTTCTCGACGTCGAACAGTTCGCTCGCACGGTGGCGATCGAGCGCGGCGGCGATGAGGCCTCGGAAGAGCGGGTTCGCCTCGGTCGGACGCGACCGCAGCTCGGGGTGCGCCTGCGTGGCGATGTAGTACGGGTGGACGTCGCGCGGCAGCTCCACGTATTCGACGAGGTCGAGGTCGGGGTTCAGGCCCGAGAACACGAGACCCGCGTCGGCGATCTGCTGGCGGTAGGAGTTGTTGACCTCGTAGCGGTGGCGGTGACGCTCGGTCGCACGGTCGGAGCCGTACAGCTCGGCGGCGAGCGAGCCTTCGGCCAGCGCCGCCTCGTACAGACCGAGACGCATCGTCCCGCCCATGTCGCCCCTGTCGAGGATGTCGACCTGCTCGGCCATCGTGGCGATGACCGGGTGCGGGGTCTCGGGGTCGAACTCGCTCGAGGACGCGTGCTCGATGCCCGCGACGTGGCGCGCGTACTCGATCACCATGCACTGCAGACCGAGGCAGATGCCGAGCGTCGGCAGCCCCTGCTCGCGGGCGAACTTGAGCGCGCCGAGCTTGCCCTCGATGCCGCGGATGCCGAAGCCGCCGGGGATCACGATGCCGTCCACGGCCGACAGCGCCTTCGCGGCACCCTCCGGCGTCTCGCACAGGTCCGAGGGGATCCAGGTGATCTGGACCTTCGTCTCCTGCGCGAAGCCGCCGGCCTTGAGGGCTTCCGTGACCGAGAGGTAGGCGTCGGGGAGGTCGATGTACTTGCCGACGAGACCCACCGTGACCTCGTGCTTCGGGTTGTGCACGGCGTTGAGGACCTTGTTCCAGCGGGTCCAATCGATGTCGCCGGCCTTAGCGTCCAGCCCCAGGCGGCGGACGATGTAGGCGTCGAGGCCCTGATCGCTGAGCGTGGAGGGGATGTCGTAGATGCTCGGCAAGTCGACGGTGTTGATGACCGCGTCCTCGTCGACGTCGCACATGAGCGCGATCTTGCGCTTGTTGGACTCGGTGACGGGCCGGTCGCTGCGCAGGACGAGAGCGTCGGGCTGGATGCCGATGGAGCGCAGCATCGCGACCGAGTGCTGCGTGGGCTTGGTCTTCTGCTCGCCCGAGGCGCCCATGAACGGCACGAGCGACACGTGCACGAAGAAGACGTTGTCGCGGCCGAGCTCGTGGCGGATCTGCCGAGCAGACTCGATGAACGGCTGCGACTCGATGTCGCCGACGGTGCCGCCCACCTCGGTGATGATGACGTCGGGACGGGGCTCCTCGGTGGCCTGCAGCCGCATCCTGCGCTTGATCTCGTCGGAGATGTGCGGGATGACCTGGACGGTGTCGCCGAGGTACTCGCCGCGACGCTCCTTCGCGATGACCTCGGAGTAGATCTGACCCGTGGTCACGTTCGCGGCCTGGCTCAGCTCGATGTCGAGAAAGCGCTCGTAGTGGCCGATGTCGAGGTCGGTCTCGGCGCCGTCGTCGGTGACGAAGACCTCGCCGTGCTGGAACGGGTTCATCGTCCCCGGGTCGACGTTCAGGTACGGGTCGAGCTTCTGCATGACGACGCGCAGGCCGCGCGCGGTGAGCAGATTGCCGAGGCTGGCGGCGGTCAGACCCTTGCCGAGAGACGAAACGACACCACCCGTCACGAAGATGTGCTTGGTGATGTCGTTGTTTTTGCGTCCCGCGCCCGAAGAGTCCGTCACGGGCTTTCACTCTATCAGCCCCGCCGACCGCCCAGCCCGGTGACCGCCCGGGTGTCGTTCAGCGGGCGCGCCCGAGCGCCAGCAGTTCGCGGGCGTGATCCAGGGCTGCGTCCGAGTCGGACATGCCCGACAGCAGCCGCGCCATCTCGGCTGCACGCTCCTCGCCCTCGAGGTGCCGCACGCTCGACGCGGTCACCGATCCGTCGCTGGCCTTGACGACGGACAGGTGGTTGCCCGCGAACGCCGCGACCTGGGCGAGGTGGGTGACCGCGATCACCTGGCTGGTCTCCGCGAGCTTCGCGAGCCGCCGGCCGACCTCGATCGCCGCGGCCCCGCCGATACCGGCATCCACCTCGTCGAATACGAAGGTCGGAACGGGATCGGTCGCGGCGATCACGACCTCGATCGCCAGCATGACGCGGCTGAGCTCACCCCCAGACGCGCCTCGGGCGACAGGACGGGGCGACGCGCCCGGGTGGGGTGCGAGCTGGATCGTGACGACATCGCGACCGTGGGACGCCTCCGGCCCCGGCTCCACGGCCACCGTCACCGTCGCGTCGGGAAGCGCGAGATGACGCAGTTCGGCGGTGACCGATTCCCCGAGGCGGGATGCCGCCGCGCGCCGCGCATCAGTCAGCCCCGCCGCCCGCGCCTCGACCTCATCGCGCAACCGGTCGCGCTCGGCCGTGAGTCGCTCGATACGGTCCCCGTCGTCGTCGAGTTCGACGAGTCGTGCGGAGCCGGAGGCCAGCAGCTCGAGGGCAGCGTCGAGGGACCCGTGCGCGCGGATGAGGCCATTGACGGCGGCCCGACGCTCTTCGACGGCCGCGAGCTCGTGGGGCCCGCCCTCGTCCAGGTCGGCGAGGTAGCCGCTCAGTTCGCCGGCGACGTCGGCGACGCGGTACCCGAGCTCCTCGATCACTGCGGCGTGTCGGCGCAGCGCCTCATCCGAGCCGCCAGCGCGTTCGAGCGCGCGACGCGCCTCGGCGAGCAGCGCCTGCACGTCGGGGAGGTCGTCCTCGTTCGACAGCGCGGCGTGCGCAGTCGCCGCGGCCAAGCGCAGCTCCTCCGCGTTGGCGAGCCGGTCGGCACGCTGCGCGAGGTCCGCGTCCTCCCCCGGCTGCGGGTCGACCGCCTCGATGTCCGCGATGGCCGCGCGCAGCTCCGCTGCCTCGCGGGCGCGGGCGTCCTGTTCGGTCGTCAGCGTCTCGAGCTCGGCTGCTGCGGTGCGCCACGCGTCCCACGCTGCGCGGTAGCGCTCCAGCGCCTCGGCGACGGGAACGCCGCCGAACCGGTCGAGCGCCTCCCGCTGCGCAGCGGCGGAGGTGAGCCGCAACTGATCGGACTGGCCGTGGACGACTACGAGCTGATCCGCGAGGTCCGCCAGCACTCCCGCCGGAGCGGTGCGGCCGCCGACGGTCGCCCGGCTCCGTCCCTCGCTCGACAGGGTGCGACCGAGGTAGAGCTCCGCACGCCCGTCACCGAGGGGTTCGACGTCGCCCCCGGCATCCCGCACCCGTTCGACGACGGGACCGTTCTCCGGGACGATCCACACACCGTCGACGGCGGCCTGCTCGGCGCCCGCTCGCACCGCGCCGGAGTCGGCGCGCTGACCGAGGAGCAGGCCGAGGCCGGTCACGACCATGGTCTTTCCCGCGCCGGTCTCGCCCGTGATGGCGGTGAAGCCCGGACCGATCGGCAGGGTCGCACCCGCGATGACCCCGAGGTCGCGGAGGCGGATCTGCTCGATCACGGTGTGGCCTCCGTGGCGCCCCGCCACCCCGCGACGGGCAGCTGGAACTTGCGGACGAGCCGGTCGGTGAAGACGGACGGATGCAGCCGTGCGAGGCGGACCGGCCGGGTCGACCGCCGCACGACGACGCGGGCGCCCGGCGGGAGGTCGTGCGATCGGCGACCGTCGCTCCACAGCACCGCGCGCCCCTGGTTGCGTTCCAGAACGTCGATCGAGACCGACGTCTCGGGCCCCAGGACGACGGGACGGGCGAACAGGGCATGGGCCGACAACGGCACGAGGCACAGCGCCTGCACCGACGGCCATACGACCGGTCCGCCGGCGGAGAAGTTGTAGGCGGTCGACCCGGTGGGCGTCGCGACGACGACACCGTCGCAGCCGAACGACGACAGCGGACGACCGTCGATCTCGATCATCACCTCGAGCATCCGCTCACGGGACGCCTTCTCGACGGTCGCCTCGTTGAGGGCCCACGTCCGGTACACGACCTCGTCGTGGGCGTCTCGGACCTCGACCGACAGCGTCATCCGCTCGTGGATCTCGTAGTCCCGCGCGAGGGCGCGGCCGATGGCCTCGTCGATGTCATCGGCCTCGATCTCGGCGAGGAAGCCCACATGGCCCATGTTCACCCCGAGGATCGGGACGGATGCCGCTCGCACCAGCTCGGCCGCGCGCAGGATCGTGCCGTCGCCGCCGAGGACGATGGCGACCTCGATGTCCGCCACGTCGACCCCGTCCTCGCCGAGGATCGCGGTGTCGAGGTCGCCCAGCACCGCTGCCAGCTCCGGATCGTCTCCGGGCACGACGGGCTGCAGACCAGCTGCATGAACCGCCGCGACGACGCGCCGTGCCCCCTCGACGGTGTTCTCGCGCAGCGCGTGCGCCACCACGAGGATGTTGCGCGTCGCGTCGGTCATGCGGCTCCCGCCAGTCGGTTCACGGTGTCCAACCATTGTGTCGGATTCACGTCGTCGCTCGTCCCGGGACGCAGGTGGATGAGGAACTCCCGGTTGCCGTGTGTTCCCGCAATCGGCGACGCGATGACGCCGTGCGTGCCGAGCCCCGCGTCCCACGCCGCCCAGAGGACGGTCGCGACGGCGTCGGCTCGGCGCCCGGCATCCGTCACGAGACCTTCGCGGACCCCGGTGCGCCCGACCTCGAACTGCGGCTTCACCAGCAGCACCAGGTCGGCGTCCCGAGCGCAGACCGCGGCCGCCGCGGGAAGGACGTGCGTGAGCGAGATGAAGGAGAGGTCGCCGGTGATCACCGACGGGGTGTCGGCGACACGGGAGGCGTCGGCCAGTGACGCCGCCGTCATGTGACGGACGTTGAAGCCTTCGACGGAGACGACCTTCGGGAGCTCTGCGATCTGAGCGGCGAGCTGCCCGTGACCGACGTCGACGGCGAGCACGCGCGCCGCTCCCCGCTCGATGAGAACCTGCGTGAAGCCGCCGGTCGAGGCTCCCATGTCCACCGCGACGCGCCCCTGCGGATCGACCCCGAAGGCGTCGAGCGCAGCGATGAGCTTGTGCGCTGCCCGGCTGACGTAGTGATCGGATGCCGCGACCTCGATGACCTGATCGTCACCGACTTTCGCGGATGCCTTCACGGCGGGGTGCCCGTCGACGCTCACGAGTCCGGCGTCGATGAGCTGGGCCGCGTGCGTGCGCGAGCGTGCGAGTCCGCGCGCCGCGACGGCCGCGTCGAGACGTGTCGTCATGCGTTGGCGTCGCGCGGGCCCGACTCGAGGCGCTTGGCCAGCTCGTCGTGCAGCAGCGCGTAGGCGGCGGCGCGCTCGGCGAGCGGCTGGTCCTCGATCACCTCGAGCGTCGAGAGCAGGTCTTCGCGGCGGGCCTCACCCTCGGCGGCATCCATCGACATGGATCCCACCCTACGCGTCGCGAGGGACGCCGCGGGCGGGCGCGCTCAGCGTCGGTGGAACGGGTCCGCGTAGAGCTGCTCCGGCACGCGGAACCCGTAGATCGCGCGACCCGTGCTCCAGATGGCGGCCGCACCCGCACGGACGAGGTCGATGGGACGATCCCCTGCGGAGAGGATGCGGACGTCGGGGCCGTCGATGCGGACCGAGGCCCCGCCGACGGTCGTCACGTCGCCCTTGACGATCGTCTCGGGGTAGGGCTCGTGCAGTTCTCGCAGGTCGCCGAGGATGTATGTCGGCCGTGAGACGGTCGGTGCAGCGAGCACGTGCTTGGGCCGGTCGATTCCGGTGAGCACAAGGACGGAGTCGATCCCCGCGGCCTGCGCACCGGCGATATCGGTGTCGAGCCGATCGCCGATGAAGAGCGGATGCCGCGCCCCGAACCGCGCGACCGCCTCATCGAAGATCGGCCGCTCAGGTTTGCCGGCGACGGTCGCGAGGCGGCCGACGGCAGTGTGGACAGCCGACACGAGCGTGCCGTTCCCGGGTGCGATGCCGCGCGCCTGCGGGATGGTCCAGTCCGTGTTCGTCGCGATCCAGGGGATGCCGCCCTCGTCTTCGGGAAGGGCCAGCGCGTAGGCGGCTTCGGCGAGCTGAGCCCAGCCGACCTCCGGGGCGAAACCCTGCACGACGGCTGCAGGCTGGTCGTCCGCGCTGCGGGTGACGACGTAGCCCGCCTTCTCGAGTTCGAAGACGAGTCCATCCCCGCCGACGACGAGCACCGTCGCTCCCCCGGGGATCGTGTCGCGCAACAAGCGGACCGCCGCTTGAGGGCTCGTGACGACCTCCTGCGGCTGCGTCGGCAGTCCCAGCTCTGTGAGGTGCGCGGCGACAACGCTGTCGCGTCGCGATGCGTTGTTCGTGATGTACCCGAGCGCCCGCTCCTCTGCCGCACGAGTCAGGCTGTCGACCGCATGGGGGATGGGGCCGTTCCCTGCGTAGACGACTCCGTCCAGGTCGGCGAGGATCAGGTCCACGCCCTCGAGCGGAGTGGGCCGGGATCGGGAGAACAGTCCCATCAGGCGCGCTCCTCCGCGCCGTCCTCCGGCACGGATTCCTCGTCGTCGGTGCTGTCGGCAGTCCCGTCGTCCGCGGGATCGTCGATCTCGATCTCGTCGATCTCATCGACCTCGATGGTCTCAGCATCGGCATCGATCTCGCCGAGCGCTGCGGCGGCCACGTCTGCACGGTGCTGCCACTGCGCCGCCTCGTCGGTCCGACCGAGCTCTTCGAGCACGGCTGACCTGGCCGCGAACAGCCCCGGGCTCCACGGGTACGCCGTGTCGGGGTCGAGTTCCGGGATGTCGAGTTCCTGCAGCGCCCGCTCGGTCTCGCCCAGGTCGAGACGCGCACCCGACATGGCGATGGCGAGTTCGACGCGGACATCGGTCGGCAGGCTGGAGCGATCGACGGCACGACCGACTTCGAGCGCGCGATCGGGCCGTCCCACGCCGCGCTCGCTGTCGACCATGAGCGCGATCTGATCGTCGCGCCCCGAGATTCGACGGAACGTCCGCAGCTCTCGCAGCGCGAGAGCGAAGTCACCCACGGCGTAAGCCGTGATCGCAACAGTCTCGCGGACGACGGCGATGCGGCCTGCGCTGCGGGATGCCGCGAGTGCGTGTTCGTGCGCGAGCGCCGGATCTTCGTCGATCAGCCGCGCGGCCATCGCGAGGTGCCGGGCGACCTGTTCGGCATTGTCTTTGCTGAGTGTCTTCAACTCGTTGCGGGCAGCGCCGTTCAGATCCCGGGCGCTGATCTCGTCCGGCACGACGGGTCCAGCCGGAACGCTTCGTCGATCGGAACCCTGAGGCGGTCGGGAGTTGCGACGCTCACCGTCGCGCTTCTCGTAGGGGCGACGCTCCCCGTCACGCTTCGGGTACGAGGGGCGCTCACCGTCACGCTTCTCGTAGGGGCGACGCTCACCGTCACGCTTCTCGTACGGACGACGCTCCCCGTCACGCTTCGGGTAGGACGAACGCTCCCCGTCACGCTTCTCGTACGGACGACGCTCGCCATCTCGCTTGGGATACGACGAACGCTCCCCGTCACGCTTCTCGTACGGACGACGCTCGCCATCTCGCTTCGAGTACGACGAACGCTCACCATCTCGCTTCGGGTACGAAGAACGCTCACCATCACGCTTCGGATACGACGAACGCTCACCATCACGCTTCGGGTACGGACGACGCTCACCGTCACGCTTCGGATACGACGAACGCTCACCATCTCGCTTCGGATACGACGAACGCTCACCATCACGCTTCTCGTACGGACGACGCTCCCCGTCGCGCTGAGCTCCAGGTCGTCGCTCACCATCACGGTGCCCGAATGTGCGACGATCACGATCGGTCGACTCACCGCCGCTGCGCCGCGGCCGCTCGTCTCGCGATCGCGAGGAGGCAGGCGTGAACTTGCGCTTACCGCCCGATCGTCCAGGGCGCTCTTCGTCCGTCATCTTCTCTGTCCTCCCACGTGCGCGTTAACGAGAAATGGCCACCCAACTCTGGGTGGCCATTTCACGAAAGAAGTCCGGCGGTGTCCTACTCTCCCACAGGGTCCCCCCTGCAGTACCATCGGCGCTGTGAGGCTTAGCTTCCGGGTTCGGAATGTGACCGGGCGTTTCCCTCACGCTATGGCCGCCGAAACACTAT
>NZ_JAMBOV010000031.1 GCF_023715745.1 Microbacterium oleivorans | reverse complement strand
GGAGAAGATCCTGAGCGGCGAAGCCAACGGCCGGCAGGCGTACGAATCGTTCGTGAAGGACGCCACGGACCTGCTGGGGCCGAGTCTGGTGAAGCAGTGACGACGATCGTCGATCTGCCCGCCGCCGTGCCCGCAGCACCTGGCCGATCGTCGCCGTGCTGCTGGGACCTTCGGCCATCCTGATCTCCCTGTTCATCGTCCTGCCGGCGGTCTACGGTCTGTGGCTCAGCCTCACGAACACGCAGC
>NZ_JAMBOV010000030.1 GCF_023715745.1 Microbacterium oleivorans | reverse complement strand
ACAAGGTAGCCGTACCGGAAGGTGCGGCTGGATCACCTCCTTTCTAAGGAGCACTGCACTCTTCGGAGTGACAGAGCCGGTTTCGAGACGAATGTTCTCGACCGGAGCTCATGGGTGGAACGTTTGACGAGGTGCAGGAGGGTGACCTCTGGATCTAGTACGGCCTTCGGGTGTGGAACGGTTCGGGGTGAGGTTTCTTGCACATGCACGCTGTTGGGTCCTGAGGGACCGGATGAGAGTCCGAACCTCTGGGCC
>NZ_JAMBOV010000002.1 GCF_023715745.1 Microbacterium oleivorans | reverse complement strand
GCCCACTTGCTCCCACGCCTGTGATCCTGCCTGCGCGACCCAGAGGGTGTTACCGCTGCCAACCCCGACAATGCGTTGCCGGTCGGGGGACGTGTTGAGAAGTGCGATGAGTGGGGCGCCGTCCCACTCCTGCCGGTCACAGGCTGGCGAGGATGTCCTCCATCGCAGCGATCTCGGCGGTCTGGTCGTCGACGATCTTCTGCGCGAGGGCGGTCGCGTTCGGGTTCTGCCCGTTGTTGACTTCTTCCTGAGCCATCTCGATTGCACCGTTGTGGTGCTCGATCATCTGCTCCAGGAACAGCTTGGCCGCCTCGGTGCCGGTCGCCGCGTCGAGGGCTTGCATGTCCTCTTCGCTCATCATCCCTCCGCCGTGATCCATGCCATCCATGTCCGTGCCGGAGGTGTCGGCGCCCCACTCCCGCAGCCAGCCGTTGAGCGTGTCGATCTCGGGCTGCTGGGCGGCTTTGATGCCATCGGCGAGGTCAACAACCCGTGGGTCGATGTCGTCCTTGCTCAGCAACACGTCGGACATCTCGATGGCCTGCTGGTGGTGCGGGATCATCATCGTCGCGAACATGATGTCCGCGTCGTTCGCGTTCGCAGACGCGTCAGCGGAAGGGGCGGCGCTGCTGCTGGAGCCGCCGTGGTCCATCCCAGACATGCCACCCCCGGCGTTCCCGGTGTCGGAGCACCCGGCGAGGATAAGGGCGGTGGTCAGGGCGAGCGCGGCAGTCGCCGCAGTACGGATCTTCATGAGGTTCTCCAAAAGTCGTCAATGAGGTTCCTGCCCAGCGGGCAGGGTGAGCCGTGCCTACGCGGGGGCAGGCAGCGGCATCCTCAGGTGCGACTGATGCAGAGAACGATCAATGAGGGTGGAGGCACCGGTGCGAGGCAACCCGGCCACGACGAGACGGTCAGGGGTCCGCGTTCGGGGTCGGTGGTCCGCCAGGTTCCGGTGATGCGGGCGAGGATCAGCACGGTCACGAGCAGGCCGAGCACGCACGCCAACCACATCATGGTGTCGTGCCCACCGGCACAGTCATCGCACTCCCCCGCCGCCGGTTCCCCGACCGGAGTGGCGCCCTGAGCGTGGTGCGAGGCGGCAGGGGCAGTCGTAACGGTGTCGAGGTGACCGGTGCTGGTGGCGTGGCTGTTCAGGGAGTGCATCGCAAGCAGCCCCGCGACGATCCCTACAGTGATCGCGATCATCACGAGGAAGGTGCGGGTGAGCGTGCGCGTGCGTCCCATGGCATCCGCGAGCGTGATTAGCGACATGCTCCCCTCCTTCCTTCCCTACCGTCCAACGTAGTCCGCCTCTTTATTGGCGGCTGCTACAGGCGGCTGACCGTGTCGGGGGTGAGGTCCAGTCGGCGTAGAAGCTGCGCGTTCAGCGCGACAACGATCGTCGACAGAGACATCAGGATCGCCCCGATCGACATCGGCAGCACGAACCCGATCGGCGCGAGGATGCCCGCGGCAAGCGGCACGGACAGCAGGTTGTATCCCGCCGCCCACCACAAGTTCTGCTTCATCTTCCGGTAGCTCGCTCGTGACAGCTCAATCACCGACAGCACCGAACGGGGGTCGTCGCTGGCGAGGATGACCCCCGCCGACGCGATCGCGACATCGGTGCCCGCGCCGATGGCGATACCGACGTCGGCTTGGGCGAGAGCGGGCGCATCGTTCACACCGTCGCCGACCATCGCGACCTTCCGGCCCTCGTCCTGCAGCTCCTTCACCTTCGACGCCTTGTCCTCCGGCCGCACCCCGGCGAAGTACCGGTCAATGCCCAGGTCCGCGGCAACAGACGCAGCAACCGCGTCCGCGTCGCCGGTGATCATCACTACCTGCACGTCCTGGTCGTGGAGCGCCGTCACTGCGGCGCGAGACTCGGCGCGGATCTCGTCTGCAAGGCGCAGCGCACCGGCGACCTTCCCATCGAGGAGGACGTGAAGGATGATCGCGCCCTTCCTGCGCCACTCGTCCGCGACGGGCAGCTCTACAGCGTGCTCCTGCTCGAGCATGTACGGGCCACCGACGTGTACGGTGCGACCATCCACGCGGGCGCGGACGCCCACGGCAGGAGAGGACTCGAAGTCGGTGGCGGCGGGGACGGTGAGCTGCTTGTCTTTCGCGGCGTTCACGATCGCGCGGGCCAGAGGGTGCTCCGAGTCGGACTCCGCACCGGCAGCCAGAGCCAGCAGCTCATCCTCGGATGCGTCGCCGGACGGTTCGATAGCCGTGACCGCGGGGGCGCCCTTGGTGAGGGTGCCGGTCTTATCGAACAAGACCGTGTTCACGGTGCGCATGCTCTCCAACGCGAGACGGTCCTTCACGAGCACACCACCGCGGGCAGCGCGCTCGGTCGCGATCGACACGACCAGCGGGATTGCGAGGCCCAACGCGTGCGGACACGCGATCACCAGAACGGTGATCGTGCGGACCACCGCATCATCGGGCAACCCCACGAGCGTCCACACGATCGCGGTGATCACCGCGGCTCCCAGCGCGAACCAGAACAGCCACGCGGCGGCACGATCCGCGAGCCGCTGCGCCCGCGACGATGAGCTCTGCGCGTCGGTGACCAGCTTCTGGATCCCCGCGAGAGCGGTGTCGTCCCCGACGGCGGTGATCTGCACCCGAACCCCGGAGTCGGTGGCGACGGTGCCGGCGACGACCTGGTCGCCCTCACTACGCCGCACCGGGCGGGACTCGCCGGTGATCATCGACTCGTCCATGCTGGCTGAGCCCTGCACAATCCGCCCATCTGCGGGCACCCGCCCGCCGGGACGCACCACCACGACGTCGTCGACGACCAGGTCAGACGGTGCGACGGTGACAACCTCATCACCCTGCACCTTCTCGGCCTCATCGGGCAGAAGGGCGGCGAGGGAATCGAGTGCGGAGGTTGTCTGGGCCAGAGAGCGCATCTCGATCCAGTGACCGAGCAGCATGATCACGATCAGCAGCGCGAGCTCCCACCAGAAATCGAGCTCATGGTGCAGCAGCCCGAGGCTGGCACCCCAGGATGCGAGGAACGCGACGGTAATCGCCAACGCGATCAGCAGCATCATCCCGGGCTTACGGGCGCGGAGTTCACTGACCGCGCCCGTCAGGAACGGGGCGCCACCCCACACGTACATCACCGTGCCCAGCACCGGGGAAACCCATCCCACCCAGGCCGCATCTGGCAGTGGGTAGCCGATGAGCATCGCGAACATCATTGAGAAGCCCGCGACCGGCACCGCCAGGATCAGCATGATCCAAAACAGTCGGCGGAACTGCCCCACGTGATCCCCGTGCCCAGCGTGACCGCCATGGTCCGCGTGCCCGTGTGCGGACTTCCCCGCGGCGGGTGCCTGCTCGTGATGAGCGTGCCCGGTGTGCCCATGCTCGGCCGTGGCGGTGTGCCCGTCGTGGTCGGTGTGGCCTCCGTGGGAGGCGTGATTGTGGTGATCGTGCTGGCTCATGAGAGCTCCCCTCGAAAGAACCGGCGGGTCAGGCGGGCGTGCTTACGACGGTGTAACCGACCTCTTCGATAGCTGCCTTCACCATCTCGGAATCGACCGGAGTTGCACTGTGGATCGTGACGCGCGACGCGCCGCCCGCAACCAGATCCACCGAGACACTGTCCACACTCTCGACGGCCGACAGTTCCTCCGTGACGCTCGACACGCAGTGAGAACACGTCATCCCCGACACCAACACGTCCTGCGCGATCGCGCTGCTCGCGGCGACCGCGGGCTCAGCGCTCGAAGCTGTCGAACAGCACGCGCACCCTGAGTTCTTATCCGTCAGGCCCAGCTCAATACGGTCCACCATCTGAATCTCCCCTCAACACGGCCCCTGTTCGGGCGGCCGACTGGATGCCGATACCAGAGATACCTTACCCCCCTAGGGTATGGTCGTCCAGGCTCCAACATGCTTCCGCGGAGCCAACCGAAAACGCCCGCCGAAACCAGGATTCGGACTACGTTTCCGGTGCACACCTAGTGCGCCTCGGCGCGATAGACCCGAAAACGATCGTTTTCGGCTGGAACCTCGACTGCCGTGCGCTATCTCTGCGACGGGATAGAGCCACGAGGGTAAGGCGTGGGAGAGTTCACCACATGAGAGCCCCGTACGTAGTCCTGTTCGTTGGGTCGCTCGTCACTTTTCTCGGAGGTACCGCACTCGCCATATTCGCAATCGGTTCGGATCTCCCGGGGCCACCCGCGGGGGTAGGACTCGCCGTGCTCGGCGCTCTCGGCACCATCGTCGGCGGACAAGGACTTAGGAAGCGGCCGCGGAAGGATGCGCCTTCAGATGACAGCTGATGATGCTTCCAAACGCGACCACGCCAGACTGCAACAGATCCGCGAAGAACTCATCGACCTCGCGTGGGTTGCTGGCACGCCCGACTATGGCCACATCGACCGCCGCGAAGCACTCGAGAAGGAAGCAGCCGAGATCAGGACGCGGTTGGGCATCGAGGATGACCGGCCTCCCCTCAGCACGACGTCGACCAGAAAAGGCTGGTTGATGTTGATCGCTACCGTGATCGGCGTAGTCGGGACCCTGGCGATACTGTCACTACCGCGATAGCCGATCCACCAGAAACGTCTGCCAAAACCCGGTAGCGGGCATCGTTTACGGCGCGTGCTTCTCGACCTTCCCGGACGTACAGCCGTAAACGATCGTCTTCGGCATGACGTCACTGCGGCACCTGAGGCATCGCAGCCTGGAGGCCACGGCGCGAACCCCGAAAGAACACGGAGCCACGTGTGCTGCTGGGGCGCGGCCGCACAGCGCCAGCGATCCGCGTGGCGCCGAGAACGCTGTCTAAGACAGTCGGATGCGACCGACGAGGTGCGGTCATTGTTGACGTTTCCTGTCCACCGTCACCAAGTAGATGACCGCCGCAACGCTGATACCCAGCAACAGCATGCCCACCACTGCAGTCGGAGATCCCCAGCCGATGATGACCATCGCCACTCCGATGACGGCCATAAGCGCCGAGATGACAGCTTGCACAGATGATCGAGACATGTTGTTGCTCCTAGCAGCTGTAATAGACGCCGACGGCTGAGACAGCGTAGGACGCCAGTCCGAATGCGAAGGCAGCCCCTGGACCTGCGCTGCCAATGATCACACCGGCCGTCGCTAGGACTATCCCGGCATAGGCAACTCCACAACCAGCGCTCACGGAGGTACGGAGCCCTGTGGGGTCGATGTTGTTGATGCGGTCGCCTCCGGCGTAGGCGTATCGGTTGGCGTTGGTGGGGTCGAGGGGTGCTTCGAGTTGTCTTGTTGGGTCCAGCGTCCGAGGGTGGGGTTGTACCAGCGGTTGCCGAAGTGGACCCATCCGGTGGCGCGGTCCTGGATGCCACCCTTGAACAGGAACGGGTTCTGGGTCTGCCCGGTGCCGCCACTGTTGTAGGTGAGGGTGGGGAGCTCGAACGGGTCGTACGTGCAGGTGTAGCCGGGGGATCCGAAGTCGCGGAGGATCGCGGTGGGGTTCCCGAGCCCGTCGTACACGTACAGGCTGACCCACCCCTCCCGCTCAAGGAGCATGCGCCGGCTGACACGGATGCCGGCGGACGCTGAGCTGCTGCCCGCTTGACTAGGCCGAGCTAGCTGTACCCGGTCGGCACGTTGGTGACACTCGGGTAGGGAGAATGCCTCCACCCTCAGCTTGCCGGCGCCGACGCTGCACCCGAAAGCCGTCGCAGCACGTTGGCGAGCTGAATGACCGCGTCAGCCGCGATCCCTGCCCGAACTCGCGTTCCATCAGGGTTGTGTTTGACGGCTTGAGCAAATTCGACCGTCTTCTTCACCAGAGCTCGCAGTTCCGCGTTCCCCGCCCCAGGAAGAGCCGTGTCGGCATATCGATCGAGACGTTGTTTTGTCTGCGCCACGGGAGGTTCGGTCTCCCCGTCTCGCAGGTGAAGAGCGGGGTCGTAGACGGTGGCACTGAGAGCTTCAAGAACGGCCACGCAGTCATTCCCGACGTTGCGGTAGTCCTGAACAGTCGCAGCAGAATGAAAGTGCCTGCGCAGCTCCGCAATTTCGATGTCGACCACCGGCCAGCCAAGCCGCTTGGCCGGAGTGATTGGATCTACAAGCTCACCAGCGAAGCCGGTGTCCTCAATCTGCTCCAACCTGATTTGTAACGGCTCGAAGAGCTCGTGGATCATGTCACGACGCGCCTGCCAACTTCCGTACCCGTCGTGCTGACCCCAGTAGGAGCGAAACGTCGGAAAGTCGCGGAACGGGACTTCAAATCGAATACCAAGCCTGCGAGTCACGGTTTCGAGCGTGCGCATCGCCTCGCGAGACTCTGCATCGTTGATCCGGAGGCCCTCGGCGTCCGTTCCATATGCCGTGAACTCTCGACGGACCAATTGCGTGAGCCCGAGGGCGACTTCCGCGTCTCCGCGGTCCGCCAAGGGGCTTCGACGGATCGTGTGAAGAAGATCCACGTCGAGGTCCGTATCGCGATAATTCCAGCCATCCTCGATCTTGATCTCGTTCTTGAAGAACTCCTCGACTCGCATGACTCACAGGCTAAGGGCGGCACTGACCTCAACGGTGATTGCACTCATTCACAGCCGCGATGGACATGCCGTGCCCCTCACTGCTGTAGACGTCGAACACGTACGAGCCACCGGCTTCATTTGTCCCCTGGAAACGCCAGCCGTATGGAGCCGGTGACGATCGACCCGCGGCCGAAGCCAGCGAAGGCATGGGTGCGGTTTGGGGCGACGCCGGCACTCGTCGACGTGGAGGTTTGCCGGTGGACGGCGGATGCCTGCGCCATCAGGTTACGCGTGGGTGAAACGGAGATGAAGGCGTAGGTGTGGGCCTCAGCGGTCACGCCGGCGTCTCCTGACGGGCGCTGAGCGTCCTGTGGACGATCTCTGCAGCGACGCCGGCTTCTGATTGCCTGGCGGGATGCACGACGATGACGACTGGCAGGGCTTCTCCCCCACCTGCGCGCAATGCCTGATGCAGCTGCAGCCGTCATGGACGCCGCCGACTCCTCCTGTATGGCGGTGCCCGGATTGCGGACTAATGCGCGTGTACTAGTCGACCCGTTGCACGAGGCGGATGACCTCTACTGCAGGGATCTCGCCCTTACTCGTCTGCGACTCCGTATGCCGCCGCCTCGAGCTGCACGCGTGACCTCATCGACATCGCCGGGACCGCGCGCGAGTTCCCCGAGCATGTGTCGAATCCGCTTGCATAGTGATTCCCCCGGGGAGCGGGGAAAGGTCGGCCGAGGGTGTGCTCCAAGTCGGGCTGACCCTGCCGTAGTCGCGCACGATGCGGGTGAGCGCGACGGTGGCTCGGACGAGATCGGCAACGATCCTCGGCGTCGATGAACGCAGCCATGCTTGTTGCCCTCTTCATCCCAGCTGGTGATGTGCTCGCGTCCGATGACGATGGCGGCATCCCTTCGGCGAGGTGAGGGCGGCGGTCGATCTAGCCGAATTCGAATCGAGCCTTGACGGAGAGTGTTGAGGCTGCCACTCGCTCCGCTGGTGCCTAGCCCGTGGCCTCCATGACCAGGAGTTGCGTGATCTGCCTCCCTCCGCCTAAACAATCTCGATATCCGCTCACGGGTCTCCACCGATCGAGCCGATGGACGTCATCACGCTCACCCTCAGCCCCAGGGAGATGGATGTCGTCTCGGCGCCCCCTGTCGGCGACCACCCATCCGACGATGCACACACGAGGCTGACTGAAACCGCGCATGTGGAGTGCATGACCACCACTGACGCCACTCCCACCCCCATCCTCTACTCGACGAAAGAACTCGCCGTCCTGCTAGGTATTTCCGCACGAAGCCTCGAGGACTGGCGCCTCAGAAACTACGGACCCCGTTACGTGCGGCTAGGGAAGCACGTCCTCTACCAGCACCGCGACGTCATTGCCTTCCTCGACGCATGCACCATCGAGACGGAGGCGCCCCGTGGCTAGAAAGCGAAAGAAGGTCGGCGAGCTCGGCCGTATCTCCTACCGTGAGCTCGTGTCAGGCGTGCAGGCACGCACCCGAATCCGGCTGAAGGATGGATCACTGATCAACATCACCGCATCCGGTACGTCACAGACCGAGGCTGAGGCTGCATTGCGTCATCGAGCGCGCGACGCGTGGGGCGGAATCGCACGCTCCATCACCGCCGACACGACGATTGCAGAACTGGCTGACGCGTGGCTACAGGACGCGAGGCGCCGTGGCAAGGTCGAGTCGACAACGATCCACGCCTACGAGGCGACAGTCCGCACGATCATCAAACCGAACATGGGGGCATACACGATAGAGCAGATGGACGCTGGATTGTGCGACCAGGAGTTGCTGAACCTGAGCGTGACAAGCGCTTCGAAAGCGCGCAAGGCTCGATCCGCCCTCCGATTGATGTTCAAACTCGCCATCCGACATCGCGCAATCCCTCAAAACCCGATCGACGCCGTCGAAACGACTCCTGCACCTCAACCGGTCAAAAGTTCAGTCGACGACAAGCAGTTGAGCGTGCTCATCCGAGAGCTCGAAGCCTGGGAAGGAAAGAACCCGGGACGACGCGGAGGTATCCGGCCGGATAGGCGGCTCCTGTCCGATCTACTCCTTCTGATGCTCGCAACGAGCGAGCGCATTGGAGAGATCGTTCTACTCAGCCTTCGGGACATCGTGATTCACGACGGCCGCATATACGTGACCGTGTGGGACACAGTGCGTCAGATTCCCGGCGTGGGCCTCGTACGCAAAGGCGCCCCCAAACGCTCTGATCAGCGCCGCCAGATCCCACTCCCTCCGTTCGCCGAAGAGATCGTGCGGCGACGCATGGCGGCTTACGTTCCGAATGCGGAGGAATTCCTCTTCCCAACTAGAAACGGCACTGCTCACTCCCCAGCCAACTTCCGCCGACTTCTGCGAGCCTTCCGTGATGACCGGCGCCAGGCTCTTGAGGCCGCACAGATCGACGTAGACAGACTGACTCCCAAGACGATGCGCAAATCGGCTGCGACCGCAGTCGAGGAAAGCTTGAGCCTGTCGGACGCGCAACTGCTCCTTGGCCATGCACATCCTGGGACAACTTCCGTTTCCTATGTGCAGCGTTCCAAGATCGTGCCTTCACGTACTGCGGATGCTCTCGCAATGGCCTTTCCCAGCGCCGCATCCGACCCGAGTGGAGATGAGTCAGAAAGTGACGAGCAGCCTCCGCAGTCCTAGTGGCCCCTCGGTTATCCGGGTCAATCCGGTAGCAATCAGTACTGGTCGCTGCGAACTGCGCGGGTGTGTCGAGGCCCCTGCGAGTAGAAGAGCGTAGTTCCCACCCCCGATTCGGCCCCGGGGCGGAATCCATCACATGATGAGGCAGATGAGTCGCGAATAAAATCCCCGATTTGCCTGGAATAACAGGCAAACCGGGGAGAATTGTGCACCCCCTGGGACTCGAACCCAGAACCCACTGATTAAGAGTCAGTTGCTCTGCCGATTGAGCTAGAGGTGCGTGATTCGAAGAACTCGAACCGAGGGACAACACTAGCATCACGATCGACTCCTCCGCCAATCGGGACACCCCCGGCACTCACGAGGGCGTCAGGCGCACGACGTATCCTGGACCCGTGACGCCACTGCCTTCCGCGACGGATTGGACCGCCCCTTTCGACGGCGACCTCAGCGACGATCTCGCCCTCGCGCTGCGCCTCGCGGATGCTGCGGATCAGGTCTCGATGCAGCGCTTCGACGCTCCTGATCTCGACGTCCGGACGAAGTCGGACGCGACCCACGTCACCGAGGCCGATCTCGCTACCGAGCGCGCCATCCGCGACATCCTCGCGAAGGATCGTCCCGAGGACGGGATCTTCGGCGAGGAGTTCGGCACCAGCGGCGAGACGCAGCGGCAGTGGATCATCGATCCGATCGACGGCACCGCCAACTACCTGAAGGGCATCCCGATGTGGGCGACGTTGATCGCCCTGGTCATCGACGGCGTGCCGCGTGTGGGCGTCGTCAGCCAGCCGGCGATCTCCCGCCGCTGGTGGGGCGCGACCGGAGCGGGCGCGTGGACGAACGCCGCCGACGGGCGACCCCGACGGATCCACACGTCCGACGTGGGCGCCGTCGCCGACGCGAGTGTGAGCTTCCAGAGCATCGCCCAGTGGGACGAAGTGGGACGTGCAGACGACCTCCTCCGGCTGTCCCGCGCCGTCTGGCGGGATCGAGGGTACGGCGATGCGTGGCCGTACATGCTGCTCGCCGAGGGCCGGCTCGAGTTCGTCGCAGAGTTCGGCGTCCGCGAGTACGACATCGCCGCCCACGTCCCCGTGATCCTCGAGGCCGGGGGGCGCTTCACCGACATCGACGGGGACGAGCGACTCGATGCGCGCTCGTCGCTGGCGACCAACGGCATCCTCCACGACGACTTCCTCGGGGTGCTGCGCGCGTGATCCTCCGCCGACGCACCACGCGTGTCGCCACCGTCCTGGCGACGGGCGCCGTGGTCGTCCTCCTCGCGGCGGCGTGCGCCCCGACCGCTGGCCCGGGCCTCGGGACGGCGACGGCTCCGGCTCCCGGTGCATCGGCGCCTGCCGCGTCTGCTCCGCCGACGATCGACGCCGCCGACGTCACCTGCGAGAACATGCTTTCGCCGGAGACCGTCGACAGCTTCACCGCGACCGGCTGGACGGTGCGTGAGGACCCGTTCGTGATCCTGGACCTCGAGCTCCCCGAGGGCACCGCCTGCACGTGGGGAGACTTCAGTTCTCCGACGAACGACGACCTCGTCCTCTTCGGATGGTCGCCGATCTCGACGGCCGACGCGGACGCTACCGAGGCGGCCTTGGAAGCCGAGGGGTGGCTGCGCGAGGAGGACAGCCGGGGTGTGCTGATCACCGAGGACCCCGACCTCGCGCTGCGCGTGGACGACGACGGCTACGGCGTCACCTACCTCTTCGGCGACGGCTGGGTGAAGGTCTCCGACACGCGTCAGGGCCTGGATCTGATCGAGCTCGGCTGACACCGACCGGTGACACGACGAAGCCCCCGGCATCCATCGGACACCGGGGGCTTCACTCCGTGACAACGGTTCGTGGAGATGGGGGGAATCGAACCCCCGTCCATCGCTGAGAGACGGCGTCTTCTCCGGGCGCAGTCTGTAAGAGGCGTTCTGCTCGGCTCCGACCTTTAGTACAGACACATAAGTCGACGAGCCCAGCCTGAGAAGAGTCCCGCGTGACGCTCAGGCGACGTCACGCAGCAAGATCCCTTAGATGACGCCAGGGACCGTGAGGGGATCACTCACGGATTGACGGACTCGGGCTCGCTGCTTACGCAGCGAGGGCGAAGTCGGACTGCTTCTTATTGGCAGTTATTGGTTCGCAGAGATCGTTAACGAGATAACCCTGCATCCTCGGCCCGCTTCTCGCAGAGTCACAGGCGATGTCGAAACCGATCATCCCCGAGACGCCTGACGGCGTGTGGACCGTTGTCACACTGTGGAGTTGTCATGTGTCGGATGCCGTAGCGTCCGAGCATCCCAGAATACCACCCGGACGGCCATGTCAGTCGATGAGGAAGTGATCGCGCGCGAGCGGAGCGACCTGCAGCGTCTGCGCCTCCGCTTCCCCGACCCATCGGAGCTCAGCGATCTCGGCGGCGGCCCGCGGCTCCTGGCCGGTCAGCGGCACGTCGAAGACGTCGGCGATCACGGTGTGCCCGGCCTCGTTCGCGGCGACGGCCCGGAAGACGCCCCGCGGCCGGAGATCGTCGACGGCGACCTCGACCCCGAGCTCCTCCCGGAGCTCCCGGACGAGCGTCTCGGCCGGGCTCTCACCGGGTTCCGGCTTTCCACCGGGTTGCATGAAGGCCGTCGTGCCCGCCTTCCGCACCAGCAGCAGTCGCCCCGAGGTGTCGCGGATGACGGCGGCCGAGACCCGGATGGAGGGCGCGGAGGCGATGTCGGAGACGGTCACGCCAGAACGCTAACAGGCCCCGCATCCGACTCGACGTAGAATCTCGTGTGCTTCCCGACACCCCGACCTCCGACGCCGCGATCGATCCTGCCGATCTCGCCACCACTCTCCGGGTGCTGACGACCCTGCCCTCCCTCCCCCGCACGCACCCCGACTTCATCGCCGTGCGGCAGGCGAGCGCCGCGATGTTCAAGGCGGCGAAGAAGGAGCGCCGGCGCGAGATCCGCGAGGCCGTCGCGACCGCGGACCGCGCCGTGGTCCATGCGACGGCGACCGGCGCGCCCGACCGCATCGACGACGAGACCCGCGGCATCCCGATCGCCACCCGCACCGCAGCTCCCATCGCAGGCGTCCTCAAGAAGGCTCGCGGCTGCTACATCTGCAAGCAGCCCTACACGATCGTGGACGCCTTCTACCACCAGCTGTGCCCCGAGTGCGCGACCCTCAGCCACGGGAAGCGGGATGCCCGGACCGACCTCACCGGTCGGCGGGCGCTCCTCACGGGCGGTCGCGCGAAGATCGGCATGTACATCGCGCTGCGGCTGCTGCGCGACGGCGCCCATACGACGATCACGACCCGATTCCCCCGGGACGCGGTGCGCCGGTTCCGCGCACTTCCGGACTCCGCCGACTGGATGGACCGCCTGAAGATCGTCGGTATCGACCTGCGCGACCCCGCCCAGGTCATCGCCCTCGCCGACGACGTCGCCGCGGCCGGCCCGCTCGACATCCTGATCAACAACGCCACGCAGACGGTGCGACGATCCCCCGGGGCCTATCAGCCGCTCGTCGAGGCCGAGCTGGCACCTCTCCCCGACGGCGTGCTTCCCGAGCTCGTCACCTTCGGACACACCAACGACCGTCACCCCGAGGCACTGGAGCGATCCGTCAGCGCGCATCCGATCCTCGCCGCCGCGGCGGACCGGGCGGACGCCCTCACCCGCGAGGCGATGGCGGCTGGATCGACCTCGCTCGACCGGCTCGCGGACGGGACCGCGATCGACGCGGGCGGGCTGATACCCGACCTCGACCGCACGAACTCCTGGGTGCAGCGCGTCGAGGAGGTGGACCCTCTCGAGATGCTCGAGGTGCAGCTCGCGAACACCACCGCCCCCTTCCTCCTGGTCTCGAAGCTCCGGCCCGCGCTGGCGGCGAGCCCTGCCCGGCGCACCTACATCGTCAACGTCAGTGCCATGGAGGGTGTGTTCGAACGCGGCTACAAGGGCCCCGGGCATCCGCACACGAACATGGCGAAGGCCGCCGTGAACATGCTCACGAGGACGAGTGCGCGGGAGATGTTCCAGAGCGACGGCATCCTCATGACGAGTGTCGACACCGGGTGGATCACCGATGAGCGCCCCCACCCCACGAAGGTCCGTCTCGCCGAAGAGGGGTTCCACGCGCCGCTGGACCTCGTCGACGGCGCAGCCCGGGTGTACGACCCCATCGTTCGCGGCGAGGCGGGTGAGGACGTCTTCGGCGTCTTCCTCAAGGACTACGCGCCGGGTCGATGGTGATCGCGTTCCCCGTACCCGGGACCCGGGTCGTGGTGCGGTACCTGCTGCCCGACGGACAGGCGACGGATGCCCTCGGCGAACTGGTGACGGTGGAGCCCGACGTGATCGTCGTCGACGGTAGGCGCGGACTCGAACGGATCGGCCGCGCCACCGTCATCGCCGCGAAGGCCGTCCCGCCGCCGCCGGAGCCCCGGGCCCGGAGGGGCACGGCCTGAAGGTCACTCCCCCAGTCGGTTGCGGCTGCGCATCGCCCGCTCGGCTTCGCGCTTGTCCTCGCGTTCGCGGATCGTCTGCCGCTTCTCGTACTCGCGCTTGCCCTTCGCGACGGCGATCTCGACCTTCGCCCGACCGTCCGAGAAGTAGAGCTTGAGCGGGATCAGGGTGTACCCGCCCGCCGCCACCGCGTGCGAGAGCTTCACGATCTCGTCCTTGTGGAGCAGCAGCTTGCGGGTGCGCTTGGAGGCGTGGTTGGTCCAGTGGCCCTGCGAGTACTCGGGGATGTGGACGGCGTCCAGCCAGGCCTCGCCGCGGTCGATGAAGGCATACCCGTCGCTGAGGTTCGCCCGCCCCTGCCGAAGGGACTTGACCTCCGTGCCGGTCAGCACGAGACCGGCCTCGTAGGTCTTCTCGATGGCGTACTCGTGGCGCGCGCGACGGTTGGTCGCGATGACCTGTTCCCCGCGTTCCCTGGGCATGATGACTCCTCGACGAGGCCGCACTCCGCGCGCGACCGGCCTGCCAGTCTAACGGAGGCGCGCGTTCAGGTGCGCAGCCAGCGGCGGATGGCGAAGCTCGCCGACAACGCCGCCAGGACGAGGCCCAGACCCACGATCACCGGGATCACGAGGAGAGCGTCCCGTCCATCGATCCACGTCGTGACGAAGTCGATCTCGTCGACGAGGTATCCGTGGACGCCGTACTGCACACCCGACCAGACCGCGACGCTGGCGAGCGCCGAGCCGATGAAGGCCGCGAAGACACCCTCGAGCACGAACGGCGTCTGGATGAACCGGTTGGACGCACCCACCAGACGCATGATGCCGAGCTCTTTGCGTCTCGCATACGCCGACAGGCGGATGGTCGTGGCGATGAGGAGCACCGCCGCCACGAGCATGAGCCCCGCGATGCCCACGGCGAAATAGGTCGCGATGGTGAGAGCCGAGAAGAGGGGCTGCAGGTACTCCATCTGGTCCGTCACCTCCTCGACGCCCTGGACACCCGAAAACGCCTCGTCGATGACGTCCGTCTGCGTCGGGTCGTCGAGGTTCACCCAGTAGGTCTCGTTGAGCTGCTCCGGTGTGATGAAGTCCGCGTAGTCCTCGCCCATCAGATCGAGGACGTTCTGATACGCCTCCTCGCGCGTCTCGAAACGGACACTCCGGACGATGCCGTCCAGTGCGGGGCTCTCGAGCGTCTGCTTCACGGCGGCGAGCTGCTCATCGGTGGCTTGGCCGTCGCTGCAGGTGGTCTGAGTGGACCCGTCCCGACACATGAAGATCGCGACCTGGGCGCGTTCGGCCCAGTAGCCCTGCATCTTGGCGATCTGCATCTGCATGAGCAGAGCAGCGCCGACGAACGTGAGGGAGACGAAGGTGACGAGGATGACCGAGATCACCATCGATGCGTTGCGACGCAGACCCGTCAGGGCCTCGCCGAGGACGAGGCGGACCCTCATGCGGTCGGCCCCACTTCGTCGTCGTCGCGGCGCCCGAGGCCGAGACGGTCGGCCGCCCCGAGTCCGTCGATCTCACCGAGGTCGATCTCGGCGGGTGCGATCGGGATGCCTCGAGTGCCCGTGTCGGGCTCGGATGCCGCGACCCGGGTCCCGGCATCCGTCTGCACCTCGGTGACGGGCGGCGGGTCGTCGACGACGGGGACGGCGGGCAGTACGGTCTCGGGCTGGGGCGCGGGAGGGGCGATGGGTTCCGGGAGAGGCTCGACCGCGCCCGAGTCGTGCGCGATCTGCTTCTGCAGTTCGAGGACAGCCGTCAGCGCGGCCGTCGCGGCGGCGCCCTTGACTGTTTCGGGAGTCAGGACGGGCAGCCCCGACGTGTCGCCGTACCCGCCGTGGCGCTCGTCACGCACGACCACCCCGCCGCGCAGCTCGATGACGCGCCGCTGCATCTGATCGACGAAGCCGGCCTCGTGGGTGGCCATGACCACCGTCGTGCCGCCGGCGTTGATCCGGGCGAGCAGCTGCATGATGTCGATCGAGGTGCCGGGGTCGAGGTTTCCCGTCGGCTCGTCGGCCAGGAGGATCTGCGGGCGGTTGACGATGGCCCGTGCGATCGCGACGCGCTGCTGCTCACCGCCGGAGAGCTCGTGGGGCAGACGCTTCTCCTTGCCCGCGAGCCCGACCAGGGCGAGGGCCTCGGGCACGGACTGCTGGATGAACGCACGGCTCGAGCCGATGACCTGCAGCGAGAAGGCGACGTTCTGGAACACCGTCTTGTTCGGCAGGAGCCGGAAGTCCTGGAAGACGGAGCCGATGTGGCGACGGAAGTACGGGACCTTGCGGGTGCTGAGGCCGCGCACGTCGCGCCCCAGGACGACGACCCGGCCGTCGGATGCGGTGTCCTCGCGGAGGATGAGGCGCAGGCAGGAGGACTTCCCCGAGCCCGAGGCGCCCACGAGGAACACGAACTCTCCGCGCTGGACGTCGAACTCGACGTCGCTGAGAGCGGGTTTGCTGGTGCCGCGGTACTTCTTGGAGACCTTTTCGAAGCGGATCATGGCCAGACGAGCCTAAGCGGCGGGGGCGCCGCACCCGTCAGCGACACTCCCGCGCACTCAGGGGGCTGCCAGGGTTCCCCGCGCGATGGAGTCGCCCGAGTGACCCGGGTCGCCGTCGACGCTCTCCTGCGAGATGTCGACGACGGTGAAGCGGCTCAGGTCGACGTCTGCGGGCACGTCGAACGTGCCCGTGTCTCCGTCGAGCACGCCGAGGCTGATCAGGTCGGTCGCATCCGAGGTGAGCAGCCAGACCTCGCGGTACCCGTCGGCGGGAAGGGACGCCGTCAGGTCGACGACGACGCGGTCGTGCCCGTCGACGCGTTCCAGCATCGCTTCGCCCCGGGCGCCTGCCCAGGTCGGGAAGCCGTCCAGACGGGCCTCCGAGATGAGCTCGGGCCGCGGCACGATGCCGCCCGACAGCCACACGCCGGCGATGATGGCGACGGCAGCGACGGCGGCGCCCACCAGGACGAAGAAGACCGGGCGGCGACTCACTCGGCGCCGGCGCGCCACGTGCCGCGTCGCTGCCGACGGGACGTCGGAGGAGACCGGCGTCTCGTCGTCGCCGGCCTGCGCGTCCGGCAGATGGAGTTCGGTCCGGATCGATTCCCACACGCGGTCCGGCGGTGTCAGCAACTCCTCACCGGTGCGCGTCGCGCGTCCGGCCTCGACCGCACGAGCGAACGAGGCGACTTCCGCCGCGCACTCCGGACAGGAGTCGAGGTGACGCTGATCATCGTCGGAGACCTGCTCCCCCATCGCGAGGAGGGCGGCGACCTCGGGGTCAAGATGTGACACGGTGCGCCTCCAATCGGGCTCGCAGGCGAGTGAGACTTCGTCGGATGTGACTTTTGACGGTGCCGAGCGGCATCCCCAGTCTGTCGGAGATCTGCTGGTGGGTGAGATCCTCGTAGAACGCGAGCGCGAGAACGGCACGGGCGTCGGGCTCGAGCTGCGCGACCTCGTCGGCCACGAGCATCGCATCCGACACGTCGTGCTCGGCCACCGCCTCGGGGACGACGGCTTTCAACGCTTCCTCGAGACGGGCGGCCCGCGCCCGCGCTTCGTGCGCATCGGCGATACGGCGCCGGGCGATCGTGATCAGCCAGACACCCAGGGGGGCGCCGTCCACGCGGTAGGACGAGCGGGACGTCCACGCCGAGACGAAGGTCCGCTGCGTGACATCCTCCGCCTCGGTCGTGTCACCGAGGGAACGGACGGCGAGCGTGTAGATGATCCTCGACCAGCGGTCGTACATCGCCTTCACCACTGTCTCGTCGCCGGCGGCGAACCGTTCAGCGAGGTGCGCGTCGTCGTCTACGGCCTGCTCCTTCCGTGCAGCGAGCCGGGGCACCGTGATCGTCACGACTGCGCCCTCGCAATGAGCACCACGTTATCGCTGTAGGTGCGGGTCTGCTGATCGAAATCACCACCGCAGGTGATGACGGCGAGGGTCCGGGGACCCTCGCGGGTGAACAGCTCGTCGACGGGAAGCTCCGCGCGGGGAATGTAGGTGACGGACTGGGTGACATAGGTCGTGACCGTGCCGTCGGCATCCGTCACCGTGACCTCGTCCCCCTCCCGCGCATTGCGCAGCTTCGCGAGGGGACCCACCCCGTACTCCCGGTCGTCCACGTGGGCGGCGATCACGGTGGTTCCCTCCGCGTCAGCCGGAGCCTTGCCGAAGCGATACCACCCGGCGATCGAGGGCCGCTCCGGGATCTCCATCTCGCCGGTGTCCTCGACTCCGACGGACTCCACGGGCATGTCGACGTCCAGAGACGAGATGGCGATGCGCTCCGGTGCCGGAGCGCGGACGACAGCCTGCGGAGTGGCGGGAGCGACCGGGACGGAGGCCCGCGGTGTGGGAGCCGCAGGCTGAGGGGAGACCGTCCCGGCCACGCCCGAACCGGTGCCGGAGGGGAATGACTCCACCCCCGACACCGGTGCACAGGCCGCCAGCATCAGTGCCGTCAGCGCGACGGCGATGAGCGACGGGCGGCGCATGTCGGGAACTCAGCGACGGGCAGCCGAGGTCCGGGCCGCGTACACGCCGCCGGCGACGAGACCGGCGATGAGCGCGGCACCCCCGGCCATCAGCCAGCCGTTCGCGCCGTTCTCGGCGACCAGACCCGCGGAACCCGTGTTGACGCCGTCAGGACCGGAGTGCAGGCCGTCGACGGTCTGCGTGGCGAGGGCGAGGTTGCCGTCCTCCGCCGAGCCCCAGGCGTAGGCGATCGTCAGGACGCCCTCCTGGATCTCGACGTCGGCCGGACCGATCACGGGGTCGGTCGTGCCCTCGAGCGCGACGGCGGCGCTCACGGTCCCGGCCGGCAGATCGAGCGACTCTTCGTTGGGGTTGGTGAGGCCCGTGATGACCGCTTCGCCGCCGGCGAGGACGTCGACGGCGGGCGCTGCGGCCACGTGGCGGACGGTCAGCCGCCCTTCGCCGGCGGCCGTCTCGGAGGTGTCGTTGGTGAACAGGTTGGCGGTCGGGGTGCCCTCGGCGTCGAGGTGCGCGACCGCGGTGTAGTTCATGCCGGCCTCGAGCGCGAGATCGATGGGTCCGAGGACCGGATCGGAGTCGTCGGTGGCGTCAGCGGCGGTCAGGGCCACCGAGTACGTCCCGCCGGGCAGCTCGAGGGGACCGCCGAGGTCGCCGGGCTGGAAGTCGTCGATCGTCAGCTCACCGTCGACGTACACGTCGACAGGCGTGTCCGGGATCGCGTGCAGGACCGCCAGGTCGGCGGTGTCGGAGGTGGCAGCGGATGCCGGGGCGAATGCAGCGAATGCCACGGCGGCACCGAGGGCGACGCCCGCGGAGAGTGTCTTGCGCATGGGAACTCCTTCTGATCCGGCGCGAGGTGTTCGCGCTGTTGCAGAGGTATTCCGTGCGTCGTCCAGTTATGGATGCAGCTGGATGGAAAAAGTTCGCCGGATCTCTCCGGATCGACTCAGTCGTCGTCCTTGCGCTTGCGCCAGCGGATGCCGGCCGCGATGAACCCGTCGAGGTCGCCGTCGAAGACGACGGCAGGGTTGCCGACCTCATGCCCGGTGCGCAGGTCCTTCACGAGCTGCTGGCCGTACAGGAAGTAGGAGCGCATCTGGTCGCCCCAGCTCGCGGTGATCGTGCCGGCGAGTTCCTTCTTCTTCGCGGCCTCCTCCTCCTTCTGCAGGAGCATGAGGCGCGTCTGCAGGACGCGCATGGCGGCCGCGCGGTTCTGGATCTGGCTCTTCTCGTTCTGCATCGAGACGACGATGCCCGTCGGGATGTGCGTCAGGCGGACAGCCGAGTCGGTCGTGTTGACCGACTGGCCACCGGGACCGGACGACCGGAAGACGTCGACCCGGATGTCACCTTCGGGGATGTCGACCTCCTGGGCCTCCTCCATGACGGGGATGACTTCGACGGCCGCGAAGCTCGTCTGTCGCTTGTCGGCGGAGCCGAACGGGCTGATGCGTGCGAGGCGATGCGTGCCGGCTTCGACCGACAGCGTGCCGTAGGCGTAGGGGGCGTCGACCTCGAAGGTCGCGGACTTGATGCCCGCGCCTTCGGCGTAGGAGGTATCCATCACCTTGACGGGATACTTGTGGCGCTCGGCCCAGCGCAGGTACATGCGCATGAGCATCTCGGCGAAGTCGGTGGCGTCGTCCCCACCGGCACCGGAGCGGATCGTCACGACCGCTCCGCGGTCGTCGTACTCGCCGTCGAGGAGCGTCTGCACCTCGAGCTGGCTGATTACCTTCTCGAGGTCGGCGATCTCGCGACGCGCTTCCTCCGCGGAATCCTCGTCGTCCATCTCCTGGGCGAGCTCGACGAGCACCTCGAGGTCGTCGAGGCGCTGCTCGACCTCGGTGATGCGCTTGAGCTCGGACTGCCGGTGGCTGAGCGCGCTGGTGACCTTCTGCGCCTTCTCGACGTCGTCCCAGAGGTCGGGAGCACCCGCCTCGTCGGACAGGCGGGCGATCTCGGCGGAGAGTGCGTCGACATCGACGACCGCCTTGATCTCACCGAAGGTGGAACGGAGGGCCTGGATGTCCGCAGACGGATCGAATTCAAGCATGACACTCCAGAGTAACGTGGATGCCGATGACCGACCGCCCCGACTCCCCCAGCGCCCGAGAGGTGCTCTGGCGATTCGGACCCATGGTCTACGCGCCGACGGTGCTCTTCGCGATCGGCGAGGGCGCGGTGATCCCCCTCATCCCGATCCTCGCCGGTGGTCTCGGCGCTGATGTGGCCCTGTCCGCGCTGATCGCCTCTCTTCTCGTCGTCGGCCAGTTGGTGGGCAACCTTCCGGCCGGGTGGGCCGTCGCCCGCGTGGGCGAACGGGTGACGATGATCGCCGCCGGCGCGCTCGCGCTGGCGGTCTCCCTCGCCGCCGCTCTGGTGCCCGCGCTCCCCGTGTTCGCTGCTGCGGTCTTCCTCATCGGCTCGTGCGCGGCCGCGTTCGGTCTCGCACGCCATTCGTTCATGACCACGCGGGTGCCGGTCATGTTCCGGGCGCGGGCGCTGTCGCTCCTGGGCGGCACGTTCCGCCTCGGGATGTTCACCGGGCCGTTCATCGCCGCCGCGCTCATCGGCCTCTTCGGAGACGAGCGCGCCACGATCTGGTTCTTCGCGGCCTGCCTCGTCGCGCTCATCGCCTTGGTCACGTTCGGTCCTGACCCGGAGAAGCAGTTCGTCGCGGCGCCCCCGCGCAGCCACGATGCCGAGGATTCCGGTGAACCCGTCACGGGGTCCATTCCGGTGGCTGAGCGCGTCGGCGTCTTCCGCACCATGTGGCGGCATCGCCGGGTCCTGTCACGCGTCGGTCTCGCGGCGGCGTGCCTGTCGGCCGTGCGCTCCGCGCGACAGGTGGTGCTTCCCCTCTGGGGTGTCTCGATCGGCCTCGACGCCCAGTCGATCGCGCTCGTCGTCGGTGTCTCCGGCGCGATCGACTTCGCCCTCTTCTACGCGAGCGGTCAGGTCATGGACCGCTTCGGGCGCCTCTGGGCGGCCCTGCCCGCGATGATCCTGATGGGAAGCGGCTTCCTCGCGCTGTCGGTCACCCACGACGGAGCATCCGCCGAGATGTGGTTCGCACTGTTCGCGGCGGTCCTCGGCGTCGGCAACGGTCTTTCGAGCGGCATCCTCCTGACCATCGGCGCGGATCTGGCCCCGAAGGACGACCCCGCCCCCTTCCTCGGATCGTGGCGGACGTTGACGGATGCCGGCGGCGCCACGACCCCGCTGATCGTGACCGGCATCACGGCGATCTCGTCGCTGTCGTTCGCCGCCGGTGCGGTCGGCGTGATCGGCCTGCTGGGAGCCGTCGCCTTCGTGCGCTGGCTGCCGCGGTTCCTGCCGCATGTGAGCCGCTGACGGTCTCCCTTCGTTTCGTCAGTCGAGCGAGGTGCGGCTCGTGGCCGTCGCGTCGAGTGCGACACCAGCGGGGACGAAGACCGACGAGATCGGCGGATGCCACGTCGCCGAGACGGTCACGCGCGCCGAGACGCCGTCGGGTGTCACCGCCGAGACCAACCTCACCCCACCGTCCACCCCGATGAGCGCCTCCGCCTGCTCGCGGACTCCCGCATCGCTGAGCTGCGCCCACGGCTCACCGTCCCGCACCTCGAGAGTGAAACCGTCCGCGCCCGCCAGGGCCGCGGCATCCGCTGCCGCCTGCGTCCGCTTCTGCGCCAGGTAGAGACTCGTCGCGTCGACGCAGACGAAGACGAGGACCAGTGCGAGCAGTGCGTAGCCGATGGTCAGCAGAAGGACGCTGCCGTCGTCGTCGCGCGCCGTCATCCGTCCCTCCAGTACCGCGACACCTTCTGCACGGCGGAGGACTCGACACCGATGCGGGCCGCATCCTGGAGTCCCAGCACCGGCGGCACGAGAGGCAGGGGGACGGACGCCGCGACCGTCACCCGGACGGTCTCCCCTGGCCCGGGGCACGCCGCCGACTCCCCCACGCACGAGACGTCGACTTCGATCGTGTCGGGGTCGAGGTCGTACTCCCGAACGATCGAGTCGAGGACCGCTGCCGCGCGGGCGTCGGCATCCCGGGTGCCCTCCGCAAGCGACACGGCCCGCGCGACGTGTCGTGACGCCGACTCGACGCCGAGGGCATGCGACTGGATGGTCCCGAGCGCCACGATGAGGTACACGATGGGCACCAGGAGGACCACTCCGCCGACGATGAACTCGAGTGCGGCGGACCCGCGCTCGTCGTCGCGGAGGGCCTCACTCGAGAACCTCAGCCGCGGCATGGACCGTCACCTCCCATCCGTGCGGCACGCCGAGCAGTCCGATCAGCGGGAGCCGCGTCGTGAGCGTCACCGCGACCGTGTCGTAGCCCAGCGCGGTCGAGTCCGCGGCCGTCGCGGTCTCGACGAACCCATCCCCCACGGCCCGTTCGACGACCTCGCGGGCCCGCTGCGCGCCGGCCGCGATCTCGACGTCGGCGAGAGCCGCGTGGTACGCGCCCTCGACTGCGGCGTCATGGACGACATTGCGGACGTACACGGCCAGTCCGAGCTGCAGGACGCCGAGCGTCAGCACGGTCAACAGCACTCCCACGAGCACGAATTCGACCGGAGTCGATCCGCGTTCGTCAGACAGCAGCCGCCGCATTCGAGGCTCTCAGAAACTCGAGACCTGGTCGATCGCCTGCTCGAACAGCTGAGCCAGCGCGGGCCCCGCGAGGGCCCAGATCACGACGACGAGTCCGGCGGTCATCAACGTGATGAGCACCCAGCCGGGCACGTCGCCCCTCTCGTCGTCGCGGACGTCCGTGACGACGGCACCCCAGCCTGTGCGCAGTCGGGAGAGTGCGGAACGGATCATGGTGTTCTCCTTTCGAACATGAGTCAGCCGACCCCGAGCCGCAGCATGACGATGCCCGGGAAGACGGCGAAGAGGACGCTCATCGGCAGCAGGAGGAACACGATCGGGAACAGCATCGCGATCTCCTTCTTGCCGGCGCTCTCGATGAGGGAACGTTTGGCGTCCTCGCGCGCGTCGCCGGCCTGCGCCTGCAACACGCCTGCCAGCGGCGCGCCGCGGTCGATCGCCGCGACGAGGTGTTCCAGCGCCCGCGAGAGGGCGGGCACGTCGAGTCGTCGACCGAGATCGACGAGCGCGTCGGAGAGGTTCGAGCCGGTGCCGCTGTCCAGGACCGCTCGACGGATCTCGATCGTCAGTTCCCCCGAGCCGAGCTCCCCCACCCGCCGCAGGGCATCACGGAGCCCTTCGCCTGCGGCCAGGCAGAGCGCGAGGAACTCCAGCAGCGTCGGCAGTTCCTCTTCGACACGGGCTCGACGTCTGCGTCCCGCCGACGTCAGCCGCAGATCCAGGACAGCGGCGGCCGCGACCGCCGCTGCCGGCGGGAGCACGACGGCGCCCGGGCTCATGCGACCGATCAGCGCCAACGCCACGAGCACGATCCCGCCGGCGAGGGACCCCAGCACGACCCAGGTGAGCTGGCGAGCGCGGAAAGCCGCGGCATCCTGCGTCCATCCAGCCTGGCGCAGACGCTGTTCCAGTCGGGCCGCGCCGCCCAGTGCGGCCATCAGACGGTCGCGTCGCGTCCGCCATTCCGATCCGGCCGCATCCAGGGGTGTGAGACCACGCGGATCTGCGATGTCCCGAAGGTACGGCGCGATGCGCCGCGACAGCGTCGGGGCGGCCAAGCGGGGCACCCGCGTGGCGACGAGCACGATGCCCGCGGCGAAAGCGGTGCCGAGCACGATGGCGATCGCCACCTCCGTGAGCCCGCTCATGCGAACCACCGCCGCGGCTCCGGCAGCCGGCCGATGCCGAGCATGAGCCGGAAGGCGACGACCGACACCGCAGCCCCCAGCAGGATCACGGCAACCCCGTCGGGGCTGCTGTAGGCCGCCGCACCCTCGGGGCGGAGAGCGAGCAGTCCGAGGATCACCCAGGGCGCGACCACTCCGAGCACAGCGGCGCCGCGGATCCACGACTGACGCGCTTCGATCTCGGCGCGAAGTGCCGCCTCCGCCCGGACGGATGCGGACAACGCACGGAGCACGCTGGTGAGTTCGGTACCACCCACCTGTCGTGCCATGCGGAGAGCCTCGAGGATGCGGTCAGCCACGGGATCTGCGAGCCGGGCTTTCAGGCGCAGTGCGCTCGAGTCGAAGTGTCCTGACGCCGAGACGTCGGAGGCGAAGGCGGCGAAGGCCGGACGGAGGGGCGGCGGACCGACCTCCCCGAGCGCCGAGACCGCATCGGGCAGCGACATCCCGGATCGCACGGATGCGACCAGCAGATCGCACACGTCGGGCCAGAGTTGTCGACGGCTCTTCTGGCGGCGGCGGGCTCGGCCGCGCAGCCATGCTGCCGGTGCGAAGGATCCCGCAGCTGTGGCGACCGCAGCGAACGCGGGCAGTGCCGTGACGAGCCACACGACCGCGCCCGACAGGGCTCCCGCAGCGCACGAGGTCGCGACGAGGTGACCGGGTGTGGCGTGCCCGAATCCGGCGTTCTGGAGCAGCCGAGCGGATGCGCCGTCCCGTCGTCCGGGCGCGGGGGTTGCGGAGCGCGGTGGCCAGAGCCACGGCGCCAGAGCGAGCAGGATCCCGGCGGCCAGGGTGATGCCGAGGAGCGTGGTCATCCGTCGTCACCGCCGAACAACGACCGGGTCTCGACGACGCCGTCGACGACCCGACCTGTCGGAGCGGCGATCTCGACGACCGCGCGGCGACCGTCAGCATCCCGTCGACAGTGGACGACGAGTCCGACGGACGCGGCGATCGCCGGGAGGAGGAAGTCCCGGTCGATGTTTCGCCCGGCCAGGAGGGGCAGCGAGCCGAGCTTGCGGAGCGCGTCCCTCGCGGAGTTGGCGTGGATCGTCGCGGCCCCGGGCACGCCGGTGTTGAGGGCGAGGAGCAGATCGAGCGCCTCGGCGTCGCGCACCTCGCCCACGACGAGCCGGTCGGGCCGCATGCGCAGCGCTTCTTTCACGAGGCGGCGCAGGGACACCTCACCGGTTCCCTCGAGGCTGGGCTGGCGGCCCTGCAGCGCCACGAGATCGGGCGCCTGCGCGTTCAGCTCGAACGTCTCCTCGACCGTCACGATCCGGTGATGCCCGGGCGCCGCGGCGATGAGCGCACCGAGGAGGGTGGTCTTGCCGGCGTGGGTGGCACCCGAGACGATCACACTCGTGCCGTCGCGCATCGCCTCCCGCAGGATCGTTGCTGCTTCCGCACGGACCGAACCGGCGGCGACGAGGTCGTCGAGGGTGCGGAAGCGGGCGAGGAACTTCCGGATGTTGACCGCCCAGTGGCGGCGCGTGATGTCCGGGATGACGACGTGAAGCCGTGAGCCGTCCGGCAGGGATGCGTCGACGAAGGGCTGACTCAGATCCACGCGTCGGCCGGTGGCGTGCAGCATCCGCTCGACGAGGTCGCGCACGGCCGCGTCGGTCAGGACGATCGGCGCGCGCTCGCTGCGGCCTTCTCGAGCGATGTAGACCCTGTCGGGGGCGTTGACCCAGATCTCCTCGACCTCGGGGTCATCCAGCAGCGCTTGCAGCGGCCCGTACCCCGCGACAGTGGAGAGGATGTCGCGGACGGACGCCGCTTCGTCTTCGATGACGTCGACGCCACGAGCGAGCGCGAAATCGTTGTGCCTGCGCACCTCGGCTCGGGCGATGAACGCCGCGCGGTCCGGGTCGCGGGAGGGATCGACCTGTTCGCTTCGCAACCGCTCGCGCACCCGCTCGGCGACCGTGGACTGCCCACGGGGCGAAGTCGTGGAGGACGCGACGCTCATGGCCTGGGATCCTCGCAACCCCGCCCGGAGCCGCGCGGGAGTTATCCACACGCCACGATTCCTGCGTGGAGCGGCGGCACCCCCCACGCGAGCGAAGGGATCCTCCATCACTTCGCCCAGGGTCCGCACGTGGACGCCGACTTCCGGGCGCCCCTGCTGGACGACCCCGCGCTGATCCGACCGCCGCCAGGAGTCGGGATATCCCTCTCAGGTGTCTCCCACCGCGCGCCCTAGACTGAACGGACCAGCGGGAGTGGTGAAATCGGCAGACACGCAGGATTTAGGTTCCTGTGCCTTCGGGCGTGGGGGTTCAAGTCCCCCCTTCCGCACGAGGCACCGGCGTGCCTCACACCTTGCGCCCACCCGTCGACGGATTCCCCGTCGCGACTCGAAGGACCTCCGTGCACCCCTTCGCACTGCTCCCGTGGCTGGACCCCGAGACCATCATCAACGCGGCCGGCCCGTGGGCCCTCGTGGTCGTCTGTTTCATCGTCTTCGCCGAGACCGGCCTGCTCGTCGGCTTCCTCCTGCCGGGCGACACGCTGCTGATCATGGCTGGACTCCTGTCGAATCCGGTGACGCATGCGCCCAACGGCGTCTTCGGCATCAACGTCTGGGTGGTCGGTCTGCTGATCGGTCTGGCGGCGTTCCTCGGCGGTGAGGTCGGCTACCTGATCGGCCGCAAGGGCGGACCTGCCGTGTTCGAACGCAAGGAATCCGGCCTCTTCAGTCGCAGCAACGTCGAGCGGACGAACGCGTTCTTCGAACGGTACGGCGGCGTGACCGTCATCCTCGCGCGCTTCGTGCCGATCGTGCGCACCTTCGCTCCCGTCGCCGCCGGCGTCGGCAAGATGGCGTGGCACAAGTACTCCCTGTACAACCTCATCGGTGCCGTCATCTGGGGCTTCGGCCTCACCGTGGTCGGCTACCTCGTCAGCCTCATCCCGGGAGTCGGCGAGTTCGTCGCGGAGTACATCGACGTCATCCTCCTCGTCGCCGTCGCCGGCACGATCGTCTTCATCGTCTGGCACTACTTCGCTGAGAAGCGCAAGGTCAAGCGCGAGATGGCTGCCGGCTCCGACGGGGTCACCGACGAGGCCGAGGCGCAGCAGCTCGTGCTCGAGCCCGAGGCGTTCGACGAGCGTCCCGACGGCGAGACCCGGCGCCCCTGATCAGGACGCCTTCTTCTTCGCGGGCTTCTTCTTCGCCGCCGCCGGCTTCTCGTCGGCGGCGGCATCCTTCTTCCCGGAACCCGAACCCGCTCGGGCGGCGCGACTCTTCTCGACGCTCGCCCGCAACGCCTCCATCAGGTCGATGACCTCGCCACCGGAGGCATCCGTCTTCTCGCCGAAGGTCTCCGCCGTGTCGAAGGCGTCGCCCTTCTCGAGCTTCGCCTCGATGAGGGTGCGCAGCTCCTGCTGGTATTCGTCGGTGAACTCGGTCGGATCGAAGTCGCTCGAGAAGCTGTCGACGAGGGAAGCCGAGAGCTCCAGCTCCTTGCCCGAGATCTTCACCGGCTCGTCCAGCACCGGGAACGACGCCTCCCGCACCTCGTCCGCCCACAGCAGCGTCTGCAGCACGAGGACGTCGCCCCGCACGCGGAGGGCGGCCAGACGCGTCTTCTGCCGGAGCGCGAAGCGGACGATCGCGGTGCGATCGGTCTGCTCGAGCGTCTGGCGCAGCAGGACGTAGGCCTTCGGGCTCTTCGAGTCCGGTTCGAGGTAATACGCCTTGTCGAGCGTCAGCAGGTCGATCTGCTCGGTCGGCACGAACTCGACCACCTCGATCTCCCTGCTGCGTTCACTCGGCAGCGCCGCGAAGTCGTCCGAGGTCAACACCACGGTGCGTTCGCCGTCGTCGTACGCCTTGTCGATGTCGGCGTACGGAACGACCTCCCCGTCGATCTCGCAGATGCGTTGATAACGGATGCGGCCGCCGTCGGCCGCATGCACCTGATGCAGGGACACGTCGTGGTCCTCCGTCGCGGAGTACACCTTGACGGGGACGTTGACCAGGCCGAAAGTCAGGGCGCCTTTCCAGATCGCTCGCATCACACCAGTAGACACCCGTCACAGCCGGTTCCGACAGGGCTTGCGCACTACTCTGGGCCCATGCCAGCCGCACCGCAGGAGGTCGTCGTCGACGGACGGCGTCTGCGGCTGACGAATCTCGACAAGGTCATGTACCCCGAGACGGGGACCACCAAGGGCGAGGTCATCGACTACCTCACCCGGATCGCGCCGGCGATGCTGCCTCACCTCGCCGATCGGCCCGTCACCCGCATCCGCTGGCCCGACGGGACCAGCGAGGGCTCGTTCTTCGCGAAGCACCTCGAGGCGGGTGCGCCGTCGTGGGTGCGCCGCCTCCCGATCGAGCACTCGACAGGCGCCAAGGACTACCCGCTCGTCGACGGGATACCGACCCTCGTCTATCTCGCGCAGGTGGCCTCGATCGAGCTGCACGTCCCGCAATGGCGGTTCGACGCGACCGGCGAGCGGAGGAATCCCGACCGCCTCGTGCTCGACCTCGACCCGGGCTCCGGCGCAGGGCTCGCCGAGTGCGCAGAGGTCGCGCGCTGGGCGCGCACCATCCTCACCGACCTGGGGATGGACCCGTTGCCCGTCACCAGCGGCAGCAAAGGCATCCACCTCTACGCGCCCCTCGACGGATCCCGCACGAGCGACGAGATCAGCGCCTTCGCCAAGGAGCTCGCACGCCTGCTCGAAGCCGACCACCCCGACCTCGTCGTCAGCCAGATGTCGAAGGCGGCGCGGCCGGGCAAGGTGTTCCTCGACTGGAGCCAGAACAACGGCAAGAAGACGACGATCGCGCCCTACTCGCTCCGCGGCCGGGAACGACCGACCGTCGCGGCGCCCCGCAGCTGGGACGAGCTCGACGACCCCGACCTGCGCCATCTGCTGTTCGCCGAGGTCCTCGACCGGGTCGCGGACCTCGGCGACCTGTTCGCGCCGCTCGCGCCGACCGACGCGGGGCCTCTCGCCTCGTACATCGCGAAACGCTCCGCGGCGAAGACGCCCGAACCCGTGCCGGACTCCCCCGCCGGTGCGCCGTCCGTCGGCACCGCCCGCTTCGTCATCCAGGAGCACCACGCCCGCCGCCTGCACTACGACCTGCGCCTCGAACGCGACGGCGTGCTCGTCAGCTGGGCGGTGCCGCGCGGCATCCCGGACTCCCCCTCGACCAACCATCTGGCCGTCATGACCGAGCCGCACCCCATGGAGTACCTGGACTTCGCCGGCGAGATCCCCGCCGGTGAGTACGGTGCCGGATCGATGTCGATCTGGGACACCGGCACCTTCGATCTCGAGAAGTGGCGCGACGACGAGGTGATCTTCACCGCGAGGGGGCGCGACGACGGCCCGCTCGGTTCCGTGCGCCTTGCCCTCATCCGTACGAGCGGCGAGGGAGAGAAGTCCCAGTGGCTCCTCCACCGGATGAAGACGGATGCTGCACCCGCCGCATCCGCTCGGCGAACGCCCGCGCCGACGCCGACCGCCTCGACGCCGCCCGCCCCGGCGCCGATGCTCGCGACGTCATCCACCCCTCCCCTGGCGCGCCGCGCGGCGGAGCGCTGGGGGGCCTGGGTCGAATTCAAATGGGACGGCGTGCGCGCCCTCGGGCTCTGGGACGGTCAGCAGCTGCGACTGCGGGCGCGCAGCGGCACCGACATCACGGCGCGCTACCCCGAGTTGACCGCCGCGCCGGGGTTGGGCCCCGCACCGTGCGTGGTGGACGGCGAGATCGTCGCGCTCGACGAGCGCGGGCGTCCCAGCTTCTCGCTGCTGCAGCACCGCATGCATCTGACGAAGGCGGCCGAGATCGAGCGTGAATCGCGGCGGATCCCGGTGCAGTTCATGCTGTTCGATCTTCTCGAGATCGACGGGACGGATGCCGCGCCACTGCCGCTCGCACAGCGGCGGGAACTCCTCGAACAGCTCGCTGCCGGCGTGAACGAGCCGATCGTCCTGCCGCCCGTCGCGGACGACGTCGACGACGCCCTCGCCACGGCCCGTGGCCTCGACCTGGAAGGGATCGTCGTCAAGGACCCCTCGTCGAGCTACCGACGGGGACAGCGCAGCGAGCAGTGGCTGAAAGTGAAGCTCACCCTGATGCAGGAGGTGGTGATCGGCGGCATCCGTCCAGGGAAAGGCGGACGAACGGGCGAGATCGGATCGCTGCTCATGGGCATCCCGACTCCGGACGGTCTCCACTACGTCGGCCGCGTCGGCTCCGGATTCGGCGACGCGACCCTGGCCCGATTGGACGCGGCTCTCACCCCGCTGCGGACCGATGAGAACCCGTTCGTCGACGTCGGCCGGGCCGAGGCATCCGATGCGCTCTGGGTACGCCCGGAGGTCGTCGGCGAGGTCGAGTACGCCGAGGCGACGCCGAACGGCACACTCCGGCACGCGCGCTGGCGGGGGCTGCGGCCCGACAAGACGCCGGACGACGTTCGTATGGAGAACTGACCGGGTTTCAGCGGTTCTGGATGAGGGTGAGCTGCGTTCCGTCGGGGTCGACGAGGAACGCGACGCTCCCTCCCCAGGGCTCGATCCGCGGCGGATGACGGCGGGGGAAGCCGGTCGTCGTCTCCGGCACACCCGCCTCTACGAGTCGCTCGTACCATTCGTCGAGCTCGTCGACCCGGAGGCAGCACATGAACGAGCTCGAGAGCGGGTCGACGTCGGGCGCTGGGAAGAACTCGAGCTGCACACCGTCGCGACGGAGGATGAGCCATCCCTCGTCGCGGTACGCGGCGGCGAATCCCAGGCGACCGTAGAACGACAAGGTGGAGTCGAAGTCCCGCGATGGCAGATTCGGGGTCGCCAGATCAGTCATGCGTGGGTCCTCCCGGTTCAGGCGTGGGCGTCGTGTTCGACGTGACCGGCGGGCTCGAGCTGGAAGGTCGAATGCTCGACGTCGAAGTGCCGGGACAGGCACGACTGCAGACGGGACAGCAGCGCGCCCGCGCGATCGTCGGCGAAGTGGTCCGGCGCGACCACGACGTGTGCGGTGAACACCGGCGCACCGCGCGTCAGCTGCCACACGTGGACGTCGTGCACATCGACGACGCCCTCCGTCCCGAGGATGTGATCGCGGATGTCGGCGACCTTCGTCCCCGCGGGCGCTCGTTCGCCCAACACGGCGAACACCTCGCGCAGCAGGCTGACGGCTCGGGGCACGATGAGCGCGGCGATGAGGAGGGATGCCACGGCGTCCGCCGGCATCCAGCCCGTGAGCCAGATGACCCCCGCCGCGATGATCACGACCACGGAGCCGAGGAGGTCCCCCAGGACCTCGAGGTAGGCGCCGCGCACGTTGATGCTCGTGCGCTGGGCGGCGCTCAGCACGTAGAGCGAGACACCATTCGCGATCAGGCCGATCACGGCGACGACGAGCATCGGCAGACCCTGGACCTCGGCGTCCGCCGGGTCCATGAGCCGTCCGACCGCCTCGACCGCGATCCATGCGCCGAGGACGATGAGGATGACGGCGTTGAGGAACGCTCCGAACACCTCGGCACGCTGGTAGCCGTACGTCTGGCGTTCGTCGGCGGGTCGCGCGGCGACGGATGCCGCGATGAGAGCGATCACGAGGCCGGAGCTGTCGGTGAACATGTGCCCGGCGTCCGCCAGCAGCGCGAGCGATCCCGTGAGGATCGCCCCCGCGAGCTGGATCACGAGGACGGTCGCGGTGATGCCGAACGAGACGGCGAGCAGCCGACGGGGATGGCCTCCCCGGATGCCGCTCGGCGCGTGATCGTGCATACCTCGAGGGTAGGACGCGGCCGACGCCGTCACGGCGATGCCGAGCAACTCGGGAATGAATCCGATTCTCAGGCTCAGCGCAACGCCGGTGGCCTCCTAGAGGGCGGCGAGCAGAGGGCCCAGCGCCTCGAACGCGCGGGCGCGATGCGACGTCGCGTTCTTCTCGGCGGCCGTCAGCTGCGCAGCTGTGCGCCCCTGCGCGTCGTCGGGCAGGAACACGGGGTCGTACCCGAATCCGTTCTCTCCCGCGGGAGCCTGGGCGAGACGGCCCGGCCAGACGCCCTCGACGACGTGCTCGTCACCGCCCGGTACGACGAGGGCGATCGTCGAGACGAACTGCGCCGTGCGATGCGGGTCCGCGATGTCGGAGAGCTGGTCGAGGAGCAGCTCGTAGTTCGCGACGCCGTCCTTGCGATGCCCCGCCCAATAGGCCGAGAACACACCGGGCGAGCCGCCGAGCACGTCGACGCTGATGCCGGAGTCATCCGCCATGGCAGGCAGGCCGGTGTGGGCGGCGGCAGCGCGCGCCTTGATCAGCGCGTTCTGCGCGAAGGTCACCCCGTCCTCGACGGGCTCCGGTCCGTCGTACCCGACGACCTCGAGGTCAGGCCGCGTCGCCGCGACGATGGCGCCGAACTCCTCGACCTTGTGCGCGTTGTGCGTCGCCAGGACGATGCGGCTCACGCACGCTCCTCCGCCAGCGCGGCGAGCTGGATGTCGCGCAGGTCGCCGCATCCGTTCACTCCGAGCTCGAGCAGCGCGTCGAGTTCGCGCTTGTCGAACGGCGCGCCCTCCGCCGTGCCCTGCACCTCCACGAACAGACCGCGCCCGGTGACGACGACGTTCATGTCGGTTTCGGCACGCACGTCCTCGACGTACGCGAGATCGAGCATGGGCTCCCCGTCGATGATTCCGACCGAGACCGCCGAGACCGAGTCGAGCAGCGCCTTGGCGTTCTTGCCGACGAAGCCCTTCGCCCGACCCCACTCGATCGCGTCGGCGAGGGCGACGTAGGCACCCGTGATCGCCGCCGTGCGGGTGCCGCCGTCGGCCTGGAGGACGTCGCAGTCGATGACGATCGTGTTCTCGCCCAGCGCCTTCGTGTCGACGACGGCGCGGAGCGCACGACCGATGAGGCGGGAGATCTCGTGGGTGCGACCACCCACCTTCCCCTTGATCGACTCGCGGTCGTTGCGGGAGTTCGTCGCTCGGGGGAGCATCGCGTACTCGGCGGTGACCCACCCCTTGCCCTTGCCGGTCAGCCAGCGCGGCACGCCGTTGGTGAAGGATGCCGTGCACAGCACCTTCGTCCCGCCGAAGGAGACGAGGGCGGATCCTTCGGCGTGCGCGCTCCATCCGCGCTCGATGGTGACGGGGCGCAGCTGGTCGACGGCGCGGCCGTCCGCTCGTGTCGTCTCGGTCATGAGGTCTCCTTGGGTAGGTCGATGGCGCCGGTCTGGACGAGACGCACGGTGCTGACACCGCGTCCCATCAACCGGTCGGCGAGGCGGAGGAAGTCCTCTGCGGAGTCCCCCGTCGCTTCGTACACGTGTGTGGGTTCGGCGTCCGCCCCTGCCAGCAGGTCGCGCGAGACGAGCTGACGGTAGACGTCCTTGGCGGTCTCGGTGTCGCTCGAGACGAGCGACACGTCGGGGCCCATCACGTAACTGATGGCACCCTCGAGGAACGGATAGTGGGTGCAGCCGAGCACCAGGGTGTCCACCCCGGCGTGACGCAGCGGCGCGAGATACTCCTCGGCGACGCGCAGCACGTCCGGCGTGTCGGTGATGCCCGCCTCCACGAAGTCCACGAAACGCGGGCACGCCTGCGCGAAGACACTCAGCCGCTCATTGACGCCGAGCATGTCCTGGTAGACACCCGAACCGATCGTCCCCGCCGTGCCGATGACCCCGATCCGACCGTTGCGCGTCGTCGAGATGGCGGTGCGGACGGCGGGACCGATGACCTCGACGACCGGGACGTCGTAGCGCTCGCGGGCATCGCGCAACAACGCCGCCGACGCGGTGTTGCAGGCGATCACGAGCATCTTGACGCCCTCTGCGACCAGAGCGTCGAGCACCTCCAGGCCGTAGCGTCGCACGTCGGCGATCGGTTTCGGCCCGTAGGGAGAGTGTGCGGTGTCGCCGATGTAGAGGACCGACTCCCTCGGCAGCAGCTGCGAGACGGACCGGGCGACGGTGAGACCGCCCACTCCGGAGTCGAAGATCCCGATCGGTGCGTCCGTCACGATCGTCCAGCCTAGTCTCGCGCGGGCGCGCGTTCGCGCGTGGATAGAGTGACCGCATGGGCATCTCCACGGCGCTGCTGACCGATCGCTACGAGCTCACCATGCTGGACGCCGCGCTCCGCGACGGCACCGCCAGCCGGCGCTGTGTGTTCGAGCTGTTCGGTCGTCGACTGCCCGGCGGGCGCCGATTCGGAGTGGTCGCGGGAACGGGGCGACTGCTCTCCGAGCTCGCCGACTTCCGCTTCGACGAGGCGGAGCTGGCCTTCCTCCGGGACAACCGCATCGTCAGCGCCGAGACCGTCCGCTACCTCGAGGACTACCGCTTCCGCGGGACGATCAGCGGGTACCGCGAGGGCGAGCTCTACTTCCCGGGCTCGCCCATCCTCACGGTGGAGGGCTCGTTCGCCGAGGCGGTCATCCTCGAGACCCTCGCCCTGAGCATCCTCAACCACGATTCGGCCGTCGCCACCGCGGCAGCCCGCATGAGCATCGCCGCGGGTGACCGTCCTCTGGCCGAGATGGGCTCGCGACGCGCCGCCGAGCGGTCCGCCGTCGCCGCTGCCCGCGCCGCCTACATCGCGGGTTTCTCCGCGACGAGCAACCTCGAGGCGGGGCGTACGTGGGGAATCCCGACGATGGGCACCGCCGCCCACGCGTGGACCCTGCTTCACGACACGGAAGAGGACGCCTTCCGCAGCCAGATCGCGGCTCTCGGGACCGACACGACCCTCCTCGTGGACACGTACGACATCCGCCAGGGCGTCGAGACCGCGATCCGTGTCGCGGGTCCCGGCCTCGGCGGCGTGCGCCTGGATTCCGGTGACCTTCCCACCGTCGCCGCGTCCGTGCGCGAACAGCTCGACGAGCTCGGCGCGACGAGCACTCGCATCACCGTGACGAGTGACCTCGACGAATTCGCGATCGCCGCGCTGGCGGCATCCCCCGTCGATGCCTACGGCGTCGGGACGTCGGTCGTCACAGGCTCGGGCACGCCGACGGCGGGGATGGTCTACAAGCTCGTCGCCCGCCAGGGACAGGACGGCGGATGGGTCTCCGTCGCGAAGGCGTCCACCTCGAAGGCGTCGGTCGGCGGCCGCAAGGCGGCGTTCCGCACGCGCGTCGACGGCGTCGCGACCGGCGAGCTCGTGGCGATCGCCGCCGGCTTCGACGACCTCGACACGCCCGCTGCGCACCCCGACGCCCGACCTCTGCAGGTCCTTCTCGTCGAGGGAGGGTCAGCGGATGCCGCCGCCCTGGGCCCGTCGGGCGTGACCGCCGCGCGGGAGCACCACCTCCGCGTCCGGGAGGAGCTCCCGGTGACCGCCCTCGCTCTCAGCCGGGCCGACCCGGCTCTGCCGACGGTCTACGAGGTCAGCGAGGCGTAGATCTCCTTGCACGTGGGGCACACCGGGAACTTCTCCGGGTCCCGCCCCGGAGTCCACTTCTTGCCGCACAGCGCGCGGACCGGCTTCCCGGTGATCGCCGACTCGAGGATCTTGTCCTTCTTCACATAGTGCGAGAACCGCTCATGGTCACCCGGCTCGATGGACTCCTCGCGGATCAGCTCCTCGAGTTCGCGGTCGAGTGTGGCGAGGCCGCCCTGATCCGGGCTGTCGATCGGCGTGCTCATTCCCCCGAGTGTACTGCGGGTCGGGCGGGCACGGCGGGGCGTCAGAGGGTTTCTGCGAACTCCATGATCCGGCTCGTGCGACGCTCGAAGACCACCCCGCCGATCACGATTCCCGCTGCCAGGACAACGGTTCCGACGACGATTCCGCTCCAGAAGGATGTCCAGGCAGCCTGTTCGTCTCCGCCCAGGGCGAGCCACGCCGTCCAGAGAGCAGGCATCGACAGGACGATGGCGCCGAACAGGACCGCGGCTTGCGCGGCGGAACCCCCCGTGCGCTGGGGTTGCTCGAACGGCCCCTCCCCCGGACGGGACACCGCGTAGGGCGCCGCAACCGATGCGATCGAGCTCAGCCCCAGCCCCGTGGCGAACAGCGACACACAGACACCGACGAGAGCGGGGAGGACCGCCCATCGTCCATGCACCCAGACCGCAGCCGTCACCGCGAGTGCCAGCAACGGCACTCCCATGAGCAGCACCGGCACGAGCCGGCCGGCACGGTCGGCCACACCTCGGACGCCGGCCGAGATGTGCAGCCAGACGCCCGTCGAGTCGTAGGCGACGTCGTTGTGTACCAGCCAGCCGAGGAAGAGCGCGAGGATCGGCGGCGGGATGAGCGCCACCGTCTGCAGCGGTACTCCGACGACGAGCAACGGGAGCACGATCAGAACGGAGGCGATCGGGACGATCACCACGTTCGCGAGATGCCGCGGGTCGCTCGACCAGTAGACGATGCTGCGTGCGGCGACCGCGCCGCCCGGAGTTCCCGGCATGACCGCGAACCACCCGAGGCCGCGACGTTCGCGCATCGACACCTCTCGCTCCGTGGCGCTCATCATGACGCCGACGAGCAGCCGCCACGTCGCGGCGAGAGCGACGATCGTCGCGAGCGCGACGAGGATCGAAACGATCAGGGCGCCGCCGGAGCGAAGCGGGATCGCTGCAGCCGCCCCGAACGGCGTGACGGCGAGCACCTGAGCCGCCTCAGCGAGCTGCGAGGGCAGCCCGCCGGACCACTCGAGCGAGAACGCGAACACGGCCACCGGGATCACGACGATGGCCGCCGCCGTCACCATCAGCCCCGTGAGCTGCGGCGACCGGCGATCGCGGAGCGCGACAGCGGAGACCGCCATCGCGCACCGAGCCGCAAGCGCCGTCGTGGCGACCAGCAGGAGCGCGGCGAGGACCGCGAGAGCCGCCGGCGCTCCGTGACCGGTCCACGCGACGATCATCGCGACGGCCACGGCGATCACGACGAGCCCGGGAAGTCCGAGAGGGGATGCCGCCATCACCGACCACGCGACCGTGCGCGAATCCGCTCCCGTCACGACGAATCGGCGCGGATCCAGGGGGTCATCGGCACCGGTGAAGAGCGGGACGAGGAGGAAGCCGCCCACCAAGAGCGAGCCGCCCACGACGATGAGCGTCGCCGCATCGGCATCCGGGACACGATCGAGTCGGACGAGCGCGACACACACCGCCGCCACCGCGACCGCGAGGACGCCGAAGGCCGCAAGACGGCGGACGAGCACGATCGGACGCGCATTGAGCGACCCCGCGAGCAGCGCCAACCTCAGTCGGAGTACGTGTGCAACCACTCCAGGCCTTCCACGTCGCTGAGACCGCCGGAGAGTTGGACGAAGCGCTCCGCAAGGGTGTGATCGCCGCGCACGTCGTCCACTGAACCCTGAGCGAGCACCTGCCCGGCCACGATGACCGCGACGCCGTCGCAGACGCGCTCGACGAGCTCCATCCCGTGACTCGACAGGATCACGGTGCCGCCTCGCGAGACATAAGCCGTCAGGATGTCGAGGATGACCTCGCTCGAGACCGGGTCGACGGCTTCGAAGGGCTCGTCCAGCACGAGGAGTCGAGGCGCGTGGATCATCGCGCCGGCGAGCATGATCTTCTTCGTCATGCCGGCGGAGTAGTCGGACACGGGCCGGACGAGTGCGGCCGTCAGATCGAAGGCGCGGGCGAGGTCCTCGGTGCGCTCGGCGACGACGGCCGGGCGGAGACCGCGCAGGACGCCGTAATAGTGGAGAAGCTGCCGACCGGTCAGGCGATCGAACGTCCGCAGGCGATCCGGCAGGACACCCATGAGCGCCTTCGCGGCCCGGGGATCGCGCTGCAGGTCGACCCCGCCGACCACGATCGACCCCGCGTCCGGTCGCAGCAGACCGGCGATCATCGACAGAGTCGTCGTCTTGCCCGCACCGTTCGGTCCCACCAAGCCGTAGAAGGTGCCCGCAGGAATCTCCAGGTCCACCGCGTCGACCGCTCGAGTCCGACCGAACGACTTCGACACCTGCGTCAGAAGCAACGCCGGCGCGGGAGCGTCGTCCGAATCCGCGACCTCGTCGACGGCGAGGACCGCTGTCGCCGGCTCCTCAGCCGGCGAGAGATCTGCATCAGGCTCAGGCTCAGGCTCAGGCTCAGGCTCCGGCTCCGGCTCCGGCTCCGGCTCCGGCTCCGGCTCCGGCTCCGGCTCCGGCTCCGGCTCCGGCTCAGGCTCAGGCTCAGGCTCAGGCTCAGGCTCAGGCTCAGGCTCAGGCTCAGGCTCAGGCTCAGGCTCAGGCTCAGGGGCCGGGGCGGGTTCCGGGGGCGCGACGTCGAGGTCCGACCCGGGCGCCACAGCGGCGTCTCTGTCGTCGAGGGCCGGATCGCCCCTTGGGTCTTCGACGTCGGGGACCGCGGCATCCGAGGTGATGACCGGATCGGACGACGGCTCGCGAGAAGAAGGTTCGACGACCGGGAGGCCTTCTTCGAGGCGGGCCGCCGCAACCGCCGCGGGCACGTCGGGTTTGGGGGGAAGCGGCGTCGTCTCGTCGGTCGAAACGGGAGGCGGCGACGGAACCGCAGTGGCGGCGCCGGACACGGGAGCCTTCTTGCGGGGCGGTCGTGTCTTGGGAGGCGTCACCCCTTAAACCTAGCAAGGCCGGACTGGCCGACCCTCAGGCGTTATCCCCGACGTCGCACTATCACGAATGCACAACGGCAGGCCAGGATACGGGCCCTTTTCAGGTGACACCGATAGCATTTCAGACGGCACGAAGATGTGTCTTTCCGATGTACGGACAGTGACCACATCGTCAGGAGCACCACGTGACCAAGATCGTCATCCTCGCAGCCGGTATGGGCTCGCGGCTCGGCCGGAGTCTGCCCAAGCCGCTGACCGCGCTGAGCGACGGTCGCAGCATCATGGGTCAGCAGCACGACAACATCCACGCTGCCTTCGGCCCGAAGGCGCACATCACGACGGTCGTCGGCTATCGCGCGGAGACGATCGTCGAAGCGTTCCCCGACGTCGATTACGTGTACAACGACCGGTACGACCAGACCAACACCTCGAAGAGCCTTCTGCGCGCGCTCAAAGCCACCGGCAAGTCGGGTGTCCTCTGGATGAACGGTGACGTCGTCTTCGATCCGCGTGTTCTCGGACGCGCACTCGCCTTGATCGAGGCCGAGCAGTCCTTCGTCACCGTCAACACCTCCAAGGTGAGCGACGAAGAGGTCAAGTACACGGTCGACCAGAACGGCGACATCGCCGAGCTCTCCAAGACCGTGGTCGGCGGCCTCGGCGAGGCTGTCGGCATCAACTTCATCTCCCGCGCTGACAAGCCCGCGCTGATCGCTCAGCTGACGCAGGTCGACAACCAGGACTACTTCGAGCGCGGCCTCGAGCTGGCGATCGCCGACAACGGTCTGAAGCTGCGCCCGCTCGACATCTCCGACCTCTACGCTGTCGAAGTCGACTTCGCAGAGGACCTCGACCGGGCGAACCTCTACGTCTGAGACAGGGAACGACGCGTCCGACCGCGTCGTCAGATCCGCCATGAGCGATGTGCCGCGCATACACTCACTCCCCGATGACGCGCCGTGGGTGGGCGGTCTTCCTCCCGAAGGCTCCCCGGAGCATCCGTGGATGATCCGCGTGCTGGACCGGGTGCTTGCCGTCCAGCGGCCGGCCGTCCTCGCCCACTTGCGCGCGATCCGCACTCGACACCCGCAGGCAGGGCCGGCGGAGATCGCGCGCATCCTCGAGCGTCGCTATCTCGCCGCCGTCACGACGGGGGGAGCCGCTGTCGGCGCCACGGCCGTTGTCCCGGGCATCGGCACCGGGGTGACACTCGCGCTCAGCGGGGCTGAGACCGTTGGCTTCCTCGAGGCGACGGCCCTCTTCGCTCAATCACTCGCCGAGGTTCACGGCATCCGCGTCAATGACCCCGACCGGGCGCGTGCACTCGTCCTGACGATGATGGTCGGGCGCGAGGGCGTCGACTTGGTGAGCCAGTTCGCCCGCCAGGTCAGCGGCACAGGCCCCACCCGCGACGCGTATTGGGGGCAGATGATCACGACCTCTCTGCCACGTGCGGCAGTCGGACCGCTGATCGACCGTCTCAAAGGAGCGTTCCTCCGACGGTTCGCCGCCCAAGGCAGCGCGTCGCTCCTCGGACGGGCCCTGCCCTTCGGAATCGGAGCTGTCATCGGCGGCGGAGGCAATCACCTCCTGGGACGCCGAGTCATCGTCGGCTCCCGGCGCGCCTTCGGGCCGGCGCCGGTCAGCTTCCCCGCCGAGCTGGCGACGGTCGAGCCGCGCCGGTCATTGCGCGTCCGCCGGAAGGCGCGCGGCGCCGAACCCGACCTCGACCGGTAGCGTGGCCGCGTGCTCGCGCTCCTCATCACGCTCCTCATCATCAACGCGCTGTTCAACCTGCTCGTCTGGCCGACCTTCTTCCGTCGTGTCGCGCGCGACGCCCGGGCCCGCGACTCGCAGGGTCGCCCCACCAGGTTCCTGATCGTGCACGCGGTCCTCATCGGTGTCGCCCTCCTTCTCGCGGTGGCCTCCTCGATCGCCGCGATCCTCGCCGCGGCCGGCGTCGGCGCCTGAGCCGGGCGGGTCTGCACACCGGGCCCGCGGCGCGCAAGTGGTGTGGACGGCCGGCGAACAGTGACTAGCGTTGACGAGTGGTCACGACTCCCCCGCAGCAGCCGTCCGGCCGGATCCAGAGCCTGGACGGGCTCCGCGGGGTCGCTGCGCTCGTCGTCCTCCTGCACCACTGGCTGCTGATCGCCGAACCGCTCCTCGAAGGAACGGTCAGCTGGGCGGTCATCTCCCAGTCCCCGGTGAAGCTGTTGACCGCGGGGAACGAGGCGGTGCTGGTCTTCTTCGTTCTCTCCGGACTGGTGGTCGTCCTCCCGGTCTTCCGTCAGAACTTCTCCTGGATGGGGTTCCTCTCGGCCCGCGTCGTCCGTCTCTACGGCCCGGTCATCGCGTCCCTCGCACTCAGCGCGATCCTCATCCTGCTGGTGCCGCGCGACCGCTCGAGCATGCCGGAGGGGTCCTGGATGGCGGAGACCCACGCAGACAGCGTCTCGGTCGGGTCGTTCCTCTCTCAGGCGTCGCTCGTGCCGCGACAGTATCCCCTGAACAACCCCCTGTGGTCGTTGCACTGGGAGTTGCTCTACTCGATCGTGCTGCCGCTGGCCACCGCGCTCGCGCTCCTGGTGCGTCGACACGCCCTCACGGCTGTCATCGTCTGCTGCGCGCTGAGCGTCGTCGGGCGCCTCTTCGAACAGAGCGAGCTGCTCTACTTCCCCGTCTTCGTCATCGGCACCATCATGGCGGCGCGTATGCCCGACCTGCTCGCCTGGGTCGAGCGCCCGAGGCCGCGGTGGTTCATGCCCCTGTTCACCGTCGTGAGCGTCCTCATGCTGATCGGCAGTTGGCTCGCCCGGCCGATCTTCCCCAGCGGGACCGACCTCAACCATCTCCTCTGGGCCTTCGCCGCGCCGGGCGCGGCCGGCATCGTCCTCGTCGCCCTCGCGTGGGGGCCGGCCATCCGACTGTTCGAGACGCGCCCGATCCAGTGGCTCGGCAAGATCTCCTTCAGCCTCTACCTCGTCCACGTCCCCGTGCTCGCCACACTCGCATTCGCCTTCGGTTCCGAGGCCTGGGCCCTCGTCGGCGCGCTCGGTGTACCCCTCAGCCTGCTCGTCGCCTGGGGGTTCTACGAGGCGGTCGAAGCTAGAATGCACAAGGCGGCGCGACGCGTTCACCGAGCAGTTGCGGCGCGAGCGCGTCGCCGGGCCGGAGAAGTCGCGCCCTGACCTGCCGTCGACGAGAGCACAGCACCCCTCATGCGTTCGCCCCTTCCGCCCGCCGTCACCCGCGCCGTCCGATCGCTGCTCACCCGCGCGAAGCGCGTGCCGACCTCCGAACTGATCGCCTGGGCACGGTCGCGACCCATCCAGTCCCGGACCGTCCTGTACGAATCGTTCGCAGGCAACGGCGCGCTCTGCAATCCGGAGGCGATCTTCCGGGCCCTCCTCGCTGACCCGGAGTTCGCCGATCTCACGCACATCTGGGCGATCGGTGACGCGGACGCCGCAGCCGCGCTCCGTGCGGAGTTCGACGGGGACCGGCGCGTCGTGATCGTCCGTCGCGGCAGCGGCGCCTATTGGCGCGCGGTGTCGACCGCCGGCTACCTCATCAACAACGCGACCTTCCCTCCCGCGTTCAGCAAGCGGGTCGGACAGGTGTACCTGAACACGTGGCACGGCACGCCGCTGAAGCTGATGGGCTTCGACATGCCGGGGGGCGCGCGGGAATCCGCCAACACCCTCCGCAACCTGTTGAACGCCGACTATCTCCTCGCCGCCAACCCGTTCATGGCCGAGACGATGTACGAGGACGCCTATCAGCTGCGCAACGTGTACCGCGGCGCCATCATCGAGGAAGGCTATCCGCGCATCGATCGACAGCGGATGTCCGACGTCGATCGTCGGCAGCGCATCGCCGACCTCGGCGCGGCTCTCGGGGTCGACCTGACCGGCAAGCGCATCGTGCTGTTCGCACCCACCTGGCGCGGGAGTTCCTTCCAGGCTCCGGACGCCGATCTCGCGCACCTGGCCGATCAGGCCGCTGGACTGCAGCGCGCCCTGGGCGATGACTCGATCGTGCTCCTGAAGACGCACCAGGTGGTGCACCGCGCGGCGAGCGGCATCCCCGCGCTCCGTCGCCTTCTGGTACCGAACACGACTCCGACGAACGTCCTCCTCGGCCTCGCGGATGCACTGGTCACCGACTACTCGTCGATCTTCTTCGACTTCCTCGCGACGGATCGCCCGATCGGCTTCCTCGTCCCCGACGGCGACGCCTACGGCGCCGAGCGGGGGACCTACATGCCGCTCGACCAGCTCCCCGGTCCCGTGCACACCGCCGCCGAGGCGCTCGGACGCGAACTCGCACCGCTGATGGCAACGGGAGCCGATGCGCACCCGCGGTACGCGGAGTGGGCCCGTCGCTTCGTACCCTACGAGGACGGCTCGGCCACCTTCCGGGTCGTCGACATCGTGTTCCGCGGGCGCACAGCCGACCGCCGCGTCCGCCCCGTGCGACGCGATGAGCGCCCTCGCCTGCTCTTCTACCTCGGAGGGATGCGCCTGAACGGGATCACGACCGCTGCCGTGAACCTCCTCAATTCCCTCGACCCCGAGCGGTACGACGTCACGGCGCTGATGGCGTTCCCCCGCGGAGCGACGACGAAGCACAACCAGTCCCGCCTGGACCCCGGCATCCGGCAGGTCTTCCGCCTCGGCGGGATGAACGGATCGAAGGCTCGACAGATCATGCGTCGCGTCGCCGACGTCAGCACCGACCCGCTCCGTGCGCACCGGCGGCTCGGGCACCGAACGCTGTGGCGGGACGAATGGACGCGCATCTTCGGGTCCGCCAAGTTCGACTGGGTGGCCGACTTCAGCGGATACAGCCCCTTCTGGGCGCACCTGATGCTGCACTCACCGCGCGCGGTGCGGGCGATCTGGCTGCACAACGAGATGGCGGCCGACCGCGATCGCACCGTGAACGGCAAGCAGCCTTTCCGCCGTTCGCTCGGTCGCGTCTTCGCGATGTACCGCGCCTACGACCAGCTCGTCTCGGTCTCGCCCGCCCTCACCGACCTCAACCGGGCCGAGTTGGCGGAGTACGCCCCGAGCGACCGCTTCGTCACCCTCCGGAACCTGCCCGACCTCGTCTCCACGCCGGCGCTCGACGAACGTGATGAGGAGGGCGAGGAGCCGGAGGAGGATGCCGCGCTGGGCGAGACGCTGGACGCCGCGCTCGCTGTGCCCGGCATCCGCCGATTCATCACCGTCGGGCGGCTCTCGACCGAGAAGAACCATGCCCGACTGATCCGGGCCTTCGCGATGCTGTCCGCCACTGACCCCGACACGCAGCTGCTCATCGTCGGTGGCGGCCCCCTCCGGACGGAGCTGGAGCAGCAGGTGCGTGACGCCGGCCTCACCGGTCGCGTGATCCTGACAGGACCGCTGCGCGATCCGGCATCCGTCATGCGGCGCTGCGACTGCTTCGTCCTCTCGAGCGACTACGAGGGCCAGCCGATGGTGCTGATCGAGGCCGCTCAACTCGGGCTGCCGATCGTGTCGACCGCCTTCGGCTCGGCTCGCGGCGCCCTCCCCGGGGACGACATGCACATCGTCGACCGCGACGACTCGGCCCTCGCCGCGGGCATGGCGGACTTCCTCGCGGGTCGGGTCGCCCCGGCATCCCTCGATGTCGGGACCTACACCTCCGAGGTCCTCGCGCAGTTCGACACCCTGGTCCCCCGCGCGCCTGCGTCCCACGGCTCTGCCGCGCGATCCTCGGGCACTCCGTGACAGTCGACGCGCCCGTTCCCGTGCCCGGATCGGGTGTCACGTTCGTGATGCCCGTGCTCAACGAACAGGAGTACCTCGAGCGCGCCGTGCAGACCGTCCTGCAGCAGGATGTGGACGGACCTGCGGAGCTGATCCTCGCGTTGGGACCGTCGACGGACGGCACCACGGAGCTCGCCCGGCGACTTGCGGACGAGGACGACCGCATCCGACTCGTCGAAAACCCGCGTGCGGACATCCCGGTCGCCCTCAACCTTGCGATCCGCGCTGCCCACCACCCCACGATCGTGCGTGTCGACGCCCACTCCGAGCTCGCGCCGGGGTACACCCGTCGTGCGCTCGCCACCCTGGAACGCGCCCGCGCCGCGAATGTCGGGGGGGTGATGCGTGCCGACGGACGCACGCCGTTCCAGCGCGCCGTCGCGATCGCCTACAACTCGCCCATCGGTCTCGGCGGGGGGGCGTACCACGTCGGCGCACCGGAAGGTCCCGCCGAATCGGCGTACCTCGGGGTCATGCGGCGCGAGGTGCTCCAGCAGGTCGGGCTGTTCGACGAGACCATCCGCCGTGGTGAGGACTGGGAGCTGAACCTCCGCATCCGGCGCGCGGGGTACCGCGTCTGGTTCGATCCGGAGCTCGCCGTCACCTATTGGCCGCGGGAGAGCTGGGTGCGACTGGCTCGGCAGTTCCTCGCGACCGGAACGTGGCGCGGCGAGCTCGTGCGCCGCTTCGGGCGGTCGAACTCGCTGCGGTTCTTCGCTCCGCCGGCGCTGGTCCTCGCCGTCGTCGCGAGCGTTGTGGTGGGTGTGCTGCAGGGTGCGGGCATCGTGGGAGGCGCACTCTCGGCGGTCCTGTCCGTGTTCCACCTTCCGCTCGCCCTCTACGTCCTCGGCATCGTCGCCGTCAGCCTCATCGCGGGTCGAGCACTGCGGGAGCGGTGCTGGCTCCTGGTCGTCCTGCCCACGATGCACCTCGCGTGGGGCGCCGGGTTCCTCGTCGGTCTGGTGCGGGGGGCGAAGGACACGATCGACACGTCACGTCTGGATCGCAACACTCCGCTCCCCTGACCGGTGCGGTCTCAGTCCCGCGCGATCATCCCCTGATCGAGCAGACGTGCGACGACACGCTCGGCGGCGTGCCCGTCGTCGCGGGCATTGAAGCGGGCTGACCACGACTCGTACCGGTCGGCGAACCGCTCCGGCACGGCGGGGTCTGCGAGCGCCGCCGTCAGATCCTCCTGCGTCATGGCGACGGGCCCCGGCGCACGCTCGGCCAGGTCGAAGTAGAACCCTCGCAGCCGACCGCGGTAGTGCTCGAGATCCGGGACGAAGAAGTAAACCGGCTTCCCGGTGGCCGTGAAGTCGAACATGACCGAGGAGTAGTCGGTGATGAGCGCGTCCGCCGCGAGCAGGAGCGCCGAGATGTCGGGGTACCCGGTCACGTCGATGACGCGATGGCCGCTCGCGTCCGAGCCCGGTAGGAGCGTCCGGGAGTGTCCGCGGACGAGGACGGTGGCCTCGGCATCCCGCGCCAACGCCTGCAGGTCGAGGAAGTCGACCATCTGATCCCTATCGTCCCGCCACGTCGGGGCGTACAGGATCACCCTCTCCTGTTCGGCGACACCCAGTCCACGACGGATCGCGGCTCGATCGCCGGTGAGGAGGACGTCGTTACGCGGGTACCCCTCCACCCAGACGGGACGGCGACGGAAGGCGTAGGCCGTACTCAGGATGCGGGCGGCATAGGGGTTCTGCGCGAGCAGCACGTCCCACCGCCGGCTCTCCCGGAGGACGGCGAGAACCCGACGGGGGTCGAACCCCGGCCGGTCCAGTGCGAGCCGCTTGAGCGGTGTGCCGTGCCACGTCTGCAGGACGTGCTGGCCCGGTCGCCGGACGAAACGACGACGCAGCCAGTCATTGACGACGAGCAGCCTCGCCGCGCCGCGCGCACGCCACCATTCCGGTGACCCCTCCACGACCGCCACCCCACCCGTCGGCACCTCTACGGATCGGTCGACGACGCTCCAGTAGCGGGTGACGGTCGGGGCCACCCGAGCGATCTCCTCGTCGATCGCGCGAGGGTTGCAGCTCGCGTTGCGTCCGTAGAAGCTCTCGAAGAAGACCGCGTTCTCGAGGTCGCCGGTGCCCTCCGCATACGCGCGCTCGAGCGCAGCCTGACCCGCGGCGGTTCCGTCCACGTCCGTCAGCGGCGGCCCCACGATCAGCTCTCCGCCACGGATCTCGACGGCGACGCTCTCCCCTACCGTGCGCCGCAGCGGCGCGAGCTCCGGCGCGGACGACCCCGTGAGGTCGAGTTCCAGGCGGTAGTCGCCGCTCGGAAGGGCGAGCTCCGTTCTTCCCCACCGGGACACCCGCAGCGGCAGCACGGCGCGCCACCCGGCATCCGTACGGCTGACGACCGCGTCGGACGACGCTCGAGGGCCGACCGCGCGCACGCCGGCGGGGACGGCGCCGGTACCGTCGAGGGCCAGTCGGTCGCCGGGGAGGAGGGACACCTCGATCACGGCTGCCTCCTCGTCCGGGTCGTCGTCGCAAGCCCACGCCGGATGGCGCCGTAGACGCGCTCCGCGTTGCATCCGTCGCGGAACGCGTGCACGCGTGCGCTCAGTGCCTCGGCGCGGGCAAGCCGGCGCGCGCGCTCGACGTCATCGGTGAGGACGGTGGCGACTTGCGTCATGACCCCTGCCCAGTCCGTCGCGACGTCATCCCCGGCCACGTCGCGGTATCGCCCGTAGAAGCCGCGCTCCACGGCGTAGCGGTCCTCGTCAGGTGCGAAGAAGACGACCGGCAGCGGAATGAGCGCGCTGTCATACGCCAGCGATGAATAGTCCGTGATGAGCACGTCGAGCGCGGGAAGCGCGGGGGTCACGTCGGCCAGCAGGTCCGACCCCAGAAGACGGATGCGTCGGTTCGACGTCCCGGAGCGGTACTCCCCTGCGCCGAGCGGATGCGGTCGCACCAGCAGCACGGCGTCGAGACGCTCCAGCGCCGCGCCGATCAAGTCCCATTCGGCGGTGGACGGAACCGCCGGGTCCGTCTCCCCGTCGCGCCAGGTCGGGGCGTAGAGCACGATCCTCGCGCCGTCGAGCGGGCCGACGAGCCCCTCGACATCGGCCCGTGCCTCTGCCGTCTCGCGACCGCTCGAGAGCACGTCCACGCGTGGCTCGCCCGTGACGAGGACCTGCTCGTGACCGAGGCCGAAGGCCGATTCCAGTCGGCCCCGGACCAGGTGCGACGCGGCGGGGAGCAGGCGGATGCGCCGCTGCGTGCGCCGGTAGGCGATCTGCAGGAGTCGGCTCAGTCCCGGCACGGGCAACGGAGCGCGCGCCGTGACCGGGGAATCGAGTCCCAGCCGCTTCAGCGGGATGCCGTGCCACAGCTGGACCAGGTAGGACCCGGACGTGGCGTAACGGTTCACGTCACCGGAACCGTGGGTGATGACGACGACGCGGGCGCGCGCCGTGAGCCAGAAGCCACGAAGTCCGCGCTTGGGCGCCGAGGGCATCCCGGCACGTCGCGCAGCGTCGGCATCCTTCTCCGTCCCGGTCAGCCAGACGGCGCGTTCTCCCGCGGCAGTCGCGACCTGCCACAGCGCGAGGGCACCCTCCCCGATCCCGATCGAGGAACCGAACACCCACAGATCGCGCGAGCGCGGGACCACCCGGGTGGCCAGGACGCCCAGGACGTGCAGCGGGAGCCTCATCACCTGGGCGGCATTGCCCGACGCGAAAGAGAACGACCCCACCCCGCGAGCCTATCGCGGGGTGGGGTCGTGCTCCGGATGCTGCTACTCGGTGAGCTCGCCGAGTGTCACGTCGGCGCTCAGCGTCTTGCCGTCTCGGACGTACACGAGACTGGCCTTCGCGCCGGCGGCCAATGCACGCACCTGCGCCGTGAGGTCGGTCGCGTCCCGCACCGGGACGCCGTCGAACTCGGTGACCACGTCGCCGGACTTCAGTCCAGCCTGGGCCGCGGCGCCTCCCGAGGTGACGTCACTGATGAGGGCGCCGGCGATGTCACTGTCCTGCGCGTCGGCGGCGTTCCCGACCATCGCGCCGAGCAGGCCGTGTGTGGCGGAGCCGTCCGCGATGATCTCGTCCGTGACGCGCTTGACGATGTTCGACGGGATAGAGAATCCCACACCGATCGATCCCGCCTCGCTCGAGGAGGAGGATCCGCCGCCGGCCGTCGCGATCGCCACGTTGATGCCGATGAGGTCACCCTTGTCATCGACGAGTGCGCCGCCGGAGTTGCCCGGGTTGATGGCGGCGTCCGTCTGGATGACCGCGATGGAGATCGTGCCCGACGACCCCGAGCCGCCCTGCTGACCCTGGCCGAAGTCGAACTGGAAGGGGGACTCTCCGTTCTGCCCCTGGTCCTGCTGCTGCTCGCCCGAGTCCGGCACGGCGGAGGAGGCGATCTGGATGGAGCGGTTCAGCGCGCTGACGATACCCGTGGTCACGGTGTTCGCCAGGCCGAGGGGGGCGCCCACGGCGACCGTCGTGTCGCCCACGTTGAGTTTGCCAGAATCGGCGAAGGTGATGGGCGTGAGCCCGCTCGCGCCCGTCAGCTTTATCACCGCGAGGTCGTAGATCGGGTCGGTCCCGACGACCTTCGCGTCGTAGACCTTCCCGTCGGAGGTGGTCACGCGCAATGCGACGTCGGAGCTCGCGCCGTCCAGCGTCACCACGTGGGTGTTGGTCACGATGTAGCCGTCGGAGGTGAGGACCACCCCGGAGCCGGTGCCGCCGCCGTTCGAGGACGTCGCACTGATCGTGACGACGCTCGGGAGGGTCTTGGCTGCGATGCCGGTGGTCTGGTTGACCGTGTCGGGGTCGTTGACGGTGACCGTCGTCGATCCCTGCGACACCACGGAGCCGCCGTCGGCGGCGAACATGTCGTTGCCGATGGCCGCGCCGCCGAGCCCGGAGACCGCGCCGACGATGGCGGCGGCGACGAGGACGGCCACGATCTTGCCGGAGCCGACCTTCGCCTCAGTGGTGCGGGAGGCGTGCGTGTCGGTCGGCTGCGCACCGAAGCCGGCGCCCGCGGCGTGGTGGCCGGACGTCTGGGGGTGCTGCGACGTCTGCGGCGCGTGGGCGAACCACCCGTTCCCCGGGTGAGGGGCGCCGGTCTCCGGCTGGCCGGCCGTGCCGGGAGCGGGGTGACCGGTGGCACCCGAGTCGGGCAGCGGCGGACGCGGCGGCACAGAGGCGCCGGACGTGTTCGGGTCGGGGGTGTTCGAATCGCTCATGGGACTGCTCCTTCTTCGAGGCGACTTCAGAGTGCTCCCGGAGTCTGTGGACCAGCTATGCCGACCCTCCGATCAGCCTATGGGAGTGGATGACGCCCGGGGTCGTACCGGGTGTCGTCGGCGCGAGCGGACGGTACGCTGGGCCGGTGCTGCACATCCCCGGTGCCTGGCAACGCGCAGCCCGCGGCGCCGGCCTCCTCGCCCCCGACGGAATGCTGGCCCCGACGATCTTCGCCGAGATCACCGCCGCGGCTGTCCGCCATGACGCCGTCAACCTCGGTCAGGGCTTCCCGGACGAGGACGGACCCGCCGAGGTCCTGGATGCGGCGATCCGTGCCATCCGCACAGGGATGAATCAGTACCCGCCCGGCCGCGGCATGCCGGTCCTCCGCGAGGCCGTCGCGGATCACCAGCGCCGGTTCTACGGAATCGACCTCGATCCTGAGCGGGAGATACTGATCACCGCCGGCGCCACGGAGGCGCTGACCGCGACCCTTCTCGCCCTTCTCGACGGCCCCGACGACGAGGTCGTCGTCTTCGAGCCGTACTACGACTCGTACGCCGCAGCGATCGCTCTCGCCGGCGCGCGACTCGTCCCCGTTCCGCTCCGGTGGCCGGCCCTGGAGCCCGACCTCGCGGATCTCCAGGCGGCGGTGAGCGACCGGACGCGGGTGATCCTCGTGAACGACCCGCACAACCCGACGGGCACGGTCTTCTCCGCCGAGGTGCGCGGCGAGATCCTGCGCCTCGCCGAGCTTCACGACGCCCTGATCGTCACCGATGAGGTGTACGAGCACCTGATCATGGAGGGGACGCACACCCCGATCGCCACTCTGCCCGGCGCCGCCGAGCGCACCCTGACGATCTCGTCCGGCGGCAAGACGTTCCGGACGACCGGCTGGAAAGTGGGCTGGGTCAGCGGTCCGGCCGACCTGATCGACGCCGTCCTGGCGGTGAAGCAGTATCTGACATACGTGAACGGCGCTCCGTTCCAGCCCGCCATCGCGGTGGGGCTCGGACTGCCCGACGTCTATTTCGAGGACCTCGCCGCGACGCAACGCGAACGGCGCGATCTCCTCGGCAGCGGCCTGATCGCCGCCGGCTTCGACGTCTCCACTCCGGCGGGGTCGTACTTCACGGTCGCCGACGTTCGGCCTGCGCTCGAGTCCGGCGAAGATGCGGCGGACTTCTGCCGTGCCCTCCCCGAGCGGGCCGGCGTCGCCGCGATCCCGCTCACGGCTTTCGTGTCCGACGACCACCGCGCGGAATACGCGAGTCTCGTCCGTTTCGCGGCATGCAAACGGACGGACGTCATCGCCGAGGCCGCGCGTCGCCTGGCGGCTTCCGCAGGCTGACCGCGCACCATCCGAAGGCCGTCAGGCGCGGGGGGCGACCGTGTACCGCCGCAGCTTGAGTGCGGGGTTCACCCGTCGCACCCGGTCGACGACTCCGGCGTCGATGTAGGCCACCGCCACGTCGGTCGCGGTTCCGATCGACGCCACCGGGACCCCCAGCGGGTCGATGACGAGGGAGTGACCGACGCCGAGCGGGGGCGGATGATCGGCGCCCGCGACGTAAAGCGTGTTCTCGATGGCACGTGCCTGCAGGAGCGTGCGCCAGTGATCCTCCTTCAGCGGCCCCCGCACCCACTCGGCAGCCACGAGGACGACCTGTGCACCGGTGTCGGCGAGGGTGCGGGCGACCTCGGGGAATCTCAGGTCGTAGCAGGTCATGAGGGCGAAACGGATGCCGCCGACCTCGAACGTCTCGGGCGCCTCGATCGTGCCCGGCTCCACCCAGTCCGACTCGCGCTGGCCGAAGGCGTCGTAGAGGTGCAGCTTGCGGTAGCGCGCGACGACGCCGTCCGCACCGACCGCGACGACCGTGTTGCGGACGCGATCACCGCTCGAGGCGCGCTCGACGAGACCGGCGACGATGTGGAGCTCGTGCTGGCGGGCCAGGCCGGCGAGGGCGCTCACGAACGCACCGTCGAGGCTCTGGGCGTGGGCCGCGAGGGACGCGTCGAACGGGTCCACGAAGTAACTGGAGTACTCGGGGAACAGGACCACCCCGGCCCCGCGGTCGCGCGCACGAGAGACGAGGTCGGCGATGGCGTCGAGATTGGCCGCCTCGTCGGCGGACGGGGCGAACTGGGCGACGGCGAGGCCGAGCGGAGCGACGGTCATGGAGTCCTTTCCGAACGACGGCGCGTGATGAGCGGGACGAGCAGCCACAGCGCCAGGATCACGCCGGCGAGGGCGACACCCGAGATCCAGGATGCCGCACCGCCGACCACGACGTCGAACACGAACGCGACGACCCCGACGAGCAGGGCGGACACCAGCACGAGGGCTCCGATCATGCAGACGTGCCCGAACCGGACGATCACCGGCTTGGCGCCACGGGCGAAGAGGAGCCGATGCACCGAGACCGGTGCCAGCGCCACGACGGCGCTGAGGGCGGAGAGGACGACGAGGACCAGGTAGCCGAGTCGCTGCGCGGATCCCAGATCGGTGAACGACGGCTGGAACGCCAGAGCGAGAAGGAACCCGGTGAGGATCTGCGTGCCGGTCTGCAGCACCCGCAGCTCCTGGAGGACTTCGCTCCAGTTGCGGTCGGCGCGCTCGTCGCGCGTCTCATCGCGACCGTCGGGCCGGGCATCGGCGGTGGCATCGGTGTCAAGGCGGACCATGAACCCATCCTGCCGACGGCGTGGCCGTTCACCGGACCGATTCGCGCACCGCCAGAAGCCGTGCTAGAGTTTTCTCTTGTGCCGCGGGGTGGAGCAGCTCGGTAGCTCGCTGGGCTCATAACCCAGAGGTCGCAGGTTCAAATCCTGTCCCCGCAACAAAAAGAAGAAGGCGTTCCCTCTCCGGAGGGGGCGCCTTCTTCGCTTTCCGGGTCATCCAGGCCCGCGTCACTCGGGCAGCATCGCTCGCTCCATGTCGGCGAGGAAGCGCACGATGGTGCGGAGCTCGTCATCGGAGTACGGTTCGGTCGCCTCCTTCATGCGCCGGAGGCGTTCGCCGAAATGGCGCCGGAAGGTGGCACGCGCTTCGTCGGTCAAGGCGACGACACGTGCACGACGATCGTGCGGGTGCGGCTTGCGCGTGAGGTATCCGTCCGCCGTGAGGCGATCGAGGAGCTTCGTCGTCGATGCCGTCGAGATCGCAAGATGCGTCGCAAGATCGTGCGGCTTGACCACCTCGCCGTGCTGCTCGCGGATGATCAGCATCCGCAGGGCCGCCAGGTCGGTCGTGTTCATGTCCATGTCGCCGCGCATCGAGGCGTACATTCGGTCCAAGGCGTCCGAGAAGGCGCGGACGGCCTCCAGGGCACCGAGCACCACGGCATCGCGTTCATTGCTCGGAATCCATGGTTCCGCCACCATTGGACACCTTTCCGGTCGGTCTGTAGCATGTCGAGTGATTGCTAGATAATCTAGCAAACTTACGGGAGGAATCGTGTCGGACATCGAATACGTCGTTCTGCTGGACGATGACGGACGCGAGATCGGCACGGCTCCGAAGGCTAGCGTCCACGGTACGGACACCGCACTGCACCTGGCATTCTCCTGCCACGTCTACAACACCCGCGGGGAGCTGCTCGTGACGCGCCGCGCACTGGGCAAAGCCGCATGGCCGGGGGTCTGGACGAACTCGTTCTGCGGACACCCCGCCCCCGCCGAGCCCGTGATCGATGCCGTCCACCGCCGCGCCGCGTTCGAAGTGGGACTCACTCTGCGCGACGTCTCCCTCGCGCTCCCCCTCTTCCGCTACCGCGCCACCGACGCCTCCGGCATCGTCGAGCACGAGATCTGCCCCGTGTACGTCGCGTACACCGATGACGAACCGCACCTGAACCCCGACGAGGTCGCCGAGGCTCGCTGGGTGGACCCCGCCGACCTGGACGCCTCGATCACGACGACACCGTGGGCCTTCAGCCCGTGGCTCGTCCTGCAGGCACAGCAGCTCGAGCTGTTCGCTCCGCACGAGCAACGGAGGGCCTCGTGATCGCCCTGCCGTCGTCCACCTGGCGCGAGATCGACGACGCGTTGGACGTCGCCCTCGAGCGACTGCGGGTGCGATCGGCGGCACTGGGCGAGGCCTCCGCCGCGCTCGGTGACGCCACCGCGGCCTCGGCCACGGGGGGCAAGCGCCTCCGGCCCGCGCTCGTCGTCGCCGCGTTCGAGGCATTCGGCGGCGACACCGGTCGCTCCCCCGGCCTCTGGCGGGTCGCCGCCGCCTTCGAGCTGCTGCACGCCGCGTTCGTCGTGCACGACGACCTCATCGACGGCGACGTCGAACGGCGCGGCATCCCGAACGTCGTCGGGCGCTTCCAGGAACGGGCCCGTGCCCGGGGCGGCGACGCCGACGAGTCGCGCCTGCTCGGCTCGGCTGCAGCGGTGCTCGCCGGAGATCTGCTGCTGTTCGAGGCCACGCGACTGATCGCGACGGCGCCCGTGACGGCACCCCAGCGAGCGGCGTTGTTCGTCCTGCTCGATGACGCGATCCTGGTCTCGGCGGCAGGGGAACTGGCGGATGTCGAACAGTCCATCGGCGCGGACCTCCCGCCGACGGACTCATTGCTGCGGACGGCGCGAGACAAGACGGCGTTCTACTCGTTCCAGGCCCCCCTGGCCGCGGGTGCCCTCCTCGCCGGTGCGAGCGACGACGAGCGCGCCGCCCTGGAATCGGCGGGTTCCGCCATCGGCGTCGCCTTCCAGCTGGCCGACGACCTGATCGGAACCTTCGGCACGCGGGCCGAAGCCGGGCGCGAGCCCGGCGCGGACCTGCGCGCATCCAAGCGGACCCCGCTGATCGCGATGGCGGCCGAGACCGAGGCGTGGCCGCAGGTCGCGTCCGCCCTCGCCCTGGCTCCCACCGGCCCGATCGCGATCGAGCAGGCTCAGCGCGAGCTCACCGCGAGCGGTGCGCGCGAGCGGACCGTCGAGATGATCGCGCAGACCCTCCGCTCCGCACGCAACCTCGCCGCGGACGCCGCGCTCCCCCGGGACGCCGTCGTCCTCCTCGCCGCACTCGCCGCCGCCGTGGAGGATCGCATCCCGCGATGACCGACACGCTCTACGACGAGACGGCCGTCGCGGCTGCCGCATCCGTCATCCGTGCCTACTCGACCTCGTTCGGATTGGCGACGAGCCTCCTCGGTCCCCGAGTGCGGCCCCACGTGCGCAACGTCTACGCGCTCGTGCGCGTCGCCGACGAGATCGTCGACGGTGCGGCGTCGGCGGCGGGCGTGCCGGAGGACGAGCAGCGCGAGGTCCTCGATGCCCTCGAGACCGAGACCTACGCGGCGATCGATCGCGGATTCAGCGCCAACCTCGTGGTCCACGCCTTCGCACGGACGGCCCGCGAATGCGGCATCGCCCGGCGGCACATCGAACCGTTCTTCTCGTCCATGCGCACCGATCTCGAGCGCGCCGAGCACGACGACGCCTCGCACGACGACTACGTCTACGGATCCGCCGAGGTCGTCGGCCTGATGTGCCTGCAGGTGTTCGTGAACGCGGGCGCGCCCGCACCGCGCGACCCCGAGCCCGTCCTCGTCATCGGCGCGCGCCGCTTGGGCGCCGCCTTCCAGGACATCAACTTCCTCCGCGACCACGCCGACGACGCCGGACGGCTCGGGCGGGACTACCTCGGCGTGGCCGACGGTGCCGCACGTCGGCGCGAGGTCCTCGCCCGCATCGACCGCGACTTGGATGCCGCGGCCGCGACGATCCCGCTCCTGCCCCCCGACTGCCGGGTCGCGGTGGCCACCGCGCACGGGCTGTTCGCGGAGCTGACCGAACGGCTCCGCAAGACGGAGGACCTGAGCGTCCGCGTCCGCGTGCCCACGCCGGTCAAGGCCGCCATCGCGGCTCGCGCCGCGGTCGCACACCGTCGCACGTCTTCCCGTCACACGACACGACAGAACCGGAGACCTTCCGAATGAGCCGGCGCATCGCGATCATCGGCGGCGGCATCACGGGCCTCGCCACCGCCGCCCTCCTGGCCGACCGAGGCGATGACGTGACCGTCTTCGAAGCCCTGGACGACGTGGGCGGACGCGCCGGCAGCTGGGAGAAGGACGGTTTCCGCTTCGACACGGGCCCGAGCTGGTACCTCATGCCCGAGGTGTTCGACCACTTCTTCGCGCTTCTCGGGACGAGCGCCCACGAGCAACTGGATCTCGTCCGACTGGAGCCGGCCTACCGCGTCTACCACGAGGGCGAGCCCGCCCCCTTCGATGTCGTGTCCGGGCGGGAGGCCGCCGTCTCCGCCTTCGAGGGCCGCGAACCCGGCGCCGGCGCAAAGCTCGCGACCTACCTCGACTCGGCCGCGGAGATTTACGACCTCGCGGTCTCCCGATTCCTGTACGACCCCTACGTGTCGCTCAAGGGCCTCGTCCACCCCGACGTTCTCCGCAAGCTCGGCACCCTCATCCCGCTGCTGCTGCGTCCGCTCTCCGCGCACGTCGAGAGCCGGTTCGCCGACCCGGTCCTGCAGCAGGTGCTCGGCTATCCGGCGGTGTTCCTCGGCGGCTCGCCCTACGACGCTCCGAGCCTGTACCACCTCATGAGCCACCTCGACCTCGACGACGGCGTCCTCTACCCGCGCGGCGGGTTGGTGCAGGTCATCCGTGCGATCGCGCGTCTGGCCGAGGGCCGCGGCGCGGAGATCCGCACCGGCAGCCGGGTCGAGCGCATCCTCACCGAACGCGGGCGGGCCACCGGCATCCGCCTGTACGACGGCACCGTCGTCACGGCCGACCATGTCATCTCGACCGCGGACATGCACCACACCGAGACCGCGCTGCTCGAGCCGGAGTCGCGGTCGCGCACCGAGGCGTGGTGGGACAAGCGCACGCCGTCGTTCGGCGCGCTCCTCATCCTGCTCGGCGTCGAGGGTGACCTCCCCGAGCTCGAGCACCACACGCTGCTGTTCACGAAGGACTGGAAGGCCAACTTCGACGCGATCTTCGGCGAGGGCGCGTCGGCCGGCATCCCGGACCCGGCGTCGCTGTATGTCTGCAAGCCGAGCGCGACGGACGGCGACGTGGCTCCGGCCGGCCACGAGAACCTGTTCGTGCTCGTTCCGATGCCCCCGGCGCCGGAGATGGGACGCGGAGGGGTCGACGGGGCCGGGGACGCCCGCATCGAGGCGGCCGCCGATGCCGTGATCGCCCAGATCGCCGACTGGACGGGGGTCGCCGACCTCGCCGATCGGATCCGTGTCCGGCGGACGATCACCCCCGGCGACTTCGCCGCGGACTTCGGTTCGTTCCGCGGGGGCGCGCTCGGGCTCGCGCACACGCTCCGTCAGTCGGCGATGTTCCGCCCCGGCCTGCGGTCGAAGGTCGACGGCCTGCTGTACGCCGGCCAGACCGTCCTCCCCGGAGTCGGCTTGCCGATGTGCCTCATCTCGGCGGAGCTCGTCGTGAAGCTGCTCGACGGGGACGCGTCCACGGGTCAGCTCGCCGAACCGGCACGCGCGGAGAGCTGAACGCGGTGACGGGACTGTATCTCGTCGCCCTGGTCGTCTCGGCACTCGGAGTGCTGACCGTCGACCTGCGGCACCGACTCGCTCTCGGGGCCGCGCCCGGCAGGACGCTTCTCCTCGTCGCCTGCGGGACCGTCTTCCTGCTGATCTGGGACTTCGCGGGGATCGCGACCGGTGTCTTCGTGCGGGGCGACAGTCCGCTCCTGCTCGGCGTGGACCTCGCCCCGCACCTGCCGCTCGAGGAGCCCGTCTTCCTCGCGTTCCTCTGCCACCTGACCCTCGTGGTGCACGCGCTCGCCACACGGATCGCAGCGCGCCGGCGAGACCGGCGGGAGGCGGCGTGACCTATCCGCTGCTCATCGTCCCGTTCGCGGCCGTCACTGTCATCGTGACCCTCGTCTCGCTCCGACGCCCGGGCGCCCGTGAGCGTTTCGTCGCCTCGCTGTGGACCGCGCTGGTGCTCATCGCCTTCACCGCGGTCTTCGACAATCTGATGATCGCCGCCGATCTGTTCACCTACCCGGAGGAGCACATCAGCGGCATCCGCGTCGGCCTCGCGCCGATCGAGGACTTCTCGTATCCGCTCTGCGCCGCATTCCTGCTGCCGGCGATCGGCGCGCTCCTGCCTTCGCGGACGGAGACCGCATGAGTCCGCTCATGTTCGCCCGTCAGCTGTTCGTCTCGTCGCGCCCGGTGAGCTGGATCAACACCGCCTACCCGTTCGCTGCGGCCTACCTGCTCAGCGCGCGTGAGGTCGACCTCGTGCTCGTGATCGGCACGCTCTTCTTCCTCATCCCCTACAACGTCGCGATGTACGGGATCAACGACGTCTTCGACTACGAATCCGACCTGCGCAATCCCCGGAAGGGCGGTGCGCACGGCGCCATCCTCGACAAGGGGCTGCACTCGGCCGTCCTCTGGACGTCGGGGCTCCTGTGCGCCCCCTTCGCCGTGTTCCTCATCGTCGCAGGTCCCCCGGCATCCTGGCTCGTCCTCGCCCTGAGCCTGCTCGCCGTCGTGTTCTACAGCGCGCCGCCGTTGCGACTCAAGGAGCGTCCCTTCGCGGACTCCGTCACCAGCAGCATCCACTTCTTCTCACCCGCCGTGTACGCCCTCGTCCTCACAGGCGCGACCTGGACGCCGCAGCTCGTCATCGTGATCGTCGCCTTCGCCCTGTGGGGCTTGGCATCCCATGCGTTCGGCGCGGTCCAGGATGTCGTCGCCGACCGCGAGGCGGCGATCTCCTCCATCGCAACGGCGCGCGGCGGCGCCTGGACCGTGCGATTCGCCCTCGTCGCGTACGGCGCCGCCGGGATGCTCATGCTCGCGACCTCGTGGCCGGGCCCTCTCGCCGCAATGGTGGTGATCCCCTACCTCGTGACGGTGTGGCCGTACCGTTCCATCCGGGACGAGGATGCCGCGGCAGCCACCCGAGGCTGGGACCGCTTCCTGTGGCTGAATCAGATCGCGGGGTTCCTCGTGACGCTGCTCCTGATCTGGTGGTGGCTGCTCAGTCGCTGAGCAGCCACCACTCGGATCGGTGCGGGGTCACTCCCCTTCGAGCTGGATGAGCCGGTTGATGATGTTCGTGAGCTGCTCGTCGAGCTGGCCGTAGGTCGCCCAGTCACCGGACTGCAGCGCCTCGTTGCGGTCCATCATCACCTGCTGCGCCTGGTCGAGCAGTCGCGCGAACTCGTCGCCGGTGCCCGGGGCGTCGGTCCCGCCGCCGTCATCGGTGGGCGTCGGCGTCGGCGTCGGTCCCGCGGATTCGGTCGGAGAGGGTGTGGGCGTGGTGCCGTCGTCGCCCGCGGTTGCACCGGAGTCGCCGCCGAAGAGCTGGTCGAGCGCCTCCTGCAGCGTGTCCTCGAAGGCGACCTCATCACCGAAGGCGACCAGGATCTTGCGCAGCTGCGGCAGCTGCGTGCCGCTGGAGGCCTGGACGAAGATCGGTTGCACGTACAGCAGACCGCCACCGACGGGCAGCGTCAGCAGGTTGCCGGGAAGCACCTGCGACTGACCCTGTCGCAGCAGGTTGACCTGCTGCGCGATGGTCTCGTTCGAGCTGAACGTGTTCTGCACCTGGCCCGGACCCGGCACGGAGACGTCGGCACTGATCTCGAGCATTCTGAGCTTGCCGTAGTCCGCGCTCTTCTCGCCCGCGGTGTTCCCTGCGTTCGAGTCGACCGCGAGGTACCCCATGAGGACGTTGCGCGCGTTGTCCCCCTCGGCGGCCGGGATGAACGACGTGAACATCGAATACGTCGGGTCGTCCTGGCCCGGCATCTGCATCGTCAGGTAGTACGGCGGCTGCAGGTTCGTCTCGGTCACGGGGTCCTGCGGGGTCCGCCACGCGTTGTCGCGTCGGATGAAGGACTGCGCGTCATCGACGTGGTACATCCCGAGCATCGCACGCTGCACCTTGAACAGATCCGTCGGGTAGCGCACGTGGCTCATGAGCTCCGCGGACATCTCGCTGACGGGCTTCAGCGTCGAGGGGTAGACCTTCTGCCACGCCTGCAGGAGCGGATCCTGGTCGTCCCACGCGTAGAGCGTCACCGAGCCGTCGTACGCGTCGACCGTCGCCTTGACCGAGTTGCGGATGTAGTTGACGTCGTCGAGAGCGACTCGCGGCTGCGTGTTCGTGGAATCCGAGATGGCGTCTCGCAGGCTGACGATCGAGGAGTAGGGGTAGTTGTTGCTCAGGGTGTAGCCGTCGATGATCCACACCACGCGGCCGTCGACGACGCTCGGGTAGGGGTCGCTGTCGAGCTCGAGGTAGGGAGCGACCTTCTCGACGCGCTGGACCGGGTTGCGGTCGTACAGGATCTGGGACTGGTCGTTGATGCCGTCCGAGAAGAGGATGTCCGTCGACTGGAACTTCAGCGCGTACAGCAGACGGTTGAAGGGATTGCCCACGTCAGGCCCGCCGTCACCGGTGAACGTGTACCGGGTCTGACCGGCACCGTCCTCACCGCGCGGGTAGTCGAGCTCGACCGGGTCGCTGTCGGTGGGCGCACCGACGATCGAGTACGTCGGCGACGATTCGCCGAAGTAGATGCGCGGCTCGTAGTCGGACTCGGTCGTGAGGTCGCCCGAGGTCGGGATGCCGCGCTCGAGGAAGACGGGATCGCCGTCGGCGGTCCGATCGGTGCCCTTCGCGGCGACCATGCCGTACCCGTGCGTGTAGACGAGCGTGTTGTTGTACCAGGACTGCGCGTTGCCGAGCTGGTCGAGGTTGAGCTCCCGCACCGACACGACGGCGTCCTGCGTCTCTCCGTCGATCTCGTAGCGATCGACGTCGAGCGGGTCCGTGAACCGGTAGTAGGAGCGGTACTGCTCGAGCTGGCGGACGGTCGGGCCGATGATGGCGGGGTCCATGATCCGGAGGGATGCCGTGGTCTCGGCGTCTGCACGCAGCTGGCCCTGCTCCGCGGTGGTGACGGCCTCGTACTCGGTCTTGTCGAGGCCGTTGATGCCGTAGGCGAACTTCGTCGCCTCCAGGTTGCGTTCGACGTACGGCGCCTCGTACGTCTCGAGGTTCGGCGCCACCTGGAACTGGGTGACGGCCCAGGGGTAGGCGACGCCGACGACGAGCGAGGAGACGATGAGCAGTGCGGTGCCGATGAGCGGGAACCGCCAACGACCGATGATCGCCGTGACGACGAACAGGGCTGCGACGATGGCTGCCGCGACGGAGAGGATCCCGAGGCCGGGGATGACCGCGTTGACGTCGACGTAGCTCGCACCCGTGAAGCGGTCGCCCTGCGTGGTCAGGGTCTTGTACTGGTCGAGCCACAGGCTCGCCGCCTGCACGGCGAGGTACAGCGCGGCGACGATCGCCAGCTGGATGCGGGCGGCCTTCGAGATGCGGAGCTCACGCTGACCGACGCGCACCGAGCCGTACAGATACGAGACGACGGCGGTGACCAACAGGCAGATCAGGAGGACGGCGGAGGCGAACCCGAGCACCACGCTGTAGAACGGCATCTGGAACAGGTAGAACCCGGTGTCGAGACCGAACTGGGGGTCCGTCATGCCGGTGGGGACCCCGTTGACCCACAGCCAGACGGTCTCCCACTGCGCCGACGCGGCGAAACCGGCGAAGAACCCGAAGAAGACGGGGATGCCCCACATCGCGAGACGGCGGAGGGGCTCGACCACTTCCTGGTAGTGGTCGAGCTGCGAGCTCAGCCGTGCGTAGACCGGTCGGAGCCGGTAGGCGAGCTGGATGGCCGCGAACACGGGGGCCGCCATGGCGACGAATCCGACGAGGAACATGATGACGCGGGCAGTCCACTGCGTCACCAGGACGCCGTCGAAGCCCAGCTGCCGGTACCACTGCCAGTCGGTGTACAGCCCCGCGAACGCGAAGAACGCGATCACCAGGACGACGAGCACGCCGACGGTGATGGCGATCGTGCGACGGACGGGATTCGGAGGAGTGGACGTGGCCGGTCCGGCAGGTGTCGAGGTCACCCCCTCATCCTAGGCGGGGGTCGTCACGGGCACGGCCGGGCCGGCTCCGCTCTGGGCGGAATCGCAGGGGCAGAGCGCGGGGGTGCTCAGCCGGCGCTGCAGACCGGGAGGTCGTCGACGCCGTCGCCCGTGCGGATCGCGTCGAGCGCGGCGAGCGAGTCGTCCAACGTCGACACGGGGATGACCCGGAGGTCGCCCGGGATGTGTCCCACGACCTCGTCGCAGTTCTTCTCCGGAGCGAGGAAGTACGCGGCGCCGGCATCCAGAGCGCCGTACAGCTTCTGACGGATGCCGCCGATGGGACCGATCGTCCCCGCCGAGTCGATCGTCCCGGTCCCCGCGACCTGCTCACCGCCGTTGAGCTCGCCGGGAGTGAGGGTGTCGATGATCCCGAGTGCGAACATCTGGCCGGCGCTGGGGCCGCCGATGCGGTCGAGTTGGATCGTGACGTCGATGGGGAACTCGAAGTCGCGCGCCGTGGTGATGCCGATGATCCACACCGGGCCGTCCGCCGACTCGGTCTGCACGGGCGTGACGCGGACCGTGCGTTCGGCGTCGTCGCGGCGGATCACGAGCTCGACGGGGTCCCCCTGCCCCGCGTTGATGACGGAGCGCAGCTGCGCCGTGTCCTCGATCGAGGTTCCGTCTGCGGAGACGATCTCGTCACCGACCTCGAGAATGCCGGTGGCGGGAGAGTCCTCGGTGAGCGCGCCGACGCCGACATGGGCGCGCACCGTGTAGCCCAGCTCCGTGAGCGCGGCAGCCGTGGCCTCCTTCTGCGAGTCGACCATGAGCGCTGCGTTCTCCTCGTTGCGCTGCTCGGTGGTCGTCCCGGCCGGGAACACCTGGTCGATCGGCAGCACGGCCTCGGACGCGTCGAACCAGGCCATCGCGAGCTCGAACCACGACGGCGTGCGTTCCCGGGTACCCGCGATCTGCACGGTGGTGAGGTCGAGGGCGCCGGCCGTCGGATACGTCTCGGCACCGCGGACCGAGATGAGGGGCACGTCGTCACCCTCCGCGTTCTCGACCGAACCGAGGGTGTTGACGACGGGTCCTTGGCGCTGGATGACGAACCCCGTGGGCAGGAAGCTCAGCACGAGGAGCGCCACCAGGGCGATCACGAGCGCCCACACACCACCGGAGAAGCGGCGGGGGCGACGGGATGATCGCGTTGCGACGGGGGTATCGGCGTCCTCGAAGAGCGACACACGGGTCCTTCCTCCGGCGCTCGTTCGCGACCGGCGTACACGGGATGTCTCCCGCTCGGACCGGGCGGAGAAAACCTGCCATTAGCGTAGATCGAGACGTCTCCCCCCTGCTGAAAGGCGCCTGACATGACCGATGACGCGGACAAGACCGGCGACGATCTGCCGGGCGACGACGACCTCGCCGAGATGCTGCGGCGGATGCTGGGCGGTCAGGGCGGGATCGACCCGGAGCAGCTGCGTCAGCTGTCGGCCATGGGCATCGACCCGGCCATGATGCGGACGATCATGCAGCAGCTCCAGGCCGCCATGGCGGGCGACGGCGGAGACGACGGAGTCGACTGGTCGGCAGCGAGGACGCAGGCGCTGCACATCGCGAACCGCGACGGGCTCGGCATCACCGCGGGCGCACGGACGGAGTTCGATCAGGCCTTCGCCCTGGCAGCCCTATGGCTCAGCGAGGCGACGTCCATCGGCGAACTCGCGCAGACACCGCGCCCGATCACGCGGGGTCAGTGGGTCGAGGCGACGCTCCCTGTGTGGCAGGAGCTCGCCGAACCGGTCGCGAGCTCGATCAGCGATGCCCTGACGGCGGCGCTCGAGTCGCAGACCCCCGAGGAGATGCGTCCCGCCATCGAAGGCGCCGGGCGCCTCATGCGGCGCGTCGGCGGCGCCCTGTTCGCCGGTCAGCTGGGCGCGGTCATCGGCAAGCTCTCGCTCGAGGTGGTGAGCGGCGGCGACGTCGGCATCCCGTTGATGCCGACCGGCGAGGCCGCGATCCTCCCCCAGAACTTCGCCGACTTCGGACGCGACCTCGAGATCGAGGAGGATCAGCTGGCGCTCGTCCTCGCGACCCGTGAACTCGCTCACGCGCGGCTCTTCCGTCACGCGAAGTGGCTGCGTCTGCACGTCATCTCGCAGGTGACCGACTTCGCCCGTGGAGTGCACGTCGACACGGACGCCCTCGAGGACCTGGCCTCGCGCTTCGATCCTTCCTCCCCGGAGGAGCTGAGGGCCGCGATCGAGAGCGGCGCACTCCTGCCGCAGCGGTCCGAGGCTCAGGTCGCGGCCCTCACCCGGCTCGAGAACCTCCTCGCGACCATCGAGGGCTGGGTCGACGTCGTCACCGCCGATGCGACCACCCGGGTCCCCTCCGCAGATCGCATCGCCGAAGCGGTGCGTCGCCGACGTGCCGTCGGCGGTCCCGGCGAGCAGGCGATGGCGTCGCTCGTCGGTCTCGAGCTGCGCCCGCGCCGCCTGCGCGAGGCTGCGGCGATGTGGCGGGCCGTGACGGATGCCGTGGGCCCCGCGGTGCGCGATGGTCTCTGGGACTACCCCGACCTCATGCCCAGCGCCGAGGACCTCGACGACCCCGCGGGACTCGTCGCCCGGCTTCAAGCGCGGGAGCGCGGCGAGGCGCCCGAGCGGGACGCCTTCGACGACGCCCTCGAGGCGCTGCTCGAGGAGGAGACCGGCGGGCAGAACGACACGTCGTCGTCCGACGACCCGCACGACGGGGACACCGCCCCCGGCGGACCTCGACCCGTCTGAGGCCCGCCTCCTCCACAGGCGACAGCCGCGGCCGCGCGGCGGAGGATCTGTGGACGGCAGGGCGGCGGCCGGGCACATCCCGGTCAGAATCGCCCCATGCTCCGACTGGCTGCCTCCCATCCCCCGCTGTGGCGCACCCCCAGCAGTGTGCAGCTCGGCATCGACGATCGACGCCCCCTGACCGGCGTGCAGCCGTGGCAGGAGCGTCTGCTCGACGCCTTGGTGAGCGGCATCCCGGACGGCCGGCTCGTCCCGCTCGCTCGCGAGCTCGGAGCGAGCCCGGAGCAGGCGCGGGCGTTCCTCACGCAGATCGCGGACGCCCTGGTCACCGAGGCCGAGCCGGTGCCGCCGGTGCGGGTCGAGCTGCCCGCCGATCTCGGACACGACGACGAGCGGACGCTGCTGGCGGGCCTCGCCGGTGCCGGGATCGAGATCGACGCGTGCGAACGGTGGCCGTTGCCGCCGGGCAGGGGCCCGGTCGTGGTCGTCGCCGCGCATCTCATCGACCCACACCGCGCCGCGCGTCTCACCGCCGAGGACACCCCGCACCTCCCCGTCGAACTGGCCGGGGATCGAGTCGTCGTCGGCCCGCTCGTCGTCCCGGGCACCTCGGCCTGCATCGCGTGCCTGCACGCCGACCGGCGGGACAGCGATCCGGACTGGCCGCTCGTGGCGGCTCAGCTGCTCGCGCGACCGTCCGTGCCCACCGAACCGCTCCTCGCGGTCGAGGCGGCGGCGCTCGCCGCACGCATCCTGCGCACCGGGGACGCGGGGAGGTCGGTCGTCCTCAGCGCGACCGGCGGACAGTGCGAGACCCGCGTGCACCGCCCTCACGCAGCGTGCCTCTGCCGATCTCCTGAAGGAATCTGGAGCGCTGACGCTCACGATTCCCGGAACGCCGGGCCCACGACAGCGACAGCGTACGCGCGGCCCGCGTGACCCCGACGTAGGTCAGACGGCGCTCCTCGTCGATCTGCTCGAAGGTCGTCGCGTACGAGATCGGGAGCAGACCCTCGCTGAGCCCCATGAGGTGCACGTGCGGCCATTCGAGGCCTTTCGCGGCGTGCAGTGTCGCGAGGGTCACCGTCCGCATCGTCGGTTCATGCTGCGCCTTCGCCCGCGCGGTGAGCTCGTCCGTGAACGCGCGAAGCGTCGTGCCGTCGGAGGCCTCCTCGGCCAGACGGAGCACGGCGGCGCGCGCCTCCCACGCATCGCGAAGCGCCCCGCCCGCGGGTGGCGCTTCATCCGTCAGCCCGAGTGAGCGGAGCACGTCCCGGACGGTCGCGAGGAATGATCCCGACAGTGGCGCGACGGAGGCACCGCGAAGGGCCAGCAGAGCCTGGCGGACCTCGGGAAGGTCCCAGAACCTCTTCCCGCCGAGGACCGTGGCCGCGATGCCGCGCGACGACAGCGCGGACAGCAGCGGGGCCGACTGGGCGTTCAACCGATAGAGGACGGCGATCTCTTGCGGATCGACCCCGGCGGCGATCTGCGCCGCGATCCGGTTCGCGATGCCGTCGGCCTCGGCGGCGTCGTCGTCGTACGCCGTCACCTCGGGCGCGGGCCCCGCCGGTGCCGGTGTGACGAGTTGCAGAGCTCCGGGACGACCGCGCATGAGCTCGTTCGCGACGGCGAGGACCGCGGCATCCGATCGATAGTTGCGTTCCAGCCGCACGACGGTCACATCGTCCTCGCGCGAGGCGAAGTCGAGGAGATACCGGGGGTCGGCGCCCGCGAACGAGTAGATGGTCTGGCTGGCGTCACCCACGACGCACAGGTCACGCCGGTCGCCGAGCCACAGCTCCAGGAGCCGGTTCTGCACCGGTGACACGTCCTGGAACTCGTCGACGGTGAAATGCCGGTACTGCTCGTGCACGGCTGCGGCGACTCGCGGCTCCGACTCGATCATCCCCGCGCACGCGAGCAGGACGTCCTCGAAGTCGAGCTGCCGGCGTTCGTCCTTCAGCTTCTCGTAGGTGTGCTGCAGCGCCAGAAGGGGGTCGAGGGCCAGACCCGGGATGCCGCCGGGACGGTCGATCGCGTACTGCTCGATCGACCGCATGGTGACCTTGCGCCACTCGATCTGCGAGGCGACGTCGCGCAGCGTGGAGGCGTCCAGCCGGAGGCCGATCCCGTCCGCGGCGTGCGAAAGAAGCCGCACCTTGCTGTCGACGATGGCGGGCGCGGTGTCACGGGCGACCTGCGGCCAGAAGAAGTTCAGCTGGGCGAGGGCGGCAGCGTGGAAGGTCCGCGCGGCGACACCCTCGACGCCGAGGGCCCGCAGACGCCCGCGCAGCTCCCCCGCGGCCTTCGTCGTGAACGTGACCGCCATGACCCGCTGCGGGGAGTAGGCGCCGGTGTCGACGCCGTGCGCGATCCGATGCGTGATGACACGGGTCTTCCCGGTCCCGGCGCCCGCGAGCACGCACACGTGGCCGCGCAGGGTCGATGCGGCTTCGCGCTGCCGCTCGTCGAGGTCCGCGAGGGGGTCGACGCTCACTCCCCCACCCACCGGAGGATGAGGCTCCGCGCGATGGACGCGCGGCCCGGCAGGCGGATCTCCCCTCGACCGGCGAGGGCGTCGCGGATCTCGTCGCGGCTGAACCATCGGACGTCGAGGATCTCCTCGCCGTCGGCGCGCGCCTCGTCGTCGGCGACCGCGTGGGCCGTGAACCCGAGCATGAGCGATCGCGGGTACGGCCACGCCTGCGACCCGCGGTAGACGACGCGATCGAGCCGGACCCCCGCCTCCTCCGCGACCTCCCTCTCGACGGTCGTCTCGAGGGATTCGCCCGCCTCGACGAATCCGGCGAAGGTCGAATACGTGGGGATGTCCCCCCACGCGGCGTTCCGGCCGAGGAGCAGCCGCTCGCCGTCGGCACTGGCGACGGCGACGATCACGGCGGGGTCCGTCCGCGGGAAGTGCTGCCGACCGCACTGCAGACAGCGGCGGGACCACCCGGCCTGCTCGATGCGCGTCTCTCCCCCGCACGCCGGACAGAACGGCGCGTCGATGAGCCACCGTCCGATGCTCAGACCCTGCACGAAGCGGCCGGCCTCATCAGGATCGAGGTCGCCGCCCAGGGCACGCAGGCCGCCCCACTCGACGTCCGCGATCGCAGGCTCGTCGGCGGATGACGGGAGTGCAGCGACCGCGACGGCACGATGCGCGTCGTCACGACCGAGGAACGCCCACCGTGCCCCCTCGGGCACGACATCGGGTGCCACCCACCGCAGGGCGTTCGACGGCGCCACGGGGGCACGGTCGCCGTGCAGCAGGAGAACGCGGGTGTTCGCATCGGCGCGGATGCGCTCGAGCAGATTCTCGTCGAGCCGCTCCTCGGCCGCGCGGTCGATGACTGCGCGGGCCAGTGGCGGCGGGACGTCCTTCGTCGTCATCGAGGACCTCTCTTGCGGGCGTGGCGCCGGTGCGCCGGGGCGCGCCCCGCCTACCCTGGGGGGCATGGCACGCTCTCCTCTCACTCTAGCCGCGGCTGCCACGGCGGTCCTCTCGCAGGCGACGGGTGTGCGCACGAGCATCACGGGTGCCGCGACCCTCACCGAGGGCGCCGGCGGGCGGTTCGACAGCGCCGTGGTGCACCTCGACGACGGGACCCGTCTGGTGGTGCGGGTGCCCGAGAGCGACGAGGCCGAGGCGGAGGCCGTCCGCGAGACGACCGCGCTGGCCGCGCTGACGGCGGGTGTCCGGGCCATGATCCCGTTCCGCGCCCCCGAGCACATCGGCCAGACGCGTCTGGGCTCGCGCACCGCGCGCGTGCAGACCCACCTGCCCGGCTACCGCGTCGACGCCAGCCAGATCCCGCCCGGACGCGGTGTCGCCACGGCCATCGCCGCAGCGATCGCCGGCATCCACGATCTGCCGGCGTCGATCGTGCAGGGGGCGGGCCTCCCCGTGCGCACGGCCGCGCAGGTCCGCGCGGACACGGAGCGACTCCTCGATCGCGCCGAGGCGACCGGTCGCCTGCCGTTCGGACTCCTCCGTCGGTGGAGCCGCGCCGTCGCCCTCGACGCCCTCTGGCACGTCGAACCCACGGTGACCCTCGGTGGAGTGGACCCGTCCGCATTCACCGTGACCGACGTCGACGGGGTTCCCACGGTCGCGGGCCTGCTCACATGGGGCGGTGTGAGCATCGGCGATCCCGCCGAGGACCTGCGGTGGATCGCGAGCGCGCCCGATGCGGCATCCGACGTCATCGTCGCGTACAGCTCCGCCGCCGGCCGCTCCCCCGACCCGATGCTCGCCGAACGGGCCCGCCTGCACGCTGAGCTCGAGTTCGCCAAGTGGCTGGTGCACGGCCACGATTCGGCTTCCGAGTCCGTCATGGCGGACGCCGTGACGCTGCTCGAGTCCTTGGACGAGAGTGTGCGCGACGAGCCGCCGATCGGCAGCGGGACGGTCAGCGTCGACGACGCCATCGCGGCGCTGGGGCGGGTGCCCGCAGGGGCCACCGACGCCGTCGACACGTCGATGCACACCGATGCGTACGATCCGGGACTCATCGACGACCTCGTCGATGACGACGCCCCCTCGGAGCCCGCCGCTGCCGGCACCCTCGACCAGGAGACCGAACCGATCGAGTTCAGCGACTGGCCTGGTGCAGACGAGGCCCCCGCCGCGGAAGAGCGCGACCCCGACGACGCCGCGAAGAACGCGCTGCGCCGGTGGACGGGCACCGCCTGAGGGTTTCGTCGTCAGCCGCGGAGGATGATGCCGTCGGCCACGTAATAGAGCGCGACGTCGATCTGCTCCATCGGCACGCCGTGCTTCGCGTGGTACGCACGGCGGTAGAGCTCGAGCTGCAGCATCCGCTCCGTCCGCTCCGTCTCGGTGCGGGGCGGGCGCCCGGTCTTCCAGTCGACGATCTCGATCCGGTCGCCGCGGCGGTAGACGGCGTCCAGCTTGCAGATCACGACGTGGGGGCGACCGTCCCCCAGCGCGTCGGGGTCGACGAAGTCGATCTCCGTCTCGACCTCGATCGGCTGCAGGTCTCCCCACTCCGACGCGAGGAACGCCTGCCGGAGCCGGTTCAGCGCCTCCGCATCCGCAGGCGAGGTCGACGACACCGCATCATCGTCGTCATCCCACAGGACGTCGTCCGCCGAACGTCCGCGCCCCACGAGGCCCGAGCGCTGCTCGACCCACGCATGGAAGAGGGTTCCGAGGCGGGTCTGGCGGTACGGGCGCTCCGGCAGCGGCCGCGCAGCGGCGGTCGCGGCGGCCGCGTAGTCGGCCACGAAGTCCTTGAACCGGGATGCCGGGATGCGCGTGGGAGCGGGCTGAGCGCGCCCGGCCGCGCGTGCCGCACGTTCGGCGAGCAGGAGTTCCAGGTCGCGCGTCGGCGTCGCGGGCGGCAGCGACATCGCCTCTCGCACTCGCACCGCGGCATCCCGCACGCGTGTCGCCCGCGCGCCGAGCGGGTCGATGGGCCACGCCAAGGTCGCCCGCGCACCCTCGTAGGGATTGTCCGTCAGGTCGGACTCCGGCAGCGGGGTCCCGAGCTCCTCGGCGATCTCACGCACGAAACGGCTGACCTCTCGCGGCTTCTTCGTCCCCGCCCACGGCGCCGCAGAGATCAACAGGTGCTCCCTCGCGCGGGTCACCGCGACGTAAGCGAGCCGGCGCTCCTCGGCGAGATGCCGCTCGCGGATGCCGTCCTTGAACGCCCCGTGCTCCTTTTTCAGGTCCTGCTGCGTCGGGGCGTCGTGTGCGCGCCAGAGGAACTCCGGCAGCCACTCCCGGTCGCCGCGGAACGAGTACGGCAGCACACCGAAGCCGAGCCATCCCTGTGCGTCCCGGAGTGCCGCGGGCAGCTCGTCCTCGACGGCGCGGACGACGGCGACGGCATCCCACTCCAGGCCCTTCGATCCGTGGATCGTGAGGAGCTGGACGACATCGTCCTCGGGGGGCTCGGTGCGGGGGGCGAACTCGTCGATCCGCTCGGCGCGGTCCAGCCAGGCGAGCAGGCTGGGCAGCGATCCCCGCTCGTCGGTCTGCAGGAAGCCGTGCAACTCGTCGACGAAGGCCCGGAGCTGATCGGATGCCGTGCGCGCGGGACCGCGGGACTCGTTGGCCGCGAGCTCGATGTCGAGCCGGAGTTCGTTCTCGATGAGCCGGACGAGCTCCGGGATCGGCAAGGTGGCCGCCCGCCGCAACCCGGCGAAGACGGCACCGGCCTCACGCAGTCGCTCGCGCGCGGCGGGCGTGAAGCCACTCAGCCACCCGTGATCGGCCTTCTGGCGGGCGACGAAGTCGAGCGCGGCGACGAGCGAGCCACCCTCGTCGCCCGCGGATCCGCGGATGATCTCCGCCAGTTCCGGCGGAAGAGGCTGCAGGGCGGTGTCATGGCGGACCAGGCGTGCCGCCACCTGCGCGAGCTCTCGCAGGTCGGCGAGTCCGATCGACCAGCGGGGTCCGCCGAGCAGGCGGATCAGGGCGGAACCGGCCCGCGGGTCGCTGATGACCCGGAGCGCCGAGACGACATCCACGACCTCCGGTGTCGACAGCAGTCCGCCGAGCCCCAGGATGCGATGCGGGATGCCGCGCCGTCCGAGGGCTTCCGCGAAACGCAGCATGTGCTTCTTGCTGCGCAGGAGGACGGCGCCTGTCGTCGCCCGTCCGATGCGGCGACGTTCCTCCCGCACCACCCCGAACCACTCGGCGACCGCATCCGCCTCGGCGTCGACATCGTCGCGGACGACGATGTCGACCCTGCCGTCGGGAGCGCCCGGACGCGGACGGAGTGATCCCACGTCGACAGGGGCGTCGAGAGGAGCGAGCACCGCGCCCGCCGCGCGCAACACGTCGACGCCGTTGCGCCAGCTGGTGAGCAGCGCGTAGGTGCGTCCCTCCGCATGCGGGTCGAACGTCCGAGCGAAGTCGCCGAGGTTGCCGGCGCTCGCTCCGCGCCATCCGTAGATCGACTGATGAGGATCGCCCACAGCCATGACGGCGGTGCCCCCGAAGAGCGTCGCGAGGAGATCGGTCTGCACGACCGACGTGTCCTGGTACTCGTCGAGCAGCACGACCCGGTAGCGTTCGCGGAGCTCCGCGGCGACGGCCGGATGCGACCGCACGACCTGCAGGGCGCCGGCGACCTGGTCGGAGAAGTCGATGAGCCCCCGACGACGCTTCTCCGCCTCGTAGGTCCGGGCGAGCTCGACGAGGACGGAAAGTCCCGAGACCTTCTCGGCCGCCGTGCGGACGTCGGTGTAGACGGTGGTCCCGGCCCGCTGGCTCGGCCGCTCCAACACGTCCTGGAACGCGGCGGCGAAGGCCTCGATGTCCGTCGGATCGACGAGGTTGTCGACGCTGTCGCGGGCGAGGCGCAGCGCGGCGTCGATGATCGTGGACGGACGTTCCGCGCGATCGGGCAGGCGGGGATCATCGGAGGACAGGACGACCTGCCGCATGAGCAGCCATGCCGCGGATTCACTCAGTACGACCGCTTCGGCGTCGCGACCGATCCGAACGGCGTTCTCGCGCACGATGGCGTCGGCGAAACTGTTGTAGGTCGAGACCGCCGGCCGCTCCAGGAGGCCGTCCGCCCCGTCCGGTGCCGCCGGGGGCGGGGCGAGTGCATCCAGAGCCGCACGCCGTGCGGACTCAGGCGCGCCTGTCCGCTCGAGCTCGCCGAACACGTCGAGGCGGCCCTCGGCGTGAAGGCGGCCCAGGTGCGGCAGCAGGCCGCGCTGTTCGAACTCCGCAAGCCGTCGCAGACGTGATCCGATGCGCTCCGCGAGTTCGCCGGCCGCCTTCCGCGTGAAGGTCAGCCCGAGCACCTCGTCGCGGCGCACCAGCCGGTTCGCAACGAGCCACACGACGCGGCCGGCCATCGTCTCGGTCTTGCCGCTGCCTGCGCCCGCGACGACGAGCGCAGGCGACAAGGGCGCCGAGATGACAGCTGACTGCTCTGCCGTGGGAGGGAACTGCCCGAGGGCCGCGGCGACGGCCTCGGGACTGAGGGGGGCCGGGATCACGCGGAGCTCACCGGCCCGATCGTATGGATGCGGCACAGCCCGCGTGTGTGGTCGTCGCGGCAGTGCTCCTCGAAGGGGGCGATGAAGGTGGTGCCGCGCATGATCCGCACCGCGTCGTCGACCCGGCCGAGGAACGCGGCACGCGTCTCGTCGTCGAACGGCTCCTGCCGCGGCTCGGCGTAGGGTCCGTTGCGTGTCCCTTTGAGCACCAGCAGCTTCGCACCGCCGGCTTCTGCACCCACCGCCGCGGGGATCGCGCCGCGCTCGAATGCGAGCTGGTAGGCGGCGAGCTGCGGGTTGTCGGTCGCCGCACGATCGCTGGTCGCCTCACTGCGCCCCGTCTTGAGGTCGACGATGACGACGCGACCGTCGCTGGTCCGCTCGACGCGGTCGATGTAGCCCGAGAGGATCGCCGGGTGGGCGGCATCCGGAACCGGGAGCTCGACCTCGAAGTGCGGCTCGGCGCCCACCAGGGTCGTGCCCGCCCGCTCCGTGTCGCGCAGATACGCGGCCAGGCGCGAGACCAGATCGCGCGCACGACGGCGCTCGGCCTCGTCGATCCACGGCGCCTCGAACTCCAGCTGCGCCCAGCCGGCCTCGACGTACGACCAGAGCGCATCCTCATCTGCGGTGGCGACGTGCTCGAGGGCGCCGTGGAGCAGGGTGCCGAGGCCCGCGACGGCGGTCCCGGGGTCTCCGCCCAGGTCACCGATGGCCCAATCCAGCTGGCACTGCTCGAGCGCGTGGATACGGGACGGCGAGACGCGCAACGGCGCCGCGTCGAGGTCTCGCAGCGCCGCGGTGCTCGTGGGATCGGCGAGGCCGTACCACTGGGCCGGGTCTGCTCCGGGCACACCGGCCGCCGCCAGGAGCGCGAGCTGACCCGCGGCATCCGCCTGATCCGCGTCCGAGGACCGTGGGTCGGTCAGGCGTCGCCGGTGAGCGGCGACGAGGCCGCGGAGGGTCAGCGGGTGCTCCGCCGATCGCGGTGCCGGCGAGGCGGGCGGCAGGAGGTCGAACAGGACGCTCGGTCCGGTGTCGTCGTCGTCCACGGCCGTGACGATGAGTCGTGAGCGCGCTCGCGACACCGCCCGCGCGAACAGCCGGAGCTCGTCGTGCAGCACACTCCGGCGGCGATCCGCCGTGTCGAGCTCCGTGTCCTCCTCGGCCAATCGCGCCGTCTCGAGCAGGCTGCCCCGCAGTCGGAGGTTCGGCCACACACCGTCCTGCACCCCGGCGACGACGACGGTGTCGAACTCGAGTCCGAGCGCGGCAGCGGGCGTGGAGATCTGCACGCCCGTCGCGACGGTACCCGTACGCAGGCGGTCCTCGGCCACTTCCGAGTGCAGGAGCGCCCGCAGGTGGTCGACGGGGGCTGTGCCATCCTCCCGCTCGCCGTGGCGCTTCGCCGCCTCGAACAGGGCGACCACCGCATCGAGGTCGCGGCGCGCCTGATCGGCCAAGGGCCCCTGTCCGTCGGCGAGCGTGCGCAGCTGGCGCTCGAGCCCGCGCTGCTCCCACACCGTCCACAGCAGCTCGTGCGCCGTCGCACCGGACCGGATCTGCTCGGCCACGTCGGCCAACGTCCGAGCGAGACGGGCGGCCCGCCGGGCCTCGGGGGTGTCGATGACATCGAACTCCACGGGGTGACGCACACCCGAGGCGAGGAGCTCGCGCGCGGACCGCTCGCCGCCGCCGCGGAGTTCCGCATGACGCAGCGCCGCGCGCAGCCGCCGGAGCTCGACCGGGTCGAGACCGCCGCCGACGAGCACGTCGAGGACGTCGTCGTCGGTGCGGACCTCCTCGGTCACCGCTGCGAGGTCGACGGCCCGAAGGAGGTCCCGGACGATCGGCGTCTCGGCGAGGGCGCGCGCCGGACCGACGGCCGCCGTCGGCACGTCCCGCGCCGACAGTTCCGCCTCCAGTGCGTTCACCTGGCGGGAGTCGTGGGCGATGACGGCCAGCTGCTCCCAGGGCACACCGTCGTGAACGTGCCGCTCGCGGAGCGCGCGGGCGATGAGATCGAACTCCTCCGCCCCCGAGCGGAGAGAGAAGGCGCGCACGCTGTCGTCCGGGTCGACGCCGGCGGGCGGATGCCGGTGGGCCACGAGGCCCGCAGCGCCGATGCGCGAGGTGATCTGAGCGACGATGTCCCGCTGAGCGGCGGTGCCGCGATGGACGCGGTCCAGGACGTGGGTCTGCGTCGCGAGGCGGGCGAAGTTCTCTGGGCGCGCGCCGCGGAAGGAGCCGGAGCCGACATCGGGATCGCCGAACGCGAGCACCGCGACCCCCCGCGCCCGACAGGCCTCGAGCACCTCCACGCCGCCCAGCGTCAGCTCCTGCGCGTCGTCGACGAGGATCACGCGCAGACCCGACACCGCCCCGAGCGCCGGCGAGCCCACCGGCGCGTCGCGCAGCAGTCCGACCGCCTCACGAACGAGTCCCGCCGCGTCCCGGTGCGCGCCGCGCATCCGCGCGCGGACGGCGCGGTACTCGCGTGCGAAAGACGCGAGCGAGGCCCACACCGGGCGATCCGTGGCCGCGGCACGCGCCGCGAGTTCGTCGGGCTCGATGCCGAGCGTCGTCATCTCCGCGAGGAAGGCGCGGATCTCGGCACGCAGCCCGGACGTGCCCCGGATGTCTGCCGGAAGCCAATCGGGCCATCGCGACGGGCCCGTGGCCTCGTCCTCCGCGTCTCCCATCAGCAGGTCCGCGATGATGCGGTCCTCATCGGGCCCGGTGAGCAGCTGCGGCGGCTCCTCCCCCGCGTGGACAGCGTGCGACCGCACCACCTGGTAGGCGAACGCCGGCACGGACCGGGCGAGCGGCCCACTCGTCGCGACGCCGACGCCGACGGCGAGTCGATCGCGCAGCGCGGTCGCCGCCGACCGTGTCGGCGTGAGCACGATGATCTCGTCCGGACGCATCCCGTCGTCGATGAGGGCGACGACACGGGCGACGAGGGTCGCCGTCTTGCCTGCCCCCGGCGCACCGATCACGACACCCGACGTCATCGGATCGAGCTGCACCACCGCCTGCTGCGCCGCATCGAGGACGAACGGCGGTGCGGGCATGCGATCCACGGTAATCGGCACCGCCGACACCCGTCGCGCAGCGGACCGCGCGTCGCACGTCGGCACGTTCGCCGACAGCGAGCGGCTGCGCGCGTCCCGCCCCGAGCCGGTGTCGTAGGCTCGAGACGCGCCCGGAGACCCGGGCCGGGAAAGGCAGGCACCACCGTGGAGATCCGCATCGGCATCGCGAACTCGCGCGAGCTCGGCTTCGACTCGAACGAGACGGCCGACGCCGTGAAGCAGACCGTCACCGCCGCTCTCGACAGCGGCGCGACCTACGTGACCCTCACCGACTCCAAGGGCGCCACCTACGTCATCCCCACCGCCGGCATCGCATTCGTCGAGGTCGGCACCGACCAGTCGCGCCGCGTCGGCTTCGTCGCCTGACATGCTGATCGTCCTGGCGCTGGTCTTCGGGGCGATCGGGGGGACGGCCGTGCACTTCGCGCTCCCGCAGCGCGCGCTGCGGGGTGTCGCAGTCGGCCCTCTGCTGGGTGCGTCCTTCGGCACCGCTACCTGGACCGCGCTGACCTGGGCGGGCCTCGGTCCCGATGCGGGATGGATCTGGCTCGCCAGCATCCTCCTCCCCATCGTGCTGACCGCCGCGGCGCTCACCCTCGTCTCGCGCTCGCGCGCTTCGCGCGACGCGCGCACCCGCCGCGAGCTCGGCATCGCCTGAGTTCCCCGCAGGCGGCCCCGGTCAGGCGTCGAGGCCGATGCTCGTCATGCGGCGCGAGTGCGCCCCCAGCAGCTGGGTGAACACGGGCTCCACCTGCTTCTCGTCGTCCCGGTCGAGGGCGCCCGGTCGTTCGGAGGTACCCGGTCGCAGTGCGGCCCGGGCGACGAGGAGGGTGTCTCCGACGAGGCGCCTCCCCCACAGGCTCAACAGCGAACGCAGTTCATCGTCGGCGGAGATGGCGTCGGTGATGATGCCCACGAGCGGCGACCGGTCGGCATCCGCTCGGAGGATCGCCGCCGCGCGGCGTCCCGTCTCGCCGTAGCTGCCGGACAGCGACAGGTAGAAGTCGTCGAGCAGGCCCGCCGTCAGGTGGACCGACAGCATCGTCTCGAGAGCTCGCGCGCCGTGAGTGGCCCGGCGGAACGCGTCGAGCGGCTCGCGGAACGGCAGCATGAGTTCGAGGGGATCCTCGCCGCGATCGCGGATGAGAGCGACGAGCGCCTGGTGCTTGGACAGCGCCGCCCCTGCGGCCCGCGAGAGGGATTCCTTGTGAGCGAGCTCCGGGCTGCGCTCGATGACGGAGCTGAGCGTCTCGACGTACCCCAGCTGCAGGTAGGCCGCCTGCCCCAGGTAGGTGGCGACGTCGGGCGCGAGCTGCTCGAAGTCCACACGACGGACGTCGCTCGCCTCGTCGCGCGAGCGCAGCCGCAGGATGCGACCGGGGGGCCGCCGCTGCCAGAACCACCTCACCACGGCACCAGCCTACGGGGCCGGGCGCACCCCTCCGGTAGGGTGGATGCGTCCCGGCGTCGGATCGGGACCCCGCGCCTGGGGCTGAGTGAAGGGCGTGGACCCTCATCACGGCGGCGTCTCACCGCCAGACAGGCACGGAAGCAGTCATGACCACGTTCGCAGACCTCGGAGTCGACCAGGACATCGTCGACACCCTCGCCGACAAGGGCATCGTCGACACCTTCCCGATCCAGGAGCAGACGATCCCCCTCGGCCTGCCGGGTCAGGACATCATCGGCCAGGCCAAGACGGGCACCGGCAAGACGTTCGGCTTCGGGATCCCCGTCGTCCAGCGTCTGGGCCTGAACCCCGAGCCGGGCGTGAAGGCCCTCATCGTCGTTCCGACCCGTGAGCTCGCGGTCCAGGTCTACGAAGACATGGACATGCTGACCTCGGGCCGCGCGACGAGTGTCGTGGCCATCTACGGCGGCAAGGCCTACGAGGGTCAGATCGACCAGTTGAAGGCCGGCGCGCAGATCGTCGTCGGCACCCCCGGCCGCCTCATCGACCTGAACAACCAGCGGCTGCTCGACCTGTCGAACGCGACCGAGGTCGTCCTCGACGAGGCCGACAAGATGCTCGACCTCGGGTTCCTCCCCGACATCGAGAAGATCTTCCAGAAGGTCGCGCCGGTCCGGCACACGATGCTCTACTCGGCGACCATGCCCGGCCCCATCGTGGCCCTCGCCCGCCGGTTCATGTCGAACCCCATCCACATCCGCGCGAGCGACCCCGACGAGGGCCTCACGCAGGCGAACATCAAGCACCTCGTCTACCGCGCGCACTCGCTCGACAAGGACGAGGTCATCTCCCGCATCCTGCAGGCCGAGGGTCGCGGCAAGACGGTCATCTTCACCCGTACCAAGCGGGCCGCGCAGCGTCTCGTCGACGAGTTGAATGACCGCGGCTTCAGCGCCGGCGCCGTGCACGGCGACATGAGCCAGGAGGCGCGCGAGCGCTCCATGGCCGCGTTCAAGGCCGGCAAGCGCGATGTCCTCATCGCCACCGACGTCGCCGCCCGCGGAATCGACGTCGACGACGTCACGCACGTGATCAACCACACGATCCCCGACGACGAGCAGACCTACCTGCACCGCGCCGGCCGCACCGGCCGTGCCGGGAAGACCGGTATCGCCGTGACGTTCGTCGACTGGGACGATCTGCACAAGTGGGCCCTCATCAACCGTGCGCTGGACTTCGGTCAGCCCGAGCCCGTCGAGACCTACTCGTCGAGCCCGCACCTCTACACGGACCTCGACATCCCGGCGGGCACGAAGGGACGCATCGCCACGGCGCCCAAGTCGGCCCCCGCACGCTCATCGGCCGCACCGGAGCGGGCCGCTGACGCGGCGGCCGACCAGTCCGGCGAGGCCGGCACGCGCCGTCGTCGCCGGCGGCGCTCCGGTGGCGGCGAGGCGAAGGTCGGCTCGACGTTCGCCGAGGGGGCGGATGCCGCGGCATCCGACTCGTCCGCGGGTTCGGGTGACACGCAGGACCGCACCGCCGACGGGGCCGGCACGCACGACGGAGCCGGCAAGGAGCACCACGACGGCAAGCCCGCTCCCGCACGCCGGCGCCGCCGTCGTCGCGGCGGATCCGGCGCCGGGGCGCCCGTCGCCGGCGCCTGATCACCTGTCGTCGCGCTACGGCGCGACGAGCGAGCTCCCCGTCCCGAGGGCGACGATCCGCGCGATCGCGGCCTCGGGCGTGGTGTTCTCCCCGGGGACGTTGGGCTTGCCGCGACCGTGATAGTCGCTCGAGCCCGTCGCGATGAGATCGTGCTCCGCGACGAGTCTGCGGAGCGTCCCGAGGGCGGGCTCCGTGTTCTCACGGTGCCCGAGTTCGAACCCGGCGAGGCCCGCATCGAGCATGCCGCGAACGAGGCGGTCGGGCAGCAGCCCCGCCCGACCGGCCGGGTGCGCGATCACGGGCACGCCGCCGGCGCCCGCGACGGCCGCGACGGCCGTGACCGGGTCGGGTGCGTACAGCGCGACGTAGTAGTCGCTGCGCGGTGACAGGATGCCGCTGAACGCCTCGCCGCGGTCGCGGACGTGACCGCGGGCCACCAGGGCGTCGGCGATGTGCGGCCTCCCCACCGTCGCCCCCTCGGCCGTCTGCGCCTCGATGTCCTCCCACGTGAGGGCGTAATCGCGGCCGATCCGGTCGGCCATCGTCCGGGCTCGGGTCAGCCGGGATTCCCGGATGCGGTCGGTCAGTGCCCGCAGACCCGCGTCGTCGGGATCGATGAGGTAGGCGAGCACGTGCACGCTCCGCCATTCATGGCGCGCCGAGAGCTCCATCCCCGGCAGGAAGGACATGCCGAGCGAGACGGCGGCATCGGCCGCCTCGGCCCACCCCGACGTCGTGTCGTGATCAGTGAGCGCCGCGGTGCGGATGCCGTGCCGGTGGGCCGCCGCCATGACGGCGGCGGGGGGCTCGGTCCCGTCGGAGTGATCCGAGTGCAGGTGCAGGTCGCCGGGCGCGAGCGGGCCCGAGGGAGCGACGGACCCGGCGGACATGATCTCGAGCGTACCGCGCGCAGAAACTCCCCAGCCTGCCCGCCTAATGTCGTGGTGTGCTGCGACTGACGGGGATCCTCTTCACGATCGCCACCGCCATCGTCGCCGCCGTGCTGACCTGGCCGCAGTTCTTCCGTCTCGAACAGACCTTCCCGATCGCGCAGTTGGTGTCGTTGCGCCCGGTGGTCGCGCTCGCCTTCGCGGTCCTCGCGCTCGTCGGGCTGCTGATCTGCCTGGGGCGGCGCTCGCGCGGCTTCGGCGCCGGGCTCGCGATGATCGGCGTTTTGGCCGCGGGGGCGAACGTCGGCATCCTGGTGGTCCGCGGTGTCGGCACGACCGGACTCCCCGAGAAGACCGCGGACAGCATCCGCGTCATGACGTGGAACACCGCCGGTCCCGCCACCGACGTCGACGCCGTCGTCACGACGGCGATCGCGATGGACGTCGACATCGTGGCACTCCCCGAGACCAATGACGACACGGGTGAGGCGATCGCGATCGCGATGCGCGACCGCGGCAACCCGATGTGGGTGCACGAGGAGAACTACCAGGGCTGGGACGCCACCTACACGACGCTGCTCATCTCCCCCGACCTCGGCGACTACGCGGTCGTCGAATCGGATGCGTCGGGGACGACGAACACCTCGGTCGTCCCGAGCGTCGTCGCGATGCCCGTGAACGGGGACGGGCCGATCGTCGTAGCCGTCCACGCCGTCGCCCCGCGCCAGGGCGACATGGACCAGTGGCGCAGCGACCTCCGCTGGATCGCGGACCAGTGCGCGAGCGACGACGTCATCATGGCGGGCGACTTCAACGCGACCGTCGACCACATGAGCCGTCTGGGGACCGGCGGCGGCACGATGGGCCGCTGCCACGACGCCGCCTCGGCCACCGGCAACGGAGCCGTCGGCACCTGGGACACCGCCTGGCCTGCTCTGCTCGGGACGCCGATCGACCACGTGATGACGACGGATGCGTGGCGCGCCAGCGGTTCCGTGGTCGTCACCTCGCTCGACGGCTCGGGCGGCGACCACCGTCCGGTGATCGTGCAGTTGGAGCGGGCGGGCTGACGTCCCGCACAGTCGGTGCGAGACTGGGACGATGACCACCGACGATCGCGACACCATCGCACCGGAGACCACCGAGACCGCGGCTGCGGCGACCACCAACCGCAAGCAGCCCTTCCCCGCCGGGTTCCTGGATTCGATCTCGACAGGCTGGGCGCAGCGCCCTGCGTCGCTGCCTGCGCAGCGGCCCGAGGCCGCCTACACCGCAGCGCGGCGCGCACGGGTCTCCGCCGCGTTCCCCGGCGCGCGGCTGGTCATCCCGGCGGGCTCGTACAAGCAGCGCTCGAACGACACCGACTACCCGTTCCGCGCCCACTCCGCCTTCTCGCACCTGACCGGGTGGGGCGCCGACGCCGTGCCCGACTCGCTCCTCGTGTTCGAGCCGACGGGTGACGGACACGACGTGACGCTCTACCTCCGTGAGCGTGCCGACCGGACGACGACGGAGTTCTACGCCGACGCGACGATCGGCGAGTTCTGGATCGGCCCGCGGCCCGCACTCGACGCCGTCGCAGCGGATCTCGGCATCCCGACGGCCCACATCGATGCCTTCGAGAGCACGGCTGAGGACCGCTCGGTCGACGTCGACGACGAACTCACGCGGTTCGTGTCGGAGATGCGTCTCGTGAAGGATCCGTACGAGATCGCCCAGATGCGTCTCGCGGTCGAGGCCACCGGCCGCGGCTTCGACGACATCATCGCCGAGCTCCCGCGCATCGTCGACACACGGCGAGGCGAGCGGGCGATCGAGGGGGTCTTCCATCTGCGCGCGCGCACCGACGGCAACGGCGAGGGCTACGACACCATCGCCGCCTCGGGTCCCCACGCCTGTTACCTGCACTGGACCCGCAACGACGGCGCCGTCGTGCCCGGTGATCTCGTCCTCATCGACGCGGGCGTCGAGGTCGACAGCCTCTACACAGCTGACATCACGCGAACGCTTCCCGTGTCGGGGACCTTCTCCGCGGTGCAGCGACGCATCTACGACGCCGTCGTCGAGGCCGCCGACGCGGCCTTCGCCGCCGCGCGACCGGGCGTGAAGTTCCGCACCATCCACGAGGCGGCCATGGCCGTCATCGCGGCCCGCACGGCCGAATGGGGTCTCCTGCCCGTGAGCGCGGAGGAGGCGCTCGACGCCGACCGCGGCGGCCAGCACCGCCGCTACATGGTCCACGGCACGAGCCACCACCTCGGCATCGACGTGCACGACTGCGCACAGGCCCGCCGCGAGATGTACTACGACGGCGAGCTCGAGGCGGGGATGGTCTTCACGATCGAGCCCGGGCTGTACTTCCAGATCGACGATCTCACCGTGCCCGAGGAGTTCCGCGGCATCGGGGTGCGCATCGAGGACGACATCCTCATGACCGCCGACGGCCCGGTGAACCTGTCGGCCGACATCCCTCGGACCGCGGACGAGGTCGAGGCCTGGATCGCACGCGGCCGCGCCTGAGATCCGCTCGATGACGACCGCCGGATACACAGCGCCGTCGGCGTTCACGACGCGCCCGCAGCTGACCGGGACCTTCGGCATGGCCGCGTCGACGCACGCCACGGCGACGGCCGTGGCGATGGCGGTGCTCGAACGCGGCGGCAACGCCTTCGACGCCGCCTGCGCCGGCGGGTTCGTGCTGCACATCGTGGAGCCGCACCTGAACGGGCCCGGCGGCGACCTGGTCGGGCTCTTCCAACCGGCGGACGCCCCGACCCCCACCGTCCTCATGGGCCAGGGTGCAGCGCCCGCCGGCGCGACCATCGCGCATTTCCGACGCGAGGGCCTCGACCTCGTCCCGGGTGCCGGCGGACTCGCCGCGGCGATCCCGGCCGCGGTCGACGCGTGGCTGCTCCTCCTCCGCGACCACGGCACCTGGTCGGTCGCCGACGTGCTGTCGTTCGCGATCGACTACGCCGAGGCGGGGCATCCGCTGCTTCCTGCGGCGTCGGCGACGATCGGACGGGTCGCGGACCTGTTCCGGGATCACTGGCCCGCCTCCGCCGAGCTGTGGATGCCCGACGGCTCCCCCGCGGACGCGGGAACCTTGCACCGCAACCCCGCCTATGCCGCGGTGCTGCGCCGTCTCGCGGCGGCCGGCGCGGACAGGGGCGACCGTGTCGCCGCCATCGACGCGGCCCGCTCGGAGTGGCGCGAGCTCCTCGGTGACGCCTGCGAGGTCCTCGCAGATCCGCACCGTCATTCGAGCGGCACCGATCACGCCGCCGTCCTCACCCGCGAGGACCTCGTCGAGGCACCTGCCCGGTACGAGCAGCCGCTGTCGGTCGCCTTCCGCGGGCGCAGGGTGTTCAAAGCGGATGCCTGGTCGCAGGGTCCCGCGCTCCTCGCCGCGCTGCGGATCATGGTGCCCCTTCCCGACGACCTGCTCGACCCCTCGACCACGGCGGGAGCCCACACCCTCGTCGAGACGCTCAAGCTCGTCCTCGCCGATCGCGACGCGTCCTTCGGCGACGGAGCGGATGCCGGTGCCCTCCTCACCGACGAGGTCGCCGCCGATCGGCGCGCCGACCTGGGCGCGCGGGCCTCGTCGCAGTGGCGCCCCGCGCGACGTGCGGACACCGACCCCTGGACACCGCCGCTCCGTCGCGACGTCGCCGCGGCCGCGGGCACCGGCGAGCCGACCGTCGACCGGTCCGGCTCGACGCGAGGCGACACGTGCCACATCGACGTCGCCGATCGGTGGGGCAACGTCGTGTCCGTCACGCCGTCGGGCGGGTGGCTGCAGTCGTCCCCGACCATCCCCTCACTGGGCTTCTGCCTCGGAACCCGCCTGCAGATGTGCTGGCTGGACGAGCACTCGCCCGCGGCGCTCCGACCCGGTGCGCGGCCCCGTACGACGCTGTCGCCGACTCTCGTGCACGACGGCGACACCCGGATCGCCCTGGGGACGCCCGGCGGCGACCAGCAGGATCAGTGGCAGCTCCCCATGCTGCTGCGGATGTTCGTGGGCGGCTACACCGCGCAGCAGGCGATCGACGCCCCCACCCTCCACACGACGGCGATGGTCGATTCGTTCTGGCCTCGAACCTGGGATCCGACCGGCGTCGTCGCCGAGGACCGTCTCGGCGAAGAGGTCCTCCGGGGTCTCTCCGCCCTCGGACACACCGTCAGCCGCGCCGGCGACTGGGCGCTCGGCAGGCTGTCGGCGGTGGGCGCGGACCGTGCCACCGGCATCCTCTGGGCGGCAGCGAATCCCCGCGGTGTGCAGGGCTACGCGGCGGGGCGCTGAAGCCGCTCGCGAAGCCACGGCAGCGCAGCCGACGCGGTCGCCGCCCCGACCTGCTCAGCGGGGAGGGCCCGCCCCGCGACCTCGAAGGAGTGCCGGGCACCCTCGAACCACAGGATCTCCGCGTCCCGGCAGGACGCGACGGCCACCTCCAGGTCGGCCAGGGGCTGCAGGAACGGATCCTGGGTACCGGAGAGGAACAGCTGCGGCGCGGGCACGGCCGGCAGGTGCGCGGTGCGGGCGTTCTCGGGCTTGCCCGGCGGGTGGAGCGGGTAGCCGAGATACAGAAGGGCGCCGGGCGCGATGCGCCCTTCGGCGGCGGCCATCGACGCCATCCGCCCGCCGTAGGACTTGCCCGCCGCGACGAACGGGATGCCGGGGGCCAGCCGGCGGCTGAAATCCTGAACCGCGGCCCACGTCTCGACGGCGTGTGCGGCGGGGCCCGGCATCCGTCGTCCCGCCTGCCGGTACGGAAAGTCGAAGCGCACCGTCGTGAAGCCGGCCGCGGCCCACGCCCGCGCCGCGCCCGCGAGGAAGGGGTGCTCGTGCCCGGCTCCGGCGCCGTGGGCGAGGGCCACGACGGCGATCGGATCGTCGGCGACGTCGACCGCCGCGGTCACCTCGGCCCTGCCGGTCGGCAGGGCGACGGGGATCATCGCGGAGCGTCGGGGGCCGGCGGCTGCGCGGGTGCGTCGCCGTCCTGCGGCGGCATCACGGGCGGCGCAGGCGCCGGGTCGACGCGTTCGCCGTAGCGCGGCGGGGCAACGGGGTCGACGCGCTCGCCCTGGACCGGGGCGGGCGCGGGATCGACGCGCTCCCCGGATGCGGGGGCGGGGGCGGCGGGGTCCACGCGCTCGCCATAGCGGGGCGGAGCGGACAGGTCCTCTCGCGGTGCCTGCGGCGCGGTGGGCGCGGCGCCCGCCCCGAGGAGTTCCTTGGCACGGCCGAAGCTCCGCGGCAGCACGGTCACGTCGTAGTGGTCGGCGATCACCTGGGTGACAGAGGTGAAGTCCCGGCGACGGCGGAGGATCGAGTAGCTGATGATGCTCATGAGCATGCCCAGGGCGATACCGACGAGCATCACGCCGACGAACAGCTGCAGAGCGGCGCCCGGGCTGCCGAGCACGAAGATGGCGGCGAACAGGAGGCCCAGCAGGACGCCGTTGATCGCGCCCGACCGCGCTGCGGTCGCGTAGCCGAGCCTGCCCGTGACGCGCTCGACCGAGCGCAGGCCCCGACCGACGATCGCGATGTCCTGTGCCGGCACATCGGAGCCGATGAGGGTCGACACCGACTTCTGCGCCGCCTCGTACGACGTGTATTCGGCGACCGTCGCGCCGTGCTCCTTCGGGGCCCCGCCCATCATGCTCATGCGCTCAGTCTCCCATGCCCGCCTTTGCGTGGGCGCAGTGAGGGCGAGGGATCCGCCGACTACGCTGGTCTGGTGAGTACGCAACGGGTCTTCGTCGCGCGCCTGACCGGGTGCGCCGTCTTCGACCCCGCGGGCGACCGTCTGGGTAAGGTCCGCGATGTGGTCGTGATCTACCGCAAGGACGACCCTCCGAGAGTCGTCGGTCTCGTCGTCGAGATCCCCGGCCGACGCAACGTGTTCCTCTCCATCGGACGGGTGACCTCGATCGCCACCGGTCAGGTCATCACGACAGGACTCATCAACGTCCGCCGCTTCGAGCAGCGGGGCGGCGAGGTCCGTGTCATGACCGAGCTGATCGGCCGCAACGTCCACCTCACCGACGGGTCGGGTTCGGCCGTGATCGAGGACGTCGCCATCGAACGCGATCGACTGGGCGACTGGCAGGTCGGACAGTTGTTCCTGCGCCGCCCGAAGACCAGCGCATCGCCGTTCGCGAAGGGACCGACGACCTTCGCGCAGTGGAACGACGTACGCGACGATCAGGTGGCGGGGCAGACGCAGTCCGCCGAGCTCCTGGTCGCGTCGTACTCCGAACTCAAGCCCGCCGACCTCGCCAACACACTCCTCGACCTCCCCGAGGAGCGCCTGCTCGAAGTCGCGGAGGAGCTGCCGGACGACCGCCTCGCCGACGCGCTCGAGGAGATGCCCGAGGACGAGCAGGTGCACATCCTCGAGGCCCTCGGAGACGAGCGCGCCGCCGACATCCTCGACGCCATGGAACCCGACGACGCCGCCGACGTCCTCGGCCAGCTCTCCGACGCCCGCGCCGGCCAGCTGCTCGACCTCATGGAGCCCGAGGAGGCGGAGGACGTCCGCGCCCTCCTCGAGCACGGGCCCGACACCGCCGGCGGCCTCATGACGAGCGAGCCCATCGTGCTCTCCGCCGATGCGACCGTCGCCGAGGCTCTCGCCCTCATCCGTCGCCACGAGCTGCACCCGGCGCTCGCCGCCGCCGTCTTCGTGACGCTGCCGCCGTATGAGACGCCGACGGGGCGTCTGCTGGGCGTGGTCCACTTCCAGCGGATGCTGCGCTACCCGCCCCACGAGCGACTGGGTGCCATCATCGACGACACCGTCGAGCCGATCACCGTCTCGGCCAGCGCCGCAGAGGTCGCGCGCCTCCTCGCGAGCTACAACCTCGTCTCGCTGCCCGTCGTCGATCAGGCCCGCCACCTCGTGGGTGCCGTCACGGTCGACGACGTCATCGACTACCTGCTGCCGGATGACTGGCGTTCGCAGGACACCCCGCGCGAGACGCCGCAGGTGCGGCGATGATGGCACGCGCTCCCAAGTCGGGGTTCGAGGCGCCGCGGGGTCGACGCAGCCGCGTCCTCAGCCGACCGGCGCAGCCCTCGCGCGACCGGTTCGGGCGCTTCACCGAATGGATCGCGCGAGCGATGGGCACTCCGGCGTTCCTGTTGATCCTCACGCTGTTCTGCGTCGCCTGGATCGTGTGGAACACCGCGGCGCCGGAGGGGCTGCGGTTCGACGACGCCGCACTCGGCTTCACCGCCCTCACGCTGATGCTCTCGCTGCAGGCCTCCTACGCCGCGCCCCTCATCCTCCTCGCGCAGAACCGACAGGACGATCGCGACCGCGTGCAGATCGAACAGGATCGCCAGCGCGCCGAGCGCAACCTCGCCGACACCGAGTACCTGGCCCGCGAGGTCGTGGCCCTGCGGATGGCCCTCACGGACATGCAGGACGAGATGATCAGTCGCGACGTGCTCCGACAGGAGCTCAAGGCACTCCTCGAGCGGCTGGACGAGCGCGAGCAGCCGGGCGACGGCCCGCGATCGTCGTGAGCACGCCCTCGACGGTGGATGACATCCGCCGGGCCGTGTCCGCGGTCGTCGACCCCGAGCTGCGACGTCCGATCGGCGAGCTCGACATGGTCCGGGACATCGCCGTGGGCGACGGCACGGCGCGCGTCGGGATCGCGCTGACGATCGTCGGATGCCCCGCCGCGGATCGCATCGAACGCGAGGTCCGCGAAGCCGCGGCATCCGTCACCGGCGTGGAGGACGTCCGCGTGGACGTGGGGGTCATGACACCTTCCGAGCGAGCGGCGCTCGTGGAACGGATCCGCGGCGTGCGGAGCATGCCGTTCACCCCCGACGCGCTGACACGGGTCATCGCCGTCACGAGCGGCAAGGGAGGCGTCGGCAAGTCCACGGTGACCGCCAACCTCGCGGTCGCCCTGGCGGCGCGCGGGCTCGCCGTGGGACTCATCGACGCGGACGTGCACGGCTTCTCGATCCCGGGTCTGCTCGGTCTGGCCGGCGAGGACGGCCGCCCGCCGCAGCCCACGCGCCTGGACGACCTGATGCTGCCGCCCGTCGCGCACGGGGTGAAGACGATCTCGATCGGCATGTTCCTCGCCGAGGGCGCCTCCCCCGCGGTGGCGTGGCGCGGTCCGATGCTGCACCGCACCGTGCAGCAGTTCCTCACCGACGTCCATTTCGGCGACCTGGACGTCCTGCTCATCGACATGCCGCCGGGCACCGGTGACGTCGCGATCTCCGTCGGTCAGCTCCTGCCCCACGCGGAGGTGCTCGTCGTGACGACGCCTCAGGCGGCGGCGGCCGACGTCGCGGTCCGCAGCGGGATCGTCGCCCGCCAGACGGGTCAACGCATCATCGGGGTCATCGAGAACATGGCGGCGTTCGCACTCCCCGACGGGACGGTCGTGGACGTGTTCGGTGCCGGCGGCGGCGAAGCGGTCGCCTCCGCGCTCTCCGCCGCGGGCGACTCGGTTCCCCTCCTCGGGTCCGTTCCGCTGAGTCCGGCCCTGCGTCGGGGCGGTGACACCGGTGCGCCCGTCGTGCTCTCCGACCCCGGCGACCCCGCCGCTCGCGCGATCTCGGCTGTCGCCGACGCGCTGACGACGACACGACCATCACTGGCTGGGCGCGCCCTGCCGGTCTCCCCCGCCTGAGGATCACCGGCGGCGGATGCCGCGCGTCAGGTCGCTTCGGAATCGAACGGGACGATGCCCGTCTCGGCATCCGCGGACCTCACCGGGTCGCTTGCCGGCGGGGAGGCGACCGCGGCGGCGGCCATGGCGGCGGCACCCGCGGCCACAGGTTTGACGGGCGCGTCGTCGATGAGGGCTTCGCGGATGATGCGCCGGGGATCGTATTGGCGCGGGTCGAGCTTGCGCCATTCGATCTCGTCGAAGTCGTCGCCCATCTCCTCCTTCACCCGCGTGCGGGCGCCGTCGAGCCAGTCGCGGACGCGGCGGGTCAGCCGCGCGAGCGAGGCGGCATAACCCGGCAGCCGCTCGGGTCCGAGCAGGAGTGCGGCGATGAGCGCGATGAGGAGGATCTTCTCCAGATCGAGCCCGTTCGACATGCTTCCCAGGTTACCCGTGCGCCTGAGGGTCACGGCATCCGCCCCCGCTTAGGCTGGGCCACGGAGGTTCACCACATGGGAGATCACGAGGCCGTACGCAGATTCGCCGCCGAGTCGACGGTCGAGCCCGATGCCATCGCTCGGGCGCGCGCTCACGCTCTCGAGATCGGCGCAGGCCCGGTCAGCCCCGAGGTGGGGGCGCAGTGCGCGGTCATCGCCGGCGCGAGCCGCGCCCTCAACATCGTCGAGATCGGCACGGGCGGCGGTGTCTCGGGTCTGTGGCTGCTGCACGGCTCACCGCGGGCCACCCTCACCACCATCGACAAAGAGCCCGAGCACCTCGCCGTGGCACGCAAGGCCTTCACCGATGCCCGTGTCCCGGCCGCACGCGTGCGTTTCATCACGGGGCGCGCCGCCGACGTCCTTCCCCGCATGAACGAGGCCTCCTACGACATCGTCCTCATCGACGCCGACCCCGACGGCGTCATCGAGTACGTCGAGCACGGACTGCGCCTGGTCCGAGCCGGGGGCACGGTCCTCGTCCCCCGAGTCCTCGCCGGCGGCGCCGTCGCCGACCCTGTCCGCCGTGGCCCCCTCGAGACCGCCTACCGATCGCTGATCCAGGAGACGCAGGCCTCACCCGCCGTGATCGGAGCCCTGTCGATCGTCGGCGAGGGTCTGCTGCAGCTGACCACCGTCGCCGACGGCTCCTGAGCTCTCGCACCGCGTCCGAGGACGCCGAAAGGCCGGTCCCCGTGGAGACCGGCCTTTCGCATCGAGTCAGGGTCAGGCGGCGCCGACGACCCCGCTGAGGACGCTGTGCAGTTCCTTCGCCTCGTCGTCGTTCACCGAGACGACGAGTCGACCGCCCCCCTCGAGCGGAACACGCACGATGATGAGGCGGCCTTCCTTGACGGCCTCCATAGGTCCGTCTCCGGTGCGCGGCTTCATGGCTGCCATTGTGGGGCTCCCTTTCGTCTTCGGCCTTCCCCATTAGTCTACCCAATGGGGTGATCGCCTTCGGCGCGCGCGCCTCTCAGCGGACGCTTATCGTCACGGGATCCGGAAGAACGTGTCGCCCAAGGCGAGCATCTCGTGGATCCACAGCCACTGCCCGCCCAGGCACAGCACCAGCACCCCGATCCGCCACCACCGCGACGGCGGCACGGCGACGGCCGCCGCCACCGGGGTGAGGGGAAGCAGCAGCCGGAAGGTGCTCGACTGCGGGAAGAAGACCGCGAGCAGGTAGACCAGGTAGCTCGCGCCCCACAGCCGGACCTCCGGGCCCAGACGGCGCACCTGCGGGGCGCGCGCCAGGACGACGGCGACCCCGATGACCAGGATGACGAGGGCGACCGGGCCGAGCATGGGCGGCAGACCCCAGATCCCGAACCAGACCGAGGCGGCCGTCAGGAATCCCGAGAACGGGACGAACTGCTCCTCCGACCCGACCCAACTGCGCCGCCACGCCAGTTCGGTCTCCAGGTACGCAGACGGGTCACCCGTCGCCACGCCGGCGATCACCTGCCACGCGAAGCCCACGATCGTCGCCAGTGCACCCGTTGCGACGATGTGCACGATCTGCCGTGCCGGCAGCGGGTCGACCCGCCGACGCATCCATCGATGGATCCCGTAGAGGCCGAGGAGCAGCGCGAAGGCGAGGACGCCCGGCCGGGTGAACCCCATCAGCACGATGAGCGGATAGAGCCAGCCGAAGCGCCGCCGCATGAGGGCCCACAGGGCGAGGAGGAGCCAGAGCAGGCCGAGGGACTCGGCGTAGCCCATCTGGAACAGCGCCGCGAGGGGGCCGTTGGCGAACAGGACGACCGCCCACAGCGCTGCCGTCTCGCCGATCCGTTCGCGCAGCATCAGGAACAGGACCACGGATGCCGCGTAGCCGGCGACCAGCGCCAGCACGACCGCTCCCGCCGGGTAGCCCCCGAGGACGGTCCCGAGGGCACGCGCGAGCCACGGGTAGAGCGGCAGGAAGGCCCACGCGTTCTCCGTCACCTGCCCGGTGTCCGTCACCGGCAGGACCGACGGATAGCCGCGATCCGCGATGACCCAGTACCACTGGGCGTCCCATCCCATGGCCAGCGACGGGATGGTCGCGTCCGCTCCGAAACGCGACGTGGGACCCGACAGGGTGGCGGCGGCCCAGAAGAACAGGGTGGTGACGAGGCGGGCCGAGAGGTAGACGGCGGCGACGGTGCCGGCGACGGAGGCTGCGGACCTCAGTCGCCGCTCAACCATGCCCGCAGGCCCCGCTCGACGTCCTCGATCTGAGCGAGAGGCACGCGCTCCTCGTCGTGGTGGGCGAGGTGCGGATCACCGGGACCGTAGTTGACCGCGGGCACACCCATCGCCGAGAAGCGCGCGACGTCGGTCCAGCCGTACTTCGGTTTCGGGACCGCGCCCACCGCCGCCACGAAGTCCTGAGCGAGAGGCGCGTCGAGCCCCGGCCGGGCTCCCTCGGACAGGTCGACGATCTCGACCTCGAAGCCTGCGAGGACGTCGCGCACGTGCGCCTCTGCGGCTGCGGCGTCCCTGCTCGGAGCGAAGCGGTAGTTGACCTCGACCTCGCAGGCGTCGGGGATGACATTGCCGGCGATGCCGCCGCGGATGGCGACGGCGTTGAGTCCCTCGCGGTAGAGCAGTCCGTCGACCTCGATCTCGCGCGGCCGGTACTCGGCGAGGCGGGAGAGGATCGGAGCGGCTTTGTGGATCGCATTCTCGCCGACCCACGCCCGGGCACTGTGCGCACGCACGCCCGCGGTGCGGACGATTGCACGGAGGGTGCCGTTGCAGCCTCCCTCGACCTGACCGTTCGACGGCTCACCCAGTATCGCGAAATCCGCCGCGAAGAGATCGGGACGGGATGCCGCGAGCCGGGTCAGCCCGTTGAACTCGGCGGCGACCTCCTCGTGGTCGTACCACATCCACGTGATGTCCACCCGAGGGTCGGTGAGCTCCGCCGCGAGTTTCAGCTGGACGGCCACCCCGGCCTTCATGTCGACCGTGCCGCGCCCCCAGAGGAACGCCTCACCGTCCACGTCCACGTCGCGCGTGGGGACGTTGCCGTTGATCGGGACGGTGTCGATGTGCCCTGCGATCGCGACGCGTCGCGCGCGCCCGAGCTGCGTCCGCGCGACGATCGTGTCGCCGTCGCGGTGGACTTCGAGGTGCGGGAGCTCCGAGACGGCCTCGAAGATCGCGTCGGCGAGGACGGTCTCGTCGTCTGACACGCTCGGGATGTCGCAGATGGTCCGGGTCAGGTCGACGGCGGAGGAGCGGAGGTCGAGCCGGGGCATGACGTCGAGTCTAACGACGGCCCGATAGCCTGGAATCATGAGTGACGCGCGGTGGGTCTGGGGTATCGGTCTGGCGACGACGAGCGAGGACGGCACCGTCCTCGACACCTGGTACCCCGCGCCGGCTTTCGGCCGCGCACCCGCCGACGTGGACACGTCAGCGCTCGACGCCTACGCCGGTGCCGATGACCGCCGCGCCGTCGCGGTGGGAGTCGTGGTCGTGGAGATCGACCTCGACGCCCCGCCCGCCGGGACATCCGACGCCTACCTGCGACTGCACGCCCTCTCCCACCGTCTCGTCGCACCGAACGAGCTCGATCTCACCGGGATCTTCGGCCACCTGCCGAACGTCGCGTGGACGAATGCCGGCCCGGTACACCCCGATGACCTGACCCGCCTGCGGCCCGCGCTCCAGCGCGCCGGCATCCAGGTCGCCGGCATCGACAAGTTCCCGCGGCTCACGGATTACGTCGTGCCCACCGGCGTGCGCATCGCCGACGCCTCTCGCGTACGCCTCGGTGCGCACCTCGCCCCCGGGACCACCGTCATGCACGAGGGGTTCGTGAACTTCAACGCCGGAACCCTCGGCGCCTCGATGGTCGAGGGGCGCATCTCCCAGGGTGTCGTCGTCGGCGACGGCAGCGACATCGGCGGCGGCGCATCGATCATGGGCACGCTGTCCGGCGGCGGCAGTCACCGGGTCTCCATCGGAGCGCGCACCCTCCTCGGCGCCAATGCCGGCATCGGCATCTCCCTCGGAGACGACTGCATCGTCGAAGCGGGCCTGTACATCACGGCCGGCACGAAGGTGATCCTCTCCGGCGAGACCCCGCGGGCCGACGGCACGGTCCCGACGGCGAAGGCCGCCGAGCTGTCGGGGCGCAGCGGCATCCTCTTCCGTCGCAACTCTCTGACCGGCGCCGTCGAAGCCGTCCGGCGCGAGGGTGTGGGCGTCACCCTCAACGCCGATCTGCACGCCTGAGCGGATCAGCCCCCTAGGACGGCGGCGCGCGCCTCGCGATGCTCCTCGTCGCTGATGATGCCGCGGGCGCGGAGGTCATCGAGCTCGACGAGTCGCTGCTCGATCGACGGCTGCGCAGCCGGTGCGGCGGCGACGGGTTCCGCCGGGGCGAGCACGTCGCTGCGGAGGACCCGTGCCGCGATCTGCGCGTCCACCGTCAGCGGATCGATGCCGGCGTCCTGCAGGATGCGGTACTTCCGCGCCCGGATGACGAGTCCGAAGATCGCGGCGCCGATCCCGAGGACGAGGATCAGCCCGAAGACGGCGGAGAACCCCGACGCCATGCCGTCCATGCCGGTCCCCATGAAACCACCGTCGTCGATCCCCGGCGGGACGACCACCACGCCGTCATCGACGTACTCGCCGTCGTCGGACGACATCGCCACTTCCGGCATCCATCCCATGGGCACACCATAGCGGCATGCCGCCCGGGCGTCAGCGGGAAACGGGGTAGTCCCGCTCCGTCGCCCCCGTGTACAGCTGCTGCGGGCGACCGATCTTGGTCTGCGGGTCGTTCTGCATCTCGCGCCAGTGCGCGAGCCACCCGGGGAGGCGGCCGATCGCGAACAGCGGCGTGAACATCCGCGTCGGGAAGCCCATCGCCTTGTAGATGACGCCGGTGTAGAAGTCGACGTTCGGGTAGAGGCGACGCTCCTTGAAGTAGTCGTCGTTGAGCGCGATCTCCTCGAGCTCGTTGGCGAGGGCGAGGAGCGGATCCTCGACCCCGAGCTCGCGGAGCACCTCGTCGGCGGACTCCTTCACGAGCTTCGCCCGCGGGTCGTAGTTCTTGTAGACGCGGTGTCCGAAGCCCATGAGCTTGACACCGTCCTCCTTGTTCTTCACCCGCTCGACGAAGCGCTGGACGCTCTCACCCGAGTCGCGGATGCGCGCGAGCATGTCGAGGACGGCCTCGTTCGCGCCGCCGTGAAGAGGGCCGTAGAGAGCGTTGATGCCCGCCGAGATCGACGAGAACTGATTGGCGCCCGTCGATCCGACGAGGCGGACGGTCGAGGTCGAGGCGTTCTGCTCGTGGTCCTCGTGGAGGATGAGCAGCCGCTCGAGCGCGCGGGACATGACCGGGTTGATCTCGTAGGGCTCGGCGTTGTTGCCGAAGTTCAGCTTCAGGAAGTTGTCGACGAAGCTGAGCGAGTTGTCCGGGTAGAGGAACGCGTGTCCGATGCTCTTCTTGTGCGCGTACGCCGCGATCACGGGGAGCTTCGCCAGCATCCGGATCGTGTTGAGCTCGACGTGCTCGGGGTTGTGAGGGTCGCTCTGACCCTCGTAGTACGTCGAGAGCGCGGCCGTCGCAGCCGAGAGCACCGACATGGGGTGCGCGGTGTGCGGCAGGGCCGAGAAGAAGTGCTTGAGGTCCTCGTGGAGGAGGGTGTGCCGACGGATCTTCTCGTCCCAGCCCGCCAGCTCGTCTGCGGTGGGGAGCTCGCCGTACAGCAGGAGCCATGCCACTTCGAGGTAGGTGCTGTGCTGGGCGAGCTGCTCGATCGGGTACCCGCGGTAGCGCAGGATGCCCTGATCGCCGTCGATGTAGGTGATGGCGGACTTCGTCGACGCCGTGTTCACGAAGCCGTAGTCGAGCGAGGTGTACCCGGTCTGCTTCGTGAACGAGGAGAAGTCGACGCTCGGCACCCCTTCGCTCCCGGCGACGAGCGGAAGCTCCGCGGTCGTGTCACCAATGGTCACGGTGGCCTTCTGAGGGGTGTCCGCGTTGGTCACGAAGCCTCCTTGCGGTCGTCGGGAGCGGTCTTCACAGCCTAACGGGGAGATGGCACCTCTCCTGACGCGCCCAACGGATCGCGGCATCCGTGAGAGGAAACCTACGAAGATGCTACGAGGATGCGGTCAGCCGCCGGGCCGCCGCGGCGATGCGCTCGTCGGTCGCCGTCAGCGAGAACCGCACGTGCTGCGGGTAGTGCGAGCCGTAGAAGTGTCCCGGACCCGCGAGGATGCCGAGCTCGGCGAGCCGCGCGATCGACTCCCACGCATCCTCCCCCGCGGTGGCCCACAGGTAGAGCCCGCCTTCGCTGTGATCGATCCGGAAGCCCGCCGCCTCGACGGCCGGCTTGAGGACGTCGCGACGCGCCCGGTACAGCGCCCGCTGGTGCTCGACATGGGCGTCGTCGGCCAGCGCCGCGACCATGGCGTCCTGCACGGGACCCGGCACCATCAGGCCCAGGTGCTTCCGCGCGGTCACGAGTCCCGCCACCAGGTCGGCGTCGCCGGCGAGGAACGCGGCGCGGTACCCGGCGAGGTTGGACTGCTTGCTGAGCGAGTAGACCGACAGCAGGCCCGTCAGGTGCCCGTCTGTCACCCGCGGGTCGAGGACGCTCGGCACAGCGGCATCCGCCCACGGACCGTCCCACCCGAGCTCGGCGTAGCACTCGTCCGAGGCGAGCACCGCTCCCAGTTCGCGCGCACGGTGGACGGCGCGGCGCAGGTCGTCGACGCCCAGCACACGACCGTCGGGGTTGCCGGGCGAGTTGAGCCAGACCAGGCGGGTCCCCGCGGGCCATTCGTCGGGGTCGTCGGACGCGAGCGCGTCGGCGCCGACCAGACGCGCACCCACCTCGTAGGACGGGTAGGCCGCCCGGGGATGGACGACGGTGTCGCCGGGCCCGAGCGCGAGCAGCAGCGGCAGCAGCGCCACGAGCTCCTTCGAACCGACCGTCGGGATCACGTGAGCGGACGTGAGCCCGGGGACGCCGCGTCGGCGCGCGTACCAGGCGGCGATCGCCTCGCGCAGCGCCGGGGTGCCGACCGTCTGCGGGTAGGCATGCGCGTCGGTCGCCCGCCGGAGTGCGTCGGCGACCACGTCGGGGGTGGGGTCCACCGGTGAGCCGATGGAGAGGTCGACGATGCCGTCAGGATGCTGCCTCGCGCGCTGCGCGTACGGGGCGACGGCGTCCCATGGGTAGTCGGCGAGGTCGCGGACGCTCATGGGAGGTCAGTGCGCCTGCGGCGGAAGCCCCGCGATGACGGGGTGGTCCTTCGCGATGACCCCGACCTTCGCGGCACCACCGGGCGAGCCGATGTCCTCGAAGAACTCCACGTTCGCGGTGTAGTAGTCCTGCCACTCCGCCGGGAGGTCGTCCTCGTAGTAGATGGCCTCGACCGGGCAGACCGGCTCGCAGGCGCCGCAGTCGACGCACTCGTCCGGGTGGATGTAGAGCGACCGCTCGCCTTCGTAGATGCAGTCGACGGGGCACTCGTCGATACAGGCTCGGTCTTTGACATCCACGCACGGGAGGGCGATCACATACGTCACGGGTTCGAGTCTAGTTCGTGGATCGGAGGCGGGATGCCGACGGCCACGCCACGACCAGCGCGGCGACCAGCGGCACGAGGAAGGTCCAGATCAGGCCGGGCGTGATCGCCGCACCCTCCGGCGGGGCGGGCACGACGACGGAGCCGCCGGGTCCCTCGTTGGCGAACAGCAGGGTCGCGACCATCGCACCGAGGCCGCAGGCGAGGGCCGACGCGCGCTCCCCCGTCAGGGCGCGCACCGCGATCAGGAGCGCGGTGAACCCCGTGGCCGCGATGAGCAGGCCGACCGGCACCACTCCCCAGACGACCGCCTGGCCGATCGTGCCGGCCACCCCGTAGACCACGCCGATGACGGCGGCGAGGACCCACGTGGCGATCCGGGCGAGCAGTGCGTTCACCTGCACAGTCTAGGCGCGCGCTTCCGGGCCGCTCATGCCGCCCAGCCCCACAGTCGCAGCAGAGCCGCGGTCGCGGCGGCCGCGACCACCACCACGAGGAAGGGTGCGCGGATGACCAGCAGCCCGGCCGCGACCAGGACGGCAGGCAGACGGGCGTCGACGACGACGGCCTGACCTGCACCCAGGGTCTGGACGACGACGAGCGCCGCGAGCAGGGCGACCGTGAGGAGGTCGATCGTGCGCGACGGTCGCGGCGCATCGAACCACGCCGGCGGCACCAGATAGCCCACGGTCTTCAGCGCGACGCAGACGATCGAGGCGAGAAGGATGGAATGCCACAGCGTCACGACGCGACCTCCGAGGTGGTCTCACGCGCACCCAGCCAGTTCGCCCACCCGACGACGAGCGCGACGACCGCGGCGACGAGGACCGGGAGGCCCGGCATGAGAAGCGGCGTCGAGATCGCCGCGACGACCGCCGCCGCGACGCCCACCGCGATCGCCTGACGACGGCGCAGACGCGGCCACAGCAGAGCGAGGAACGCTCCCGCGGCCGCGGCATCCAATCCGTAGGCGCGGACGTCCCCGAGCACGTCACCCAGCAAGGCGCCGGCGAGGGTGGTGAGGTTCCAGCCGAGGTAGATGCCGATGCCGGTCACCCAGAAGCCGATGCGGCGCGCACCGGCATCCGTCTGCGCAAGGGCCACCGCCGTGGACTCGTCGATGGTGAAGTGGGATGCCGCGGCCCGCCGCCAGAAGCCCGACCCGACGACCGGCGACATCCGCAGCCCGTAGGCCACGTTGCGCATGCCGAGAAGTCCCGCCGACGCGATCGCCGCGCCCGGGAGTCCTCCGCCGCCGATCACACCGACGAAGGCGAACTGCGATCCGCCCGTGAACATGAACAGGCTGAGGACGCAGGTCTGCCACACATCGAGCCCGGAGGCCACGGCGAGGGCGCCGAAAGAGACCCCGTACGCGCTCGTCGCCAGCGCGACTCCGAGGGAGTCGCGCCACGCCCGCCGCGTCGGAGGCTGCTCCTCCCCCGTCACCGCGTCAGGAGCCGGCGTCCTGGCGCTTCAGCCGCGAGGCGGCGCGGCCGCGCTCGGTCGCGTCGAGCACGACCTTGCGGATGCGCACCTTCTCAGGGGTCACCTCGACGCATTCGTCGTCGCGGGCGAACTCGAGGCTCTCCTCGAGCGTGAGCACACGCGGCGGCGTCATCGACTCGAAGGAGTCCGACGTCGACGAACGCATGTTCGTGAGCTTCTTCTCCTTCGTGATGTTGACGTCCATGTCGTCGGCGCGCGAGTTCTCGCCGATGACCATGCCCTCGTAGACCTCCTCGGTCGGCTGCACGAAGAAGCTCATACGCTCCTGCAGCGCGATCATCGCGAAGGGAGTGACGACACCGGCGCGGTCGGCGACGATCGAGCCGTTCTGACGGGTCGAGATCGCACCCGCCCACTCGTCGTAGCCGTGCGAGATCGCGTTGGCGATGCCCGTGCCGCGCGTGATGGTGAGGAACTCGCTGCGGAAGCCGATGAGACCGCGCGAGGGGACGATGAACTCCATGCGCACCCAGCCGGTGCCGTGGTTCGTCATCGTCTCCATGCGGCCCTTGCGGCCGGCCATGAGCTGCGTGATCGCGCCGAGGTGCTCCTCGGGGGCGTCGATCGTGAGGTGCTCGAACGGCTCGGTGAGCTTGCCGTTCTCGTCACGACGCGTGACGACCTGCGGCTTGCCGACGGTGAGCTCGAAGCCCTCGCGGCGCATGTTCTCGACGAGGATCGCAAGGGCGAGCTCGCCGCGACCCTGGACCTCCCACGCGTCCGGCTGGCCGATGTCGACGACCTTCAGGGACACGTTGCCGATGAGCTCGCGGTCGAGGCGGTCCTTCACCATCCGGGCCGTGAGCTTGTGCCCCTTGACCTTGCCCATGAGCGGCGAGGTGTTCGTGCCGATCGTCATCGAGATGGCGGGGTCGTCCACCGTGATGGCGGGAAGGGGACGGATGTCCTCGGGGTCGGCGATGGTCTCGCCGATCGTGATGTTCTCGAAGCCGGCGATCGCGACGATGTCGCCGGGACCGGCCGACTCGGCGGGATAGCGCTCGAGCGCGCGCGTCATGAGCAGCTCGGTGATGCGGGCGTTGCTCGTCGAGCCGTCGGAGCGCACCCACGCGACCGTCTGGCCCTTCTTGAGCGTGCCGTTGAACACACGCAGGAGCGCGAGACGCCCGAGGAACGGCGACGAGTCGAGGTTCGTGACCCAGGCCTGCAGCGGGGCCTCGTCGTCGTACGACGGCGCGGGGACGTGCTCGAGGATCGCCTCGAACAGCGGCTCGAGGTCGTCGTTGTCGGGCAGCGAGCCGTTGTCGGGGCGCGTGCGCGAGGCGGCGCCGGCGCGACCGGAGGCGTAGACGACCGGAACGTCGAGCAGTGCGTCGACGTCGAGGTCGGGGACATCGTCCTGCAGGTCGGACGCGAGGCCCAGCAGCAGGTCGTGCGCCTCCTCCTCGACCTCCGCGATCCGGGCGTCGGGACGGTCGGTCTTGTTCACGAGCAGGATGACGGGGAGCTTGGCCTCGAGCGCCTTGCGCAGGACGAAGCGCGTCTGCGGGAGCGGGCCCTCGGAGGCATCCACCAGCAGGACGACGCCGTCCACCATCGACAGGCCGCGCTCGACCTCGCCGCCGAAGTCCGCGTGACCCGGGGTGTCGATCACGTTGATCGTGATCGGCTGATCGGTGTGGACGCCGTTGTAGGTGATCGCCGTGTTCTTGGCGAGGATCGTGATGCCCTTCTCGCGCTCGAGGTCGTTCGAGTCCATCGCGCGCTCTTCGACATGCGCGTGCTCACCGAACGAGCCGGTCTGGCGCAGCATGGCGTCGACGAGCGTCGTCTTGCCGTGGTCGACGTGCGCGACGATCGCGACGTTGCGGAGGTCAGGACGGAGGGCGTGCGCCATGAAGGGAGTTCCTTGCAGAGAGGGTGTTGCCGGGATGCCGGCAGTCCACTTTACCGCAGCCCGTGACACGCCGACGGGGCGAGGACCTTTCGGTCCCCGCCCCGCCGGTGTTCAGGTGATGCAGGTGAGCGATGCTCGGATCACTCGGTGTAGCCGACCAGGGTCCAGTCCGTGTTCTTGAACGTGGCGGTGCCGTAGTTCGCGAGGCCCTCGTCGGTCGCGACGACCTCCGGGTAGGGGTAGATCGGAACGCTCGGCAGGAAGTCGGCGATCACTTCGTTGATCTCCTTGGCGATGCCCAGACGCGCGTCCTCGTCGAGCTCGGCGTTCGCCTGCTCCCAGAGGCCGGCGAGACGGTCGTCCGTGACGCCCGAGTAGTTCTGCGGGGAGTCGGCGGGGGTGTAGATCGTCTCAGCGGACGAGATCGGGAACAGGGTGCCCTGCCAACCGAACGTCACCGCCTGGAAGTCACCGGCGTCGATGTTGGTGAAGTAGTTCTCGCTCGGGACCTCGTTGAGCGTGACCTCGACACCGATGCGAGCCAGGGAGTCCTGGACACCGAGCGCGCGGTTGATGTTCGACTGCGTGCCTGCGGGGACGGTGATCGCGAAGGTGAGGGTCTCGCCGTCCTTCGTCCAGCCGTCGTCGCCCTTGGTCCAGCCGGCCTCCTCGAGCAGGCTCTCCGCCGCGTCGGTGTCGCTGCCGATGACCTCACCGAAGACGTCGCTGTAGCCGGCCTGACCGGGCATGAAGATCCAGTCGCCGAGCGTGGTAGCCGGGGCGCCCAGCGGCTCGTTGGCGACGCGGGCGATCAGCTCGCGGTCGATCGCCATGCCGACGGCCTTGCGGACGTTGACGTCGTCGAACGGCGCGGCGGTCGCGTTGAAGGTCAGGTGCGACCAGGTGACGCCACCCGAGCGACCGACGACGGCGCCTTCCTTGCCGCTGGCGGTCTCGAGGGCGTCGGGAGTCTGGATCTCGATCGAGTCGATCTCGTCGTTGGCGTACGCCTGCGGGAGCGTCTCCTGCGCGATCACCTTGAAGGTGATGCTGTCGAGCTTCGGAGCGTTGGCGCCCCACCAGTTCGGGTTCGGAACCAGCTTGAAGATCTTCGCGCTGTTGTCGATCTCGTCGACGACGTAGGGACCCGCGGAGGGAACGGCCTCGGAGGCGAAGCCGCTGTTGAAGGCCTCCTTGTCGTTCGCGATGTCAGCGGGGAGGACCGGGGTGCTGAACAGGCTCGGCCAGTCGGCGTACGCACCCGTGAAGGAGACCGTGTACTCGAAGTCGCTCACGACGTCGACGGAGTCGATCGCGTCGAAGACCGACGACGGGACGACCTCGTAGCCCTCCTCCGCGCCGCCGGCAGCCGCGTAGGTCGCGGCGTAGTCCTCGGCCGTGATCGGGCTGCCGTCGGGCCAGACGGCGCTCTCGTTCAGCTTGACGGTGACGACCTGCGGTTCCTCGCTCGTGAGTTCGATCGAGGTCGCGTAGTCGGGGTTCGCCGTCCAGCTGCCGTCCTCGGCGATGACCCACATCGAGGAGAGCGTCGGCTCGAGGAGCTTCTGCACGTCGACGTTGGCCGCCAGGGCGTGATTCGGGTTCCAGCTGCCCTCATCGGTCGGGCTGCTGGTGACGGACAGGTTGAGGTTGCCGCCGTCGGTGAGGTCGCCGTAGGACACCTCCTCGTAACCGACCAGGGGGAGCGATTCGGGCGACGCCGAGGAGGACGGCGACGGCGACGACGTGGTCCCGCCAGCACAGGCGGTGAGCATGAGAGCTCCCGCGCTGAGCACAGCAAGACCCGCAAGTGCTGTCTTACGGATCATGTGCATCTACTTTCTTCTTGGGTCCGCCGGAAAGGACGGAGTTCAGGGGTCAGGTGACGACGAGGACGTTCTTGTCGACGTGGTGGCAGGAGACCTCGACGCGGCCGTGCCGCGCCAGCTCGGGGTACTCCCCCAGGCAGAGCCGCTGGTCCTCTTCGGGGAGGAGTCGGAACAGCGGGCACCGGGTGCGGAAGCGGCATCCCTGGATCTCGACGGCCGGGCTCGGCAGGTCGCCGTCCAGCAGCACGCGCTCCCGGGTGCGCTCGATGTGCGGGTCCGGGATGGGAGCCGCCGACATGAGCGCCTGGGTGTACGGATGCCGGGGGTTGCTGAAGACCTCGGCGATCGGGCCGGACTCGACGATCCGACCCAGGTACATGACCGACACGTCGTCGGCCAGCTGACGGACCACCGCCAGGTCGTGTGCGACGAAGACCATCGACAGCCCCAGGCGGTCGCGCAGGTCCTGCAGCAGGTTGATGACACCTGCCTGGATCGACACGTCGAGGGCCGAGACGGGCTCATCGAGGACGAGCACCTTCGGGTTCGTCGCGAGTGCTCGCGCGATGCCGATCCGCTGCCGCTGACCGCCCGAGAACTCGTGCGGATAGCGGTCGGCCATGGCGGGGTCGAGTCCCACGAGTTCGAGGAGCTCCACGACCCGTTCGTCGCGCTGAGCCTTGGGGACGTCGTGCACGAGGAGCGGCTCCGCGATGACCTCGCCGATCGGAAGGCGCGGGTCCACGGCGGCGGCGGGATCCTGGAAGACGATCTGGATGTCGCGTCGCAGGTCGCGTCGACCCTTGCGGGTCAGCGACGCGACGTCCTTCCCGTCGAAGGTGATCCGACCGCCCTGCGGGGCGGTGAGCTCCATCATCTCGAGGATGGTGGTCGTCTTGCCGCATCCGGACTCCCCGACCAGGGCGAGTACGCGACCCTCCCGCAGGTCGAAGGAGACGCCGTCGACGGCCTTGACGTCGCCCACCCGGCGACGGAACACGCCGCCGCGGTAGAGCGGGAAGTGCCGCTTCAGGTCGCGTACCTCGACGATGGGCGCCTCTGTGGTCTCCGCCACGACCTCGGCCGGCAAGGGCTCGGGACGGGGGAAGATCTCGGAGCGCCGCAGCGTCCCCTCCGCCAGCTCATCGGAGCGGTGGCAGGCGGCCAACTGACCGACCGCACGCCCGGCGGGGACGAGTTCGGGCTCGACCTCATGGCACACCGCGATCGCGGCGGGGCAACGCGCCGCGAAGGGACAGCCCTTCGGAAGCGATGCGAGGGACGGCGGACGCCCCTCGAGCGGAACGAGTCGCTCGGTCCCCGCGGTGCGGATGTTCGGCACGGACCGGAGCAGACCGACCGTGTACGGCATGACCGGCTCGCGGAAGATGGTTTCGACGCTGCCGTACTCGACCATCTTGCCGGCGTACATCACGCCGACGTTGTCGGCATGACCGGCCACGACACCGAGGTCGTGGGTGATGAGCGACACGGCTGCGCCCGTGATGCGCTTCGCCTCCTCGAGGACTTCCAGGATCTGCGCCTGGATCGTGACGTCGAGGGCGGTCGTCGGCTCGTCCGCGATGATCAGGCGCGGGTTGTTGGCGATCGCGATGGCGATCATCGCCCGCTGACGCATGCCGCCGGAGAACTCGTGCGGGAACGCCTTGGCTCGACGTGGGGCATCGGGGATGCCGACGACCTTCAGCAGTTCGACGGCGCGCGCCGCGGCCGCCTGCTTGCTGAGGGCGGAGTCGTGCAGGCGCAGCGCCTCGGCGATCTGGTCGCCCACGGTGTAGACGGGGGTCAGCGCGGACAGCGGATCCTGGAAGATGATCGCCAGTTCACGGCCGCGGATGCCGGAGAGTCGCCGGTCGTCGAGGGTGAGGAGGTTCTGTCCCTGGAACAGGATCTCGCCCTCGACCTGCGCCGTGTCGGGCAGGAGACCCATGACGGCCAGGGAGGACACCGACTTTCCGGACCCGGACTCCCCCACGATGCCGAGGAACTCGCCCTCGTGGATCGTGTAGCTCACATCGCGCACGGCGCGCACGGGCGACCCGTCGCGCTGGGGGAAGGTCACCGACAGATTCCGGACCTCGAGGATCGGGCGTCGCTTGTCGCGAGCGGAGTCCTCGACCGAACGCAGCAATTCGTCAACCACGGTTGGCTCCAGACGTGGGATCGATGGCGTCGCGCAGAGCGTCGCCGACGAGACTCAGGCTCAACAGCAGAACGACGAGCGTGCCGGCGGGGAAGACGAACAGCCAGGGGCGGGTCGCGGCCGCCGTGTTGCCGGCGGCGATCAGCGTGCCGAGGGACACCTCGGGCGCCTGCACACCGAACCCGAAGAAGCTGAGACTCGTCTCGGCAAGGATCATCGCGCCCACACCCAGCGTCGCGTCGATGATGAGCAGCGAGGCGACGTTCGGGACGACGTGGCGGGTGACGACGGACCACGTGCCGAAGCCCATGTACCGCGCGGCCTTCACGAACTCACGCTCGCGCAGCGACCGTGTCTGCGAACGGATCACCTGCGCCATGATCATCCAGCCGAACAGGGCGAGGAAGAAGGTCATGACGATCCAGCCGGACTCCCGGAAGAAGGGGAACAGCAGCACCAGGATGAAGAAGGCGGGCAGCACGAGCAGCAGGTCGATGAACCAGGCGATGACCTTGTCGCTCCAGCCGCCGACGTAGCCGGCGATGGCGCCGACGAAACCGGCGATGAGCGTCGCGAGCGGACCGGCGACGAATCCGACGATCAGCGAGATGCGCAGACCGGCCATCGTCTGAGCGAACAGGTCGTAGCCGAGGGTGTCGGTGCCGAACGGGTGCGCCGGGCTCGGCCCCTGGTTGAGGGAGAAGTAGTCGCGCGTCGTGTGCGAGATCGGCCAGACGAGCGGCCCGATCACCGCCCACAGGATGATCGCCACGAGCACCGTGGAGCCGATCCAGAACTGCTTCGACGAGCGCAGCCGCTGCCAGATCAGGCGTGAACGGGTGAGCGGCTTGCGAGGCTTCTGGTCGGCGGAGACCGAGAGCTCGGCGACCTCGGCCGATTGTTCGAGAGGGATGACCATGATTACCTCCGCACGCGCGGGTCGAGGGCGGCGTACAAGATTTCGGAGAGCGTCGACGAGCAGAGGATGAGGACGGCGACGAACATCGTCGAGCCGGCCACCGCGTTGACGTCGTCCTGCTGCACCGCCTGGATCGTCAGCTCGCCCATCCCGTGCCAGCCGAACATGATCTCGAGCATCGTCGCCCCCGCGACGAGGGTGCCGAAGCTGTAGGCGAAGAACGTCGACATCGGGATGAGGGCGACGCGCACACCGTGCCGGACCAGAGCCGACCCGCGCGTGCGGCCCTTCGACCGCGCGGTCCGGATGTAGTCGGCACCGAGCACGTCGAGCATCGCGCTGCGCTGGTACCGGCTGTACGATGCGGCGGCGCCGAGGATGAGGACCAGGGTGGGCAGCAGGAGGTGTGAGAGCCGATCCCCCAGCTGCGGCCAGAACTCGTTCGGGATGCCCGGCGAGTACTGACCCGTGAACCGGATGATCTGCGATCCCGCCGCCTGGTTGAAATAGGTGGCGAGGATCATGAGCAGGATGGCCATGACGACCGTCGGCGTCGCGAAGAGCAGGTAGGACGCTGCAGTGACGATGCGGTCGCTCGTCCGGTACTGGCGCACGGCGCCCCACACGCCGAGGACCACGCCGAGGATCGCTCCGATGATCGAGCCCACCAGGAGCAGCTGCAGACTGACTCCCGCACGCGTGAAGATCTGCTCGACGACCGGCTGATTACCGGTGGTCAGACCGAGGGATCCCTGCGTGAAGAGGTTGCCGAGCCAGCGGAAGAGCCGGAGCAGCAGCGGGTCCTCGGGATTGACCCCCCAACGGTCCAGGATCCCGTCGATGGTCGACTGCGGCACCGGAGGGTTCCGCTGAAGGAACCGGCGTTCGGGGACCAGTCCGATGCTCGCGAGCACGTAGGCCATCGAGGTCGCTACGAGGGTGAGGATCGCGTAATTCAGGATTCTCCTGATCAGATACAGCGTCACGCGTCTCGGGTGTCCTCTCCGGCCGTTCCGGCGTCGAGGACGCCTTGCCAATCGGGGCTTCGCTGCCCCGTCCGCACAACGCTAACAAACATGCCCATCGATCCGACCAAACGGTGAACAGTTCGTTTCACGATCTTTACTTCACGGATGCACAAGTGTCACAGAGGCGATCGTGAGGACCACGAGCACGGCGCCGACCAGCAGCGCGGGAACGTCCCAGCGCGATGTCGCCACCCGCTCGGACGGCGTGGCCGCCTCCCGCAGCGCCTCCATGATGAGGGCCGCATCCGTGGCCGCCTCCGGCGTCCGGGTCATCCTCCGACGTGCAGGGAAGGGCCCGCCCCAGCAGTCGATGCGGCGCCCTCCGACGAGCACGACACGCAGCTGCGCGGACTGGACGACCTCCTCGACCGAGGACCAGGGCAGCTCGTGGATGCGCAGCGCGTTGACGATCACCGCACCGTCACGATCCGCCCGGACCTGCGACCGCCAGAAGAGCAGCCACGCACCCCACCCGATGAGGAGCATCGGCGCCGTCCACTTCGCCAGGAACACCCAGCTGCCCCGGACCGCCGCGTCGCCGATGAAGAAGGCGAGCATCGCCACGACGACCCAGAAGGAGACCATCGTCGAGGACGCGCGGAACACTCGAGGGCGGAGGAAGCGGGCATCCTGCCCGCCCCCTCCGCCACCCGAAGGCGTCGTCATGCACGCCCTCCGAGCGGGATGTCCGCACCGGGGATGGCGTCGAGAAGACGCTGGGTGTACTCCTGCGTCGGCGACGCGAAGATCTCGTCCACCGTGCCCTGCTCCACGACGCGCCCCTGCTCCATGACGCAGACCAGGTCGGCCGCGACACGGACGACGGCGAGGTCGTGAGTGATGAAGAGGTAGGTCAGGTCGAGCTCGGACTGCAGTTCGGCGAGCAGGCGCAGGATCTGGTCCTGCACGAGCACGTCGAGCGCGGAGACCGCCTCGTCGAGGACGACGATCGAGGGCTTGAGCGCGAGCGCCCGCGCGATCGCGATGCGCTGCCGCTGGCCACCCGACAGCTCGTTCGGGTATCGCCAGGCGACCTCCCGCGGGAGCGACACCTGCTCGAGCAGCTCGAACACCCGATCACGCCGGGACTTCTCGTCGCCCACACCGTGCACGCGCAGCGGCTCCGCGATCAGCGCGCCGATGCTGCGCAGTGGATCGAGCGACCCGTAGGGGTCCTGGAAGACCGGCTGCATGCGGCTCCGCAGTGCGAAGATCTCCTTGCGGCTCATGCCCGACGTGTCGGCGCCGTCGACGATCACGGCACCGCTCGTGGGCTGCTCGAGCTGGAGGACCATCTTCGCCACGGTCGACTTGCCCGACCCGGACTCACCCACGAGCGCGAGCGTCTTGCCCCGGGGGATCTGGAACGACACACCGTCCACCGCACGGAAGGGCTCGCTGCGGAACCCGCCGGAACGGATCTTGTACTCCTTGACGAGGTCGCGCACCTCCACGACCGGCTGGGTGTCGGCGACCGCGTCGAGGTGCTCCACGCCGCGCCGCTCGGCGACGGCCTGGATGCGCTGCGAAGCGAGGCTCGGAGCCGCGGCGACCAGTCGCTGGGTATAGGGGTGCTGCGGATTCTCGAGGATGACCCGGCTCGGACCCGCCTCGACGATCTCGCCCTGATTCATCACGACGATCCGGTCCGCGCGCTCTGCGGCGAGACCGAGGTCGTGCGTGATGAAGAGGACGGAAGTCCCCTTCTCGCGCGTCAGCGAGGCGAGGTGGTCGAGGATGACCCGCTGCACCGTCACGTCGAGCGCGCTGGTGGGCTCGTCAGCGATGAGGAGCTTCGGGTCGGCGGCGAGACCGATGCCGATGAGGGCGCGCTGCCGCATCCCGCCAGAGAACTGGTGCGGGAACTGGTGCATACGTCGCTCGGCATCGGCGAGACCGGCCTGCTTCAGCACCTCGATCGCGCGCTGTCGCACCTGCTTGCGGCTGGACGCCAGACCGTTCGCCCGAACGGCCTCCTCGACCTGGAAGCCGATCGACCAGACGGGGTTGAGATTCGACATCGGGTCCTGCGGAACGTAGCCGATGTCGCGACCGCGGATCGACTCCATGTCGCGGCGGCTCGCCGTCGTCAGGTCGACCCCGTCGAGCATGATCGACCCGGCGGTGACCTTCCCGGTGCCCGGCAGCAGGTCGATGACAGCCGCGGCGGTCGTCGACTTGCCCGAACCGGACTCGCCGACGATCGCGACGGTCTCCCCCGGGAAGACGTCGAGGTCGACGCCGTGGAGGACCTCTCGCTCCTTCTTCCCGGTGGAGAAGGCGACCTTCAAGTCGCGGATCTGCAGAAGGGGTTGCGACACGGCGCTCTCCTTGTTGCTGCCGCGCAGCGAGGCGCGGCTCGACGGGATCCCAGTGGTGTCGGTCATCGCTGGGCCCTCGACTTCGGGTCGACGGCGTCGCGCAGAAGCTCACCGAGGGTGATGAACGCGAGCACCGAGATCGTCAGGGCGAGCGACGGCCACAGGAGGGCGAACGGTGCGGTGCGGATCGAGGACTGCGCCTGGCTGATGTCCGCACCCCACGACACGCCACCGAGGCCGACGCCCAGGAAGGACAGGGTCGCCTCCGCGACGATCGCGGTGCCGAGACCGAGGGTCGTGACGACGATCACGGGAGCCATCGCATTGGGGATGACGTGGCTGAGCAGTGTGCGGAAGCGCGACAGACCGATGGAGATCGACGCCGTCACGTAATCCGACTGCTTCACCCGCAGCACCTCGGCCCGGGCGATACGGGCCGTGCTCGCCCACGAGAAACCACCGATCGCGAGGGCGAGGACGAACACGTTCTTGTACTCCGCCAGGACCGACATCACGACGACGGCAGCGACGATGTAGGGGATCGTGAAGAAGACGTCGCCGACGCGCGACAGCAGCGAATCGAGGAAACCGCCGTAGAAGCCGGCCAGCGTCCCCATGATCAGGCCGATGACCGTTGAGATCACGGTGGCCAGGACACCCACCGACATCGACACGCCGGTGCCATGGACGACACGCGACCAGATGTCGCAGCCGAGGTAGGTGAAGCCGAGCGGATGCCCCGCCTCCGGCCCGCCGTTGCTCTTCGCGAGGTCGCACGCACCGCCCGACGGGGCAACCGAGGTGAAGAGGTTCGGCGCGACCGCCATGACGATGATCAGCAGCGAGAAGACGATCGAGATCCAGAACGTCGGACGACGACGCAGGTCGCGCCAGGCATCCAGCCAGAGGTTGCTTTTCTTCTCGGACAGGCGCAGCTGGTCGACCACCACCGTCTCGGTGCGGGTCGGCGCCACATAGTGCGTGGAGTTACTTGACATAGCGGATCCTCGGGTCGAGCAGGCCGTAGAGAAGGTCGACGGCCAGGTTCACCAGCACGTAGATGACGACGAAGATCGTGACGAAGGAGACGACCGTCGGGGTCTCGTGGCGGATGATCGCGTTGAAGAGGGTGTTGCCGACGCCGGGGACGTTGAAGATGCCCTCCGTCACGGTGGCGCCGACCATGAGGACACCGAACTGGGTCGCCGTGTCGGTCACCATGGGGATCATCGAGTTGCGGAGCACATGGACGGGGATGACCCGGCGACGCGGCAGGCCCTTCGAGTAGGCGGTGCGGACCCAATCCTGCCCGAGCGACTCGATCATGGACGCTCGCGTGAGACGCATGCTCGACGCGTAGATGCTGAGACCGAGGACGATCGCGGGCAGCCACAGGTCGCCCCAGTCGTTCTGACCGCCGACGGTCGGCTTGAACCAGCCGAGCTGCACGCCCAGGAAGTACTGCGCGAGGAAGCAGAGGACGAAGATCGGGATGGCGATGAAGATCAGCGCCGTCACGAGGGCGCCGTTGTCGAAGATCGAGCCCTTCCACACCGCAGACAGCGCACCGATGACCAGGGCGAGCACGAAGGCGATCGCGACGGACATGATGGCCAGGCGCATGGTGACCGGGATGGTCCGCGCGAGGACGTCGTTGACGCTCTGACCGGAGAAGGTGTTGCCGAAGTCGAGGCGGAGGACGCCCCCGAGGTAGTTCGCGTACTGGACGATGAACGGCTCGTTCAACTTGTACTGGTCACGGATCGCGTCGATGACCGCCTGCGGCGGCTGCTTGTCGCCGAACAGCGCGGCGATCGGGTCGCCCGGGAGTCCGAAGACCATGTAGTAGATCAACAGGGTCGCGCCGATGAAGACCGGAATGACCTGAAGGATCCGTCGGAGGATGTAATAGGCCACCCTCGGCCCCCTTTCAGGGAAAAGACGTATCAGTGCTGACGCACGAAGAAGGGCCCCGCTCTGCGGCGCCCCTGTTCATCCATCCTCTGCCCGTCCCCTGTGAGAACGGTGAGACAGGCGGGTCACGCCACGAGGCGGTGACGGGTGACCGTCACCGCCTCGTGCGAGGTGATGCTGTGTACGGGTTACTTGGTGATCTCGTAGTAGAGCGGCACCGAGTTCCAGCCGAACTCGACGTTCTGCACGCCGTCGGCCCAGCCACCGTTCACGTTGGAGTACCAGAGCGGAAGGGCCGGGAGGTCCTCGAACAGGACCGACTGCGCCTCGAGGAGGGTCGCGTTGCGCGCGGCCTCATCCGTCTCGCTGATGCCCTCGGCCAGCAGGTCGTCGAACGCCTCGTCCGAGTACTTGCCGTCGTTCGATCCGGCGCCGGTCGCGTAGAGCGGGCCGAGGAAGTTGTACAGACCGGGGTAGTCGGCCTGCCAACCGGCGCGGAACGCACCGACCTTCTCGTTGTCACGGGCGTCGAGGTAGCTCGCGAAGTCCGGGAAGGGCTGGCCCACCGCGGTGATGCCGAGCGCACCCGAGATCGAGTTCGCGACCGCGTCGACCCAGGTCTGGTGACCACCGTCGGCGTTGTAGGCGATCGTGAAGTCCTCGCCGCTGTAGGGCTGGATGGCGTTGGCCTGGTCCCACAGCTCCTTGGCGAGCTCGGGGTCGTACTCCAGGACCTCGTTGCCGGGGACCGAGTCGCTCCAGCCGTCGATGACGGGCGACGTGAAGTCCTTCGCCGGGGTACGCGTGCCCTTGAAGATGACCTCGGTGATCTGGTCGCGGTTGATCGCGTGCGAGATCGCGGCGCGACGCAGCTTGCCCTCTTCGTCGGTCTGGAAGCCGTCGAGCCACTCCGGGATCGTCAGCGACTGGAAGATCGCCGCGGGCTGGTTGACCGCACGGCCTTCCAGGTCGGACTCGTAGGTCTCGAGCGCGCTGTCCGGGATGGCGTCGAGCACGTCGAGGTTGCCGGCCTGCAGGTCCTGGTACGCGGCATCCTGCGTCGCGTAGAAGACGATGTCCAGGCCACCGTTCTTCGCAGCACGGGGGCCGTCGTAGTCCTCGTTGGGAACCAGGTCGATGCGGACGTCGTGCTGCCACGCGCCCTCCTCGGCCAGCTTGTACGGGCCGTTGCCGATCGGGTTCTCGCCGAAGGCCTCCATGTCGTCGAAGGCGGCTTCGGGGAGCGGGTAGAAGGCCGAGTAGCCGAGACGCTGCGCGAAGTCGGAGGCCGGCTTGTTCAGCGTGATGGTGAACGTCAGGTCGTCGACCTTCTTGAGGCCGGTCAGCTCGGAGTCCTCTTCGTAGCTGAACCCCTCGATGTCTTCGAAGAAGTAGGAGGCGTTCTGCGCGTTCGATGCGAGGGCACCGTAGTTCCACGCGTTGATGAAGCTGTCGGCCGTGACCGCCTCTCCGTTGGTGAACGTCAGGCCGTCCCGGATCTTGACCGTGAGCTGCGTGGGCGAGTCCGTGGTGATCTCTTCGGCGGCGTCATTGACGACCGAGCCATCGGCCTCGTAGGAGATGAGGCCGGCGAAGATCGAGTCGACGATCTTGCCGCCACCGGTCTCGTTGGTGTTCGTGGGGATGAGCGGGTTCTGGGGCTCGGAGCCGTTGGTCGTGATGACCGCGTCGGTCGAACCGCCGGTGCCCTCGGTCTCGGTGCCCGTGCCGCCGCCGGAGCTGGCGCAGCCGGCGAGAACCAGGCTGGTGGCGCCGAGCAGGGCGAGCCCTGCGACGCCGATCTTGTTGCGCTTCAAAGTGTCCTCCATGAGACCTAATGAAAGCCCGGGTCGAGGCTTCGCGACCCAGGCGTGATGACAAGCACACTAAGCACGTTGAGCGCAATGCGACAAATCCCTCACAAGACCGTTACACAGCCTTTACTTGGCAAGCCGACGATGAAGCAGTCTGATCGGTGACGCCGTCGGCATCCCACTCATACGATGCCGTGGCATCCTGACCGGATGGCCACCCCGACCGCTCTCACCGTCGATCCCGCCCCGCGTCGCCGAGCGCGCCTGTGGTGGGAGATCGGGATCGTCCTCGCCCTGTCGCTGGGGCGGTCGGCGGTCTACTCCGTGCTGTCGCTGATCGAGGCGCTGACGCGCGCGCCGCTCGCCGATCAGCAGACGTCGCTGAACCCGGGCGCCGCACCGTCGGAGGTGTGGGACGTCATCGGCCAGTTCTTGAATGCGGTGTTCGGGTTCGCGCCGGTCGCCCTCGCGATCTATCTGCTCTGGGAGCCCGCCCGGTCGGGCTTCGCCAAGATCGGGCTCACCTTTGAGCGGTTCGGCCGGAATGTGGGCGGAGGCGCGCTGCTCGTCCTCGTCATCGGTGTGCCGGGTCTCCTCCTCTACGCCGTCGGACGCGAGTTGGGCATCACCGTCCAAGTGGATGCCTCGCCGCTCGACTCGTCGTGGTGGACGGTGCCGCTTCTGCTGCTGGCCGCGCTGCGCGCCGGCCTGCTCGAGGAGGTCATCATGGTCGGCTACCTCTTCGACCGGCTGCGGCAGCTCGGATGGAACACGTGGACGATCATCCTGTCGACCGCGGCCCTGCGCGGTTGCTACCACGCGTACCAGGGCTTCGGCCCGCTCGTGGGCAACATGGCGATGGGCGTCGTGTTCGGCTGGGTCTACTCGCGCTGGGGTCGTGTCATGCCCCTCGTGGTGGCGCACGTCCTGATCGACATCATCGCGTTCGTGGGCTACCCGCTCGCAGCGCTCTGGTGGCCCGGCGTGTTCGCCCCTCCTGCAGGCTGACGCGCGCGGGCGCGCGGCTCCGTCTCGCGAGACTGCACGTCCGCGCCGAGGGAGCGGCTGCGCGATGAGGTCTCGTAACCGCGGTGCAGTCTCGCGGGGCGGATCGGGGATGGGCACGGGTTCCTCCCCCGCGCTGGCGGGGGTGACGGCGTCCACATCAGAGTCGCGCGATGCGCTCGGGGCGGCGCTGGGCGGGGACCCTCGGAGCCATGCCCGCGATCGCTGACTCCTCGCCCGGCCTGCGCCGTGCCCCCGTCGCCTGCCCCGTGCCGCTTCTGCGGGCGCGGGACGTGCCGCACGCCGCACGTGCGGCGGCACGCGGCGAGCTCGTGTCCGTGGTGCGCGGGGTCTATTCGCCTTCCGCGTCGTGGCGGCAGCTCCCTGCGTGGGATCGCTACCTGGCCCGCGTCCACGCCACGATCCTCACTCACCCCGGACTCGTCCTCAGTCACGAGTCTGCTGCGGCCGTCTGGGGGATGCCGGTCCTCGACGACCCCGGTGTCGTCCATGCCCTGGGCGACCCGACCCGCACCTCGCGCCTGCACGCCGGCCTGCGCATACACACCACGACGGGCACGCGGGACGTCGTCGACCTCGGCGGGTTCGCCGCCGTCGCACCCTCGGACTGTGCCGTCGATCTCGCGCGAGCGAGGCACGTGGTGGTGGGGCTCATCGCAGCCGACGCCGCGCTCCGCCTGGATTCCGCAGCATCCGTGGAGTCGCTCGTCGCACGGAACGAGCAGAGACCGAGTTCGCGCGGACGCCGCATCGCCCGGTGGCCTCTGCATCGTGCCAGGGCGGAGGCGGAGTCCACGCTCGAGTCCGCGAGCCGAGCGATCATCGAGCTGCTCGGCTACGAGGAACCCGAACTCCAGACCGAGTGGAGCGGGCCGGTCGCGACCGACCGCACCGACTTCTGGTGGCCGGGATCGGGGATCGCGGGAGAGGCTGACGGCGACCTCAAGTACGACGGGCGGTACGGCGACCCCGCGTCCTTGCTGCGCGGCCGCCGGGAACGGGATCACCGACTCCGGTCGCGAGGCATCGGCTCTGTCGTGCACTGGGGCTGGTCCGACCTGGTCGACCCCGACGCTCTGGACGGGATCCTCCGCGGCGCGGGCGTGCCTCGGGTCGCACTCCCCGACCCCTACCGCCTCGCGACCGCCCGGATCGCGCTCGCTCCGCGCCGTCCCGCCGCGAGACTGCACTCCCGCGCCGAGACCGGGGTCTGAACCCGCGGTCTCGTCCGCCGCGTGCAGTCTCGCGGAAAGGCTCGGCGGGCCGGCGCGTGCCCAGCGGCCGTCGCGCTCCGCCGCGCCGCGAGACTGCACGCGCGCGCCGAGACCGGGGTTTCACCCCGCGGTCTCGGCGGCCACGTGCAGTCTCGCGAAGCGGGCCACAGCCCCCGTCAGGCGAAGGCCTCGATCGGCGGGCAGGCGCACACCAGGTTGCGGTCGCCGTAGGCGTTGTCGATGCGGCGCACGGGCGGCCAGTACTTCGTGCGGACGATGCCGGGCACGGGGTACACCGCGATCTCACGGGGGTAGGGGTGGGCCCACTCGCTCGTGATGACGGATGCCGCCGAGTGCGGCGCGTTCACGAGCGGGTTGTCGTTCGCGGGCCACTCCCCTGCCGCGACCGCGTCGGCCTCGGCGCGGATCGCGATCATCGCCTCGACGAACCGGTCCAGCTCCGCGAGGTCCTCGGACTCCGTGGGCTCGACCATGAGCGTGCCCGCGACCGGGAACGACATCGTCGGCGCGTGGAAGCCGTAGTCGATGAGCCGCTTCGCGACGTCGTCGACCGTGATGCCGGTGGCCTCCTTGAGTGGGCGGAGGTCGAGGATGCACTCGTGCGCGACGAGTCCACCCTCCCCCGCGTACAGCACCGGGTAGTGACCTTCGAGCCGCCGGGCGACGTAGTTCGCCGCCAGCACCGCCGCCGCCGTCGCCTGACGCAGGCCCTCGGCCCCCATCATCCGCACGTACGCCCACGAGATCGGCAGGATCGACGCCGAGCCGTAGGGCGCCGCCGAGACCGGACCGCCGTCGAAGACGTGACCGCCGGCGTGCTCGGCGCGCTGCGCCATCGGGTGCGACGGCAGGAACGGCGCGAGATGCGCCTTCGCCGCCACCGGACCGACACCGGGGCCACCGCCGCCGTGCGGGATGGCGAACGTCTTGTGCAGGTTGAGGTGCGACACGTCGCCGCCGAGATCGCCGAAGCGGGCGAAGCCGAGCAGGGCGTTCAGGTTCGCCCCGTCGACGTAGACCTGGCCGCCGGCCTCGCGCACGGCGCCGGTGATGTCCATGACGTCGTGCTCGTAGACGCCGTGCGTCGACGGGTAGGTGATCATGAGCGCCGCGAGGTTCTCGGCGTGCGCCGCGACCTTGGCCCGGAGGTCGTCGAGATCGACGTTGCCCGCCTCGTCGCACGCCACGACGACCACCCGCATGCCGGCGAGGACCGCGGATGCCGCATTCGTCCCGTGCGCCGACGACGGGATGAGGCAGACGTCGCGGTGCACGTCGCCGCGCGAGTGGTGGTACCCGCGGATCGCGAGGAGGCCCGCCAGTTCACCCTGCGACCCCGCGTTCGGCTGCAGCGAAACCGCGTCGTACCCGGTGACCTCGGCGAGCCACGCCTCGAGCTGGTCGATCATCACGAGGTAGCCGGCGACGTCGTCCGCCGGGGCGAACGGGTGGACCCGGGCGAACTCCGGCCACGACACCGCCGCCATCTCGGTCGCCGCGTTGAGCTTCATCGTGCAGGACCCGAGCGGGATCATCCCGCGATCGAGCGCGTAGTCACGGTCCGCGAGCTGCTTGAGGTAGCGCATCATGGCCGTCTCGGAGCGGTGCGTGTTGAAGACCGGGTGCGTCAGGTACTCGTCCGTGCGGTGGACGGCCTCGGGCAGGTGCGCGTGTCGATCGCGCAGCGGTACGAACACCTTCGACGAATCGACGCCGAAGACGGATGCCACGGCCTGGAGGTCGGCCACGGTCGTCGTCTCGTCGACCGACAGACCGACGGAGTCCGCGTCGCGGAACCACAGCTGGTACCCACGGCGGCGGGCATCGGCGATCACGTCCTCGGCGCGGCCGGGCGTGCGCACGACCAGCGTGTCGAAGAACGCCTCGTGCATGACGTCGGCACCGGCCTCGACGAGCCAGTCGTGCAGGAGGGACGCCTTGGCGGTCGTCTCCTCGGCGATCCGCTTCAGCCCGTCGGGACCGTGGTAGACCGCGTACATCGACGCCATGACGGCGAGGAGCACCTGCGCCGTGCAGATGTTGGAGGTCGCCTTCTCGCGACGGATGTGCTGCTCGCGCGTCTGCAGCGACAGGCGGTAGGCCGGCGCGCCGGACGCGTCCATCGAGACGCCCACCAGGCGCCCCGGGAGCTGGCGCTCGAGGCCGGCCCGCACCGCCATGTACCCGGCGTGCGGACCGCCGAAGCCCATCGGCACGCCGAAACGCTGCGTGGTCCCGACGGCGACATCGGCGCCCATCGAGCCCGGCGAGCGGAGCAGGGTGAGGGCGAGCAGGTCCGCCGCGACGACGACGAGTCCCTTCTGCGCCTGGACGGCGGCGATCACCGCGGTCGGGTCCCAGACGCGCCCGGTCGCGCCGGGGTACTGGACGAACGCGCCGAACGCCTCCGGGACATCGTCGTCGTAGGAGGTCTCGCGGATCTCGACCCCGACGGCCGCGGCCCGGTGATGCAGGAGCGCCTTCGTCTGCGGGAGTGCGTCCGCGTCGACGAGGAACACGTTCGACGCCGACTTCGAGGCGCGGCGGGCCACCAGCATCCCCTCGACGACCGCGGTCGATTCGTCGAGCATCGACGCGTTCGCCGTCGCCAGTCCGGTCAGGTCGGTCACCATCGTCTGGAAGTTGATGAGCGCCTCGAGCCGGCCCTGCGAGATCTCGGGCTGATACGGCGTGTAGGCCGTGTACCAGGAAGGGTTCTCCAGCACGTTCCGCTGGATGACCGACGGCGTGAGGGTGTCGTAGTAGCCCAGGCCGATCATCGCGCGCGCCGAGCGGTTCTGGGCCGCGAGGTCGCGGAGCTCAGCCAGTGCCTCCGCCTCGGTCGCCGCGGGCGGAATGATGCTCGCGCGCTCGGCGACGTGGATCGCGTCCGGGACGGCGGTGTTGACGAGCGCCTCGACGGACTCCCGCCCGAGGACCCGCAGCATCTCGGCCTGCGCGGCCGAGTCGGTCCCGATGTGACGGTCGCGGAAAGCCGAACTCACGCGTCGCCGCCCGTCAGCGCGACGTAGGCGTCGCGGTCGAGGAGGTCGCCGGCGGGCGAGCCGTCGGTCTTGATCCTCACGAGCCACGCATCGAAGGCGCCGGCGTTGACCGACGAGGGGTCGTCCACGACGGCGTCGTTCACCTCGACGACCTCACCGGTCAGCGGGGCATAGAGCTCGCCGACCGACTTGGTCGATTCGATCTCACCGCAGGTCTCCCCCGCGGTGACGGTCGTGCCGACGGCGGGCAACTCGACGAAGACGACGTCGCCGAGCTTCTCGGCGGCGTAGTCGGTGATGCCGACGGTCGCGACGTCGCCGTCGAAGGCGATCCACTCGTGCTCGGCGGTGTAGGACAGGGCGGTCAGATCGGTCATTTCTGTCTCCGGTAGAAGGGCAGGGCGGTGACGGTCGCGGGGATGCGGGTCCCCCGGACGTCGATGGTCAGGGCAGTGCCCTCAGCGGATGCCGAGGGGTGGACGAGTGCCATCGCGACGGGATGGCCGAGGGTCGGGCTGAGCGCTCCCGAGGTGATCTCGCCGACGGTGTCGTCGCCGGCGAGCACCGCGTAGCCGGCGCGCCCCGCGCGACGGCCGTCCGCGACGAGTCCGACCAGGACGGGAGCGTCGGCAACGTCACGCGCCGCGAGGCCGCCCTTGCCGACGAAGTCCGCCTTGTCGAGGGCCACGACGCGGCCGAGCCCCGCCTGCGACGGCACGATGTCGCGCGAGAGCTCGTGGCCGTAGAGCGGCATCCCGGCTTCCAGACGCAGCGTGTCGCGCGCGGCGAGTCCGGCGGGGACGAGTCCGCGGTCGGCACCCGCATCGGTGACGGCCTCCCAGAGGCCCGCGGCGACCTCGGTCGGGATCATCAGCTCGAAGCCGTCCTCACCGGTGTAACCGGTGCGGGCGACGAAGAGGCTGTGCCCCTGGAACGATCCGGCCGCCCAGGAGTAGTAGGTCATGTCGGCGAGGGCGGGCTCGACGTCCTCGATGCCGGCAGTGGACTCGAGGATGCCGCGCGCCGCCGGACCCTGCACGGCGATGAGCGACATCCGGTCGGTGATGTCCTCGATCCGCGCGTCACGTGCGTCCAGCGCCCCGAGGGCAACCGCGACCTCATCGCGGTTGCCGGCGTTGGAGATGACGAGGAACTCCTCGTCGGTGATCCGGTAGACGATCACGTCGTCGACGATGCCGCCGTCGGCGGCGAGGACGAGCGAGTACTTCGCCTTGCCGACCTTCATCGACGAGATGCGGCCGGCGAGGGCACGGTCGAGGAACCCCCCGGCATCCGTCCCCTCGATGCGGAACTCGGCCATGTGCGAGATGTCGAAGATCCCGGCCGCCCGGCGAACCGCGTGGTGCTCGGCCAGATCGGAGGTGTAGCGGACCGGCATCAGCCAGCCGCCGAAGTCGGTGAAGGATGCCCCGAGCCGCTCGTGCAGCTCGTGCAGCGGCGATCGCCGCGCGTCGGTCGTGGTGTCGGTCATGCCGTCTCCGCTCAACATTCCACGACGCTGACCGCAAGGCCGCCGAGCGCCGTCTCCTTGTACTTGCTGCTCATGTCGCGCCCCGTCTCGCGCATGGTGGCGATGACCTCGTCGAGCGAGACGCGGTGGGTGCCGTCTCCCCACAGCGCCATCTTGGCGGCGTTGATCGCCTTCGCCGCGGCGATCGCGTTACGTTCGATGCACGGGATCTGCACGAGCCCGCCGATCGGATCGCACGTGAGACCGAGGTTGTGCTCCATCGCGATCTCGGCCGCATTCTCGACCTGCCGCGGGGTTCCGCCGAGGACCTGAGCGAGTCCGGCGGCGGCCATCGAGGAGGCCGAGCCCACCTCGCCCTGGCACCCGACCTCGGCACCCGAGATCGACGCGCGCGCCTTGTAGAGGACGCCGATGGCCGCGGCGGTCAGCAGGAACGGCACCACGACCTCGTCACGGGGGCGCGTCGGCGCCGCGTAGTGGATCGCGTAGTGGAGCACAGCAGGGATGATGCCGGCTGCGCCGTTCGTGGGTGCCGTCACGATCCGCCCACCCGACGCGTTCTCCTCGTTGACGGCGAGGGCGACGAAGTTCACCCACTCCTGCCAGAGCGCCGGGTCGTTTCCCGCCGGGTCGTCGCGCAGCAGACGCTCGTGCCACGCCGGCGCGCGGCGTGCGACCCGCAGACTGCCCGGCAGCATCCCCTCGCGCGCGGCGCCGGACGCGACGCTGGCCGCCATCACGTCGGCGAGGTGGAGGATGCCGGCGGCGATGTCGTCGTCGGCGCGCGAGACCCGCTCGTTGCGCTGCTGCACCTCCGCGATCGACAGGCCCTCGCGCTCGCAATGCGCGAGGAGCTCGGCGGCCGTCTCGAAGGGGAAGGGCACCGGGTCCGAGGCGGTCTCAGCGCGGCCCTCGCCGTCGCGGACGATGAAGCCGCCGCCGATCGAGTAGTAGACGGCATCGTCCAGCAGGACGTCGTCAGCATCCCACGCCTGCAGCCGGAGCCCGTTGGTGTGCGCGGGCAGGACGGTCAGGGGGTGGAGGACGATGTCGTCCTCGCACAGCGGCACGTCACCGTCACCACCCAGCCGCACGCGGCGCTCCGACGAGATCGCGACGGTCCGCTCCTCGACCTCGGCAGGGAGGACCTCCTCCGGCTGACACCCCTCGAGTCCGAGGAGGACGGCCGTCAGTGTGCCGTGGCCGCGTCCGGTCGCCGCCAGCGATCCGTAGAGGTCGACCCGTACGCGCGCGGCGCGTCGCGTGTCGATGCGGGAGACGAAGTCGGCGGCGGCGCGCATCGGCCCCACCGTGTGGGAACTCGATGGACCGATACCCACGGTGAAGAGGTCGAACACGCCGATGCTCATGGACATCGCGTCGATCGAGCGGAGGGAGAGAGGAAGGGGGTCAACGGAACTCCTGACGGCGCAGCGGGATGCGGGTGAGTTCCTCCCCCTCTGTCATCGGCCTGAGAGATTTCGCGGGCCATGCCCGCTTGCCCCGTCGGCGGGCACCACACGGGTGCCGCTTTTCAGAGTGACCATGTCGGCTCGGTACGGGGGCCTGAGAGATTCCGGGGAGGGATTGCTCCTTCGGCAGCCGCGAGGGCTTCTCCCGAGCAGACGCGATGGTCCGGTGTGCGGTTGTGAGCGCGAGCCTATCACCGGGGCCCGTCGCGCCGATACGACCCGGTCAGTCGGTGGCGCACGCCCCTGACGAGACGGTCTCGTCGTCGGGCGAGGCCTCCAGCGCCGGACGCAGCTCGTCGGTCGTCATCGCGTAGCCGCGGGACGCGTCGTCCTGGCCGCGGGCGAACACCACGCCGGTCACCTCGCCGTCCTCCGTGAGGAGCGGACCGCCGGAGTTGCCCGGACGCACGTCCGCCTCCAGCGCGTAGATCTCGCGGGGCTGCGAGGCGTCCTCGTAGATGTCGGAGACGACCGCGCTGCCGACCGACAGCACGTAGGCGGCACTGCTCGTGAAGGGTCCGCCCAGCGGATAGCCCTGCACCGCGACCGGGGTGCCGGCCGCGACCGGGTCCACGATCGTCAGCGGCGCGGCATCCAGCCCGTCGACGCTGATGACGGCGAGGTCGTCGATCGGGTCGAAGTAGACGATCCGCCCCTCCTCGGCATCCCTTCCGGGCAGCTCCACCAGTGGGGCGTCCACGCCGGCGACGACGTGGGCGTTCGTGACGACGAGGTCCTCGGCCACGACGAAGCCCGAACCCGTGAGCGACGCCCCGCACGCGTACGCGTTGCCGCTGATGCGGGCGACGGATGCCGCGGCCCGCTCCAGCTGCGGATCGTCGAGCGAGACCGGGGGTGCTGTGGGCTCCACCTCGGGGGCCAGCAGCTCGCCGACGCGCGGGATCCCCTCCGAGACGATGAAGCCGCGGAACTCGGCGAGCGCGGAGTCGACCCCCGGCGGCGTGAGCGCATCGATCGCGCCGAGGACGCGTGAGGACGCGACCGCGGGGGCGACCACCGGCATCCCGGATCCGACGATCGCGCCGCTCGTGAGCAGGAGGACCACGGCCGCGGCGGCGGTGTTCACCACTCCCCCGAGGATGCGGTCGAGCGGTGCGAGGCGGGCCCTGTCGACACCCCGGCGCAGTCGCCTGCCCACCGCTGTCCCCAGCGCGGCGAGCAGGATGACGATGGCGAGCGCGATGATCGCGAGCACGAGGCTGCGGTACTCCCACCCGGTGAAGGCGGGCGCGATGACGGGGGTGAGCCAGACGGCCAGGACCGCTCCCAGGACGATACCGATGAGGGTGCCGGCGGTGGCCACGAGCCCGCGCAGAAGGCCGCCGAACAGCGCGGCGATGAGCACGAGCACGACGATGATGTCGACGACGAGCACGACGGGCCTCCCTTGACGAGTCCGCCCGGGAGAGCCGGCGGTTCCTCTGGATCAGCGTAGGCCGCGGCTGCTGGGAAATCGGTTCGTGTTGCGGTTCTGGTCAGTTCGACTATAAGATCGTTCCGGCAGTTAAGGTCACCATGACACGAACATCCTCCCCTCCCCCCATCGGCGTCGCCGTCTCGACCGTCATCTTCCGGTTGCGGCGCGAGGCCGACGACGCGCGCATCGAGCTCCCCCTCGTCCGCCGGACGCGCGATCCGCACGAAGGCCAGTGGGCCCTCCCCGGGGGATGGGTCGATCCCGTCGAGAACCTGGAAGCCACCGCATCGCGCACCCTCGCGGAGACGACCGGACTCGCGCCCAGCTATCTCGAGCAGCTGTACGCCTTCGGGGACGTCGGCCGCTCGCCCGGACGGGTCGTGTCGATCGTGTACTGGGCCCTCGTCCGCGAGGACGTCGCGCAGGCGACCGAGCAGCACAACGTCGCGTGGTTCGATGCGACGGCGCTGCCGACCCTCGCCTTCGACCACAACCACATCGTCGACTACGCCCTCTGGCGACTGCGCAACAAGGTCGGCTACAGCCGCATCGCGCACGGCTTCCTCCCCGACCGCTTCACGCTCGCCGAGCTCCGCGAGGTCAACGAGGCCATCCTGGGGCGCCGCCTGGATCCCGCCAACTTCCGGCGTCAGGTCGAGGGGTCCGGCACCCTCATTCCGACAGACGACTTCCGCACGGGCAGCCACCGCCCGGCGCGGCTCTACCGCTACAACCAGGACGTCGAGCTGGCCGATCGCGGCCCGCTCCCGCAGTGAAGGACCCGACCCGTCATGAGCGCCACCCCCGTCACCCTCCAGCCCCGCCCGCTCGACCCCAGCGTCGACCATGAGATCCAGGCGATCGTCGCCGGCGACCTCACCACCGAGACGTGCAACACGGATCTGGCCGCCGGCCCGTGGACCTTCGACACCCGCCCGGGATACGGACCCGGATCGTCGATGGGCGACGTGATCCCGACGGGCGCCCCGCGCCAGGGCCAACTGCCCGCCGAGTACCGGGAGGCGGCCGAGGAAGAGCTCGCCGCCCGCATCGTCGCGGCGAAGGCGACCCTGGGCGACCGCGTCGTCGTCCTCGGGCACTTCTACCAGCGCGAGGAGGTCGTCACCCACGCGGACTACGTCGGCGACTCCTTCCAGCTCGCGAACGCGGCGCTCGAGCACCCCGAGGCCGAAGCCATCGTCTTCTGCGGCGTCCACTTCATGGCCGAGACCGCCGACCTGCTCTCGCGTCCCGAGCAGGCCGTCATCCTCCCCAACCTCGCCGCCGGATGCTCCATGGCCGACATGGCCGACATCGATCAGGTCGAGGAGTGCTGGGAGCAGCTCGCCGAGGTCTACGGCGACATGGACATTCCGGATGCCGAGGGGCTGCTCCCCGTCATCCCGGTCACCTACATGAACTCCTCCGCCGCCATCAAGGGCTTCGTCGGCCGCCACGGCGGCATCGTCTGCACCTCGTCGAACGCGCGCACGGTGCTGGAGTGGGCGTTCGCCCGCGGGCGCCGCGTGCTGTTCTTCCCCGACCAGCACCTGGGCCGCAACACCGCGAAGGCGATGGGGGTCCCCCTGGAGCGGATGCCCATGTGGAACCCGCGCAAGCCGCTCGGCGGCTCGACCGAGGCCGAGCTCCACGACGCCCGCGTCATCCTGTGGCACGGGTTCTGCTCGGTGCACCGGCGCTTCACGGTCGGCCAGATCGCCCAGGCGCGCGCCGAGCACCCCGGGGTGCGGGTGATCGTCCACCCGGAATGCCCGATGGACGTCGTCGACGCGGCCGACGAGGCGGGGTCGACCGACTACATCCGCAAGGCGATCGCCGCCGCGACCGAGCCGACGACCTTCGCGATCGGCACGGAGATCAACCTCGTCCAGCGCCTGGCGGCGCAGTTCCCGGAGCACCGGATCTTCTGCCTCGACCCGGTGGTGTGCCCCTGTTCGACGATGTACCGCATCCACCCCGGATACCTCGCATGGGTGCTCGAGGGTCTCGTCGCGGGTGAGGTGCGCAACCGCATCCAGGTGACGGCGGACGTCGCGGAGCCGGCGCGTGTCGCCCTCGAGCGGATGCTGGCGGCCAAGCCGTGACCACCGCGGTCGTCGTCGTCGGCTCGGGGATCGCGGGCCTCACCGCGGCCCTGCACGCCGACGGGGCGGGGTGCGACGTCACGCTCGTGACGAAGGCGACGGTCGCCGAGGCGAACACCCGCTACGCACAGGGCGGCATCGCGGGAGCCCTCTCCCCTGCTGACCGCACCGACGACCACGCCCGCGACACCCTCGTCGCGGGGGCGGGCCTGGCCGATCCCGCGGCCGTGACGGTCCTGGTCGAGGAAGGCCCCGACCGGATCCGCGACCTCATCGCGGCCGGCGTCGCCTTCGACCGCGACGAGCACGGCGCTCTGCGGGGCGGTCTGGAAGGTGCGCACTCCTTCGCTCGCATCCTCCACGCGGGCGGTGACGCGACCGGGGCCGAGATCGAGCGCGCGCTCATCGCGCGCCTGCGCTCGAGCGGCGTACGGCTGCAGGAGCACGCCTTCGTCACCGACCTCGTCCGCCGTGGAGGCCGTGTGGTCGGCGTCGAGCTGCACGGTGGCGAGCGCATCGCGGCGGACGCCGTGATCCTCGCCACCGGTGGTGCGGGCGAGCTGTTCGCGCACTCCACCAACCCGGCCGTCGCGACGGGTGACGGTATCGCGCTGGCCGCACGCGCCGGCGCCGCCGTCCGCGACCTCGAGTTCGTCCAGTTCCACCCGACGGTGCTGGCCGTCGGCGATGCCTTCCTCGTCTCCGAGGCCGTGCGCGGCGAGGGCGCCGTCCTGCGCGACGAGCGCGGACGGCGCTTCGCGCTCGAGGCTCACCCCGACGGCGAGCTGGCCCCGCGGGACGTCGTGGCGCGCGCGATCGCGGGCGCCATGGCACGCCAGGGCGGGCGCCCCGTCCTGCTCGACGCGACCGCCGTCCACAGCCCCGACCCGGATCAGCGGGCAGCGTTCCTCGCGGCCCGGTTCCCGACGATCGACGCGGCCGTCCGCGACCGCGGTCTGGACTGGGCGCGCGAGCCGATCCCCGTCACCCCGGCCGCGCACTACCTCATGGGTGGAGTCGTGACGGACCTCGACGGACGGACCGACGTCCCAGGGCTCTACGCCGTCGGTGAGGTCGCCCGCACGGGCGTCCACGGAGCGAACCGCCTGGCTTCCAACTCCCTGCTGGAGGGCGCCGTGTTCGGCGCGCGCGCCGGTGCCGCGGCAGCGGCCGATGCCGTCCGAGCCTGGCCCGTGGCCGCCGGCGCATCGACGCCGCCGGACGCCGACACGGTGGCCGTCGGCATCCCGCATCCGCCGTTCTCCCGCCGTGCGCTGCAGGAGCTCATGTGGGCGGATGCCGGTGTCGCCCGCGACGGCGCCGGGCTGAGGCACGCGGGCCGCACCCTCGCCGCGTGGCAGGCGGAGATGCCCGCTCCCGTGAGCGTCCGCGAGCACGAGGACGCGGGCCTGCTCCAGGTCGCCCAACTCGTCGTCGCCTCGGCGAGCGCGCGCACCGGCTCCGTCGGATCGCACCTGCGCACCGACGACCCCGCCGCGGCCGCCCACGGTGGCGTCCGCACCGACCTGGAAGGGGCCGCATGATGCTCTCCGCCGTCGTCATCGAGAACACCGTCCGCGCCGCCCTGGCCGAGGACGCCCCGTGGGGCGACCTCACGAGCGAGGCGCTGATCCCGGCATCCGCCACCGCGACGGCGGAGCTCGTCGCTCGCGAGAGCGGTGTGCTCAGCGGCGGCGAGGTCTTCGCCGCCGCCTTCACCCTGACCGATCCGAGGGTCGAGGCGCTCGTCCATGCGTCCGACGGCACCCGCTTCGCGCCCGGCGACGTGCTCGCGACGGTCTCCGGCCCGGCGCGGGCCGTCCTGACGGGCGAGCGCATCGGGCTGAACTTCGCTCAGCGGATGTCGGGGGTCGCGACGCTGACCGCGCAGTACGTCGATGCGGTCGCCGGCACCGGGGTGCGGATCACCGACACGCGCAAGACCACACCGGGGCTCCGCGCCTTCGAGCGTCACGCCGTCCGCAGCGGCGGCGGCGCGAACCACCGATACTCGCTCTCAGACGCCGTCATGGCCAAGGACAACCACCTCGCGGTCCTGCTCCGTTCGGGGCTGTCGGTCACCGAGGCCCTCCGCGAGGCCAAGGCACGACTCCCGCACACGACGCACATCGAGGTCGAGGTCGACCGCCTCGACCAGATCGAGGCCGTCCTCGCCGCGGGGATCGGCACGATCATGCTCGACAACTTCTCCCTGGAGGACCTGCGCACCGGGGTCGGACAGGTCGCCGGGCGCGCGACCGTGGAGGCATCCGGCGCTGTCTCGCTCGAGACCGTCCGCGCCATCGCCGAGACCGGCGTCGACGTCATCTCCGTCGGTGCCCTCACCCACTCGGCGCGCGCGCTCGACCTGGGGCTCGACGTCCGCATCGACGAGGCCTGACGTGCTCTACCTCGACCACGCCGCGTCCGGTCCCGTGCGCGCGGAGGCGCGGGAGGCGATGTCGCCCTTCCTCGGCGACCGCTTCGGCAACCCGTCGAGCCATCACACGATCGGTGAGGATGTCGCACAGGCCCTCGAGGACGCCCGCCGCCGCGTCGCCGGCGTGCTCGGGATGCGCCCCGGCGACGTGATCTTCACCTCCGGGGCGACGGAGGCGAACAACCTGGCCATCAAGGGCATCGCTGTGGCTGCGCTCCTGCGTCGCGGACGCCCGGGCCACGTCGTGACCACCGCGATCGAGCACGAGTCGGTCCTCTCGTCGGCCGAGTACCTGCAGCGCGTGCACGGCGTGGCCGTCACGCACGTCGCGGTCGACGGGGACGGTCTCCTCTCCCCCACGGCACTGACGGACGCCCTGCGGGACGACACCGTGCTCGTCTCGGTCGGTTACGCCAACAACGAGATCGGGACGGTGCAGGATGCCGCGGCCCTCACCGCCGTCACGGCGCCCCGCCGCATCCCGTTCCACCTCGACGCGGTCCAGGCGGCGGGATGGCTGCCGCTCGCCGGGACCGGCGCCGACGCGCTGTCGCTCGCGGGCCACAAGATCGGCGCCCCGCAGGGGATCGGCGTGCTCGCCATCCGCGGCCGCGTGCCGCTCGAGCCCCTGCTCCACGGCGGAGGGCAGGAACGCGACCGCCGAAGCGGCACGCAGAACGTCGCGGGCGCCGTCGGCTTCGCCGTCGCGCTCGAGCTCGCCGAGCGGGAACGAACGGATGCGGCGGCGCGCGCCACCGCACTGCGGGACGTCTTCGTCCGCCGCGTGTGCGAGCTGGTCCCCGAGGCATCGTTGACGGGCCACCCCACGCGACGCCTGCCGGGGACGGCGAGCTTCACCTTCGCGGGAGTGAGCGGCGAGGCGATCCTGCTGGAACTCGAGCGGCGGGGTGTGGTCTCCTCGAGCGGATCGGCCTGCGCCGCGGGCAGCGACGAGCCGTCGCACGTCCTCGTCGCCCTGGGCGTCGCGCCGGAGGTCGCCCAGACCTCGGTGCGGTTCAGTTTCGGCCATCACTTCAGCGGTGACCCCGCACCGATCGCCGACGCGGTCGCGGCATCCGTCGCGGCGGTACGATCGCGGTGATGACCTCCTCGACCGTCACCGTCATCGTGCCCGGACGCGATGTGGGCGCCTACGTCGACGAAGCACTGACCTCCCTCCGCGCCCAGACCCGCGACGACTTCCGCGTGATCCTGGTCGACGACGCCTCGCGGGATCGCACGGCGGAGGTCTTCGCCGAGGTCGCCGCCGCCGATCCTCGCTTCCGGCTGCTCCGTCACGAGGTCGCGCGCGGCCTCGGCGCGTCCCGCAACGAGGCGCTCGAGCTCGTGGCGACCCCGTTCGTCGGGTTCTTCGACGCCGACGACGTCATGACGCCGCGCGGCCTGGAGACGCTCGTGGGGAGCCTCGAGGACTCCGGCAGCGACGTCGCCGTCGGCGCGTACGTCCGGCTGCGAGCGGATGCCGCCGGTCACTACGCCCCCGGCGTCGTCCAACCGTGGGTCGCTGCCTCGACCGCTCCCGCGCGGCAGGGCACGACGCTCGCCGAGCACCCCGACGTCTCGGGCAACATCGTCGCCTGGTCGAAGGTCAGCCGCACCGACCTGTGGCGCCGCGAGGGCCTGCGCTTCACCGAGGAGCGGGCGTACGAGGACCAGGTGGTGGCGCAGCAGCTGTACACCGCGGCGCGCGCCATCGATGTCGTCCCGGACGTCGTCGTGCAGTGGCGCGAGCGCGCAGACGGCACCTCCATCACGCAGCGCCGGCACGCCGTCCCCGTGCTCCAGGACTATCTGGACGGGATGCGGGGCGGGCTCGCGGTCCTCGACGCGGGCGGCTACTCCGCCGCGGCGCAGTCACGCGTCCGGCTCATCCTCGGTATGGACGTGCCCGCCCTGGTGCGGGTCGCCGAGCACCACCCCGACGACGAGTACCGCCGGCTCCTCGGAGCGTTCACCCGCGACCTGTCCGACCGCGCGGCGCGGGAGGGACTCGACCTCGACGCCGACTCCGCAGCACTTCGCGCCGCCGCCCTCGCCTGGTGAGCGCCGCGGCCTCCTAGACGGCGCCCTCGATCCGGCTCGCGGCGATCTGCTGGGCAGCGAGCTCGGCGTACAGCCCGTCGCGGGCGAGGAGCTCGGCGTGCGTGCCGGATTCGACGATGCGTCCGCCGCTGACGACATGGATGACGTCGGCGCCGACCACCGTCGAGAGTCGGTGCGCGATGGACAGCGTCGTGCGCCCGCGGGCGGCCTCGTCGATCGCCTCCTGCACCACGCGCTCCGACACGGTGTCGAGCGCCGAGGTCGCCTCGTCCAGCAGCAGGACGGGCGGGTCCTTCAGGAGCACGCGCGCGATCGCGATGCGCTGCTTCTCCCCGCCGGAGAGCCGATAGCCACGTTCGCCGACGACCGTGTCGTAGCCGGCCTCGAAGCCCGAGATGACGTGGTGGATGTTGGCGGCGATGCAGGCGGCTTCGATCTCGGCATCCGTCGCCTCCGGCCGGGCGTAGCGCAGGTTGTCACGGATCGATGCGTGGAAGAGATAGGTCTCCTGCGACACGATCCCGATGCGGTCGATGATCGAGGCGTGGGTGAGGCTCCGCACGTCCGCGCCGGCGAACAGCACGGTCCCCGCCTCGGGTTCGTAGAGCCGGGGAGCCAGGTAGAGGATCGTGGTCTTGCCGGCCCCCGACGGGCCGACGAACGCGACATGCTGGCCGGGCTCGGCGACGAAGGACACGCCGTCGAGCGTCGCAGGGCTCTGCGGACCGGCATCCGGATAGCGGAAGGACACGTCGCGGAACTCGATGCGTCCGAGCGGGCCGGGCGCGGCTGCGACCTCGATCGCGTCCGCGCGGTCGGTGATGGCGGGGCGCAGGTCGAGGTACTCGAAGATGCGCGCGAACAGCGCCTGCGAGGTCTGGACGTCCAACGCGACCCGCATGAGGCCCATCAGCGGCATCAACAGGCGCGCCTGCACCGTGGTGAACGCGACGACGGCGCCCGCCGTGATCGCCGGACCCCCGCCGCTGATGAACAGGCCGGCGACGAGGTAGATGATGGCCGGGACCGACGACATGATGATCTGCACGACGGCGAAGAAGCCCTGCCCGCTCATCGCCTGCCGCACCTGAAGACCGATCTGGGTGCGGTTCTCGGCGGCGTAGCGGGCGGATTCGGCGCGCTGGCGGTTGAAGGACTTCGACAGGAGGATTCCGGAGACGCTCAGGGTCTCCTGGGTGATGGCGCTGAGCTCCGACAGTGACTCCTGCGTCTGCCCCGCGATGCGCGCGCGCACCTGTCCGACTCGGCGCTGCACGAGGACGAGGACCGGCATCATGACGACCGCGATGAGCGTGAGGCGCCAGTCGATCAGGACCATCGCGACGAGCGCGGAGATGACCGTCACCGTGTTGCCGAGGATGCTCGTGACCGTGTTGGTCAGCACTCCCGAGACGCCGCCGACGTCGTTCTGCAGCCGCGACTGGATGACCCCGGTCTTCGTCCGGGTGAAGAAACCGAGGTCCATCGCCTGCAGGTGTTCGAACATCCGCACCCGGAGGTCGCCCGTGACGCGGTTGCCCACAGTCGAGGTGAACCAGGTCTGCGCGATGCCGAGCCCGGCCCCGAGGACGAACAGGGCGATCATCGTCAGGACGAGGATGCCGAGCAGCCCGATCCGGGGCGCGGAGCCGTCGACGGGGAAGAGCGCGTCGTCGAAGATCCGCTGGACGATCAGCGGCGGGATCACGCCCACCGCCGCCCCCAGGATGACGAGGACGGCCGTCACCACCAGCCGTCGACGGTACGGACGGAACAGCGCCACGACGCGCCGACCGAGGTCGGGGACCCGAGGCGCCGAGGCGTTGCGGCGCCGCTGGGCCTCCTCGTCGACGGCCCGGAACCCGCCCCGTCCGCCGCCGGGTCCGCCCATGCTCATCCCGTCACCATAACCCCGCGCGAGGATCGGGGCGCCGTCGCGGGAATGCCGCGCTCACAGCATCCGTTAAGCTGAACGGCTCGTCTCGGGCTCGGCACCTCCGCCGCCTCCCGCCCCACTCGAAGGATTCCCGTGCCCCTTTCGGACACCGCTTCCACTCCCGTCGTCCCGGCCGATTCGCGAACCGCGAGAACCGGTCCGGTCATCGCGCTGCTCGTCGTCGCCGCATTCGTCGTCATATTGAACGAGACGACCATGTCGGTCGCCCTCACCGACATCGTTGCGGACCTGGACATCACCGTCGCTTCGGGTCAGTGGCTGACCACCGGCTTCCTGCTGACGATGGCCGTCGTCATCCCGTTGACCGGCTTCGTGCTCGAGCGCTTCCCGCTGCGCGCCGTCTTCTTCGCGGCGATGAGCCTGTTCGCCGCCGGCACACTCATCGCCGCCCTCGCCCCCGGCTTCGGCTTCCTCCTGGTGGGACGCATCGTGCAGGCCAGCGGCACCGCGATCATGCTGCCGCTCCTGTTCACGACGGTCCTCAACATCGTTCCGCCGTCGCACCGCGGACGGATGATGGGCCTCATCTCCGTCGTCATCGCGGTCGCCCCCGCGATCGGCCCGACGGTCTCCGGCGTGATCCTGTCGACGCTGACCTGGCACGCGATCTTCTGGGTCATGCTGCCCATCGCCCTCATCGCCCTGGGACTCGGAGCGGTGTGGGTCAAGAACGTCACCACGACGCGACCCGACGCACGTTTCGATCTGCTCTCGGTCCCGCTCTCGGCAGTCGGCTTCGGAGGACTCATCTACGGCTTCAGCGCGATCGGGGAGTCGGCATCCGGTCACACCCCTGTGCCCGTCTGGATCCCCCTCGCCGTCGGCGCCGCATCCCTCGTCCTCTTCGTCCTGCGCCAGCTCCACCTGCAGAAGACCGACAGCGCCCTCCTCGATCTCCGGACGTTCCAGACGCCGGCATTCTCACTCGCGATCGTGCTCGTCGTCATCGTGTTCATGGCGCTGTTCGGATCGATCATCCTGCTGCCCATCTACCTCCAGCAGGTCCTCGGCCTGGACGTGCTCGGGGTGGGCCTCGTGCTGCTCCCGGGCGGCATCCTCATGGGCGCGATGGCGCCGTTCGTCGGCAATGCCTTCGACCGCTTCGGGCCGACCCCCCTCGTGATCCCGGGGATGGTGCTGGCTGCCGCAGCTCTGTGGGGCATGACGTTCTTCGGTCCGGACACCGGTGTCGCCTTCGTCATCGCGGTGCACCTCACGCTGAGCCTCGGGCTGGGACTCACCTTCACCCCGCTCATGACATCCGCACTCGGCTCGCTCCCCCGCCGCTTCTACCCCTACGGTTCGGCGACGGTGGGCACGCTGCAGCAGGTCGCGGGCGCCGCCGGCACCGCCGTGTTCGTCGCGATCATGACCGTGGTCACGGCCGGTGCCATCGCCGGCGGCAGCGACGAGGTCATCGCCAAGGCCGACGGCATCCACGCGGCATTCCTCGTGGGCGCGATCGTCGCCACGGCAGCAGTCGCGCTCGCCCTGTTCGTCCGCAAGCCGGCTGATCAGGACGACGCCGACCTCCCTGCCGCCGCGCACTGACCGCCGGCACGCCGCCGTGCGATCGGCGCGTTGCGCGGGCGCGAGCGGAGGAAGCCGCCGGCGAAGCCGAGGCCGCTGGGCGGGAGCCGTCAGTCGATGCTGCAGGCGCCGCCGCCGCAGCACGACGCGCTCTGGTCGATGATCTGCAGCGTCGGCTTCTCGTCTGCGGCATCCGGCGTCGTCGGGACGGGCTGCAGGATCGGGGTCGGCAGGTTCGAAGTCGCCATGACGATCAGCCTACGCCGCATAAACCCGCTCAGGGCCGCGGTCAAGGGCCCGCGACGGGTCCCGGTCGCGGCGTAGCGTGCCGGACATGAGCACCTCGAACGGAACCCTCAGCGGTAAGCGTGTCGCGTTCGTCGCGACCGACGGATTCGAAGACAGCGAGCTGACCTCGCCGTGGCAGGCGGTGACGGATGCCGGTGCGACCGCGGTCCTCATCTCGCCCGAGTCCGGAACCATCACCGGCAAGAACGGCCACGAACAGCCCGTCGACATGACGACGGCCGACGCGGAGGCGGCGGAGTTCGACGCCCTCGTGCTCCCCGGCGGAGTCGTGAACGCCGACGACCTGCGCCTCGACGAGGCAGCCGTCCGCTTCGCGCGCGACTTCTTCGCGCAGCACAAGCCGGTAGGCGCGATCTGTCATGCGGCGTGGCTCCTCGTCGAAGCCGACGTCCTCGGCGGCCGCACGCTCACGAGCTACCCCAGTCTGCGGACCGACCTCGTCAATGCGGGCGCGACCTGGCAGGACGAGGAGGTCGTGGTCGACGCCGGCCTCGTCTCGAGCCGCACGCCCGACGACCTGCCCGCCTTCGACGCGAAGCTCGTCGAGGAGATCGCGGAGGGACGCCACGCCGCCCAGACCGTCTGACCGACCGGATGCCGCGCACCCGCACACACGCGGGCGCGCGGCATCCGTCGTCTCAGCGCTCCGCTGCGCCCGACCGGCGACGCGAGAGCACGATCCACAGCGTGATCCCGATGACGGCGACCGCGATCACGGCTCCGACGACGACCGGGACCACGGCTCCCTCGTCCTCGGGCGTGGCCGCGCCGGCGACGTCGTCGGAGGTGATGGGGGCGCCGCCGCCGACCGTGAACGGGATGGTCCCGCTGATGGGATGACCGTCGCTGGAGACGACACGCCACTCGACGACGTATCCGGCTGCCGGCAGGCCGGCGACAGGAAGGGTGAGCGTGTTCGTGTCGATGGCTGGCGCGCCCTCTGCCCAGTCGCGCCCCGAAGCGTCGAACACAGCGACCGTCGCGCCCTCGGTCATGATGGCCGCCGAATAGGTGAGGGTGATCTCCGCCGGCGCCTCGGCGAGGTCGGCGCCCACGGCCGGTGAACTGCCCACGAGCTCATCGTGCGCCGCGGCCGGGTTGGCGACGGTGAGGACGGCGGCCAGCGCCAGAAGGACGCCGGCGAGAGCGGCGCGGAGCGCAGCGGGGACGGACGAGAGGACACGCATCCCTCGAGTCTGCCGCGATCCGCTGTGTACGAGGTCGGAGCCGCCGTCTAGCGGTGGGTCGACGTCGACGCAAGGTGGGCCTTCCGCCGGACCGGGAGCGTTAGGGTTCCCCGGACGACGCGACGAAAGGACCGACCATGACGGAGCAGCCTGAGGGAGTGGAACGGCCCGAGGACCGTGGCGCGCCCAGCGCCGAGTACGACGTGCGGGTGAGCGAGCGTGACGGTGTCACCCGGATCGACATCGCGGACGGGGCCGTCGCGCGACCCGGACCCGGACCCGGCCAGCCCGAAGCCGACGAGGACTGAGGCGGCGGCTCAGAGCCCGAGCAGCTCGCCGGGAGGGACGCCGTAGGCCCGCCGGTGGAGGCGGACGAAGGCAGCTTCGGCGAACCCCCATCGTGCCGCGATCTCGGCGACCGTCACCGAGCCGCCCAGCGGAGCACGGACGAGGTCGGCGTGCGCAGCATCCAGTCGGACCGCGCTCAGGTGCTCTTCGGGTGTGCGCCCCGCGAGGGAATGCGTCCGGAACGCGCGGGCCAACGCGGCAGCGCCGACACCGGCCGCTGCCGCGGCATCGTCGATGGTGATGGGCAGGGAAGCGTGATCCTCCAGAAAGGCGACCGCCCGGCGGTAGGCGGTCTGCTGCTGCTCCACCGTCTCTCGGCGTGCGCGCGTCTCATCGACCGCGGCGAAGGTCTCCAAGGTGGAGACCGCGAGCGAGCGGAAGACCGATGCCCGCACGAGGTCGTTGCCGAACAACGGCTCTGCGTCGAACGCCATCGCCGTGGTCGACCGCCATGCCATGGACAGAGCCGGTGACAGCGCCGACGCGCCGTCGAAGGACAGCGTCAGGGTGTCGTCGTTGTAGACCGTCCGGGCCACATCGGTCAGGACGTCGACCGGCAGCGCGACGACTTGCACGCGGGCGTCCTGGAGCCGGCAGTCGAGCGTTCCCGGCTGGAAGAGCACCGGCGACTGCGCGGTGCCGCGGACACCCCCGACCTCCCACTCGTATCCATCGTCGCTCTGCACGACGATGACGGCTTCGAGGTCGCACGAGGCGCTGTAGCCGCCTTCGACATTCAGGCGACGCAGCCCGAACCGCTCATCGCCCGTGCTGGACTCCTCGAACACGAGGTCGTCGGCGTCGAGCTGGACATTGCCGTAGCTGCGACGGATGTACTCCTCGGCCTCGCCGAGATCTGCGGATCGAAAGTGCTCCTCGATCACGGTCATGGGTCTCCTCACACCGGTGCCCGCCTGCCATTTTACGTGGCGCACGACGACGCGGAGCGGATCGATGAATGTGCGTGAAATGGATACTAATGCGCATAATGGATAGACCGCCGCAGAAGGAGTCCCGTGGGAAAGTTCATTTACAACGACCGCATCCGTGTGGATTTCGAGGATCGGGTGCTCGCCCACCTGCAGGTGGTCATCACGACCAAGCTGCGCCGCGGCGAGTCGTTCACCTTCATGTGGCGCAACGATCAGAGTCTGGGAGACGGCCGCCAGGTGGTCTGGCTGCACGCCGGCGCCGACCTCAATTTCCAGTACTTCGGGAGCCGACAGCCGACTCTCAACCCGGCCTGGCTCGACGCGCTGAGCTACGTCGCCAACTCGCCGTCGGGACTGTATCTCGTGCCGGAGCCGCAGGGCGGCGCGGCCGCCGGTGTCGGCTCGTCGGAGCGGATCGGCTGATGTTCCGCCCCTCGGGCGGACGGATGCCGCATGGGCGCTGACCTCCGCGAGGGCGTCCGGGATCAGACGGTCATCGCGACCGACGCCGCAGGCGCCCGGGCCGCTCTCGCGCAGCTGGCATCCGACGTCGTGATCCACGAGACCGGCACGCCGTTCCGACTCCGGCAGCGCACCGTGGGCGATGATCGCCTGCTCCTGACGTCCTTCACGATCTCGCCCGGGCTGCATTTCGAGTCTGGCGTCTCCGGCGCGATCGGCATCGCGCGCCGGCGGGACGGCGTCCTCCGGGCCGTCACCAATGGAGAGGAAGTGGACGCGAGTCGTCCGTTCCTTCTCCGGCCGGGCACAACGGAATCCTGGTCGGAGAACCTCACGGCCGACCTCGTCAGCCTCGACCTGTCGGCCGTCGGCGCCTTCACCGGGTTCGACGAATCCGTCCTGCACTTCGGCGCGACGAGTGCCCTCTCCCCCGACCTGCAACGGCACTGGGACCTGACGATCGACCACGTGACGCGGGTGCTCGGCGACAGCGAGCTGCTGCACAATCCCCTCATCCGCCAAGCCGCGGTCGACGCCGTCTTCGCGGCGACGGTGCACGCCTTCGACATCCGGTCCGACGCGGAGCGGACGGACGCGCGAGCCGGGTCGGATGCCGTCCGCCGGGCGACGGTGTTCATCGAGGAACGCCTGGGTGAGCCGCTCAGCGTCGGCGACATCGCCCGCGCGGCGCGGCTGAGCGTCCGTGGACTGCAGTCGGCGTTCGCCCGTGTGCTCGACACCACACCGGCCGCGTACGTGAGGACGACACGTCTGAGCGCCGTGCATGCGGAACTCGCCGAGGCGGGGCCGTCGGGGGCGACCGTCGCCGAGATCGCGCGACGGTGGGGCTTCGCGCACCTGCCGCGCTTCGCGAAGCACTACCGCGAGCAGTTCGGCGAGCAGCCGAGCGAGACGCTCAGGCGCGGTCGCTGATCAGTCCCAGCCGAGGTAATCCTCGATCTGGAAAGCCGTCTCCCCGGGGTGCGTCATCGGGAAGAGGTGTCCGGCGCCGGGAAGGCGGACGACACTCGTGCGGTCCGCCGCGGTCGCCTGGAGGTCGTCGCCGTTGGCCGGAGGAGTGATCGCGTCCTCGGCACCCTGGATGATCAGAATCGGCAGCGACGCCGCCAGCGTCGCCCACTCGGCTGCGGGCGTCGATGCGAGGGCCGCGCTCTGCAGGTCCTCGACCACCAGGTCGCGCGAGCGCGCGAACACATCCCACGCGAGGGCGAGGTCCACACCCGGGCCCACGAGAGTGCGCACAGCGCCGTCGTCGGGAGCGTCGACGGGCGTGGCGAACACCGTCTGGAGGGCTCTGGCCGCATCGTCGTGCAGCGCCCGCGTCGCCTCGACACCGAGCAGCAGCACGCCGCTGACCCGGCCGGGGTGATCCAGGGCGACGGTGCGCGCCACGGCGCCGCCGAAGGCATGACCGCCGATCCACGACGCACCGATGCCGAGGTGGTCGAGCACGTCCACGACGTCCTGGGCGAGCTCATGCATCGAGACGGGAGCCGGGCCCGGACGCCGCGATCCGATCCGCACGATGCGGAATCCCTCCTCCTCGAGGATGCTCGCGAGTCCGCCGAGGTAGGCGACGTCGAGGCCCTGCGCGGGGAGGAGGACGAGGACGGGGCCGTCACCCTCGTCGATGAACGGGATGGCACGAGCCTCGGCGTCGAACACCTGGCGCTGGATCTGTGTCATGGAAGGGTCCTTCAGTTGTTGAAGCGGAACTCGACGACGTCGCCGTCCTGCATGACGTAGTCCTTGCCCTCGAGACGCGCCTTGCCCCTGGCGCGCGCCTCCTGCACCGAGCCGGTCGCCACGAGATCCTCGAACGAGATCACCTCGGCCTTGATGAAGCCCTTCTCGAAATCGGTGTGGATCACGCCCGCGGCCTGCGGCGCCTTCCAGCCCTTGCCGATCGTCCAGGCCCGGGCCTCCTTGGGACCGGCGGTGAGGTAGGTCTGCAGACCGAGGGTATCGAAGCCGACGCGGGCGAGCTGGTCGAGACCGGACTCGTCCTGTCCCGTCGAGGCGAGCAGCTCCGCGGCATCCTCCGGGTCGAGTTCGGCGAGCTCGGACTCGATCTTCGCGTCGAGGAAGACGGCCTGCGCGGGCGCGACGAGGGCCGCGAGCTCCGCCTTGCGGGCGGGGTCCGTCAGGACGGCCTCATCGACGTTGAAGACGAAGATGAACGGCTTGGCGCTGAGGAGCCCGAGTTCGCGGATCGGCGAGAGGTCGATTCCGGATGCCGAGAGGAGCTCGCCGCGCTGCAGCGCCTCCTGCGCGGCCTTGGCCGTCTCGAGCACCGAGGGGTCGAGCTTCTTGCCGCGCACCTCCTTCTCGTAGCGCACGATCGCCTTCTCGAGGGTCTCGAGGTCGGCGAGCTGGAGCTCCGCGTTGATGGTCTCCATGTCGCTCTTCGGGTCGACCGCACCGTCGACGTGGACGACGTCGTCGTCGGCGAACCCGCGGACGACCTGCGCGATCGCATCGGCCTCGCGGATGTTCGCGAGGAACTTGTTGCCGAGGCCCTCGCCCTCGCTGGCGCCGCGGACGATGCCGGCGATGTCGACGAACGACACGGTGGCGGGCAGGATGCGCTCCGACGAGAAGATCTCCGCGAGGGCGTCGAGGCGCGGGTCCGGCAGGTTCACCACGCCGACGTTCGGCTCGATCGTCGCGAACGGGTAGTTCGCCGCGAGCACGTCGTTCTTGGTGAGGGCGTTGAAGAGGGTGGACTTGCCGACGTTGGGCAGTCCGACGATTCCGATGGTGAGAGCCACGGGCATCCACTCTACGCGGCGGTCGCGCGGCTGCGCGCCGGAACGGGTCCGCGCGACCGGCGGCGCGCCTCCGCCCCGCCCGCCCCACCGGCGGCGAGGGTGAAGGCATGCCCCTGGACTTCACCGCGATCGACTTCGAGACGGCGAATCCTTCCAACGCCTCCGCCTGCGCCGTGGGACTCGCCCGCGTCCGTGGCGGCAGGGTGGTCGCGTCGGAGGGGTGGCTGATCCGCCCCCCGGAGGGGCACGACCGCTTCTTCGAGATCAACGTCGGCATCCACGGCATCCGTGAGAGCGACGTCGCGACGGCGGCGACCTGGCCAGAACAGCTGCCCCGCCTGCTCGACTTCATCGGCGAGGACATCCTCGTCGCACACAACGCCGGCTTCGACATGCGTGTCCTGCGCAGCGCGTGCGAGGTGACGGGGCACCTCGCTCCCGAGGCCCGCTACCTCTGCAGCCTGCACGTCGCGCGCAAGACCTACGACCTGCCGTCGTACCGGCTCCCGTTCGTCGCGGCAGCGGCAGGGCACCTCGATTTCGCCCATCACGACGCGACCGCGGACGCGCTCGCGTGCGCGCAGATCGTCATCGACGCTGCCGCGCGCGCCGGCGCGGGCGACCTCGTCGAGCTCGCGATGCTGCTCGGGGTCCGCATCCCCCAGATCCCGGCACCCGCCCCCGCCACAGCCGCCTGAGGCGACACGGTCCGCGCGGCGCGGGCCCGATGTCGGAGCCCTCGGGCACCATGACACACATGGATGCCGTCTTCTCCGTCCTTCTCGCCGTGATCTGTCTCGCCGTCGGCGCCCTCGCGGCGGGTGCGGTCGTCTCGGCCCGCGAAGTCGGACGACGCGGTGCGCTGCACGCCCAGGCATCCGCGGCGGAGGCGGCACGAGACGCCCTGCAGGCTCAGCTCGACCAGCAGCGCGCCCTCCACCGCGACGTCACCGCGCGCATCCACGCCGAGCAGGCGGCGCGCGACGAACGGGAACGTCGCGAGCAGACCGTTCTGCGCGCCCTCGCCCCCGTGCAGGAGACCCTCGCGACCATGCAGCAGAAGGTCGATCACCTCGAGCGCGATCGGCAGGAGCAGTACGGGTCGCTCGCCGAGCAGCTGCGGCGCGCGCAGGAGTCCGACGAGGCGCTGCGGGCGACGACCGAGTCGCTGGCGGGCGCCCTGCGTTCGAACGGCGCGCGAGGCGTGTGGGGCGAGACGCAGCTGCGCCGGATCGTCGAGTCGGCGGGACTCACGCGGTACGTCGACTTCGACACGCAGACCTCGATCTCCACCGATGCCGGGGCGGGCCGCCCCGACATGATCGTCCGGCTCCCGGGCGACAAGGCGCTCGCGATCGATGCGAAGGTGCCGTTCGACGCCTATCTCGAAGCGAGCGCCATCCCCGTCACCGCCGTCGGCGAGGAGGCCGCCCGCCGAGGGAGGCTCCTCGCCCGGCACGTCGCCGCCGTGCGCGGTCACATCGACGCCCTGGCGAAGAAGCGCTACTGGGCCGGGATGCCGTCGAGCCCCGAGTTCGTGGTCTGCTTCATCCCCAGCGAGTCGCTGCTCGCAGCGGCGCTGGCGGAGGATCCGACCCTCCTCGAGTACGCGTTCGGCCGACGCGTCGCCCTGGCCTCCCCCGTCAATCTGTGGGCCGTCCTCAAGACCGTCGCCTATACGTGGACGCAGCAGGACGTGTCGACCGAGGCCCGTCGGCTCTTCGACCTCGGCAACGAGCTGTACCACCGGCTCGGATCGCTCGCGGGCCACGCCGACGACTTGCGACGCGCGATCGAACGCACCGTCGACAGCTACAACCGCTTCGCCGGGTCTCTCGAGACCCGCGTGCTGGTCAGCGCGAGGCGGTTCCCCGGGATCGACGACACGCAGCTCGAGGCGCTCCCCTCACCGGCGACGATCGATGCGACGACCCGCCGCCTGACGGCTCCCGAGCTCCTCGAAGAGGCCCGGCTCCCCGCCGACCTGGGTGACCTGCGAGGGCGCCTCGCGGAACAGTGACGCGTCAGGACGGGAAGAACGTCATGAGGCCCACGACCCCCACCGACACCGCGAGGAAGGCGCCGATCAGCCACCACGCATTCACCTCGTGCCCAGGGGGCATCCGACGCCGCAACAGGACGTCCGGACGCCGGGCCGGGTCATCGACCACGGCGACCGGCGCCGTCACGGGGCGCACACCACCGTTCGCCTGACCCACGATCGGGATCTGGCCCGTCGGCGTGACGGGGAGGTGACCCGTGAGCGAGAGCTGGCCGGTGCGCGGGTCACTGGATGCGGTCGACATGTGGACTCCTGGGGGCGGTGGCGAGTGCCGGGGACAGCTGACACCACCGACCATTGTGCCAGAGGGGCCGGCCCGCATCCTGGGTTGACGCTCAGCGCGCGTGTCCGGTAAGGCCCGCTGCGTGCGATCCGGTCAGAGCCACTTGGAGGTCAGGTGCTCCGAGGAGATCCGCCGGAGGGTCCCCAATGCACCGCGCAGGACGACGCTCTCGGTGTAGACGAAATCCCCGACGCGACGCACACCGGCGACGAGTTCACCATTGGTGACACCTGTCGCGACGAAGAGCGTGTTGTTGCCCCGCACCAGATCATCCGCCTCGTAGACGTGGTCGTCGAGGGAGAGCCCCGCGTCGATCCCCCGCTGCTTCTCGTCGTCGTCGCGGGGCCACAGCCGGCCCTGGATGTGACCACCGAGCGCCTTGATCGCACACGCGGTGACGATGCCCTCGGGGCTGCCGCCGACACCCACGCACATGTCGGTGCGGGCGTTGTGGCGGGCAGCGTTGATGCCGCCGGCGACGTCGCCGTCGCTCATCAGGCGGGTCCCGGCGCCCGCATCGCGGATCTCCTCGATGAGCTTCGCGTGACGCGGTCGGTTGAGGACCGAGACGACGAGTTCGTCGACGGGCTTGTCGAGCGCCTTCGCCAGGCGGCGGATGTTCTCTGCGATCGGCAACCGGATGTCGACGACACCGACACCCGCCGGGCCGGTCACGATCTTGTCCATGTAGAAGACCGATGAGGCGTCAAGCATGGCGCCTCGGTCCGCGACGGCGATGACGGAGAGCGCGTTGTTGCGGCCTTCGGCGGTGAGGGTCGTGCCGTCGATCGGATCGACGGCGATGTCGCACTGAGGTCCGCGTCCGGTTCCCACGCGCTCGCCGTTGAAGAGCATGGGGGCGTTGTCCTTCTCGCCCTCGCCGATCACGATCACGCCGTCGAAGTTGACCGTGGTGAGGAACGCCCGCATCGCGTCGACGGCCGCCCCGTCGGCGAGTTCCTTCTTGCCGCGCCCGATGAAGGGGACGGAACGGATCGCCGCCGCTTCCGTCGCACGGACGAGCTCCAGAGCGAGGTTGCGATCGGGATGCAGCGGACTCATGTCGGCAGTCAGACTCACCATGGGCTCAGCCTAGATCCGCTCGATGCGGACACCCGCGGATTCCGCCGCACCCAGTCGGAAGGAATGCCGAATCTTTCCGTGCGCGAAGAGTCTGTTCGCGCGTCGAGCTCGAGCTCGTGTACCCGCAAGGCCGACGCGACGGCTTCGATAGAGTTGGGCTGAATCCACACCCCTTCCCGAGGAGCTCACATGCCCGTCGCCACCCCTGACCAGTACGCCGACATGCTGGATCGCGCGAAGGCAGGCGGCTTCGCCTACCCCGCGATCAACGTGTCGAGTTCGCAGACCATCAACGCGGTCCTCCAGGGCCTGACCGAGGCCGGATCCGACGGCATCCTCCAGGTCACCACAGGCGGCGCGGACTACTTCGCGGGCCACACCGTCAAGGGCCGCGCCACCGGCGCCCTCGCCTTCGCGAAATACGTCACCGAGGTCGCGAAGAACTACCCGATCACGGTCGCGCTCCACACCGACCACTGCCCGAAGGACGCGCTTCCCGGCTTCGTCCTCCCCCTCATCGAAGCGTCCGAGGCCGAGGTCAAGGCCGGCCGCAACCCGATCTTCCAGTCGCACATGTGGGACGGTTCCGCCGTGCCCCTCGACGAGAACATCGAGATCGCCCAGGAGCTCCTCCCCCGGATGAAGAACATCAGCGCCATCCTCGAGATCGAGGTCGGCGTGGTCGGCGGCGAGGAGGACGGCGTCGCGCACGAGGGGTCGAACGACGCGCTGTACACGACCGTCGCCGACGTCACCAAGGCCGTCGAGGCGCTGGGTCTCGGCGAGAACGGTCGTTACATCTCCGCCCTGACCTTCGGCAACGTCCACGGTGTGTACAAGCCGGGCGGCGTCAAGCTGCGTCCCGAGCTCCTCGGCGAGATCCAGGAGGGCATCGCGGCTCGCTTCGGCACCGGCCCGAAGCCCCTGGACCTCGTGTTCCACGGGGGCAGCGGCTCCACGGACGAGGAGATCGCGCTCGCGGTCAGCAACGGCGTGGTCAAGATGAACATCGACACCGACACCCAGTACGCCTTCACCCGTTCGGTGGCCGGCTACATGCTCTCGAACTACGAGGGTGTGCTGAAGCTCGACGGCGAGGTCGGCAACAAGAAGCAGTACGACCCGCGCGCCTGGGGCAAGGTCGCCGAATCCGCGATGGCCGAGCGCGTCGTCGCCGCGACGCAGCAGCTCGGTTCCGCCGGCAAGTCGCTCGGCGTCTGAGCCTACGGCTCCATACGACGAAGCCCCGGTCCGCGCGGACCGGGGCTTCGTCGTGTGAGGAGTCAGTAGGACGCGGTGCCGAGGACATCGCGCGGGTAGAGGGCGTACCGGACTCCGTCGACCGTGAAGGCGGTGTGGAGGTGGGGCCCGGTGGAGCACCCCGTGGAGCCGACCGAGCCGACGCGCTGGCCCGCCGCGACGACCTGCCCGGTCTTCACCGAGAACGCGCTGAGGTGGGCGTACACCTGCTCCAGTCGCATCCCGTCCACCGTCGAGGTCACGACGACCTCTTTCTGCTTGGTGTTGTTGGGAGCCCACGACGGGCACCCGGTCCTGATCCACACCTCTCGGACCGAGACGGTCCCGCCGCGCATCGCATAGACGGGAGTCCCGGTCGGGGCGGCGATGTCGTCACCGCTGTGGCCCGAGTACGTCGTGAATCTGCCATTCGGCCGCAACGGGTACGCCCATCCGTACCGCCCCGGCACCGACGGCCCCGCGGCGGTGGCACCGGGATCAGCCGACATCGCAGCGCTCGTCCACACACTGTCACCTTCAGCGTCCAGCAGCCGCAGGATGCCGTCGTTGCCGAGCGTCGCGGCTCGCACCTCGAGTCCGGCCGTCTGCGACGACCACACCGAGACGCCGCGCTCATCGAGCAGGAGGAGCTCGCCATCGCCGGAGAAGAGCAGGCTGGCGTCGAGCGTCCCGGTCGTCCGAGCGGTGCGGAGGAGCGTGTAGTCGCGCGTGAGCGCGACGTTGCCGTCACCACGCAGCCCGAACGTATACCGGCCGTCGGGTGAGGCCAGCTGCACCCCGGGGCGCAGGGTCGTGCCGGGAGTCATCACCGATCCGAGCGACCAGGCCACCCTCTTGCCCGCTGACGTCGTCGCCACGCTCCGGTAACTCTTCTTGACGCCGGTCACCGCGACGCTGATCGATCGTCCCGCCGCCCAGGTCGGCACCTCCCAGCTCGTCCCGGTCGCGCCGTCGACAGCTGTCCCGTCCACCCGCCACTGGACACGCACCTGGTCCGGGGTCGGCCGCCACGCTCCTGGGTTCACCGTCAGGACCTTGCCTGCCGCTGCCGTCCCGCTGATGGTCGGTGTGGGCGTCGCCGTGAAGGTGGCGAGCACGCCGACGCCGGAGGAGGTGCGGACGGCGGTCGTGTATCCGGCTTTCGTGCCCGCGATCCTCACCGAGACGCTGGTCCCGGCGTCGGCCGCGACCAGGCGGTACGTCCGCGCCGTCGCTCCGGTGATCGGGGCTCCGCCGCGCAACCACTGATACGTCAGGCTGACCCCCGCAGGGACCCACGTGCCCGGGACCGCCGTGAGAGTCGCCCCGACCGTACCCGTGCCCGTGATCGTGACGGAGGACGGCGGGGACATGACCCGCCCGACGACGACACCCGCACTCGTGCGGACGAGCGGCGCATATCCCGTCTTGGTGACCGTGACGCGGACCGAGAGGGTCGCACCGCCGTCGGCGGCGACCGGCGTGTACGACGCCGCCGTGGCACCGGCGAGGGCCGTCCCCCCGCGCAGCCACTGGTAGGCGACCGACACCGGAGCGGGGCCGAAACCGGCGACGGAGGCGGTGAGCTTCGCGCCCACGGCCGCGGTCCCGGTGACACGCACGGTCCCTGCGGTCAGCGCAGGCGCGGTCGCAGGATTCGCCGTCGTGGCCGACGGTGTCGGTGAGGTGGCGGCCGTGGCGGGGCCCCCCGCGAGCAGCAGGCCGACGATGGCCGTCAGAGCGACGGTGGCGGAGGCGATCCTCCGGAGTGTGCCGGTCACGATTCCCCTCCCGAGATGATGCACGCGAGGGAACACCCGCAGCAGCCGTAAAAGTACCAGGTGCTACGAGCCGATGGCGAGGCCGCGGACGAGCCCGGGATCTCCGAAGATCGGGATCACGAGGCAGACGCTCACGATCACGAAGGTCGCGATCGCACCCACGAGCGGGATCCACCAGCTGACCCGTCCGCGCGCCAACGACCACCACGCCCAGGCGGCGGTGACCAGCCAGCCGACGGCGAAGACGGCCGCGCCGATGCCGCCCCACAGTGCGCCCTGCGCCGTGTTCGTGAACTCGCCGTCCACGCCGGCGACCTCCATCCACGTGTCGGCGAAGGAGCGGAAGTCCACCAGCTGCGGGATCGCGCCGACGACGGTGACCAACCCGTAGGCCAGCAGGGCGACCGTGATGATGCGGTCGGCCATCCGGGTGGGCCGGGCGGCCACGGTCGTCGCGGGAGCGGTGGGCGGGTGAGGCGGATCGACGGATGCCGCGGGTGACGGCTCCGGGTGATGGATCGCCGCGCGCTGCTGCTCGGGCGTCGCGTACTCCCCGTACTGCGGTCGCGGCCGGGGGTCGTCGCTCACGAGCGGTTCCGTCCCCCGAGAGCACGGTCGTCCCGGCGACCGGACAGGTCCTGGCGCAGTTCCTTCGGGAGCGAGAACATGAGGTCCTCCTCAGCCGTCTTCACCTCGGCGACGTCGCGGTAACCCGCACCGGCCAGGTCTTCGAGCACCTCCGACACGAGCACCTCGGGCACCGACGCACCGGAGGTGACGCCGACCGTCTCGACGCCGTCGAGCCACTCCTGCTTGATCTCGTGGGCGTAGTCGACGCGGTACGCCGCCTTCGCGCCGTACTCGAGGGCGACCTCGACGAGTCGGACGCTGTTGGAGGAGTTGGCGGATCCCACCACGATGACGAGGTCGGCATCCTTCGCGACCTTCTTGATCGCGACCTGACGGTTCTGCGTCGCGTAGCAGATGTCGTCCGAGGGCGGGTCCTGCAGGTTCGGGAACCGCTCACGCAGGCGGCGCACGGTGTCCATCGTCTCGTCGACGGAGAGCGTCGTCTGCGAGAGCCAGACGACCTTGTCGGGATCCTTCACGACGACCGTGTCCGCCTCGTCGGGCGAGTTGACGACGGTGACGTGATCGGGGGCCTCACCGGCCGTGCCCTCGACCTCCTCGTGACCGTCGTGCCCGATGAGGAGGATCTCGAAATCGTCGCGGGCGAAACGCACGGCCTCGCGGTGCACCTTGGTGACGAGCGGGCATGTGGCGTCGATGGCCTGCAGTCCGCGGTCGGCGGCGGCGTTGACCACCGCCGGAGAGACGCCGTGCGCACTGAAGACGACGTGGGCGCCCTCGGGGACCTCGTCGACCTCATCGACGAAGATGGCGCCCTGGGACTCCAGCTCCGTGACGACGTGGATGTTGTGCACGATCTGCTTGCGCACGTACACCGGAGCGCCGTAGCGCTCCAGCGCCTTCTCGACGGCGATGACGGCACGGTCGACGCCGGCGCAGTAGCCGCGGGGCGCAGCGAGCAGGACACGCTTGGAGCCCTGGACGGGGAGGTCGACGAGCCGCCCGCGGGCTCCCGGGATACGGGGCATCGGCAGCGAAACGGCGGGAGAAGTCACCCCTCGATTGTACGAACCCCCGACTGTGTGGGGGACGTGTGCAGCAAGATGGGTGTCCGTGACGACTTTCCAGACCGAGCCGGGCGCCGCAGCTCCCCCGGACGCGGTGCACCCGCGGGACTCTTCGCCTGACGCGCCGACGTCGGTCTCCCGCCTGAACGAGACGATCCGCGACTTCGTGCAGAAGTGGGGCTCTGTCTGGGTCGAGGGCGAGATCACGGCGTGGAACCTCCGCGGCGGTCACGTGTTCGGGCGCTTGAAGGATGCCGGCGGTGACGGAATGCTCTCCTTCCGGATGTGGTCGTCCACCCTGCAGCGCACCCCGGACGACCTCAAGGTCGGCGACCGGGTGATCGCGTGCGTGAAAGCGGACTACTTCACCAAGACGGGCGATTTCAGCTTCACAGTCTCGGCGATGCGTCATACGGGCCTCGGCGACCAGCTCGAGCGCCTGGAGCGGCTGCGCACTGCGCTGCGTGCCGAGGGCCTGTTCGACCCGGCCCGCAAGAAGCCCCTTCCCTTCCTCCCCCACGTGATCGGGCTCATCACGGGTGAGCGCAGCGACGCCGAGAAGGACGTCCACCGCAACGCCGAGCTCCGCTGGCCCCACGTCGCCTTCCGCACCGTCTACGCGGCCGTTCAGGGCGACCGCTGCGTCCCGGAGACGCTCGCCGCTCTGCGGACCCTCGACGCGGATCCCGAGGTCGACGTGATCATCATCGCCCGCGGCGGCGGCGACCCGCAGTCGCTGCTGGGGTTCAGCGACGAGCGCCTCGTGCGGGCGGTGGCCGCGGCATCCACTCCGATCGTCTCGGCGATCGGTCACGAGAACGATCACCCGCTCCTCGACGAGGTGGCCGATCTGCGGGCCTCGACGCCGACGGATGCCGCCAAGCGGGTCGTCCCCGACGTGTCCGAGCAGCGCGCCCTGGTGCAGCAGCTGCGCAGCCGCGCCCGCTCGCGGCTCACGCAACGCGTCTCGCATGACATCGCTGCGCTGGCCCAGCTGCGCTCGCGTCCGGTGCTGCGCGACCCCGAGTCGATGCTGACCGGCCGCGTCCAGGAGGTCGTCGCGCTGTCCTCCCGTGCTCGTGACGTCATGAGACGACGATGGGATGCCGCGGCCCGCACGACGGCAGAGCTGCGCGCGTCGCTGCGCGCCCTCTCCCCCGGCGCGACTCTCGACCGCGGCTACGCGATCGCCCATCTCCCCGGGGGCGCGATCGTCCGCGACGCCGAGCAGGCACCCCGCGGCACGGACGTCGTCGTCACGGTCGGACGCGGCTCGTTCGCCGCGCGCTCGACCGGCGAGGTGGCGGAGTCCGCGGCGGACGGCCCGCCGGCCGCGATCTAGGATGGGAGCCATGACGACCGACGCGGGGGATGTGTCGACCCTCTCCTTCGAGCAGGCCCGCGACGAACTCGTGCACGTGGTCGCCCAGCTCGAGCAGGGCTCGCCGACCCTCGAGGAGTCCCTCGCCCTGTGGACCCGCGGCGAGGCGCTCGCGGCCCGGTGCGAGGAATGGCTGCTCGGCGCCAAGCGGCGCCTCGACGAGGCGCGCCCCGACGGCGGGACCGCCTCCTGATGGCCCGGCCCCGCATCGTCGCGGAGCTCGGCAGGCCCGAGACCCCGGAGGAGACCGCCGCACGCAAGGCCGCGGCATCCGAGCGCTACCGGTCCAGCAAGACCTTCCGGAACCTGATCGCGGCCCTCATCGTCTGCGTCGGGATCATGGCCGTGGTCTACCTGGGTGTCCCCCGCGGGACCCCTGCCGAGACCCCGGAGGCCGACGTCCCGGCGGCCGCCGCCGCAGCCGAGCGCACGGCGGGCCACGGTGTGGTCGTGCCCGGCGCCCCGGACGCCTGGCGAGTGAACTCGGCGGAGGTCGAGGGCGGCGAATGGCGCATCGTGTACGCCCCCGCCACCGGGTACGTCGAGGTGACGCAGGCCTTCGCTCCCCCCGAGGGCTGGGTCGCCCGGCAGCTCGGCGGCTACGCCCCCACCGCGACGACGACGATCGACGGCATCGAGTGGGACGTCTACGACCTCCCCAGCGCGGTCGACACCATCGACTACGCCCTGGCCACCACGGCAGGCACCGACACCGTCGTCATCGGCCTGGCCGCATCGACCGACCGCGGCGCCGCCGAGACCGTCGCCGAGAGCCTGGGCGACCAGATCCGCACTCTGAGAGAGGAGCTCCGTTGAGCACGACGACCCCCGCAGACGTCTGGACGGCGATGTTGGAAGGGAACCGGAGATTCGTCGCCGGTGAGCCGCGGCATCCTCGCCAGGACGCGGAACGCCGTCACGAGCTCGCGCACGCGCAGCGCCCGAGTGCCGCCCTCTTCGGGTGCTCGGACTCGCGACTGGCCGCGGAGATCATCTTCGACGAGGGCCTCGGCGACCTGTTCGTGATCCGCAACGCCGGCCAGGTCGTCTCCGACTCGGTCATCGGCAGCCTCGAGTACGCCGTCGCGGTGCTCAACGTCCCGCTCATCGTCGTGCTCGGCCATGACGAATGCGGTGCCGTCCGCGCGGCCATCGACTCGACCGGTGTCGACGCGCCCGCTCTCCCCGCGAACATCTGGCGCCAGGTCGCACCGATCGTCCCGGCCGTACGTCGCGTCCTGAAGGCGAAGGACGGGACGACCGCCGAGACGGTGGATGCCGAGGAAGTCGGTCGCGAGCATCTCCGCGACACCGTCGCGGGCATCCTCCGCGCGTCCGAGCTCATCAGCGAGGCGGTCGCCGAGGGTCGCGTCGCGATCGTCGGCGCGAATTACCGCCTCGCCGACGGCACGGCCGTCCCCGACGTGGTCGTCGGCGACGTCGCCTGAGCACCCCTTCCCCCACGACAGTCACCTGAAACGAGGACGTGAACGACCATGACTGAGCCGACCGAGTACCGCATCGAGCACGACACGATGGGCGAGGTGCGCGTACCGAAGGACGCCCTCTACGCCGCACAGACCCAGCGCGCCGTCGAGAACTTCCCGATCTCGGGCTCCGGCCTCGAGTCGACCCAGATCGCGGCGCTGGCGCGCATCAAGAAGGCAGCCGCCCTCGCCAACAAGGAGCTCGGGACGCTCGACGGCGCGATCGCGGACGCGATCGCCTGGGCCGCCGACGAGGTCGTGACCGGGGCGTACGACGAGCACTTCCCGGTCGACACCTATCAGACCGGCTCGGGCACGTCCTCGAACATGAACATGAACGAGGTCCTCGCGACCCTCGCGACCCGCAGGCTGGGGTCGCCGGTGCATCCCAACGACCACGTGAACGCATCGCAGTCCTCGAACGACGTGTTCCCCACCTCCGTCCACATCGCCGTCACGCAGGCGCTGATCGACGACCTCATCCCGGCGCTCGACCACCTCGCGGTGGCGCTGGAGGAGAAGGCCGATACCTGGAAGAGCGTCGTCAAGAGCGGCCGCACCCACCTCATGGACGCCACCCCGGTGACCCTCGGCCAGGAGTTCGGCGGTTACGCGCGTCAGATGCGTCTGGGCATCGAGCGCGTGCAGTCGGTGCTCCCCCGCGTCGGCGAGGTGCCCCTCGGCGGGACGGCCGTCGGCACCGGCATCAACACCCCCCTCGGGTTCCCGCAGAAGGTCATCGCGCTCCTTGCGGCCGAGACCGAGCTGCCCATCACCGAGGCGAAGGACCACTTCGAGGCGCAGGCGAACCGCGACGGCCTCGTCGAGACGTCGGGTGCGCTGCGCACGATCGCGGTATCGCTCACGAAGATCAACAACGACATCCGGTGGATGGGCTCGGGGCCGAACACGGGTCTCGGCGAACTGCACATCCCCGACCTGCAGCCGGGGTCGTCGATCATGCCCGGCAAGGTCAACCCGGTCGTCCCGGAGGCGACTCTCATGGTCGCCGCGCGGGTGATCGGCAACGACGCGACGGTCGCGTGGGCCGGGGCATCCGGTTCCTTCGAGCTCAACGTCGCGATCCCCGTCATGGGCACGGCACTCCTCGAGTCGATCCGGCTGCTGTCCAACGCGATGCGGGTCCTTGCCGACAAGACCGTCGCCGGCCTCGAAGCCGACGAGGAGCGTGCGGCCGCCTACGCCGGCATGTCGCCCTCGATCGTCACCCCTCTGAACAAGCTCATCGGGTACGAGGCGGCCGCCAAGATCGCCAAGCACTCGGTCGCCAAGGGGATCACGGTGCGCGACGCTGTGATCGACCTCGGGTACGTCGAGCGGGGCGAACTCACCGAGCAGCAGCTCGATGAGAAGCTCGACCTCCTCTCGATGACCCACCCGGGTTGATAATCGGAGCGTGAACAGCGCCGCCGCACCACCGCGACGGGGCACGCCGGGCCTCGGGATCCTTCTCGCGGTCGCTGCGGCGGGCCTCGTCGGCGTGGGTGCGGCGGCGTTCGCCGTCGCCGTGCTGACCGCGCCCGAGACGGCCGGCTGGACCGCGCTCGTCTGGGCCGCGGCCGCCGTCCCCGCGCTCGCCGGCGTCGGTGTCGTGGGGTGGGCGATCCTCGAGCGCCGCAGCGTCGCCTCGCTGCCGGCCGGCGACACCGTCGAGGGAGCGTTCGAGACGCAGCGCCGCCTTCTCGACGACGTGCGCCACGAGTTGAAGACCCCCATCACGATCGTCCGCGGTCACCTCGAGATGATGGATGCCGCCGACCCCGACGACGTCGAGTCGATCCGCTCCCTCGGGATCGCCGAGCTGGACCGCATGACGCGCCTCATCGGCGACATCGACGTGCTGGCCGCGGTCGAGGGCGGGCAGCTCTCCCGCGGCGACGTCGATCTCGCCGCCCTCACGCAGCGCGTCTTCGAGATGGTCGGCGTCATCGGCGACCACACCTGGCGAGTGGAGCAGAGCGCCGACGGCGTCATCCGCGCGGATGGCGACCGCCTGCTGCAGGCATGGCTGCAACTCGCGGACAACGCGACCAAGTACACGCCCGCCGGAACGGCGATCGAGATCGGCAGCGCGGTCCACGCCGGCGGTGCGCAGCTCTGGGTCCGTGATCACGGCCCCGGCATCCCCCCGGCGGTGCGGCACCGCATTTTCCGCCGCTTCGACCGCGGCGCGGGCAAGCGCCGCATCGGCGGGTCCGGCCTGGGACTCGCGATCGTCGACGCCATCGCGAAGGCCCACGGCGGCCACTGCGCCGTCGCGGACACCCCCGGCGGCGGTGCTACGTTCACCCTGGAGATCCCGATCGGCACCCGGGGGGCGCTGCCGTCCCCCATCCGTGCCGGCGACGTCCTCCTGCAGCGAGAGGCCACTGAATGACCCGCATCCTCATCGTCGACGACGAACCGCACATCGTCTCGCTCGTCTCGCGCGCCGTGCACGCCGAGGGCTACGAGGCCGTCGGCGCCGACGACGGCCCGGACGCGCTCGAGATCGCGCTCGCGGGTGACATCGACCTCATCGTGCTCGACGTCGGCCTGCCGACGATGGACGGCTTCGACGTGCTCCGCGAACTGCGCGGGGCCGGCCACACGACCCCCGTCATCATGCTGACGGCACGCAGCGGAACGAGCGACACGATCGAAGGGCTGGATGCCGGAGCGAGCGATTACGTCCCCAAACCGTTCGCGGTCGCCGAGCTGATGGCGCGCGTGCGCTCGCGCCTGCGTGACAGCGCCGCGAGCGCACCGACCTCGCTCACCCGCGGCGGAGTCACGCTCGACATCCTGGCTCGCCGCGCCACCGTCGACGGCCGCGACGTGGAGCTCTCCTCGCGGGAGTTCGCCCTCGCCGAGCAGTTCCTCCGCCACTCCGGCGACGTGCTCACCCGTGAGGCGCTGCTCAGCCGGGTCTGGGGTCTCGACTTCGATCCGGGTTCCAACGTCGTCGACGTCTATGTGCGCTACCTCCGCGCGAAGCTCGGCTCCGACCGTATCGTGACGGTCCGTGGCGAGGGCTACCGCTGGGAGTGAGTCCCTGACGCGGCGACGCCCCCGACCGCTCGGTCGGGGGCGTCGTCCTTCCACTGCCGGATCAGCTCAGCTCGCCCGCCTCCAGGAGGTCGGTCACGAGCGCGGCGATCGCGGACCGCTCGGAGCGCACGAGGGTCACGTGTCCGAACAGGTCGTGTCCCTTGAGCGTCTCGATGACCGAGGCGATCCCGTCGTGACGGCCGACGCGGAGATTGTCGCGCTGACCGACGTCGTGGGTGAGCACGACGCGCGAGTTCTGACCGATGCGGCTGAGGACGGTCAGCAGGACGTTCCGCTCGAGCGACTGGGCTTCGTCCACGATCACGAACGCGTCATGGAGGGAACGACCACGGATGTGCGTCAGCGGCATGACCTCCAGCATCCCCCGTGCGACGACCTCCTCGAGGACGTTGCCGGTGACGACGGACCCGAGCGTGTCGAACACCGCCTGCCCCCAGGGGTTCATCTTCTCCTGCTGGTCGCCCGGCAGGTAGCCGAGCTCCTGACCACCGACGGCGAACAGCGGGCGGAAGACGATGATCTTCTTCTGCTGCTGCTTCTCGAGCACGGACTCGAGGCCCGCGCAGAGGGCGAGCGCCGACTTCCCGGTGCCGGCCCGCCCGCCCAGTGAGACGATGCCGACCTCCGGGTCGAGCAGGAGGTCGATGGCGATGCGCTGCTCGGCGGAGCGACCGTGGAGTCCGAAGACGTCCCGGTCCCCGCGGACGAGACGGTACGAGCCGTCGCCGGTGACCCTCCCGAGGGCCGAGCCGCGCTCGGAGTGGATCACGAGGCCCGTGTTCACCGGCAGGCCGCGCACGTCCTCGCTCACGCCGACCTCGCTGTCGTAGAGGTCGCTGACCTCGTCGCCGGAAAGGTCGATCGACGCGATGCCGGTCCAGCCCGAGTCCACGGCCTGCTCAGCCAGGTACTCCTCGGCGTGCAGGCCCAGCGAGGCGGCCTTCACACGCATCGGAAGATCCTTGGACACGACCGTGACGGACTGGCCCTCCTGGCTCAGGTGCATCGCGACCGACAGGATGCGGGTGTCGTTGTCCCCCAGCCGCATGCCGGCCGGGAGGACGGTCGGGTCGGTGTTGGTGAGTTCGACACGCAGCGTGCCGTCGGCGCCGACGGGCACGGGGAAGTCGAGTCGTCCGTGCTCCACCCGCAGCTCGTCGAGGTGACGCAGGGCCTGGCGGGCGAAGTAGCCGATCTCCGGATCGTGCCGTTTCCGCTCGAGTTCCGTGACGACGACGACCGGCAGCACGACCGAGTGCTCGGCGAAGCGGAACAGTGCGCGCGGATCGCTCAACAGGACCGAGGTGTCCAGCACGTACGTGCGGAGATCCTGGTCCGGAGTCGCTCCCGCGGACTCGTGCTGGTGCTGCTGCGTCTCAGGTGCTCGTGTGGCCACAACCCACTCCCGCCCCGGGTGGAACCCACCCGGCAGTCACGAGTCGACCTGGGGTCACGAGTCGTGAGAGGCCGACTCGAACAGGCGCTTTGCCCGTTGGGATGAACGTAGGCGTCGCCGGCGACACCGCGGCGCCACGACACGCCGCCGGATGTGTCGGATGCGTGAACTCTCCGTGTCAGCCGGGCAGGAGGGGCGCCGGCGTCGGCGTCGAGAGGATCGGACCGACGCGGGCGGCGGCGAATGCGGCGTCCAGGAGCTCGAACGCGGCGTCCGGGGTTCCCGCGTGCGGTGAGATCCGGATCACCCCGCCGCGCACCGTCGCCGTCACCCCCGCGTTCGTCAGCTCGGCGGCGATGAGCCCTGCTCGCCCGGTGTCCGGTGCCAGCGTGACGATCCCCGCATGCCGGTCACGATCGGTCAGGACCGGGATGCCGTGGGCGTCCGCGATGGCCATGACGCGACGCGCGTTCTCGGCGACGAGGGCGGCGATCGAGGGGATGCCGGCATCCGTCATCTCCCGCAGGGCCGCACGCAGCCGGCCCGCCGCCTGCGGATCCGGTCGCGAGACGGCATAGGCGGCTGCGCCGGCCTTCGGCGGCCCCACGTCGAGGTCGCCGAGCTCGGCCTCGGTCCCCGCGACTCCGGCGAGCACGGGCGCGATGCGCTCACGGGCGCGCGGGGAGAACCGGGCGAAGCCGGTGCCCCGGCCCGCGCGCAGCCACTTGTAGCCGTGACCGGCGACGACATCGGCTGCCGCCCAATCGACGTCGACGACGCCGAATCCCTGGATCGCGTCGACGATGAGCAGGCGATCGCCCACGACCTCCCGCAGGGCGGGCAGATCCACGAGGTACCCCGTCCGGTAGTCCACGAGACTCACGGCCACCGCGGTCACATCGTCGGTGAGCGTGTCCTGCACGACCTCGGGCGTCAGGCGGGTGATCCCGGCGTCGAGTTCCCGGACCGTCAGCTGGCCGCGGGCATCGGCCGCCCGGCGCGCGGCGACGGGGATCGACGGATACTCATGCGGCGACAGGAGGACCGTCCCCGCCAGGCCGAACAGCGCGTGAAACAGGGCATCCGTCGTCGACGGCACCAGGGTGACGTCGTCGACCGCCGCGTCCAGCGCGCCCGCCACCAGCGCGCGTGCCTCGTCGACGTGGCCGGCGACGAGCTCGATCCCCGAGGGCCTCCCGGTGGCCGAGAGCTCCTCGTCCGCCCGCGCCTCCTCCCGGACAGCGACCGACAGCGGACCGAACGATGCCCAGTTGAGGTAGCCGGTGTCCACGTCGAAACCGGCCAGATACGACTCCAGATCACTCACCGATGGATTGTCCCATGGACCCGGGCGAGGACCTCAGCCGCCGAAGCGCCGGTCCCGGTCACCGAAGTCGCGGATCGCGCGGAGGAAGTCGACCTCGCGGAGGTCCGGCCCGAGGGCTTCGACGAAGTAGAACTCGCTGTGCGCGGACTGCCAGAGCAGGAAGTCGCTCAGTCGCTGCTCGCCCGACGTGCGGATGACGAGATCGGGATCGGGCTGTCCGCCGGTGTAGAGGTGTTCGCCGATCTGCTCGGGCGTGAGGCTCTCGGCGAGCTCCTCCAGCGAGCCGCCCTTGCCCTGATGCTTCGAGATGATGCTGCGGACCGCGTCGACGATCTCGCCACGCCCGCCGTACCCGACGGCGAGGTTGACATGCAGGCCCGTGTTCTCGCGGGTGCGCTCCTCGGCCGTCCGCAGGCTCGCGGCGAGCTCGGGCGGCAGGATCTCGGCCCGACCGACGTGCTTGACCCGCCACCCCGGCTCCTGCGAGAGGGTGTCGGCGAGGTCGGCGATGATCTCGATCAGATCGGTCAACTCCTGCGAGTCCCGCTTCACGAGGTTGTCGGTGGAGAGCAGGTAGAGCGAGACGACCTGGATGCCCAGCTCGTCGCACCACCGCAGGAACTCGTGCATCTTCGCCGCGCCGGCACGGTGCCCGTGGGACACCGTGGTGTACCCGAGCTGCCGCGCCCACCTGCGGTTGCCGTCGATCATCATCGCGACGTGATGAGGCACGGTGCCGGCCTCGATCTCGCGCCGCAGCCGGGAGCTGTACAGGCGGTACAGCAGCCCCCGTCCTTGAGTCGAGGAGGCGCGGGTCACACCGCTACGCTACTCCGGCAGGACGCCGGCGGTGAGCCGGGCGCGTATTCAGCGTCACGCATGACAGCCCGCGTAGGCTCACAGCGTGACCCGACACGACTCCCACGACGGCCCCGAGATGCCTCAGCTCCCGCTTCTCGAGGCCGGCGCGGTCGGCAGTCAGGTCGAGGTCCGGCCGACCTGGCGCGGCTGGATCCACGCCGGGACGTTCCCCGTGGCGATCGCCGCCGGCGTGGTGTTGATCGTGCTGGCCCAGGGGACCCCCGGGAAATGGGCGGCCGCGGTCTTCATGGCCACGTCGCTGCTGCTGTTCGGCAATTCCGCGCTGTACCACCGGTTCGACTGGAGCCCCCGCACCAAGGTCGTCCTCAAGCGCATCGACCACGCGAACATCCTGCTGCTCATCGCGGGCACGTACACCCCCATCGCGACACTCGCCCTCGCGCCCGGCCAGGGCACGCTGCTGCTGATCCTGGTCTGGTCGGGTGCCCTCCTCGGCATCCTGTTCCGCGTCTTCTGGATCCACGCGCCGCGGTGGCTCTACGTGGCGCTCTACCTGCTGCTCGGCTGGGCCGCCGTCATGTACCTCGGCGACCTGCTGCGGGCCAGCGTCGCGATGATGGTGCTCGTCATCGTCGGCGGACTGCTGTACACCGGCGGCGCGATCGTCTACGCGTTGAAGCGCCCCAACCCCTGGCCGGGGCATTTCGGATTCCACGAGATCTTCCACGTCTGCACGGTGCTCGCCTTCCTGTGCCACTGGAGTGCGTGCCTGCTGATCTCGATCGATCCGCTCAGCCCTTCGCTGGGCCTCCCGGGCTGAGCCCGTCAGGGGCGTCCCCGCCCTCATCCTCCGCGCGCTCACCGCGCGCAGCCGCCTCCTCCGCGTCGAGCATCTCGTTGACGTCCGAGCGGTACTGTGCGCGACGGATGCGGCGCAGCATGTCAATCGCGAGGAGCACGATGACGATCGCCACGACCGCGATCGCGATGAAGCCGGCGACCCCGGGGGTGACGGCCTCGGGGGGCGGCGTCGTCGGGGTGGGGCTCGGCGAGACGGCGAGCCATCGCAGATCCGGCATGTGACCTCATTCCTCAGCCAGAGCGAATAGCCTGGGATTCCAGCCTAGAACGGATGCCGCATGACCCTGACCGACGTCGACCGCAAGCTCGCGGATCGGTACGGCCGGACGCGATCCGCGGCGTCGCGCCGCTGGACGTGGGTCGCGATCGGTGCCGTGGCGGTCGCCGCCACGGGACTGCTGGGGTGGACCACGGTGTCGAACGCGCTCAACTCGGTCGACGCCGACACGACGGGCTTCACCCTCCCCGACGAGCACACCGTCGAGGTGCGCGTGCAGGTGACGGTGAACCCGGGGACACGGGTGGCCTGCTCGCTCGAAGCGCAGGACGCTGAGCACGGGATCGTGGGGTGGAAGATCGTCGAGGTGCCGGCATCCGACGACCATTCCCGCATCGTCACCGCGCAGATCCCCACGACGGCGCCTGCGACGACGGGTTTTGTCCGCTCCTGCTGGATCATCTAAGCTGAAGGTTCTCGCGCCCCGGTGGACTTGCCGGGGCGTTTGGCTTACCCATCGACCGCACCGGGAGATCACGTGTCCGAGACGTTCCTGACCCAGGAGGCCTACGACCGCCTCGCCGCCGAGCTCGAAGAGCTCTCGACGACCGGCCGTGAGGAGATCGCCAAGCGCATCGAGGCCGCCCGCGAAGAGGGAGACCTCAAGGAGAACGGCGGCTACCACGCGGCCAAGGACGAGCAGGGCAAGCAGGAGGCCCGCATCCGCACCCTGCAGCAGCTCCTGAAGGACGCCAAGGTCGGCGTCGCGCCGGAGTCCGACGGCACCGTGCAGTCCGGCACCGTCGTCACCGCGGTCGTCGCCGGCGGCGAAGAGGTGTTCCTCCTGGGCAACCGCGAGATCGGTGCGAACAGCGAGCTCGACGTCTACAGCGAGGCCTCCCCCCTCGGCGAGGCCATCATGGGTCTGCGCGAGGGCGAGAAGACGAGCTACACCGCTCCGAACGGTCGCGAGATCGCCGTCGAGATCGTCAAGGTCGAGACCTACTCCGGTCAGTGAGCCTCACGGGTCGGTGAGGCGACCGGCCGGCGAGCGGACTCAGTTGGGGACGACCGTCGGCGCGTAGCCGGCGTCCTGCAGGATCGCGAGCACCTGCGTCCGGTGCTCCTCACCGCGCGTCTCGACGCTCAGCTGCAGGATGACCTCGCTGATCTGCAGTCCCTGACCGTGGCGGGTGTGCAGGACCTCGATGACGTTCGCCCCCACCACCGACAGGAGCTCGGACACGCGGGCCAGCTGACCGGGACGGTCGGGCAGCGGGATCTGCAGAGTCATGTACCGACCGGATGCCGCCAATCCGTGCGCGACGACGCGCTGCAGGAGCAGCGGGTCGATGTTGCCGCCGGAGAGGATCGCCGCCGTCGGACCCGACGCGGTCACCTTGCCGGTGAGGATCGCTGCCACCCCGACCGCGCCGGCGGGCTCGACGACCTGCTTCGCACGTTCGATGAGGACGAGGATCGCGCGAGCGATGTCGTCGTCGCTCACGGTGACGACCTCGTCGATGAGGTCGCGGATGATGTCGAAGGGGATCGTCCCGGGACGCTTGACGGCGATGCCGTCCGCGATCGTCGGCGAGGTGTGCTCGGCGTCGATCGGGCGCCCTGCGAGCAGCGAACCGGGGTATCCCGCCGAGTTCTCCGCCTGCACGCCGATGACCCGGATGGTCCGTCCCTCCGCCGCCGCGCGGGCCTTCGTCGCCGCGGCGACGCCCGCGGCCAGTCCCCCGCCACCGATCCCGACGACGATCGTCTCGAGGCCGGGGATCTCGTCCATGAGTTCGAGCCCGAGGGTGCCCTGCCCCAGGATGATGTCGTGGTTGTCGTAGGGCGGGATGAACACCGCCCCGGTCCGCTCCGCGAACTCCTGGGCCAGTCGCAGGGGTGTTTCGACCGTCGCGCCCTCGAGGATGACGTCCGCTCCGTAGCCGCGTGTGGCCAGGAGCTTGGGGACGGGGACACCGAGCGGCATGAAGATCGTGGCCGGGATGCCGAGGGTCTGCGCACCGAGTGCGACACCCTGGGCGTGGTTGCCCGCCGAGGCGGCGACGACGCCGCGGGACCGCTCCTCCGCGGTCAGGCGCGAGAGACGGTAGGTGGCCCCGCGGATCTTGAAGGATCCGGTGCGCTGCAGATTCTCGAGCTTCAGGTGCACAGGGGCGCCGAGGACGCTCGAGAGGAACTCCGAATCCTCGACGGGCGTGCGCGAGACGACGCCGGCCAGCTCGGTCGCGGCGGCCTCGAACTCGGCCAGGGTCGGGGCGGCGATCTTCGCCTGTTCGGTCACGCGGTCATCCTCCTGCGTCGCGGCACGGTGCTCCAGATGAGGTCGTCGGGTCCGGGGTCCACCGGCTGCTCCCACCCTCGCCGCGAGAGGTAGAGCCAGACGACATTGACGAATGCGGCCAGCGGGACGGCGAACACCGCGCCCGCGATCCCGGCGATCATCGCCCCTCCGGCGACGGCGAGCACGACCGCGAGCGGGTGCACCTTGACCGCCGACCCCATGAGCAGCGGCTGCAGGACATGGCCCTCCAACTGCTGCACGCCCAGAACGATCACGAGCATCCAGAGTGCGATCCACGGCCCGTTGTAGACGAGCGCGAGGAACACGGCGAGTGCCCCGGTCAGCACGGCGCCGACGAACGGCACGAAGGCGCCCAGGAAGACGAGTACGCCGATCGGGGCCGCGAGCGGCACACCGAGCAGCGCCGCACCGACACCGATGCCGATGGCGTCGATCGTCGCGACCAGGAGCTGGGTCCGCGCGTAGTTGATGACCGTGCGCCATCCCGCCCGGCCGGCCCCGTCGACCGCGGCGCGGGCGCGCGTCGGGAACAGCCGTACCGTCCACCGCCAGATCCCGCCGCCGTCCGCGAGGGTGCAGATGAGGATGAAGAGCGTCAGCAGGATGCCGGTGGCGACGTGGCCGAGGGTGGACCCGATGGCGAGGGCCCCCGACCACAGCAGCTGGGCCTGCTCCTGAAGGATCTCGAAAGCCTGCCGCACGGCGTCGTCGATCTGCCCGCCCGTCAGATGCAGCGGGCCCTCGATGAGGTAGTCGCGGAACTGCGCGATGCCCTGGATGGTGCGGTCGCGGACGGATGCGGCATCCCGCGTGATCTGCCAGATGGCGACCCAGAGGAGCCCGACCACGACGGCGATCGTCAACAGCAGGGTGAGGATCAGGGCGAGCCATCGCGGCAGTCGTCGCAGCAGGAGCGAGAACAGCGGCCACACGAGCGCCGTGAGGAGGATGGCCGCGAGGAGGGGGATGATCAGCAGCCGCAGCTGGATGACGATCCACACGAGCACCGCGATCGCCGCGGCGAGCACGAGGAACCGCCACGCGTAGGCGGTGGCGACCTTCAGTCCGCGCGGCACCGTCCCCGACACCTCGGTGGAGACCGTGCGTGAGCGCAGCGCCTCGAGGAACCCGTTCCGGTGCTTGTCGTCGGTGCCGCTCACTGGGCCATCCTAGGACGTGCGCCTCTGCGGGCGCGGCGGATCAGAACTGGATCCGCGGCGGCTCGGCGATCGCCGCGCCGTCGACCACCTCGAAGAACTCCCGCTCGCCGAATCCGAGCCGACGCGCGAAGAGGTTGTTCGGGAAGACCTTGATCTTGGTGTTGAGCTCGCGGACGCCGCCGTTGTAGAACCGTCGCGAGGCCTGGATCTTGTCCTCGGTGTCGACGACGGCCTGCTGCAACTGGAGGAAGTTCTGGCTCGCCTGGAGCTGCGGGTAGGCCTCGGCGACCGCGAACAGCGACTTCAGCGCCTGCTGCATGTGCCCCTCGGCGACACCCGCATCGGCCGGAGTGGTCGCGGTCAAAGTCTCGGCGCGCGCCTGCGTGACGTTCTCGAAGACCGCCTTCTCGTGCGCCGCGTATCCCTTGACCGTCTCGATCAGATTGGGCAGCAGGTCCGCGCGGCGCTTGAGCTGCACGGTGATGTCGCTCCACGCCTCATCGACGCGCACGTTCAGGGCGACGAGCGAGTTGTAGGTGGCCCAGAGGTAGACGCCGACGATGACAAGGAGGGCGACGACGACGAGGACCGCGATGAGGATTTCCATGAGTCTCCGATCGATAGCCTGATCATCCTAACGAGGCGGGCCCGATGGATGCGGATCCCCGGCCGCACTTCTCAGGCGTTGCACACGGGGCCTGGCTTGTAGGGTCGCAGGTGTGACGGGTCTGCGCACACACCGGTACCTGCGACTCGCCCTCGTGGGCATCGTGGTGGCCGTGGCGGCATCCGTTCTCATCGAGCTGATACGCAGCGGCGGGCGGCCCCTCCCGTCCATCAGCGACTACTACTACTCCCCCGCGGGCGGCGTCTTCGTCGGCGCGCTGACCGCTGCCGGCGTCGCCCTGCTGGTCCTCTCGGGCCGCGACACGGAGTCCATGCTCCTCGACATCGCCGCCGTGTTCGCCCCGTTGATCGCCATCGTCCCCACCGGCTACCGCGGTGAGCCGTCCGTCCCGTCGGAGGTCCTGCCGACCGTCCGGAACGGGGTCGGCGTGTACCTGACGATGGTGACGATCCTCGTCGCCCTGGGCATCGTCCTCGCGGCACGCGGGGACCTGGCCTGGCGACGGGTGGCGATCGTCGGGGGCACCGCGTCCGCGGTCGTCATCGCTCTCGCGATCCTCGCATTCGCCCCGGGTCCTGCGGCTGTGTTCCCGTTTCCCGGTGGGATCAACCTCCACCTGGTCGCGACGGTCTGCTTCTTCGCGATGTTCGCGGCGATCCCCTGGGTGACGTCCTTCGGCGAGGATCCCCCTGCGGCGGGGTATCGCCGCGTCTACCTCGCGGTGTCCGTCGTGATCGCGGCGGCCCTCGTCACGACGGTCGGCGCGGCGATCGCGAACCCGGACACGGTGGGCGTGCTGATCGGCGAAGCTGTCGCCCTGGGCGCGTTCGCCGTGTACTGGACGGCGCAGACCATCGAACGATGGCGGGATGCGGACCCGCCCAGCATCCTGCCGCGCTGACCGGAAGGCCGTGCCCCCGCTGGGACTCGAACCCAGACTGAAGCGATTTTAAGTCGCCTGCCTCTGCCATTGGGCTACGGGGGCCTCCGTCAGGGTATCCCGGAACACCAGAAGACCCCCGCCCCGGCGGAAGCCGGAACGGGGGTCTCACGGACGCGTGGTCAGCTTGCGGCGACCTTGCCGGCCTTCTCCGCGGCGACCGTCTTCGGGTCGATCGCAGGGGTCTCGGGAGCGGCCGGGCGCGGACGCGCGGCGAACTCCTCGAAGACGTAGCGAGGGTTCTGCAGCGTCTCCATGGACACGTTGTCCCGGCCGAGCCAGAAGTTCTGCCACCAGTCGCCGACGACGCGGAACTTGCGCTCGAAGGTCGGCATGGCGAGCCCGTGGTAGCCGCGATGGGCGATCCAGGCGAAGAAGCCCTTGACCGCGATCTTGCCGGACTGGAAAACGCCGTTGTAGAGGCCGAGCCCGGCGACCGCGCCGAGGTTCTTGTGGAAGTAGTCCTTGGGCTCCTCGCCCCGGAGGACGGCCACGATGTTCTTCGCGAGCAACTTGCCCTGACGAACCGCGTGCTGGGCGTTCGGGACGCAGAAGCCGCCGACACCGCCACCGGAGAGATCCGGCACGGCGGACACGTCACCGGCTGCCCATGCACCCTCCACGAATTCCTCCGGGGTGCCCACTCGCAGGTCCGCGCGGGTGCGGAGACGCCCGCGCTCCTCGACGGGCAGGTCGCTGCCGCGGACGACGGTGGGGTTGGCCATGACACCGGCGGTCCAGATGATCAGATCGGTCGGGATGACCTGACCGGTCGAGAGCTCGACGTTGCCGTCGACGGCACCCTTCACCTGGGTGTCGAGGTGGACGTTGGCGCCGCGCTTGGCGAGGTCCTTCAGGACCCACTCGCTCGTCTTCAGCGACACCTCGGGCATGATGCGCCCCATCGCCTCGATCAGGTGGAAGTGCGTCTCGTCGAACGAGATCGTCGGGTAGTCCTTCAGCAGCGCGCTCGCGAAGGCGCGCGTCTCGGCGAACACCTCGATGCCGGCGAAGCCACCGCCGACGACGACGACGGTCAGCAGACGATCGCGCTCCGGCCCGGGGGGCAGGTTGGCGGCGCGGTCGAAGTTGGTGAGGATGCGGTCGCGGATCGCGACGGCCTCTTCGATGGTCTTCAGTCCGATCGCGTTCTCGGCGATGCCGGGGATCGGGAAGGTGCGCGAGACCGCGCCGGCGGTCACGACGATCTGGTCGTACTGCTCCTGCCACGGCTCGCCGAGCTCGGGCGTGATCGTCGCGGTCTTGGTCGCGTGGTCGATGCCGGTGACCTTGGCGATGACGATGCGCGTGCGCTTCAGGTGGCGACGCAGACCGACGACGACGTGGCGCGCCTCGATGCCGCCCGCTGCCACCTCGGGGAGGAAGGGCTGGTACGTCATGTACGGAAGCGGGTCGACGATCGTGACCTCGGCCTCACCCTTGCGGAGGTGCTTTTCGAGCTTCCACGCGGTGTAGAAACCTGCGTAGCCGCCTCCGACGACCAGGATCTTGGGCACAGTGGTAGTCACAGTCGGAAGAACTCCTTGATTCAACGGCTCGGCGGTCGCGGGGTGCGCGCCGATCGGATGCGCCGGGCAGCAGCGGTGACCCCGAGCACGACCAGTATAGTCCCCAGGCTGACCACGACGAGCGGCACGGTGCCGTAGCGCAGCGTATCGCTGCTGGGCAGCAGCGGCGAGACCGCGTCGCTGGGCGGCTCCGCCTCGGGCAGCGGCGCGACCGTGTACGGCGTCGGCGTGGGGCTGGCCTGGGGGGTCGACTCGGCGCGGCGGTAGAGCCGGATCCACTCGCGCAGGTCCCCCATCGGGTTCGCGGAGACCTTCGCCACGGGCGCCGAGACCGCTCGCGCGGCGTTGATCAGCCCGTAGCCGTACAGCGGGTCCGGGACCTTCTCGGCGCGATCGCTCGGTGTCGCGGTGGCGATGATCCGCTTGATGACGTTCGCGGCGTCCAGGTCCGGATGAGCCGACCGCACGAGCGCGGCGACTCCGGCGACGATCGGCGCCGCACCGCTCGTGCCGTCCCAGATGACGAGGTCGCCGTTGGCGGAGACACCCAGCAGTTCCTCGCTCGGCGCGGAGATGCCGATGACGATCCCCTGCGTCGACGCGGTGCGACTCGCCCGCCCCTCCCGGTCCACGCCGCCCACCGTCAAGACCCCGGGGATGGTCGCGGGAGCGCCGACCTCCTCGGTGCCGCTCTCGCGGTTGCCGGCGGCGACGACGATCACGACGTCGTGGTCGAAGGCGTAAAGGAACGCGTCGTCCCACGACCTGTCCCAATCGAGGGTGTTGGTCGTGAAGGAGAGGTTGATGACGTCCGCGCCGTGGTCGACCGCCCACCGGATCGCCTCGGCGACCTGGTCGACGAAGGGGACACTGGCCGAGTCACCGAACCCGATGGAGAGCGAGAGCAGGTCCGCCTCGGGGGCGACACCGATCATCCCCTTGTCCGCTGCGGTACCGCGCCCGGCCGCCAGGGAGGCGACCCAGCTGCCGTGGTTGCGATCGCTGTCCCCGACGGGGGTGCGTCCGTCCGCCTTGCCGACGCCCGAGAAGTCCGCGCCGCCCGTCACGGCCCCATCGAGTTCCTTCGGCCCCTTGCCGATGCCGGTGTCGATGACGGCGATGGTCGTGCCGGCGCCCTTCGTGGTCTTCCACGCGTCGGCGACGCCGTACTCCTTCAGCCAGTACTCCATGTTGCGCACCGGGTCGACGGGCGGCGGAGTGGTGGTCGGGCCCGGCGCGGCGGCGGTGAGCAGCGCGGCGACGGCCACGAGCGCAGCGGCAACGGCGGTGCGGACCCGCGTCATCCGGCCACCCTCGGTGTCGCACAGGTGCAGCGCTCGGGCGACCACGACCCGCGCGCGAGAGCGCGATCGCCGATGGGGTTCACGCCGGGGCCGGCGGCGAGGGAGTGCGCCGCGAGAGCGTGGAGGCACTTCACGCGGGTCGGCATCCCGCCGGCGGACACACCCGCGATCTCGGGCACGGTGCCGTGGACCTCGCGGTCCGAGAGGTACGCGGCGTGGGCGCGTGCGTAGGCCGCAGCGAGCTCCTCGTCCGCGGCGAGGTCGTCGCTCAGCTCCCGCATGACCTGCGTCGCCTCGAGCGCGGACATGGCGGCGGTCGCGCCCGGGTGGGTCAGGTAGTAGAACGTCGGGAAGGGGGTGCCGTCCGGCAGCCGCGGCTCGGTGGCGACGACCGTCGGGTTGCCGCAGACGCACCGCGCGGCGATGCCGATCACGCCGCGCATGGGCCGTCCGAGCTGCTCACGCATGGTGTCGTGATCGGCGGCGGTGGCGGGCGAGAGGGTCGGATGAGGCACCGGTCAAGGGTACCCGGCCCCGGGTCCGGGAGGTGGGCGTCAGTCCGGGGCGACCGTCTCAGCGAGACCGGCTTCGGTCACCGAGCGCAGGAACTGCGTCATCCAGTCGCGCTGGGTCTCCTGGACGTCGTCGCTGACGGGTCGCTGCGAGGGCTCGATGAGGTCGGTGGGGAGGTCGTCGGCGACGAGGTAGACCACCTCGCCCGGCCGACGGTAGTAGAGCCGCTCGCGGGCCTGGGCGACGATGTAGGCCTCGTCACGCCACCGCTCGCGCTCGGTCGTCAGCTCGGTGATCTCGTCCTTCGTGGCCTCGACGTCGTGCGTGAGCGCGGCGATCTGCTGCCGCTGGTCGACATAGGTGCCGATCGTGGGCACGAGGACGAAGGCGGCGAGCACGACGAGTCCGAGCATGATCCCCATGAACCCGGACATCCGGATGCCGCCGACCCAGTCGCGGACGTCGACCCGACGACCCCCGCGCTCAGTCGGTGACTGCTCACGCGAGCTCCGGGGCGCACGGGAAGGGGGAGCCGATGGTCTGTCCACGGCTCCCCCTTCTCGTCGGTCAGTGTGCGGTGCGCTCGCCCGTCAGGCGCTGAAGCGCGGGAACGCGGCGGCGCCGATGAACTCCGCAGCCTCGCCCAGGTCTTCCTCGATGCGCAGAAGCTGATTGTACTTCGCGACCCGCTCGCTCCGAGCGGGCGCGCCCGACTTGATCTGACCCGAGTTGACCGCCACCGCGAGGTCCGCGATCGTCGTGTCCTCGGTCTCGCCCGAACGGTGCGAGAGCATCGTGGTGTAGCCGGCGCGGTGGGCGACGTCGATGGCGTCGAGCGTCTCGCTGAGCGTGCCGATCTGGTTGACCTTGACGAGGAGGGAGTTCGCCGCGCCACGCGTGATGCCGTCCGCGAGTCGCTTCGGGTTGGTGACGAAGAGGTCGTCGCCGACCAGCTGGACCTTCTTGCCGAGACGCTCGGTGAGCGCGGTCCAGTTCTCCCAGTCGTCCTCGGCCAGCGCGTCCTCGATCGTGACGATCGGGAACGAGTCGACGAGGTCGGCGTAGTAGTCGGTGAGCTGCTCGGCGGTCCAGTCCTTGTTCTCGAGGCGGTAGACGCCGTCGTTGAAGAACTCCGTCGCGGCCACATCGAGGCCCAGGGCGATCTGCGACCCGGGCGTGAAACCGGCCTTCTCGATCGCCTTGACGAGGAAGTCGAGCCCCTCGCGGTTGCTGGGGAGATCCGGGGCGAAGCCGCCCTCGTCACCGAGGCCCGTCGCGTAGCCGGCGGCCTGCAGCTCCTTCTTCAGGACCTGGTAGACCTCTGCACCCCAGCGGAGCGACTCCGAGAAGCTCTCCGCACCGATCGGAGCGAGGAAGAACTCCTGCATGTCGATGCCGTTGTCGGCGTGCTCGCCACCGTTGATGACGTTGAACAGCGGCACGGGCAGCACGCGGGCGTTGGGTCCGCCGAGGTAGCGGTAAAGCGGCAGGTCGGCGCTGTCGGCGGCCGCCTTCGCGACGGCCAGCGAGACGCCGAGAATGGCGTTCGCGCCGGTGCGCGACTTGTTCTCGGTGCCGTCGGTGGCGATGAGGATCTCGTCGATGACGCGCTGCTCGCTGGCGTCGATGCCCTCGATGGCGGGGCCGAGCTCGTCGATGACGGCGTTCACGGCCTTGAGGACGCCCTTGCCGCCGTACCGGCTCTTGTCGCCGTCACGGAGCTCGTACGCCTCGAAGGCGCCGGTCGATGCTCCGGAGGGGACGGCTGCGCGCTGGACGATGCCGTCGTCGAGCAGAACCTCCACCTCGACGGTCGGGTTGCCGCGCGAGTCCAGGATCTCGCGTGCGCCTACTGCCTCGATCAATGCCACGGGGGTGTCTCCTTGCTTGTGGAGGATGGAACGGGAGCGTCGTCGGTCCGCAGACGAGTCTAGTGACGCGCGGGATGCCGCACAGGACCGGCCGTCACACGACGAGCGCGATCGCGATGCCGTCCCACCCCTTCCGGTCGAGCGTCTGCAGCGCCGTCGCCTCGAACCGCGGATCGTCCCGGAGCATCGCGAGGCCGGCGCGCACGCCGTCGACCTGCGCCCCGGCATCCGTCTCCACCACATGGCCGGACCGGACGACGTTGTCGACGACGACGACGGTGCCCGGTCGGCCGAGCCTCGCCGCCCAGTCGAGGTACAGGGCGTTGGACTCCTTGTCGGCGTCGATGAAGACGAGGTCGAAAGGCTCGTCGCCCTCGAGGGTCGGCAGGACGTCCTCGCCGCGCCCCTCCCGCACCTCCACCCTGTCAGCGACGCCGGCGCGTTCGAGGTTGCGCCGCGCGACGGCGGCGTTGTGGGGTTCGGCCTCGATCGAGACCACCCGGCCACCGGCAGGAAGCGCACGGGCGAGCCAGATGGTGGAGTAGGCGCCGAGGGTCCCGATCTCGAGCACGCGGCGTGCACCGCTGATCCGCGCCAGCAGGTGCAGCAGCTTGCCGGACAGCGGCGCGACCTCGATCTCGGGCAGCCCCTCCTCGGCCAGCGAGGCGACCGAGGCGGCGAGCGCGTCGTCGTGGGCGACGAGTGTCGTCGTCAGGTAGTCGTCGACGTCGTTCCAGCGAGCGGGGACCGGATCGTACGGATGAGGATGCACCATGTCGCCACTCAATCGCCCCGGCGCCCCGACGTCAACGCGGCATACGTGGTCAGCAGCCCCGCCGCGGCGGCGGCATCGTCGACGGTGACGGTGAGGGTGCCTCCGTCGCGCCGGCGCACGAGGATCCCTTCCCCCGCCCTCAGCACGACGCCCTGCCGTCCGCCGCCGGACCAGCGGACGCCCCACCCGCCGAACTCACCGAAGGGCGAGACCTCGACCACCTCGGCCGAGAGGACGTCCTCGGTCGGGATGTGGACGCGCGGCCACCCCGCGGCGGAGACGACCGTGAGGCCTTCCGCGTCGACGCGGACGTGGAAGCGCAGGGTCGTGGCGACGACGACGAACAGGACCACGACGACGAGGCCGGAGATGATCGCTGCGACGGGGTCGCCGAAGAACAGCACCGGCAGCACGGCGAGGCATCCGATCACGAACGCGATCCCGAGCACGACGGCACCGGCACGCGCGAGGGTGACCCCCTGCATCCAGACCACGCGCTCCCCCGCGCGGACGGGGACGGGGGCGGCGGTCGCCGTCGGGGTGGGACGCCACGGCAGGCGGGGTTGCACCGCCCATCCGACCAGACCGGCCGCGGCGGCCGCGAGGAGGGTGCCCGGCAGGAGCAGCACGGGGAGGGGAACCCCGGGGTCGGTCCGTCCGACCTGGATGCCGAGGGTCGCGACTCCCAGCGCGGCGATGAGCACGGCGAGGCCGAACGCGACCGCGCCGAGCAGACGGTAGGAGGCGCCGTGGTCGCCGCGGCGGAGCCCCCCGATGGCGGCAGCGAAGAGGAGGGCGGGGAGCCCCAGGCCGAGGAGCGCCGTCATCAACGGCACGGTCCAGGAGGGCGCGAACCCGTCCGGCGTGCCGGCCCACCCCCAGTGCGTCGCGACGACGCCCGGCACCAGAGACAGAAGCAGCACCTGCGCGACAAGCGCGACGACGGTCACCAGCGCAGGCAGCAGGACAGCGACGAGGGTGAACCGTCGGCGGGCGAGGGTGTGGATGTCAGTGGTCACGAGCGGCCTCCTTGACGAGAGCGGACAGGGTGTCGGGCGAGACGCCCAGTGCGCGGGATTTGTCGACCAACGCGGCGATCTCGGCGCGCAGCCCGCCGAGGGCCGCACCTGCCGGAGTGACGACCGCCCCTCGCCCGCGCCGCAGGTCGACGAGACCCTCGTCGCGGAGATCCTGGTAGGCGTGCAGCACGGTGTGGAGGTTGACCTCGAGCGCGCCCGCGACGTCGCGCGCCGCGGGAAGCCGCTCCCCCGCCGCCAGACGGCCGGACGTGATCTCGCCGCGCACCGCCGCCGCGATCTGCGTGAACAGCGGAACGGCGCTCTGAGGATCGACACGGATGAGCATGCGTTAATTATAGCGAAACTATAACTAGCATCTCCATTCGCGTGGGTCCGCTACGCTCTCGCCGTGTCCTCCCCCGGCCTGTCGCGACGACTCGGGCTGGGCGATGCCGTCGTCATCGGACTCGGGGCGATGATCGGCGCCGGTGTCTTCGCGGCCTTCGCCCCGGCCGCGCAGGCCGCCGGTTCCGGCCTTCTCGTCGGTCTGACCCTCGCTGCCGTCATCGCCTTCGGGAACGCGACCTCGACGGCGCAGCTCGCCGCCGTGCATCCGACGTCGGGAGGCGTCTACGCCTACGGACGTGCCGAGCTCGGGCCGTGGTGGGGTTTCCTCGCCGGGTGGGGCTTCGTGATCGGCAAGACCGCCAGCTGCGCCGCCATGGCACTGACCTTCGCCGCGTACGTCGCCCCGCCCGGATGGGAACGTCCGGTCGCCGCGGTCGCCGCGATGGCACTCGGGGCCGTGAACCTGTTCGGCATCACCCGGACCGCTCAGGTGGCACGCGTTCTGGTGGCCGTCGTCCTGGTCGTTCTGGCGGTCGTGGTGGTGGCCGGCTCGTCGGCTCCGAGCGCGCCGATGCCGTTCTGGGGGGAGGGGGCCTTCGCCTCTGGTCCGCTCGGCGTCCTGCAGTCGGCCGGACTGCTGTTCTTCGCCTTCGCGGGCTACGCGCGCATCGCCACCCTCGGCGAGGAGGTGCGCGATCCCGCCCGCACGATCCCCCGCGCGATCGTCCTCGCCTTCTGCGGCGCCCTGGTCGTCTACGCCGTCATCGGCGTGGTCGCCCTTCATGCCCTCGGTCCCGACGGGCTCGCCGCCGCGTCGGCCCCGCTGGTGGCCACCGTCCAGGCCGCCGGCTGGGGTGCCGCCACCCCGATCGTCCGGATCGGAGCGGCCGCGGCATCCCTCGGTGCACTCCTGGCTCTGATCGCCGGCGTCGGCCGGACGACCTTCGCGATGGCTCGGGAGGGGGATCTGCCCCGCGCCCTCGCCGCCGTCGACGCACGCTGGCAGGTCCCTCGTAACGCCGAGATCGCCGTCGTCGCCGTCGTCGTCGCGATCGTCGCGCTCGGCGACATCCGCGGGGCGATCGGGTTCTCGTCCTTCGGGGTCCTGATCTACTACGCGGTCGCCAACCTCGCCGCCTTCCGCCAGCGGGGCGAGGCGCGGCGCTACCCGCGGTTCCTGCAGATCGTCGGCGGGATCGGATGCGTCGTGCTCGTCGTCACCCTGCCGTGGCCGTCGGTGCCGGTCGGCCTCGGCGTCCTGGTGCTGGGCCTCGCGTACCGGGTGCTCCGGCGCCGGCGCCGGCCGTGACCGCGTCCCGGACGACCGGGAGGAGCGCCTCGGCGGTCCGCCGGTAGCCGAGAGCGCTCGGGTGGAAGCGGTCGAGGCTGAACATGCCGTCGGGATCGATGCGGAAGAAGGGCCCGACGGCTCGCCGCAGGGAGACGACCCCCGCGCCCTCGGCGCGGGCGCGGTCGGCCTGAGCCGTGGCCAGCTGCTGAGACACCCGGGAACCGATGCTCCGCAACGGCTGCGGCACGGCGCGGAGTGCGCCGAGGTCCGGGCACGTGCCGACGACGACGGCGGTGCCGTCGGCGCGCAAGCGGCGGATCGCCTCCGCCAGGTGCCCGGCGGCGACGGGCACGGGCACCCGATGCGTCACGTCGTTGCCGCCGACGATGATCACGGCGACGTCGGCACGGTAGTCGGACGGCAGCGCGTCCAGCTGGCCGGCGAGGTCGGCCGATTCCGCCCCGATGACCGCCCCTGTGCGCAGGCGCATCGGACGGTCGAGTTCTCCGGCCAGACCCTTCGCGAGGCGTCCGCCGAGGGTCTCCTTGCGATGCTGGGCCCCGAGACCGGCGGCGATGGAGTCGCCGAGCATCAGGAGGTCGAGGGGCGCGCCGCCGAGACCGGCTCGCCACACGCGGTCCGCCGACGGGGCCGTCTCCCCCAACGGCTTGCCGATCCGGCGCCGGGCGATCGCCGCCTGGCGCGCGAGGCCGACGCGGATGCCGAGACCGAGGGCGCCCGCGACCCCGACGGCGGAGGCGGCGACAGGCAGGAGGATGCGGAACGAGGGTGGCACGAGCGCATTCCACCGCGACCCGGTGAACACCGGGCGACGCGGGGGTGACGCCCGAGATCAGGTCGTGGCCGGTGCCCGGAGGGAGTCCACCGCGGCGGCGATGCGCTTCTCGCGGGTCTCCGCCTTCTTCGCGTCGACGACGGAACGCACGATCTCCTTGCGACGCGACGGCGCGAGGGCGTCGAAAGCGGCGCGCACCTGCGGCTCGCCGTCGAGGGCCGTGAGGAGCTCCTCCGGCACCTCCACCTCGCGGTCATCGGTGTCGAGCTCGATCGTGGCGTCGACCTCGTCGCCGATCTCGACCCCGAGCTCGGCGCGCGCGGCCTTCGACATGCCGACGAGGTTGCGCCCGCCCATGACGCCGAGACGCAGGCGAGCCGTGCGCCCGGCGATCGTCACGCGGACCGCGGCCCGCTTGCCCCCGCCGAGGGCCTCGACCTGCTCGTCGGTCAACTCGATCGCGGTCGCGGGGCCGTTCTCGGGCAGCACCGTACGGACATGCAGCGTCATGCGCCGAACGCTAGCAGTCGTGCCCTCCGATGTCAGCCGAGCGGGCGCAGCTCGACCGCGGCGGACGACAGGCCCGTCGACACGGTGCCGAACGAGGTGTAGCCGTCTGCCGCCGACCGCTCCAGCAGCGCCTTGAGGTTCTTCGTCCGCTGCTCGAGGCGCACGCGGTAACCCTGCCCGACGAAGAAGGCCTTGTGCGCCGCCAACTCCGCGAGCGCGACGTCGCGATCGGCGATGAGGACGACCGCTGTGGATGCCGCATCCTCCCCGGCGCCGATCAGGTCGACGATCCGCTCGAAGCCGATCGAGAACCCCACCGCCGGGACATCCTGACCGAGGAACCGCCCGATCATGCCGTCGTAGCGCCCACCGCCACCCAGCGAGTAGGAGACCGACGGGTGAGCGAGCTCGTAGATGGTGCCGGTGTAGTAGCCCATGCCGCGCACGAGGAAGGGATCGAAGTGCAGCGGTACCTCTGCGGTGCCCCGGGCGGCGGCGACCGCCTCGCCGATGCCGACGAGGCGGGCGACGACCTCATCGGACACGGCTGCGGGAACCGCCTTGCGGATCTGCGCCTCACCGAACGGGAGGTACTCGCGCGTCTGCGGACGGTTCAGGAACGCCTCCAAGGCGTCCACCGCACCCTGGTCGGCGCCACGGTCGCGGAGCTCCGCGACGACGCCCGCCGGTCCCACCTTGTCGAGCTTGTCGATCGTGATGAGGACCCCGGCTCGGTCACCGGCGGTGAAACCGAACGCGGCGAGCATCTCATCGAGGGCGCGACGGTCGTTGATGCGGATCGTGCCGCCCTCGAGGCCGAGCGCGTCCAGCACGTCGAGGCTCGCGGTGAGCAGCTCCACCTCGGCGCGGGCGGTCTCGTCGCCGATGATGTCGATGTCGCACTGGACGAACTGCCGGTAACGCCCCTTCTGGGGCCGTTCCGCCCGCCACACCGGGGCGATCTGAACGGCCCGGAACACCGCGGGCAGCTGCGCTCGGTTGGTGGCGTAGAAGCGGGCGAGCGGAACGGTGAGGTCGTACCGCAGACCCAGGTCCGACAACGCGGCGGGGTCCTCCGCCGCCTCGCGGATGGCATCGGCGTCGAGCCCGCGACGCAGGACGTTGAAGGCGAGCTTCTCGTTGTCGCCGCCGATCCCCGCGTGGAGCCGCTCGTAATCCTCGACGACGGGGGTCTCGATCTCGTCGAACCCGTGCGCACGGTAACGGTCGCGGATGATCGCGAGCACCCGCTCGCGGCGGGCTTTGTCTGCGGGGAGGAAGTCGCGCATGCCGCGCGGCGGATTCACGGAGGGCACCGTCCTAGTCTCTCAGAACACCGCTCCCCGATCCGGCGCGCGCGATCAGCGGGACTCCGCCTGACGCACCTCCCCGGCGAGGGTGCGCAACCGCTGTCGGAGGGCGCGTTCGGCATCCCACCCCTCCTCGCGCGCCCGGACGACGAGTGCGAGCATCGCGTCGCCGAGCCCGGCTTCGTCGGCGGGGGGCGTCGACGGCGGCTCGGGCGCCACTCCCACCTGCCGGGCCTTGCCGAGCATCTTCTGCGCGAGAGCGAGCGACGGCATGTGCATCGACACCCCGTCGAGGACGCTCGTGCGGGTGCGCTTCTCGGCCGCCTTGGCGGCGTTCCAGTGGACGAGCACGTCCTCGGGCGTGGTCGCGACCGCGTCGCCGAACACATGCGGATGCCGGCGCACCATCTTCTCGGCGAGCGCCGCGGCGACGTCGTCGATGTCGAAGGGATCCGTCTGGTCACGCGAGGCGATCTCGGCGTGGAAGAGCACCTGCCACAGCAGGTCGCCCAGCTCCTCCTTGAGGTCCGCGCGGGTGCCCGCCTCGACGGCGTCGACGAGTTCGGCCGCCTCCTCCTGCAGGTAGGGCACGAGGTCGGCGTGGTCGATCTGCTGCGTCCACACGCAGCGGTCGCGCACGGCGTGCATGGTCTCCACGGCCTCCCGCAAGGGGTCGCGGTGGGATTCGCGGGCATGGTCCGTCATGAGGGACACGATACGAGGGATGCCGGGTGCTCCGGTTCCGCACACCGGGCGGTCCGGTCCGGGCGGCGCGCATAGGGTGGGACGGTGACCCCCGCCACCTCCGCACAGGGTCCCGCCGCGCCCGCGAGCGCGACCCACGTCTCCCTGCTGACCCTCAGCACGTTCGTCGTCGGATCCATGATCGGCGCCGGCGTCTTCTCGCTCCCGGCGACCTTCGCGGAGTCGACCGGCGTCGCGGGCACGCTCATCGCGTGGGCGATCGCGGGCGGCGGGATGCTGATGCTCGCCCTCGTCTTCCAGCGTCTCGCGGTGCGACGCCCCGACCTCGACGCCGGCATCTTCAGCTACGCGAAAGAGGGGTTCGGAAACTACGTCGGCTACTTCGCCGCCTTCGGCTATTGGGCGAGCGCCTGCGTGGGCAACGTCTTCTACTGGGTCTTCATCACGGGCACCCTCGGCGCGGTCTTCCCCGCCCTCGGCGAAGGGAACACCCCGATCGCGGTGGTGATCTCGTCGGTCGGGATCTGGCTGTTCTACGTCCTGATCCGCCGAGGCGTGCGCGAGGCGGCGGCACTCAACCGCATCGTCACCATCGCGAAGACGGTGCCCATCGTCGTGTTCGTCGTCCTCTGCCTGACGGTCTTCGATCCAGCGGTGTTCGCCGCGAACTGGTCGGGCGACGCCGCGACCGGTCTCGGCGAGCAGATCCGGACGACGATGCTCGTGACGGTCTTCGTGTTCATCGGCATCGAGGGTGCGACGGTGAACTCCCGGCACGCGCGGCGCCGGTCGGATGTCGGACGCGCCACCGTGCTCGGCTTCCTCAGCGTGCTCGCCGTGTTCGCCTCGGTCACGGTGGTCTCCTACGGCGTGATCCCGCGGGAGGAGATCGCAGGGCTGCGTCAGCCCTCGATGGGCGGCGTGCTCGAGGCCGCGGTCGGCGGATGGGGTGCGGCCTTCATCGGAGTCGCTCTCGTGGTCGCGGTGCTCGGCGCCTACCTGGCGTGGACCCTCATGGCCGCCGAGGTGCTGCTGTCCGCCGCCCGCGCGGGCGATCTGCCGCGCTTCCTGCGGCGCACCAACGCGAAGGACACCCCCACCGGCGCACTCACCATGTCGTCGCTGCTCGCGCAGGCGATGCTCGTGGTCGTCCTGTTCGCGCAGAATGCCTTCGACGCCGCCCTCGAGCTCACGAGCGCGCTGGCGCTCATCCCCTTCTTCCTCTCCGCCGCGTATGCACTCAAGCTCGCCGTGCAGGACGGCCGCCGGGGTCGTCTCGGCGATGGGATCGTCGCGGTGCTCGCGACGCTCTACACGCTGTACCTGCTGTGGGCGGCGGGGGCGACCTATCTGCTGCTGTGCCTGGTCATCATCGTTCCCGGCACGATCCTGTTCGTGATCGGTCGTCGCCAGCAGCGGGCGCGGGTGTTCACACCCCACGAGGCGGCGCTGTTCGCCCTGGCGACGATCGGCGCCGTGGTCGCCGTCGTCCTCATCGCACAGGGCGTCATCGCCGTGTGAGGGTGGCGAGTGCCGGCATCCGCCGTCACGCGGAGAATGTCGCTCGCAATCCTCGCTAACGTGAAACGGTGCACGAACCGACCCCCACCGAAGCCATCGACCTCGTCGGCCGCTATGAAGCCGAGCAGGAGATCCCCGAGCGGATGCGCGCCGACGTGCGCACGCTCGGCGCGCTGCTCGGGCGCGTGCTGCGCGAGAGCGGCTCGCCCGGCCTGTTCGAGGACGTCGAACGGCTCCGCGTCGCGACCATCCAGGCCTACACCGACCCGACGCCCGAGGCGTTCGCGCGGGCAGCATCCATCGCGGACGCGTTCACCCTCGAGCGCGCCGAGGAAGTCGCCCGCGCCTTCACCTGCTACTTCCACCTCGTGAACCTCGCCGAGGAACACCAGCGGGTGCGGGTGCTGCGCGAGCGCAGCGGTCGCGGCGACGCGAGTGATGCCGGCGATTCGATCGTCTCGGCGTACCGTCGGCTCTCCGACGAGATCGGAGGGGAGGCGGCGCTCGACCGTCTGCAGGGGCTGCGCTTCCACCCCGTCTTCACGGCGCACCCCACTGAGGCGCGGCGCCGTGCGGTGTCGAACAGCATCCGTCGCCTGGCCGACCTCCTGCGCGAGCGCGACGCCGCCGAGACCGAGAGCCCCGACCGACGTCGCGCCGAGCGTCGCATGCTCGAGGAGGTCGACACCCTGTGGCGCACCGCTCCGCTGCGCGCCGAGAAGCCCTCGCCCACCGACGAGGTGCGCGCCGTCATGGCGATCTTCGACGAGACCCTCTACACGTCGATCCCCCACGTCTACCGCCGCATCGACGACGTCCTGCAGGGCGAGGATGCCGGGTCCCGGGCGCCCCTCGTGCGGCCGTTCATGCGCATCGGCTCCTGGGTGGGAGGCGACCGCGACGGCAACCCGTTCGTGACGGCGAAGACCACGCGAAAGGCCGCCGCGATCGCGAGCGAGCACGTCCTTCTCGGTCTCGAGCGCACCGCCGGCCGCGTCGGGCGCACGCTGACCCTCGACGCCGAGTCGACGCCGCCGACCGCTGAACTCTTGTCCCTCTGGCAGCGGCTGAAGGATGCCGACGAGGAGGCGGCAGCGGAGATCGCGAAGCGCTCCCCCAACGAGCCCTACCGGCGCATCATGCTGCTGCTCGCCCGCAAGATCGCCGCGACGCGCACCCGCAACGCCGACCTGGCCTATCGCGATCCCGAGCACCTGCTCGCCGACCTGCGCGTCCTGCAGGACTCCCTCGTCGCGGCGCGCGCTCCCCGTCAGGCGTACGGACACCTGCAGCACCTCATCTGGCAGGTCGAGACCTTCGGTTTCCACCTCACCGAACTCGAGGTGCGCCAGCACTCGGCCGTGCACGCGAAGGTGCTGGCCGAGCTCGAGGCGGGCGGATCGCGATCGGAGCTGACGGACGAGGTGCTCGAAGTCTTCCGCACCATCGCCTTCCTGCAGGACCGCTACGGCCCGCGCGCCGCCGGCCGCTACATCGTCTCCTTCACCCAGTCCGCGGACGACCTCGCCGCCGTCCACACCCTGGCGCGGTACGCGGTCGGCCCCGACGGCACTCCCCCGGTCCTCGACGTGATCCCGCTGTTCGAGACGTTCGCCGATCTGCAGGCCGCCCCCGGCATCCTGGCGCAGATCGTCGACCACCCGGCGTTCGCGTCGCGGCTCGAGGCGACCGGCCGACGTCTGGAAGTCATGCTGGGCTACTCCGACTCGTCGAAGGACGTCGGCCCGGTCGCGGCGAACCTCGCCCTGTACGAGGCGCAGGCGAAGATCTCGGCGTGGGCGGTGGAGCAAGGGATCGAGCTGACCCTCTTCCACGGTCGCGGTGGTGCGCTCGGGCGCGGCGGCGGACCCGCCAACTCCGCGATCCTGGCGCAGCCGCCCCACTCCGTCGACGGCCGGTTCAAGCTGACCGAGCAGGGGGAGGTCATCTTCGCCCGCTACGGCGACCCGGCCATCGCGATGCGGCACATCGACCAGGTCGCCGCGGCGACCCTGCTCGCCTCGGCTCCCTCCATCGAGGACCGCAACCGGAGCGCCGCCGAGCGGTACGCCTCGGTCGCGGCGACCATGGACGCGGCCTCGCGCGAGCGGTTCTTCTCCCTCGTGAAGGCGCCCGGTTTCGCACCGTGGTTCGCCCAGGTCACGCCGATGGAGGAGATCGGTCTCCTGGCGCTCGGTTCGCGCCCCGCCCGTCGCGGACTGTCGGTCGAGTCCCTCGCCGACCTCCGGGCGATCCCGTGGGTGTTCGCGTGGACGCAGGCACGGATCAACCTCGCCGGATGGTTCGGGCTCGGCACGGCGCTCGAGGCGGTCGGGGACGAAGCGACCCTGCGCCGTGCCTACGAGGAGTGGCCGCTGTTCCGCACTCTCATCGACAACGTCGCCATGAGTCTCGCCAAGACCGACGACCGGATCGCACGCCACTACCTCGAGCTCGGCGACCGCGACGATCTCGCCGCGCTCGTCCGGGAGGAGATGGCCCTCACCCGCCAATGGGTGGTGACGCTCACGGGCGGCACCGAGCTGCTCTCGAACCGTCCGGTGCTCGGTCGCGCCGTCAAGATGCGGAGCCCCTACGTCGACGCGCTGTCGCTGCTGCAACTGCGCGCGTTGCGCGGCCTCCGGGAGACGCAGGCGGGCGGGCAGGTCGATCCGGACCTCCAGCGCCTCCTCCTGCTGTCGGTCTCGGGCGTCGCAGCCGGACTGCAGAACACGGGCTGAGCCCTGGCATCCGCTGACACGCGTCCCGCCCCGGCGTCGCAGCGCCGGGGCGTTGCCGTGCGGCTCAGGCGTCCTGGGTCACCGGCACCGGCAGCGGGAAGATCTGGTCGAGGAGCTGCGCCGTCCACGCGATGAGGTCCGCATCGGCGAGCGCTTCGCCGCCGGCGGCCGGCAGCGGGACGACCATCGCCTCGCCACCGGAGACGACCTTCGCCTTGGGGTGCAGACGCTGCAGGCGCACGCGGATGGAGTCCGGGATGTGCGCGGGGGCGATCCGGAGGTTCGGTCCCATCGCGACGACGTCCGACAGCCCCGACTGCGCCGCGCGGCGCCGCAGCCGTGCGATGGAGATGAGCCCGTCGACCTCGGCCGGGGGCGCGCCGTAGCGGTCGGTGAGCTCCTCCAGGACGAGGTCGATGGCATCGTCCGCCGCGGTGACGGATGCCGCGGCCGAGAGCTTCTGGTAGGCCTCGAGGCGCAGCCGCTCGCTGTCGATGTACGACTCGGGGATGCGGGCCTGCACCGGGAGCTCCAGGCGGAGCTCTGTGGGACCCTCGGTGTCCTCGCCGCGGAAGGTCGCGACCGCCTCGCCGATCATGCGGAGGTACAGGTCGAACCCGACGCCGGCGATGTGACCCGCCTGCTCGGCGCCGAGGAGGTTGCCCGCGCCGCGGATCTCGAGGTCCTTGAGGGCGACCTGCATGCCGGACCCGAGATCGTTGTTGACGGCGATCGTCTCCAGACGGTCGGCCGCGGTCTCGCTGAGGGGCTTGTTCTCGTCGTAGAGGAAGTACGCGTAGGCGCGCTCGCGGGCGCGTCCGACGCGACCGCGCAACTGGTGCAGCTGAGACAGACCGTACTTGTCCGCGCGGTCGATGATGATCGTGTTCGCGTTGGCGATGTCGAGGCCCGTCTCGATGATGGTCGTGGAGACGAGGACGTCCGCCCGCCGCTCCCAGAAGTCGTCGACGACCTGCTCGAGGGCGTGCTCGCCCATCTGCCCGTGGGCGACGACGATGCGCGCTTCGGGGACGAGCTCGGCGAGCTGCGCCGCGACCCGCTGGATCGACGAGACCCGGTTGTGGACGAAGAAGACCTGCCCCTCGCGCAGCAGCTCACGACGGATGGCCGCGGCGATCTGCTTGTCGCTGCGCGGTCCGACGTAGGTGAGGATCGGATGCCGCTCCTCAGGCGGCGTCGCGAGCGTCGACATCTCACGGATCCCCGTGACCGCCATCTCGAGCGTCCGCGGAATGGGGGTCGCGCTCATGGCCAGGATGTCGACGTTGGTCTTGAGCTTCTTCAGCGCGTCCTTGTGCTCCACGCCGAATCGCTGCTCCTCGTCGATGATCATGAGACCGAGGTCCTTGAACACGACCTTCTCGGTGAGGATGCGGTGGGTGCCGATCACCATGTCCACCGTGCCGTCGGCGAGTCCGGCGATGGTGTCCTTCGCCTCCTTGGCGGTCTGGAACCGCGACAGAGGCCGCACCTTGACGGGGAAGCCCGCGAACCGCTCCGTGAACGTCTCGAGGTGCTGCTTGGACAGGAGCGTGGTGGGCACGAGCATCGCGACCTGCTTGCCCTCCTGGATCGCCTTGAAGGCAGCGCGGACGGCGACCTCGGTCTTGCCGAAGCCCACGTCGCCCGAGAGCAGTCGATCCATCGGAATCGGCTTCTCCATGTCGGCTTTGATCTCGTCGATCGTCTGCAGCTGGTCGGGGGTCTCCGCGAACGGGAACGCCTCTTCGAGCTCGCGCTGCCACGGCGTGTCCGGCCCGAACGCATACCCCTTCGAGGCCATCCGCGCCGAGTACAGCTTGACGAGCTCGACCGCGATGTCGCGGACGGCCCGGCGCGCCTTGCCCTTGGCGGCGGCCCAGTCCGACCCGCCCATCTTCGACAGCTGCGGCGCCTCGCCGCCGACGTAGCGCGAGAGCAGGTCGAGCTGGTCGGTCGGCACGAACAGCTTGTCACCGGGGTGTCCGCGTTTGGAGGGGGCGTATTCGAGGACCAGGTACTCGCGCTTGCTCTTGACCGCGTTGCGACCGCCCGAGGACACCTCCCGCTGGACGAGCTCCACGAACCGACCGATGCCGTGGGTGGAGTGGACGACGTGGTCGCCGGGCTTGAGCTGCAGGGGGTCCACGACGTTGCGACGGCGCGACGCGAGCTTCTTGACGACACGCGAGTCCGCGCCGATGGTCCGACCGTAGAAGTCGCTCTCGGTGAAGACGGCGAGCTTCGCGTCGGCGAAGAGGAACCCCGCCTCGAGGGTCGCGACCGTCGCCACCGCGATCCCCGTCTCAGGGGGCTGGCTGAGGGCGTCGGCAGAGCGTGCGGCCAGCCCGCGTTCGGCGAGGACATCGCGCGAGCGCTCGACGAGACCCGAGCCGGATGCCGCGACCACCACCCGCCAGCCGTCGCCCAGCAGCCCGGCGATGTGCGCGGTGGCGCCGTCGACGTTGCCCTGGAAGGACGGGACGGCGGCGGCGGGCAGCCGCACGGCGGCACCGGTACTGTCGATGAGCCCCTCGTCCGCCGCGTCCGCGGCGCCGGAGTCGAACGTGCTCAGCGTCCACCAGACGCCTCGACGGGATGAGGCGGCTTCGCGCAGTTCGGGGAGGGTGAGGAAGTCGCCCGCACCGAGGTCGACGGGGCTCTCGGCTCCCGCGGTCGCCGCGCTCCACGCGGCCTCGAGGAACTCACGGTTGGTCTCGGCGAGGGTCATCGCGCGGGTGACGGCGCGCTCGGGGTCGACGACGGCGACGGCGGCGCCCTCGGGGAGGTAGTCGACGAGCGGAAGGACGGCGTCCGCCACGGCGGGCAGGAGAGACTCCATGCCCTCGACCGGGATTCCCTGGCTCATCTTCTCGAGCATCGTGCCGAGTCCCGGCATCCGATCCCGCAGCGCGGCGGCGCGCTCGCGGACCGCCTCGGTCAGCAGCAGCTCGCGGCTCGGAAGGAGGGTCACGTCACGGACATCTCCGGGGAGCGACCGCTGATCGGCGACGGAGAAGGCCCGGATCTGGTCGACCTCGTCGCCGAAGAAGTCCACGCGGTAGGGGTGGTCCGCGACCGGCGGGAAGACGTCGAGGATGCCGCCGCGCACCGCGAACTCCCCGCGCCGAGAGACCATGTCCACGCGGTGGTAGGCGAGGTCCACGAGCCGGCGCACGACGTCGTCGAGCTCCTGGCCGCGGGTCCCGAGTTCGAGGCGGACCACACCGGCATCCGTCAGTCCCGCCGCGATCGGCTGCAGGGCGCCGCGGACGGATGACGTGACCACGAGAGGCGTGCGACCGTCCCAGTCGGCTGCCTCGCGGAGCACGCTCAACCGGCGCCCGACGGTTTCGGCGCTGGGGCTGAGGCGTTCATGCGGCAGGGTCTCCCACGCCGGCAGATGCCGCACGACCGCGTCGGGGAGCAGGCACTGCAGCGCTGCGCCGATGCTCTCGGCACGCCGTCCGGTGGGCGCGACGAGGAGCAGCACGGGAGGCCGTCCCGACGCGGCGCGTCGTTCGAGGAGCCCGGCGAGCAACGGGGCGTCTAGGCCGGTCACCGCCGAGAAGTCGACGTCCGAGCCGGCGCCGTCGAGGGCCTCCCGGAAGCTGTCAGCCTGTTCGAGGGCGCGCACGATCCCGGGAATTGTCACCGGGGAAGTCTACGCGGCGCGCCGGACACCGGCGCCGGTCGGCGCGGGCGGGCGTCAGGTACGCGGCGCGTGATGGCGCTGCTGCGCGGCCAGGAGCCCCTCCTCGACGAGCTGCTCCACGGCATCCGCCGCATCGGCGATCGCGATCGGCAGGTTCGCACGCTCCGCCGCGCCGAAGGGGTCGAGCACCCAATCCGCGGGATCCTGTCGTCCCGGCGGGCGGCCGATGCCCACGCGCACGCGCGGGAAGTTCGGCGAGCCGAGCGCTTTCGCGACGTCGCGGACGCCGTTGTGACCGCCGTGGCCGCCGCCCACCTTCAGCTTCAGGGAGTCGAACGGGATGTCGAGCTCGTCGTGCACGATGACGATGCGCTCCGCCGGGATGCCGTAGAACTGCGCCAAGGCCGACACCGGGCCGCCCGACACGTTCATGAACGAATTCGGCTTGGCGAGCACCAGCTTCGGGCCGCCCGGGCGCAGCCAGGTCTCGGCCACGCGCGCGTTGGCCTTGTGGGAGCGCAGTGTCTCCGAGCGGCGCCGGGCGAGCTCGTCGATGACCATCTGCCCGACGTTGTGTCGCGTCGGTTCGTAGCGCGGACCGGGGTTCCCGAGGCCCACGATCAACCAGGTGTCGGCCATGACCGTCCCTTCTGACGACGAAGCCCGTCGCAGCGACAGCGGCGACGGGCTTCGATCGTGTCCGACTTACTCGGCGGATTCCTCGGCAGCAGGTGCCTCGCCGCCCTCGGCCTCGGGCTCGGCGCCCTCCTCGGACTCCTCCGCCTCGTCCTCGACGGGAGCCGGCGGCAGTGCGACACCGATGACGAGGGTGTCGGCCTCGGTCACGAGCGTGGCGCCACGGGGCAGCGTCAGCTCGCCGGCCGTGATGTGCGTGCCGTCTTCGAGGCCCTCGACCGAGACCTCGATGTTCTGCGGGATGTGGGTCGCCTCGACCTCGAGCGACACCGTGGTGTTCTCGAGGTTGGCGATCGTGCCGGGGAACGGCTCGCCCACGACGGAGACGGGGACGTCGACCTGGATCTTCTCGCCCTTCTTCACGACGAGGAGGTCGATGTGCTCGATGATCTGGTGCACGGGGTCCTTCTGGACGTCCTTGACCAGCGTCAGCTGCTGCTTGCCGGCGATCTCGAGCTCGAGCAGCGCGTTGGCGCGGCGGATGAGCAGCGAGACCTGGTGACCGGGAAGCGCGACGTGCACGGGATCGGTGCCGTGACCGTAGATGACGGCGGGGATCTTGCCGGCGGCGCGCAGACGGCGGGCGAAGCCCTTGCCGAACTGCTCCCGCAGCTCGGCGACGACCTTGGTGTCGGTCTCAGTCGACATGAGTGTTCTCCTTGCGGGCCATCACGGCCCAGTCGTGCGGGGCCGGTGCGGCCTCGTCAAGAGTCGGGGCCGATACGGCCCAGACGTGGTCTGTGGTTCGACTCGAACGCATGCGCGTGAGGAAAGCCGCGAAGCCTGCTTCACCGCGTCGATCACGGATGCGCTGCATCCCTCGCCGAAGTTCGGAACGAGTCTATCAGCGCGACGGATACGATGGAATCTCAGCCCCTCACCCCCGAGACACGGAGGACCCATGGACTACGGATGGATGTCGCACGCACTGCTCTGGTTCGTCGGAGCTCTGAGTGCCGCGACCGCCGTGTGCCTCGTGGGTGCCTTCTACTCGATGGGCCGCGCCTACAAGGACTGACGCGTCACACGCGATCGCCCCTCCCGGTCCAGCGATTACAGTGACCGGAGGGTCCCATCACCCACCCCAATCCCGCTCACACCTCACGTAGACCTGGAGCCCCGTATGTCGTCGACCCCCTCTCCCACCGGCCCCTCGACGGATCAGGATCAGGCTCCGCACGAGGCGACGCAGCAGCACGAGGGGGCGCCGCAGCCCGAAGAGGTCGAACGTCCCACCCACCCCGAGGCGGCGTCGACGAACGCTTCGGAGGGCCCGGCGAACATCGGTGTGGTCGGTCTCGCGGTCATGGGGTCGAACCTGGCCCGCAACCTCGCCTCGCGCGAGAGCAACACGGTCGCCGTGTTCAACCGCTCCCGGTCGAAGACCGACGAGCTGATCGAGGCGCACCCCGAGGCCGAGTTCGTCCCCGCCTTCACGTACGAGGAGTTCGCCGCCTCGCTGCAGAAGCCGCGCACCGCGATCATCATGGTCAAGGCCGGCAAGCCGACCGACGCGGTCATCGACGAGCTGATGCGCGTGTTCGAGCCGGGCGACATCATCATCGACGGCGGCAACAGCCTGTTCACCGACACGATCCGCCGCGAGAAGGCCGTCTCGGAGGCCGGGTACAACTTCGTCGGCATGGGCGTCTCCGGCGGCGAGGAGGGCGCGCTGAACGGCCCGTCGCTCATGCCCGGCGGACCCGACGAGGCGTGGGTCACCCTCGGCCCGATCCTGAAGTCCATCGCCGCGGTCGCCGAGGGCGAGCCGTGTGTCACGCACATCGGGCACGACGGTGCCGGACACTTCGTCAAGATGGTGCACAACGGCATCGAGTACGCCGACATGCAGCTCATCGCCGAGGCCTACGACCTCATCCGCCGCGGCACCGGAAAGTCCCCCGCGGAGATCGCGGACATCTTCGCCGAGTGGAACAAGGGCGAGCTGGAGTCCTACCTCATCGAGATCACCGCCGAGGTGCTCCGCCAGACGGACGCCGCCACCGGCCGGCCCCTCGTCGACGTGATCGTCGACCAGGCCGGCGCCAAGGGCACCGGCGCGTGGACGGTGCAGACCGCGCTCGACCTGGGCGTGCCCGTCTCCGGCATCGCCGAGGCCACCTTCGCCCGGTCGCTCTCCAGCCACCGCGAGCAGCGCGATGTCGCGGGCGGCCTCCCTGGCCCCTCCCCCGAGGACTTCACCGTCGATGACGCAGACGCGTTCATCGAGCAGGTCCGTCTCGCCCTCTACGCCTCCAAGATCGTGGCGTACAGCCAGGGCTTCGACGAGATCCGCGCCGGCGCCGCCCAGTACGACTGGAACATCGACCTCGGCGCCGTGAGCAAGATCTGGCGCGGCGGCTGCATCATCCGCGCCCAGTTCCTCAACCGCATCGCCGACGCGTACGACGCCGAAGCGGACCTCCCCGTCCTCCTCACCGCCCCGTACTTCGTGGAGGCGCTCGGCCGTACGCAGGATGCATGGCGCGAGGTCGTGCGGATCTCCTCCGCCGCCGGAATCCCCTCGCCCGCCTTCAGCTCCTCGCTGGCCTACTACGACGGCCTGCGCGCCGAGCGCCTGCCCGCCGCCCTCATCCAGGGGCAGCGCGACTTCTTCGGCGCCCACACCTACAAGCGCATCGACAAGGACGGCACCTTCCACACCCTGTGGTCGGGCGACCGCAGCGAGGTCGAGGCGGAGGACACCCACTGAGCCGCAGCGACACCGCGCTGCGCGTCCACCGTGCCGCCGCGCGCATCGTCCTGGCGATCCTGACCGCGCTCTACGCGTGGATGGTCGGCTGGATGACGCTGCGCGCGGCGCCGTACGGGTCCGACATCGCGTCCGGTCTCAACCGGCTGCTCGAGTGGTTCGCGCAGCGGCAGTCCACCGCCTGGATCACCTTCGACCGCGTCGAGTTCGGTGCGAACGTCGCGATGTTCGTCCCCCTCGGCGTGATCGCCGTGCTCTGGTTCGGGGTGCGCGGGTGGTGGACGGCGCCGATCCTCGGGGCGCTCGCCAGTGCGGCCATCGAGACCCTGCAGGCGCTCCTGCTCGACAGCCGGGTCGCCGATGTCCGCGACGTGATCGCCAACACGCTGGGCTCGATCGTCGGGATGTGCCTCATGCTGCTGCTGGCGTTCTTGCTCTCTCCCCCGCATCCACGGCGGCAGCAGGAATACCGAGCATGACCGAAGCGGGGACATAGCGCGGTCATAGGAAGGTCATGAGAATGGAATCATGACCATGCCAGCCCCCCTCCTCCAGCGCCCCGACGGCTCCCCCCTGCGCGTCCTCGTCGTCGATGACGAGCAGATGCTGACCGACCTGCTCTCGATGGCGTTGCGCATGGAGGGCTGGGAGGTGCGGACCGCCGCGTCGGGCTTCGATGCGCTCACGGCCGCGCGAGAGTTCGCCCCCGACGCGATGGTCCTGGACATCATGATGCCGGACCTCGACGGGATGGCGGTGCTGCAGCGTCTGCGCCAGGGGGGCGACGATGTCCCGGTGCTCTTCCTCACCGCGAAGGATTCCGTGAGCGACCGGGTCGCCGGGCTCACCGCGGGCGGCGACGACTACGTCACGAAGCCGTTCAGCCTGGAGGAGGTCGTCGCACGTCTGCGCGGGCTCATGCGCCGCGCCGGGGCATCCGCCGGTGCCGCCGACCCGATCCTGCGGGTGGGCGACCTCACGCTCAACGAGGACTCGCACGAGGTCTTCCGGGGCGACGACGAGATCGAGCTCACCGCCACGGAGTTCGAGCTGCTGCGCTACCTCATGCGCAACCAGCGCCGCGTGCTGTCCAAGGCGCAGATCCTGGACCGCGTCTGGAACTACGACTTCGGCGGCCGATCGAGCGTCGTGGAGCTGTACATCTCCTACCTGCGCAAGAAGATCGACGCCGGCAAGGAGCCGCTCATCCACACGGTCCGCGGTGTGGGCTACATGATCAAAGCGAGCCAGTGAGCACGACCCCCCGTCGTCGACGGCACCGCTGGAGCCTGCAGGCGCGGCTGATCACGGCGGTCGTCTCGTTCGTGTCCGTCATCCTCATCACCGTCGGCCTCGGCACGGGGACGGTGCTCGAGTCCATCCTCCGGGAGAACCTCGACGCGAAGGTCACGCGGGTGCAGGACACAATCGCGCTCGACTACAACCACCGCGCGGACCAGATCCTGGGTGCGAGTCGTCAGGAGCGGGGCACACTGCTCGTCGTCAACAACCTCGCCGGTCCCACGGCGGCCTACGTCGACGGCGACGGCGATGTGCGCACGCTCGACACCCGCAAGATCCAGGTCAGCGCGCCGGACGGCAACAGCTGGGCGGACGCGACGATCGCCGGGCTCGGCGACTACCGACTGCGCATCGGTCCTTACTCGAGCATCATCGGCCTCCCGACCTCCGAGGTCACGAGTGTGAGTGCGCGCATCGTCACCACCGTCGCCCTCCTGACCACGGGCGGCCTCCTCGTCCTCGCCGCCGTCATCGCGCTCCTCATCCGCAGCGCCCTCGCACCGCTGCGCTCCGTCGCGTCGACGGCCTCACGGGTCGCTGCGCAGCCCCTCGCGGAGGGCGCCGTCACGATCAGCGAGCGAGTCCCCGAAGAGGACACCGACACCCACACCGAGGTCGGCCAGGTCGGGCACGCGCTCAACACCCTGCTCGACCACGTCGAGACCTCCCTGGCCGCGCGACAGCGCAACGAGGAGCGGATGCGCGCATTCGTCGCCGACGCGAGCCATGAGCTGCGCACGCCCCTGGCGTCCATCCGCGGCTACTCGGAGCTCTCGCTGCGCGGCATCCGTCAGGCCGAGGCCGGCGGCGGCGCAACCGCCGGAGCAGTCGCCGAGACGACTCGCGAGTCGCTCGAACGGATCCAGGCGCAGTCCCTGCGGATGACGGCGCTCGTGGAGGACCTGCTCCTGCTGGCACGCCTGGACGAAGGCACCGAGCTCGTCTACAGCGCCGTGGACCTCACCCGCCTCGCCGTGGAGGCCGTCTCGGATGCGCGTGTCGCGGGAACGGACCACGACTGGGTGCTCGAGGTCCCCGACGAGCCCGTCATCGTCGCCGGCGACGCCGGCCGACTGCATCAGGTCGCCGCGAACCTGCTCACGAACGCCCGTGTGCACACCCCCGCCGGTACGCGCGTCACGGCGACAGTGACGACCGAGGGCGGCGACGCGGTCCTGCGCGTCCACGACGACGGACCCGGCATCGACCCCTCCGTCGTCCACGAGCTGTTCGAGCGCTTCAGCCGTGCGGATTCGTCCCGCGCCCGGCAGACCGGCGGAACGGGACTCGGCCTGTCGATCGTGAAGGCGATCGTGGAGGGTCACGGCGGGCGCATCTCGGTGGCGTCCGAGCGGGGTTCGACGACCTTCGAGGTCCGGATGCCCGCCCGGCCGGACTCCCCCGCTCAGTAGCCGCTGAACGCGTCCGTCGTGAGGGACTTCGCCCTCTCGAGGGCGGGAGTGAGGGTCGAGATCAGCGCGGGCGGCCCGGAGACGTAGGCGTGACGGCGGGCGATGTCCGGCACGAGGCGCAGCAGCCCGTCGGCGTCGAGGCGCGCACCGCCGGCCCAGACCCAGCCTGCGGGGAGGTCCTCGGGCTCGTCTCGGGTGACGACGATGACGGGGATGCCGGCGGCCTCGAGATCGTCGCGGAACGCGAGCTCCTCACTGCCCGACGCGACGTACACGAAGACGACGTCCCGGCGGTCCTGCGTCAGCCGGAGGTGGCGCAGGTGCGAGACGAACGGCGTCACACCGATCCCCGCGGCGACCATCAGCACCGGGGCGTCGGCACGGCGCGGCAGGACGAAGTCGCCCCAGATCCCCGTGATGGCCAACTCGTCGCCGGGTTCTACCGTGGCGAGCGCCTTCTTGTAACTCGACTGCGATCCCTCGCGCATGGCGATCTTGACCAGCGGCAGCTCGGCCGGAGAGGAGAGGATGCTGAACTCGCGGCGCGTCCCCCGGGAGTCGGGGTGCGCGTGGGGCACCTCGAGCTCGAGGTACTGCCCGGGGGCGAATCGCACCGGGCGTTCCGCTCGGAAGCTGTACTCGCGGACGCTCGGAGTGAGGGGCGTGCGCTCGACGATCGTCAGGCGCACAGCGGTGCGCATCGCGAACACGAAGGCGACGAGGTTGCCGACCAGCAGGGCGCGCTCCTGGCCGAGCGTGATCTCGCCGAGGGAGATCGGCCAACCCGCCAACACGCCGACGACCGCGGCCACGACGAACTGCTGCCAGCGGCGCGGCGGGAGCGTGAGCGGCTCGGACAGCATGAAGGCGCCGAGGAACAGGAACGGCGACGACAGCACGACCGCCGAGAACGTCATGCCGGGGTCGAGAGCGAACCCTGCCGACTGCGCCTGCACGATGGTGCGCACGAGCGCGACCGCGATCGCGACGAGGAGGAAGAGCCCCACGACGCGGACCTTCTCGGTGCGCACCAGCACGACGAGTCCGAGAAGAAGCACGGGCAGCGCCAGGATCGGAGTGCCGACCCACCACGCCGCCGCGCCGAGGTCCGGCGCCCAGATGCTGAGGATCGTGAGGGCCGTCGCCCCCACGGCGGCGGGGTTGAAGATGTGCCGTCCCTGCCACGCGAGGACGTACTTGGACGCCGAGGCGAGCGCCCCCGCGACGGCGACGCCGATCAACGGGAGCGGCTCCAGCGTCGGCCGCAGCAGGAACACGAGGATCAGTGCGGTGATGAGCGCGGACTCGATGCGCCAGGGGCGCCGGACGATCCGCTGGGCGACCGCGTCGACGAGGGCGATGGCGACGACCAGGACGGCGAGCGTGGCGAGGAACTCCACGGGGGTGACCGAGACCCCGCCGCCGAGCGAAAGGGCGAGGGTGATCAAGGCCAGCGCCGCGAGCGCGAGGAGCACGAGACGGTACATGGACAGCCGGCCGAGGACGCCGAAGGCACGGCTCCATGCGGCACTGAGGGACGTGATCACGAGAACAACTCCGCTTCGCATCGGGGGGACCATTCGACGGAGCCGTCGGTGCGCATGCGCACCCAGGCGACTCCCCATTCTGCGGCCAGCTGCGGGCCGCCGTCGAAGAACAAGGCCGTCGCGACAGCATCCGCCGTCATGGCGTCGGATGCCACCGCCCACGTCGCCGCGTAGGCGCGCACCGGCTCGCCCGTGCGCGCGTCGAGCACGTGGTGGAGACCGTCACCCCACGCGCGCCGGTTGACGGCGGACGCGCAGAGCGCGGCATCCGTCACCGTCCAGACACCGATGGCACGGGACGCGTCGTACGGGTGCTCGAGGGCGACCCGCTGAGTGACGCCCCGGATCGCGACGTCACCGCCGGCATCCACCACCGCCGCGCCGGGCACGCGAGCGAGGACGACATCGGCGAGCCGCCCCTTGCCGAGGGCGCCGACGTCGATGAGCGCGGGTGCGGTCAGACGCAGGATGCCGTCCGACCAGCTCAGGAGGCCGCGCCACTCCCGCGGAGCGGCCAGGGCGCCCCGATCGGTCAGCGAGTACGCCGCGTCGTACCCGCGGCGGGCGATGCTCTCTCCGACGAGCGGGTTCACCGCCCCACCGGTCGCGGTGTCGAGGGCGTCGTAGAGATCCAGCATCGCGGTGGTGTCGGCGGGTGCGGCGACCTCGCCTCCGCGCTCCGCCAGCCCTGCGACCAGGGAGTCCGAGCGGAACCGCGACCAGTCGCGATCGAACGCGGCGATGGCGTCCGTGATCTCGTCACGGACGCCATCGTCCAGGGGGTCGGCGGTCTCGATCCGCCAGACGGTGCCGATCGCCTCGAACGTCCAGGTGTGGACGAGCGGGCCGGCCGCGATCATGACGCGGCTTCGGTCCGGATCTCGGCGACCGCTGCGTTGAACCCGCCGCTGGTCAGGGACGATCCGCCCACCCGATCGACGGACAGGTCGTCGAGGTTCTTGCCGACGACCTCGTCCTGGATGCCGCCGATGAACTCGCTCTGGTACTGCTCGCTCTCCCGCGCCTGCGGATCGCCGGTCACCTCGACGGCCGTGACGACGTTCGATTCGAGCGTCAGCGTGACGCTGATCGTCTCGACGGTCTCGGGGGTCTGATACGAGCCCTCGGCGGTGTACGTGCCGTCCTCGTAGGTCCCCGAGGACGAACCGCTGCCGGCATCCGCCGACGGCTGCGACGACGCGCCGCCGCCGGTCGTCGTCTGGCCGGCGCACCCGGCGAGCAGGGCGAGCCCTGCGACGGAGGCGGCGGCGGCGCCGACGCGGATCGGTCGGGGTACGGCGGTGGTGCGGATCATGAGAGCTCCTCCTTCTGTCGTGCCCGCCCGGTCGAGGGCGCGGGGCGATGACTCCAGGAAAGCGGTCGCCGACAGGGCGGTGCTTGCAGAAGTCTATGGATCTCCTGCGAACCGGATCGGGACGCGGGGCCTCAGGCGGCGCCGTCGAACATGCTGGTGACCGACCCGTCCTCGAAGACCTCGCGGATCGCCCGTGCCAGCAGCGGAGCGATCGGCAGGATCGTGAGGGCGGGGAACCGCTTCTCAGGGGGGAGCGGCACGGTGTCGGTGACGACGACCTCGTCGATCGAGGGGTCCTGGAGACGCTCGACGGCGGGGTCGCTGAAGATCGCGTGCGTCGCGGCGACGATGACCCGCTCGGCGCCGTTGGCCTTGAGGGCCTGGGCCGCCTTCACGATCGTGCCGCCGGTGTCGATCATGTCGTCGACGAGCAGGCAGACGCGACCGTCGACCTGACCGACGATCTCGTTGACCGTGACCTGATTGGCGACATTCGGGTCGCGGCGCTTGTGGATGATCGCGAGCGGTGCCCCGAGGCTGTCGGACCAGGTGTCGGCGACACGGACGCGACCCGTATCGGGCGAGACCACCGTGAGCTTCGCGCGATCCTCCGCCGAGAGCGTGTTCTCGAAGTGCTCGAGCAGGACCGGCTTGGCGAAGAGGTGGTCGACGGGACCGTCGAAGAAGCCCTGGATCTGCGCGGCGTGGAGGTCGACGCTCATGACGCGGTCCGCCCCGGCGGTCTTGAACAGATCGGCGACCAGGCGGGCGCTGATCGGCTCACGACCGCGGCCCTTCTTGTCCTGTCGGGAGTAGGGGAAGTACGGCGCCACGACGGTGATGCGCTTCGCGGATGCGCGCTTGGCGGCATCCAGCATGATGAGGGTCTCCATCAGCCATTCGTTGACGGGCGGCCCGAAGCTCTGGATGAGGAAGAAGTCGCAGCCGCGGATCGACACCTCGAAGCGGGTGAGGATCTCCCCCGAGGCGAACGTGCGGTGCTCGGTCGGCACCAGCTGCGTGCCGAGGGCCGTGGCGACCTCGGCCGAGAGTTCTTCGTGCGAGCGACCGGACGCGACGACGAGCCGCTTCTTGGTCTTGGCCACCAGGCCCGGCGCGATGCCGCGCTCGGTGTCGAGGTCAACCGTGTGCTGCTTCTTGCGACCCATCGCCAGCTTCCTGTGCGGACCGGGCGCGAGCGGCGGCTTCTGCCGCTCCCGTTCCCGGTCGATTGTTCTCGACCCACCCGGCGATGTTCCGCTGGGGGGCGATGCTGAGGGCGAGGGCGCCGGCCGGAACATCCTTGCGGATCACGGCTCCCGCACCCGTCTTCGCGCCCTCACCGATCCTAACGGGCGCGACGAACACGTTGTGCGAGCCGGCGTGCACCTCGTCGGCGATCTCGGTGCGGTGCTTCGTGAGGTCGTCGTAGTTGGCGGTGATCGCCCCCGCGCCGAGGTTGACGTTGCGTCCGATGGTCGTGTCACCGACGTAGGACAGGTGCGGGACCTTGCTGCCCTCGCCGATGGTCGAGTTCTTCGTCTCGACGAACGTGCCGATCTTCCCGCGCTCGCCCAGCTCCGTGCCCGGACGGACGTAGGCGAACGGGCCGACGGTGGCCTCCGCGCCGATGACCGCGAGGGTCGCGTCGGTGCGGGTCACGGTGGCGCCCCGGCCGACCTCGCAGTCCACGAGGCTCGTGTCGGGACCGATCGTCGCCCCCTCGGCGACGCTGGTCGACCGGAGGATGTGCGTGTTGGGAAGCACGGTCACGTCGGGAGCCAGGGTCGCCGTCACGTCGATCCACGTCGTCGCCGGGTCCAGCACCGTGACGCCTTCCAGCTGCCACCGGCGCACCGTGCGGGCGTTGAGGAGGCGCCCCACCTCGGACAGCTGCACGCGGTCGTTGACGCCGTAGGTGACGGTGGCGTCCTCGGCGACGGATGCCGCGACCCGTCGCCCGGCGCGACGCAGCAGCGCGACGGTGTCGGTGAGGTACTTCTCGTTCTGCGCGTTCGCGGTGCCCACCTGCGGGAGGTGTTCGCGGAGGGCGGTGGCCGCGAACACGTACATGCCGGCATTGACCTCGGTGACGGCGGCCTCCTCGGCCGAGGCATCCTTCTGCTCGACGATGCGGGCGACACTGCCGTCGCTCTCGCGGATGATGCGACCGTAGCCGGTCGGGTCGTCGATGACCGCCGTCATGAGGGTCGCGTCCGCCTGCGCCGTGCGGTGCTCCGAGACGAAGGCGCCGAGGGTGTCGGCGTCGGCGAGCGGGCAGTCGCCGCTGAGGACGAGCAGATCGCCGTCGAACCCCTCGAGGGCGTCGAGGGCGACCTCGACGGCGCGGCCGGTGCCGGGGATCTCGTCCTGGTCGACGACGACGACCTCGGGCGCCACGCCCAGGACGGCGGCGGCCACCTGCTCGCGTTCGTGCCGCACGACGACCACGACGTGAGCGGGAGCGAGGTCGCGCGCGGTGTCGAGGACATGTCCGACGAGGGGACGCCCGCCGATGCGGTGCAGCACCTTCGGGAGCGAGGACTTCATCCGCGTGCCCTGGCCGGCGGCCAGGATGACGACGGCGAGGCGGGAGTCGAGCGCGTTCTCGGTCATGCTCCGCCGCCAGGACTCGAACCTAGACCTCACAGCTCCAAAGGCTGTCGTGCTGCCATTACACCACGGCGGACCGCGGCGCTCCGGGGTCCCGGCGGCCGCCCGTCAAGTCTGCCATGCGAGCGGGGGCGGGCGAGGACGACGGGGCGCCGCAGCCGCTCTGCGATGATGAGGGGATGGCTCCCGAACACGACGAGGTCGACCGGATCGTGAGCGCCTGGATCGCGCAGCGGCCCGATCTGGACTTCTCCCCGCTCGAGGTGCTCTCGCGTGTGGATCGGCTGTCGCGCCACCTCGATCGTGCCCGCCGTGAGGCGTTCCACCGGAGCGACCTCGAGCCGTGGGAGTGGGACGTCCTGTCCGCGCTGCGGCGCGCGGGCGAGCCGTACACGCTGAGCCCGAAGCAGCTCCTGCAGCAGACGCTCGTCTCCAGCGGCACCATGACCAACCGCATCGACCGGCTCGTCGATCGCCGACTGGTCGTCCGCGCAGCCGACCCCGGTGACGGCCGCGGAGTGCTCGTGACCCTCACGGAGGAGGGTCGCAATCGCGTCGACGCCGCGATCACCCGCCTCGTCGACGCGGAGGCGGAGCTGCTCGGCCAGATATCCCGGGCCGACCGCGACCGTCTCGCCGCTCTGCTGCGCAAGCTCAGCCTCGGCTTCGACGTCTGACCCGCGATGGCGATGCGCGCTCCGCTGCCCGTCCGAGACGGGGTCGGTCCCACACGGCTTCGGGTGCCGCGCACAGGACCGTGGGCGACGATCGCCGACTACGTGACGGGACGGTTCGCGCACATCGACCCCGACATCCTCCTCGCCCGGTTCGACCGCGGTGAGGTCGTCGCGATCGACGGCACCCGACTGACCCGTGAGACGCCGCTCGGGGCGGAGGACTTCATCTGGTACTACCGGGAGCCGCCCGACGAGCCCCGGATCCCCTACGAGGTGACGGTGCGCCACCTCGACGACGACCTCCTCGTAGTCGACAAGCCGCACTTCCTGCCGACCACCCCCGGCGGCGGATTCCTGTACAACTCCGCCCTCGTCCGGCTGCGTCAACGGTTCGAGAACCCCGACCTCACCCCCATCCACCGTCTGGACCGCGCGACGGCGGGGCTCGTGATGTTCTCCGTGCGACCCGCGACCCGCGGCGCGTACCAGACGCTGTTCGCCGACCGGGCGGTCGAGAAGGTCTACGAGGCGGTCACCGCAGTGCCCGCCGACGGGATGCCGCATCTCCCCCTGGCCGTGCGCTCGCACCTGACGAGCTCGCGCGGCAGCCTCCGCGCGATCGTCCACGAGGACCGGGAGCCGAACGCCGAGACGCGCGTCGAGGCGATCCGGGTCACCGCCGAACGGGCGCACCTCCGGCTCCTCCCGCGGACCGGTCGCATGCACCAGCTCCGCACTCACCTCGCCGGCATCGGACTCGGCATCCTCGGCGACCGGTTCTATCCGGACCTCCTCGACGAGGCCCCGGACGACCCGGAGCGACCGCTTCAGCTGCTGGCGCGCGAACTGCGGTTCATCGACCCGTTGACGGGGCACGCCCGCGAGTTCACGACCGGGCTGCGTCTGCGCGAAGCGCCCTCCGACTGATCACGCGAGCTGCTCGCCGAGTTCGAACCACCGCTCCTCGGCCTCGGCGACCTCCGCCTCCATGGCACCGATGCGCTGCATCTCCTCCCCGAGCCCGACGTAGTCGGCCTGATCGTGGTCGGCGAGGGCGGTGCGGGCGGCTCCGATCTGGGCGCTGAGCTTCTCGATGCGCCGCTCGAGGCTCGTGAGCTCCTTCTCGGCCGCGCGTCGCTCGGCTCCGGTGAGAGCGGATGCCGTCGGCGCTGCCGCATCCGCCTTCTGGCCACCGGTGGTCGCCGCCCCTGTCGCCTGCGGCTGGGCGGCCCGCAGGCGCAGGTACTCCTCGATCCCGCCGGGCAGGTGGCGCAGCGTGCCGCCCATGACGGCGTACTGCTGGTCTGTGACCCGCTCCATGAAGTAGCGGTCGTGGGAGACGACGATGAGGGTGCCCGCCCACGAGTCGAGGAGATCCTCGATCGCGGCGAGCATGTCGGTGTCGAGGTCGTTCGTGGGCTCGTCGAGGATGAGGACGTTCGGCTGGTCGAGGAGGATCAGGAGGAGCTGGAGGCGGCGCTTCTGCCCGCCGGAGAGGTCCTTCACGGGCGTGGACAGCTGGGCCGACGAGAAGCCCATGCGCTCGAGCAGCTGCCCGGGCGTGAGCTCCTGCGCTTTCGAACCCGCGCCGAAGGTGTAGGTGGTCCGCAGGCGCGAGACGACCACGCGCACGGGTTCGTCGAGGTGGGGGTCGAGCTCGTCCATGCGCTGCGTCAGGGTCGCCACCTTCACGGTCTTGCCGTGCTTCACGCGCCCCGCGGTGGGCTGCACGACGCCGGAGACGAGTCCCAGGAGGGTGGACTTCCCGGCGCCGTTGACGCCGAGGATGCCGGTGCGCTCACCCGGGGCGATGCGCCACTCGACGCCCCGGATGATCTCGCGGCCGTCGTAGGACACCCCCGCGTCGAGCAGGTCGACGACGTCCTTGCCGAGGCGGGCGACGGCGAGCGACTGGAGGGAGACCCGATCGCGGATCTCGGGGACGTCGGCGATGAGCTCGTTGGCGGCGTCGATCCGGAACTTCGGCTTGCTCGTGCGGGCCGGTGCACCGCGGCGCAGCCAGGCGAGCTCCTTGCGGGCGAGGTTCTGCCGGCGGGCCTCGATGGCCGCGGCCTGCCGGTCGCGTTCGACGCGCTGCAGGATGTACGCGGCGTAGCCGCCCTCGAAAGGCTCGACGATGCGGTCGTGCACCTCCCACGTCTTCGTGCAGACCTCGTCGAGGAACCACCGGTCGTGCGTCACGACCATGAGCGCACCCGAGGTCGCCGACCAGCGTCGCTTGAGATGCTCGGCCAGCCACGCGATGCCCTCCACGTCGAGGTGGTTGGTGGGCTCGTCGAGCGCGAGCACGTCCCAGTCCCCCGCGAGCAGTTGCGCGAGGGCGACGCGACGGCGCTGACCACCCGAGAGCGTGCCGATGGCGGCATCCCAATCCAGGTCGGACAGCAACCCGGCGATCACGTCGCGGACCCGGGGGTCGCCGGCCCACTCGTGCGCGGGTCCGTCGCCGACGACGGCGCGACCGACGGTCAGGTCGTCCGGCAGGACGTCCGTCTGCTCCAGCACCCCGATGGTGACGCCACCGCGAACCGTCACGCGCCCCGAGTCCGGCTCGCGGCGCCCGGCGAGCATCGCCATGAGGCTCGACTTGCCGTCGCCGTTGCGGCCGACGATGCCGATGCGGTCGCCCTCGTCGACACCGAGCGAGACGCCGTCGAAGACGACCTTGGTCGGGTACTCCAGGTGCAGGGCCTCGGCCCCGAGAAGATGTGCCATCCCCTCCAGGCTACGCGGCGCGGGGAGGGTGCCCGCTCAGTACCAGAAGCTCAGGCGCGGTGTCGTCGTCGAGGCGAACACGCGGGCGAGGCGGTGCGGATCGTCCGTCTCGATGCGTCCCGCGCGAGCGAGCGTCACGGGCGAGACGCCGCCGAGCAGGATCGCCGACAGCTCGGCGACACCGAGCTTCGCGAGCGGGACGCCGAGCGGCGCCTCGTCGACCACGTCGACGCCCGGCTCCTCACCGGCCGACAGGACGAACCTGCCCTCGGCGATCCCGAGCGGATCGGCGACCTCCAGAGCCACCACGTCGTCGACGTCGTACCCGCGCGCTGCGAGCACCGTGGGCACGTCGAGGATCCGCAGGTACTGGTGGTCGGCGATCCGGATGCGGGCGGCACGCTGATCGGCGATCATCCACCAGAGCGGCTCGTCGACCGACAGTTCGCTCGCTCGCACGGTGCCGATGAGATCGAGCGACAGGAGGAAGCGCCAGAGGCCCGCGTACGCGGCATCCGTCACCGCGAGGAGCTGATGGACGGTCGCGATCGACGCGGCCCAGTCGTCGTCGTTCTCGCTGACCGAGTACAGGGCGACACCCTCGACCTCGCCCTCCGGCGAGCGGTACTGGACCGCACGCAGCCGGTCGGCCTTCTCGGCGTCGGGACGTGTGCCGTAGGTGCGGTCCCAGTGACCGCCGGGCATCGCGATCTCACCCGGAGACGTCAGGCGGGTGCGCTCGTGCAGTGCGGTCGCGGCTTCCCGCGCCTGTTCGCGCGTCACGTAGTCGAGCCGGCCCGGAGCGATCGGACCGATCCACCCCGCTCGCCGGGTCTGGATCTCCCACGACGCGGCTGCGGCCGCGGGCGCGAATCCGAACCGCCCGTAGATGCCCGATTCGCTGACGGTCAGACCCGCGATCGGGGCGCCCTGCGCCACCGCCGTGCGCAGCTCCCCTGCCATCACACGCGAGAGCAGCCGCCGCCGACGGTGCGTGGGCGCGACGGTGACCGCGCTGATCGCGCACATCGGGATCGTGGCCGCGCCCGGGAGCGTGAGGTCGGCGATCCACGACGCGAAGGTGGTGACGGGTTCGTCCGGCTGCACGGCAGCGGGGTCGTAGACGCCGATCTTCCGGCGGTACCGGCTGCGGACGAAGGACTCCCCGCGCTGCACGTCGTTGCGCTCCCCGTCGAGGAAGCCGCGGGCGACGGCATCCGTCCACCGGTCCGAGGCGGCACGGTCCTCGTCGCCGACGCGGTCGATGCGGAGGCCGTCGGCCTCGATCGCGGCACGCAGGGTCTCGTCGAGCGGAGCGGAGTGGAAGGCGTCGCCGAGTGAGGTCATGCCCTCCAGGCTAGGGGGAGCCGCCGACGTGCGTCAGACGATCCGTGTGCCGGCGACCGGTCCGCTGACCGTGTGGGCGGTGCGACCAGCATCCGACAACTGCGACGCGATCTCTCGCGCGTGGTCGTCGTCGGACGCGAGGAACGCGACCGTCGGGCCCGAACCCGAGACCAGTCCGCCGAGGGCGCCGGCGGCCATGCCCGCGTCCAGCACCTCGGCCAGTGCCGGGCGCAGGTGCACGGCGGCGAGCTGCAGGTCGTTGCGGATGACGGCCGCCAGGGCCGCGGCATCCCCCGACCGCAGGGCACGCAGCACCGCCGGGTCGACCTCGGGCATCAGGCGACCGGGCCCGATGTCGGCGACGTCGCGGAGGCGGTCGAGCGTGCCGTAGACCTCGGGCGTCGAGAGTCCGTCGCCGTCGGTGACCAGCACCCACGAGAATCGGCCCCGACCGAGCGCCGGGGCGAGCTCGTCGCCGCGACCGGTGCCGACGGCGGTGCCGCCGAGCAGCGCGAACGGGACGTCCGCACCGAGGCCCGCGCCGAGCTCGTGCAGCTCGGACGTGGAGAGCCCGGCCTCGATCAGCTCGTTCACGGCGACGAGGGCGGCCGCGGCATCCGCGGATCCCCCGCCCATACCGCCGGCCACCGGTACGCCCTTGTGGATCTGCAGACGGATGCCGCCCTCCCACCCGACCGCGTCGGTCACCAGGCGGGCGGCACGAAGGGCGAGGTTGCGCTCGTCGAGCGGAACGCCCGAGACGTCGACATCGCCCGTGACCGCGAGATGGAACCCCTCGTCGTGCGAGGCCCAGAGGTCCTCGTACAGCGAGACCGCCTGATAGACCGAGGCGACCTCGTGATAGCCGTCGTCGCCGACGGCGCCCACGTCGAAGAAGAGGTTGAGCTTGCCCGGCGCGCGCACGTGCACGCGCCGAGCGGGGTCGATGCTCAGGCTCACGCGTTCGCCGAGTCGGCCCAGAGGTCGACGTCGATCGCGCCCGAGAGCGCGTCGATGCGGGCGAGTTCGTCGTCGTCGAACGGTGCACCCTCGGTGGCGGCGAGATTCTGGTCCAGCTGCTCCGGCCGCGAGGCCCCGATGAGCGCAGAGGTCACGACCTCGTCGCGGAGGACCCACTGGATCGCCATCTGCGCAAGGGTCTGGCCGCGCTGCTGCGCGATGTCGTCGAGGCCCCGCAGCGTGTCGAGCGCCTTCTTGTTCAGCTGACCGTCGGGCAACGAGAAGCGGCTCTGCGCCCGGTCGGCCGTACCGTCGCCGAGGTACTTGTCGGTGAGCAGGCCCTGCGCGAGCGGCGTGAAGGCGATCGCTCCCATCCCCGCCGTGCGGAGCGATTCGGTCAGCCCGTCCTCGACCCAGCGGTTCAGGATGGAGTACGAGGGCTGGTGGATGACGAGCGGGGTCCCGAGGTCCCGCGCGACGGCGACCGCCTCCTCGGTGCGCTCCGCGCTGTACGACGAGATGCCGACGTAGAGCGCCTTGCCCTGCCGGACGAGCGTGTCGAGGGCGCCGATGGTCTCCTCGATGGGCGTCACGGGGTCCGCGCGGTGCGAGTAGAAGATGTCGACGTAGTCGACGCTCATCCTCTTGAGTGACTGCTCGGCGCTCGCGATGAGGTACTTCCGCGACCCGTTGTTGCCGTACGGACCGGGCCACATGTCGTACCCCGCCTTCGACGAGATGAGGATCTCATCGCGATAGGGCGCGAAGTCCTCGCGCATCATGCGGCCGAAGTTGGTCTCGGCCGACCCGAAGGGCGGGCCGTAGTTGTTGGCCAGATCGAAGTGCGTGACACCACGGTCGAAGGCGTGACGCAGCAGGGTACGCTGGTTGTCGAAGGGGATGTTGTCCCCGAAGTTCCACCAGAGTCCCAACGAGATCGCCGGCAGATACAGGCCGCTCGAACCGACCTGGCGGAAAGCCCCCGCATCGTAGCGGGAGGACGCCGCCTGATAGGGGCGGTGGGTGTCGCCATTGCGCGACGAGGGGAAACGGTCCGCGTAATCGGTCATCACCCCAGGCTATCGATCGCAGGCACCCGAAACGTCGGCGAAACGACGGAGACCTAGTCTTGCCCGACGGGACAGACACATCGAGGGAGAACATATGGCGCGACTGACCGCACTGCCGTCCGAGGGTGGTTCCTGGACCGCTCTTCTCGAGCGCGAGGACATCGTCCTCATCGGAGGCATGCTGCACCTGCGCCATGACGACACCACCCCCGAGCAGGCCCGCATCGCCGATCTGCTGCTGATCGCCGACACGCTCGCCGATGCCGGGATCCCCCATCTCCTCATCCGTCACTCGCGCTCGGTCCCCGGGCTCGTCGTCGACCTCGCCCACCGGTCGCGTGCCCTCACGGCTCTGTCTGGTCGGGCCCTCACCGAACCGATCTACGCGAAGGCGAAAGGCGGCACGCCGGTGCCTTTCGGCGAACTGCGCCTGCGCGCCTCCGGCCCGTCGTCCGTGCGCGTCTTCCGGCCCCGCGTGGCCGGCGAGCTCCGCTACGGAGCCGGTTGCGGCGTGCGCGTCGAGTTCTGGCGGTTCGGCGAGGAGCTGGTCGAGGCGCCGCACGCGAACGACCTCACGCGACGCACCTTCGCCGCGGAGGACGTCGAGCCGGCCACCGTGGAGCGCTACGGCCGCACCTGGCAGACCGTGAACGGGATGTTCGACCCGCACCCGGGCGAGGTCACCCACGAGATCGACATGGTCTTCTCCTGGGTCGACGGCTCGTCCTCCGAGTTCCAGCGCCAGCGGGCCGCGCAGCTGTCCGAGTACGTCGTCGGCGACGGCGACGACGGTCCCGCCCGCTACCGCCATGTCGACGAGCTGCGCTACGCGCTGCGGAGCGTCCACATGTACGCCCCATGGGTGCGCCGCATCTTCATCGCGACCGACTCCCCCGCCCCCGCGTGGCTGCTCGACCACCCGAAGGTCACGATCGTGCGCAGCGAGGAGTTCTTCGAGGACCCGTCCGTCCTCCCGACGCACAACTCCCACGCCGTCGAGGCCCAGCTCCACCGCATCGAGGGGTTGTCGGAGCACTTCCTCTATTCGAACGACGACATGTTCTTCGGGCGTCCGCTCTCACCGGATCTGTTCTTCTCGCCCGCCGGCGTCTCGTCGTTCGTCGAGTGCGACGTCCGCATCGGGACAGGCCCGCGCCGCGTCGCCCGCAGCGGCCACGACAACGCCCTGCGCCTGAACCGCGAGCTGCTGCGCGAGCGCTTCGGACGCACGATCGTCCGCGACCTCGAGCACTGCGCCGCTCCCCTGCGCCGCTCGGTGATGTTCGAACTCGAGCGCGAGTTCCCCGAGGAGATCCGGCGCACCGCGGCATCCCGTTTCCGCTCCGCCACCGACGTGTCGGTGACCAACTGCCTCTACCACTACTACGCACAGTTCACCGGTCGTGCGATCGCCTCGACGGCGCCGCGCGTGCGGTACTTCCAGACGACGCAGGCCGCGTCGCTGCGCCGCATGGAGAAGCTCGCCGAGCGCAGCGACGTCGACATGTTCTGCCTGAACGACGGCGGGGACCACGAGGTCCCCGAACCGGTGCGCGTACGCGCGGTCACGGGACTGCTCGAGCGGCTCTTCCCGGTCCGCGCGCCGTGGGAGGACCCGGCGCTCAGCGCAGCGCCGGTACGCCCGGTCGAGCTGCACGCGTGACCGAACCGGTCACTCCCGCCACGCGAAGGCGGCGCTGAGCCTCATCGGGGTCGATGTACTCCAGCGGCGTCGAGACGTCGAGCGGGACCACCGAGTGGACGACGGTGTCGTCGTAGACGTGCACCATGTTGTACGCCTGTGCGCCGTCCTGCGGCCGCGTGCCGCCGACGGGCACCGTGAGGTCCTGCGCGTAGCACGTCGACGACGCGACCGAGACGGGGATGCCCGCGAAGGTCGCGAAGGTCGAGTAGTGAAGGTGTCCCGCGATGATCGCGCGAACGTCCGTCCCGCGGACGACGTCGGCGAGACGTCGCTGGTCGCGCAGCTCGACGCTCGACGCCAGCGGCAGGACGCTGGGTACAGGCGGATGGTGCATGGCCAGCACGGTGCCGAGCGGCGCTGGGGTGGCGAGCACATCCGCGAGCCAGCGCAGCTGCGCGTCGGAGAGCTCGCCGTGGTGGTGCCCCGGCACGCTCGTGTCGAGCGTCACGATGCGCAGACCGTCGAGCTCGTCCACGCGGTCGTACGGCGCCGTCGGGTCGGCGGGGGTCTGGTCGAGCAGACGCGCTCGGAACGCACCGCGGTCGTCGTGGTTGCCCATGACCCAGAGCAGACGCGCGCCGAGCCGCTCGGCGAAGGGCTCCACGAGCGCGCGGATCGCGTCGTAGGCGGCCGCCTCGCCGAGGTCGACGAGGTCGCCCGTGAAGACGACGGCGTCCGGAGCGATGCCGCTGGACTCGATGGCGGCGAGCGCCGCGGTGAGCGAGGCCTCGCCGTCGACGCTGTCGAACAGCCGGGGGCCAGGACCGCGCAGATGCGTGTCGCTGAGGTGGAGCAGGATCCGTTCGGCGGCCGGATGCTCGGCGCGGCGCATGGTCACTTCTTCCGTCGGTGCGGGGACTCGGGTGCCTCCGCCTTGCCCTGGAATGTTACCGGCATGTTTCGGGAACGCGCGGTGAACGACGCACGAAGTCACCGGAAACTCTGTGCTGACGCATCGGCTCCGGAGGGATCGACGGATGCCGCCGGCTCAGGCGCGCGCGATGCGGACGTAGTCCTCGATCGTCAGGTCCTCGCCGCGGGCGGTCGGTGCGACGCCGGCGCGCTCGAGCACCTCGGTCGCCGATGCGGACGAGCCGCCCAGCACCCCCGAGAGCGCCTGGCGGAGCATCTTGCGACGCTGCTGGAACGCCGCGTCGACGATGGCGAAGGTGCGCAGGCGCTCTTCCTCGGTGCCGCGAGGATCGGTGTCACGCTCGAACCCGACGAGAACGCTGTCGACGTTCGGCACCGGCCAGAAGACCTGGCGCGAGACGGTCCCGGCCAGTCGCCACGGCCCGTACCAGGCCGCCTTGACGCTCGGCGCCCCGTAGACCTTCGACCCCGGAGGCGCGGCGAGCCGCTCCCCCACCTCGGCCTGGACCATGACGACGCCGCGCTGGATCGACGGGAAGTGCTCCATGAAGTGGAGGAGCACCGGCACGCTGACGTTGTAGGGCAGGTTCGCCACGAGGACATCGGGTTCGCCGGGGAGTTCGCTCACACGCAGCGCGTCCTGCGCGACGACGGTGAGGGCGCCATCCGGGACGCCGTGTGCGGCGGCGGTGGCCGGCAGACGCTCGGCCAGGCGGTGGTCGATCTCGACCGCGGTGACGGGCGCCCCGGTCTCGAGGATCGCGAGGGTCAGCGAGCCGAGGCCCGGTCCGACCTCGACCACCCGGTCGGCGGAGGTGACCCGCGCGGCGTGCACGATCTTGCGCACGGTGTTCGCGTCGACGACGAAGTTCTGCCCGAGCTTCTTGGTCGGCGTGACGTCGAGGTCGGCGGCGAGCGCGCGGATCTCGGCGGCTCCGAGGAGGGTGACGGGCATGGGTTCCAGCCTAGTTGCCGGGGTTCGCCCCGCCGATCAGGGGATGATGGGCGGATGACGGATGGCTGGGCGATCGCGGTGAGCGTCGCCGGCGGCCTCGTCCTGCTGTGGGTCGCGCTGCTCGTGGTCCTCGCCCTGCAGGTGCGGCGTGCCGGCGGAGCGATCGAGTGGCGCGAGGCGGTGCGACTCGTCCCGGACGTGATCCGCCTGATCCGCCGGCTCGTCGCTGACCGCGCGGTGCCTCGCGGCGCCCGCTGGTGGCTCGCAGGGCTCCTCGTCTACCTGCTCTCGCCGATCGATCTCGTCCCCGACGTCATCCCCGTGTTCGGATACGCGGATGATGCCGTCGTCGTGGTGATCGCCCTGCGCTTCGCGCTGCGGCATGCGGGCCGGGACGCCATCGAGCGCCACTGGCCGGGGACGGGGACGGGCCTCGAGAGTCTCCTCGCTCTCATCGGTCGGTCACGCACGTCCTGACCGATCCGTGCGGCTCAGCCGCCCTCGCCACCCGGGTCGATGGGTGCCCCGTCCCAGCCGTCGGGCAGGTCGCCGCGTTCCACGGGACCTCCGCGGTCGGCCCGCCGCTGCAGCTCGGCGAACATCCGATCGGTCTCCGCGACGGTCGGCGCACGAAGGCCCGCGGCCGCCTCTCTCAGATCCGCGGACGGGGCGCCATAGCCGTCGCCGCCGACGATCAGCACCGTCCGACCGGGCTCGACGACGGCGTACTCCTCGATCCGTCCCGCGGACCGTCGCCAGGTTCCGCCGTCCTGCACGCACGTGGCGTCACCACCGCCCCACATCTGCTGGGCGGCGCACGCCGCGGCGTCCATCTCCCCCGGCCCGGTGCGCACGGTGATCATGTCGCCGGTGCCCGGTTTCGACCACGTCGCGGTCATCCCGCCCTCGTCCGTCTCGTTCACGGACTGCGGGGCCAGGTCGTACCCGTCGATCGTGGTGGTCACCACGAGGACGGGGTCGACACCGAGGTGCGAGACGCGCTCCGCGATCTCGTCGGGCGTGGCCGCTGCCGCCGTCGCGCACCCGGGGAGTCCGAGCACCAGGACGGCTGCGGCCACGGCGAGCACGACGCGACGAGGCATGCGGCTCACCCTAGCCGCACGCCTCCTCAGCCGGCGGCCGCCCGCGCCGCCGCGGGCAGGGCGTCGACGATGCGGCCGATGGCGGCGGCGTCGTGCGCGGCCGTGACGAACCACGCCTCGAACGCGGACGGCGGCATCGAGACGCCGCCCTCGAGCATCGCGTGGAAGAACCGCCCGTACGCATCCGCATCCTGGGAGGTCGCGGTCGCGTAATCGGGCACGCCGTTCACGACGGACTCGCCGAAGAAGATGCTGAAGAGGGTTCCCGCCCACTGCACGACGTGCGGGACACCGGCATCCGTCAGAGCGGCGGATGCCGCGTCCGCGACGATGCGCGCGACGGAATCGAGCGTGCGGTAGACCGCGTCGTCGGCGTGTGTCAGGGTTGCAAGACCCGCTGCGACGGCGACGGGGTTCCCCGACAGCGTGCCCGCCTGGTAGACGGGACCGGTCGGCGCGAGGAGGTCCATGATGTCGGCGCGCCCGGCGACGGCGGCGACGGGGAGACCCCCGCCGATGACCTTGCCGAAGGCGATGAGGTCGGGGACGACATGCTCCCCCGCGGCCTCGAGCACACCCGCGTAGCCCGAGCGCGACGAGCGGAAGCCCGTGAGCACCTCGTCGCTGATGAGGAGGGCGCCGTTCCGGTGCGCGATCTCGGACAGGAAGGCCGTGAAGCCGGGTGCCGGGGGCACGACGCCCATGTTGGCGCCCGCGGCCTCGGTGATGATGGCGGCGATCCGTCCTTCGTGCGCGCGGAAGACCTCCTCGACCGCGGCCCGGTCGTTGTAGCCGATGACGAGGGTCTGTGCGGCGATCGGTGCGGGGACCCCCGCCGACCCCGGCAGCGCGAGGGTCGCGAGACCCGAACCGGCCTGCGCGAGGAGCCCGTCGGAGTGACCGTGGTAGTGCCCGGCGAACTTGACGAGCAGGTCGCGACCGGTCGCGGCACGCGCGAGACGGATCGCCGTCATGGTCGCCTCGGTGCCGGTGGAGACGAGACGGATCTTCTCGGCGGCGGGGACGCGCGCGCGGATCTCCTCGGCCAGCTCGGTCTCGGCGGATGTGGGCGCGCCGAACGAGAGCCCGCGCTGCGCCGCCTGCACGACAGCCTCGATCACGGCCGGGTGCGAGTGGCCCAGGAGGGCGGGGCCCCAGCTGGCGACGAGGTCGACGTAGTCGCGGCCGTCGGCATCGGTCACGTAGGCGCCCTGCGCCGACACCATGAACCGCGGCGTGCCGCCGACGGAACCGTAGGCGCGGACGGGCGAGTCGACGCCGCCGGGGATGACTCCGCGGGCGCGGTCGAACAGCTCCTGGTTGCGGCTCATGCGGGTTCCTTCCCGGCGCGCAGCCAGTGCGCGACCTCGACGGCCCAGTAGGTGAGGATGACGTCGGCACCGGCACGGCGGATGCCGACGAGGCTCTCGCCGATCGCGCGCTCGCGGTCGATGAGGCCGGCGGCGGCGGCGTGCTCGATCATCGCGTACTCCCCCGAGACCTGATAGGCCCACACGGGCACGCTCGAGCGGTCCGAGACACGGGTGAGCACGTCGAGGTACGGCATGGCGGGCTTGACCATGACGACGTCGGCGCCCTCGGCGATGTCGACGAGTGCCTCCTCCACGCCCTCGCGGGCGTTGGCGGGGTCCATCTGGTAGGTCCGACGGTCGCCCTGGAGGGTCGACTCGACGGCGTCGCGGAACGGGCCGTAGAACGCGGAGGCGTACTTCGCGGAGTAGGCGAGGATCGCCACGTGCGCGAACCCTGCGGCATCCAGTCCCGCGCGGACCGCGGCGACCTGGCCGTCCATCATCCCCGACAGGCCGAGCACGTCGGCGCCGGCGCGAGCCTGCGCGACACCCATCTCGGCGTACACCTCGAGCGTCGCGTCGTTGTCGACCGAGCCGTCGGCGGCCAGCAGACCGCAGTGGCCGTGGTCGGTGAACTCGTCGAGGCACAGGTCGGCCTGCACCGTCAGCCGCCCGGCCGCGGCGCGCGCCGCGACGGCGATCGCGCGGTTGAGGATGCCCTCCGGGTCCGTAGCGCCGCTGCCGACCGCGTCGCGCACGGCGGGGACGCCGAACAGCATGATCCCGCCGATCCCCGCGGCCGCGGCCTCATCGACGACGTCGGCGATCGCGTCGAGCGGATGCTGCGAGACCCCGGGCATGCTGGCGATCGGCTGGGCCTCGGTGATGCCCTCCTTGACGAAGACCGGGAGCACGAGCTGCGAGGGCACCAGGTGGTGTTCGGCCGCGAGGCGGCGCAGAGCCGGCGTGCCGCGCAGACGGCGCAGGCGACGGGTGGGGAACGAGGTCATGACGACTCCTTGACGGGGAGATGGGCGTCGAGCTCGGCGATCAACGCGTCGATGCTCTGGGTCTGTGCGGTGTGGGCGACGGTGAATCCGAGAACGGCCGCATCGCGCGTCGTCCCCGGTCCGATGGAGGCGACGAGTGTGGATGCCGGCAAGCGCCCCACCTGGCGGCGCAGCTCCCGGCCCACACTGAGCGAGGTCAGCAGCACGACGTCGATCGCGCCGGAGCGGAGACCGCCCGCGACCTCGGGCTCGAGGTCCACGCCGACGGTCCGGTAGGCGATGCAGACGTCGACGGCGAAGCCGCGCACCTCGAGCTCGTCACTGACGACCGCTTGGGCGAGGTCGCTGCGCACGACGAGGGAACGGCCGGTCGACGCGGGCGTCCGGTCCGCGCACCACTGCGCAGCGAGCGCCGCGGCCGACGACGGTCCGGCGGGCACGAAGTCCACCTCCCAACCGGCCTCGGCGACGGCGCGCGCCGTGGCGCGACCCACGGCGGCGATCCGGGTCGTCTCCGGGATGCGGACCCCGTGCTGTCGCAGCTGATCGACGCTCGCCGCGCTCGTGACGAACAGCCAGGCGTAGGTTCCGTCCGACAGGGCCGCGAACGCCCGATCACGCGCCGCGGTGTCGCGGGGCGGGGCCGAGGAGATGAGGGGAGCGACGACCGGCTGGGCACCACGGGCGCGCAGGTCGGCGGCGACCCGGTCGCCCCACCCACCGCCGCGCGGCACGAGGACGTGGGCGCCGCGCAGGCCTCCCCCGGTCATCGGGAGGTGCCCGCCAGATCGGCGAGGTCGGCGGCACCGCCCTCGAGGAGTTCGGCGACGACGTCGGCGGCGGCGGCGTCGAGGTCGACGTGCGGGTCGAGGCGACGCTCGGCCGTGACCGACCGCGTACCGTCCTCGGCGTAGACGTGCGCGACCAGGGTCACCACGTCGCCGTGGTGGACGGCGTCGATGGCGACCGGTGCGGCGCACCCGGCCTCGAGGCGTCGCAGCACGGCGCGCTCCAGATGCGCGGCGTGGGCGGTCCGGGCGTCCTCGATGAGCGCGACCGCCTCGGCGACGGCGGTGTCGCCGTCACGGACCTCGACGGCGAGCGCGCCCTGCGCGGCCGAGGTCGGCCAGTCGAGCACCTCGGTGATGGCGGCGTCGCGGCCGATGCGCCGGAGGCCCGCCTCGGCGAGGATGATGGCGTCGTACTGCCCCTCGGCGACCTTCCGCAGCCGGCTGTCCACGTTGCCGCGGATGCCCTCGACCACCAGGTCGGGGCGGCGCGCCCGCACTTGGGCGACGCGGCGCGGTGAGCCGGTGCCGACGCGGGATCCCGCGGGCAGCGCGTCGAGGGCGAGCCCGTCGCGTGAGTGCAGGACGTCGCGCTGCGAGGCCCGCTCCGGGACGGCGCCGACGACGATGCCGGGGTACGGCGCGGTCGGCAGGTCCTTCATCGAGTGCACGAGGAAGTCGCACTCGCCGCGTAGGAGGGCATCCCGCAGCGCCGTCGCGAACACGCCCGTGCCGCCCATCTGCGCGAGCGGGCCGGTGAGGACGTCGCCCTCGCTCGTGATCGGCACGAGTTCCACGCTCCGACCGGATGCCGCCGCCACAGCATCCGCCACGTGCTGCGACTGGGTCGTCGCCAGCAGGCTCGCCCGGGTGCCCAAGCGGAGCGCCGAGGTCACGGTGCCACCCCCGAGAGTGCCGGCTGGAAGCCGAGACGCTTGTTCTCGCAGCATCCGGGGCGGCACACGTCGTACCAGGGGCCGAGGTCGGTGACGGCGGGGCGCTCGGCGGCGGGGGTGCCGTTCAGGCGCTCCTCGACGAGGTCGACCAGACCCGCGACGTAGTCCGGGTGCGTGCTGGGGGTCGCGGTGCGGACGGCGATGAGCCCCAGCTCCTCCGCGGTCTCCATCGCCTCGGTGTCGAGGTCCCACATGACCTCCATGTGGTCGCTCACGAACCCGAGCGGCACGATGAGGACGGCCTTGCGTCCCCGACCCGGCAGCTCCTGCATCGCGTCGTTGATGTCGGGCTCGAGCCAGGGCACCTGCGGCGGGCCGGAGCGGCTCTGGAAGACCAGCTGCCAGGCGCCCGGGAAAGCGAGCCGCGAGATGATCTCCTCACCGACCGCGAGGTGCTGGGCGACGTACGCCCCGCCGGGTCCGAAGCCTCGCTCCGGCGGGCCGGAGCGGTCGGCGTCGGAGGTCGGGATCGAGTGCGTCGAGAACAGGATCTCGACGTCGTTCGCGAGGTCGGTGACACCGCGCTCGGCGAGTTCGGCGATCGCCGCACGGATGCCGTCGACGAACGGCGCGACGAACCCGGGGTGGTCGAAGAACTGGCGGACCTTGTCGATCTGCACGTCCGTCTGGTGGCCGGTGGCCTCGACGGCGTCCGCGAGATCCTCGCGGTACTGGCGGCACGACGAGTACGAGCTGTACGCGCTCGTGGCGATCGCGAGGAGCGTGCGCCGGCCGTCGGCGACGGCGGAGTCGATCGCGTCGGTGACGTACGGCATCCAGTTGCGATTGCCCCAGTAGACCGGCAGGTCGAGTCCGCGCGAGGCGAGCTCGGCGTCCAAGGCGGCTTTGAGCTCGCGGTTGTGCTCGTTGATGGGAGACACCCCGCCGAAGTGGCGGTAGTGGTGGGCGACCTCCTCGAGACGCTCGTCGGGGATGCCGCGGCCGGCGGTGACGTTGCGCAGGAACGGGATGACGTCGTCTTGTCCCTCGGGGCCGCCGAATCCGAGCAGGAGGATGCCGTCGTAGGCCACCGGCGTGGTGGCGTGCGGCTCTCCCGCGCAGGTCCCCTCCGTCGCGTTCGGGATGACGCAGCCGTCGGCCACGACCACCCCCGATGCGCGGGGTGGCTTCGGGCGGAACCCCGCGCCCTGGGACCCGATGTTCTGGGCGCTCACGACAGCACCTCCGCCAGCTCGTCGATCTCCACGCGCCGTCCCGTGTAGAACGGAACCTCCTCGCGCACGTGACGACGCGCGTCGGTGGCACGCAGCTCACGCATCATGTCGACGAGGCTGATCGGGTCGTCGCTCTCGAGCGGGAGGAGCCACTCGTAATCGCTGAGGCCGAACGTCGAGACGGTGTTGGCGACGACGTCGCGGAAGGCGGCGCCCTTGCGGCCGTGCTCGGCGAGCATGCGGGAGCGCTCCTCCTCGGGCAGCAGGTACCACTCGTAGCTGCGGACGAAGGGGTAGAGGCAGAGCCACCCGCGGGCGTGCTCGCCGCGCAGGTACCCGGGGACGTGACGCTTGTTGAACTCGGCCTCGCGGTGCACGCCCATCGCGCTCCACACGTTCGTGAAGGCCGCGAGCACGGGGGTGCGGCGGAGGCCGCGCAGCGCCTTCTGGAGAGCTGCCGGGTCCTCTCCGTGGAGCCACACCATCACGTCCGCCTCGGCTCGCATCCCGGTGACGTCGTAGAACCCGCGGAGGGTCACCTCGGAGGCGGGCAGCGCGTCGACGGCCGTGCGCAGTGCGTCGAGGTCGGCGCTCGATGCGGCGACGCGCGGGCGGGGGCCGGCCAGGATCGAGAAGAGCGTGTAGCCGAGGCCGGGGGCTGACAGATCGTCAGCGGACATGACGTACTCCTTCGGAGGGGGTGGGGTGGGACAGCAGTTCCGCCGCGACGGCGCGAGCGTGAGGGATGACGGAGGCGAGACCGGTCCCCGAGGCGACCGCACCGAGGAGCCGGATGCCGCGGGTCGCGGCCGCGGCCGCAGCGGCGACCTTCACCTCGGGGGTGACGACGGCGTCCGACCATGACACCGGCGCGATCTCCCGGACGTCAGCGGGGTTGACACCGACACCGGTCAGCGTGCGGACGGCGGCGGCGATCTCGGCGGGCGTCTCGAGGCCGCCGGCGGCGGCGTCCCGTGCGGACAGCCGGATGGCGTGCGCACCCGCCGGCAGCGCCGCGGCGGCCCACTCCCACTTGGCGTCGACGTGGGTGAGCGCTTTGGCGGCCGAGGGCACGTCCGGGGCGGCGATGACGCCGGACCCGACCGGGTGGCGGTCGAACGCCGCCGAGGCGATCTCGGCGACGACGAGACGCACGGGTGCGGCCACGGGCGCCGCGACGCCGAGCAGACGCGACGCGGATGCAGGTCCCGTCGCGACCACGACCTCGCGGGCGACGAGCGTCTCGCCGTCGAGGACGACGTCCGCGCCGGCGCTCGTCGTGCGGATCTCGCGGACGGTCGCTCCGGTGCGGATGACGGCGCCGGCGCGCAGCGCTGCCATCTCCAGTTCCGCCGCCAGACGCCAGAGCCCCCCCTCCACGCCGCGGACGGCGGAGCCGGCACGCGCGTGCGTCGCGAGGGCGTCGACGGCCGCCGTCAGCGAGCCGAGCTCCTGGAAACGCCCCCACAGGGCCGGATGAAGAGCCGAGAGGGTCACCGCATCGGCGCGCTGCGAGTACACGCTCGCGCACAGGGGCTCGACGAGGCGAGCCGTGACGGCGGCGCCGAACCGTGCCGTCGCGAGCTCCGCGAGGCTCGGCTCGACACCCTCGAAGACCGCCGGATCGACGGGGAGATCGCGTTCCCGCGCCGCCCGGCGCGCACCGGCGCGGCCGAGCACACGGACGACATCGGCCGCGGCGGCATCCGCCGGCATCCCGATGAGGGCCCGCCGCGGGAGCGGCGCCCGTCCGACGCGTCCCATCCGCCGGCGGAACGCGACGTGCGCCCCGCCGGGGCGGGGCTCGACGAGCTGCACGGCGAGGCGCGCGTCGGCCACGAGGTCGGCGACCCCGGTCGTGCGGGTGGCGAAGGACTCGGCCCCGAGGTCCACGGCGACCCCGGCGACGGTGCCGCGGCGCAGCATCCCTCCGACGGCATCCCCCGCCTCGAGCACGACCACGTCCCGCCCGGCGCCGGCCAGCTCCCACGCCGCGGTCAGCGCGGCGACGCCGCCTCCGACGATGACGACGTCGTGCACGGCAGGGGAACCGGTCACGGTGCGCGCCAGTCGTGGACCGTCCGGACCACCGCCGAGATCGCGTCGGGGTCCGCTTCCATGGGCACACCGTGCCCGAGGTTGAAGACATGCGCACGGGCAGCGAGTCCCGACTCCAGCACGCGGTGCACACCCGCGGTCCGCACCGGCTCGGGGGCGAACAGCAGCGCCGGGTCGAGGTTGCCCTGGATCGTCAGATCGCGATCGATGCGGCGGCGCGCCTCGTCGAGGGGCACGCGGTAGTCGACGCCGAGCGCGTCGATGTCGGGCGTCGCCATGTCGGCGAGGATCTCACCCGTCCCGACGCCGAAGTGCACGAGCGGCAGACGATCGACTCCCTCTGGCAGCGGCAGCGAGCGGGCATGCTGCAGCGCGGCGACGGATGCCGGGAGCACCGACGCGCGGTAGTCGTCCGGGTGCAGTCCGCCCGCCCACGAGTCGAACAGTTGCCCCGCGCTGGCACCGGCCTCGATCTGCAGAGCGAGGAAGCGCCCGGTGACCTCGGCGAGCCACATCGTCAGGTCCTCCCACGCGGCGGCGTCCTCGTGGATGAGGCGCCGCGCGGCGAGGTGATCCTTCGAGGGACCCCCCTCGACGAGGTAGGCCGCGAGCGTGAAGGGCGCGCCGGCGAAGCCGATGAGGGGCAGCGGCTCACCGCGCTCCTCGGACAGCTCGGCGAGCATCGCCGTCGTGCGACCGACGGCATCCGCGATGACACCGCCACGCTCGACGACGAGCGCCGGGTCGATCGCGACGGCCCGGGCGATGTCGGCGGGGGTGCGCAGCGGTTGCGAGAAGACGGGGCCGCGACCGGCGACGATCTCCACGTCGATGCCGATGAGAGCCAGCGGCACGATGATGTCGCTGAAGAAGATGGCGGCGTCGACGCCGTGCCGGCGCACCGGCTGCATCGTGATCTCGCTCGCGAGGGCCGGGTCGAGGCAGGCGTCGATCATCGAGCCCTGCGAGCGGAGCGCGCGGTACTCGGGCAGGGACCGGCCCGCCTGCCGCATGAACCAGACCGGCGTCGTCCGGGGGCGGTCGCCCAGCAACGCGCGGACAAGACGGGACTCGCGGGTGCGCGCGGCGATGAGGGGGTGGCTGATGCCGGGAATGATGAGCTCCTCGAATCGGTTAATCGATATACTAGTCGCGATCCAAGGGGGTTCTCCGCACCGTGCTCGTCTGCCTGACCGCGCATCAGCGCTCCACGCCGTTCGATTCCCTCGAGCGGCTGTCGACGGTCGGCGACGACCTGGCCGAGCGTCTGTCCGCGGTCCACGATTCGATCCGGGGCGCGGTGGTCCTGGCGACCTGCAACCGCTTCGAGGCGTACTTCGACCTCGCCGAGGAGCCCGACCTCGCCTCCCCCGTCCCCGCCATGGATGCCGCCATGGAGGAGATCGCCGGCGCCGCCGACATGGACTACCGGTCGCTGCGCGAGAACGTCGACTTCGCCCACGGCAACCAGGTCGCCCATCACCTGTTCACCGTCGCGTCGGGCCTGGACTCCGTGGCCGTCGGCGAGGACGAGATCGCGGGGCAGGTCCGTCGCGCCCTCGAGGCCGCGCGCGGACGGGGACTGACCACGGCGCCCCTCGAGCACCTGTTCCAGCGCGCGACGGAGACCTCGCGCGCCGTGAAGAACACGACGCGGCTCGGCGAGTCCGGCCGCTCCCTCGTACGCCTCGCCGTCGATCTCGTCAGCCCCCGCGTCGATTGGGCAACGTCCCGTGTGCTCCTCGTCGGAACGGGCCGTTACGCGGCCGCTGCCCTGGCGGCGCTGCGGGCTGTGGGGGCCGCCGACATCCGCGTGCACTCCCGCTCGGGCCGCCAGAAGTTCGCGAACCGCGAGCACCTCGTGCACGTGAGTGTGGCGGACTACGCCGCCGAGGCCGCTGCCGCCGACGTCGTGGTGACCTGCACGGCCACGACCGACACCTTCGCCCTCGACGCGTTCTCGCACGCGACCGCCCGTGCGGGCAGCGCTCGCGCCCAGGTCGTCATCGACCTCGGCCTGCCCCGCAACGTCGACCCTGAGGTGGCCCTGCTCCCCGGCGTCGAACTGCTCGACCTCGAGACCATCCGACTGCACGCCCCTGTCGACGAGGCCGAGACCGTCGGGCAGGCGCGCGAGATCGTCGAGGCCGCCGCGAAGCGGCACGCTGCGGCGCGACGTGTGCACGAGGTGTCTCCGTCGGTCGTCGACCTCCGGGGCTTCGTGCACACCGTGCTCGATGAGGAACTCACCCGCGCACGACGGCGCGGCGACTCGGCCGAGGTCGAGACCGCGTTGCGGCACTTCTCCGGAGTCCTGCTGCACCAGCTGATCGCTCGCGGCCACACGCTGGCCTCGTCGGGATCGGGGCCGGAGTGGGCCGAGGCGATACGCACCGTGCTGCCCGAGCCGCGCCACGGCGGTTCACCGGACGAGGGCGAGCAGCCGTGACTCCGAGCGTCACTCTGAAGGACATCGCGCGCGCCGCCGGCGTGTCGACGGCGGCCATCAGTCAGGCGCTCAACGATCGCGGCAGCATGCGTCCCGAGACGCGCGAACGCATCAAAGCGATCGCCGCGGAACTCGGGTACGTCCCCAATCGGCATGCGACGGCGCTGCGCAGCGGTCGCACCATGACGGTCGGCTTCGTCATGGGCGACGATCCCGACGGCGATCGGCGGGGGGAACTCCGGCGCGTGCGCAAGCTGACCTCCCTCGTCCGCGCCTCCGCGGCGCACGGGTTCACCGTCACGGTGCTGCCGGACTCGAACCCCGACCTCCTCGCGGGCACGACCCTCGACGCCCTCTACGTCCCCGACGCCCGCGGCAACCGCGAGCTGCTGCTCGCCGCCATCGCCCGCGGCATCCCGATCGTCGCGGACGATCAGTTCGTCGACGGCTCCCGGGGTCTCAGCATCCGCACCGGCTACGACGCCGCGGTCCGCGCGGGACTCGACGAGCTCGCACGCGCGGGCGCTCGACGGATCGCGTTCCTGACGGAGGACGGCGGCGCTCCCCGCGACGAGATCGGGCGGGCCGCGTACGAGATCTGGAGCTCCGTGCGCGGCCGCGAGCCTCTCGTGCGCGCGGTCGACGCCTCGCGGCGCACCCTCCCCCGCCTCATCACCGATGTCCTCGCCGACGGCGCGGACGCGATCTTCGCCGGCGCGGAGGACGGGCCGGACGTCTATCTGCAGCTCGAGGAGATGCGGCTCGTCATCCCCCGCGACGTCCAGCTCGTCGCCCTCTGCTCCACCGACTGCGCCGTCAACCGCCGCCTGGGCGTGACGCACGTCTGCATCCGGCCGGACCTCGCGGCGGAGGCGATGTTCGACACGCTCCCGGCCGCGCTCCTCGACGACGGCCCGCGGGTCGTGGACCTGCCGTGGGAGCTCGTACCGGGGTCGACGACGCGTCCGCCGGTGCCGGCCGCGCTCGCTCAGTCCGTGAAGGCGCCGTAGACCTCGAGGGTGTTCTGCGCGAGCTGTGCGCAGAGTTCCTCGAGGGGGATGCCGAGCTCATCAGCCATGAACCGCACGGTGACCGGCACGAGGTACGGGGCGTTGGGGCGCCCCCGGTGCGGAGTCGGTGTGAGGAAGGGCGCGTCCGTCTCCACGAGGATCCGCTCGCGCGGGGTCACGGCGAGGGCGTCCCGCAGGTTCTGGGCGTTCTTGAAGGTCACGTTCCCGGCGAAGCTCAGCCAGTAGCCTCGGTCGGCGCAGTACCGCGCCATGTCGGCATCGCCCGAGAAGCAGTGGAAGACGGTCCGCTCCGGGGCTCGGACGCGGTCCAGGGTCTCGAGGACCGCCGCATGCGCGTCACGATCGTGGATCTGCATCGCGATCCCGTGACGCTTGGCGATGTCGATGTGCGCCTCGAAGCTCAGCATCTGAGCCGGGATGCCCTCGTCCTCGGTGCGGAAGAAGTCGAGCCCGGTCTCCCCCACCGCGCGCACCCGCGGCTGCGCCGCCAGCTCGTCGATGACCGAGATCGCCTCGTCCAGCCGACCGGCGGCGTGGTAGGCGGGGGCCTCGTTCGGATGGATGGCGACGGCGGCGAGCACCGCCGGATGGGATGCCGCGGCCCACGCCGACCACCGGGACGACTCGATGTCGCCGCCGGCCTGCACCACGCCGACCACACCGACCTCGGCCGCGCGAGCGAGCTGGTCGTCGAGGCCCTGCGGCTCGTCGCCGTCCTCGATCTCGAGGTGAGCGTGGTTGTCGTAGACGGCGACGGGGAGCGGATCGGGCGCTTCCGGCCAGCGGACGTCGCGGGCCGACTGCTCCCGCTGACGGACGTAGGTGCTGGGATCGGTCGTCATGCCGTCTGCTCGACACGCGGGAACAGTGGCGCGAGCGCCCCCACGCGGGTGCCGGCCGGCAGCTGACCCCAGGCGCCCGCGTCACGCAGCGGCTGCGCCGTGAGCTCGCCCGGAGCGCCGAGGGCGTCCCACAGCGTCGCGGTGGACTTCGGCATGACGGGCGAGAGCAGCACGGCCAGCGCGCGCAGACCCTCCGCCGCCGTGTACAGCACCGTCGAGAGGCGACCGCGGTTCGCGTCGTCCTTCGCCAGCGCCCACGGCTCGTTCTCGGTGATGTAGCCGTTGAGCTCGTCGACGATCCTCCAGATCGCGGCGATCGCCTCATCGGGGCGGAACGCGGTCATCGCAGCGTCGGCCGCGGCCGCGGCATCCGCCACCGTCGACTGCACGCGGAGGTCGAGGTCCGTGGCGTCGCCCGGGGTGGGGACGACACCGTCGAAGTAGCGTCCGATCATGGCGATGGTGCGCGACGCGAGGTTGCCGAAACCGTTCGCGAGCTCGGCCTGGTAACGCGCCGACAGGTCCTCCCACGAGAACGACCCGTCCTGTCCGAACGCGATCGCCGAGAGGAAGTAGAACCGGTAGGCATCGGAGCCGAAGACATCCGTGATCTCGGTCGGCGCGATGCCGGTGAGCTTCGACTTGGACATCTTCTCGCCGCCGACGAGCAGCCAGCCGTGGGCGAAGATCCCCTTCGGCACCTCGAGACCGGCAGCCATGAGCATCGCGGGCCAGATGACGGCGTGGAAGCGGAGGATGTCCTTGCCGACGACGTGGTAAGCAGGCCAGCGCCGCTCGAACTCCGCCGGGTCGTCGCCGTAGCCGACCGCGGTCGCGTAGTTCAGCAGCGCGTCCACCCAGACGTAGATGACGTGCGACTCGTCCCACGGCACGCGGATGCCCCAGTCGAACGCGGAACGCGAGATCGACAGGTCTTTGAGGCCGGATCGCACGAACGAGACGACCTCGTTGCGCGCCGAGTCCGGGCGCACGAAGTCGGGCTGGGTCTTGTAGAGCTCGAGCAGCCGATCCTGGAACTCGCTGAGCTTGAAGAAGTAGTTCTTCTCCTGCAGCAGTTCGAGGGGCTTGGAGTGGATGGCGCAGACCTTCAGTCCTTCGAACGGACCGGTGCCGTCGACGATCTCGGCCTCGGGCTTGAACTCCTCACAGCCCACGCAGTACAGCGCCTCGTACTCACCGGCGTAGATGTAGCCGCTGTCGTAGAGCGCCTGGACGAACTTCTTGACGCGCTCCTCGTGGCGGGGCTGCGTCGTGCGGATGAAGTCGTCGTTGGCGACGTCGAGCGTCGTGAGCAGCGGGAACCAGCTCTCCTCGACGAGCTTGTCGACCCACTCCTGCGGGGTGACGCCGTTCGCGGTCGCGGCGCGGAGCATCTTCTGCCCGTGCTCGTCGGTGCCGGTCAGCATCCAGGTGTCATCGCCTGCCTGCCGGTGCCAGCGCGCGAGCGTGTCCACCGCCACCGAGGTGTACCCGTGCCCGATGTGGGGCAGATCGCTCGGGTAGTAGATGGGGGTGGTGATGTAGAAGGAGCCGCCGGAAGTCACCAGGAGATTCTACGGGCGACGGCGCGGGCGACGCCGTTCATGACGGCTCAGGCGCTCGCGCGCGGGACGAGTGTCGTGGGGAGCACGATCGACTCTCCCGGGCCGCCGTCGATGACCTCGAGCAGGACCTCCACCATCCGTCGCGAGATCTCCGACCACGGCTGTCGCATGGTCGTGAGGGGCGGATCGGTCGTCGCGGCGAGGCCGGAGTCGTCGAATCCCGCCACCGCGACGTCCTCGGGGACGCGACGACCCGCGCGGCGGAGCGCGGCGATCGCTCCGACCGCCATGATGTCGGATGCCGCGAACACGGCGTCGATGTCGGGCGCCCGCTGGAGCAGGCGGGTCATCGCCGCCTCGCCCGCCTCGCTGGAGTAGACGTCCTGCTCGACGAGCGCGGGGTCGAAGCGGTCGCCCATCTCGTCGCGGAACCCGATGAGGCGGTACCTCCCGCCCGGGGTGTCGTCGGGACCGGTGATGATCGCGATGCGCTGGTAGCCGCGGTCGAGCAGATGTCGGGTCATCTCCCGCGCGGAGCCCTCCTCGTCGACGGAGACCGTAGGCACGTGCGCGCGGTCGCCGAGCGGGACGCCGGTGCACACGGTGGGCACCCCTGCACCGGTGAGGGCGGCCAGCAGCGGATTGGACTCGTGGGACGAGATGAGCAGGACGCCGTCGACGTGACCGGCCCGGACGTAGCGCTCGATGTTCGCGTACTGCGAGGGGTGCTCGGCGATGAGGAGGACCAGCGTCGTGTCGCGAGCCGCGAGCGCCTCGGTCGCCCCGCGCAGCAGGAGCGCGAACGTGGGATCGGCGAACAGCAGGTGCTGCGGCTCGGTGAGGAGGAACGCGACCGAGTTCGCCCGGCCGGTCGCCAGCGCACGCGCGGCGTGGCTGACGGTGTAGCCGGTCGCCTGGATCGCCGCCTCGACGGCGACGCGGGAGGCTTCCGACACCCACCGACCGCCGTTGATCACGCGCGAGACGGTGCCATGGGAGACGCCGGCGACCTCTGCGACGTCCCGGATGGTGGGACGTCTGCGCTCGGAGGGGAGGACCACGCGCTGACTCTATACCCGACTCGGCACAGGCCCCGACGCGGTCTGGGACCGGTCACAGTTCGATAACAGGAGCCGGGTGACGCACGGCATCCGCAATAGACTCCGATCGAACCTGTTACCGGTCCCAGCCCTCTCCAGGGCGCGGCACCGCGACACCGCCCGATCGATGAGGATGGCACCGCAGCATGACGAGCCCCGCTTGGCCGCGACTGGAGGGCATCGCCTACGGCGGTGACTACAACCCGGAGCAGTGGCCGCGCGAGGTCTGGGACGAGGACGTGCGTCTGATGCGCGAGGCGGGGGTGAACCTCGTCAGCATCGGGATCTTCTCGTGGGGCCTCCTCGAGGTCCGTGAGGGCGAGTTCGACTTCGGCTGGCTCGACGACGTCATCGCCCTGCTCCACGCGAACGGCATCGCCGTCGACCTCGGCACGCCCACGGCCTCTCCCCCGGCCTGGTTCTTCGCGCAGTATCCCGACGCCCGCGCCGTGACCAAGGACGGCGTATCGATGGGCTTCGGCGCTCGCGGCATGGTGTCGCACTCGGCGCCCGAGTACCGCGCCGCGATCGCCCGCATCGCCAGCGCCCTCGCCGAGCGGTACGGCGACCACCCCGCCGTCGTCCTGTGGCACATCCACAACGAGTACGGCGTCCCCGTGGGCGAGGACTTCTCGCCTCACGCGGTCCGCGCCTGGAGGCGCTGGCTCGAGGAGAAGTACGGCTCGATCGCGGGCCTCAACGCCGCCTGGGGAACGGCTTTCTGGGGACAGCACTACGAGGAGTGGGACCACGTCGGGGCCCCCGCCGCGGCCCCCTCGACGATCAACCCGGCGCAGAAGCTCGACTGGGCGCGGTTCACCGACGCCATGCTCCGCGAGTGCTTCCGCATCGAGAAGGCCGCGATCCGCGCGCACGCGTCCCAGCCCATCACGACGAACTTCATGGCGAACCAGCACCACGGCGTCGACCTCTGGGCCTGGGCCGACGAGGTCGACGTGGTCTCGGACGACCACTACCTGTGGGCGGCCGACGAGGAGGGCGAGATCGGACTCGCGATCGCCGCGGACCTCTCGCGGTCGGTCGGGGGCGGGAAGCCCTGGATCCTCATGGAGCACTCGACCTCGGCCGTCAACTGGCAGCCGCGGAACGTCGCGAAGCGCCCCGGCGAGATGGCGCGCAACTCCCTCAGCCACTTCGGACGCGGGGCCGACGGCATCCTCTTCTTCCAGTGGCGGGCGGGACGGTCGGGCGCGGAGAAGTTCCACTCCGCGATGCTCCCCCACGCGGGCACCGCATCGCGCGTCTTCCGCGAGGTCGTCGACCTCGGCGCGAAGCTCGGCCGGCTCTCCGAGGTGCAGGGATCACGCGTCGAGGCCGAGGTCGCGGTCCTGTGGGACTTCGAGTCCTTCTGGGCGCAGGACCTCGAGTGGCGCCCCTCCGAGGACGTCAGCCACGACGAGCGCATCCGCGCCTTCTACGAGCGACTCTGGCGCGACGACATCACGGTCGACTTCGCCCTCCCCGGCCACGACCTCTCGCCCTACCGCCTCGTCGTGGTCCCGTCGCAGTACCTGCTGTCCGCAGCGGATGCCGCGAACCTCACGGCCTACGTCGCGCGCGGCGGCACGCTCGTCGTGTCCTTCTTCTCGGCGGTCGTCGACGAGAACGACGCCGTCCACCCCGGTGGGTACGGCGCGCCGCTGCAGGACGCGCTCGGAGTCCGCGTCGAGGAGCACCTGCCCTTGCGCCAGGGGGACGTTGCGGGGATCGCACTCGGCGACGAGCGCTTCGCCGCCGACGTCTGGCAGGAGGACCTCGTGGTGACGGGCGCCGATGTGCGCGCCGTGTACAGCGACGGTCCCGCCGAGGGGCGGCCCGCCGTCACGCGGAACGTGCACGGCGAAGGTGTCGGCTGGTACATCAGCACGCGACCGGATGCCGAGGGCCTGCGCGCGATCATGCGCGAGGTCTACGCGGACGCCGGCATCGACCTGCCGCCGACGCCCGACGGCGTCGAGACGATCCTCCGGCGCGGTGACGCGGCGGACTACCTCGTGGCGATCAACCACGGCACCGACGAGGTGTCGCTCACGACCTCCGGCACGGATCTGCTCACGCAGGCCGATGTCCGGGACACGCTGGTGCTCCCCGGGGGCGACGTCGCCGTCGTCCGCGTGGCGCACACAGCTCCACGGGGCGATCGATGACCGATCGCCCCACGACGGGACACCGTCGACCGCACTGAGAGAGAAGCCGTCGTGGCCACCCGGCCACGACGATCACACCCCGGTCGTGACGGCGCGACCTCGCCAGAGGCCGCCCGACCGACCACATCCGGAAGGAAGATCCATGCGCAAGATGGGTATCGGCCTCGCCGCACTGGCGGCGGGCTCCCTCCTGCTCGCCGGCTGCGCGAGCGGCACCGGCACGACCCCCGCCCCGGCGGAGTCCGAGGCTCCGATCGATGCCAGCGGCGTCACCCTCACCGTCTGGACCGACGAGAACCGCAAGCCGGCGATCGAGGCGGCCGCGAAGACGTTCGAGGACGAGACCGGCGCGAAGATCGAGCTCGTCCAGAAGAACTTCGAGGACATCCGCAACGACTTCACCAACCAGGTGCCCACCGGCGAGGGCCCGGACATCACGATCGGCGCGCACGACTGGCTCGGCAGCCTCGTCCAGGCCGGTGTCGTCTCGACGGTCGACCTGGGCGAGTCGGCATCCGACTTCGAGAAGGTGGCCACCGACGCGTTCACCTACGACGGTCAGACCTACGCGCTGCCGTACTCGCTCGAGACGATCGCGCTCATCCAGAACACGGATCTCGTCGGCGAGGACGCACCGGCGACGTTCGACGACATGATCGCCGCGGGCACCGAGTCCGGCGCGGAGCGGCCGTTCGTCATCAACACGGCGGGCCAGACCGGTGACGCCTACACGATGTACGGCCTGCAGACGTCCTTCGGTGCGCCGGTCTTCGTCCAGGACGACTCCGGCTCGTACACGAGCGAGGTCGGCATGGGCGGCGACGCCGGCACTGCGTTCGCGACCTGGCTCGGCGAGCACGGCGAGAAGGGCTCGGGCGAGATCTCGACCACGATCGACTACGACACCAACAACGAGCTCTTCGCCTCCGGCAAGGCCGCGTACACGATCCAGGGCCCCTGGGCCGTCGAGACGCTCACGGCGCAGGGCGCGAACATCAAGGTCAACCCGATCCCGTCCGCCGGCGGCGAGACGGCTTCGCCGTTCGTGGGCGTGCAGGGCTTCTACATCTCCTCGGAGAGCAAGAACGCGCTCGTCGCGCAGGAGTTCCTGACGAAGTACCTCGCCACCTACGACGCGCAGAAGGCTCTGTACGAGGCCGACCCGCGCATCCCGGCGTGGTCCGAGCTCGCGGAGGAGGTCTCCTCCGACCCCGTGATCGCCGGCTTCGTCGCGTCGTCGCAGAACGGTGTGCCGATGCCGAACATCCCGCAGATGGGCTCGGTCTGGGACCTCTGGAACGCCGCCCAGGTGCAGATCATCAAGGGCGCCGACCCGGCGGGGACGTGGACCAAGATGGTCTCCGACCTCGAGGCGACGATCGGCTGACAGTCGTCCGGGGGCGGGGCGCATCGCCCCCGCCCCCGGGCACCATTTTCCTCGAGAGGGAGACGACATGACGGCTCTGCAGAGCCCCACCCTGCCGGAAGAGGCGCCCGCGCCGGCCGAGTCGCACGCCAGACGCTGGTCCGGGCCCGGCTGGGGGTTCCTGGTCAAGCTGGTCCTCATGGGCCTCGTGAACGCGGTCGGACTGCTCGGCATCGTCGCCGCATTCCAGGCGGAGTCCTGGATCGTCTTCGGCGTCGCCGTCGCGCTGCTGCTCGCCGCCGACGTCGTGTACTTCACGAAGCGCGCGCTGCCCCTGAAGTACCTGCTCCCGGGACTGTCGTTCCTCCTGGTCTTCCAGGTCTTCATCTTCCTGTACACCGGCTACATCGCCTTCACGAACTACGGCGCGGGCCACATCGGCTCGCAGGAGCAGGCCGTCGCCGCCTCGCTCGCGCAGGGCGAGCGCCGTGTCGAAGGCGCTCCGACCCTTCCTCTCACCGTCGTCGAGCGCGGCGGCGAGCTCGGCTTCGCCGTCGTCGAGGACGGCCAGGTCCTGGCGGGATCCGCCGACGAGCCGCTGAGCGCCGTCGGCCCCGCCCCGGCATCCGGCGCTGCCACCCAGGTGCCGGGCTGGAACGTCGTCCCGCGCAACCAGATCATCGGCGACCAGGCGACGCAGCAGGCGGTCATCGACCTGCGCGTGCCGGTGTCCGACGACCCCAACGAGGGATCGATCCGCACGCGCGACGGGTCGAGCGGCGCGGTCTACCTGTCGACGATGACGTGGGATGCCGAGACGCAGACCATCACCGACAGCGCGACGGGCCTCGTCTACCACGCGACCCCCACCGGCAACTTCGTCGCCGACGACGGAACCGCCCTCCCGACCGGCTGGGTCGTCAACGTCGGCTTCGCGAACTTCGTCGAACTGTTCACGAACCCGGCGATCCTCGAACCCCTCGGTCTCGTGACGGGCTGGACCTTCGCGTGGGCCGTCCTCTCGGTCCTCATCCCCTTCGCGATAGGTCTCGTATTCGCCCTGATCTTCAACGATCCCCGCGTGCGGGGACGCAAGGTCCTGCGGACGCTGTTCATCCTCCCCTACGCGTTCCCGGCCTTCATGTCGGCACTGCTGTTCCGCGGCATGTTCAACGCGGAGTTCGGTGTCATCAACGAGTTCTTCTTCGGCGGCGCGAACATCGACTGGCTCGGCGACCCGTGGCTCGCCCGAGGGGCCGTCCTCTTCGTGAACGTCTGGCTGACCTACCCGTACTACTTCCTCGTCTGCACGGGCGCCCTGCAGGCACTTCCGCAGGATGCGCTGGAAGCGGCCTCGATCGACGGGGCGGGCCGGTTCCGTCAGCTGCGCGCGATCATCCTGCCGCTCGTGCTCGTCTCGACGGCGCCGCTGCTGATCTCGTCCTTCGCGTTCAGCTTCAACAACTTCACGATCATCTACATGTTCAACAACGGCGGGCCGGCGATCCCCGGCGCGCCGTACGCGCTCGGGTACACCGACATCCTCATCTCCGCGATCTACGACATCTCGGGTGTCTCCGGCGGCGCGGCCGACTACGGCCTCGCGAGCGCCCTGTCGATCCTCGTGTTCCTCGTCGTCGGCGTCGTGTCGGCGATCGCCTTCCGTCAGACCAAGAAGCTCGAGGAGTACCAGTGATGTCCGCTCCCTCCCCCGCCGCCGCGAACACCGCGACGATCACGACCGGATCCGCCCGCCCCGCTCGTCCGGCGACGCTGCGCCCCGCGCAGCGCAAGCGCTGGGTGCTGGAGGTCGGCTGGAAGTACCTCGTCGCCGCCGGCATCCTCTTCTACGCGATGTTCCCGCTCGTCTACGTGTTGTCGGCGTCGTTCAATCCGAACGGGACCCTGTCGGCGGCGAATGCCCTCTTCTCCGTCGTCGACATCGGCAACTACACCGCCCTCGGCGGCACGAGCTACTGGGCCTGGTACGGCAACACCCTGCTGGTCGGCGGCGCATCGGCCGCGGGAGCCGTCCTCATGGGGGCGGCGGCCGCCTACGCGTTCTCGCGGTTCCGTTTCGCGGGTCGACGCGTGAGCCTCACGGCGCTGCTCATCGTGCAGATGTTCCCGCAGGCGCTCGCCTTCGTCGCGATCTTCCTCATGCTGCTCACCCTCGGCGAGGTGTTCCCGGCGCTCGGGCTGAACTCCAAGATCGCGCTCATCTGCGTCTACCTCGGCGGTGCGCTCGGGGTGAACACCTTCCTCATGTACGGGTTCTTCAACACGATCCCGATGGAGATCGACGAGTCGGCGAAGATCGACGGCGCGACCCACGCGCAGATCTTCTGGCGCCTCATCATGCCGCTCGTGACGCCGATCCTCGCCGTCGTCGGGCTGCTCGCGTTCATCGCGGCCTTCGGCGACTACATCATCGCCAAGATCGTGCTCGTCTCGGAGGACAACTGGACGCTCGCGGTCGGGATGTTCCAGTGGGTGTCGAACCAGCTCGCGAGCAACTGGGGGCTCTTCGCCGCGGGGGCGATCCTCGCCTCGGTGCCGGTGCTGGCGCTGTTCCTGTCGCTGCAGCGCTACATCGTGGGAGGTCTGACCGCGGGCTCCGTCAAGGGCTGAGCGGCTTCTTCGCCGCGACCGCGGCACGGTAGAGGTCTCGCGAGGGGAGTCCGGTCTCCCGCGAGACCTCGCCGGCGGCATCCTTCAACCGCATCCCCGACGCGACGAGCGCCTGCACCTGCGCGAGCGCGTCATCCTCGCTCACCGCTCGGACGCTCGCGCCCTCGACGACGACGACGATCTCGCCGCGCACGCCCTGCCGAGCCCACTCCGCGAGCTCCCCCAGCGGAGCGCGCACGACCTCCTCGTGGAGCTTCGTCAGCTCGCGGCAGACCGCCGCGCGACGCCCGGACCCGAAAGCCTGTTCCATCGCCGTGAGGGTGTCGGCCAGGCGAGACGGCGCCTCGAAGAAGACCATCGTGCGCGCCTCGGACGCGAGCGCGCCGAACACCGCCCGGCGCTCCCCCGCTTTGCGCGGCGCGAATCCCTCGAAGGTGAACCGGTCGGTCGGCAGCCCCGCCAGGGCCAGCGCCGTGATGACCGCGCTCGGACCGGGCAGCGCCGTGACGTCGACGCCCTGCTCCACGGCGGCGGCGACGACCGCGTAGCCGGGGTCGCTGACCGTCGGCATCCCCGCGTCGCTGAGCAGCAGCACGTCCTCGCTCGCGGCGAGCGCGACGAGCTCCGCGGCGCGCTGCTTCTCGTTGTGGTCGTGCAGGGCGATCAGACGCGGCCGATTGTCGATCCCGAGTGCTTGCAGCAGCCGCTGCGTGGTGCGGGTGTCCTCGGCGGCGACGACGGTCGCCTGCTCGAGTGCGGTGCGCAGCCGCCCGGTCGCGTCACCCAGATTTCCGATCGGGGTCGCGGCGAGGATCAGCACCGCCCCAGCATAGGCTGGTCGCCGTGAGCTCGACCGCGGAACCGCTGCTGCCCGCGGTTCCCGCGCGGCAGCCCCTGAGCGCCCGTCTCGACACCGCGCGGCGGCGCCTCGCCGTCGACGCGGTGCTCGGTCGCCGTCTCGCCTGGATCGCGCCGCTGGCGATCACACTGCTCGCCGGCATCCTGCGGTTCTGGAACCTCGGGCACCCCCACGCCATCGTCTTCGACGAGACGTACTACGTGAAGGATGCCTGGAGTCAGTGGAACCTGGGCTACGCGTCCACCTGGCCCGAGGATGCCGACGGCCGGTTCACCGACGGCGAGACGGACATCTACACCGACGCGCCGAGCTTCGTCGTGCATCCACCCCTCGGCAAGCTCCTCATCGGGGCGGGAATGGCCCTGTTCGGCCCGACCTCCTCGTTCGGATGGCGCGTCGCCGTCGCCCTGGCGGGGACGCTGGCGGTCCTCGTCCTCTATCTGATCGCGTGGCAGCTGACCCGATCGGTGCTCTTCAGCTCGGTCGCCGCAGGTCTGATGGCGATCGACGGTCTCGCCATCGTGATGAGCCGGGTGGCGATCCTCGACGTCCTCCTCACGTTCTTCGTGCTCCTGTCGGTCTGGTTCTTCCTCATCGACCGCCGTCGTCATCTCGACCGTCTGGCCGAGGCGATGCTCAGACGGGATGCGGCCGGTCGCGCCGCCTGGTGGGGACCGGTGCTCTGGGGACGCCCGTGGCTGGTGGCCGCGGGGATCGCCGGCGGGGCGGCGTGCGGGGTGAAGTGGTCGGGCGCCTGGGTGCTCGCCGCCCTCGGGCTCTACACGGTGGTGAGCGACGCGCTCGCGCGGCGACGCCTCGGCATCCACTTCTGGCCGGCGGATGCCGTGCGCCAGGGCGTCGCATCCTTCGTGCTCCTCGTGCCGGTGGCGGTCCTTGTCTACATCGCCGCCTGGACCACGTGGCTCACCACCGACGGCGGCTACGAGCGACACTCCGTCGATGCGGACCCCGCGCGCGGATTCTGGTCATGGGTGCCGCTGCCCCTGCAGAACCTGTGGCACTACCACCAGACGATCTACACGGCGACGGCGGAGATCACCTCGTCCCACCCCTACGCGAGCCCCGCCTGGCAATGGCCGCTCCTGCTGCGGCCGACGTCGATGTACGCGAACAGCACGGCCGACGGCGTGGGCGGCTGCGCGAGCGCGCGCGGCTGCATCGAGATCCTCTACTCCATGCCGAACCCGCTGCTCTGGTGGCTCGGTGTCCTCGCCGTGCTGTGGCTCGCCGTCTACGGGGTGCGCACGCGGGACTGGCGCGCCGCCGTCGTCCTCGCGGGCGTCGCCGCAACCTACGTGCCGTGGCTGTTCTACCCGAGCCGGACGATCTTCCAGTTCTACACCGTGCTGATCCTCCCCTTCCTGATCCTCGCGCTGACGTTCGCGCTGCGGGCGATCGCGGGCTCACGGCACGCCGACCCCCACCGTCGAGCGGCCGGGCGCCGCACGGTACTCGTGATCCTCGGAGTGATCCTCGCCGTCTCCGCGTTCTGGTACCCGCTCTGGTCGGCGATCCGGGTGCCGTGGGAGTTCTACTGGCTGCACAACTGGCTGACGGGATGGGTCTGAGGACGACCCGTCAGTAGGCTGGGGGCGTGTTCCGCTATCCCACCCCGACGCTCGCCGCCGAGGCCGGGTACGCCATCGCCGGCGACCGCTTCGCGATCCTGCTCGGCTCCGGCGTGGGTGAGGGCGTGATCGCCCGGTTGTGGAACGCCGCCGCGGCCGAGACCGCCGTGCTCGAGGACGTGCTGAGCGTCCTCGTCGCCGGCGGGATCCATGACCTCCCCGACTTCGCCGTGGCCGAATTCCCCGACGACGGATCCGATGCCGTGCGCGTCGCCGTGCGCGGCCGTGCGGTCGTCGAGACCTCCGACCGCACGCGGGTCTCCGGCGCCGATGCGCGGACGTGGATCGAGACGGCGCTGGCGGGCGCCGTCGGCATCCGTCTGGCCCTCGGAGCAGAACCCGCCGGCGGCGACCTCCTGCCCCTCGGGCTCGGCGTGACGCGCGCCGACGAACTGTCGTGGGGACGTCCCTTCCCCGCCGGGCGCGAGCCCTCGGCGGACGTCACGCCGGCCGCCGAGGGCGATGCGCCCCCGGGGACCGCGGCGCCCGTGACCGTCGCGATCCCGACGGTGACGCCGCCCGTGTCGCCTCCCGCGCCCGCCCCGGTCCGCGGCGAGGAGATCGACGTCCTGCAGACCATCTCGGTCGACCGCAGTCTGTTCGCGCGTCCGTTCGGGGACGACGAGGAGCTCGAGCTCCCCGATTTCCTCCGCGAGGACGCCGCAGCGACGGAGGCACCCGACGACCGGACGCTGTACGCCTCGCGGCGCGGATCCGCCCCGACGGGCTACGCCCTGCGCCTGCCCGGTGGCCGCACGGTGCCGCTCGACCGCCCCGTCGTCCTCGGCCGCAGCCCGCGGCCCGCGCGCCACCCGGGGGCCCGCATCGAGCCGGTACCGTCGCCGCGCAAGGAGATCTCGGGGACGCACCTCGAGGCCGTCCTCGACGGCGACACCCTGGTGGTGCGAGACCTCGACTCGACGAACGGCACGATCGTGCGTCCGCCGACCGGCGCAGCGGCGCTCCTGCGCGGCGGTGCGGCCTCACGCGTGCCCCTCGGAACCGAACTCGACCTGGGTGACGGTGTGACCGCCGTGTTCGACACCGCCGGGCCGCTGACGGCGGGATGACGGGCCGCGTGTCCAGCAGACTCCCCTCGACACCGCCCGGGATCTCGGGCTTCACCTACGTCCGACCGTTGGGCGCCGGCGGATTCGCGGACGTCTTCCTGTTCGAGCAGAACCTGCCGCGACGGCCCGTCGCGGTGAAGGTCCTGCTGGAGGACGTCGTCGATGAGAACGTGCTGCGGATGTTCAACGCTGAGGCCGACGTCATGGCGCGTCTGAGCGCGCACCCCTCGATCCTCACGATCCACGAGGCGTCCGTCTCGGCCGACGGCAGACCGTACCTCGTCATGGAGTACTGCCCGACCTCGCTGACCCACCGGTACCGTCGCGAGGAGATCCCGGTGTCCGAGGTCCTGCAGCTCGGAGTCAAGATCGGCTCAGCGCTCGAGACCGCGCATCGCGCCGGTCTGCTCCACCGGGACATCAAACCCTCGAACATCCTGGTGACGGCATTCGGGTCGCCCGTGCTGTCCGACTTCGGCATCGCCGCCGCCGTCGACGGCAGGCCCGAGGCCGAGGAGGTCTTCGCCATGTCGGTGCCGTGGTCGGCGCCCGAGATCGTCGACGAGCGGGTCTCGGGGTCCATCGCGGCCGAGGTGTGGAGCCTGGGCGCCACGGTCTACTCCCTGCTGGCGGGACGCAGCCCGTTCGAGCGTCCCGGACGCGGACAGAACACGCGCGACCAGTTGAAGGCGCGCATCCGGAAGGCGGTCTACACCCCCGTCGGTCGCGCGGACGTGCCGCCGGAACTCGACGCCGTGCTGGCGCGCGCGCTCAGCCGCGACCCTGCCGCGCGCCACCCCTCAGCCGCCGCTCTCGCGCACGACCTGCAGCTCGTCCAGCACCGCATGGGACTGCCGCACACCCCGCTGGAGGTGGCCGTCGACGAGTGGGCCTCGGCGGGAGCCCACGTGGACTTCGGCGACGACCGCCCGCGCGGGCCCGTCCGCTCCTCCGTCACCCGCGCCACGGCGCGCCCGGAACGCCGGCGTCGGACGCCGCCGCGGCGGCCCGACGAGGGCACGGTGCTGGCGGGTGCCGAGCCGGCCGAGCGGATGCGGCGGGGCACCGTGATCGCGATGGTCGTCGGCGGCGTCGTGCTCGCCGGTGCGGGCGCCGCGACGACGTTCTTCCTCCTCGGCGGAGCCGGCTGAATGGCGCGCCCGCCCGACGACCGCCCTCCCGTCCGCCGTTCGACCTGGATCGGCGCCGGTGCCGTCGCCGCGATCGTCGCGGTGGTCGGGACGCTCGCCGTCGTCTGGCCGGGCTACGACGCGCAGCAGACGCCCGTCGAGGACCCGACCGTCTGGGCGCTTCAGACCGGAGCCGGCAGCGGCTACGCCCGCGTGAACCTCGATCTCCGCGAGGTCGACACGGTCAAGCAGGTGGTCAATGCGACACAGGTCGCCCAGACCGCCGACCGTCTGTTCGTGTTCAGCGAGGGCGGGTCGACCTTCTCCGACGTCGACCTCGCCCAGCCCGCCGACCTCACCGGGGACGACGAGGACGCCTCGTCGCCGACTCCGGCCGGCACCATCGAGATCGTCTCCGCCGGCGACGCGATCGTCTACCGCACCGAAGGCGGCGGGGTCTTCGGTGCGACACTGTCCGGCGACGGGGCGGCATCGCCGATCGACCCGTATGCCGAGGTCGAACGGGAGCCCGGCGAACAGGCTCCGAGCTTCGCGGCATCCGCCGTCGCGGTCGACGCCGACGGTGTCGCGTACGCCTATTCGGCGGCTGAGAGCGTCATCGTGCGCGCCGACGCGGCGACCGGCCGCATCCTCGCCCAGGACCCGACGCCCATCTCACCCGTCGACGCGCAGCTGAGCGCCGTCGGCGGCCGCTGGGTGCTCTACGACGTCGCGACCGGCGACGTCGCCGTCGAGGATCGGGACGACGTCGTCGCGTCGGAACCGGTCAGCGGTGCCGTCCTCCAGCGGGCCGCGACGGGCGGGACCGGCGTCGTGATCGCCGACCCCGGCGGCATCACGCGGATCCCGCTCGATGCGGGAGATGCAGAGCGGGTCCTCGACTCCCCCGGTCTCGGGACGCCCGCCGTCCCCGTGGCGTCGGGCGGAACCGTCCACGCAGCGTGGCTCGGCGACGGTGCGGGAGCGGGCACGCTCTGGTCGAGCAGCCGGCCGTCCGAGACGACGTCGTTGGACTATGCGGGCGCCGACATCGGCGACGCGGTCGATCCCGTGTTCATCGGCAACGGCTCGCGGATGGCGCTGAACGATCGTGCGTCGGGCTGGGTGTGGCGCGTCCCCGACGGTGCGCTCATCCCGTCGTCGCAGCAGTGGCGGGTCGAGGACACGAGCGAGGCCGCGCCGCAGAACGACGATCCGGTCGAGCGCGTCCTCGACCCGAAGCCACCCGTCGCCGTCGACGACGACTTCGGTGTGCGGGCGGGATCGGTCGCCCTCCTCCCCGTGCTCCTGAACGACCACGACCCCAACGAGGACGTCCTGAGCATCGACGTCGGCGGGATCGAGGGCGTCGACAGCGCGTTCGGCACCGCCTCGGTCACGAGCGCGGAGCAGCAGATCTCCTTCAGCGTCGCCCCGGAGGCGACTGGGACGACGACCTTCCGCTATCGCATCACCGACGGCACGTCCACCGGCGGACGACTCTCCGAGTACGCGACCGTGACCCTGCGCGTCGTGCCCGAGGAGGACAACGCGGCGCCGGTCTGGTGCGGAGTCGATGGATGCCTCGCCACGTGGCCCGCGCTGTCCGTCGCCCCCGGCGGCACCGTCTCGGCCGACCTGCTGCGCGGCTGGGTCGACCCCGACGGCGACCCCGTGTACCTCGCCGGGATCGACGGGGCGCCCTCGGTCGGCACCGCGACCACCTCGCCGGAGGGCGAGTTCACGTACCGGCACCCGGATCCGAACGCGACGGAGGCTGCGAGCATCCCGGTCTCGGTCGTCGTCTCCGACGCGCGCGGCGCGACAGCGGCCCAGGCGGTCACGGTACGGGTCACCCCCTCACCCGATCTCCACGCCGAGTCCTTCGCGGCGACAGGGGTCGTCGGCGAGCCGCTCGACATCGACCTGGCCCCTCACGTCACCGGCGCGGCCGGCGCACTCACCATCGGCTCCCTCGTCGCCCTCGACACGGAGCGGACGACGGTCACGCCGAACCCCGCGACGCTGCGCATGACCTTCGACGCCCGGGAGGCCGGCTCGTACGTCGTGCAGTACTCCGTGCGCGACGGGGTCGGTGAGGCATCCGCCATCGCCCGCATCACGGTCCGCGATCCCGCCGACGCGGTCGTGACCACACCCCCTCTGACCGCCTTCGTGCGCCCGGGTGAGGACACGACGATCGACGTCGCCTCGGCGGCCTCGAACCCGGCCGGTGTCGTCCTGCTGCTCAAGGACATCCGACCCGACAGCGATCCGACGGCCTCTCTCGCCGTCGACCTCGTCGGGCAGAGCCTCCTCCGTGTCAGCGGGACCACCGACGACGGCGAACCGGGCCGTCTCGGTGTCGTGCGCTACCGGCTCACCGACGGCCGCGAGGGCTCGGCACCCCTCGCGGAGGGCGAGGTCACCGTCATCCTGCTGCCGACCGGATCGGCGGAGCGGCCGATCGCCGTCGACGACACGGTCACCGTACGCGGCGGGACGCAGGTCGACATCCCCGTCCTCGACAACGACCACGCACCCGCGGGCGCCCTCATCGCGATCGACCCGTCGTCGATCGTGAACGAGACCGGCGGCGGTCTCGCCTTCGCCTCGGGGCGGATGCTGCGGTATCTGGCGCCGCGCGAGGCGGGCACGTACGCCCTGACGTACACGGTCTACCGGCTCGGATTCCCCGACATCGTCGACACCGCCCGCGTCACGGTCACCGTCACCGGGGGCGACGAGAACCGCGATCCGGTCCCCCGCGCGCTCGTCGGTCGCGTGGTCGCGGGCCAGTCGGTCACGATCGGCTTCGACAGATACGGCGTCGATCCCGACGGCGACGACGTCTCCCTCGACGCCATCACCACCCAGCCCGCCGACGGGTCGGCGACGATCTCCGCGGACGGTCAGTCGATCGTCTACACGAGCCGCGAGGGTGCGACCGGCCAAGTGCGGTTCGAATACCGGGTGAAGGATGCCCGGGGTCGCACGGGCACCGCCGAGGTGCGCGTCGGGGTGATCGCCCGACAGAGCGACCCGAGCCCCGTCACCTTCAGCGACTACGTCCAGGTGCAGGCGGGCATGGACAGCACGGTCGTGGTGCGGCCCACCGACAACGACGTCGATCCGTTCGACAGCCCCCTCGAACTCACCGGCGTCACACCGAACGCTCCGGAGGACGGTCCCGAATACGCGGCACTGGCCGACCGCATCACCGTGGCCGACGACGGCGCGGTCACCGTCGTCGCCGGCACCGCGCTCGGGACCTTCTCCTACACGTACGAGGTCTCCAACGCGGACGGCGACACCGCGATCGGGCTCCTCGTGGTGAAGGTCGTGCGCGATCCCGTCCCCGATCATCCCGTCATCGCCGACACGGTGCTCTCGATCGAGGACCGGGACGGGTTCACGGGCGGAGTGGACGTCCTCAGCGGCCGCGTGTCGTGGACCGCAGGCGATCCGGCCGGCCTGAGCCTGCGCCTGTGGGGCGACCCGAGCGACCTCCGCGTGTCGGGCTGGCGGATCTCGGGTCCGCTCCCCGAGCGCACGCGGCTCATCCCCTTCGCCGTGAGCGGGACGGCCTACGACGGCACCGACGTGACGACCTACGGGTTCCTGCGCGTCCCGGGCACCGACGACGTGCGCGTCGCCCTCCGCGCGGGCCTCGACCCGCTCCGCGTGCGCGAGGGTGAGAGCGTCGATGCGGACGTCGCGGATCTCGTCGCCCTGCCGGACGACGCCGTCCTGGTCGTGGACCGCGACGGCGCCAAGGCCGGCGGTGCCCGCGCCGATGCGTCATGCCGCGTCGTGTCGGGCACTGTGGTGCGCTACACCGCCGGGCGCGGCGCCCCGTGGTCGGACTCCTGCATCGTCGCCGCACGGGTCGCCGGGCAGCAGCAGCCGACCTACCTGACGCTCCCCGTCGAGGTCGAGGCGGAGATCCCGCAGCCGTCGTTGCGCAGCGCCTCGCTCGGCGTCCGTCCCGGGCAGACGCAGACCTACGACCTGACGCGGATGGTGCGCTGGGCCGGTGTCGCCGACGAGGACGCACTCGTCTTCGACGTCGACTACTCCGGTGACCAGTTCGAGGTTGCCGCGGACGGTGCCCTCGTCGCGGTGACGGCTCTCGACGAGGCGCGTCCCGGCCGCGAGGAGCAGGTGAGGATCTCCCTCCCGAGCCACCCCGATGCGAGTCCCGCGGGGCTCGTCCTCACCGTCGGGCCGTCGCCGTCCGCCCTCCCGCGCGGAGGGTCGGCGGTGCAGACCTGCTCGCAATCCGACGGCAGCTCCTCCTGCACGATCGAGGTGATCGGCGCCGACGGCGAGGTCAACCCACTGCCCGGCACCCCGCTCCGGGTCGTAGCCGCTGCGAGCTCGGGCACCTGTGCGGGGGTCAGCTTCGCGCCGGCGGGCGATCGCGCGGTGCGCGCCAGTTGGCGGTCGGATGCCGAGGGTGCCGCGCGCTGCGCGGGGACGTTCGTCGTCGAGGACGCCCAGGGCCGCCAGTCCAGTGGCGACCGCAACGGCTCGGTGATCCTCGACCTGCGAGGGCTGCCCGCCGACCCGACGCGGCTGGAGTGGACGGCCTACACGGATGACTCGGTGTCGCTCCGGGTCACATCGGACACCGCCTCCTACCCCGCTGTCGAGGGCTACCGCATCACGCTGAACGGGCGCGAGGTCGCCTCGTGCCCCGCGTCGGGCAGATGCGAACCGATCTCCGCCCCCGTCGGCGAGCAGCGCGTGTACGAGGCGCGTGCGGTGAACGGGGTCGGCGCCTCCCGTGGCACCGCCCGCACCGAGGCGTGGGCCTACCGGCCACCCTCCCGACCGACGGGCGCGAGCTTCGAGCCGGTGCCGAACGGGCGCGACGGCGGACGTGCCACAGTCACGGTGACCGGTCTCGACGACACGACCGGCAGCGTCCGCCTCGCCGGAGGGGTCGCGGGCAGCGCGACGCAATCGGTGCGGAACGGCGTGGCTGTCTTCACCGGCTATCTCGTCGGCGCCAACGATGCGAAGAGCCTCACGGCGACACCGCTCACGGAGTTCGAGCTGCCGCGGGTCGCAGGCGGCTCGAGCGAGGGGCGCTCGCTCGAGCTGCAGGCCCACGGCGTGGGTGCGCCGAACGTGTCGCTGTCGCAGTCGACGACCTCCGACTCCATGACCGTCTCGGTACAGGTCACGGCGGAGAGCGAAGGCACCGAGCCGCTGTTCGGGTACAGCGAGCAGTCCGCGGCGCAGTGCACGCCCGACACCCGCGAGTCCCGCCGGACGTTCGCCGCCGAGGCCTTCCGCTCGAAGACCGTCTACGTCTGCGTCACGAGCACCTATCAGGGACGAGACGGCTTCGGCGTCACGGCCGGCGAGATCACCGCCCGTCCCACGGGGAGCGTCAGCGCGCCGGCTCAACTCACGTACACCGTGTCCGCCGCACCGACCGGGGACCAGGGATCCGGGTTCACCTACGCGGCGAGCGCGCACAGCGATCCGGGACGACCGCCCTTCGACGACGCGCGGCTGCGATACCTCCGGAACGGCCAGGTGGTCGACGCCTTCGCCCCCCGTGTCAACGAGCCGGACGATCAGTGGAGCGCCCAGTGGTGCGACACCTTCGTGGGCATCGAGGTCGAGTGCTCCGATCCGACCCCGATCGTCCCCGCCCGCGGGAGCGCCGACTGGCCCGTGTTCGTCTCGACGAACGACCTGCCGTCGTGCCGCTCCGACGAGGCGGCTCCCGACTGGTTCCCGAGTGGGATCGGCGCCGATGTGGCATCCGTCCGCAAGGATGTCACCGAGGGTGCATCCGGAGTGCAGCGAGTGGAGTACACGATCGGATGGACCGGCGCGCTCCGCGAACTCGATCCGGTGACCGTCGGCGTCGACTGCGAGCAGATCCCGCCGCCGACCGAGCCTCCCCCCGCCCCGGGTCCGGACCCCACAGATGATCCGGACCCGACCGAGACCACGCCGCCCGGCGCGGAGGGACCATGACCCTCCCCGCCGAGCGATCCGAGAGGACCACGATGACGATCACCCCGGAGCAGGGCGCCTGGTTCGCCGACACCTTCACCAAGCTCGTGGACAACGTCGAACAGGTGGTGCTCGGCAAGCGGCACGTCATCGAGCTCGCGTTCACGGCGATGGTCTCCGAGGGGCACCTGCTCCTGGAGGACTACCCCGGCACCGGCAAGACCTCGCTCGCTCGTGCGATGGGCCGTTCGGTCCAGGGGACGAGCTCCCGCATCCAGTTCACGCCCGATCTCCTGCCGGGCGACGTCACCGGCATCACCGTCTACGACCAGCGGCGCGGTGAGTTCGAGTTCCATCAGGGTCCGATCTTCGCGAACGTCGTGCTGGCGGACGAGATCAACCGCGCGTCGCCGAAGACCCAGTCCGCTCTCCTGGAGGTCATGGAGGAGGGTCACGTCACCGTCGACGGCATCACGCGCGGCGTGGGTGTCCCCTTCCTGGTCGTGGCCACCCAGAATCCGGTCGAGCAGGCCGGCACCTACCGCCTGCCCGAGGCTCAGCTGGACCGCTTCCTGATGAAGACGTCGCTCGGCTACCCCGACCGTGCGGCCACGATCCGCATCCTCGACGGCTCCGGCGACGGCCCGCGCGAGGTCGGCCCCGTCATCACCCCGCAGGGGGTCGTGAGCATGGCCGACATCGCGCGCGGCGCTCACCTGGGCCCGCTCGTGCTCGACTACATCGCCCGCATCGTCGAGGCGACCCGCCTGGCACGGGAGGTGCGCCTGGGTGTCAGCGTGCGCGGAGCGCTCGCGTTGACGAAGGCCGCCCGCACCTGGGCGCTCGCGCACCGGCGTACCTATGTGACCCCTGACGACGTGAAGGCGCTGGCCGTCCCTGTGCTGGCACACCGACTGATCCTCGATCCCGAGGCGGAGTTCGACGGCGTCACGGCGGAGGCGGTCGTCGGTCAGGTCCTGCTCGACGTCGTGCCCCCCACGCAGCAGGAGCGCACCGCGGAGCGCGGTCAGCGAGAGAACGTGTGAGCTCTTCCACGGAGTCGCGCCTCACCCGGACGTCGGCGGCGACCGGGCACATCCGCACGGGCTTCGTGGCCGAGCGGAGCACCACGGTGCTCGCCGTCCGCGGTCTGCAGGGATGGCGCCGGCTGCGGGGAGCGGTCACCGGCATCGTGCGCTCCGTGGCCGACACGGTGTCGCCCGCGGGCTGGGTCGTCGTCGCGGTCGCGGCAGTCGGCCTCGTGGGGGGCGTGACCTTCGGCCTCCTCGAGTTCGCCGTCGCGGGCGCGGCGGCGGGGATCCTGCTCCTGCTGTCGGTCCCGTTCCTGTTCGGCGCCCGCGCGTACGAGGTCGCACTGCGCCTCGCGCACGACCGTGTCGTCGCGGGGACCACCGTCGAGGGGCGACTCGTCGTCACGAACATCGGACGCCGTACGGCGCTGCCCGGACGGGTCGACCTCCCGGTGGGCGACGGCCTCGTGGACGTCCACGTCCCGCTCCTGCGGCCACGGCACGAGATCGCCGAGACGGTCGCCATCCCCGCACGGCGGCGCGGCATCGTGACCGTCGGTCCCGCCCGCACGGTCCGAGGAGATCCTCTCGGCATCCTCACCCGCGAGGCGACGTGGCAGGAGACCCACACGCTGTACGTGCACCCCGTGACGACGCCGCTGCGGAGCACCGCCAGCGGCCTCATCCGCGATCTCGAGGGCAGCCCGTCCCGGACGATCGTCGACGCCGACTTCTCGTTCCACGCGCTCCGCCCCTATGTCCCGGGCGACTCCCCCCGTCAGGTGCACTGGAAGTCGACCGCCAAGACCGGCGCGATGATGGTGCGCCAATACGAGGAGACCCGCCGCTCCCGCATGATCCTGGTGCTGGCGCGCGGACAGGACGAGTTCGCCGACGACGACGAGTTCGAGCTCGCGGTCAGCGCCGCTGCGTCCATCGGGGTGCGCGGCATCCGCGACGGACGCGACGTCGACGTCGTCGCCGGTGCCGAGATCCCGGAGTTCGCCCGCGGCCGGATGCGGACCTTCCGCACGCTCACGACGATCTCGACACGGACCCTGCTCGACGACCTCGCCGGGATCGACCGCGGTGTGAATCCGAGCCCCCTCCGCGAGGTCGCGTCCCTCTCGGCTGCGCGCCACGCGGATGCCTCGATCGCCTTCCTCGTCTGCGGATCCTCCCTCACGCCGTCGCAGCTGCAGAGCGCCGCGCTCGCCTTCGGGACGGAGGTGGCCGTCGTCGCCCTGGTCTGCGCACCGACGGCGGAGCCGGGCATCCGGCGGCTCGGGAGCATGGCGGTCGTCTCCATCGGACTGCTCGAGGACCTCCGCCACCTCCTCGCGAAGGGCGCCCAGTCGTGAGCGCCGCGATCGAGCAGCAGAGCGCTCGGCGGACGGCTCGTCGGCCCCCACAGGCACCGTCGGGTGCGGGCTTCCTGCTCGGCCAGGCGCTCGTGCTCGATCTCGTCCTCGCCGTCGGCGCCGTCGCCACGTGGCCGATCTACCGCAGCACTGCGCTGATCATCGTGCTCACCGCCGGGATCGCGGCCGGTCACCTCGTCGCCGCCCTCGGCACGCGGTGGCGCTGGTCGGCGTGGTGGGTCGCCCTCGCCACCCTCGCCGTCTACGTCGCCATCGGTGTCCCGGTCGCCGCCACGGGCTCGCTCGCCTCCCCCGACGCCGCCCTGCGCGCGCTGGTGGACGTCGCGACAGCCCCCGTGACCGGCTGGAAGGACCTGCTCACCCTCGAACTCCCGCTGGGTTCGTACCAGGCGACCCTCGCTCCTGCCCTCCTCGTCTTCGTCGGCTGCACCGTCGCCGCACTGTCGATCACCTGGCGAGCCAGGAGATGGTGGATGCCGGCGGTCCTCGTCGCCCTCCTCCCCACCGCCTTCGGAGTCGCCTTCGGCGCGCGCGCCCTGTCCGCTCCGCTGCGCCTGGGCACCCTCGCCGTCCAGCCCGAGACCCTCGTCGGAGTCGGCGCCGTCCTGGCCGCCCTCGTCGCGGTGGTGTGGCGGTCCGACCACGATCGCCGGCGGGCACTGGCCACCGCGGCCGCGGCCTCGGGGGTGGCGCGAGGTCCGCGCGGTCGTCGCCGTGGCCTCACCGCACGTGTGACGACCGCGACGGGGATGGTGATCGCCGCCACCGCTGTCGCCGCGCTGTGGGGGCCATGGGCGCTGGCGGACCGGCCGCGCGAGGTGGCGCGCAGCGTCGTCGAGCCGGTGCTCGAACTCGAGCGTGCGCCGAGCCCGCTCGCGTCGTACCGGGCGTCCTTCGACGACGACCGGTACGACGAGGCGCTGTTCACGGTCTCGCCCGCGCAGGGCGTCGACCGGGTGCGCGTCGCCACGCTTCCCTTCTACGACGGACGCACGGTGCGCGCGGTCGCCCCGGACGCCGGTCTCACCGATCCGGCGACGGCCTTCACCCGCGTCCCGTCCCGACTCGATGCCGACGCGCCCGGCGAGGTCGCGGTGTCCGTCCGCATCCAGGCGGGCACGGGAATCTGGGTGCCCACGGTCGGCGACCTGCGCGCCGTGTCGTTCGAGGGCTCCCGGGCGGCCGAGCTCGCGGACGGCTTCTTCCTCAACGCCGCGACGGGCGCCGCGATCGACATCGCTGATCCGGCCCCCGCCGACGGGGACGCGTACCGCCTGGTGGCGTCGGTTCCGGCGGAGGCCGAGCCGGTGGCATCCCTCACCCCGTCACGCAGCGGCCCCGCCCTGCCCGCCGAGGTCGTGCCCGCCTCGCTGACCGAGTGGATGGACACGCAGAACGCGGGAACCGGCGGCGCGGCGCTCGACACGCTTCTCGACCGACTTCGGAGCCGGGGGTATCTCAGCCACGCGCTGCTCCTTCCGGGCGGCGATGCGCCGGCCTGGTTGCGAGACCTCGGGGAGGCGGGATTCCAGCCATCCCGCGCCGGCCACTCCACCGATCGCATCGGCGCGCTCTTCACGCAGCTGATCGAGCGTGAGTCGAGCTCGCCGGACGGCTCCGACGCCGACCTCGTGGCCGCCGTCGGCGACGACGAGCAGTTCGCCGTCGCGGCCATGCTCATCGCCGACCAGCTCGGGTTCGACGCCCGCGTCGTGGTCGGAACCCGACTCGCCTCCCCCGAGGGACTGCCCGTGTGCGAGGACGGTGTCTGCCGCGGCGGCGATCTCGCGGCCTGGGTCGAGGTGGCGGATGCGGCCGGGCGATGGGTCCCCGCCGACGTGACCCCCCAACACGAGAGCTTCCCCTCCCCTGATCTCGAGCAGCGCCGCGACCCCGAGAACCCGACACAGGTGCGCCGGGACGAGGCCGAGCCCGTGCTCCCCGCCGACGCCTCGCCCGCCGACGGCGAGCGCAGCGAACCCGAGTCCACCCCGCAGGAGGCCGATCTGACGGCGCTGTGGACCGCGCTGCGGATCGGCGGCGTCTCGCTCCTCGCGCTCGTCGTGCTCGTCGGCCCCCTCGTGACGATCCTGACCGTCAAGGCCCTCCGCCGCCGTGGCCGACGGCGCGGCGACGTCGCGGCGCGGTTCACCGGCGGGTGGGAGGAGTACGTCGACACGGCGGTCGACCACGGCTACACGGCGCCCGCGCACCTGACGCGTCGGGAGCTGGCGCGCCTGTTCGCCGGCGGCGCTGAGGACGCGGCCGGTGTGCGTCTGGCGACCTGGGCGGACCGGTCCGCCTTCGACGTCGCTCCACCGAGCGCGGCCGAGAACGACGAGTTCTGGCGGATCGTGGCCGCCGAGCGCGCGCGCTTCGCCGCGGAGAAGGGCTGGTGGGCGCGGCTGCGGGCGCGGCTGTCGCTGCGCTCCCTGGTGCCGCGCCGACGCGCGGGGCGCCGATAGGGTGTGCGGTGCGGGATCGACGGAATCGATGACGGAGGACGAGCACAGATGCAGAGCGTGATCACGGAGGTCCCTGTCGCGGCGGAGGTCGCAGAGGCGGCCGGGGCCGCGGCCGGCGTCGCCGTCGCCGCGCTCGTGTTCGCCGTCGTGCAGCTGATCCTGGCCGCCGGCCTCTACGTGTGGACGGCTCTGGCGCTCGGCGCGGTCTTCCGCAAGGTCGACCGCCCCGCCTCCCGCGCGTGGGTTCCGGTCCTCAACCTCTGGATCCTGTTCGAGGTGGCCGGGATGAAGGGGTGGTGGGCGGTCGTGCTGATCGGCGGCGGCCTCCTCACCGCCGTCCTGGCCTCGGTCACCAACGCGTTGTTCGTGGCGTCCGCGCAGAACGCCGCCTTCGGCGGCTCCGGCGGCGACGCCGCGGGCGCACTCCTGGGCGCGACGCTCGTCCCGATCCTCCTCCTCCTCGTCTTCCTCGCGGCCGCCGTCGTCCTCCTCCTCCGGATGATGGGACCGTTGAACCGCGGTTTCGAGCGTGGCGCCGGGTTCGTCCTGCTCGGGGTCGCACTCCTCCCCGTCTGGGCCTCCGTCATCGGCTGGGGATCGGCGCGCTGGCGGGGGCTGTCACGCCCCGGCCTGCCGCCGACACCGTTCGCCGACGACCCGCGGCCCGCGCGCTCGGCGGCATCGGCCCCGGCGGACACGGCCGCGTTCGCCCCACCCGCCTCGGCCCCCTCCCCGGCAGCCTCCCCCGCCCCGGCCTGGTCGCCGCCGTCGCTCGCACCCGCCACGCCCGCCGCGCCGCCCGCGGCCCCCGCCGCGTCCTGGCCGACCGGCACCGAGGTCGAGGAGCAGACGGTCATCGCCGCGCACCGACGCCCGGCCGCGTCGCTGCGCCTTCCGAACGGGCAGACGGTCGCGCTCGCCGGCGATCTCGTCGTCCTCGGGCGGAACCCGAGTCCGCCGGCCGAGGCCCCCGGTGCCCATGCCGTCGCGGTCGACGACCCCACGAAGACGATCTCGAAGACCCACGCACTGCTCCGCCGCGACGCCGGAGGGTGGAGCATCACCGACCTCTCGTCGACGAACGGCGTGATCGTCGGCGACGGCGACAGCGAGATCGCGGTGGGCACGGCGGTCGCCCTCGCGGGCCGGTTCCTCCTCGGCGACGCGGAGCTGTTCCTCGACACGGGGGCGAGATGACTTCTGATCGGTCGCCGCACGTCGACGTCATCAGCGGCGCACTCACCGACACCGGCCTGCGACGTCGGGTGAACGAGGACGCACACCTCGCGAGCTACCCGGTCTTCATCGTGGCCGACGGCATGGGCGGTCATGAGGCCGGCGACCGTGCGGCCGCGGCCGTGGTCGACGCATTCCGTGGGTTCGTGGGACGCAGCGACGTCGCGCCGGAGGAGGTCGCCGAGGCGGTTCACGCCGCCCATCGCGCCGTCGGGGTCATTGCGCGCGGCACGACCCGCGGCGCCGGCTCGACCCTCACCGGCATCGTCGCGGTGCAGCACGACGGCGAGCAGCGGTGGCTCGTCGTCAACATCGGCGATTCCCGCGTCTACCGCCTGATCGCGGAGCGGCTGGAACAGCTGACGATCGATCACTCCATCGCGCAGGAGATGGTGGATGCCGGGCGCCTCGCACGCGAGGACATGTCCTCGTTCGAAGGGCGCAACGTCATCACGCGCGCCGTCGGCGGCGAGCGCAGTCCGGCCGACTTCTGGCTGCTGCCGGTGGTCACCGGCGAGCGCCTCCTCGTCTGCTCCGACGGCCTGTCCGGGGAGATCACGGACGAGGCCATCCGGGCGGGACTCCTGAGCGGTGCATCGCCGGCGCAGACGACCGGTGCGCTCGTCGCCCAGGCCCTGGCTCACGGCGGACGTGACAACGTGACGGCGATCGTCGTCGACGTGGTGGGCGGCGGCATCCACCCCCGTCTCGAGGACACGACGGGCGGGCTCGTCACGAGCGAGCCCGCGACCGGCACGATCGAGGTGGAGACCGTGCCGTCGCGACGGAGACGCCATGACTGACCCGCTGGACGACCAGAGCCGTCACGCGCCCCGCACACGCCGCGAGCTGCGTGCGGATCGCGAGGAGGCGACGCGCATCGTGGCCCGCCGCACCGGCTCCGCTCCCGACCCGACGGCCGGTTCCGAGGACGAGACGCTGATCGCCGATCGGCGCACGGACGACCCGACCCGCGCGACGGCGAGGCCGCTCGTGCCCCGGCCCACCACCGGGGGCACCGCCATCGCGCACGGGCGGGCGGACACCCCGCGGACGGCCTCGGCGCCGGGCACGCTCGTGTCCCAGTCCGTCTATGGGCCCCGTCGCGTCGAAACGGGCCCCGCCATCGTGCGGACGGACATCGCGGCGCCGCCGCTCACGCCGTCCGCGCCGCCGAGGCGGACCCACGGAGGCATCCTGCTGCTTGTCGCCCTCGCAGGGACGGCGATCGTCGCCGCCGCCGTGTGGGGCATCGTCGTGATCGTTCAGGGGGGAATCGGATGACGGAGGACATCGAGATGACGGCCGAGACGGAGGCCGCCGAGCTCGGCATCGAATTCTGCGGGGATTGGTTCCATCCCACGCCGGGCGAGACGTTCTCGATCGGTCGCGATGCGGACCTCGTGATCGACACGAACCCCTACCTGCACCGGCGGCTCCTCGAGATCGAGTCCTCGCAGGGGATGTGGTGGCTGACCAACACGGGACGATCGATCTCGGTCGCCCTCGCCACCGCCGACGGTGCGTACCAGGCGATGCTCGGTCCCGGGACACGGGTGCCTCTGGTCTTCCCCGAGCTCGTCGTCATGTTCACCGCGGGCGCCTACACGTACGAGTTCACGATCCGCAACGGCTCCGCCCGGTTCACCGGCAGGATCTCGGCCCTCGAGGGCGACAGCACCGACGGGGGCACGACGATCGGCGCGGTCCCGATGACGGCGAGCCAGCGCCTGCTGCTGATCGCACTGTGCGAACCGATCCTGCGCGGCGGGATGATGGGATCCAGTCAGATCCCCTCGTCCGCGAAGGCGGCGGAGCGCCTGGGGTGGCCGCTCACGACCTTCAACCGCAAGCTCGACAACGTGTGCGACAAGTTCGACCGCGAAGGCGTCCAGGGCCTCCGCGGCGGCGCCGGCAAGCTCGCCACCAATCGCCGCGCGCGGCTGGTCGAGCACGCCGTGCTCTCGCGCCTCGTGACGGCTGCGGACCTGCCCCTCCTCGACGCCCCGCAGACCGCCGACCGCTGACCGCCGGTCCGCGGACGGGCGGGCGGCGACCGCCGGCATCCGGCCGCGCGATAGCATCGAAGGCTGTGTCCGCACCCGTCCCCGTCATCTCGTATCCCCCGGAGCTGCCCGTCAGCGCCGCACGGGACGAGATCGCGCGCGCCATCGCGGAGCATCAGGTCGTCATCGTCGCCGGTGCCACCGGTTCGGGCAAGACGACACAGCTGCCCAAGATGTGCCTCGAACTGGGCCGCACCGGCATCGCGCACACCCAGCCGCGGCGCATCGCCGCCCGCTCCATCGCCGAGCGCCTCGCCCACGAGGTGCAGGTGCCGCTCGGCGGCGCGATCGGCTACAAGGTCCGCTTCACCGACGAGGTGACCGAGGCCACGCAGGTCACGCTGATGACCGACGGCATCCTCCTCAACGAGATCCACCGCGACCGGCTGCTGCGCCGCTACGACACCATCATCGTCGACGAGGCCCACGAGCGGTCGCTCAACGTGGACTTCCTGCTGGGCTACCTCGCCCGCATCCTGCCCGAGCGTCCCGACCTGAAGGTGATCATCACCTCGGCGACGATCGATCCCGAGAGCTTCGCGGCGCACTTCGCGGCGCCGGGCGCGGACAGCGAGCGCGTGCCTGCGCCGATCATCGAGGTCTCGGGCCGCACCTACCCCGTCGAGATCCGCTACCGCCCGCACGACACCGAGTCCGAGGACGACGTCGACGGGCTCCTCGCCGCACTCCGAGAACTCGACCGCGAGCCCGACGGCGACGTGCTCGTCTTCCTTCCCGGCGAGGCCGAGATCCGCGACGCGATGGATGCCGTCCGCGGCCTGTACGCGAAGGACGCCCGCCCCACCGAGGTGCTGCCCCTGTTCGGCCGGCTCTCGTCCGCCGAGCAGCACCGCGTCTTCGAGCCGTCCTCGGTCGCGGGCGTGAGGCGCCGCGTCATCCTCGCCACGAACGTCGCCGAGACGAGTCTGACGGTCCCCGGCATCCGCTACGTCGTCGACACCGGCACGGCGCGCATCTCGCGCTACAGCGTGCGCTCGAAGATCCAGCGCCTGCCGATCGAGGCGATCTCGCAGGCGTCGGCGCAGCAGCGCTCCGGCCGCGCCGGGCGCACCTCGGCGGGCATCGCGATCCGTCTCTACGGTGAGGACGACTTCGCGGCTCGTCCCGAGTTCACCGAGCCCGAGATCCTGCGCACGTCGCTCGCCTCCGTCATCCTGCAGATGCTCTCGCTCGGATTCGGCGACGTCACCGAGTTCCCGTTCCTCACGAAGCCCGACAGTCGCGGGGTGAAGGCGGCAGTCGAGCTCCTGACCGAGTTGCGCGCCGTCGCCGGCCGCACGGGGGCCCTCCGGCTCACCGGACTCGGCCGCCGCATCGCACGCCTGCCGATCGACCCGCGCTTCGCACGGATGCTGCTCGAGGCCGAGAAGCTCGGGGTCTCACGGGACGTCCTCGCGATCGTCGCCGGCCTGTCGATCCAGGACGTACGGGAGCGCCCCGAGGAGCGGCGGGAGGAGGCCGACCGGCTGCACGCGCGGTTCGTCGATCCGACGAGCGACTTCCTCACGCTGCTGAATCTCTGGAACCACCTGCGCGAGCAGCAGCGCGAGCTCGGCTCCAGCGCGTTCCGGCGCCTGTGCCGCAGCGAACACCTCAACTACGTCCGCGTCCGGGAGTGGTTCGACGTGCACCGGCAGCTGAGCACGCTGTCGCGTTCCGGGTCGCCGAAGGACACCCCGCGGCAACCCGCGGGCGCCGCCGACCCCGACGCGCTGCACCGCGCGATCCTGTCGGGGCTCCTCTCCCACATCGGCATCCTCGACACGCGCTCGGTCACGACCGATCCCGCCAAGAAGAACGCTCGCAAGCCCCTGCCGCAGTACCGCGGCGCGCGGGGCGCCTCGTTCGCGGTCTTCCCCGGCTCGGGACTGCGCAAGGCCTCCCCCGACGCCGTCATGGCCGCCGAGCTCGTCGAGACCTCGCGCCTGTTCGGTCGCACCGTTGCGGCGATCGACCCCGCCTGGGCCGAGGACCTCGCGGGCGACCTCGCGCACCGCAGCCTCAGCGATCCGCACTGGTCGAAGGATGCCGGCGCCGCCGTCGCGGCGGAGAAGGTGACGCTCTTCGGCGTCGAGCTCATCCCCCGCCGCCGGGTGCAGCTCGCCCGCCGCGACCGCGATCTGGCGCGGGAGCTGTTCCTGCGTCACGCGCTCGTCGAGGGCGAGTGGAACAGTCAGCACCTCGACAAGCGCCTGACCGCGTTCGAGCGTCGCAACGGGGAGCTCCGCCGGCAACTCGAGCGCATCGAGGAGCGGGAGCGGCGCCGCGACATCCTCGTCGGCGACGAGGCCGTGTACGCCTTCTACGACACGCGGGTCCCGCACGACGTGTTCGACGTGCGTTCCTTCGAAGCATGGTGGCGCGAAACCCAGCCGCGCACCCCGAAGCTCCTCGACATGACGGAGGCGGACCTCCTCGGCGAGGCCGCACGCACCGACGAGCGCGACTTCCCCGCCCGCTGGCGACAGGGCGATCAGGTGCTCTCCGTCGCGTATCGCTTCGAACCCGGAGCCCCCGACGACGGCGTGAGCATCGTCGTGCCGCTCGCCCTGCTCGCGCAGCTGCGGCCGGACGGATTCGACTGGCAGGTCCCCGGCATGCGCGACGAGCTCGTCACGGCGCTCATCAAGGCGCTCCCCAAGGCGATACGCCGACACGTCGTCCCCGCTGCGGACTGGGCGGCGACCCTCGGCGACGAGCTGCGCGGCTCGGGCCCCGAGGACACCGACGGCCTCCCGGCCTCGTCGCTGCGGGCGGCATTGGCCGCGCGCATCCAGCGGGTCGCCCATCAGCCGGTCACCGAGCGCGACTTCGACCTCGACCGGGTTCCCGCGCACCTCACGGTCTCGTTCCGCGCCGTCGACCAGCGCGGTCGCACGGTGGCGTCGTCCCGCGACCTGCGCGCGCTCCAGGACCGCCTCGCCGGCCGAGCCCGGGAGTCGGTGGCCCGGTCGCTCACCCCGACGAAGGGGCCCGCACCGTCGGCATCCCCGTCGGCAGCCGTTGCGGCCGCGAGCGCGCCGATCGAGCGCACGGGCATCACGACGTGGGACGTCGGCGACCTGCCCGCCGTCGTGGACACGAAGGTGGCGGGCGGTGTCGTACGGGGCTACCCCGCCCTCGTGGACACGAAGGATGCGGTGTCGCTGCGCATCGAGGCGGCCGCCGAACGGGCGGCCGAGCTCACGCGGGCGGGCGTCCGCCGTCTGCTGCTGCTCGCCGTCCCCTCCCCCACGGCCTACGTCATGGATCACCTGACCTCGCCTGAGAAGCTGGCGCTCGCGGCGTCGCCCTACCCCTCGGCGAAGGCCCTGATCGAGGATGCCCGGGTCGCCGTGGCCGACGCCGTCATGGGCGAGACGGTCATCCGCACGGTGGCCGGGTTCGAGGCCGCACGCGACGCCTTCTCGCGCCGTATCGTCGACGAGCTGTTCCAGACGGTGTCGCTGGCAGCCCGCATCCTCACCCTGCAGCGCGACGTCGAACGCGCGGTCAAGAACCAGAACTCGATGACGCTGCTCGCGGCCCTCGGCGACGTGAAGGGTCAGCTTGCGGCGCTCATCCACCCGGGCTTCCTCTCCCGCACCGGCACCGACCGCCTCGCCCACCTGCCCCGATACCTGCAGGGGGCGAAGGAGCGGGTCGACACCCTGGCCGACAACCCGGGTCGCGATCGTCAGCGGATGACCGAATACGAACGGGCCGCCGCCCTGTACGCGGATGCCGGCGGCACGCTCCCCCTTCCGTCCGGCGCTCCTGCGCACCTCGCGCACGCGCGCTGGCTGCTCGAGGAGTTCCGGATCAGTCTGTTCGCCCAGCGCCTCGGCACCGCGGAGCCCGTCTCGCTGCAGCGCATCTCCAAGGCGCTCGCGGAGCGCGGCTGAGGTCAGCTCGCCCGCAGGAGATCGCGGTAGAACCCGATCCCGCGCAGCCACGACCCGACCCGGATGCGCTCGTCGTGCGAGTGGAGGGCCTCCCGCTCGGCGCGCGTCAGATGGAACGGTGTGAACCGATACACGTGATCGCTGATCGACGTGAACCACCTGCTGTCACTCGCCCCCAGCTGGATGTAGGGCGTCGGGAGGACGTCTCCGCCGAGCGCGGACGCCGTCGCGGCGGCGAGGCGGTCCCACGCGGAGCCCGACCACGGCGACACCGGCGAGGGCTCCGACGCCGACTCGACCTCGACCTGGATGTGACGGTCGCCGATGACGCGACGGATGCGGGCGGCGGCCGACGCCGCGGTGTCCCCCGGCAGGAGGCGCACGTTGACGCTGGCGCGGGCGGAGGTCGCGAGCACGTTCACCCCCGCGGCGCCGGAGAGCTCGGTCACCACCGCGGTCGTCCGCACGAGGGCGTTGAGCTCGGGGCCGAGACGTGGGAAGACCTTCGCGAGAAGTCTCCCGGTGACGCCGATGCTCGCGAACACGGGGCGGAGGGGTCCTGAGGTGTGCGGGGCGACGGTCTCGAACATCGCGCGAACGGGCGGCACCAGCCGGGTCGGGAAGGGGCGCCGGTGGAGTCTCAGGACGGCACGCGCGAGTCGCGCGGTCGCGGGATCGCGAGGCGGTGTCGACGCGTGCCCGCCGAGTTCCCGGGCCGTGAGGCGCACCGTCATGACGCCGCGCTCGGCGACACCGATGACCGCGGTGGGAACCTGCACCCCGGGGATCGCGCCCTCCACGACCGCTCCGCCCTCATCGAGCACGAGCGACGGGTGCACGCCGCGCTCGCCCAGCACCGCGACGATCGCCTGCGCGCCGTCGCCGGCGATCTCCTCGTTGTGGCCGAAGGCGAGGTAGACATCGTGTCGCGGCGTGAACCCCTCGGCGACGAGGGCGTCGACCGCCTCGAGGATCGCGACGAGCGAGCCCTTGTCGTCGACCGCGCCGCGGGCGTGAATCTCGGCCTCCTCGCCGGCCCCGACCGTCTCGGCGGCGAACGGGGGGCGCGTCCACTCCTCTGCCACGACGGGCACGACGTCGATGTGGGCCATGAGCACGAGCGGAGCCGCGGCATCCGTCCCGCGCCAGCGGTAGAGGAGCGAGTACCCGCCCACGATGTCGCGCTCGAGCACGCCGTGGAGGGAGGGGTAGAGCCGGGCGATGGCGTCGCGGAAGGCGACGAACGCGGTGTCGTCGGCTGCAGGGTCGTCGGTCGGCATCGACACCGTCGCTATCCGCAGCAGCTCGCGGAACCGCCCCACGGCGGCGGCGTCGGTTCGGGTCACGATCCGACTCTAGATCGGGCCCGCCGCCCACGCCGATAGGCTCGGGACATGACCTCTCTTCGCTGGGGAATCCTGGCCACCGGCGGCATCGCGCACGCCTTCACCTCCGACCTGAAGACCGCCGGCCGTACGGTGACGGCGGTCGGGTCGCGCCGGCTCGAATCCGCCCGGGAGTTCGCGGAGAGATACGCGATCCCCCGAGCCCACGGCTCGTACGAGGACCTCGTCGCCGACCCTGAGGTCGACATCGTCTACGTCGCGACACCGCACAGTCATCACCTCGCCGGTGCCGCCCTCGCGCTCGAGCACGGCAAGCACGTGCTCATCGAGAAGCCGCTCACCCTCGACGCCGACCAGGCCGTCGCGATCCGCGACCTCGCCGCCGACCACGGCCTCCTGGCGATGGAAGCGATGTGGACGCGCTACCTTCCGCACATGGTGCGCCTCCGCGAGATCCTGGCGGACGGTGTCATCGGCGAGGTCCGCGTGGTCAGCGCCGATCACACGCAGAACATCACCGACGACCCGACGCACCGGCTCAACGACCTCTCACTCGGCGGTGGCGCGCTCCTGGACCTCGGGATCTATCCGATCTCCTTCGCGTGGGACGTCCTCGGAGCGCCCGCCGAGATCCGCGCGACGGCGCAGCTGGGGAGCACGGGAGCCGACACCGACGTCGCGATCGCCATGGTGCACGCGGGCGGCGGCGTCTCGTCCTTGCTGACGTCCTCACGTGCCGCGGGCGCCAACGCCGCGCAGATCGTCGGAACGGCGGGGCGCATCGAGATCGACGGCGTGTTCTACGCGCCCACGACCTTCCGCGTGTTCGACCGCGAGGGAGTGGTCGTCGAGGAGTTCCGCACCGAGATCGAGGGGCGCGGGATGCAGTTCCAAGCCCTCCACGCCGAACAGCTCATCTCGCAGGGCCGCACCGACGGCGACATCCTGCCGATCGACGAGAGCGTCGCGATCATGGGCACGCTCGACGAGATCCGTCGGCAGATCGGCGTCGTGTACCCGCGCGGCTGAGCGGCGGTCTCAGGCCGGGTCGCCGATGTCCCGTCGGCGGCGGGCGAGTTCGGCCCGCAGCCGCTCCTCCTCGATCTCGCGTTCGAGGTCGGCGAGCTGCTGCTCCGTCGAACGCGCGTCCCGGGGTCGCACCGGAGCGGCCGGCGGCTCGGTCGCCCACGGGGCGAACTGCGGCGGACGACTGACCTCGCGGCGGGGGTACTCCCGGCCGATCGCGAACCACAGCACGGTGCCGAGGAACGGCAGCAGGATGACGACGAAGATCCAGACCGTCTTGGGCATGTGCTTCACGAGACTCTGGTCCCGCGTGATGATGTCGACGAGCGCGAAGATCATCCCGGCCAGGACGACGAGCGAGACCAGATAGGGCATGGGCCCGAGTCTATGAGCGGGCGATGAACGACCGCATCCCCTCTTCCACGGGAGGAGGAGGGGATGCGGTCGGCCGGCGAGCGGGCTGATTCAGCCGGTGGTCAGGGCACCGATGAGGCCGCTCACGACCATGTAGAGACCCACGGCGCCGCCGCAGATCCACATCGTGATCCGCGCTGTCGTGGGGCCGGGACGGTCGAGGTCGCCTCCCGAGGACATCTGCTTCGCCATCTCAGTGACCTGCCCGACGCTTGTTGTAGACGTCGAAGGCGACCGCGAACAGCAGCACGAGGCCCTTCACGGCCTGCTGCCAGTCGATGCCGATGCCCATGATGGACATGCCGTTGTTCAGGACACCGATGATCAGACCACCGATGATGGCGCCGCCGATCGTGCCGACACCGCCCTGGACGGCGGCCCCGCCGATGAAGGCCGCCGAGATCGCCTCGAGTTCGAAGCCCTCACCCGCCTTGGGCCCGGCGAGGTTCAGACGCGCGGTGAAGATGAGGCCCGCGAGAGCGGCGAGGACGCCCATGTTGACGAAGAGCCAGAAGTCCACTCGGCGCGTCTTGATGCCGGACAGCTCCGCCGCGTGCCGGTTGCCGCCGATCGCGTAGATGTGGCGACCGAAGACCGTGCGGTTCATGACGATCCCGTACACGAGCACGAGCACGGCCAGCACGATCAGGGTGACCGGGATGCCCTTGTAGGACGCCAGTGCGAGGGTGAACCATCCGATCACGACCGCGACCAGCGCGAGCTTGGCGATGAACCAGAGAAGGGGGTCGACGTCCTGGTCGTACTTCTGCCGCCCGAGGCGCGTGCGCACCTGCTGCACCGCGAGGGCGACGATGGCCACGGCTCCGATCACGAGGGTGAACAGGTCGGGGTCGGACTCGCCGAACAGGCCCGCGAGGAAGCCGTTGCCGAGCGAGCGGTACTCGGTCGGGAACGAGCCGATGTTCTGGTTGCCGAGGACCACGAGGGCGAGGCCGCGGAAGATGAGCATGCCCGCGAGGGTCACGATGAACGCGGGGATGCCGACGTAGGCGACCCAGAAGCCCTGCCACGCGCCCACGAGGGCGCCGATCAAGAGCGAGAGGACGATCGCGAGGCCCCAGGGCAGTCCCCAGTGGACCGCCAGGACACCCGAGACCGCACCGATGAAGGCGGCGACCGAGCCGACGGACAGGTCGATGTGACCCGCGATGATGATCATCACCATGCCGATGGCCAGCACGAGGATGTAGCCGTTCTGGACGACGAGGTTCGACAGGTTCTGCGGACGCAGCAGGATGCCGTCGGTGAGGATCGCGAACAGGACGACGACCGCGATGAGGGCGATGAAGATGCCGTTGCGGCCGAGGTCGGACAGGACCGTCGTCAGCCAGCGGGTGACGCGGTTGTCGGCGGGGTTGATGCCGCCGCCGGCGGCGGTCTCCGGGGGTGTGGTGGTGTTCGACATGTGTGTCTCCTGCCCCGTCAGCGGGGCTTCTCCATGGTCATGAGCTTGAGGACGTGTTCGGGGGTGGCCTCGCTGATGGGCACCTCACCGGTGATGCGGCCCTCCGACAGCGCGTACACGCGGTCGGAGATGCCGAGCAGTTCGGGGAGCTCCGACGAGATGACGATGACGCCCTTCCCGGCGGCGGCGAGCTTGTTGATGATCGTGTAGATCTCGTACTTCGCTCCGACGTCGATGCCTCGCGTCGGCTCGTCGAGGATCAGCACCTCGGGATCGGAGTAGATCCACTTCGACAGCACGACCTTCTGCTGATTGCCGCCGGAGAGCTTGCCCGTCTTGGCGAGCACGGTCGGCGCCTTGATGTTCATGCTCTTGCGGTACTGGTTGGCGACGGCGAACTCCTCGTTGTCGTCGACCAGGCCGGCCTTCTCGAGCTTCTTGAGCGATGCCATCGAGATGTTGCGCTTGATGTCCTCGATGAGGTTCAAGCCGTACGTCTTGCGGTCCTCGGTCGCGTAGGCCAAGCCGTTGGCGATGGCCTCGGACACGGTGCGGGTGCGGATCTCCTTGCCGCGCATGAAGACCCTGCCCGAGATGCGGGTGCCGTAGCTGTGCCCGAACAGGCTCATCGCGAACTCGGTGCGACCGGCGCCCATGAGGCCCGCGATGCCGACGATCTCGCCCGCACGGACGGTGATCGACACGTCGTCGACGACGACGCGCGTCGGGTCCTGCGGGTGGTGCGCGGTCCAGTTCTCGACCCGCAGCAGCTCGTCGCCGATCTGCGGTTCGTGGTCGGGGTACCGGTGCTCGAGGTCGCGACCCACCATGTCCTTGATGATGCGGTCCTCGGTGACGTCGGTCTTCGCGATCGTCTCGATCGTCTTCCCGTCGCGGATGACCGTGACGGCGTCGGCGACCTTCTTGATCTCGTTCAGCTTGTGGCTGATGATGATCGACGTGATCCCCTCCTCGCGGAGGCTGAGGATCAGGTCGAGCAGGTGGTCGGAGTCCTCGTCGTTGAGCGCGGCGGTCGGCTCGTCGAGGATGAGGAGCTTGACCTCCTTCGACAGCGCCTTGGCGATCTCGACGAGCTGCTGCTTGCCGACACCGAGCTGATTGACCTTCGCGGTCGGGTTCTCCCGCAGTCCGACGCGCTTGAGGAGCTCGGCGGCTTCGAAGTTGGTCTTGTTCCAGTCGATCAGGCCGCCGGGGCCCGTGCGCTCGTTGTTGAGGAAGATGTTCTCGGCGATCGACAGGTAGGGGCTGAGGGCGAGCTCCTGGTGGATGATGACGATGCCGCGCGCTTCGCTGTCGCGCAGGCTCTTGAACTCGACGACGTCACCGGCGTAGTGGATCTCGCCGTCATAGGTGCCGTGCGGGTAGACACCCGACAGCACCTTCATGAGCGTCGACTTGCCCGCGCCGTTCTCGCCGCAGATGGCGTGGATCTCTCCGCGCTCGACGGCGAAGTTGACGTTCGACAGCGCCTTCACGCCCGGGAACGTCTTGGTGATGCCGCGCATCTCGAGGATGGTCTCGGTCACGATCTCCGACTTCCGTGAGGGATGGATGGGGGTGCGTCGGCGGCGAGGCGAACCCCGCCGCCGACGCGGATGGTCAGTGGTGGAGCGGGGTCAGAGACCCAGTTCCTCCGCCGTCCAGTAGCCGGTGTCGACCAGAGCCGACTGCACGTTGTCCTTGACGACCGGGACCGGCGCCAGCAGGTACGACGGGACGACCTTGACGTCGTTGTCGTACGTGGTGGTGTCGTTGGTCTCGGGCTCCTCGTCGTTCAGCACGGCGACGGCCATGTCCGCGGCGACCTTGGCGAGCTCGCGGGTGTCCTTGAAGATGGTCGCGTACTGCTCACCGCTCAGGATGGCCTTGACCGAGTCGACCTCGGCGTCCTGACCGGAGATGATCGGCCACTCGTCCCCGACGGAGTAGCCCGCGTCGGCGAGAGCCGAGATGATGCCGCGGGAGATGCCGTCGTAAGGCGAGAGGACCGCGTCGACCTGGGTGCCGTCGCTGTAGTTCGCCGTCAGGATGTCCTCCATGCGGCTCTGAGCGGTCTCGCCGTCCCAGCGGAGCGTCGCTGCCTGCTCGATGCTCGTCTGACCCGACTTCACGACGAGCGTTCCGTCCTCGATGTACGGCTTCAGGACGTCCATCGCTCCGTTGAAGAAGAAGAACGCGTTGTTGTCGTCCAGCGAGCCGGCGAACAGCTCGATGTTGAACGGGCCCTCGGGCGCGCCGTCGACGGGGTTGCCCTCGAGGTCGGTCAGGCCGAGGCCGTTCAGGACCGTCCACGCCTGCTGGTTGCCGACGAGCTCGTTGTCGAACGTCGCGTAGTAGTCGACGTTCTCGGTGCCCTTGATGAGGCGGTCGTAGGCGATGACCGGGATGTCGGCATCCGCCGCGTTCTGCAGGGCCTCGGTGAGCGTCGTGCCGTCGATCGATGCGACGATGAGCGCCTCCGCGCCCTTGGTGATCATGTTCTCGATCTGCGAGACCTGGGTGGGGATGTCGTCCTCGGCGTACTGGAGGTCGACCTGGTAGCCCTGGTCCTCGAGGGCCTTCTTGACGGCGTCGCCGTCCTGGATCCAGCGCTCGGAGCTCTTGGTGGGCATGGCGACGCCGATGAGGCCGCCGTCGCCACCGCCCTCGTTGCCGCCGCCACCGGCGGTGTTGCCGCCTCCGGCGCACGCCGTGAGCGCGAGGGCGCCGGCTGCGATGCCGACGAAGATGATCCTCTTGAGTTTCACTGTGTTTCCTTTCCCGTGGACTTCGGTGTCGTGGTGTCCGGTGTGGTGCATTCGACCCGTGAGGGTCTATGTGGGGTGGCCGCGCCCGGTATCGGGCTACCGGCGGCCGTCGGTGATCGGTTCCCGGAGCAGTCGCGCGCGACCGGAGAGGTCCGCGATCGACTCCGCCGAGAGGGGTTCGGTGTCGCCGGCGACGGCGGCGAGGGTGGCGGTTCGAGCGATCCCCTCCAGAACGTGCGCGATCCGGACCGCCTCGCGGGATGATGCGGCCACGCAGAAGGCGCCCAGGCCCGTCACGAGGACGGATGCGGCGCCGCCGCGCAGCGCCTCGATGAGCGCCACCGGATCGACCCGCGGACCGGAGAGGACGGGCACGGTTCCGCCGAACTCGCGAGCGGCCTGCGCCGTGAGGCAGGGGATCTCCCGCCCGCGCGCCGCCCACGCCGCCGCGTGACCGGTCTCGAGGTGGACGAGGGCCGTCGCCCCGTCGAGCTCGCGCAGAACCGCCGCGTAGAGCTCGACATCGGCAGGACGGATGCCGCTCTCTCCGGGCGTTCCGGCGACCGGCCGACCGGTCAGCGACAGCACCATCATCTTCTCGGGGGTCGAATCGTCCTCGACGTCCGTCGGACGGGTGACGAACAGGTCGGCGCCGGGAACGCGTTCGCAGAGCGTCGCCGCAGAGAGGCCGCGGCGGGAGAGGTCGACCAGGAGCGAAGCCACGCGCTCGCGGGTGCGGGCGACGGCGACCTCGGTCTTCACCCCGCTCACGTACCGCTCGTCCTTCGACGTCATTGCCCGACTCCTTCGTCTTGCGCGGCCGCCGTCACCCCTCTCGGGTGACGGCCATGTGACCGTTCACATCGGAGATGATGCACCCACAGCCGCAGAGATGTCAAACACGACGCGCCGCGAGGGTCAGAGCCGGCCCGCGGGCGCCGTCGACGAGCGCACGACGAGCTCCGGCGCGAGGGCTGCGGAGGGAGAGGATGCAGCGTCGTCGAGCAGGACCTCGACGCATCGACGTCCGAGTTCGGCGAAGTCCTGGCGAACGGTCGTCAACGGCGGCCAGAAGTGTCCCGCCTCGGGGATGTCGTCGAACCCAACGATGCTGACGTCACGCGGACAGTCGAGGCCCTCGTCGCGTACGGCGTGGAGCAGCCCGAGCGCCATCTGATCGTTGGAGGAGAAGATCGCGGTGAAGTCGCGGTAGCGCAGGAGCTCCCGCCCCGCGTAGTAGCCGAAATCCGCCGTCCAGTCCCCCAGGATCGGCGCCGTCGTGGCGAGATCCCACGCGTTGATCTCCTCGAGGAAGCCCGTCATGCGCGCCTCGGCCTCCATCCAGTCCTGCGGACCGGCGAGGTGGTAGATGGAACGGTGCCCGAGCTCGATCAGGTGACGCGTGGCCAGGCGCGCGCCGGTGATCTGGTCGACCGCGACGGAATGCCCGGCGGCCTGGTCGGTGGACTGCAGCGTCACGAAGGGGACGTCCACGGCGTGCGCGGCGATGGCGCGGATGACCCGCACCTGCGGGGCGATCACGACGAGGCCTTCGACGGACTGCGCCATCAGGTGCGAGATGCCGTCCGGGATCGACTGCGGATCGCCGGGATCGATGTTCGCCGTGGAGACCCAGTAGCCGCGGGCCTGAGCGGCTGCCTCGATCGCGGCGATGGAGGAGGCGGGTCCGTACTGCGTCGCCGAGGCGGCGAGGATGCCGATCGTCCGCGACCGACTCGTCACGAGGGCACGCGCCGCTCGGTTCGGGCTGTAGGAGAGCTCTCTCATGGCCGCGAGCACGCGGTCGCGCGTCTCGGGCCGGATGCTCGGATGGTCGTTCAAGACGCGGGAGACCGTCTGGTGCGAGACCTCGGCGAGGCGCGCGACGTCCCGGATACTCGCTCTCCGGCCGGCGGCATCGTCGCTCATCGGGCCCCTCGCTGGATGTTCACGGTCACATGGATTCAGCGCCATTATGCACACGAACCCCCTCGACCCACCCTATGTCTCACGGATTCACGGCTTCCACGTGTGACAGACGCGTCTGTCACATCGACGCGAGCGCCGATTCCCGATTTAAGCTGACCGCATGTCCGACCTCTCGCGTCATCTGCCGCTCAGCAACCGCGAACGCGTCGACGAGTCCGCCGTGACGGGCGACTGGCGCGAGGCGATGGCGGATGCCGTCCTCTCAGCGGCCCCGCTGATCACCTCGCCTGACGACGAGGCTCGGTTCCTCGCCGATGCGGGCCTCGACGGGGCGCTGCCGCTGGCCGACGCGGCGGCGCGCATCCGCGCCGGTCGGCGCCGCCGCATCCGATCCCTCGTCGATGCGACGCGCGCACTGCTCGTCCTCGCGGGCGATCGATCCGTTAACCTGCCCGCCACGACCAGCGGCGCGGTCGCCCTGTATGCCGTGACGCGCATGCCCTTCGAGCGCCGCGCCGCCGTGTCGGGCGCCACCCTCGTGGCGGAGGACGCGGGCTGGTCCCTCGGCCGCGGTCCGGCACGCTCGGCGCCGGCACGGGACATCCTCGCCTTCGTTCTCGGTCTCAGCGACACGGTTCCCGGGACACCTTCGCGCCGCGAACTGTAAGACTGGGGGGATGCCGGACTCCTCCACCCCGCGTGTCGCGGTCTACCTCGATTTCGACAACATCGTCATGAGTTGGTACGACCGGGTGCACGGTCGGAACAGCTACTCACGGGATCGACAGCGGATCGCCGCGGATCCCGACGAGAAGGAGATCGCCGACCGCCTGTCGACGGCGATGATCGACGTGGGCGCCATCATGGACTACGCCGCCTCGTTCGGGACGCTCGTCCTGACCCGGGCGTACGCGGACTGGTCCTCCCCCGTCAACTCGCTGTACCGGCAGCAGCTCGTCGCCCGAGCCGTCGACCTCGTGCAGCTGTTCCCCGCGGCGGCGTACGCGAAGAACGGCGCCGACATCCGCCTCGCCGTGGACACCGTCGAAGACCTCTTCCGCCTCGAGGACCTCACCCACGTCGTCATCGTCGCCGGCGACAGCGATTACGTCCCGCTGGCGCAGAGGTGCAAGCGCCTCGGGCGCTACGTCGTCGCGGTCGGCGTCGCGGGATCGACGGCCAAGTCCCTGGCCGCCGCCTGCGACCAGTTCGACGCCTACGACGCGCTCCCCGGGGTGGCCGTGCCCGAACCCGAGCCCGCTCCCGAGGCGGCTCCGACCGCGGCTCGACGCCGCCGCAAGACCGTCGACCCCGTCGAGCAGCTCCTGTCGCGGGCACTCCGGCTGGAGCACGAGCGCACGGACGAGGAGTGGGTGCACCTGTCGGCCGTGAAGAACCTGTTGAAGCGGATGGACCCGTCCTTCAGCGAGAAGGCGCTCGGTCACCGTTCGTTCTCGGACTTCGTGAAGGATCATCCGAAGGTCGCCGAGCTGGACGAGACCACGAACATCGTGCGCGTCCGGCTCGTCGACGCCGTCTGACATCGCGGGCCCGGGACAGCCCTCGCGCGGTAGGGTGTCCCCGTGGCTCGCCGGTCAACACCGCCCGGCTCGCAGTCCTCGCTGCGAGAAGCGAATCGTGCACGTCTGCTCGATTCGCTCAAGCGTCATGGGCGTCTGACGCAGATCGAGCTGGCGGGAGCAACCGGCCTCTCCCCCGCGACGGTGTCCAACATCGTCAAGGAGCTCACCGCGACGGGGGTGCTGCACACCTCGTTCACCTCGCGCAGCGGCCGTCGCGCCACCCTCGTCTCCCTGGCCCGCCAGGTGGGCCTGGTCGCGGGCGCGCATTTCTCGACTCGCAAGCTGCACGTCGCGATCGCCGACGCCACGCGGTCGGTGGTCGCCGAGACCTCGCTGCCGCTCGCGCCCGATCATCGTCACGACGCCGAACTCGACCGCCTGAGTCTGCTGCTCGGCGACATGGTGGAGGGCCTGGGCGGGTCGCTCTCCGACCTCCTCGCCGTCGGACTCGCGCTCCCGGCGCCGGTCGACCCGCGGACCTCCGTCATCTCGACTCCGGGGCTCCTTCCCGGGTGGGACGGCGTCGACATCGCGCGCAGCCTGTCGGCCCGCATCGGCCGCCCCGTCCACGTCGACAGCGAAGCCAACCTCGGTGCCCTCGCCGAGGCACGCGAGGGCGCCGCCCGCGGCGCCTCCTCCTCGGTCTACATCACCGTCGGCCACTCGATCAGCGCGGGCCTGCTCGTCGACGGCGACCTCTTCCGCGGTGTGAGCGGCCGCACCGGTCAGATCGGCCACATGACGATCGATGAGAACGGCGGCCGCTGCCGCTGCGGCAATCGCGGCTGCCTCGAGACCGTCGCCGCCGGCCCCGCGCTGCTCGCGGGATTCACCGAGGCCGACGGCATCCACCGCCTGCGCGACCTCGTGACGGCAGCGGGTGACGGCGTCGCGGCGGCCCAGCGGACGATCGCGGATGCCGGGCGCCACATCGGCATCGCCGCGGCGAGCCTGTGCAACCTCATCGACCCCGAACGCATCGTCGTCGGCGGTGAGCTCGCGCGCGCCGGCGAGATCCTCCTCGCGCCCCTGCGTCACGCCCTCGAGCGCTCCGTCCTCGGCGGAGGCGTCCCCGAGATCGTGGCGTCGGACTTCGCGGAATGGGCCGAGACCCGCGGAGCCATCGCGCTCGCTCTCGATCACGTCGCGGTGGACGCAGACCTGGTCGCGTTCACCGCATGAGACGGCTGCTCGCCGCCCTCGTCGTGGTGGGGGCAACGGCCGCCGCACTCTCGGGCTGCGCGCTGCCGGACAACTCCCCCGGCCGCACGACGATCGGCCTCCTCCTCCCCGACAAGAAGACCGCCAGGTACGAGACCTTCGACCGGCCGGTCTTCGAGGAGCGCATCGCAGAACTCGGCGACGCCCAGGTGCTGTACACGAACGCGGATCAGGATGCCGCACGCCAGCAGCAGCAGGCGGAGTCCGCCCTCGCGGCGGGCGCGGCGGTGCTCGTGCTCGACCCCGTCGACGGACGCGCCGCGGCGTCGATCCTGGCCGCAGCGACCGCCGAGGGCGTCCCCGTGATCTCGTACGACCGGATGATCGTCGGCGGTGGGACGCCCGCGTACTACGTGTCGTTCGACAACGAGCGGGTCGGCGAGCTGCAGGCAGAGGCGCTCGTCGCGGGGCTCGAGCGCGAGGGCCGGACGGACGGCGGCATCCTCATGGTCCACGGTTCGCCGACGGACAGCAACGCGGCGCAGTTCCGCGAGGGCGCCCGCCGGGTCATCGCCGACGCCGGTCTGCGCATCCTCGCCGAGTACGACACCCCGGACTGGAGCCCCGACAAGGCGCAAGCCTGGGTCGCCGGCCAGATCGCGCAGTACGGCGACGAGATCGTCGCCGTGTACGCCGCGAACGACGGCACCGCGAGCGGTGCGATCGCCGCCCTCCGCGCGGCCGACGTCTCGCCGTTCCCCCTCGTCACCGGGCAGGACGCCGAACTGACCGCGCTCCAGCGCATCGTCTCGGGCGATCAGTACATGACCGTCTACAAGGCCCTGCGCACCGAGGCGACGATCGCGGCCGACGTGGCAATGCAGCTCGCGGCCGGGGACAGGCCGACGGGCGACACGACGGTCGACGGCATCCCCGCGACGCTCCTCACGCCCGTCGCCGTCACCGTCGACGACATCGCCACCACCGTCGTCGCGGACGGGTTCTGGACCCTGCAGGACATCTGCACCCCGGCCTACGCCCAGGCGTGCGCCGCAGCGGGATTGGAGTGAGCCACCCGTGACCGTCTCCTCGCGCCGGACCGGCGACCACGTCCTCACGATGCGCGGCATCGACAAGCGGTTCGGTGCCGTCCGCGCGTTGAACGGCGTCGACTTCCGCGTCCGCGAGGGCGAGGTGGTCGCCCTCGTCGGCGACAACGGCGCGGGCAAGTCCACGCTCGTGAAGGTGCTGGCCGGAGTCCACCCCGCCGATTCGGGCACGATCGAGCTGGACGGCGAGACGGTGCAGCTGTCCAGCCCCGCCGACGCCCAGGACCTCGGCATCGCCACGGTCTTCCAGGATCTCGCGCTGTGCGAGAACCTCGACGTCGTCGCCAACCTCTGGCTCGGCCGGGAGCTCCTCGAACGGGGGCGGCTCGACGAGGTCGCGATGGAGGAGCGGACCTGGATGCTGCTGCGCGAACTCGCCGCGAAGATCCCCTCCGTGCGGGTGCCGGTCTCGACGCTCTCGGGGGGTCAGCGTCAGACGGTGGCGATCGCGCGCTCGCTCATCGGCGAGCCGCGGATCGTCATCCTCGACGAGCCCACCGCGGCGCTCGGCGTCGCGCAGACCGCCGAGGTGCTCAACCTCATCGAGCGACTGCGGGACCGCGGGCACGGTGTGGTGCTCATCAGCCACAATCTGACCGACGTGCTCGCCGTCGCCGACCGCATCGTCGTCCTGCGCCTCGGGCGCAACAACGGGGAATTCGACGCCGAGGAGGCCACCAGCGAGGTTCTGATCGCGGCGATCACCGGTGCCCTGGACGCTGCGCGCCCGCATCCCGAACCCCTCGAACCACGCGCCCCCGTCATCCCTCTCGCCGAGGCCCGACGGCGCGCGGAGGGCGATCGATGACCCGCGACGCCGGCGTCGTCGCCCTTGCGCTCGCGCGCCTGCGGTCAGGCGAACTGGGTCGGATGCCGGTGGTCATCGCCCTGGTCGTGATCGCGATCGTCTTCCAGACGCTGAACCCCGTCTTCCTCACCAGTCGGCACCTGAGCGACTTGCTCATGCAGTGCGCGGCGATCGGCACCATCTCGCTCGGCATCGTCCTGGTCCTCCTCATCGGCGAGATCGACCTGTCCGTGGGCTCGATGTCGGGTGTCGCCGCCGCGATCCTCGCCGTCGGAGCCGTGCAGCTGCAGTGGCCGCTCCCGCTCGCGGTGGCGGCCGCGATCGCCGCCGGCTGCGTCGTAGGAGTCTGTTACGGCGTCCTCCGGACGAAGCTCGGGTTGCCGAGCTTCGTCGTGACGCTCGCGGGGCTGCTCGGCCTCCTCGGGGTCCAGTTGTGGGTCCTCGGCGACGCCGGGTCGATCAACCTCCCGTTCGATTCGTGGATCGTGCAGTTCGCGCAGCAGATGTACCTGCCGCACTGGCTGGCGTACGCGCTCGCCGTGGGCACCGCGGTCGCCTACACCGCGACGCTGCTCCGCCGCGCGCGACGGCGAGCGGCAGCCGAGCTCGAGAGCGAGCGCACCCTCACCATCGTCATCCGCGGCGTGCTGCTTCTGACCGGGCTCGTCGGCGCGTGCTGGTACCTGGGTCTCTCGCGCGGCGTCGGTGTCATGTTCGTGCTCTTCGTCGTGCTCGTCGTGACGGCCCATCTGGCCCTGACCCGCACCCGCTGGGGGCGGTCGGTGTTCGCAGCGGGCGGCTCGATCGAGGCGGCGCGGCGGGCCGGCATCCGTGTCGACCGCGTCGTGATCTCGGTCTTCGTCCTGTGCTCGGCATTGGCGGCCACCGGCGGGCTGCTGGCGGCCGCTCGCCTGGCGGCGGCGAACCAGAGCACCGGTGCCGCCGACACGAACCTCAACGCGATCGCGGCGGCCATCATCGGTGGCGCGTCCCTCTTCGGAGGTCGAGGGTCGGCCTTCGCGGCGCTGCTGGGCGTCGTGGTGATCCAGGCGATCTCCTCCGGCCTCACCCTCGTGAACCTGAGCTCGGCCGTGCAGTTCATGGTCACCGGAGCGGTCCTCGTCTTCGCCGTCGCGCTCGACGCCGTCACCCGGCGGTCGCGGCTGGGCTCCGGCGCCCTCTAGCGAGTCGCACCCGCGCTGGAGGACGCTGTGGGTCGCCGCGCATCGGGTCGTCAGCGGTGACGAAAGCGTTATGTTCACATCTTGACTTCATTTCGTGAACGCATCAAGATCATCGTCAAGCGCGATGTCGCGCTCGTTTGATTTCACTGTCGAAAGGCGAACGATGAAGAAGTCCCTGTCCGTCGCAGCAGCCCTGGGGGCCGTTGCACTCCTGCTCGCCGGCTGTTCCACCTCGAACACCCCGGCACCCGCGGGCTCGAGCGGCGGCGCCGAACCGGCCGAAGCCGGCCGCGCGTGCGTCATCCTCCCCGACGCGGCGTCCTCGCCCCGCTGGGAGAACTTCGACCGCAAGTACCTGGATGAGGGCCTCAAGGCCGCCGGCTTCGACGTCGACATCCAGAACGCGCAGGGCGACACCTCGAAGTACGCGACCATCGGCGACCAGCAGCTCACCCAGGGCTGCGGCGTGATGTTGCTCGTCGACTACAACGGCGCCGCTGTGGGTGTGGCCACCAAGGCGAAGTCCCAGGGCATCCCCGTCATCGCCTACGACCGTCCGTTCCAGGGCGCCGACTACTACGTCTCCTTCGACAACGTCGAGGTGGGCAAGCTCGAAGGGCAGACGGTCCTCGACGGCCTCGAGGCCGCGGGCAAGGACCCGGCGACCGCGGCCGTCTACTACATGGGCGGCGACCCGACCGACGGCAACGCGGCGATGTTCAAGAAGGGCGCCGTCGAGGTCATGGAAGCAGCCGGCATCAAGCCGGTCGCGGAGCCCCCGGGAGTCTGGGACGGCGCGAAGACGCAGACCAACTTCGAGCAGGCGCTCACCGCCAACGGCGGCAAGGTCGACGGCGTCTGGGCCGCAAACGACACCAACGCGGACGGCGTCATCAAGGTGCTCCAGGACCGCGACCTCACGGGTGTCGCCGTCTCGGGCCAGGACGCGAACGTCGAGGGCCTGCGCAACATCCTCACCGGGTGGCAGACCGCCACGGTCTACAAGCCGGTCAAGGATGAGGCCGAGGCCGCGATCAAGGTCGCGACCGACCTCCTCCAGGGATCGACGCCGAGCGCGGACCAGAAGCTCGAGGACGGCACGCCGTACATCGCGGTGACGCCGCAGCTCGTCGGGCCCGACGAGGTCAAGGATGTCGTCGCCGCCGGCGACGCCTCGGCCTCGGACGTCTGCTCCGGCGAGATCGCCGGCGTCAGCCTCGCCGACAAGTGCGCCGAGTACGGCGTCGAGTGATCTGACGAGGGTGCGCGACACCTCGACCTCTCAGGAGAACCCGCATGAGCGAACCCATCATCGAACTCCGGCGCGTCACGAAGTCCTTCGGCCCGGTCAGCGTCCTCAAGGGCGTCGACCTCACGGTCCGACCGGGAATGGTCACCGCCCTCGTCGGCGACAACGGCGCCGGAAAGTCCACTCTGATCAAGGGCCTCGCCGGCGTGCAGCCCTACGACACCGGCGAGATCCTCGTCGACGGTCAGGAGCAGTCGCTCCGGACCCCCCGCGAAGCGGGTGCCCTGGGGATCGAAGTCGTCTACCAGGACCTCGCCCTGTGCGACAACCTCGACATCGTCCAGAACATGTTCCTCGGCCGCGAGGAGGTGATCGGCGGCACCTTCGACGAGGGGCGCATGGAGAAGGAGGCGTCCGACACGCTGCGGTCGCTGTCCGTGCGGACCGTCAAGAGCGTCCGCCAGAAGGTCTCGAGCCTGTCCGGCGGCCAGCGGCAGACGGTCGCGATCGCCCGCGCGGTGCTGAAGAAGGCGCGTGTGGTCATCCTCGACGAGCCCACCGCAGCCCTCGGCGTCGCGCAGACGGAGCAGGTCCTCAACCTCGTCCGACGGCTCGCCGATCAGGGTGTGGCCGTCGTGCTCATCAGCCACAACCTGGCCGACGTGTTCGCGGTCGCCGACGACATCGCCGTCCTCTACCTCGGCCAGATGGTCGCCCAGGTCGCGACCACCGAGACCACCCGCGACGACATCGTCGGCTACATCACCGGAACCAAGGTCCCGCCGGGCGTGCAGCTCGTCGGGACATCCACGATCCCCGTCGGAGGCGACGCATGAGCACCAGCACCCGGACCGCGGCGGCACCCGACCCCGTCGTCAGCGACCTCATCGGCAGCGGCGTCGAGGGCGGCGTCGGCGATCAGATCAATGCCTGGCTGCAGCGTGTGCGCGGCGGCGAGATGGGGGCGCTGCCGGCCGTCGGCGGTCTCATCCTCCTCGTCATCCTCTTCAGCATCCTGAGCCGCTTCTTCTTCACTCCCGTGAACTTCGCGAACCTCATGAGCCAGGCGGCATCCCTCGTCGTCCTCGGCATGGCGCTGGTGTTCGTGCTGCTCCTCGGCGAGATCGACCTGTCGGCGGGTGTCACCGGCGGCGTGGGCATCGCATCCTTCGTCGTCCTCAACGTCAAGCTCGACGTCCCGTGGCCGCTCGCACTCGCTCTCGGCCTGCTCATCGGCCTGGCGACGGGAGCCTTGATCGGCTTCCTCGTGGCGCGGATCGGCATCCCGTCGTTCGTCGTCACCCTCGGCCTGTTCCTCGGGTACCAGGGCCTCGCTCTGCTCATCATCGGCGCGGGCGGTCTGTACCCCATCGAGGCACCCGAGCTGCTGGCCCTGCAGAACGGACGACTCCCGGTCTGGGGAGGCTGGGTCATGCTCGCCGTGATGCTGCTGGTCTCGGGCGGACTGTCGTTCTGGGACCGCCGACGCCGCACCCGGGCGGGCGTTCCCAACCGTCCGATCGCGCTCGTGTGGGCGAAGCTCGCGGTGCTGGCGATCCTCGGCGGCGCGGCGGTGTTCGTCCTCAACCTCAACCGCTCGCAGTCGATCATCCCGATCGAGGGCGTGCCGACCATCGTCCCGGTCGTCCTCACGATCCTCTTCATCGGGACGTTCGTGCTCGACCGCACCAAGTTCGGCCGATACGTCTACGCGATCGGCGGCAACGCCGAGGCGGCACGGCGCGCGGGTATCAAGGTCCGCTGGGTGAAGTGGTGGTGCTTCGTCATCGCCTCGGGCCTGTCGGTGGTCTCCTTGCTCTTCAACCAGACGCGTGTCGGCTCGGTCGACGGCGCGGTGGGGCGCGACATCGTCCTCTCGGGCGTCGCGGCGGCTGTCGTGGGTGGCGTGAGCCTCTTCGGCGGTCGCGGGCGTCTCATCCACGCCGCGATCGGCGCGCTCGTCATCGCCATCATCATCAACGGGCTGGGTCTGCTGCAGATGGATGCCGGCTTCAACCTGCTCGTCACCGGTGGCGTCCTGATCCTCGCCGCCACGGTCGACGCGCTGTCGCGACTGCGCACCGGGGGTATCCGCACCTGACGGTGCGACGGAGATGAGGGTGGCCCCGGTCCATCTGACCGGGGCCACCCTCATCTCGTCAGTGCCGCGTCGACCCCTGATCCCGCGTCGACCCCTGATCCCGCGTCGACCCCTGATCCCGCGTGGACCCCTGATCCCGCGTGGACCACAGCGCCCACGCGACGAGGACCGGCTGGAAGAGCAGCCGCGCCCAGCGGGCCTTGTCGCTGTCGAGGCGGAAGCCGTCGCGCCGGCCGAGCGCCTGCGCGACGTTGCCGGGGAAGATCGCGATGAAGAAGGTCGCCAGGATGACTCCGACCCGGCGCCGCTCCTTCGGCAGCGCGACCAGCGCAGCGCCGAGCATCATCTCGACGGCGCCCGAGGCGACCACGACGCCGTCCTTGTCGATCGGCAGCACCTCGGTGACGACGTCGGGGACCTGCGCCTGGAACTCCGTGCGCGCCCAGAACAGGTGGCTGAGGCCGGCGAACACCATGGCGCCGGCGAGTACCCAGCGTGCGAGAGTCTTCATCGTCCGAGTATCCCCCGACGGGGGATGCCGCGGCCCGGCTATACCCTCGAATCGTGACCTCCCTCGCGCCCTTCCCGTTCGCGCGGCTGTCCCGCTCTCCGGACGTCGAGGCGACCGGGCTCGTGGCGGCGGATGCCGCGGATCGGCTGATCCTCGACGAATCGGCCGCAGCGCGGGCCGCCGCGGCGCCCGGTGAGATCGCGGTCATCGGCGACGCCTACGGCGCGCTCGCGCTGGGGGCGGCATGGGACGGCGGCACCGGCATCCGTGTCCATCAGGACGCCCTCGTCGCCGAGCGCGCGCTTGCGCGGAACGCCGCCGCGCTCGGGCTCGCCGCGCGGGTGACCTCGCTCCCCCTGGCCGCCGAGGTCGTCTCGGGCGCCCGCGTCGTGCTGCTGCGCCTCCCCCGCTCGCTCGACGCCCTCGACGACGTCGCCGCGCTCATCGCAGCGCACGCCCGCCCGGACGTCGTCGTCTACGCCGGAGCACGGCTGAAGCACATGACGCGCGCGATGAACGACGTGCTGGCGCGTTCCTTCGTGCAGCTCGACGTCACGCTGGCGCGCCAGAAATCCCGCGTGCTGGTCGCACGGTCTCCGCAGGACGGCCACGATCCCGTGCCGGCTGACGGGGAGGCCGACGGTCTCGCCCTGCGCGCCTTCGGCGGCGCGTTCGCGGGTGCGCGGCTCGACATCGGCACCCGCCTCCTGCTCGCCCACCTCCCCCGTGACCCCGGCGGCGACACCGCCGACCCGCTCATCGACTTCGCCTGCGGGACGGGCGCGGTCGCCGCCCATCTCGCCCTCGCTCACCCGGAGCGACGCGTCTACGCGTCCGATCAGTCGGCTGCCGCCGTCGCGTCGGCCCGGGCGACGGCCGAGGCGAACGGTGTGGCCGATCGGGTCGAGGTGGTGAGGGACGACCTGCTTCAGGCACGCGCGGAGGCCTCGGCATCCTTCATCGCACTGAACCCGCCCTTCCACAGCGGCGCGGCAGTGACCGATCGGCTCGCGCCGCGGATGTTCGCCGACGCGGCTCGCGTCCTGCGATCCGGCGGGGAACTGTGGTGCGTCTGGAACTCCGGACTGCGCTACCGGGGCGAGCTCGAGCGGATCGTGGGACCGACGCGGCAGGTGGCGCGCGACGCGAAGTTCACCGTGACGGTGTCGACGCGTCGCTGACGAGCGTTCACCGGCCGCCCGGCGGTCCGAGGATCAGCAGGGCGACGTACAACGCCACGACGGCGACCACGATGAGGGCGACGAGGATGCCCGCGTGGCGGAGGAACCACCGCAGCAGCCGGTCGATCGGGCGGCGGTCGCGGGGGTCGTCGGTCTCGTCGAGCCGCCACTGCCCGTCGAGGCGCCCGGTGCGGCGCAGCCAGACCTCCATCGGGAGGGTCGCGTACGGCACGATCGCCGAGGCGACGGCGAGCAGGGCGACCCCCGGACGCCAACGGTTGTTCAGGGCGACGAGGATGGCGGTCGCCCCGTACGAGAGGAAGACGAAGCCGTGGATGCCGCCGCCGATGGTGACGGCGACGGCCGGCCCGCCGACGGCGCGGACGATGAGTCCGGCGATCAGAAGGGTCCAGGAGATCACCTCGCCGATGGCGAGGACGCGATACAGGGTGGCAGGGGCGCGGAACACCCCTTCAGGCTACCTGAAGGACGCCGCCGAGCCTGCGCGATAGCTGTGATCGATCAGCGGCGCGTCGACCACAGTGCCCACGCGACGAGGACCGGCTGCAGGAAGAGCCGAGCGAAACGCTTGGCGTCCGAGTCGAGCCCCGGGACATCACGGCCGGTGCGCCAATGGTGCACGTTGCCGGGGAAGACGGCCACGAACAGCGCAGCGACCGCGACCCCGACACGACGCCGCTCGCGCGGCAGGAGGACGAGCCCCGCCCCGAGCATCAGCTCGACCACGCCCGACACGACGACGATGGTGTCCTTGTCGGTGCGCAGCAGACGGGGCGCCCAGTCGGGCACAGCGACGCGGAAGCCGCGACGGAGGGTCGTGAGGTGACCGGCGCCGGCGGCGACCAGGACGGCCGCCAGCGCCGATCGCGCGACAGAGCGCAGCGGATCGCGCCGCGACCGGTTGCGATGCCGCGTCATTCGACCACGCCGGCTCGGATGCCGTCCAAGGACTCGGCGACCTTGGGGTGCGCCTGCGCGAGGGCGCGGTCGAGCGCGGCGAGCCGCTCCTGCGCGTCCTGCAGGACCTTCGCCCCCCGCGGGGTGACGCTGAGGTCGCTGGCGGCCCCGGCCTGTGCGGTCGCGTCGGCCACCAGGCCGTCGTCGACGAGGGCATGCACCGCCGCATGGGCCGACTGGACGGTGATCCGGGACCGGCGCGCGAGTTCTGAGAAGGAGATCCCGGGTTCGGCGCCGATATGACCGAGCAGACCGAATTTCCGCGTCGAGATGCCGAGGTCGCGGAGCTCCGCGGCGAGCTGCGACTCCCACGCGGCGGAGACGGCGAGCAGTGCGATCACCGGGCTGAAACGCGGTGCATCCTCGGTCGGGGTATCTGCCACGCGAGCAGTCTATGAGTCAAGGGACAGCCGGCCCGTGATTTGCGTGGCGGGGACCGGCCCCGGGAGCCAATACAATCAGCGCTATGATGCGCGCGAACGCCCATCCCACCGCAGCGTTGGCCGCTGCGGTGATGGCGTTCGCCCTGGTGGCTCCGGTGGCTCCCGTGTCGGAGGCGTCCGCTGCCACGACGGTACCGGATCACCACGTCCATACCGCCGTGCCCAGCGTCCCCGCGGCCCTCGCCGAGCTCGCCTCTCTCGATCGCGCGGGCATCGCCGATCTGCTCGAACGGACCCCCGGGCTGATCGCGACCCTGCTGACGCGGACGTCGGCCGGCGAGGCCGCGGCGTGGTGGACGGGGATGGATGTCGCGCACCGCGCAGATCTCATCCGCACCGCGCCCCTCCTCGTCGGTTCGCTCGACGGCATCGACGCCGTCGACCGCGTGCGGGCGAACCGGTACGCGGCGCGCACCCGACTGGCGCGTGTCGACGAACGACTCCAGCGCCTGACCCGCGGCGACGACGAGGACGACGCCGCGCAACTCGGTGACCTCCTGCTCGAGCGCCGCTACCTCACGAGGGTCGTCGCCGGCGACGTGCACCTCTACCTGTACGCTCCCGAGCGCGGCGCGATGATCGAGATGGCCGGAGATCCGTCGACGGCCGCCGGCATCCTGCTCGTCGTGCCGGGCACGAACGCGTCGGTGCGCAGCTTCATGGTGGACGACCCGGTCACCTCCTTCGCCGACTGGCAAGCGGCCAACGCCGATCCCAGCTCGCCCATCGTCGCATTCACGGTGCTCGCCGCCCCGATGCCTCAGATCTCGCTCGATGTGGTGGCGGGACCGCAGAACAACACGATCGCGACGGCCGCCGGTGCGGACTACGCTCGCATCGTGAAGGGAATCGACGTCGCTTTCCCGGGTCTTCCGACGCTCAGCTACGAGCACTCCGCGGGCTCGCAGGTCGGCAGCGCAGCGGAGGTGCACGGCGCCCGCTTCGACGTGCGGTTCCTCGCGGGCGGGGTCGGTGCCACGGACGGCTACCAGCCGGTGGCCGGCACTGCGTATTACGCGGCGCAGGCGGCGGAGGATGTCAACCGCTACTACGCCGGCTTCCAGGTCGGCGACATCGGCTACGGGGTCGGTCCCGAGGAGATCCCCGGGGTGGTGATCGTCGACCCGGGATACACCGAGGAGCAGGCGACGGGCTCGGTCGGCGCGATGCTCATGCAGGGGCTCGACCTCCACAATCGGCTGTTCAGCGGCGACGGACGCACCAACGGAACCGTCCTGAAGGATGTACGCCTGCTTCTGGCCTCCTTGGCCCGCGGAAGCGGCGGCTGATGCGCGCCCGGTCCGGCGCAGCGACGATGCTGCTCGTGACCTTCCTCACCGGCCTCACCGCCTGCTCCGCGAGCTCCGGCCCGTCCTACGTCGAGGTGCGCGCCCAGGTCGAGGATGCCGTCGCGGAGATCGTCGCCGCCCTTCCCGACGGCGCCGAGTTCCTCCCCGACGGCGGAGCCCGCGCGCAGACGTGCGACTCGGAGGTGAGCCCGCGCGGACGGGCGGCCGGCGACTTCGCGACGGTGCACGGCGCGGTCAGCCTCCCCGAGGGGACGGATGCCGCGACCACCGTCACCGAGCTTCCTGTCGCCCTCGGCGACGGGTGGGCCCTCGAACCCGCCGGCGTCGACCTCGACATCGCGACCGTTCGGCTCAGTCGCGCCGAGACGAACGTGTCCGTGGATGTGACGGAGTCCACCGTCGACGGGCGCCCCGGGCTCGACCTGCTCGCGGTGTCGGAGTGCGGCCGCGCGGGCTGAGCCGCGCCGTGGGATGAGGGCACCGTCGACGGCTCATTCGTGGGCATGTTCGCGGATGCAACGGATCCGACCCGACACGCCGCGGGAGCGATCTGCAGCCCGGCGCGTCCGCGCGCATCTGACGCGTCAGCAAGCGGCACCGCCGGCGAGAACGGTCAGGACGAGGGTGATCGGACGGAGTCCGCTCGGTCCGAGGGCGCGTGGGCGAGCCGCTCGATGACGGTCCTCGCAGGGTCGAGTTCGTACCGCTCGAGGGACGCCGTCGAGAGGAAGCCCATGTGAGGCGTGACGATGGCGCGCGGATGCGTGCGAAGGGGATGGTCGCCGGCGGGCGGTTCGGCGTCCAGGACGTCGGCGACATAGCCGGAGAGGTCGCCCCGGTCGAGTGCGGCGCGCGCGGCCGTGCTGTCGACGAGTTCGCCACGCGAGACGTTGACCAGCAGCGCGCCAGGACGCATCCGGGCGAGAGCATCGGCGTCGATGATGCCTCGTGTCGACGGGGTCGCCGGGAGGTGGAGGGAGACGACGTCGGACTCTCTCAGGACGTCGTCCATGCCCGTCAGCTCGACACCGTCGGAGGACTCCATGACGGCAGGATCGGCCGCGACGATCCGGGCGAAGAGCGGCCGTGCAAGGCGCGCCAGCTCGCGTCCGATCCGCCCGTAGCCGATGAGGCCGAGCACGAGGTCGTTCGCGGCGCGCGGGACGACGTCCAGATCTGCCGTCCATCCGCCGCCCGACACCACTCGCCGACCCGCGGGCAACTCGCGGAGCGCGGCCAGGATGAGCGCGAAGGCGTGGAGGGCGACCTCCTGCGAGGAGACACCCCCGAGCCCCACCACCTCGACACCTCGTGCGTCCGCAGCCGCGATGTCGACCATGTCGACGCCGGTGGACGTCGTGCAGACGAGCCGCAGCGATGGGAACAGATCGAGCTGCACCTGCCCGAAAGCCGCGAACCCCACGATCGCCGCTGTCGCCCGATCCGCGCCGGGCGGCAGTGGAGCGTCCAGACCGTCCCACAGCACCACGACCTCGAACCCGGCATCCTCGAGCAGGACAATCCCCGGCCGCGGATCCAGGTCGCCGACTTCCGTGATGACCACCACGCTCACGCGGAACGCTCCGTGTGCGTCGGCGCGAAGAGCCCGATCGTCTGCGGCAGCACGATCACCGACGGGCCGGGGGTCTCCCACGCGGTACGGAGATCAGCGGCCAGAGTCGTGGGCGTCGTGGCAACGGCATGCGCGCCGAAGGACTGCGCGAGGGCGACGAAATCGGGCATCGTGAGATCGGTCGCGGTCGCCGCACCGAACGCGCCCGTCATGTATTCGGCCAGGATGCCGTAGCCGCCATCGGCGACGATGAGCCACGTGAGGTCCAGACCCAACTGGACGCACGTGGCGATCTCGGCGATGCCGTACATGGCGCCTCCGTCTCCGGTCACGGCCAGCACCGCGCGGGAGGGATCCGCGAACGCCGCGCCTATCGCTGCGGGGAAGGCGTACCCGAGGCCGCCCGCGCCCTGCGCCGTTGCGAACGTCCCGTCGCGACTGTCCCAGGCCGACCACGCCCAGTAGGCGATCATCGTCATGTCCCAGAAGCTGTCTCCGTCGTCGGGAAGCCCTTCACGGATCGACGCGAGGATCCCGCGTTCGAGTTCCAGCCCTTGGCTGTCGAGGCGTGCGCGGACCACGTCGGCCAGCGCGGCGATCTCCTCGACGCGGTCGGTCCGCCGCCTCGGATCGCTCCCCGAACCGAGGGCGTCGGAGAGGCGCTCGAGCGCATCGCGCGCGTCACCGTGGAGGCCGAGGCCGGAGTGGTTCGACCCGAGCACGCCGAGATCCGCGTCGAGCTGAATGACCCGTCCCTGCGGGCGGAGCGTGAAGTAGTTGCTCGACAGCTCCCCGAGCCCGCTGCCGACGACCAGCAGGACGTCCGCCCCTTCGAGGTACTCGGTTGTGGCGATATCCTCGATCCACGTCCCCGCAGCGAGAGGATGCGTGGTCGGCACCGCGTCCCGTCCGCTGAAGGTCGAGAAGACGGGCGCGTCGATGGCCTCGGCGACCCGGAGCAGGGCGTCTGATGCTCCCGCTCGAACGGCGCCGCCGCCCGCGAGGATCACGGGTCGTTCAGCGACGTCCAGCATCCGGGCGGCCTCAGCGATCAGCTCGTCACGTACGCGCGGGGACCTCGGACGCACCCGAGCGTCGACGACGGGCGGGACGTCGTTCCCGACGGGCGCGAGCAGGATGTCCTGCGGGATCTCCACCAGGACCGGACCCTGCGGCACCGAGAGAGCGAGCTCCCACGCCTCGATGAGCGCGGAGGGGATCTGTGCGGAGGTACGCACGGTCCAGCTGCCCTTGACCACTTGAGCGAATGCCGCCGACTGGTCCTCGAGTTCGTGGAGGTGACCGCGCCGCGATCCTCCCAGACCGTCGACGGGGATCTGCGCCGAGATGGCGAGCACCGGCACGGATGAGCCCGCAGCCTCCATCAGGGCGGGGAGCGCGGTGAGAGCACCGGGTCCCGTCGAGAGGAGGAGAGGGGCGACCGTGGCGCTGCAGCGAGCGAGGCCGTCGGCCATGAAGCCCGCGTTGTTCTCGACGCGCGCCGGCAGCAGCTCGATCGGTGCGCGACGGAGCGCGTCGAACAGGCCGAGCGCGTGCTGGCCGGGGATGCCGACCACGCGGTCGACGCCGAGTGCACGGAGAGTCTCGACCGCGACATCCCCGCCGGTTCTGCCACCGGTCATCCGAGCTCCACCCCGGATGAGAGCGCCACCGCCGACGACGAGGCCGCCTCGAGCTCACCGGCGACGACGCGGGTCAGCACCGAGGTGAGCACCTCGAGGCCGGCGAGCATGTCGTCGTCCGACGTGAACTCACGCTCGTTGTGGGAGATGCCGTCGACGCTCGGGACGAACAGGAGGATCGTGGGCACGACCTCCTTCATGTTCGTCGCATCGTGGCCGGCCACGGTGGCGGAACGGCGATGCGGATGCCCCCGCCGTTCCGCCTCCTCCGCGGCGAGGACGATGCCCTCCTCGAGGAACGGGCCGCTGGACCACTCGGTGACCCGGACGATCTCGATGTCGACGCGCGCGAGGCGCCTGATCTCATCGATACGCGTTTTCAACGTCTCGATCGCGGTGTCGAGGATGTGGGTGGCGGGCGACCGGACATCCACGAGCATGCGGACCTCACGAGCGATCGCGACCGGGGAGTTCGGGTCGAGGTACATCTCGCTCACCGCCGTGTGAAGCTGCTCGGGCTCGAATTCGTCGACGAGACGTCGGACGGCGACGATCAACTCAGCGGCCCCGTACAGAGCGTCCTTGCGATCGGCCATGGGCGCTGCACCGGTGTGGGACTGTTCCCCGCTCACGACGATCTCGAGTTTGTGGGCCGTCCAGGTCGTCGCGACGACACCGATCGTCGTGCCCGTCTCTTCGAGCTCACGACCCTGTTCGACGTGGATCTCGAGGTAGGCGGCGACGTCGAGCCCCGCGAACGCACCGCGACCGCCGATGTCATCGAGTGCCTGCGCGACTGTCGTGCCTGCCGGGTCCGTCGTGGCCAGAGCGTCGGCTACGCCGAGGAGGCCGGTGAAGACCGCGCTCCCCATCATGCTCGGCTTGAAGCGGCTGCCCTCCTCGTTGAACCAGTCGACGACGGCGACGTTGAACCGCGGTTGCGACACGGAGCCGACCGCGGTCCGCGCAGCGTGCGCCGCAGCCAGCACGCCGTAGGCGCCGTCGAAGCGTCCGGCGAGCGGCTGACTGTCGAGATGGGAGCCCACGAGGACGTAAGGCGCGCCGGGCACGACCTCCATCAGGCCGAAGATGTTGCCGATGGCGTCGGTCTCGACCCGGAAGCCGTTGCCGGCGAGCCACGCGGAGAACCATCCGCGCGTCTCGCCGTCGGCCGCGCTGGCGGCCTGCCGCTCCACGCCCCCGCCCGGGGTTGCTCCGAAGGCGGACATCTGTCGGAAGTCGTCCAGGAAGCCGCTCTGCGTCATCGGTCCCACTCCCGGACGAGCTCCATCGTGGAGCAGTGCAGTCCCCCGCCGTTCTTGAGCATCTCGCGGAACTCGATCGGGATCACCTCGACGCCGTGCCGATCGGCGAGCATCTCGGCCGTGCGCGGCAGATGGGCGGGGAGGATGACGCGTCGGCGGTCGGTGACCAAGAGGTTCGTCGACCATTCCTCATCAGGGTGGACGTTCACGGTCTCGATACCGAGGGACCAGAGCGCCGCCATGTAGTCGTAGGGGGCCAGACGCGGGTTGATGAGGGCGAGGTCGTCGTCGAGCATGACCGAGCACATGTCGAGGTGGATGAGGTATCCGGGCAGGCTCACCTGCTCTACACGGATGCCGAGCGGTTCCAGGATGCGCGTCAGCTGACGCCCTCCCTCCGGATTGCACCGCACCGAAGTCCCGAAGAAGGCGAGATCGGGTCGCACCTTGACGAAGCTGCCTCCTTCGACGAGCCCCGAACCCGTGATCATGCCGAGGATCGGCATGCCCGCTCCCGCCACGGTTGCGGCGATCGACTGCTCCTCCCCCCGCCGCATCCGGGGCGCGAGCCGCCCGATCACCGCGCCGCCCGGCACAGTGATGAGGGGATCGCGCGTGTAGACCGCCTTCGTGAAGCTCGGGTCGAGATCGGGGGCGAAGACGACGTCGATCGACTCCGCGCGCAGCGCGTCCAGGAATCCGTCGTACTGAGCGTGGACGAGGTCGAGGTCGGGCAGGTCCTCGCCGGTCCAGTACCAGCGGCGATCCGGATCGACGAACGCGCCCATGTCCGGCTCGTACGCCTCAGCGCGCACCGCGGCGAGACCCGCGCTGGGCCGACGCATCAGGACGGAGCGAAGCCTGCCGACCTCGTCGGCCGCACCCCAACGACGTCCCCACACATCGGGCAGCTCGTCATGGAATGCCGGCAGCGGCTCGGGTCCCATCAGGTGATGGAATCGGCCGTCCGATACCTCTTTGGTGGAGTCGATGGCACTGGTCACGATGCGGTGCTTTCTGCGTGGGAGTGGGAGTCGGGGCTGACACGGGTCACGACCGATGCGCGCGGATCCCAGTGCAGGGTCACGTGCTGATCCACTGCGACCCGGGTGGGACGTGCGGCATCCTCGCGGGAGATCAACTCGGCTCCCGATCGGGTGACGACGATGACCTTTCGCGAGTCACCGGCGTACACGACGCCGCGCACGACGCCGTCCACACGCGAGTGCGCTTCGGGCGCCCGTCCGGGCTCGGCGATGTCGACCAGCGACGGTCGCACCATCACCGCCACAGCCGCGTCACCGACGGGCGAGCCATCGACGAGCGTCGGCGGGGAGAACACGATGCCTTCGGCGAGCTCGAGCGTGCCGTCACCCCGCACGGCTCCTCGGAACAGGTTCGACTCGCCGACGAAGGCCGCTGCGGTGTCGTCAGCCGGCCGGTGGTAGAGCTCGTCGGGCGTGGCGAACTGAACGAGGCGGCCGTGATCGAGCAAGGCGATGCGATCGCTCATGGTGAGGGCCTCCTCCTGATCGTGCGTGACGTTGATGACGGTCAGCCCGAGTTCTCGGCTGAGTCGACTGATCTCGAGCTGCAGTGCGTCGCGCAGGTTCCGGTCCAGCGCGCCGAGGGGTTCGTCCATGAGGAGGAGCCGCGGCCGGCTGACGATCGCGCGGGCGAGTGCGACGCGCTGCTGCTGACCACCGGACAGCTGAGTGATACGACGTCTGCCGAAGGTCGGGAGGCGCACCGCCTCGAGCGCCTCCGCGACGCGGCGCTGACGTTCGGCCCGCGAGAGCCGGCGCATGCGGAGGGGGTAGGCGACATTCTGTTCCACGCTCAGATGCGGGAAGAGAGCGTAGTTCTGGAACACCATGCCGATGTCGCGCTTGTGCACGGGAACCGAGCGCAACTCGCGTCCGTCGAGCAGGAGCGACCCCCCGTCGGCATCGTCGAAACCGGCGATGATCCGCAACAGCGTCGTCTTGCCGGAGCCTGAGGCGCCGAGGAGAGTCACGAACTCGCCGGCGGCGACCTCGAGGCTCACGTCGTCGACCGCGGGGGTGCCGCCGTATCTCTTGGTGATGGAACGGACGCTCAATGCGGCGCCGGGCGCGCGCGGCGGTGCGGTGGGACTCATCGGGAGCTCCTCGGTCTCTTCAGGGCACGGGCGGACAAGCGGGCGCTGATCGGCCCGATGGCGAACACGATCAGCGCGATCGCGAAGGTGACGACGGTGACGATGACCGCCACCGCGGATACGGAGGGCTCGACACCCGAGCGGAGTTGGCTGTACATCAGCACCGGGAGGGTCTGGAACCGCGCGTCGCTGAGGAACGTCGCGACGACGACCTCGTCCCACGAGGAGATGAAGGACAGCAGCCCGCCCACCATGGTCGCGGGTGCGATGAGAGGCAGCGTGATGGTGACGAGGGTCGTGAACTGTCCCGCTCCGTGTACGCGTGCCGCCTCCTCGATCCGAGGGTCGAGCGTCCGCAGGAGGGCGAGGACGTTGACGAACACGTACGGCAGGCCGAGCACGCCGTGTGCGAGCGCCAGCCCGAGGACGTTGCCGGTGAGCCCGAGTCGCACGTAGACCAGGTAGAAGCCGATGGCTCCCACCACGAGCGGGAGGATCATCGGAAGAACCGAGACCGCCGTGAAGACGGAGGCGATCGGGCCCCGGGTGCGCGCGGCTCCCAGCGCGAGGGCGCCGCCGCCGACCATGGCGAAGACCGCGGCGAGCAGCCCCACGGCGAAGGAGTTGCCGAACGCTCTCATCCACCGCCGATCGCCCAGGACGTCCTCGATCCAGCGCAACGAGACGCCGTCCGGCGGGAAGGTGACCTGGGTCCCGCTGGTGAAGGCGGTCGCGCAGATCACGATCGTCGGGAGGATCAGAACGACCGCGATGATGACGCCGACGATGCGGACGGTGATGCCGACTCTCATACCGAGGTCCTCTCCGTGGCGATACCCAGCACGCGCCCGAGCCCGAGGAATCGAGACGCGACGGCCAGGATGACGATGACGGCGGCCAGCAGCAGAACGGCCATCGCCGACCCCACGCCTGTGTTGAGCAGGGTGTTGGTCTGCTCGACGATCGACTGGCCGATGACCTGGTTCCCCGCGCCGCCCAGAAGCTGCGGAGTGATGTAGTACCCGAGCGTGAGGACGAAGACGAGGAGGCTCCCGGCGGCGAGACCGGGGAGCGACAACGGGAAGGTCACGCTCCAGAACGCCCGTGCGCGCGTCGCGCCCAACCCGTGGGCCGCGACCGCGAGGTCCGGCGAGATCCCGCGCAGCTGGGCGTAGATCGCGAGCACGGAGAAGGGAACGAGGATGTGGGTCATGCCGATGAGGGTGGCCAGAGGTGTGCGGATGAGCTGGATCGGCTCCTGGATGACACCGACCGTCTGCAGGAAAGTGTTGATGAGCCCGGTGTCGTTGAGCAGCACCTGCCACGCGTAGCTGCGCACGAGCAGGCTCGTCCAGAACGACAGCATGAGAGCCACCATCAGGACGCGGGACAGGACGGGTCCAGAGCGGGCCATCGCGTAGGCGTAGGGGTAGCCGATGACCGCGGAGCTGAGGGTGACTGTGGCCGCGAGGGTCGCGGTGTTGCCGATGGAGCGGAGGAAGGATGCCGAGGCGAGCGCGTCGGCGAAGTTGCCGAATCCGGCGTCGAAAGCCCGCTGCACGACGATCGCAAGCGGGAGTATCAGCGCGAGGACGACGAAGAGGAAGCCGAGGAGGCCGACGCTGATCCACCAGCGTCGACCCCCTCCGTGATGGATCAGGATGCCACCCATGCGGACACTGCCTCGAGGACGTCCGCGCGGTTCGCGTTCCACCACTCGAAGTCGGGGACGATCGGAGCCGCGTCACCCGTGCCCTCGTTCGAGGTCGGGACGTCGGCGAGCTTGTCGTCCGGGATCGTGGCGTGGGGGTTGCCGGGACCGTAGGTGAGGTAGTTCACGAGGTCACCGGAGTGCTCGGTCGAGGTGATGTAGGCGACGAGAGCCATGGCGTTGTCCAGATTTGGGCTGTCGGCCGGGATGGTGACGTAGTCGGCCGACTGGATCTGCCCGTCCCATGACATCGCGATCGGAGAACCCTCGGCCTCGGCTGCGGTGACGCGGGCGTTGTAGCACGCTCCCACGGTCGCCTCGCCCGACGTCACCAGGTCGATGCACTCCGCACCGCTGGTGATGAAGATGAGGTCGTCCTTGATCGGCGCCAGGGCGGCGAACACCCGGTCGATGTCGAGCGGGTAGAGGTCGTCGCGGCTGACGCCGTCCGCCAGGAGGATGGCCTCGGCGAGACCGAAGAAGCCTTCGCCCGCGTTGATGGCACGCTTCCCGGGGAACGCGTCACCGTCGAGCCAATCCGCCCAGTTCTGGGGGCCTGCGTCGCCGAAGGCGTCGGTGTTGTAGGTCACGACCGTCGAGTAGACGAACATCGGGACGCCCTTGGCGGTGACCGGCCACTGACCGTCGAACGCATCGCATTCGACGATGTCGCAGTCGATGTCGGCGAGCCCGTCGTTCGCCTCGGTGAGCCCGAAGTCCAGACCAGCCTCGGCGACGTCCCAGGTCACGTTTCCGCTTTCGATCATCTGCAGCAGCTTCGAGTTGTCCATCGACGGATCGAGGATCGCGTCGACTCCGGTCTCCTCCGAGAAGGGGTCGAGCCACGCGGCGGTGATGGCGTCGCCACCTGCGCCGCCGTAGCCGGCGAAGGTGACCTCGCCGCTCAGACCGGATCCGGCTTCGGCGGAGGGTGAGGGACTGGACGGGGAACACGCGGTGAGCGCGAGGACGGCGGCGACGGATGCGACCGTCGCTGCGACCGCGGTGCGGTTTCGGGACATGGTGAGCCTTTCTCGGTTCGGGTGTCACTGAGAAGTGGGTGGAGCAAAGGAACATCCAGGACGTGTACGCCTATCCTGTTGATGCGTCGGAACCTCCGGAATTGGAGGAAACGCCTGTCTCCGACTGTCGCGTTGGAGACTTCTCCGACGTCGGCGACGAAAGAAGCCGCAATGTTTCGACGGCGTTTCGACGGGCCTCAGCGGGTGTTTCCCACCCGCTCGTCGCCGAGTCGGCGAGGGCACAAGGATCGAGAATGGCCGCATGAATGTGGGAGAGCTGCTCGCTGACCCGAGCCTCTCCCTGACGCTCGCTGTGGCGGGCGACCTCGACGCCCCGATCGAGTGGGTGCACGCCATCGATCGGTACCCCGCATCCGAGTTCATGTCGGGAGGGGAGGTCGCCCTCACCTCGGGGCAGTGGTGGCCCGCTGTGTCCGCCGACGTCTACGTGCGCGACCTGGTAGCCGCACGCGTCATCGCCCTCGGCTTCGGTCTCACGAACACGGTGAACGAGCTTCCGACCCAGTTGGTCGAGGCGTGCGAACGTCTCGGGCTGACGTTCTTCCTCGTGCCGATCGAGGTGCCCTTCATCAGCGTCATCAAGACTTTCGTCCAGGCGGAGCGACGCACCTGGGAGCGCCCGTTGCGACGGCATCTCGACTACTACCGGACGTTCGTGGCGGCGCTGCGCGAGGACCGCAGCCTGGCGTCGATGCTCGCCTCGTTGTCGAGCGGTCTCGGCACCACGATCGGTCTCGTCGCGGACCGGGAGGTGTCGGGGGTGACCACGACCGAGGCGATGTTCCCGATCCCGCTTCTCAGCGAGGGCGTCATCGATGCCGAGCTCTACAGCGCGACCGACCCCGCGTCGTTCAGCGTCGAACAGCAGGCGGTGCTGTCCGTGGGTGTTCCGTTCATCGCCCTCGAGGTCGAACGCATCCGGTCGGTCCGACGGACCGTGGACGGCTACACGCGCGAACTCTTCACGTGGGTGCGCAGCGAGGACCACGACGCGGTCACGATTCTCGCCCGGCTGCGCTCTCTGGGAGTGACAGGAGCGGACGACCTCGCTGTACTCGCCGTGCGGCACCGCGATCCCGATGCGGTCCTCGTGGCCGTCCGTCGTGAGGCGGGCTCGGATGCCGCGGCTGCGCGCTTCGACGATGCGGTGCTCGTGTGCGTCGCCGGCGCCGCGGTCGCGGACCGTGTGGTCTCCGGACTCCCGCGGGGCTCATCTACGGGCCGCGGCTCAGCTGGCCCGGCCGACCGGCTGCGACTCTCGCTCATGCAGGCCGAGCACGCCCTGTCACTCGCCCGACGCGCGGGCTCCGGCGCCGTCGTCGGGGCCGAGGACCTCAACAGCCCCTCGACGATCATGTACTCGGAGGCGTCAGAGCTCATCCGCGAGACCGGGGCGGCGCTGCTGCGCCCGCTGCGGGACTACGACGACGAGCGTGGAGGTCAGCTCCTCCACACTCTCGAGGTGTTCCTGCGCACGGGCGGACGGCTCAGCGCCGCCGCGAACGAACTGTACGTGCACCCGAACACGCTCCGTCACCGCATCCAGCTCATCGAGGACATCACCGGACGAAGCCTCTCCTCGACCCGGGACCGCACCGACTTCGATCTGGCGCTCTCGCTGGCAGAGCAAGGACGCCTCGACCCGTAGTCACCGATCGAGACGACGGGCAGCGAGTGTCGCCAGAGCGGCCGCCAGGTCGCCCACCACGGCATCGTCGAAGCGGACCCGCGGCGAATGGTTCCATTCGGCCGGGTCAGCGTCTGCGGGTGAGGCCGACAGCAGCACGAACGCGCCGGGAACGGCTTGGAGCACCCGCGAGAAGTCCTCCGACGCCATCAGCGCCTCTCCCCCGAGGTCGGAACGATCCGCACCGAACGTCTCGGCGAGGATCGTATGGACGAACTCCGCCTCGGCGTCATCGTTGACGAGGACGGGGTAGTCCGCGGAGAACGCGACCTCGGCGCGGCACCCGTGTGCCGCCGCGACGCCGTCGGCCACGCGCTGGACCTCCCGGCGCATCCGCTCATCCGACCCGGGCGACAGCACGCGCACGGTGGCGCCGAGCGAGGCGGTATCGGGGATCACATTGATCGCCGAACTCCCGGTGAGCTGCGTGACCGTGAGGACGACCGGATCGAGCATCGAGAACCTGCGGGTCACCATGACGTGCAGCGCGGTGACCAGTTCCGCGACGGCCGCGACGGGATCGATCGCATCGTACGGGCGCGAGCCGTGCCCTCCGGCTCCGTGCATCGAGATGTGGAGGTCGGCGACCCCGGCCATGAGAGGGCCTCGCCGGGTGCGGAAGCGTCCCGCGGGGCCGGGGATCACGTGCGCGGCGTAGGCGGCCACGGGATGTGAACCCGAAGCAGTCAGAGCGCCTTCCGCGATCATCAGGGCTGCGCCGTCGTCTCCTTCCTCCCCGGGTTGGAAGAGGAAGACGACGTCGCCCGCGAGGCCCCCTCGCGCCTCCGCAAGCAGATGCACGGCGCCGATCAGGGCGGCGGTGTGCAGATCGTGACCGCACGCGTGCATGGCGCCGTTCGTCGAAGCGAAGTGGACCTCGGATTCCTCGGGCAGTGGCAGGGCGTCCATGTCCGCCCGCAGGAGCACCGTCGGGCCGGGCTCTGATCCGCGGAGGACCGCGACCACCGAGGAAAGTGCCTCACCGGTGGTGATCTCGAGGTCCAGCCCCTCGAGGGCGTCCAGGATGAGACGTTGCGTCACGGGCAGGGCGAGGCCGACCTCGGGCTCGCGGTGCATGCGCCGCCGCAGCGCGACCAGCTCCGGCTGGAGCGCCCGCGCCGCCCGTACGTAGTCGGTCACACGCTGCGCGCGAACGCGAGACTCGCCGCAAGCGCCGCATCGTCGTCGCCGACGTTGTACTCGATCGTGTACGACGCGACCGCGGGCATGGTGCGCAGCTGCACCGTGAGATCGGACGCACCGACCGATTCGGCCAGGAGCGGACCGCGCTCGGTCGCCGCGAGATGCACGAGGCTGATCGCGTCGGCGTGCCGGGTCATGGCCTCGACGGGGTCGACCTCTTCGGCGACGAGGTGGTACCAGTCCGCGAGGAGCCCGACACGGTCGTCCATCCCGATCATCGATCGCATCAGGGCGGAGTGATCGAGAGTGTTCATGAGGAAGCTCTCGACGCGTCGGAGCCCCTCCAGGGCGATCCCGACGCCCGCGGGTGTGTCCGGCAGCACCTCCGCGATCGCTGACGCTGCCCGCTCGAAACCGCGGATCCGCGGCTCGTCCTGCCACGGCGTGTTGCGACACGCCGGCAGGACCACGATCTGATCCGCGCCGAGCTCGTGAGCCTGCTCGAGCGCGCCGCGCAGATAGCTCTGCGCACGAGCGCGGGACGCCCGATCGGGGGAACCGAGCTCCGCGTCGCTGTTCCAGGCCCAGCACATCGATGGCACCGACAGACCCGCAGACGCGAGTTCCTCCCGCAGGGCGACGGTGTCCGCGCCTGGGATCGCATCGAGCTCGATCGCGTCGAAACCCGCCGCTACGGCCCGCCGGAGGGCAGTCGGCCGGTCCCCGAGCACCCATTCGCTGACGCTGATGCGCATGCCGTCTCCCTCGTGTGTGGCGGCGAATTCTTTACAGGCGTACAGATTATGTATACGCTCAGGCCACGTCAAGACGAAAGCCACGCGCATATCGACCACCGAGGAGCACTGCGGATGACCATCGACGACACTCACGACGTGCTCATCGTCGGAAGCGGGATGATGGGAGCCGCCGTGGCGCGACTGCTCCGCGACGCCGACCCGCAGATCCGCATCGCGATGGTCGCCGGCGGTCCCAGTGTCGGCGACACCCCGGGTCAGCACCTTCATGACGTCGAGGATCCGGAGGTGTGGGCGCGCTACAACCGCAAAGTGTCCTCGGGCGTGCAGGCCTTCTACACCGGCGTGAAGCCCAGCCAGGGAGTCGGCGGCAGCATGCGCGACGTCTCCCCCGGGATGTACCACCTCACCTCGCTCGGCGAAGAGGCGGCTGAGATGCCGAGCGCCTCCGTCGCGTGGAACGCGGGCGGCATGGGCATCCACTGGACCGCGGCGACCCCGACGCCCTGGGGCTCGGAGCTCGATCCCGCGCTGAGCGACGCCGAGTGGCAGCGGGACATCGACCGCGCGTCCGATCTGCTTCGCGTGAACCGGGAGCCGTTCCCGCTGACTCCGGCCGGCGAGGCCGTCGCACGCGAACTCAGCGCCCACTTCGACGCCCGCCAAGCGCCGGGACGCGAAGTGCAGAACATGCCGATGGCCGTCAACCTGCGCGACGACGGGCGAAAGGAGCGGACGAGCCCGTCCGTCATCTTCGCGCCTCTGGCAAAGCCCGCCACAGACCCGTCGTTCACCTTCATCGCGAACAGTCTGAGCACCTCGCTGCTGCACGAGGACGGCCGCGCGACGGGCGCGGTATGCCGCGACATCGACAGTGATGAGACCTTCGAGGTGCGCGCGAGGCGGATCGTCGTCTGCGCCGACGCGATCCGCACACCCCAGCTGCTGTTCGCATCCGGCATCCGACCCGACGCTCTGGGCCGCTACCTGAACGAGCACTACTTCCTCACCGGGCAGGTCATCGCAGACCCCGATCGTCTCGGGATCTCCGTGGATGAGCTGGTGCCGCCGACCGACCTCGAGTGGGCATCCGACTGCCTTTGGGTGCCGCAGAGCGACGAGTCTCAGCCCTTCCAGGTGCACGTCATGACCAAGACGCTCGTCGACGACGATCTGACCCCGACCGGCTACGCGGTCGGCATCGAGTACTACATCCGCACCGAGATCCAGCGCGAGAACCGACTCGAGTTCTCGGAGACCGAGGTGGATGCGACGGGGATGCCGCGCATCACCGTTCACTTCGACTACACCGACACCGACCGTGCCGGCCTGGACGCGGCGCGTGCGGACCAAGCGGTGGCTGCCTCCCGTATGGGAGCCTTCGACCCGGCGACCGAGTCGGCGGCGTTGGGCGCCGGCGGCTCGTTGCACTACACCGGGACTGTCCGGATGGGGCCCGCGGACGACGGCACGAGCGTGTGCGACCTCGACGGCCGGGTCTGGGGCTTCGACAACCTGTTCGTCGCCGGCAACGGCGTCATCGCCACGGCGCTCGCCTGCAACTCCACGCTCATCGGGATGACGAGCGCCGTGCGCGCAGCCGCCGCGATCCTCCGCGACATCGAGTCGACATGACCGGCGCGCGCGGACCGTATCGCACCGGCATCGAGACGCGGAGGGCGCTGATCGAGAACGCCATCCTCGTGTTCGGCGAACACGGATTCCGTGGCGGCTCGCTGCGCATGATCGCGGACACCATCGGCGCGCCCGCATCCCAGATCGTCAACCACTTCGGCAGCAAGGACGGCCTCCTCACAGCCGTGCTCGACCACTGGGACGCGCAACAGGTCACCGTGGGCGAGAATCACGGGCTTGCCTACGTCGAGGAGCTGCGCACCCGCATGGCCTACAGCCGTGACAACCCCACCTGGGTGGAGTTCTTCCTGACGCTCGGGTCCGAAGCGACCGCGCCCGACCATCCGGCCCACGACTACTTCGTGGCCCGCTACTCCCACATCGCCGACCGACTGCAGGAGGAAATCCTCCGGGCTGCCGACATCGGCGAGATCGCGTCGATCGATCCGGCGGCAGCGCGCGTCGAGGCGCAGCGGCTGAGCGCGATGATGGACGGCCTGCAGCTCCAATGGCTGCTGGACCGCCGACTCGACCTCGTCGCGGCGTTCGACGACTACCTCGACAGTGTCATCGCGCGTTGGCGCCGACAGACCCCTTGAAACGCCCACATCACAGGAGACACGGACATGTCCATTCAGATCGGTATCCAGCTGTATTCGGTGCGGAACTCCCTCGCCGCCGACCCCGAGGGCACATTGAACGCCCTCGCCGACATGGGACTGACCCGCCTCGAAGGAGCAAACCACCGCGCCCTCACCGAGGACGGAATCGGCTTCGGCATCCCGGCGGAATTCCTCGCGCAACTCATGCGGGAGCGCGGGATCGAGATCATCGGTTGCCAGATCAACCCTCTCGACCTCGACCGCCTGCCGGCGATCCTCGAGTTCCAGGAGAAGATCGGAAATCGCCGCATCGGATGCGACATCGAGTTCTACCCGTACGGCGACGTCGAGTACGTCAAGCGCCGCGCGGACTTCTTCAACGAGGTCGGCCGCAACGCCGCCGAACGCGACATGACGTTCTTCTACCACAACCACTACATGGAGTTTCAGCGCTTCGGTGACCGCACCGTGTACGAGCTTCTGATGGACTACACCGACCCCGACCTCGTGAAATTCGAGCTCGACACCTACTGGGCGTATCGCGGCGGCGCCGACCCCATCGAGCTCTTCCGGACCTACCCGGACCGGTTCGTCATGAGCCACCAGAAGGACTTCCCCGCAGACTCTCCCCGCCCACTGAACATGTACGACGGCAGCGTCGCACCCGACGCATCCATCGACATGCCGATGTTCCTGGAACTCGAGAAGGCGGAGGAGTTCGCCGAAGTCGGCACGGGTGTGCTCCCCATCCAGGACATCATCGACGCGGCTTCGCAGCTCCCGAACTTCGCGTACATGCTGCTCGAACAGGACTATTCCGCGGGATCCGAGCTCGACGCGGTGCGCACGAGCCTGGAGGCTTTCGCCCGATACGACGGCATCGACCTCTGACCCCGCTCGGTTGATGCGGGACACCTCACCTCGGCTCCCGCGTTTACCGCCTCGCAGGGCAGTGCGCAACCCCGGTACGGGCCGCCCGAAACGCTCGCACAGTAGCGCTCCCAGGACACGAGTCCTCGAAGTAAGGGAGCAACTATGTCAGTCGGAAATGGACCCGCGGGCACCGGCGGAGCCGACGCTCAGTCGGCGAAGTCAGAGACCGTGAAGGAAGAGGCGTCCGCCGTCACGGGCACCGCAGCCGACGCAGCCAAGGACGTCGCACACACCGCGAAGGACGAGGCCGCATCCGTCGCCACCGAGGCGAAGACGCAGCTGAAGGACCTTTACGCGCAGAGCCGGTCGGAGGTCTCAGACCAGGCGGCACAGCAGCAGGAACGCATCGCGGGTGGACTCCGAGCCGCGGGCGAGGAGCTCGGATCCATGGCTCGCAACGCAGACGGCGGCGGCATCGCCACGGACCTCGTGCAGCAGCTGTCCGATCGTCTCACCGGCGCGGCAGCCTGGCTGGGCGACCGGGACCCCGCCTCGGTGTTGGATGAGGTCAAGAGGTTCGCACGGCGACGCCCCCTCGTCTTCATCGCGGGCGCGGCGGTCGTGGGTGTCGTCGCTGGCCGGCTCGTCCGCGCGTTGGCATCGCATGATGACGCGGGTACGGCGTCATCCAGCTCGGCACTGACGCCGCCTCGGGCCGCCCCGCCGGTGCCGGTGTCCGCTCCGACCACACCGGTCGCGGCAGCGGAGCCGTCGAGCCTCGACCCCATCGCGGGCGACACCTCCGGTGTACTGCCGTCGTCCGAGACGCCTCTCTACGACGAGTCGGCGGGAACCCTCGGTGGCGCAGACGGGAGGATCTCGGATGAGCGACGCGACACCTTCTGAGCGCAAGGCCGCTACGACCTCTCTCGGCGACCTGCTCGGTGAGGTGACGCGCGACCTGTCGACGCTCATGCGGCAGGAGATCACGCTCGCGAAGGCCGAACTGAAGGAATCCGCCACGACGTCCGCGAAGGGCGCGGGTCTGCTCGGCGGCGCCGGGTACGCGGCATCCATGGTCGTCCTCTTCCTGTCCCTCGCCTTGTGGGCCGCTCTCGCGACCCTCGTCGGCTGGGGCTGGTCGGGCGTGATCGTCGCGGTCCTGTGGGCGATCGTCGCGGCTGTCCTGTACGTGGTCGGCCGCAAGCAACTGAAGGAAGTGCAGGGAGCGCCGCAGACCGTCGAGACCCTGCAGGAGATCCCTGAGACATTCAAGAGAAACGAGGAGAACCGATGAGCGATTCACCTGACGCCATCCGCGCCGACATCGAGCGGACCCGCGCCGAACTCGGATCCGACGTGGACGCGCTGGCCGACAAGGTCAACCCGTCCAAGATCGTCGACCGCCAGACGAGCAAGATCAAGGGTGCCGTCGGCTCCGTCCGCGACAGGGTCATGGGCGCGGCCGAGGGCGCCGGCTCATCCGCCCACGATCTCGCCGGATCGGCTCACGACGTCGCGCACGACGTCAAGGCGAAGGCAGAGGGCAACCCGCTCGCGGTGGGCCTGATCGCCTTCGGCGCTGGTCTCCTCGCTGCCTCGCTGATCCCCGCTTCTGCGAAGGAGAAGGAGCTCGCCGAAACGGCGAAGGAGCAGGCGCAGCCTCTCGTCGACGAGCTCGGTGAAGTGGCGAAGGATGCCGCGAGCCACCTGAAGGAACCGGCCCAGGAGGCCGCCGCGGCGGTCAAGGACCGCGCGCAGGAAGCGGTCGAGACCGTGAAGGATGAAGGATCCAGCGCGGCAGGGACGGTCACGGACCGCGCGCAGGAAGCGCGCAGCAACGTCAGCGACAACTGATCAGGAAAGGGACATCATGAGCGATCCCATTGCAGACAAGCCGAGTCAAGCCGAAGGCGACATCGGCGACGACGACATCACGAAGGACGAGCAGGAGTCCGACGAACAGGACGACTGACGTCGGTCGGAGAGGTCCCCGCCCTCATGGGCGGGGACCTCTCGCGTTCTCGCAGCGCGTCTCAGTCTCGGAAGGTCAACACGCCTGTCGCGAGATGAAACGGCGCGGGCACCGGGGGCGTACGGCCGTGGCGAAGGCGATCGAGGGCGAGAGCCCACCAGGACCGGTAGCGGCGTGTCCCCGTCACGAAGACCGTCATGCCTCCGTTGGTGTCGATGTGGACTGCCGGATCGCACACCCCCGCGCTCATCCAGGCCGGGGTGTCCGGATCGTCGGTGTCGAGGATACGTCGAGGCGCGCTCCACGCGGCGCGATCCGGCGACGCCGACGCGGCGGTCATCGTCCAGAGCCCCTGCGCCGGATACGGGGACGTGCGATGCAGGTTCGTACCGCGGGCGAGCACGATCACCCACCCTTCGGGGATGCGGGCGAGGGCGACGTCAAAGAATCCTTCGCGTGACGTGGCGAACGTCCGCGGCTCGCTCCAGCCGGTGATCCCGTCGAGGCTCGTCGTGCAGCGCAGTTCGTAGTCCGGCAGCTCCCCGGCGGCGACTTCATGCGGAGTGGCGAGGTACCACATCACGTGCCGACCGGACTCCCGGACGACACGCGGCTCGAGAGCGCTCGGCCTCTCGTCATCCCCCGCCACGAGAGGCTCCCCGCTGCGCTGCCATCGACCCTCGACCATTTCGAGGACGCCGATCGAGTATCGACTGGTGGGCCCGACATGGCTTCTGCCGCTGCGGGCCGCGTAGTAGATGCGGGCGGGGAAAGCGCCGGATGCCGGGAGGTAGGACGGTGTGTGCATCCCGCCGCCGTCCCACGCCGTCCGGGGCGGGTCCGCCACGATCGCCCGAGCCCGACCTCTGCGATCGGTCTGGACCGCCCAATCGGTGTCCACGAGTGAGCTTCCGCTCACGGACTCTGCGACGTACAGCCGGTTGCGGAAGCTCGTCGAATAGCCCCCGAGGAAGAGGAGGCTGCGGTCGCCGTTGAGAACGAGATCACCGCTGCCGACTCCGAGGAGACCGCGTGGCATCGGACCGTCCACCATGTCCCACAGGGCCCGGGCCGACTGCAGCCTCATCGGCCCACCTTAGCCGTCGGCGTGGTCGTCGCTTCGGGCGAGTCCGATGAAGAGCACGACGGATCGGAGCCCACGCGCAGTGCACGCCTGCGCGTTTCGCCGTCGACCACAATCCCCCTGGCTGCCCTCCCCCACCCGTCTAGGTTCCGGAACAGGTGGTATCGCCGCAATCTGACACGTCAGACCTTCCGATGTGTTCCGCGCTACCGCCCCGAGGGCGGACCCCGGTCCGTTCCCATTCAAGGAGAAATCAGCATGTCCAACAACAATCAGGGCGCTGCCCGCCATACGTCGAACACCGCCCGCAAGATCATCACGGAGACGAAGTCCGCATTCAAGGCGACGGAGTTCTACGCCTGGATCGTCATTTCCGTCGCCATCCTCATCGCCGCCGCCGTGACCGACAACGGTGAGGACGGCCAAGGATTCGGCGCTGACCATGCGTGGCAGTACGTCGCCGTCGTCACTGCCGCGTACATCATCAGCCGGGGAATCGCGAAGGGCGGCACCCGCGGCCACGAAGACAAGGACGTGTGAACCGACCAGGTCGCCATCACCGCAGGATTCACTGGAACGCCCCGACGCCCTCTTCACAGGTGCCGGGGCGTTCTGCTCCGCCAGGCTCCGAGACGCCTGACCCGACCTGGTTCCCTTCTGGGCACAGGAGCGGATGTGCTGTCCGAGGTCAGCACCTATGACGACAGCCCCCGGTCGGCATCCGTAGATGCCAGCCGGGGGCTGACTGCTGTGGGGAGATCCGACGGCCTACTCAGAAGTCCCAGTCGTCGTCCTCGGTCGCGACCGCCTTGCCGATGACGTACGAGGAGCCCGACCCACTGAAGAAGTCGTGGTTCTCGTCGGCGTTGGGCGACAGGGCCGACAGGATCGCGGGGTTCACGTTGGTGACCGTCGCGGGGAACATCGCCTCGTAGCCGAGGTTCATCAGGGCCTTGTTGGCGTTGTAGTGCAGGAACTTCTTGACGTCCTCGGTCTGGCCGATGCCGTCGTAGAGGTCCTGCGTGTACTGCACCTCGTTGTCGTAGAGCTCGTAGAGCAGCGAGAACGTGTAGTCCTTCAGCTCGTCGCGCTCGGCCTGGCCGAGCGTCTCGAGTCCGCGCTGGAACTTGTAGCCGATGTAGTACCCGTGCACGGCCTCGTCACGGATGATGAGGCGGATGATGTCGGCCGTGTTCGTCAGCTTCGCCTTCGACGACCAGTACAGCGGCAGGTAGAACCCCGAGTAGAAGAGGAACGACTCGAGCAGAGTCGAGGCGACCTTGCGCTTGAGCGGCTCGTCGCCACGGTAGTAGTCCATGACGATGCGGGCCTTCTTCTGAAGGTTCTCGTTCTCCACCGACCAGCGGAACGCGTCGTCGATCTCGGGCGTCGAGGCGAGCGTCGAGAAGATCGACGAGTAGCTCTTCGCGTGCACCGACTCCATGAACGCGATGTTCGTGTAGACGGCCTCTTCGTGCGGGGTGATCGCGTCGGGGATGAGCGAGACGGCGCCGACGGTGCCCTGGATGGTGTCGAGCAGCGTCAGGCCGGTGAACACACGCATCGTGGTCTGCTGCTCCTCGGGGGTGAGCGTCGCCCACGACTGGATGTCGTTGGACAGCGGCACCTTCTCGGGAAGCCAGAAGTTGTTCACGAGGCGGTTCCACACCTCGAGGTCCTTGTCGTCCTGGATGCGGTTCCAGTTGATCGCCTGGACCGAGCCGAGGAGCTTCAGGGGTTCGGGGGTCATGTCTTCTTCCTCTATCGAGTCTCGGCCGGTCAGAGCATGCAGGAGACGCACTCGGTCATGTCGGTGCCCTCGAGCGCCATCTGACGGAGGCGGATGTAGTAGATGGTCTTGATGCCCTTGCGCCAGGCGTAGATCTGGGCCTTGTTGATGTCACGCGTGGTGGCGGTGTCCTTGAAGAACAGCGTCAGCGACAGACCCTGGTCGACGTGCTGGGTCGCGGCGGCGTAGGTGTCGATGACCTTCTCGTAGCCGATCTCGTACGCGTCTTCGTAGTACTCAAGGTTGTCGTTCGTCATGAACGGCGCCGGGTAGTAGACGCGGCCGATCTTGCCTTCCTTGCGGATCTCGATCTTCGACGCGATCGGGTGGATCGAGCTCGTCGAGTTGTTGATGTACGAGATCGAACCGGTCGGCGGGACCGCCTGCAGGTTCTGGTTGTAGATGCCGTGCTCCTGGATCGATGCCTTCAGCGCGAGCCAGTCCTCCTGCGTCGGGATGCGGATGCCCTCGAAGAGCTCCTCGACACGCGCCGTCGCCGGCTTCCACTCCTGCTCGGTGTACTTGTCGAAGAACTCGCCGGTCGCGTACTTCGAGTCCCAGAAGCCGTCGAAGACCTGACCGCGCTCGATGGCGATCTTGTTCGAGGCCTGCAGCGCGTGGAACAGCACCGTGTAGAAGTAGATGTTCGTGAAGTCGACACCCTCCTCCGAGCCGTAGCGGACGTGCTCGCGGGCGAGGTAGCCGTGCAGGTTCATCTGGCCGAGGCCGATGGCGTGCGACTTGTCGTTGCCGTCCTCGATGGAACGGACCGAGCGGATGTGGCTCTGGTCGCTGACGGCGCTGAGGGCGCGGATGCTGGTCTCCACCGTCCCGGCGAGGTCACGGCCGTCCATCGCGAGGGCGATGTTCATCGAGCCGAGGTTGCAGGAGATGTCCTTGCCGATCTGGTCGTACGAGAGGTCCTCGTTGAACGTCGTCGGCGTGTTGACCTGCAGAATCTCGGAGCAGAGGTTGGACATGTTGATCCGGCCCTTGATCGGGTTGGCCTTGTTCACCGTGTCCTCGAACATGATGTACGGGTAGCCCGACTCGAACTGGATCTCGGCGAGGGTCTGGAAGAACTCGCGCGCCTTGATCTTCGTCTTCTTGATGCGCGCATCGTCGACCATCTCGCGGTACTTCTCGGTGACCGAGATGTCACCGAAGGGCACGCCGTAGACCCGCTCCACGTCGTAGGGCGAGAAGAGGTACATGTCCTCGTCGTTCTTGGCGAGCTCGAACGTGATGTCGGGGACGACGACACCCAGCGACAGCGTCTTGATGCGGATCTTCTCGTCCGCGTTCTCGCGCTTGGTGTCGAGGAACTTCATGATGTCGGGGTGGTGGGCCGAGAGGTACACGGCACCGGCGCCCTGGCGCGCCCCGAGCTGGTTGGCGTAGCTGAAGCTGTCTTCGAGCAGCTTCATGACGGGGATAATGCCCGAGGACTGGTTCTCGATCTGCTTGATCGGGGCGCCTGCCTCGCGGATGTTCGAGAGCAGCAGGGCGACGCCGCCGCCGCGCTTGGACAGCTGCAGCGCGGAGTTGATGCCGCGGGCGATCGACTCCATGTTGTCCTCGATGCGCAGGAGGAAGCAGGAGACGAGCTCGCCGCGCTGCGCCTTGCCGGCGTTGAGGAAGGTGGGCGTCGCGGGCTGGAACCGACCCGAGAGGATCTCGTCGACGAGCTTGGTGGCGAGCTCCTGGTCGCCTGCGGCGAGGGCGAGGGCGGTCATGACGACGCGGTCCTCGAAGCGCTCGAGGTAGCGCTTGCCGTCGAAGGTCTTGAGCGTGTAGCTCGTGTAGTACTTGAACGCGCCGAGGAACGTGTCGAAGCGGAACTTCTGCGCGTAGGCGTGGTCGTTCAGCCATTGGATGAACTCGAAGGGGTACGCGTCGATGACGGCGCCCTCGTAGTACTCCTTCTCGACCAGGTAGTCGAGCTTCTCCTTCAGCGAGTGGAAGAAGACGGTGTTCTGGTTCACGTGCTGCAGGAAGTACTCCCGCGCCGCTCGCTTGTCGGCGTCGAACTGGATCTTCCCGTCCGCACCGTAGAGGTTCAGCATCGCGTTCAGGGCGTGGTAGTCCATGCCCTCGAAGCGCGCCTCCGTCTTGAAGGCCATATCGGTCACTGCAGCTTCCACCAGTCTTCCAATCCGCCGCTCACGCGGTCGACGTCCTCGGGCGTGCCGAATACTTCCAGCCGGTACAAGTGCGGCACCTGACACTTGCGGCTGATGATGTCTCCGGCCAGGCAGAACGCCTCGCCGAAATTGCTGTTGCCTGCGGAGATGACTCCGCGGAGCAGGCTCCGGTTGCCCTCGTCGTTGAGGAAGCGGATGACCTGCTTGGGGACCGCGCCCTTCTCCTCTCCTCGGCCCTGGCCGCCCCCGTAGGTGGGGGTGACCAGGACGTACGGCTCATCGACGTGGAGCACGGGGTCGGAGGAGTGGAGTGGGATGCGGCGAGCCGGCATCCCGAGCTTCTCGATGAAACGCGCCGTGTTGCCCGACACGCTCGAGAAGTAGACGAGCAGCGGCACGTTCGTCATGACGGCCGCGCTCATCGGTCAGACCAGGCGGGCGGCGAGCTCGTCGATCTTGTCGGGACGGAAGCCCGACCAGTGGTCCTCGTCGGTCACGACGACGGGGGCCTGCAGGTAGCCGAGCGACTTGACGTGCTCGAGCGCGGCCGGGTCTTCGGAGAGGTCGAGGACCTCGTAGTCGATGCCCTTGGAGTCCAGCGCGCGGTACGTCGCATTGCACTGCACGCAGGACGGCTTCGTGTACACAGTGATCGCCATTCGTCGAACCTCTCTCGTCCTCCGGATCCCGTCGCGCGGGGTCCTCGTCGTGTGAAATCAGGGGGTGAATCCATTGGCCGGAAGGCTGGGAGCCCGCCGGGAGCTCAATACTACATATGGGTACCGACACCGGGAAGCACCACAAGGGGTAGTAGTTACATCAGTGTAGTTTTTCCGCCGTCCTCCACAGGTACAACACAAGTTGTCCACCGTTTCATCCCCAATCCGGTACATCCGGAACGGGATCGAAAAGGCCAGGATTCCGGCCGAAATCCGCTAGGGCTCGGACGGTTGTCCACAGGTCGCACGCTAGAGCGGGCCACCGACATCCGATTCCGACACTGGTCGGCGTGTCGGGCGTGTCGCGGCGTGTCGCCCGCCCCGGGCGGGCCCGTCGGGCGACGGTGCCGGCCGGTACGATGGAGCAGTGGCGGGATACTCGGAGCTCCTGCGCGTCCCGGGTGTCGCGCGCATCATCGCGGCACAGTTGACGGCACGCTTCCCGAGCGGGATGACGAGCCTCGCCGTCCTCCTCCACGTCGAGCAGTCGACGGGCTCCTACGGCGCCGCCGGCATCGTGCTCGCGGCGGTGTCGATCGGTCAGGCGATCTCGGGACCGGTGACGAGCCGGTGGATGGGGATCTGGGGCATGCGCCGCGTCCTCACCCTGACCGCCGCCGTCTGCGCCGCCGCCGTCTTCGCCCTCGCGCTCAATCCGTTCGGGATGCCGGGGTTCATCGTGTTCGGCTTCATCGCCGGCATCGCGAACCCGCCCGTGCAGCCGGCCGTCCGCACGATCTACCCGAAGATCGTCACGTCCCGTCAGCTCACCCCTCTGTTCTCGCTGGACGCGAGCCTGCAGGAAATCATCTGGATCTTCGCGCCCGTCGTCATCACCCTCGTCGCCACCCAGGTGGGCACTGTGCCGGCGCTCCTGCTGATCGTCGTCATCCTCATCGGCGGGTGCGCGTGGTTCATCGCCTCCCCCGAGGTGGGACGCGTCCGCATCCCCCGCAGTCGTCGCGGCTTCGGGCGGGTCCTGGGCAAGCCCGTCGTGCTGCTGTCGACCGTCACGGGCTTCCTGCTCGTCGGGGCGTGCGCGGCGGTCGAGGCGGGCGTCGTCGCGACGTTCGGCCACGGTGGCCTCGAAGCAGGTCTGGTCCTCGCCGTCTTCGCGGTCGGAAGCCTCGCGGGCGGCCTCGGTTTCGGGCACATCCCGATCGGCCGCTGGGCGATGGCGCGGCGCCTGACGATCGTCGCCGTCGGCGTCACCCTCGTCATCGTCAGCCTCAACGCCTGGTGGATGGGAGCCTCGCTCTTCGTCGCCGGTCTCGGCATCGCACCGGCACTCGCCGTGATGTTCGCGATCACGAGCGCGAGCGTCCGCTTCAGCGAGACGGCCGAGGCCTACGGCTGGATCGGCACCGGCCAGCTCATCGGTGCCGCCGCGGGGTCCGCCGTCGCCGGGTTCCTCATCGACGGCATGGGCTCGGTCGGCGCGTTCCTCGCCGCGTCGGCGTTCGCCTTCGCCGGGGCTCTCGTCGCCGCGGTGTTCGTGCGGGGCTTCCCCGACCTCCGCGGCCGCGACGCGAGTCCCATCCCCGACACCGAACCGGTCCCCCTCATCACCTGAGCGGGATCAGCGCGTCCGTCCGAGCAGGAACAGCACCGCCATGCCGTAGGCGTCGGCGGGTTCGGGATGCCGGAAGCGGTGGGGCGCGGCATCCACCTCGATCTCCACCTCGTGCGTGTCGGGCAGGCGACGAAGTGCGCGGAAGGTGCCGCGCAGCAGCTCGCGCAGCTGCGCCTCGGACGGCAGCCACAGCGCATCCTCGAGGGCGACGGAGTCGAGCGCCCATTCCGTCGTGCCGTTGAAGGCGAGCAGGTCGCCGGTCGGATAGCTGCGCGCCTCGACGGTCATCTCGCTGACCGTGTAGACATCGGCCTCGAACTCCGGCTCGTCGAGCTGGAACCGATCGCCGGAACGGGGGCGCCAGATCAGGCCACTCGCGCGCAGCTCGCGTGCCAAGTCGGTGGAGATCATCACCCCATCCTGGCCCGGCTCGGCCGGGCGGGGTCCGTCCTAGGCTGGGAGCATGCCGTCACCCGTCACGCTCCCCCGCCTCGGCTGGGGCGATGTCCGCGCGCCACGGCGCGCCCTGCTCGTCCACGGACTGGGGTCGAATGGCGCGCTCATGTGGCGCTACGGGGTCGAACTCGCCGACGCCGGCTGGCGCGCGGAGGCCGTCGATCTCCGAGGACACGGGACGGCGCCTCGTGGACTGGACTACTCGATCGCCGCCTTCGCGACCGACCTCGTCCACACCGTGCCGGTGGGTGACGAGCCGTGGGACCTCGTCCTCGGCCACTCGCTCGGCGGTGCCGCCTCCACGGTCGCAGCAGCCGACACCCCCGCGTGGACCCGGCACCTCGTCCTCGTCGACCCCGCGATCCACCTCGCCGACGCCGATCGCGACGTCGTTCGCGTGAGCCAGGAGCAGGCCTTCGCCGACACCTCCGTCGCCGCCGTGCGCGCGGCGCACCCGGAGTGGCTCGAGCTGGACATCGAGCTCAAGGCGGTCGCCGCCGCACAGGCGAGCCGGTGGGCCGTCGAACAGACGAGCGACCAGAACACGACATGGGACGTGCGGCAGGCGGCATCCCGTCTCACCGTCCCGACCCACGTCATCGGCGGAGATCCGGCCGTCTACTCGATCTTCACGGGCGCCCTCGCCGACGAGGTCCTGCAGAACTCCGCCGTGACGATGAGCGTCGTCCCGGGCACCGGGCACTCGCCGCACCGCGACGATCCGGATGCCGCCGCGGCGGCGCTTCTCGACGCGATCCGCGGATGGGGCCTCGACGCATGACGTTCGATCCCACGGTGCACCTGCCCGACGATCTGCTCGAGCGCATCCGCTCGCGCGCGGCGGCCGTCGATGCCGAGAACGTCTTCCCCGACGAGGACCTGGCCGAGCTCCGCGCGGCCGGTTACCTCGCGATCCTCGTGCCCACCGAGCTCGGCGGCGCCGGCCTCGGGCTGCGCGAGGCATCCATCCTGCAGCAGCGGCTCGCGGGGGCGGCGCCGGCGACCGCGCTCGCGATCAACATGCACCTGGTGTGGACCGGTGTCGCGAAGGTGATGGCGGACCGCGGCGACGACGCTCTGCACTTCCTGCAGGAGGGCGCCGCCCGGGGCGAGGTGTTCGCCTTCGGCATCAGCGAAGCCGGCAACGACCTCGTCCTGTTCGGAAGCGACACGGATGCCGCGCCTCAGCCCGACGGCTCGTACGCCTTCACAGGGACCAAGATCTTCACCTCGCTCGCGCCGGTGTGGACGCATCTGGGGCTCCACGGCCTCGACTCCTCCGACCCGACCGACCCGCGCCTCGTCTTCGCATTCATTCCCCGCAGCGACGCCGTCGTCACACGGGACGACTGGAACACGCTGGGGATGCGGGGCACCCAGTCCCGCACGACGGAGCTGCATGGGGCGATCGCCCCGGCGGACCGCATCGTGCGCCGGCTGCCCGTCGGGCCGAGCCCCGACCCGCTCGTGTTCGGCATCTTCAGCGCGTTCGAGATCCTGCTCGCCTCGGTCTACACCGGCATCGCCCGCCGCGCGCTGGACCTGGCCGTCGAGACGGCCCGCTCGCGCACGTCGAAGAAGACGGGCCGCAGCTACAGCCAGGACCCCGACATCCGGTGGCGCGTCGCCGACATGGCCCTCGCCTATGACGCCCTGCCGGTGCAGGTCGAATCGCTCGCCGCCGACGTCGACACCGTCGCCGACCACGGTGCGATTTGGTTCCCGAAGCTGTCGGCGATCAAGCACCGCGCCGCGGTGACGGCGAAGCAGGTCGTCGACGAGGCCATGCTCGTCGCCGGCGGGTCCTCCTTCTTCACCCGGAACGAGCTCAGCAGGCTCTACCGCGACGTGCTCGCCGGCCTGTTCCACCCGTCGGACCCGGAGTCGGTGCACAGCGCCCTCGCGAACGCGTGGCTGGGCCCGGTCGAGCCGTGAGTCGCCCCGGCGCCTGAGGGCCGCCGTGGCAGGATGGCCGAATGGCCCGCATCCCGTACGGCTCGCTGAGCACCGCTGATCAGCAGCGGTATCGCGGGCTCCGCACCATGAAGGCGGTCGCGCTCGGCGCGCTGCTGTTCATGGCGATCGTCTTCGTCATCGCATTCATCCTCGAGAAGGACGTCTCGGGGTGGGGATATGTGCGTGCGGCGGCCGAGGGCGGCATGGTCGGCGCACTCGCCGACTGGTTCGCGGTGACGGCGCTGTTCCGGCATCCGCTCGGGATAAAGATCCCGCACACCGCGATCATCCCGCGGCGCAAGGACGAGATCGGGCGCACCCTCGGAGAGTTCGTCGAGACGAACTTCCTCGAAGGCGGCGTCGTCCGCCAGAAGCTCGAATCCACGCACATCGCCCGCACCGCGGGCACCTGGCTGCAGGACCCCGCCCACGCCGAGACCGTCGCGGCCGAGGCGTCGACGATGGCCACCGGCATCCTCACCGCCCTCAGCGACGACGAGGTGCAGGACCTCATCAGCGACCTCGCCCACGAGCACCTGCTGTCGCCGTCGTGGGGTCCCTCGCTCGGAACGTGGCTGTCGCGGGTGGTGGACGCCGACGCTCACCGCGGTGCCGTCGACCTGGGTGTCGACAGCATCGCCCGCTGGCTGGACGCGAACCGCGAGGCGTTCGACGGACTCGTCTCGCGTCGCCTCCCGTCCTGGGTGCCGTCGGTCGCGATGCGACTCGTCGACGACACCGTCTATCACGAGGCGACGAAGTTCGTCGCGGCCGTGCAGCGCGACCCGGCGCACCCGGCGCGGAAGGCGCTCGATCAGTACCTCGAGCGGCTGGCCGACAATCTGCAGCACGACCCCGAGACGATCGGCCGCCTCGAGGGGGCGAAGAGCGCCGTCTTCGACAGCCCGCGCGTACGCGCCCTCGCCGCGGACGCGTGGAACACCGCGAAGGCGGGCCTGCTGCGCTCCCTCGCCGACCAGGACAGCCCGCTCCGACGCCGCGTGACCGCCGCGCTCGGGGACCTCGGCGACCGACTCGCGACCGACACCGCCCTGCAGGAACGCGTCGACAAGCGCATCGCGGATGCCGCCGTCTTCCTCGTCGACCGCTACCGCCACGACATCGCTTCGATCATCACCGACACCGTCGAGCGCTGGGACGCCGACGAGACGAGTCAGAAGATCGAGCTGCAGGTCGGTCGCGACCTGCAGTACATCCGCCTCAACGGCACGATCGTCGGCGCCTTGGCGGGCCTCGCGATCTTCACCGTCGCCCACCTGCTGCTGCCCTGACATGGCGCTCTCCGTCGATCCTCTCTGGCCCCGTGCCGGCGACTGGCCGTCGCCGGAGGGACGAGCGGATGCCGTGCTCCTCGGCCTGCCCGCCTTCCGCACATCGCTCTCGCCGACGGGCGCTCATGCGACGCCGGCCGCCGTGCGCGAGGCGCTGCGCCGGTACAGCCCGACCCTGCTCGGTCCTCCCCCCATCGACCTGGCCGCCGCGCTGCGGATCGCGGATGCCGGCGACGTCGACGATCCCGACGGCCCCGAGGGCGAGGCTCGGGTGCGTGAACGCGTCCGCGCCCTCCGGGACCAGTCCGACCTTGTGATCGCGCTCGGCGGCGACAACTCCGTGACCTATGCGACCGCGCAGGGTGCGGATGTCGCGGGTCTCATCACCCTCGACGCGCATTTCGATCTGCGCGACGGGGTGTCCAACGGCTCCCCCGTCCGCCGGCTCGCTGAGGACGGTCTCGACCCGCGGCGCATCGTGCAGATCGGCATCGCGGACTTCGCCAACTCGGTCGCCTATGCTCAGCGGGCCGCCGACCTCGGCATCACGGTCATCACCCTCGACGAGGTGCGCCGCCGTGGCGCCGAGGACGTCATGATCCAGGCGCTGTCGATCGCGGGCGCGGCGGGCGACGTGCACCTCGACATCGACGTGGATGTCTGCGACCGCTCGGTCGCGCCGGGGTGCCCGGCATCCGTCCCCGGCGGGCTCGAGGCGTGGGAGCTGCGGGCCCTCGTCCGTGCGGCGACCGGGGACCGACGGGTCGTGAGTGCGGACATCGTCGAAGTCGACGCGACGGCGGATGCGGCGGATGGCCGCACCGTCCGTCTCGCGGCGCTCTGCGTCCTGGAACTGCTCGCCGGAAGGGCCCTCGCATGATCACCCTCATCCTCGTCCGCCACGCCAAGAGCGACTGGGGCACCGGTCACGACGACCACGAACGTCCGCTCAACGACCGCGGCCGCCGGGACGCCCCCGTGATGGCGCGCCGCCTCGCCGCGACGGGTGTGCGGCCCGCCCGCATCCTGTCGTCCACCGCCGTGCGCGCACGGACGACGGCGCAGGCGTTCGCCGACGCCCTCGGTGTCTCCGTCGAGACGGATGAGGCGCTGTACGGCGCACCGGGCGCGAAGCTCCTCGCGGCCGCAGCCTCGAGCGGTGTGTCGGACGTCGTGGTCGTCGCCCACGATCCCGGGACGACGGTGCTGGCCGAGCGGCTGTCCGACGGGGGCATCGGTGCGATGCCGACCTGCGCTGTCGCGACGTTCGTCTGGGACACCGACGACTGGGACGTCGCGACCGCGACCCCGCCGGCACGCTGGAACCTGGACACCCCGCGGGACGTCAGCGAGGGCTGAGCACCTCGCCGCCGCGGTACACGCGGTGCACGAGCGGGACACCCGGCCGGTAGGGCAGGTGGCGCCGGCTCGGCGCATCGAGCACGACCAGGTCGGCGCGCGCTCCCGGTCCCAGGTGGCCGACGTCGTCGCGGCTCAACGCGCGAGCTCCACCGGCGGTCGCCGCCCACACGGCTTCACCGACCGTCATCCCCATCTCACGGACCGCCAGCGCGATCATGAGCGGCATCGAGCTCGTGAAGGACGAGCCGGGATTGCAGTCGCTCGCGAGGGCCACCGTGACACCCGCGTCGATCAGCCGACGCGCGTCGGGGTACGGCTGGCGCGTCGAGAACTCGACGCCCGGAAGCAGCGTCGCGACCGTGTCCGATGCAGCCAGCGCCGCGATGTCGGCATCCGTCAGATGGGTGCAGTGGTCGACGGATGCCGCGCCCATTCGGACCGCGAGCTGCACACCCGGGCCCTCGCCGAGCTGGTTGCCGTGCACGCGGACGCCGAGGCCGGCCTCCGCCCCGGCACGGAGGATGCGCTCGCTCTCCGCCTCGGTGAAGGCGCCCCGCTCGCAGAACACGTCCACCCAGCGCACGTGCGGTCGGACGGCGTCGAGCATGCGGTCGCACACGAGATCGACGTACGACGCGCGGTCGGTCCCCTCGGGAACGACATGCGCGCCGAGGTACGTGACCTCGTCGGTCACCTCCGCGGCCAGGCGAGCGAGACGCTCCTCGCCGGGGGTCGTCAGGTCGTACCCCGTCTTGACCTCGAACGTCGTCGTCCCCTGCGCGTGCAGTTCGGCCACGAGCGCGGCCAGGCGGGCGCGGAGCTCGTCGTCGGTGGCTGCTCTCGTCGCCGCGACGGTGCGCCGGATGCCGCCCGCGGCATACGGCACACCGGTCATCCGCGCCTCGAACTCGTCAGCACGATCGCCGGCGAACACGAGATGCGTGTGACTGTCCACGAACCCCGGGATCACCGCCCGCCCGCCGAGGTCGACGACCTCGACCTCCGACCGCGAGACAGCAGCCGAAGCCCGAGACGTCGACGACAGACCGCTGTCTCGGGCTGCCGCTGCTGTCTCGGCGTCAGCGGCCGCACCCACCCACGCGACGCGGCCCGCGTCGATGAGCAGCGCGGCGTCCTCGATGGTCGCGGTGGGGGCCGCGGCATCCGCGTTCGTCGTCAGCTCGGCGATGCCGGTGAACAGGGTCGCCATCACGCGTCCAGCATCGGGACGGTCAGGCCGCGCTCGCGGGCGACCTCCTTCGCGCGGTCGTAGCCGGCGTCGACGTGGCGCATGACACCGGTGCCGGGGTCGTTGACGAGGACCCGGGCGAGCTTCTCGGCGGCGAGGGCGGAGCCGTCGGCGACCGTGACCTGACCGGCGTGGATCGAGCGACCGATGCCGACACCGCCGCCGTGGTGGAGCGACACCCACGCGGCGCCCGACGCGGTGTTCAGGAGGGCGTTCAGCAGCGGCCAGTCGGCGATCGCGTCGGAGCCGTCGGCCATCGCCTCGGTCTCGCGGTAGGGGCTCGCGACGGATCCCGCGTCGAGGTGGTCGCGCCCGATGACGATCGGCCCCGACAGTTCGCCCGACGCGACCATCTCGTTGAACTTCAGCCCGGCGAGGTGGCGTTCCTGGTAGCCCAGCCAGCAGATGCGCGCGGGGAGCCCCTCGAAATGCACCTTCTCGCCCGCCTTCTCGAGCCAGCGGTGGAGCGCCGCGTCCTCGGGGAAGAGCTCGGCGACGGCGCGGTCGGTCTTGGCGATGTCGTCGGGATCCCCCGAGAGAGCGACCCAGCGGAACGGGCCCTTGCCCTCCGCGAAGAGCGGTCGGATGTACGCGGGGACGAATCCGGGGAAGGCGAACGCGCGGGTGTACCCGCCCAGCTCGGCTTCGCGGCGGATCGAGTTGCCGTAGTCGAAGACCGCGGCCCCGGCGTCCTGGAAGCCGACCATCGCCTCCACGTGGCGGGCCATAGACGCGCGGGAACGCTCGGTGAAGCCGTCGGGGTCGGCGGACGCCTCGGCCTTCCATTCCTCGAAGGCGACGCCCGACGGCAGGTAGGCGAGCGGATCGTGCGCGCTCGTCTGGTCGGTGACGACATCGATCGGGATGCGGCGGCGCAGAAGCTCGGGGAACACCTCGGCCGCGTTCCCGACCACGCCGATCGAACGCGCCTCGCCGGCCGCCTTCGCCGCGAGTGCCCGCTCGACGGCCGCGTCGAGGTCGGCGGTCTGCTCGTCGAGGTAGCCGTGCAGGACGCGGCGGCGCAAGCGCGACTCGTCCACATCGACGACGAGGACCGCTCCCCCGTTCATCGTGACCGCGAGCGGCTGCGCGCCGCCCATGCCGCCCGCGCCGCCGGTGAGGGTGAGGGTGCCGGCGAGCGAGTCACGGCCGAGCGAGCGGGCGACGGCCGCGAACGTCTCGTAGGTGCCCTGCAGGATGCCCTGCGTGCCGATGTAGATCCACGACCCCGCCGTCATCTGGCCGTACATCGTGAGGCCGAGGTGCTCGAGGCGGCGGAACTCCGGCCACGTCGCCCAGTCGCCGACGAGATTCGAGTTCGCGATGAGCACCCGCGGCGCCCACTCGTGGGTGCGGAAGACGCCCACCGGCTTGCCGGACTGGACGAGCAGCGTCTCATCGGGCTCGAGCTCGTCGAGGGTGCGGACGATCGCGTCGTATGCCTCCCACGAGCGGGCGGCCTTGCCTGTCCCCCCGTAGACGACGAGGTCCTCGGGGTGCTCGGCCACCTCGGGGTCGAGATTGTTCATCAGCATCCGTTTGGCGGCCTCGGCGTCCCAGCTCTTCGCTGTCTTCGTGGCACCGCGCGCCGCGCGGACGGTGCGCGTGGTCGTGTCGGTCATGCGTGATCTCCTTCGATCGTTGCGAACGCGGTGCGGGCGATGTCGCCCGAGACGACGAGCTTCGTGGCGGCCTCGAGGTCGGGGGCGACGAAGCGGTCGGGCCCCGGCCCCTCGACGACCGTGCGGACGAGCTCGCGCACGGCGCCGGTGACGGGCGCGGGCTGCAACGGCGCGCGCAGGTCAAGGGCGCGGCATCCGGTCACGACCTCGATGGCGAGCACGCGCGCGAGTCCGTCGATCGCGCGGCGCAGCTTACGGCCAGCCGCCCACCCCATCGAGACGTGATCCTCCTGCATCGCCGACGAGGGGATGGAGTCGACGGATGCCGGCACCGCGAGCCGCTTGAGCTCCGAGACGATCCCCGCCGCGGCGTACTGGGCGATCATCAGGCCGCTGTCGACACCGACCTCGTCGGCGAGGAACGGCGGCAGCCCGTTGCTGCGGGAGCGGTCGAGCGCCCGATCGGTGCGGCGCTCCGAGATCGAGGCGACGTCGGCGACGGCGATCGCGAGGAAGTCGAGGACGTACGCGACGGGCGCGCCGTGGAAGTTGCCGTTCGACTCGACGCGTCCGTCGGGCGTGACGACCGGGTTGTCGACGGCGGCGGCGAGCTCGCGCTCCGCCACGGTGCGGGCGTGGTCCAGGGTGTCGCGCGCGGCCCCATGCACTTGCGGCGAGCAGCGCAGCGAATAGGCGTCCTGCACGCGGGTGCAGACGGCGGGGTCCCGGTGGCTCGCGACGATCGGTGAATCGGCGAGCGCGTGGCGGAGATTCGCCGCCGAGACCGCCTGACCCGACTGCGGGCGGAGCGCCATGAGGTCGGCCGCGAAGACGGCATCCGTCCCCAACTGACTCTCGACCGACAGAGCGGCGGCGAGGTCGGCTGTCGCCAGGAGGGTGTCGAGGTCGGCGAGGGCGAGCGACAGCATCCCGAGCATGCCGTCGGTGCCGTTGATGAGGGCGAGCCCCTCCTTCTCCTCGAGGACGAGGGGGCGGATGCCGGCGGCCGCCAGCGCCTCGGCGGCGTCGAGTCTCGTGCCGTCCGCCGCGCGGACCGGCCCCTCGCCGAGCGCGGCCAGGGCGATGTGCGAGAGCGGGGCGAGATCGCCCGAGCAGCCGAGCGAGCCGTACTCGTGCACGATCGGGGTGATGCCGGCGTTGAGCATCGCCGCGTACGTCAGGACGACGACCGGGCGGACCCCGGTGCGTCCGGTTGCGAGGGTCTGCAGGCGAAGCAGCTGAAGCGCGCGGACGACCTCGCGCTCGACCTCCGGTCCGGTTCCGGCGGCATGCGAGCGGATGAGGCTCGCCTGCAGCTGCCGGCGCCGGTCGTGGGCGATGAACGTCGTCGCGAGAGCGCCGAAACCGGTCGAGATGCCGTAATGCGGGTGCGGGTCGTCTGCGAGGCGCTCGATGAGGGCGCGGGTCTCCGCGGTGCGGGCGAGCGCGGCGTCCGAGAGGGCGACGCGTGCGTCGTGGCGAGCGACGCTGACGACCTCGGCGGGGGTGAGCGGGGCATCGCCGAGGGTGACGGTGGTGAGGACGGCGGAGGCGGGCATGGTCCGATTCCAGCGCCCACGGGTGGTGGCGCGCAGTCCGTCATGACATCCTCTGTCTGTGATCCCAGACAAGGCGCGGGCCCCGGTGGCCGATCGGCCGAAGGTCCCGGCGGCGGATCAGACGCTTCGCATCCTCACGTTCCTCGCCCATCAGCGAGGACCCGTCGCGGCACAGACCATCGCGAGCCAACTCGACCTGCCGCGCTCGAGCGTCTACCACCTGCTCGCGGCGATGGAATCCCACGGCTTCGTCGTGCATCTCGAGGGCGACCGCCGCTGGGGTCTGGGCACGGCGGCGTTCGAACTCGCAGGCGGGTACGCCCGGCAGGAGCCCCTCGCCCGGCTCGGCCGCCCGATCGTCGCGCAGCTCGCCGACCGGGCGGGCGAGAGCGCGCACCTGGCCGTCATGACGGGCCGCGACGTGCTGTACATCGTCGAGGAGCGCGCGCCCCGTCGGCCCGCGCTCATCACGGACGTCGGTGTGCGCCTACCCGCGCACCTCACCGCGACGGGCCGCGCGATGCTCGCCGCCCTGCCCCGCGAGCAGGTCCGTGCGCTGTTCCCGGACGCCGCATCCCTCTCCACCCAGCGCACCGGACACGGCCCCGGGCGGCCCGCTGAGCTGCGCGAGCTGCTGCGGCAGACCCGAGCCGCCGGCCACGCGAGCGAGGACGGGGAGGTCACACTCGGCTTCCGCTCGGTCGGCGTCGCCGTCCGGGACCACGCCGACTGGCCCGCTGCGGCCATCGCCGTCACCTGGCCCGAGGACGCCGCCCCCGACCCGGAGCGGCTCGCCGCGCTCGCGGCGGACGCCGCCGCCGAGCTCTCCCGCCGCATCGGACGCCGCTGACCGCGCCGGATGCGGGACCGCCGCGCCGTACCTCCTCCGTCGATTCAGCCTCGAGGCGGTTGCGGGCTCTTCTCCGGCCATCGAGCCGCGGTCGCGGCAGGCGCGCCCGCACCAGCGCCGCAGCATCCGACTGCACCGCCGCACGCGGCGGCCGGCATTCCGATCGCGCCGACGGTCAGCGCAGAACGAGGCGCGGCTGCACGAGCACGTGACCCTCGCTCTCCCCCGCGGCACGGCGCTCGATGCGGCTCCCGCCGCCCATGAGCAGGTCGAGGGTGCCGGCGGCGACGAGTTCGGGGAGCTGTTCGACGCTCGAGAGGCCGAGGGCCTCGACCGCAGGGGTGTTGTCGAAGCCGATGATGAGGACGTCCGACCGCTGCGCCGCGACCGCGGCGACGTGCGCCCCGACGGCGAGGGTGTCGCTCGCGCACACGATCGCGTCGACCGCGGTAGACGCCAGCAGCGTGGTGACCTGCGCGCGGGCCTCGGCGACCTGCTCCTCGGCGGACAGACGCAGGTCGGGGCGGGCACCGGCATCCGTCATCGCCTCCCGCCACCCCCGCTCGCGGTCATCGCCGGTCGGCGAGCCGGCGGGCCAGCCGAGGAACGCGACGCGCGGGCCGACGGTGAGCGCGTGCTGCGTCGCCGCGCGGGTACCCGAGGCACCGTCGACGTCGACCCAGAGATGCGCACTGTCCTCGGGCGCGGCGACGTCCCACGGGCGGCCGAACGACACGAACGGCACGCCGCGCTCGGTGAGCCAGGTCAGTCGGCGGTCGCCGTACCGGGTGCCGGTGACGACGACGGCCTCGACGTCGCCGGCGTCGACGAGCTCGGACATCCGCCGGATCTCCTCGTCCTGATCGGATGCCGCGTACACGAGCACCCGCAGGCCCCGGTCGCCGGCGCGCTCGGTGAGCGCGTGCACGAAGCGGTCGAGCACGACCCCCGAGATCCCGCCCGCATAGGGATCGAGGTGGATGCCGATGGTCGCGCTGCGGCGGGTGCGCAACCGCCGCGCGGAGGCGTGCGGCGAGTAGCCGAGCCGGGAGATGGCGTCCTGCACCCGTTCGCGGGTGGCGGTCCTGACGATCGTCGGAGTGTTGAGCACGTTGCTCACCGTCTGCCGCGACACACCCGCCAGGGCGGCGACGTCCTCGATCGTGATCGACTTCTCACTCACCGGCGCACCCCCCCTTGACAGTGACGGACCCAGCCTCTTACGTTGGGCATCATTCCACAATTTGATCGTTCAAAGTCGACCGAGATCAGCACGGCCGGAACGATCGAACGGCACCGGGATCGAAGGAGATACGGACATGCGACACAGCAGATGGATGGCCCTCGGAGGCATCGGGATCGTGGCGACACTCGCTCTCGCCGGATGCGGCGGCTCGGGCTTCGACGACGGACCCGCCGCCTCGGGTGGCGCCGGAGAAGGCGGCGGCGAGCTCACCTCGTCGGACGACGCGCTCACGATCATGATCGGCTCGTCCGGCGACGCCGAGACGACGGCGGTCAAGGACGCCGTCGCCGCGTGGTCGGAGGAATCCGGCGTCGACGCCGAGGTCGTGGCGGCCACCGACCTCACGCAGCAGCTCTCGCAGGGCTTCGCCGGCGGCAACCCGCCCGACCTGTTCTACCTCGCCACCGAGCTCCTCGCGGGCTACGCCGACAACGGCTCCGTCATCGCCTACGGCGACATGCTCGAGAACAAGGACGACTTCTACCCGTCGCTCGTGCAGAACTTCACCTACGACGATCAGTTCTACTGCGCTCCGAAGGACTTCTCGACGCTGCAGCTCATCATCAACAAGAACCTGTGGGACCAGGCCGGTCTGACGGATGCCGACATCCCCACCGACTGGGATTCGCTCGCCGCCGCGGCGCAGAAGCTCACCTCGGGCGACACGACGGGCCTCGTCTTCAGCGGCGAGTACCAGCGCGTGGGCGCCTTCATGGCGGAGGCGGGCGGTCGCCTGGTGTCGGAGGACGGCACCTCCGCCGTCGCCGACAGCCAGGAGAACATCGACGCGCTGACCTACGTCAAGGAGCACCTCGCCGACGGCACGTTCGCGTACGCCGCCGACGTGGGTGCCGGCTGGGGCGGTGAGGCGTTCGGCAAGCAGCTGGGCGCCATGACGATCGAGGGCAACTGGATCACCGGCGCGCTCGGCGACTACCCCGACGTCGACCCGCTCGTGGTCGAGCTCCCCGCCGGCCCCGCCGGCAAGGGCACCCTTCAGTTCACGAACTGCTGGGGTATGGCCGCCGACAGCCCCAACCAGCAGGCCGCACTCGACCTGGTCGAGTACCTCACCAGCGCGGAGCAGCAGCTCGCCTTCTCGAAGGCGTTCGGCCCCATGCCGTCGGTGCAGTCCGCTGCCGACCAGTGGACCGCCGACAACCCGGACCTCGCCGCCTTCCTCGCCGGTGCGGACTACGCTCAGGGCGTCCCGACCAACGACGGCGTCTCGGATGTGTTCACCGACTTCAACGCGCAGCTCGCGACGCTGAAGGACGGGGACCCGGCGACGATCCTGCAGTCGGTCCAGGGCAACCTCGAGGCGATCGTCGGCTGACATGTCGACGCCCGTCGCCACCGAACGGGCACCCGAGAAGCCTCCTCGCCGTGACCACCGCTCCCGCGGTCTGCGTCGCGGCGAGGGGGTCGCCGGGTGGCTCTTCGTCTCCCCCGTCGTCGTCATCCTCGGGGTGTTCCTCTTCCTCCCCGTCCTCATGGCGCTCTGGGTGAGCGTCTCGGATTGGGGCGGCCGGGGCAGCCCCCTCTCCCCGAACGTCAACTTCGTGGGTCTCGACAACTACGCCGAACTGACCTCGGGTCAGGGACTGCGCAGCCGCGACTTCGGCACGGCACTGCGCAACAACGCGTGGTACGTGTTCCTCGTCGTGCCGTTGCAGACCGCGCTCTCGCTCTTCCTCGCGGTCCTGGTCAGCCGGCGCATGATGCGGGCGCGCGGCTTCTTCCGCACCGCCTTCTACTTCCCGTCCGTCACGAGCTCGGTCGCGATCACGGTGCTGTGGATCTTCCTCTTCAGCGCGGCCGGCCCCGTCAACGCCCTGATCGCCGCCGTCACCGGCGGCGAGGGTCCCAACTGGTTCAACGACCCCCGCGGCATCGTGCACCTGTTCCTCGGACTGTTCGGGGTGGATGCCGCACCCGCGGCGATCTCGCAGCCCGGGTTCCTCGGTCTGTCGGGCTGGGACTGGATCGCCGGCCCGTCCGTCGCCATGAGCGCCTTCATCCTCATGGCCGTCTTCACCACGAGCGGCACGTTCATGCTGCTGTTCATCGCCGCCCTCCAGAACGTCGGCTTCGAGCTGACCGAGGCGGGCATGATGGACGGCGCGAACGCGTGGCAGCGCTTCTGGCGCATCACCCTGCCCCAGCTGCGGCCCACCCTGTTCACCGTCATCACGCTCGGTCTCATCGGCTGCTGGCAGGTCTTCGATCAGATCTACACGGGCACGAAGGGCCAACCGGGCAAGACGACGATCACGCCCGCCTATCTGTCGTACACGTCGGCCTTCAGCAACCAGGACTGGGGCATCGGCGCGGCGATCGCGTTCATCCTCTTCCTCATCATCATCGCCTTCACGCTGTTCCAGCGGTGGATCCTGCGGGAGCGACCCGTCTCGAAGCGACGCATCCGTGCGTACACCCCGAAGGGAGCACGGTCGTGACCGACAGCCGGACCCTCGCCCGTACGAAGACGCTCACCGACGCCCCGATCGACGCCGCCCCGTCGCGACGCCGGCGTCCCACCCCGCGCTCGGTGCCCGGTCAGGTGATGCTCTACGCGGTCCTCGCGGCGCTCGCGCTCGTGTACATCTATCCGTTCCTCGTGCAGGTGGCGACCTCGTTCAAGAGCGAGCAGGAGGCGGCATCCAATCCGATCTCGCTCATCCCGCAGACCTTCACGACGGCGGCGTACGAGCGGCTGTTCCTCAACAGCGACTTCCCCCTCTGGTTCGCCAACTCGGCGGTCGTCACGATCCTCGTGACCCTCGGGCGCGTGTTCTTCGTCTCACTCGCCGGCTACGCGCTCGCTCGCCTGACCTTCCGCGGCCGCAGCGTCATCTTCGCGCTGGTGGTCGCGGTCATGGCGGTGCCGGCGGTCGTGCTCCTCATCCCGCGCTTCCTCGTCCTGAACCAGCTCGGCATGTACGACTCGTACGCGGGCATGATCCTGCCGCTGCTCGTCGATGCGGCGGGCGTCTTCATCATGAAGAACTTCTTCGAGTCCATCCCGCCCTCGGTCGAGGAGCAGGCGCGCATCGACGGCGCCGGGACGTTCCGCGTGTACTGGTCGGTCGTCCTGCCGATGGCCCGCCCCGCGCTCATCACCATCGTGATCCTGTCGTTCCAGGGATCATGGAACGAGCTGACGCATTTCATCGTGTCGGTTCAGGACCCGGGCCTGTTCACTCTCACTCGCGGTGTCGCCAGCCTGTCATCGGGACAGTTGAGTCAGGGCACGCAGTATCCGCTGAAGCTCGCGGCCGCGGCGCTCATGACGATCCCCGTCGCCGTCGTCTTCTTCCTCTTCCAGAAACGCATCATGAACACCTCCGAAGGAGCAGTCAAGGGATGACCGCAGGCCTCCAGCCTTTCCTGTCCGACGCCGTCGTCGCCCTCCGCGCCCCCACGCAGGTGTGGTCGCGGCCCGACGGTGAGATCGGCGCGGGCGCGATCGACGGGGTCTTCCACGGCGACACCCGCTTCGTCCGCGCGACGCGTGTCCGATACGGGGCGGATGCCGCGGCCCACGCGCCGGAATGGATCTCGAGGTCGGCGGACTCGGCATCCGACGTGCGGTTCGAGGCGTTGCTCCGCCGCCTGGACGACCGGACACCCGACCCGAAGATCCGGCTGACGCGCCGACGGATCGTCGGCGACGGACGCGTCACCGAGGAGTTCACCCTCGTGTCGCACCTCGACGAGCAGGTCCCGCTCATCCTCGAGGTGGCCGTGACCCCTGATGCGACCTCGATGCAGGACGTGAAGTCGGGAGCCGCCCCGCTGGCCGCGGTCGAGCGGACGTTGGCGGGGGACGTCGCCTCGCTCACCGCCGGCGACGCATCGATGCAGCTGTCGGCGCCCGGCGCCGACGTCGCCGCAGCCGAGGACGACATCGTCCTCACCTGGCGGCTGGAGTGCCCGCCGCGGGCCCGGATGACGGTGTCGTGGCACGTCGACCTCGAGGATCCGTCGCTCGTCGTCCGCGGTACCGCGCGCGACATCGAGTGGCTCGTGCCCGAGACTCCGGGCGCGGACCCGCGGCTGCACCGCTGGCTGGCGCAGGCGCTCGGCGACCTCGATGCGCTGCGCCTCACGCTCCCCGGGAATCCCGACGAGTTCTTCGCCGCCGGCGCACCCTGGTTCTTCACGCTCTTCGGGCGCGACTCGCTGTGGGCGGCGCGGCTGTTCCTCCCCGTGGACCCGGGCATGGCGGCATCCACTCTGCGCGTCCTCGGTCGACTGCAGGGAAGTGCGGCGGACCCCGAGACGGCCGAGCAGCCGGGCAAGATCGCGCACGAGCTGCGCGCGGGCACTCTGACGATGCCCGGCGAGGGTATCTCGCTGCCGCCCCTGTACTACGGCACGGTCGACGCGACCCCGCTGTGGGTGACCCTTCTGGCTGAGGCCCACGAAGCCGGGATGCCGGAGGCCGAGGTCCGAGACCTCCTCCCGACGATGCACGACGCCCTCGACTGGATGGTCGCCGCGGCCAACGCGGACGGTTTCCTCGACTACGTCGACGAGACCGGGCACGGGCTCTCGAATCAGGGCTGGAAGGATTCCGGCGACTCGATCCAGTGGCGCGACGGGTCGCTGGCCGCCGGTCCCATCGCCCTGTCCGAGGTGCAGGGCTATGCGTACGAGGCAGCCGTGAAGGCCGCCGACCTGCTCGACGCGCTCGAGGAGGACGGGGCTGAGCGGCTGCGCGCCTGGGCGGCGGAGCTGCGCACACGGTTCCGCGATCGCTTCTGGGTCGAGACGCCCGAGGGCCGCTACCCCGCGATCGCGCTGGATCGCGACGGCCGTCCGGTGGACACGCTGACCTCGAACGCCGGACACCTGCTGGGCACCGGCATCCTCGACCCGGAAGAGGAACGCGCCGTCGCCGATCTGCTCGTCGGACCGTCGATGTCGTCCGGTTTCGGCCTGCGGACCATGTCGACGGATGCCGGTGGCTACTGGCCGCTCAGCTATCACGGCGGGAGTGTGTGGGCGCACGACACGGCCATCGTCGCGCGCGGCATGGCGGAGGCCGGACTGCACCGGCACGCCGCCGTGCTCGTCGACGGAATGCTCGCCGCCGCCGAGGCGTTCGGGTACCGCATGCCGGAGCTGCACGCCGGCGACGCCGCGAGCGACGTCGCCGTGCCGGCCCCGTACCCGGCGGCGTGCCGTCCGCAGGCGTGGTCGGCGGCGGCTGCCGTCGTGTGTCACGAGATCGTCACGCGCACCGGCTGACAGATCCCCCGGTTCGGGTGGAGACTGACTTCCGACTCGATCCCCCGGAGGACGCATGGCGCGGAGATTCGCCTCGATCGCGGACCACATCGGCAGGATGGGACGCACCCGGACGGGCGCCCTGCTGCTGCTCATCGCGACGGCCGCCGCCATCGTGTGGGCGAACGTGTCCTCGGGCACCTATCACGGGTTCTGGGAGACGCACCTGTCCATCGGACTCGGTGACATCCGGCTCGATTTCACTCTGCACGCCCTGGTGAACGACGCCCTCATGGCGATCTTCTTCTTCACCGTCGGCCTCGAGGTCCGGCGCGAGTTCGCGATCGGCGAGCTGACCAGCTGGTCGCGCGCTGTCGTCCCGGTCGTCGCCGCGGTGGCGGGTCTCGCCCTGCCGGCGCTGCTGTTCGTCCTCATCGCCGGTCCCACCGGGAACGCGGATGCCTGGGGCGTCGTCATCTCGACCGACACGGCCTTCCTCGTGGGCGCCCTCGCGCTGATCGGGCCGCGGGGGTCCGGACGTCTGCGCGTGTTCCTCCTCGCTCTCGCGGTCGTCGACGACATCGGGGCACTCAGCATCATCGCCCTCGTCTACACCGACACATTCACCCCGATGCCGCTGCTCATCGCCGCGGTCGGTCTCGTCGGCATCTACTTCGTCCGCTACCTGCGCGGCGGGCGTGGGCCGATCTACGCCACCCTCGCGATCGTCGTGTGGCTCGCCTTCCTCGCCTCCGGGGTCCATCCGACCCTCGCCGGTGTCGCGATCGCGCTCCTCGTGCCGGTCTACCGCCCCGACCGCCGCGACGTGGAGCACGCCCTCGAGCTCGCCCGGACGTTCCGCCAGTCCCCCAGCACCGAGTACGCCCGTGCGGCGGCGAACAGCCTGCGCGAGTCGATCTCGATCAACGAGCGACTGCAGACGGCATACGCCCCGTACGTCGCCTACGTGATCCTGCCGCTGTTCGCCCTCGCGAACGCGGGCGTCACCCTGAGTCCCCAGATCCTGGCGGCGGCCGCGGTGTCGCCGCTCACCTGGGGCATCGTGGTCGGCCTCGTCGTCGGCAAGTTCGCCGGCATCTGGGGGTCGACGGCGGCGCTCAAGGCGCTGCGCGTCGGCGACTTCGGCCCGGGTCTCTCGCTCGACCGCATCGCCGGCGGCGCCGCCCTCGCCGGCATCGGCTTCACCATCTCGCTGTTCATCATCGACCTCGCGATCGAAGACCCCGACGCGCAGAACGAAGCGCGGGTGGGGGTGCTCGCGGCATCCGTCCTCGCCTTCGCACTCGGGGCGCTCGTCTTCCGCGTCGCGGACGCGCGTCACCCCGAGGAGGAGGTCGGACAGACGCTCGTGCGGCCCGTCGACCCCCGTCGCGATCACATCTTCGGCTCGCTGGACGCCCCCTACGAGATTGTCGAGTACGGCGACTTCCAGTGCGGATTCTGCCTCAAGGCGTCCGGCTCGATCCAGGAGGTGATGGCCGAGCTCGGACCGAACCTGCGCTACGTCTGGCGGCACGCGCCGCTCACCGAACAGCACCCCAACGCCCTCGCGGGCGCCGAGGCCTCGGAGGCCGCCGCGAAGCAGGGCAAGTTCTTCGAGTTCGAGCGCGGGCTGTTCGCAGACCAGGACAACCAGCTGCCCTCCGACATCGTGCGGCTCGCCGAGAAGCTGGGGCTCGACGTCCCGAGGTTCGAGCGCGACCTCACCTCGCCGGACGTCGCCGGTCGCGTGCGCGACGACATGTTCGACGCCGAGGCGATGAACATCCGTTCCGTGCCGACGTTCTTCGTCAACGGCCGCCGGCACACGGGCCCGTACGACGCACAGACGCTGATCCGCGCGCTCCAGTGGGACGCCGACGCGCCCGTCGCGCCGGCGGGTCGGTAGGTTGATCGACATGATCGACGAGACCGCTCCCCTCGCGATGGACGCCATGATGTCGCCCGACCTGTCGGACGCGCACTGGCGCCGGCTGACGGCCGCCGCCGTGCCGCAGGACGTCGAGGTCGGGGACTACGTCTTCCGGACCGGCGAAGCCGGGTACGACCTGATCTTCGTCGAGACCGGCGAGGTCGAGATCGTCCGTGACGCCCTCCGGTGGGTCGGCGAGGCGGTCATCACGACGGTCGGACCGGGCAGGTTCGCGGGCGAGCTCGGCATCCTGAACGGGCAGCCCGCCTTCCTCTCGGCGCGCGTGACGACGGCGGGTCGTGTGCACCGCCTCTCCCGCGCCGCGCTGCGCGAGATCATGAGCGAGGACGACGAGCTCTGCGACCTCATCCTGCACGCGCTGTGGGCCCGCCGCGAGTCGCTTCGCAAGGGACCCGCGGCGCTGACGCTGAAGTTCGTCGGAACGACCACCTCGAACGACTTCCTCTCGTTGCGTCGCTTCGCCGAACGCCTCGATCTCGTGCACAAGGCGGTCGCCGTCGCCCCGGACGAACTGGCGACGCTCGACGGTCACGACATGTCGCCCGAGGATCTGCCGGTCGCGTACATCCAGGGCGAGCCGATCCCCCGCGCCACCCCCGGGCTCGTCGCCGAGCGGCTCGGACTCAGCTACCAGGCCGAGTCCGACGAAGTGGTCGATCTCGTCGTCGTGGGGGGCGGGCCCGCCGGACTCGCCGCCGCGATCTACGGTGCGTCCGAGGGCCTCAGCACGGTGCTGCTCGACGCCGTCGCGCCGGGCGGGCAAGCCGCATCCACGTCCCGCATCGAGAACTTCCTGGGGTTCCCCTTCGGTGTCAGCGGCGGCGACCTCATCGGGCAGGCCGTGCTGCAGGCGCTGAAGTTCGGTGTGCGCGTGTACGCGCCGTGCGAGGCCGTCGCGCTCGACCAGGTCGGCGCAGACCTCCTCGACGTGGCCCTCGCCGACGGTCGCGTCATCCGCACGCGGAGCGTGATCGTCACCTCCGGCGCCGCCTACCGCCGCCTCGCGCTCGACCACTGGGAGGACTTCGAGCGCTCGGGCATCTACTACGCGGCGACGCCGCTCGAGCTCCGGCAGGTGCAGGGCAAGCCCGTCGTCGTCGTCGGCGGAGCGAACTCGGCCGGGCAAGCCGCCCTCTACCTCGCCGCGCACGGCTCCCCCGTGCACCTCGTCGTCCGCGGCACCGACCTGCGCGCGCGGATGTCGAGCTACCTCGCCGACCGGCTCGCCGAGGATCCGCGGGTGCGGCTGCACACCGCATCCCAGGTGACGGGGCTCGACGGCGACGGCACCCTCGGATCGGTGACCATCGACACGGCCGGCGCGGTGGACGCGCGCGGCCTGTTCTGCTTCATCGGGGCGGACCCGGCGACCTCCTGGGTGCCCACTCTCGACCGCGACACGGACGGCTTCATCCGCACGGGGACGGATGTCGCGGTGCAGTCGATCGCGCAATGGCGAAACCTCGGCCGCGAACCCTTCCCGTTCGAGACGTCCGCACCGCGGGTGTTCGCAGCGGGCGACGTCCGCCGCGGGTCGATGAAGCGTGTCGCCGCCGCGGTCGGCGAGGGTTCCAGCGCCGTCGCCTCCGTCCACCGCGCGCTCGCCTACTGACCGGAAGGAACCGGATGAGCTCCGACATCGACACGAACGTCGCCCCCTCGGGCAGCGGCTGCCACGAGTGCGACGAACAGTCCGGGTTCTGGGTGCACCTGCGACGCTGCGCGTCGTGCGGTCACATCGGATGCTGCGACACGTCACCCGGACAGCACGCGACGGCGCACTATCGCGAGACGGGGCACCGGCTCATCCAGAGCTTCGAACCGGGCGAGGACTGGTACTGGGACTACGTCGACGAGGCGATGTTCGAGGGCCCGGAGCTGGCGCCGCCCACGAGCCACCCCGCCGACCAGCCCTCCCCCGGCCCTCGGGGACGCGTGCCGCTGAACTGGCGCGAGCTCATCCACACCTGAGCACGACGCGGTTCGTCAGACCACGGAGACGACCCGGCCGCCGGTGAGGCGGACGAGCTCGTCGAACGTCATCGGGAAGACGGTGTGGGGGGTGCCGCCCGCCGCCCAGATCTGCGGATACCGGGCGAGGTCCTCGTCGACGAGGGTCTCGAGCGGCGCCGGGTGTCCGGCGGGGGCGACCCCTCCGATGGCCTGACCCGTCGCCTCGCGGACCTGCTCGGGTGTGGCCCGGCTGATCCTCCCGCGCCCGATGCGCCCGGCGAGGGCGGCGGTGTCGACCCGATGGGCACCGCTGGTCATCACGAGCAGCGGGGCGCCGTCGCACTGGAAGACGAGGCTGTTGGCGATCGCCCCGACCTCGACCCCGAGGGCGGCGGCGGCCAGCACCGCGGTGGAGGCGGCGTCCGGGAGGACGACGATCTCGCCGGGGATGCCGGCGGCGCGAAGGGCGTCGTGGACGAGGCGACTGCGGGTGCTCAGGTGCTCGGTCATCGGTCAGCCTTTCGCGAGGATCTCACCGTGGGGCATGAGCAGCCAGCCGTCCTCGGACGCCGCCCACTCACGCCATCCCGCCGAGATGCGCTCCAGGTCGGTACGGTCCGCGAGGCCCTGCTCGAGCGCGTGGTCGGCGTACGAGGAGTGCAGCACACGGTCGGCCCACGACCCGCCCCACCACGCTCGCTGCTCATCGGTCTCGAACAGCCACGTCGACGCGCTGACGGTCACGTCGGCGAAGCCGGCGGCCCGAGCCCACGCCTTCAGGCGTCGCCCGGCCGACGGCTCTCCGCCGTTGTTACGTCCCATCCGCAGCAGGAGGTCCAGCCACTCGTCGAGTGCGGGGATGTGCGGGTGGATGATGATGCCGGCGTAGTCGACCTCGCGCGCGGCGACGAGTCCGTCGGGCCCTGCCACGCGACGGAACTCGCGCAGGGCGTCGACGGGGCGGGCGAGGTGCTGCAGGAGCTGATGCGTGTGCACGACGTCGAAGGAGCCGTCCGCCGCGTCGAGGCGGTACGCGTCCGCGGTCTGGAAGGTGACGTTCGTGACGCCCCCGGCGGCGGCGTGGGCCTGCGCCTGCGCGACGACGTCGGCGGACGCGTCGAGTCCGACGACGCGTCCGGGCGCGAGGCGACGCGCGAGGTCGACGGTGATGGTGCCGGGCCCCGACCCGACGTCGAGGAGCGAGGCGCCGGGACGCAGATGCGGCAGCAGGTACCCGACCGAGTTCTCCGCCGTCCGCCAGGTGTGCGCCCGCAGCACGCTCTCGTGATGGCCGTGGGAGTACCGCTCGGTCTGCATGGTGCACAGCCTAGGCGGCGAGCGATATGCGAGGCAGAATGATGACGGATGCCGCAGATCGGCGGCATCCGCACCGCAGTGCCCACAAGGCCCGCCGAGAAGGAATGCAATGTCGCACACCCTGCCCCTGCCCGATTTCGCCCATGAACGTGTGGAGGTGATGACGGGCCGGCGCAGCGGACTCGTGATCACCGTCGCTCTCCACTCCTCGACGCTCGGACCCGCCCTCGGCGGCGCCCGTCTGTGGCGCTACCCGCGCTGGTCGGACGCGATGGGCGACGCCCTGCGCCTGTCGGCGGCGATGACGCTCAAGAACGCGACGGCGGGACTGGATGCCGGTGGCGGGAAGTCGGTCATCGCCCTCGGCGAGGCCGACACCCTCGACGCCGACCGTCGGCGTGCGGCGTTCCTCGATCTCGGCGACGCGGTGGAGTCATTCGGCGGTCAGTACCGGACGGCGGAGGACGTCGGCTCGACGACCGACGACATGCTGGTCGTCAGCGAGCGCACGACCCACGTGGTCGGTCTGCCCGACTCGGTGGGCGGCTCGGGCGAACCCGCCGGCCCGACGAGCCGCGGCGTGTACGCCGCGCTTCGTGCGACCCTCGAGCGGATCGCCGGTTCGGGTGATGTGGCCGGACGCCGCATCACGATCTCCGGGCTCGGGCAGGTCGGCAGCCGCCTCGCCGTCCGCCTGTCGGGCGAGGGCGCACTGCTCACCGTCACGGATGTGAACCCCGCCAAGATGTCGCTGGCCGCCGAGCTCGGCGCGACCTGGGTCGAACCCGGCACCGAGCACCTCGTCCCTGCGGACGTGTTCGTGCCCGCGGGTATCGGCGGCGTGCTCGACGACGACGTCATCGACGCGCTGGCCGCGAGGGCGGTCTGCGGACCGGCGAACAACCCGCTCGCCGAGCGCGCGGGTGCCGCGCGCCTGGCGGACCGCGGCATCCTCTACGCCCCCGACTTCGTCGCGAACGCAGGCGGCGTCATCTACCTCGACGTCGAGGCGCGCACTCCCGGCCACCGTGACGAGATCGCGACGCGCATCGACGGCATCGGCGACACCCTGCGGCGCCTGTTCGACGACGCCGCCGCGCGCGGCGTCACCCCGCTCGACGCGGCCGAGGCCTACGCGGCCGAGCGGCTCTCGGCCGGAAGGCGCGAGCCGGCGGCGGTCTGAGGGACCGACACAGGGGCGGATGCCGGGACTCACCGGCATCCGCCCCTTTACGTCGCGCGCGGGTGCGGCCATACTGAGTCACCACCGGACTTGTACATATGTACAACTTCCGCGTCTCGACAGAGGAGGCCCCATGCCGGGAGCGATCGTCATCACCGGAGCGAGTTCGGGCATCGGCGCCGGGTTCGCCCGCCGGTTCGCGGCGCGAGGCAGAGACGTCGTGCTCGTCGCGCGCCGCGCGGAGCGCCTCGAGTCGCTGGCCGACGAACTGCGGGGGCTCCACCGCGTCGAGGCGACCGTCCTCGCCGCGGATCTCGCCGATCCGGCGGCACCCGCGACCATCGCCGCCGAACTCACCGAGCGCGGCATCCACGCCGCGGGCCTCGTCAACAGCGCCGGGTTCGGCACCGCATCCGCCTTCATCGACGAAGACGCCGCACGGGTCGCCGCCGAGGTGCAGGTCAACGTCGCGGCGCTCACCCTGCTGACCCGCGCGCTCCTCCCGCAGCTGATCTCGTCGCGCGGAGTGCTCGTCAACCTCTCGAGCAACGCGGGACACCAGCCGCTCCCCGGTCTCGCCGTCTACGCCGCGACCAAGGCGTACGTCACCTCCCTCACCGAGGCGATCTGGCAGGAGACCCGCGGGACGGGCCTCACCGTCCTGGCGCTGTGTCCCGGCCCCACCGAGACGGAGTTCTTCGCAGCCGCCGGCTCCGAGACCTTCAAGGTCGGTGCGACGAAGTCGGTCGACGAGGTGCTCGACGAGGCGTTCGCCGTACTCGACTCCTCGAACCCGTCCCCGGTCCGCACGGTGGGCGCGGCCAACCGCCTGCAGGGCTGGGTCGCGCGGGTCTCCCCCCGCCGGCTGCGCCTCTGGGTCGCGGCCCGCGCCGTGGGGAGCGCCTGATGCGGCGGATGCCACCCGAAGAGCGTCGGGACGAGCTGATCGCCGCGGCCATCCGCGTCATCGCCCGGCGCGGCGTCGCGGCGGCGACGACCCGCGCGATCACGGCCGAGGCGGGCATGCCGCTCGGCGCGTTCACGTACATCTTCGGCACACAGGACGCGATGATGTCCGCGGTGATCGACACCGTCATCGAGCAGGAACGCTTCGCGGCCGAATCGCGGGCCATCGACCCGACATCGATGACCGCCGCCCTGCGGTCGGGTCTCGAGGGCTACATCGATCTGCTCGAGAGCGACCCCGACCACGAGATCGCCCTCCTGGAGCTCGCCCTCGTCGCGCGTCGCCGCGATCCCGCCGGCCAGATGCGCGCGCAGTGGCAGACGTACCTCCGCGCCGCCGAGCAGGTCCTCGTCTACGCGGCGGAGATCACGCACAGCCGGTGGACGCAGCCCGTCGCCGACCTCGCACGCCACCTCGTGGTGGTCGTCGACGGCATCACCACGACGTGGCTCGCCGACGGGAACACGGATGCCGTGCGCCGCACGGCGGCGTTCGCCGCCGCCGCCCTCGCCGCCGCATCCGCCCCGCTCGGGGCACCGACCGAAGGGACAACCCGTGCTGACTGAGATCGACGACCGCGTCCTTGCCGCGGTCAACCTGCACGCCGTCCTCGGCGCGCTGCCGCGGCTCGCGGACGTCGCTCCGGAGGCGTCGCGTCTGCTCGCGGACCTGCCACGGCCCGTGCTGCTCAGCGTCCGTGTCGTCGGTGGCGACACCCTCCGCCTCGTGTTCGCGCGGGACGGTGTCCGCCTCGCCGACGGCGACCCCGCCGGCGCGACGGCGGCCACCCTGGTGTTCCGCTCCCCCGCCCATCTGAACGCGGTCCTCGACGGCCGCGGCTCGCCGCTCCCGCTCGCAGGTCCCGCGGGGCTCCGCTTCCTCGTCCGGGTGTTCACCCCGCTCAGCGATCTGCTCGGCCGGTACCTGCGGCCGTCCGACGCCGACCTCGCGGATCCCGCCTTCACCGAGACGCACCGCACGATGCTGCTCGAGGTCGCGGTCGGGGCGATCACGGTCGTCGCGAACCGCGACCGGTCGGGCCGCTTCAGCGCCGCACAGATGACCGACGGCGACCTCGACATCGCCGTCGGCGACGCGCTGCGACACCGGCTGCGCGTGCGGGACCACCGGCTCTCGCGCATTCCGGTGACGGATACCGCGCCGCGGGCCGTCTTCCGGTTCGCGGATCTGCAGACCGCCGGTGACGTCCTCGCGGGTCGCGAGAGCGCGCTCGCGTGCGTGGGCGACGGGCGCATCGCCATCCGCGGCTACATCCCCCTCGTCGACAACACGAGCCGCATCCTCGACCGCGTCGGCCACTACCTCGGAAAGTGAGCGCCTCCGTGTACACCTTCGACAAGAGCCTCGCTGCCTTCCGCCGCGCCCAGCGGGTGATCCCGGGCGGCATCCCCGGCCACCTCGGTCCCACCGAGGGACTGCACCTCCCCCACGAAGGGTTCCCGAAGTTCGCGGTCCGCGCCGAGGGCACCCGGTTCTGGGATCTCGACGGCAACGAGTTCATCGACTGGATGTGTGCCTACGGACCCAACGTCCTCGGGTACGACGACCCCGACGTGGCCGCCGCGGCTCGGGAGCAGGCGAAGAAGGAGGACGTCGTCTCGCTCCCCTCGACGGTGATGATCGACTTCGCCGAACTGCTCGTCGATCAGGTCGCCAGCGCCGACTGGGCGATGTTCGCCAAGAACGGCGGCGACACGACGACGCTCGCGATCATGACCGCCCGCGCTGCGACACTGCGCAAGAAGGTCGTCTTCGTGAAGGGGTTCTATCACGGCGTCGCCCCGTGGACGCAGAAGCTCGACTACCCCGGCGTCCTCGAGGAGGACGTCGCGAACAACCTGTACGTCCCGTGGAACGACCTCGACGCGCTCCGGCGCCTGCTCGCCGAGAACCGCGGAGAAGTCGCGGCCCTCATCTCCACGCCTTACATGCACGGCAACTTCGTCGACAACGCGCTGCCGGCGGAGGGCTACTGGCAGGCGGTGCGGAAGCTCTGCGACGAGCACGGCGTCGTGCTCATCATCGACGACGTGCGCGCGGGCTTCCGGCTCGATCTCGCCGGCAGCGACCACTACTTCGGGTTCGAGGCCGACCTCATCTGCTTCTGCAAGGCGCTCGCCAACGGGTACAACGTGTCGGCGCTCCTGGGCAAGGACTCGCTGAAGGAGGCGGTGAGCTCGATCACCTACACGGGCAGCTACTGGATGAGCGCCGTTCCGTTCGCGGCGGGGATCGCAACGCAGCGGAAGCTGCGTGACCTCGATGCCCCCGCGCTGTTCGACCGGCTCGGGCGACGTCTCACGGACGGGCTGACCGAGGCCGCATCCGATGCGGGCTTCACCCTCGTGCCCTCGGGCGCGCCCGCGCTGTTCTATCTGCGCGTGACCGATCCGGAGGATTCGCTCATGCTGCATCAGGACTGGATCGCCGAATGCGTGAGGCGCGGCGCCTACCTCACCTCGCACCACAACCACTTCCTGAACGCGGCGGTCACCGAGGCGGATGTCGACCGCACCGTCGAGATCGCCGCCGACGCTTTCGCGGCAGTTCGCACACGCCACCCCGCGGCGGTGTGAGGGTGACCGGCACCATCGCGCGGGCGACGACCGGCGGCGTCCTCGCCGTTGCGGGGGTGTACGGGCTGCAGGGCCTCGGCTACGCGGTCATCGTGACCGCGCTGCCGGCATTCCAGGAGCGCACCGGACTGGATGCGACCGGCATCGCGGTGATCCTGCTGGGCGTGTGCGTCACCGCCGCCCTCGGCTCGTTGGCCGCCGACGTGATCGCGCGGCGCGCCAGCAGCCGCCACGGGGTCATCGTCGGCCTGTCGCTGCAGGCAGCGGGCCTCGTCGCGACGGCGTTCTCCCCCGGGACCGCCGCCCTCGCGGCATCCGTCCTGCTCTACGGACTCGGGCTGGGCCTGATCGACGCCTCGTCGAACATGCAGGGGGTGCTCGTCCAGCGGGGGCGCGGGACGCCACTGCTCGGACGGTTCTTCGCGACCCTCACGACCGGCTCCATCGTCGGGGCGCTCGGAATGGCCGGGATCCTCACCGCTGGCGCGCCCGCGTTCGCGGCGCTCGTCGCAGCGGCGGTCCTGCAGGTCGTCTTCGTCGTCGCGTTCTCCCGGCTGCTCAGCCGCCAGCGGGCCGCGCGCAGCGCCGAGTGGAGCGGCCCGCGCCGCCCCCGGCTCGACGGACGCGCGATCACCGTCGTCGGTCTCGTGATCCTCGCCGCCTACACCGTCGACTCGGCTGTCAGCTCGTGGAGTTCCGTGCACCTCCTCGCCATCGGGGCGGCAGGGGCCCTCGCGCCGGTGGGTCTCGCGGCCTACCAGGGGGGCGTGCTCGCGGCGCGACTGGCGACGGATGCCGTGGTCCGCCGCCTCGGCCGCGGCCGGCTGCTCGCGGCCGGCCTCCTGCTCGGCGTCGTCGGGGCGATCGTCGTCGCGGCGGTGCCCTCCCCGGTCGTGTCGATCGCGGCCTTCGCCGTGAGCGGTCTCGCCGTCGGAGCCCTCGTGCCGATCGCGTTCGGTCTCGCCGGTGCGATCGACCCGGCCCGCAGCGACGAGGTGATCGCCCGCGTCAACCTCTTCAACTACGCCGGCGCGGTCCTCGGCGCCGTCGGCGTCGGTGTGCTCACCGACGTGACCGGATCAGGCCTCGCGTTTCTCCTGCCGGCGTTGCTTCTCGTCGCCGCGGTCCCGGCCTGGCGGCGCACCGCCGCCTGATCCGGTCAGGCGCCGAGCGACGCGCGCAGCGCACGCTCGAGCTCCGCGAGCAGGAGCACCCGCTCCGCCTCGGACGCGGCGAACGCCTCGTGCAGCACGGCGTCCGCCGAGGCGAACGCGACCCGTGCGACAGCGGCGCCGCGCTCGGGCTCGACACCGTCCAGGACCCCCGCCAGGCGCAGCAGGCTGTGGACGCGGTCGGCCATCGCCCGCTTGTGTCGGCGCCGCGCGGCGTCCGCCTCGGCCGAGATCGCCACGGTGCCGAGCGAGCGGGCCGAGCTCTCGTCGAGGTACACGTCTGCCACGGCGCGCAGCACCCGCCCGACGGGGTCCGCCGTCCGCGGATCGTCCCGCATGCGGTCGATCGCCTCGTCGAGAAGACGTTCGAGGCGCTCGTGGTAGCGCGCGACGATGGCACCGAGGATCGCCTGCCGGTCGGGCAGGTACTGGTACAGGGCGCCCACGCTGACGCCGGCCTCCGAAGCGACGCGGGGCAGGGTGATCACGTCGACGCCCTCGCGGAGGACGAGGTTCTCGGCGGCGACGATCGCGCGCGTCAGCTTCTCTCGCGAGCGCTGCTGCGTGGGTGTGCGGCGCAGCGCGATCGACGCCCAGTCCTGGGCCGTGCCGGCATCGGTGTCGTCAGGGGTGTCCATGCGAATCAAACTTGACTTTGATTAGGGATGGCGGCAACGTTAGCAGCATGACGACGACGTCGCACCATCACGATCTCCGTGCGTCCGTGGCCGCGGCATCCCGCACCCTCGCCGAGCACGGTCTGCTCATCGGAACCGCCGGCAACGTCAGTGCCCGGCGCGGCGACGTCGTCGCCGTCACGGCCACCGGTGCGGTGCTGGCGGACGCGACCGTCGACGACGTCACGGTCGTGGATCTCGACGGCGCGGTGATCGAGGGATCCCTCACACCTACGTCCGAGCTCGCTCTCCATCTCGGCGTCCTGCGTTCCGCGTCCCCCGAGCGCGTGTCCGCCGTCGTCCACACCCACGCGCCGAACGCGACCGCGCTGTCCCTCGTGCTCGACGAGCTGCCGGTGATCCACTACCAGCAGCTCACGCTCGGCGGCGCGCTGCGCGTCGCCCCGTTCCACGCCTTCGGGACGCCCGAGCTCGCCGCGGCCGTCGGCGCAGCCCTCGACGGCCGGCTCGCCGCACTCATGGCGAACCACGGCGCCGTCGCCCTGGGACCCGATCTCACCGGCGCGATTGGGAACGCCCTGCTGGTCGAGTGGCTCGCCGACCTGTATCTGCGCGCCGCAGCCGCGGGTGTTCCGCGTCCGCTGGACGAGGCGCAGCAGCGGGCCGTGATCGCACACGCGACCCGGCTCGGCTACGGCGCGACGAAGCCGGTGTCGGCGTGAGCGGCGTGGGCGGACTCGTCGCGCACGGGCGCTCGGCCGACGTGCACTCCTACACCCCCGACCGGATTCTGAAGGTGTACCACGACGAGTGGCCGGACGACGCGATCGACCGCGAGGTCGAGGACGCCACCGCCGCATTCGAACTCGGGCTCACCCCCATCCGATGCCACGGCAGAGCGGATGCCGACGGTCGCCGCGCGGTCGCGTTCGACCGCATCGACGGCGTCGCGCTCACCACCGTCGCCGAGAAGAATCCGCTGCGGATGCGACGGGTCGCCCGATCGCTCGCCCGAGAGCACGTCCGCATCCACCGCGTCACGACCGACCGCTTCCCCGACGTCCGCGACGTCGCGGCGGAACTCGTGGGCACCGCCCCGTTCGGGGCTTTGTCCGCGCGCGAGCGCAGCGCGCTGCTCGATCACCTCGCCTCCCTCCCAGGTGGGGACAGTCCGCTGCACCTGGACTTCCACCCGATGAACGTCTTCCGCCACGGCGGCGGCATCGCGACGATCGACTGGCAGTCCACGGCGTGCGGCGACCCGGCGGCCGACGTCGCCATGACGCGGCTCCTGTTCACCGAGGCCGAACTCTTCCCGGGCGCCACGCGCGCTCAACTGCTCGTCTACGGGGCGGCGCGCGGCGCGATGGGGCGGATGTACCTGTCGGAGTACCTGTCCGTGACGGGTGTGAGCACCGCGCGACTCGACCGATGGGCGACCGCTGCGCGGGTCCTGCGGCTCGGGATGCTCGACATCCCCAGCGAGCGGGAGCGGCTGCTCGGCGGCATCCGCTCGGTGATCACGCGATGACCACCACCGTCCGGCGCAGCCTCCCGAGCGGCGGCGAGACCGTCGACGTCCTGATCGTCGGAGGTGGGATCACGGGGGCGGCGATGGCCTACGAGGCGGCGAGCCGCGGCATGTCGGTCGCACTCGTCGAGCAGGAGGACTTCGGTGCGGCGACCTCCGCCGCCACGGGAAAGCTCATCCACGGCGGGCTGCGGTACCTGAAGAACCTCGAGGTGGGCCTTGTCCGCGAGTCCCTCGCCGAGCGGCGCATCCTCTCTCGCATCGCCCCGGGACTCGTCTCGCCCATCGCGATGGTGCTCCCCGATCCGGGACCGATCGAGCACCTCGGCCTGACGGCGTACGACCTGCTGTCGTTCGACCGCAATCGGGTGCCGGAGAGTCATCGCATCCCCCGTCATCGCAGCCTCAGCCGCGACGAGCTGCGCCGACGCGGGCTCGGACACCTCGAACACGGCATCCTGTTCCACGACGCGATGATGCTCTCCCCCGAACGGCTGACGTTCGCCTTCGTCCGGTCCGCCGTGGCGCACGGCGCGCAGGTCGCGAACTACGCCCGGGCCGACGGGCTGGTCGCGGCATCCGGTCGTGTCCGCGGCGCGCGGGTCACGGACCTCGTGACGGGGACGCAGCACGAGATCAGGGCGCGGATCACGGTGAACGCGAGCGGCCCCTGGGCTCACGACGTGCTGGCGGCGGAGGGACTGCTGCGGGATGCCGCGGGCCCGCGCCCCGCGGTGCGCTCGGAGGGCATCTACCTCCTCACGAGGCCGATCACCGAGACGATGGTGCTGACCGTCTCCTCCGGCAGCCACTTCAGTTTCGCGCCGTGGCGCGGACGGACGCTCATCGGCCCGACCGAGACGCCGTATCAGGGCGAGGTCTCGCAGTGGCGGTTGACGCGGGAGTCGATCGAGCGCTTCCTCGACGAGATCAACGCGGCGGGCCGCCTGCCCGTCGAGCTGGCGTTCTCCGACGTCGTCGCCGCCTACGGCGGACTGCGGCCGCTGACCGAGACGAGCGGCACCGACACCTATCACGCGTCCCGCGCCTCGGAGCTGGTCGACCACGCGAAGGACGGCGTACCCGGCATCGTGACGGCGACGGGCGGCAAGTACACGACGGCGCGGGCGTTCGCCGAGAAGACGGTGCCGGCGCTCGCCCGGGCGATCGGACGGACAGCGGCACGCAGCCGCACCGCGGACGTCCCCCTCGATGGCGCGGACCTCGCCGACACCGGCACCTCGGATCTCATCGACCGGCTGTACGGGTCGGATGCCGGCGCCTTCCGCACCATCGCCGCCGAATCACGCGTGCTGTCACGGCCGGCGACCGACGACGGGGAGCTGCTCGCCGGCGTCGCGTTCGCGGCCCGGCACGAAGCGGTGCAGCACCTCACCGACATCCTGCTGAACCGCACCGGCATCGGGCGGCGCGGCGATCCGGGTGAGGACGTCCTGTCGGCGGCCGCGGACATCGCCGGCGCCGAGCTCGACTGGACCCCGGACCGTCGCGGCGCCGAGCTCGACGCCGCGCGCGCGGCGGTGCGCCTGCCGGACTAGATCCGGTCGAGCATCTCCTCGACGAGCGTGTCGATGGTGAGGTCCTGTCCGGTCGCTCCGACGATCGCCGGACCGGGCTTCGCCGCCGGAACCGTGTGACCGCCACCCTCGACGGTGACGAGCGACACCATGGGCGCGTCGCCGTCGCCGTAGTCGGTCCGCGTGGTGCGCGTGCGCTGACCCGCGCGTGCGGGCGGGATGGGGACCACTCGCGGCTCGGTCGTGACACCCGCGCGGGCCGCGAAGTACTGGGCCGTGGCGGGAGCGGACAGCGAATGACCGTCGACGCGGAACAGCGTTCGCGCCCACCACGCCATCCGCCCGCCGCGGTAGGGGGCGATCGGGTCCGCCGTCCCGGCGACGATCGTGACAGGCGCCGAGACGGCCGCAGTCTCGGAGAACCCGGCCAGGAAGTCTTCACGCACGGGCATCGTCGTCGCGACGACGACGGCGCCGGCTGCGAGCTCGGGGACGTCGTGCAGCAGGCGGAGGACCAGCTGGCCCCCGTTCGAGAACCCCGTGAGCACGACGCGCGCCGGATCGATGGCGTGCGTGCGGTGCAGGCGTTGGACGACCGCGTGGGCGAAACCGACGTCGTCGACGTCCTGCTGCCGTGCCGGGAACCGGCTGCCGCGTCGGGCGTCGTTCCAGTTGCCGCGATGGCCATCGAGGTACGCGACGACCGCTCGGCCGTCGGCGGCGAGCCGGTCGAGGGCGCCACCCGTCATCCGGCGGTGCGTCTCCCCCGTCTGCCGCGACCCGTGGAAGACGAGGACGAGGGCTCGCCCGGATGCCGCGCGCGGCTCCCCGACGACGGTGAAGGTGCGCTCGCGATCCCCCACGGCGAGAGTGTCGCGGTGCGCGGTCACGGATCGATCTCTCTGCGTCATGCGTCTCACGCTAAACTTTGACACCGTGTCAAGGTCAAGCGAGACGATCCGTATCGGCGAACTCAGTCGCCGGAGCGGCGTGAGCCCTCGTTCACTGCGGTACTACGAGCAGCACGGACTGCTCACCTCCCACCGCGCCGACAACGGCTACCGCGAGTACGACCCCGCGGCCGTCGTGCGGGCGAGCGCCATCCATCTGCTCTTCGACATGGGCTTCCCGCGCGACGTCGTCGCGTCGGTCCTCACCTGCATCGGGGACGTCCCGGCCGAGACCCATGATGCGGTCCGCCGACAACTCGCCGAGGTGCGAGACGATCTCGAGGCGCAGATGGTGAGACTCGCCGACACGCATCGACGGGTGAGCGCGTTCCTCGACGCTCCCTGAGGCTACGGGGCGGCGGTCCGGTCGGCCGCGACGTACGCAGCCACCGCGCAGGCGGCGACGATCACGTGCATGACCATGAGCCCCAGGATGGCCGGCGGGTTCGACCCGGGGATCACCGGGAAGGCGAGCAGCAACACGTCCGGCACGAAGGACGCGACGAGGACCGCGGGGACGAGCACGGCGAGGACGCGCCGCGGGTTCTTCGCCCGCGCGCGGACGAGTCGCCAGCCGATCCATCCCACGGTGATGCCGATGACGCTGAACAGCGCTTGCGCCGGAACCGAGAGGGGGCCGAAGTCGGCGGGCGCCCCCAGCGAGATCGCGACGGCTGCCGCACCCGCATTGAGCAGAACGGCGACGATCATCGCCGCCGCGAGCAGCAGGGCGGTGCGCGGGCGCAACCGCGTGTTGGGCTTCGGCGCGGAAAGAGTGGCCATGACGTCTCCGATCGCGAGGCGGTGGATATCGGTTCCGATCAGTACCGATAAGGATACGGTACCGCTGGGAACCGGTGGATACAATGACCGGATGCCGACTCCCTCCGCTGCCGTCGCCGCGGGACGCCCACGCGACCCGGACGTCGACCGCAGCATCCTCACGGCCACGCAAGACCTCCTGATCGAGGAGGGCTACGCCGGCACGACGATCGCCGCAGTCGCAGCGCGTGCGCACTGCGGCAAGTCGGCCATCTACCGGCGGTGGGCCACGAAGGCCGAACTGGTCGTCGCTGCGGTGCTGGCCACGCAGGTCTCACCCTCGCTCCCCGACACCGGCGACCTCCGGGAGGATCTCCTCGCCTCGGCGATGCACTACAGCGACTCGGGTGACCGGGCCGGATCGGTGCTCGCGAGCGTCCTGAGCGAGATGGGCCGCGACCGGGAGCTGTACGACGCTGCCTACGAGAAGATCGGCGCTCCCCCGACCGAGACGCTCATCGCCGTGGTGGAGCGCTGGCGCGATCGGGGCAGGGTGCCCAGGGAGACGAAGGTCCGCCTGATCGCCTCGGTCATCCCGACCGCGGCCTTCGGCAGCGTCGTGCTGCGGCGCCGCGCTCTGACCGCAGCGCAGATCACCGAGCTCGTCGACGACATCATTCTTCCCGCGCTGGCAGCCCGCGCGTCGTGACCACCGCAGGGCGGATGCGTCGGCGATAGTGGCATCGACGACGCATCACGTCCGTCGCTCGAGGGGGAGAAATGAAGAACACCGCCATCGCCCTGTCTGCTGCCTGCGCAGCCTCGCTCGTGCTCGCCGGCTGCACGCCGCAAGCGCGACCCGCGCCCACCACGACGGTCACTGTCACCGAAACGGTCACCGCGTCGCCGACACCCGCAGCGAGCCCGGCGCCCGACGCGGGCGCCGTCGCCGACGACGCATACGCCGCACCGACGATGAGCAGCGCCGATGCCATCACCGAATGCGTGGCCGCGCACGACCGCGCAGACGTCGACTCCACCCTGACCGGCGAGACGTACGCGTTCCTCACCCGGGGCGGTGCGTGGTGGGTCGTGATGGAGGGCGAGAACGAGAACGGTCCGCTGTACGGCGACTGCACGGTGCGCGGTGACGACCAGGAAGTCGGCTACGGCGAATCGGTTGTGGACGCCTTCACCCCCGACCTCGTCGACACCGTCGTCAACGAGAAGGGTGGGCTCTGACAGAAGAAAAGACCCCCGCGAACGGGGGCCTTTCGTGGTGGACCTGAGGGGATTCGAACCCCTGACCTCTTCATTGCGAACGAAGCGCGCTACCAACTGCGCCACAGGCCCGGAAGCCTCAACATTACCACGACCGACACGGCCGCTCGAACGCGAGGCGGGCTCTCACTGCCCCGATGCGCGGCGTGCGAGCAGCTCCCGCACATGTGCCTCGATGCGCTCATCGTCGGCGGGTCCGGCGTAGGCGACCTCTGCCGCACGGGTACGGCGGGCGGTGTCGATGGACGGCGGCGCGGCCTGCGCCGCGCGCTCGCGCAGGGCCTCTTCGACGGCCGCGTGACGCAGCGCTTCGCGCGCCTCGGATGCGTCGAGCACGGCGGCCGCGCGTGAGCCGGCGGATGCCGTGAGCGGACGCGGCAGCGTGCGGGGGGTCCATTCCGCGCGATCCGACTCGAGAGCGACGTCCTGCACGGATCCCGCCTCGCGCACGACGGCAGCGGGTACCACGCGGGATGCCGCTCGTCGCGCGACGGTGTTCATGCGGACGAGGACGAGGAGGCTCGCGACGACCGTCGTGACAGCGACGGCGAGCACGGTCCAGCCGGCGCCGATCGCGCCGAGGTAGCCGCCGACACCGGCGACGACGACAGCCGCAGCGCCCGCGATTGAGGCGGTCAGTCGCACCCGCCGACGGGCGCGGGCACGACGGGCGGCGGGCAGGGCACGGGCGGCGGCGGCCTCCGCGACGGCACGCTCCCGAGCGATCGCGGCATCCGCTCGCGCCTTCTCGCGGGCAGCTCCCGCGTCGGCGATCGCGCGACGCCGCTCGGCCTTGGCGAGCTCACGGTCGAGGGCGGCCTGCGCCTTGGCCGCGGCGAGCTCGGCGCGCGCGGCTTCGAGGCCGACGCTCTCCTGCTCGGCCTGGACGCGACGGGCCAGGCGCTGCTGCGCGAGGGCGGTGCGGGCGTTCAGCTCGAGACGGACCTCGCCGGGTGTCTCGCTCGTCTCGGCGAGCACCCGGAGGGCCTGGTTCAGGCGCACGGCGTTGCGCTCAGCCGCCTGATACTGATGACGGCCGTGCCACGACGGCAGGAGGTACACCAGCCACAAGAGGACAGCGACGAGGACGATCACCCCGCCACCCATCACCTGCTCACCCATGCCGCTCACCGTATGTCGCCGGAGCGCCACGACCCGGCATCCGCTGGGCGTGTCTGAACTTCTGGTTGAGGGTTAATGGTCGGAGGGAGGGATGGATGCCGCGTCCTGCGGCGCCCGCCCGGCCAACCACCGGTTCAGGACCCCCTCGCGGACCTCCTCGCGCACGAGCGCGAACGCGTAGTGGTCCCGCCAGTCGCCGTCGATATGGATGTAGCGGCGCCGCAGCCCCTCGTAGCGGAAGCCCAGCTTCTGCACGACCCGAAGGCTCTTCGTGTTCTCGGGCCTGATGCAGATCTCCATCCGATGCAGACGCAGGTCCTCGAAGCAGACGTCCGTTGCGAGCGCAACCGAGGTCGGCGTGATTCCCTTCCCGGCGAAGCGCTCGCTCACCCAATACCCGATCGTCGCCGAAGACAGCGACCCGCGGGCGATGCCCCAGACGTTCAGCTGGCCGGCGATCTCGCCGTCGTACTCCATGACGAAAGGCACACCGGTGCCGTCGCGGTACTGCTGCAGCAACCGGCGCACCCCGCTGCGCATGTCGAGGGAGATCGGGCCGTCCGGGCTCGTGGCCTCCCACTGCCTGAGCCACGACCGGTTCTGCACCAGTTCGGTCTGCAGGGTCTTCGCGTCACGCGGGCGCACGAGCCGGATCGATATCGGGCCGTGCGCGCGCACGACCGGGCCGTCCATGCCCATCAGTGACGCGTCGGGTTCACAGACCCGATGCGAAGTCCTTGATCCAGGGCCGGAGCTCGGCGCCCAGGTCCTCGCGATCGACCGCGAGCTGCACGATCGCCTTGATGTAGTCGGCGCGGTCACCCGTGTCGTACCGGCGACCGCGGAAGACGACGCCGAGGACGCCCTCAGTCGAGGCGAGCTCCTCGAGCGCGTCGGTCAGCTGAATCTCGCCACCCTTGCCCGGCTCGGTGCGCTCGAGCACTTCGAAGACGCCGGGCGTCAGGACGTAGCGACCGATGATGGCGTAGTTGGAGGGTGCGTCCTCCTTCTTCGGCTTCTCGACCAGGCCCGTGACCTTGACGACGTCGGGCTCCCCGGTCTCCTCGACGGCGGCCGCGCCGTACATGTGGATCTGGTCGGGCGAGACCTCCATGAGCGCGATGACGGTCAGGCCGGTCTTCTTGTTCTGCTCGAGCATCTTCTCGAGGAGCACGTCGCGCGCATCGATGAGGTCGTCGCCGAGCAGCACGGCGAAGGTGCTGTCGCCGACGTGCGAGCGGGCACGCAGCACCGCGTGACCGAGGCCCTTCGGCTCGCCCTGACGGACGAAGTGGATGTCGGCCATGACCGACGAGTCCTGCACCCGCTTGAGCTTCTCGTGGTCGCCCTTCTTGGAGAGGTTGGACTCGAGCTCGGGGACGGAGTCGAAGTGATTCGAGATGTTGTTCTTGTTGCGCCCGAGGATGATGAGCACATCGTCGATCCCGGCGGAGACGGCCTCTTCGACCACGTACTGGATCGCGGGCTTGTCGACGACCGGCAGCATCTCCTTCGGCATGGCTTTCGTGGCGGGCAGGAAGCGGGTGCCCAGGCCCGCGGCAGGGATGACGGCTTTGATGCGCTCGGAAGACATGACCCTCACCATACAGATCACTCGTGTCCTGTCTACGACACGGCGGGACGGTGGGCGTGTCCCTTTAGAATCGGACCATGACCGGCCCCGTGGACACCGAGAAGCGTGCCCTGCGCGCCGAACTCCGCGAACGCCGACAGCAGCGCTCGGCCGGCGCTCTCGATGAGGCCGCCGCAGGCATCCGGGCGCAGCTCGACGCTCTGGTCGCCGAACACGGCGTCCGGTCGATGTCCTGCTTCCTCTCGACCACCACGGAGCCCGGCACGCGCGAGTTCATCGCCGCTGCCGTGGGCCGCGGCATCCGCGTCCTCCTGCCCGTGACCCGGGCGGACGGCCTGCTCGACTGGGCCGTCGCCGAGCGCGAGGGCGACATCGCCGAGGGGATGTTCGGTCTGCCCGAACCCGTGGGCGAACTGCTCAGCCCCGTCGCCGTCAACGACGTCGACCTGCTCGTCATCCCCGCTGCCGCCGTCGACCGGAGCGGGATGCGGCTGGGCTGGGGTCGCGGCTACTTCGACAAGACCATCGGGTCGATGGAGAAGTGCCCGCCGGTCTATGCCGTCATCTTCGACTCCGAGCTGGTCGACGAGGTCCCCCGCGAGCTCCACGACCAGCCCGTCTCGGGCGTCGTCACCCCCACCCGCACCGTCCGTCTCCCCCTCCGCTGAACCACCGAGGTCTCATGCCCACCTACGCCTATGCCTGCACCGCGTGCGGACACCGCTTCGACGCCGTCCAGTCGTTCTCCGACGCCGCCCTCACCGAATGCCCCGAGTGCGGCGGGCTCGTCCGCAAGCAGTACGGCTCGATCGGCGTCACCTTCAACGGCTCGGGCTTCTACCGCACCGATTCGCGCAGCACCAGCTCCCCCGCGTCCTCTGGCGAGGGCTCGGGTTCTTCGACATCATCGAAGAAATCCGAAGCATCCGCTTCGCCCGCTCCCGCGGGTTCGTAGCCCGGCTCCGTGCCGGCGGAGGGAGGACAGCCATGATCCAGGGCTTCAAAGACTTCATCATGCGCGGCAACGTCATCGAGTTGGCGGTCGCTGTCGTCATAGGCACGGCGTTCACTGCTCTCGTGACGGCCATCGTCAACAGCATCATCAACCCGCTGATCGAGCTCTTCTACAAGCCGGACCCGAACTCCGACAAGGTGGGGCCCAGCTTCACCGGTCTTCACGGCGATCCGGTCGTCTTCCCGCTCGGTGGCCTGCTCACCGCCATCATCAGCTTCTTCGCCGTGGCGATCGTCGTCTACCTGGTGTTCGTCGTCCCGATGAACAAGTGGAAGGAGCGTCAGGCCGCCAAGGCCGGCGTGGTCGAGGAAGAGGCGAAGCTCCCGACCGAGGCCGAGCTGCTCGTCCAGATCCGCGACCTGCTCGAGCAGCAGCGCGGAACGGGAGCACCCACGCGGGTGAGCGAACCGCCGTCGCCGTCGATCTGACGCGTCAGTAGTGCGGCGGGACATCGTCCCGCATGCGCGCATCGTTCGGGCCGGATGCCGGGGGTTCACCCGCGTCCGGCCCGTTCTTCGTCTCGGGGCTCGGGTCCGTCCCCGGCGCAGGCGTCAGCTTGGCGCGACGCGACCCCGGGACCCGTTCGACGCGCTGGCGATCAGTCGACATCGATCGGCTGGGTGGATCCGGGCGCCGAGGGCGTCTCAGGCTGGACCCCGATGACCCCCGCGATGCGAAGGGCGACAGCGGCCGGGTCGTTGTACACGTCGAACGCGTGGACTCGCACGTAGTGCCATCCCAGGCGGCGCAGCAGCTGAGGGCGCCGCCGGAGGGTCTCGCGCAGGCTGTCGTGGGTCGTCTCAGGATCGATGTCGGCGACGACGGCCTTGCCCTTGAACTGCGCCACGAGCGGCAACTGTCCGCCGCGATAGTGCACATCGACCGAGACGCCCAAGCTCCGCAGGTGCTGGGCGAGCGTCAGGGTGAGCGGATCCGCCAGGTCCTCGAGTCGTGCATCTCGCCCGCGGGCGGCGATCCGACCGAGGATCGCCATGAGGGTGGCGGCGCCGAACGTGAGACGTCCTTCGTCGAAGGCCGAGGGACGGATCGACGAGACGATCACCATCGAACGGCGTGCGCGCGTCATGCCGACCGTCAGCAGTCGTTCGCCGTCGGGGGTCGACAGGTCGCCGAAATCGCTGAGGACACGGCCGTGCTTGGTCAGGCCGAACCCCAGCGAGAAGATGACACGGTCACGGCTCTCAGCGACGGATTCCTCGAGGCCGAGCACCGCGAAGGGCTCGGCGGTCTCTCGCCCGACGAAGTCGGCGACGTCCGACCGCCCCGCGAAGGCGCTGGCGACGGCGGCGCGGACGCGCTCCGCGTGCCGCGCAGAGGCCGTCACCACCATGAGCGACTCGGCAGGACGGTTGATCGCGTGCTCGACGACGAGGGTCACGACGCGGGCGACCTCGGCGTCCGGACTCTCGACGGCGCCCGTGTCTGGGTCCGGCGCTCCGGTGCCGCCCTCGACGTAGTCGACGCTGAGGCTGCCGCGGCCGAGGTAGGAACCCGCCCAGGGCAGTGAGCTGATCGCACCGCCGTAGAACGCGTCGTTGACGAGCTCGGCGAGGTCCTCCCCGCCGGCGCGGTAGCTGCGGGTGAGGGTCTCCACCGGGATCAGCTCACGGAGCCGCTCGAACACGCTCGTCTCGTCGAACGGCACCTCCGGGGTGTCGAGGTCGTCGCCGCGTCCCGACCACAGCCGGAAGGGGGTCGGCCGCTGCGTCACCGGGTCACCGAAAACGACGACCTGGCGCGCACGGCGCAGCGCGGGGGTCGCTTCGGCGAGGCACAGAGCTGCGGCGTCGGCGATGATGACGACGTCGAACTCGGGGTGGTCCGGAACGTGCGGCACCTCGTACGGAGAGGCGAGCCACACGGGTGCCAGGACGCGCATGAGGGTGGGCGCGGAGGCGACCAGTTCCGATGCCGATGCCGTCCCGCCGCGCAGCGCGGCCTTCAGCGAGGCGGCCTCGCGCGGCTCGTCGACGATGGCGATCCGCCACCGCTTGGCCAGCTCGGAGGCCAGCAGCGGCCCGGATGACGAGGCGTGTGCTTCGTCGACGAGGCGGAAGTCGCGCTCGAGCCGATCGAGGACGGTCGTGTTCGCGCCGAGCAGAGCCCGGTCCGACCGCAGCATGGCTTCGAGCGCGGAGCGCCACCAGGCGTACTCGAACTCGGCGGCGACCTCGGACTCCGGCACGTGCCGCGTCGACAGCTCCATGAGGAGCGGCTCGAGACCCAGCTGGGCGAGCTCGCTGCGCAGTGCCGCCCGCTCGACGAGGTTGTCGAAGACGTCGGATGCCGCGGCGAGCCCGGCGAGCGTGCGGAGCAGCTCCGGGATCGGCAGGCCGGCCAACCCTTCCGAGCGCCCGAGTGCCCGGTCGAGGTCGGCGAGGTCGGCGTTCGCCCGCTGCCAGGCGGCCGCGACGTCGTCGAGGCCGATCGGGATCTCGGGCACGACCCCCGCGTCGACGAGCTGCTGCCACTGCGTGCGCTGGTTCTGCACCCGCAGCAGCGCTTCGTGCATGTCGGTGACGTGCATGCCGGGCCGCACGTACTCCTTCGACAGCCGACGCAGGCGGCGGCGGTTCGCCGTCGTCATCTGGGCGGAGTCACGACGCGACGAGTGCGCGGCGATCAGATCCGTGAGGGGGCGCTCGAACACGGTGGGGCTGAAGCGGTCGAGCGACGCGCGGATGCCCTGCAGCAGCTGCACGTACGAGCCCATCTCGGCGATCGTCGTGAACGGCCGCATCCGCGTCTGACCGATGAGTTCGTAGCCGCGCTCGAGGAGGGCGGGGACCTCGGCGCGGTGCAGGCGACCGGCGAGGGCGTGCGCGGCCCGCGCCTCGTCCGTCGTCGAGAACGCCACCCCGTACCAGGGCGAGTCGTCGGGCCCGATCCGGAACTCTCCGAGTCGAGCGGATGCCGCGAGGGCCTCTGCCGCCTCGACGCGTCGCGTCGCGAGACGCTGCACGGTCGCGAGGTCGAAGCGCGTGGTCGCGGTGGGCTGCGGGTCGTGCTCGGCGATGCGCGTCAGCTCGCGCAGTGCCTCGAGCGGCGAGACACCCACCGAGGCGTGGCGCTGCGTGAGCGCGGCGCGATAGTCGCGCAGCACGGTGCGCAGGCGCACGAGCGCGTCGTCCACTTCGGCGACCTTGGGCTGCTCCGCCTTCTCGTTGCGCGCGATCGCGCGGATGAGGTCGCGGTGCAACCGGGTGGGCGAGACGGCGAGGCCGGGCAGGCCGATCCCGGCGAGACGGTGACGCACGCCGTCGAGGGTCGACCGACGGGCGCTGACGACCAGCACGCGCTTGCCTGAGCGGACCAGCTCGCCGACCGCGTTGATGACGGTCTGGGTCCCGCCGGTTCCGGGAAGGGTGTGGACGGCGAGCGACTGTCCCTCGGTGATGCGGGCGAGAACCGCCTCCTGCTCCGCATCCGCGTCGAGGATCAGCCGATCCGAGGCGGGCGTGCGATCGTCGGGGCTGACCGCGTCGGGCTGGGGACGGACGAACGAGAGACGCTCGCGATCTGCCGGGTGGCCCGCGAGCGCGTTGAGGACGGGGTGGTCGAGGTCGACGGCATCCCGCTCCATGTCGGAGGCGACGTCGGCGAACGTCGAGACCACCAGACGCGGCTGCACGGTGAAGGTGGGCACGTGCGCGGTCAGGGCACGCAGTCGGTCGATGACGGGCTGGGGCTGGAACACCCCGCCGTCGTAGGCGAGCGCGGCGAGCGCCTCGCCGTCCAGGTCGACGCCGAAGTGGATGCGCGCGGCCGTGACCAGCTCGCGGTTGACATGGAAGGGGCCGTGCAGTCTCAGGTCGAAATCGGTGTGGTGCCGGCGGATCGTCAGCGGACGCAGCAGCACGGGAGCGGTGCAGCTCACGCCGCCGATCCGCCAGGAGGCCATGCCGATCGCGAGGTGCACCGTGTCGAGTCCGCGCGCGGTGCGCAGTTCGACGTCCTTGGACGTGATGCGCTCAGCGGCCAGACGCGCCGTCCGGAGGGCCACCTCGTCGCGGAACATGTTCGACAGCAGTGTCGGGCGCCCCGTGATGAACTGCGGGAGGCTGCCGGGATGCGCCTTGGTGATGTCGATGCCGGCATCACCGTCGTCACGGTAGTGCAGCAGCGTCGAGGGACCACCCAGCTGGGCGGCCTCCTCGCGCAGTCGCTTGCGCTCCGGGACCGCGGCGTGCATGACGAGCACCTCGGGGTCGGACAGGGTCACGTCCGCCGGGGTCACCGCGGGCATCTGCTCGGCACTCTCGCCGCGCACAGCACCGCTCTCTGCTCGCCACACACCGAAAACACTAGGCGCGTCAGGCTGGGAAAGCGGGATCGACGGCCGAGTTTCGCGGATCGGTCGCCGCGCGGGCGGACTTTCCTCCACAACCGCGTCGGGATGCCGCCTGTCCCCGCCCGCACCCTCCCCCGCTCTCGACACCCGGACCCGACAGCCATGATGTGGTCATGACGATCGCAACCTACTCGGTGCACCGGACACCGATCGGCGAGGCCCTCCTGGTGACGACCGAGGCGGGCCTGGTCGCGTTGTCGGTCCTCGACGGCCCGGCCTACGCGGAGGTCTCTCGGCTCAGCATGCTGCTGCACGCCGTGCCGACCCCCGACGACGGTCCGTCCTCGAGGGCGGCGGAAGAGCTCGACGAGTACTTCGCCGGCACTCGACGGGCGTTCACGGTGCCGCTCGATTGGCGCCTGACCGGCGGGTTCACCCGACGGGCCCTCGAGGCCATCGTCGAGGTCCCGTACGGCGAGACGGCCTCGTACGCCGAGATCGCCGTGGCCGCGGGGTCGGCGCGGGCGCATCGCGCGGTGGGGACCGCGTGCGCCCGTACGCCCTGGTCGATCGTGCTGCCTGCCCACCGGGTGATCCGCAGCGACGGGTCGCTCGGCGAATACGGCGGCCGGCCCGAGCACAAGCGGTTCCTCCTCGACCTCGAGGAGCGGGTCGCCAGTTCGACGGGCCGCACATGACGGAGGCGGGCAGGGACGTGTAGGCCGTCCCTGCCCGCCTCGCCGCAGCGTGCGCGCTTAGTGGTCGACCGCCTTCTCGGCGCCGTAGCCGGTGAGCGAGCGGACCTCCATCTCCGCCGCCTTCGTCGCGTCCTCCGCCTTGCGGGAAGTGACGGACCCGAGCCAGCCGAGCAGGAAGCCCACCGGGATCGAGATGATGCCCGGGTTGTTGAGCGGCCAGATCGCCGTCCCGACGTTCTTGAACACACTCGTCTCGGTGCCCCAGAACACCGGCGACAGGACGATGAGCACGATGGCGGTCGCGAGGCCGCCGTACATGCTCCACACGGCGCCGCGCGTCGTGAACTTGCGCCAGAACAGGGAGTACAGGATCGTCGGCAGGTTCGCCGAAGCCGCGACGGCGAAGGCCAACGCCACGAGGAACGCGACGTTCTGTCCCTGCACCCCGATCCCGCCGAGGATCGCCAGCACGCCGATCACGATCACCGTGCGACGGGCCACCTTCACCTCGCCGTCCGGCGGGACGTTCCCCTTCTTCACGACGTTCGCGTAGATGTCGTGCGCGAAGGACGCGGCCGCGGTGATCGTGAGTCCTGCGACGACGGCGAGGATCGTGGCGAATGCGACAGCCGAGATGAAGCCGAGCAGGACCGGCCCGCCGAGCGCCGCCGCGAGCAGCGGTGCCGCCGAGTTGACGCCACCGGGTGCCGCCTTGATCGTCTCGGATCCGACGATGGCGCCGGCCCCGTAGCCGAGGACCAGCGTCAGCAGGTAGAAGAGTCCGATCAGCCAGATCGCCCAGACCACCGAACGACGCGCCTCCTTGGCCGTCGGGACGGTGTAGAAGCGCATCAGGACGTGAGGCAGACCCGCAGTGCCGAGCACGAGCGCGATCGCGAGGGAGATGAAGTCCCACGGATTGGCCCCGTACTGCAGGCCGGGACCGAGGATCGCGTCCTGCGGATCGGTCGTCGACTTCTGCACGGCCGCCTCGAGGAGCGTGTCGAGGCTGAACCCGTTGATCGCGAGGACCCAGATCGTCATCACGATGGCGCCGCCGATGAGGAGGAACGCCTTGACGATCTGCACCCACGTCGTGCCCTTCATGCCACCGATGAGGACGTAGACGATCATCAGCACGCCGACGACGGCGACGACGATCGACTGACCGATCTGCTCGGTGATCCCCAGCAGCAGCGAGACGAGCCCGCCGGCGCCTGCCATCTGGGCGAGGAGGTAGAAGAAGCACACGGCGAGCGTCGTGATGGCGGCGGCGAGCCGCACCGGGCGCTGCTTCAGCCGGAACGACAGCACGTCGGCCATCGTGAACTTGCCGGTGTTGCGCATGAGTTCGGCGACCAGGAGCAGGGCGACGAGCCACGCGACGAGGAAGCCGATCGAGTAGAGGAATCCGTCGTACCCGTTGATGGCGATGGCGCCGACGATGCCCAGGAAGGATGCCGCCGACAGGTAGTCGCCGGCGATGGCGAATCCGTTCTGGGGGCCGGTGAAGGAGCGGCCGGCCGCGTAGTAGTCGGCGGCCGTCTTGTTGTTGCGGCTCGCGCGGATGACGATGAACAGGGTCACCGCGACGAACGCGCCGAAGATCGAGATGTTGAGGACGGGGTTGTTCTCGGCCGCTCCGGCGGGTGCCGCGGCGAGGAGGATCGGGCTCATCGGGCTTCCTGCCTCTCGAGGTCGGCGCGGATCTCGGAGGAGATCGGGTCGAGCCGGCGGTTCGCGAACGCGACGTAGCCCATCGTGATCGCGAAGGTGGTGACGAACTGACCGAGACCCAGGAGCAGGCCGATGGTGATGTGGCCGAACACCTCCTGCGCCATGAAGTCCGGGGCGAACGACGAGAGCAGGACGTAGACGAAGTACCAGAGGAGGAACAGCACGGCCAGCGGGAAGACCACGCTGCGGTGCTTCTTCTTCAGCTCGACGAACCGCGGCGATCGTTCGACCGCGACGTAGTCGATGGCACTCCCCTCCACGCCTCTGTGGGGTGACTGGGACGACATGTGGCCTCCTTGCCTCATGGGGTGAGCGACGGTGCTCGCACGGGCCGTTCCTGAGAATCAGCCGCGTGGTAGGTTCGACCGTACGAAGGCGGCAGAGGTGCCGTCACCCCCGGAAGTAGGTACGCGTGGGATCGTCGGTCGAGAGCGACGCGGACACGCGGCTCGTCTCCCGAGCCGTGTCCGATCTGGCCCGTCAGACGCGCTTCCCCGTCGTCTTCGGCGGTCTCGAACGCGGCGGCGCCGTCCACGTGACGGCGATCTCGGGGGCGCGCACGCGCAGCATCGAAGGGCTCGTCGTCGAAGCGGGCCGAGGGCTGGGCGGGGCCGCCATGATCGAGAAGCGTCCGCGTCTCGCGCTCGACTATCGGACGGCGCGGACGATCACCCACGATTACGACCGCGCCATCCTCGGAGAGGGCATCTCCACCCTCCTGGCCGTTCCGGTGGTCGTCACCGGGCGTCCCCGCGGCATCGTCTACTGCGGATCGTGGACGCCCGGCCCCGTCGGCGATCTCGTCAGCCGACCCGCCTTCCGCGCCGCCGACATGCTCGCCACCGAGCTGCGGGTCCGTGAAGAGGTCGACCGGCGCGTCGCTGCCCTCCAGCCTGCCGAGCCCGCTCTCCCCGCCTCCGCCCAGGAGAACCTGCGGGAGAGCTACGCCGAGCTGCGGAGCATCGCGGCATCCGTCACCGATCCGGATCTCCGGCAGCGGATCGCGGCGGTCGAGCGACGTCTGGCCGGGATGTCGCGGCCCGCACCCGCCGAGGCGGCACTCGATGTGACGCTCTCCCCTCGCGAGCTCGACGTGCTGGCCTGCTGCGCCCTCGGCGCCACGAACGCCGAGATCGCCGCGTCGCTGTCGCTGCGCGAGGGGACGGTCAAGTCGTACCTGCAGGCGGCGATGGCGAAGCTGGATGCCTCGACCCGGCACGCCGCGGTCGCCAAGGCGCGCCGTGCCGGCCTTCTGCCGTAGCGGGCACCCGCGCCACTAGGGTGAGCGCATGGCTCGCAAAATCGTGCATCAGCTCGTCGACGACCTGGACGGCACCGTCCTCGAGGTCGGCGACGGGGAGACCGTCCTCTTCTCGCTCGACGGCACCGCCTACGAGATCGACCTCACCCACGACAATGCCACCGCCCTGCGCGACGTGCTCGCTCCCTACATCGACGCAGCGCGCCGTGTCTCGTCGCGCGCGACGACCGCCCGCACGACGACCTCGTCGAATGGCGGCGGTCGCCAGCAGAAGCGGGCCGGCCAGCGCGACTACGCGCCCATCCGCGAGTGGGCGGCCAAGAACGGCTACCAGGTGTCCGAGCGCGGACGCGTCCCGGCCCAGGTGCTCGACGCGTACGACGCCGCGCACTGACCGCGGCGAGCCCCCTCAGCCGAGGATGAGGCTCACGGCGATCACCAGCATGACGACGGCGATGCCGCCGTCGAGGATCCGCCATGCACGTGCGGTCCGCAGGAGCGGCGCGAGGTAGCGCGCTCCATAGCCGAAGAGCACGAACCAGAGCGTGCTCCCCGCGATGCCGCCTGCGAGGAAGTACCACCGCGCATCGCCGTGGGTGGCCGCCACGGACCCGAGCACGACAGTGGTCTCGACGATGGCGTGAGGGTTGAGCCAGGTCACGGCGAGGATCGTGAGGAGTGTCGCCGTGCGGGTCGCCGCCCGAGGGCGCACGAGGACCGCACCCGGAGCCGCGGCATCCGTCGGGGCCTCCGGCTCCGCGGCTTCGAGGCTTCCGCCGCCGCGCCATGCGCGACGCGCGCTCACGATGGCGAATCCGACGATGAACGCCGCGCCCGCCCATCGGGCGAGGGTCTCGAGCCAGGGGTGCGCGGTGACGAGGGTCGCGACGCCGGCGACGCCCAGGGTCTGCAGGATCGCGTCGCTGACGACGCAGACCAGGACGACGATCCCCACGTGCTCGCGCCGCAGCCCCTGCCGCAGCACGATCGCGTTCTGGGCGCCGATGGAGACGATGAGACCGAGGCAGAGGCCGAGGCCGGAGAGCAGAGCGACGAGTTCGGGGGTCACAGCTCTCACGGTAGGTGTGGATGGTGCATGCAGTACAGCGAAGGATTCTGCACGATGTGAAGTAAAGCTTCATTAGGCTCGCGGGCATGGACATCCCGCTCGAGCACCTGCGCACGCTGGCCGCCGCCGTCGACGCAGGCACCCTCGACCGTGCGGCGGCTCGACTCGGCATCACCCCCAGCGCGGTGAGTCAGCGGATCCGTGTGATCGAGCAGCGCGTCGGGCGTGTGGTGCTACGACGGACCAAGCCGGTGACGGCCACCGAGGCGGGCGAACCGCTGGTGCGGCTCGCCCGCCAGCTGGACCTCCTGGAGCACGATGCCCGCGCTGCCCTCGGCGACGAGACCGGGACGCCGCTCGTGCCGCTCGCCGTCAATGCCGATTCGTTGATCACGTGGTTCCTTCCGGCGCTGACGGCGGTCACCGCGGAGCACGCCGTCACATTCGAGCTCCACCGCGAGGACCAGGAACGGACGGCGCAGCTTCTCGCGGCGGGGACGGTGATGGCGGCGGTCACCTCGCAGCGCGAACCCGTCGCCGGATGCGTCGCCTCACCGCTCGGCCGGATGCGCTACACCGCCGTGGCGACGCGCGACTTCGCCGATCGCTGGTTCCCCGACGGCCTCGGCCGCACTGCGCTCGAGACGGCGCCCAGAGTGGACTTCGACCGCCACGACACGCTGCAGGACGCGTTCGCGCGCCGGCACGGCGCACGACGCGACGCGCCCCGGCACATCATCAGTGCGTCGGCCGAGTTCGCGCACGCGATCACGATCGGGCTCGGGTGGGGAATGCTGCTCCCGGGCCAGTTCGAGGCCGGCGTGGCTGATGGGACCCTCGTCGTCCTCGCCGATGACACGATCGAGGTTCCGCTGTTCTGGCAGCGGTGGAACCTCGCCTCCCCGTTGCTCGACACCGTCACATCCGCTGTCCGAGAAGCGGCCGAGCGGTCGCCGGCGATCGCGTAGCGCGCGGGTCGCGCGTCGTCAATCCCCTCTGCCCGCCCCTGTCCCCGGTCCATGGTGGTCACCTGGGATCTTTGTCGACTGGGCGAGCGGGATGAGGTGCGGAACATGTACGTGGATTCGGAGACGCTGCGTGCATCGCCGACTCGTCGGCCCGCCGACGCCCCGCCGCGCGCATCGCGCATCCAATGGGACCTGATCGCGGAAGACCGCTACGAGGTCCGGATCGCGGGCGAGGTGGCGGGTTTCATCGACGTCGTCGGAGCGGTGTTCGTGGTCCTCAGCGGTCCGCGGTACGACCGTGCCGAGGAGGTCGCTCAGACCCTGGTCTGGTCCACGGCGACGACCGCGCTCGATCAGCACCGCGCCCGCGGCTGATCACTCCCGCACCCGCTCCGCAGCGGATCTCGCCTTCTTCGCCGCCTCGCGCGCGCGTCGGCGTTGCTCCGTGAGGTCGGTGTGAGCGTCGCGGGCCCGCGCGATGTCGTCCTCGAGCCGAGCCCGCTCGCGATCGAGTTCGGCGAGACGATCCTCGAGCGACGCTGTGCGCTCCTGCGCCCTCCGCCAGTCCTCCTCGACACGGGCGAGGTCGCGCTCGGCGCTCTCGGCGTGGCGACGAGCCACGGCTGCCGCGCGAGCGGCATCACGAGCGGCGCGGCGCTCGGCGAGCTCATCGCTCGGCTCCGGCCGGGCTGTTCCGACCTCGAACGGGCCCGAGACCGCGTCGGTGAGGTCGGGCGCGTCCATTCCCGTGGCCTCGATGGGGCGCAGCAGCCGCCCACTCGAGACGGCGGCCGCGGCATCCGGGTCCCGCAGCGCGGCGTCGAGAGTCTGCTCGACCGCGATGCGGACGGCGCCGCCCACCTCCACACCGCGCTCGCCCGCACGCTTCACGGCGCGGTCGACGAGGTCGCGGAGGATGCTGCGACGACGGCGGGTGAGATCGGTGAGAGCGCGGGCGTCACCGGCATCCACTGCCTCCCGGAACTCGTCGGCGAGGTCGGCGGCCGGGGTGAGCGCGTCGGCGTCATCGGACGCGAGCAGGTTGACGACCCAGGCGGCGAGGACGGGCTTCCGGAGCTTCTTGATCGCCGCCGCGAGAACCTTGTCGGAAGCCTCCGCCGCGGCGGCGGTGCGCAACGCGACGAAATCACCGGCGGGAGCCACGCTCAGCCGCGCGGCGATCTCGATCAGCCGCGTGTCGTCCGTCTCGCCGGTCATCTGCCCATCCTCCCCCACGTCGGGCGCAACGGAATCGGCAGGATTACGCCGCTGGGCGGCAGGTGCCGGCCCGCGACGAGCTCGTCGCCCGTCCTATCGTCGGAGGATGCTGGAGATGCGCCCGACCTGCGAATCCTGTGCGTGCGATCTGCCGCCGAGGGGTGAGGCGTACATCTGCTCGTACGAGTGCACGTGGTGCGCCGGATGCCGCGATGGATTCCCCGGACACGCCTGCCCGAACTGCGGCGGCGACCTGCAGCGGCGGCCGACACGGGTGGTCCGCCCCGCCGACGGGTGATTGACTGCCGGGCATGACGTTCGCCGTGATCTCCGTCCATTCACCCAAGCCGGAACACCGCGACGCGGTGATCGACTCGATGCGCCGTTACAGCCGGGTCGCCCGTGAGCAGCCCGGGCTCGAGTGGACGGGTGTGGTCGACGACGAGGGCGGCCGCCTCGTCGGGATCGCGCTGTGGGAATCCGCGGAGTCCGCGGCTGCCGCGCGTCCCGCGCTCATGGCCGAGGTGGGCGACGATCCGTTCACGACGTGGGACGAGCGTCCGATCGAGAGCTTCCGCGGGCCCGCTCGCTGACTTACAGCCCGTCCGCGACGGCGGCGGCGGCGCGCATCCAGGCGTCCTTCGTGCGGGACTGCAGGGCGTCGTAGCGGATCCGCCCCGCCTTGAGGGCATCGTCGAAGGGGATGATCTCGACGGCGCGCACGTGCCCCTCGAACCCGGCAGCGATGCGCTGCGCGGCACCGATGCCGGCGCGTTCGGATTGACCGACCACGACGACGGCACCGTCGGCGAGACGTCGGGAGTGCTCATCCCGCCTGCGCAGCGCGTCGAGAAGGAGCGCCGCCGACTCCGCCGACTCAGGGGCAGCCAGCGTCGGGACGACCAGCTGGTGCGCGGAGTCGATCATGCGCAGCCAGCGGTCGGCGGACTCGTCATTGCCGGAGTCGAAGATGACCATGCGGTAGTACCGCGCCGCGACCTGTGCGAGCAGATCGAAGTCGGCGGTCGTGATGCGCTGGTCGGCGGCCAGCAGCTCGGGGTTCGACCGCAGCACGTCGTAGCGATCGACGGACTGGTGGTGGACGAATCGTGCGATGTCGGAGACGGATGCCGTCGCCTCGAGCAGCCGCGTTGCTTCGGGGAGCAGGTCGCGGATCGTCGTGTCGTAGTCGCCCTGCTCGGTGCGCCACCCGAGGGTGCCACGGGTGTCGTTGTTGTCCCAGGCGAGGACGTTGCCTCCGCCGTGGCGGGCGAACACCGCCGACAGGACGGCCGTCGTCATCGTCTTGCCGACGCCGCCCTTGCCGTTGGCGACGGCGATGGCGCGGCATCCGGCCCACTGGCGGGAGACCGTCCTCTCGCGCTCCGCGCGCTCGAGCTCGGCTCTGGAGGGAGGGATCTTGATGCCGAGCCGCACGAAGAAGGACCGCCAGCCGGTCACCTGTGCGGGGTGGTTCGTGGGCGGCTCGATGAACGACGGGCGAGCGCCGTCCGCGGCGGATGCCTCGAACGGCGTCTCCGGCGACGGGGCCGCATCCGCGGTGGCGGGCTCGGATTCCGCCGGGGACTCGAGCTCGGGCTGGGAATCCGGCTCGGGCGTCTCGTCGGGCTCGGGCGTCTCGCCGGGCTCGGGTATCTCGTCGGGCTCAGGTGCCGGCTCCGGCTCGGGTGCCGCGTCAGCCTCGGCATCGAAGGACTCGCGGGCGACGTCGACGGGATCGGTTCCCGTCGCAGAGGCGGCCGCGGGGATCTCGGTCACCCGGGCGGGCGCCCACTCGGCGGGAGCCTCATCGTCGTCGAGGTCGTCGTCGTCGCCGCTGTCGAAGACGGGCGCGCGTTCGTCGGTCTGGCTTACGGGCGTCGGAGACGCGGGGAAGAACGCGGGGACCTCGTCGACGAGGTCGGGGTCACCGGCCGGCTCGACGACGGCGTCGTACTGCTCGTCCTCTGCTCCCGCATCCTCCTCGTCGGCGGGGGCCGGGTCGGTGGTCCACCACGCCTGCTGTCTCAGCTCCGCGCGCGTGACCGTGCGGTCGTCGACCTCGACGTCGATGTCGCCGGACGGATCGATGATGAGGAGGTGCTCACCGCGGTCGCCACTGGTGTGCAGCTCGACGGGGATGCCGGTGGCCGCGGCATCCGCTCTCACCCGATCGACGATGAGCCGCCGGACGCCGTCCGCGTCGACGGCGTCGAGCACCTGATCGACGCCGTCGAGCGTCGTGAACCGTGCCGACCCCCCGCTGACGTGCGCAAACGCACGTGCCGGTTCACTGCCAGTGCTCATGGGTTCCTCTCGCGGGGGACGGACGCGCTCCCACGCTATCGCGCCGCGCACGGAAATCCCCGGTGGACGGGAAGAGTCGCCGCCTCACCGGCCGTCGACGCCCCGATTGGCGGTGACCTTCTCGACCAGGACCTCGTTGCGGGAGCGAATGAGCCGCCGCAGGTAGGGCTTCAGCAGGAGCGGTTCGACGATCCGTCCGAGCAGGGGCGAGCGCAGCGTCACCGTGTCGGTCATCAGGGTGAGATCGCCGTCCCTCTCGAAGCGATGCTCGTGGCGGAAGGCGCGGAACGGCCCTCGCACCTGCTCGTCGACGAATCGCCGCGGGCGGTCGAGGGCGGTGATCTTCGAGGTCATGGTCCACATCACCCCGAAGTGACGCGCGCGCCAGGTGACCGTCTCCCCCAGCCCGATCGTGCCGCTGGTGACGCCGGCCACGGCGCGCTCGCCCGATCGACGCATCGAGTCCAGGTGCGCGTCGATCGACAGCGAGAGGTCGAACAGCGTCGCGGGGTCGCACGCGACGCGGGTCACCTCGGTGAAGGTGGTCCCGCCGCTGCCGGTCACGGCAGCAACCGCGACACGAGGACGTCGACAGCGTGGTCCACGCCGAGACCGTCGTCCAGCGGCTGGGTCAGCCGGTCGAAGACCAGACCGTCGAGCGCGTAGTGGAACAGGGCGATCTCGAGGGCATCCCCGGGCAGGCGCGCTGCGCGATTGAAGGCGACGTCGTTCTCGAAGCCCTGACGACGCCACTCGGCGAGTGCGCCCGCGACCTCGGGACGACGCGCGGCCTCCAGACGCAGTTCGAACAGGGCGAGGGCGACGTGCGGGTCGGCCATCAGGCGGCGGACGATGTCACGGATGTAGTCACCGAACACCTCGCGGCTGGGTTCCCGATCACGCAGAGGCGCCAAGGCGGTGAGGTCGGGCGCGAGGCGCTGTCCGATCCGCTCCACGAGGGCCGCGATGAGATCGGTTCGCGTCGCGAAGTAGTTCGACGCCGTGCCGCGCGGGGTGCCTGCGGCGGAATCGACGGCGCGATGGGTGAGCCCGCGTGCCCCCTCGACGGCGAGGACGCGGATCCCGGCGTCCGCGAGCGCGGCGCGTCGTTCGTCGTTGCGGGCCATGGGGCGACTGTAGCGCGATCACGACACATGTCGTACATTAACCACGACAAAAGTCGTGAATGGAGCTGTGATGCGTGAACTCGTCTATTACGTCGCCGTCAGCCTGGACGGCTTCATCGCCGGACCTGACGGCGAGACGGATGCATTCCCGGTCGAGGGGGATCACATGCGCACCCTGCTCGATGAGTTCCCGGAGACCCTTCCCGTGCACGTCGCCGAGACCCTCGGCATCCCACTCGCCGCGGGACGATTCGATACCGTGATCATGGGGCGCAACACACTGGCTCCGGCTCTGGAGATCGGGGTGCCGAGCCCCTACCCGCATCTGCGGCAGGTCGTCGCGACTCACCGGCCGCACGGACTCTCCGCCGAACTCGACGTCACCGATGAACCGCTGCGCACGGTGCGCGAGCTGAAGACCGAGCCGGGCGCGGACCTCTGGCTGTGCGGCGGTGGTCAGCTCGCGGGGTCATTGCTCCCCGAGATCGACCGCCTGATACTCAAGCGCAACCCCGTGACGTTCGGCTCCGGCCTCCCGCTCTTCGGCGGATCGGCCTACACGCCACGGTCGTTCGACCTGGGCCGTGCGCGCGCGTTCGATTCCGGAGTGGTGATCGAGGAGTACGCGGCGGCGCGCTGATCGCCTACACGACGTACCGCGTGCTCGGCCGACCCGCCGTCGCGTAGTCCATCGTGCGGCGGGCAGCCCCCTCATCGGCGAGGTGCTCGAGGTAACGCCGGCAGCTCACACGTGACAGGCCGAGCTCGGCTGCGAGGTCGGCCGCCGTCCCCCCGCCGAGGCGCCGCAGCGCGTCGTGCACCAGGTCGAGCGTCTCGCGGGTGAGTCCCTTCGGCAGCGACCTGCGCGCGGACGGACGCATGACCGCGTCGATCCGCGTCTGATCGAGGGTGCCACCGGATGCCGCGGCCCCCCGTTCGGCGATGACGTCGTCGATCCGCTGGTGCAGGTCGTGCGCGGTGAACGGCTTCACGATGTAGTGGCGCACGCCCATGAGCCGCGCGTCGCGGACTGTCTCGACGTCGCGGGCAGCGGTCACGGCGACGACCTCGGGCTGGCGGACGGCGGCATCCGCTCGGACGGCACGCAGCACCTCGATGCCCGAGAAGCCCGGCAGGTGGACGTCGAGGAGCACCAGGTCGGGTTGGAGCGAGCGGATCGCCGCGACGGCATCGGGACCGGATGCCGCGGTGCCGATGAGCTCGCACTCCGGGTGGGCGGCGACGAATCGACTGTGGAGGTGCGCGACGGCAGGAGCGTCGTCGACGACCAGCACGCGGAGGCTCACGACACCCTCGCGGCGACGGGCAGCACGACGCGGAAGCAGGCGCCACCGAGTTCGGAGCGGCTGAGGACGACGTCGCCCGAGTGTCGGCGGGCGATGCGACGCACGAGTGCGAGCCCCACACCCCGGGTGCGGGCGCTCGGATCCTTCGTGCTGACACCCTCATCGAACACGCGGTCGGCGAGAGCCGGGTCGACGCCGGGCCCGCTGTCCTCGACGACGATGACGACTCCGTCGGCATCGGCGCGGACGGCGAGCGCCAGGGTGTCGCCCGCACGGCAGGCGTCGAACGCGTTGTCGACGAGGTTGCCGACGACGGTGACGAGATCGCCCGCGACGGCGGCGGGAACGGCACCCTCGGCATCGATCGAGAACGTGATGCCGAGCTCCCGCGATCGCGCGAGTTTCGCCGACAGAAGTGCGGCGAGCTCGGAACCGAGCTGCTCGCCGGCGGCACCGATGTCGAGCGAACCGCCCGGCTGCATCCGCGCGATGAAGTCGCGCGCGTCGTCCCAGGCGCCGAGTTCGAGGAGCCCCGACACCACGTGCATCGAGTTCGCGAACTCGTGCGCCTGCGCGCGCAGGCCGTCGGTGAGGGACTGCTGACCGTCCATCTCGCGGACCGCCTGGTGCAGCTCGGTGTGATCGCGCAGCAGCAGCGTGCCGCCGACGGGCCTGCCGTCGTCGTCGTGGAGACCGGTCGCACGCGCGATCAGCGGCCGCTCCCCCGCGAGCACGAGGCGCCCCTCGCGCTCCCCGTTGACGAGGACCTCGTGGATCGGCCCTTCGAGCACGATTGCGGCGCGTTCGCCGACGAGCGGTCCCGCGCCCAGCAGCCGGACCGCCGCGTCGTTGGCACTCACGACGACGCCGTCGCGGTCGACCCGCACGACGCCCTCCGACAGGCGGTGGAGCATCGTCTCGCGCTCGCCCACGAGCTCGGCGATCTGCCCCGGCTCCAGCCCCAGGATGCGGCGACGGATGAGGGCTGCCACACCGGCCGCCCCGAACACGCCGACGACGGCCGAGCCGCCGAGGGCGAGCAGCAGCCAGGGCAGGCGCGACTGCACGTCGGCGGCGAGCTCGGACTCGAGCACCCCGACCGACACCGATCCGATGATTTCGCCCGAGACGCCTCCGCCCACGTACAGCGGGACCTTCACCCGGTACGACTCGCCGAGCGTGCCGGTCTCGGTGCCCGACCACACCTGACCCGACAGCGGAGCGGACGGGTCGGTCGAGACCGCCTCGCCGATGCGGTCCTCGTTGGGATGCGAATAGCGGATGCCGGCGGCATCCGTCACGACGACGTAGGTGAGATCGGATGCCTCGCGGATGACCTCGGCGATCGGTTGGATCGTCGCGCTCGGGTCGGGGTCGTCGAACGCCTCGGCGATGGAGGGCAACCGGCTGATGGAGAGGGCGACCCCCACCATCCGCTCCCGGTAGGACTCTCGGATGGAGCGCTCCTGCAGGGAGATCGCGACGACCCCGGCGATCACGATGACAACGCAGACGATGAAGGCTTGCAGCAGCAGCAGCTGCCATCTCAGCGACATCGCTCGGGGCACGCGCTCATTCTCCCCCGCGGCGCCCGGGCATGCCCACCGCGAGCGGGACCAATACTTTCCGAACTCGCTCTTAGTTGCGCAAGCGCGACAGCCCTCGGCGCGGTCTCTAGCGTCTGTCCGAACGGACGTCGAGGCGAGGATGCCTCGGCGGAACTCGAAGAGGAGTCCCCCATGCGCAAGTCCCTCGCGATCGTCGCCCTCGGCGGTGTCGCCGCCCTCGCCCTCTCGGGCTGCAACCCCCGCGGCGCCGCCGTGGGCGGCGGCGGCACGGAATCCGAGGCGGCTGCGGCCCAGGTCGACGACGTCAGCATCATCGTCCCCGCCGACCCGGGCGGCGGCTGGGACCAGACCGGTCGCGCCGTCTCCGCCGTGCTCACCGACGAGGACCTCGTCGGGACGGCCGCCGTCACCAACATCGGCGGCGCGGGCGGCACGGTCGGTCTCGCGAGCCTCGCCAACGAGAAGGATCCCTACACGCTCATGGTGACGGGCCTCGTGATGGTCGGCGCCGTGGAGACGAACGCCGCGGAGAACCGGATGGAGGACACGACCCCGATCGCTCGCCTCACCGAGGAGCCGCTCGTGGTGGTCGTCCCGGCCGACAGCGAGTACCAGACCCTGCAGGATCTCGTCGACGCCGTGGTCGCGGACGGGCAGTCCGTCACCATCACGGGCGGCTCCGCGGGCGGCGCGGACCACATCCTCGCTGGGCTCCTGCTCGAAGAGGCAGGCCTCGACGGCGCCGGCATCACCGAGAAGCTCAACTACATCCCGAACGCCGGTGGTGGCGAGGCGGTCTCGCTCCTGCTCGGCAACAACGCCGCCGCCGGCATCTCGGGTGTCGGCGAGTTCGCGGAGTACGTCGAGTCCGGCGACCTCCGCGCCCTCGCCGTCTCGAGCGAGGAGCCGGCGCAGCTGCTGCCGGAGACGCCGACGATGATCGACGAGGGCTTCGACATCACCTACACGAACTGGCGCGGCCTGCTCGCCCCGGGCGGGATCAGCGACGCGGATGCCGAGGGCCTGGTGAACCTCGTCACCGAGATGCACGAGTCGGCCGCCTGGCAGGAGGCGCTCGAGACCAACGGCTGGACAGACGCCTTCCTCACCGGCGACGAGTTCACGACCTTCGTCGACGACAACATCACCGAAGTCACGGGGACGCTGAAGAACATCGGTCTCGTGTCATGAGCGAGAGCACTCTGGACCGGGGCGCGCAGGAGACCGCGCGCCCCGGCTGGGGGGCGGACCGCATCGGCAACCTGATCTTCGCCGCCGTGATCGTCGCCTTGGGGGTCTTCGCCCTGGTCGGCGCATTCTCCATCCGTGTGCCGGCCGGCGGGGTGATCGGCCCCCAGGTGTTCCCGTTCCTGGTCTCGGCGATCCTCCTCGCCTCGGGTGCGTTCCTGGTCGTCGCCGCGATGCGCGGGAGGGTCGCCACCCCTGAGGACGGCGAGGACATCGACCCGGATGCGAAGACGGACTGGTGGACGATCCTCAAGCTCGTGGGGCTCGTCGTCGGCGTCATCGTCCTCCTCGAGATCCTGGGCTGGTGGATGGTCGCGGCGCTCCTCTTCGGCGGCGCCGCCTGGACCCTCGGCGCCAAGCGGCCGTGGGTCGCCTTCCTCGCCGGGCTCGTCCTGGGTATCGGCACCCAGCTGCTGTTCGGCGAGGGCCTCGGCCTGTCGCTGCCCCGCGGCATGGCCTTCGACTGGTGGTACGGCCCCGGTCCCCTGTTCGGCTGATCGGAAGAGATCATGGACGCTCTGAACTCCCTCATGGCGGGCTTCGCGACAGCGCTGCAGCCCGAGTACCTCCTCTTCGCCTTCATCGGCGTGATCGTCGGCACCGCCGTCGGTGTGCTCCCGGGCATCGGCCCGGCGATGACCGTCGCGCTGCTGCTGCCGCTGACCTACTCCCTCTCTCCGACGGCGGCGATCATCACGTTCGCCGGCATCTACTACGGCGGCATGTACGGCGGGTCGACGACCAGCATCCTGCTCAACACCCCCGGCGAATCGGCGTCGGTCATCACCGCCATCGAAGGCAACAAGATGGCCAAGCTCGGCCGGGGCGCCGCGGCACTCGCGACCGCGGCGATCGGCTCGTTCGTCGCCGGAACGATCGCGACGGCCCTGCTGACGCTGTTCGCCCCGATCATCGCCCGCTTCGCGGTCAACCTCGCTCCGGCGGACTTCGTGGCCCTGATCGTGGTCGCCTTCATCACCGTCGGCGCCCTGCTCGGGTCCTCCCCCGCGCGGGGTCTCGCGTCGCTCGGCATCGGCCTGCTCATCGGACTCATCGGCACCGAGGTGACGACCGGGCAGGCGCGGTACACCCTCGGCATCCTGGCCCTGTCGGACGGCATCAGCGTGGTGCTCGTCGCCGTCGGCCTCTTCGCGATCGGCGAAGCGTTCTACGTCGCCGCGCGGCTGCGGCACGGACCGATCCCGGTGATCCCGGTGACCCGCGGCTGGCGCAACTGGATGACACGTGACGACTGGAGGCGCTCGTGGAAGCCGTGGCTGCGCGGCACGTTCATCGGCTTCCCGGTGGGGACGATCCCCGCCGGTGGCGCGGACGTCGCGACCTTCCTCTCGTACGCGAGCGAGAAGAGCCTCTCGAAGAACAAGAGCCAGTTCGGTCGCGGCGCGATCGAGGGCGTCGCCGGTCCCGAGGCCGCGAACAACGCGGCGGCGGCCGGCGTGCTCGTGCCGCTGCTGACGCTGGGCCTGCCCACGACGGCGACCGCCGCGATCATCATCACGGCGTTCCAGTCGTACGGCATCCAGCCCGGTCCGCAGCTGTTCCAGAACCAGGGCGACCTGGTGTGGGCGCTCATCGCGAGCCTCTACATCGGCAACGTGCTGCTCATCATCCTGAACCTGCCGCTGGCGGGCATCTGGGTGAAGCTGCTGCAGATCCCGCGACCGTACCTGTACGCGGGCATCATCACCTTCGCGGTGCTCGGAGCGTACGCGGTCAGCTTCTCGACGCTCGACATCGCGATCCTCCTGATCGTGGGAGCGCTCGGGTATTTCATGCGCCGGTTCGGCTTCCCGATCGCGCCGCTGATCGTGGGCCTCATCCTGGGCCCCATGGGCGAGCAGCAGCTGCGCAAGGCGCTGCAGCTGAGCCAGGGCGACCTCGGTGACCTCGTGCTGCACCCCTTCGCCGCGGTCGCCTACTCGGTGCTCGCCGTGCTGCTCGTCGCGGGTCTGTGGCTCAAGCGGCGCCAGAGCCGCTACGAGCGCGCGCTCGAGGCGTCGCTCGCCGCTGAGGAGGGCCACCCGCAGGCGGCCGTGGACCGGATGTGGGATGCCGGTGACCGCCCGACCGACGTCCGCACCGACACGATCCGTGCCGAGCTCGCAGCGGCCGCCGCGAAGCGCGAGCGCCGGGGACGGCGGGGAACCGGCGACTCGGACGGCGGCGCCGGCTGAGTCGCGGCATCCGCTGACGCCCGCCCGATCCCCGCGGTCGGGCGGGCGTCGTCGTGCCGGTGCCACTACGGTGAGACCGTGCGAACGATGCTCGGCCTGGCGTGGCGGCTGCTCGTGCGCCACTGGCCGGCCCTGCTCGCCTGGTACCTCGCGGGAACCCTGGGCCGCTACATCGGCCTCGAGGTCGCGGGCTTCGTCGGCGGATACACGGCCCTCGGCGGCATCCTGCTGATCCCGATCGCCATCCTGGCGAAACTCCTGGGCTACGTCGGCATGTTCCTCGTCCTTCGGGACGGCATGGTGCGGCTGGGGGCGATCGCCCCTCCGCCGACGGAACCGCGGGCGCGGCGCATGGCCTTCCGCGACGCGATGCTGTCGTCGATCCTGCCGTTCATCGCCGTCTACGCGGCCCTGGGGTTCCTGATCGAGGATGTCGCCAGCTACCTGGACACCGCACTGCAGGTCAAGATCGGCCGCGACGCGACGGCCGCCGCCACGGGCGTCGACATCGACACCTCCGGCGCCGTGGACAAGCTCTCGTGGGAGCCGTGGACGATCCTCGTGGTCGTCCTCGCGTTCGCCGGCCGCTGGGCGTGGAACCGCTGGCGTGACCGCCTCCCTCGCTGGAGCTCCCTCGCGGCGACCTACCTCGAGGGCCTGTGGGTGTTCCTGGCGGCCTACTTCATCGGCGATGCCTTGGGGCAGGTCTCGGCCTGGGTGCAGTCGCGTCGTGCGATCGCCTGGATCGGCGATCTCCGCGAGACCGTCGGCGCCTGGTTCGCGCCGCTCGGATGGGCGTGGGATGCCGTGGCCACCGTCGTCGCCGCCGCCGCGGGGCTCATCGGCGTGCCCCTCGCCTGGCTGACCGTCGCGGGGGTCATCTACGGCCAGGCCGTGGCTCCTCAAGGGCTGCAGTGGCGCGGACGCCTCGTGGAACGGGCGCGGCAGCGCTACGGCACCGTCCCGCAGCGGCTGCGCCGCAGACTGGGCGACATCGGCGCGAGCGTCGGTGCGAGGTTCCAGCCCGTCTGGCGCGCACTCGTCCTGATGTGGCGCGGTGGGCCGATCCTGATCGGCGGGTACGTCCTCGCGTACGTCCTGCTGCTGCTCGGCCAGGACTACATCGACTTCGCGGTGACGCGCCTGGTCGGACCGCAGAGCCCTGTCGAGTTCTGGCGATCATGGGGGGCGATCTTCCTCCTGGTCGCGCCGCTCATCATCGAACCGTTCCGCACGGTGCTGATCGCGAGCACGTACGACGCCACCGTGGGTGCTCTCATCGGGGCCCCCGTCGTCGCGTCAGGGCACGACGACGAGTCGCGCGTAGCGCGGCAGCTCGTCCACGATCAGGAGCTCGACGCCGAGCGGTCCGTCGACGTCGTCGGGGACGATGAACGGGACGTCGATGCTGAACGGGCCCGCCGGGAATAGCTCGGCCTCGGGATCCATCGGACACAGCGTGTACCGGTTGTAGTCCCACGGCACGAGTGCCGTGTCGGCTTCGAAGACCCGCTCCCTCCCGTCGAGCTCGCGGAGCGCGTAGACCTGGCACCCCGTCACGCCCCCGTGCCGGTCGACCGGGACCCTGACGGCGAGGATCTTCGTGCCCGCCGGGATCTCCGTGTCAGCGATGGTGGTCTCCGTCACTCGCGCGGGCCCGAAGGTGACTCCGCCGAGGTCGACGGACTCCCCCTGCTGCGCAGTGACGGCGAACGTCGGCTGCCCGCTCGCGGTCTTCCACCACTCCCAGCCGCAGAAGACTCCGACCGTGACGGGGACGAGGATGCCGAGAGCGAGAAGTGCGCCCCGATTGCGTCGCCACCAGCCGCTCACACGCCACCCCCCGACAATGCCGCCAGTTCGTGGTCGTCGTCCCGGGGCAGCTGCCCCAGCTCGACGGGGAGCTCGACGACGGAGTCCAGCCGCCAGTCCTGATCGTCGACCGTGAGCCGGATGACGGCGTCACCGCGACGGAGGTCCGCCGGCAGTTCGAACGCCAGGCTGCCGCTCGTCGGAACACCGACTTCGAGCTGCCGGCCCAACAACGACGCCTCCGGTCGCTCACTCGCGCGGTAGGTCACGCCGTCGATGACCAGCACGGCCAACCCGAGACGCACGGAGATCTCGGTCGATCGCGACTCGACGTCCGCGTCGACGAAGACCCAGTTGCCTTCCGCAGACCACCCGTTCGCATCCGACAGTGCGTCCGCTGCCCCGACGTCGGTGACGGTGACGATCATCTCGCGACCGACGGCGTGATCCCCGACGGCCACGGTCTGGATGAAGGAGGACTCGGTGAGCTCTTGCCCCGGGGTCACCTGGGTGACGAACCACGCGGCGACGAGCAGGAGGATGCCGACGCCCCAGACTCCCGCACGTTTCACTCCGACTCCTCCGCGGGCGGCTGGTGGGCCCCGGCGCCGACATCCGTCAGTGGAACGTCCATCGTCGCGACGACGATGGGGGTGTCCCACCAGCGCCCCTCCAGGATCAAGGCGCCCTCCCGGAGCGTGAAGTCCCGGATCTCGAGTTCGAGTGCGTCGTCCGCCGACAGCTCGTCCTCGTCGATGACCCAGGCGACGACGAGCTCGGCGGGAACAACGGGCTGAAGCCAGACCGACGTCGTCGCGTCGTCGAGTCGCGCGACCGCATCCGGCGCCCGTCCGTCCAGGTTGGCGGCGATGAGCGAGCCCGCCAGCCCCGTCGGCGTCGACGTCGACGTCCCTCCGGGCAGGGCGGTGTCCCACACGTTCTCCGCGCGGACGACGGCAGCGACCACACGCTGTCCCTTCTCCGGGTCGGCGTAGGCCCCCGCGTCGGGCAGGGTGTCGATCAGCACCGCCCGCTCCACCGTGATCGACAGCATGTCGTTGCGGTGCTCGTCGCCCGGCTGCAGCGTCGCGAGGGGCGGGGCGGCGACGGCCTCGAGGCCGCCGAACGCGGCCGCCGCACCGAGGAACACCGCGGTGAGGACGCCGGGGATCCAGGCGGTCGGCACCCGGTCGGTCGCTTCGCGCAGCCACCGGGTGTTCCGCGAGGACCGGCTGTCCCGCGGCTCGTCTCCGGAGGCTGTCACGGCGTCATCCTAGCGACGCGCGCACCGGCATCCACTCTCCTCATGCCGACAGGGCGAACTCCTCCGCCGGCGGCGTCGTCTCCCTCGTGCGCGGGAGCGACAGGCCGATCGTCGTCCCCTCGCCCGGTTCGCTCTCGATCGTGACCTCGCCGCCGTGCGCGTCGACGATGGACTTCACGATGGACAGCCCCACCCCGATGCCCTGGACGGCGTTCTTGCGCACCGAGCTCGCGCGGTAGAAGCGGTCGAACACGCGCTGCTTGTCCTCCGCGCTCATCCCGATACCGGTGTCGGAGATCGATATCAGCGCCCGCTCGCCCTCGCCGCCGACACGCACCGTGACCGAGCCGCCGCGCGGAGTGAACTTGACGGCGTTGGTCAGGATGTTCTCGATCGCCTGCTCGATGCGGCGCGCGTCCACGTCGGCGACGACGCCGTCGCCCTCGCGTTCGACGGACAGGGACACACCCGCTTGACTGGCGAAGGGCGTCACGACGGCCACGGTCTCCTCGACCAGCGCGACGACATCGACCGGCGCGGGCGCGAGCACCATCCGCTTGTTGCCCGCGGTGAGCAGCTGCGAGACCCGCTCGAGCAGGACCTCACCGTTGCGTGCGATCGCGCTCAGCGCCTGCGCAACGCCGAGCTTCTCGGCATCCGGTCCGAGCGTGTCGACGACGTGCTCGGTGTACCCCACGACAGAAGTCAGCGGTGTCCGCAGCTCGTGCGACACGGTCGTCAGGAACTCCTCGCGCGCCTCGACGGCGTCAGCGAGGTCGGTGACGTCGTAGGCCGCGATCACGGTGCCGAGCAGCGCTCCGTCGGGCCGGTGCACCTGGCGGGACGACGAGAGGATCGCCGTCTGGTTGCTTTCCGGACCGCACCACTCGAGATGATTGTGGATGACCTCGCCACGGAGGGCGCGCGGCACGAGCTGCTGCTCCCACGGGACGGGTGTCGTCCGGTCGCCCCGACACACGTTCGGCCCCGCGTAGGGCGGATCGTCGAAACGGAACCCGACCGATTCGGCGAGCTTCTGCGCAGCACGGTTGGCGAGCACCAGACGACCGTCGGCGTTGTAGAAGGCGACGGCACCGTTGACGGTGTCGAGCACGGTGCGCAGCACGAGTTCGTCGTCCCTCGACTGCGCGAGCGTCGACGCGAGCGACTCGGCGGTGTCCTGCACTTCTCGCCGGCTCCGGCGGAAGCTGCCCGCCGCGAGATGGATGCCGACCGAGATGCCCGTCGTGAGGACGGGCAGCGTCACCAGGTTGAGGACCATCAGCGGCGTCGAGAGCGACTCGAGCCGCATGGCCAGCGGAAGGGCGGAGATGAGGATCCCGCCGAGGAGGACGAAGGACAGCGCCGGCCAGCGGTACCGCAGTGCGATCCACGCGAACGGCATGAGGCAGAGCACACCGACGGTCGGGATGTAGCCGAACAGTTCGGCGCGGACCAGCGCCACCGAAACGACGTCGACGAGCGGGACGACGATGCCCCACGGCGTCAGCAGCCAGCCCCGCCGCGACGGGACGAAGGCGACGGATGCCGCGACCGCCGCACCCGCGCCGGCGAGCAGCAGCGGCGACGTCCACAGGCTCGGCACCGCGAGACCCGCTGCCACGACGACGAAGAGCGTGCCCGCGAGGAACGGCAATTGCAGCCGCAGGAACAGATCCCCCGACTGCATCGGTGTCCACAGAGTTTTCCTACTCACATCGGCCCCCTTTTACCAGAAAAGCTCCGGCGATCCCCCCGCCGCGACCCGGGTTCTTCCACGACCCGTGATCGTGTCAGAGTACGGGGGTGGACATATCCGTGCTCGTGGTTGACGACGACGACGACATCGCTATGCTCCTTGTCTCCAGTCTCGAGCGAGCCGGGATCGTCGCCGGGCGCGCGGGCAACGGCCGCGAAGCGGTCGAGCGGGTCGTCGCCGACCGCCCCCGGGTCGTCCTGATGGACTGGATGATGCCCGGCACCGACGGCATCCAGGCCTCTCGGGAGATCCGCGCCGCCGACATCCCGCAGCCGCACATCATCATGCTCACCGCACGCGTGCACACCTCGGACCGCGAGGAGGCGCTGCGGGCGGGCGTCGACGAAGTCGTGGCCAAGCCGTTCCGGCCGCGTGAGATCGTCGCGCACGTCACCGAGCTGCTCGAGCACGCGGGCTGACGACCGCTACGCCGACAGCGGACATCCGCCCGTAGGGGGACGCGGATGTCGGCGGCCGGTGGCACTCTGATTCGTATGCTCGGAACCCTTCTGGTGCGCTACCTGCGCACTTATCGCTGGCTGGTGGTGGGCGTGCTGGTCTTCCAGTTCGCGTCCGCGATGGCCGCGCTGTACCTTCCCCGCCTGAACGCCGACATCATCGACAACGGCGTCACCCGCGGCGACATCGGCTACATCTGGTCGCACGGTGTCCTGATGCTGACCATCGCTCTGGGGCAGATCGTCGCCTCGATCATCGCCACCTTCTTCGCCGCCCGGGCCGCGATGGCCGTCGGGCGCGACCTCCGTCGCGACGTCTTCCAGCGGGTGAGCGGCTTCTCGGAGCGCGAGGTGACGCAGTTCGGGGCCGGCTCGCTCATCACCCGCAACACCAACGACGTGCAGCAGGTGCAGATGCTCGCGATGATGGGCGCGACGATGCTCGTGACCGCACCGCTGCTGGCGATCGGCGGCATCATCATGGCGCTGCAGCAGGACGTCGGCCTCAGCTGGCTGATCGGCGTCTCGGTGCCGACGCTGCTGGTCGTCGGCATGCTCATCATCAGCCGTATGGTGCCGCTGTTCCGCAGCTACCAGAAGAAGCTCGACGCGGTGAACCGCATCATGCGCGAGCAGCTGACCGGTGTGCGCGTGGTCCGGGCCTTCGTGCGCGAGCGCATCGAGGAGGAGCGCTTCCGCGGCGCGAACACCGACATCATGATCGTCGGCCGCAAGGTCGGCTCGCTGTTCGTCCTGATGTTCCCGCTCGCCATGCTGATCCTGAACGTCACCGTCGTGGGGGTCATCTGGTTCGGCGGCATCGAGGTGAACGAGGGGTCCGTGCAGATCGGCACCCTGTTCGCCTTCATGCAGTACATCGGTCAGATCCTGATGGGCGTGCTCATGGCGACGTTCATCACGATCATGATCCCCCGCGCCGCGGTGTCGGCCGACCGCATCGGCGAGGTCCTCGCCGTCGAGGGCGGCCTCGTCAAGCCGGCGCAGCCGGTCTCGCAGTTCCCGACGCCCGGCACCGTCGAGTTCGACGACGTCACCTTCACGTACCCCGGAGCCGATGAGCCGGTCCTCGCGGGCGTGAGCTTCTCCGCCGCACGCGGTGAGACGGTCGCGATCGTCGGTTCCACCGGCGCCGGCAAGACCACGCTCGTGTCTCTCCTCCCGCGGTTGTTCGACGTCACGAGCGGGTCGGTGCGGGTCGCCGGTGTCGATGTGCGTGACGCCGACCTCGACGAGCTGTGGAAGGGCATCGGTCTCGTGCCGCAGAAGGCCTTCCTGTTCACGGGGACCGTCGCCTCGAACCTGCGGTTCGGGCGCGAGGACGCGACCGATGACGAGCTCTGGCACGCCCTCGAGATCGCGCAGGGGCGTGACTTCGTCGAGGAGATGGATGACCGTCTCGGCGCTCGCATCGCGCAGGGCGGCACGAATGTCTCCGGCGGGCAGCGTCAGCGTCTGTCGATCGCGCGCGCGATCGTGCATCAGCCCGACATCCTCGTCTTCGACGACTCGTTCTCGGCTCTCGACCTGTCGACGGACGCGAAGCTCAGGCAGGCGCTGTGGCGCGAATTGCCGCAGGTGACCAAGATCGTCGTCGCGCAGCGCGTGTCGACCATCACGGATGCCGACCGCATCGTCGTGCTCGACGGCGGTCGGATGGTCGGCGTCGGCACGCATGACGAACTGCTCGCCTCGAACGCGACGTACCGCGAGATCGTCGAATCGCAGCTGGGGGTGGACGCATGAGCGCGCCCGAGAAGGAGATGACCGAGGAGGAGCGCGCCGAGGCGGAGCTCGCCGAACAGGCACGCCTCAACAGCGGCAGCTGGGACTCCGTCGCCCCGGGCAAGGCGTCGCAGTTCGGTCCGAGCTTCTTCCGCATGATCGGTCTGCTCTCCCCGTTCAAGTGGTGGTTCGGACTCGTCACGGTCGCCGGCGCGATCGGCGTCGTGCTCGCGGTGATCGCCCCGAAGGTGCTGGGCGAGGCGACCAACATCGTCTTCGAAGGCTTCCTGTCGAACTTCCTCGGGCAGAACCCCGCGCTGGCGGGCCTCTCGCAGGAGGAGGCCGTCGCCGCGCTGCGCTCTCAGGGCCAGGACGACTTCGCCAACATCGTGGGGGCGATGCAGAACTACGCCCCGGGCGCCGGTGTCGACTTCGACGCACTGAAGGTCGTCATCACGTGGGTTCTCGTGATCTACGTCGTCTCGGCGGTCCTGACCTGGATGCAGGGCTACGTCATCAACGTGATCATGGTCCGCACGATGTGGCGGCTGCGCGAGCAGGTCGAGGCGAAGCTCAACCGGCTGCCGCTGTCGCACTTCGACCGGGTGCAGCGCGGTGAACTGATCTCCCGCGTCACGAACGACATCGACAACATCACCCAGACGATGCAGCAGTCGCTCTCGGGCGCGTTGACCGCGATCCTCACGGTCGTGGGTGTGCTCGTGATGATGTTCTCGATCTCGTGGCAGCTCGCTATCGTCGCGCTCGTCGCGCTCCGCCTCATGGCGGTCATCTTCGGCATCATCGGACCGAAGTCGCAGAAGGCGTTCGGGGTGCAGTGGCGCAAGGTCGGTCGCCTCAACGCCCGCGTCGAGGAGTCGTTCTCCGGCCACTCGCTCGTGCGGGTGTTCGGTCGCGAGGCCGACGCGCAGGCCAAGTTCCAGGAGGAGAACGAGGAGCTGTTCCAGGCCGCGTTCAAGGCGCAGTTCCTGTCGGGCATGATCATGCCCGGCATGACGTTCATCGGCAGCCTCACGTACGTCGGCATCGCGGTCCTCGGCGGTCTGCAGGTCGCGAGCGGCCAGCTGCGGCTCGGCGACGTGCAGGCGTTCATCCAGTACTCGCAGCAGTTCACTCAGCCGCTGTCGGAGCTCGGTGGCATGGCGGCGGTCGTGCAGTCGGGCACCGCCTCGGCTGAGCGGGTGTTCGAGCTGCTCGACGCCGACGAGCAGGATCCGGATGCCGCCGACGCCCCCGCCCGGGGCGACGGCCGCGGTGTCATCGAGTTCGAGCACGTGAAGTTCTCCTACACCCCGGAGCACCCGCTCATCACGGACCTCTCCTTCCGGGTGGAGCCGGGTCAGACGGTCGCGATCGTGGGGCCGACGGGTGCAGGAAAGACGACGCTCGTGAACCTGCTCATGCGGTTCTACGAGCTCGACGGCGGCCGGATCCTCCTCGACGGGCAGGACATCGCCCAGCTCTCCCGCGACGACGTCCGCTCCCGCACCGGCATGGTGCTGCAGGATCCGTGGCTGTTCGCCGGATCGATCCGCGAGAACATCCGCTACGGCCGCGAGTCGGCGACGGACGACGAGATCGTGGATGCCGCAGTGGCGACGCGCGTCGACAGGTTCGTCCGGTCGCTTCCCGACGGCTACGACACCATGCTCGACGAGGACGCCTCGAACGTCTCGGCGGGCGAGAAGCAGCTGATCACGATCGCCCGCGCGTTCGTCGCCCAGCCGGCCGTGCTGATCCTCGATGAGGCGACCTCATCGGTGGACACCCGCACCGAGCTGCTGCTGCAGCACGCGATGGCCGCGCTCCGCGAGGGGCGCACCTCGTTCGTCATCGCGCACCGCCTCTCGACGATCCGCGACGCCGACCTCATCCTCGTGATGGAGCACGGCGACATCGTCGAGAAGGGCACGCACGAGGAGCTCATCGCAGCGCAGGGCGCGTACTACCGCCTGTACCGATCGCAGTTCGAGCAGGCGCACGACGATCTCGTCGACGCGCCGGTCGAGGAGAACGCGCCGACCGAGTGAGCCCGTCTCACCCGCGGGCGGTCAGCCGAGTGACGAGGGCCGACCGCCCGCCGGGTGCGACGTGCCAGGCGGCGCCGAGTCCGGCGACTGTCGGCGTGCTGCCAGGGTCGGTGACGACGAGCGCGGTGTGCTCGTCGACGCCGTAACCGGACGGGACGAGCCCGGCGGCCACGGCGGCGGTCAGCCGGGTGACGGTGCCCCACTGCGCGGCGTGGACGTCGACGGCGAAGGGCACGAGACCCAGTCCGGGGACGACGAGGAGCTCGTCCTCCTCCTCGGCGGCGTCCTCGCTCGCCACGGGCACGCCGTCGAGCCGCCACCCGCCGACCAGAGCGGAGGATGCCGCGATCGCCGACCCTGCGGAGAAGCCGATGTACGGCATCCCGCCCGCCACGCGCTCGCGCACGAGCGGTGCGACATCGGCGAAGGCGCGTGCGTAGGCGGGGGTCAACCCGCCGCCGACGACGAGTGCGTCGATGTCCTGCACGTCCTCGGTCTCAAACCGATCACCCTCGACGAGGCTGACCACCTCGGCGTCGGCACCGGCGAGCTGCGCGAGACGTCGCCACCGCGGAACCGACTCGTGGTCATCCGCCTCGATGACGAGGAGCACTCGGACGCGCCCCGCACCCACGAGGGCGTCGGTGAGCAGGGGGACGACGTGGTCGTCGTCACGTCCTCCACCGAGGAGGCACACGCGGACAGGACGGAAGGAAGGCGGCATGGGGGCGATCGTATCGGGCGTCGTGGAATACGACGGTCGGCCGGTGTCGTTCCCCCTCAGCATGAGCCTGTACGAATCCGCCGTCTTCGGTGATCTGGACCTCTCCAATCGCGTCGTCATGGCGCCGCTGACCCGCACACGGGCGGGCGACGACGGCGTGCCGACGAACGACATGGTCGAGTACTACCGGCAGCGCGCCGGCATGGGTCTCATCGTCTCGGAGGGCACCTGGCCGGTGCGCGAGGGGATGTCGTACCTCGGGCAGCCCGGCATCGAGACGCCCGAGCAGATCGAGGGCTGGCGCCGCGTCGCCGACGCGGTGCACGCCGAGGGCGGCACGATCGTCATGCAGCTCATGCACGGCGGCCGCGTCTCGCACCCTGCGATCTCGGGGGTCGACCGCGTCGTCGGCCCGAGCGCGATCGCCTCTCCCGGTGAGGGGCGCACTCGTGACGGCAAGGTCGCCCTGCCCGTCCCCCACGCGCTGAGCACGGCGGAGGTCTCCGGCGTCGTCGAGCAGTTCGTGCAGGCGGCGCGCAACGCGATCGCCGCGGGCTTCGATGGCGTCGAGGTCCACGGGGCGAACAGCTACCTCGTGCACCAGTTCCTCTCCCCCGAGTCGAACGTCCGCGACGACGTCTACGGCGGGTCCCCGGAGAACCGCGCACGTTTCGCCGTCGAGGTGACCCGCGCGGTCGCCGACGCGGTCGGGGCGGGGCGCACCGGCATCCGTCTCTCACCGCAGCACCAGATCCCGGGTGTGCTCGAATCGGACGACGCGGACGCCCTCGCGACCTACACCGCGCTCGCCCAGGGTCTCGCCCCGCTCGGTCTCGCGTTCGTCGACCTCCTGCACGCCGACCCGAAGAGCACGATCGTCCAGCGGATCCGGCACGAGGCGGCCGCACCGTCGATCGTGAACTCCGGCTTCGGCACGATCACGACGCGTGAGGAGGCCGAAGAGCTCGTGCTCGAAGGCTGGGCCGACGCCGTGGCGGTGGGCCGTCCCGCGATCGCGAACCCCGACCTGGCCCTTCGGTGGGAGCAGCGGGCCGAGCTCAACGAGCCGCGGCCGGAGTACTTCTACACGGGCGGGGCCGTCGGCTACACCGACTACCCGTCGCTGGCCGAGGTGCGCGCGGAGCGCTGAGCCGGATCAGTCGCCGGCGACGAAGTCGTACTCCTGGAAGGCACGCACCTCGTGCTGCCAGCGGCTCTCGACGAAGGCGACGTGGTCGGGATGCGCGGTGTACGCGTCGTACGCGTCCTGGTCGTCGAAGAGCATGGTGAACTGCCAGCGCAGGTCGCTCTTGTCGCTGATCTGACGGTTGACACGGAATTGCTGCACCCCGGGGATCGCCGTGAGCGACCGCTGGGCGTCCGTCAGGAACGTCTTCTCTTCCGAGGAGTCCTCCGCGTGGTGGAGGGCGAACACGACGGTGTGCTGAATGGTCATGGTGACCAAGGCTAACCCTGCGCGATCGTTCCTCGGCGATCTGTCGGCGGACCTCGTCGACGGTCGCGAGGACGGAGATGACCTCGTCGTGCGGATGCAACGGAGCCTGTCAGAAGTCCTTCGCGTGCCACAGACCCGACCACTGGCGAGCGCTGAGATCGCGTGGAAGGGAGTCGTGCTCGATCCCGACTCGGTCGAGCACGCGCCGCGCTGCGGGCCGCGGCATCCGCCTCGCCGTCGAGAGGATCGCGGCCATCCCCCGTCCGCGCGAGGTGAAGACGTCGCCGACGAACCGTTCATAGGCGCGGCGCTCCGCGAGCGGGACGAGCGGTGAACCACGCCGGGTGATGGAGAGGATGCCGCCGTCGACGCTCGGCATCGGCCGGAACGCGCGCGCGGGAACCCGGCCGTGCAGCGCGAACTCGAACCACGGCGCCGCCTGTGCGGTGAGCAGGGTGCCGCCGCCGACGCCGGCGCGTTTGCGCGCGACCTCCCACTGGGTGAGCAGGACGGCGTCGCGCCAGACGGGGCGCTGGAGCAGTCGCCGCAGGATCGGCGTCGTGAGGTGGAACGGGACATTGCCCGCGATCACCGCCGCATCGAGCGGATGCCGCAGGGCGTCGGCGTGCGCGACACGCACCCCCGGGTGCGCCCGGCGGAGCTCGGCGATGCGGCGCTCGTCGATGTCGATCGCGCAGAGGTCGCGACCGAGTCCGGCGAGCGCGGAGGTCAGTGCGCCGCCACCCGCGCCGATCTCGAGAATCGCGCCGTCGGTCGCCGCGACGAGCGCAGCGACCCGGTCGATCGTGGGTTGGTGGATGAGGAAATTCTGGCCGAGTTCGTGGCGGCCGCCGTGGACGGAACGGGTACGCATGAGCGCTCCAAAAGAAGGATCGGAGCACCCCGGTGAGCGGGTACGGGGAAGGACGCGCTGCCGGGGTGCGAGGACATCCCGGAAGACGGCGCGATCACACGGAACCAGCGACGCGCCGTCAGGCGCGGCGGTTGCGGACCGAGAAGACGAACGCCGTCGTCGGCGCTGCGAATATCGTTCCCATGCGCCCGAGTCTATCGCGGCGCCTCGAGCAGCCCCATCCCATCGAGCGCCTGCCGCAGCGCGGGGGCGATGTGCTGTGCGTACTCGACCGTCAGGTGCGTCTGGTCGTACTTCGTGGGGATCGTCCCCGCGAAGGGCGGGCAGACCTCGTCGGCACAGGTGAACGGCAGGGACGACAGCGCGTGGCCGCCGTCCGTCTTCGCCGACGACTCCGAGATCGCCTCCATCGTGCGCCAGGTGCCGTCGACGGCGCTGTCGCACGCCCGGGGCGAAGAGGACGGCGTGTAGCAGGCGGTCAGACTGACGCCCTGCGGCGGCGGGGCGAGGAACAGCATCCGATCACCCATCTCGTAGGTCGCGGCCTCGCGTCTCTGCGCGGCGATCAGCGCGTCAGCCGACAGGTCTTGACCGGCGACCGTGTGGCCGAGGGTGAACGCGTTCGACATGACGACCAGGTCGGGGCGGTCGACCAGGATCATCGACCGCACGGCGGCCTTGCGCTCCTGACAGCTCGCCATGACCTGCGGGTCGTCGTTCTCGACCAGGACGTCGGTGAAGCGGCATCCGTACATCCCCATCGCGGTGACGCGGATGCCGCCGGCGCTGTCGTCCGCCATCGTTCGGAAGGCGGGCGCGTACGCCATGGCCGTCGAGTCGCCGACGACCCAGATGTGCAGGGGCGCGTCACCGCTCCCCCACGAACACGAGGCCGGGTCGGGCGTCGCGCCGGGATCGAAGCACGCATGCGCGGGGTTCGCGCCGGACGAGGCGCTCATGACCCGATCGAGCGACGGGTCGAGCGCCGGCCAGGCGTCGGCGGTGACGGCGGCGGCGAGCTCGGCCTGCAGGTCGACACCGGGGTCGCCGACGACGGTGGGAGCGGACGGCGCGGGCGCCGTCTCAGGCAGGGTGATCCGCGGGCCGTGACCCGACGCGGTGACCCACAGGGCGCCGGCGAGGGCGATGATGACGAGCCCGGCGGTGGCGAGGAAGACCTGGCCGCCGAAGCGCTCGCGCCAGGCTGCGAGCCCCGCGGATTCGGCCGGGGCTGCTGCCGCCGCCAGGGGCGTCGACACTGAAGGCGTGGGCACAACAGCAGCCGTGGGCGTCGACGGCGCGGGCGCCGCGATCGCCCTGGAGGGCTCCGGCGCCGGCGCGCTCGGTCGGGTCTGCCCGGGGTAGTACCGCGTCCCGGGTGTCCATCCAGCCGGCCGGTGCGTCGCGGCGGGTGCCGGTGTCGCCGCGGGCGCCGGTGTCGCCGCTCGCGGCGGTTCGATCGGCGCGCGGGCCGGCCCGGGGACCGCGGCGCCCCGCGGCATCCCACCGAGGAACGGCGCGTACCGGAGGGGCTGCTCGACGATGAGGTAGGACGCGAGCCCGAGGACGAGGGAGGCGCTGAGGACGATCCAGAGGCGGATCTCGGAAGTCGGGAGCAGCGCCTCGGCGAAGACCACGACCGGGAAGTGCCAGAGGTACAGCGAGTACGAGGCGTCGCCGAGGAAGACGGCGATCGGGTTGGACAGCGGCAGGAGGTGGCGATGCCGGGGGTCGCCCGCGACGCCGCCGGCGAGCACCAGCGCGGTCGCGGCGACGGGTGCGGCCGCCCATGGCGCCGGGAACCCGCCTCCCGCGGGGTCGATGAGCAGCAGGGAGGCGACGACGGTGCCGAGACCGACCCACTGGAGCGCGCCGCCGAGGGCGCGCGGGAGCCTGCGCAGGAGCGGCGCGCACGCGGCGACGACCGCACCGACTCCCAGCTCCCACGCGCGCGTCAGCGTGGAGAAGTAGGCGACGGTCGCCTGCGTGTCGGACTGGATCAGAGCCCACCCGAAGGATCCGGCGACGACGGTGACGGCAAGCGTGGCCGCCACGGCGCGGAGTCGACCTCGCCCCAGGAGGGCGAGCAGCCCGATCAGCAGGACGGGCCACACGAGGTAGAACTGCTCCTCGACGGAGAGCGACCAGAAGTGCTGCAGCGGTGAGACCGCGCCGGTGTCGGCGAAGTAGTCCGTGCCCAGCGCAGCGAAACGCCAGTTGGATGTGAGGAGGGCGGCCCAGGCGGCATCCCACAGCGCCTGCTCGCCACGCGTGCGGTTGAACAGGAACCACGCGGCGGTCGCGACGGTGATGAGCACCACGAGCGCCGCGGGCAGAAGCCGGCGAGCGCGACGGGCGTAGAACCCGCGCAGCGAGATCCGGCCCGTCTCCCCCGCCTCGCGCAGCAGCATCCCGGTGATGAGGAAGCCGGAGATCACGAAGAACACGTCGACGCCGAGGACGCCGCCCGCCGGCCACCCGGCGGCGTGTGCGCCGATGACCGCGAGGACGGCGAGGGCGCGCAGGCCCTGGACGTCGCGGCGCGGTTCAGCGGGGTTCGGGGTGTCGGTGTCCATGGAGGGAGCCGACGATGAGTCTATGGGATCGGTCCCACGACGTCAGGACGCCGCATCGGCGCGGACGAGGTCGACGGCGCGCTCCGCGACGGCCATCACCGTCCCCACCGGATTCAGGGCGGTGACGGTCGGGAACACGGATGCATCCACGACGCGCAGACCCTGCACGCCCCGCACCTTGAGCTCACTGTCCACGACGGCGAATGCGTCGTCGTCGGCCCCCATCCGGCAGGTGCACGAGACGTGGTACACCGTCTGGTGCGTGGCGCGAAGGACGGCTGACAGATCCTCGTCGGTCTGGACGCCCGGGCCGGGGAACACCTCGCGGACCACGTGCGAGGCGAACGGTTCCTGCAGCGCGACCTGGCGTGCCCGACGGACGCCGGCGACCAGCATCCGTTCGTCCCGCCCCTCAGGGTCGGTGAACGCGCGGTAGTCGATCTGAGGAGCGGCGTCGGCGTCGGCGGACGTGATCCACACCCGGCCGCGACTGCGCGGCTTCGCGACGTTCGGCGCGAACGACACGTTGTTCTCCGGAATCACCGCACCGTGATTCTCGGCGTGGACCGTCCACGATTCGAGCGGGATGTGTGTCGAGACATCCGGAACAATGCTGTCGGCATCGACGCGGAAGACGTAGCCGGCGTCCCACCCCGTTGCGCACACGTCGCTGCGCTCCCCCGTCGCCTCCCACACGATCAGACCCTCCGCATGGTCCTGCAGGTTCTCACCGACACCGGGGAGATCGACCGCGACGGCGACGCCCGCCTCGGCGAGCACCTGCGAGGGCCCGATCCCCGAGCGCATGAGGAGCGCGGGCGAATCGATCGCGCCGCAGCTGACGATGACCTCTCGCCTCGCCGAGACGATCCCGTCCTCCACCCGGACGCCGACGGCGCGCCCGTCGTCGAGAACGACGGCGTCGACCGTGGTCTCGAGCATGAGCGTGAGGTTCGGGCGCTCGACACCGTGCAGGTAGGCGCGGGAGGTGGATGAGCGCAGGTTGGTCGCCGGGTCGTACCCGATCTCGAAGAACCCGGCGCCCTCGGTGAACTCGGTGTCGTTCCACGATTCCCGCCGCGTGAGCCCGAGAGCGGATGCCGCTGCCTCGACCGCGTCCGCGATGTACGGGTTGCGATCCTGGACGGCAACAGGACCGATCGGTCCGACGACGCGGTCGAACGCGCGCGAGACCGTGTCGTAGTCCCACCCCTCGACGCCGAGCGCCGCCCACTCTTCGAGGTCGCCGCGCAGGGGTCGCCAGGTGATCATCGTGTTCGCGGTGGAGCATCCCCCGAGGATGCGGAGTCTGGCCTGACGGATGCCGGAGTTGCCGCGTTCCTGCGGAACGCTGCGGTAGTCCCGGTCGTACTCCCCCTCCAGCATCTCCGCCCAGCGGCGGATGGAACCCGCGCGCTCCTCGTACTCGTCGCTCGGACCCGCTTCGATCAGGCACACCGACACGTCGGGGTCTTCGCTCAGCCGGGCGGCGACGATGCACCCCGCCGTCCCGCCTCCGACCACGACGTAGTCGAAGGCATCAGCCATGGTGGATGAGGCCGAGGATGTCGCTGTAGTACCGGTGGAACTCGGGGCTGCCGATGATCTCGGGGTCGCGCGGACGCGGCAGGTCGATCGTGAACTCGGCACGGACCTTGCCCGGCCGGGGGGTCATCGCGACGACGCGGTCGGAGAGGAAGACGGCTTCCTCGATGTCGTGCGTGATGAGCATGACCGTCATCCGGTTGCGTTCCCAGACGGTCGTCAGCAGCTCCTGCATGGTGCGACGAGTGAGCGCGTCGAGGGCACCGAACGGCTCGTCCATGAGGAGGACCTCGGGACCGTACGCGAGGGAGCGCGCCAGCGCGACGCGCTGCTGCATGCCGCCCGAGAGCTGTGCGGGATAGGAGTCCTCGAAGCCCGACAGTCCGACCTGAGCGAGAACGTCCCGTGCACGGTCCACGCGCTGACGGCGCGTCATGCCGGGCTCGCCGCGCAGGGCGAAGACGACGTTGTCGATGGCGCTCAGCCAGGGCAGGAGCGTCGCGGACTGGAAGACGACGCCGCGGTCGCGCCCGGGCCCCTGGATGGGGGTGCCCTGGATGGATGCCTCGCCGGCTGTCGGCGACTCGAGCCCGGCGATGATCGACAGGAGCGTGCTCTTGCCGCAGCCGGAGGCACCCACGACTGAGACGAACTCCTGATCGCCGAGGGTCAGCGAGACCTCACTGAGGGCGTGGACGTCACCGAAACGCTTGTCGACGGCGTCGATGCGGACCTTGGGTGTGAGGACGGCGGTCGCGGACATCAGGAGCGTCCCTTCATGTAGCGGAAGAAGCGGCGGCCGAGCGCGCGCATGATCTGGTCGAACACGAGGCCGAGCAGGCCGAGCACGATGACGTAGCCGATGATGAGGTCGGTCTCGAGGAAGCGCTGCGCCTGCGTGATGCGGTAGCCCATTCCGGATGTGGCGGCGACGAGTTCGGCCACCACCAGCCAGGTCCACGCCCACCCGAGGCTGATGCGCAGGGCATCCCAGATGCGCGGCAGAGCGGACGGCAGCACGATGCGCAGCAGGATCTGGCCGCGGCTGAGGCCGAGCGTCGCCCCCAGGTTGCGGTAGGACACCGGGACGCGGCGGACGGCGTCCGCGAACAGCAGCACCTGCTGGAAGAACGTGCCGAGGAAGATGATGAGGAACTTCTGCGCGTCATCGGTTCCGACCCACAGGATCGTGAGCGGCACGAAGGCGACCACCGGCATGTAGCGAATGAAGTCGACGATGGGTTCGACCGCTGCCTCGACGCGCACCAGCGCGCCGCACAGAAGGCCGAGCGGGATCGCGAGGACGGTGCTGGCGAGGAAGCCCACCATCACCCGGTACGTGCTCACGCCGATGTCGGACCAGAGCTCGCCGTTCGCCGCCTGCTCTCCGAGCTTCTGCACGACGGCGATCGGCGAGGGCAGGAACAGCGGGTTGACCAGTTCCGACACCGTGATCGCGGTCCACACGGCGACCAGGGCCACGAAGCCGGTGACCGCGGTGATGAGGTACTGCCGACGCGTCAGCGGCGCGCCGACCACGGGCCGGGCGGAGCCCGCCGCGCGCGACCGGCGCGCGACGGGAGCCGTCGGAGGGGTGATGGTCATAGGAGTGACCTCCGGGGTCGAGGTGAGGGTCACGGGGCGTTCTCGACGAACTCCGTGTCGATGAGCGCGGCGAGGTCCGCACCGCCCTCGAGCAGGCCGATCTTCGTGGCGACCTCTTCGACGGCGGGCAGGACCGACTCCGCGTAGTCGCCGCCGAAGCGCTCCTTGTTGTCGGCGAGCGAGTAGAACTCGACACCGTCGAACGCGGTGGCGAGCGCGTCGACATCGCTGCCGACGTTCTCCGCGATGATGGAGCGAGCCTCATCGGTGTCGGAGTTGTAGAAGTCGACGGCCGGGCCCCAGGCGTTCACGACCTTCTGGACGGCCTCGGGGTTCTCCTCCAGGTAGCCGTTGTCGACGATCAGCACGTCGCTGATCAGTCCGGTCTTCTCGGCGGCGGTGAAGATCTTCTCGAAATCGCCGGCCTGGCTGGCCTCCGAGATGTAGGGCTCATACGTGACGGCGACGGGGACGCTGCCACCGATGAGGGCGGTCGCAGCTTCGGAGGGGTCCATCGGGACCGGCGTGATGTCGTCGAGGCTGAGCCCCGCCTCCTCCAGCGCGTACCCGAGCAGGAGGTTGCTGACCGAGCCCTCCTCGAAGGCGACGTTCTTGCCCTTGAGGTCGGCGACATCGGTGATGCTGCCGTCGGTCAGGATGGCGTCGGCGGTGAGCGACGCGTCCAGCAGCAGGACGATCGAGATGTCGAGCCCCTGCTCTTTGAGCTGCAGGGCGGTGTGGCTCGCCACGTTGGCGACCTGGATCCGGTCCGACGCGAAGGCGGCGCTCATGTCGGCGTCGTTCATGAAGTTGGTGATGGTCACGTCGACGGACTCGTCAGCGAAGTAGCCCTTCTCGTCGGCGATGTACCAGGGACCGTAACCGAGCCAGGGCTGGATGCCCATGCCGACGGTGTCGGTGCCGGCGGCCGAGCCGGCGGTCGCGCCGGTGGAGGCGCAGGCGGTGAATGCGAAGGCGGATGCGGCGGCGATCCCGACCGCGGCGGCCGTACGGGGGAAGCGGGTGGAGCGGAACATGCGTGTCCTTCCAGGAACAGGTGTCGGGCGGGTTCGTCCAGGATCGGCACCGCGGCGGGAGGTCTGCAAATAGCGGAGATCGTGACGGTACATCAAAAAATGTGATGCAACTAGCCGGCAATATCGGCGTTACAAATGCGAAACGCGGACCCCGGACAGTGAGGGCCTCCCCCGATCGAGAGGACAGCATGTCCACGACGCTCTACACCAACGGCCTGCTCTACCTCGGCGACGGTCGGAGTGAGCCCGGCCACCTCCTCGTCGACGACGACCGGATCGCCGCCGTCCTCCCCGCTGCCGCACCTGCGCCCGCCGCCGATCAGGTCGTCGATCTTCGGGGCGGCACGCTGCTTCCCGGCTTTCAGGACGCGCACGTGCATCCCGTTCTCGCGGGGCTGCAACTCATCGGCGTCGATCTCACGCCGGCGCATTCACGGGAGGGATACCTACGGATCGTGGCCGAGTTCGCCGACGCGCATCCGGATGCCGCGGTGCTGCGCGGCGGAGGGTGGTTCGGCGACGTCTTCCCGGGCGGCTTCCCCTCGGCATCCGATCTCGATGAGGTCGTTGCGGATCGACCCGTCGTCCTCTACAGCCACGACGCGCACGGCGTCTGGGTCAACAGCGCGGCGCTCCGCGCCGCGGGCATCGACGCCGCGACCGTGGATCCCGCGGGCGGGCGCATCTTCCGTGACGAGACCGGACATCCGACCGGAATGCTCGTCGAAGCCGCCGTCGGACTCATCGTCGACCTGCTGCCGGAACCCGATGCGGACACCCTGGTCGCCGCGCTCCTCGCGGCACAGGGTCGACTGCATTCGATGGGTGTCACCGCCTGGCAGGACGCCGCGGTCGGCGCATCCGACATCGGACCGGACGCCCTGCCCGCCTACGAGCGCACGGCTGCAGACGGGCGGCTGACGGCGCGGGTGGTCGCCGCTCTCTGGTGGGACAGGGCGCGCGGCCTCGGCCAGATCGACGACCTCCTCGCGATCCGCGACCGGCTGGCGGCGGTGGGCCGCATCGACGGTGGCACGGTGAAGGTGATGGTGGACGGGATGGTCGAGAACCGGACGGCCGCCATGCTCGAGCCCTTCGACGGCCTTGGCGACGATCGAGGCGTGACCTTCATCGCGCAGGGGGACCTCGACGCCCTGAGCGTGGCTCTCGATGCCGCGGGCTTTCAGATCCACTATCACGCGGTGGGCGACGGCGCCGTCCGGAGCTGTCTCGACGCCGTCGAGGCGATCCACGCGCACCGGGGCGCCACACCGAACCGCCATCACATCGCTCACCTCGACGTCGTGGACGACGCCGACGTCCCGAGGTTCGCGGCCTTGGACGTGTCGGCGAACGTGACGGCGCTGTGGGCGCGGACCGATGAGGAGATCGTGACGCGGAAGCTCCCCCTGCTCGGTCCCGAGCGCGCTCGCAGGCACTTCCCCTTCGCCTCCATCGCGGCAGCCGGCGGCCGCATCGTCGGCGGGAGCGACTGGCCGGTGACGGACCCGAACCCGCTGTGGTCGGTGCGCACGGCGGTGACCCGGACGGGCGTCCCGGAGGACCCGCATGCGATCGGCACCGACGTGCTCACCGTCCCGCTGCTCGCTGAGCAGGCGTTGCCCCCGTCGACCGCGCTCGACGCCTACCTGTCGCAGGCGGCATGGATCAACCGACTCGAACAGACCACGGGAGCGCTCCGCGAGGGGATGCTCGCAGACCTCGTCTGGATCGATCGAGATGTGAGGGACGTGACAGGACTCGGCTCCGCGCGCGTGCTCCGGACGGTCGTCGGCGGGCAGGTCGTCTACGAGGCGGATTGAGTCTCCGCACCCAGGACGCGCGCGACGGCGCTCCGGGCCTCCGCCGCGAACAGTTCGGCCTTGCGCGTGAGCCGGGTCGATGACGCCCGCCGCGCCAGGACGATGTCCAGCGGCGTGGTCGGTTCGACGATCGCCAGCCGATGAAGCTCGCCGCCGGAGTACGTGTAGCCGAGCTTCGGCTGCTGATTCAGCAGGGTGAACCCGTGTCCGCTGGCGACCATCGCACGCACCCCCTCGAAGTTGGCGAACCGGTAACGGACCGAGGGTCGCAGGCCGTTGTCGGTGAATGCCTGCAAGAAGTAGTCGCGACTGACCGGGAGATCGAGCAGGACCATCGGCTCGTCGACCAGGTCGGCGAGCCGGACTCGGTCGCGCGAAGCGAGCGGGTGCTCCGCGCCGACGGCGGCGTAGAGCGGGACGGAGGCGAGGACCTCCCGGTCGATATCCCCGTCGAGGCCGAGGTCGTAGCTCAGCGCCACCTCGATCGACTGGTCGTGCAGCGCGTCGTTGACGCCGTCGGCGAGCAGCTCGGTGACGTCGAGCTGCAGCTCGGGATGGCTGTCTTCGAGAGCACTCACGATGTCGGGCAGGTAGAACGGCGCGAGGGTACGGAAGCAGCCGACGCTCACGCGACCCGAGGTGTTCTCGGGACGCAGGGCGTGCACGGCGTCGTCGACCGCCGCGAGGATCCCGCGACTGCGCTGCAGGAGGTCGATCCCCTGCGCGGTGAGCTGCAAGCCCTTCGCGCGGCGGCGGATGAGCAGTTGGGTTCCGAGAGCCTTCTCGAGGTTGGCGATCGACGTCGAGATGGCCGACTGAGCGACGAAGAGTTCTTCCGCGGCCCAGGTCATGCTGCCGTGCTCGGCCGCCGCGACGAAGTAGCGCAACTGGGCGAGCGAGATGTCCGGGCGGGAGGTGGGTCGCATGGGCTCACATTTCCGATGTGTTTCAGAGATATTGCTATGGAGTCTGCATCTGCATTTTAGATGCAAAAGCGCGTGATCCGGTATTTGCGCGCACGCCGATGGCTTTCCGAGACTCGGGGAGGACTTCACCCCCGATCGAAAGCATCCGCACCATGGCGTCAACCCCCCAGTCGACCACCGCCCCCGTTCCGCGCGACGTGGAGGTGATCGTCGTCGGCGCAGGTCAGGCCGGCGTCGCGATGAGCGAGCACCTGTCGCGCGCCGGCATCCGTCACCTCGTCTTCGAGCGCGGACGCATCGCGGAGCGCTGGCGGTCTGAGCGCTGGGACTCGCTGGTCGCGAACGGTCCGGCCTGGCACGACCGGTTCCCCGGCATGGCCTTCGACGATGTCGACCCCGACGGCTTCGCGACGAAGGAGCAGGTCGCGCGGTACATGACCGACTACGCCGAGCGGTTCGGCGCGCCGGTGCGGTGCGGCGTCGAGGTTCGGCGCGTCCACCGACTCGACGGCGCGCGGGGCTTCGAGGTCGACACGACGGACGGTGTCTACCGAGCCGACTACGTGGTGGCGGCCACCGGAGCGTTCCAGACCCCCGTCATCCCCTCGCTCATCCCCGCGGAAGACGACATCGTCCAGCTGCACTCGTCGCAGTACCGCAACCCCGCGCAGCTGCCTGCGGGCGGCGTCCTCGTCGTCGGGGCCGGCAGCTCGGGCGTGCAGATCGCCGCCGAGCTGCAGCGATCGGGCCGGGATGTGCACCTGGCGGTCGGTCCGCACGACCGGCCGCCGCGCAGCTACCGCGGTCGCGACTTCGTGTGGTGGCTGGGCGTGCTCGACAAGTGGGATGCCGCGACTCCCCCGCGCGGCGCCGAACACGTCACGATCGCCGTGAGCGGCGCGGATGGGGGTCACACGGTGGACTTCCGTCGGCTCGCTGCGGAGGGGGTCACGCTCGTCGGCCGGGCGAACGGATACCGGAACGGGGTGGTGGAGTTCGGTGACGACCTGGCGCGCAACATTGCGGCCGGCGATGCGAACTACCTCGACCTGCTCGACGAGGCGGACGCGTACGTCGAGCGCCACGGCCTGGACCTTCCCGAGGAGCCGGAAGCGCGCGAGTTCGGTCCGGAACCGGCCTGCGTGACCGCGCCGCTCCGTGAGCTCGACCTCGTCGCGGCCGGAGTGAACAGCGTGATCTGGGCAACCGGATTCACATCGGACTACAGCTGGCTCCCGGCGGGCGCTCTCGACGCCACAGGCCGCCCCGCCCACCGGCGCGGTGTCTCGGCGGAGGCCGGGATCTACTTCCTCGGCCTGCCGTGGCAGTCGCGTCGCGGTTCGAGCTTCATCTGGGGTGTGTGGCACGACGCGAAGCATGTCGCCGACCACATCGGCATCCAACGGATGTACGCCGCATACCGCCCGACCACCGAGTCGGCATCCTCCGCACGTGAGAAGGAGACAGTCCGATGACCGCGCACACCCGCATCCGCCCCTTCAACACGAAGGTCACGTATCCGGAGCAGTCGCTCGACAACGACCTGTGCCAGGCGGTCGTCGCCGGCGGCGTCGTCTACCTCCGCGGCCAGATCGGGCAGGACCTCGAGACTCGGGAGAGCGTCGGCGTCGGCGACGTCGAAGCTCAGGCCGAGAAGGCGATGGCGAACATCGACATGCTGCTGCGCGAGGCGGGATCCCGACTCGAGGACATCGTGAAGGTCGTCGTCTATCTCACCGACATCCGGTACCGCGAGCCGGTGTACCGCACGATGGGGCGCTGGTTGAAGGGCGTCCATCCGGTGTCGACGGGTCTCGTCGTCGACGCTCTCGCCCGACCGGAGTGGCTCGTCGAGATCGACGCGACCGCGGTCATCAGCGACCCCGCGGACGACACGGAGGTGACGCTGTGACGCTCTCCCTCGTCGCGCATCTCGATGGCGCGTTCGGTATCGTCATCTCCTCCTCGAGCCCCGCCGTCGCCTCCCGGTGCGCACATCTGCGCCCCGGCGTGGGTGCGGTCGCCTCGCAGAACGTCACGAATCCCGCGCTCGGACCGGCGACGCTCGACGCACTGGCCACGGGCGCTGCGCCGGATGCCGCGATCGCGGCCGCCCTCGCCGCGGACGCCTACGCCGACTACCGGCAGGTCACCGCCGTCGACGCGGCCGGCCGGGTGTCGGTCCACTCGGGGGCGCAGGCCCTCGGCATCCACGGCGCGTCGGTCGGCGACGGATGCGTCGGGGCCGGCAACCTCCTCGCCGGCGCCGACGTGCTCGACGCGATGGTCGCGGGGTTCGCCGCGGCATCCGGTCCGCTGGAGGATCGCCTGCTCGCCGCGCTGGAGGCCGCGGTGGCCGCCGGAGGCGAGGCGGGACCGCTCCGGTCAGCGGGTCTCGCCGTGGTCGAGGGAGCGTCGTGGCGCACGACCGACCTGCGCGTCGACGACCACGACCAGCCGATCGTCGAGCTCCGGCGTCTGTGGGAGCTGTGGTCGCCCCAGAAGGCCGACTATCTGACGCGGGCCGTCGCCCCGGCATCCGCTCCGTCGTACGGCGTTCCCGGCGATGAATGACGCTCTCGCGGCACGCGTCGCAGAGACCGTCGCTGCGCGCCACGATGTGATCCTCGGCGTCAGCCACGCCCTGCACGCGGATCCTGAGACCGCGTGGCACGAGCGTCGATCCGTGGGATTGCTGACGAGGACGCTCGCCTCCTTCGGCATGCAGGTCGAGACCGGGGTGGGCGGACTCGACACCGCGTTCGTCGCTCGCGCGGGAACCGGCTCGCAGACGGTCGCCCTCGTGGCGGAGTACGACGCGCTCGCGGGTCTCGGCCATGCCTGCGGGCACAACATCATCGCGGCGGCGGCGGTCGGGGCGGCGGCCGCTCTCACGCCGCTCGCCGACGAGCTCGACGCGACCGTCCAGGTCATCGGGACACCCGCCGAAGAGGGCGGGGGCGGGAAGATCCATCTGCTGGATGCCGGTGTCTTCGACGACGTCGACCTCGCCATGATGATCCACCCCGGCCCCGCCGACGCGCTGTGGGCACGGCCGCTCGCCGTCGCCCACTTCGACGTCGTCTACACCGGCCGCGAATCGCACGCGTCGGCCTACCCGACGCTCGGGATCAACGCCGCCGACGCGTTCACCGTCGCGCAGGTGGCGATCGGCCTGCTGCGTCAGCAGCTTCCGCCCGGCGTGCGGGTCCACGGCATCGTGCGCGAGGCCGGGACCGCACCGAATGCCATCCCCGGCTCCGCGCTCGGCAACTGGTACGTCCGTGCGTCGTCGCTCGAGGAACTCGAGGAGGCGTTCCGCCGCGTGAGCGCCTGCTTCGAAGCCGGGGCGCTCGCGACGGGGTGCGCGCTGCAGATCCGTGAGACGAGTCCGCGCTACTCGGAGTTCCGCAACGACGAGCCGTTGGCACACGCGTTCGCCGCGCGGGCGGCGACGCTGGGACGGGACATGGATGCCGCCGAGCGGCGCCCGGGCGGCATGAACACCGCGTCCACCGACATGGGAAACGTGTCGCGGCGCATCCGAGCCATCCACCCGTACCTCGGCATCGATTCGGCGCCCGCCGTCAACCATCAGGCGGCCTTCGCCGACGCGACCGTCACCCCGGCGGGCGACCGCGCGGCCCTGGACGGTGCGACACTCATGGCGCAGACGATCGTCGACGCGCTCACCCACCCCGAACAGGAGACTAATGCGCACACACGCTGATTGGACGCGTCTGGCTGCGACGATCACTCCGCGGACTCGGGCGTGGATCGACGGCGCGTTCACCGACGCCGCCGACGGCGCCACGTTCGAGACGGTGAACCCGGCCACGGGAGAGGTGCTCGCTGAGGTCGCCCGTGGCCGCGGACCGGAGATCGACCGAGCCGTCGCCGCCGCACGTGCCTCGTTCGAGTCCGGCGTCTGGTCGCAGGCCGCGCCCGGCGAGCGCAAGCGCGTGCTGCTGGCGGTCGCGACTGCGATCCGCGAGGCCGCCGACGAGCTGGCGTTGCTCGACACCCTCGACGGGGGCAAGCGCATCGCCGACACCTCGGCGATCGATGCCCCCGGCAGCGCCGCGATCCTGCAGTGGTACGCCGAGGCGATCGACAAGATCTACGGCGAGGTCGCGCCGACGGCGGGGGGCGATCTCGCGGTCGTCACACGCGAGCCCGTCGGAGTGGTGGGCGCGGTCGTGCCGTGGAACTACCCCCTCGAGACCGCGATCTGGAAGATCGCCCCGGCACTGGCCGCCGGGAACAGCGTGGTCCTGAAGCCTGCCGAGGACACGCCGCTGTCCGCGCTGCGCCTCGCGGAGCTCGCCGCGGCGGCGGGCCTGCCGGACGGGGTGCTCAACGTCGTCCCCGGGTTCGGCCACGAGGCGGGTCAGGCGCTCGGCCTGCACGAGGACGTGGACGTCATCGCGTTCACGGGCTCGACGGCGATCGGCAAGAAGTTCCTGGAGTACTCGAGCCGGTCCAACGGCAAGGCGGTGTGGCTGGAGTGCGGCGGGAAGAGCGCGAACATCGTCTTCGCGGATGCCGCCGACCTCGACGCGGTCGCCGACTTCGCCGTCGCGGGGATCTTCGCCTGCAGCGGCCAGGTGTGCTCGGCGAATTCGCGCCTGCTCGTCGAACGCTCGATCGCGGCCGAGCTGACCGAGCGGGTCGCCGCACGTGCGCGTGCCCTGACGGTGGGAGATCCGCTCGACCCGGATGCCGGCATGGGGCCGCTCGTGAGCGCTGCGCAGCTCGAGCGCGTCCGCGGCTACGTCGACGCTGCCCGACCGGTGGCACGTCTGGTCGCCGGCGGCGGGGCCGTCGAGAAGAACGGCGGATTCTTCCTCGAGCCGACGGTGTTCGCCGACGTCCCGACGGATGCGACGCTGTGGCGCGAGGAGGTCTTCGGCCCGGTCCTGGCCATCACGCCATTCGACGACGAAGCCGAGGCGATCCGGTTGGCGAACGACAGCGAGTACGGGCTCGCGGCATCCGTCTTCACCGACAGCATCCACCGAGCGCTGCGCGTCTCCCGGGCGCTGCGGGTCGGCACGGTGTCGGTGAACACCGTCGACGCCCTCGACGTCGCGACTCCCTTCGGCGGGATGAAGCAGTCCGGCTTCGGACGCGACCTCTCCCTCCACGCTTTCGACAACTACACCGCACTGAAGACGACCTGGTTCGCCGGGCGCTGACGCTGAACCGCTGCAGGAGCACGACCATGACGCATCCCCTCACCCGACTCTCGAGCGCCGAGATCGAGACGAACCGTTCGCTCGTCCTCGAAGCGGGTTTCGACGAGGAGGCGACGGCGTTCATGCTGGTCAACCTCATCGAGCCCGAGAAGTCCGCCGTGCTCGGCGGGTCCGCACGTGGGCGGCTCGTCGGCAACGTCCTCCTCGACCGGCGAGACGGGACGGTCACCGAGGTGACGACGGACGTGGATGCCCGGGTGCTCGTCTCGCAGCGCGTCGTCGACGTCGTCACAGAGGGGCAGCCGCCGATCGTGCTCGAGGAGTTCGATCGGATCGAGGAGCTGCTGCGCGCGCACGAGGGGTGGACGGCGGCGATGGCGAAGCGCGGGATCGACGACGTGTCGCTCGTGCGCATCTCGGCGCTCTCGGCCGGGCGGTTCGGCCTGGCCGACGAGGACGGTCGCCGCATCGTCCGCTGCTTGTCCTTCCTGCAGCTCGACGCTGACGACAACGCCTGGGCGCACCCCGTCGACGGGGTGGTCGCCTATGTCGATCTCATCACGGGCGAGGTGATCCGCCTCATCGACGACCGGCTCTTCGACGTTCCGCGCGAGCCGTACAACTTCCACCGTGCCGACGAGCTGCCGCCGGCGCGGACGACGCAGAAGCCGATCGTCATCACGCAACCGGAGGGTCCGAGCTTCACGGTCGACGGGGACGTCGTCGAGTGGGAGAAGTGGCGTTTCCGCATCGGCTTCAACCAGGTGGAAGGGCTGACCCTGCACGAGGTGGGGTTCACGGACGGCGACCGTCACCGATCGATCCTGTACCGCGCGTCGGTGGCCGAGATGGTCGTCCCCTACGGCGACCCGAGCCCGGTGCGGTTCTGGCAGAACTACTTCGACGCGGGCGAGTACTCCCTCGGCAAGTCGGCGAACTCGCTCGCGCTCGGATGCGACTGCCTCGGCGAGATCCGCTACTTCGACGCGACGATCGCGGCGACCGACGGACGTCCGCAGACGATCCGGAACGCGATCTGCATGCACGAGGAGGACGCCTCGATCCTCTGGAAGCACACCGACGAGTACTACCACTCGACCGACGTGCGCCGGAACCGACGGCTCGTGGTCTCGTTCTTCATCACCGTCGGCAACTACGACTACGGCTTCTACTGGCACTTCTACCTCGACGGGCGCATCGAGCTGGAATGCAAGGCGACGGGCGTGGTCTTCGCCTCGGCATACCCGGGCGTGCAGCCCGACGGGAGCGACTATCCGTGGGCGTCGCAGATCGCCCCCGGCATCGGTGCTCCGTACCACCAGCACCTGTTCTCGGCTCGCCTCGACGTCACCCTCGACGGGGTGCGCAACGCGGTCGACGAGCTCGAGGCGAAGCGGGTGCCGATCTCGGCCGAGAACCCCTACGGCAACGGCTTCACGCTTTCGACTACGCGCCTGCGGACCGAGCGCGAGGGCGTGAGGGATGCCGACGGCAAGCGTGGCCGGGTGTGGCACATCGTGAACCCCGAGGTCACGAACATCGTCGGCAAGCCGGTCGGCTACACGTTGCGGTCGGAGGGCCAGCCGAGCCTGCTCGCCGACCCGGAGTCCTCCATCGCACGGCGGGCCGCCTTCACGACCCATGACCTGTGGGTGACGCGGTACTCCCCCACCGAGCGGTTCCCCTCAGGTGAGCTCGTGAACCAGAACGACGGCCACGGCACGATCGACCGGTGGATCGAGCGCGACGCCGACATCGACGGCCAGGACATCGTGGTGTGGCACACGTTCGGTCTCACCCACTTCCCGCGCACCGAGGACTGGCCGATCATGCCCGTGGACAGCACCGGCTTCTCGCTCGTGCCCCACGGGTTCTTCGACCAGAACCCCACGCTCGACGTACCGGCCCCGACGCCGGCGCACGGCGCATGTCACACCGGCGCGGCCGTCTGCGGCTGCGGCGACGCGGGCGGGTGCTGCTGACCGTCACGGTCGCTCTATCGCGCGCCCGCCGGTCCAACCTGTGAGACGCACATCTGAGGGGCGTAACGTCCGAAGATGAGCACACACACGCAATCGGGACGCGGCACCGCCGACGTCCTCGGCCTCAGCTCGGTCCTCGTCGGGTCTCTTCCCGCCGGACTGCTGACAGCGGCCGCACCCGAGCGGTACACCGTCCATGCGGTGTTCGACCGGCGGCCGAACAAGGCCGAGATCGACGAGATCGTGGGCGACGACACCGTGCGGCTGCTCGCGGACGCCGGCTACGGGTCGGTCACCTTGACGGTGGCCGACCGTCGCCTCGAGATCCACGACACGACACTCGAAGAGCTCCACGACGGCCTCGCGGCCTTCCTCGCCGATCGACTCGCGGACATCAGCACGGATCTGCGCGCGCAACAGGCCGCGGTCGAGACCCGGACGCTCGACCTCGCTGCGCGGGAGAACGACCGTGCAGCCGCCGTGGCCACGCTGGCCGCCACGGTCTCGTTCGAGCGGTCAGCCCGCCTCGACGACAACCTCGTCGCCGACACGCACGACCCCGCCGCCGCCCGCGGGTAGCAGGAGGACCCCCAGGGTCGCCTCGTCCTGGCCGAACTCGGTCGTCAGGATCCGCAGCAGACGGGCATCCCGCCGTCCGTCGTCGGGGTTCGCGGTGATCGCGGCGCACCGTCCGATGGGACGCTGCACGTCGAACCGGACCTCGCCGATGCGGACGCGACCGGACCATTCGAGCTCGGCCCAGGGCGCGATCCCCGAGACGACGATGTTCGAACGGAAGCGGCGACTGTCGACGGGCGCGGGCGTCGCCGCATCCACGTCCGCAACGGTGGCCGCGCCGTGCACCGACACGTAACCGCGAGCGCGATCCTGGAACCGCGCGGTGCGGCCGTCGCCCACGAGGTGCAGGGGCAGTACGCCCGGGCGCTGCAGCAGCCGCCCGTCCGGGGACCGTTCGACGTATCCCGTGACAGCCGCCGAGAGTTCGTGTCGCCCCGTCTCGTCGAGCCCCGCCTCCGCCAGGAGCCGCCCGTCCTCACTCAGACGCAGCCGGCCGGTCTCCGCATCGAAGTCCGCGCGCACGCGGGCGATCGAGGGGAAGTCCATGAGCGACAGCCCTCTGCTCTTCGGCCACGACTCGAGGCCACCGGCATCCTCGGGCTCGGTCGCATCTGCGAAGCGGAAGGCGAGCACACGGTCACCGGCGATGCGGCCGTCGGCCTGCACGTGGAGTTCGGCGCGGGGTTCGGGCGTGAACCCCTTGACGGGATAGCGATAGAGCTCGGAGACGACGGCCACGCCTCTACCCTGCCCCACTGAGACGGATGCCGCCCGCCCAGGGTCACGTCTGCCGGTAGTGCCGCACCCGCTCGTCGCGCTCGAGGAGGAACTCGTCGTCCTCGGGATAGAACACGGCCTTCTCGATGTCGTCACCGGCGAACGCCGCGATGACGGCGAGGTTCTCCCAGCGCGAGAGGGTGGTGATCTCGGTCCGGCCGTCGCCGAGATCCCGCGTCAACAGCCACGCGCCGAGGTTCCCCGGTGTCGCGCGGTACGCGTCCATGCCGGTGCGTTCGACGTACTGGACGTATCGGTCCTCGTCCTCGGCACGGACGACGCCCGTCCACATCCGGACGATGGGCTGGCCACTGGTATGCGTCACCCGCCCACCCTTGCAGAGGCGGGCGGGTGACGCGAGGGGGTCAGCTGCCGAGCTTGGACAGCTCCGTGAACTCCTCGTCGCTGAGCTCGATGACGGCACCCTGCAGGTTGTCCTCGAGGTGCGCGACGCTCGACGTGCCGGGGATCGGCAGCATGACCGGCGAGCGCTTCAACAGCCAGGCCAGCGCGACCTGCGCGGGCGTCGCGTTCTTGCGCTCGGCGATGTCGGTGAGCGGCGAGTCGGGACCGGTGAGTCCGCCGGTCGCGAGCGGGAACCAGGGGATGAAGCCGATGCCCTGTTCCTCCGACCAGTCGAGGAGCGCCTCGGCGTCGCGGTGCTGCAGGTTGTAGAGGTTCTGGACCGTGACGATCTCAGCGATCTTCTGCGCTTCCTTCACCTCGTCGATGGAGACCTCGGACAGGCCGATGTAGCGGATCTTGCCCTCGTCCTGCAGCGCCTTCAGCTCGCCCACCTGGTCCTCGAGCGGGACCTTCGGGTCGATGCGGTGCAGCTGGAACAGGTCGATGCGCTCGAGGCCGAGGCGGCGCAGGCTCATCTCGGCGCCCTGGCGCAGGAACTCGGGGCGGCCGAGCGGCGGCCACACGTTCGGGCCGGTGCGGGTGAGGCCGGACTTCGTCGCGATGACGACGTCGTCGGCGTACGGGTGCAGCGCCTCCTTGAGGAGCTCCTCCGCGACGTACGGGCCGTAGGACTCGGCGGTGTCGAAGAAGTTGACGCCGAGCTCGACGCTGCGGCGGAGGACGCGGATCGCCTCATCGTGGTCCTTCGGCGGCCCCCAGATGCCGGGACCGGTGAGCTGCATCGTGCCGTAGCCGAGGCGGTTGACCTCGAGGTCTCCGCCGATGCGGAACGTGCCGGACGACTGTGCAGGCTTCGTGGTGTTCGTCATGCGGGGTTCAGCGCATCGGGGCGCCGGAACATTCCCGCGTCAGCTCTTCGCGCCCGTGAACGCGAGCGCGCCGCCGAGACCGATCATGAGGATGCCGCCGGTGCCCGACAGCGCCGAGAGCCGCCGCGGCGAGCGACCGAACCACGTCCGCGCCGTGCCGGCCGCGATCGCCCAGGTGCTGTCGCAGACGACGGCGAGCACCTGGAAGATCAGGCCCAGGAGCAGCAGCTGCAGCCAGACCGGGCCTGCGTCGCGCGCGACGAACTGCGGCAGGACGGCGACGAAGAACGCGATCGTCTTCGGGTTCGTCAGGCCGACGACGAACCCCTGGCGCAGCAGTGTGACGGTGGATGCCGCGGTCGGCCGCCCCTGCTCTACGCGGTGACGCCGATGGCGGATCGCCTGCACGCCGAGGTAGACGAGGTAGATCGCGCCGACGATCTTGATCGCGGTGAAGGCGACGACAGACGAGGCGACGATCGCCCCGACGCCGAAGGCGACGAGGAGGATCGCGGGGATGTTCCCGAGGGAGTTGCCGAGCACGCTGAGGATGCCGGCGCGGCGGCCGAGTGCGATCGATCGCCCGACGACGAACAGGACGCCGGGCCCCGGGATGACGATGATCACGATCGACGCCAGGCCGAAGGCGAGGAGGTTCTCGATCGGGATCATGAGCGAAGACTATCGGCCCGGCATCCGCTCTGATCTGCGAGCATCGAGGTATGCACTCCATCACGACGGCGCAGCTGGCCGAGGCCTCCCCCGCGAACATCATCGACGTGCGCGAACCCGACGAGTTCGCGGCGGGTCACGTGCCGGGGGCGCGCAACATCCCGCTCGCCACGGTGCCCGACCACGTCGACGAACTGCGCGAGCTCGACGACCTGCACCTCATCTGCCAGGCGGGCGGGCGCAGCGCGCGGGCGGCGGCCTTCCTCGAGCACCACGGTCTCGAGACGACGAACGTCGAGGGCGGCACGGGCTCGTGGATCGCGGAGGGTCGCCCGGTCGAGCGCTGAGCGCGAAGACCTCGCTTACGGGGCCGGCCAGGCGACGGATGCCGCCGGCCACCGCGACGTGCGCAGCTCGGCGAGCGCGTCGCGCTGATTCTGCACGGCCTGCAGTGAGTCGGTGCGGAACGCCGTCGCGATGCTCACCTCGCGCCAGTACTCGTCCCAGCTGCGGTAGGTGCTGAACGCCTTCTCCGCAAGCGGCTCGAGGAGCGCCCACGTCTCGTCGGCGGTGAGGTAGCCGGCCACGTAGGCGTATCGGATGCCGCCGATCCCCCGTTCGATGTCGGCGGCGAGCAGCAGCCGGGCCGGGCGCTCTTCGGTACCGCGCAGCAGGTCCTGGATGTCGAAGACGGGCAGGTCGGTGAGCGCGGCGACGCGCGACATCATGTGCTCGGCGTTGTCGCCGTGGGCGACCTCGACGAACCGCTGCGAGTTGAGACCCATGACCAGGGTGTCGGCGACGAGGAGTTCGGCGTCGGCCTTGGTCACGATCTTGAACTGCTCGTCGAGGGCGCCGCGCAGCTGCTTGAGCGGGGTCATCGGCAGCGCGAACCACGGGGTGCCGTCCTCGCCGTCCCGGTGCCTGGCACGCAGATCCTGCGGAAGCTCGGCGAAGGTCGGCGTGAAGGCGAGGGAGGCGTTCCAGCCGCGGACGGCGAAGTCGCTCGCGACGTCGAGAGCGAGGATCTGCTGCTGGCGTCCGGTGAGTGAGGGGCGACCGGATGCCGCGACGTAGGCGAGCTGCGCACGGCGGGGTGCGTCGGCATCCCTCACGGCGAGGACGATCGACGCGATCAGAAGGCCGAGGCACACGCCGATGAACAACGCGAAGAAGTTGAGCCCGATGTCGCTGACGTCCCAGACGAGCGACAGGACGAACGCCGCGATGCCGAACGGCGCGGCGATGAGCGTCACGGGCAGCGCGCGACGGCGCATCTCGGCCGGGTCGGCCTTGCGCCGCGCTTCGAGCATGCGCGCGTAACGGCGACGGGACTGGACGGGGTACTCGACGTCACCGGGATGGTTCTGCAGGACGTTCACGGCTTCGGCCACCGGACCATCCTGGCATCGGTCCGTCTCGCCCGAGATCAGGCGTCGACGACGAGGGTGTTGAGGGAGTCGGCGGGCAGGGTCACCTCGAGCGCCCGACCGTCGATCAGGAAAGACATCGGCATCTCCTCGGCGAGGTCGTTCTGCACGACGATGACGAGGCTGCCGTCGGGGTTCCGGAACACCAGCTGGTTCTCGTGGCCCGTGTAGCTGAGGGTCGGGATGCGGCGCGCACCGGGCGCGACGAAATGCGACACGTGCTTCAGCACGTGGTGCTCGTGCGTGAACTCGTACGAGCGCGTCTCGGGATCGACGACGACGAGCGAGTTCTGCGCCCATCCCCACCGGCTCACACCGCCGCGCAGGAGCGACATGTTCCAGTACATGTAGGCCGTCGCGCCGTGGAGGAGGAAGTGCTTCATGAGGAACCACGCATGCCGCGCGAGGCGCCAGTCGTTGCGGCCGTCGCCGCACTCCTGCTCGGTCTGGTAGATCGTGAGCTCCGGGTGGTGGCGGTGCAGGTAGGGAACCGCGCCCTTGCCTGCCCACTGGGCGCCGACGCCGGTGATCCAGCGGGCGGCATCCGCGTCGGCGAGCACCCGCTCGACGAGTCCGTCGTCGGCGCGCTCGAGGGTGCCGAGGAAGACGTCGACGCCGCGGCGGGCCATCTCGGGTCCGAGGTGACGGACGAACGCGGCGAGGCCCTCGGGGGTCCACGTGCAGCTCGGGAAGATCTGCGCGGAGTTGAACTCGTTCTGCGGCATGACCATCGTGATCGGGATGCCGAGCTCGGCGTACGCGTCGACGAACCGCCCGAAGTAGGCGGCGTAGGCGGCCAGGTGCTCGTCGTCGAGGCGCATCATGTCGGTGCCCTCGGCGCCGAGCTGATCGTCGCGGATGCCGTTGTCCACTCCCGCGGCGATCGGGCTGCCCTTCGCACCGGCGTAGTGGCCGTTCGCCTTCATCCAGGTCGGCGGGCTCCACGGCGACGCCCAGAGCGCGAGGTCCGGCTGATGAGCCTGCGCCGCCTGGATGAACGGAACGAGCGTGGCGTGGTCGTGCTCGATCGAGAAGTGCTCGAGGGCGAGGTCGCGCGGCGTCTCGTCGTAGCTGTACCAGTCGGTGGAGAAGTCGTTCGCGCCGACGGGCATGCGGCAGCGCGTGAGATTGAGGCCGGTGCCGGGCGCGAACAGCTCACGCATCACGGCATCCCGGTCCTCGTCGGTGAGATAGGCGAGGGAGGTCCAGCCGAGCTCGTTGAACGAGGCGCCGAAGCCCTCCATCGTCTGCTGCGGGTTGTCGATCTGCAGGAACACGGAGGGCATTCCGCGCACGTCTCCCAGGGACCGCGCCGCGAGCTCCCGCCAGGGCTCGTCTTGCGTGGTGCTGATCCAGCGGACGGATGCCGACGTCGTCATGTGCTCTCCCGTGAGTCGTGTGCGCTCACGGTATCGCAAATTCCCATGGGCGTTGGGTTTTGATCGGTAGGCTGTGGCCATGACGTCCAGCAAGCGCGGCCCGTATGCGAAGACCGCGGCGCGGCAGCGCGAGATCCTCGACGCGGCCGGCGAGGTGTTCGCGACCCGCGGCTACCGCGCGGGTTCGCTGAAGGAGATCGCGGACCGGGTCGGGATCGACGCGTCGACGATCCTGCATCACTTCGCGAACAAGAGCGTGCTGCTGCAGCGGGTTCTCGAGGACCGCGACACCCGGAGCCTCGGCGACGCCGCTCCCGATGCCGCGGCGGGTCCCGCCGACATCCCCGCCGCGTTCCTTCGGCTCGCCCGCGCGAACGAGAGGATCCCGGGCATCGTCGAGCTCTACACCCTGCTGGCCGCCGAGTCGACGACGCCCGAGCATCCGAGCAACGAGTACTTCTTCCTGCGGTACGCGCGCGTGCGTGCGGAGTTCGCGTCGGCGTTCCGCGAGATGGCGGATGCCGGACTGCTGCGCCCGGGCGTCGACGCCGAGTTCGCGGCGGTGTCTACGCTGGCCCTGTGGGACGGCCTGCAGGTGCAGTGGATGCACGACCCCGACGCGATCGACATCGTCGGGACGCTGCGCCGACAGCTCGAGCTGCTGACCACCGTCGAACTGGACGAGAAGGAGACACAATGACGCAGCCGCAGGCGACACCGAGGAACGGTCTCGCGATCACGACGCTGATCGTGGGCATCCTCGCATTCCTCACCGGGCTCGTCCCGTGGGTCGGCCTGCTGCTTGGGCTCTCCGCGTTCGCGCTCGGGGTGTTCGCCCTCACGCGCGGCCAGTCGAAGCCGCTCGCGCTGACCGGCGGATCGCTCGGCGCGGTCGCGGCTGTCACCGGGCTGATCACGACGATCGCCCTCATGGCGTGGCTCATCGGCGCGCCTGGCTCCGCCTGACTCTTCACCGCGGGCTCTGCGCACCACTACGGTGACGACATGAGCGACACGGCAGCAGGGTGGTACGACGACGGTTCCGGCACGATGCGCTGGTGGGACGGGAGGGCATGGACCGAGCAGACGCAGCCGGCCGCTCCCCCGCAGGGTGGTCTCGGTGGCTTCATCGCGCAGGCGCAGACCGACGCCGCTGCCGGCGCGCAGCCGCGTCAGGCGCCGGCGGGCATGAGCTACGTGGTGCTGCAGGTCGTGCTCAAGGAGAAGATGTGGGGCAGCGGCTCGAACAACCTCATCGAGCTCGAAGCCGCGATCAACAACCAGGCAGCGCTCGGCTATCGTCTGCACACGATCTCGACGTCATCGTCGACAAGCACGGGCTTCGGCGGCGGCGACCGCATCCAGGCGACGATGGTGTTCGAGAAGCTGGTCTGACCGGAGCGCTCAGCCCAGCCGCGATCGGACGAACGCACCGGGCGTCTGACCGAGCACGCGTCGGAAGTGCCGCGTGAGGTGTGCCTGGTCGTGGAAGCCGGCGGCGACGGCGGCCGAAGCGATCGGCGCACCCGCGACGAGGTATCGGCGGGCGGCATCCACTCGTCGCGACGTCAGGTAGCGGTGCGGTGGGATGCCGAACTCCGCCGCGAATGCGCGCGACAGGTGGTTCGGGTGGGCGCCGAGTTCGCGTCCCGCGGCAGCGAGTGTGAGCGGTTCGGTCAGGTGCGCCTCGAGCAGGTCGCGCAGGGATGAGGCGACGCCGGCGTCGCGCACGCCGACTCGCTCCCCCGCCATGACCCCGGCGAGCGCGAGGATTGCTCCTTCGGCGGCGAGCTCCTCCCCCGGCTGAGCCAGGGCGTCATGTGCGGCGAGCGCGAGCCGGCGCAATGCGGGACGCGCGGGTCGGTCGACGACACCGCCCGCCCGTGCGTCGTGGAGCCAGGTGTGATCGAGGTAGGCGACGCGTTTCACGAAGCCGCCGCTGCCGGGCGCGGCACGTCCGTCGTGGGCGATGCCCGGTGGGAGGAGGGTCGCCGATGTCCCGTCCGCGATGCGGTGACGGCCGCCGAGGTCGTACGAGACGGCGCCGCGGTCGACGACCATCAGCGCCCAGTCGCCGTGGACGTGCGCCGGGTAGACGTGGGTGGTCATGCGCGCGTGGAGGACTTCGTTGACGCCGGGGACGGCAGGCTTCCAGACGCGCTGCGCGGTGCCGGGAGCCATGTGAGAAACGTACAAGACGGGACGGTCGGCGGATTCGACGATGGAGCCATGGACGACCCGATTCGCTTCCCCACCCGTATCGCCCTCGTACTCCGTAGCGACCTCGCACCCTGGCAGGCGCTCAATGTCGCCGCGTTCCTCGCGAGCGGCGTCACGGCAGACGAGATGAAGGGCGAAGAGTACGAGGATGCCGACGGCACCCGATACCTGCCTCTGCTGGCGCAACCGGTCATGGTGTACGAGGGCGACGGCGAGACCCTCGAGGCCGTGCGTGCCCGGGCGGTGGATCGGGGAATGCGGGTCGCGGTCTACGACCGGGGCATGTTCGCGACCGGACACGACGCCGCCAATCGGGAGGTCGTCGCGGCGGCCGCCGGCGTCGATCTCGACCTCGTCGGCGTCGCCGTGCACGGCGCGAAGAACGCCGTCGACCGCATTCTGAAAGGTGTCGCACGGCACCGCTGACGCGCCCCTCCCGGAAACACGTCTGATGCAGGATGTGGGTGTGACGACTGATCGACCGGGCTCGGAGAAGAGCGCGCTCGCGAGCTTCCTCCGTGCGCGACGTGCCGCATTGACGCCGGATGCCGTCGGCATCCCCTCGGAGCCCCATCGCCGTGTGCGTGGCCTGCGACGCGAGGAGGTCGCGCGGCTCGCCGGGATCAGCGTCGAGTACTACCGGCGGCTCGAGCAGGGCAGCGGACACCAGATGTCGCTGCAGGTGTGCAACTCGCTGGCCCGCGCGCTGCACCTCGACCGTGCCGGCACGGCCTACCTGCTGCGGCTCGCCCTTCCCGATTCCGAGGCGCCGTACGAGGTGCACCAGGGAGAGGAACCGCCGCCGGACCTCGTCGAGATGATCACGCACTGGGAGCACACGGCGGCGTACATCATCGACCGCAATCAGGACATCGTGGTCGTCAACGACCTCATCCGCGCGGTCGCGCCGGGCTACGTCGAGGTCGGCAACAACCTGGCCCTCATGCAGTTCGAGGCGCCGCCGGAGCTGCGCGAGCTCGCGTCCTGGCAGGACGGCGCCCGCACGACGGTGTCGCGGGTGCGGTACTACGGCAACCCCTCCGACCGGCGGTGGCAGGAGATCATCGGACTGCTCCTGGAGGATGCCGACTTCGCGGCGATGTGGGAGCAGCACGAGGCGCTCCCCCTCACCTCGGGTACGGCGCCGAACTACTTCCCCGACCACGGGTGGGTCGACATGAAGTGGCAGATCCTCGAGGCGCACCCCGGTCTCTACACCGTGATCTGCTACGGCATCCCGGGGAGCCTCGGCGAGCGCGCGCTCGTCGAGCTGCGGCAGAAGCTCGTCGACGGCACCATCACCCTTCCGGCACCGGGCGTATCGACGCCGACCTCGGGGAGCCGGCTCGCGAAGCACCGGGGGTCGGCGCTCTGACGTGTACTCGGAGGGCCACGACAGCTCGCATCGCCCGGTTCTAGCGTGAGCGGCATCCACCCCCAGCCCAGGAAGGATGCATCGTCATGACCTCTCCCACCGTCGTCCTCGTGCACGGGGCGTTCGCGGATTCCGCGAGCTTCGCCCCCGTCACTCGCCTCTTGCTCGACCGCGGCTTCACCGTCCGCGTGCCCGCCGTCCCGAACCGCAGCCTGCTCGGCGACGCGGCCTACATTCGCTCGGTCGTCGAGGAGATCGACGGCCCGGTCCTGCTCGTCGGGCACAGTTACGGCGGGGCGGTCATCACGGTCGCCGGTGTCGCGGAGAACGTCGTCGGCCTCGTCTACCTCTCGGGCTACGCGCTCGACGAGGGTGAGAGCCTCGGCCAGCTGCAGGGTGGCTTCCCCGATTCGGACCTTGCAGCCAACCTCATCTACACGCCCTTCCCCGTCGAGGGCGGCGAGCCCGGCACGGACGTCTCGGTGAACGTCGACGCGTTCCCCGAGATCTTCGCCGCGGGCGTCGACCGCGAGGTCGCCGAGGTGCTCGCGGTGTCGCAGCGCCCGCTCGCGGCGCTCGCGTTCGGCGAGCCCGCGCCTGTGGCGGCGTGGAAGACGAAGCCGGCCTGGGGTGTCGTGTCGTCGGCCGACCGCACGATCAACCCCGACGTCGAGCGCTTCGGGTACTCACGCGCCGGTCTGCGGTCGGTGGTCGAGCTCGACGCCCCGCACCTCGTGATGCGTTCCCACCCCGACGAGGTCGTGGCCGTCATCACCGACGCGATCGCCGACCTCGGCTGAGACCACCCACCCACAAATAGAGGAGACAAAGTCCATGCCCTTCATCACCACCGACGACGGCGCCGAGATCTACTTCAAGGACTGGGGCGACAAGGACGCCCAGCCCATCGTCTTCCACCACGGATGGCCGTTGTCGTCCGACGACTGGGACGCGCAGATGCTGTACTTCCTCGGCAAGGGGTTCCGCGTCGTCGCGAGCGACCGCCGGGGTCACGGGCGCTCGTCGCAGATCGGGACGGGACACGACATGGACCACTACGCGAGCGACGTGAGCGCGGTCGTCGAGCACCTCGATCTGCGCAATGCGATCCACATCGGTCACTCGACCGGAGGCGGCCAGGTCGCGCGGTACGTCGCGAAGTACGGCGAGCCGCAGGGTCGCGTCGCGAAGGCGGTGCTGGTCGCCGCGGTGCCGCCGCTCATGCTGCAGACCGACTGGAACAGCGAGGGCACGCCCATCTCGGTGTTCGACGGGTTCCGTGAGGCGCTCGCGGCGAACCGGGCCGAGTTCTTCGAGGCCGTGGCATCCGGGCCCTTCTACGGGTTCAACCGCGAGGGCGTCACGCCGTCGCAGCCGGTGATCGACAACTGGTGGCGTCAGGGCATGACGGGCAGCGCGCTGGCCCACTACGAGGGCATCAAGGCGTTCAGCGAGACGGATCAGCGCGAGGATCTGGCTGCCATCACGGTGCCGGTGTTCGTCATCCAGGGCGACGACGACCAGGTGGTGCCGTACAAGGCGGCGGCGCTGCAGCAGGCCGAGATGCTGCAGAACTCGACGCTGAAGATCTACGAGGGGTACCCGCACGGCATGCTGACGACGCACGCCGATGTGCTGAACCCCGACATCCTGGCGTTCATCCAGAGCTGACGGATGTCGCGCGGCGCGACCCTGGGGAGGGTCGCGCCGCGTCGGCGTCAGGTGCCGCTGTGGATGAGTCTGACCTCGACGCCGGAGTCGCCGCGGATGGCGGGGTTCGTCGACGCGATCGCGAGGGCGGCGTCCTCGTCGGGCGCCTCGATGACGTAGACGCCTGCGACGACCTGGGGTGCGTCGACGAACGGCCCGTCGCTCACTCCGCCGACGCGGACGGATCGGGCGAGCGCGCGCGGCGTGAAGGCGAAGGCGGCTCGCATCGCTCCGGACGCGGCGAGCTCGTCGCCGTGGCCGTTGGGTTCGGCGAGCTGCTCGTCGGTCGCGTCGAGCGCGTGCGCGGAGTCGTCGGTGTAGATCAGGACGGCGTACTGCGGCATTGCGGCATCCCCTTCGTCGATGGACGGCACGCTATCGGACGGGGCGCGCGGCCTCCAGGGTCGGGGCGTCAGAGCCCCAGCCGATGCAACCGCAGGCGCGCCATGTCCTGCGCGCGGGGTCCCGACCCCAGCGCGCGCTCGGTGACGCGCAGGACGATCCGGGTCGCCGTCTTCACCGGGAGCCACGAGCGGCGGAGGCCCAGCATCCGCCGGATGCGCGGCGGGAAGGTCGCGACCGCGGCGGCGAACAGGACGCGGTAGGCGACGCCCATCATCCCGGTGAAGGGCGGCTTCTTGAGGAACCGGACGACGTCGTCGACGCGCTCGTCGCGGCGGAGCTCGCCGCGGTCGAGGAACCCGTCGATCTCTTCGCGGAGTGCGGCGTCGGTGAGCGGCGGGTCGGTGACGCGCATGAGCCGGCCGGCGGTCGCCCAATCGGCGACGTACGCGTCGGCGCCGCCGGGGATCGGCCCGCCGTACGCCTGGTGGCTGCGCAGGAACGCATCGGTGAAAGCGAGGTGCACCCAGCGCACGAGGTCGGTCTGCTCGGCGGTGTAGGTGCGGGCGGAACCGTCGCCGGCGACGTACTCGCCCTGCACGCGGCGGTGGAAGCGGCCGACGCGGGCCGTCTCGGCATCCGCTTGTTCCGTCGAGCCGTAGGTGAGGGTGATCACCCAGCGGACGGTGCCGGTGAGGCGGCCGATCGGGTCGTCGCGGTAGCGCGACCAGTCGTGGACGCCGGCGAGGGCGCCCGGGTGGAGGGCCTGCAGGAGCAGGGCACGGATGCCGGCGACGAGGGTTCCCATGCCGGCGTGAACCGTCCAGGCGGGGCCGTTCTCGGCGAAGTGTCCGGCGTCGTCGCCGTCGGCGAGGGCGCGGACGTAGGGCGCCATTCCGGTCGGGTCGCCCGCGAGGGCGGTGAGCACGCGTCCGCGGATGCGGGTCAGGTAGGGCGGTGCGGACGTCACCCTTCCAGCGTGCCATCGCCGAACGGCGCCAGGGCCGTGTGGGTCTGCGAGCATCGAAGGAGGTACGAGAGAGGACGACGCATGGCTGACGGACTGATGCTGGACCTGAGCGGCAAGACCGCGGTGGTGACCGGCTCGACGCAGGGCATCGGGCTCGCGATCGCGCGGCGTCTCGCCGAAGCGGGCGCGGACGTCGTGATCAACGGGCGCAGCGAAGAGCGGGTGTCGAAGGCGGTCGCGTCGCTGAGCGGGCTTCCGGTGCGGGGCGCCGCCGCGGACGTGACGACCGCCGAGGGTGCGCAAGCGCTGGTGGATGCCGCCGGTGGTGTCGACATCCTCGTCAACAACCTCGGTGTCTTCGGTTCGACGCCGGCGCTCGAGATCAGCGATGACGAGTGGCGGCGGTTCTTCGAGGTGAACGTGCTGAGCGCGGCGCGGCTGACCCGGCTGGTGCTGCCCGGGATGACGGATCGCGGCTGGGGTCGCGTGCTGAACATCGCGAGCGACTCGGCGGTCGTCATCCCGGAGGAGATGATCCACTACGGCGCGTCGAAGAGCGCGCTCCTCGCGGTCTCGCGCGGCTTCGCGAAGGCGGCGGCGGGGACGGGCGTGACGGTGAACTCGGTGATCGCCGGCCCGACGCACACCGAGGGCGTCGAGGACTTCGTGTACGAGATGGTCGACCGGTCGCTCGACTGGGAGGCGGCGCAGCGCGAGTTCATGCGCACGGCGCGTCCGCAGTCGCTGATCGGGCGTCTGATCGAGCCCGAGGAGATCGCGAACATGGTCGTGTACCTCGCGTCGCCGCTGGCGTCGGCGACCACGGGTGGCGCGCTGCGCGTCGACGGCGGGTACGTGGACAGCATCCTGCCCTGAGTCGGGTCGACCACGCCCGCGCAATGGGGAGGAGTCCCCATCGCGACCGGTTGCGCGGCATCCCTACGCTGGCATCGCCCGACAATGACGATGGATGCCGTGCGGTGTGACTTCTGGGGGATGGATCGCCCCGCGCGACACATCGACGGATGCCGTGCGGCGTGAACGTGTGGGGACGGTTCACGCCGCGCGGAGCCTTGCCGTCCTGCTCGATCCCGCGGTTGCGCGGCGCGCCTTCGCGTGAGTCGGAACGGCGGCTCTCAGAACGGTGCCGGATCGTGGGTGTGCGGGGTCCGCTTGGCAGGGGTGAAGGCGACGGCCGGGGTGGGTGCGTCTTCGCGGTAAATCCTGCCGAGGGGTGAGGTCCATTCGAGGACGCCACCCCCGAGTTGTCGGACCCTCCAGGCGGTGAACTGCTTCATCGAATGGTGCCGTTGGCACAGGTGGGCGAGGTTCGACCTCTCGGTGCGCCCGCCGAGGGCGTGGTCGTGCGTGTGGTCGATCTCGGAGCGGATGGCGGGGACGCGGCATCCGGGGAATCGGCAGTGCTGGTCGCGGGCGCGCAGGTGCCGGCGCAGCGGATGCGGCACCCGGTAGGTGTCGACGGCGAGCACCGTGTGGGTGACGGGGTCGGTGACGAGGCGTTCCCACGAGGGAGTCTCACCGGCGAGGCGCCGCGCGGTGGCCGCGTCGATCGGGGTGCGACCGACGAGGTCGCAGGGCACCTCGGCGCCGGAGAGCGCGAGCGCGGGGATGACCACCTGCACGTGGGCACGGATCGCACCCAGCGGGCCGGCGGTGGTGTCACGGGTGTCATCGAGGGCCGGGGTGCCGGCGAGCAGGAGGTCGGCGAAGACGTCGGCGCGGACCTGGTCCGTGGTGCGGCCGTCGGTGTCGACGACGTCGCTCGAGCGTTCGGTCCGCGTGTCGATGATGGCGCGGGCCTGACGGGTGAGCCGGTCGTGGATGCCTTCGGCGATGACAGTGGGGAGAGTCGCGACGAGGTCGCTCATGCCGTCGCGGCCGGGGGTCAGGCGGACGGCGCGGCGGGCCGCGGCATCCTGGTGGCGTTCGGTGAAGGTGCGCGGGTGCATGCGCAACGCGAGCATCTCGATCTCGGCGCGGACGCGGTTGGGGGTGTCGCGGCGGCAGCGCTGGATCGCGACGGCTTCGAAGGGCAGGCGGATGTCGGCGGGCAGGTCGGCGCCCGCCTCGACGATGAGGTCGACGTGTCCGCGGGTGATGATCCCGGCGCGCCAGGCCGCAAGAGAGGCGGCGTAATCCTCGACGATCGTGCGCGCCTGGGTGATGCGGCGCTGCACGGTGCGGTCGGTGAGCCGCATGAGCCCGCCGAGCTCGGCGGCGATCGCACGCAGCGCCATGTCGTGCGCCTGCACACGCGCGGGTGAATCGGCGGCCTGCTTCTCGGCGAGCTCGCCCGCGCGGGCGAGGACCTGCAGCTGCACGATCTGCGCCTGAGTGAGGAGCTTCTCGGCCATGACCGCCTCGTGCGCGATGTCGGCGAGGGGCGCGAGTCGCTCCCGCGTGCCGATCGTGCCGTGCCAGGTGGTCATACTCCCATTGTGGTGAGGGCCTCCGACATCGGTTTCGGATGCCGGGGCGACAGCGGCCGAGCGAGATCGCGCCGCGCCACGCATTACTCCGCGAGCGCCTCGGCGAACGGCCGCGGCTCGCGGCCCTTCGGCTGGGTGGGGCGCTCCCCCGGGTCCGGCAGCGGCGGTGTCGGCAACGTCACGTCCGCGCGGGACGTCAGTTCCACCGGCTCGCCGAAGTGCCGGATCGTCAGCGGCGCGCCGGCATTGATGCGATAGGTCGTGGCATCCACCGCGATCTCGAGACGCAGGGTTCGGCCGCGCCAGCGGATGCCGAACGCGAGGCCCGTCAGCTGCTCCGGCAGCCGAGGGGCGAACCGCAGTCCGTCGGCCGTGTCGCGCATGCCGCCGAAGCCGGCGACGAGCGCGGTCCAGATGCCGCCGAGCGACGCGATGTGCAGGCCGTCCTCGGCGTTGCCGTGCAGGTCGTCGAGGTCGATCGTCGCGGCTTCGGCGAGGTAGTCGGCCGCGAGCCCGAGGTGCCCGACCTCGGCGGCGACCACCGCCTGGATCGCCGCCGACAGCGACGAGTCGCGCACGGTCAGCGCCTCGTAGTAGCGGAACGCCCGCGCCTTCTCGTCCGCCGTGAACGCGTCGGTGCAGAAGAACAGTGCGAGCACGAGGTCCGCCTGCTTGAGCACCTGCTTGCGGTAGAGCTGCACGTACGGGTAGCGCTCCTGCAGCAGCTCGTCGCCGGGGGTGTCGGCCTCGAAGTCCCACCGCTCCAGCTCGGTGAACCGCGCGGCCTGCGGGTGCACGCCGCGTTCCTCGTCGTACGGCACGTGCATCGCGCGGGCGGTGCGCACCCACCCGCCGATCTCGCCGTCGTCGACCCCGAGATCACGGGCGAGATCCGGATGCCGACGCGCGGCATCCGCGGCGGCTTCGAGGTTCGCCCGGGCCATCAGGTTGGTGAAGACGTTGTCGTCGTAGAGGGCGGTGTACTCGTCGGGGCCGGTGACGCCGTCGATGTGGAAGCGTCCGTCGGCGTCGGTGCGGCCGAGGGACTGCCAGAGGCGGGCGGTCTCGACGAGGATCTCGAGGCCGGCGTCGCGTTCGAAGTCGACGTCGCCGGTCGCGCGGACGTAGTGGACGACGGCGGCGGCGATGTCGGCGTTGATGTGGAACGCGGCGGTGCTGGCGGGCCAGTATCCCGACGACTCGCGTCCGTCGATGGTGCGCCACGCGAACGCCGCACCCTGCAGGTGCAGCTGGCGCGCGCGGTCGCGGGCGTGGTCGAGGGTGGCGTGGCGCCAGCGGAGGGCTTCGCGCGCGGCATCCGGTGCGGTCGCGGTGAGGACGGGCAGGACGTAGGCCTCGAAGTCCCAGAACGTGTGGCCCGCGTAGCCGGCGCCGGTCAGTCCCTTACCGGGGACGGAGCGCTGCTCAGCGCGCGCTGCCGCCTGGAACACCGAGAACAGCGCGAACCGCACCGCCTGCTGCAGGCGGGGCTGCCCGTCGACGCGGACGTCGGCGCAGGTCCAGAAGTCGTTGAGGCGTTCGCGCTGCGCGGCGGCGAGGCCGCTCCAGCCGTCCCGCATCGCGTCGGCGACGGCGGCTTCGGCGCGGTCCCGCAGGGCGGGCGCCGAGAGTCCGGTCGCCCACGCGTGCCCGACGATCTTGACGACCTCGAGCCGTTCGCCGGATGCGAGGCGGGCGCGGATGGTGGTGCGGGCGAGATCGTCGGATGCCGCGGTGCGCACCTCGGCGTTCGCGCCCGACACGAGGTGGTCCGTGCTGACGGCGACGCCGATCCCGCTGTTGCGGGTCTCGTGGACGAGGGTCGCGGCGCTGCCGAAGACGAAGCTGCCCGCGCTGCGCAGCGGGGTCTCGAGGATGTCCTGCACGCGCGGGTCGGGGTGCGGCTCGGGCAGGGGTTCGTTCGCGACGAGCTCGGACTGGATGGTGATCGTGACCGGGCCGTCGACGGCTTCGACCTCGTACCGGACGGCGGCGACGGAGCGGTGGGCGAGCGAGACGAGGCGGGTCGAGTGGATGCGGACGGTGCTGCCGGCGGGCGAGGTCCAGGTGAGCGTGCGTTCCAGGGTGCCGGCTCGGAAGTCGAGGTGATGCTCGTGGTCGTGGAGGGTGCCTTCGCGGATGTCGAGGGGTTCGTCGTCGACGGTGAGGCGGATGACCTGGCCGTTGGGCACGTTGATGACGCTCTGCCCGGACTCGGGGTAGCCGTAGCCGTCCTCGGCGTAAGGCATCGGGTGCTCCTCGAAGACGCCGTTGAGGTAGCTGCCCGGAACGCCGTGGGGCTCCCCCTCGTCCAGCAGCCCGCGCCAGCCGATGTGCCCGTTCGAGAGGGCGAAGACGGACTCGCGGTGCGACAGACGGTCGACGTCGACGCCGCTGAGACCGATGCTCCACGGCGCGACGTCGAAGGGCAGGGGGCGGGTCATGGAGTCACGGTAAAGCACGGTGTCTCTTCTCCTCGAAGGGTTGCAGCGGGCGACCGCGGACGTATCCTCGCCAGCCGTCGGCTCGCCCGCTTCATCACCGGGAGTCGCTGAGGGTAGCGTCGTCGCATGGCCAGCGATGACATCGACCCTGCAGAGACGCCGCTCGCCGAATGGGTGGACCGTCTCGCCCAGGCAAAAGGTGCGCCGGGCGGAGGGGCCGCCTGCGGCGTAATGACGGGTATCGCCGCGGGGTTGCTCGGAATGGTGGCGGCCTACACCGCCGACGATCTTGAGGCTCGACAGGCTGAGCAGCGACTCAGCGATAAGCGGGGTCTGGCGATGGAGGCCGCCGAGGAGGACGGCGTCCTGTCCGCGGCTTTCGGTGCGGCTCTCGCGATGGAGCGGGGCCCCGACCGGGAGCGGGCGGTCCGAGAGGCGACGGTCGCAGCCGTCGCGTCGGCACTCGACGTCGGCCGGATCGCGGCATCCCTTCTCGAGGAGGTCCGACTGCTGGCCGACATCGGCAATCCGCACGTCGAGGCGGATCTCCGCGTCGCGGTGGAGGCTCTGAGGGCGGCGCTCGAGGGCACGAACCACACTGCGCGGGCCAATCTCGATCTCTTGGCCAGGCATCGGACGCCGGACGACCAGCTCGACCCACAGGTCGCCGATTTCGAACGGGACCTCGCCGACCTCGGCGAGACGCGAGCGGAGTGCACCCGCATCGTCGCGGGCTGGGCGTCGGAGTAGGACCGGGTAGCCGGCTGGACTGATCCCTAGACTCAGCTCGATGACCTCGGAAGCTTCCTCGATGGGTGCCGTTCGCGGCACCCCCGTTCCGCCGACTGAGTTCGGCACCGTTGCTGGCGCTGCGGTGATCGCGGAGTGCCTTCGCACACAAGCGGACGCCCGACCACGCTCGTGGCTTGCTCGACTGCTCGGCCGCTCTCCGTTGTCCGACGCATCCCGCTCCTGGTACCTCGGTGCGTTGGGTGAGTTGGAGGTCGCGCGACGGCTCGCGTCATTGGGCGACGGTTGGACGGTCGTTCACTCCGTCCCGGTGGGTACGCAGGGCAGTGACATCGACCATGTCGTCGTCGGGGCCGCCGGCGCCTTCACCATCAACACGAAGCACCACGAGGGCGCTCGAGTCGGGGTCGGACGCCGCCGACTGTTCGTGAATGGCCAGCCGACGGACCATCTTCGGAACGCGCGGTACGAGGCTCGCCGGACCGCGAAGCTCCTGACCGCTGCGACAGGAACACCCGTTCCCGTAGCGGCTGTTGTTGTCATCGTCGGCGCGAGGCAGGTGAGCGTCCGAGAACAGCAGGAGGACGTGACCGTGCTCGAGGCGAGCGACCTCCTCCGTTGGCTGAAATTGCGGAAGCCGCGCGTCGATGCTGGTCAGCTATCGACCCTGAACGACGTGGTGCGAGCCCGCGAGACGTGGACCCGCGAAGTGGCGGCCACGACCGACTCAGCCGCCTTCGCAGCCCTACAGCGTGAGGTCGTGACCGCGAAACGCGTGCGGATGCTGTGGAGCGCCGCGGTTGCCCTCGGCATCATCGGCGTCGCCGGACCGGCAGCGACCGGTCTCTACTCCGGCCTGCTTGGCTAACGGGTCGCGCGGCGCGATGCTCTCGACGCCCGCAACCTCAGCCGAGGGCCACCATCTCCGCGCTGCGCTCCCACAACTCCTGCGCGAGGCGCGGATCGGTCGCGAGCCGGTGTGTCTTCGTGACGCGGTCGTTCTCGTAGTAGGCGCCGGGCAGCCAGTCCTCGCGCGGCGTCCCGTCGGCGAGGAACACGAGGCGCTTGCCGCCCTCCTCCGTCGTCGTCAGCAGACGGCGCGCGAGGGGGCTGTGGTACATCCAGCGCAGCGCTCCGCCCGTGTTTCCCGCGAAGTTCGTCGCGACCACGCCGGGGTGGAACGCGACCGCCGAGACGCCGTCGCTCCCCCACCGCCGCTGCAGCTCGCGCGTGAACAGGATGTTCGCGAGCTTCGCGTTGCCGTACGCCCGCCACCCCGAGTAGCGGCGCGCGGCGTTGAGGTCGGTGACGTCGAAGCGCGAGAACAGTCGGGCCGCCGCGCTGGCGGTCTGAATGACGGATGCCTCGCTCTCGACCAGCCGCTCGCGCAGCAGGTTCGTGAGCAGGAACGGGCCGAGGTGATTCACCTGGAATGTCTGCTCGAACCCGTCACCGGTCAGCTGCCGCTTCCCGAAGACGCCGCCCGCGTTGTTGGCGAGCACGTCGATCCGCGAGTACGCCTCCAGCAGCTCTTCCGCGAGCCGGCGCACCTGCGCCAGGTCGGAGAAGTCCGCGAGGTGGTACGGCGTGCCGAGCTCAGCCGCGACGGCCCGCGTCTTCTTCGGCGAGCGGCCGACGAGGACGACACGGTGCCCCCGAGCAACGAGCTGACGGGATGCCGTGGCCCCGATCCCGTCGCTGGCTCCGGTGATGACGATGGTGCGCATGGGGTGAGTGTCACACTCGAGTCCAGTGTCAGCGAAACTATTGACGGGACGGTTCGCGGAGTGACCAGTCCTCGCCGATCAGGCTCTGACGGCTTGACCCGGTCCGGCCGCCTCGATGATGTGGTGCCCCTGGAGGGACTCGAACACGTTTTGAACATTCCGATCCTCCTTGTCGCGAAGGCCCCTCACGCTGTTGGGACCGGCAGTTAAGGAGAGTAAGGGGTCGTATAGGGCAGGCTCGCGCGCCGCGCAACCTCTGCGATATGGCCATCGCCCGCGTCGAGGACCTTGGCGATGACGTTGCAGTAGGAGGAAAAGCGGCAAACGTAGGGCCCTCCCGATCTGCGCGCGGGTGTGTGCGCGGTTTGCGTCTCGGACCCTTGGGGAGTCCCGGCTTGGGAAGGTTGCCGATAAGACAAAGTCCGGGTTGCCACCGCGAACGTTGATGTGTCGAGGCTAGTATGCGACTGCGCGCCAGGAGGAGAGCGCTGCGACGCTAGCATGGCGGTGTACTGGCGACAAGGAAATGAGCGACCAACCATGCCGTATATCGAGCGACTGCAGGTGGACGCCGAAGGTTTCTTGGCCGGCATCGACATACATTTCACTCCTGGCTTGAACGTGATCGTCGGAGCCCGTGGAACAGGGAAGACTTCGATCATCGAGCTGGTCCGGTACGCGCTGGGCGCTAGCGCGTTCACAAAATCAGCTGCCGATCGCGGAAAGCAGCAAGCGCAGGCAATTCTCGGCGGTGGGGCTGTCACCGTGACGGTGCGCGACGGCGACTCCGTATTCCAGGCTCATCGAAGCGGCTCGATGGACTCTCCCTCCTTCGCAATGGTGGGAGTGTCTTGTACAGTTCTCGGGCAGAACGAGATCGAGGCGGTCGGCGCGCAGAAATCGGGGCGCCTTCATCTAATTGATCGGTTCAGGGATGGCCGGCAAAGTTCGACTTCGTTGGTTGAGTCGCTCACGGCATCCGTGGCGAGCTCCACCCAAGCCATCGTAGATCTTCTCCGCGAGATCGAGAGCCTGAAAGACACCACGGCGTCTGCTGTCCCCTTGAGGAGCGAGCTCGAATCCGCAAGGGAGCAGCAACTGGAGCTATTGGCGAACTCTCAGGCCTCCGACGCTGACCAACAAGAGCTAACAAGGCTGCAAGCAAGCGCACAAGTGATTGGAGTACGGAGCGAGCTGATTGCTCAGCAAGAGCGGGAAGCCGCTGGCACCAAGTCGCAGATTCAGCGCGCTCTTAGTGATCTGAGCGAGGACGCATCATGGCCCGACGGGGCAGGGAAGGATGTGTTCGAGTCAGTTCGTGCTCACCGGCGCCGGGTCGCCGAGGCCCTAACATCTGCATCGACCGCAGCTCAAGCTTGGGAACACGCGATACGAGATCAGAAGGTCACCAATGATCGCCTTCGGGTGAGAGTAGATCAGAAGAGTCGGGAACTTCGTCAATCACTCGAATTGCTGCAGGCTGGCGCGAGTCAGGCAGCCAGGACCGTTGCAGATCTTGAGGAGAGACTGGGTCAACTTGCAGCGACAAACTCCCGCCTAGCGAAGCGCCAGGAGCATCTCGCAACCATTGTCGCCCAGAGGGACGAAGCGCTCAATCAGCTCGAGAACGCCAAGCAAGCCATCTTCGATGAACGGCAAGCGATCGTTGCGAGGCTGAACGAGCAAGTCGGCCCGATCGTTCGAGTTGAGATATCGAAGTCCGCCGGCACGGAGGAATATAGTGCTGCGATCATCGGCGCGCTCCGCGGAAGTGGACTTCATTACAATGCGCTCGCACCGCTTATTGCCGACGCGGTTGCACCCCACGAACTAGTCCGTTGGGTGGAGAACCAAGATGCTGCTGCTCTTGCGCGAGTCGTTAATCTAGCGACGGAGCGCGCGGCGGTAGTCCTCAGCGCGCTGAGGGCAAGTACCCCTGACTTGATATCCGTCAACGTGCCGGATGAAGTAGATCTTCTTTTGCTGGATGGCAAGGATTACAAGTCAACGGACCGACTGTCGCTGGGGCAACGCTGCACCGTGGTACTTCCCTTGCTGCTGGGGCATACGGGAGATCCTCTACTACTCGATCAACCGGAAGATCATCTTGATAACGCCTTCATTGCCGAGACGCTTGTCGCCGCGCTCCTCCGACGGCAACCCGAGGTCCAGTACATCTTCGCATCCCACAACGCGAACATTCCGGTGATCGGCAACGCAGACAACGTCATCGTCATGGCCTCCGACGGCGAGAACGGCTTTGTAGCAGAGGCCGGCGGGCTGGATGATCAAACGATTGTGGAGGCAATTGAAAGGATAATGGAGGGGGGCGTCGAGGCGTTTGAAAAACGTGCGGCGTTCTACGGGTCCCAGGAAGCCGAATGACATCGGAAGCGCTGTGGCACGTGCTTGCAACGGGTACGTCCACCGAACGACTCGAGGCGGCGCGACAGCTCGGTCTCACGTCGGACCCGGGCAATCTGAGTCGAATGGTCCAGCTTCGAGCAACGGAGCGGGATTCATGGGTCCGACGAGCGCTGGACAACTCGATAGATCAACTTCGACGATCGGGAATGCCAGTACCGGCGACCGCCATTTGGACTTCAGAGACGGCGAGTTCGGATCTTGATGATGTCCGCGCAGTAGTGACGCAGAAAATCACCCGAACTCTGATCCACGAAGCACGCCCACTGGTGACGGACGTCATCCTGGCTGCTCGCAGGGAGATGGGGCAGTTATACGAGACGAGTGCCACATTCAGAGCCGCCAATCGCTTAAATGAGTTTCTCGATGCGATTGCTATACTTAGCGACGCCTCGAAGTCGCCTACGATAGTCGAGTTTGACCTCTCGACGATGTTATCCGATCACATTGAAGAGCGCGGCTACCGAGCAAAGGCTGTCGTTGCGATGAGGCAAGATCCTGTGGTTGTAAAGGGGGACCCCGTCCTTGTGCGCCTGGCGATCGATAACGCCATCAGAAACGCGATTGAGGCGTCCGAGGCTGGTCTCGCCCCCATCATCGTAAATTGCGGGGGATCCGAAGCGGATGCCTGGATAGTGGTCCTCGATGAGGGTGCGGGGCTTCCTGCCGACTTTCCTAATGCATTCGACCCCGGAACCACGACGAAATCGAAGGATGAGCACTTCGGTCTCGGGCTAGCGATCGCAGGGCAGGCAATGGATTCGCTTAGCGGCACTATTCGATTGGTGCCCCGGGAGCCCCGGGGCACATCGTGCGAGATTCGTTGGCCGCAACGGGAGGCTGCCCAAGCATGAGAGTGCTGCTGATCGAGGACGAGGATCGGAGCGTTCGACAGACTATTGAGTCGCTACAACATGTCTTTGGGGAAGTCGCCGTGACGGTAGTTGGCAGCCTCGCCGAAGCGCTTCGGGCGATCGAAACGCAATTCTTCGACCTTGCAATCTGCGATATCCAGATCAGGTCCGATGAGTCGTCCCTGGATGCAAGCGAGCAACACGGCATTGCCGCCTACGAGGCGCTGCACCTGCATTCTCCAGGCACACCTGTCGTCTTCCTGTCAGCGCACGCGAGTGTCGACAACACGAGCAGTCGCACGGCGAGTGGCGGAGTCGCGGATGTGATGGGTGTGCCAGCGTTTCCGTTGACACAGGTTGTCGTCAAGGGCGACCCTGCCAAGATAGAGGCATACTTCCGGCGAATTCGGGAAGGGTTGGCAGACCTCGCTCTCTGCACGGTGTTCGACGCTGGGGATTCCCTGGACGAGATGTTCGTCCGGGCTGTGCAAGTGTATGGACGCTCGATAGGAAGCACCTCCGCAGAGGTCACACCTATGAGTGGGCTGTCGAAGGCGCGGGTCGGATTGGTGCGATTTATGCAGGACAGCAACCCGGATGCCGTCGTCGTCCTAAAGCTGGACTCGCAGGAACGCATCAGGCACGAGGTTGCGCTCTATAACCGCTACGTTGCCAATCGTCTAACCGTAGGCTGCTTCGCTCCTCAGATCCGAACCCTAGATAGCGGCCTACGCGGCATGGCGGCAGTTGCCTCGTCACTCGCGTCGCCATCCAGCTCGTCGTTGTTCTCGAGAATGGAAGCTTCGCCTCCGCCGGTCAGTATTGCAGCAGTTCGTTCGGCCCTCAGCGGGTGGACTGCCGAGGTGGATCGGATTACGACGACGATCGGCGATTATCGTCGAGATCTGTTAGACGACGAAGTTTTCGTCGAGTTGCCGACCTTCCGATCGGAGCTAACCGCCCTCGATGACGTTCAGATAGAAATATCTCGGAAGCTTTGCCACGGTGACTTCCATGGCGAGAACGTCCTGGTGGACGACGATGGTCGCGTCGTAGTGATTGATTTCGCTGATTGCGGAGTCCTGCCGTCATCACTCGACGCTGCTGCACTAGAACTTTCACTCATCGCTCATCCCAAGAGCCCGATAGAGCACTGTTGGGCAGAGGTGGATTGCTCGGCGTGGGCGGATGCCGATTCCTTCTCGCGCAACGGTCCTTGGTCGACCGAGATTCGTGCGCTTCGTGACTGGGCCATTGCTGAGTCGAGCGAAATCCAAGCGTTGGTCGTCTACTACGGCCAAGCCTGCTGGCTGATGAAACACAAGGATCCGGGGGCTGCCCGAGCTAGCGAGGTCGCGGCGGCGGCGCTGCAGCGCATACGGGCACTCTTGGCATGATTAGTGCGTGGCGAAGTCGGGATCGCGATATCGGCGCGCCGTGTGTCGAGCTCGACCGCGGCGTTCGCCTGGGGACGCAGAACGCATCGCAGCCGCATCCCCACCACGCATAGTCTGATGCGCGTCCCGCACGAACGCCAGCCCGAGCGTATCGAGTAGCATCTGCTACGCCACCTGGAAGCGTGCGCTCTTAGAGAACCGGAGGGCGATTGGCACGGAACCGCGACATGGACATGAATTGGCCCCGGTAACGACTGAACGCCACCTGGCTTCTGGGCGTCTGAACCACGTGAGCGGGCGCGTCGCGACAGGGCTTAACTTACGAAGTTGCTAGACGGCAGGGGCACCGCAGGACGGACGGCATACAAAGCCTTTAGTTCAGATCTAGTTGTGACCGTGCGGCGGTACCAGGTTGGCGGCCTCCCCGTGACCCTGGAACGTTGCCAGCTGACGAAAGATCCGACGAGTGCGCCCGCGACAACCGCAGCAGGAATGACCGCCAGTCCGGCCAGGGCCGAGACTTTGCCACTGGTGCCAACGAACTTTGGATCCCACGCGCCCGCGACCGCGCTCGCCGTCGTCATACCTGTAGCCATGCCGGCGGTAGTCAGGTTTCTCGCGAAAGCCGCCTGAGCTTCCTCCCGAACCGATGTGTCAGCTATCTCCTCGCAGATGGCAGCGCCGCCCGCATCTCGCGCTGTCGTCAACCAACGCTGAAAGTTGCTCTCCGATTGGCTACCTCCCCACAAGGACTCATACACTGCGCGCACCTGCGACGCGGGAAAGTACTTGGGCAAGAAGTCGAGAGCTGCCGTCGTCTTTGTGAGTTGCTCCCGCCAGTACATCGCAACTGCGCTCCTCACTGGGTCGAGCGGCGGCAACTGGCCGCCATCCCCGACGGCCGCGCCCCACGGAATCAGCTCCGTCCAACACTGGTTTCGTAGCTCGGTGGCCGCGATCGGCAACGCCGCCGTCAATAGCAAGTTCGGAGATCCGGAGGAGTAGTCAACGCCCGCATTCTCGAGACGAAATGTGTCGGATGCTTGGCGCCCGCCGGCTACGAGCTCGTCCGGCACTGCCTCCCTGAGAAGTCGACTTGCGGCGGCAATGACGTTCGGCGCAGCGGAGACAGCTTCAGTCAGCCACCTAGAGTCCAGCTTGAAGAAGGAAAGCGAAAGCGGCGTCTTCGCTTGCTCGTCCTCATCCGCCCTCAGTGCCACAGGAACGACCGTCACGCGAAGATCCGACATGAGTAGATCATAACCTGATTCTTGACGATCGAGCGAAATTGCTCCACTTATAATCATCTGAGCATAAGTGTGGTAGCTTCGACCAGGAGCTGCCGATCGTCGGCGGTGTCTACCTAGGAATGAGAGCTACAGGATGTCCAATATTCAGTTCACTCCCCAATTCAGCTGGCAACCCATCGCTCAGGCTGGACTGGTCTGTGGCGTACTCGGCGCAGCGGGCGCCGCACTCTGGCAGTTTCCCGCCGTAAAGGAGTTCGCGACCAGCCCCAAAGCGAAGGAGGCTCTGTTGGACGGATTCACCAAGCTGATCATTGGTGAAGCGGGCTCCCCGTCGATTCCAGCCACGTAGACCGACGGTGATAAGCGCGCGATACCCGGTCCGCCATCGCAATAGGCGGGCTCAAACCCCGATCCCGCGCCCCGCACTCGGTGCCCCGACCACCGGCCCCGTAGCCATCGCCGACTCCCGGTTCTTCGCCGCACGCCGCACCTCGGCCTGGGCCGCGCGCACAGCATCCTGCATCGTCAACTCCGGGGTCCCGCGCTGCATCGACTCGGCGAGGCACTCGCGCGCCGCGGCATCCGTCCGCGCTACGACGATCCCGACGTTGTACAACCGCCCGCGCGTGAGGCCTACGTAGAGTCCCGCGGCATCGACATCCGGCCCGACAACTGATGCATCGGCGGTGTCGCCCTGCACGCCGTGCACGGTGGACGCGTAGGCGAGCTGCAGGTGCTCGCGCGCGTACTCGGTGGACACACGCGCCACCTGGCCGCTGTCGCTCACGGAAACCAGAGACAGGTACTCGTCGCGGATGCCGCGCACCACCCACTGCGCGCGATTCTCGACTCCCGTGAGCCGGTCGTTGCGACGAGTCTGGACGGTGTCGCCGACGAGGATGCGCTGCTGCCCGATCCCCCACGCGACGACGCGAACGTCAAGCTCGCCCCGATCGACTCGCCGCTGCTGGATCGCGTCGTTAATCGCATCCGCCTCAGCGTTGGTACCGGAAACCAACGTCACCCGCTTGCCGCGCGCGTGCAACTCGAAGTACACGTCGATCATTCGCCCACGCGCCGCGTCGTGATGATCGACCCGATCGACGTGACCGCGTTCGGCAAGCTCGCCAGCAACCCACTAGCGCACGCTCGCGATCACCCGCATCCCGGAGCCGCAGTGTGAGCGCCGCGTAGTCGGGATCGCGGAACCGGTGCACCGTGTCGAGCTCCACCGCAGCGTTCGCGTGCCGGATGGCGGAACCCATCGCACCCGCGTGTCCGACCGGCAACGCCTGATGCGTGTCACCCACGAACGCCAGCCCGACACCCTGCTCGATCGCGAGCTCCACGAGGACGTTTGCCGTCTGCAGGTCGACCATGCCGGCTTCGTCGACGACGATCCGATCGCGAGAACGCAACACGTACTGGGTTGGTCCGCCGTATACGGCGCCAGTGCTGAGATCGACTTCTCCCACTCGAAGCCTGGTCCACACCTCTGCGCCGGCCTTGTCGGTGCCCCATCGGTAGCCATGGTCCGAAAGCAAGGCATGAATACTGGATGCCGCTGCCCCGACCTCGCGAGACGCCACAGATGCCGCTTTCCGTGTGGGAGCAACAACAAGCATCCGCCGCTGTTGCGACGCGAGCGCCGTGAACGCAGCGCGCAGCATCGTCGTCTTACCCGCGCCGGCGGGGCCGGTCACCGTGACGAGCCCGTCCGTGCCGGCGATGGCGCACGCGGAAACGCGTTGCGACGCATCCAGTGCCGACAGATCCTCGTTCGGTGCAAGCTGGTGCAACTCCCCCGGCAGCAGGGAGCGCCCCGGTCGGGCGAGCACGTTCAAGCGGCCAGCGAGACGCACCTCGGCGCGTACAGTCTCGGTCGCCATGAACGCCTTCACGTGCGCCGGCGGATCGTCCGCAACGAGCCCGTAGACGGCGCCCGTGGCACGCTCAGTGATGTCGGCGATCACGCCGTCGAGCCGATCGCGCTCCGCAACGACGCCCGTTCGCGAGAGCGCGCGTATTGCTCACGCGCGGATGTCGAAGATGCTGAACCTCCCGCCGCAGGATGTGGACCGTTCGTTTGCGTCGACAACTGCCTGTGCAGCGAGTAGATCCAGGTCGACAGCATTCAGGTCTATCGCAGCAATCGAAAGGGGTGCGCGGGGGGTGATCAGACTGGGATCGATCGCTGCGATCTCGTCGCGGACGCGCGCCTCCCACGACGCCTCATCGAGATCGGCCGGCTTGTTCGGACGCGACACCGCCCGCGCGCGCCGATCGATCTGCTGCAGCACCTCCACGCTCGGCGCAGATCCTCCATGCGTCGCCGACCACTCCGCGATCAGGCGCGCGCGGTTGGCTTCGATTTGCGCCGACCGGCGCGAGACGGGTCGGACGGCAATGGCGAGTTCGGCGATCTCGCCATTGAGGTCGAGCGTGTATCCATGCCGGGCGAGCGCGGCGATCCAGGCCGGATCTGTGCGGGCGGCGAGTTCGCCCTCGGCGTTGACCACCGTGTGCATCTTCATCGCGACACGGGAATCGAGGTTTGACCACTTGCCGTCCGCACCGAGCGCCTTGATGCTGAGCCACAGGTGACGGTGGATGTGCGGGTCGAGCGCTCGTGAGCGACGGTGTTGGAGCTCGACGACTTCGATGCGCGTGATCGCCTCGCGAATGAGTCCGCCGTGCCCGCGGCGTGCATTGAGCTCCGTCTGCCACATGAGCAGGATGCGGTCCCGCAACCGGTCTTGGAGGGCCTCGAACTCGGCTGCGAGTTCGGGATGCAACAGTGCGGCGATGCTGTACGACTTCGGGTGGTTGAGCGTGCCGTCGAGCAGCAGGTCAGCGTCGGGGCTCAGCCGCTGGTGGCCGCGCTCCTCCCCCGTGACCGGGTCGCGCCCGGTGAGCCAGACGCGAAGGCCGCCGGCCGTGAGTTGGTCGGTCGTGATGACGCCGTTGTCGACGACGAACCGAGAGACGGTTGAATCGGATGCTGCGCCATACGCCTCGAGCGCTTCGGCGCCCGTCGGGTAGGGCATGTGGGCGTCGCACGTGCCTTCGAGCGCGTAGGAGATAGCTTGCCGGACCCCGCGGGACTCGACGCCTCTCTTCCATCGCTCCAGGCCCCCGCGCATGGCGCCAGAGTAGGCTAGGTTTTCGCGGTTATCCAGGGATTTTTCTGCGTTGCAGGTAGCTGTAGCAAAGCGGCTTCAAACGGCGCCGTCCACCGTGGGTGCCTGCGTGCATCGCTCCAATGGTTGCTCCGTCGCAATGCTCGTTCAAGTCAATCCGTCGTGCTGGGACTGCCGCTTTCGAGGAGCGGAACTTGAGAGTCGACCTGGGGTCTTGGCGTGATCGCTCCATCGCCGCAATAATCACCTCATCGCGGGTGCGCGATGGTGGCATTCGGGCTGCTTCGGAGGACGGCGGAATCAGCATGGTTGGACGTCCGCCTTGCGCTTGGCTGTCTAGAGGTAGTCGACCCGGTCAGCGTCGACAAAACGCCAGACGTTTCGGGTCGAGGCCGATGGCTCGGGTCAGCTCGAACCGCCCTTCGTCAACCAGACGAGGTCGTCGTACGCGGACTCGCTCGAGTGGTCGTGCCCGCAACCAAACTGGTTCGCTCGAATGTCGACCGCGACAGCATCCACCTTTGCCTTGATCGCGGACACGAGCGCAGCATTGACCGGGTCGTTGGTGCTCTTACCGTGGTCATCAAGGTTGAGGATTTGGATGCGGTCAGCGTTGTCTCCGGTGAGTTGCTGGTAGCCCAGCGCGTAGATCGAAAGCTGATCCTTGGTCACTGCCTGCGCCTGCGAGTCCTCCGTCGACTTGAAGTCGACGATTGCCGTTTCGCCGGTCTCTAGCGACTTGATGAGGTCTATGCGGCCGTTGACGGTGACACCCGGTGAGATCTCAACTTCAATCACCTTCTCGGAGTGAATGGTCCGCGTGAGATCGTCGCCGTGACGGTCGAAGTAGCGGTCAATGGCCTTCACCGCCGATGCCCGAAGCTGGTCGCGTAGCGCGGGGTACGCGTAAGGCGTGTGGAGGTGTCGGTCGACGAGGGAATCGATGTCTGCCTTGGTAGGCACGTCGCCGGCAAGTGCTCGCTTGTGCATCTCGGCCAGGACGTCATGAAGCCCCTTGCCGTAGCCGAGCGCCTCATGGATCGGCGGGTTGAAGCCGTACATGAAGCGGAGCTTGAACTGGTATGGACACTCGATCAGGTATTTCAGTTCGGAGAACGAAATCGCGATGTTCGGAGTCTCGTGTTTGGGCGTCGGCTCGAGCCGGGCGACGTCAGGGAGCCCTTCGTCAGTCGTGGACATCCAAACCGACGCCGTGCAATGAAGGTAGAAGTCGGAGGGCTTCTTGTAGAGCTTGTTCGACATGTCCGGGGCGTAGGTCACGTAGAGGTACTTCTGGGCGCGCGTGATGGCGACGTAGAAGAGTCGGGTCTCGTCGGAGCGGTTCGTTTTATAGCGGTCGCCGTTGGGCACGGCTTCAAGCGGCACGATGTGCGGAATCGTCTGCGTACCTCCTGGCGCCTTCATCGGGAACCGATTCGCGCGCATGTACGGCACAAAGACCGCGGGCCACTGCAACCCCTTTGAGCGGTGAACTGTCGAGATCACTACCGCGTCGGGAGCCACGTAGCCGGCGTCCTCGTCAGATTCCTCGTAGACCCCCGGCGCCTGGAAGGTGAGGAAGCCGACGAATGCCTGGTACTTGGACTGCGGCCTCGAGGAGAAATGGATGGTCTCGAAGTCAGAGATGACCTGTGAGAACTTCCCGAGCTGGAACATGACGAGTTCGCGGCGGCGCGCGCCGCCGGGGATGGTGTCTTCGCGGAGGTCGAGCGCTTCGAGGAAGCGGAGGAAGAGGCGCTGGATGTTGTAGACACCCCAGCGCTCGCTGGCCGTGAAGTCGGCGCCGACGTCGAGCACGCGGACGGCAGAAGTCCAGTTCTCGGAGGCTGGTACAAGGCGTGCGGCGTCCCACAGCTGGCGCAGCTCGGGACGGGAGATCTCGCCCATCATGTAGCGAAAGAGCCCGGCGCACGCCACGATCTCGGGTGCGTCAAACAGCCGCGCCAGCCCCTTGATGATAAACGGGATCTCGCGGCGCTTGAGCTCGGCGACGAGCTCGTCGGCGTCTCTGACCGAACGGAACAAGACCGCACAGTCGGACCAGGACAGGCCGCGCGGTTCCCCGCCGGGACGGTCGACGAACGGCATCCCCTGGAGTTCGGCGATGCGGTCGGCGATCCACTCGGCCTCCTCGCGCGAGTCCTCGAACTGGAGTGCGAGCATGTCGCCGCGCTCCCACTTCTGATGAGATGCGTAGAGCATCTTCTTGGTTAGTCGCTCGGCCGAATCGAGACGCTCGGCGACGGAGCGCCCGAGCTTGACGATGCCCTCAGACGAGCGGAAGTTGTCGGCGAGCTCGATCGTGCGCACGCCAGCGTAGCGTCCGGCGAACGTGATGATGTTCGCTACCTCGGAGCCGCGCCACTGATAGATCGTCTGGTCGTCGTCGCCGACCACGCACAAGTTCGCGCCGAAGTGCACGAGATGTTGTACCAGGCGCTCCTGGATCGGGTTGACGTCCTGGTACTCGTCGACGATGACGTACTTGACGTCGTTCGCGACGTGGTCGCGTAGCGCCTGCTCGGCGGTCCCTAGCGTGCCAGCACTCTGCGATCGCTCGAGGAAGTCCACGGCGTCGACCATCATCGAGGTGTAGTCGAAGTAACTGCGCTGGTGGAGTAGATCGCGATACATCCCGAGGGCGGCGGTGACGGCTTCTGGGACGCGCGAGAATTTCACCGCGTCCTCCTGGAGGACCGACAGCGCAGCCTTGTAGTAGCGGGTGTCGGTGTACCGGCGGAGGGTTTGAACGCTGCCGCCGACCGTCTTGGTGCAGCTCGTCAGCCCTGACCGGTTGCTCTCGCGGTCGATGAAGAGCTGCTGCGTGATGTCGGTGAGCACCGAGTACTTGAAGGTTTCGGGGATGTATGTCTGCAGCATGTCGAGGCAATACCCGTGCATCGTGCCGACGTACATCTCGGCGAGGCCGACGATGTCGGGGATCGCTGCGGTCACCGTCCGGTGGATGCGCTCCTTCAGCTCGGCGGCGGCCTTCTCGGTGAAGGTGAAGGCGATGACGTTTGCCGGCCTGACTTCGGGTTGGGCCAGGATGTTCGCGATGCGCTGAGCGAGCACCTCGGTTTTGCCCGAGCCTGCGCACGCAATGAGTTGAAGTGGCTGGCCGAGTTCACTAATCGCGTCCTGCTGCGCCGGCGTAAACATGAGTGTGGTGGTCACGCGTACTTCTTCCCGAGTGGACCGGCGAACAGCTCGGCCGGCGTCTGGCCTGAGTGGAGAACGGCGTTCCGAACGACGTCGTCCTTCATGTCGAGAACCCGCAGTTCACCCCCCGGCCGATTCGCGATCGAGTCGATCCGGTGGTAGACATCCGCGTACTCGGCGGCATAGAGCGCGAGCCCCCGGAGTTTGACGAGAGCGTCATCCAGGTGGGTGCCGTGCGGATCCACGATCGAGGGCCGCACCTCGCCACCGATCTCGTTGAACACGATGAAGTCCGGATGCATCGCCCGCCAGTTGCCGGCGGCATCGCGGTACGTGATCCCGAGGGAGTCGGCTGAGGAGACGGACGGGTTCCGGTACCAGCCGCGGCAGTCGAGGCGTGACACCTCGCGCTGCACCACGATCTTCTCCCAGTCGTTCAGCTTGGTGAGCGGGTACCAGCCCGTCTGGTCAGACATGAGGTGCTTGTCGATCAGCTGCGCGACCTTGACCTGCTCGCCCTCGAGTTCCTTGAAGTCGGCCATCCGGTTCCTCGGCCGATGAAGTGGCTGGAGTTGCGGCTCGACAGCTTGGGCGCGGATCTCGTCGTAGGCTTCGCGGCGCTCGTCGGACAGCCCGAGCAGGGCGACACGATGGTCGGCGAACCACTCGTCGACAAGATCCTTTGCGGCGATATCAACCTTGTCGCGCACGGCCGGAACCGTAGCGAGGGCTGCAGCCTTCACGTAGGCAGCCCGCAGGCCGTCGTCGTCTGCGTCCGGGTCGTCATCGCCGGCCAAGTGGTCGACGTAGGACTGGGCGATGTCGGCCCCGAACGCCCGTTTCGCATCCTCGAAGGCGACGCGGATCGCGCGGTCGTCGGCCCTGATCGCGAAGTCGGCATAGCTCAGCTTGTTGCCACCGAACTGGCCCGCGATCGACATGCCACGCACCGTCCGCACCTCGATCTCTGCGGTGCGGAGCTGCCCGTCGTAGCGGTCTGCGAGGGCTTCAAGAGCAGAGTGCATTTGGCGCTCGACCGACTTGATCGCACGCGGCTTCAGCCCGTCGGCCGACAACGCCTGCGCCAAACTCATGAGCTGCTTGACAGGCCGCGCGCCACGCTGCGGAACCACGAGCGAAGGGAGGTCGTCGAAGCATTCCCACACCGAGTCGGGCACGTTGGGGTTCTTCCCCAGTTCGCGCCCATCGAGGAGGATCTCGATCGCCGGCCCGCCCGGCATCTCCTCGATCAGACCGGTGAGGAACCGCGCAACGTTCCCGGCTGTGGTCCGGTCGAAGTGCGGCAGGATGCAGTTCACAGCGTTGAGCCGATCGTCGCCGGGGATACGGCGCGCGAGCGGAGTGCGTACCATCCGTCCGAGCAGCTGCGTGATGTGCGTGTGATCCGTCGCGGGCCGGAACGACAGAAGGACCTCGGCGCGGGGGCAGTCCCACCCAGTCGAGATCGCGTCCTTGGCCACGAGCACGCGCACTTCGGTCGTCTCGTGGACTCGCTGCGGCTCGATCCAATCGATCTCCCACGAGCCGAAAGAATGCGTTCTGTGATCGCCGAGCACGTGCCTAACGTGAAGGGAACGAAGATCCCCGATCTCGCCAGCGATAGTGTCGAGCCACAGGCCAACCATGTCGGCGTCCTCGACGTTCGGAATCTGCATCACGAGGAGTGGCACGACGAACTCGGTCTGCTTCTCGCCGGGAAGCGTCGCTTGCGCCTCGAGGTACTTGCCCCAGCGTCGCGCCGAGTCCTTGAGCTTCTGCGCAGCGTGAGTCGCCAACGCCGTCTCGAGGTTGCCGGACTCGGCCGGGATGTCGAGGACAATCTTGTCCTTGATGAGGCCGGATGCCTGAACTCGAGCGGGGTCGACCGTCACCGCGGGTAGCGCCTCGCGGTCGGCGCTGAGCGCCGCGTCGCCCATCGCGTCGGCAAAGTGCTTGATCGTGGCTGAAATGCCCCAGACGACCGGGATCGGCACGCCGGTCTCGGTGCCGTCGACTAGACCCTTGACGATCGTCGGCTTGTCCTTCGTCGCCTTCGTGTTGAAGCCGCGGTGCGCCTCGTCGATCACGAGGTACACAGTGAGGCCGTCGTCGTCGATCGTGTTGGCGAGTGTTTCCCAGATGGTCCACGCAAGGCCATCGGGTGAGATCAGGGTCTCGGCACCAGTCTGTTCGGTCGCCCGCAAGCGGGCGGCCTTCATCGTAAGGCGTGACGTCGCGGTGAGTTTCTGGGTGTTGAGGAAGTAGACCTTGCCGGGGTCAAGCTGCTGCACTGAGAACGGGTACTCGACGGTGACGAGGCGATCGTGCGTCAGCTTCTCCGACGCCTGCATGAGTCGGATGCGGGTCTGGTCGTTGAGATTGGGGTCGTCCGAAAACCAGATCACCACGGCACCGGGGTCGGGGGCGAACTCGAACTCGTCATTCCCGTAGAACAGCGCCTCGATGGCCGCGGCCGCCATGACGGTCTTGCCGGCGCCGGTCGTCGCCGTGAGCGTGAACGATGTCTCTTTGGGATGATCCGCGTGGTACTTGGTGCGCGCACGGTCGAGGTTGTCGAGAACCTGGATGACGGCATCGCGCTGGTAGTCCTTGAGCGTGAACTTCATCGCACACTCCGCATCGCGTCGATCTCGAAGTTGCTGAGATACGACTGGTACAGCCGCACCGGCTCAACGCCGGACGGGAGCTCGCGCGATATGGCCTCGAACAGCCGGTCCTCGTCTGTGACGATGTACGCGATCGCTACCGACGGAGTGTTGGCAAGCGCAGTCAGGAAAGCGTCGGTCTGGTCGAGATCCGCGAGGACACCATAGGCGTCGGCGACGTCCCAGCCAGTCTCGAGAGACTCGATCCGACGTCCTTGCGAGCCAGCGCGCAACCACAGGAATGGTGCGATCCGCGCGAACTCTCGGTTTGACTGCACGCGCATCGGCGCTTCGTAGGTGAGGGTGAAGAACTCGACGTTCTCGTCGAAGCCGTCGGCCATGGGGAACACGTCGGTGAATTTGTAGTCGCCCTTGATCGGCTTGCCGTCCGGTGTCTGGCCGGTAATAGCGGCCCGAATGCGCGGCTTTGTGATGTAGTCGCAGATGCCCCACTGCTCCCAGTCGGGGTCGCCGGGGCGGAGGTTCTGCTTGCGGAGCTTCGCCTGCTCATCGGCGCTGACTTCGTTGTTAGTGACCGAGATGGATCGACGTCGACCGCCGTCCTGCTTGTTGAGGCGCATAACCGCGTGAGCTGTTGTGCCTGATCCGGAGAAGAAGTCGACAACCGTCGCGCTTGGTCTGCTGCCAACGAAGTATCTGAGTACGTCCTCCACCGCGTACAGCGATTTTGGGAACGGGAACCGGCGATTCGGAATGACTTGGGAGAGCAGCTTGGTCCCGTACGCCTGGGCGCTATGGGATTCACGAACCCACTGGGTCGTCGGCATCACCTTCTTGACTCCATCGACGCGTTCGACGATTGCCGAGCCGTCCGGCCGACGACCGACGATTCGGATGCTCCCGTCGGCGACAGAGCCAACCTTTCCGCTGGTGAGATAGGAGACAGAGAATTGGTCGTCTGCACCCTTCCCGCGGGTGACCCGGACAAACCCTTGTGCCAGCCGCAATCGAAGCGAGGTTGGCGTCAGCCCCCAGATCATCTCCGTGCCGTCGGGCTTCAACGGCCACAGCGTCACACAGCCGGGCCTGTCAGGCACCGAGTCTCGCTCAACATGCACGGGGATCGAGTCACCGATCTCAGCAATCCGACCCGTCTGGACATCCACATAGATCGGGTAAAACTGGTCAGGTCGGGGCTGCGGCCCGCGGCGGGCCGACGACAGCTCGAAGCGGCGGAGCTGGTTCCAGCGAACTTCCTCGCCCTCACCGATGTCCGTCGTGTCCGCCGCGAGTTCGGCAGCACCGAATGAGACGAAGTAGATGAACTCGTTGGTGCGCGTGAACTCATTCGTTCTGATTGCACCAGTCGGGTTGATGAGGGAGCTAACCATCTGCATCTTCCCCTCCGGGAACGTCTGCTCTAGTAGCAGCCCGAGTCGGAGGTATTCCTTCTCGTCGATGGTGACGATGAGGACCGAATTGTCCGGGTTCAGGAGTTCCTTCGCCATGAGTAGACGCCGTTCCATGAATGCAAGCCACTTTGAGTGGCGATAGAGGTCGTCGCCTTCGACGTAGTCGTTGTTGTACTTCCAGTCGCGCGCGCCGGTGTTGTATGGAGGGTCGATGTAGATGGCGTCGACTTTGCCGCGATGCGTGAACAGAAGGGTCTGAAGCGCGTGAAAGTTCTCGGCGTTGATGACGGTGTGGAAGGGCTTGTCTCCGCCGCGCTCAACCTTGCCGGTCGACACAAGACCGGGGTAGATCGGGTCGCGGAACTCAGCGACCACGACGAGGTCGTCGACATCAGTGGATCTACTGGTGTCGCCAGCCTCTGGGTCCCCGGAATTCTCCGAGATCGGCGCGATCATGGCTTCTCGGCTACCGCCGCGCCGCTCGATCGACACAACTCGGTAGAGCGCTCGGTGCGCGGCCCTGGAAAGCTCCCCGCGTGGCGGCTGGACCCGAACCTTGTCGCCGACGCGAACCTTCCGGCCCGGCAGTTCGACGGCTTCTGGAGTATGCCGCTCGAAGTTGAGCCCGAAGGCGCGCCGCCCCGACAGTACGTCGACCTCGCGCTCGATCTCAGCTGCGAGTGACGGGTTCGACGCGCGAAGTTGTCCTAGCAGCTCGTGAATCCGCGCCATTGCTCCTCTTCCGACTTGGCAGCCCGTCATCCAACCTATCGACGCCGCAGTATTCGGCCGCGCCATAACTGGGGATATCGCTACAGCGTTGTCAAGATGAGTTCCTTGACGTCCCGCCGACTCGATTGCGTCGATGCCGAATGCTGCAAAGCCACTGTATAGTTCTTGATCCGCCACGCTCCTGCTCCCGCGGCACGTGCGTCGAGAGTCGGAATCGTGCGTCGCCGTCCGTATAGCAGTCCGTTGGCCAGAAGCTCCGGATGGAAGTCGTAGGAGAGAATCCAGCGAAACGGGGCTGTGGTCAGGAGGTAGCCGGCGAGTGCTTGATGCGGCCCGATCCCGCGCCAGACGTCCGGGGCGCGCCCAGAGCCCTCGAACCCGGTCGCGTAAAGGCGGTCCGACTTCTCGATGTAGGGAGGGTCGAGGTACGCGACGAGTTCCTGCGGATCGTCTACGAACTCGACGCCGAGGTCGAGTGTCTCGCGCCAGGTGCCGGAGTGGACGAGGATCAGGCGGCCAGTGTCGGCGAGATGCCCGATCCAGCGGATGCGCTCGGCTAGGCCATCGACGGGGTAGCGGCAGCCGATGGTGTAGTCGCTCGTTTGCGCGCGGCCGCCGATCGGGCCGGCGCTGCCATGGAGAATGCCCGAGAAGGTGGTGCGGTTAAGGAAGAGGCACTTCACGGCGAGCGTGGCGCGAGTCTCGTCGGGCGAAACCCCCAGCTCCGGTTGCCATGCGCGCCAGTAATCCCAGCGCGCGACGGCCACATCGCCACCGATCGCGAGGTAGCGATCGAACTCGTCGGACATGCGCTCGACGAGTCGCTCGGGCGCGCTCGCGGCCTCATGCCAGAATGCCGAGAGCATTGGGTCCGCATCGCCGATGATCGCGCGATCGACCACGCCGTCTGTGAGCAATCTCAATGTCGTCGACGCACCACCCGCGAACGGCTCCACAAGCGTGACGTGCCCGTGGAGAGCACGGCGGTCGCGCGCGTCTCGGATCATCTCGCCGATGAGTGGCGTCAGCTTGGACTTAGCGCCCGGGTATCGCAACGGCGACAGATAGCGGGTCGGCGCTGTACGGGAGGCTGCGTGCTGGCGCGTCCGCGTCGGCGATGGCTGGAGCACGATGCCCCTCCTTCTCACTTAGCGGGCAAGCCCAAGCTTTTCGCGCGCGACGAGCCGGAGCACGTCCGTGCCGACGCCGATCGGGAAGGCCGCCCGTCCGTGCGCGGCGGCGACTGGGATGATGCCATCTTGGTACATCGAGGAGCCAGTGCGATCTATGACATCCAGGATCGCCGGGAGCGTCGGGTACCCGTCGGGGCCCGGCTGTCCGCCGCGGGCATCGTACGCGCTGCCGCTGAGGGGCGGGACGGTGATCACGACGACTCGGCTGTCAAGGCTGCGGTAGATGAACTTCCGACCCCAGTAGGTCTCCTTACCGTAGGCGATCGGATCGTTGGTGCTTACCAGCTTCTCCAGGATCTGCCTCCCGCAGATGACGACTTCTCCGGGCTGGACGAGGTCGTGACGTGCGAGCGCGCGCCCGTAGTCGACAAACGCACCTGACTTCTCGATGCCGCAGATGTACGGCGCCTCGCCGGGGGTTGAGTTCGCCATCGCCCGGAAGTACCGCTCGGCCTGCGCACGTAGCTTTGCCGGCTCGCCGTACATCGCGAGCGGGCCGTCCTGAATGAAAAGCGTCCGCGGGAGGAGGAACCGACGCGACCGTTCCCACATGAGGGTCGTGAGTCCGACGAGCACCAGGAGCTCGATCACCGATCGCAGACGCCCGAGCGACTCCTCGTTCGACTTGTCCTCCTGGACCCCCTCGTGGATGCGGAGGGTGTCGGTCGGGTAGAGGTCCAGGGTGCAAGCGGGGCATTTCATCCCGTCGTACTCGACGGCGAGGTCTCTGATGGAGCAGTCGGGGCAGTTCACCGGGACCGAGTCGGCTGCGCCGCCCGGGACGCCGTGCAGGCGGAAGAGCAGCTCAAGTAGACTGTGCTTGAAGCCGTCGACTTCCACATACTTCTCGCGGAAGATCCGGTTCGTCAGTTCGCGCCACGACGTCTTGATGTCGATGCCTTCGCGGGAATAGGCGCCGGCAACGGGAAGGTCGAGGGTGACGAGCGCCGTGGAGACGGCCCGTTCCATTTCGATGGGGTCCACGAAGCGCGCTGCTGACTGCTCGGTCATTACGGCCAGGTCGACGAGCGCGGCGGCAGCCTGCGCGAACCCGTAAAGGACGGACGGCATCCCGTCGCGCACCTGCTGCGTTAGGTGTGAGCCATCGATTGCAATGGCCCAGTCGAGCGATGACGATGCATCCGCGCCAGATAGCGACGACTTCGGCACCACGACGTCGCGGACCCACGTAGCGTCGGCCAGCGCGTCCGCCGGCACGAAGAACTCGGCATGATCCGCCATCGCTTGGACGGCCGCTGCACTGTGACTGAGACGGCCGGCGCGCTCGAAGCTGTCGCCTGCTGCGGTGACGTACGGCACCCCTAGCTCCCCGCCGCCACGGCCTTGGCCTCGTCGATCAGTGCCTTCGCGTAGCGCTCGATCTGGACGGGCACGATGAACGGCGACGACAGCGTCTTCAGTCGCACGAATCCGCGGTCTTCAGACGCGAGGATCGCGTCAGCGTAGGAGCCGAAGTCGTAGAACTTGCCCAGCTCGTTGAGCTCCTGGCGGTTGTTGAGGTGCGCGACGACCCAGTTGGCAGTGTTCGCCTTAACCTGATGGGCGACGCCGGTCACCTCTTGGGTCGCGTACAGCATGCCAATCTTCAGCTTCGCTGCCTCCTTCGCGAGACGCACCCACACGTCGGCGTCGTTCTTGTAGCGATCGGACGCGAAGAGGTTGTGTGCCTCTTCGAGCATCACCTGGATGTGCCCGGGCTCCTCGCCGTTTGTGAAGACGCCGGTATGCCGCTCGAGGAGATGCTCCGTGATCGTCTCGGACATCGTCTGAATTACCTTCTCGCTGCCGATGTGAAGGTCGACGATAACGATGCGACCCTCGAGAAGCTCCTGGTAGATGCCCTCGGCGACGTCGTCGGTCACCGCGGGATCGTGGAACACGCGCATCGGGATGAGGTTCAGATAGCCGCGGACTTTTCCCGAACCCGACGACGACTTGCCGGTCGCCATCCCTTCGGTGCTCGTCCAGGGAGTCTCACGGCCGAAGTCCTTCGCGTTCGCGTCGTCGGACTCGCGAAGTTCGGCGATCTTTAGGACGGCGTTCACGACCTGATCGCCGGGGATCCTCACGTATCCGTTTTGCGCTGGGGGGAACGGGATCGTATTGATCGCGCTTGCCACCTGATCGGCGAATTCGCGCTTCATGCTCACGTTGACCTGGAACCCGTTCGGCGCCTTGAATCCAGCGCGCAGGAGCGTCGCGTAGAGCCCGAGTCTCCCCCGACTGGCGTGGTTCTTGGCGCCGTAGTCCTGCGAGTCAGAGCCTCCGGTGAAGTCGGTGGCGATGAAGTCCTGCACGTAACCCGACGCGCTCTGCTGCGAAAGCGTGGCCGCAATCAGACCCTGTGCGGTGCCAATCTGCTTCGGGTCGAAGAAGTTGATCGCCAGCGGCTTGACGTGCGCCTGCCCACCGTCTGCGCCGAACTTGTAGATGCGCACATGCTCTGCGCCAAGTCCGGCGATTGCCGACTCGTCCTGCACGTTAGCGTTCGCGTACTCGCCCTGCGGGTCGAAGATCAACTGACCGATCGGAGACCTCCCGTCCCTGCGACGCTGCTCCGACGCGACGAATGTCTTGGCGATGATGATCTTCGCGGTGTTCGATTTGCCCGAGCGGGTCATTCCGAGAAGGGCCGTCTTGTGCCCGATGAAGTCTTGGATGCGCACGTTGACCGCTGCGTCGGCCTGGTTCGCGGCGACAGCGCGCCGGCGGGTGGCGGAATAGCGAACGACACCAAGGCGCACATGGTCGCCGGGCGCCGAATCGGGCTTCAGGTAGCTCGCGATGGCTGATAAGCCGGCACCAGTCGGTTTCAGCACTCGGTACGTGCTCGTCGCGTAGAAATTGTCGACGTCGGCGCCGAACACGAGCTGCGTCGTTCCGCCGACGATGTCCTCGTAGAAGGTGCCGAGCACACGACACTTCAGACCGGTGAACGACGCGCGGTTCAGCGTGAATGGGTCCATGTGGCGGTCAAGAACTACGCTGGGCGACGGGTCCTCAGCTCGGCTAAGCGCATCACGGAGCGACTCCTCACGGACCGCGAGCAGATCGGACTCGAGCGAGAGCGGTGCGGTGCCCTCGACCCTGAGGAGCAAGACCTCGTCGTCGTCACCGGGTCGGTCTGCGTCTCGCGCGGTTGCGAGCAGGAAGGAGTGCTGAGGAATCCCGCCCGCATCGAACTTCCACTTGTCATGGGTTAGCACGACGGCCTCGTGGAAGTCGAGTCGGTGGATCGCGCCAACCCGGATGGCGCGATCATCAGCGAGCAGCGTCGACTGCAGAACCGACCCCGCTCCCACGCCGAATGTGATGCTCATGTTCCTCCTGTCGCCTCCGGCCAGGAGGACAGGACCCAAGCTAATGGACCCCACCGACGTGGCTCTGCCGCGACGCCGGGAAGAACGCACGCGGTGTGGTCGAAGGCGGACAAAGGCCGCAGGCGCACGCCAGTAAGTCGAGCACGGCTGCCGTCGCTCCGACATAAGCCGCACCAGCGATCGGGCGCGGCGAAGTGCTCGAGGGCGAACGGCTGCTAAGCGGAGCGCGCCAGCGAGGAGTCTGCAAGGAGTGAGCGGCGAGAACGGAGGCGCGAACGATCGCTACACTCTCGGCGTCGGAGGGAGGCGCCCCCGGGCCCCAACGCCAGTTGACGACGTTCTCCGTCAACTATCCACATGTGTAATCGGCCGCGTTGACGGTATCCCGCCATTGTCCGACACTGGGCCGGTACTGACCCTCAACCCGGCATCGATCGGAGGTCGAGATGGGCAGCATCACCCCATACGAATCGGCGAAGGGCCGCCGCTACCGCGTCCGCTATCGCAAGCCGGATCGCACCGAGGCGGAGAAACGCGGCTTCACGACGATGCGTGAGGCGAAGCTGTACCTCTCGATGGTCACGGTGTCGAAGTCGAAGGGCGAGTACATCGACCCGTCGTCGTCACGGGTTCCCGTCCGGATGTTCGCCGACAGCTGGCTGCGACCGAAGCAGCCGCCGATGTCGAAGCCTTCGTACTACATGACGCTCGAGCGCGCGTGGAAGAACCACGTCGCTCCGGTCTGGGCCGACCGAGAGATCTCCTCGATCCGGCGCTCTGAAGTTCAGGACTGGGTGTCCGACCTCGCGACGCAGAAGTCGCGCACGGTCGTTCTTCGAGCACTCGGAGTCCTCGCCGGCATCCTCGACGTCGCCAGCGACGACCGTCGCCTCGCGAGCAATCCCGCCCGCTACGTGCGCGATCTTCCCCGGCACGGGCCGGGCAAGCGCCGCGTCTACCTCTCGCACGACCAGGTGGCGACGCTGGCGGCGTGCTCGGCGTATCCGACGCTGGTCCTGACGCTGGCGTACACGGGCCTCCGCTGGGGCGAAGCCACGGGGCTCCGGGTGCGCAGCGTGAACCGTCTCCGTCGGCGCTTCCTCATCGAGGAGAACGCGGTGATGATCGCGTACGTGATCCATGTAGGCACGCCGAAGACGCACGAGAAGCGCTCCGTTCCGTACCCCGAGCGTCTTGCGCCGATGATCGAGCAGGCGTGCGCCGGCAAGGGGCCCGAAGGTCTGCTGTTCGGCGACGGGGTCACTCACATGCGCAACTCGGGCAGCAAGGGATGGTTCGCGAACGCGGTCCGGCGTGCGCAGGAGTTCGATCCATCGATCCCTCGACTCACTCCTCACGACCTCCGTCACACCGCCGCATCGCTGGCGATCAGCTCGGGCGCGAACGCGAAGGCCGTGCAGCGCATGCTCGGGCACGCGTCTGCAGCGATGACACTCGACACCTACGCCGACCTCTTCGACGACGATCTGGATGCCGTCGCGACGCGACTTAACGACCAGATGCCGTTGGTGGCGCTGCCGTCAGGACCGCAGACTCGCTACGCGCGACCTCAGTGACCGCCGAGATCAGATTGCTCAGTTTTTCGACGAGGCAGATTTCGCCCCCAACGCTCGATTTTGGCGTTCTCAGCCGCCCCGCGCAGGCCGTTGCAGACGGCCGTTTTCGGTGACCCGAAGTTTCAGAATGCGGGCAAAAAGCGGGCAAAAACGACTTTTGTGTGGTCTGACCTCAGAAGAAAAACCTGGTCAGAGGCAAAAAGAGACTGTGCCCCTGGAGGGACTCGAACCCCCAACCGTTTCCTTAGGACGGAACTGCTCTTCCATTGAGCTACAGAGGCTGGCCCATCGAGTCTACCGATCCCCCGGCGTCCGGTAGGTTCGCGACATGACCGTCCGGCGCGCACTCCCCCTGCTCGCCGCGGCCGCGTTGCTGCTCACCGGCTGCACCGATCAGGCGCCGCCACCTCACGACCCACCCGCAGGGCCCCATCTTCCGCCCGCCGGAGCGCAATTCGACTACCAACTCGGCGGCGCCTATGACCCGCCCGATGGCGTCGACATCGTGATCCGCGATCGGGCCGCGGCATCCGACGACAGCATTTACTCCGTCTGTTACGTCAACGGCTTCCAGACACAGCCGGGCGAGCTCGATACCTGGCCAGACGACCTCCTCCTGCGCGATGACGACGGTCAGCCCGTGATCGATCCGGACTGGCCGGACGAGGTCATCCTCGACACCCGCAAGGCGGACGAGATCGCGAAGATCGTCGGGCCGTGGATCCGCGACTGCGCGTCCGACGGGTTCGACGCCGTCGAATTCGACAACCTCGACACCTACACCCGCACCGACGGTGTCCTCAGCCGCGACCACGCGCTCGACCTCGCGACCTTGCTCGTCGACACCGCGCACGACGTCGGACTCGCAGCCGGACAAAAGAACGCCGCGGAGGATGCGTCATTCCTCCGCTCGCGCGCCGGCTTCGACTTCGCCGTCGTCGAGGAGTGCGCGGCCTACGAGGAATGCTTCGCCTACACCGAGGTCTACGGCGATCAGGTCCTCGTCATCGAGTACACCGACAACCTCCCCCGACCGTGGGATGAGGTTTGCGCCGACCCTGAGACACCGGCATCCGTCGTTCTGCGGGACCGGGATCTCGTCACGCCGGATGACCCTGCGTACGTGTTCGAAACCTGCGACGGAAGCCTGGAGTCGCGCTAGCCTCCTGCCATGAACCTCCGGTTGCAGGCCTGATGATCGAGCACGTGTGCGCCCACTGCGGTCATGAACTCGATGAGCACGACCGGAACATCCGCTTCCGCCTTCCCGACCCGGTACTCGCGCGCCCCGGCTCGGAGCACGCCGACGACACGTGGGGATTGGTTGACGGCGACCCGATGCGGTCCACGTTCCTCATGGTTCAACACGTCGGATGCTTCCTGCGCGCGCTCCTCACCGTGCAGCTGACCGACGGGTACTCCGTCACCTTCGGCGTCTGGGTGGCGGTGCGGCAAGAAGATCTAAGGCATGCCTACGACACGTGGTGGGAGCCGGGCTACGCCAGCCTCGCCATCGACGGCATCCTCGCGAACGATATCCCGCCCTTCGGGCTCGGAGGGCGGGCGGTCCGTGTCGAGGCGCGAGACGAGAATGCGCTACCGGAATGCACGTCGAGCCCGGACCCTGAACTTGCGCACGTCCTGCACGCGACGTGGGATCACCGGACGGTGCTGGACGCACTGCCCAGCTGACGGTCCTTCGCGCGCCATTCTCTCAGGACGCCGATGCCATCCGTCGCCTTGCCAAACGGGGTCCGCCCGCCTTCACCTCATCGGGCGATGCACCCCACCGCCCCGTCTGCCAGACTGCCCCCATGCGCCGTGCCTCGACGTTCCTCGCCCTCGCCGCGACAGCGCTCCTCGCGATCGGGTCGCTCACGGCATGCTCGGCGATGGAGATCGTCGCCACAAGCGAGAAGCCTGCCCCGACCTCAACAGCGGCTGAGTCGGCCGGGGTCGCCGGCCCCAACGCCCCCGCCTGGGAGGGCCTCCCCTCCATTCCGGCCTCCCCCGCCGAATACGCCGAGACCTACATGCAGGCCAACCCGCACCACATGCTGCACCGCGATCTCGACGGCATCCTCGAGTACTACCGCGACGCGGCGACGGCGTTCCCCTTCCCGCTCCCCGCCGGGTACTCCTTCCCCGTCGACCCCGGCTACTACGACCGCCCCGAGGACGGGCCCAACTGGGCCGAGGTCACGACCGCCAACCGCATCTGGAGCTATTTCGAGTACGCCAACGTCGACGCTGCGCGGGCGGCGTTCGACCGCGGTGACGAGGATGCGGCGATCGGCTACCTCGACATCATCCACGACGCCTACGTGTCAGAAGCCTTCCCGAACAACTACGAGGGCACGTCGCCCGAGGACTGGTACGACGGCGTCTACAGCGGCATGCGCCAAGGCGACTTCACCCTGCAGGAGAACTTGATCTTCAACCCGTTCCCCTGGAAGCCCGGACAGTCCTGACGCGTCAGTCCGTCGGAGGCTGCTCACCCTCGCTCTTGCCCCAGCCGGCCTCGCGTCGCAACTGCACGAAGCCGTTCACGATTTAGGCGAACGCGACGGGGATGAACACATACACCCCGGTTCGCCAAGACACCAATTGGACGCACGGCGGACGGGCCGACCTATGGCAGGTCACCCTCGACGGCCTCACCCCTCACGGCGTCGCGCCGTCGCCGGCCTCACCCGCTGCCAAAGAATCGGCCGTCGCTTTCCACCTGTGCGTAACTCGCAGCTGAAACCAGGTGACGTCCGGTTAGCTGTGCGCCCACTGAGAGCGCAGCTGCGGCAGGATCGCCCGAAGGTACCCCGCGGCCTCCGCGTCCGTCGTCATCGGCAGCGGCTGTGACACCGCGTACGTGCCCCAACGCTCCTCGTCTGGCTCACGGATCGTCCTGAAATAGGTAGCGTCACCCGACTCCCACACCAGGCCAGCGATACGACCGTCCGGAGCTACGACCCACGCGTCCCCGCAGTCGTCGTAGGACACGAACATTCCAAGCTCGAAGCCATCGACCATCGCAGTCGGGTACTTAGAAGGTGCGTCCACGCTCGCGATCACCCCTCCGCGAGATCGGGCTGTTCTGTTCCACCCTGGTCCTTCTGAACCACCGGCGGCGTCTCCGGCCCCCGCACGAAGAGGATCGCGTACGAAACGGACCCGGCCGCGAACAAGAGAGCGACACCTATCGACATCGAGAACCGCATCCACATCGGCATACGGATGTCTCGTCCCTCGCCGCCCGTCATCACGCCCCAGTCTCCTGACGCGTCACCGTAGATGCCCACTGCACTCGCGACCATGCAGATCACGCCAAACGCCATACCTATCGCAATGAGCCCCGACTTCTCGCGCTCGAAAGGGCTTGAGTTCGTCCTTATCGCCCGTCGAAGTCATGCGCTGAACGTAGCGCACCTGACGCGCGACCGTGAGGCGACAAGCGTCAAGGCCCCAATAGATCGAGTACCCACCCCCGGCGACAAACGACCCCCAACCTAAAGGGTGTAGGTTAACTCCTCGTGCCCCGCGCGAACCTCTCCCCCGATGCCCTCACCCGAGCGGCGCTCGACCTCGTCGACGCCGACGGACCGGGCGCGCTCTCGATGTCGGCGCTCGCCCGACGCGTCGGCGTGCAGACCGCCAGTCTCTACGCGCACGTCCGCGACCTCGCCGCGCTCCGCAGCGCCGTCCAGGCCGCGGTCTTCCACGAGCTCGCCGACGCGATCGGCGGCGCCCCCACCCTCCGCGACCTCGCGGACGCGCAGCGCGCCTACGCCTTCGCCCACCCGGCGCGCTGGGCGATGATCTCGCAGCCGGTCGACCGCAACGAGATCACCGAGCCGGCGGCATCCCGCATCTCGGCGCTCGTCGTCGGATCGCTCGGCGACTACACCCTGCCCGAAGGCGAGACCGTCCACGCGGTCCGCTTCGCGAGCGCCACCATCGCCGGCTACCTCGCCCTCGAATCCGCCTCGTCGTTCGTCCACCGCGACGAGACCACCGACACCTCCTGGAACCGCGCCCTCGACGCCCTCGACCGCGCCCTCCGCACCTGGACTCCGAAAGACCCCGCATGATCGACATCACCCTCGACACCACGATCGTCCGCGGACTCGCCGAGCTCGAACCCACCGACCGCGGCCTGCGCCTGCACCGTCTGCCCACCTGGGTCCGCACCCAGTACCCCGAGCCGCAACTCCTCGGCGTCGAGGCGCAGCCCGCCGGCGCGCGCATCGCGGTGCGCACCGCGGCATCCCGTCTCGAACTCGACCTTCACGCGACGCGCGCCACCCTGCGCGGACTCTCCCGCCCGCGCGGACGCGTCGACGTCCGCATCGACGGCGCTCTGCACGACAGCGTCGAACTCGACGGCGGCGACACCCTCGACACCGACCCGGCCACCGGTATCCGTCAGCTCGTCGAAGGACCCACCCAGCGCATCACCGTCGACGGACTCGAGCCGCGCGACAAGCTCGTCGAGCTCTGGCTGCCGCACAACGAGACGATCGAGCTCCTCGCGCTGCGCGCCAACGCACCAGCCTCCCCCGATACGACCGAGCGCCCGCGCTGGGTGCACCACGGCAGCTCGATCAGCCAGGGCTCGAACGCGACGCAGCCGAGCTCCACCTGGGTCTCGCTCGCCGCCCGGCACGCCGAACTCGACCTGCGCAACCTCGGCGTCGGCGGCAGCGCACAGGTCGACCCGTTCATGGCCCGCGTCATCCGCGACACCTCCGCCGACGTCATCAGCGTCGCGCTCGGCATCAACGTCGTCAACGCTGACGCCATGCGGCTGCGCGCGTTCGTGCCGGCGGTGCACGGCTTCCTCGACACGATCCGCGACGGCCACCCCGACACGCCCCTGCACCTCATCACGCCGATCTGGTGCGGCATCCACGAAGACACCCCCGGCCCCGGCGCCATCGAGCCGGAGTCGTTCGCCAGCGGCACCCTGCTCTTCGGCGCGGCCGGAACCCCTGGCGACACCGCCGGCGGACGCCTCACGCTCCGCGTCATCCGCGACGCCCTCGCCGACGTCCACGCGCACCGCGACGACCCGCACCTGCACCTCGTCGACGGCCTCGCCCTCTACGGCGAAGCGGATGCCGCCACCCACCCGCTCCCCGACCGCCTGCACCCGAGCCCCGAGGCTCACCGCCTCATCGGCAAGCGCTTCGCGGATCGCGTTCTTCGAAACGTTTGAGGATCGCCCCGCCGGCCGATAGCGTGCGGGGATGAGCGCCGCGCAGAACACGACACGTCGGCGCCCGGCATCCGCTCGGGCGACCGTCGCCCTCTTCGCGATCCTGGCCACCGCTCTCGCGGGCTGCACGGTCGATACGTCGGAACCAGTCGAGGAATCGCCCGCCGCGCCGGCTGACGCGGAGGCGGTCGCCGGGGTGTCGAACGAAGCGAGAGCCGAGCAGGAGAAGGTCCGAGAGACCTGTGCCGCCTCACCGGAACGGGCCGACACCGGCCACCGCACTGGCGCCGACGGCGCGGTGTACGAGCGCGACGACGACGGACTCGCCACGATCTACGTCCTCGCGGCGAACGACACCCTGCAGGGCGTCGCGAACCGGTTCTGCCTCGACCTCGAGGAGCTCTACGAGATCTACGACCCGAACGCGACAACCCTCATCGCGGGCGAGCACATCGCGCTGCAGAAGGGATCACTCGCCGATGCCCGCCGCGCGTCGGGCTACCTCTTCCCGGCCTGCCCGGCCGACGGAAGTGGTCATCCGATCGTCGCATCCATCAATTGGGAGCCGATCGAGTACAACTCCCCCGTCTCCCGCGCGAACGTCACGGGCGCGCCGCTCGACACCGGCGTCGCCTACGGCGCCAAGGGCACGAGCCGCTCCGACGCCGACGGCACCCTCATCGACTACACCGTCGCGGCGAACGACAACTGGCGCAGCATCCGCGACCGCTTCTGCTTCGACCTGTACTACCTGACCTCACTGATAGGCGAGTGGGCCGCCGAGCCCCCGGTCATCCACCCGGGCGACGTCATCCCGCTGCAGCCGCAGTACCTCGAGATCGACACCGGCGCTCCGCCGGCCGAGTGACCTCAGCCCTTGAACGCCGCGAGCTGCAGCAGGTTCCCGACCGTGTCGCTGAACACCGCGGTCGTCACCGGTCCGTGATCGATCGGCGCCTGCGTGAACTCGACACCGAGCCCCCGCAGCCGGTCGTACTCGGCCGGCACGTCGTTGACGCCGAGGACGAAGAACGGGATGCCGTCCTCGAGCAGCGCGTCGGTGAACGGCATGACCGCGGGGTGCCCCTTCGGCTCGAGCGACAGCTGCGTGCCGTCGGGCGCGGCCGGGTCGACGACGGTCAGCCAACGGAACTCCCCCATCGGGACGTCGGCGGCGACCGTGAAGCCGAGCTTCTCGGTGTAGAACTCGAGCGCGCGCTGCTGATCGTCGACGAACACGCTGACGGTCTGGATCTTCATGATTCTCCTGACGGACGGGGCCAGCGTTCCGCGATCTGCGCGAGCGGCCGGGTGTCGATGGTGTGGAACTTGAACTTGCCGCGACGCTCGCTGTGCACGAGCCCCGCCTCTTCGAGGACGGCGAGGTGCTGCGACACCGCCTGGCGGGTCGGCGTCACACCGCGCTCCGCCAGACGCACGCACAGCTCGAACAGCGTCTGCTCGTCACGCTCAGCGAGCTCGTCGAGGATCATCCGACGCGTCTCGTCGGCGAGAGCCTTGTAGACGTCGGCCATGCCACAAGCATAGGCAAGTAGTCACTTGCCTATCAAGAACGCTCGATTCAGTAGCCCTCGAGATCGGCCGACCGCATATCCTCGATCACCTGGTCGAAGTCATCGGTCGACGTCTCGCTGACCATCAGGAACGTCGGCTCCGCCGCCGTCCCGCCGACCACGCACTGCTGGTACAGCGGGCCGAACTCGTTCTCGGCCGGGATGTAGACGTACCACTCGGGTCGGTCGTACCGCTCGAGCGCCATCGGCTCCCCCGTCTGCACGGTCGTCTCCCCGATGGGCTCGGAGAGGTGCCACTGCTTGCACACGTCAGCCGCCTCGGACTCGCTCATAGCCGCCGCATCCCCCGTCGGATCCGGAGTCGGTGACGGCGACGACTCGGGTGAGACTGCCGGGCTCGGCGCCGGCGACACCTCCGTCGGCGCCGGCGACACCTCCGTCGTCGCGGACGGCGACGCCGTCGGCGCGGCGGTCGCGGTACATCCCGTCAGCAGGCCGCCCAGCACCAGCACTCCGACGACCCCCGCACGCAGGCGCGCACTCACCACTGCCATTCCATCCCCCGAAACTCTCGACACCGTCAGCCTTTCATCCGGCCGAACCGTCGCGAGTAACGAAAACAGCACGGTTGCCGGACGCGTCACCCCACGGGATAGTCGACGTACGCGAACCGCGAACCGTCCGAGGTCCAGCTGTTCACGTTGATCGTGCCCTGCCCACCGAACACTGTCGCGATGGTCTCGGGATGACCCCAGTGCCCGTTCCGCACCAGCCGCAGCTCGACCTCGAGATCAGCCGGGTGGCCCTGCGTCCCCGGCGGGAAGCTGATGTACACGGCATCCCGCCCGGTCGGCGACGGATGCGGGAACCAGTTCACGCGGTCGTCGAACGTCAGCTGCTCGACCTGCGAACGGTCACGGCGCATCCGCGCGACCTGCGCGTGCCCCGGCGTCTCGGAGAACCGCTCGGTGTTCACGTAGATCCACGACCCGTCGGGCGCCCACTCGCTGCCGTCGGCGACCTCGTCCGTGGTCAGCGGCTCGTCCTCCGACCCGTCGATCCGCGCCGTGCGCAGGTCGGCCGACAGCACCCGACCGTCGTCGATCGACAGCGCCGTGTACGCGATCCACGCGGCATCCGGGCTCACCCCGTGCAAGAAGTGCATGAACGGGTCGTCCGGATTCGTGATCCGCACACCCTCTCCCCCGGTCCGCGGCGCCCGGTAGATCTGCCCGTCGTTCGCCGACAGCAGGATGTCGCCCGTCCCCCGCACCAGCACGTGGTCGTTGTTGATGGGCGGGATGCCGGTGAGCGGCACTTCGCTGATGTCACCCGCCTCGGCATCCGCTTCCAGCGACCAGAGCTTCCCTGCGCCGTTCAGCAGCAGACCCTCCGGCGCCCAGTTCGGCGCCTCGAGCAGGATGTCGTCGGTTTCGAACACGATGCGATCTGTGCCCGTGACGACGTCGTACACGTGCACGCGGCAGCGCTGCCCCTCGAGGGCGAAGTCGCGCGGCGGAAAAACGGTGATGGCCATGCCTCACCGTAGCCGGGGATCAGTGATCCTCGTCGAACCCCTCGTTCTCGGTGCGCATGTGCTCTATATGCGCCTTCGTCAGCTCGTCCTTCGGCGTCTGCTGCACGACCGACCAGTCCGGGGCGTCGGCGGAGCCGCCCAGCACGCACTCCTGGTAGTACTGGCCGAACTCGTTCTCGGCGAGGATCGTCACGTACCAGGTCGGTGCGACGGTCCGCTCGTACGCCGTCGGCTGGCCGACCTGCGTGTCACCGGCGCCCAGCCCGTTCCGCTGCTCGGCGGCGCACAGCTGCCCGGCCTGCGCCCCGGACATACCCGCGGCATCCGGGTCGGTGCCGGTCGGCGGCTCGACGGGACGCGTCGCCGGCGGACCGTCCGGCGTCGGTGTCGGGGTCGCGCTCGGCGACGGGGAGGCCGGAGCTGAGACCGTCGGGGACGGAGCCGACGCGGTCGGTGCCGGCGACGAGACGGATGCCGTCGGCGACGCCACGGGCTCGGGTGCGCAGCCCGCGAGCAGCAGCGCTGCGACGGCGAGCGCGCCGGTGCACGCGCCGGCTGCCCGCATCCTCATTCGAGCCATGGTTGCCTCCCGAGAGATCGAGGCTCCAGTGTCTCACCGGGAGGCGACGAGGTCCGTCACGCCACGGGTGGACGACGGGCCGCTCGCCGACTCCGGCGCCGGCGAGATCCGCGACGCGACCCGTGATCGTGCGGGCGGGCAGCGACCGGCACGTAGTCCGGCACCCAGCGCCAGAGCATCGTGGCGGCGATGACGCTGATGCCGGCGCCGATCCAGACGCTCGCCGACAGCATCCCGACCGCGACACCGGCGGAGATGAGCGCCGGGCCGCCGGTGTCGCCGACGTCCTGGAACACGCGCCACAGCCCGAGGTGCCGGGCCCGCGCCGGGCCGGGAGGCGCGACATCCGACCCGAGCGTCATGACGATGCCCGAGCCGAGCCCGTTCCCGACGCCCAGCAGCGCGGCGACAGCTGCAAAGGACAAGAAGTCGGATGTCAGCGGCAGCAGGCCGAACGCCGCCGCCATGACCAGCATCGACGGTACGGCGACCCACAGTCGACCCAGCCGGTCCATGATCATGCCGGACGGATAGAAGAGGAGCATGTCGAGCAGGTTCGACACGGCGAAGATCACGCTCGTGGTCGTCGCGTCGAAGCCCAGCTGAGCCGCCCACACCGGAAGGACAGTCGTCCGGATGCCGCGCACCGCGCCGATGAGAAGGACCGAGGTGCCGAGCGTCGCGAACACTCGAGCGCGGCCACCGGGCACAACCCGCGGCGCCGGCGTCGAGCTCGGCGTCGGCGCGACATCGGGATCCGGGGTGAATTGGACGAAGAGGTAGGCCGCAGCCGCCGCGGCGATCGCGACCGCGAAGCTCGCGCTCGCGTCGAATATCGCGACGACGACCGCACCGACGACAGGCCCGAGGAAGAGGCCGATCCGGTGCACGCCGGCCAGTGTCGACAGCGCGCGCGCCCGCCGCTCGAACGGGACCACGTCGGTGAGGAAGGAGTGCCGGGCGAGGTTGAACACCGCCCACGCGGCACCGGTCACACCGATCGCGACGGCGAAGACCACCACCGATTCCACAAGCCACGCCACAGTGAGCGCGGCGAGCGCGATGACCGTCGCGACGAGCATCGCGCGGCGGTCACCGATCCGTGCGGCGAGCCACCCGGCCGGGATGTTGGCGACGAGCTTGCCGAAGCCGAGCAGCGCCGTGATGAGTCCGGCGACCACCAGGGTCGTCCCGAGGTCGAGCGAGCGTGTGACGATCACCGGCAGGACGGCGCCGATGCCGAGATCGAACAGGAGGGCCGGGACGTAGGTCCCCAGGATGAGCGGGCGGACGAGACGTGGTGCCGTGACGCTCATGCGACGCGGACGGCATCCTTCTCGGCGAACGACAGCCCCGCCACCTGTCCCACTTCGACCGACGGCTCCGACGTCAGGCTGACCCGCAGCGTCAGGTCCGACTCGTCGACGGCGCGCCACCGCGTAGCGACGCGGTCCCCCATCCACTTCACCGATTCCAGGACGGCCGGGATGCCGCTGGCCACCGCCCCCACCGCGAACGCCTCGGGCCGGACGGCGACTGTCGCCGGTCCCGCACCTGCCGCCGAACCCCGCACGGGGGTGCGCCAGCCCAGGATCGACGCCTCGCCGGTCGCCGTCGCCACCGCGGGCAGCAGGTTCGAGCGGGAGAAGAAGGACGCCGTGTAGGGACTCGCGGGCGACTCGTAGAGGTCGCGCACGGTGCCGTGCTCGACGAGCCGCCCGTCGGAGAGCAGCGCGACCTCGTCGGCGATGTCCATCGCCTCTTCACGGTCGTGCGTCACCATGATGGTCGTCGCCCCCGCCTCGGTCACGATTCGTCGGACCTCCTCGCGCATCGCGGCGCGCAGGTCGACGTCCAACGCCGAGAACGGCTCGTCGAGCAGCAGGACCGCCGGGTCGACGGCGAGCGCCCGCGCGAGTGCGACGCGCTGCGACTGGCCGCCGGACAGATCCGACGGGTGGTCGTCCTTGCGGTGCGCGAGGCCGACGAGGTCGAGCATCTCGAGGGCACGAGCCGTGGCTCCCGGGGCTCGACGCGACCGGAGCCCGTAGGCGACGTTCTCGAGCAGGGTGAGGTGCGGGAACAGCAGGTGGTCCTGGAACACCAGTCCAACGTTCCGGTGACGGGGCGCCGTCCGCGTGACGTCGCGGTCGCCGAACACGATGCGACCGGAACTGAGCGGCAGGAGCCCCGCGACCGCGCGCAGCAGCGTGCTCTTGCCGCAGCCCGACGGGCCGAGGAGGGCGAGCAGGCGACCCTCGCCCAGGCTGAGGGTGATGTCGTGGACGACCTGGTTGCCGCTGTAGGCGATGCAGGCGTCTTCGAGGGAGAAGGCAGTCATGGCACGGGTCCGATCAGGAGAGGAGGCGCAGCGACAGGTAGCGCTGACCCAGGGACAGGAGGAGCACGGCCACGATCGTCTGCAGCACGGCGTAGCAGGCGACGATCGGGTCGAGCTGCGACGTCATGTACTCCGACACGACGAGGGGAAGCGTGCGGGTGTGGGCGGTGCCGAGGAACAGCGACACCGGCAGGTTGATGAACGAGAGCGTCAGTCCGACGAGGCCCGCGCTGACCAAACCGGCACGCAGCTGCGGCACGAGGATCCGTGCGAACGTGCGGGTGCTCCGGCTGCCGAGCGTGGCCGCTGCCTCTTCGAAGCGCGGATCGACCGTGTCGACGATGGGCTGCAGGGTACGGAGGATGTAGGGCGCGACGACCAGCGTGTGCGCGACGATGAGCACCGGCATCCCCATCGGCACGTCGAGCGCCGAGACGAACTGGAGCAGTGCGAGTCCGATCACGATGTGCGGCACCATGTTCGGCAGCGACATGATTCCCGCCGCGATCGCCGAGCGGCACCACCGGGGACCGCGCGTGACCGCGAGACCGGCAGCGAGGCTCAGCGCCAGGGCCAGCGCACAGGCTGCGATCGCGACGATCAGGCTGTTGACGATGCCTTGCCGGAACGGCTCGTACGCGAAGAACTGCGCATACCAGTAGAGGGTGAAGCCGCGGAACGGGGCCGGGAACGCGCTCGTCGCATTCACCGACTGGACGGCCGTCAGCAGCAGCGGAGCGTTGAGGAACAGGCCTGCGACAGCGAGCACGGCCCACGAGACGCCGCGCGGCAGGAGGACCGCGGGGCCGGTGCCCGACTCGCGGTACGAGCTCGTACGCGTCGCTCGGGCCGTCAGGCGCACGTAGACGATGAGCGCGACGACGCACGCCAGCACCACGATCACACCGAGTGCCGACGCCAGGTGGTGCGTCATCGTCGCGATCATCTGACGGATGGCGGTTGCCGCCACCAGCACGCGGTCACCGCCGAGGAACTGGGCCGCGACGAACGATCCGATGCTCAGGGTGAAGGCGAGCAGGGATGCGCCGAACGTCGCATTGCGGGTCATCGGCCAGGTCACGGTGCGGAAGCCCCGCCACCAGCCGGCACCGAGCGTCAGGCTCACCTGCTCGAGGGAGCGGGACACCCGCGACATCGCCGGCGCGATCGTGAGGACGACGAACGGCAGCACGAAGTGGATGGTTCCGACGGTCATCGCGAACTCGGTCTGGAGGAGACGCTGGGGCTCGCCGCCGAACAGAGCGGGGATCGCGTTGACGATCTGGTACCCGATGCCGCCGGCGGCGAAGAGCCCCATCCAGCCGATCACCGTGACGAGTGGGCCGGTGAGCATGGACGCGAGGAGCACGACCGTCCACCACTGCTGCGCACGGCGACCCATGCCCCGCAGCGCGAAGGCGATGAGGTAGCCCGCGACGACGGAGACGAGCGTCGACGTCAGCGACACGCGGGCGGTCCGCCACAGCATCTCCTGGTTCGTCGGCTCGCCGAGCAGGTACGCGTAGTTCGCGAAGACACCGTCGTGTCCGAAGAGCGCCATCGCCGGCTCGGCCTCGAGGCTGCTGAGGACGAGCGAACCGACGGGGACCCCCAGCAGCACCAGCACGGCCGCACAGAAGACGAGGATCCCCGCGCCGGAAGCGCCGATCCGCCGGTGGCCGGCACCGGTGCGACGCCGGCCGCGGTGCACCGGCTCGCCGGCGGCGACGACCGCCGGCGAGTCCTGTGCGGGCGCGGGAGCGAGGGTCACCACTCCGGCACCACCCGGGTGGTGATCAGCTGCGTGAGTCCGGGGCGGAGCTCGGCGAGCGCGGCGTCATCGAAGAAGCGGACCTCTTCGCCGAGTTCGTCCTGGGCGGGGACTGTGTCGGCGACCGACTCGGGCACCTCGACGGCGGTGTTCGCCGGGGTGTGGAACAGCGCTTCCGACAGCTCCGCCTGGTTCTCGGGCTCGAGCATGAGCTCGATGAACGCGGAGGCGAGCTCCGCGTCACCGCCGTCGACCATCGACATGACCGAGAGCGATCCGATGGCACCCTCTTCCGGGTAGACGAAGGTCACGTCGTAGTCGCCGGTCGAATTCATGAGGTTCGCGTACATCGAGTACTCGACGGCGACCGAGACCTCTCCGGATGCGGCCAGCGGTGCCCAATCCGTGTAGAACATCGAGGTCGTCGCCGGCTCGAGCTGCGCGAGCGCCTCGATGCCGGGGTCGAGGTCATCCATGCCGCCGCCGTTCAGTTCGGCGGCGATCGTCGCGAACTGCGGCATGTGTCCGTGCGCGGCGCCGGGGACGGCGATCTTGCCGGCGTACTCGTCCGACCAGAGGTCCGCCCACGACGTCGGCGGAGTGTCGACCGCGCCGTTCACGTAGGCGATGCCCATGGCGTACGCCCCGAAGGCCACGCCGTAGTCGCCCTGCACCGCCCAGTCGGCGACGTCGGCGAGGGCGGGCACGGCGTCGGCGGCGAGGGGTGCGAGGACTCCCGCCGTCTCGGCGGTCGAGGTCAGTTCGCCGTTGTTGATCATGACGTCGACGCCCGAACCGGACCCCTGACTGATCACCTTGTTGACACGGTCGGTCGAGCTGCCCGTGTCGAAGACGAGCTTCGCACCGGTCTTCTCGGTGAACTCGTCGGCGATGGCGGTCGTGATGGTCTCTTCGTAGAGACCGCCCCACACCGAGACGACGAGCTCGTCGCCGCTGGACGCGGAGGTCGTGCCGTCGGCGACGGGTGCGCCTTCGGGAGCGGAGCAGCCGGCCAAGGCCAGAGCGGAGCCGGCGGCGAGCAGGGTGAGGGTGGTGCGACGCGGGGAGTACGGGCGACTCATGGCGATCCGATCGTCGGAGGGGTGGGATTGACGGCCAAGGTAGGAGCGCAATGTGTCGCCGGTGTAACAAACAGCGGATCCGGTTGTAACGGATTCCACCTGGAGTGAAATTGGCCTGCCCCGCGGTGGCATCATCGGAGGACCGCCCCATCGAGATCGGAGCACAATGACGACCTACTACGTCCGCGGCCAGCGCAAGGACTTCCCCGAGAACCCGTTCTTCCAGGAGTACCTGGATCCGCGCCGGACGGCGGTCGTCTCGATCGACATGCACGAGGGGCACCTGGCGGACGACCCGATGACACCCGCCCCCTCACCGCGCGGCCGAGCGATCATCGACGCCGTCGACGCCTTCCACGACGAGGCGCGCGCTCTCGGCATCCCGATCATCCACGTGCGATCGAGCATGCGGCCCTCCGGTGTGGACGAGGGCATCCCCTCGGCCTGGCGCGCCATCGTCGCCGAGCGCGACAACCCGCCCGTGAACGTCGCCGAGCACGCGATCGAAGGCTCCCGGTGGGCCCGCTTCTCGACGCGCATCGAGCCCGGCGACGAGCTCGTCACGACGAAGAAGCGCTTCTCGGCGTTCTACCCCACCGACCTCGACTTCCTGCTGCGGCAGATGGGCGTGCGGACCATCGTCCTCAACGGCGTGCTCTCGCACTGCTGCGTCCTGAACACCGCGTTCGACGCACAGAACCTCGACTATCGTGTGATCGCGCTGCCCGACGCGTCCGCCGGGCTCGACGAGGAGATGGAGAAGGCCGCGATGGACATCATTTCGCTCCACCTGGGTGTCGTGATGGATGCCGCCGAGCTCACCGCGGCGTGGGCGGCGCGCAGCGCCGTGGTCGCATGACGGATCAGCTCGCTCTCGCCCCCACCACGCGCGATCTCGAATCCACCCTCGCGGTGATCGGATCGCGGGTACGCAGCCTGCGACGAGAGCGGCAGCTCACGATCGTCGAGCTCGCCGCGATGACGGAGCTGAGCGTGTCGATGATCAGCACGGTCGAGCGCGGCCAGACCGCGCCGTCGTTGACGACACTGCACGCGCTCGCCGAAGCGCTCGAGGTACCCCTGGCGTCGCTGTTCGTCGTCGGTATGACCACCGAGAGCCCGGTCGTGCCCCTCGACCAGCAGACCGAGTGGGAGACGGCGGGTGGCGCCACGCGACGGCTCGCGGTCGACAATCTCGAACTCGGCGTGGAGATGTACGTCGACACCTACGAGCCGGGCGACACCCACAACCGGCAGCCCTCCCACCACCGGGGGTACGAGTTCGGCCTCGTCGTCGACGGCACGCTGACCGTGGCCCTCGACGACGAGAAGCATCAGGTCGGCCCGGGCGACGCCGTGCACTACGTCGCGCAGCGGAATCACCTCATTAGCAACGAGGGCGACGAGACCGTCCGCGCCGTGTGGTTCAACCTGCGCCGCCGGTCGAGCTAGCGGCATCCGCCCTCACCGGAGGTCGTCGGGGGTCTGGTTCTCCTCGCGCGCGTTGAACCAGCCGAGCCAGCCGGTCTCTGTCTGCACGACCTCGTACGGCTCGCACGCGAACACGGTCGTCGGAAGCGGCTCGCCGAGCTCGCCGTAGCGGTCATCAAACGGCAGCGCCAGGCGCTCCTTCTTCTCGCATCCCTCCGGAGCGCTGCCGCCCTCGACGGCGATGACGGAGTTGGTCTCGTTGTTCGTCGCGGTGTTCTTGATCTTGGTGGCATCCGCCGGGATCCACGCGGGCATGGCGACACCGACCCAGCCCTTATCGGCGTCGGCGCGACTGCCGAACTCCTCGGAGTGCACCTTCTCGAGCACATCCATCGGGTTGCACGCGGCGAGGGTGAGGGCGAGAAGGGGGGCGACGAGGCCGGCGGCAGCGGCGAGACGAAGTCGACGGGACGACGCGGATGCGGTGTTGTGGGACATGACTCCAGCCAAGCCGCTGCGCCGCGGCGCGGAATCGGCCCGCGTGATGATCCGCGTACGCCGAGCGGATGATCCCGGCGAACCTCCGTAAACCGTGTGAGTGCCGCGGCAAGGTGTGTCAGCGGTTGCGTCACTGCCCGATTCTCGGAATCGTGGCCCGCTCACGCACGCAATCCACGGAAGGGAGCATCATGCTCACTCTCACCGAGAACGCCAGCACCGCCGTCAAGAGCCTCGCCTCGCAGATCCCCACCGAGACCGGGGGACTCCGTATCGCCGAGGCCGCAGACCCGCAGAACGGGTACGCCCTCACCCTCGCACCCGCGCCCGTCGAGGGCGACACGATCGTCGAGAGCGACGGCGCGCGAGTGTTCGTCGACCAGGCCGCCAGCGTTACGCTCGACGACCGCATCCTCGACGCCCGTCTCGAAGAGGACGGCTCGGTCGGCTTCGCCCTCGCGCAGGCCGTCTGACCCCCAGATTTCCCGAGAGCCCCGGACCGGTCGGTTCGGGGCTCTCGTGCGTTCGGGCGCGCGGCGTCACGCCATGCGGTCGACGCGCGCCTTCGCCTTCGCGGGACGCGCGATCGCCTGCACACTTGCGACGATGCAGGCACCGCTCGTGGCGAGCAGGACGACGGCTCCGATCAGCATCAGCACGCCCAGCACGATCACCGGCATCGGGTTGGTGATGAACAGCACCCCGAGGATCGCGAAGCCCGCCGCCACGACGAGGAACACGAGGCTGATGAAGATCGCGATGAACGCACCCGAGCCCATCTGCTTGCGCTGCATCGCTGCGTTCCGTTGTGCCTGGTTCGACATGGTGGCCTCCGACCGTTGAGCGTCCCCTCACGCTACGTGCGCTGACCGAGGTGATCCCAGGGGTTGCAATCCCGACGGGAACACTCCTGCGATGATGGACCCGTGCGCCCGTCCCGTCTCTCCCGCGTCGCGCGCGGCGGAGTCGCGGCATCCGTGGCCACCTGGGCGGCGCTCCTCTCGCACGTCGCGGCCGGCGGGCAGATGCCGGGATGGCTCGGCATCACGGTTCCGCTCGTCCTCTCGATCGCCGTCTGCACCGCCCTCGCCGGGCGCCGGCTGTCGCTCATCCGACTCGCCCTCGCGGTCGCGGCGAGCCAGGTGCTGTTCCACACCCTGTTCGTCCTCGGCGCCGTGACCCCGTCGGGCGCGGCGCACGCGCATCACCTGCTGCCGATGACGGATGCCGCGGCCAGCACCGCGACCATGCCCGCCACTCCGCTCATGTGGGCCATGCACGGCGTCGCCGCCCTCGTCACCGTCGCCGTGCTGCACCGCGGCGAGCACGCCTCCCGGCGCCTGCTCGACGTCGCCGCTGACATCGCCCGCTGGGCGCGCCGCCGCATCCTCGCGGCCGTCCTCGTCCTCGGCGCCGTCGACCGGCCCGCCGTTCCCGCAGCGCCCCGCGTCGCGCCGGTGCTGCGCTCGGTCCTGCTCCGGGTCCCCGCCCGACGCGGACCCCCGCGCGCGCGGACGATCTGACACGCGCCGCCTCCACGCTCTCGACGACGGATGCTGCGGCGCGCCGCGCCGTCCCTCGGCGCGCCCTCCTGCCGCCTCGGCATCCTTCTTCGTCCTGAAAGCGATCATGACCGCCACCCTTCCCGCCCCTCCGCCCTCCCCTCCCCGACCCGCGTCCCGCCCCGGCTGGTTCGGCGCGCTGCTCGTACGCCTGCACTTCTACGCCGGCATCCTCGTCGGTCCGTTCATCCTCGTCGCCGCCCTCAGCGGCGCGCTCTATGCGATCGCGCCGACGATCGAGCAGGCCGTCTACGGGCGCCAGCTGCACGCACCGGTGACCGACACGCAGCTCACGCTCGGCGAGCAGGTCGAGATCGCCGAGGCGCACGTCGGCGACGCGGCGACGCTGTCGGCCGTCCGTCCCGCCCCGGAACCGGGCGACACGACCCGGGTGATGTTCGCGCAGGACGGGCTCGGCGCGAGCGAGTCGCGCGCCGTGTTCGTCGACCCGGGCACGGGCGAGATCCGCGGCGACGAGACCGTCTACGGCACGAGCGGATCGCTCCCGTTGCGCACCGCGATCAGCACGTTCCACCGCAACCTCGGACTCGGCGAGCCGGGTCGTCTGTACAGCGAGCTCGCGGCGTCGTGGCTCGGGATCGTCGTCGTGGCGGGCGTCATCCTCTGGGTGATGCGCATCCGGAAGGCCCGGGCGAAGAAGGACTTCGTGCGGCCGTCGCGGAAGCTCACCGGGTACCGCCGCCTGTTCAGCTGGCACACCTCAGTCGGGATCTGGGTCGCGCTCGGTGCGGTGTTCCTCTCGGCGACGGGCATCACCTGGTCGACCTACGGCGGGCAGAACGTGACCGACCTGCGCGCGGCACTCGACTGGGGGACGCCCGCGGTGTCGACCAGCCTCGGTGCCGAGACCGCGCAGGACGAGCACGCGGGTCACGGCGCGGCATCCGCTGCTCTTGCGGTGGACTCGGCGCTGTTCGACGACGTGCTCGCGGCGGCGCAGCAGGTGAACATCGACACCGGACTCGTGCAGATCACGCCGCCGGCGGCGGCGGACCAGGCCTGGAAGGTGCAGGAGATCGACCGCGGCTTCCCCGGGCACCTCGACGCCGTGGCGATCGACGGTGCGACGCTCCAGCCGGTCGACCGGGTCGACTTCGCCGACTTCTCCCTGCCGGCGAAGCTGGCGTCGTGGGGCGTCTCGATCCACATGGGCACGATGTTCGGCCTCGCCAACCAGATCGTCATGCTGCTGCTCGCCGTCGGCATCGCCGGCATGGTCGTGCTCGGCTACGCGATGTGGGTGAGGCGCCGCCCGACGAAGACCGCGAGGGTCGGGATGCCGCCCCGCCGCGGTGTCCTCGACGGCGCGCCCTGGTGGGGTGTCGCGGCCGTCGTCGTCGGCGGGGTGCTCCTCGGCCTCGCGCTGCCCCTCGTCGGCTGGACGCTCGCCGCGTTCGTCGTGATCGACGTCGCGGTCGACGCGGCGCAGCGGCGGCGCGCGGCGACGCACTGACGCAGCACCGCGGGGCGCCCGTCAGACGGCGAGCGCCTCGCGGGCCTGCTTCTCCCAGGCCTGGGTCGCCATCTGCACGGCGTCCCACGGCGACCCCAGCGGCGGCGTGTAGGACAGATCCAGCTCACTCATCGCCGCAATACCCATGCCGTGGTGCAGCGCGGTCGCGTAGGTGTCGACGCGCTTCGAGATCTCGGCGCCCCGCGTCCCCACCAGCTGCGCGCCCAGCAGGCGGCCGTCCCGATCATCGCCGGTGATGCGGATGCTGATGGGCGTGGCCCCCGGGTAGTAGCGCTTGTGATCGTCCGCCACGGCGGTGTGACTGAGCGGCTGATACCCGGCGGCGGACGCCTCGACGTCCCGCAGTCCCGTCCGTGCCGCCACGAGATCGAAGACCTTGACGACCTGGGTCCCGAGGCTCCCCGCGAACTGCGCATCGCCGCCGATCGCGTTCTCGCCCGCGACGCGTCCCTGCTTGTGCGAGGTGGTTCCGAGCGGAAGGTAGGTCACGCCGAGGAGCCGGTGGTGCGTCACGACTCCGTCGCCGGCCGCCCAGACGTTCGGCAGACCGGTCCGCATCCGCTCGTCGACGACGACCGCGCCGCCCGCACCGGTGGCGGCGCCCGCATCCGTCAGCAGGTCGGTGTTGGGACGGACCCCCACGACCACGAGGACGAGGTCCGCGGAGTGCATCACGGGCGCGCCCCGACGGGAGCCACTCACCGCCAGGCGGCCGTCCTCCCGGCGCACGGCCTCGACGCGGGTGTCGGTGTGTACCTCGACGCCGTGACGCGTGAGCTCGTCGCGCACGAGCGCGCCGAGCTCGGGGTCGAGCGTCGACAGGACCTCGGGTCCGCGCTGCAGCTGAGTGACACGGAGCCCGCGGACGGTGAGCGCCTCGGCCATCTCGAGTCCGACGTAGCCCGCGCCGACGATGATCGCCGACTGGGGCTCGTGCTCGTCGAGGTAGCGCTCGAGAGCGAACGTGTCCCCCATGGAATGCAGCAGGTGCAGCCCGTCGTCAGGACCGAGCTCATCGGCTCCGGCAATGCCGGCCGTCGACGGGGACGCGCCGGTACCCACCATGAGGGCGTCGTAGGGAATCGTCGACTCCGCGCCCGACGCGTCGCGCACCGTGAGCCGGCGACCGTCGACGTCGATCGCGGTGGCACGGGTGTCGAGCCGCAGGTTCATGCCGGTCGCCTCGAGATCGGCGTGGGTGCGGTGCGCAAGGGACTGCCACGGCTGCACCTCGCGCGAGAAGTAGTACGGGATGCCGCAGATCGAGAAGTTCGGATAGGCGTCGGCCACGACGACGGTCACCTCGACCGACGGGTCGAGCTCGCGCGCGCGAAGGGCGGTGGAGATGCCGGCGTCGCTTCCGCCGATGGCGACAAGGTGCATGGCTGCCTCTCAAGGGGTGGTGTCGGGCTGGGTGGGGACGACGGCGTCGCCGGCTGTGCGGCGCGCGGTCGGGTACAGCGCCAGCAGCAGCGCGATGCCGAGAGCAGCGCCGAGCGCCTGCGCCAGGACGAAGGGCGGCACAGCGCCTGGCGCGATGCCGGCGAAGGTGTCGGTGAACATGCGGGCGATCGTCACGGCCGGGTTGGCGAACGAGGTCGAGCTGGTGAACCAGTACGCCGCGCCGATGTAGGCGCCGACCGCCGCGGCGGTCACAGGAGCTGTCGAGCTTCGCGCCAGCGCGAAAATGAGCAGCACGAGCCCAGCCGTGGCGACCACCTCGCCCACGAGGTGCCCATCCGTCGCCCGGTCGTTCTGAGAGAAGGCGGGCGCCACGTCGAACATGACACCGGCGAGGAGGGTCCCGCTGATGCCGCCGACGATCTGCGCAGCGATGTACGAGCCGGCCGCACCGAGCGGCAGCCCGGTGCCCGCGCGGCGGCCCAGGAACCAGTCCGCCAGTGTGACGACCGGGTTGAAATGCGCTCCCGACACGGGGCCGAGCATCAGAATGAGCACGGCCAACCCGAGCGCGGTGGTCAGGCTGTTCTCGAGGAGTTGCAGGCCGACGTCGCCGGGCGACAGGCGCTGCGCCGCGATCCCCGAACCGACGACGACGGTCACGAGGAGTGCGGTGCCGACGAACTCCGCGAGGACCCGACGAAGCAGGTGCGGGCGGGAGGAGACGGCTGAGGTGACGTTCATGGCGAGTTCATCTTGACCCGATCACGGTAGTTCAGTCAAGATTGAGTCAATGACCGCTGAGCAAAATCGAGAGCTGACCGAGCGAGCCGCACGCCATGCCGCCCTCGGGGATGCGTCGCGCCTGCGGATCGTCGACCTGCTCACGCTGAGCGACCTCTCCCCGACCGAGATCGGCGTCGCGCTCGGGCTGCCCTCCAATCTGGTCGCCCACCACCTGCAGGTGCTGGAATCCCTCGGCATGGTGACGCGATCCCGCTCCGAAGGCGACCGCCGACGCAACTACGTCCGCCTCACCCCGACCGCGCTCACCGGGCTGACCCCGGGGCGCACGGCGCGGGCGAGTCGGGTGGTGTTCGTGTGCACCGCCAACTCCGCGCGATCCCAGCTCGCCGCCGCGCTGTGGGCCGAGCGCAGCAGCATCCCCGCCGCATCCGGCGGGACACACCCGGCCGATCAGATCGCTCCCGGGGCCGCGGCGGTCGCCGCGCGGCACGCCCTCCCCCTGCAGGACGCGGAGCCCCGATCCCTCGATGCGGTTCTCGCCAAGACGGACTTCGTCGTCACCGTGTGCGACAACGCCCACGAGGAACTCGACGTCGCGGGCGACCTGCACTGGTCCATCCCCGACCCGGTGCGAGTGGGGACGGACGACGCGTTCGACCACGCCTACGACGAGCTCGAACGTCGCATCACCGAACTCGCCCCCCGGCTCGCCGCGAGCTGACCCGACCCGAAAGACAGCATGAGCACCACAGCCCCCACCGTCCTGTTCATCTGCCAGCACAACGCCGGCCGTTCGCAGCTGGGCGCCGCCCTTCTCGAGGAGCTCGCGGGCGACCGGTTCACCGCGACGTCGGCAGGACTCTCCCCCGCGAGCGAGGTGAACGACGCGGTCGCGGCCTCGCTCGCCGAGCTGGGCGTGGACATCTCGGCACGCGTGCCGCGGGCGGTCGCGTCCGCCGACCTCGACGAGGCCGACATCGTCGTGCTCATGAAGCCCGGGCTGGCGCTGCCCTCCGCCCCGCGGGGCGAGGTCCTGGAGTGGTCGTTCCCGAACCCCGAAGCGTGGGACGTCGATGCGGTGCGCCCCCTCCGCGAAGCGGTGGCGCAGAGGATCCACGCGGAGCTCCTGTCCCGCTAGCTGCGCCGCTCACCGGAAGTCGCGCGACCGGTGCTGCACCCCGACCCGCAGGTCCTCGAACCCGTCGGCGACGAGGTTCGTCACCCCCTCGGGCGAGCGCTCGAGCATGCCGCGCGCGATGAGGGCGGGACTGTCGCGCAGGATGCGGCGGTACCTGTTCCACACCCCGACCGAGCAGATGACGTTCATGACGCCGTGCTCGTCCTCGAGGTTCAGGAACGTGATCCCGGATGCCGTCGCCGGCCGCTGCCGGTGCGTCACCAGACCCGCGACCTCGATGCGCCGCCCGACCTCGTGCTCGCGCATCCCGCGTGAGGTGATCACCCCGCGCGCGTCGAGCTGCGAGCGGTAGTGCGTCAGCGGGTGGTCGTCGGCCGACACCCCCGTCGCCCACAGGTCCGCGGCGAGCACGTCGTAGCTCGACTGATCGGGGAACAGCGGCGGCTGCACCGACACCAGCGAGCCCTCGAGGAACTCCTGGCGGTCCTGCGCGGCATCCCCCGCCAACCAGATGCCCTCGCGTCGCGTGATCCCGAGGCTCTCGAACGCGCCCGCCGTCGCAAGTGCTTCGAGCTGCGCCGCCGTCGCGCCCGTCCGCCGCACGAGGTCGCGCAGATCCCGGTACGGACCGGATGCCTCGCGCTCCGTCACGATTCTCGTCGCCAACGGCACGCCGATCCCCGTGATCGACGCGAGCCCCAGCCGCACCGCGACGTTCCCGTCCCGTCGGTGCGCCGCCGACTCGTCCGGCAGCGACCGGTCGAACTCGGGCACGGGCGGCTGGATGCGGTCGGTGCACGCGTCCCGGCCGGTCGGGGCGCGGAAGTGCGTGTCGCCCGCACCCACCGGCTCGAGCCCGGCATCCACCCCCGAGGCGTGCAGGTCAGGGCGGCGCACCTCCACCCCGTGCCGACGCGCGTCGGCGGTCAGGGTCGCGGGCGAGTAGAAACCCATCGGCTGCGCACGCAGCAGCGCGGCGAGGAACGCCGCCGGGTAGTGCAGCTTCAGCCACGACGACGCGTACACGAGCAGCCCGAACGACAGCGAGTGGCTCTCGGCGAAGCCGAAGTTCGCGAACGCCTGGATCTTGACGTAGATGTCGTCGGCGGCCTTGCCGGTCAGGCCGTTGCGCGCCATCCCCTCGTACAGCTTCTTCTTCAGCGAGTCGATCCGCTCGATCCCGCGCTTCGAGCCCATCGCGCGGCGCAGCAGGTCGGCATCCTCCCCCGACAGATCGCCGACGGCCATGCCCATCTGCATGAGCTGCTCCTGGAACACCGGGATGCCGAGCGTCCGCTCCAGCACCGGCTTGAGCTTCGGGTGCGCGTAGGTGATCGGCTCGTCGCCGAGCTTGCGCCGCACGAACGGGTGCACCGCGCCGCCCTGGATCGGCCCTGGACGGATGAGCGCGATCTCGACCACGAGGTCGTAGAACTTCCGCGGCTGGAGGCGGGGCAGCAGTCCCATCTGCGCACGCGACTCGACCTGGAACACCCCGATCGAGTCGGCACGGCACAGCATGTCGTAGACCGCGGCCTCTTCCTTGGGCATCGTGTCGAGCGACCAGGTCTCCCCCGTCGCCGCCTGGATCATGTCGAAGCAGTACTGCAGGGCGGCGAGCATCCCGAGCCCCAGCAGGTCGAACTTCACGAGCCCCATCCACGCCGCGTCGTCCTTGTCCCACTGGATGACGGTGCGGTTCTCCATCCGGGCGTGCTCGATCGGCACGACCTCGCCGACCGGGCGGTCCGTCAGCACCATGCCGCCGGAGTGGATGCCGAGGTGCCGCGGCGCCTTCAACAGCTCCCCCGCGTATTCGACCACCCGCTCCGGGATGTCGTGATCGGGCGGGGTGTCGAGCACCGCTCCCCAGCGCTCGACCTGCTTCGACCAGGCATCCTGCTGCCCCGGCGAGTGCCCCAGCGCCTTCGCCATGTCGCGGACCGCGTTCTTCGGCCGGTACTGGATGACGTTCGCGACCTGCGCCGCCCGCTCGCGTCCGTAGGTCTCGTAGACCCACTGGATGATCTCCTCGCGCCGGTCCGAGTCGAAGTCGACGTCGATGTCGGGCTCCTCGTCGCGCAGCGCCGACAGGAACCGCTCGAACGGCAGGTCGTAGAAGATCGAGTCGATCGCGGTGATGTCGAGCAGGTAGCAGACGGCACTGTTCGCGGCGGATCCCCGCCCCTGGCAGAGGATGCCGCGGCGCCGTGCCTCCTGCACGATGCCGTGCACGATGAGGAAGTACCCCGGGAAGTCCTTCTGCTCGATGACGCCCAGCTCTTTCTCGATGCGCGCACGGTTCGCCTCGGTGGCATCCGGGTACTTGCGGGGCACCGCCTCCCACACGAGGTGCCGCAGCCACGTCATCGGCGTGTGCCCCTCGGGCACCTGCATCTTCGGCAGCGCGGGCTTCGCGCGGCGCAGCGGGAACGCGAGCTCGTCGGCGAGCTCGACCGTCCGCTCGACCGCCCCCGGATACCGCCGGAACCGCCGTGCCATCTCAGCGCCCGAGCGCAGGTGCGCGCTCGCGTGCGAGGGCAGCCAGCCGTCGAGCTCGTCGAGCCCGCGGTTCGCGCGCACCGCCGCGACCGCCGCGGCGAGGTGCACCTTCTCGGGCACGGCGTAGTGCACGTTGTTCGTCGCGACCACCGGGAGCCCGCGCTCGGCGGCGAGCGCGGCGAGCACGTCGTTGTCGCGCGAGTCGGTCGGCGCCCCCTGGTCGATGAGCTCGACGTCGACCCGGTCCGCCCCGAACAGGTCGACGAGCCGGTCGAGCTCGTATGCCGCGGCGGCCGGCCCGTCGGCGGCGAGCGCCTGCCGGACGGCGCCCTTGCGGCATCCGGTCAGCACCTGCCAGTGCCCGCCCGCCCGGTCGGCGAGGTCGCGCAGATCGTAGACCGGGCGTCCCTTCTCACCGCCCGACAGCTGCGCGTGCGTGATGGCGGCGGCGAGCCGGTGGTAGCCCTCCTCGCCGCGCGCGAGCACGAGCAGATGCCGGCCATGCGGGTCGGGCTCGCCGTTCTGCGGACCGGGCAGCCCGAGCGACAGCTCGGCGCCGAAGACGGTCTGCAGCTGCAGGTGCTCGGCCGCCTCGGCGAACCGGACGATGCCGTAGAACCCGTCGTGGTCGGTGATCGCGAGGGCGTGCAGGCCGAGGCGCTCCGCCTCCTCGACGAGGTCCTCGGGTGAGGACGCCCCGTCGAGGAACGAGAACGACGAGTGCGCGTGCAGCTCGGCGTACGGCACGACGTCGCGCGGTCGCTCGATCTCAGGCGTGCGGTACTTGCCTCGCTTGTGCGACCACGCCGGACTGTCGCCGCCGTCGGTGCCCGCCGGCGCACCCTCGGGACGGCGCCGATCGCTGAGGATCCGCTCCATCTCCGACCACGAGACCGACGGGTTGTTGCCCCAGCCCATCAGTCGTACCTGCCCTCGGCGTGCCAGACACCCTCTTCGCACACGAGCAGCCAGGCCGTCTGCGCCTCGTCGACGACCTGGAACCGGTGCGCGCGACGGGCGCGTGCGGCATCCCACCCCCGCTCCATGACGGGCCACGGCCCCGCCCACGACGCGATGCGACGCGGATGCCGAGGCTTGCGCGCCCCCGACGCATCCGGCGCGCCGGGGAGGATCAGCGCGACCGGCTCGGCCGTCAGCTCGCCGCGACCGTCGACGGCGACCATGTCGTCGTCGCGGTCGATGACGGCGACGGGCACGGGCTCGGGGAACACGGTCGCCGGCAGCGGATCGGGAAGGCTCCCCGGCCACGGCCGCGCCCGCTCGGCGATGACAGCACGGTCGCCCCACGGCACGAGCACCTGCCGCTCGGCGAGCCAGCGCCCGCCGCCGACCTGCGGGGTGACCACCCCGGTGTGCCCGAGCATCGCCTGCACCCGCGAGAGCGCCGAGTGCACACGCTCCTCAGGCCCCGATCCGAACAGCCCCTTCACGTGATGGGATGCCGCGTCCACCTTCTCAGGCGCGATCCGCACCTTGGCGACGGCGCTCTTGAGCCCGCGCTCGGCGAGCTGCCAGCGCACGCGGTCGACGACGGCCGCCGCATCGAACGCCCCCGGATGCAGCCACACCCGCTCGCTGTGGTCGCCGCGGTCGCCCGTCAGCGCGACACGCAGCTCGGTGCAGACGAGGTCGACGGCGCCGAGTCCCGAGATGAACTGCTCCGCCGCGAGCCGGATGCCGAACGCGACCTGGTCGGCGATCTCGAGCGGCGGCTCGAAGCTGACCTCGCGCTCGAGCTCGGGCGGCGGCGTGCGCGGCTGCACGGGCTGCGAATCGAGCCCCGACGCGAGCGCGTGCAGCCGTGCCCCGCGGGGACCGAGCCGCTCGACGAGCCGCTGCGGCGGCAGCGCGGCGAGCTGCCCCAGGGTGTGGATGCCGAGACGCGCGAACAGGCTCGCGACCGCCTCGTCCTCGAGCGCCGTCACCGGCAGCGGCGACAGGAACGCAGCCGCCGCACCCGGCGGCACGATCCGCAGCGGAGCATCGGCGCCGGTCGCCCGCGCCGCCTGCTCCGCCGTGAACGGGCCGTCGCCCACCCCCGCGCGCACATCGAGCACACCGAGCTCGGCGAGCGCGCCGGTCAGTGCGGTCGCCGCTCCCGCCTCGCCGCCGTAGAACCGGGCGGGGCCCTTCACCCGCAGCGCGCACAGCCCCGGCTCGCGCAACTGCACGCCCGGGGCGATCTCCTCGAGCCGGGCGATGAGGGGGGCGAAGGTGCGGTGATCGCGTGCGTCGTCGGCGTCGACGACCTGCAGCTGCGGGCACCGCGCCTGCGCGTCGCGGCGCCGCATCCCCCGCCGCACCCCGTCGCCGCGCGCGGCGGGGGACGTCGCCGCGACGGTCCCTTTCGCGAAGACGGCGATCGGCTGCGCGGAGTCCGCGAGCCCCTCGCGAGCGAGCGCGACGACCGGCCAATCCGGCACCCACACGACGAGACTGCGGACCGGCTCGGTGCCGGTGTCGACGAGCGCGGGATCCATCAGCTCACCGCCCGCATCGGCAGGTCGACCACGGGGGCGACGGGCTGCTCACGCACCGCGATCGCACCGTCCGGAGCGGGCAGCAGCATCCGCGACGACCGCGGCACCGGAAAGCGCCGGCTCGTCACCGTCACGGTCAGCTCGCGTCCCTCGAGCACGCCGTACCCGTCGCCGAGGCCCGACCACCGCGCATCCGTCACGTCGATCATCGCCTCGGTCTGCGGCCACGGACCCTGCACGAGCAGCACGACCCCCCGCTCGCGCATGCGCGCCGCGAGTCGCGAGATCTCGGCATCCTTCGCCCTGCCCGGGGGTCGCACCGCGACGACCGGCAGCACGTCGGCGATCGTCGCGGTCACCGCGAGCCAGCGCGGCCCCGGCTCGGGGATCAGCACGAGGTGGGACAGATCGACCCCCGCCTTCTCCGCCGCCTCGGCGCCGAACCCCGGCATCCCGACCACCCCGCACCAGCTGCCGGTCTGCGACGGCTGCGCCAGCAGGCCGAACAGCAGCGACATCGAGCCGCCGATCGCATACGACGAACCGGGGCGCAGTCCGCCGCCCGGCAGCAGCTCGGCCAGGGCAGGATGGGTGGGAAGAGGCGGCGCATCGAGCTTGCGCCCCTGGATCTGGGCCATCTGCGCACGCAGCCGCTGCACCTCTTGGGCAGTGGCGGTGGTGCGCACGATGGATCTCACCTCGACATGGTAGAAGCTTTGTTCGAGTGACTCAAGCGGTCGAGTTCGAAGATACGCACGACCCCCGACATCGCCTCCCGCTCACACCACCCCCGCCTCACACCTCGCGGACGCTGACCTCCGGCCGCAGGTCCATCCGTCGCAGCAGCTGCGCGTTGAGCGCGACGACCACCGTCGACAGCGACATGAGGATCGCGCCCACCGACATCGGCAGCACGAACCCGATCGGCGCGAGGACACCCGCCGCGAGGGGCACCGACAGCAGGTTGTACCCCGCCGCCCACCACAGGTTCTGCTGCATCTTGCGATACGACCGGCGCGACAGCGCGATCACCGACACCACGCTGCGAGGATCCGACCCCGCCAGCACGACACCCGCCGAGGCGATCGCGACATCGGTCCCCGCGCCGATCGCGATCCCGACGTCGGCGCGCGCCAGCGCAGGTGCGTCGTTGACACCGTCGCCGACCATCGCGACCTTCCGCCCCTCCGCCTGGAGGGCGGCGACCGCGTCGGACTTGTCCTCGGGACGCACCTGCGCGAACACCCGATCGATCCCGAGCTCGTCACCCACCGACCGCGCGACCGCCTCGGCGTCGCCCGTGATCATGACCACCTGCACGCCCATGCGATGCAGCGCGTCGACGGCCGCACGCGACTCGGGCCGCACCTCGTCCGCGAGCTTCAACCCGCCCACGACCTCGCCGTCGCGCACGACGTGCAGGATGATCGCCCCATCCGCCCGCCATGCCTCGGCGGCATCCACCTCGCCCGCGCCGATCTCCTCGAGCAGGCGCGGACCGCCGACCCGCACCGACGCGCCCTCGACGGATGCCGTCACCCCTACCGCGGGCGACGACGAGAAGCCCGTCGCCGCCGGCACGCCCAGCCCACGCTCCCCCGCGGCGCGCACGATCGCGCGCGCCAGCGGGTGCTCGCTGTCCGCCTCCGCCGCCGCGGCGAGGGCGAGCACCTCGGCCTCACCGAGGTGAGCGGATGCCGCGACCTTCGCGACGACCGGCTCGCCCTTCGTGAGGGTCCCGGTCTTGTCGAACAGCACCGTGTCGACCGTCCGCATCGCCTCGAGGGCCAACCGGTCGGTCACGAGCACGCCTCCCCGGGCCGCGCGCTCGGTCGCGATCGACACGACGAGCGGGATCGCCAGGCCCAGCGCGTGCGGGCAGGCGATGACGAGGACGGTGATCGTCCGCACGACGGCCTCGTCCGGCATCCCGATGAGACTCCAGACGAGCGCCGTCACGACGGCCGCACCGAGCGCGAACCAGAACAGCAGCGCCGCGGCGCGATCGGCGATGCGCTGCGCCCGCGACGACGAGTTCTGCGCGTCACTGACGAGGCGACGGATGCCGGCGAGCGCCGTGTCGTCCCCGGTCGCCGTGACCTCGACGCGCAGTCCGGAGTCGGTCGCGACGGTGCCGGCGGTGACGGCGGCGCCCTCTCCGCGCGCGACGGGGCGGGACTCGCCCGTGATCATCGACTCGTCCATCTCGGCGCGTCCGTCCACGACGCGGCCGTCCGCGGGGACGCTGCCGCCGGGGCGCACGACGACGACGTCGCCGACCCGCAGCTCACTCGGGGCGACGGTGACGACCACATCGCCCTCGACGCGCTCCGCCTCGTCGGGCAGGAGCGCGGCGAGCGAGTCGAGGGCCGAGCTGGTCTGCGCGATCGAGCGCATCTCGATCCAGTGTCCGAGCAGCATGATGACGATGAGCAGCGCGAGCTCCCACCAGAACTCGAGCTCGTGATGCAGGATGCCGAGGCTCGCCCCCCACGATGCGAGGAACGCGACGGTGATCGCGAGGGCGATGAGGAGCATCATCCCCGGCGAGCGGCGTCGCAGCTCCGCGACAGCGCCGGTCAGGAACGGACGCCCGCCCCACACGAACATGACGGTTCCGAGCACCGGGGCGACCCACCTCATCCACCCCGTCACCTCGTAGCCGAGGATCATCGCGAACATCGGGGATGCGGCCACCACCGGGACCGCGATCAGGAGGTTGATCCAGAACAGCCGCCGGAACTGCCCGACGTGGTCACCGTGTCCGCCGTGCATGTCATGGCCCTGATGCCCGGAATGGACATCGTGACCCGCGTGCATGTCGTGCCCGGCGTGCATGTCGTGCTCCGCGTGCATGTCGCTCCCCTCGCTTATACCCCCTAGGGGTATACACGGCCCAACGCGAGCCGTCCACGAGTATTCCGACCGAACCGCCTACGCGGCGAGCGCCAGGTACGGCTCCCACGCCGGATCGGTGCGCTCGGTCCCCCGCACGCGCCATCCGGCGCCGCGTGGGGCGGACGGGATCCACCGCAGCTCCCAGTGCATCTCCTGAGGTGTCCGGTCGCCCTTCACGTTGTTGCACCGGAGGCATGCCGCGACGAGGTTCTCCCACGAGTCCGCTCCCCCGCGCGATCGGGGGAGAACGTGATCGATCGTCGTCGCGCTCTTCCCGCAGTACGCGCACCGGTTGCCGTCGCGGCGAAGGACACCTCGGCGCGTGACGGGCACGCGTCGCCCGGCGGGGATGCGCACGTACCGCGTCAGCACGATGACGGCCGGACGGTCGTAGACGTCACGGGTGCCCCAGACGGGGTCCTCCTCGACGCGCTCGATGATGGTGGCCTTCTCCGTCATGACGAGCACGAGTGCTCGTTTGAAGGAGACGACGGCCAGGGGTTCGTAACCTGCGTTCAGCACCAGAGTGCGCATGTGGGTGTCCTCTCGAACTGCCGTGACGGCTTCAGCGGCCTTCCGTTGTGTCGACGCGGCACGGGTCGAGAGGGATGCGGGCACGAAAAAAGGCGCTGTCATGATGACAGCGCCTTCATCGCACGACCGACGTCGTGGCAATCGTGCACACGATGCCGCAGCACATGCCGACCTAGCGCATTCCGGTTGCGAATGCGGGGTTGGATGTCCATGCGGCTCCCCTCGGCTCGAACGAGCGTCGGGGTCAGGGTAATACACCCGGGGATGCCCGAGGGCGAACAGCAGACGAACGGATGCCGTGTGTCGTCAGCCGGCGTTGGCCTGCAGCCACGACTCGGCGTTGGTGTAGCCGTTGTTGACGCGGATCTCGAGGTGCAGGTGGGTGCCGTTGGCACGGCCGGTGTCACCGACCTGACCGATCAGCTGCCCGGCCGAGACCCTGTCGCCCACCGAGACGCGTCGCGTGCCCCAGTCCATGTGCGCGTAGAGCGACGTGACGCTCGTCCCACCGATGTTGTGGGCGATCTTCACGTACACACCCCAGCCCGGTCCGGACTCGGACGAGGCCACCACGGTGCCGTCGGCGACTGCGTAGATCGGCTCGCCGCGGCCGACCATGTAGTCGGTGCCCTTGTGGCCCGCGTACGGACGGCCGAAGTTGTTGAAGTGCGCGAGCGGGCGACGGACGGTGCCCGAGCCCGGCGCGACGAGCGGTACGGCGGACGAGAAGCTCGACGACCGCGAGCTCGAGCTCGACGCGCTGGAAGCCGCGGCGAGGCGGGCGGCGAGCGCGGCCTTCGCCGCCTCCTCCGCCGCCTTCTTCGCCTTCGCCGCCGCGATCTCTTCGGGCGTCGTGGCGGAGTACCCGCCGCGCTCGAGGGTCTCGGGGCTGCCCTCCGAGGCGACGACGAGCGACTGCGCATCGTCGGCGGAGACCTGCTGCAGCGTCCGCGCCTCGGCGACATCGCCGCGGTCGGCCGCTGCGAAGGCGGGGATGGCGACCGTCGCGACCATTCCCGCGACGGCGGCGACGGTGACGAAGCTGCGGACGGGATGCGGACGAGCGGCGGTCGAACGGGTCGCGGGCGCTTTCGCAGCGACCCGGCGGCTCAGACGACCTTTACGGGGGGCCGTCGACGCCTCAGAAATCTCGTTCGACGGGTGGAACTCTTCAGCCAAGCTGTCCTCCGGCGCCTCCGCATCCCTGCTGGCAGGATGCTGGCTCGTCGGCACTCAGTGTCGGGCACAGATGTACGGGGCACTTCGCGAATGACGAGCCGGAGAGGCAACTCGCGAAGCGGTCCGTGGCGGGCTTCTCGCCGATGGACCCTCCGAGGCTACCCGAAGGTAACGAATAAGTCACGCTCCGGGCTCTGAACCCGGTAATCGGCGGACCGGCTCAGAGCTCGCGGACGTCGACGAGGAAGATGTGCGAGGCGACCTCGACGGGCAGCTCGAGGGCGTCGTCGGCACCGTCCATCTCGACGAGCACGTAGCCCTCGTTGAAGCGGAACGAGCCCGATCGGCCGGGCACGACGCCCGCGTCGCGCAGCTGCGCGAGCAGCTCGGGGTCGACCTGGATCGGCTCGGCGAGACGACGGACGCTGCCCGTGAGGGGGCCACCGGCATCCGTCAGCCGGCGGACCAGACCCACGACCCCGCTGTCGAACGTGTTCGCGGGAACGTCGCCCAGCTGGTCGAGTCCCGGGATCGGGTTGCCGTAGGGCGACTCGGTCGGATGGTCGAGCAGCTCGATCAGTCGGCGCTCGACGAGCTCGCTCATGACGTGCTCCCAGCGGCAGGCCTCCTCGTGGACGTACGCCCAGTCGAGACCGATGACGTCCGAGAGCAGTCGCTCGGCGAGACGGTGCTTGCGCATCACGTCGACGGCCTTCTGACGGCCCGGGTCGGTGAGCTCGAGTTTGCGGTCCTCCGAGACCACGACGAGACCGTCGCGCTCCATCCGGCCGATCGTCTGCGACACCGTCGGGCCCGAGTGCCCGAGGCGCTCCGAGATGCGGGCGCGGAGGGGCGTGATGCCCTCCTCCTCGAGTTCGAGGATCGTGCGCAGATACATCTCGGTGGTGTCGATGAGGTCGGTCATCAGAGGCCTTTTCGCGCGGGAGACAGTGCGTTCCCAGCCTATCCGGCATCGGGTCACGCGGCGTCACGGGGCCGGGGCGGCCGAGGCGGGCGCCCTAGACTTCTCGGCATGGCGACTGTGACCCTGCCCCCCGAGTTCCTGCCCGTCGACGGCCGCTTCGGCTGCGGTCCGTCCAAGGTCCGTGCCGAGCAGCTCGAGGCGCTCGTCACGCAGGGCGCGACCCTCTTCGGCACCTCCCACCGCCAGGCTCCCGTCAAGGATCTCGTCGGCCGCACGCGCTCCGGTCTCGCCGAACTCCTCCGCCTTCCCGACGGCTACGAGATCATCCTCGGCAACGGCGGCTCGACCGCGTTCTGGGACGCCGCGGCGTTCGGGCTCATCGAGAAGCGCGCGCAGAACCTCGTCTTCGGCGAGTTCGGCGGCAAGTTCGCCGCCGCCGCCGGCGCGCCGTGGCTCGAGGCACCGGATGTCCGCAAGGCGGAGCCCGGCACGAGCGTCGCACCGGAGGCGGTCGAGGGTGTCGACGTCTACGCCTGGCCGCACAACGAGACCTCGACCGGTGTCGCGACGGCGATCTCCCGCGTCCACGGCGACGCCGGTGCGCTGACCGTCGTCGACGCGACGAGCGCTGCCGGCGGCATCGACTTCGACGTGACCGAGACGGACGTCTACTACTTCGCCCCGCAGAAGAACCTCGGTTCCGACGGCGGCCTCTGGTACGCCGCGGTGTCGCCGGCGGCCATCGAGCGGATCGAGCGGGTCTCGGCATCCGGTCGCTACATCCCCGAGTTCCTGAGCCTCAAGAACGCGCTCGACAACTCGCGCCTGCAGCAGACCCTCAACACCCCCGCGATCGCGACCCTGCAGCTCCTGGACACGCAGCTGCAGTGGATCAACGGGAACGGCGGTCTCGCGTGGGCGGGCGCCCGCACGGCGGAGTCGTCCGGTGCGCTCTACGCCTGGGCGGATGCCGCATCCTTCGCGACCCCGTTCGTCCAGAACCCTGCGGACCGCTCCCCCGTCGTCGTCACGATCGACTTCGACGAGTCCATCGACGCGGCTGCGATCGCGAAGAGCCTGCGCGCCAACGGCATCGTCGACACGGAGCCGTATCGCAAGCTCGGTCGCAACCAGCTGCGTGTGGCGACTTTCGTCTCGATCGAGCCGTCGGACGTCCGCACGCTCATCGGGGCCATCGACTACACCGTCGAGCACCTCGCCGACTGACCTCCGCAGACGAACGCGCCCCCGAGGAGAGATCCCCGGGGGCGCGTCCGTGTGAGAGCGGATGCTGCGCGTCAGTACTCGCGCAGCGACTCCCGCGAATCCTCGTCGTCGTCGGACTCGTCGTCCTCAACATCGGACTCGTCGTCCTCAACATCGGACTCTTCGTCATCCTCATCGTCGGACTGTTCGTCATCGTCGTCCGACTCATCGTCGTCGTCTGCAGCTGCGGTGTCGTCGAGTTCGTCGATGTCCACACCATCGACGTCTCCCGCGTGCAGGATCGGGGATCCGTCGCTGTCGAAGTCGGCCGCGTCATCGATGTCGTCGCCGTCCTCGACATCATCCTCGTCCTCGTCGGACGCGTCGTCCTCGTCGGAGTCGTCGTCCTCGCCGGCCGCAGCCTGAGCCGCCTGGTACTCGGCCAGACGTTCCGCCCACGGCAGCCACTCGGGCGCCAGCAGCGCGCCGTCGCCGGGAAGGAGCTCCACCTCGAGGACCGTCGGGTCGGCGCCCTCGACGACAGCCACGCTGACCGTCCAGAACCACCCGGGGTAGCCGTCCATGCGGTTCGCGAACCGCAACGAGACGACACCGCCGTCCTCGACGACGTAGCCGGCGGCCTCGCCGATCGTCGACTCCGGAGTCACCTCGAGCAGCGCCGCCCGTGCCAGGTCGTGCGCGTCGAACAGGCGCGGGTCGACGACGACGGGCTCTCCCGTCACCGGCTCCTCGGCCTCCGGAGCCGGATCGGCCTCGGGCTGCTCGGCGATCTCCGGCTGCTCGGCGACGTCCGGCTGCTCGGCGACGTCCGGCTGCTCGGCGACTTCGGGCTGCTCGGCGACCTCCGACTGCTCGGCGACCTCCGGCTGCTCAGGCTGGTCGGGGTGCTCAGGCGTCGAGGTCATCGGCAACCTTGCGCAGGATCGCCGCGACCTTCTTGCCGTGCGACGTGCTCGGGTAACGGCCGTGGCGCAGATCCCCGCCGATGCCGTCGAGGAGCTTCACGAGGTCCTCGACGATCACGGCCATGTCGTCGGCCTTCGGACGGTTGCGCTTGCTGAGGCTGACGGGGGCGTCGAGCACGCGGACGGCGAGCGCCTGCAGGCCGCGGCGGCCGTCGGCGACGCCGAACTCCAGGCGCGTGCCGGGCTTCATCGTCGTGGTCCCCGCGGGGAGCGCCGTCGCGTGCAGGAAGACGTCCTGACCGTCGTCGCCGGTGATGAAGCCGAATCCCTTGGCCTCGTCGTAGAACCTGACCTTGCCGGTGGGCATGTGTCGAAACCTCGCTGCTCGAGCCCGCACGCGGGCATGGAAAAGTGGGACCGTCTCAGCCCCAGCCACCAGACTACGGCACCCCGGCGAGCCGCTACTCTGATCGGATGACCACTCCGCCCTCGGCCGGCGACCTTCCCGTCCGTCGCATCGACCGCATCCTGGCGTTCATGTCCCTGGGTCTGCTGGTGCTCTCGGTCATCTGCTTCTTCTCGATCATCATCGCGTCCGGTCCGGGCGGCCTGGAGCAGGCCGACTTCGCAACGGGGATGTGGCCCGTCGTGACGCTGATCGTGTACGTCGCCCCGCCGGTGGCCTTCGCGCTCCTCCTGGCGCTGCTGATCATGACCTTCGTGCGACGGGGACGGGCGAACAAGGGCCGCTGACGTGACCGCCTCCGACGCTCGTGCCCTCGCGACCCGCCTCGCGACGCTCGACCCGGATGCCCTCGGCGCTCTCTTCGACGCCCGGCACATCTCGCCCGGCATATCGTGGACCGACTTCTTCGATGCCGCTGACGCACTGCTGGACCCCGCACAGCTGAACCGTGCCCTCGCGGATCTGTCCGATCTCGAGGCCACCGCTCTCCGCGCCGCAATCACGGAGGGCACCGCGGTCACGCCCTCCGTCCGGGGCGGCCTCGTCGCTCGCGCCCTCGCCGACGCCGACGGCCGCCCGTATGACGCGGTCGCAACCGGGTTGGCCGCCGCGACGCCGGTGGCGGCACCCGCGGTGTTCGCCGGCAGAGCCGAGTCGGATGCCGCGAGCGCCGAGCGGGCATTCGACGCCGTCGCATCCCTCGCCGACATCCTCCACGCCACCGCCCGGACACCGCTCGGGCGCATCGGTTCCGGTGCGCTCAGCGCGGGCGACCGTCGGCGCCTCGTCGAGACCGGCGCGGCACAGACCCCGGAGGACGCCGACACGCTCGTCGCGATCGCCGCGCAGGCGGGACTGCTGTCGGGATCGGAGCGGACGTGGGCGGTCTCCGACGCCGGGATGCGGTGGCTCGGGACGCGCACCCTCGAGCGGTGGCTCGAGGTCGCTCACCGCCTGCGGGAGCGGCTCCCCCGCGCGCTGCGCACGCTCGAGGGCGGCTGGCGCCCAGCCGCCGAATGGCCCGGCGCCCACCCGTACGATCCGGCCTGGCCCGATCGGGTGACACGACTGGCCGCTCTAATCACGCAGTGGGCGATGACCGCCCCCGACGGCACACCGCCCGGGTGGGCCGCAGGGCTCGCACGCGGGGCGGATGCCGACACCGGCACCCTGCGTTCGCTCCTGCCCCACGAGGTCGACAAGGTGTATCTGCAGAACGACCTCACCGCGATCGCCCCCGGTCCGCTGGAGCCACAGCTCGATCAGCGCCTGCGCACCATCGCGCGTCGGGAGTCGCGTGCGCAGGCGGCGACCTACCGGTTCGCGGCAGAGACGATCGGCGCCGCCTTCGCCGCCGGGGAGACCGCGGCATCCCTCACCGAGTTCCTGAACACCCTGTCGCTCACCGGCGTCCCGCAGCCGCTGGCCTACGAGATCGAGCGGGCCGCTGCGCGGCACGGTCGGCTGCGCGTCGGGCCGGACTGGCAGGGATGGACGCGCGTGTCCGGCGACGCCGACCTGCTCGAGGCGATAGGCGTCGACCAGGCCCTTCGCCCGCTCGGGCTCGTATCCGACGGCGACGACCTCGTGACCCGCATCAGCCCCGAGACGACCTTCCGGATGCTCGCCGACGCCCGATACTCCGTGCTCGCGGTGGACGCCGACGGCGTGCCCCGCACCCCCGATCGGCACGAGACCGGCGACCGTGCCGCGCCGGAACCCCCAGCGTCCGAGCGCTACCGCACCCTCATCGAGAAGCTGAGGGCGAGCCTGTCGGAGGACGCGGATGCCGCCTGGCTCGAACGCGAGCTCGATCAGGCCGTCCGCACCCGGGCGACGATCGAGATCACCGTGCGCATGCCCGACGGCTCCTCGCGCGACGTCACCCTCGAAGCGGCGGGGCTGGGCGGAGGCCGTCTGCGCGGCCGCGACCGCGCCGCTGACGTCGAACGCACCCTGCCGCTGTCGAGCATCGTCAGCGTCCGCCCGGTCTGATCGGCGCGGCCGGTAGACTTGCCGGTTATGGCTGACGGCCCCCTCATCGTCCAGAGCGACCGCACTGTGCTGCTCGAAGTGGCGCACCCCGACGCGGAGAACGCGCGCCACGAGCTCGCGATCTTCGCCGAGCTCGAGCGCGCCCCCGAACACATCCACACCTACCGCGTGACGCGGCTCGGGTTGTGGAACGCGCGTGCCGCCGGGCATGACGCCGAGGACATGCTGGCGACCCTGGAGCGCTGGGCGAAGTTCCCCGTACCGCCGTCGGTGTCCATCGACATCCGCGAGACCGTCGGCCGCTACGGCCGACTGGTCATCGAGCGCGACGACGAAGGCACACTCATCCTGCGCTCGACCGACAAGGCGGTGCTCGCCGAGATCGCGCGGAACCGCCGCATCCAGCCGCTTCTCATCGCGCACCCGACCCCCGACACCTACGTCATCGACGCGTGGGCGCGCGGCCAGATCAAGCAGGAGCTGCTGAAGATCGGCTGGCCCGCCGAGGACCACGCCGGGTTCACGCCCGGCACCCCGCACGAGATCGAGCTCCACGAGGACGGCTGGACGCTGCGCCCCTACCAGCGCAAGGCCGTCGACATCTTCAGCGAGGGCGGATCGGGAGTCGTCGTGCTCCCCTGCGGCGCGGGCAAGACGCTCGTCGGCGCGGCGGCGATGGCCGACACGAAGACGACGACCCTCATCCTCGTGACCAACACCGTCAGCGCACGCCAGTGGCGCGACGAGCTGCTCAAGCGCACGTCCCTGACCCCCGAGGAGATCGGCGAGTACTCCGGTCAGTCCAAGGAGGTCAAGCCGGTCACTATCGCGACCTACCAGATCCTCACGGCGAAGCGGAAAGGCGAGTACGCGCACCTCGCGCTGCTCGACGCGCTCGACTGGGGGCTGATCGTCTACGACGAGGTGCATCTGCTCCCCGCGCCCATCTTCAAACTCACCGCCGATCTGCAGGCGCGGCGCCGGCTCGGCCTCACCGCGACGCTCGTGCGCGAGGACGGGCGTGAGGGCGACGTGTTCAGCCTCATCGGCCCCAAGCGGTTCGACGCACCGTGGAAGGAGATCGAGGCGCAGGGCTTCATCTCCCCCGCGGTCTGCTACGAGGTGCGCATCGACCTGCCGGCATCCGACCGGCTCGAATACGCCGCTTCCGCCGACGACGAGCGCTACCGGCTCGCGGCGACGGCGCACGCCAAGATCGACGTCGTCCGCGACCTCGTCGCCAAGCACGAGGGCGAGCAGATCCTCGTGATCGGGCAGTACCTCGACCAGATCGACGTGCTCTCCGAGGAGCTCGGTGCGCCGAAGATCACGGGTTCGACCCCGGTCGACGAGCGCGAGGAGCTGTTCGACGCGTTCCGGCATGCCCGCATCCCGGTGCTCGTCGTCTCGAAGGTCGCCAACTTCTCGATCGACCTGCCGGACGCGTCCGTCGCGATCCAGGTGTCGGGCTCCTTCGGGTCACGCCAGGAGGAGGCGCAGCGCCTCGGCCGTCTGCTGCGGCCGAAGTCCAACGGGCACAAGGCGAGCTTCTATACGCTCATCGCCCGCGACACCGTCGACCAGGACTTTGCGCAGAACCGCCAGCGGTTCCTCGCCGAGCAGGGCTACAGCTACACGATCCTCGACGCCGACGACCTGCGCGCCGCCTGAGCGACGCGCAGGTCCGGAGCCTCAGTCCGACGAGGACGACGCCCCGGACGCCCCGCCGTCACCCGACGAGCCGGAGCCGTCCGGTGCCGGGCTCGGGTCGGCGGTCGGGGTCTCCGGCGCCCGCGAGTGGTCGGGTGCCGGTGCGTACTCGCCCCACCGCGGAGCCTGGTGCGGCTGGAGAGGCGGCCCGGAGTACGGCTCGGCGGCGGCCGGATCGGGCGCCGGCGCGACCGGCGGCTGCCCGTAGACGGGAGGCCGCCCGTACACCGGCGGCTGGCCGTAGACGGGCGGCTGGCCGTAGACCGGCTGCCCGGAGGGTGCAGAGCCGTACGCGGGCTGCCCGTAGGGGGCATAGCCGTAGACGGGCGGCGCGGAGACGGGCTCGGGCGCCGGTGTCAGACGCAGCGTGCGTCGACCGTCGCCACGCCGCCACAGCCACTCGACGACCCCGACGTAGATGGCGATCATCACGACGGACGAGACCAGCCCCATCACCGTCGTGTCGGTGGCATTGGCGTCGCTGAGTCCGAACACCGAGAACCCGAACGCGACGATGTTGTTGATGACGTGCAGCGCGATCGCGGCCTCCAGACCGCCCGTGCGCCAGGTGAGCCAGCCCGCCGCGATCGCGAACGCCGCCACGCTCGTCTGCCCCAGCACGTCGTACACGTGGCCGAGGACGAACAGCGGGACGGGCAGCAGGATCGCCCAGGCCGGATGCCGCAGCCAGCGACCGACCGTCTGCATGAGGTAGCCGCGGAAGACGTATTCCTCCGCGGTCGCCTGGAAGGGCACGAGCAGGAGGACGACCAGCAGCGATGCGACGAACGACGCGTTGTCCTGGGGTGCGACGAGGTCGCCGCTCGACCCCTCCTCGACGGGGATGAGGAAGGTGAGCGCCGAGACGACGATGTAGACGACGACCGCGGCCCCGGCGCACAGCAGCATCCACCGCCACCGCAGCCGTCCCGCGACGGACGAGATGTGGCCGATGCGTTTGCCCGCGACGATCCACGACGCGAACAGGTACGACGGCCAGAGGATCGCGAGCGAGAGCAGGATCACCGCGAGCCCGATCGGGTCCGTGACGTCCATGACGGTCAGCCGGCGCAGCATCGCGTCGGCGCCGGCTGTCGGATCCGCAGCGAACACCAGGATGCCGAAGAGCAGGCCGATCAGCAGTGATCCGACGAGGAAGAAGACGACACCGAGGATGCCCGTCACGAGCGGCACCCACCACCCGCGGCGCTCGCGCGCGAAGACCAGACGGTGGAACGCGAGACCGTTCCCGGTCGCGTCGGCGGGAAGGGGATGCGGAGGTCGGGGCTGCGGAACAGTCACCGTCCCATCCTGTCCCACCCCGGACGGGGATCGTACCCCGAGGCGACCCGACGCGGGAATGTCCAGCAAACCGATGGATTCCGGTGCCAGTATGGGCACATGACCGCTGCGCGAATCCTCGTCGTCGACGACGAGCCGAACATCCGGGACCTGCTGGTCACGAGTCTTCGGTTCGCCGGATACCAGGTCCGCGCCGTCGCGAACGGCGCCCAGACCATCTCGGCCGTCCTCGAGGAAGAACCCGACCTCATCATCCTCGACGTCATGCTGCCCGACATGAACGGGTTCAGCGTCACCAAGCGCCTCCGCGGCGCGGGATACACCGCCCCCATCCTCTTCCTCACCGCGAAGGACGCGACGGAGGACAAGATCGAGGGCCTCAACTCCGGCGGCGACGACTACGTCACCAAGCCCTTCAGCCTCGACGAGATCGTCGCCCGCATCCAGGCCATCCTGCGCCGAACGATGCAGGCCGACGAGGACTCCATCATCAAGGCCGGCGAGATCACGATGGACCAGGACACCCATGACGTCCAGGTCGGCGACGTCTCCATCGACCTGTCCCCCACCGAATTCAAGCTCCTGCGCTACCTGATGCTCAACCCCAACCGGGTGCTCAGCAAGGCGCAGATCCTCGACCATGTGTGGGAGTACGACTTCAACGGCGACGCCGGCATCGTGGAGAGCTACATCTCGTACCTGCGCCGCAAGATCGACCCGCACTCGTCCGAGCCGCTCATCCAGACCAAGCGCGGCTTCGGGTACATGCTGAAGGCCGACCGCACCGCCTGAACGGAGGCGCCCCCTGGGCCCGACCGAGAAGCAGGACCGCGTCACCCGCTGGTGGCGAGGCCTCAGCCTGCGTGCGAAGGTCACGGGTGTCACCGTCAGCGTGCTCGCCTTCGGCATGATCGGCGCGGGTGTCGGCACCATGATCTTCCTGCGCAACGCGCAGCTGAACGCCGTCGACCAGTCCCTCACGCAGACGGTGACGACCGACATCGCGAGCAACCTCATGAACGTCACGATCGAGGACGGCGAGGCGAGCTTCACCCCGATCGCTGCGGCACCGACGGACTTCGCCGTCGCGGTCTACAGCGGCAAGGGCGACGGGCGGCTGCTCGCCGTCGCCGGCGGGGATTCCTCGCTGTCCCCGCCGCAGTTCCCCGAGACGTTCTCCCTCGACCAGACCGTGCTCAACGGGACGGCCCCCTTCGATCTCTCCTCGGCCGACGGCACCGTGCGCTACCGCGCGAGCGTCGACACCCTCCCGATCCCGGGCTCGCGCGACTACTACACGCAGCTGGTCGCCCTCCCTCTCAATGACGTCAACCGCACCGTCGCCAACTACATCGGCATCTACACGGCGCTCGCCCTCTTCACGATCCTGTGCAGCGCCGTTCTCACCCGGGGCCTCGTGACCCTCGCGTTCCGCGGGCTCGGCCAGGTCGAGTCCACGGCCATGACGATCGCGAAGGGCGACTTCAGTCAGCGAATGAGCGACATCGCCCCCGGCACCGAAGTGGGGCGCCTGAAGACCGCCATCAACGTCATGCTCGACCGCATCGACGAGGCCCTCGGCGAGCGCGACTCGACGGTGGAACGGATGCGGCGGTTCATCGGCGATGCCAGCCATGAACTCCGCACCCCTCTCGTGACGGTCCGCGGCTATGCGGAGCTCTATCGGATGGGGGCGATCCAGGACCCCGAGCAGACGACGCAGGCGATGGAGCGCATCGAGAAGGAGGCGATCCGGATGGGCGCGCTGGTCGAGGACCTCCTTGCGCTCGCGCGCCTCGACGAGCAGCGCGACATCGCCGTCGTCCCGGTCGACCTCCGTCCCATCGCCCGCGATGCCGCTCTGGACGCGCGCGCCGCCGCCCCGGACCGCGAGGTGACCTTCACGGGGCACACAGCCAGCTCGGTCATCCCCCTGGCGATGCTCGCCGAGCCGGACCCCGAGGCACCCAAGCGGCGCCCGGGGCCCATCGCCGGCGCCGGACGTCTGCTCCGCCGTCGCGGCAGAGCGGATGCCCCGCCCCCCGCCCTGGTGACCTCGCCCATCGTCGTGCCCACGCCGCAGACCGCCGCCCCGATCGTGCTCGGCGATGAGAACCGCATCCGTCAGGTCGTGGCGAACCTGCTCGGCAACGCACGCCGCTACACCCCGGAGGGGTCGCCGATCGAGCTCGCCGTGGGCGCCGACCTCGAGTCGTCGCGCGGCTGGATCTCGGTGGCCGATCACGGCGAGGGGATCCCGGAGCAGATCCGCGCCAAGATCTTCCAGCGCTTCTGGCGAGCCGACTCCTCTCGGACCCGCGAGACGGGCGGCTCGGGTCTCGGCCTGTCGATCGTCGCGTCCATCGTCGCGACGCTGCAGGGCACCATCGAGGTCACCGACACCCCCGGTGGCGGCGCGACCTTCACCGTGTGGCTGCCTCTCGCGGTCGATCGGGCCACCGCCGGCGCCGCGCTCGACCTGTCCACGCAGCCGCTGCCGCGCACCTCGCTTCCCGACGCCTGAGGTCTCCTCCCCAGGCCCCGTCCCGCCCGCCTCCTCCCCTGTGTCGTGCACAGAGACGGGTGTCGGTCGGTGCGCTCCTAGCGTTGCGGCATCCGATCGAAAGGAACCGCGATGTCCACCTTCACCGTCGACAGCGACGCCGTCCTCGCCGCCACCAGCACCATCCGGGCCACCGGCGACCGGGTCCAGTCCGAGACCACCGCGATGCTCGGGCATCTGACCCAGCTGCAGGGATCGTGGACCGGCAGTGCGTCCGTGGCCTTCCAGTCCGTGGTCGAACGCTGGCGGGCCGCGCAGCGTGAACTCGACGCCGCCCTCGCCGACATCAGCACGGCTCTCGGCGCCGTCGGTCAGCAGTATGCCCAGACCGAGATGGCCGCCGCGGGGATGTTCCGCTGACCGTGCCGGGAACGACGAAGGGCCCCTCCCGGAGGAGGGGCCCTTCGCTCGCGATTCAGCGGTGGATCAGAAGTCCATGCCACCGGTCGGGTCGCCTGCCGGCGCCGCGACCTTCTCGGGCTTGTCGGCGACGACGGCCTCCGTGGTCAGGAACAGACCGGCGATCGATGCAGCGTTCTGCAGCGCCGAGCGCGTGACCTTGGCCGGGTCGATGATGCCCGCGGCGAACATGTCGACGTACTCGCCCGTGGCGGCGTTGAGGCCCTGACCGGCGGGGAGCTCGGCGACCTTGTTCGAGACGACACCGGGCTCGAGACCGGCGTTCAGCGCGATCTGCTTCAGCGGAGCCTGGATCGCGACCTTGACGATGTTCGCACCGGTCGCCTCGTCACCGACCAGCTCGAGGTTCGCGAAGGCCTTCTCGCCCGCCTGGATCAGCGCGACGCCACCACCGGGGACGATGCCCTCCTCGACGGCCGCCTTCGCGTTGCGAACGGCGTCCTCGATGCGGTGCTTGCGCTCCTTGAGCTCGACCTCGGTGGCCGCGCCCGCCTTGATGACGGCGACGCCACCGGCGAGCTTGGCGAGACGCTCCTGCAGCTTCTCGCGGTCGTAGTCGCTGTCCGTGTTCTCGATCTCGCGACGGATCTGGGTCACGCGACCCTCGATCTGCGACGCGTCACCGGCACCCTCGACGATGGTGGTCTCGTCCTTGGTGATGATGACCTTGCGCGCACGGCCGAGCAGGTCGAGGGTGGCGTTCTCGAGCTTGAGACCGACCTCCTCGGTGATGACCTGGCCGCCGGTGAGGATCGCGATGTCCTGCAGCTGGGCCTTGCGACGGTCGCCGAAGCCGGGGGCCTTGACGGCAGCCGACTTGAAGATGCCGCGGATCTTGTTGAGCACGAGGGTCGCGAGAGCCTCACCCTCGACGTCCTCGGCGATGATCAGGAGCTCCTTGCCGTCCTGGATCACCTTGTCGACGACGGGCAGAAGGTCCTTGATGTTCGAGATCTTCTGGTTCGCGATCAGGATGTAGGGGTCCTCGAAGACCGCTTCCTGACGCTCGGCGTCGGTGACGAAGTAGGGGTTGATGTAGCCCTTGTCGAAGCGCATGCCCTCGGTGAGCTCGAGCTCGGTGCCGAAGGTGTTGGACTCCTCGACCGTGACGACGCCTTCCTTGCCCACCTTGTCGATGGCCTCGGCGATCAGGGCGCCGATCTCGGGGTCGGCAGCAGAGATGGACGCCGTCGCCGCGATCTGGTCCTTCGTCTCGATCTCCTTCGCGCCGGCGAGCAGCTCGTCGGAGAGAGCCTTGACGGCCTTCTCGATGCCCTTCTTGAGCGAGATCGGGTCGGCACCGGCTGCGACGTTGCGCAGACCCTCGCGCACCAGCGCCTGGGCGAGGACGGTGGCCGTCGTCGTACCGTCACCGGCGACGTCGTCGGTCTTCTTCGCGACCTCCTTGACGAGCTCCGCGCCGATCTTCTCGTACGGGTCGTCGAGCTCGATCTCCTTGGCGATCGACACGCCGTCGTTCGTGATCGTGGGGGCGCCCCACTTCTTCTCGAGCACGACGTTGCGGCCGCGGGGGCCGAGCGTCACCTTGACGGCGTCGGCCAGGGTGTTGAGGCCGCGCTCGAGGCCGCGACGGGCCTCCTCGTCGAAAGCGATGATCTTTGCCATAAGTGTGTCGTCCCTCCCGGACGTGAGGTTCAGTACCGTGCCCCCAGGGACTGGGAGCGGGATAGTTCTGGCACTCATGATGAGTGAGTGCTAAATCATTCTGGCACTCGACCCTAGGGAGTGCAAGCCGCACCGGATGTGTCGCGGCGTGCGGGACGACGTCTGCGCCGGAAGGGGGTCCGAGGTTCCCGACGGGACGCCACATCAGCGCTCATCGACCGTCCACAACCGCGAAGAGACGCCCACTGCGGGACGTCTCTTCGCGTGTCGGCGCCTCGGATCGCGGCGCCCGAGATGGAGGGATGCGGGGAGTCAGGCGACGACGCGGACCGACTCGGCCTGCGGGCCCTTCTGACCGGTCCCGACGGTGAACTCGACCGACTGACCCTCTTCGAGGACACGGAATCCCGACATCTCGATGTTCGAGTAGTGGACGAAGACGTCCTGTCCGTCACCGAGGGTGATGAAGCCGAAGCCCTTCTCGGCGTTGAACCACTTGACGGTTCCCTGGGTCATGCGAATCTCCTGAAGCTGTGGGACATCGAAATGCTAGCCACGCCTCGACGGCGGATCCGGCGGTTCCGGGCTTTGTTGACACCCCCGAACCGAAGTGTTTACGACGGCGAAACACGCGGCGGTCGAGCCGCCGCGGAAGGGATCACTCCGAGCCGAAGTCGAGCCCGACGACCACCACGAGCTGAGAGCGCGTCTCGCCCTCCGCGCTCGCCGTCTCGGGCGGTGCGACCACCTGGTAGGTGTCGTCGAGCGACACCTCCGCGCCGCCGATCGCGTCGGCCAGTCCACGGGCGGCGGCCTCGTCCGCCGCGGTGCCGTAGTACACGGTGGTGGTCGGGAAGTCGTCCGAGCTGGCGTTGCTCTCCTCGACATCCGCCTCGGCCCAGCCTGCGGCGATGACATCGTCGCGCACGGCCTGTCCCAGAGCGGCATCCGGCGTCGCGTTGAGGATCAGGACCTGATACGACGTGTCGACCTGCGGAGCGACCACCTGCGATGTGGCGGTGGACTCCGAGCGGGGAGCGAAATCGAGACGACCGGTCGCGAACATCGTGCTGAGCACACCCACCGCGACGATGGCGACGGTCGCGACCACCGACCACAGCACGATGACGCCCACGCGCAGGCGGGGGTTCTCCGCCCGATGCGCCCCGACCCGAGCGGGGTGATGCGGCACGTCGTCGAAGCGATCCTTCGCGGCAGCCCGCACCGCCGATGCGGGTGCTTCCGCGGAGGTGGGCTGCTCTGGCTCGGCAGGGGAGGTCGGAGACGGCACCCGAGAATGCTATCGGGCCGACGCCGGGAGGATCCTGGCGCGCGAGCGGCGCTCCCGCTCCTGTGCGGCCTGAAGGCGCCGCAGCCGATGCACGAGCACCGGGTCGTAGGCGACGGCGTCCGCCGACTCCAGGATCCGCCCGAGCAGCTGGTAGTAGCGCGCAGGGGTCAGAGAGAGGCCCGCACGCAGCGCCTCCTCCTTCGCCCCGGAGTGCCCCGGCCAGCGCGCCTCGAAGTCGAGGACGGCGCGGTCGCGATCGGAGAGGGGCACTCCCCCACGCTACGACGAGCATCATCGGTCATCGCGGAACATCGGGGCGGTTCGTCCGGTTGAATATGTCGAGGGAAGGAACAACACATGAGCTATCGCGTGGAGAAGACCGACGAGCAGTGGCGGGAGGAGCTGACCCCCGAGCAGTACACCGTGCTGCGGCAGGCGGGAACGGAGCGCGCATGGACGGGCGAACTCCTCGACGAGGACCGTGCCGGCCTCTACACCTGTGCGGCGTGCGGCGCCGAGCTGTTCCAGAGCGGGACCAAGTTCGATTCGCACTGCGGCTGGCCGAGCTTCTACGAGTCGGTGCGCCCGGAGGCCGTCGAGCTGATCGAGGATCGCAGTCACGGAATGGTGCGCACGGAGGTGCGCTGCGCGAACTGCGGCTCGCACCTGGGGCACGTCTTCCCTGACGGTTTCGGCACCCCCACCGGCGACCGCTACTGCATGAACTCGCTGTCCCTCTCGTTCACACCGAAGAACGACTGACGTCAGCGGCGACCGCCCGCTTGCAGGCCGCGACGACACCGTCAACCCTGGTGTCGCCGCGGCCTGTCGCATCTACCGTGGCCACGAGCGCGGTGAGAGTCGCCGCGGTCGGAGGATGCACATGCCCGACACCACCGACGCCACCGACGACCTGCTGGGTGGCCGCTACCGCCTCGGCGAGACCCTGGGACGCGGCGGGATGGCGGACGTCTTCCGCGGCGAGGACGTCGTCCTCGGTCGCGAGGTCGCGATCAAGATCGTGCGCTCGGGCGCCGACGGGGTCGCCGCCGACAGTCGCGCGCGCGGCGAGGTCAGTGTGCTGGCTGCGCTCAACCACCCGTCGCTGGTGACCCTCTACGACGCTCAGCTCGACGCCGACCCGCCCTACCTCGTGATGGAGCTCGTCGAGGGGCCGACCCTCACGACGCGCATCGCCCGATCCCCGCTGACACCGCCCGCGGCGGCGATCATGGCGGCCGACCTCGGCGAAGCCCTCCACGTCGCCCACGGGGCCGGTGTCGTGCACCGTGACGTGAAGCCGTCGAACGTCCTCCTCGCACCCTCTCATCTGCCCGATCACGAGTTCCGCGCCAAACTCGCCGATTTCGGCATCGCCTACCTCGTCGACACGGCCCGGGTGACGAATCCCGGCGAAGTGATCGGCACCGCCGCCTACCTCGCTCCCGAGCAGGTGCGGGGCGTGGATCCGGCACCGCCCGCCGACGTCTACGCACTCGGCCTGGTCCTCATCGAATCCCTCACGGGGTCACGGGCCTTCCCGGACGCGGCAGGCGTCGCGACCGCGCTCGCGCGCCTCGAAGCCCCGCCGGAGATCCCCGCGGGACTCGACCCGGCGTGGCAGGAACTCCTGCGCGCCATGACGCGCGTCGACCCGGCCGAGCGGCCCACCGCCCTCGACGTCGCGATCAGAGCGCGTTCGCTCGCCACGACGACGTCCGATGCACCCACCGAGGCCCTTCCCGCCGGAGTGGCCGCGGCCGGAGCCATCGGCGCGGCGATGGCCGACGGCGTCGTCCGCGACGACTCGGCGGACACACGTGACGGCACGGCGGCGGATGCCGCGACCGAGGCCCTCCTGCCCGCCGGAACCGCGGCGGGCGATGCCGCGCCGCCTCCGTCCGCGCCGGGTACGGCCCCCACCAGCGTGCTGGCGGCCTCTTCCGGCGCCCGGCCGGCAGACGTGCCGACACCGGAGGCGGACTCCGTGCCGTCACGGACGGCACCCGCGGAAGCGGAGCCGACCGCACGGCGGAACCGCCGACGCCCACGTCGCCGCGCGACGATCTGGGTCACCGCGGCTGCCGCGGCGGCGCTCGTCGCCGGGGCGGGCGGCATCCTGGCCCTCACCGCCGGCGGCGACGAGAACACTCCGGCGGATCCGCCTCCTGTGACCGACCCGACGCCGGGCGTGAGCCCGACCGCTCCGGTCGACGAGGAGGACACCGCCGAAGAGGTCGACACGGTCAGCGACAGCGGCACGACCGAGGAGCAGGACACGACGCCGACACCCGAGGAGACCAGCGAGCCCCCCGTCGACGAGGTGACGCCCGACGACGCGACCACCGACCCCGCCGAGGACACCGGCACGACAGACGGCTCCGACGAGGGGGTCACCGACGACGACGGCGGCGGTACCGACCCCGCGGAACCGAGTCCGGCGCCCACCGACGACACCGTCACCGAGCCCGAACCGGCCGACACTCCGACGCCGGAGGCGCCGTCGCCCGCACCGACGGGCTGACCCGCGTCAGCGGCGCACGCGCCAGAACGCCGCGACGAACACCGACGTCAAGCCGATGACGACGGTGACGGCCTCGATCACCACGCCGGGACCGGCCGGAGCGGGCCACAGGACGTCGAGGGCGAGCGACGCGAGGAGCTGGCCGGACACCGCCGCCAGCCCGAACAGGAGCACGCCCGTGCGTGCCACGAGCGCGGCCGACAGCATGATGTAGGTGACGCCCAGCGCGCCGCCGAGGTACAGCCACGGCTCGGTCGGCAACGGCGCCGGCGGGCCCTCGACGATCGTCACGATGACGGCCAGGACCGCCAGGATCGCCGTGCCCAGAGTGAAGTTCACCAGCGTCGCCGTGACGGGGGTCCCGACGCGGGCGCGCAGGCGGCCGTTGGTCGCCTGCTGCCACGCGAGTCCGGCACCGACGACCACGGGGAGCACGACCATCCACACGGGGACACCGGCGAGGCCGTCCCCCGAGATCAGGACGACTCCCACCGCGGCCAGCGCGAGCGCACCGCCGACCAGGCGTGGGACGGTGACCGCGACCACCCCGCCGGGCCCGTAGCCGACGCGGTCGAGGATCAGACCACCCACCGTCTGCCCCGCGACGATGCCGACGGTGAAGAGGGACACCCCCACGATCCCGACGGCGACGGCCTGCGTGCCGACCGTCAGCGCTCCCGCGGCGCCGCCCACCAGCATCCACCACGGAATGCTGCGCTCACGGATGCCGCGGGTCAGCAGGGCCGCACCGCGGCGCCCCGCGGGGGTCAGCACGGAGACGAGCGCGATCAGCAACAGGCCGCTCCCGAAGGAGATGACCGCGGCGGCCATCGCATGCTCAAGACGCACGCCGAGCTGGCCGTTGATGCGCGCTTGGACGGCCGTGAGGACGCCGACCGACACCGCTCCCAGCAGAGCGGGCGCCAGCCGCGCCGGCGGGCTCGTCACGCCGGCCGTACTCAACCGAACAGCGCGGCGGCTTCTTCGTAGCGGTGCGCCGGCACGGTGTGCAGCGATCCGAGCGCCTCCGCGAAGGGCACCCGCACGATCTCGGTGCCCTGCATGGCGACCATCTGACCCCAGGCACCGTCGACGACCGCGTCTGCGGCGTGGAGGCCCAGCCGCGTGGCGAGCACGCGGTCGAAGCCCGAGGGCGATCCGCCGCGCTGGATGTGGCCGAGGACGGTCGCCCGCGTCTCGATACCCGTGATCCGCTCGATCTCGGGGGCGAGGATCTCACTGATGCCGCCGAGACGGGGACGGTTGAAGGCGTCGAGGCCCTTGTCGCTGTAGGCCTCCTCCATCCCCGTGAGGGTGAAGCCCTCGGAGACGACCACGAGCGGCGCGCGCCCGCGGTCGTGCGCCTTCTGCACCTGCTCGGCGATCTCGTCGATGGACATCGGGTGCTCGGGGATGCAGATGACGTGTGCACCCGCCGCGATACCCGAGTGCAGCGCGATCCAGCCGACGTGGCGCCCCATCACTTCGGCGACCATGCAGCGCTGGTGGGAGTCGCCGGTGGTCCGCAGCCGGTCCATCGCCTCGGTCGCGATGTTCACGGCGGTGTCGAAACCGAACGAGTAGTCGGTGGCGTGCAGGTCGTTGTCGATCGTCTTGGGCACACCCAGGACGTTGATGCCGTCCTTGTGCAGTCGGTCGGCGGCAGCCAGGGTGCCCTCGCCGCCGATCGCGACGATGCCGTCGAGGCGGTGGCCGTACATCGTCTTGGAGATGTTCTCGGCGCCGCCGCGGGGACCCTCGTAGGGGTTCGTCCGGCTCGTGCCGAGGATCGTTCCGCCGACCTTGGACAGACCCTTCACCTCGTGACGGGTGAGGGGGAAGAAGTCACCGTCGACCACACCGCGCCAGCCGTCGCGGATGCCCACGAACTCGATGTCGTAGGTCGTCGTGCCCTTCAGCACGATGCCCCGGATGACGGCGTTCAGGCCTGGGCAGTCGCCGCCGCTCGTGAGGATACCGATCTTCATGATGGTCCTTAGGTGATCTCGGGTTGATGCTGGGGGCGACGCTGCCTCGACGACACTATCGCCGCGACGGCATCACCTGCCAGCCGAGCGGACTCAGGCGGCGCCGAGCGCCTGCCGGAGCAGGTGCATGAGCGCCGACATCTGCACGGAGTCGCTCGAGGTCGGGTCGACCGCGTCGCCGTCGAGGGCGCGCTGTGCGAGTCCCTGCTTGCTGTCGATGAGCTCGGCGATCTTCGTGTCGATCGTGTGCGCCGCGATGATGCGCCAGGCCGTCACCGGCTCGTCCTGCCCGATGCGGTGCACGCGGTCGATCGCCTGCGTCTGCTCGGCGGCCGTCCAGCTGAGCTCGGCGAGCACGACGTTGGATGCGGCCTGGAGGTTCAGGCCGACGCCGGCCGCCGTGAGCGAGCACACCGCGATGGCGACGTCCGGGTCGCCGTTGAACGCGTCGATCGCCTGCTGACGGACCGGCGTGGTCTGGTCGCCGCGGATCGAGACCGTGCGGAGCCCCGCCGACGCGAAGTGCGCCTCCGCGGCATCCATCACATCGATGTGCTTGGCGAAGAAGACGACCTTGCCGACAGAGCGCTGCAGCTGCACCGCGTAATCGGCGGCCAGGTGGGACTTGGCCTGACCGATGCGACGCACCATCGTGAAGACGTTCTCAGAGCCCGAGCCGGCGGCCTTGGCCTCTTCGAGCTCCCCGTGCGCGACGAGGCGCACGATGTCCTCGTCGACGTCACCGCGGATGACGCGGTCGCCGCGAGCCTCGATGATGCGGCGGTACTTCGCGGCGAGGCGCTCGCCCAGCTCGCGTTCGGCGGCGCGGATCGAGCGGCCGAACTCGTCGTCCAGCTCGACGGGGAGGTCGGCCACGAGCTTGTCCGGGAGGTCGGCGGCGACGTCCTTCTTCTTGCGTCGCACGATGCCCATCGAGATGACCGCGGAGCGGGCCTCGGGGTAGAACGCCTTGTCGGCGGGCGTCAGACCGGTCTCGTCGAGGCGAGCCATCAGCTCGGGGCCTGGCTTCTCGCCGTTCGTCCAGCCGAGGAACCGCCAGATGGCGTCGAAGTCCTCGACGTCGTTGATGAGCGGCGTGCCCGTCAGGGCGAGCAGCAGGGGGTCGCTCACCTGCTCGCGGATCCGCGAGGCGAGGGCGAGCACGTTCCGCGAACGCTGCGACGTGAGGTTCTTGATGAAGTGCGCCTCATCGACGACCATGCCCTTCAGGCCGATCGAGCTGAGCCACGACAGATGGCGGTCGAGGATCTCGTAGTTGACGATGAAGATGTCCGCGAAGGCGTCCATCGTCTCGCCGTCGCCTTGGATGACGGTGGCGCGGCGCTGGGGCGTCCACCGCTCGACCTCGCGCGCCCAGTTCATCTTCACGACGTTCGGGACGACGACCAGCAGCGGGTACGCGTCGGCGACGGATGCCGCGAGCACCGACTGCGCCGTCTTGCCGAGGCCCGGCTCATCGGCCAGCAGGAAGCTGCGGTGGCCGGTGCGGACGGCTTCGAGGAACCGCGACTGATGCGGCATCACGTCGAGACCCTTGGGCGAGATGCGGTCGAACTCGGGGACGGCGGGCAGCTCCATCGTGGCGGACCCGCCGCCGGCGCCGGTCTCGAACGCCTTGTAGAGGGGTCCCATCAGCTCCCACCCGTCGAGCCGGCGTCGCGGCGTCGCGACCGGCGCGCGCAGTGCGACGTCCGGGGCGAGGAACGGGTTGGCCTCCTTGCGGGCCTGGACCTGCGGCGGCACGACCTGACGGTCCGCGATCGCCTCGGGGACGACCGGAGCCTGAACGGGCTTCGCGTCGGTGATGATGAGCTCGTCCTCGGGCAGCTCCGCCCCGGACTCGAGGAGCCAGTCACGACGCATGCGACGCGCGACCGGCGAGGCCGCCTGGTCGACTTCGAGCAGCTGGATGAGCGAGGTGTCGCGGGCGGCGGTCTTCGCGAGGATCGTCGCCACGCCGTCCAGACGCTTCAGAAGCTCGGCGCGAGCGCCGTCGGCGATGTCGGCCGCCGCCTTCACCCGCGCGCGCTCCTCGCGCACGAGGAAGGCGATCACCTGGAACTTGACGCGGTTGGTCGGCCCGAGCTTGCCCCGCTGGGCCTTGGCCTCGACCTCGCGCACCTTCCGGGCGAGGATCGGGATGAGGGGTGCCTCGTCGTCTCGGCGCGACGATGATCCCCGACGACGCCGAGCGGCGGTCTTGGGGGCGGTGGCTGCCGTGGTCGGCATGCTCCTCCTGAGCGTGACACCGGCAGATGCCGGCGAGCGTCGTACGAGACGACGGTCTGCGAGGCCGCGAGGTCGGTCGCGACACGAATGTGGTCCCCGGGTCGTCACGGCTGCGGGTACTCGCTTCTGCGAGCGGCGGCGACGGGACGGGCCCTTCCCCCTCATTCTAGCGCGTCACCGCCGTCGCCCGTCGACCGGGCTCGCCGGTGTCGTGCACGTCGCCGCGTACGCTGGTGACATGCCCACCGAACGCGAACTCGCCGCCACCATCGACCACGCGATCCTGAAGCCGGAGCTCACCCGCGCAGACGTGGACGCCGAGCTCGACATCGCCGCCGAATGGCGCGTCTTCAGCGTGTGCGTGCGCCCCAGCGACATCCCCCACGCCGTGGCGCGCCTCGCCGGCACCGGCGTGGCCGTCGGCACGGTCATCGGCTTCCCGCACGGCACGACCTCGACGACGGCCAAGGTGGCCGAGACCCGTCAGGCGATCGCCGACGGCGCGAGCGAGGTCGACATGGTCGTGAACATCGGCGCACTGCGTTCGGGCTTCGACGACGTCGTGGTCGACGACATCCGTGCGGTCGTCGAGGCGTCCGGAGGCCGGGTCACCAAGGTCATCCTCGAGACCGCTCTCCTCGACGAGGAGCAGATCGAGCGCGGCAGCCGCCTCACCGAGGCCGGCGGCGCGCACTTCGTCAAGACGTCGACCGGCTTCGCCGGCGGCGGCGCGACCGTGCCGCACGTCGAGCTCATGCGTCGCACCGTGGGTGCGGATGTCGAGGTGAAGGCGTCGGGCGGTGTCCGCAGCTACGCCGACGCGATCGCGATGCTCGAAGCCGGCGCGACGCGGCTGGGCACGAGCGGCAGCGCCGTCATCCTCGGCGAAGCCCGCCGCATCGACGCGGGCGACCAGGCCACCGGGGCCGTCGACTCCTCGTCGTACTGACCCCGTTCCCGTCTCTCAGGTACCGGGCTGCAACGCGGCCCGGACCTCTGCCACGTCGGCATCCATCCGCTCGATGAGGGCCTCGATGCCCTCGAAGCGGACCATCCCGCGGATGCGCGCGGTGAACTGCACCTGCACGGTGTGCCCGTAGAGGTCGAGGCCGGTCTCGTCGAGGACGTAGGCCTCGACCTGGCGCTGCGGCACGTCGTCGAACGTGGGGTTCGTCCCGACCGAGATCGCCGCGGGGTACCGCGTCGCGGGGCGGACGCGCCCGGCATCCGTCCCCTCGTCGATCAGCCAGCCGGCGTAGACACCGTCCGCGGGGATGAACCCCTCGGCCGTCTGGGCGAGATTCGCCGTCGGGTAGCCGAGCTCCCGCCCGCGCTGCAGTCCGTGGACGACCTCGGCACGGACGGCGTGCGGGCGCCCGAGCAGCCGCGCCGCATCCTCGACCTGGCCTGCCGCGAGCATCTCGCGCACCCAGGTGGACGAGACCCGGCGACCCCCGCCCTGGACGTCACCGACGACGTCGACGGTGAACCCGTGCGCCGCGCCGAAGGACGTCAGGAAGGCGGGATCGCCCGCTCCCCCTCGCCCGAACCGGAAGTCGACGCCGACCATGACGCACACGGAGCGCAGCGCATCGACGAGGATCCGCTGCGCGAACTCCTCGGGCGCGAGACCGGCGAGTCCCTCGTCGAACCTGAGGACCAGCACCGCGTCGACGCCGGAGTCGGCGAGGAGGGCGATCTTCTGCTCGACGCTCACGAGGGGCTCCGGGCAGCGATCCGGTCGCAGCAGGGCGAGCGGGTTGCGGTCGAACGTGACCGCGACCACCCGCGCGGCGGCATCCATCGCCGCGACGCGCGCACGGTCGATCACGGCGCGGTGACCGGAGTGCACGCCGTCGAACTTGCCGATGGCGACGACACTCGGCCCGAAGTCGGCGGGCACCTCGGCGGGATCGCGGAAGACGATCACGCGGCGTCCCCCGCAGGGCGGGCGCGTCGGTGCGCGATGAGCCACCACAGGCCCAGGAACGGCAGCACGAGAGGGATCAGGACGTACCCGATGCCGTATCCCGACCACACCGTCGGGTGGTCGAACAGCTCGGGATGCGTGAGCGAGAGCGTTCCGACGACGAGGACGCCGACGAGCTCGAAGACGATCGCCGCCCAGGCGACGCGGTACCAGCGCTCCGACGCGCTGAAGATCAGGGCGAGGGTGGCGAGGATGTAGACGAGGGCCGCGAGCGCGGACAGCGAATACGCGAGGGGGGCTTCGTCGAACTCGCGCACGATCTGGACGAACGAGCGTCCCGTCGCCCCGAGCGCCATGATGGCGTAGACGACCACGAGGACGCGTCCGACACCCGTCATCCGGCGTCGGGGTGCAGCCGACGGAGCGGTCGAGGTCGGCGCGGTCTCAGGCATGGCACCTCAATCCTACGACCGCCGCGGCGACGGGTCGGCCCGGGTCAGGCGACCTGCACCGTCCAGATGACGTTCATCCGCCAGATCATGATCGCGATCGCGAACGCGGCCACACCCATGACGACCGTGCTCCAGCGACCGCGCTCGATGAGCGCCCACGCAACGGCGGCCGGCGGGATGAGGACGGCCGAGACGAGGTACACCCAGAACTCGAGCAGGTCGCCCGTCGGCGGGTTTCCCGCGAGCGGGGCGATGATCGCGATGACGACCTGCACGATCAGCAGCAGCAGCACGAGGGCTTGCGTGCCGACCGAGAGGTCGCTCGGACGGCGCCCCGCGAGGCCCAGCACCGTGCACAGCAGCCCCGCCGCGCACGCGACCACGATCTGGACGACGGTGAACCAGGCGATCACGGCTGCTCCTCGGGCATGTTCATCAGGCTCTTCACGTCGTCGCCGCGCCGACCGACGATCCCGATGAGCGTGCCGTCGGGGGCGATCGCAGCGGGCGTCTCGGTCTGCAACCGATCGGATGCCCCGAGGAGGCGCTTGCCGTGGCGGAGGTCTCTCGCCTCGTCCGCCGTGACCGGGAACGAGCCGAGGAGGGATGCCGCGACACCCGCGGCATCCTGCAGCGGCGCCTCGACGGTCAGCTCGGTGACGGCATCGGCGACGCCGAACGGGCCGATCCGGGTGCGGCGGAGCGCCGTGAGGTGCCCGCCCACGCCGAGGTCGGCGCCGAGGTCACGGGCGAGGGCACGGATGTAGGTGCCGCTCGAGCAGTCCACGATGACGTCGACGTCGACGATTCGTTCCTCCCGTCGGATGCCGAGTACGTCGAACCGGCTGATGACGACGTCCCGCGCCTTCAGCTCGACCTGCTCGCCCGCGCGAGCGAGATCGTAGGCCCGCCGCCCTCCGACCTTGATGGCGGAGACGGTGCTCGGCACCTGCGAGATCGGCCCGGTGAGCGACCGGATGCCGCGGTGGATCGCCTCGTCGGTCACGCCTGCCGCATCCGTCCGTGCGGTCTCGACACCGTCGGCATCGTCGGAGTCCGTGCTCACCCCGAGGCGGATCGTGGCCTCGTAGGTCTTGTCGAGCCCGACGACGTACGTGAGGAGCCGGGTCGCGTGGCCGACGCCGAGGACGAGCAGACCGGTCGCCATGGGGTCGAGCGTGCCGGCGTGGCCGATCTTGCGGGTGTTCAGCGCGCGGCGGGCGCGGGCGACGACGTCATGGCTCGTGACGCCGGCCGGCTTGTCGACAAGGAGGATCCCGCCGCTCCCCTGGCTCTGCTGCATGGCTTCCAGCCTAGGCTGGAGCGGTGCCCGACCTCGCCTCGCCGCTGATCGCGTGGTACCGCGAGAACGCGCGTGATCTGCCGTGGCGCCGAGAGGGATTCGGCGCCTGGGGCACCCTCGTCAGCGAGTTCATGCTGCAGCAGACGCCGGTGGCGCGGGTCATCCCGCGGCTCGAGGAGTGGCTCGCACGATGGCCGACACCCGCCGATCTCGCAGCCTCTCCCCCGGCGGAGGCGGTGCGCCTGTGGGCGAATCTCGGCTACCCCCGCCGTGCGCTCTGGCTGCACCGCGCCGCGACCGAGATCCGGGATCGCCACGACGGGGTGGTGCCCCGCGACGTCGACGCGCTCCTGGCCCTCACCGGGATCGGCGACTACACCGCACGCGCGGTGGCGGTCTTCGCGTACGCGGACCGGCATCCCGTCGTCGACACCAACACGCGTCGCGTCCTGGCCCGCGCCGTCGACGGCCGGTCGCAGCCGGGGCCGCCGGCGAGAGCCGATCTGGCCGCGATGACGGCGATCCTGCCCGAGGACGACGCGCAGGCGGCGATCGTCAACGCCGCCGCGATGGAACTCGGCGCGGTGGTCTGCACGGCGCGGTCGCCCCGGTGCGAAGCATGCCCGCTCACGGACCTGTGCGCCTGGCGTGCGGCCGGATACCCCGACACCGGGGACGGCAGACGCAAGCAGGCGCGGTACGAGGGCAGCGACCGCCAGGCGCGCGGCGCGGTCATGAAGGTGCTGCGGGATGCCGAAGGCCACCCCGTCCCTGCGGACGAGGTGGCCCCGGAGTGGCCCGATCCCGTGCAGCGGGACCGTGCCATCGACTCGTTGATCGCCGACGGACTCGTCGAGGTCACGGGCGGCGCGCTGCACCTTCCCCGCTGATCGGCCCCGTCAGTCCTCGTCGTCGCTTTCGCGCGGCTTCACGTACGGGTCCGCCTCGCCGGCGTAGCTGCCACCGGCCGCGGTGGCGGCCACCGCTGCGTCGCGCTCACGCGCCTCGCGCAGCAGGTCCTCGATGTGGCCCGCGTTCTCGGGCAGCCCGTCGAGGATGAACTCCAGCGACGGGGTCAGGCGCGTGCCGAGCTGACGCCCGACCTCGCTGCGCAGCATCCCCGTCGCGGCCTTCAGCGCCGCAGCCGTGCCCTCGCGGGCCTCGTCGTCGCCGTAGACCGTGTAGAACACCGACGCGTGCTGCAGGTCACCCGTGACGCGCACGTCGGTGATCGTGACGAATCCGAGCCGCGGGTCGCGCAGCCCCTTCTCGAGTCGCTCCGCGATGAGCACGCGGATGCGGTCCGCCAACCGTGCCTGCCGTTCCCCGGCCATAATCCTTCTCCTTCTCTACCCGGCCCGCGATACGGCTGGCCGGAAACTGCGGAGGACTCGGATGTCCGTCCGAGGCAATCGGGGTAGGGGCCCCGCTCTTGCCGAGGACGGACATCCGAGTCCGTAGCGACCTGAGGATCAGCCGCGCGGCTTCTCCACCATCTCGGTCGTCTCGATCTCGTCGCCGATCTGGATGTCGTTGTACTTGCCGAGGCCAATACCGGCTTCGAAGTCCGTGCGGACCTCGGTGACGTCATCCTTGAAGCGGCGCAGCGACTCGATGGCCAGGCCGTCGGCGATCACGACGCCGTCGCGGATGACCCGCGCCTTGGCGTTGCGCGTGATCGTGCCCGAGCGGACGATGACACCGGCGATGTTGCCGAACTTCGAGGAGCGGAACACCTCGCGGATCTCGGCGACACCCGACTGCACCTCTTCGAACTCCGGCTTGAGCATGCCCTTGAGCGACTGCTCGACGTCGTCGATTGCGTTGTAGATGACCGAGTAGAACCGGACGTCCACGCCCTCGCGGGAGGCACGCTCGCGGGCCTTCGTGTCGGGGCGGACGTTGAAGCCGATGACGATCGCGTTGTCGATTGTCGCCAGGTTGATGTCCGACTCGGTGATCGCACCGACACCGCGGTGGATGATGCGCAGCTGGACGCTGTCGTCGACCTCGATCTTGAGCAGCGACTCCTCGAGGGCCTCGACGGCACCCGAGACGTCACCCTTGATGATGAGGTTGAGCGACTCGACCTTGCCCTCTTCGAGAGCGCGGGTGAAGTCCTCGAGCGAGATGCGCTTGCGGGCCTTGGCCAGCTGGGCGTTGCGCTCGACCGCTTCACGCTTCTCGGCGATCTGGCGGGCCATGCGGTCCTCTTCGGTGACGATGAAGACGTCACCGGCGCGGGGCACGGAGTTCAGACCCTGCACCTGGACCGGACGCGACGGGTAGGCCTCCTCGACCGCATCGCCGTTCTCGTCGATCATGGCGCGGACGCGTCCGTAGGCAGTGCCCGCGACGATCGCGTCACCGACACGGAGCGTTCCCGACTGGATCAGCACCGTGGCGACCGAACCGCGGCCCTTGTCGAGCTTCGCTTCGATCGCGACACCGCGCGCCGCCTTGTTCGGGTTGGCCGTGAGGTCCAGACCCGCGTCGGCGGTGAGCAGCACGGCGTCGAGGAGATCCTGGATGCCGATGTTCTGACGCGCCGAGACGTCGACGAACATGACGTCGCCGCCGTACTCCTCGGCGACCAGGCCGTACTCGGTGAGCTGCTGACGGACCTTCGCCGGGTTGGCGTCGGGCTTGTCGACCTTGTTGACCGCGACCACGATCGGCACGTTCGCCGCCTGAGCGTGGTTCAGCGCCTCGACCGTCTGCGGCATGATGCCGTCGTCGGCCGCGACCACGAGGATCGCGAGGTCGGTCACCTGCGCACCACGGGCACGCATGGCGGTGAACGCCTCGTGACCGGGAGTGTCGATGAAGGTGATGGCGCGCTCGATGCCCTCGTGCTCGGTCCAGACCTGGTACGCACCGATGTGCTGCGTGATGCCGCCGGCCTCGCCCGCGACCACGTTGGTCTGACGGATGGCGTCGAGCAGTCGGGTCTTACCGTGGTCGACGTGGCCCATGACGGTGACCACGGGAGGACGGATCTCGAGGTCGTCCTCGTTCTCCGCCTCCAGCTCGGCCTCGAGGTCGAGACCGAAGCCCTCGAGGAGCTCCTTGTCCTCGTCCTCGGGCGAGACCATCTGGATCTTGTAGCCGAGCTCCTCGCCGAGGATCTCGAACGTCGCCTCGTCCAGCGACTCGGTGGCCGTGGCCATCTCGCCGAGGTTGAAGAGGATCGTCACCAGGGTGCCGGGCTGGACGGTGTACCCGCGCAGGGCCTCGAGCTTGTCGGCGAAGTCCGCGATGGATGCGCCGCGGCGGAGCCGGATGACCTCGCCGTTGCCCTTCTGGACGTTGACGCCGCCGACGACCGGCGCCGACCGCATCTCGAATTCCTGCCGCTTCGCCCGACGCGACTTGCGCTGCTTCGACTTGCCGCCGCCCTTACCGAAGGCACCGGCGGTACCACCACCGGGCCCACGGCCACGGCCACCGCCGCCACCGGGACGACCGGCGAAACCACCAGCCGGGGCTCCCGGACGCGGAGCGCCGAAGCCGCCGCCACCGGGACGACCGGGACCGCCCGGACGCTGCTGGAAGGGCGCGCCGGGACGACCGCCGCCACCGGGACGACCGGCGCCACCGGGACGCGGCGCGCCGGGACGGGGGGCGCCGGGACGCGGCGCCTGCGGACGCGGGATGTTGCCCGGGGTCGGACGCTGGCCCATGCCCTGCGACGACGCGAAGGGGTTGTTGCCGGGACGGGGGCCGGCGGGACGCTGACCCATGCCCTGCGAGCTGGCGAAGGGGTTGTTACCGGGGCGCGGGGCACCACCGGGACGGGGCGCCTGCGGGGCGGGCTTGGCGGGAGCGGGGGCGCCGGGCTTCGGCGCGCCGCCCTCGGGGGCCGACGGTGCGGGCTTCTCGGCGGCCGACGGAGCGGGCGCCGCCGGCGCGGCGGGCTCGGGGGCCGGGGCGGGCTTGGGCGCCGACGGGCGGGGACCGGGGGTCACGCCGGATGTCGGGGCCTTCGCCGCGGGCTTCGCGGGCGCGGCGGCAGGTGCCTTCACGCCTTCCGCCTCGAGGGCGGCGCGGAGCTTGCGAGCCACAGGGGGCTCGATGGTGGATGAGGGGCTCTTGACGAATTCGCCGAGCTCCTTCAGCTTCGCGAGGGCGACTTTACTGTCGACGCCGAGCTCGGAAGCGATCTCGTGCACGCGTGGTTTTGCCACAATTCTCCTGTCTGGGGCCCGCCCCGGACAGGGCGGACCGTCATTCGCGGACGGGTCTCATTTCGAGCCGTTCACTTTGTGTCCATAGCCGTTCAGCCGTTTCGCTGGAGGGATTCTCTGGTGGTCCGCGCATCCAGTTCCGCTGTGTCCAGTGGAGTGGATGCCCGTAGTGCGCGTCCGAATGCGCGTCGTGTGAGGGCGGTGCTCACGCACCTGTCCGTGTCATGCACCCACGCGCCCCTTCCCGGCAGGACGGCCTTCTCGTCGATGACGAGGGCACCGTCCCGGGCCACGATGCGAAGCAACGAGGACCGGGGGGCACGCGCGCGGCATCCCACGCACGTTCGAACAGGTTCCATCCTACCGCGTCAGGACTCGTCGAGAATGCTGTCGGGCTGGATGTCGATCTTCGCGCCGGTCAATTTCGCCGCGAGCCGGGCGTTCTGCCCTTCCTTCCCGATCGCCAGCGACAGCTGATAGTCGGGGACGAGCGCGCGCACGGCCTTCGTGGCCTGATCGAGCACGAAGCTCGAGGTCACCTTGGCCGGCGAGAGGGCGTTGGCGACGAACTTGGGCAGCGTCTCGTCGTAGTCGACGATGTCGATCTTCTCGCCGCCCAGCTCCTCCGTGACCGCGCGCACGCGGCGACCGAGCTCGCCGATGCAGGCGCCCTTCGCGTTGACGGCCGGATCGTTCGCCTTGACCGCGATCTTGGTGCGATGGCCGGCTTCCCGCGCGAGCGAGACGATCTCGACGACGCCCGAGGCGATCTCGGGGACCTCGAGGGCGAAGAGCTTGCGGACGAGGCCGGGGTGCGTACGCGAGACGGTGATCTGCGGTCCCTTCAGACCCTTCGACACCGAGGTCACGTAGACACGCAGGCGTGAGCCGTGTGCGTAGTCCTCGCCGGGGACCTGCTCCTCGGGGGGAAGGATCGCCTCGATCGTGCCGAGGTCGACGTGCACCATGCGGGGGTTCGGACCCTGCTGGACCACACCGGCGACGATGTCGCCCTCCTTGCCCTTGAACTCGCCGAGCACGGCGTCGTCGGCGATGTCGCGCAGTCGCTGGCTGATGACCTGCTTGGCGGCGAAGGCGGCGATCCGGCCGAAGTCGTCGGGCGTGGACTCCTCCTCGCCGATGACCGCGCCCTCCTCGTCGCGCAGCGGGATGTACACCGCGACGTGACCGGTCTTGCGGTCGAGGCGGGCGCGCGCGCCGTCGGGGAGTTCACCGTCGGGAGAGGTGTGCTTCGCGTAAGCGGTCAGGATGGCCTGCTCGATGATCCGGACCAGTTCGTCGAACGGGATCTCCCGCTCGCGCTCGACAGTCCGCAGCAGCCCCAGGTCGATGTCCACAGGTGCCTCCCTTTTCAGTTGCTCAACACGGCGCCGCGATCACGCCCGGTCTCCCGGTGCGTCGCGGCATCCCACCAACGTTACCCGATGGGACCGCGTGCGACCTGAGAAGATCGACGGATGACCGATGCCGTGGAGGAGGCCGCACGCAGTGTGCGCCGCTCCCCCGTCGCCCGGGCGCTGGCCCGCGGGGGCTACGCCGCCAACGGCGTCGTCCACCTCGTCTTCGGGGTCGTCGTCATCGTCATCTCCTTCGGTGGACGCGGCGAGTCCGATCAGGCGGGCGTCTTCAAGTCCCTGCTCGAGGCTCCTCTCGGCTTGCTGCTCGTGTGGATCCTCGGTCTCCTCCTGACCGCCCTGGGACTGTTCCAGGCTCTGCGGGCATTCCTCACCAAGGGCAGGGATGCCTCGGCCTGGGGACGGCGCGGCTCGGCAGCCGGCCAGTCGCTCGTCTATCTGGCCCTCGGCGCCATCGCGATCACGGTCGCGCTCGGCGCCCGCCCTGACGGCGACCGCACCGCTCAGGAGATCACGCGCGGCCTGCTGGACACGCCCGGAGGCGTCTTCGTCGTGGCCGCGGCCGGAGTCGGCCTCGTGATCGGAGCGCTCGTCTTCGCCTCGATCGGCGTCCGCCGGTCCTTCGACAAGCAGGTCCGCATTCCGAGCGGCCCGATGGGCACCGCCGTCACCGTGTCGGGGGTCCTCGGCTACATCGGGAAGGGGATGTCGGTGCTCATCGTCGGCATCCTCCTCATCGTCGCGGCGGTCAAGCAGGACTCGGCGGCCGCCGGCGGCTTCGACGCCGCCATCGAGGCCCTGCTGGAGCAGATGATCGGGCCCGCGCTCGTCTTCCTCGTCGGGCTCGGCCTCGTCGTCTACGCCGTCTTCAGCTTCCTGCGCACCCGCTACGCGAAGCTCTGACGGTCACCTCCCGCCGAACCGGCAGATCTCGCCGACCCAGCTGAGGATCCGCGCCCTGTTGCGCTCCCCCGCCGCCACCTCGATCCGCCCCGCCTCTCCGTGCACCTCGACGTCGACACCGAAGACGGTCCCGCGCTTGTCCTCCTGCACGACGTGCGGATCGCATCGCTGCGGGACGAGGGGGACCTCGAACGTCCCTGTGCGACCCCCGACCGGGTAGATCGCCACGCCAGGGCCGAACTGGAGAAGGTTCGTGGACCGGACTGCGACGACGGCCACGTCGGCCGAGGCGTCGATCGTCTCGATCCGCAGCGGCAGCACGGCATCATCGGACGCCGACACCCGCACCTCACCCCACGACACCCTCACCGCTCGGGCGACCTCGGCAGCCAGGCACTCCCGGGCGCGGAGCCGGTCGAGGAACCCGAGAGCGTCCTCGAGCGCGCCTCGCAGCAGCTGGCCGTCTTCCAGGGTGACCTCCCACGCCCGGTCGGGCGACTCGTCCTCGCACGCGACCTCGGGGAGCATCACGGGCAGGTCGATCGACTCGCCAGGACCGAGCGCCCACCCCTCCGTCTCCACCGCGTCGCCGAGGCGGTCGTCGACGAGACGGACGCTCCGCACATCCAGCTCGTCCGGCGAGTCGTTCGCGATCCGGATCTGTGCTCTGCGGGCCGCCTCGTCGGAGCGCTCCTGATGCAACCAGACCCGGACGGCAGGGCTCGGCGTCGAGGTGGGAACGGGTGCCGATGCGCAGCCGGCCGGAAGCGCGAATCCCGCCGCGAGCAGCGCCGCGAGGGCGACGCGACGCTGCAGCCGGATCATGACCTCAGGGTACGGCGTGCGGTTCGATCGGTGGGCTCGCGGGCGGCGCCGAGGGCAGCTCGTTGACGGCGCGGATGAGGTGGTGCAACTCGCCGATGCGGTGACGGTCGAAGTCGAGCAGCAGCCGCGGCAGCTCCAGCCGGTCGCCGTCCTGTCGCTCCCGGCGCAGGGGTGCGGTGCGTTGGATGCGTCCGCCGGTCAGCAGGTGGGAGAACCGCCGACTCAGGTCGTCGACCTCGGCATCCGTCGGCTCCGCGCACAGTCGCAGCACGAGACGGGAACCGATCCAGCGCAGCGAGTCGTAGTTGCGCCAGAAGCCGGTGATCTCGGCCTCGGCCTCCGCCACGGAGTCGGTCACGAGCACCCGGTCGAGATCATCCGGCGAGATCACCCCCGAGGGGATCAGGTGGTCCGCCGCGAACCTCTCCAATCCCTGCCAGAACGTCCCCCCGGGAGCGTCCAGCAGCACGATCGGCGTCGGCTCGGCCTTGCCCGTCTGCTGCAGCGTGAGCAGTTCGAACAGCTCGTCGAGCGTGCCGAAGCCTCCCGGGACGCAGACGAAGCCGCGGGACTCCTTCACGAGCATGAGCTTGCGCGTGAAGAAGTACTTCATGGCGACGACGCGGTCCGCCTCGGCGATCACCGCGTTCGGCTTCTCCTCGAACGGCAGCCGGATCGAGACCCCCAGGGAGTGGTCCGGTCCTGCCCCTTCCGCAGCGGCCTGCATGATGCCGGGACCGGCGCCCGTCACCACCATCCACCCGCGCTGCGCCAGCGCACCGGCGATGTCGGCGGCGGCCCGGTACAGCGGATCGTTCGGGCGCGTTCGCGCGGAGCCGAAGATGGTCACCTTCGGGTTCGCCCGGTAGGGCGCGAACAGCGCGAACGCGGAGCGCATCTCCGCGAGCGCGGCCGACGCGATCTTCAGGTCGAGTCTGTCGGTGTCGTCGACCCCCATCCCCAGCCCCGTGACGAGGATGCGGGCGACGAGATCGGCGTCGTCGGTCACACCGGCTTCCGTCAGGAGGGCGCGGACGGCGTCGGTGACGTCACCGTCGAGGGAGGATGCGGAACTCGGCGACATCTCCCCAGGCTGTCACGATCCGGCTTCCGTCGGGTGAACGGATGACGACGGATGCCGCAGCTCAGGCGGTGAGCGCCGCGACCGCCTCGGCGGCGGCCAGCGTCGTGCGCTCGCCCGAGCGGCGGTCCCACAGCTCGACCTGCCCCTCGGCGGCACCGCGTCCCACGATGAGGATCCACGGGACACCGACGAGCTCGGCGTCGCCGAACTTCACGCCCGGGGAGACCTTCGGCCGATCGTCGAGGAGCACGTCGCGGCCCGCGGACTCGAGGTCGGCGGCGAGCGTCTCGGCGAGCTCGAACGCCGCCGCATCGCGACCGGTCGCGACGACGTGCACGTCGAACGGCGCGATCGACTCCGGCCAGATGAGCCCGCGGTCGTCGTTGTTCAGCTCCGCCAGGATCGCGAGGATGCGGGTGACACCGATGCCGTACGAGCCCATGGTCACCGTGACGAGCTTGCCGTTCTCGTCGAGCACCTTGAGCCCGAGCGTCTCGGCGAAGAACCGCCCCAGCTGGAACACGTGCCCGATCTCCATACCGCGTGCCAGCTCGACCGGGCCCGAACCGTCGGGCGCGGGGTCCCCGGCGCGCACATCGGAGACGTCGATGACACCGTCGGCCGCGAAGTCACGGCCCATGACGACAGAGTGCGCGTGCTTCTCGTGCTCGTTCGCACCCGTGACCCATGCCGTGCCCGTGACGACGCGGGGGTCCACGAGGTAGCGGATGCCGGTGGCGGACTCTTCGCCGAGGACCGGCCCGCTCGCCGACCAGGGGCCGATGTACCCCTTCACGAGACCGGGGTGCTTCGCGAAATCGGCCTCGGTCGCGGCCTCGACGGCGGCGGGGGCGAAGGCGACCTCGGCGCGCTTGTCCTCGACGTCGCGGTCTCCCGGGATGCCGACGACCACCAGCTCGCGGGTGCCGTCGAGGTGCGTGAGCGCGAGGACGACGTTCTTCAGGGTGTGGGCCGCCGTCCACGCCTGGGCGCCGTCGGTCGCGGGACCGGCGACACCGGGGACCGGCGCGTCGAGGTGGGCGTTCGCGTGAGCGACGAGCGTCTCGATCGTCGGAGTGTTGGGCGAGTCGAAGACGACCGGCGCCCCGTCGGGGATCGGCAGGGCGTCGGGCACGACGGTCGTGAAGGCTTCGACGTTGGCGGCGTACCCACCGCCCGAACGGACGAAGGTGTCCTCGCCGACCGCGATGGGGTGGAGGAACTCCTCGCTGCGCGCGCCCCCCATCAGCCCGTTGTCGGCGGCGACGATCACGTACTCGAGACCGAGCCGGGTGAAGATCCGCTCGTACGCATCCCGCTGCGACTGATACGACGCATCCTGCCCTGCGTCCGTGTAGTCGAACGAATAGGCGTCCTTCATCGTGAATTCACGGCCGCGGAGCAGGCCCGCGCGGGGCCGCGCCTCATCCCGGTACTTGTCCTGGATCTGGAAGATCGTCAGCGGCAGGTCCTTGTACGACGAGTACAGATCCTTCACGAGCAGCGTGAACATCTCCTCGTGCGTCGGGGCGAGGAGGTAGTCGGCGCCCTTGCGGTCCTGCAGCCGGAAGATGCCGTCTCCGTAGGACGTCCACCGTCCGGACTGCTCGTAGGGGTCGCGCGGAAGGAGGGCGGGGAAGTGGACCTCGAATGCCCCGGCGGTCGCCATCTCCTCGCGGATGATCTGCTCGAGCTTCGCCTTGACGCGAAGGCCCAGCGGCAGCCAGGTGAAGATGCCCGGGGCGGCGCGGCGGATGTAGCCGGCGCGCACCAGCAGACGGTGGCTGGTGACCTCGGCGTCGGCCGGGTCTTCGCGGAGCGTGCGGAGGAAGTATGTCGAGAGACGGGTGACCACGAGCGTCAAGTCTAGGTGCGCGCGCTCTCCCGCCGTGGCGGTGAGGCGCTTAGCCTGGACGGATGCGCACCGTCCTGCTGACCGGCTTCGACCCGTTCGCCGGTGACGCGGTGAATCCCTCCGGGGAGGCGGTCCGGGGGGTCGCCGCGCGGTGGGCCGGCCCGGAACGGCTCGTCACCGACATCTTGCCCGTCACCTTTGACGGCGCGACGGCACGGCTGGCCGCACTCCTGCAGGAGCACCGACCCGACGTCGTGATCGCCACCGGGCTCGCCGGTGGACGGGCGGCGGTCACTCCCGAGCGCGTCGCCGTGAACCTGGCCGATGCTCGCATCCCCGACAACGCGGGTCACCGTCCGCAGGACGCACCCGTCGTCGACGGCGGGCCGGTCGCGTACTTCGGCACCCTCCCCGTCAAGGCGATCAGTGCCGCCCTCACGGACCGCGGCATCCCGTCGACGGTCTCGCACACGGCGGGCACGTTCGTCTGCAACGCGGTGATGTACGCCGCCCTGCACGCCACCGACGGCACACCGGTCAGGACGGGTTTCATCCACATGCCCTGGGCGGCAGGGCACGGGCCCGCCGACGCACCCTCGCTGCCGCTCGGTGTCCTCATCGACGCCCTCGAGGTCGCCATCCGGGTGTCGCTCGATGCGGAGCGCGACGTCAGCGCGGCCGGCGGCGAGGTCAGCTGAGGGCGAGGAGCTCCTGCGCCACCGCGCGGAGGTCATCCATGTCGACGGGTCGCTCGGGATCGCTGAAACGGCCCTCGACCAGAACGAGGCCGTCGTTCCCGCGGACGAGGAGGCGCGACCGGTTGTCCTCCTCGATCTCGGCGGCGTCGGCACCGTCGATCGCCCAGACGGTGCCGCCGAGCCGGTCGTTCACCTCTTCCCACATCCCCGCCGCTCCCGGCACGATGACGACCTGCAGTTCGCGGAAGTCGGTCAGCTCCGACCAGTCGCAGGCACGCACGATGTCGGTGCTAGGGCAGGACGCCCCCGCCCGCGAGCATTCAGCGACCCAGGAAGTCGTCGAGTCCCGGCAGCCCGAAGCCGCTCAGACCGTCGCCGAGGCCCGACACCTGCTCGCCGAATCCGGAGACCTGCTCGCCCACACCCGAGAGCGCGTCCCCCGCGAGGCCGTCGAGGTCGACACCCTCGGCGAGCGCGTCGAAGTCGACCCCCATGCCGGCGGCCTGCGCCAGCAGCGGCCCTGCCACCGAGGTGACGATGGCGCCGGCGGCCACCGCTCCGAGGATGCCTGTACCGGCGCCGATCACCGCGCCCCCGGCCAGGCGACCCGCGCCGCGACTGGATCCCGCACGGGCCAGAAGCCCCTTGAGCAGGCCGGGTCGCGCCGCCTCACCGCGCGCCGCCGCGCGGGCGAGGTCCGCGGGCGACGACGAGCGGGGCTGCTCGTGGGCGGGCAGCTCGGACGTCATCCTCGACTGCACGTGCGCGCGCTGGTCAGGGGTCAGTCGGGCGAACGCCTCGCGATGGATCTCCTCGACCTGATGCGGATCGGCGGTCTGCAGGAGGTAGTCGTACCGCGCGACCGCCTGACGGTCTGCCGCCGACAGTCGCCCGTTCTCCGCGGATGTCGAGGATCCCGCGGCCGGCGGGGTCAGACCCACCGGTGACCCCGACGAGGTCGGCGCGACTCCCCGGGCATCCGGCGCAGCCCGCCGGTCCCCCGTCAGGGCGTCGGCAGCGGAGCGGACCATGCCCCGCCAGTCCCCCGCACCGTCGGCTCGTCCCGAGGAGGACTGCGATGAGGAGGACGAGTCGAGAGCCTTGGCGGCCATGCCGATCAGTCGCGAGAGTTTGCCCATGCCGATGACGGTATGCGTCTGCTCTATGGAAGTGCTGGAGGGATCCGAGGAGCCGCCTGACCGCCCGGCCTACACTGACCGCGTGCCCTCACGCCGCGCTCGTCTCATCTCCGCCCCTCAATCCGACGTGCGAGCGGCTCTGGCGGCACTGCGCGAGCGGTTCGATCTTCCCGCCGGCTTCCCCCCGACCGTGGAGGGGGAGGCGGAGCAGTCGGCACGCGAGGTGATGGTCGCCCCATCGTCCGAGCTCGTGGACCTGCGCGACATCCCGTTCCTGACGATCGACCCCGAGGGATCGACCGACCTCGATCAGGCCGTGCACCTCGAGCGGACCGCGGACGGCGGCGTCCTCCACTACGCGATCGCCGACGTGCCTGCCTTCGTCCCGTTCGGCGGTGCGGTCGATGCCGAAGCCCGGCGGCGCGGGCAGACCGTGTACGCGCCCGACGGCCGCATCCCGCTGCACCCCGCCGTGCTCAGCGAGGACGCCGCCTCTCTCCTGCCCGACCGTGATCGTCGCGCGTTCGTCTGGCGCTTCGAGCTGGATGCCGGTGCCCGCCCCGTCACGACGACGCTGACCCGGGCGGTGATCCGATCGCGCGCCCAGTGGTCGTACGTCGACGCACAGGCCTCGCTCGATCGCGGCGACGCCCCCGAGACCATCGCGCACCTCGTGTGGTTCGGGGACGAGCGCGCCCGCCGCGAGAGCGAACGCGGCGGCGCCAGTCTGAACCTGCCGGAGATCCGCGTCGTCCCGACGCCGAACGGCTACGACCTCGACGCGGACCCCGGCGTGCCGCTCGAGGACGCGAACGCACAGGTCTCCCTCCTCACCGGCATGGCCGCCGCCGAACTCATGCTCGGCGGAAGGGTGGGCATCCTGCGGACGATGCCACCGGCATCCGATGACGACGTCGAGGCGTTCCGGGCGCAGACGGTGGCGCTCGGCGTGCCGTGGCCCGCCGAGGTCGCTTACGGAGATTACCTGCGCGACCTGCCCCGCACGCCGGTCGGGCGCGCCATCCGCGAACAGGCGGCGGGACTCTTCCGGGGTGCGGGTTACACCGTCTTCGACGGCGAGCTGCCCGACCTGACCACGCAGGCGGCGATCGCCGCACCTTACGCGCATACGACGGCTCCGTTGCGGCGCCTGGTCGACCGCTGGTCGCTCCTGGTGTGCCACGCGCTGGCGAACGGCCTGGAGGTCCCGGACGAGGTCCGGCAGTCGCTCGCAGAGCTGCCGGAGGTGATGGAGCGTTCGTCGCGCATCGCCGCGCAGGTGGACGCGGCCGCCATCGACCACGTCGCCGCGGCCGTCCTCTCGGGACGGGAAGGCGAGGTCTTCGACGCGGTGGTCCTGCGCCGCCGGGAGAACGGGGCTCGCGTCGCGCTCTCGTCGCCGCCGCTGGAAACGACGCTCGCCGAGGTGGACGCGGAGCCGGGAGAGGCCCTGAAGGTGCGGCTGGTCGCTGCCGATGTCATCGGCGGACGGGTCGAGTTCACGGTCGCCTGAGTGCGTCGATTTGCGTCGGGCGACGCGAGAGTGTGCAATATATTGCATGCCGGTTCCCTCCACCTCTCTCCCGCCGCGCGGTCTGCTGCGCGACGAGGTCCGCGCTCGGCTGTGCGACGCGATCGTCGACGGGACCCTCGCGCCCGGCGAGCAGCTCCGAGACGCCGAACTCGCGACGTGGCTCGGCGTCTCGCGGACACCCGTCCGGGAAGCGCTTCTCGACCTGGCACGCTCGGGGCTCGTGCTCGCGCTCCCTGGGCGATCGACGGTCGTCGCCCCCGTCGACGACCGCAAGGTCCGCGACGCTGCGGCCGTCGTCGCATCGATGCACCGCATCGCGGTCGTGGAAGCGACCCACCGCCTCACCGACGAGGACATCGAACGGATGCGGCTCGCGAACGACGCCTTCATCGCCGCACATGATGCCGGCGACACCACTGCGGCGCTCGAGGCCGACCACGAGTTCCACGCCGTCGCCGTGGAGCGTGCCGACAACGACGCCGTCCGCACGGTCCTCGCGCTCTACGGCCCGGTGCTCGAGCGCGCCGAGCGCCTGCGCTTCGCCTCGAGCGATGCGGAGACCTCCGCGGCCCGCCACGCCGAGCTCATCCGCCACTGCGCCGCGCGTGACGCCCACGCCGCGGCGGCCGTCGCCGAAGGCCTCTGGCTCGATCTGCTGACCGACACCACCCCCCAGGAGACCCCGTGATCCTCGACCAGTTCCCCCGGCATCCGCTGACCTTCGGGCCGAGCCCGCTGCAGCACTTGAAGCGCCTGACCCAGCACCTCGGCGGAGCCGAGATCTGGGCCAAGCGAGAGGATGTCTCGAGCGGACTCGCCTTCGGCGGCAACAAGACCCGCAAGCTCGAATACATCGTTCCGGACGTCCTCGCCAGCGGCGCGGACACGCTCGTGTCGATCGGTGGGTACCAGTCCAACCACACCCGTCAGGTCGCCGCCGTCGCCGCACACCTGGGCCTGAAGGCCCGCCTCGTGCAGGAGAAGTGGGTGCCCTGGGACGAGCCCGTCAACGACAAGGTCGGCAACATCCTGCTGTCCCGGATGATGGGCGCGGACTCGCGGCTCGACGACGCGGGGTTCGACATCGGCATCCGCGACTCCTGGAAGCAGGCGCTGCAGGAGGTGGAGGATGCCGGTGGCACCCCCTATCCGATCCCTGCGGGAGCCTCCGAGCACCGCCTCGGCGGCCTGGGCTTCGCGAACTGGGCGTTCGAGGTGGCCGAGCAGGAGAAGCAGCTGGGCGTGTTCTTCGACACGATCATCGTCTGCACAGTGACGGGATCCACCCACGCGGGCATGATCGCTGGTTTCGCCGCTCTCGAGGAGCTGACCGGAGTGAGGCGTCGGGTCCTCGGCATCGACGCCTCCGCCACCCTGCAGAAGACGCGCGATCAGGTGGCCCGCATCGCGCGCAACACGGCGGAGCTCATCGAGCTCGGACGCGACCTGCGCGACGACGAGATCCAGGTGCTCGAAGGATGGGCCGGCGACCTCTACGGCATCCCCGTCGACTCGACGATGCCGGCGATGGCGCTCGGCGCGCAGCTCGAGGCGATGATCACCGACCCCGTCTACGAGGGCAAGTCGCTCGCCGGCCTCATCGATCTCGTGAAGGGCGGCGACATCCCGAAGGACTCGACCGTTCTGTACGCGCACCTCGGCGGGCAGCCGGCGATCAACGCCTACCACTCCCTCTGGAGCTGACCGGCAGCGTATCCCGGGGTCGGGAACCGCCGAGCGCGAGCACGCGCTCGGCGACGTCGACATCGAAGCCGAGATCCGCTCGGCTGACGTGGAGGACGTTCACGCCGTCCGTGGATTCGATGACGCCCATCCCGCTGTGGGCATACGACGCTCGTCGCTCACCGCGTTCAGGAGTACCGTGGCCGGCATCCCGCCCCATCGCACACCTGGAGGTCCCGTGGCGGCGCTCGGCAACATCACCTTCTACGCGGATGACCCGCCTGCACTCGCGCGATTCTGGTCGGACGTCCTCGGCTACCCGTATGCGGAATGGGACGAGCCGCTGCGGAGCGAACTGCTCGCGTCGGGGCTGACCGACGCGGATCTCGCGAAGCGCGCCGTCGCCGAGGATCCCGGCGGACTCGGCCCGCGGCTCTTCTTCCATCATGCGGATCGAGCGAAGGAGGGCAGGAACCGGATCCACCTCGACGTCACCGCCCCACGGCGCACCGACGGGACCCCGGACATCGCGACCGAACGCGACCGGCTCATCGCTCTGGGCGCGACCGTCGTCCGGGAGGTCGAGCAGACCTGGGGTCCCTGGCCTGAGCACTACGTGCAGATGCAGGACCCCGAGGGCAACGAGTTCTGCCTGCAGTGACGCTCGGGCGACCGGGTCGTCAGGAGGTGACGACCTGCGCCGTCCCGAGGGGCGCGTCGGGTCCCATCTCATGAGCGAGGCGGTTCGCCTCCTCGATGAGAGTGGCCACGATGTCCTCTTCGGGAACGGTCTTGATGACCTCGCCCTTGACGAAGATCTGCCCCTTGCCGTTGCCCGATGCGACGCCGAGATCGGCCTCGCGAGCCTCGCCCGGACCGTTCACGACGCAGCCCATCACGGCCACGCGCAGCGGCACCGTCATGTCCTTGAGACCCTCGGTGACGTTGTCGGCGAGCGTGTAGACGTCGACCTGCGCACGCCCGCACGAGGGGCAGGAGACGATCTCGAGCTTGCGCTCGCGCAGGTTCAGGGACTGGAGGATCTGGTGCCCGACCTTGACCTCTTCGGCCGGGGGCGCCGAGAGCGAGACGCGGATCGTGTCGCCGATGCCTTCACCCAGCAGGATGCCGAAGGCCGTCGCGCTCTTGATCGTCCCCTGGAAGGCGGGTCCGGCCTCGGTGACGCCGAGGTGAAGGGGCCAGTCGCCGCGCTCGGCGAGCAGCCGGTAGGCCTTCACCATGACGACGGGGTCGTTGTGCTTGACCGAGATCTTGAAGTCGTGGAAGTCGTGCTCCTCGAAGAGCGAGGCCTCCCAGACGGCGCTCTCGACGAGCGCCTCGGGTGTGGCCTTCCCGTACTTCTCCAGCAGGCGCTTGTCGAGCGACCCTGCGTTGACACCGATGCGCAGCGACACCCCGGCGGCCTGGGCGGCCTTCGCGATCGCCCCGACCTGGTCGTCGAACTTGCGGATGTTGCCGGGGTTCACGCGCACTGCCGCACAGCCCGCGTCGATCGCCTGGAAGACGTACTTCGGCTGGAAGTGGATGTCGGCGATCACCGGGATCTGGCTCTTCGCCGCGATGATGTGCAGAACGTCGGCGTCATCCTGCGACGGCACCGCGACGCGGACGATCTCGCAGCCCGAGGCGGTGAGCTCCGCGATCTGCTGCAGCGTCGCGTTGATGTTCGTCGTGGGGGTGGTCGTCATCGACTGGACGCTGACGGGAGCGTCCCCACCGACGAGGACCTTCCCGACCTTGATCTGACGGCTCTTGCGGCGAGGGGCGAGGACCTCCGGCACGCGGGGCATCCCGATGTTGACAGCTGGCACGGCTCCAGCCTAAGCCGCGGGGAAGCGTCGGGCACGGCACCTGGCCGAGAGGATGCCGCGAGGGTCGCCTGTGGTAGGTTCGGCCCCATGTTCGCGAACCGCACGTGGTGGCGCTCCGCCTGAGGCGGACGCCGCGTGCATCCCGACGACCGCCTGAGCTGACAGCCCGGCGGTCGTTTCTCGTTTCCGGCGACCGCCCCGAACGGAAGATCCCCCATGACCGGCACCACCCCGATCATCCTCGCCGACCTCGCCGCGAGCGGCACGCCCTTCGCACTCCTCGCCCGCGACGGCGAGACCGTCGAAGTGCTCACCGGCGACGTCGTCGACGTCGAGCTGCTCGCCGACATCCCTCTCACCGACGCGACGGGTTCTCCGCACGAGGTCCTGGCGCTCGTCCCGTTCCGTCAGGTCGTCGAGCGCGGATTCGCGTGCCACGACGACGGCGCACCGCTGCGCTGCCTCGTCGTCGGCGAACGGCACGCCCTTCCCCTCGCGGACGCCCTCGCTCAGCTGCCGACGGCCCCCGTCACCCTCGAGGACGCGGGATTCGACATCGACGACGAGGCGTACGCCGACATCGTGCGCCGGGTCATCGCCGACGAGATCGGACGAGGTGAGGGCGCGAACTTCGTCATCCGCCGGGATTACGTCGCGCAGGTCGGCGGCGACCCGCTCACCGCGGGGCTCACGTGGTTCCGCGCCCTGCTGGAGCACGAGCGCGGCGCCTACTGGACCTTCCTCGTCTCGACCCCCGAGCACCTCGCCGTCGGTGCGAGCCCCGAAGCCCACGTGAGCGCTCAGGGCGGCGTCGTGACGATGAACCCGATCTCGGGGACGTTCCGGCACCCCGCAGGCGGGGCGACGGCCGAGACCCTGACCGAGTTCCTCTCCTCGACGAAGGAGACCGAGGAGCTCTTCATGGTCGTCGACGAGGAGCTGAAGATGATGTCGGCCGTCTGCAGCGACGGCGGCCGCATCACGGGCCCGCACCTCAAGGAGATGTCGCGGCTGACGCACACGGAGTACATGCTGCGCGGCACGAGCACGATGGATCCCCGCGACATCCTTCGCGAGACCATGTTCGCTCCGACCGTCACCGGCTCGCCCATGCAGAACGCCTGCACCGTCATCGCGCGCCACGAGCAGAGCCCGCGCGGCTACTACTCCGGCGTGGCCGCGCTCTTCACCCCGCGCACCGACGGCGGGCACGACCTCGACGCCCCGATCCTCATCCGCACGGCTTACGTCGTCGACGGACGCCTGCGGGTACCGGTCGGTGCGACCCTCGTACGCCACTCCGACCCGTACGGCGAGGTGGGCGAGACCCATGGCAAAGCGGCCGGCGTGCTGGGCGCCATCGGCGCGATCCCCCGCGACGTCGTGGCACGCACGATCGACGAGGATGCTCCCGCGCCCGTCGCGCGGCCGCTCGCCGACGACCCCGCGATCGCCGAGCTCCTCGCCTCACGCAACGCCCGCCTGGCGGCGTTCTGGCTGAACCCGCAGGGCGGGCCCGGGCACGGTCCGCTCGCCGGCCGCCGCGCCCTGGTCGTGGATGCCGAGGACCGTTTCACGACGATGCTCGCCCACCAACTGCGGCATCTCGGGTTCGACGTGACGATCGCGCACTGGTCGGATGCCTCGGACGCGGCCGTCGCCGCGGCCGACCTCGTCGTGTCGGGCCCGGGACCGGGCGACCCGCGGGACGCCGACAGCGCCCGCATCGCCCGTGTCCGCGAGATCGCGACGGCCCGCCTCGATGCCCGGGCTCCGCTGCTCGCGGTGTGCCTCAGCCATCAGGTCCTCGCCCACCGCCTGGGCATGGACCTCGCGCCGCTGGCGAGCCCGCACCAGGGGCTGCAGAAGACCGTCGACGTGTTCGGCGCGCCGGCATCCATCGGCTTCTACAACACCTTCACCGCGCGGGTCGCTCCCGGCACGACCGTCGTGGGGGCGACCGAGGTGTCCGCGGACCCCGAGACCGGCGACGTCTACGCGCTGCGAGGGCCGGCGTACGCGTCGGTGCAGGGGCACCTCGAGTCCATCCTCTCGCGCGACGGTCTCACGACCCTCGAGCGACTGGTGACGCACGCACTGAGCCCCGTCCAGGCGTGATCCGGAGCGTCAGCCCAGCAGCTGCACCGGGTTGACGATGTCGGCGAGGATGAGGGTCCCACCCATGATGATGAGGCCGATCACCACGATGTAGGTGATGGGCACGAGCTTCGTGGCGTCCACCGGGCCGGGAGCCCTCCGCCCGGTCATCCGTGCCCAGACGCGCTTCAGCCCGTCCCACAGCGCGACCACGACGTGGCCGCCGTCCAGCGGCAGCAGCGGCACGAGATTGAACACGAACAGGGCGATGTTGAGCGAACCCAGCAGAGCGAGCATGCCCGAGACCCGGTTGAGGATGGGCGTCTCGGTGGCGGCGACCTCGCCCGCCAGGCGACCCGCGCCCACCACCGAGAGCGGCCCGTTCGGATCGCGGCCGGCGCCGGTGATCGTGTCCACCGCCGTCTGATACACCCGCGCGGGCAGCTGCCAGATGATGCCGACGACCTGGCCGGTCTGTTCCATGGCCGCCTGCGGACCGTCCCAGATCGGCTGCGGGACGAACGCGACGGTCGCCGACATCCCGACGAAACCGACCTCGGCGGTCCTCGTGGTGCCGTCCTCCGCCGCGATCTCGCGTGTCGCGAGCACGGGCGTGACCTCGAGCGTCTGCCGCGCGCCGTCGCGCTCGACGACGACGGGGATGGTCTTCTCCGGGGACTCCTGGATGATCGCCGACGCCTCGGCGAAGCTCTCGACGAGTGTGCCGTCGACGGACACGAGGACATCGCCCGGACGGATGCCGGCGGCCGCCGCCGGCGACACGGGATCGTCCGCCGCGCACGTCGCCTGTGCGCTTCCGGCCGGGAGGACGCACTCGTTGACGGCGGCGACGGTCGTCGTGGCCGTCTGCACGCCGATGCCCGAGAACATGACCGCGAACAGGATGATGGCGAGCACGAGGTTCATCGCCGGTCCACCGAGCATGATGATGACGCGTTTGTAGACCGGCAGCTGATAGAACGCGCGGCCCGCGCCATCGCCCTTCAGGGTCTCCGCGTTCGCGGTGCGGGCATCCTGGATGAGCGTCTCGAACAGGCGCCGGCGTCGCGGGCGCGCCCCCTCCCCCTCGCCGGTCGTCGCCTTCGAGGGCGGATACATGCCCGCCATCGAGATGTAGCCGCCGAGCGGCAGCAGCTTGAACCCGTACTCGGTCTCCCCGATCCGACGCGAGAACACCGTCGGCCCGAATCCGATCATGTACTGGCCGACGCGGACCCCGAACGCCTTCGCGGGAGCGAGGTGTCCCACCTCGTGGAGCGCGATCGACACGGCGAGGCCGACCACGAGCACCACGACACCGATGATGAATGCGAGTACGGTCACGAGCGGACACGCTACCCCCGGACGCTATGAGGCGGCGATGACCTCGTCCGTCGTCGTCATGGTGTCGCGGATCTAGGCTGGGAGGGTGATGCCCCGTCCCGCCGACTCGCGACGCGTGCGTGTCGTGCGCGCGGGCGGCGCGGCGGCGATCGCGACGCTCACGGCGGCAGCGGCACACAGCCTCGGCGGTGGCACCGCCCCCGCACCCTGGCTCGTGGCGACCGTGACGCTCCTGGCCTGGCCCATCGCCCTGGCGATCGTCGGTTCGCGTCCGTCCGCGGCCCGCACGGGGATCGCCGTCGCGACGGCGCAGGCTCTTCTGCACGCCGCCTTCGCCCTCGTCGGCGACGTCCATCCGACCCTCGCCGCCGGTCATCATCACGGCGCGTTCACGCTCGCCGACGGCTCCGGTGCCGCGATGCCACTCGACGGCGCGATGATCGCCGGGCACACCCTCGCCGCCGTCGTCACCGCCGTGGCCGTCTGCCACGGCGAGCGGATGCTGCGCGTCCTGGCCCGAGGCATCCGCTCTCTGTGGGCGATCCGCGCTCCTCAGCTCCCGGCGATCGAGCGGCGCCCCGTCGCGATCCCCGACGGAGCGCCGCGGGGCGTCCGCCCCCGTCTGGCCCTCACCGACCTCTTCCGCCGAGGACCTCCTCGCTGAGCCGGCCGCCTCGCGGCGGCACGCTGCTCACCATTCCTCGCGGGGCCGCGCCCACGGGAGCGCTCCGCACACCTCTCGGAAGATCTCGACTCATGACCACTCGTTCCGCGCGCCGCTCGGCGCTGACCATCGCCGGTGTCGCCCTCGGCGGTGCGCTCGTCCTCGCCGCGCCTCTGGCGGCATCCGCCCATGTGCACGTCCACGCCGACGGTGCCGCCGCCGGCGCCACCTCGCGGCTGGACTTCTCCTTCAGCCACGGATGCGACGGCTCCCCCACGACCGCACTCGTCTTCGACGTCCCCGAGGGTGTGGCGAACGTCACCCCTGTCGTCGACGGCGTGTGGACCATCGACCGCGTCCTCGGCGACGACGGCACCCCGACGCAGGTCACCTACACCGCCGTGACGCCTGTCGAGGACGGTCTGGCGGCGTCGGCATCCTTCGACGCCCTGTTCTCCTCCGACGTCGGCGGCACCGACATCGCCTTCCCCGTCACCCAGGTCTGCGAGACGGGTGAGACGGCGTGGACCCAGATCGCCGAGGACGGTCAGGACCCGGACGACCTGGAGTCCCCAGCGCCGATCGTCGCGGTCGCCGCAGCCTCGGACGCCGCCGCGTCGGAGCACGGCGACGACCACGGCGCGGCCGAGGCCGAGGCCGCACCCGCTGTCGCCGCCGCGGAGAGCGCCCCGGTCGCGACGTGGCTCGGCGGCGGCGCTTTGGTCCTCGGCGCCGCGGCGCTCGTCGTCGCTCTGCTCAACCGCAGACGCGTCTGACCCCGGACGGCCGGAGGCCGGATGCGATGATGGGGGGACCATGCAGAACCCCGCCGCACCGCCCCCCGTCCTCCGGCCCTCGCACCCTCACGCCGTGCCGCTGCAGGCCGTCGCCGATCACCTCGGAGCGACGACGGCGGACGACCTCGCGGGTGTGTCCGTGCGCGGTGCGACCCTGGCGACCGCGGACCTGCGCGAGGGCGAGCTGTTCGTCGCCGTCCGCGGCGTGCACCGCCACGGCGCGGAGTTCGCCCCGGACGCGGTCGCCAAGGGCGCCGTCGCCATCGTGACGGATGCCGACGGCGCCGCACTGGTCCCCGCGCTCGGCGTGCCGGTCCTGGTGGTGGACGACCCTCGGGCGCGCCTGGGCGGGCTCTCCGCCTTCGTGTACGGGACCGGAGCGGATGCCGACCTCCCGCCGCTGCTGGCCGTCACCGGGACGAACGGCAAGACGAGCGTGACCCACCTCATGGAGGGCATGCTGCACGGGCTCGGTGTCACGACGGGGCTGTCCTCGACGGCCGAACGTCATATCGCGGGCGAGGTGATCCCGTCGCGCCTGACGACCCCGGAAGCCTCCGAGATGCACGCGCTGATCGCCCTCATGCGCGAGCGCGACGTCGATGCGATCCTCGTCGAGGTGAGCGCGCAGGCGCTCACCCGTCACCGCGTCGACGGACTCGTGTTCGACGTCGCGGGATTCACGAATCTGTCGCACGACCACCTCGACGACTACGCCGACATGGCGGAGTACCTCGCGGCGAAGGCGGCGCTGTTCGCGCCGGAACGTGCGCGGCGCGCGGTCGTGTGCGTGGACCAGCCGGCCGGGGTGGCGATCGCCGAGCGAGCCGAGATCCCGGTGACAACGGTCCTGACCCCCGCCATCGCCGAGGACCCGACGGTGGATGCCGACTGGCGCGTCGACCTCGTCGACGAGGCACCCGACGGGACGACCTTCACACTGTCGGGTCCCGCGGGCTCACTCACCACGACGGTGCCCGTCATCGGTCCCCACATGGCCTCGAACGCGGCCCTCGCGATCGTCATGCTGCTCGAGGCCGGCTGGGAGTGGGCGGGGCTCACCGCGCTGATCGATGGCCGGCGGATCGAGGCGCACCTCCCCGGACGCATCCAGCGCCTCTCCGGCGACGGCGGACCGGCGCTCTATCTCGACTTCGGTCACTCCCCCGATGCTTTCGCGAAGACCCTCGACGCCGTCCGCCGCGTGACCCCGGGGCGGGTCGTCATGGTGTGCGGCGCCAACGGCGACCGGGACACCACCAAACGCGCCGACATGGGCGCGGTCGCCGCGCTCGGGAGCGACATCCTCGTCGTGACCGATCAGCACCCCCGGTCCGAGGACCCGGCCGACATCCGGCGAGCCCTCATCGACGGAGCGCGCGCGGCGCGCCCGGACGCGGTCATACACGACGTCACTCCGCCCGAGGAGGCGATCGCGACGGCTGTCTCGCTCGTCGGCGAGGGGGATGCCATCCTGTGGGCGGGACCGGGCCATCAGCACTACCGCGAGATCCGCGGTGTCCGCACGCCGTTCGACGCCGCCGCGGCCGCCAGGGCTGCGCTGCGACGCGCGGGGTGGCCCGTCCCCGCCTGAGCCGGATCAGCCGGCGGCGATGAGGCGGTCGGCGGTCGCGCGCGCCCAGCGCTCCGCCTCGACGAGGGTCTGCCTCGTCAGCTCGGACGGAGGCTCGTGCGCGTCGACGACACGTGCGACGGTGTCGACGATGCCCAGGAAGGGCAGTGCACCGTCGTGGAACGCCTCGACCGCCTGTTCGTTCGCGGCGTTGAAGACGGCGGGGTAGGTGGAGCCGGCGACCCCGACCTGCTTCGCGAGCGAGACGCTCGGGAACGCGTCGGCGTCGAGCGGCTCGAAGCTCCAGGTGGACGCCGTCGTCCAATCCAGTGGCGTACCGACGCCGGCGACACGTCGCGGATGGTCGAGCGCGAGCGAGATCGGCAGTCGCATGTCGGGCGGAGACGCCTGGGCGATGGTCGACCCGTCGACGAACTCGACCATGGAGTGGACGATCGACTGCGGGTGGACGGTGACGTCGATGCGGTCGTAGGGCACGTCGAAGAGCAGATGCGCCTCAATGACCTCGAGCCCCTTGTTGACCAAGGTCGCGGAGTTCGTGGTGACGACCCGCCCCATGTCCCAGGTGGGGTGAGCGAGCGCCTCGCGCGGCGTGACGTCCTCCAGCTGTTCGCGGCTGCGGCCGCGGAACGGACCACCGCTCGCCGTCAGAACGAGACGTCGCACCTCGCCGGCATCGCCCGAGCGGAGGCATTGCGCGATCGCGGAGTGCTCCGAGTCGACGGGAACGATCTGCCCCGGCGCCGCGAGGCGCGTGACGAGCTCCCCGCCGACGATGAGGGACTCCTTGTTGGCGAGCGCGAGGACCCGCCCCGACTCCAAGGCCGCGAGTGTCGGTCCGAGCCCGACCGACCCGGTGATCCCGTTGAGGACGACGTCCGCGTCCACACCCCGCACAAGCTGCTCGGCGTCGTCCGCTCCGAGCGCGGTGTCGGCGACCCCGAACTCCCGCGCCTGAGCGCGCAGGCCCTCGGAATCCCGCCCGGCGGCGAGCCCGACGACCTCGAAGCGGTCGCGGTTCGCCCGGATGACATCGAGCGCCTGCGTCCCGATCGAGCCCGTCGAACCGAGGATCAGGATGCGTCGCATGCGCTTCACCCTACCCGCGGGCGCAGGGCCGATCGGGGAGCCGTCACTCGGCGGGGGCTCCTGCGGCCGGGGCCTGAGCACCGAGGATGTCGACGACGAACACGATCGTCTCGCCCTTCAGATCGGCCTCGTTGATCTCCCCCTCGCCGTAGCCCTCGGCGGGCGGGATCACGACCAGCACCTGCGACCCGACGGTCTGACCCTCGAGGGCCTTCTGGAAGCCTTCGACGTAGTTGGTGGTCGGGTAGGCGATCGGCGACCCGTTCTCCCACGTGGAGTCGAAGGTCTCGCCATTGGACCAACGGACGCCGGTGTACTGGATGAGGGCGTAGTCGCCCTTCTGGACCGTGTACCCGTCGCCCTTCTTGATGGTGGCGACCTCTGTCTCGGTGGGGGGCTCCTCACCCTCCGGGATGGCGATCGTCGGCGCGCCGTCGTCGGCGAGGGTCACCGTCGGGAAGCCGGCGGGTGCAGCCTGCGGCTCGCCCCACGCCGCGGTCGGGACCGTGTCGAGGAGGTCGAGCACGTACACCTCTGCCTGGGCGGTGTCGCTGGCCGGGAAGGTGGCGACGACCCGCTTGCCGACGTGTCCGCATCCGAAGACCTGACCGAGGACGGTGTCGGGCGACAGCTGCGACGGCAGGAACTGGCCGGGCTCGTAGCCGATGGTGGCGAGCTCCTTGCCGTCCTTCGCGTTGTAGGCGGTCATGGCGTAGGAGACGAACTCCCCCGCCTTCACCGCGGGACCGTCACCCTCATCGAGCACCGTGACCTGGAGTTCCGTGGGCTCCAGCGGCGTGGAGAACGTCGCCGTCGAGGGCGAACCGGCCTCGCCGTCGACCTTGACGGAATCGGATGCCTCGCCGGGCTGCGCCGCAGCGCTGCAGAGGTCGGCGGCAGGCGAGCCGGACGGGGAGGGGGCGGCGTTGTCGGCGGACCCGCACCCGGCCAGCAGGAGCGCGGCCACGGCGACGGCGGACAGGGCGGCGAAGGGACGAAGACGCACGGAGAAGACCTCACAGAGAAACAGGGATTGCCTCCATCCTCCCTCACCTTCTTTTGTCCGGGGTGTGAGTCGGCCATCCGGCTCGCCTCCGCGCCCCCCTCGGGCATGTCCGGGCCCGCATGGGTTTGGCAGTACCCTCATCTGGTGACCGAAGCGCCGATTCCCCCCGAGAACTCCGCCGGGTCATCCGACGACGAGCTCGCGCGCGCCGGGGCCCTCTACTACCTCGTGCGCTGGGGCTTCGGGCCGCTGGCGCGGCTGATCTATCGACCCCGCATCGAGGGTGTCGCCAACATCCCGCGGTCGGGTCCCATCATCCTGGCGAGCAATCACCTGAGCTTCATCGATTCGTTCGTCCTTCCGCTGTTCGCGCCGCGCCCGGTCTACTTCCTCGCGAAGTCGAGCTACTTCGACGGGTCGGGGGTCAAGGGCTGGTTCAGCAACCGCTTCTTCCGCGCCCTCGGCGCCACCCCGGTCCAGCGCGGTGCGGGCCAGGCGGCCCTCGATGCGCTCGATCAGCAGCGCCGCATCCTCCAGTCCGGCAAGGCGATCGCGCTCTATCCCGAGGGCACCCGCTCGCTCGACGGGCGCCTCTACAAGGGCCGCACGGGTGTCGCTTTCCTGGCCCTCGAGACGGGCGCGAAAGTGGTTCCGGTGGGGATCGTGGGAACCAACGACGCGATGCCGGTGGGCGCCAAGTGGCCGCGGATGACGCCGCGTGTGACGATCCGCTACGGCGAAGCCATCGATCTCTCGCACCACGGCCCGGCGTCATCCGGGCGCGCACGCCGTCAGGCGACCGACGACATCATGGCCGCGATCCACGCCCTCTCCGGCCAGGAGCTCGCGGGCGCCTACAACGAGGTGCCCGCGCAGAATCCCGTCGAGCGGCTCAAGCAGGTCCTCCCGCACGAGCGTCGCTGACGGTCACGACCGCCTCGTGGTGCACGGGGAAGTTGACCGAGTTGGCGATGAAGCACCACTCGTTGGCTTGGCGGTGCGCCGCCTCGGCGGCGGCGACCATGGCGGCGTCCGCGACCATCACGCGGGGATGGAGCGTGACCTCGCGGAACGCTCCACCGCCCCTGCCGTCGAGAACCATCGTGCCCGTGGCGTCGTCCTCGTAGGAGGTGACCACGACGCCCGACGTCACGCAGGCGTGCAGGTAGGACAACAGGTGGCATTCCGACAGGGCCGCGAGCAGGAGATCTTCGGGGTTCCACCGGGTGGGGTCGCCGCGGAACGGCTTGTCAGCCGATGCGAGCAGGTCGGGCTTGCCCTCGACCTCGACGGTGACGGCGCGGTCGTAGTCGCGGTACCCGCTCGTGCCGGTGCCCCGATCGCCTGTCCAACGGGTGGTCACACGGTAGTGGTGTTCGTCGTGCACGTCGCCAGTCTCGCACGCGCCACCGCCGCGGGTGCGGGAGGGCGCTGGGTAGGCTGGAAGTGTGCCTGAGACCTTCGCTGTGACGGATGCTGTCGAACTCGCCGTCGTCGAACGCAGCGGCTTCATCGAGTCCCGTCACGCCGGGTCGGCGATCGTGCTCGACCCGGACGGCGGCGTCGTCTCATCGCTGGGTGCCGTCGACGCGCCGATCCTCCCCCGCTCGACGCTCAAGCCGATGCAGGCCCTCGCGAGCGTCTCGGCGGGAGCGGCTCTCGAAGGAGCGCACCTCGCCGTCGCCACGGCCAGCCACTCCGGCACCGATCGTCACGTGGCCCTCGTGACCGACATCCTCAGCGCCGCCGGCCTCGCCGAGGATGCACTGCAGTGCCCGCCGTCGTGGCCCGGCGATCCTGCGACGCGCGACGAGATGACTCGGGAGCTCATCGGCCCGCAGCGAGTGCGCATGAACTGTTCCGGCAAGCACGCGGCGATGCTGCTGGCGTGCCAGACGAACGGCTGGGACACCGCCACCTACCTCGACCCGCAGCATCCGCTGCAGGTACACACGCGCGAAGTGATCGAACGCCTGAGCGGGACGAAGATCACGACGACGGCGATCGACGGCTGCGGCGCGCCGGTGCACGCGATGACGCTCGCTGCGCTGGCCCGGGCACTCCACCGCATCGGCGCGTCGTCCGAGAAGTCGCCGTTCGCGCTGCACCGGAGCGCGGGCGCGCTCGTCCGCGCGGTCCGCGAGAACCCGTGGGTGATCCAGGGCCCCGGTCAGCCCGACTCGGTCGTGACCGAACGGCTGGGCGTGTTCGCCAAGCACGGCGCGGAGGGCGTCATGGCGATGATCGCGCCGAACGGCACGACCGTCGTGCTGAAGATGCTCGACGGCAGCACGCGCGCCGGCGCCGTCACCGCGCTCACGCTTCTGGTCCGCGCCGGCGCATTGCAGGCGGCGGACGTCGCCCGCACGCTCGCCGATCTGCCGCTGACGGTGACCGGCGGAGGCCGGGACGTCGGAGTCATCCGCCCCACCGTCTGAGCGGACTGCACTTCGTCATGCTCCTTGGAGCAGGACGCGGCGTACCGGGCGGTCGGGAACGTGGAGCCACGCGCGACCGACGCCCGAGACGGCGAAAGGCGGCAGGTCTCGGGAGCCGACGAGGGCGCGGTACTCGGCCGCGCACGCCGCGTCGATGACCAGGTCGGCGTCGGCGCGCGCCGCGGTGAGCAGCCGCCACTGCGCGAGCCAGGCGTCGGGCGGTCCGATCACCACCCCGCCGCGGGTCAGCATTGCGTCCGTACCGACCGGGCAGACGGAGATCCCCCACCCTTCCCACTCCGCCGTCAGTCGGCGCATGCGCGCCCCGGCCGGGACGACGACCGCGGCGGGACGACGCCCCGGTTGCCAGGCCGCTGGCGTGTCACCGTCGCCCACGAGCGCGATGTCGCCGGCATCGGCGAGCTGCACAAGAGTGCGCCCGATGCGGCCGCGGCCGGGCGGGAGTTCGGAGAGGAAGTCGCTCGATTCGCCTCCCGCGGCCACGTGCTCGGCTCGGGAGCCCGTGCCGAGGATGAGGCGTCGCGGCACGAGCTCGAGCAGCCTGCCGACACCGCCGCCGACGCGCTGGGTCGTGAGGGCGATCCGGATGTCGCGCGAGCGCACCCCGCGAATGAAGTGTTCGAGCGCCTCCGCCGCGACGGCGCCGTATTCGCCGGGGAGGGCGGCGAGCACCATGTCCAGGTCGTCGATGAGTACCGTCGTGCCGGCGGGGACCCGTTCGAGTGAGGTCAGTGCGTCCCAGGCACCCTCCGGGTCCCCCGGAACCACCACGGGAGACGTCTGTGCGGCGATGACACGCAGCGCTCCCGTCCGTCCGCTCGCGGGGCCGCCCACGACGGCGAGCGCCGACTCCGTCCAGACGATGCTGCGCTGACGCTGCTGATCGGGCTCGTCGGCCGTCCCGAGCACGATGACGCCGCTCTGCCGCACCGCGTCGAGCGGGATCCGCTCCGCGAGCGCGGGCACCCACGGGCGTCGTGCAGGCGCACCGCCCTGGCGCGCCGCCGTCTCCGCGATCACCGTGGCATCGCACAGAGCGACGCGGACGGGTCGGGGCGCGGTGTCGCCGGAACGCCGGACGAGCGCCGTGCCGCGGGCGTCCGCCCGCCCGGAGAGCCGGGCGGCGTCGTCGACGCCCAGGACGGCGCGGGAGTCCGTCGCATCCGCGACGCGCAGCGCGATCCGCAGCGGAGCGTTCGCGAGCACGGCGTCGCGGAAGACGCCGTTCGCACGCTGCGCGGCGAGCACCAGATGGATGCCGAGGGCGCGGCCGCGCGCGGCGAGGTCGCCGAAAAGGTCATGCAGGACCGGATGGGCCGCCACGAGCGCCGCGTATTCGTCGACGACGATGACGAGCCGCCCCAGCTTCTCCCCCGCCTCGTCGAGGTCGCGCGCGCCCACGGAAGCGAGCGTGCGCTCCCGGAAACGGACCTCCGCCCGGAGGCTCTCGATGGCGCGCAGGGCGGTGGCCTCGTCGAGGTCCGTCAAGACGCCGGTGACGTGCGGGAGCGGCTCCAGGTGGTCGAAGGTGCGGCCGCCCTTGAAGTCGACCAGCAGCAGTCCGAGCTGCGCCGGTGTGTGTGCGGCGCAGAGCGACACGACCCAGGACGTGAGCAGCTCGCTCTTGCCCGCCCCCGTCATCCCGACGACGACGGCGTGCGGACCGTCGGCGACGAGGTCGACGGGAACGGCCGCTCCTCCGGCGCTGCCGAATGCCGCGGGCAGCGCGCGACCGCGGGCGGGCGGCGCATCCCGCAGCGTCTCGCGCAGGGCCAGGACTCCTGTGAGGTGCAGCGCCTGCGCGGCGGAGAGGACGTCCACGGTCACGTCGCGGGACCGACCATCGAGATCGAGTCGGGCGTGCGTGGGATCTGTGAGGCGCAGGACCGCACCGCACCGCGGCGGCGGAGGCGCCCCCTCGGGAACGACGACGATCGGGATGTCGACATCCCCGCCGACGAGACCACCTTCCTCCAGCACCTGCAGAAGCGGTCCGACGGCGGCGGCACGGTGAGGCGCGGTATCCGCCCACGCGGGTGCGTCGTCGCCCAGGCGCACGCGCCCGGGCGGGAGACACAGCAGCACCTGCAGGGCGAGCGCGCGGGCCACCGCCGCCGCCCCCGCGGGAGGACCGAGGACCGCCACACCGGTGGTGAGCGGGACGAGGACGGGCACCCCGTCGACCCGCGACGCGCGTCGGCGGAGTTCTTCGGCGGCGTCATCCCCGTCGCCGCCGGTGGTGCGGACGGTGCTGGAGTCCGTGCCGGAGCCGACGACCAGCGCGGTCTCGCGCTCCGGCACGATGCGCCAGATGGACTCCGGGCGCTCGAGGTAGTGCGCGATGTCGGGATGGGTGGCCCAGCGCTGCGAGCGCTCGTGATCGTGGCGTGTCGCGAGCTCGGCGTCGGCGAGGGTCAGCTCACGGCGGCGCGTCGCGGCATCCCTCTTCGCGGCGCGTTTCGACGTGCGGGCCGCGTCGGCGACCGAGGCGATCGCGATGAGAGGGCCGAGCGCAGCGAACAGGAGGGCGTAGGCGGAACCGGTCACCGCCCACAGCACGCCGGCGCCGATGACCGGGACCACCGCCGTCAGCAGCGGCAGTGGCGGCCGCGGTGCGGGATCGGCGCGGCGAGGGAGGGACAGCGGGTCGTCGGGGGCGAAGGTGGACACGGATCCAGGATCCGCGTCATCACCGGTGCGCTCGGGCGTGCCGGGGCGTCCTGGGGACGACGGGGCTCAGGGAGTGACCGGGGAGGAGATCTCGACGGTCGCAGTGTCCTCGTCGGCGGGGACGTGGCGCGCGCTCACGACGATGATCGAGACGTTGTCGCGCCCGCCGTTCTCCAGTGCCGCCTCGAGCATCGCGTCGACCGCGGCCGCCGGGTCCTCGTTCTGCAGGAGGAAATGGAGGATGCCGTAGTCGGTGAGCTCCTTGGTGAGTCCGTCGCTGCACACCACGAACCGGTCTCGATCGACCACCTCGAGACGGACGTAGTCGGGGACGACGCCGTCGCTCGGCCCCACGGCGCGGGTGATGACATTGCCGTACGGGTGGTTCTCCGCCTCCTCGGGGCTGAGCCTGCCGGCGGCGATGAGCTCCTGGACGACGGAGTGGTCGGTGGTCACCTGCGCGAGCGCCCCGTCCCGGAGGAGGTACACCCGGGAATCGCCGATGTTGAGCGTCACCCAGGTCGGCTCGTCACCGGTCAGATCGAGGTAGACGCCCGTCACCGTCGTGCCGGTGCCGTCGTCGGTGGTCTCCGCGTGCGACGCGATGTCGTCGACCGCGCGCTCGAGCGCGTCCTCGATGGCCTCCGGCGAGACTGTTCCACGATCGACCGCAGCGGACAGGCGCTCGACGGTGCGGGAGCTGGCGATCTCGCCGCCGATGTGGCCGCCCATGCCGTCCGCGACCACGAAGAGCGGGAAGGCCGACAGCACGGCGTCCTGATTGTTCTCACGACGGCGGCCCTGATGGGTGACCCCGGCCCAGCGCACCTCGATGGGGCCTGCGCCGGAGGGGACGACGCGGGACGAGGTGACGGCTTCGGGCACGCTCCCACCCTTCTTCCTGATCGGTGCAGCGTCCTCACACTCTAGTGGACGACCTTCCCCGTCATCACGCGGTGCGGGGCGTTGCCACGGACCAGTTCGCAGCACTACCTTTCGTGTGTGGCAGCGCACGCGCGCTGGAAGCCGCGCCACGCGGCGACGCCGACAGAAGGGCATACCGATGACAGACCCGAACACGCCGCCGCAGGACGGCCCCGCGTCCCCGCCTCCCTCAGGCGCGCCGACCCCGCCGCCGGGACAGAACCCCGGTGGGTATGCACCGCCGCCGCAGCAGCCGTACGCGCAGCAGCAGCCGTACGGGCAGCCGGGCTACCCGCAGCCGGGCTACGGGCAGCCGCAGCCGGGCGCGCCGCTCACCCCCGACCAGGACAAGCAGTGGGCGATGTTCGCCCACCTCGGCGGCATCGTCGGCTTCCTGCCGGCGCTCATCATCTGGCTCGTGTTCAAGGACCGCGGTCCCCGCACGAATGTCGAGGGCAAAGAGGCGCTGAACTGGCAGATCACCTTCACGATCGCCATGATCGTCGCCTACATCGTGGCCGGCATCCTGGCCTTCATCCCGTTCCTCGGCTTCATCGGCGGCCTGCTCCCGTTCGCCGTGTGGGTCGCGAACATCATCTTCTCGATCCTCGGCGCGGTGCGGGTGAACGCCGGCGGCAGCTACCGCTACCCGGTCACCTTCCGCTTCATCTCGTAGCGGGCAGGGCGACGAGCTCGAGCTCGCCGGCCGCCGATGGGCGCAGGACGATCCCTTCGTCCTGCGCCCATCGCACGAGGGCGTCCTGCCCGGCGACCTCCGGCCGGGACGCCGAGAGCCGCCGGACGAGCTCACCCTTCGCGTGCTTGTTGAAGTGGTTGAGGGCGCGGACGGCGCCGTCCGGACCCTCCGACACGACACGCACGTACGCCTGCGGGATCCCGCTCGGGACCGGGCCGAGCGCCTCGTACGCCTCCGAACGCAGGTCGAGGACGAACGACGGTGCCGATGCCGCGATCGCGGCACCGACGGCATCCGCCCACAGGGCCCGCATCGTCGGCAGTCCCGGGACACGGATGCCGGCACCCAGCCGATACGCCGGGATCGGGTCCAGTGCCCCCACCAGACCGAACGGGGCGGAGTGGATCGCGACGTGCGCTCCCACCCACGCCCGCGCGGGAGCGTCGAGTGAGGCCGCGTCGAGTGCGTCGAAGAGCACGCCGGTGTACCGGTCGAGGGCCGGCATGGTGGGCGAATCCCGAAGAGCTGCGTTCAGCGCGACCTCGCCCCGCTGACGCGTCGACAGCTTGAGCACGCGCGCCGCGGCGTCTTCGTCCCCACTGAGCGCGACGAGCGCGTCCATCACCTGCTCGCGCGCGGAGGACAGCTGGGGGTAGGCGAGCGCGTCGGGGCGCCACGACGGTCCGTCACCGCCGGCGCGTTTCGTCTCGGACGGCGGGAGCAGGATCAGCATGGAGAGACCTCCGGGAAAAGCGCAGCGCCGCCCGGCGAACCGGGCGGCGCTGCGTGAAAGGGGTGTCAGGACTGCAGAGCTGCGTTCCCGGCCACGATGGTGAGCTCGTCGTTCTCCATCGAGAGGAAGCCGTCCTCCGCCGTCGCGACGATCTTCTCGCCGTTCGACTGCGTGATCCGGACTTCGCCCTCCGCGAGGATGGCGAGCACGGGCTCGTGACCGGACATGAAGCCGATCTCGCCCTCGACCGTCTTGGCCACGACGAGGCTCGCCTCGCCGTGCCAGACCTCCGCCTCAGCGGAGACGAGGGTGACGGTCAGCGCCATGTCAGCCGTTCTCCTTCTGGATCTGCGCCCACTTCTCTTCGACGTCGGAGATGCCGCCGACGTTGAAGAAGGCCTGCTCGGCCACGTGGTCGAAGTCGCCCTTGACGATCGCGTCGAACGACTCGATGGTCTCCTTGATCGGGACCGTGGAGCCTTCGACACCGGTGAACTTCTTCGCCATGTAGGTGTTCTGCGAGAGGAACTGCTGGATGCGGCGTGCACGCGACACGACGATCTTGTCCTCTTCGGAGAGCTCGTCGACACCGAGGATCGCGATGATCTCCTGCAGTTCCTTGTTCTTCTGCAGGATCTGCTTCACGGCGGTGGCCACACGGTAGTGGTCCTCGCCGATGTAGCGCGGGTCGAGGATGCGGCTCGTCGAGGTCAGCGGGTCGATCGCGGGGTACAGACCCTTCGAAGCGATCTCACGCGAGAGCTCGGTGGTCGCGTCGAGGTGCGCGAAGGTGGTCGCCGGAGCCGGGTCGGTGTAGTCGTCGGCGGGGACGTAGATCGCCTGCAGCGAGGTGATCGAGTGACCGCGGGTCGACGTGATGCGCTCCTGGAGCACACCCATCTCGTCGGCGAGGTTCGGCTGGTAACCCACGGCGGAGGGCATGCGGCCCAGCAGCGTGGACACCTCGGAACCGGCCTGCGTGAAGCGGAAGATGTTGTCGATGAACAGGAGGACGTCCTGCTTCTGGACGTCGCGGAAGTACTCCGCCATCGTCAGGGCCGACAGCGCGACGCGCAGGCGCGTCCCCGGCGGCTCGTCCATCTGGCCGAAGACGAGGGCCGTCTTGTCGAAGACGCCCGCCTCCTCCATCTCGCCGATGAGGTCGTTGCCCTCACGGGTGCGCTCACCGACACCGGCGAACACCGACACACCACCGTGGTCCTGCGCCACGCGCTGGATCATCTCCTGGATGAGGACGGTCTTTCCGACACCAGCACCACCGAAGAGGCCGATCTTCCCACCCTGCACGTAGGGGGTCAGGAGGTCGATGCTCTTGATGCCGGTCTCGAACATCTCGGTCTTGGACTCGAGCTGGTCGAAGTTCGGCGCCTGACGGTGGATGCCCCAGCGCTCGGTGACCTCGATGGTCTCGCCCGGAGCGGCGTTGAGGACATCACCGGTGACGTTGAACACCTTGCCCTTGGTGACGTCGCCGACGGGGACCGTGATGGGACCGCCGGTGTCGCGCACCTCCTGGCCGCGGACCATGCCGTCGGTCGGCTTCAGCGAGATGGCGCGGACGAGGTCGTCGCCGAGGTGCTGCGCGACCTCGAGCGTGATCTCGGTCGACTCGTCGCCGATGGTGATGGTGGTCTTGAGGGCGTTGTAGACCTCGGGGATCGAGTCGTGCGGGAACTCGATGTCGACGACCGGGCCGGTGACGCGCGCGACGCGGCCGACGACGGGGGTCTCCGTCTTCTCAGCGGTGAGGCTCATGGCTTCTCTTCTTTCGTGTGGTCTATTTGCCCGACGCCAGCGCGTCGGCGCCGCCGACGATCTCGGCGATCTGCTGCGTGATCTCCGCCTGACGCGCGTTGTTGCGCAGGCGGGTGTAGTCGGTGATGAGCTTGTCGGCGTTGTCGCTGGCGGACTTCATCGCCTTCTGCGTGGCGGCCTGCTTGGCGGCGGACGACTGCAGGAGCGCGTTGAACACGCGGCTCTGCACGTACACCGGCAGCAGCGCGTCGAGGACCGTCTCGGCATCCGGTTCGAACTCGTAGAGCGGGTAGACCTGGCTGGACGCCGCATCATCCGCCTCGACGACCTCGAGCGGCAGCAGACGGACCGTCTCCGGCGTCTGCGTCATCATGCTGACGAAACGGTTGTAGACGAGGTTGATCTCATCCACGCCGCCCTCTTCGCCGCCTTGCTCGTACGCGGCGATCAGCGCGGCGGAGATATCCTCCGCCGTCGAGAAGGCCGGGGTGTCGGTGTCGCCGATCCACTCCCCCGCCGTCGCGATGCGACGGAACTGGAAGAACCCGACCGGCTTGCGGCCCACGAGGTAGTAGACCGGCTCGACGTTCTGGCTGCGCAGCAGCTCACCGAGCTGCAGCGCCTCCCGGATGACCTGCGAGTTGAACGCGCCGGCGAGTCCGCGGTCGGAGCCGAAGACGACGACGGCCGACCGACGGATCTGCTCCCGCTCGGTGGTCAGCGGGTGCTGGACGTTCGAGTGCGTCGACACGGCGGAGACGGCACGCGTCACGGCCCGCGCGAAGGGGTTGGACGCGCGCACGCGCGCCATCGCCTTCTGGATGCGCGAAGCCGCGATGAGTTCCATCGCCTTCGTGATCTTCTTGGTCGTCTGAGCAGAAGAGATCTTCTGCTTGTAGACCCTGAGTTGTGCGCCCATTGGTTATGAGTCTCCCGTCGGCGTCAGCCGCGGCGGCCCTTGACGATCTTCTCCTGGTTCACGTCGTCGACCTCCGCAGCGGCGACCGCCTCGTGACCCGGCGCGCCGAGTGCCTGACCCTTGCCGCCCTGGAACTCGAGGACGAAGGCGTCGACCGCCTTCTCGAGCTCCGCGACGGTGTCGTCACCGAGGACGTTCGTCTCGCGCAGCGTGTCGAGGATCGACGTGTTCCGCTTCAGGTGGTCGAGCAGCTCGCGCTCGAAGCGGAGGACGTCCTCCACCTCGATGGTGTCGAGCTTGCCGTTGGTGCCGGCCCAGATCGAGACGACCTGCTCCTCGACCGGGTACGGCGAGTACTGCGGCTGCTTCAGCAGCTCGGTCAGACGCGCACCGCGGGCGAGCTGACGACGCGAGGCGGCGTCGAGGTCGGAGGCGAACATCGCGAACGCCTCGAGCGAGCGGTACTGGGCGAGCTCGAGCTTGAGCGTTCCCGAGACCTTCTTGATCGACTTGACCTGAGCGTCACCGCCGACGCGCGAGACCGAGATGCCCACGTCGACCGCGGGACGCTGGTTGGCGTTGAACAGGTCGGACTGCAGGAAGATCTGGCCGTCCGTGATCGAGATCACGTTGGTCGGGATGTACGCCGAGACGTCGTTGGCCTTGGTCTCGATGATCGGCAGGCCGGTCATCGAGCCGGCGCCGAGGTCGTCGGAGAGCTTCGCGCAACGCTCCAGCAGACGCGAGTGCAGGTAGAACACGTCGCCGGGGTACGCCTCGCGGCCCGGCGGGCGGCGCAGCAGCAGCGACACGGCACGGTAGGCCTCGGCCTGCTTCGACAGGTCGTCGAAGATGATGAGGACGTGCTTGCCCTCGTACATCCAGTGCTGGCCGATGGCCGAGCCCGTGTACGGAGCGAGGTACTTGAAGCCGGCGGGGTCGGATGCCGGGGCCGCGACGATCGTCGTGTACTCCATGGCACCGGCGTCCTCGAGCGCGCCCTTCACCGAAGCGATGGTCGAGCCCTTCTGGCCGATCGCGACGTAGATGCAGCGGACCTGCTTGGTGACGTCGCCCGACTCCCAGTTGGCCCGCTGGTTGATGATCGTGTCGATCGCGATGGCCGTCTTGCCGGTCTGGCGGTCACCGATGATCAGCTGACGCTGACCGCGGCCGACGGGGATCATCGCGTCGATGGCCTTGATGCCGGTCTGCATCGGCTCGTGCACCGACTTGCGCTGCATGACGCCGGGAGCCTGGAGCTCGAGCGCGCGGCGGCCGGTGGTCGCGATCTCGCCGAGACCGTCGATCGGGTTGCCGAGCGGGTCGACGACACGGCCGAGGTAGCCCTCGCCCACACCGACCGAGAGGACCTCGCCCGTGCGGGTGACCTTCTGACCGGCTTCGATGCCGGCGAAGTCGCCGAGGACGACGACACCGATCTCGTGCTCGTCGAGGTTCTGCGCGAGGCCCTCGACACCGTTCTCGAAGCGGACGAGCTCGTTCGCCATCACGCCGGGCAGACCCTCGACGTGGGCGATGCCGTCCGCGGCGTCGACGACGGTGCCGACCTCGGTCGCCGCTGCCCCGGTGGGCTCGTAGGCGGCGACGAAGTCTTTCAGCGCGTCACGGATGACGTCGGGGCTGATGGACAGTTCTGCCATGGTCTTCCTTCTTAGTGAGGTCTTGTGGCGGGCACCTGGCCTGCCGGGTCCGCTCCTCGGTGGAGCGGGAAGAGTCAGCCCGCCAGACGCTGGCGGAGGTCGCCCAGTCGGGACGAGACGGTGGCGTCGATCACGTCGTCGCCGATCTCGATCCGGATGCCGCCGACGACGTCCGGGTCGATGACGACGTTGAGCGAGACCTCGGTGTCGTAGCGCGCAGCGAGCGTCCGCTGGAGCCGCTCGGTCTGCGCCGGCGTGAGCTCGGCGGCCGCGAACACCGTCGCCACCGCCCGTCCGCGCTGGTCGGCGACGACGCGGAGCGCCCAGCTGAGCATCGAGCGGAAGCGCCGCTCCCGCGGGAGCTGCGCGAGCGAGGCCACGATGATGACCGTCGGCTCGGCGGCCCGACCGGCGAGCAGCTTCTCGATGAGGGCGCCCTTGGCGGATGCCTCACCCAGGCGGCTGCCGAGCGCGAGTTCGAGCTCGGGGTTGGCCGCGATCGTCCGGGCCACCGAGAACAGCTCGGCCTCGATGTCGGCCTGCGGCGCTGCGATGGCGGCGGCACGGATGCCCGCCTCCTCGATGCCGGTGAGCAGATCGGCGGCCGAAGACCACCGCTCGCGCACGGCGGCGTCGAGGACGGCGACCGTGGCCGGCGCGAACGTGCCGAACACGCTCGCGACGACCTTCTGCCGCCCCTCCGCAGGCGCCGACGCATCGGAGAGCGCGCCGCTCAGCTGCGACGAGCCGGCCAGGACGCGGACCGCGGCGAACAGCTCGCGGGCGACGTCGAGGTCGACGCCCGGCGCGGCCTGCAGGGCCGACGTCGTCGCCGCGAGGGCCTGAGTGGTCGCGCTGCCCATTACTTGGCCGCCTTCTCGGATGCCTCGAGGTCGGCGAGGAAGCGGTCGACCACGGCCTGGGCCCTGGCGTCGTCCGACAGGGTCTCGCCGATCACACCGCCGGCGAGGTCGAGGGCGAGTGTGCCCACCTCGCTGCGGAGCGAGACGAGCGCGCTCTGGCGCTCGGCCTCGATCTGGGAGTGCGCCGCGGCGGTCAGACGCGCGGCCTCGGTGGCAGCGGTGTCCTTGGCCTCGGTGACGATCTTCTTGCCGTCCTCGCGGGCGGCCTCACGGATCTCACCGGCCTCCTTGCGAGCCTCGGCGAGCTGCGCCGTGTACTGCTCGAGGGCGGCTTCCGCCTTGCGCTGCGCCTCGTCGGCCTTTGCGATGTTGCCTTCGATGGCGGCAGCGCGCTGGTCGAGCAGAGCCTGCATCTTCGGCAGGGCGACCCGCCAGAAGACGAACAGGATCACGACGAAGCAGACGCCCGACCAGATGATGTCGTACCACGCGGGGATGAGCGGGTTGTGCGCCTCGCCCTCTTCTGCGGCGTACGCGACAAGAGCGTTCAGCATCCTGTCTCCTTAGGAATCTGTTCGGGGATCAGACGAAGATGAAGTAGGTCGCGATGCCGATGAAGGCGAGCGCCTCGGTGAAGGCGATACCGATGAACATCAGGACCTGGAGACGACCGGCCAGCTCGGGCTGACGGGCCACGCCCTCGATCGTCTTGCCCACGACGATGCCCACGCCGATGGCGGGACCGATGGCGGCGAGGCCGTAGCCCATCGTCGCGACGTTGCCCTCGAGGGCGGCGAGAACCGTAGTTGCGTCCACGGAGGTGTTTCCTTTCGGTTGGATGGTTCGGCGTGCGCCGGACCGCTTAGTGCTCTTCTGCCACCGCGAGCTGGATGTAGACCGCGGTGAGGATGGCGAAGACGTAGGCCTGGAGGAAGGCGACGAAGATCTCGAACAGCGTGAAGGCGAACCCGAACGCGAGCGTGCCTGCAGCGAGGGCGGAGAACCAGCCGCCGATATCGAGGAGGAAGAACTGGGTCGCTGCGAAGAACAGGACCAGCATGAGGTGCCCGACGATCATGTTCATCAGCAGACGCAGCGTCAGCGTGACGGGTCGGATGATGAAGGTCGAGAGGAACTCGAGCGGGATGATCAGGATGTAGAGGAACCACGGCAGCCCGGGAGGCATGAGCGAGTTCCGGAAGAAGTTGCCGGGGCTCGCCTTGATGCCGGCGTAGATGAAGGTCACGTACGCGACGAGGGCCAGCAGCAGCGGGACGGCGACGATCGAGGAGCCCGCGATGTTCAGGAACGGGATGACACCCGTGATGTTCATGAACAGCACCATGAAGAAGATCGTGGTGAGGATCGGCAGGAAGCGGCGGCCGTCCTTCTTGCCCAGAAGGTCCTCGGCGATGTTGACGCGGACGAAGTCCAGGCCCATCTCCACGACGCTCTGGAAGCGACCGGGGACGACCGTCATGCGACGGGTACCGAGCCAGAAGATGAGGACGATGGCGACCGTCGAGAGCATCTGGATCAGGTGGATCCGGTGGATGACGAGTCCGCCGATCTGGATCACCGCGTCGGGGAAGAACTCCGAGATGGACGGCCCGTGGAACTCAGGGGCATCTTGGGCGGCAGTAGCGATCAGGGTCGCAGCTTGAGTAAACAGCGCTGGCTCCAGCTTCGGGGCGTCGATCTAAGGATCGGGCGACGATGGTCGGTGAGCTGACTCCGCAGACGTTCCCGTCGGGATCAGGCGGGCTCGGAGAACAGCCTATCAGTCCCGAGGCGCCGCCGAGTCCCCGGGCCGGCGTTCACCGGCCTCCACCTCGGCCGCGGTGGGCAGCGTCGTGTCGCTGACGGCGGAGGTGCGCATCCGGAGCATCACGACGACGTCGACGACGAGCGAGGCGACGATGCTGACGACGAGGGAGATGAGGAAGACCAGGGGCGTCAGCCAGGGCTGATCGCGCAGGACGAACAGCACGACGAGGAACACCACGAACTTGAGGATCCACCCACCCATGACCGACCCGAAGAAGATCGGCACGAAGAGCGGATCGCCGTAGAACCGGTTGGCGATGAGGATCGACACGATCGTGAAGGCGAGGAACACCGCCGCCATGAGGACGGCGACGAGGGCGCTCCACAGCCCGGACGTCCCGGCCACGAGCAGTCCGACCGCTCCCCCGGCGACGAGCAGGACGGCGGTGACGATTCCGGACCACACGAGGGCGGTGCGCAGCATGGAGGTGGAGGACAGGGAGCTCACGAGAGGGCCTTCTGTTCAGGCGCCACCGGTCGGGTGCGGCGCGCGGGGGGCAAGGTGACGAGGACGCAGGCGATGCATCCGATGACGAGGAAGGCGACGCCCGGCCAGTAGCGGCCCGGCCAGCCCTTCGTGGTGCCGATGTACATGAGGAGGACCGACAGCGAGACGACGGCGGTCCACGCGTAGAACACGAAGACCGCGTTGCGGTCGGTGTGCCCCATGTCGAGCATCCGGTGGTGGAGGTGCTTGCGGTCAGGAGAGAACGGCGACTTCCCCTGCGCCATGCGGCGCACGACCGCGAGTCCGAAGTCGACGAGCGGCAGCAGCACGATGACGACGGGGAGGATCACCGGGATGAACGCACCGAGCAGCTGCGACCGGCCGAAGAGGTCGTTGTCGCTGAGCAGGTTCGGGGGCAGGTTCCCGGTGACGACGATCGCCGAGGACGCCATCATCAGGCCGAGGAGGAGGGCACCGGCATCCCCCATGAACATGCGCGCCGGATTCCAGTTGAACGGCAGGAATCCGGCGCACATCCCGAGCAGCACGATGGCGATGAACACCCCGGTGTTGCTCTGCTCGCTGTTGTCGAAGTCGCGCACGAGCATCGCCGAGTAGGCGAAGAACACCGCATTGGCGATGAGGCACACCCCCGCCACCAGGCCGTCGAGCCCGTCGATGAAGTTGACGGCGTTCATGACAATCACGATCAGCAGGATCGACAGGCTGATGCTGACCCAGCTGGAGACGACGACCTGCTGCCCGACGGGCAGATAGAAGATCTGGATGCCGCCGGGCGACACGACGATCCAGGCGGCGACGAACTGGGCGCCGAGCTTGATCATCCAGTCGAGGTCCCACAGGTCGTCGGCCACGCCGACCAGGACCATGAGGGCTGCGGCGCCCAGGAGCGACCACACCATGGACGGCTCCTGCCAGACGATGGCGAAGGCGGGGAGCTGCGAGGACAGCACGAAGAACCCGAGCATGCCGATGAACATCGCCACTCCCCCGAGCCGCGGCGTGGGGGTCTTGTGCACGTCCCGCTCGCGGATCGCCGGGTGGAGCCCGAACTTCATGGCCAGGCGCCAGACGACCCATGAGAAGGCGAAGGTCAGAGCGCCGGTGATCACGAACGCGAGCAGGTAGTCCCTCACGCGGCGTCGGATTCGTCGGGTGAGACAGGGTCCGGCTCGAGCAGGTCGCCGAGCACCTCGCGCAGGTCGGCGCGCGACACGGCGCCGTCGCGGAGCACCGCCACGGGTCGCTGGTCACGCCCGACGAGCCCCGTCGCGTCGATGATGGTGGAGGCGACGCCGGTGTCGACGAGCCCCCCGTCGAGGTAGACCGAGATGCTGTCGCGGAGCATCTCGATCGCGGACTCGATCTCGAGGGCGGCGGGCTTGCCCGTGAGGTTCGCGCTCGACACCGCCAGCGGACCGGTCTCCTGCAGCAGCTCGAGGGCGAAGGCGTCGTCCGGCATGCGCACCGCGACCGTGCCGCGCGTCTCGCCGAGATCCCACTGCAGCGAGGGCTGCGCGGGCAGCACGATCGTGAGTCCGCCCGGCCAGAACCGCTCCACGAGACGCTCGACGGGTTCGGGCACCTCGGCGACGAGGGCGCGCATCGTGTCGGGTCCGGAGACGAGCACCGGCGGCGGGGACTGGCGACCGCGCCCCTTGGCGGCGAGCAGGCGGGCGACGGCCGACGCGTTGAAGGCGTCGGCGGCCACGCCGTAGACGGTGTCGGTCGGCATCACGATGAGTTCGCCGCGGCCGATGGCCTGGCGCGCCTGGCGCAGAGCGGGAAGCAGCTGACCGGCGTCACGGCAGTCGAGGACGGGAGACATATCCGCAGCATTCTACGAGGAGGGGGCTCGGGACCGCCTGCGAACCGGCGCAGGACGTCACCCGGGTTCAGGGCCGCAGGGCGGTCGTCGCGCGGTCGCGGGTGGTGAGGTCACGGTGCGTGGCGGCGCCGCGCCATCCGTCGGCCGTCAACAGGTCGCGGATGCCGGGCCCCTGCCATTCGCCGTGTTCGATCACCAGCGTGCCGCCGGGATGCAGCAGCCGCAGCGCGACCCCGGAGAGCACGCGCACGACGTCGAGCCCGTCGGGACCGCCGTACAGCGCCGCCGGGGGATCCCAGAAGCGCACCTCGGGGTCGCGCGGGACGGCGTCGTCGGGCACGTAGGGCGGGTTCGAGACCACGACGGAGACGGTGCCGTCCAGCTCGGGGAACGCATCGGCGAGGTCGATGAAGGCGAGCCGGGCGTGCGGCGCATGCACGGCGAAGTTCTCCTTCGCCCAGATGAACGCATCGACGGAGTTCTCGGCCGCGTGCACCTGCGCGTGCGGCACCTCGGTGGCCAGCGAGAGCGCCAGCGCTCCGCTGCCGGTACCGAGGTCGACGGCGATCGGTCCGGGTCCCGGGGCCGCGCGCAGCGCGTCGATCGCCAGCTGGGCGACCATCTCGGTCTCGGGACGCGGCACGAAGACCCCGGGACCGACGCGGAGTTCGAGGTGCCGGAACGGGGCCGTTCCGGTCAGGTGCTGAAGGGGCTCGCGTGCGGCGCGGCGCGCGACGAGTTCAGCGAAGCGGGTCGCGGCGGCCTCCGGCATCCGATCGCCGCGCATCATCGCCGCAGCGAGCTCGCCCCGGCTCACCCCGAGGACGTGGGAGGCCAGGAGCTCGGCGTCGACGGCAGCGGAAGGGACGCCGGCCGAGGCGAGCCGCTCTGCGGCGTGACGCACGAGGGGGGCGAGGACGCTGTCGGCGGGCGCGTCGGAAGTCCGTGAAGTCGACATGGGAAGTCACAGGATACCGCGCACCGCAGCGTCACAGAGGGCTTCACGGGTCGCCGGGACCGTAGGCTGGGGCGCATCGCGGTCACCTGAGCCGCACCTGACGACCCCACCCGCACGGAAGGCATCCCATGACCGGCATCCACTCCGACATCACGAGCGCGTTCGGCAACACCCCCCTCGTCCGGCTGAACCGGGTGTCCGAGGGACTGCCGGGGACCATCCTCGCCAAGCTCGAGTTCTACAACCCCGCCTCCTCGGTCAAAGACCGTCTGGGCATCGCCATCGTCGACGCCGCGGAGGCGTCCGGCGAGCTGAAGCCCGGCGGCACGATCGTCGAGGGCACGAGCGGCAACACCGGCATCGCCCTCGCCATGGTGGGCGCCGCCCGCGGCTACAAGGTCGTCCTGACGATGCCGTCGTCGATGTCGATCGAGCGTCGGATGCTGCTGCGCGCCTACGGCGCCGAGCTCGTTCTCACCGATCCCTCGCTCGGCATGAAGGGCGCCGTCGGCGAGGCCGAGCGCATCGCCGCCGAGACCCCCGGCGCCGTGCTCGCGAAGCAGTTCGCCAACCAGGCCAACGTCGAGATCCACCGCAAGACCACCGCCGAGGAGATCCTGCGCGACACCGACGGCGCCGTCGACTACTTCGTCGCCGGCATCGGCACGGGCGGCACGATCACGGGCGTCGGCCAGGTCCTCAAGGAGCGTGTGCCCGCCGCCAAGGTCGTCGCGGTCGAGCCGAAGGACTCCCCGCTGCTGACCGAGGGCAAGCCCGGGCCGCACAAGATCCAGGGCATCGGCCCGAACTTCATCCCGCCGATCCTCGACCAGGGCGTCATCGACGAGGTCCAGGACGTCACCTTCGACGACGCGATCGCGACGGCCAAGAAGGTCGCCACGAGCGAGGGCATCCTCGTCGGCATCTCCTCGGGCGCGGCCATCTGGGCAGCCCTCCAGGTCGCGGCGCGCCCCGAGGCGGAGGGCAAGAACATCGTCGTGATCATCCCGTCGTTCGGCGAGCGGTACCTGTCGACGGCGCTCTTCGAGGAGTTCCGCGACTGATCCCGTCCGGTCTCGAAAGGTCCGCTGTGCCCGGAATCGCCCGTTCCCTCCGCCGCACCCTCGTCGCCGCCGTGCGCGCCGTCCGCGAGGACGTCGCCGCGGCGAAGCTCCGCGACCCCGCGGCACGCGGCGGCGTCGAGATCGCGCTGCTGTACCCGGGGCTCCACGCCGTGTGGAGCCACCGGGTCGCCCACGCGCTCTGGCGGCGGGGATGGAGGTTCCCGGCCAGGGCCCTCTCGCAGGCGACGCGCTGGCTCACCGGCATCGAGATCCATCCCGGGGCCCGCATCGGGCGCCGGTTCTTCATCGATCACGGCATGGGCGTCGTCATCGGTGAGACGGCGGAGGTCGGCGACGACGTCATGCTGTACCACGGGGTGACGCTCGGCGGGCGCACCCGGGACGGCGGCAAGCGGCATCCCACCCTCGAGGACGGCGTCGCCGTCGGGGCGGGCGCCAAGATCCTCGGCCCCGTGGTCATCGGCGCCCACTCGGTGATCGGCGCGAACGCCGTCGTCACGAAGGACGCACCGGCCGATTCCGTGCTCGTGGGTGTGCCGGCGCGCGCCCGGCGACGGGCGGTCGGCGAGGACACCCGGGCGATCCTCACGGCGCCCGAGTACCACATCTGACGGTCAGGCGTCGGAGCCGACGGCAGCCAGCCGCGCCTCCTCATCGGCCGCGATGGCGGACTCGATGAGCGGGGCCAGCGCGCCGTCCATGACCTGATCCAGGTTGTACGCCTTGTACCCCGTGCGGTGGTCGGCGATCCGGTTCTCGGGGAAGTTGTACGTGCGAATGCGCTCGGAGCGGTCCATTCCGCGGATCTGCGACCGGCGGGCGTCGGAGGCCGCGGCATCCCGCTCCTCCTGCTGCTTGGCGAGCAGTCGCGCGCGCAGCACGCGCATACCCGCCTCGCGGTTCTGCAGCTGACTCTTCTCGTTCTGCATGGACACGACGATGCCGGTCGGCAGGTGCGTGATGCGGACGGCCGAGTCGGTCGTGTTGACCGACTGCCCGCCCGGACCGGAGGAGCGGAACACGTCGATCTTCAGGTCGTTCGGGTCGATCTGCACCTCTTCGGGCTCGTCGACCTCGGGGAAGACGAGGACGCCGGTCGTCGAGGTGTGGATGCGGCCCTGCGATTCGGTCGCGGGTACGCGCTGAACGCGATGGACGCCGCCCTCGTACTTCAGGTGCGCCCAGACGCCCTGCGCCGGGTCGCTCGAGGAGCCCTTGATGGCCACCTGGACGTCCTTGTAGCCACCGAGGTCGGACTCGTTGCGCTCGAGCAATTCGGTCTTCCAGCCCTGCGACGCGGCGTACTGCAGATACATGCGCAGGAGGTCGGCGGCGAAGAGGGCCGACTCGGCGCCGCCCTCCCCCGCTTTGATCTCGAGGATCACGTCCCGCGCATCGTCCGGGTCGCGCGGAATCAGGAGCCGACGGAGCTTCTCCTGCGTCTCTGCCAGACGCTGCTCCAGCGCGGGGACCTCGTCGGCGAAGGCGTCGTCCTCCTTCGCGAGTTCGCGGGCCGCGGAGAGGTCCTCCTCGGCCGCGTGCCACGCGTCGTGGGCCGCGACGATGCGCGACAGCTCGGCGTACCGCCGGTTCACACGCTTCGCGCGCGCCGCATCGGCGTGCACCGCGGGGTCCGAGAGTTCCTCCTGGACCGCGCGGTGCTCGTCGATCAGCGTCTGGACGGACTCGAACACGAGGGGTGGATCAGCGGATGCTGTTCTCGTGCCCGTGGCCGTGGCCACCCGCGGCGGGCGCCGGGATCGACTTCTGCATCTGCACGAGGAACTCGACGTTCGACGTCGTCTCCTTGAGCTTGCCGAGGACGACCTCGAGGGCCTGCTGCGGGTCGAGGCCGGCGAGGGCGCGACGCAGCTTCCACGTGATCTTGACCTCGTCGGCCGAGAGCAGCATCTCCTCGCGACGGGTGCTCGAGGCGTTCACGTCGACGGCGGGGAAGATGCGCTTGTCGGCCAGCTGCCGCGAGAGGCGCAGCTCGCTGTTGCCGGTGCCCTTGAACTCCTCGAAGATGACGTCGTCCATCTTGGAGCCGGTCTCGACGAGCGCCGTGGCGAGGATCGTGAGCGATCCGCCGTTCTCGATGTTGCGCGCGGCGCCGAAGAAGCGCTTGGGCGGGTACAGCGCGGACGCGTCGACACCGCCGGTGAGCACGCGACCCGAGGTCGGCGCCGAGATGTTGTACGCACGGCCGAGGCGCGTGATCGAGTCGAGGAGCACGACGACGTCGCGGCCGAGCTCGACGAGGCGCTTCGCGCGCTCGATGGCGAGCTCGGCGACCGTCGTGTGGTCCTCCGCGGGGCGGTCGAACGTCGAGGCGATGACCTCGCCCTTGACGGTCCGCTGCATGTCGGTGACCTCTTCGGGGCGCTCGTCGACGAGCACGACCATGAGGTGGACCTCGGGGTTGTTCGTCGCGATCGCATTGGCGATCTGCTGCAGGACGATCGTCTTGCCGGCCTTGGGCGGCGCGACGATCAGACCGCGCTGACCCTTGCCGATCGGGGCGACGAGGTCGATGATGCGCTGCGTCAGCTTCTCGGGGGCCGTCTCGAGGCGCAGGCGCTCCTGCGGGTACAGCGGCGTCAGCTTGCCGAACTCGACACGCGTGGCCGCGTCCTCGACCGACAGTCCGTTGACGGCGTCGACCTTGACGAGCGCGTTGTACTTCTGGCGGCTGGACTGCTCGCCCTCGCGCGGCTGCTTGATGGCGCCGACGACGGCGTCACCCTTGCGCAGGTTGTACTTCTTGACCTGACCGAGCGAGACGTAGACGTCGCTCTGGCCGGGGAGGTAGCCCGTCGTGCGCACGAAGGCGTAGTTGTCGAGGACGTCGAGGATGCCCGCGATCGGGATGAGGACGTCGTCCTCGCCGATCTCGGTGTCGAACTCGTCGTTCGTGTTCTGTCCGCGGCGCTTGTTGCGCTGACGGCCACGACCCTGCCCCTGCTCGTCGTCGGTCTTCTCCTCGACGGCGGGCTTGTCGGCCGGAGCGTTCTGAGCGTTGCCGTTCTGGGCGTTGCCGTTCTGGGCGCCGCCGTTCTGGGCGTTCTCGCCCTTGTTGCGGTTGCGGCTGCGGCTGCGCGAGCGGCTGCGGGTGCGGCCGGAGCCCTCACCGCCGTTCTCGCCGTCCTCAGCGGATGCCGTCGGTGCCGCGGCCTCACCGGCCGGCGCCTCGGGCTCGTCGGCCTGGGCTGCGTCGGTCGCGGGGGTCTCGTCGGACGCTGCCTCGCCGGCCGGAGCATCCGCGGCCGGGGCCTCGGGGGCCGCAGCGTCGGTCGCGGGGGCGTCGGTCGCGGGAGCCTCTGCGGCGTCTGCGGCGACGGCCGCATCGGCGGCGGGCACGTCGGTGCTCTTCGCACGGCGCGGGGCGCGCTTGCGCGGGGCCTTCGCCGGCTTCTCGGCGGGCTTCTCCTCGGCGGGGGCGTCGTCGATCGTCTGCGAGGCGGCGGCGACCTCTTCGTCGGCGACGGGCGCGGCGGCCTCTGCCGCGGGAGCCTCCTCAGCGGGAGCCTCCTCCGCGGGAGCCTCCTCAGCGGGAGCCTCCTCGACGGGAGCCTCCTCGACGGGGGCCTCTTCGGCAGGGGTCTCTTCGGTCGCGGGCGCGGCCGACTGCGCGGCGGCGTCCGTGGTGTTCTCGTCGGCGGCGGTGCCGTCGGTGGCGACGTCGTCGCCGGTCTGGATCTCGGAGATGGACTCCACGAGTTCTCCCTTTCAGATGTGGAAAGTCATAACCGCAGGTGGACCCGTCCACGACGGATCCGATTCCTCAGCGGGGTGTTCGCGCAGGCACACAATTCGCGCAGGCCCGTCAGAAGGGGTGTGCGGTGGTTCGCAGATTGCGATGGAGGGCAGATTCACGTGATTACGTGGCATCCTCCGTATGGTCCCTCACTGTACCACCCCGGACATCGACGGCCAGCAGCAGGGGTTTCCATGGCGTGTCCGTCGACTGCGCCGCGAACTCGACCGCATCGAGGCGGCGTCCCGGTCCATCGGCCAGGACGAGCACGCTGGGGCCGGCGCCCGAGACGACGGCGGCGAAGCCGGCGCCGCGGAGCGACTGCACGAGCGCGTCGGTCGCCGGCATGGCCTGCGCCCGGTACGACTGGTGCAGCTTGTCCTCGGTGGCCGCCATGAGCAGCTCGGGGCTCTGGGTGAGCGCCGCGATGAGCAGGGCTGACCGCGACACGTTGAAGACCGCGTCCTCACGCGTGACGTGGAGCGGGGCGAGGCCCCGGGCCACCGACGTCGACATCGTGAACTCGGGGACGAAGACGAGCGGTGACACCCCGCGGTGGACCGCGAGCTTCTTGTGCTGCGGACCGTCCTGATCCATCCAGGCGATCGTGAGACCGCCGAACAGCGCGGGCGCGACGTTGTCGGGGTGTCCTTCGAGTTCGGTGGCCAGGCGCAGCAGGGTCTCGGGCCCGAGCGTCACGTCCCCCTCGAGGAGCCCCTGCGCCGCCAGGAGCCCGGCGACGACCGCCGCTCCCGACGACCCCATCCCCCGGCCGTGCGGGATCACGTTGTGCGCGCGGAGACGGATGCCGGGCATCGGCCGGCCGGCCGCCTCGAACGCGTACGCCATCGAGCGCACGACCAGATGCGAGGCATCCGTCGGCACGTCCGACGCACCCTCGCCGGTGACCTCGATCTCGAGACCGGGCTCGTCGAGGGCGGTGACGACGAGCTCGTCGTGCACGCTCAGGGCGAGTCCGAGCGTGTCGAAACCCGGCCCCAGGTTGGCGCTCGTGGCCGGGACGCGGACGGCGACGGAGCGCCCGGCGAGCGTCATCCCGCCACGCGGGTGAGATCGAGCGCGGACGCCACCTCGCTGGTCGCGGCGTCCACGACGAGAGGCTCGACCTGCGAGCCGTCCGCGTTGCGGAGCGCCCACTGCGGGTCCTTCAGGCCGTGTCCGGTGACCGTCAGCACGACCTTGGCGCCCTTCGGGATGACCCCGGCCTCGGCACGGTCGAGCAGGCCTGCGACACTGATCGCAGAAGCCGGCTCGACGAACACGCCGACCGTGCCGGCGAGGAGCTTCTGCGCCGCGAGGATGCGCTCGTCGTCGATCGCCCCGAACCACCCGTCGGTCGCGGAGCGCGCCTCGAGGGCGAGGTCCCACGACGCCGGGTTGCCGATGCGGATGGCGGAGGCGATGGTCTCGGGGTTCTTCACGACCTCACCGCGCACGAGCGGCGCGGACCCCTCGGCCTGGAAGCCGAACATGCGGGGCACGCGCGTCGCGACCCCGCGCTCGGCCTCTTCGCGGTATCCGCGAGAGTAGGCGGTGTAGTTGCCGGCGTTACCGACGGGGATGAAGTGGAAGTCCGGGGCGTCGCCGAGCTGGCTGACGATCTCGTAGGCCGCGGTCTTCTGCCCCTCGATGCGGTCGGGGTTGACCGAGTTCACGAGGTGCACCTTGTAGCCGCCGGCGAGCTCGCGTGCGATCTCGAGGCAGTCGTCGAAGTTGCCGCGGATCTGGATGAGCTTGCCGTTGTGGGCGACCGCCTGGCTCAGCTTGCCCATCGCGATCTTGCCCTCGGGCACGAGGACGGCGGCGGTGATCCCGGCGTGCGCGGCGTAGGCGGCAGCGGATGCCGAGGTGTTGCCGGTCGAGGCGCAGATGACCGCCTCGGCGCCGTGCTCGACGGCACGCGACAGCGCGACCGTCATCCCTCGGTCCTTGAACGAGCCCGTCGGGTTCATGCCCTCGAACTTGACGTAGACATCGGCGCCCGTGATCTGCGACAGCGACGCCGCGGGGATGAGCGGCGTGCCGCCCTCGCCGAGCGTCACGACGGTCGAGGCGTCGGTGACGCCCAGTCGATCGGCGTACTCGCGGAGGACTCCGCGCCAGACGTGTGCCATGTCAGTCTCCTTCTACGCGCAGGACCGAGACCACGCGTCGGACGGCGCTGGTGGCAGCGAGCCGCTCGACCGTGTCGGCCAGGTCCTGCTCCCGGGCCGTGTGGGTTCCGATGACGAGGTGCGCGACGGCATCCCCGCTTCCCTGGGCGACGGTGTCGCCCGAGGTGGTCTGTTCGACGGTCGCGATGGACACGTCCCCGTCGCTGAGGATGCCCGCGACGGTGGCCAGCACACCCGGTCGGTCGTCGACCTCGAGCGTGATCTGGCAGCTGGTGCGGATGCGGCCGATGGGAACGATCGGCAGGCCCGCCCGCGTCGACTCCCCGACCCCCGGACCACCCGCGACGTGGCGCCGTGCGGCGGAGACGACGTCGCCGAGGACGGCGGAGGCGGTCTGCACTCCCCCGGCGCCGGCGCCGTAGAACATGAGGTCGCCCGCGGCCTCGGCCTCGACGAACACGGCGTTGTTCGCGCCGTGGACGGAGGCGAGCGGATGCTCGCGCGGCACCAGCGCCGGGTAGACCCGCACCGAGATCGCCTCGCCGCTGGGCGCCGCGTCGGGCTGGTCGACGAGCCGCTCGCAGACGGCGAGCAGCTTCACGACGTAGCCCGCCTTGCGAGCGGCCTCGATGACACCCGCATCCACCGAGGTGATGCCCTCACGGTGCACCGCCTCGAGCGGGACGGTGGTGTGGAACGCGAGGCTCGCCAGGATGGCGGCCTTCTGAGCGGCGTCGTAGCCCTCGACATCGGCCGTCGGGTCGGCCTCGGCGTACCCGAGACGCTGCGCCTCCGTGAGCACCTCGTCGAAGCCGAGTCCTTCGCGGTCCATGCGGTCGAGGATGTAGTTGGTCGTGCCGTTGACGATTCCCATGATCCGACGCACCCGGTCGCCCGCGAGCGAGTCGCGCAGGGGCCGGATGATCGGGATGGCACCGGCGACGGCGGCCTCGTAGGCGACCGTCGCGCCGACCTGATCGGCGGCGTCGAAGATCTCGCTGCCGTGGGTGGCCAGGAGCGCCTTGTTGGCGGTGACGACGTCGGCGCCCGAGGCGAGGGCGTGGAGGATGCGCGTGCGCGCGGGCTCCAGTCCGCCGGTGACCTCGATGACGATGTCGGCACCGGCGATGAGCGTGTCGGCGTCGGTCGTGAACAGCTCGCGCGGCAGGTCGGCCTCGCGAGGCGCGTCGACGTCGCGCACGGCGATGCCCACGAGGTCGAGCGGGGCGCCGGCGCGGTCGGCCAATTCGTCGGCGTGCGTGAGCAGCAAGCGGGCGACCTGCGACCCGACGGCGCCGGCTCCCAGCAGGGCGACGCGAAGGCGACGGGGCTCGATCATGCGGACTCCTCGGTGGTGCGGGATGCGGCCGGTGCGACGCCGAGGTCGCGCGCCAGCAGGTCGTTCTCGTCCTCGCCGCGGACGATCAGCCGGGCGGCGCCGCCGCTCACCGCGACGACGGGAGGACGGGTCAGATAGTTGTAGTTGCTCGCGAGCGAGAAGCAGTAGGCGCCCGTGGCGGCGACGGCGAGCAGGTCCCCCGGCGTCACGTCGCCCGGCAGGTACTCCGCATCCACGACGATGTCGCCCGACTCGCAGTGCCGACCGACCACGCGGGCCAGCGCCGCCTCGGCGTCGCTGCGTCGGCCGGCGATGCGCGCGCTGTAGTCGGCGCCGTACAGGGCCGGACGCGCGTTGTCGCTCATTCCGCCGTCGACGCTGACGTAGAGCCGCTCGAGCTCGTCTGAGACGCGCACGGGCTTCACGGTCCCGACCGAGTACAGGGTCACACCCGCGCGGCCGACGATGCTGCGGCCGGGTTCGAAGGCGAGTTCGGGCAGCGGGATGCCGCGGCTCTCGCACTCGCGGGCGACCGCTGCGACGATGCCGTCGGCGAGTTCCGCGATGGGGGTCGGGTCGTCCTTCGACGTGTAGGCGATGCCGAAACCGCCGCCCAGGTTGAGCAGGGGCACGTCACCGCCCTCCCGCAGGCGCGCATGGAGCTCGACGACGCGGGCGGCGGACTCCGCGAACCCGGCCGTCCCGAAGATCTGCGACCCGATGTGGCAGTGGAGTCCGGCGAACCGGAGAGAGGGCAGCTCGCGGATGCGGACGACCGCCGCCTCGGCATCCGTCAGGGCGAAGCCGAACTTCTGATCCTCGTGCGCCGTCGCCAGGAAGTCGTGCGTCTCGGCGTGCACGCCGCTGTTGACCCGGAGGAGGACGGTCTGGACGACGCCCTGCGCGGCGGCCTCGGCGGCGACGCGTTCGATCTCGATCAGCGAGTCGATCACGATCGAGCCGACCCCGACGCGGACGGCCCGGGTGATCTCGGCGGGGAGCTTGTTGTTGCCGTGCAGCCCGAGGCGTGCGGCATCCGCTCCCGCGGCCAGGGCGACCGCGAGCTCGCCGCCGCTGGCGACGTCGACGCCGAGACCTTCGGCGGTCACCCAGCGGACGACGTCGGTGGTCAGCAGCGCCTTGCCGGCGTAGTAGACCCGAGCCGAGCCGCCGTGGCGGGCCGCGGCATCCCGGAAGGCGGTCAGCACCTCGCGGGCGCGGGCCCGGATCAGGTCCTCGTCGACGACGTAGAGCGGCGTACCGAATCGCTCCGCGAGCACGGGAGCCGGGACGCCGCCGAACACGAGCGCACCGGTGTCGTCACGGGCGGCGCCGGCGGGCCAGACGGCCTCGACGAGCGCATTCGCGTCGTCCGGCTTCGTGAGCCACTCGGGCACGGCGGGACGGTCGGAGGCGGTGGACACGCAGGGGCACCAATCGGGGTGGGAACGGGATCGCCGGGCGGTGTGGCCACGCCCCGACGGTGCCCACAGTCTAGGGCACCGCGGCAACCGCCCCCGGCCCCGTGACGCTACGAGGCGTCGGCGCAGGAACCGGGCTGCTGGGCGGTCCTGTCGCGGAGGATCGCACTGTCGATATCGAAGGAGGCGACGACGCCGCGTTCCGCCACGGTGACCTCGGCGAGCGTAAGCGCGCGCGGCAGGTACTCCGCGAGGCACACCGGCCAGTTCTGCACGAAGGACCCGACGAGCGGGCCCAGCTGCTGCCGCAGCGCCTCGGCCGACACGTCCACCTCGCCGAGGCGGAACGTGGTCGGCGACAGGACGAGCTCGCCGTCCTCCGCCGCGGCCGACAGACGCACACCGAGCGGAACGGCGGCGCCGAACACGTTCAGCTCGGTGTCCAGGGCGACCGCCGGCGGATCGAGGCGGAAGGAATCGACCGGGAACCCGTCCACCCGGGAGAGGATGGTGCGGATCTGCTCCTCGTCCATCACGACCACGGCTCGCGCGCTGCTCCAGTCGCCGCCCTGGCGGACCGGGGCATCCGCGATGGTCACCTCGACGTCGCCGGAGATGCCGTCGACCTCCACGTCGTCCGCGGACAGGCTCATCACGGGGATGTTGCCGACCACCAGCTGAGGCAGGAGCAGCCCGGGGATGTCGACGTCGATCGGCTGATCCTCGGGCAGGCCGAGCGTGGAGACGAGCTGCGACCGGATGACCTGCGGCACCAGCGCCCTCGCCGCGAACTCGGCGGCGACCACCAGCACCGCGAGCACCGCGACGATGACGATCGCGACGATCCAGCCGCGCCGGCGTCGGCGGGGCGCCGTGACGGTGGTCATGTCACATCCGCTCGGGCGCGCTCACGCCGAGGAGGTCGAGACCGTTGCGGAGCACCTGACCGGTGGCGTCGTTCAGCCACAGACGGGTGCGGTGCAGGTCGGTGACCTCCTCATCGCCGAGCGGCGTCACTCGGCAGGAGTCGTACCAGCGGTGGTAGAGGCTCGCGAGCTCCTCCAGGTAGCGGGCGACGCGATGGGGCTCGCGCAACTCGGCGGCGAACGCCACGAGGCGGGGGAACTCCTGCAGGGCGCCCAGCAGGGCCGACTCGGTCTCGTGGGTCAGCAGCTCGGGGGCGAACGCGTCGCGGGAGACGCCGGAGTCGGCGGCGTTGCGCGCGACGTTGTGCGTCCGTGCGTGGGCGTACTGCACGTAGAACACGGGGTTGTCGTTCGTGCGCTTCTGCAGGATCTCGGGGTCGAGTGTCAGCGGCGAGTCGGCCGGGTAGCGCGCAAGCGAGTAGCGCAGCGCGTCGGTGCCCAGCCACTCGCGCAGGTCGTCGAGCTCGATGATGTTGCCGGCGCGCTTGGACAGGCGGGCGCCGTTGACCGACACGAGCTGGCCGATCAGCACCTCGATGTCCTTCTCGGGGTCGTCGCCCGCCGCCCCGGCGAGCGCCTTCAGCCGGTGCACGTAGCCGTGGTGGTCGGCGCCCAGCAGGTAGATCTTGTGCGCGAAGCCGCGGTCGCCCTTGTTCAGGTAGTACGCGGCGTCGGCGGCGAAGTAGGTGTACTCGCCGTTCGAGCGACGGATGACGCGGTCCTTGTCGTCGCCGAAGTCGGTCGTGCGCACCCACACCGCACCGTCGGCGTCGAACACATGGCCCTGGGCACGCAGGCGGTCGACGGCCTGGTCGACGAGGCTCGGTCCGCCGTCCTCGCCGGCGGCGTGCAGCGTGCGCTCGCTGAAGAAGACGTCGAAGTGGACGTTGAACTTCTCGAGGGACGCCTGGAGCTCCGCCAACTGCAGCGCATACGCGCGATCGCGCGCGACGGCGATCTGCTCGTCCTCGGGCAGGTCGCCGATCGCCGGCTCCCCCTCGGCGACACGCTTCGCGAGGTCGTCGATGTACGCGCCGGCGTAGCCGTCCCCCGGCGCCGGATCACCCTTCATGCGCGCCAGCACGGAGCGGCCGAACCGGTCCATCTGAGCGCCCGCGTCGTTGATGTAGAACTCACGCACGAGGGTCGCACCGCTGGCGAGCAGCAGGCGCGCGATCGCGTCGCCGAGCGCCGCCCAGCGGGTGTGACCGATGTGCATGGGGCCGGTCGGGTTCGCGCTCACGAACTCGAGGTTGATCGTGTTGCCCTCCTGCGAGCGCCCCTGTCCGAAGGCCGCGCCGGCCTCGACGATGGCCTTCGCGAGCGCGCCGGCAGCGGCGGCATCCAGTCGGATGTTGATGAACCCGGGACCCGCGACCTCCACCGACGCGATGCCGTCGATCGCGGCGAGCGCCTCGGCGACCTCGGCCGCGAACTCGCGCGGATTCGCGCCGACCTGCTTCGAGAGCTTGAGGGCGGCGTTCGAGGCCCAGTCCCCGTGGTCGCGGTTCTTCGGGCGTTCGACCGGGAAGTCGGCGAGCGTGAGCGCCTCACCGGAGCCGGGTCGTCGCGCCTCCACGAGCGGGGTGACGACGGCGAGCAGGGCGGCGGAGAGCGCTTCGGGAGTCATAACCCGTCAAGTCTACGTTTCGGGCGGTCCTCACGCCGACGGCAGGACCACCCAGACGCGGGCACCACCCAGGGGCGAATCGTCGATGCCGAGGCGGCCGCCGTGCGACTCGACGATGCGGCGGCACGTGGCCAGGCCGATGCCGAAGCCGGGGGCGTCGGCGTTGGACCCGCGCTCCAGAGGCTCGAGCACGAGTTCGCGCTCCGCGGGCGGGACGCCGGGACCGTTGTCGTCGACCACGATCCGCACGCCGGCGGTGACGGCCGCGACCGAGACGATGACCTTCGGCAGGCGACCGCCGATCCCGGCGAACTTGACGGCGTTCCCGACGAGGTTCTGCAGCAGCACTCCGATCAGGGTCGGGTCGGCGTTGACGGGGACGGATGCCTCGACCGTCACCTCGGCCCCGTTGTCCTCGCCGGCGCTGCGCAGGTCCTCCATGGTCGAAGCGACGAGGGGGGCGACGTCGACCGAGGATCGCCGGATGGGCGCGCCGCCGACGCGCGCATAGTCGAGCAGTCGCGCGATCATCCCCGACATGCGATCCGCGACGGACTCCGCCCGCGCCAGGGCCCGCGACGCCGCCGGCACGCCCGCGACCTCGGGGACGTCCGCGGCCAGCTCGATGTAGCCGGTCAGTGCCGTGAGCGGGTTCCGCAGGTCGTGGGCGACCTGGGCGGCGAAGTTCTCGAGCTGCTCGTTGGACTCGCCGAGCTCCCGTGTGATGCGTCGCAGCTCCAGCACGTCCACGATCTGTCGCGCGATGAGGGCGAGGGCGTCGCTCTCGTCATCGGGGAGCTCGCGTGGCACCTCGTCGAAGATGCAGATGGTCCCGATCGGCACTCCCGTCGGCGTGATCAGCGGGCTCGAGGCGTAGAACTTGACGTTCGCGATCTCACCGGTGACGAAGGGGTTGCCGGCGAAACGCTCGTCGAGGCTCGCGTCGGTGACGACGGTGTGCCCCGGCTTGCGGAACACGACCGCGCACATCGAGTCCTCACGGCTGCAGACCGCCGGCTCGATGCCGACCGCGGCGATCTGATGCTGGAAGCGATCGTCGATCAGATTGATGACGGCGGTGGGGACGTCGCACACGGTCGCGGCCAACTGGACCAGTCCCTGCAGGTCGGCTTCCGGAGCTTCGCCGAGGACGCCGTACCCCTCGATGATCGCTCGCCGAATGACGTCATCCGCCGTCTTCACGCGTTCCTCCCCCATGATCTATGGATCACCCTAATCACCCGAGGGAGACGAGGGCCGTCCGATCGTCACGGAGCGGATCGGATGCCGCGGCGACGACCTCCCCGTCGCCGTCGATGTGCGCGTCCACGACGAGCCGGCGCAGGGCGAGGTTGGCGCCGTAGTAGCTGAGGAAGGCGCAGTCCGCGGCATCCCTCCCTGTGGCGATGCGCACCAGTCCGCGACGGTTGGAGAGCCGCGTCGCATCGACGACGAGCCAGCGCCCGTCTATCCAGGCCTCAGCCACGGCGTGGAAGTCCATCGGGACGAGCCCGGGCGCGTAGCAGGCGACGTACCGTGCGGGGACGTCCATCGCCCGCAGGAGCGCGATGACCAGGTGCGCGTAGTCGCGGCACACGCCCTGACCGGTCGCGAGGGTCGTGACGGCGGAGTCGGTCCCCAGCGAGAGCCCCGGTGAGTAGGTGACGGTCTCGGCGACGAACGCCTCGACGGCCGCGAGGAGATCGGTCCCCCGAAGTCCGCCGAACTGTCGGCGGGCCTGCGCGAAGACGGAGTCCGAGGGGGCGTAGCGACTGGGCCGGAGGTAGACGGCGGTGTCGAGATCGGAGGCCGGTGCCGGGTTCAGCGGACCGTCCACGCGGGCGTCGTAGCGCACCTGCACCGGCCCTGCCGCGACCCGGAGGCGGTGCAGGCGCGTGCCGGCGGCATCCGTCACGGTCGTGGGGTGCAGTTCCTCGCCCTCCCGCAGGAGCTGCAGCCGCTCGTGCGCGAGGGGGGTGCCGGCGGCCACGGCGACGGAGAGGATGAGCTCGAGCTCCCCCTCGAGTTCGAGGTCGAGTTCCGCCCGGACGACACGCTGCACCGGGCAATCCTCGCACGCGGAAGATCGGAGTCGGCGAGTCCCGGGATCATCGCTTACCCTCTTCGCATGACCTCTGAACGACGTGGGAGGACCTGGGGGCTCGGGGTTCTCGCCGCGGGAGTGGCGGCCATCGTCGCGCTCGCCGCCTGGCAGCCGTGGCGCACTGCGCCCACGGTGGATGCCGCGACCTCGACCTCCGGCGTCGCCGCCATCGAACCGCTCTCGGTGTCCGCCGACGCGAACGTGCTCGTGTTCGGCGACTCATGGACGTACGGCTCGGCAGCGACGGTGCCCACCGACGGCTACGCCTACCAGCTCGGTCGTCTGACGGGCTGGAACGTCACCGTGGACGGCGTGCGCGGCTCGGGCTATATGAAACCCGGCTTCGACGGTCCCGACTTCCGCACTCGCGCGACGTGGCTCGACCCCCGCGCCGATTACGACCTCATCATCATCCAGGGCTCCATCAACGACCGACTCCAGGGCGAACGCGGCTACCGCGAGGAGGTCGAGGCGACCTGGGACGTCTTCGCCGGGCTGTACCCGCACGCCCAGATCGTCATCTTCGGTCCGACCCCGCACCAGTTCCCGGTCGAAGAGGGCACCGCACGGATCGATCGCGATCTGCAGAAGGCGGCAGCCGACCGGCACTGGTGGTACATCTCTCCTCTGCAGGAGCAGTGGGTCACGCCGGCCAACTACCTCGACGTGATCGATGTCGACGCCGGCAAGCGTCATCCGTCCGATCAGGGGCACGCCTACCTCGCCGAGAGGCTTCAGCAGGCTCTCCTCGAACGCAGCGCGATCACCGACGCCGGCGCGGTGACGGAGGACGAGTCGGCTCCCGCCGGTCGCTGACCCTCACGCCTTCAGCGCGTCGCCGATCGGCACGTCGCCGTTGTTGAACGAGATCGTCCGTCCGATGGTTCCCGGCTCCGCCAGGGCCGCGGCGATGACCGCGGCGACGTCCGCTCGTGTCACCGACGTGCCCGTGTCCGCCGCCGCGTCGATGCGGCCGGTCGGCTCGTCGAGTGTGAGCGCGGACGGCGCGAGGATCGTCCAGTCGAGGTCCGCGTCGCGCAGGTGAGCGTCGGCCGCGGCCTTGGCCTCGGCGTACGCGAAGAAGCCGTCCGACGGGTCCACTCCGTGATCGGGGCCTGCGCCGAAGTACGACACCATGATGTAGCGCCGCGCCTCGGCCGCGACGGCCGCGTCGATCGAGCGGATCGCGGCATCCCGGTCGACGGCGTACGTGCGCTCGGGGGAACCCCCACCCGCGCCGGCCGACCACACGACCGCGTCGCTGTCGGCGAGCAGCTCGGTCAGCTCATCCAGGTCGGATGCCGCGACGTCGGCGACGACGGCGCTGGCACCCGTGCGGGCGACATCCTGCTCATGGTCGGGGTTGCGGATCACGGAGACGACGTCGTGCCCGGCCTCGACGAGGAGGGGCGCGAGAAGCAGCGCGACCTTCCCGTGTCCGCCGATGATCGTGATGCGTGCCATGGGGGCTCCTCTCTACCTCCTCGACGCTACGGGCGACAGTCCCCCGGGTGCCGCCCCTTGCGCTTGTACGCTCGACATGGAAGGGGCCCGCGCGGCCCCGGACGCATCGACGAGGGGGATTCGGACGTGACCGACACGACGCCTGCCGGGTGGTATCCGGCTCCGCACGCCGGCAATGAGCTCCGCTACTGGGACGGCTCGACGTGGCACGCCGCTCCCCCGTTCCTGCCGGCCGACGCGGGCGGAGCGGCTCCCACGCCGCCGCAGCCTGCGGGCGTTCCGCCGCACGGTGCTCTGCCGCCGTACGGCGCCGCGCCGCCGTACGGCGCGGTCCCGCCGCACGGTGTGCCGCCGGCGCCGTACGGCGCACCGCCGCCGGGTTATCCGCCCTATGGGGGCGCGATGCCCCCGGGGCCGCCCCAGGGAATCGCGGTCGCGGCGCTCGTGCTGGGGATCGCCGCCTTCCTCTCGGCGTGGATCCCCTTCCTCGGACTCGTCATCGCCCTCGTGGGGGCGGTCTTCGGTGTGCTCGCTCTCGTGCGGCGTCAGCGGAAGGGGCTCGCGGTGACGGGCCTGGTCCTGTCGGGGCTCGGGCTCGCTTGGGCTCTGATCGTCACGATCTCCATCTCCTCGATCATCTGGGCGCCGACGCGGTCCTACGACGACACGGATGTCGGCGCCGCACCGGCGCCCGGGGCGTCGCCCTCCCCCGGCCAGGGCTTCGATTCCTTCGCCCCGGACACCGGGCCCGGATCGCTGGAGGACCCGCTGCCTCTGCCGTATGTGGCCGGTTCCTCGTCGGGAGACGACTACCGCGCCGAGGTCCGCCTGATCGACGAGGATGCGACCGACGAGGTCCTGGCGTGGAACGAGTACAACGGGCTCACGATGCAGGGGATGCGGTACGTCCTGGTCGAGATGACCGTGACGGGTCTCGACCCCGAGGGCACGGAGGCCGCCTACGCTTCGTACGACCTGTCGCTGGCCACACCGGACGGCAAGATCTACCCGAGCACGTTCGTCGTGGCACCGGACGATTCGACGCTGCTGAGCGACGCCGGCACGGTCGACGAAGGTGAGACCGTGGAGGGACTCGTGGCCTACCTCGTCCCCGAGGACGCCACCGACCTGCTGCTGTCGGATTACGCGGACTTCTACGCGTTCTGACCGGGGAGCGGGATGATGCGTCCCGCATCCCACGGCTCGTCCCACCCGAGTCGGGTGAACAGACCCGCGAGGATCATCGCGGTGAAGCCCCACACGAGGCGTTCCCCTCGCGGCGTCGGGATGAGGAACGCCGGTCCGCGGAACTCCCCCCGCTCGCTGCGCACCACGGTGGTTCCGCGATGGAGGGGATCGAGAAGGTCGGCGACGGGCGCCCGGAACACGTCCGCCGACTCCGCCTCGTCGACGACCCGCACGGGTGAGGGACGCCGCCACCAGGCGATCACCGGCGTCACGAGATGGCGTGAGAACTCGAGAGGGATGGGCTCCAGCGTCCCGAGCACGTCGACGCCGTCGACATCCAGCCCCGTCTCCTCCCACGCCTCGCGCAGGGATGCCGCCACGGCATCCGCATCCCCCGGATCGACACGTCCGCCGGGGAAGGCGACCTGGCCCGGGTGGGCGCGCAGCGTCTCGGCCCGCGACAGGAGGAGGACGTCGAGATCACGCGAGACGGCGCGGTCCGCGGCGTCGCGATCGGCGGGCGCATCGTCGAGGACGCCGAACAGGATCAAGACGGCCGCCGCACGGGCACCCGTCACCTCGGGGATCGAGCGCAGGACCTCGAAACCCGGCTGCGCGGCTCCGCTCGCCACCGAATGCACGAGGTGCACGAGCTGCTCCCGCGCGGTGTGGGCGGGAGGAGGCGTGGTCACGAGTTCAGGCTAGGTCACGGGGCCGACGTGGGCGCGACCGCCGCCGCACCGGTGATAGTCTCGATCGGTACGCCTCCGTAGCTCAGGGGATAGAGCGTTGGTTTCCGGTACCAGAAGTCGGGGGTTCGAATCCCTCCGGGGGCACACGGAAGCGAAGGGGACTCGGCATCACGCCGGGTCCCCTTCGTCGTTCCCGCGATCGTCAGTCGCTGTCGGGGGCCTCGTCCGGATCGACGGGGTGCCCGAAGGGCGGGACTCCGCCCGGGACCGCGCCATCGTGCGTGGGAAGCTCCACGTCCGGTCCCTCGTACGCGTTCTCGTCGGCATTGTGGTCGTCGCCGGACATGTCACCCTCCGTCGGTCGGTGGCGTCTGTGGACCAGACGCTAATGCCCGGCGCCCGCGGACGCCCGGGGTTGACAGCGCGACGCGTCAGTCCGAGACGAGTTTGAGTCCGACGATGCACGCCACCAGGCCGAGGATGAGCAGGATCTTCACGAGCGAGACCGATTCCGCCCCGGTGACCATCGCCCAGATGACGGTGAGGGATGCCCCGATGCCGACCCACACCGCATAGCCGGTCCCCGTAGGGATCTCCCGCAGCGCGAAGGCGAGGCCGCCCATGCTGGCGACGAGGGCGACGCCGAACGTGACCGTCGGCCAGAGCTTTGTGAAGCCCTCCGACCGGCCGAGTGCGGTGGCCCACACGGCCTCGAGCATCCCGGCGACGATGAGAACGATCCACGACAGCATCACTGACCTCCTGGCCAGTCTTGTCGCTCACCGGGTACTGAACCCTCGTCCGGGGGCCCGGGTGAGGCCCGCCGCGATCCTATCGGGGCTGCCTGTGCAGACCCGGTTCGCGAGACTGCACCCGCGCGACGAGGATGCGGCGTGCAGACGCAGTCTCGAGACGCACGTGCGGTCTCGGCGTCGGGGCGGGCCAGATCATTCCGGAGGATGACCTCGGCCAGCCTTGCGGTGGACGCGACCGAACGGGTCGATTCGTAGCGTCGGAGTATGGCTACCGCGACCCTCTCCACCCCGTCGTCCTCCGCAACACGCGTGGGCAGCACGACCTCTGCGGCGGTGCTGTCCGTGCTCGGCACGATCGCCGCGATCGGTATCGCCGCCGTCGGTCTGCTCGTCGTCCCCGTCGCCCTCCTGGTGGCCTTCGGACCGTCGCTGCTCGCGATGTTCTGAGGTCGGCCCCGAGGACGCCCGCACGAAGAAGCTGCCGTCGCGCGGAGGACGGACATCCTCGCGTGACGGCAGACCTGGCGTCGTACGGACTCAGCCGCCCGACGGGTTCTCGATGGGGGTGCCGTCCTCGTCCGTCGTGACGGGCGGGTTCTCGTCGGGCGATCCGCCGGACGCGGTGTCGGCGTCAGCGCCCTCGTCCGGGACACCCTGGGTGTTGTGCTCGTCCGAGCCGTTCGTGTCGCTCATCGCGGTCCTTCCGGTCGCTGTCGGTCACGTGCCCGCGACGCTACGTCGCGGCATCCGCGGCACGGAGGGCCTTGACAGACCCCCGCGCGGGTGAGGTCAAAGGTCGACGGTGTCGTTGCGACCCTCATACGGCTTTCCCGTGATCTTCGACTTCACGAGGCTCACGACCGAGGCGACGACACCTCCGGGGCTGCTCCAGTACTCCCCCGACAACGCGTCGATCTTCAGCAGCGTGACGTTCGGGTCCTCGGGTCCATCGGGGAACCACGCCTCGACCGAGGGCGACCAGTACTCGCGCAGTCGCTCGATGTCGTCGACCACCTCGGCGGTGCCCGCGATGGACACCCAGGCGTCGTTCGTGCTCAGCGCGACCCCGACCTGCGGGCGGGTCGCGACGTGAGCCACGACCGAGGAGTTCCGGCCGACGATGAACCACAGGTCGCCGTCGAATTCACGATCCTGCACCGTCAACGGCCGCGCCGTGTGAGCACCCTCCTCGTTCATCGTGGTGACCATCGCGAAGCGGAACTTCGGAAGCAGGTCAATCAGTGTCGCGTGCGGATCCTTCTCGTCGGCCATGAGGCCCTCCTTCGTCTCTCCGTCAGGCTCGCACCGCCCCGACGGACGGACGGAGGGCTTGACACCTTCGACCGGATGAGCGACACGGATGCCGCGATGGCGGCTCATGTGCGATGCTCGGCGCATGTCGACGCGATCGCAGCGCACGTCCATCGCCGTCCTCGGCGCCCTCGCCGTGACGACCTACGCCGTCGTCATGGTGCTCCAGATCTCCGTCTGGAACCCGCTCGCCGCGGCGCCCGGGCTCAGCCTCGGCGAGATCCACGACGTGGCGCTGTCCCGCGGAGAGGTCGTCTTCACCCCCACCCCGTGGGTGTTCGCGTGCATCGGCGTCGGCCTCGCGCTCATCGTCCTCGTCCCGGCGATCCTCCTCCGCACCGCATCCACCCGCGTCGCCGCGGCCGCGTACCTCGCGATCATCGCCGGTGGCGCGCCGGCCTACTTCGCGGCATCCTTCGGGCCCGGCATGGCACTCGCCGACGCGTTCGCGGTCTCCGGCGGCGATCACGCCGCGGGCGGATCCGTCCTCATGATGGCGAGCGGTGTCGCCGCGATCGTCCTGGTCGTCTGGGGTGTCGCGCACGCGACGTCGGCGCGCGCCACGGCATCCACCGCTCCCGCCTAGGCCGACGTCAGGGTGCGGGGACGAGGAACACCGCGCCGAGCAGTCCCGGGTTGTGCGCGTGGACCAGCACCCCGAACACCACCGCATCGAACAGCAGGTGAACCGTCACGACGTAGGCGAGCGATCTCGTCCGCAGGAAGATGACGGCCTGCAGGAGGGCGAACGGGATCGTCAACAGGGGGCCCCACGCCCGGTATCCCAGCTCCCACAGGAACGAGACGAACACGATCGCCTGCAGCACGTTCGCCGTGGCATCCGCGAAGTGACGTCGCAGCAGCGCGAAGCACGTGCAGATGAAGAACAGCTCGTCCCAGATGCCCACCGCCCCCACGCCGACGAACAGGCGCGCGATGAGGTCCGGGGTGTCGACGACGGGCCAGTTCTCGTACACACCCGAGGTGATGAAGTAGAACGGCAGGATCAGCCAGCCGAGCACGAGGACGGCGACCAGCCAGGCCCACTGCCACAGCGTCCACCGCCCGCCGCCGCGCCAGGGGAACCGGATCGCGTGATCGCGGTAGACGAACCGCGACACCAGGTACGGCACGAGCACCGCGCCGCCGAGGGCGAGCGTGAATCGGATCATCGCCGCGTCGTCGAGCTCCGCCTTCAGCGGGATGACGCTCACGATCAGCATCCCGATCGCGATCAGCGAGAGGTCGCGCGTGAGCGACGGGATGGATGCCGCCACGTCCTTCCGCTCGAGCAGAGCGGCGATGCCCAGGCCGATCGCGAGCAGGATCCACCCGAGCCACGGCGTCAGCAGCACGAAGAAGGCGGGGGCCGCAAGGCAGACGAGCAGCGCCGGCACGAGGCGCACGTCGACGAGCGGACGTGCTCCCGCGTCGGCGCGCACCATCACGGCGTCCGGGGCCGGCGGCGGTACGCCAGGTCGCGGATGTCGCGCCCCTTGGCGATGCCTTTGCGCTCGAACGCGGTCATGATGCGGCCCTCGAACCGCGCCGCCCACTCCCCGTCGAACGCGGCCTCGAAGTCCGCCGCCCCGCCCAGGACCTCGCGCATCTGCAGCGCGTAGTCCTCCCAGTCGGTGGCGAGCCGCAGCACGCCGCCGTCACGCAGCGCGCGAGCGGCGAGCGCCGGAAAGCCATTCGCGATGAGCCGACGCTTGTTGTGCTTGGTCTTGTGCCACGGGTCGGGGAAGAAGATCCAGACCTCGTCGACGGATGCCTCGGGCAGCAGATGCTCGAGGACCTCGGGCGCGTTCGCCTCGACCAGCCGGAGGTTCCGAATCCCCTCGCGGTCCGCGTCGAGCATCGTCCGCGCGAGTCCCGCCCGGAACACCTCGACGGCGATGAAGTCGGTCTCGGGCGCCTCCGACGCGGCGTGCACGATCGCGTGCCCCTGACCCGACCCGATCTCGACCACCAGGGGCGCGCGGCGACCGAACTCGGCAGCGGGGTCGATCGTGGAACCGGGGCGGATGCTGGTGGCCGCGGCATCCCGCTGCACCTCCAGCAGGTATGTGCCCGAGAGCTCGTCCCAGGCGCGCTCCTGCGCGTCGCTCATCCGCCCACTCCGGCGGACGAACGACACGGGCTTGTCGCGGAAGCGCGGCGCGGCCTCGGGGGCGTCGGGGTCGGGCATGCGACCAGGGTATCCCGCGGTGTCGGGCGCCTCCGCGGGCCGGCCCTTGCGTCGCCCGCTCACGCCGTCACGAAATCGATGAGCTCTTCGACCCGGCCGAGGAGGGCAGGGTCCAGGTCGCGGTAGGTCGTGACCGACCCGAGGATCCGCTGCCAGTTCTCGGCGATGTCGATCTGGTCGCCTGCCGGCCATCCGAGGGCGCGGCTCACGCCCTTCTTCCACTCGATCCCCCGGGGCACATCCGGCCAGGCGGCGATGCCGAGGGCGCGCGGCAGGACGCACTGCCAGACGTCGATGTGCGGATGCCCGACGATCTTGAGGAACCGGCCGTGCGGGCCGCGCATGATCTGCTCGGCGATCCGGGTCTCCTTCGAGCCGGGCACGAGGTGGTCCACGAGCACCCCGTATCGGCGGTCCGCGCTCGGGGGTTCGTCGCGGAGCAGGTCCTCGAGCAGATCGATGCCCCGCAGGTACTCGACCACGACGCCCTCGATCCGGAGGTCGTCGCCCCAGACCTTCTCGACGAGCTCGGCGTCGTGGCGCCCCTCCACGAGGATGCGCGATGCACGGGCGACACGGGCACGGGCCTGCGGGTCGGCGAAGGACCCGGAGGCCGTGCGCGTCCGGCCGGCGGGCGCGGCGGCGCGCGGCGGGACGAGCTGGACGGGCCTTCCGTCGACGAGGAAGCCGCCGCCGAGCGGGAACAGCCGAACGCGGCCGTGCCGGTCCTCGAGCTCGACGTGTCCCGCCGTGACGCCCGTGACAGCACCGACGAAGTCGTCGAGCGCGACCTCCACCACGAGTCCGCGCTCGGCGGGCACCGTGGTGACGGTGGGCCGCCCCTTGTCGCGCCATCCCGTGGCCAGAACGTCGCTTCCGTACCGGTCGTCCATCGGCACCTCCCGAACCGGGAAGCCTAGATGAGGAACACAGAGGGAACGCACAGGCGCACCGGCCGGATGCCGGTACCGAGACATACGGGTCGCGGCATAGACTCGCGACAGGCGGTTCCGACCGCACTCGAGCAACTCCCCCGGAGGTCTGGACGATGCGATCCCGCCTGACGTCCGTCGTGGCGGTGTCGCTCGCGATCCTCCTCGGTGCCGGCGCGGCCGCACCCGCCTCGGCGACCGAGCCGGTCACTCTCGGCGCGAGCCGTGTGCTGGACGAGTCCGACGTCCTCACCGACGCGCAGGAATCGCGACTCGACGCGCGCCTCACGAAGCTGCAGGACGACACCGGCCTCGGTCTCTGGGTGGTCTACGTCGACGACTTCACCGATCCGACGAGCGCCGAGGACTGGGCGAACGCGGCGGCGGAGCGGAACAACCTGGGCCCCAGTCAGTACCTGCTCGCGATCGCGACCGAGGGTCGCGCGTACTACCTCTCGGCGGACTCCAGCGGCCCGATCGCCGAGGACGCGATCACCCGCATCGAACAGGAGCGCGTGCTCCCCGCCCTGAGCGACGGAGACTGGGAGGGCGCCGGGGTCGCCGCCGCCGACGGTCTGGAGCAAGGGCGCTCCGCGGGCGGAGGCGGCGGAGTCGTCTGGGTCGTCATCCTCGTCGTGGCCGCCCTCGCGGGTCTCGTCGTCTGGGCGCTCGTGCGGCGCCGCCGGAGCGCGTCGGGCACGGCGTCCGGCACGAAGCAGGTTCCCCTCGAGGAGCTCGAGCGCGAGGCCGGCGCTGCCCTCGTCCGCACCGACGACGAGATCTCGGCGAGCACGCAGGAGCTGGGCTTCGCGAAGGCGGAGTTCGGGGATGCCGCCACGGTCGAGTTCGAGCAGGCGATCACCACCGCCCGCGCCTCGCTCCAGCAGGCGTTCTCTCTGCAGCAGAAGATGGATGACGAGACGCCGGACTCGCCCGAGGAGCGCCGCTCCGGCTATCAACAGATCCTCGAGCTCTGCCGCGCGGCCGCCGCCTCTCTGGCAGAGAAGGCCGAGGCCTTCGACGCGCTGCGCGACCTGGCGAAGAACGCGCCCGAGGCCCTGGTCCGCGTCCAGCAGCGCCGCGCCGAGGTCGGTGCTCGGATCGCGGAGTCGGATGCGCTCTTCGCGCGGCTTCGCGCCGCCTACCGCGCGGAGGCCCTGGACGCCGTCGCCGACAACCCCGACCAGGCGCGGGACCGACTCACCTTCGCCGACGCCCGGCTCGCCGAAGCGCAGCGCGACGTGGCATCGGGTGACGGCGCCGGGGCGGCCGTCGGCATCCGTGCGGCGGAGCAGGCGGTGGCGCAGGCGACCCAGCTGCAGGACGCCCTCACGACACTCGCATCGGACCTCGAGACGGCCGAGCGCGAGGGCGCGGCCCTCGTGACCGAGCTCGAGGCCGACCTCGCGGCCGCGGCGGCGACACCCGATCCCGAGTCGCGTCTCGCGCCCGTCATCGCCGCCACCCGGCAGAACCTCGACGCAGCTCGCAAGGACCTGACCGGCGACGTCCGAGACCCGCTCTCGGCCCTCACGCTCCTCGAGCGCGCGAACTCCGCGATCGACGGCGCTCTCGGCGACGTCCGGGACGCGCAGCAGCGCGCCGACCGCGCCCGCGCCGTCCTCGCGCAGACGCTCCTCCAGGCCCGCACGCAGGTGGCGAGCGCCGAGGACTTCATCCGATCGCGACGCGGTGCGGTGGGTGCCACCGCCCGCACGCGGCTCGCCGAGGCCGGCGCCACTCTCGTTCAGGCCACGCAGGCCCAGGAGAACGACCCCGAGCGAGCACTGGCGATGGCCCAGCACGCGTCCGCCCTCGCCGGGGAGGCCATCCGCCTCGCGCAGAACGACGTCGGATCGTTCGCCGGCGGCGGAAACGGTGGCGGCGGAGGCGATTTCGGCGGCATGCTGGGCGGCATCATCATCGGCTCCCTCCTCGGCGGCGGCGGATCGCGTCGTCCGTCCGGCGGCTTCGGCGGCTTCGGCGGCTCGTCACGCCGCAGCGGCGGACGCAGCGGCGGGTCGATCGGACGCAGCAGCGGCGGCTCACGATCCCGCAGAGGAGGCGGTCGCTTCTGATCTTCCGACGACGCAGGCCCACGACCCCCACATCGATCTCGACCTCACGACCTCCCGCTAGGAAAGGAAACACGATGGCAAAGCAGTCCATCTTCGGCCGCATCTCGACTCTGGTGAAGGCGAACATCAACGCCCTCCTCGACTCCGCCGAGGACCCGCAGAAGATGCTCGACCAGCTCGTCCGGGACTACACCAACAACATCGCCGATGCCGAGACCGCGATCGCCGAGACCATCGGCAACCTGCGCCTGCTCGAGCGCGACCACGATGAGGACGTGAAGGCCGCGGCCGAGTGGGGCAACAAGGCCATCGCCGCCAGCCGCAAGGCCGACGAGCTGCGCAGCGCCGGGAACACGACGGACGCCGACAAGTTCGACAACCTCGCGAAGATCGCGCTCCAGCGCCAGATCAGCGAGGAGAACGAGGCCCGTGCCATCGCCCCCTCGATCGCCGCGCAGACCGAGGTCGTCGAGAAGCTCAAGGACGGCCTCAACGGCATGAAGCAGAAGCTCGACCAGCTGCGGTCGAAGCGTTCGGAGCTCCTCGCGCGAGCGAAGACCGCCGAGGCGCAGAACAAGGTGCACGACGCCGTCAAGTCGATCGACGTTCTCGACCCGACGAGCGAGCTCGGCCGCTTCGAGGACAAGGTCCGCCGCCAGGAGGCCCTCGCCGCCGGCAAGGCCGAGATCGCGGCCTCGTCCATCGACGCGCAGTTCAATCAGCTCGAGGACATCGGTGAGCTCACCGAGGTCGAGGCGCGGCTGGCCGCGCTGAAGACCGGCGGCAACGCCGGCGCGATCGAGCAGTAAGTCCATTCGCACGGACGGCGCCGGGCCCGCGGGTCCGGCGCCGTCCTGCTCCCGGAGGTGTCCATGACCCGTTTCGTCGTCGCCCCGCAGTGGCAGGGCTCGCCGTCGGCACGCGCGATGCGCCTGATCGACGGCGCCGAGGCGATCGCCGACGACCTTCCCCGCTCCGCGCTGACGCGCATCGAAGTGCCCACCGAGGCGGGCGAATCCCTCGGCACCGGCATCCGTCGCTTCAGCACACTGACCCGGGTTCGGGACGCGATCGCCGAGGTGCTCGCCGGATCCGAGGAACCCGCCGTCATCGTGGGCGGCGACTGCGCGATCGCCGTGCCCGGTATCGCGGCGGCCGCCGCCCGGCATCCCTCCCTCGCGGTCGTCTGGTTCGACGCTCACGGCGATCTGCACACCCCGGAGTCCTCCCCCTCGGGTGCCCTCGCCGGGATGGCACTGCGCGCCGCCGTCGCACCGGGACCGTTCACCGACGCCCCGCCCGCGACCGACGCCCGCACGGTGCTCGTGGGCGCCCGCGCCCTCGACGACGCCGAAGCCGACCTGCTCGACTCCTCATCCCTCACGATGCTCGCCCCCGACGCCCTCGCCGACCCCGCGGCCCTCACGGACGCCGTCGCGGCGACAGGGGCCGACGCGGTCTACGTCCACATCGACCTGGACGTGCTGGACCCCGCCACCGTGACGGGTGTGCTCGAGCCCGTGCCGTTCGGCGCCCAGCCCGCGGAGGTCGTCGCTGCGATCGGACGCCTCCGGGAGCGGATGCCGCTGGTCGGGGCCTCGCTCTCGGGTTTCGCCCCGGCGAGCCGGGATGCGGCGGTCGAGGACCTCGGCACGATCCTGCGTCTGCTGGGAGCCCTCGCGTGACCCCAGTGCCGCCGGCGGGATGGGAGGAACGCGCTGCCCGCGCCGTCGAACGCGGGCGCCGGTGGGATCGCTGGATCCCCGGCATCCTCCTCGACTCCCCGCTCAGCCGTCTCGGCTACCTCGGCGGCACGGCGTTCGGGTTCGTGTGGGGGACGCTCTGGTCCACCGGTCGGATCGAACGGCGCGCGGGACTCTGGGTCTTCCGGGGGATGCCGGAGGCGACCTTCGGGCGCGGCGGTGTCTGCGTCGGAGGCTGCTTCCTGACGGGCGTGGGAGCCATCGACGACCGGCTGCTCGCGCACGAGGCGGTCCACCGCGAGCAGTGGCGGCGATACGGCATGCTCATGCCGCTGCTCTACCTGTTCGCCGGTCGCGACCCCCTCACCAACCGGTTCGAGATCGAGGCAGGGCTCGCCGACGGCCGCTACGTGCCCCGCGGCTGAGGTCCAGCCGCCGAGGGCCCGTCACTCGATGAGCGCGCGGCGCAGGTCGGTGATCTCGTCGTCGCGCAGTCCGTACGCCCGCAGGTAGTCGACGGGGCCGCCGTACCGGAGGCGCAGGTCGTCGAAGACGGCGCGCAGGGCCCGCGCCGGCGAACGGGTCGCGAGGTCCTCCAGGTGCCGCGCGTGCGGGTATCGCCCGCGGAGGTATCGCAGGACGTTCTGGTTGCGCTCGGCGGGCAGGAGGGCCTCCGTGCGGGCGTAGTCGGCGACGACGGCATCCTCGTCGACGCCCGCCGCGGCGAGGATGAGCGCGACCGAGAGTCCCGTGCGATCCTTGCCGACGGTGCAGTGGACGAGCACGGGCTGCTTCGAGAGCACCGCGCGCACCACCTCGACCAGCCGCGACGCCGAGCCGTCGATGAGCGCTCGATACAGATCGTCGAGCGAGAGATCGTCGTCGAAGAACGAGGCCGTGGACCCCGCGAACATCGGCAGGCACACGGTCTCGACGTCGAGACCGTCGAGACGGGACGGTTCGTATCGTCGTTCCTGTTCGTCGCGCAGGTCCACGATGCGTCGGATGCCGAACGCGCCGAGCCGCTCGCGGCCCTCGGTCGTCAGGTGGGCGAGGTGTCCCGATCGGAACAGGACGCCGTCACGCGTGACGCCTCCCTCGGCCGGGAGCCCGCCGACGTCGCGGACGTTGAAGGCCCCGGGGACGTCGTGGACCGTCACGACGTCGGGGGCGCCGGGCGCCCCGGTACCGGGTAGCGCCCCGCGATCGCGATGCGGTTGAAGGCGTTGATCGAGACGAGCAGCCAGCTGAGCGCCACGTACTCCTCCTCGGAGAGGATGCCGCCGACGCGGTCGTACACCTCGTCGGGGACACCGTCCTCGTGGATGAAGACATAGGCCTCGGTCAATTCGAGCGCCGCCCGTTCGCGCTCGCTGAAGACGCCGGAGTCCCGCCAGACGGCGATCTGTGCGATGACGTCCGTCGTGAGTCCCGCCTTGACGGCGCGATCGGCGTGGACACGGACGCAGTAGGCGCACCCGTTGAGCTGAGAGGCGTGGATCAGGGCGATCTCGCGCATCCGGGCGTCGATGCCGGCGTCGGCGGCGAGCTCGCCGACCGTCTTCGCGAACGCCTCCAGGGCGTCGTAGGCCGGCCGGGCCGCTCGGGCCAGGTGCACGCGGTGGGGATCGCTCATGCCGTCACCCTAGCCGCGTCCCCGATGCTCCGGATCGGCCACAATGAGGAACGTGAGCGACGACGCCTTCGACGAGTTCTCCTACCTCCCCGCCCAGGCCGACGCCCTCGGCGTCCCGGTTCCCCCGGTGCAGCGGCTGACCCACCACCTCGCGGACGGCCGGACGGTGAGCGCCCTGCGGTTCGGCGACCCGAGCCTCCCCCCGGAGGCCACGTTCCTCCACGGCGCCGGGCTCAACGCCCACACATGGGACACGACGGTCCTCGCCGCCGGTCTTCCGGCCCTCGTCGTCGACCTGCCGGGGCACGGCGACTCGTCGTGGCGCGATGACGCCCGCTACACGGGAGCGACCATCGCCGAGGACATCGCCCCCGCCATCGCCGATTGGGCTCTCGGCAGGCGACAGACCCTCGTGGGTCACTCGCTGGGCGGACTCGCTGCAGCGGCCCTCGCCTCGCGGCATCCGGAGCTCGTCGCCGCACTCGTCCTGGTGGACATCTCCCCCGGAATCGACCCGAACGGCGCGGCCGCCTCGATCCGCGCGTTCTTCGCGGGCCCGACGGACTGGGCGAGCCGCGAGGATCTCGTCGAGCGCGCGCTGTCGTTCGGGCTCGGCGGGTCGCGCGAGGCCGCCACCCGCGGCGTCTCGCTGAACTCCCGCATCCGCCCCGACGGTCGTGTCGAGTGGAAACACCACTACGCGCACCTCGCCAACCGGCTCGCCGCCGATCCCGACGCCGCCGACGCGGTGGATGCCGCGCAGCGAGCGGATGCCGGCATCCTCTCCGCCGCGGGGTGGGACGACCTGTCCGCCGTCAGCGCCCCCGTCACGCTCGTCATCGGGACCCGCGGTTTCCTGACACAGGCAGATCGGGAGGAGTTCCGTGAACGGATGCCGGCCGCCCGGCACGTCGAGCTCGACTCGGCGCACAACGTGCAGGAGGAGCGCCCCGTCGAGCTCGCCGCAGCCCTGCGGACGGCACATGACGGCCGGTGACCGAAGTCCACGCCGGGGGACTCTAGGCTGTAACGCGCACCCGAGCACTCCGATGGAGCGGCGGCAGTGACGACGCCCCATCGTGCCGAAAGGATCCCCACTCACATGCTTCGCCGCACCGCCCTGGCCGCCGCCGCGCTCGTCGCCGCAGGCGCCCTGCTCCTCTCCGGCTGCACCGGCGCACAGCCCGGCCCGTCCGCCTCCTCCGTCACCCCCGACCCCGACGCGTCCGTCGCCGTGCGCCTCGTCCTCGAGCCGGGGAACCTCGACATCCGCGAGACCGCCGGCGCAGCCCTCGATCAGATCCTCATCGACAACGTGTACCAGGGCCTCGTGGCCCGCACCGCCGATCAGAAGATCGTGCCAGCGCTCGCGAGCGACTACCAGGTCTCCGACGACAAGCTCACGTACACGTTCACGCTGCGCGAGGGCGTCACCTTCCACGACGGTCAGCCGCTCACCCCGCAGGACGTCGTGTGGTCGTTGACGCAGGTGCGCGACACCCCGACGTTCCGCGACTCCGCGCGGTTGGCGAACGTCACCGGTATCGCCGCCGACGGACAGACCATCACCCTCACCCTGAAGGCACCCGACTCGACCCTGCTCTGGAACCTCACCGGCCGTGCCGGTCTCGTCCTGAAGGAGGGCGACACCGTCGACCGGAAGACCGCCGCGAACGGGACCGGGCCGTTCCAGCTCACCGACTGGCGCGAGGGCGACAGCATCACCTTCGAGCGGTTCGCCGACTACTGGGGGACGCCCGCCGCCGCGGCGGAGGTCGTGTTCTCGTATGTGAGCGACAACCAGGCTGCGCTCAGCGGCGCGCTGGCCGGCGAATTCGACGTCCTCACCGGATTCGACGCGAACCTCGAGGACCAGGTCGAGGCGAACGGCGACTTCGCCCTCGAGCTCGGCGACTCGACCGACAAGGGCACCCTCGCCTTCAACCAGACCACCGGCCCGCTGGCCGACCAGAACGTGCGCAAGGCGATCCGTCAGGCGATCGACAAGAACGCGATCGTCGAGGCCCTCGGCGCCGGCAAGGTCCTCGGCGGGCCCATCCCGTCGCTCGACCCCGGCTACGAGGACCTGACCGACGTCGCCCCGTTCGACCCCGAGGCCGCGCGCGCCCTGCTCGCCGACGCCGGCGCCGAGAACCTCACCCTCACACTGACGATCCCGTCCGCCTACGGCACCACGATCCCCCAGATCCTGGTCTCGAACCTCCGTGACGTCGGGATCACTCTGCAGGTGAACCCGGTCGAGTTCCCCACCTGGATCAACGACGTCTACGTCAACAAGGACTACGAGCTCAGCTTCGTGCTGCACACCGAGGCGCGGGACTTCGAGAACTGGGCGAACCCCGACTACTACTTCACGTACGACAACCCGGAGGTGCAGGCGCTCTACGCGCAGTCCGTCGCCGCGACCGACGACGCCGAGGCCGCCGACCTGCTCGCGCAGGCCGCCCGCATCGTGTCCGAGGACGACGCCGCCGACTGGCTCTACAACGGGGAGTCCGTGCTCGCGGTCGCGTCGAACGTCAGTGGGATGCCGACGGTCAACGTCAATGAGCGACTGAACGTCGCAGAGCTGGCCAAGAGCGAGGGGTGATCCGCTACGCGCTGACGCGACTGGCCCTGCTGGTGCTGGGCCTGTTCGTCGCCAGTGCGCTCATCTTCTCGACCCTCCGCGTCCTCCCGGGAGACGTCGCCCAGCTCATCGCCGGGGTGAACTCCACCCCCGAGCAGATCGCGGCCCTCCGTGCACAGCTGGGCCTCGACCGTCCCCTCCCCGTCCAGTACGGGGACTGGATCGGCGGCATCCTCACCGGTGATCTCGGCAGCTCGCAGCTCACCGGGACGCCGGTGGCTTCGGAACTGCTGCAGAAGGCGGAGGTGACGGTGCCGCTCGGCATCCTCTCCTTCGTCATCGCCCTGCTCGTCGCGATCCCGTTCGGCGTGTACGCGGCCGTCCGACGTCGTCGGCCCGACGGCATCCTCGTCTCCGTGGGCGCTCAGACCCTCGCTGCCGTCCCCGTCGTCTGGGCGGGCATGATGCTGGTCGTCGTCTTCGCGGTCAGCCTCGGATGGCTGCCGGCGCAGGGCTTCCCGCGCGCCGGGTGGTCCGACCCCGCCGCGGCAGTGCGTGCCCTGATCCTCCCGGCCCTCACGATCGGCGTCGTCGAGGGCGCCGTGCTCCTGCGGTTCGTCCGCTCCGCCACCCTGCAGGCGGTGAGCCAGGACTTCGTGCGCACAGCGGCCGCGAAGGGACTCACCCGCACACAGGCGCTCCTGCGGCACGGTCTCCCGAGCGTGGGGCTGTCGGTCGTCACCGTCCTGGGGGTCCAGGTGGCCGGCATCATGGTCGGGGCCGTCGTGATCGAGCAGCTCTTCAGCCTCCCCGGCATCGGACGCATGCTGGTGGAGGACACCGGCAACCGCGACCTCGTGAAGGTGCAGGGCGAACTGCTCGTGCTCACCGGGCTCGTCCTCGTCATCGGTTTCGTGGTGGACCTGGTGCACCGGCTGCTCGACCCCCGTCAGCGAGAGGCCGAGTGATGGGGCGTTTCGACTGGGCACGGCGACTGTGGGGCTCCGGCACCGGCCGGTTCGGCGTGATCGTCGTGCTCGTCGTCCTCATCGTCGCTGCGGTCGCCCTGTTCTGGACCCCGCTCGATCCGCAGCGGGTGGACATCGCGAACCGGTGGTCGTCGCCGGATGCCGCACATCTCCTCGGCACCGACGGCTCGGGCCGCGACATCCTCAGCCTGCTCATGGCGGGGGCGCGCACGACCGTACTCGTCGCCGCGGGCGCCGGGCTCATCGCGACGGTCATCGGCCTGCTGCTCGCCGTGCTCGGGGCCCTCACTCCCCGTCCGGTCCGAGAGAGCGTGGCCGTGCTCGTCGACGTCCTCATCGCGTTCCCCGTGCTGCTCATCGCGATGATGATCTCGGCCGTGTGGGGCGGATCGCTCCTGGTGGTCATCGTCTCGGTGGGGATCGGATTCGGCGTCAACATCGCACGCGTCACCCGTCCCGAGCTGCGACGTGTCCTCCACAGCGACTTCGTGCTCGCGGGCCGGGCGTCGGGCCTGACGCCCTGGCAGAACCTGTGGCGGCACCTGCTCCCGAACGTCGCCCCGGTGTTCATCGTGCAGCTCTCCTGGGGCATGGCCGTCGCGGTCCTCGCCGAAGCCGGTCTGTCCTACCTCGGATTCGGCGCCCCCGTGACGGAGCCCTCGTGGGGGCTCCTCCTGGCCGACCTGCAACGGTTCATCAGTGTCCACCCGCTCTCGGTCGTGTGGCCGGGGCTCGCGATCACCCTGACGGTGCTGGGGTTCAACCTGCTCGGCGACGCCCTCCGCGACGCCACCGATCCCACGCTGTCGCGTCGTGTCGGCCCGAAGGGCGCGGAGCCTCCTGCGGCGGTGACGGCATGACCCTCTCGGTGACAGGACTCACGATCGACGTCGCCGGTCGCCGGGTGGTCGACGGCATCGACCTCGAGGTGCACGACGGCGATCGGGTCGGGCTCATCGGCGAGTCGGGGTCGGGCAAGTCCCTCACCGCGCTCGCGATCCTGGGACTCCTCCCCGACGGCGCGCAAATCGGCGGCAGCATCCGGTGGGACGGTCGGGAGCTCGTCGGCATGCGCGACCGGGATCTCGCGCAGCTGCGCGGTGATGAGATCGGCATGGTCTTCCAGGAGCCGCAGACGGCGCTGAACCCGATCCGAACGGTGGGCAGGCAGATCGCCGAGTCCATCCGCATCCACGAGCGCGGCGTCTCGCGGGCGCAGGCCTGGTCGCGCGCGATCGAGCAGGCGCGGCGGGTGAAGCTCCCCGATCCCGAGGCCATCGTCCGCCGCTACCCCCATCAGCTCTCGGGCGGACAGCGCCAGCGGGTCGCCATCGCGATGGCCCTGGCCTGCCACCCGCGGATGCTGATCGCCGACGAACCCACGACGGCCCTCGACGTCACCATCCAGGCGGAGATCCTCGAGCTGCTGCACCACCTCGTCGAGGAGGACGGGATGTCGCTCGTGTTCATCACACATGACCTCGCGGTCCTGTCGCAGATCGCCACGGACGCCGTCGTGCTCGACGCCGGCCGCGTCGTCGAGACCGGGCCGCTGCGGACGCTCCTGCACTCCCCCGCCTCTCCCGTGACGCAGGCCCTGCTGCGGGATGCGACGGCGACGCTGTGGCGACCGAGGGGGGACTCGTGAGCGATCTCATCCGAGCCCGAGGGCTGACGCGTCGATACCGGATGCCGCGGTCCCGCGCCTTCGAGCCCCCACGGTGGACGACGGCGCTCGACGACGTGGACGTCGACGTGCGTGCGCACAGCGCGCTGGGGATCATCGGCGAGTCGGGTTCGGGCAAGTCGACGCTCGTCCGCCTGCTGCTGGGCCTCGACGTCGCGACCTCGGGAACGGTCCAGTTCGACGGACGCCCCGTCGTGGGCAGCGCACGCGCCCGCTCCCTGCACTGGCTGCGGCGGCGCACCGGCATCGTCTTCCAGGACCCGTACGGCTCGCTCGACCCCCGGATGAGTGTCGGCCGCATCGTCGGCGAGCCCCTGGCAGCGCTCGAGCTCCCCGGCGACCACCGCGCGCGCGTGCGAGAGGTGCTCGACGACGTGGGGCTGCCCTCGGACGCCGCGGAGCGGTTCCCGCACGAGTTCTCCGGCGGGCAGAGGCAGCGCATCGCCCTTGCCCGCGCCCTCGTCCACCGCCCCGAGGTCCTCGTCGGCGACGAACCGCTGTCGGCCCTCGACGTGACCGTCCGTGCGCAGATCCTGGACCTGATCCGAGAGCTGCGACGGCGGGACGGACTGACGCTGGTTATGGTGTCGCACGACATCGGCGTCGTGCAGAACCTCTGTGACGACGTCGTCGTCATGACGGACGGTCGAGTCGTCGAAGAGGGCCCGACCGAGAAGGTCCTCCTCGACCCGCAGGTCGCCTACACCCGTCGGCTGCTGGCCTCGATCCCCGTCATCGAGCGCCGCGACCGCTGACACGCGGCCCCGGTGTCGGCGCCGGCGACTAGCGTGGCCGCATGCACGCCATCGTCCCGCCGTACCTGCTCGCCCGTCTCGCGGCCGCTCCGGCCGAACGATTCCCGCACGCCGTCGCCGCCGCCCGCGCGACCCTCGCCGTCCCGCGCGCCTATGCGCCGATGCGTGCGCACCTCGATCTGTCCGTCGACGGCGACGCCCTCGTCGTGTCGGCGGCACCCGACCCCGACCGGCTGATCTCCGACGCGCAGGGCCGCGAGGAGCTGCCCGGCACACCCGCCCGCGCCGAGGGCGCCGCGCCGACCGGTGACACCGCGGTCGACGAGGCATACGACGGGCTCGGCGCGACCTTCACCTTCCTGTGGGAGGCCTTCGAGCGGGTCGGTCTCGACGGCCGCAGCGGTTCGCTCGCGGCCACCGTGCACTACGGCCGGGCGTACGACAACGCGTTCTGGGACGGCGAGCGCATGGTCTTCGGCGACGGCGACGGCGAGGTGTTCGCGGGCTTCACCCGCTCGCTGAGCGTCATCGCCCACGAGCTGGGGCACGGGGTCATCGAGAGCGCCGGCGGCCTCGACTACTCGGGACAGTCCGGTGCGCTCAACGAGTCGATCGCCGACGTCTTCGGGGCGCTCACCGACCAGCACCACCGCGGCCAGACGGCGGACGTCGCCAGCTGGCTCGTCGGCTCCGAGATCTTCACCGAGGCCGTCACGGGTTCGGCGCTGCGCTCGCTCGCCGCCCCGGGCACGGCCTACGACGACGACGTGCTCGGCAAGGACCCGCAGCCCTCCCACATGCGCGACTTCGTGGAGACCTCGGGCGACAACGGCGGCGTGCACATCAACTCCGGCATCCCGAACAAGGCGTTCCACCTGGTCGCGACGGCTCTCGGCGGCTACGCCTGGGAGCGCGCGGGCCGCGTCTGGTACCTGACGCTGACCTCGGGGGTGCTTTCCCCCGCCGCCACCTTCGCGCAGTTCGCGAAGGCCACCGCCGACACCGCCGCGCGGGAGTACGGTGAGGATTCGGAGGAGGCCGTCGCCGTCCGCACCGCGTGGGCGAGCGTCGGAGTCGTGGAGGATGAGCCAGCCCGCTGAACCGCTGACGATCGTCGTCGTGCGCAGCGGCGGCTTCGCGGGACTCCGTCGTGCGTGGCGTGTCGAGATCGCGAATCAGGACGCCGGCGACTGGATGCCGCTGATCGAGGCGTGCCCGTGGGAGCAGCCTGCGGCATCCGCCCCGGGGGCCGACCGATTCTCGTGGGAGGTGGCCGTCGCCGGCAGCTCCTGCGACCGCCGCGCATCGCTCGGGGAGAGCGACGCCGCGGGACCCTGGCGTGAGCTCATCGAGCGGGTGCGGACCGACGGCGAGAGCGTCCCGGCGACCTGACTCACCGCGCGCGGATGCGCGAGAGGATCGATTCCTTCTTCTTCGGGTTCAGGTGCTTCTGCAGGTAGATCGTGCCGAGGGACCGGCCGAACTTGAAGCCGACCTTCCCCATCCGGCCGACTTCGACGAAGCCGAGACGCTCATGCAGCGCGAGCGACGCCTCGGCTCCCTTGTCGCTGATGACGGCGACCATCTCGCGGATGCCCCTGTCCTCGCACGCGGCGATGAGGGCCTCCAGCAGCGCGCGGCCGAGTCCTTTGCCTGTCGCCGCCTGACCCAGGTAGATGGAGTTCTCGACGGTGTATCGGAAGCCGCTCTTTCCGGTCCACGGCGACACGAGGCCGTAGCCGAGGATCTGTCCGCCCGGTGAGACGGCGACGAGGAACGGCAGCCCCAGTTTCGTGAGGTGGTCGAACTTCTCCACCCACTGCTTGTGCGTCCACCGCTTCTCGTCGAAGGTCACGACGGAGTTGGTGACGTAGTAGTTGTAGATCTCGCGGACGTCCGGCATGTCGGTGCGCACCGCGGGGCGCAGCTCGAATGTGAACTGACGCTCGGGCTCCGGACGACGGCGGAGGTGACGCGGAAGGCGACGGCGGTCGCGCTCGTACTCGTCCTCCAGCATGCGGCCAGCATACGGGTCTCGTGCAGGTCAGTCGGGCAGCCGCCAGTCGACCGGGGCCGCCCCTTGCGCCTCGAGGAGAGCGTTCACGCGTGAGAACGGCCGCGAGCCGAAGAAGCCCCGCCTCGCCGACAGCGGGGACGGATGAGCGGACTCGACCCGCGGCGTCTCTCCGAGCAACGGCGCGAGGCCGGCGGCATCCTTGCCCCACAGCACCGCCACGAGCGGATCGGGTCGGGCTGCGAGCGTGCGGATCGCGTGCTCCGTGACGCGTTCCCAGCCCCAGCCGCGATGCGAGCCCGCGTGGCCGGGTGCGACGGTGAGTACGCGGTTGAGGAGCATGACGCCCTGCTCCGTCCACGCCGACAGGTCGCCGTGGGACGCCGGCGGGACGCCGAGGTCGGCGGAGAGCTCGGCGTAGATGTTGCCGAGGCTGCGCGGCAGCGGCCGGACATGACGCTCGACCGCGAACGACAGCCCGATCGGATGCCCCGGGGTCGGGTACGGATCCTGCCCGACGATGAGCACCCGGACCTGCGACAGCGGCTGCGCGAAGGCGCGGAGGACATGGCGCCCCTCGGGGAGGTAGCCGCGGTCGTCGGCGCGCAGGCGTTCGCCGAGCGCGGCGATCTCGGAGGCGACGGGGGCGAGCGCCCTCGCCCACCCCGGGTCGATCAGACCGTCGGCGGCCAGGTCCTCGAGCGAGCGCCCGCTCATGCGCCGGCGGGGAGCCCCTGGTCCTCCTGGACCACGGTCCCCCGGAACGACCACGGGAAGTCGATCCACAGATCGGTCTCACGCCACGAGTAGTCGGGCATCGCGATCGATCCGGGCTTCGTGTAGATGCACACCGATCGGACGTCGGCACCGGCCTCGCCGAGCATCTTGACGGCGAGGGCGAGAGTGCGGCCGCTGTCGGCCACGTCGTCGACCAGCAGGACGCGTTTGCCCGGCAGCGCACCCAGGTCGAGGTCGGGTGGCAGCAGGGTCGGCGCGTCGAGCACGGTGCCGATGCCCGTGTAGAACTCCACGTTGAGGGCGCCGCAGCTCTTCACGCCGAGCCCATAGGCGATCGCGCCGGCGGGCAGCAGGCCCCCGCGGGCGATCGCGACGACGATGTCGGGAGCGAACCCGTCGGCGATGATCGATCGCGCCAGATCGCGGGTCGCCCCGCCGAAATCATCCCAGGTCAACGTCTCGCGTTCGGCGGCCACCGGCATCCCTTCGTCCATGGATCCTCAAGACTACGGCGTGCGGGCGGCCGCTTCCCCGGCGCGGGCCGACGCAGCGCTAGGCTCACGCTCGTGACCGGCTCCGCGCGCTCCTCGACCCTGCGTTCCTCGGCGCTGCCTTCCTCCGCGTGGGGGATCACCGCCGGTCTCATCGGGTGGTTCATCTGCGTCGAGATCGTCAGCGGCATCCTGCAGGGGTTCTATGTGCCCCTCTTCAGCGACATCGTGATCCAGCTTGGGATCCGCGACGCCGACGTGAACTGGTTCGAGGCGGGTCAGCTGCTGCTGAGCGCCCTCGTCGTCCCGATCCTCGCGAAGCTCGGCGACATGTTCGGCCACAAGCGGATCCTGCTCGTCGCCGCCATCCTCACCGCCCTCGCCTCGTGGGGGCTCGTCTTCGCCGACTCGTTCTGGACCTTCCTGCTGTTCTGGTCGCTGCAGGGGTTCTACGTCGTCTGGCTGCCGCTCGAGATCGCGCTCATCTTCGAACGCGGCCGGCAGCAGAACCGCGGAGTGTCGATGACCCGCCGCGCGGCCGGTCTGCTGGTCGTCGGCCTCGAGGCCGGGGCGATCATGGGGGCGCTGGCGGCGGGCCGGATCTACGCGGCGACGGGCGATCTGGCCCTCACGCTCATGGTGCCGGCGATCGCGGTGTCGCTCATCGCGGTCGTCATCTGGCTCTTCGTGCCCGAGTCGACCCCCAGCGGCGAGCGCCGCCTCGACACGTGGGGCGTCGTCCTGCTCGCCTGGGGGCTGCTGCTGGTGACCGGCGCCCTCGCATGGATGCGGCTGATCGGCGAGCTGCGACTGGGCGGCTTCGCCTGGCTGCTGGTCGCCGCGCTCGGCGTGATCGGCGTGGGTGTCCTCGTCTGGTTCGTCCGCCATGAGCGGGGTCACGCCTACCCGGTGATCGACGTGCGGGTCCTCGCGCGCCCCGACATGTGGCCCGTGCAGACGACGGCGTTCCTCATCGGCATCAGCCTGCTCGGCGCGCAGGGGCCCCTCTCGACGTACGCCGGGACCGATTCGTCGCTCGGATACGGGCTCGGCCTGGATGCGACGGAACGCTCCTACGTCATCGGGATCTACCTCGTGTCGCTCATCGTCGGAGCCGTGCTGTTCGCTGTCACGTCACGTCGCATCAGTCCCCGGCTCGCTCTCATCGTCGCCGCCGCTCTCGTGGGTGTCGGCTACGCCCTGTTCCTGCCGTTCCACCTCGAGGTCTGGCAGGTGCTGCTGAACCTGTCGATCGCCGGCATCGGATGCGGCGCCCTCGTCGGCGCCATGCCCGCCGCCGCTGCGGCAGCCGCGCCTTTCGGCAAGACCGGCGAGGCATCGGGGATGACCAACACCACGAAGACGATCGGCGGCGCGTTCTCGTCCGCGGTCTTCGGTGTGGTGCTCGCCGCGGGGGCGGGGAGTGTCGCCGGGCAGACCGCGAGCTCGCTCGGCGGCTACCTCACCGTGTGGGCGATCTGCGCGGCAGGCGGATTCCTCGCCGCGGTGCTGCTGGTCTTCGTGCCGCGCGTGGCGTTCGCCGACGGCCCGCCGTCCGGCTGAATCCGGTCAGTCGATGTCGCTGCGGGGGCGCAGCCGCCCGCGCGCCAGCAGGTGCTGCGCCGATTGGGCGACCGGACGCATCGTGACGAGGTCGAGGTTCACGTGGCCCGGCGCGCCCAGGGCGTAGCCGATGACGTCGGCGACGTCGGCCGCGGTCAGCGGTTCCTCGACGCCGTCGTAGACCTTCTCGGCCGCGGCGCGGTCACCGCCGAGGCGGTTGAGGGAGAACTCCTCGGTCTGCACCATCCCGGGGGCGATCTCGACGACGCGGATCGGCTCGCCGTTCAGCTCGAGTCGGAGCGCGTGGACGAGCATCGACTCCCCCGCCTTCGCCGCGTTGTACCCCGCTCCACCGGGGTAGGCGGTCTGCGCAGCGGTCGAGGTGACGTAGACCGTGTCGGCGTGCCCGTCGGCTTCGGCGGCACGGCGCAGGAGCGGCAGCAGCGCCGCCGTGAGCAGCTGCGCCGACAGGACGTTCGCCTCGAACATCCACCGCCAGTCGGCCGCATCGCCGTCCTCGACCCGCTGTGTGCCGCGCGCTCCGCCCGCGACGTGGACGAGGGCGTGAACAGGGCCTGTGTCGGCGAGGTGCGCCGCGAGAGCGGCGACGTCCGCCTCGCTCGTGAGGTCGGCGGCGTACGAGCGCGACCCGACCTCGGCGTCGAGGGCCTCCAGTCGCGCCGCACGGCGGGCGACACCCACGACGTCCCAGCCCCTCGCGCGGAGGTCGCGTACGACCGCCTCGCCGATCCCCGAGCTCGCTCCGGTCACCACTGCACGTCGATTCGCCATGTCGTCCACGCTAGCCACTCCCGCGGAGGCCGGGAGCACGCCAGGTTACGTCGCGTGTCCGATCCGTTGTCCCGGCGGGGGACGGCTCGTAACGTCGGTGTCGAGCCCGCGGCATCCGTCACACGGGCCGTCACACCCACCGTCCACTCACGCAGGGAGCCCGTCATGTCCGCACCCGAGAACTGGCGCTTCGAGACCAAGCAGATCCACACCGGCGCCGCTCCGGACCCGGTCACCAAGGCCCGCGCCACCCCCATCTACCAGACGACGTCGTACGTCTTCGACAGCGCCGACCACGCCGCGAACCTCTTCGCACTGGCGGAGTTCGGCAACATCTACACGCGCATCCAGAACCCCACGCAGGATGTCCTGGAGCAGCGCCTCGCGGGCCTCGAGGGCGGCACCGGCGCCCTCCTCGTCGCCTCGGGTCAGGCGGCCGAGACGTTCGCCGTCCTCAACATCGCGCAGGCCGGTGACCACATCGTCTCGTCGAGCTCGATCTACGGCGGCACCTACAACCTCTTCAAGTACACGCTCGCCAAGCTCGGCATCGAGACGACGTTCGTCGAGAACCAGGACGACGTCGAGGAGTGGCGCCGCGCGGTCCGCCCGAACACGAAGCTGTTCTTCGCCGAGACGATCGGCAACCCGAAGATCAACGTCCTCGACATCCGCACCGTCGCCGACGTCGCCCACGAGGCCGGTGTGCCGCTCATCGTCGACAACACGATCGCGACGCCCTACCTCATCCGTCCCTTCGAGCACGGCGCCGACATCGTCGTCCACTCGGTGACGAAGTTCCTCGGCGGCCACGGCACGACCATCGGCGGCGCGATCATCGACGGCGGTTCGTTCCCGTGGTCCGAGCACTCCGAGCGCTTCCCCGGGCTGACGACGCCCGACGAGTCGTACCACGGCGCGGTCTACACCGCCGCCGTCGGCGACGCCCTCGCCTACATCATCAAGGCGCGCGTGCAGCTGCTGCGCGACCTGGGCTCGGCGATCTCGCCGCAGAGCGCGTGGAACCTCATCCAGGGCGTCGAGACGCTGTCGCTGCGCATCGAGCGTCACGTGCAGAACGCGCAGGAGATCGCCGAGTGGCTCGAGAACCACCCCGACGTCGCCTCGGTGAACTACTCGGGGCTCCCGACCTCGCCGTGGTACGCCGCGGCCAACCGCTACGCCCCGAAGGGTGTCGGCGCGGTGCTCTCGTTCGAACTCAAGGGCGGTGTCGGCGCGGGCCGCGAGTTCGTCAACGCACTGACCCTGTTCAGCCACCTGGCGAACATCGGCGACGTGCGCTCGCTCGTCATCCACCCCGCATCCACGACGCACTCGCAGCTGACCCCGGAGCAGCAGCTCACCTCCGGTGTCACGCCGGGTCTCGTGCGCCTGTCGGTCGGTCTCGAGAACATCGACGACCTGAAGGCCGACCTCGAGCAGGCCTTGGCCGCCGCGCGACGCGTCTCGGAGGCGGCGCGCGCCTGATCCTCCCCTCCTCAGGAGACCGACACCCCGCCCGGGTCCGCCCGCGGCGGGGTGTCGTGCGTCCGTAACACTCCGCCAGGTCCTCGACCCACCCGGGACAATGGAGACATGGACTGGCAGACCTCGGAGGACACGGTGCCCTCGGCGCCCGTGACCGAGGCCGATGCGCGGCTGCTGCTGGGGCGCCCTCCCGCGACCGGGGCGTGGCGAGACGGCGACCCGGTCGGCGAGCGCCGATTCGCACAGTTCGGCGCGTTCGCCACCGAGGGCGGCGCGAGCCTGCCCGGCATCCGTCTCGCCTATGAGACGTGGGGCGAGCTCTCCCCTGCCCGCGACAACGCCGTGCTGATCCTGCACGCCCTCACCGGCGACAGCCACGTGCGCGGCGGGGCGGGCCCGGGGCACGCGACCGAGGGCTGGTGGGGCGACGTCGTGGGTCCCGGAGCCGCGATCGACACGGACCGGTGGTTCGTCGTGGCGCCGAACATCCTGGGCGGATGCCAGGGGTCGACCGGGCCCGCCAGCATCGCTCCCGACGGCTACGAATGGGCCTCCCGCTTCCCCTTCCTCACGATCCGCGACCAGGTCGCCGCGCAGGTCATGCTGGCCGACGCGCTCGGCATCGACGTCTGGGCGGGAGTGGTCGGCGGCTCCATGGGCGGTATGCACGCCCTGGAGTGGGCGGTCACGCACCCTGAGCGGGTCGAGCGCCTCGCCGTCCTGTGCTCGCCGCCGACGACGACAGCCGATCAGGTCGCGCTCAACTCCGTGCAGCTGGCGGCCATCCAGATGGACCCGCGCTTCGCCGGTGGACACTACTACGACGCGCCGGACGGCGACGGCCCGCACCGCGGCCTGTCGCTCGCGCGGCGCATGGCCCTGCTCAACTACCGCACCCCGGTCGAACTCAATCAACGCTTCCAGCGGTCATGGCAGTCCGACAAGAGCCCGTTCGGCGAGGGCGGCCGGTACGCCGTCGAGAGCTACCTCGACTTCCACGGCAACCGCTTCACCCGCCGTTTCGACGCGAACTCCTACCTGAGCCTCGTCGAGGCGATGAACTCCCACGACGTCGGGCGGGGCCGAGGCGGTGTCGAGGACGCGCTCGCCCGCGTGACGGCGCGCACCCTCGTGCTCGGCATCGACAGCGACCGGCTGTTCCCGGTGGAGGGGCAGCACCGCATCAGCCGCGGCATCCGCACCACGATCGACGAGGGCACCGTCGTCCTGCACAGCGACTTCGGCCATGACGGGTTCCTGATCGAGACCGAGCCCGTCGGCCGGCACCTGCGCCGCCTCCTCGAGAGCTGATGTTCAGCCCTTCAGCCCTGACGTGCTGATGCCGCGGATGATCTGCTTCTGCGCGAGGAAGAACACGAGGATCATCGGCACCGTCGCGATGACGCTCGCCGTCACGATGATCTCCCAGTGCCACTCCCCGCCGAAGCCGAAGGCGTCGACGAGCGACTTGAGCCCCCGCGGGATCGTGAACGTCGACGAGTCGCGCAGGTAGATGAGCCCGCGCATCAGGTCGGTCCACGCCGCCTGCACCTCGAAGACGAGCACGACCGCGAGGGTCGGCCGCAGCAGCGGCACCGCGATGCGCCAGAAGACCGCCCACTGACTCGCCCCGTCCACGCGCGCGGCCTCGAACAGCTCGCGCGGCAGGGTGAGGATGAACTGCCGCAGCAGGAAGACGTAGAACGCGCTCGCGAACAGGTTCTGCGCCCACATCGGGACGAGGGTGCCGACGAACCCGAGCGAGTTCCAGATGAGGAACGTCGGGATCATCGTCACCGCACCGGGCAGCATCATCGACGCGAGCACCAGCCCGAAGAGGACGTTCCGACCACGGAAGCGGAAATAGGCGAAGCCCCACGCGACCATCGAACTCGAGATCGTCACCGTGACCGCTGCCAGGACCGTCACCACGAGCGTGTTCACGAGCCAGAGCGCCAGCGGCGCCTCCTGCCAGACCTGGCCGTAGTTCTCGAGCGTGAACGTGTCGGGGACGAGCTTGTTGTCGAACACCTCGCCGCGTGGCTTGAACGACGCGCTCACGAGCCAGACGAACGGGTACGCGAAGGCGATCGTGACGACCACGAGGAGCGCGATCGACACGATCCGCGACACCTTCGGCCGACGTCGGCGCTGCGGGGCGGCCGTGTCGACGGGGTCCTTCGCGGATGCCGGATCCCGCCCCTCCGCCGACGCGGCGGCGCCCGTCGGACCCGACATCAGACCGGTCATCGTCCGCCGCCTTCGTAGTACACGAGCCGGCGCGAGACGACGAGCTGGACGGCGGTGACGATGAGGATGAGGACGAAGAGCAGCCACGCCATGGCCGAGGCGTATCCCATGTTCAGGAATTGGAAGGCCTGCTGGAACAGGTAGATGACGTAGAAGAGCGCGGCGTCGTTGCTGTAAGTCGAGTTCCCCGCGCCGAAGAAGGCGGTGTAGGCCTCGTCGAAGGTCTGGAGCCCGGCGATCGTGTTGACCACGATGATGAAGAACAGCGCCGGGCTGATCATCGGCAGGCTCACGTGTCGGAACCGGTGCCAGCGGCCGGCGCCGTCGAGACGCGCGGACTCGTAGAGCTCCTCGGGTACCGACTGCAGCGCCGCGAGCAGGATGATGACCGACGAGCCCACCGTCCAGAGGCTCATGATCACGAGGCCCGGTTTCACCCACGCCGGGTCGGTGGTCCAGCTCGGCCCGTCGACGCCGACGCCTTCGAGACCGGCGTTGATGAGTCCGTTCTGTCCGTTGAACAGGAGGAGGAAGAGGATGCCGACGGCGACCGGCGGCGTCATCTTCGGGAGGAACACCATCGTCCGGAAGAAGCCGGACGACCGCCCGGCACTGTTCAGGAGAACCGCGAGGGCGAGTGAGACGACGACGTACGCCGGGACCTGGATCACCATGAAGGTGAACGTGTTGGCGAGCGCGAGCCCGATCTTCGGATCGGCGAAGAGTTCGACGTAGTTGTCCCACCCGACGAAGGACGGGTCGTTGATGACGTCGTAGTCGGTGAACGAGAGATACGCGCTGTAGATGAGCGGCCACGCCGTGAAGACACCGAAGCCGATGATCCACGGCGAGAGGAACAGCAGCGCCGACCGGGTGTTGCGCCGGGCGGCGCGGCGACGGGACCGGGTGCGGTCTGCCGCCACGACGGTGGACATGTCAGCGCTCCTCGAGCTCCGCCCAGGCGTCGTCGAGTGCCTTCTGGGCGGCCTCCTGCGCCTGCCCGAGGGCTGCCTGCGGCTCGGCCTGTCCGTTCAGGACCTTGTTCACGGCATCCTGCATCGCGGTCGTGAACTCGGCGTCGGCGGGGTTGGCCGGCAGCGAGAACGATGCCTCGTTGGCCTCGTACATCGCGTCGACGGCGGTGTCCCAGGGCTCCCCGCCTGAGGTCACCATCCCCTGGATCATGGCGTCGGCCTCGGCGTTGCCGGTCAGGATGCCGGTGAAAGGCTTGCTCTCGGCCTCGCGCAGCTCCAGGCGGGCGTTCGCGGCGGCCTCCCACGCATCGACGGATGTCATCGCGCGCGCCCACCGGCAGGCGGCCTCGGGGTTGGGGCTTCCCGAGGGAATCGCCCATGCCGAACCCGACGCATACGCGACGGTGTCGCCGTCGCGCGTGTGGACCGTGTCGAAGGCGAGCGGGGCGTCCGGCGAGACGTCGTTGAGCACGTTGACGTACCACTGCTCCATCGGCATCGCGCCGAGGACGCCGGTGGCGAACTGGTTGCCCGCGCCGAAGAAGTCCGCGGAGTCGCGATAGGCCTTCACGTCGCTGAAGCCGCCCTGGGCGTCGTAGATCGAGACCGCCCATTCGAGAGCTTCGACGACGGCGGGGTCGTCGAGCTGTGCCGTGCGCCCGTCCTCGGAGATCAGGTCCGCCCCGTTCGACTTGGCCCACAACGGCAGGAACTCCGGCAGTTTGCTGTCGACGCCGATGACCTCCAGTCGCCCGCCCGACGCGGAGGCGAGCGCGTCGTTGGCGGCGGACATGGCCTCCCAGTCCGACCCGTTCACCGCGTCGATGCCCACCCCGGCATCCGCGAGCAGATCGGCGTTCGCCATCGTGATCTGGATCGAGTTGAACTCCGGGATGCCGTAGACCGACCCGTCGAAGGTGACCTGCTCCAGCGCGGCGGGGACGTACATCGACGTGTCGATCGACTCTCCCTCGATGCAGGAGTCGAGTGGGACGATCGCGCCGCGGGCCGCGAGCGACCCGATCTGGTTGCGGTTCGCGTAGACGACGGCAGGCGGCTTGCCGGAGGCGACAGCGGAGAGGAACTGCTGCAGATCGAGTTCGCCCTCGATGAGCGAGACGTCCACGTCCGCGCCGAGCTCCTGCTCCGCCAGTTCCATCCGGCTCGTCGCGACCTCGTCGACACCGCTGAAGCCCATGACCTGCAGATCGCCGGTGAGCTCGGCATCCGCCTCGTACTGGGCGCCGCCGTCCCCCTGGCCGCCGGTACCGACTGCGCACCCCACCAGCAGGGCCGCGGTCGCCGCTGCGCCGCCGAACGCCGTCACCGTGCGCCGCGTCGTGATGTCCATGTGCGCCTCCTCACGCGAAGCGCCCACTCGAGCGCTTGCGGCGCACGCTAGGAACGCGACGCGGCAGTGGAGGAGGGGATTGATTCGTGTCGAGAAGTGGTCTAGACGCGCGGGGAGAGGTCGGGTGCGATGCGGGTCCCGAAGGTGTGCCGCAGCGCGGACCGGGCGGCGTGCCATCCGGCCAGACCGTGGACGCCCGGGCCCGGGCTCACCGACGCGGAGCAGAGGTACACGCCGTCGAGAGGCGTGCGCCACGGCTCGGGCGACACCACGGGGCGTTTCAGGAGCTGCCAGAGGGCAGGGGCGCCGGCCGCGATGTCGCCGCCGGGGTAGTTCGGGTTCTCCGCCTCGACCTCGACCGCGTTGCGCGAGTTCACGGCGAGGATCAGGTCGCGGAAGCCCGGTGCGAATCGTTCGATCTGGGCGATCACCGCCTCGGCGCGATCCGCCGTCGATCCCGACGGCACGTGCGTGTACGTCCACAGCGTGTGGTGGCCCGCGGGCGCCCGCGACGCATCGAACCCCGACGGCTGCGCGACGAGGACGTACGGCGCATCCGGCAGGCCGCCGCGGGAGATGAGGGTCTCGGATGCCGCCACCTCGGCACGCGTGCCGCCGACGTGCACGGTCCCGGCGGCCGCCACCTCCGGGTTCGCCCAGGGCACCGGACCCGACAGCGCGAAGTCCACCTTCGCGACCGCACCGCCGTACCGGAACCGTTCGAGGGCGCTGCGGTATCCGGCGGGGACCGCGTCCCCCGCGATCCGCAGGAACGCGCGCGGGATGACATCGAGCAGGACGGCCCGGGAGGCGGGCAGCTCGGCGAGTGAGGTCACCTCGTGATCGGTCACGATCTCACCCCCGTGGGCGCGTAGATCGTCGGCCATCGCGTCGACGATGCGCTGGCTGCCGCCGACCGGGATCGGCCATCCGCGCGCGTGCGCATAGGTCGTGAGGGCGAGCCCCGCCCCTGCACCGGCGAGGCTCGGCAGCGGCAGGATGGTGTGCGCCGCGACACCCGTGAGCATGGCGGGCGCGGCCTCCTCGCGGAAGCGTGCGTTCCAGGCCGGGCTCCCCTGCTCCAGCGTCCGGGCACCGAACCACGCGGCCGCGAGCGGATGCCGAGGCACCCGCAGCAGCGGATGCCCCGTGAAGTCGGCGACACCGGACGCGCGGTCCACCAGCGGGCGCAGCAAGCGCGCGTACGCGTCCCCGTCGCGACCGAGTCCTTCGGCGGTGCGGTCGAGGTCGCGATAGGCGACCGCCGCGCGGCCGCCGTCGAGGGGATGCGCGAAGGACGCGTCGGGGACGACGAAGTCGACTCGCTGCCCGAGTCCGAACTCGCGGAAGAACCGGCTCTCGAATGCGAGCGGATGCACGGCGGAGCAGACGTCGTGGTGGTAGCCCGCGAGAGTCATCTCGGCGGTGCGCGCGCCCCCGCCGATCGTCGCGCCCTTCTCGTAGACGCGGACGGCCAAGCCTGCCCGGGCGAGAGTGACGGCTGCGGCGAGCCCGTTGGGCCCCGCCCCCACGACGACCGCGTCGACGTCGCTCACCCCTGGACGCCCTCGTCCTCGGCGGTGGTCTCATCGGTGGGCCGCACAGCGCGTCCCTCCGCGAGGTAGGCCAGCCGGTGGAGGGTCTCGTGGTTGCGCAGCTGGAGCGCGACGTCGAGGAGAGGCTGCGGGATGAGACTGCCCGGCCCCGCCACCGCCTCCTCCTGGATGCGCACGATGCATCCGTCGCGATGCGGCTTCACCTGGATGTCCACCTGGGCCTCCCCCATCGGCCATCCCTTCGCCCGCAGCAGGATGTGGCGGGGCGGATCGTAGGCGAGGACCTCGGTCGAGTCGTCGATGAGCACCGGCCACACACCGAACGAGTGGTGCAGGTGCGAACCCGTGGCCGGCCACGCGTCCGCCACCTCCCGCATCCGGGACGCTCCGACCACCCATGCGGGGAACAGCCAGCCGTCCTCGAGGACGGCGAAGACGTCAGCAGGCGTGCAGGCGAACAGGCGCGAGTTGCGGGACATGGCTCGACGCTATCGAGTCACGGACACCGCAGCCGACGGGGTTGCGCCGCCTCCGAGGTCGTGTCAGGCGCGGACAAGGGTGCGGGCGAGGCTCCGCCGCTCCAGCGCGATGCTGAGGGCTGCGACGCCGAGTCCGGCGAGAGCGAGCAGGAACCCGACCCACACCGGCGCGGTGAAGCCGAGGCCGGCCGCGATCACGGCGCCTCCGAGGGCAGCACCGAGCGCGTTGCCGGTGTTGAGCGCGGAGTGGTTGAGGGCCGCCGCGATCGACTGGTTGTCGCCCGCGACATCCATCAGGCGCGTCTGGATGGTCGGGCTCACGGCCGACGCGGCGAAGGCCACGGCGAAGACGAACACGACGACCGTGACGATCCAGCCCGAGGTCAGGGCCAGCAGCAGCTGCGAGAGCGCAAGCAGCCCCAGGAGGCCGAACATCGCACGGATGAGGTCGACGTCGGCGAGGTGCCCGCCGACGAGGTTGCCCGCCGTCATCCCGAGCCCCAGGATCACGAGCACGATCGGAACGACCCACGCCGGCGACCCCGCCGCCTCGGTGACCAGCGGCGACACGTAGGTGTACGCCGCGAAGAATCCGCCGAAGCCGATGGCCCCGACCCCGAGCGCGAACCAGACCTGGCCGATCCGGAAGACCCCGAGCTCCGCGCGGAGCGTGCGGGACGGCTCGCCGGCGCGGCGCGGGACGGTGACGGCGATGGCGGCCGTCGCGGCACCGAAGATGGCGACCACGAGCACGAACGCCCATCTCCAGCCCAGGTTCTGCCCGAGGAATGTGCCCAGCGGCACCCCGACGACGTTCGCCACCGTGAGGCCCGTCAGCACGAACGCCACGCCCTTGGCCCGGTTGCCCGGCCCCATGACGTCGGCGGCCACGAGCGCGCCGATGCCGAAGTACGCACCGTGGGGAAGCCCCGCCAGCAGCCGCGACGCCGCGACGAGCTCGAACGTCGGGAGGAGGAGCGTGAGCGCGTTGAACAAGGTCAGCGCGCCGGCGAGGAGGACCATGACGCGGTGACGCGGATACTTGGCGACGGATGCCGCGATGGTCGGCGCCCCGATCACGACCCCGAGGGCGTAGAGGGTGATGAGCCACCCCGCGTGGGCGATCGCATCCTCCTGAGAGGTCGCCCAGGTCGACGGCAGGAGCTCGCGCGCGATCTCGGGGAGGAGCCCCATGACGACGAACTCCGTCATGCCGATGCCGAAGCTGCCGACGGCGAGCGCGAGGAGGGCGCGGCGGGGACGGATGGGGGCGGAGGTCACTCCGAGATCGTAGTCCCGCTCCCGCGCTCATCACGAATCGATTCGATGGCGGTCTCGAGCCGCGCGATCTTCCCGTCGATCTCGCCCGTGTAGCCGGGGCGGATGTCGGCTTTCACGACGAGCGAGACCCGCGAGCCGAAGGGCTGCACGGCGTCGACCGCACCTTTGACCACGGCCATCACCTCGTCCCACTCCCCTTCGACCTCGGTGAACATGCTCGTCGTGCGGTGCGGCAGGCCCGAGGCGCGGACGACCGCGACGGCCGCCGCGACGGCGTCGTGAACGGAACCATCCGCATTGCCGTTCCCGGACGGGGCGACGGAGAAGGCGACGAGCATGGAAGGACCTCCGGATCAGTGGGTGAGGGGGACGGCTGCGACGACGGATGCCGGCAGTCGCACGAGTCTGACGACCATCCACACAAGGAGCGCGACGAGAACGAGGTTGCGGAGCGTGAGGACCGCCACGGCGGGGAAGGCCGGCGTGACGATGCCGCCGTAGAGCACGGGGTAGACGAGTTGCGTCAGCGCCGCAGCGATCAGCACGAGCACCCCCGGGACCGTCCACCGACGACGGTCGATCACGAGCCCGAGCACGACGGGAGCGAACAGCCACGTGTGGAACTGCGGAGATCCCACCTTGTTGACCACGATGAGCACGAGCACGAGCGCGAGCGAAAGGACCGGGAACAGCCGCACGAACGGCGCGCCACGGCGCAGCCGCCAGACCCCGATCAGGAGCACGGCGGCGGCCGACGCGGCGAGCAGGGGCGTCATCGCGGCGATGACCAGGTCGACGTGAGGTCCCGTGACCTGGAACGTCAGGAGCCCCAGGTCGTAGTAGACCGCGGCTCCGTCGGATCCGAGCAGCGCACCCCAGACGTAGGGGGCGCTCACGGGTGCCTCCACCTGCAGTCCGCGCCCCGTCTGCCCGGTGACGAATCCGAGCGCGTGGTCCGCACCACCGGCGGCGACCACGGCGCCCAGCACCGCGACGCTCACGAGAGCCGCGGCGGCGATCACCGTTGCACGACGGCGGACGGCGACGACCGCCGCCGCCAGGAGCGCCGCCGGCCATACCTTGATCCACGTCGCCGCGGCGAGGAGGGCGGCGGCGGTCCCCGGCCGGCGCACCAGCCACAGGCATCCGAGGATCGCGAGCGGAACCGAGATCGCGTCGATCCGGTACATCCCGACGGGTCCGAGGCAGACGATCGCGGCGAGCCAGAACACCGCCGCGGCGACCCGGCCCCGGGAGCGCACGCGGCCGATGAGCACGGCGAACGCGACCGCGTCGATGAGGGTCACGAGGACCGCCCAGCCGACGGTGTAGTCGCCGACCAGGGCACCCGGCAGATGCGCGAGGAGCATGGGCAGCAGCGCGAGGTGCGGGTAGACCCAGTCCTGGGTCACCCCGACGACTCCCCCACCCGAGAAGACGGCGCGCGACCACGGCTCGTAGACGCGGTAGACATCGCCCATCGGCTCGTTCGGCAGGACGAAGCCGAGCACCCCCACACCCAGGTGGACGAGCGCGAACGCGGCCCAGAGCAGCACGCGATTCGTCACGCGCCCAGCCTACGGGCGTGCCCGCGCGGGCCGTGACGCGGTTCAGCCGCGCAGTGCATCGGCGACGGCGTGCGGCAGATGCTCCGCCACGTCGAGCGCGGCGATGGGTCCGCCGCGGTGGGCGGCGACGGCGAGCGCCGCCGCGTGCCCGTGCAGCCAGACAGCGGATGCCGCGGCCCGCTGCACCGCGGCGAGGTCACCCGGCGACGCGCCTCGACCGATGACACCCGCGATCACGGCACCGACTGTGCCGGCCAGGACGTCGCCGGTCCCCGCGGTCGCCAGCCAGGAGGTCGGCGCGGTGATCTCGATCGGCGGGGAGTCCGGCGCGGCGATCACCGTCGTCGCCCCTTTCCGGACGACCACGCCGCCGAGGGCCCGCGCGGTCTCGGAGGCGTCGTCCGTGTCCGGATCGAGCCCGAGCATCCGGCGCAGCCGCTGGTGCTCGCGTCCGTGAGGCGTCGCCACGACCGGGGCCGAGGCCTCGCCGGCGAGGTCGAGGGCGCCCGCGTCCACGATGACGGGGACGTCTCCGCTGAGGACGGCGGCGAGGGCGGCGCGCTCGCGTGCCGAGCGGTGCGCGGCATCCGTCCCCGACCCGATGACCCACGCCTGCACACGGCCCTCGGCGGTCACCGTCTCGGGCCTGCGGGCGAGGACCAGGTCCGCGGCGCGCTCCGGTCCGAGGTACCGCACCATCCCGACACCGCACCGCCACGCCGCGTCGACCCCGAGAACCGCCGCGCCCGGGAACGCGGTCGACCCCGTGCGCATGCCGACGACGCCGCGGGAATACTTGTCATCGTCCGCCGTTGGCTCGGAGACGACCTCGGCCGTGTCCGCCCTCGTCCATCCCTGCGCCGCCATGGCGCCCACCCTACTGCGACGGAGTCCACCCATGACCCTGCTGTTCCGCCCCCTCGAGCTGACCGGTGCGACCGCGCGCAACCGCCTCTGGGTGTCGCCCATGTGCCAGTACTCGGCGGTCGAGGGCGTGCCGAACGACTGGCACCACGTGCACCTCGCGCAGTTCGCAGCCGGTGGTGCCGGGGTCGTCATCGCCGAAGCGTCGGCGGTCACCCCCGAGGGCAGGATCTCGCCCCAGGACACCGGGCTGTGGAACGACGCGCAGCGGGATGCCTGGACCCCGATCGTCGCGGCGATCCACGACCGCGGCGCCCTCGCCGGCGTGCAGCTCGCGCACGCGGGCCGCAAGGCGTCGACGCACCGCCCGTGGGACGCGGAGCGCGGCACCGTCGCCGCCGCCGACGGCGGCTGGACGACGGTGGCTCCCTCCGCCATCGCGTTCGACGGGTATGCGCAGCCGGTCGCGATGAGTGCCGACGACATCGAGTCCCTCGTGGACGCCTTCGCCCAGGCTGCCCGCCGCGCCGACGAGGCCGGGTTCGACCTGCTGGAGGTCCACGCCGCGCACGGCTACCTGCTGCACCAGTACCTCTCACCCCTGTCCAACGAGCGCACCGACGAGTACGGCGGATCGCTCGAGAACCGTGCACGGCTCCTGCTGCGCGTCGTGACCGCCGTCCGCGACGCCGCACCCGACCGGGTGCTCGCCGTCCGCTTCTCGGCGACCGACTGGGCCGAGGGCGGCTGGGGCGTCGAGGAGACCGCGACGGTCGCCGCCTGGGTCGGCGAACGCGGCGCACGCGTGATCGACATCTCCACCGGCGGCCTGGTCGCACACCAGCGGATCACCACCGGCCCGGGCTACCAGGTGCCGTTCGCCGCGACCGTCCGCGAGCGCACCGGCCTGCTGGTCACGGCGGTCGGCGAGATCCTCGACGGCCCGCAGGCCGAGGCGGTCCTGCAGGACGGTCTCGCCGACGCCGTCATGATCGGACGCGGCTGGCTCCGCGACCCGCACTTCGCCCTGCACGCGGCCGACGAGCTCGGCGACGCGGAGGCAGCGGCGCTGTGGCCGCCGCAGTACCTCCGCGCCCGCCGGCACTGAGACCGGCCACCGACGACGCCCTGCGAGGCCTCACAGCCGGCGAGTGGCGTCATGCACCTCGCCGACGAGCTCCTCGATGATGTCCTCGAGGAACAGGACCGCGGTCGTCTCCCCCGCCGAGTCGCGCACCTGTGCGAGGTGGCGGCTCGATCGACGCATGAGCGCGAGGGCGTCCTCGAGGTCGGTGGTCTCGCCGATCGGGATCATGTGGTGGATGCGCTTCGGCTTGATCGGGAGCTCGACGGTGGCGTCGGCATCCGCCCCTTCCGCGGCGCGCAGCACGTCCTTCAGGTGGACGTAGCCGAGCGGCATCCCCTCGTCGTCGACGATCACGTACCGCGAGAAGCCGTGACGGGCGACGGCCCGCTCGATCTCGTCGGGTGTCGTGGTCTCGGGCAGGGTCACGAGCTCGGAGAGCGGGACCGCGACATCCTTCGCCTTCTTGTCGGTGAACTCGACCGCCATCGCCACGGCACCGGAGGCGTCGTCGAGGACACCCTCGATACGCGACTGATTGACGATCGTGGCGACCTCGTCGAGCGTGAAGGTCGAGGCCGCCTCGTCCTTCGGCTCGACGCGGAACAGCCGGACCACGTGGTTCGCGATCCAGTTGAGCGCGACGATGATCGGGTGGAAGACGCGGGAGACGAAGACCAGCGGGGGCGCGAGCAGAAGCACCGCGCGGTCCGGGAGCGAGAACGCCAGGTTCTTCGGCACCATCTCACCGAACACCACGTGCAGGTACGAGACGAGAAGCAGAGCGATCACGAAGCCGGTGACGTCCACCACGGCGTAGGGCAGGCCGATCGCCTCGAGCGGCACCGCCAGCAGGTGGTGGATGGCCGGCTCCGACACGTTGAGGATGAGCAGCGAGCAGATCGTGATGCCGAGCTGGCACGTCGCCAGCATGAGCGTCGCATGCTCCATGGCCCACAGCGCGGTCTTCGCCGAACGGGAGCCCTTCTCGGCCAGGGGCTCGATCTGCGAGCGTCGCGCCGAGATGACGGCGAACTCCGCGCCGACGAAGAAGGCGTTGGCGATCAGCAGCACGACCAGCCAGGCGATTCCGGCCCAGTCGCTCATCGACGACCACCCCCTTCGGTCTCGGCGCCGACCGGCACGGGCGCGGGGACGAACTTGACGCGGTCGACACGACGGCCGTCCATCCGCTGCACGGTGATGGTCCCGTCCTCCAAGGTGATCTCGTCCCCGACCGCGGGGATGCGCTCGAGCGTGGCCATGATGAACCCGCCGACCGTGTCGTAGACGTCGCCCTCCGGGACACGGATGCCGGTGCGGTCGAGCACCTCGTCGGGACGGAGGTCGCCGGGGAAGATGATCGAGCCCTTCGCGCGGACGACGCCGGCGCGGCTGCGGTCGTGCTCGTCGAGCACCTCGCCCACGATCTCCTCGACGAGATCCTCGAGCGTGACGACGCCGGCCGTCCCGCCGTACTCGTCGACGACGATCGCCATCTGGTAGCCGCGCGAACGCAGCTCCGACATCAGCCCGTCGAGGTGGACGGCCTCCGGAACACGGAGCGGCTCCTCGGCGATCGCCGCAGCCGGGACGTCCGCGCGACGCTCGCGCGGCACCGACACCGCCTGCTTGAGGTGGACGATGCCCGTGATGTCGTCCATCGACTCGCCGTAGACGGGGAACCGGCTGTGGCCGGTGCGTCGGGCGAGCTGGACCACCTCTTCGACGCTGTCGTCGGCGGCGACGGCGTGGACGCTCGGGCGCGGGGTCATGACGTCAGCGGTCGTGAGACGCGAGAACGTCAGCGTGCGATCCAGCAGCGAGGCGGTGTCCTCCTCGAGGACGCCGGCGCTCGCGGAGCGGCGCACGAGGCTCGAGAGCTCCTCGGCCGTGCGCGCGCCCGACAGCTCTTCCTTGGGCTCGACCCCCATCGCCCGCAGCACGGCGTTCGCGCTGCCATTGAGCAGCGAGATGGCGGGTCGGAAGACGGTCGTGAAGACCGTTTGGAAGCCCATCACGAGCTTGGCGGTCTGACGCGGGACGGCCAGCGCGAAGTTCTTCGGGACGAGCTCGCCAATGATCATCGAGAAGATCGTCGCGACGGTGATCGCCACGACGGTCGCGATGGGGCGGGATGCCGCTTCCGGCACACCCCAGAGTGCGAGGACCGGGCTCAGGAGGTTCGACAGCGCCGGTTCCATCGTGTAACCGGTGAGCAGAGTCGTCAGCGTGATGCCGAGCTGAGCGCTCGACAGGTGCGTCGACGTGATCCGGAGAGCGTTGATCGTCAGCGACAGCCGACTCTCGCCCGCGGCACGGCGGGACTCGAGGTCGGCTCGGTCGAGGTTCACCAGGGCGAACTCGCTCGCGACGAACAGACCGGTTCCCACGGTCAGGAGCAGCCCCACGCCCAACATGACGTAGTCCATCACACGTCACCCCCGATCATCGGGGAGCAGGGTCGGTGGGGCGAGGGTCTACTGGGAGGGTCGTCCATTGTGCGGATGATTCTACGGCACACCCGTCACGGCGGGCGGTGGAGTCACCAGCTGACGGGCAAGGCCTTGCCCTCCTCGTACCCGGCGGCCGACTGGAAGCCCACGGTGGCACGCTCGTGGAAGTCCGCGACCGTCGCGGCTCCCGCGTACGTGAACGAGGAGCGGACGCCCGACGTGATCATGTCGAGCAGGTCCTCCACGCTCGGGCGCAGGGGGTCGAGGTAGATGCGCGAGGACGAGATGCCCTCCGCGAACAGCTCCTTGCGTGCACGCTCGAAGGGGTCGAGCCGGCCGAACCGCCCCTGGACCGCCTTCGTCGACGCCATGCCCCAAGATTCCTTGAAGACGCGCCCCTCCGCATCGACCCGCAGATCGCCGGGCGCCTCGATCGTGCCCGCGAACCACGAGCCGATCATGACGGATGCCGCACCCGCCGCCAGGGCGAGCGCGACATCCCGCGGGTAGCGGACGCCGCCGTCGGCCCACACGTGCGCGCCTGCGGCGGCGGCGGCCTCGGCGGTCTCCAGCACCGCGGAGAACTGCGGGCGGCCGACGGCGGTCATCATGCGCGTCGTGCACATGGCGCCCGGGCCCACGCCGACTTTGAGGATGGTCGCCCCCGCCTCGACGAGATCACGCACGCCCTCGGCGGTGACGACGTTGCCGGCGACGATGGGCAGATCGAGACCCTCCGCCTGCACGGCGCGCAGCGCGCGGATCATGCTCTCCTGATGCCCGTGCGCGGTGTCGACGACGAGCGCGTCGACACCCGCCGCCGCGAGAGCCCGCGCCTTCGCGGCGACGTCGCCGTTGATGCCCACCGCCGCAGCGACGATGAGCCGTCCGTCGGCGTCGACGGCGGGGCGGTAGAGGGAGGAGCGCAACGCCGTGCGCTGTGAGAGCGTGCCGACGAGATGGCCGTGCTGCAGGACGGTGACGATGTCGGCATCCGCCGCGACCAGAAGGTCGAACGCCGCGCGGGCGGAGTCCACGTCGTCCGCGTCGATGGATGCCGCACGTCCGCGCACGAGATCTCCGAGCCGCGCGTCGGGCAGGGCGGTGCCGAGGCGTTCGGCCGGCACGATGCCGAGGATGTCGTCGACGTGCACCTGCGGTCCGCTCGTGCCGTGCTGCGACGGCGTGGCGACCACGATCCCGTGTCCTGCGGCCGGTGGCAGGAGAGCGGCGGCCTCTGCGACCAGCGCGTCGGGCGTCAGGACGAGCGGAGTGTCCCAGCGCACAGGCTGGTCCTTCACCCAGCGGATGCCGGCATCCACTTCCTGCAGAGGCATGTCCTGGGGCAGCACCGCCAGACCACCGCGACGGGCGAGCGTCGCCGCCATCCGCGGCCCCGTGACGGAGTTCATGTTGGAGGCCACGATGGGGATGGTGGCGGTCGTCCCATCCCCCGGCGACAGGTCGACGTCGAGGCGGCTGGTCACGTCCGACCGTCGGGGCACGAGGAACACGTCGGAGTACGTCAGATCGCCTGCGGGTCGCTCACCGGAGAAGTGCATACCCCAACGCTAGGCGACCGTCGACCCCCCGCGCCGGTCGGGCTGCGCGGGTCGGGCGCGGCAGAACCTGGGATACCCTTGATGTCTGTGCGCGAGGCCGCGCGGGCACCGCACATTTCGAACGTCGACGACGAAAGCAGGCGGATCCGTGTCCAGTCAGGTGACCGGCGTGGGAACTACGAGCGACGGGGAGTTCGGAGCCAATGAGTGGCTCGTCGCAGAGCTGTACGAGCAGTACACCCGCGACAAGAACTCAGTGGACAAGGAGTGGTGGCCGATCCTCGAGGCGTACACGCCCGAGGGCTCCTCCGGCGCCCCGACGGCGGAGGCCGCACCGGCTTCCGCTGCATCTGCACCACCGGCTCCCGCCGCACCTGCTCCCGCCGCATCTGCTCCCGCGGCAGCCGAGTCCCGCGCCGCGGCGACCGGCGCCCAGCCCGTGGCCCGCACGACCGCGCGCCCTGCGGCGCCTCAGCCGATCCCGGCCGAAGCACCGAAGGCGGCACCCGCCGGCGACAAGGCCGTCCTCGAGGACACCGTCACCCCGCTGCGCGGTCTGCCCAAGACCCTCGCCGCCAACATGGACGAGTCGCTGACCGTCCCGACCGCGACGAGCGTCCGGACGATCCCGGCCAAGCTGATGATCGACAACCGCATCGTCATCAACAACCACATGTCCCGCACGCGCGGGGGCAAGGTGAGCTTCACCCACATCATCGGATGGGCCCTCATCCAGGCTCTGAAGGCCTTCCCGACGCAGAACGTGTACTACGCCGAGGTCGACGGCAAGCCCTCGGTCGTCGCGCCCGCGCACATCAACCTCGGCATCGCGATCGACCTCCCCAAGCCCGACGGCACCCGCGCCCTGATGGTCCCCAGCATCAAGCAGGCCGAGACGCTGACCTTCGGCGAGTACCTCACCGCCTACGAGGACCTCGTTCAGCGCGCCCGCAAGAACAAGCTGACCGCAGCGGACTTCCAGGGGACCACGGTCTCGCTGACCAACCCGGGCGGCATCGGCACGGTGCACTCCGTCCCCCGCCTGATGAAGGGGCAGGGCTGCATCATCGGCGCCGGCGCCCTCGACTACCCCGCCGAGTTCCAGGGCGCCAGTGAGAAGACGCTCGGCGAGCTCGGCATCGGTAAGACGATCACGCTCACGAGCACGTACGACCACCGCGTGATCCAGGGTGCGGGCTCGGGTGAGTTCCTGAAGATCGTGCACCAGCTCCTGATCGGTCAGGAGGGTTTCTACGACGACATCTTCGCGGCCCTCCGCATCCCGTACTCCCCCATCCGCTGGTCGAGCGACATCAAGGTCGACATCGCCGAGCGCGTCGACAAGACGGCGCGGGTGCAGGAGCTGATCAACTCCTACCGCGTCCGCGGCCACATGATGGCCGACATCGATCCCCTCGAGTACGTGCAGCGCACGCACCCCGACCTCGAGATCGAGAATCACGGCCTCACCTTCTGGGACCTCGACCGCGAGTTCGTCACGAACGGCTTCGGCGGCAAGCGCACGATGAAGCTGCGCGACATCCTCGGCATCCTGCGCGACTCCTACTGCCGCACCCTCGGTGTCGAGTACATGCACATCCAGGACCCGACCCAGCGCAAATGGTTCCAGGACAATCTCGAGGTCAAGTACCAGAAGCCCGGACACGACGAACAGCTGCGCGTTCTCGGCAAGCTGAACGAGGCCGAGGCGTTCGAGACGTTCCTGCAGACGAAGTTCGTCGGTCAGAAGCGGTTCAGCCTGGAGGGCGGCGAATCCCTCGTTCCGCTCCTCGACCAGATCCTGCAGGGTGCCGCCGCCGAGGGCCTCGACGGCGCCGCGATCGCCATGGCGCACCGCGGTCGCCTGAACGTCCTCACGAACGTCGCCGGCAAGACCTACAGCCAGATCTTCCGCGAGTTCGAGGGCTCTGTCGCCGTGGGCTCGAAGAGCGGTTCGGGCGACGTCAAGTATCACCTGGGCACGCAAGGCACGTTCGTCGCCGACGGCGGCGAGGAGCTCCCCGTCTACCTCGCCGCGAACCCCTCGCACCTCGAGACCGTCGACGGAGTCCTCGAGGGAATCGTCCGCGCCAAGCAGGACCGCCTCCCCATCGGATCCTTCTCCTGGCTGCCGATCCTCGTCCATGGTGACGCGGCCTTCGCCGGCCAGGGTGTCGTGATGGAGACGCTGCAGATGTCGCGTCTGCGTGGCTACCGCACCGGCGGCACGGTCCACGTCGTGGTCAACAACCAGGTCGGCTTCACGACCCTGCCCCTCGACGCCCGCACCTCGATCTACGCGACGGATGTCGCCAAGACCATCCAGGCGCCGATCTTCCATGTGAACGGCGACGACCCCGAGGCCGTCGTCCATGTCGCGGAGCTCGCCTTCCGCTACCGGCAGGAGTTCAACCGCGACGTCGTGATCGACCTCGTCTGCTACCGCCGCCGCGGGCACAACGAGGGAGACGACCCCTCGATGACGCAGCCCCTGATGACGAACCTCATCGAGGCGAAGCGGTCGGTTCGCAAGCTCTACACGGAGGCGCTCGTCGGCCGAGGCGACATCACCGAGGAGGAGTACGAGAAGGCCAAGCAGGACTTCCAGAACCGCCTCGAGATCGCCTTCGCGGAGACCCACGCCGCCCAGACCGGCACCTCGCCGGTCGTCGCCTCCGACGAACCCGCGGAGACCGCGATGGGTGAGCCTGAGAGCACCGGTGTCGCCCGCGATGTCATCGAGCGCATCGGGGACGCGTTCCTCAACAAGCCCGAGGGCTTCACGGTCCACACCAAGCTGCAGCAGCTGCTGGAGAAGCGGCACGACATGAGCCGCAACGGCAAGATCGACTGGGGCTTCGGCGAGCTGCTCGCGTTCGGCTCGCTCCTCGTCGAGGGCTCGAACGTGCGACTGGCCGGACAGGACGTCCGGCGCGGCACGTTCGTCACGCGCCACGCCGTCATGCACGACCGTGCGAACGGTCAGGAATGGCTGCCCCTGGCGAACCTCGGCGACAACCAGGGCCGGTTCTATGTCTACGACTCGCTCCTGAGCGAGTACGCGGCGATGGCGTTCGAGTACGGCTACTCGGTCGAGCGAGCCGACACCCTCACGCTGTGGGAGGCCCAGTTCGGCGACTTCGCCAACGGAGCGCAGTCGGTGATCGACGAGTTCATCTCCTCGGCCGAGCAGAAGTGGGGTCAGCAGTCGAGTGTCGTACTGCTGCTCCCCCACGGGTACGAGGGTCAGGGACCCGATCACTCGTCGGCTCGCATCGAGCGGTACCTGCAGATGTGCGCGCAGGACAACATGACCGTCGCGCGCCCGTCGACGCCGGCGTCCTACTTCCACCTGCTGCGGCGCCAGGCCTACGCCCGGCCGCGTCGGCCGCTCGTCGTCTTCACCCCGAAGGCCATGCTGCGACTGCGGAACGCGACGAGCACCGTCGAGGACTTCCTCGACGGTCGGTTCGAGCCGGTCATCGACGACGGTCGGAACCTCGACCGCAACGCCGTGACCCGCGTCCTGCTCCACGCAGGCAAGATCCACTGGGACCTCGCCGCCGAACTCGAGAAGAACCCGAACGAGAAGGTCGCGCTCGTCCGCCTCGAGCAGTACTACCCGGCGCCGATCGACCAGCTCAACGCGGTGCTCGACAGCTACCCGAACGCGGAGCTGTTCTGGGTCCAGGAGGAGCCCGAGAACCAGGGCGCGTGGCCGTTCATCGCGCTCGAGGTCGTCAAGCACCTCCATGGCCGCACCATCAAGCGGATCTCGCGCGCCTCGGCCGCGTCCACGGCGACCGGATCACCGAAGGTCCACGCCCGCGAGCACGCCGCGATCATGGAGAAGGCACTGAGCGTCTGAGTCCGACGTGTACGCGAAAGGCCCCGCTCCGGCGGGGCCTTTCGCGTACAGGTCTGACCGCGGGTCAGTGGTGGGTCGCCTGCTCCGCACGCAGACGCGTGAGCACCTGATCGCGCAGGTCCTCCGGAGCCGCCTCCTTGCACGCCCGCGCGACGACCGCCGTCAGCGTGGTCGCCACGAGCGCCTCGTCGCGGCACGCCGCGCAGTTCTCCAGATGCTCGGTGATGTCCGAATGGCGCGTGTGGCAGATCTCGTTGCGCAGGTACTCCTCGAGATCCTGACGGGCCTTGTCGCAACCGCAGTCGGTCATTTCACACTCCTCGTCGCCGGCACCTCGATGCCGCGCTCTTTCGCATACTCGGACAGCAGGTCGCGGAGCTGTCGTCTGCCACGGTGCAGACGGCTCATGACCGTGCCGATGGGGGTTTTCATGATGTCCGCGATCTCCTGATACGCGAATCCTTCGACGTCCGCGAGGTAGACGGCAAGTCGGAAGTCCTCCGGGAGGGACTGCAGCGCGTCCTTCACGACGGATGCCGGCATGTGATCGATCGCCTCGGCCTCGGCCGATCGGGCGGACGACGCCGTGGTCGATTCGGCGCCGCCGAGCTGCCAGTCCTCCAGGTCGTCGATCGTTCCCTGGTAGGGCTCTCGCTGCTTCTTGCGATAGGTGTTGATGTACGTGTTCGTGAGGATGCGGTACAGCCACGCCTTCAGATTCGTGCCCTGCGTGAACGACGCCCATGCCGCGAACGCCTTGACGAAGGTCTCCTGGACGAGGTCCGACGCGTCGGCGGGATTGCGGGTCATCCGCATGGCCGCAGCGTACAGCTGGTCCATGAAGGGGAGCGCCTGCTCCTCGAACTGGGTTCGCGGGTCGTCGACCGCCTGCTCGTTCATCACAGGCCAGTCTACGTCCGCCCATTCTGCGAGCATGGGCGCGTCAGTCGTGGCGATCATCGCGCTCCTCTCCCCTGGCGTGCACGGTGTCGACAATGGGGCCAACCGGGACCGGGCCGCACCTATTCCCCGTTTCTCGGATGACGTCACCCCGTTCAGTAGGCTGGGAGCGATGAGCGACGCGCCCCCTCCCCCTTCCCCCGCCGACGGTGCGTACGCAGCGGGCTGGCCGGCACCGACCTCCGTCGAGCCGGTCCAGGCGCGCGTGACGGTGCCCGGATCCAAGTCGCTCACGAACCGCGAGCTCGTGCTCGCCGCGATCGCCGACGGACCGAGCCTGCTCAGCGGTGCGCTGCACTCGGACGACTCCGCCCGTATGATCGACGCCCTCCGTGCCCTCGGTGTCACGATCGACCCCATCGCCGGGGACTCGCCGTTCGGCCCGGACCTCGAGGTGATACCGCCGGCGAGCTTCTCCGGCGACACCACGATCGACTGCGGACAGGCCGGGACCGTGATGCGGTTCATCTCTCCGATCGCGGGGCTCGCGGTCGGCGATGTGCACGTCACGGCGCATCCGACGGCGATGCACCGGCCCATGGGCGCGATGATCCACGCGCTGCGGGAGATCGGCGCCGACATCGACGATGCCGGCAGTTGGGCGCTCCCTTTCGATGTGCGAGGACACGGACACCTCCGCGGGGGCGAGGTCACGATCGACGCCAGTCAGTCCAGCCAGTTCGTGTCGGGGCTCCTCCTTGCGGCGGCACGCTTCGACGTGGGGCTCCGGCTCATCCATGACGGCGAGCGCCTTCCGAGCCTCCCCCACATCGAGATGACCGTCGAGGCCCTCGCCCGCCGCGGAGTGCACGTCGAGCACCCGACCCCCAACGAGTGGCTCGTCCCGGCAGGTCCTGTCCGCGGCAAGGACATCGCCATCGAGCCGGACCTCTCCAACGCCGCGCCGTTCCTGGCCGCCGCCATCCTGACGGGCGGCTCGGTGACCGTCCCCGGGTGGCCCGCGCATTCGACGCAGCCTGGTGCACTGCTCGCCGACATCCTCGCAGTCATGGGGGCGCACGTCTCCCGGCGCGCGGGGGCGCTCACGGTGACCGCCGGCGATCGCCTCTCGGGTGTGGACCTCGACCTGTCCGCAGCGAGCGAGCTCACGCCCACCCTATTCGCACTGGCGGCGTTCGCCGACGCCCCCACGACGTTCCACGGCATCGGGCACATCCGGGGGCACGAGACCGACCGGATCGCAGCCCTGGTGGACAACCTCCGGGCTCTCGGCGGCGAGGCCGAGGAGCAGGAGGACGGCATCCATGTCGTCCCTCGCCCGCTCCACGGCGGTGTGTGGCGGGCGCACCACGACCACCGGATGGCGACCGCGGGCGCCGTCATCGGCCTCCGGGTGCCCGGCGTGGTCGTGGACGACATCGGGACGACGGCGAAGACCATGCCGGAGTTCCCCCAGCTGTGGGCGGACATGCTCGCGTGAGCTGGCTCGACGACGGCGATGACGACGACCTCGACTACGACGAGGCCGACATCCGCGTCCGACCGAACCCCAAGGCCAACCGGCCGCGGACCAAGCGCCGCCCCGCTCACGCGGATGCGCAGATCGCCCGGGTCCTCGGAGTGGACCGCGGCCGCTACACCGTCCTCGTGGACGAGGACGGTCCGCACGAGCGTCAGATCGTCGCTACGCGGGCTCGAGAGCTCCGCAAGCAGCCGATCGTCAACGGTGACCGTGCCCGCGTCGTCGGAGACACCTCGGGCGACGAGGGAACACTCGCGCGCATCGTGGGCATCGAGGAGCGCACGTCCCTCCTGCGCCGCAGCGCGGACGACACCGACCAGGTCGAGCGGGTCATCGTCGCCAACGCCGATCAGCTCCTGATCGTCGTCGCTGCTGCCGATCCCGAGCCGCGCCCCCGCCTCGTCGATCGCTACCTCATCGCCGCGCTGGACGCCGGCATGCGCCCCCTGCTGGTGGTCACCAAGACCGACCTCGCGGACCCGGCCTCCTTCCTGGCGCACTTCGAGGGCCTCGACGACCTCGAGGTCTTCACGAGCGGGCGGGAGCGGATGCCGGTGGGCGAGATCGGCGCGCGTCTGGCGGGGCACGCCACCGTCTTCGTCGGACACTCCGGCGTCGGCAAGTCGACCCTCGTCAACGCCCTCGTTCCCGACGCCGCCCGCGCGACGGGTCACGTCAACGAAGTCACCGGTCGCGGTCGACACACCTCGAGCTCCGCCGTCTCCCTGCGCTACGTGGGCGACGACGGCCGCGGGTGGGTCATCGACACCCCCGGGGTGCGGTCCTTCGGGCTCGGCCATGTCGACCCGGCGAACATCCTCCGTGCCTACACCGACTTGGCAGCGATCGCCGAGGAGTGCCCGCGCGGCTGCACGCACCTGCCCGACGCGCCCGACTGCGCGATCATCGAGGCTGTCGCGGAGGGCCGACTGGGCGAACGCGGGCCCGCGCGACTCGACTCCCTGCAGCGACTCCTCGCCACCTTCGCCACCTGAGCGACCGATTAAAATGAGCGGATGCCGCGACTGAACCCCGGAGACTCCGCCCCCGACTTCACCCTCGTCGATCAGGACGGTCAGACCGTCTCCCTGAGCGACTTCCGCGGCGGAGGCCTCATCGCCTTCTTCTACCCCGCCGCCATGACGCCCGGTTGCACGACCGAGGCCTGCGACTTCCGCGACAGCGTCACGCCTCTGCAGGAGGCTGGCTACACGGTGGTGGGCATCTCACGGGACGAGCCGGCGAAGCTCCGCGAGTTCCGCGAGCGCGACGCCCTCCCCTACGCCCTGCTGAGCGATCCTGACCACGCCGTCCACGAGGCCTACGGCGCGTGGGGCGAGAAGATGAACTACGGCAAGGTCGTCGAGGGAGTCATCCGATCGACCTTCGTGATCGATGGGGACGGCACGATCGCCCACGCCCTCTACAACGTCAAGGCCACCGGCCACGTGGCGCGGGTCCGGACCCTCCTCGGAGTCTGATCAGGCGCCGTCCGTCGCGGCCCTCGCGCGGGCACCCGCTGCCCGCGCGGCGGCGATCATGAGCACCAGGCCCACGACGGCGGGCACCGCGATCGCCGCGGCCAGCCGCGCGTCAGCGCCCTCGCCCGTCAGCGTTCCGAGCGCGATCGACAGCACGAGCAGCTGCACCACCACACCGCCGGAGCGTCCCCACGAGCCACCCCGCCACACAGCGACCGCGAAGCCCGTCACCGCGGCCGCGCCGATGACGGTCAGTGCGAGGAGGGCGAGCGAGCTGGGCACACTCTCACTGTCGCCGCGGACGAGGGCGACCAGTTCCCAGGCTGCGAGGGCCAGGACGCCGACCGCCTCGAGGGCCAGCCATCCGGCCGCGATCCGCTCGACTCGCGTGGTGGGCACGTTCACTGCTCCTCCTGGGCGCCGGACACGGCGAGGCGCCGAAATACTCCGTTAACCCGTGATTCACATAACCCTTGATTCACATGCCCGAGCATGGGAATATTGACGGGCAAGTGTGCTCCCACAGCGGCGTGGGGCGAGCAACAGCTCGCACACCACTCAGGTTAGTCGACGTCGCCCGGCGTCGCATCCCGACTTCCGATCCCCCACAAGGAGCACCGCTATGGATTGGCGCGACAAAGCCGCCTGCCTGACCGTCGACCCCGAACTGTTCTTCCCCGTGGGGAACACCGGGCCCGCCGTCGACCAGATCGAGAAGGCGAAGTCCGTCTGCGCCCGGTGCACCGTCACCGAACTCTGCCTGCAGTACGCCCTCGAGACCGGTCAGGACTCGGGCGTCTGGGGTGGTCTCTCCGAGGACGAGCGCCGCGCTCTCAAGCGTCGCGCCGCACGCGCCCGCCGCGCGTCCTGAGATCGCCGAGCGCGGGCCTCAGGCCCGCGCTCGCTCGATGTAGCGCATCGGGATCTCGATGGTGACCTCGGTGCCACTGCCCACCAGCGTGTGCCAGTCGATCGTCCCGCTCAACTCGCCCTGGATGAGCGTCCGCACGATCTGCGTGCCGAGGCCCCGCCCGACCTGACCCTCGGGAAGACCGACACCCGTGTCGCGGACGCGCACGGCGAGGCGGTCCTCGTCACGCTCGGCGATGATCTCGACCTCGCCCTCCTTGTCGGCCAACCCGTGCTCGACCGCGTTGGTCACGAGTTCCGTGAGCGCCAGCGCGAGCGGGGTCGCATACTCGCTCGGGAGCGTTCCGAAGGTGCCGCGCTTGACCGTGCGGGCTCGGGTGTTGGGCGCGGCCGCCACCTCGGCGACGAGCTTGAGGACACGTTCGAAGACGTCGTCGAAGTCGACGCTCTGCGTGAGGCCTTCCGACAGCGTGTCGTGGACGACGGCGATCGCGCTCACGCGACGCATGGCCTGCGTGAGCGCATCCCGCCCCTCGTCCGAATGGGTGCGACGGGCCTGGATGCGCAGCAGCGAGGCGACGGTCTGCAGGTTGTTCTTGACGCGGTGGTGGATCTCGCGGATCGTCGCGTCCTTCGTGATGAGCTCCTGCTCCTGGTGCCGGATCTCGCTCACGTCGCGACACAGCACGATCGCGCCGATGCGCGTCCCGTTCTCCCGCAGCGGGATGGTCCGCAGCGACACGGTGACCCCGCGCGCCTCGACGTCGGCGCGCCAGGGCGCACGCCCCGCCATGACGATGGGCAGCGACTCGTCGAACTGGCGGGAGGCCGGCATGATCGTGGTCGCCACCTCCATGAGCGATTCGCCCTCGAGCTCGTCGTCGAAGCCGAGCCTGTTGAAGGCGGAGAGCGCGTTGGGGCTTGCGAACGTCGTGATCCCGTCCACGTCGAGCCGGATCAGGCCGTCCGACGCCCGGGGTGCGCCTCGGCGCGGCGAGGTGGGCGCTGTCAGGTCGGGGAAGTCCGCCGAGGCGATCATCCCGAAGAGGTCGTCGGCACAGTCGTTGAAGGTGATCTGCTGTCGCGACGGGGTGCGGGCCTCGCCGAGGTTCGTGTGCCGGGTCAGGACACCGATGACGCGCGTCTCGCGTCCCTCCGCCCCGCGCTCGCGCACGATGGGGACGGCACGCACGCGCGTCGGGGTCTCCTCGAACCAGTCCGGCGAGGAGGAATCGACAACGCGCACCTGCGTGAAGGCGTCCTTGACCTGGGTGCGCCACTGCGGGCGGACGGCGTCGCCGACGATGTCGCGGTAGAAGAGGGTCGCTGCGCCGCTCGGCCGGGTGTGGGCGACGGCGATGAACGAATCGTCCGGTGTCGGCACCCAGATGACGATGTCCGCGAAGGCCAGGTCGGCGAGGAGCTGACCATCGCCGGCGAGGCGGTGGAGCCATTCCACGTCCTCTGCGGTGGAACGGCCTTGGGCGTAGACGAGGTCGCTGAGGGTGGACACGCCTCCACCCTAGATCCTCCGCCGGGGCGCTCCCCCGGGTCAGGCGCTCCGGGCCAATCGCCGCAGCGATTGCCGCGTGGCCGTCGTCGCAGGCTCCCGCGCCGTGAGGGTCTCGGCGACGAGGCGTCGCACCGCGGTCGGCACCGCCGAGCGCGGTGCGACATGGGCGATCGGACGGGCGGCGAGCAACGCGGCATCCGTCCCCCGCGGATCCCACGGCACGAAGGAGACGTCCGTGACGCCGAGGTACCGCTCGAGCGTGCGCCGCACCTGCCCTCGGGCGTCGACGCCGAGGGCACCGGCGCGGATCTTGTTGACCACCACCTGGACGGGGGCCGCCCCCGCGGCGGCCCGCAGATCCGGCCAACCGCGCACGAACCGGGAGACCCCGACCGGGTCGGCGGCGACGACCGCGAGGACGAGGTCGGCCGCCTCGACCGCCGCGAGCGTGGCCGCATTCCGGCGCGGCCCGTCGATGAGATCGCTGACGATCTCCTCGTCCCGCTCGAGGGATGCCGCGGTGTCGACGACGACCTCGTCCACCCATTCGCGACACACGTCCAACGCCGCGCCGACCCGCGCGTGCGAGAGCTCCGGCCAGCGCCCCGGCCGGTTGAGACCCGTGAGGACATCCACGTCCGCCAACGTCGAGGAGATGCGGCTGAGTTCGGCGACGGTCAGGACGCCGCGCTCCGCCTGACGGCATGCGGCGGCGAAACCGGGGCCCTCGTCGGCGAGCCCCGTCGCGAGGGCGAGGGAGGGGGCGTGGGCGTCCGCGTCGACGAGCGCCACCCGGCGCTCGGGGCGTGACAGCGCGCACGCGACTTCCACGGCGATGGTCGTGCGTCCCGGCGAACCGTGGGGTCCCCAGACCGCGATGACGCGCCCGCGGGTGGCGACGGCGGGCGCCGAGGGCCGCGGACTCGCGAGGAGCTCGGCAGCCGGTGCGTCTCGTTCGTGGGCCGGCAGTCCGAGCGCCGCGGCGAGACGGCGGTCGGCGCCGCGTCCGCACAGCGGCACGATTCGGACCGACATCCGGTCGCATGCCGCAACGAGCTCGGCGGTCAGGGTCGCCGCTCGCGCCTCGATGACGAGGACGTCTGCGCGGGACAGTTCGGCAAGCAGTTCGGCCGCCTCCGGCGCAGCCATGGCGTCGTGCGCGGCGGCGGCCGGCGCGCCCGACGGCACGACGGCGCGGACCTCGGCTTCCTCGCTCCGCAGTTCCCTCGCCAGGGCGTCCGCCTGCGGGCCGTCGGCGGCGACGACGACCCTCACGGCGCCTCCCCCGTGACAGGGACGACCGACAACAGGGAGTCGTCCGCGAGCGCGGCGAGTGTCGCCGGGACGTCCGCGCGGGGGATGACGAGCTCGAGTGACACGTCCGTCCCCGAGACGACCGCGTCGTCTCGGGCGACCGTCACCACGGTCGCCGATGGCACGAGGATGCGGGGCTCGCCGACCTCGCCGTCCGCCTCCGCCGGCGCCGACCAGACCTCGACGACCGATCCGGCGGCGACCGCCGCCGAGACGTCGCCCGCCGGTCGGATGACCACGCTCGTCGTCGTCGCGGCATCCGCCTCGTCGACGGCCGCGTGCGGGACGAGCTCCCCCTCCGGGATCGTCCGGGTGGCGATGACCCCGGGTTCGAGCGACGCGGGCGACACGTACGCCTCCCCGGCAGAGCCCAGGGCGACGTCGACGACACGGAGGTCCTCGGCTGTCACGGTCTGACCCGGGACGATCGTGCGGGCGGCGGCGAAGACCGGCGCTGTCTGCCGTGCCGAGGCGACGACGAGCCAGACGCCCGCGACGGACGCGATGATCAACGCGATGCCGAGGAGGAACCGCGCGTCGGCCCAGAAGGCGCGGGGCGCCGGGCGGACGGTGTCGGGAGTGGTCATGACGTCATCGTGACCGAGAGCAAGCCACCGCGATGACGATTATCCACAACCCGGCGATGCGCGGACCGCCGCCTTCACGCGGCCGCATAATGGCCTCATGCCCGATGCTTCCTCGCTGCGTATGCTCACGCCCGCCCAGGTCGCGGAGATGCTGCAGCTGGAGGTCGACGAGGTCGTGGCGCTCACCCTCGAGGGACGGCTGCGCGGGGCACGGCTGGGCACGCCGGCCGCGTGGCGCATCGAGGCGGCGAGCGTGGAGGACTACCTGGACGACCAGGCCGAGGACGCCCGCCTTCACGCCCTCTGGCGGGAGTCGAACGCCGCGAGCTTCCCCGAGCTCTGGGGGCGTGGCCGCCGCGGCGGCGAGTGACGACGCCCGCCCCTTCGAGCCTTCACCCGAGCGCGGCGGGCGAGTCCAGCCGGACATGCGCAACCGCCGACAGCGGGATGATCCGGTGACCGGTCACGAGGTCGGCACGTCGGGGTGAACCCACCTCGTGCAGCGCCAGGTCCACATGGTCCGATGCCGCACGGTCGATGGTGCCGCTGTACTCCCGCCCGTCGGTCGCGTGGAGTGTGACCGGCACGCGACGGCGTGCGAGATCGCGCAGCAGGAAGCCCATCGTCATGCGTTCACGCAGTCGCCCCGGCGTGCTGCCGCGCGCGCTGCGGAGGAGGTCGGCGTGCGTCGTTCCGAGTGCCGCGACCGCTGACAGCGGGACGATGAGCGCGCCCCGCGCACCGCCGTCCTCGACGGCCAGCCAATCGGGCCCCACGGCCACCAGCGCCCCGGTCGCCGTGACGCCGCCGACGAGGTCCACGACGACCGCCTTCTCCGCGGCCACGACGAGGGCGTGCAGGCGCTCGAACAGCGACAGACGTGCGAGCCGCAGCCGCTCGGCCTCGGTGTCCAGGGCGGCGCGCTCGGCCTCCCATTCGGAGTCCAGTTGGTCTTCGAGATCTTCGAAGAATCGGTCCCAGCGCACGAGGGCGACAGTAGACGACCGCCGGGACGACGCACCGCCTTTGTCCACAGGTTGGAGTATTCTCATGCACCCCCTCGACCGCCTGTGTTGTACTCGTGGCATTCATCGACCCGCAGACACCTGTCGCCCGAGAGGAACCGACATGGCCCTCACCGTTACCGAAGACAGCCGCATACCGCGTTCGGGGAGCGCGCTCGAGGTCGCCGAGTACTTCGCCCCGCAGCGCACCCCGTCGAGCGACCTGCCGGACCCGCTGCCGCTCGTGAAGAACCTCACGATCGGAGTCCTCGAGGTGCTGGCGGGGGTCCGCGACGTCGACCAACTCGCGAGGTGGCTCGGCGAGGACGCGTATCGCGCCCTCGTGACGCGTGCCAATCTGTCGGCTCGGGCACGCAGCGCACGGGGTGTCGCCGCCGTCCGGCCGGCGCACCGCATCCTCACGGATCGGACCTGCGCACCCTCGGACGGCGTCCTCGAAGCCGTCGTCGTGGTCGGCGGACCGATCCGGACACGCGCCGTCGCGATGCGGCTCGAGGGTTGGGACGGGCGCTGGCGCGCGACGTCCCTCGCCCTCCTCTGACCGTCGCGCCCGTTACTGCTTGTAGGACGCCAGGAAGTTCCCCAGGCGCTCGATCGCCTCGGTCAGCACGCGGGCCTCGGGCAGCGTGACGATGCGGATGTGATCCGGCGTCGGCCAGTTGAAGCCGGTCCCCTGCACCAGCAGCACGTGTTCGGCGACGAGGAAGTCGTAGACGAACTTGGCGTCGTCGTGGATGTCGTAGACCTCGGGGTCGAGCCGCGGGAAGGCGTAGAGGGCGCCCTGCGGCTTCGCGCACGTGACCCCGGGGATCGCGGTGAGTCCCGCCCAGGCGGCATCCCGCTGCTCATGCAGGCGCCCCGTCGGCGCGATCAGCGCGTCGATCGACTGGACCCCGGAGAGGGCGGCCTGGACGGCGAACTGCGCGGGCACGTTGGGACACAGCCGGGTCGAGGCCAGCAGCTGAATGCCCTCGAGGAAGCCCGCCGCATGCTTCTTCGGGCCCGTGATGACCATCCATCCGGAGCGGTAGCCGGCGACACGATACGTCTTGGAGAGACCGTTGTAGGTGAGGCAGAGCAGGTCCGGCGCGAGCGTCGCGAGGGGGATGTGCTGCGCATCGTCGAAGAGGATGCGGTCGTAGATCTCGTCCGAGAGCAGCAGCAGCTCGTTCTCCCGAGCGATCTCGACGATCCCCTGCAGCACCTCGCGCGTGTAGACGGCGCCGGTCGGGTTGTTCGGGTTGATGACGACGATCGCCTTGGTGCGGGGTGTGACCTTGGCCCGGATGTCCTCGAGATCCGGCTGCCACCCGTTCTCGCTGTCGGCGAGGTAGTGCACGGGCGTGCCGCCGGCGAGACTCGTCATGGCCGTCCACAGCGGATAGTCCGGTGCGGGGATGAGGACCTCGTCGCCCTCATCGAGCAGCGCCTGCATCGTCATCGTGATGAGCTCGGACACGCCGTTGCCGAGGTACACGTCGTCGGGATCGAACTTCGGGAACCCCGGCTCCTCCTCGTAGCGCGAGACGATCGCCCGCCGAGCGGACATGATCCCGCGGGAATCGGAGTAGCCGTGGGCCTGCGGCACGGCCTCGATCATGTCCCGCACGATCTGGAACGGGGCCTCGAACCCGAAGATCGCGGGGTTGCCGGTGTTGAGCTTGAGGATCGTGTGACCCTCATCCTGCAGCCGGTCGGCCTCGACCAGGGCTGCCCCGCGGATCTCGTAGAGGACGTCCTTGAGCTTGGATGACTGGTCGAGGGTGCGCGGGGTCATCGCCTCAGGATATCGGGGACCCGACGGGGCCAATGGCGGGTCTGTGGCCCGCACCGCCCCGTCGGCCCGCGATCACTTCTTCTTGCCGGATGCCCGCCGCTGAGCGCGGTTGCCGGCCTCCGCCGGAGCCTGGACCTGCTGGCCGAACGCGCCGCGCGGGGCGTCCGCGGGGGCTTCCTGCTCGGCCTCGCGCTGACGTGCCTTGCTCGTCGCCGCCTGCTGGACCTGTCCGCGCTCATTGCGGACCTCGACCTCACCGGCGTCGTTCGGAGCGGTGTACTGCAGCTTCTGCGCGTCGATCTCGGGGACAGCGAGTCCCTTCGCCTCGATGTCGCCGCCCTCGGTCTGACGGACCTCGACCTCGAGGTTGAAGAGGAAGCCGACGGACTCCTCCTTGATCTGGTCCATCATCGACTGGAACATCTGGTAGCCCTCGCGCTGGTACTCGATCAGCGGATCGCGCTGAGCCATGGCGCGCAGACCGATGCCGTCCTTGAGGTAATCCATCTCGTAGAGGTGGTCGCGCCACCGGCGATCCAGCACCTGCAGGACGACCCGGCGCTCGAGCTCGCGCATCGCCGGCGCACCCAGCTTCTCCTCGCGGTTGCGGTACGCGATCTTCGCGTCCGAGAGCAGCTCCCGCTTCAGGACCTCGGGGGTCACGCGACCCTTGCTCCCGCTCTCGGCGACGACCTCGTCGATCGTCACGCCGACGGGATACAGGGTGCCGAGCTCCGCCCACATCGCGTCGAAGTCCCAGCTCTCGTTGTGCCCGGAGCCGGTGTGCTGGTCGATGATCGCGCCGATGGTGTCCTCGAGGAAGTGCTCGATGCGCTCCGAGAGATCATCCCCCTCGAGCATGTGACGACGGTCGGCGTAGATCGCCTCGCGCTGACGGTTGAGGACATCGTCGTATTTCAGGACGTTCTTGCGGATCTCGGCGTTGCGGGCCTCGACCTGCGCCTGCGCGCTCTTGATGGCACGGGACACCATCGACGACTCGATCGCGACGTCGTCGGGGAAGTTCGTGCGCGCCAGGATCGCTTCGGCCGCGCCCGACTGGAACAGACGCATGAGATCGTCCGTGAGGGACAGGTAAAAGCGGCTCTCGCCCGGGTCTCCCTGACGTCCGGATCGACCGCGCAGCTGGTTGTCGATGCGCCGCGACTCGTGTCGCTCGGTGCCCAGGACGTACAGACCGCCGGCCTCGACGACGCGATCGGCCTCCTCCTGCACCTTCTCCTTGACGCCGGCGTAGACCTCCTCCCACGCGGCCTCGTACTCGTCGGGCGTCTCCACGGGATCGAGTCCCTTCGCCTTCATCTCCGAGACGGCCAGGAACTCGGCGTTGCCGCCGAGCATGATGTCGGTGCCGCGACCGGCCATGTTGGTGGCGACCGTCACTGCGCCGTGGCGACCGGCGCGGGCGACGATCTCCGCCTCTCGCGCATGGTTCTTCGCGTTGAGGACCTCGTGCTTGATGCCCTTCTTCGCCAGCAGACGCGAGAGGTACTCGCTCTTCTCCACGCTGACGGTGCCGACGAGGACCGGTTGGCCGGAGGCGTGACGTTCGGCGATGTCCTCCACGACCTGGGCGAACTTCGCCTGCTCGTTCTTGTAGACGAGGTCGGACTGGTCCTTGCGGATCATCGGCTTGTTTGTCGGGATCGGGACGACGCCGAGTTTGTACGTCGACATGAATTCCGCCGCCTCGGTCTCGGCGGTACCGGTCATGCCGGCAAGCTTCTCGTAGAGGCGGAAGTAGTTCTGCAAGGTCACGGTGGCGAGGGTCTGGTTCTCGGCCTTGACGGCGACCCCCTCCTTCGCCTCGATCGCCTGGTGGATGCCTTCGTTGTACCGGCGCCCCACGAGGATGCGACCGGTGTGCTCGTCGACGATCATCACCTCGCCGTTCATCACGACGTAGTCGGTGTCGCGCTTGAAGAGGGCCAGAGCCTTGATGGAGTTGTTGAGGAAGGAGATGAGCGGGGTGTTCGCGGACTCGTAGAGGTTGTCGATGCCGAGGTAGTCCTCGACCTTCTCGATACCCGGCTCGAGGACACCGATGGTGCGCTTCTTCTCGTCCACCTCGAAGTCGACGCCCGCCTCGAGCGTGCGCGCGATCTTCGCGAACTCGGTGAACCACCGGTTCGCCTCGCCCGACGAGGGTCCGGAGATGATGAGCGGGGTGCGCGCCTCGTCGATGAGGATCGAGTCCACCTCGTCGACGATGCAGAAGAAGTGGCCGCGCTGGACGAGGTCCTCTCGGCGCCACGCCATGTTGTCGCGCAGGTAGTCGAAGCCGAACTCGTTGTTCGTGCCGTAGGTGATGTCGGCTTCGTACTGCTGGCGGCGCACCTCGGGGTTCTGCCCCGAGACGACCGTGCCGGTCGTCATGCCGAGGGCGCGGTAGACACGGCCCATCAGCTCCGACTGGTACGAGGCGAGGAAGTCGTTGACCGTGATGACGTGGACGCCCTTGCCCGCGATCGCGTTCAGGTAGGCGGGCAGCGCGGCGGTGAGCGTCTTGCCCTCACCCGTCTTCATCTCGGCGATGTTGCCGAGGTGGAGGGCGGCACCACCCATGACCTGCACGTCGTACGGACGCTGGCCGAGGGTGCGGCTCGCGGCCTCGCGCACGGCCGCGAAGGCTTCGGGCATGAGCTTGTCGAGGCTCTCTCCGGCCTCGTATCGGGCGCGCAGTTCGGCGGTCTCGCCGCGCAGCTCCTCGTCGGTGAGGTGCGCATAGTCCTCTTCGAGGGCCGACACGGCCTTCACGACCTGCTGCAGCCTGCGCAGGATGCGGCCTTCACCGGCACGAAGCAGTTTCTCGAGGGGGTTCGCCACGGAGGATCTCCATCTGTCGATTCGCCACCCCGACGTGCGATGTCGGGATGCCGGTGCGCGGGACGCGCAGACATACACCGCCATGTTATCCGCCTGTGACCTACGAGGTTGCTGGGGGCATCCGCCCTCCCCCGCGACGCGAGGACCGGCGGCACCCCTCGGCCCGTAAGATCGGCCCATGGCCGGTTTCTGGGGAAGACGCAAGCGCGAAGAGGCGGAGATCGAGGCACAGGACGCCGAGCTCAGCCGCAAGGCGGGAGCCGCTCTCGTCGCGGCCGATGAGCGCATCCGCGTCACCGACGACGAACTCGCCTACGCCGAGATCGAGCTGGGTCGGGAGGCGACGAAGGATCTGCGGGACGCGCTCGCGGCCGTGCGCCAGCACCTCGGCGAGGCATTCCAGCTGCACCAGCTGAACCACGACGAGATCCCCGACACCCCGGAGGAGCTGCGCACACGCAACGCGCGGATCGTCCAGTTGTGCGACTGGGCCGAGGACCTCCTCGACGACCGCACCGAATCCCTCGCCGAGGCGATCGCCCGTGCGCGGCGGGCTCCCGAGATCATCGCGGGCATCCGCTCGGACGTCGCACGTCTGCGGGAACGTCTGCCCGCACTGAACGCGAGCCTCGAACGGCTCTCGACACGGTATTCGGATGCCGCGATGCGGACGGTCCTCGGCAACGCGGCCGAGGCCGCTCAGCTGCTCGACTTCGCCGAGCACAGCGCGGAGGTCTCGGAGCGACGCCGCGACAGCGGTCAGCGGGAGCAGGCGAACCTGGCGCTCGAGACCGCGATCGAGGCCGCACGCCGCGCCGGCACGCTCGTCGAGGCCGTCGACACGTTCGAGATCGAGGCGCTCCGGGCGGAGTCCACGCTCGCCGCGATCGTGGACGATTCCCGCGACGACCTGATCGTCGCCCAGCCGTTGCGCGGCACTCCGGCCGTCGCCGCGGCGGCGGCTGACCTCGAGGCTGCCCTGGCCTCGCTCACGCCTCCCGGGAGCAAGCCCGACCCCTTCGCCGAACTCACCCGCCTGCGCGCCGCCAACGCCGCTCTCGACACCGCCGTGGCCAAGGCCCAGGAGCGCGCGGCGCGTCCGGTGCCCACCGAGGAGCATGTCCGCCACGCGATCGACGACGCGGACCGGCAGATCGGCGTCGCCCGCAGCGTCATCTCCGGCCATCGGGGCTGGATCGGCGCCGACGCCCGCACCCGACTCGCCGAGGCCGAGCGTATCCGAGGCGACCTGCTCCGCTTCTCGGGGCCGATCGATGAGGACGACCGCGAGGAGGCGATGGGGCTCGCCCGCCGCGCGGCGCACCTGGCCGGTGAAGCCCTCCAGCTCGCACAGCGGGACATCGACTCCTCGCGGCCGGACGACTGGGGCAACGGCGGGTACGGCGGCCGCGGCATGGGCGGCGGCAGCCTCGCCGGCGGCCTGCTCGGCGGTCTCGTCATCGGCGGACTGCTCGACGGCATGTTCGACTGATGGGCGCCCTCGAGGACGCCCTCGCCCTGTCGCAGACGTGGGACGTGCCGCACGCATCGGCCGTGGTCGTGACGGCGGACGGCACGTCAGCGGCATCCGCCGGCGATCAGGATCTCGTCTACCGCCTCGCCTCCGTCACCAAGCTGCTCAGCGCCTACGCGACCCTCGTCGCCGTCGAGGAGGGTGCGCTCTCCTTCGACCAGCCCGCCGGGCCACCCGGAGCGACCGTCGCTCACCTGTTGGCGCACACCGCCGGATACGACTTCTCGACGACCACGATCCGCGCAGCTCCCGGAGAGCGCCGTCTCTACTCGAACACCGGCTTCGAGGTGCTGGCCGACCTCTTGGAGTCCGAGACGGGGATCACCTTCGACGCGTACGCGCGCGAGGCGGTGTTCGCCCCGCTCGGGATGACGGCCACGACCATCGGCGGGTCCGCGGCGGCCGGCGGATCGTCGTCCTGCCGCGATCTCGCCCGCTTCGCCGTGGAGCTGCAGCGGCCCCGCCTGCTCGACTCCGAGACGCTGGCGACGGCGACGCGCGTGGCGTTCCCCGGCCTGCGCGGCGTCCTTCCCGGATTCGGCCTGCAGCGGGAGAACGACTGGGGCCTGGGACTCGAGGTGCGCGGCGTGAAGAGCCCGCACTGGACCGGCAGCGCCAACTCGCCCGAGACCTTCGGCCACTTCGGCCAGTCCGGGACGTTCCTCTGGGTCGATCCGCGGGCAGGCGCCGCGCTCATCGCCCTCACCGATCGGCCCTTCGGCGAGTGGGCCGCGCAGGCGTGGCCGCCCTTCAGCGACGCCGTGCTCGCCGCGCTCTGAGTGCAGTCCCGGCGCGACGGAGGGCGGATGCCGTGCGGCATCCGCCCTCCGTGTGACCTCTGTTCGGGTCAGGAGGCGAGCTCCGCGGGTGCCGCGGTGGTCGTCAGCGAGATGACGCCGTAGTCCCAGCCCTTGCGGCGGTAGACGACACTCGGCTGGTCGGTGCGGGCGTCGATGAAGAGGAAGAAGTCGTGACCGACCAGCTCCATGCGATCGACGGCGTCCTCGACAGTCATCCACTCGGGATCGAACCGCTTGGTGCGGATGACGACGGGCGTGTAGTCCTCTTCGTCCTCGGCACCGGTGACGATGGGCACCTCCCCCGTCGCGACGGCCCGGATGACGTCGACGGACGCGGGCTGCACATCGATGCCCTGCAGGGTGCCGGTGCCCTTCTCGAGCTTGGCTCCCCGCGGGTGGTTGCGCGAGTCGACGCGCTTCTCCTTCGCGCGACGGATCTGTTCGGCGAGTTTGGTCATCGCGAGGTCGAGGGCCGCGAACTTGTCGGCGTCCACCGCCTCGGCGCGGACGACCGGCCCCTTCCCGGTCAGGGTGACCTCGACGGTCTCGTCCTCGCGCCCGCCGTTGTGGTACGTGCGATGCGTGACCTTGATGTCGAGCCGTTGAGCTCGTGGGGCAAGGTGCTCGATGCGGGCGGACTTCTCCTCGACCACTGTGCGGAAACGATCGCTGACGCTCACGCCCACACCGACGATGTTGATCTCCATCCCTGACCTCCTTGTTCCGGTCCGCCCGGTCAAGGGCGGACCTCGGTTCGCCTTGTGTCCCCCCACCGTAGTGCCGCTCCCCGGTTGTGTCACGGCCCGATCACGATGAATCCTCTGAGCGACGCCGGCGGGGTGTGGCCGCGACGGTGACGGCGCCGTGCACCGTGATCCCGGCCGCACGGAGGGCGCGCGCCGCCTCTTCGAGGGTGGCCCCGGTCGTCACGACGTCGTCGACGAGGACGACGGGGAGACCTCCCGAACGACGGTGCGCCCCGGGTCTCACCGCCATCGCCCCGGCCAGGTTCGCGGCCCGTTCGTCCTTGGCGAGCATCCGCTGGTCGGCGGTATGGCGGGTGACGCGCAGCAGCCGATGCGGGCGCCAGCCCGCGCGTCGGGACACGAGCTCCACGGGCGCGTAACCTCGGCGCCGCAGCGACGGACCGCTCGCTGGCACCGGGACCGGGACGGCGTCGATCCCGACCGGCCAAGCCGCCTCCAGGGCCACGGCCAGCGGACGGGCGAGGGACGTGCGCCCGTCCTCCTTGAAGGCTCGGAGGACACGCGCGGCCTCCCCCTCGAAGAGCAGGCCACTCCGCACCTCGAGACCGCTCGGCAGCCGTCGCATCGTCGGCGCGGGGATCAGGGTCTGGCGGCAGGACTCGCACAGGTCGCGATCCGGCACGTCGCACCCGGCGCAGGACACCGGGAACACGACGGCGAGCGCGTCGAGCACCGCACGATGGACCGACGCGGACAGGGCGGAGGGATGCGGCATCCGCTCAGTGTCCGGGCCGCACCTCACCCACGCTCCGCACGCCGGCCCAGGCCGGGAGAACGTCCGACCCCCGAGGAGTGTGGAGGAGGCCTCAGCCCGGGAGCCCCTGCTGCACGGCGAGCGCGGTCACCTCGGAGGCGATGACCTGCCACGAGCCGCGCTGCACGTACAGACTGCCGTCCGAGGTGAGGAGTCGCACGCTGCCGCTCTGATTCCCGGCGGCGATCGCGACGACCTCGTCCGGCGCACGCACCTCGCTGCCCTGTCCGCCGATGGTCTGCTCGCGCACCACCCGCTGATCGCCGTCCACGAAGACCAGGGCGAGGGTCGCCCCGTCGATCCAGGCGAGGTCGATCCCGCGGCCGGCGAGGCTCGTCACCAGCAGCGGTTCGCCCAGCGACACCGGCGCACCGTTCTCGTCGCGGACGATCCCCGCCACCCAGACCGCCGAGCGCCCGCCGCTGCGCACGAGTGCGGCGATCCGCGCGCCGTCGCGCGAGACCCGCATCGCCGTCACTTCGCTCGCTCCCACCCACCCGGAGGGGATCGTCTGCGCGCTGCCGTCGGGCCCGTAGGCGACGACCTCCTCGGGCTGGTCACGGGGCACGGTCCAGATGTAGCCCTCCGCGTCGATGGACGGCTTGGTCATGCCCTCGCGGGTGTCGAGCTCGGTGGGCTCGCCCTGGGCCGAGACCCGGAAGATGGCTCCGGAGGCCGTTCGGACGGCCGCCGTCGTGCGCGCGGCATCCGTCTCGATGGCCCGCGCATCGACACTCTGAAGCGACCCGCCCAGCCCGTCGACCACGTCGAGGTCGCTCCCCGACAGGAAGCCGAGCCGGCCGTCCTGCAGGACGAGCGGCCGGGCATCGACGGCGGTCGACCGGGTCGGGGCTGCGGTCACATCCAGCGGCTCGTCCCCGACGAGCATCTGCACGTCGAGGATCCCGGCGTCGGCGAGGCTGGCGTCCAGCTGCGTCTTCATGCGCGCGAGCGTCTCGCGGCCGAGGTCGCGGATCGCCGGGTCGAAGGAGATGCGCGCGACACCCGCCTCGACGGGCACCGCCGGCTGCGCGAGACCCACCTCACCCGTGAACGCGGATCGCACCGACTCCGTCAGCCAGGGACTGGGCGTCCCCGAGACGAGCGCGGCGGTGATGCGGGTGGCGGGGTTGGTCGACGGGAACCACCGGACGTCGGGGATGACGGTGTCCCAGGTGCGGTCGAAGTAGGCGAGGTCGTAGCTCTGGAAGACCGAGGTGAAGCGGTTGGCGTCGAGCACGATGCCGTCGGGCGCCTGCGAGATGCGCCACTGGCCGTCCTCCTGCGCGAGCGAGAAGGTGAAGGGGATGCGTCCCTGATCGGCGGGCTCGTACGCACCGGTCGCGTCGACCCGGGCGACGGGGTCGACCGTGAAGACGATCTCGTTCTCGGACGGCGACTCGATCGAGCTCTCACCCGGACGGTAGACGGTGACGTTAGCCTGCGGCTGCCACTGCTGACGGAACTGCGCCGTGAGGAACTCCTGTGCGACCTCCCAGTTGCCGCGGGGACCCGAGCCCGCCGCGATGAAGCCTTCGACGATCTGCTGCGGCGTGGCATCCATCACGGGCCCGTCGGGGACGTAGGAGAAGTCGGGCGGACCCTCCACCTCGTCGATCGCCTTGCCGACGTGGACCGGTCCGCCGAGGGGCAGCCCGGCGCAGGCCGAGAGGGCGAGGGCGAGGAGCACCGCGACGGCGGCGCCGACTGCGCGACGGACGGTCATGTCGTCTCCTCCCGAGGCGGCAGGGAGATGGGCTGGGTGAGGCCGAGGTCGCCGAGGGCGGCGTCGTCGCGGGGATCGAGCTCGATCGGCGACGCACCGGAGTGATGCTCACCGGCCTGACGCGGCAGGGTGAGGACGAAGTGACTGCCGCCGCCCAGCTCAGACCACACCTCGAGGGTGCCCCCGTGCAGACGCGCGTCGCCGAGCGCGATCGACAGTCCGAGTCCCGTCCCGCCGATCGTGCGTCGACGCGACGGGTCGGCGCGCCAGAACCGGTCGAAGACCCGTTCGGCGTCGGCCTCGCTCATTCCCAGGCCGAAGTCCCGCACCCCCAGCGCCACAGCGCGCTGATCGCTGTCGACGGTCACCACGATCGGCCTGCCCTCGCCGTGCTCGATGGCGTTCCCGAGGAGGTTGCGGACGATCCGACGGATACGGCGCGGATCCATGTCGACCGGCGAATATCCACCCGGCGCGACCAGGCGCACGTCACTGCCGTGCTGTTCCGCGAGCTGCGCCATCGACTCGATGACGTCCTCCGCGAGGTGCGCGAGGCTGGTCGGCTCCAGCTCGAGCTGCACCGAGCCGGCGTCGTACCTGCTGATCTCCAACAGGTCGGCGAGCAGCACCTCGAACCGCTGGACCTGCGCGTGCAGGAGCTCCGCGGCGCGTGCGGTGGACGGGTCGAACTCCTCGCGCTGGTCGTTGATCATGTCGGACGCGAGGCGGATGGTCGTCAGAGGGGTTCGCAGCTCATGCGAGACGTCCGACACGAAACGCTGCTGCACGAGGGAGAGCTCGGCGAGCTCCTTGATCTGCCCCTCGATGCTGTCCGCCATCGCGTTGAACGAACGGCCCAGCGTGGCGAACTCGTCCTCACCGCGCACCGGCAGTCGGACCCCGAGATCCCCGGCGGCGAGCTTGGCGCTGGTCTCGGCGGCCTGAGCGATCGGGACGGTCACCGAACGGAGGACGAACAGCGAGATCCCGCCGATGAGAACGAGCAGCGCCAGACCGACGACCCACAGGGTCACCTGGACGAACTGCAGCGTCTGCGCCTCGGAGCCGAGGTCGTAGGCGAAGTACACCTCGTAGGCGCCCGCCTCGGGCAGGACCAACTGCTGGCCGACGATGATGCCGGGGGTCTCTCCCCCGTCACCTTCGGGCAGCCCGATCGACTGCCACCACTGCCGGTCGCCGGTGAGCCGCACGCTCTCGCGCAGTTCGGGCGAGATCATCGCCTCCTCGAGGCCGCCCGCCTCGAAGTTCTGCGGAGCGATCGCCGAGGGCTCGTCGTCGATGCGGAAGACCGCCAGCATCGACGTGCCCGCCTGGCGCGACAGGATCTCGCGTCGCACCTCGTCCATGAGCACCTGCAGGGCGACCTCGTCGCTGTCGACGACCGCCGCGTCGAAGGTGCTCTGCGCGGCCTGCGTGGCGCGCTGAGCAGCATCCTGCACCTGCTCGGCGCGCGACTCGTAGAGATCGGTGAGGATCGCCAGGGACATCCAGACGAGCGCGACGAGGATCGTGAGCGCGGTGAGGGTCAACGTCACCGACAGGGTGCGGAAGCGCAGCGAGCTCCGCCATGCGAATCGCACGCGGCGCTGCCACGACCCCCAGTCGCGCCACGCCGGGACGACGGTGTGCGTGCCGGTCCGGGCGGTCACCGACACGAGACGAGGCTCCGGACGGTCACACCGCGGCGCCGGCGCGGTATCCCACACCACGCACGGTCGTCACGATCTGCGGGTTGTCGGGGTCGCGCTCGACCTTGGCGCGCAGGCGCTGCACGTGGACGTTCACCAGCCGGGTGTCGGCCTTGTAGTGGTAGCCCCAGACCTGCTCGAGCAGCATCTCCCGGGTGAAGACCTGCTGCGGCTTGGAGGCGAGGGCGACGAGCAGCTCGAACTCGAGCGGCGTGAGGGCGATGGCGGCGTCCCCGCGGCGCACCTCGTGCGCGGCGACGTCGACGGTCAGGTCGCCGATGCGCAGGCTCTCGGAACGGGCCTCGGTCGTGGGCCGCAGACGCGTCTTGATGCGCGCGACGAGCTCCTTCGGGTTGAAGGGCTTGACGATGTAGTCGTCCGCTCCGGATTCGAGACCGCGGACGACGTCGGCGGTGTCGGTGCGGGCGGTCAGCATGATGATCGGCACGCCGGACTCGGCACGCACACGCGTGCACACCTCGATCCCGTCCATCCCCGGAAGCATGAGGTCGAGCAGGATGAGGTCGGGGCGTTCGTCCCGCCAGGCGTCGACTGCGGCGTCGCCGTCGGCGCAGAAGGCGACGTCGAAGCCCTCGGTGCGCAGGACGATGCCGATCATCTCTGCCAGGGCGGTGTCGTCGTCGACAACCAGGATGCGCGATGTCATAGGGTCCTTCAGGGTCAGCGGATGCCGGTGCTCCGCCCACGGGTGAGTCCACAGTAACCGAACCGTGACCTGCCCGGCAGAACGGCGCACGGCCCGCCCCCGGAGGGACGGGCCGTGCATCGATCCTGCAGTGTCAGGCGTGGAGGTCGAACCGGTCGAGCTCGGTCACCTTCGTCCATGCGGCGACGAAGTCGCGCACGAACTTCTCCGACGCGTCATCGGAGGCGTACACCTCGGCGAGGGCGCGCAGCTCGGAGTTCGCACTGAAGACGAGGTCGACGCGCGTCCCGATACCGATCTCGGAACCGTCGGCCGCCGCGCCGCGGAACGCGTGCGATCCGGGGTCGAGCGGCTTCCAGGTGGCCCCGAGGTCCAGCAGCTTCACGAACACGTCGTTCGTGAGGACGCCGGCCCGGTCGGTGAACACTCCGTACGGCGAGCCGTCCCAGTTGGCGCCGAGCGCCCGGAGGCCGCCGACGAGGACGGTGGTCTCCGGGGCACTGAGCGTCAGCAGGTTCGCCTTGTCGATGAGGTGGTGCTCGGCGGGCAGGAAGGCGTTCGGTCCGTAGTAGTTGCGGAAGCCGTCGGCCGCCGGCTCGAGGTAGCCGAACGACAGCTCATCGGTCTGCTCCTGCGAAGCGTCGGTGCGGCCCGGGTGGAAGGGCACGGTGATCTCGACCCCGGCATCCTTCGCCGCCTTCTCGACACCGGCGTTGCCCGCCAGCACGATGAGGTCGGCCAGGGAGACCTTCGTGCCGTCCTGCTGCTCGGCGTCGAACGCGGCCTTGACGCCCTCGAGCGCGGTCAGGACGGTCTGCAGCTGTGCGGGGTTGTTGACCTCCCAGTCCTTCTGCGGAGCGAGACGGATGCGGGCGCCGTTGACGCCGCCGCGCTTGTCGCTGCCGCGGAAGGTGGATGCCGCCGCCCAGGTCGTCGACACGAGCTGAGACACGGTGAGGCCCGTCGCGAGGATGCGCTCCTTCAGGGCGGTGGCGGCCGCCTCGTCGATGAGCGGGTGGTCGACCGCCGGGACCGGGTCCTGCCAGATGAGCTCTTCCTGCGGCACCTCGGGCCCGAGGTAGCGCGCCACGGGGCCCATGTCGCGGTGGGTCAGCTTGAACCAGGCGCGGGCGAAGGCATCGCCGAAGGCGACCGGGTCGTCCTTGAACCGACGCGACACGGCATCGTAGGCCGGGTCGGTGCGGAGGGCGAGGTCGCTCGTGAGCATGCGGGGCTCACGGCGGCCGTCGGAGTGAGCGAGAGGCACCATGTCGGCGCCCGCGCCGTTCGTGGGACGCCACTGGTGGCCGCCGCCGGGGCTGCGCATGAGCTCCCAGTCGTAGGCGTAGAGGATATGGAAGAACTCGTTGTCCCAGCGGGTCGGGTGGTAGGTCCAGGTGACCTCGAGGCCCGACGTGATGGTGTCGTCGCCCTTTCCGGTGCCGTGGTTATTCTTCCAGCCGAGACCCTGCTCCTCGATGCCGGCCGCCTCGGGGTTCGCCTCGACGTTCGTGTCGGGTGCGGCGCCGTGGGTCTTCCCGAAGGTGTGGCCGCCGGCGATGAGGGCGACCGTCTCTTCGTCGTCCATGCCCATGCGACCGAAGGTCTCGCGGATGTCGCGGGCCGACTTCATCGGGTCGGGCTCGCCGTTCGGACCCTCGGGGTTCACGTAGATGAGCCCCATCTGGACGGCCGCGAGCGGCTTCTCGAGATTGCGGTCGCCGCTGTAGCGCTCGTCGGCGAGCCACGTGGTCTCCGGACCCCAGTAGACGTCGTCGTCCGGCTCCCACACGTCGGGTCGCCCGCCGCCGAAGCCGAAGGTCTCGAAGCCCATCGTCTCGAGCGCGACATTGCCGGCGAGGATCATCAGGTCGCCCCAGGAGAGGGACTGCCCGTACTTCTTCTTGACCGGCCACAGCAGGCGACGCGCCTTGTCCAGGTTGACGTTGTCGGGCCAGCTGTTCAGCGGCGCGAAGCGCTGCTGGCCGGTGCCGCCGCCGCCGCGACCGTCGGTCGCCCGGTAGGTGCCGGCGGAGTGCCAGGCCATGCGGATCATGAGGGGGCCGTAGTTGCCGAAGTCGGCGGGCCACCAGTCCTGCGACGTGGTGAGCACCTCGGCGATGTCCGACTTCACAGCGGCGAGATCCAGGCTCTCGAACGCGGCTCTGTAGTCGAAATCCTCGCCGACGGGGTTGCCGACGGCGGGGTTCTTCTTGAGGATGCGGAGGTTCAGCTGGTTCGGCCACCAGACCTGGTTCGCGGAGCCGACGGTCGGGTGGGGCTGGGCACCGTGGTTCGCACGGTCGGCCCCCGGTGCACCGTGGAAGACCGGGCATCCGTCGGTCTCGTTGGAGCGCGGTCGGTCCTCGCCGTCGGCGCGCTCGTCGACGGGGGTGTCGATGGGGGTGACGGCCTGGTCGACGTCGGTGGCCTCGGCGCCGAGGGGCTCGGCCTGGGGGTCACGATCGGTCATGGTGGTCCTTCCGTTCGGGGTGTGGGAGAGGGGATGATCAGGCGGCGGTCTCCGCGGCGCAATCGCCGCAGAGACCCCAGTAGGTGACCTCGGCGACCGCGATCCGGAAGCCGTGGTGGTCCGACGGATGCAGACAGGGCGCCGCGCCGACGGCGCAGTCGACGTCCTCGACACGACCGCAGGACGTGCAGACGAGGTGGTGGTGGTTGTCGTCGACGCGCAACTCGAAGAGCATGGGCTGCCCTGCGGGTTCGATGCGACGGACCAGGGCTGCATCGGCGAAGTCGTTCAACGCGTTGTAGACGGACTGTCGACTGGCCTTGGGCAACCCGCCCGCCACCTCGGCGTAGACCGCCTCGGCGCTGGCGTGCGGGTGCGAAGCGAGCGCGGCGAACACCGCCAGTCGGGACTCCGTCACCCGCAGGCCGGCATCCCGCAGCGCGGCGGCGGGGTCGGCGGCGAATTCGGTCACACCCTCAGTCTACGCGTTCTTTTGACTCAGTCAAAAGTAGCGCGGATGCGGGTGCGTCCGCGTCAGTACCGGTAGTGATCGAGCTTGTAGGGCCCCTCGACCGGTACCCCGATGTACGCCGCCTGCTCCTCGGTGAGCTGGGTGAGCTGGACCCCGAGTGCCGGAAGGTGCAGTCGCGCGACCTTCTCATCGAGAGCCTTCGGCAGGACGTACACGCCCGTCGGGTATTCCTCGAGCTTCGTGTAGAGCTCGATCTGCGCGAGGACCTGGTTGGTGAAGGAGGCGCTCATGACGAAGGACGGATGCCCGGTCGCGTTGCCGAGGTTCAGCAGTCGCCCCTCGGACAGGACCAGGATGCTGCGCCCCGTCGGCAGCCGGTACTCGTGCACCTGCGGCTTGATCTCGATCTTCTCGACGCCGGGCAGCGACTCGAGCCCGGCCATGTCGATCTCGTCGTCGAAGTGGCCCACGTTGCCGACGATCGCCAGGTGCTTCAGGGAGAGCAGGTGGTCGACGGTCACGACGCGCGTGTTGCCGGTGCCCGTGATCACGATGTCCACCTGGTCGGCGACGTCTTCGAGCCGAGCGACCTGATAGCCGTCCATCGCGGCCTGGAGCGCGCAGATCGGGTCGACCTCGCTCACGATGACGCGCGCACCCTGACCGCGCAGCGCCTCCGCGGCCCCCTTGCCGACGTCACCGTAACCGACGATGAAGGCGACCTTGCCGCCGATGAGCACGTCGGTCGCCCGGTTGATGCCGTCGGGGAGGGAGTGCCGGATGCCGTACTTGTTGTCGAACTTGGACTTCGTGACGGAGTCGTTGACGTTGATCCCGGGGAACAGGAGCTTCCCCGCGGCGTGCAGCTCGTAGAGCCGGTGGACGCCGGTGGTCGTCTCCTCCGTCACACCCAGGAGGCCGGCGGCCATGCGGGTGAAGCGCTGCGGGTCGCGCGCGAGCGAACGGCGCAGCGTCTCGAGGACGATGCGGTATTCGGCGGAATCGGTGGGTCCGGCCTCCGGGACGGCGCCGGCAGCCTCGAACTCCGCGCCCTTATGGACGAGGAGCGTCGCGTCACCACCGTCGTCGAGGATGAGGTTCGGGCCGTCGAACCCCTCCTCGGACCAGTCGAAGATCCGGTCGGCGAGCTCCCAGTACTGCTCGAGGGACTCGCCCTTGAAGGCGAAGACAGGGACACCCGCGGGGTCGTCGACGGTGCCGGTCGGCCCGACGACGACGGCCGCCGCGGCCTCGTCCTGCGTGGAGAAGATGTTGCAGCTGGCCCACCGGACCTGCGCACCGAGGGCAACGAGCGTCTCGATCAGAACCGCGGTCTGGACCGTCATGTGCAGGGAGCCGGCGATGCGCGCTCCGGCGAGCGGCTGCGACGGACCGTACTCCTCGCGGAGAGCCATGAGACCCGGCATCTCGTTCTCGGCGAGGCGGATCTGATGGCGGCCTGCCTCGGCGAGCGCGAGGTCGGCGACGACGTGTTCGATGGTCTTCACGGGAGTGGGCACGCGCCCATTCTCCCACGAGGACTCAGACCCGGAGGGTCTCGTGACGGACGACGACCCAGCCCTTGGGGACCGACATGCGGCTCGTGTGGATGGCGCACAGGTCGTGCGCGTGCGGGTCGTTCCCGGCCCCGAGCGGACCGAGCACGGCCATCTGGTCGCCGTAGTCGTACGTGAGGGTCGTCACGGCCTCGCGGGCGCAGCCCACCTTGGAGCAGAGTCTGTCGAGCATCGCGCCCACGGTATCGGTCCGCTGCTCTGCGAGCCGGATGCCGCGCCGGGGTCAGCGCACGCCGCGCGCCGTCAGCGCGTCGCCCAGGTCGTCCGCGTGGCGGAGGGCCAGGACGAGGAAGGGGACGACGAACCCCCGGATGCCGCGGGCTCCCCGCGCCCGCTGTGCGCTGCGGACCTCCTGCGCCAGGCGCGCCAGCGTGGGGACCGTCCCGAGCGCGACCACGAGCAGAAGCGCCGCACGATCGGCATCCACCCCCAGGTGGCGAAGCGGCTGCAGCGCACGCTCGACGACGTCGAGGAGAGCGGCGACCGGAGTCGTCAGGGCGAGCAGACCCGCGAGGGCCACGGCGGCCACGATGCGGACCGTGCCGACGAGCGCCGCCTCCGCACCGAGGAAGATGCAGGGGATGCCGAAGGCCACGACGACCAGCCAGCGGAGCGCCCACACCTGCCGCGCGAGTTCACGGACACCGACCCCCGGCGATGCATAACACGCGAGGCAGGCGCCCGCGGCGATGGCAGCCGCGGGCCAGGCGGTGGGGAGCAGGGAGACGGCCAGGACCAGGACGAGCAGGAGGACCGTCTTGGGCGCGGCCGGCATGCGGTGCCACGGTCCCCTGCCGGGCCGGTAGGCGGTCAACATCGCCAGCTCGCCGCGTGCGCGGCGACCACCTCGGCCGCTCCACCCACCGCTGCCACGCGTCCGTCGTGGACGCGCACCGCGACCTCGCAGCGAGCGGCGAGGTCGAGGTCGTGCGTCACGACCACCAGCCGATGACCGGCGTCGGAGAGCAGATGCGCGGCGACGGTGTGGGCGTTGCGTCCGTCGAGGAACGCCGTCGGCTCGTCCGCCACGACGAGCTCCGGCGAGCGCACGAAAGCGCCGCAGAGGGCCAGCAGCTGCTTCTGCCCACCCGACAGCTCGTACGCGGGCCGGTCCGCGAGATCCGTCAGGCCGAACCGGTCGAGGGCGGTGGCGACACGGCGGTCGCGCTCCTCCCGCGGCAGCCGATCCGCTCGCAGCGAGAAGGCGACGTCCTCGGCGACGGTCGGCATGATGATCTGCGCGTCCGGATTGCTGAAGACGACCGCGACGCGGCGTCGGAGGGCCGCAGCATCCCCGACCGCGTCCGATCCCAGCACCTCGACCCGGCCCGACGTCGGACGGACGAGACCTCCGATGAGACGGGCCAGTGTCGATTTGCCGGAGCCGTTGTCGCCGACGACGGCGATCGTCCGCGCCTCGATATCCAGATCGATGCACCGGAGCACGTCGGTGTCGGCCAGCCGCACCGAGGCCTCGGTGAGGCGGAGGGTGCTGGTCACCGGACCGGAGTCTCCTCCCGCGACGCGGTGGCGCGCGGCGCCCAGGTGCGCCGGAAGGCGCGGGGGTACCCCCGCACGAGCGCGCCCACGACGAGGGTCGCGATGACGGCTTTCACGAGATCGCCCGGGACGAACGCGAGGTTCGCGAGGAGGGCCTGATCGGCTCCGATGCGCATGACCAGGCTCTGGATCGGGATGCCGCAGGCGTAGACCACGACGACCCCACCGATCAGGACGCCGAGGAAGGTCCGCCACCACACCGGCCGGCGTCCGCCGACATGCACGATGAGTCCGATCACCACGACGCCGACGAGCCAGCCCAGGAGGTATCCCGCCGTCGGACCCACGAACACGCCCGCTCCCCCGCGCCCGCCGGCGAGCAGGGGCAGCCCCACGGCGACGAGGACGAGAAGCGTCCCGACGGAGACGGCGCCCACGAGCGGGCCGAGAATCGCACCGGCGAGCATCACCCCCAGTGTCTGGGCGGTGATGGGCACGCCGCCGAAGACGGAGAACGATCCTGGCGCGCCGAGGAGCGCGATCACACCGACGAAGACGGCCGCGCGGGCGAGGTCGGTGGTGTCGAGGCGCGGGGGTCGCGCGGGGGTCGGCGGGGTCATCTCTTCCTCCTGAACAGCGTTCACGTGAACACCGTTCAGGTAGGGTAGCCGCGTGACCCCCCGCGATCCAAACCCTCGCGTCGCCCGCCGCTCGAAGGACGACGTCGTCGACGCCGCCGTCGACCTCCTCGATCGGGTCGGGCTCCCCGACCTCTCGATGCGGCGCCTCGCGGAGGAGCTGGGGGTGCAGCCGAGCGCGCTGTACTGGCACGTCGCGAGCAAGCAGGAACTCCTGGCCGCCGTGAGCAGCCGCATCCTCGTCACGGTCGCCCTCCGGGCCGGCGACCCCGACGACCTCGAGGGCGCCGCGGTGGCCCTCGGTCGCCGCCTCCGGGACCGCCTGCTCGCCCACCGCGACGGCGCCGAGGTCGTCTCCAGCTCGCTCGCCCTCGGACTCGTCCCCTCCCCCCTGCACAACGCCCTCCGCGACGTCGACGACTCCCCCGCCGCCGACGTCGTCGCCGACGCGGTCACTCATTACGTCGTCGGAGTCACGTTCCACGAGCAGCAGCGCCGGACCGCGGATGCCTGGGGGGCCGCCGCATCCGAGGTCGCCCTCTCGCCCGAGTCGGCCGCCCACCCGGCGGAGGACGGCGTCGAGGCCGTCCTCGCACTCATCGCCCGCGGCATCGCGCCGTGGCGCGCGGAGACCCAGCGGGCGCGCGGCGCCTAGGATGGCGTCATGCTGAGCAAGGTGGATCCGTGAGGCGCCGCGCCCGCACGACCGCCCGCCCCGACCGCCACGGACGGCATGGCCGCCTCGACCGCAGCCCCGTCGTCCGTCCGCCTCTCCCCGCGATCGAGACCCGCGCCGAGAAGTTCGACCTGACCGTCACGACCGCCGTCGAGTTCCTGCGGAGCGCCTGGCCCGAACTCCGCGAGGTCCGCTTCGACATCGGGTGGATGCCGGAGGCCGCCGACGACGACGGGATCCCACGGTGGGAGGTCCACAGCGACCAGAAACGGATCGTGCTGTTCCGGCTGCCGATCGAGCGGCTCGCGCGTCTGCACCGCAACGACGATCTGCACCGACGCATGATGATCGAGAGCTGCGTGTTCCGTGCCGCCGCCGAGTATCTCGACCGCGACCCGTGGGACCTCGGCCCCGACCGTTTCCGGTTCTGATCCTCCGCCGTTGACGGGGCGAAGCCGATCAGCGCGGCCGGACCTCGACCGGCGCGGCAGCGGCATCCGCCGGGACGACCGCGTACCCGGCGATCGCGTCCGATGCGGTGAAGGTCACACTCGCCCGTAGAGTGCCGCCCGCGGGGTCGAGCCGGTAGAGCGCCCCCGCGGCCACGTCCACCGAGACCGAGCCGCCGGCGGGCACGCGGATCTCACGCGGCTCGCCGGCGCCGGCGTCACCCGCGAGGACAGCAGCGACCTCGTCGGCTCCCGGATTGACGAGGGCGAGCTGCGGCCGGGGTCCGTCCGCGACGGCGACGAGCGTCGGGACGCCGATGTCGTCGGCGGTCCCGTACCAGGCGAAGTCGGAACCGGCATCCGCTCCGGTGGAGGCGTGCGCGGCGGCGACGACGGGTGCATCCGCCTGCACCTCGATGCGGTAGCGACCCTCGGGAAGCGCGTCGAGGTCGACCTCGATCGGCACGCCCGCCGTCAGCGCGAGGTCGGGGAACGACGCCGCCGTCATCGACCCGCCGACGGGTGTCACGGTCACGGACGCCGTCGTGTCATCGGACGGCGCCAGGAGGCGCACGGTGGTGTCGGTCGGCTCATCGCCGCCGCCCACGGCGGAGAACGCCGGGATCGTCTGCGAGGTCTGGGGCAGTCCCGTCGCTCCGCCCTGATCGACGCCGACGGGGACAAGGGTCCGGGTCAGCGTCGACTGAAGGATCGCCTGGACGGGCGCCTGCGTCGCCGACACCAGCACGACGGGACTCGCCTCGCCCAGGGCCAGTGCGGCGAGCGGGATGATCCGCTGCTCGCCCGCAGGCACGAGGATGTTCGCGCCGGCATCCGGAGCGACGCGCCCGTCGACTCCGAACACCGTGAGGTCGACCCGTGCGGCGACGTCGCCCGGGTTCGCGATGACGACGAGGTCGGAGGCCCCGGTGAGCCCGCTGCCCGCAGCGAGCCAGGTCTCCATCGCGGGCGGCGCGCAGGTCGAGGCGGTGAATCCGGCGAGGTCGTCCGCGGAGACACGGGCGGACTGCGCCGCGGCCAGGTCCGCCCGCACCCGGTCGACGGGCTCAGCCGAGAAGGACGGGGTGGGATCGGCTCCCTCGATCGCCGAGGCGATCTCGCCGACGACGGGTTCCGGTGTCCCGGCCGCCGTTCCCGATACGATTTGCGCCCCCGCGGCGACCTGCAGTGCGCCGGGGTCGTCGACGTCGCGCCCGGCCGCCACGATCGGGCCGTCGCAGGAGAGGACGGATGTCGCAGGCTCCGGCCGCGTCGTGATCGACAGCGTGGAGCGCTCCACGCTCTCCCAGGGTGTCGTGACGACGAAGAACGTGCCGGCGACGATCAGGAGGCTCACGACGGCGCCCGCTCCCCGCCGGATGCGTCGCGCCGCGGTCACAGCCGCGCCCCTTCGCCGATGATGCGCGGATGACGGCGCCCGGCGCGCAGGCTGGTACGTGTCGGGACGGCGAGCAGGAGCGCGATGACGATCACGCCGAGCTGCAGGAGGGCGACGCGGGTCGAATGCGGGCCGGACGCGTCGTCGACGGTGCGCTCGGCGATCGCGCCCGTCACGCTCCACAGTGTCCCCCGCGCCGTGTCGCCCACGCTCACGAGGTCCGCGCGCTGATTGAGCAGATTCTGAGCGCCGAGCCGCGCCGCACGCGCGACGTCGCTCTCGCCCGGCGCCTCCTCGAGCAGGACGTAGGCGATGCCGTGGCGCGCGAGGTCGGAGACGACATCCCCCGTCGCGGTGGAGACCAGGTCAGCGGTCACGTGCGCGAGTTCGCGGTCTCCCGCCGTGAGCTCGGGACGCGTGGACTGCACGGTGGTCTGCCCTCCCAGGGTCTCGCTCGCTCCCCACACGACGGAAGCCGAGTACGCGGCGTCCGCTTGCGCGGTCAGGACGAGGGTCGCCGTCTGTTCGCCGTCGCGCTCCCCCTCGCTCCCAGCGGTCTGCACATAGGCGGGAAGCGTGCTCGCCGGTCCGTCGCTGAGCGCTGCATCGTCGCGGAGCACGGCGGTGAGTGCCGGAACGGCGCCGACGGCGAGGAAGGCGATGACCACCGAGGCAGCGACCGGTACGAGCGCATCGACGCGGCGGAGCCCGTCGAGCCCCGCGACTGCTGCCACCAGGAGGCCCGCCCACGCAAGGGACAGGGCGCTCCCCGGCCAGATCGCGACGGGGCCGAACATGCCGGCCGTGAGTGCGACGCCCGAGGCGAGGACCGCCGACACGAGACCGAGACCGGCAGCGACGAGTCCGAGCGAGGCCGGCAGAAGCCGACCGAGGACGGGACCGAGTAGGGCGAGGACGAGCACGGGGGCGGTGAACGCCGCGACCCACCAGGCGCGGCCGTCCTCTCCGAGGAACTGCAGCCAGCCGGCGCCGTCGGTCGACGGATAGCCGAAGGCGAAAAGGATCTTCGGCAGGAGCCCGTCCGGGTTCCCCGACACGGCGAGCGGCCTGCCGGGATCGGCGAACACGGCGAGCGGATCGCCCGTCGTCAGGTGGTACCAGACGAGGGGAAGGAAAACGGCGATCGTCGGGATCACGAGCCAGGCCACCCGACCCGCGCCGCGACCGCGGCGCACGACGAGCACGAGGATGAGGGCCGCGACCCACAGGACGGCCAGTGCGGGAGCGACCGACGGAGCGCAGGCGACCACGATGACGAGGACGATCGACGCCAGGCCTGCGCTGCTCCAGGAGCGTCGTGCCGCGGCGGCGGTGTAGACGAGCCACGGCAGGGCCAGGTGCAGGATGACGGCGGCGGGACGACCCTCGACGAGCGCGGCAAGGAAGGTGGGCGCCACCGCCCACGCGAACGCCGTCGCACACCGCAGCACAGAACGCTCGGTGACTCGGGTCGCCGCGAACCAGCCGCCGAGCGCGGCCAGCGGCAGCGCGAGCACCCAGAGGATCACCAGCGCCCGTGACGGCGCGAGCGGCGAGAGCGATCCGATGAGCGCGATCACCGCCGCGAAGGGGTCTGCGGGACCGACCGTGTCCCATCCGAGCGCACGCGGGCCGTACGCGGCATCCGTCCAGAGGGCGACGACCCCGCTGCGGAGAGGGGCGAGTCCGCCGCCGCCGAGCACGGGCCAGGCCAGGAGGGCGCTGAAGGAGAGGAGCGACGTGGCGAGGGCGCCGAGCACGACCCACGCCCCACCGCCGCTGAAGAAGCGGAGCTCCTCGCGGGGCGCGGCTGCGGCATCCGCTTCGTCTTCGAGGCGTTCGCGGAGATCCCGTCGACCGATGCGCAGCTGCGCGAGGGACGACCAGGACGTCGTCCGCGTGCGCCGGATCGTCCGCCGTGCACGGATGACCGAGGCGAGCCCGAGGAGGACCGCAACGGATGCCGCCCACTCCGGACCGATCCTGCCCGGATTCTTCGCCACGAGGTGACCCAGGGTGCGCCACAGCGCGAGCGGCAGGAGCGACAGCCAGTGCAGCGGAACGACGGGGGCGGGCGCGTAGACGAGCCTCCGATGAAGCTGCGCCTTGCGCGCGGCGTACAGCCGCCGGCCACGAGCACCCGCGGATCGCCCACCAGGGGTCCCCGCGACGCCGTCGCCGGCGACCGCGACGATCGCCGTCGGCGCGAGCGCGACGCGCCCACCGGCGAGGCGCGCACGGATGCCCAGATCGAGCCCTTCATCCGCCCCCGAGAGTCCCGGGTCGACGCCGCCGAGGGCCTGCCATACCGGCGTCCGCACGAGTGCACCGCGGATGTCCGCGCCGAGGACGTCCTCACCGGCGTCGTGCTGGCCTTGATCGAGCTCGCCGTCGGCGAGCCCCACGGTGCGGCCGGTCCGGGTCAGTGTGACTCCGAGCGAGACGATCCGGGTCGGGTCGTCCCAGGCCACGAGTTTGGGAGCAGCGAGCGCCACCGACGGAGCGGTCTCGAGGGCACCCGCCAGACGGGCGAGTGCATCGGGCGCCGGCGCCGTGTCCTGCGCGAGCAACCACACGGCATCACCCGAGATCCGACGGCCGGCGAGGCGCAGCGCCTCGGCGAAGCCGGTGTTCCGTCCGGCCACGATGACCGCTTCGGCTCCGGATTCGGATGCGAGGCGGGTGAGGGTCTCATCCGGTCCGCACAGCACGACGGTCAGCACGTCGGCACGGCGCGTCTGCGCGGCGAGCGCACGGAGGGTGCGGCTCAGATGGAGATCCGTGGGGCCTCGTCCGTGGGGGCGGACGACGAGGATCGCGTGTACTCGGGCGGGCATGACCAGGTCAGCCTAGGTCGCGACCTCGCCGATACGCGGAGGCCGGGCGGGGTGGCGCAGATCGGGTCAGGAGGCGCGACGCTTGAGCTTGCGCCGCTCGCGCTCGCTCAGTCCGCCCCAGATACCGAACCGTTCGTCGTTCTGAAGCGCGTATTCGAGGCATTCGCCGCGGACGTCGCACGATGTGCAGATCCGCTTCGCATCGCGCGTCGATCCGCCCTTCTCGGGGAAGAACGCCTCGGGGTCGGTCTGTGCGCAGAGCGCGTCCGCCTGCCACGCGAGCGCGGTGTCCTCATCGGTCTCGACGCGCCGGCGGACACCGGGGACCCCGAGGTTCACCGGGTCGACGAACCAATTCTCGGGAACGCCGGAACGGTAACCCGTCATCTTGCTCTCCCACCTGTAGACACTCGCCGCGGTGCGGCCGATGCCTAATTACACCCGTGTGATTCGCTCCGGTCAAGTCGCAAATCGTAAACCCTCAACCCGAGATTGAATCTTCTTGAGGGTCCCGGCGTGTCGCGGGCTCAGGCGGATCGGCCGGGTCGCGCGAGATAGGCCACGCCGCGGCCCGACAGGGTGACCGACGACTCGTCCTGGGCGTACGCGGCCGTGCCCGGAGAGAGGGTCACGTCGCGCTCCGCGACGGCCACGGACACCTCCCCGGACGCGGCGAGCACGATCGCGGGCCCCTCGAGCGGAACGGTGACGCGGTCGTCGGCGAGTGTGTATCGCAGAAGGAGGAAGTCGGGGACGCCGGGATCGAACACCTCACCGTCGCCCTCTTCCGCCGGGATCAGCAGGGGGGCGGGCCCCGGCTCCGTGTCGACGATGCGGAGGAGCTGCGGTACGTCGATGTGCTTGGGCGTCAGACCTCCACGCAGCACGTTGTCACTGGCCGCCATGAGTTCGACGCCGAGGCCGTCCTGGTAGGCGTGGAGAACCCCGGCGGGCGCGAAGACCGCCTCCCCCGGGCGCAGCACGACGAGGTTCATAAGGAGCGCGACGACGATGCCCGCATCCCCCGGGAAGTCACGGACGATGGCGCGGAGGACATCGAGCTCCTGCTCGAAGCCGGGCACGGTCGCGTCGATCACAGCATCCGACACGTCGCGGACGATGTCCTCGGCACGGCCGCTCAGCACCTCCTCGATGACCCCGCGCAAGGCGGCCGAGGCATCGGTGCCGGCGAGGTCGGCGCGGAGCCGCTCGACGCCGGCCGACGCGCCGAGACCGTCGAGAAGGCGAAGGGTGTCGGCCACGGGGCGCAATCCGACGAGGGCACGGAAGGGATCACTGAGAGCGACGATGACCTCGGGCTTGTGGTTGTCGTCACGGTAGATCCGGTGACCGGCGTCGCGCGGGATGCCGGCCGCTTCCTCCTCTTCGAAGCCCGCTCGCGCCTGCGCGAGGTCGGGGTGCGCCTGGATCGAGAGGGAGGACGATGCGGCGAGGATCTTGAGCAGGAAGGGCAGTGGCGGGTTCCCCGCCTCTGCTCTCGCTTCGGGGAGGGACCGGCCGTCGCCGAGTCGGGCGGGGCTGCCGGGGTGATCCCCGAACCAGACCTCGGCCTCGGGGCCGCCGGTGGGCACACGCCCCTGCAGGTCGGCGATGGCGGACGGGGATCCCCAGGCGTAGTCGCGGGGCTCGTTCGAGAGGGTCTCCAGCACGCGATCAGCCTAGGGCGTGCGGCGGAACGTCCAGAGCCGCGCGATACCCTTCTGTCACCATGGCCGTCCACTCCTCGCACCCGGTCTCGGCGCCGCCGGCCGCCCCGCCGCGCGAGCGGACGAGCCACATCCTGTTGCGCGGATGGTGCATCGTCCTGCTGATCATCACGCTGTCGGGGACGGCGCTGCCTCTCGCGTTCGGCATCGAGGTAGCCGCAGGCATCGGCATCGTCAGCTTCCTCGTCTCGATCGCGCTGTGGGCCGTCATCCGCCCCCGGGTGCAGTGGCCGCGTCTGCCGTGGTACGCCCTCGCCTACCTCGCCTTCGCCGTCCTCTCCCTGTTCTGGTCGCATTGGCCCGACGCGACCCTCGTGACCGTCGCGCTGCTGATCGTGACCACCGTGGGCGCGCTGTTCGTCGGTGCGGTGCTCACCTGGCGCGAGGTCGTGCGAGCCCTGGCATCCGCTCTCAAATGGATGCTGGCACTATCGATCCTGTTCGAACTGTGGGTCAGTCTCATCTGGGACGGTCAGATCCTGCCGCACTTCGTGCGGCCCGACGGCCCGGTCGACGATCCGATCGTGCTCTGGTCACGCGACAACCTGTTCGACGGTGGACGAATCCAGGGAATCTTCGGCAACGCGAACGCGCTCGCCTACGTCGCTCTCCTCGCGGTCGTGGTCTTCGCCATACGGATCGCGTCCCGCGCCCCCCGTCGGCCCGTGCTCGCGCTCTGGATCGCCCTCGCGCTGTTCCTCTTCGTCCGCGCAGGATCGGCGACAGCCACGGTGTCGGCCATCGCCGTGGTCGTGGTCCTCATCACCGTGCTCATCATGCGGACGACCACCCGCGCCGGTGAGCGCACCCGTTACTACCTCGTCTACGCCGTCGTCGCCATCGGCGGACTCGTCGCGGTCTGGCTGCTGCGCGACACGGTGTTCACGGCGCTGGGGCGGTCGAGCGACCTCACCGGCCGCGAGTCGATCTGGGAGAAGGTCCTCGAACGGGCCGTGGAGCACCCCCTCATCGGCTGGGGATTCTCGACGCCGTGGATCCCCACGGATCCGGCTTTCGATCGCTGGATCGTCGACCACGGCCAGACCGTCATGCAGGCCCACAACATGTGGGTCGACGTGTTCCTCCAGTTGGGTGCCGTCGGCGTCGCGCTCATCGCCGCCGCTTACGTCGCCTTCGTCTGGCGGTCGTGGTTCTTCGCGGTCGACCGGCCACGCTGGGACCTGGTCGCAGACCGCCCCTACACCGCGGTCACGCTCCTCCCGACCCTCACCGGAGCGATCCTCCTCGTGCAGGGCCTCGCCGAATCGACTCCGCTGCTGAACTGGGGATGGTTCCTCCTCATCCTCTTCGCGTTCAAGATCAAGCAGGCACCCCTGGTGGGGCGCGGACCGTCGGAGGAGCGTCTCATCGGCGAACAGGGCGACAGGCCGACCGAGCGATGAGGACCGTGCGCGCGCTCCCCCGGCTGCTCTCCGCGCTGCAGACACCCGACGTCGCCGCCGCCTTCACCCTCGTCACGCTCGGCGCGCTGTTCTCGACGCACGCCCTGCGACAGCTGATGGGGAACGCCGGGTACGGCGCCGTCCTGAGCGGTCTGTGCCTCCTCGGTGCGGGAATCATGGTCGCCCGCCGCGCGGAACTCCGCTTGATCCAGCTGATCCCCACCACTCTCCTGATGCTCCTCGTGTGGCTCATCATCACGGCCGGGTGGTCCGTCTCATCCACGGCGACCTTCACGGGATGGCTGCAGCTGGGCGCACCGACCTTCCTCGCCGTCGTCGTCGCCCAGTTCCGCGACACCCTGCAGACCGTCCGCGCCACCGGCGACGTCCTGCGAGTGCTCCTGGGGGTCTCGTTGGGACTCGAGATCCTGAGCGGCATCCTCCTCGACCTCCCGATCGCCTTCCTCGGCATCGCGGGCAACCTCGCCGACGGAGGCCCCGTCCAGGGGATCTTCGGCACCCGCACCGTGCTGGGCGTGGTCACGATCATCGCGCTCGTGACCTTCCTCGTCGAGTGGCGGACCCGCTCGGTGAGCTCGGGGGTGGCGATCGGCTCGGTCACGCTCGCCGCGATCCTCGCGGTCTTCACCGCCTCTCCCCTCGTGCTCGGCATGGTGCTGGTGTCGGGGGCGGCGACCGGCGCACTCGCGGTCCTCCGTCGCGTTCCGGCGCGAGTCCGCCCCCTCCTCCAGGGCGTCCTCGCCGCCACCGTGATCGTGGGGCTCGTGCTCGCCTACGTGTTCCGCCGCCCGCTGGTCTACTGGCTCAACGCCGAACCCGACTTCTACACCCGGTCGCGGCTGTGGAACGTCATCCTGGACATGTCGGCACTGCGGCCGGTTCAGGGGTGGGGCTGGGTCGGCACCTGGCCGGACCATCTCTCCCCCTTCACCTACATCCGCCTGGTCGCGGGGCATCCGCATGCGTCGGCGCTCAACGTCTGGATGGACGTGCTGCTGCAGGCAGGGGCCGTCGGGGTCGTGCTGCTCGTGGCGTTCGTCGGGCTGGCGCTGTCCCGGGCGTGGGCGACGGCGAGCGAACGACGCTCGACCGTCTATGTCTGGCCCGCGCTCGTGATCATCGTGCTGCTCACCGACTCGATCGTGACGAGCTCCCCCCTGGGCGGCTTCGGATGGTTCCTGCTCGTCCTCTGCGCGACGCAGGCATCCCTCGTGCGGGGATGGCGGCGGGAACGGCCTCTGCCCGCGGCCGCATCGGAGAGCCCGGACACGTTCGGACTCGGATCACCGGCTTAGAATCGAGCGACATCCGCCACAATCCAGGAGGTTCCACCGTGCGATTGCTTCGCAGGCACCTGCGAGGGAACGCCTTCCTGCAGAGGTGGCGATTCGGTCTGTGGATCGCTCTCTACGCCCTGGCCTCGCGGCTGGTGCGTGTGCAGGACGGGCGGACGCTCTTCCTCTCGGACTCCCGGATGGGCTTCTCGGGCAACATCGCCTTCCTGCGCGACGAGATCCGACGCCAGCGCCCGAACGCTCGGATCGTGGGGATCTTCAAGGCGAGCCTCGCCGATCGGCGTCCGCTCCGGGACTCGTTGCGCCTGCCGTGGGAGCTCGCGCGCGCGCAGACGATCGTCCTCGACGACTACTACCCGATGATCTATCCCCTGCAGCTGCGTCCCGAGACGCGACTCCTGCAGGTCTGGCATGCGGCCGGCGCCTACAAGAAGGTGGGCTGGAGTCGCGCGGGTCTTCCCGGCGGCCCTCTCCCCGGTTCGGTCGCGCACCGCAACTACACGGATGCCACGGTGAGCTCCGAGGCGATCCGCCCCGACTACGCGGAGGCTTTCGACATGGACCTCGCGCGGGTCCACGCCCTCGGTGTGCCGCGCACCGATGTGTTCTTCGACACCGACCTCCTCGAGCGCACCGCCGACGAGGTCCGCACCCGCCTCGGCATCCGACCCGATCAGCGGCTGGCGGTCTTCGCACCCACCTTCCGGGGCAACGGCCAGCTGAGTGCGCACTACGACATCGACTGGGTTCCGTGGCTTCAGCTCATCGAGGAGCTGGGCGAGGAATGGGTGGTCCTCGTGAAGCTGCACCCGTTCGTCGCGCGCGCCACCGCCGGGATCCCGTCGCACGAACGGATCCTCGACGTGTCCGCGGAGCGCGAGCTCAACGACCTCCTCATGGCCGCCGACGTCCTCATCACGGACTACTCGTCGGCGATCTTCGAGTTCTCCCTGCTCGGCCGTCCCATGGTGTTCTTCTGCCCCGACGTCGAGGTGTACGCCGCGGAGCGCTCGTTCTACCACCCGTTCGAGGACTACCTCGCCGGTCCGCTCGTGACGGACGGCGACCACCTCGCCGCGGCGATCCGCGACGCCCGCGCGGGCGAGGATCTGGCCGCGTTCCGGGAGCGCTTCATGTCGGCCTGCGACGGACGATCCACCGAGCGCATCGTGCGCGAGATGATCCTCACACCCCGCCGGGTCCACGAGCGCCCCGTCTTGCTGGACGATCCGCCCGTGCAGCCGACCCGCATCGACGGTCCGATCGGCCGACACGTCTTCGCCGCGCGCGTCGCACGGACGGTGCTGGGCCTGTGCTACGCCCCCCTCAAGGTGCTGCCGACACGGCGCAAGGTCGTCATGATCAGTCGCGAGCACCCGGAGGAGACCGACGACTTCATCGACCTGCGCAACGCGATCACCGCGATCGACCCGTCGGTGACGGTCGTCTCGCTGGTGCGCATGGTCCCGCCCGGCCTCGTGCGCAAGATCGGCTACGCCGCGCACCTGCTCGTGCAGATGTACCACGTCGCCACCGCCCGCGTGCTGATCGTGGACACCTACTCGATGGTCGCCAGCATGCTGCGACACAAGGACGAGCTGAGCATCATCCAGATCTGGCACGCTCTCGGCGCCTTCAAGAAGTTCGGTCTCAGCATCCTGGGAACCGGCGAGGGCCGTGACGAACGCCTCGCGGAGGCCATGCGCATGCACGCGGGCTACGACCTCGTGCTCGCCAGCGGCGAGGCGTGCCGCGCACCGTACGCCGAGGCGTTCGGCACCGACGAGAGTCGGATCGTGGTCGCCCCCCTCCCCCGCGTGGACCGGCTCCGAGACGAGGAGCTCACGCGGCTGACGCGCGAGCGGATCTACGACCGGCATCCGCACCTCCGCGGCGCCCGCGTGGCCGTCTTCGCCCCGACGTTCCGGATCGAGGACACCGCGATGTCCGCCCCCGACGACGTCGTCGCCGCACTCGAGGCCATCGGCGTGCACGTCGTGGTGAAGCTGCATCCCCTCATGACGCTGCGCGGGAGCGCCGTCGACACCGCGGACGGTTTCTCGACGCAGGAGATGCTCACCATCGCCGACGTCTTCATCACCGACTACTCGTCGACGCTGTTCGAGGCCGCCGTGCGCGGCATCCCGACCTATTTCCTCGCCCCCGACCTCGACGAGTACCTGGCGACGCGCGACTTCTACCTGGACTATCGCAGCGACCTGCCGGGCCCCGTCTGCACGTCCGTCGACGAGCTCGCTGCCGCGATCGCCGCGGACACGGCCACGGCGACGGATGCGGCGGCCTTCGCCGCGCGCTGGGTCGCCGAGACGAGCACCACCACCGGCCGCCCCTGCACCGACCGGATCGCGCGTCTCGTGCTCGACCGCGTGGCCGGCCGAGGGCTCGCAGACCCCCTCGCATAGGATGGTGCGGGCGTGCCAGCGCACGCCCGCATCGACTCACGAGGAGCTCTCGCCGTGACCACAGCCCGTACCGTCGCCGTCGTCCTGGCCGGTGGCATCGGAGTCCGGGTGGGCCTCGGCATCCCCAAGCAGCTCATCAAGATCGCGGGGAAGGCGATCGTCGAGCACACGCTCGAGGCACTCGAGAACAGCCCGCACATCGATGAGATCGTCATCATGATGAACGCGGCCGCGATCGGTGAGCTCGACCACCTCCTCGACAGCGGCCGGTTCGCGAAGCTCACCCGCATCCTCCCCGGCGGCGAGACACGCAACGACACGACGCAGCTGGCCATCTCCGCCCTCCAGGGCGACGACACGAAGGTGCTGTTCCACGACGCGGTGCGGCCCTTCATCGACGACCGCATCATCGAGGACTGCGTCCGCGCGCTCGACACCTACGAGGCGGTCGACACCGCGATCCCCTCTGCGGACACGATCATCCAGGTCGACGCCGATCGGCTGATCACCGGCATCCCGGACCGTTCGCTTCTCCGCCGCGGACAGACGCCCCAGGCCTTCCGGCTCGCGACGATCCGGAAGGCATACGAGATCGCGGCGACCGACCCGGGATTCCGGGCGACCGACGACTGCGGCGTCGTCTTCGCCTACCTGCCCGACGTGCCCATCTACGTCGTCGACGGCACGGCCGAGAACATGAAGGTGACCGAGCCGATCGACGTCCACATCGCCGACAAGCTCTTCCAGCTGCAATCCGCGAGCCTCTCCCTCGAGAGCATGACGACCGTCCCCGACCTGTCGGGCAGGACGGTCGTCGTCTTCGGCGGCAGCTACGGGATCGGCGAGAGCATCGTCCAGCAGGCGACGGATGCCGGTGCTGTCGTCCACGAGTTCAGCCGCTCCTCGACGGGCACCGACATCCGATCGGCCAAGGCCGTGCGGTCCGCCCTCGCCGAAGCGCACTCCCGCAGCGGCCGCATCGACGTCGTCATCGTGACGGCCGGGGTGCTGCGCATCGCGCCGCTCGTCGAGAGCCGCAAGCGCGACCTGAAGGACACGATCCAGGTCAACCTCATCGCCCCGGCGGTCGTCGCTCGCGAGGCGCACCCCTATCTCGCGGAGACGGCCGGACAGGTCGTGCTGTTCACCTCGAGCTCGTACACGCGCGGACGCGCGGGGTACAGCGCGTACTCCGCGACGAAGGCCGGGGTCGTGAACCTGACCCAGGCGCTCGCCGAGGAGTGGGAGGCATCGCGGGTGCGGATCAACTGCATCAACCCGCAGCGCACCCGCACGCCCATGCGCACGCAGGCGTTCGGCGAGGAGCCGGTCGACAGCCTCCTCGACCCCGCGGACGTCGCCCGTGTGACGCTGAACGTCGCGGCATCCGACCTCACGGGTCAGATCGTGACGGTCAACGTCGCGGCGATGCGGAACGCGGCGGGCTGACCCCGCCGCTCAGCCGCCGATCTGGTTGCGCTCGATCACGTCGAAGAACGCGCGGCAGACGTAGTAGTCCTCCGCGGTCGTGATCTTGATGTTCGAACGAGGTCCCTCCACGCGGTACAGCTCGTGGCCGTACCGTCGCAGAAGGCTGCAGGTGTCGATCGAGTCGTTCTCACCGTCGGCCACCGCCTGGTCGTAGACCCCGAGGACGGTGTCGAGACGGCCGCTCTGCGGGGCCTGTGCGACGTAGAGGTGGTCGCGCGGGATGACCTCGTCGACGGCGCCACTGGCCGACGAGATGATGGTCTCGTTGAACTTGGTGCTGGTGATCGCCGGTCCCTGCGAGCGCACGGTCTCGATGTTGGCCGAGATCACCTCGGCGTTGATGAGCGGGCGCACCCCGTCGTGCAGCAGGACGACGGTGTCGCCGGGTGCCTCGTTGGCGACGGCGCGGAGCGCGCGGTGTCGGGACTCCTGACCGGTGGCACCACCGTCCACGATCCAGTTCACCTTCGTGAGCTCGTACCTCGCGACCAGACGCGCGAAGCGATCGCGCCACTCCGGCAGGATCGAGACGGCGATGCGGTCGATCTCGGGGTGGTCCTGGAAGTGCTGGAGCGTGTGCACGATCAGCGGAGTTCCATGGATCTCGAGGAACTGCTTGGGCAGGGTCGCCGACGTCATGCGGGACCCGATCCCGCCGGCGAAAATGATGGCGATGTTCACGCGATCTCCTCTTCTGGGACGTCCTTCTCACTGGACTCGGCGGTGTTCGCGTCGGAACGCTCGGTGGGGACCGGGCTCTCGGTGATCTTCTCGGTGTCGGGGTTGCCGAGGATCAGCCAGTCGATGACCCGGTCAGCCGCGCCGGTGTCGACGCGGTCGAAGTTGAGGCGACGGAACTCCGCGACCTTCTCCTGCTCGAACTCTCCGGTCCGAAGGGCGTCGATCACGTCCCCGAACGTGTTCGCGACGCGTCCCGGCGCCGTCTCGTCGTAGTCCCGGTGGAAGCCGCGCGTCGCGGCGTAGTTCACCTTGTCGGGAGCGAAGAAGAGCATGGGCCGGTCCAGCAGAGAGAACTCGTAGATGATCGACGAGTAGTCCGTGATGAGGACGTCGGTCGCGTGCAGGAGATTCAGGCCGTCCGGATAGTGCGTGAAGTCGAAGAACCGGTCCTGGTACTGCTCCGGGATCTCGATGGGATTCTTCACGAAGTGGTGCATGCGGAAGAGCACCACCGTGTCCTCGCCGCACACCTCGTACAGGGCGTCGAAGTCGATCTGGCTGTAGTCGTAGAACGCGGTGTAGATGGATCGGCCGCGGAACGTCGGGGCGAAGAGGACGACCTTCTTGCCCGCGATCTGGGGATACTCGGTGGCGAACTTCGCCAGGAACCGGTCGCGGAGCGTCTCGTCGAGGAACCAGTCCACCCGGGGCAATCCGGTCGGGATGACGGCGGCTTCCTCGATGCCGAACGCCTCCGCGTAGACGTGACGCAAGTGCTCGGATCCCGTGATGGCGAAGGTGTACTGGCGATGCGGATGCCACAGCTTGGGCGAACCGAGGTTCCCGAACCGGCTGTACCCGACGGACTTGAACCCGCTGCCGGCGTGCCAGAGCTGGATCACCTTGGTGCGCGGGTCCATCCGCAGGCTCTTGAGGATGCCGAAGTAGTCGTCGAGCAGGACGATCTCGCTCGTCGCGAGCAGGTAGATGATCCGGAGCGTCGTCCCCCAGCCGCCCGCGCGCGGCAGGCGGAACGAGTACTTCATGTCGAATCGTTCCTGCAGCCCGCGTTCGACGATCCGCTCCTGCACGCGACGGAGGTTGCCCTCGATGCGGACACGCTGATCGGAGGCGAAGAGGACGCGGCCGGGCTTCACGCCCACCGTCCGGGTGATGGCCTGGTAGATCAGGCCGGCGTAGCGCTGCTTGGCCGGGGCGCCGAGGAAGAATGCCTTGAGGCGCTTGATCGGACGGAACTTCTTCGGCTTGGGACGGGAGCGGAACAGGTGGTAGCTCCGCATGAGGAAGTCGAGGCGCTCGAGGTCCACGGCGTTCTCTGCGATGCCGAACGACACGGTCGTGACGGCGCGGTTCCCGTCGTAGAGGAACACCCGTGAACCCTCGTCGAGTTCGAGCAGCGACCGTCCGTCGAACCGGGCGGGGGCCACGCGCTCCCCGTGGGCGAACATGACGATGCGCCACGTGCCGTTCGGGATCGCCTGGCGGTCACGGAACGTCGGGACGTCGACATGCAGCTCGTACGCACCGGGCCCGACCGCGGTGAAGGGCACCGGGATGCGACGCTTGCCGTCGATCAGGCGGAAGTCCACGGCAGGCGGAGGCACCTCGCCCCATTCGGGGGTGAGCGGGGTCCAGTCCCCCACCTGGGCGACCGACAGTCGGATCGTCAGCTTCGCCCGTTCCCAGGTGAGCGCATCGACGGTGACGTCGAACGGGGGCGCAGGCCGGACGACCTCCGCCTCGCTCACCGGGACGACGGATGCCGGCGGCACGACCGCGTCCGTCATGCGCGGGACCCCGCTTCGCGCTCCTCGTGCCACGCGAGCGTGCGGTCCAGTCCCCGACGCAGGCCGACGTGCGGTGCCCAGCCCAGACCGCGAAGCCGGGCGTCGTCCAGGCCCTGTCCCTTGACGGCGTTGTACCGGCTGAGGTCGACACCCTCCGCGAAGCGCACGCTGAGATTCTTCTCCGGTCGCGCCTCGGTGAACGCCTCCGCCAGTTCTCGGATGCTGATGAACCCGTCGCGATCGGAGATGTTGTACGCGGTGTCCTCGCCCAGGAGGATCGCCGCGAACATGCCCGACACGGCATCCGCCAGGTAGGTGTAGGTACGACGGGCGCTGCCGTCGCTGTTGAGAGTGATGTCGTTTCCGCGGAGGACGTCCGCGGTGAAGTCCGCCTGCACGCGACCGTCGTCGAGGGCCATGCCGGGGCCGTAGATGTGACCGAACCGGCCGATCGTGACGGGGACGTCGTACTGCGCGTGATAGCTGACGGCGATGGTCTCGGCGGCACGCTTGCCCTCGGTGTACGACGCACGGGGGTTCAGGATGTCGACAGAGCCGTACTCGTCCTCGGCGACGAGCGAACCGTCCGACACCCGCTGCCCGTACACCTCCGCGGACGACATCATGACGAAGCGGGCACCGCCCGATGCGACGCAGAGATCGAGCAGGCCGAAGGTGCCGGTCACGTTCGCCCGGATGGTGTCCACGGGACTCGCGGCGTGCAGCGCCGGCCGAGCGGGGGACGCACCATGGATGACGAGGTCCACGGTGCGGTCGAGGTGGATCTCGCCCCGGACGTCGCCCTTCACCAGGACGACGTCGTCGCGATCGGCGACGGGTCCGAGCAGGCGACGCGCCCTGTCGAGGTCGCGCACGAGCGCGAGGACGGTGATCCCGGCATCCCGCACCTCGTTGAGACCCAGCAGTGTGTAGAGGGCGTACGACGGGATCATCCCTGCCGCACCCGTCACGAGCACCGTGGCGCCGTCGAGCTTCTCCCACGGCAGCGGCTGCCCGATGATCTCGGCGATGTCACCGTCGATGACGGCGCTCCCGGTCACGCGGCCCACGGGTGCCGTCGCGGTCGATCCGTCGCCACGGGGTGTGTGTTCAGGCATTTTGCCGATTCTACGGCACCGGCTCGCGAGAGCCCTGAGCGACGGACCCGTCAGCGGATACCGAGTCTGCGCAGGACTCTGCCGACCTTGCGGCGGAGGGTGGGGGCCGCTTGGGCGGGTCGCGCCGGCGCACCATCGGTCGACGGGCGCTCGCTGCGCTCCAGGGCACGGCGGTCTCCGTCGGCTCGCACGACCCATGCCCCCGGGCCATCGGGAGCGCGGTCGCCGACGCGCAGCTCCACGGTGTCGCGTCCCACCCCGGGCACGACGAGACGCGCGGCGCCGTCAGCGACCTCGATGCGCGCCGGGACATCGGAGGGTTTCCCGGCCGCCGACGTCCAGACCGACACGACGGTCCCGATGCTGCCGGCTCCGTCGTGGTGCCCTGCCAGATCGACCACCAGCTCGTCGGACTGGAATGCGGCCCGCGTCGGGATCAGCCGTCGGACCGCCTCGCGCTCACCGCCAGGGATCAGGGTCGCGTTGCCGCCGTCGTTCGGATAGACCAGGTGCAGCTTGCCGGCCGTGACGGTGACGGAGGCGGGTACGTCGGACCGGACGGCGCGATCGGTCGAGCTGTTGCCGAAGCGCGCGTGAAGGTGGAGGTCCCAGTGGGTCGCCTCCTCGAGCGGTGCACCCGCGGCGGCCGTCGCCGGGTCGAGCGTGAACCCGGCCGTGGCGGCGACGCTGACGGTACCGTCAGCGTCGTCCGCGACGCTCACGTCGCTGGTCGCGGGAAGCGCCCATGCGACGCGCGACCGCCTCGACCTCACGAGAGGAGAGAGAGTGATCGCCGCCACCTCGTCGGTCATGTCCGTCGCGGCCTCGCTGACGAGCTCGTCGACGGCGGCCGGCAGGACCTTCCGGATGCGACCCCCCTCGCGTCGCAGCCGCGGTCGATTCCCCTTGGAATCGGACCAGGTGACATCGGTCGCGATGTGCAGGACCCCGCCCCGCCACTGCACCGAGGTGGCCCGTGACCAGCCGGGGATGGCAGCGTCGGACAGACAGATCTCCTCCAGCACATCCTGACGGCCGGCTCGCAGCAGCTCGGCCCGCACGCGCTTCGACGAGTTCATCCGATCCTCGAGACGCTCGTACCCGAACTGCTCCTGAACGTTGCGCGCCTGTTCGAACATGAACTTCCGCTGCGGAGGCGTGCGGCTGACGTACTTCATGTCGAAGACCCCGACGACGCGGTTGCTGTACTGGTGGAGTTCCAGCTGCTCCCGCTGCAGACGGTTCTCCTCGCCGGGGAGCTCATCGATGACCGCCTGGCACACCCTCGGCAGCCAGCGCCAGAAGTCCTCACCGTGCTTGACGAAGGTGGTGGATCCGCTTCCGGCCGTCGTCACCCAGTGGTAGTAGGGAACCGAGGTGAGCGTCGAGATGACCTTCGCATGCCTCGCCACGCGGAGATTGAAGAAGATGTCCTCCCACAGCACGCGCTTGCCTTCGACGAAGCGGATGTCGTGCTCCTGGAGGAATGCGCGGCGGTACATCTTGTGCGGGTTCATGGGAATCAGCGGATGGACGTCGGGACGCCCGATCGACTGCGGCCGGTCATGGTCGTATGTTCCCAGGGCCCACGACGGGGACGTCGTGCGCGCTTCTTTGCCGTTCACGGCGTCCGCGTGGTTGGCCGCCCCGAATTCGTACGCCGCCCGGAGCGCATCCGGGTAGAGCTCATCGTCGTGGTCCATGAAAGCCACGTACTCGCCTCGGGCCAGGTCGATGCCCACGTTGCGCGGCTTCGAGGGCCACCCGGAGTTCTCGATGGGCTCCACACGCACATGAGGGCGCGTGGCCGCGAGTTCCGTCAAGCGGTCCAGGGTGTCGTCGGGCGATCCGTCGTCGACGAAGATCACCTCGAACTCCGACGCCGGCAGCGTCTGCCGGTCCAGTGATCCGATGAGCCGGGCCAGCCCCTCGGGAGGTGTCTTGTAGGTGGGCACGACGACCGAGACCTTGATCACCAGGCCATGTTACGGGCGGGGTCGGCCCTCGCCCAGGATTTCGCGGTGCGGGAGCTCGGCGCTCCTGTGGAACGATGGGTGCCATGAAGGGCATCATTCTCGCGGGGGGCTCGGGAACGCGGCTGCATCCGATCACTCTGGGTGTGTCGAAGCAGCTGATCCCGGTGTTCGACAAGCCGATGATCTACTACCCGCTGTCGACGCTGATGTTGGCGGGCATCCGGGACATCCTGGTCATCACGACGCCGCACGATGCGGAGCATTTCGAGCGTCTCCTGGGTGATGGTTCCCAGTTCGGCATCCGGTTGTCGTTCGCGCAGCAGCCCTCGCCGGACGGGTTGGCGCAGGCGTTCACGATCGGTGCGGATTTCATCGGCGACGACACGGTCGCCCTCGTCCTGGGTGACAACCTGCTCTACGGCCCGGGCCTGGGCTCGCAGCTGGCGCGGTTCCGCGACGTCGACGGCGGTGCGGTGTTCGCGTACTACGTGGGTGAGCCCGAGGCGTACGGTGTGGTCGAGTTCGACGACGCCGGTACGGCGATCTCGTTGGAGGAGAAGCCGGCGCAGCCGAAGTCGAACTACGCGGTGCCCGGTCTGTATTTCTACGACAACGATGTCGTGCGGATCGCCCGCGAGTTGCAGCCCTCACCGCGCGGCGAGTACGAGATCACCGACGTGAACAAGGCGTACCTGGCGGCAGGGAAGCTGCAGGTGCAGGTGCTCCCCCGCGGGACGGCGTGGCTGGACACGGGGACATTCGATCAGATGCTGGATGCCGGTGAGTACGTCCGCACGATCGAGCGTCGCACAGGCCTGAAGATCGGGGTGCCCGAGGAGGTCGCGTGGCGGCAGGGGTTCCTCACCGATGACCAGCTCCGCGAGCGGGCGCAGAAGCTCGTCAAATCCGGGTACGGCACGTACCTGCTCGACATCCTGAACAGGGGTCTGTGACCATGTCCCATCTTCTCGTCACCGGTGGTGCCGGTTTCATCGGGTCGAACTTCGTCCACCACGTGATCGCGCACACCGACCACACCGTGACCGTGCTCGACAAGCTGACCTACGCGGGCAACGAGGCGTCCCTCGCGGGGCTCCCCGAGGACCGTGTCAGCCTCGTCGTGGGCGACATCGCCGACGCCGAGCTCGTCGACGGACTGTTCGAGGAGGCGGATGCCGTCGTCCACTACGCGGCGGAATCCCACAACGACAACTCGCTGCACGACCCGCGGCCGTTCCTGGACACGAACATCATCGGCACGTACACGCTGCTCGAGGCCGCGCGCCGTCACGACACCCGGCTGCACCACATCTCCACCGACGAGGTGTACGGCGATCTCGAGCTCGACGACCCGGCGCGCTTCACCGAGCACACCCCCTACAACCCGTCCTCCCCGTACTCGTCCACGAAGGCCGGCAGCGACCTGCTCGTGCGCGCGTGGGTGCGCTCATTCGGGGTGCGCGCCACGATCAGCAACTGCTCCAACAACTACGGGCCGTACCAGCACGTCGAGAAGTTCATCCCGCGCCAGATCACCAACGTCATCCGCGGCATCCGCCCCAAGCTGTACGGCAAGGGCGAGAACGTGCGGGACTGGATCCACGCCGACGACCACTCCTCCGCCGTGCTCACCATCCTCGAGCGGGGCGAGATCGGCGAGACCTACCTCATCGGCGCCGACGGCGAGAAGGACAACAAGACCGTCGTCGAACTCATCCTCCAGCTCATGGGCCAGTCCCCCGACGCGTACGACCACGTCACCGACCGCGCCGGCCACGACCTGCGTTACGCGATCGACTCCACCAAGCTCCGCACCGAACTCGGCTGGACCCCCACCTACCAGGACTTCGAGGCCGGCCTCGCCGCGACCATCGAGTGGTACCGAGGCAACGAGGCATGGTGGGCACCCGCCAAAGACGGCGTCGAAGCCTTCTACGCCTCGAAGGGCCAGTGAGCGTGACGGAGTTCGGCAAGGCGCTCACGCCCAGCGAGACCGGCATCCCCGGGCTCGTGGTCTGGGACCTGCCCGTGCACGGCGACAGCCGCGGCTGGTTCAAGGAGAACTGGCAGCGGGAGAAGATGACCGCCGTCGGCCTCGCGGACTTCGGTCCGGTGCAGAACAACATCTCGTTCAACGATGCGGTCGGGACGACCCGCGGCATCCACGCCGAACCCTGGGACAAATGGGTGTCGGTCGCGACCGGCCGGATCTTCGGGGCGTGGGTCGATCTGCGGGAGGGACCGAGCTTCGGCGCGGTCTTCACTGCGGAGCTCGACCCGTCGCGGGCGATCTTCGTACCGCGCGGCGTCGGCAACTCCTATCAGACGCTGGAGCCCGACACCGCCTACACGTATCTCGTCAACGATCACTGGTCGCCCGATGCCGCCTACTCGTTCCTGAACCTCGCCGACGAGACGGTCGCGATCGAGTGGCCGGTCCCCCTCGCCGACGTGGAGATCTCGGCGAAGGACCTCGCGCACCCACGCCTCGCGGACGTCGTGCCGATCCCACCGAAGAAGACGCTCGTCGTCGGTGCGAACGGGCAGCTCGGCCGAGCGCTGCGCGCCGCGTACGCGGACGACGCGGGCGTCGAGTTCGCGGGGCGCGAGGACCTCGATCTGACCGGCGACCTGAGCGGCGCCCGCCGCTGGCGCGACTACGGAACCATCGTCAACGCCGCCGCCTACACGGCCGTCGACGGGGCAGAGACCGACCGGGGCGGCGCGTGGGCGGGCAATGTCACCGCCGTCGCGCAGCTCGCGCGGATCGCGACGGAGAACGGCATCACGCTCGTCCACGTCTCCAGCGACTACGTCTTCGACGGCACGGCCGACACCCCCTACACCGAGGGGCAGCCCGTCGCGCCGCTCGGCGTCTACGGGCAGACCAAGGCGGCGGCCGACGCGATCGTCGCAACCGTCCCCCGGCACTACATCCTCCGCACGTCCTGGGTGATCGGCGAGGGGAAGAACTTCGTCCGGACGATGGCCACCCTCGCCGAGCGGGGGATCTCCCCTTCGGTCGTCGACGACCAGATCGGGCGTCTGACCTTCACGGACGACATCGCCGGCGGCATCCGTCACCTGCTTGCCACCGACGCGCCCGCCGGGATCTACAACCTCACGGGATCCGGCGACCCCGCGTCGTGGGCGGAGATCGCCGGCGAGGTGTACGCACTCACCGGGCACGACCGTGACGCGGTCACCGGCGTGTCGACGGACGCGTACTTCGCGAATGCGGACCATCCGGTGGCCCCGCGGCCTCGATGGTCCGTCCTCGACCTCGGCAAGATCGAGGCGACGGGGTACGCCCCGCGGGACTGGCGCGAATCCCTCCGCGACTACCTGCGCTGACCGAGCAGGGCCTCGCGGGTCTCAGCCCTGTTCGAGCACCCCGAGGGCGTCGTCGATCGGACCGTCGAAGACGACCTTGCCCTTGCGGATGACGACGCCGCGCGAGCACAGGCTCTTCACGATGTTCTTGCTGTGGCTCACGATCATCATCGTGACGCCCTTGTCGGCCAGTTCGCGCAGCTTCGCGTCGCACTTCGCGCGGAACGGCGCATCGCCGACGGAGAGGACCTCGTCGACGAGCAGCACGTCGAGCTCGACGTGGATCGCGACGCTGAACGCGAGACGCATGAACATGCCGGACGAGTAGTGCTTGACCTCCTGGTCGATGAAATCGCCGATGCCGCTGAACTCGACGATCTCGTCGTACCGGGCCTTCGTCTCCTTCTCGGTCATGCCGAGGATGGCCGCGTTCAAGAAGACGTTCTCGCGCCCGGTGAGGTCGGGGTGGAAACCGGCGCCGACCTCGATGAGACCGGCGACACGGCCGCGGGTGAAGACGCGCCCCTCGTCCGGCTCGAGGACACCCGAGACGAGCTTGAGGGTCGTCGACTTGCCGGAGCCGTTGAGCCCCATGATCGCCACCGACTCGCCCTCGGCGATCTGGAACGAGATGTCGTCGAGCGCCTGGAACTGGCGGGACCGGGTGGACTGCCGCTTGATGACGCTGATGAAGGCGTCTTTCAGCGAGCGGGCGGACCGCTTGTTGAACCACTTCGAGACGTGCTCGACGATGATGCGGGGCTGGGTCTCGGTGGTGGTGGGAGTCGACATCACAGATCCTGGGCGAACGTGCGCTCGGCGCGGCGGAAGACGAGCTGGCCGATGACCAGGGTGACGAGGATGACACCGACGGACGCGGCGACGTGCCACCCGAACTCGGGCGGCCAGCCGAGGTTGGCGGGAGCCGGTGACGCGTCGTTGACGACGGGCAGCGCGCCCCAGAAGGCGTGGTGGAACATCTCCACGGCGACGGCGAGCGGATTCGAGATCCAGACGTGGAAGAGCCACCGGAATCCCTCGGTGCGCTCGTAGACCATCGCCCAGGTGTACAGCACGGGCACCGACCACGTCGCGATCGTCCGGATGATGTCGACCGTGTTGCTGGCGTCGCGGAACCGCACGTTGAGGGCCGCGAAGAAGAGCCCGAGACCCGTGACGAACAGGAGGACCAGCAGCATCCCGAGCAGGACGAACCCGACCGAGGCGAAGCTCGGCAGCCAGCCGAACAGCAGACTCACCACGATCAGGACGGCGAGCTGAGGCAGGAAGTGGGTGAACGCGCCGATGATGGCGGCGAGGGGGAACAATTCGCGCGGCAGGTAGATCTTCCGCACGAGCGCGCGGTTGCTGACGATCGACTGCGTCGCCGCGCCCAGCGTCTCGTTGAAGAGGTTCACGAGGACCAGTCCGCTGAACAGGTACAGCGGAAAGGCCGGCACGCTCTTGTGCAGACCCAGGATCTGTCCGACGACGATGAAGTACACCAGGAACTGCACGGTCGGCCGCACGTAGGACCAGAACCAGCCGAGCACCGAGTTGCGGTAGCGCAGGGACGTGCTCTTGCCGATCAGCAGCCGGAGGAGGTAGCGGTACTCGAAGACGTCGAGGATGCCGCGTCCACGTCCAGGCGTGTCGAAGGCGCTGTAATCGATCTGTGTCACGGGTTTCCTTGCGAAGGCGGGTGCCGTTCAGGCCGTCGATCATCCTATCCGACGGTTCCTGAGCGGCCCCCGGCCGGGCTCGTGTCGCGTCAGCGCAGGAAGTCGCTGCTGACCCAGCCGGTCTTGCCCTGGTACGTCGTCTTCCGCCAGATGCCGGACGATGCCGTGACGGTGACCTTCGTGCCCTTCGGAATGACGACGAGCACCTTCCCCGAGGTCGACGGTTGAGCGCGGAGGTTGAGCGCTGCGGTGGTCGTCTTGGCGCTCGTCGCGGGAGCAGTGTCGAGCTTCTTGAGCTCGGAGTCCCGCATCCACCCCTTCGTCGAACCCGCGGTCACTGCGCGCCAGACCCCGAACGTGTCGTGCACGGTGACCTTCGTGCCCGCCTTGAGCGTCGAGAGGACCTTGCCCGAGGCGGATGCCGTCGCCCGCAGCGGCGTGGACGCGATGACCTGCCGGTCCTGACCAGAGATCGCACCGGGGTTCTTCGTCGACAGCTTCGACGAGAACACCCACCCGGTCATCCCGTCGACGGTGATCTGCGTCCGGTCACCTGAGACCGAGAGCGCCTTCACCGTCGTGCCCTTGCGCAGCGTCGCCTGGATCGCCTTCGACGACACCGACGGCGTCATGTTCGTCGTCGTCGCCAGATACATCGTCTTCGCCGTCGAGACCGCCTGCAGCTCGGAGTCCCGCATCCACCCCTTCGTCGAACCCGCGGTCACCGCGCGCCAGACCCCGAACGTGTCGTGCACGGTGACCTTCGTGCCCGCCTTGAGCGTCGAGAGGACCTTGCCCGAGGCGGATG
>NZ_JAMBOV010000029.1 GCF_023715745.1 Microbacterium oleivorans | reverse complement strand
TGGGGAGTACGGCCGCAAGGCTAAAACTCAAAGGAATTGACGGGGACCCGCACAAGCGGCGGAGCATGCGGATTAATTCGATGCAACGCGAAGAACCTTACCAAGGCTTGACATATACGAGAACGGGTCAGAAATGGTCAACTCTTTGGACACTCGTAAACAGGTGGTGCATGGTTGTCGTCAGCTCGTGTCGTGAGATGTTGGGTTAAGTCCCGCAACGAGCGCAACCCTCGTTCTATGTTGCCAGCACGTAAT
>NZ_JAMBOV010000028.1 GCF_023715745.1 Microbacterium oleivorans | reverse complement strand
GACCTCTGGATCTAGTACGGCCTTCGGGTGTGGAACGGTTCGGGGTGAGGTTTCTTGCACATGCACGCTGTTGGGTCCTGAGGGACCGGATGAGAGTCCGAACCTCTGGGCCTTTTCTTGTGCCGGCGATAGCTGGTGCGGGGGAGGTACCGCCCGTACTTTGAGAACTACACAGTGGACGCGAGCATCTTGCGAGCTGATCTTTAGGGATCGGTTCGTGAAAGATGATCTTAAAGATCATTAGTCAATTTCGAATTGACG
>NZ_JAMBOV010000027.1 GCF_023715745.1 Microbacterium oleivorans | reverse complement strand
GTTAATAGATTGCTGGATGAAATTGGAGTGTAACGAAGTTTTTAAAACCATCATTCTGTAATTTATACTATGACAGTTACGTTTAGCGTGTTAGGGGTAGTATGGAAAAAGTGTTAAACAAATCTGACTTGATCACTAGATTATCAAGTGAATGTGAGAATATACCAGAAAAAACCATAGAGGATGCCACCAAGCAAATCATTGATTTGATGGTTGATACTTTATCTCAAAACGGACGTGTCGAAGTACGCGGTTTTGGTAGTTTTAGTTTGCATCATCGTGAGCCACGTGTGGCGCGCAATCCTAAAACAGGCGAGAAAGTTACCGTAAAAGCAACGGCGATACCCCATTTTAAACCTGGCAAAGCATTGCGAGAGGCGGTTAA
>NZ_JAMBOV010000026.1 GCF_023715745.1 Microbacterium oleivorans | reverse complement strand
CGCTGATTGTGCTGGGCGGGAATGATGTTTCCGACGTCAAACGCGGGATTGAGGTCGCGCTGAAAGAGCTGGACCGTACCTTCGGCGATGTCTACGGCAACGAAGCGGGTCATATTGAGCTGCAGTATACCGCGCGCGCCAGTTATGCCCTGGAAAAAGCGTTCGGCGCCCCACTGGGCCGCGCCTGCGGCATTATCGTCGGCGCCCCGGCGTCCGTTGGCGTGCTGATGGCCGATACCGCGCTGAAATCAGCCAACGTCGAGGTGGTGGCTTACAGCTCACCGGCCCACGGCACCAGTTTCAGCAACGAAGCCATTCTGGTGATTTCCGGCGACTCTGGCGCGGTGCGCCAGGCGGTGATCTCCGCCCGGGAAATCGGCAAAACCGTACTGGCGACGCTGGGCGCC
>NZ_JAMBOV010000025.1 GCF_023715745.1 Microbacterium oleivorans | reverse complement strand
CGATCACGACCTGCGCCGGAGCATTGAAGTTCACCGCTTCGACGACGCCCGCCTCCGCGGCTTCCGCGCATACCGCGCGCACCGTGTCGTCGTCGAGGCCCAGGATCGCGGCCATGCCGCCCTGGCCGACCGGCACGGCCGTCTGCATCGCCTGTGCACGAAAGCGCACGAGCGGCACCGCATCCTTGAACGCAAGTGCGCCGGCCGCGACGAGCGCCGTGTATTCACCGAGGCTGTGGCCGGCGACGATCGACGGCGCCGGGCCGCCTGCCTGCTGCCACGCGCGGTAGCACGCGTACGCCGCGGTCAGCATCACGGGCTGCGTGTTGGTGGTCAGGTTCAGTTCTTCGGCCGGGCCTTCGGCGATCAGCTTGCCGAGATCCTGATTGAGTGCATCGGATGCTTCCTGGAG
>NZ_JAMBOV010000024.1 GCF_023715745.1 Microbacterium oleivorans | reverse complement strand
CCGTTAAGGGTGAATTCGATTTTGCGCTGATTCGTTAACGCCTGTAGCAGGGCGGTGGTCTGATCGCTGTCGAGGCGAAAGTGGCTGTCGTCGAGAGCGTCCAGCGCGCCAAAATCCCGGTCGTCGATCAGCAGGCTGGCGGTGGAGTCGGCGGGGATATCGTGCTCGATTTGCGCAAAGGTTACCGTGGCGGTGAGGTGCTGTTCGCTGCCCGCGTTGCGGGTCAACAGCACGCTGACCTCACCCATGCGGACGCCGTAACCCGCCGCCCGGCAGGCGCCGGTATTATCGCAGGCGAGCTCCCAGTCTTTTTGTGCAAAGGAAAAACCTTGCAGGGGAGCCGCCAGCAGGGGCGTAGAGCAGAGGCCCAGCCAGGCAGCCCAGAAGAACGCGCGCATATCAATCCCTGTCAGC
>NZ_JAMBOV010000023.1 GCF_023715745.1 Microbacterium oleivorans | reverse complement strand
ATATATTCAAAACCTGCTTGAGTGTCACGCACAATAAAGATTAAATCGCTGATTTGCTCATCGGTCAGGTTTTGATTAATTTTTAGCGCAGCATCAAAATAGATACGCTTGGATATCTCATCCTCACTGTTAGACACTCGCCAATGTAGCGGAATCACTTGGTATTCATTGACACGGCGAATTTCATCAATTGAAAAACATTTGTGTCGATGCACCACCAAGCCATTTTTTGAAATATGCCCGACAATCGGGTCGCCATACACAGGATGACAACAGCTTGAAAACGTCATTTCCATATTGGCGGCATCCGCAATTAAGCTTTGTGGTTGGTTAGCGGCATGGGCGCTGGCTTGGTTTTTGGCAAGCTGCTCTTGGGTCAATAAGCGCGAAACGGCAATCTGCGGTAGCAATTTAC
>NZ_JAMBOV010000022.1 GCF_023715745.1 Microbacterium oleivorans | reverse complement strand
AGGTTCGAATGCGCGCCGTACGACAGGCCGATCGACGCCGACGCGCGCGAGATCTCTTCCATCGCGACCATGTGCGCGGTGTAGCCCATGTTCGCGCCGCCGTATTCCTCGGAGACGGTCATGCCGAGCACGCCGAGATCGCCGAACTTCTTCCACAGATCCATCGGAAACTGGTCGGTGCGGTCGACCTCCGCCGCGCGCGGCGTGATTTCCTTCGCCGCAAACGTCGCGACGGCGTCGCGCAGCATCTCGATGTCTTCACCGAGCATGAATTGCACGCCGGGCAGGTTGATCATGTCTCCTCCGTCTCCAGAAAGTGTGTCGCACTCACCGATTTCTGAGTTTCGCTCAAATCGAATGAATACGCCGATTCATTGACCAATACAGCGGAAATTTTGCACAGTTTCGCGCTTCGAC
>NZ_JAMBOV010000021.1 GCF_023715745.1 Microbacterium oleivorans | reverse complement strand
GAGCAGAACTATCGCTCGACCAGCAATATTCTCAGCGCTGCCAACGCCCTGATTGAAACAACAACGGTCGGCTGGGCAAAAAGCTGTGGACCGACGGCGCCGACGGCGAGCCGATTTCGCTGTACTGCGCCTTCAACGATCTCGACGAAGCGCGCTTTGTGGTGAACCGAATTAAAACCTGGCAGGAGAACGGCGGCGCGCTGGAGCAATGCGCCATTCTCTATCGCAGTAACGCCCAGTCGCGCGTGCTGGAAGAGGCCCTCCTGCAGGCCAGCATGCCGTACCGTATCTACGGCGGCATGCGCTTCTTCGAGCGTCAGGAAATCAAAGACGCGCTCTCTTACCTGCGCCTTATCGCCAACCGCAACGACGACGCGGCGTTCGAGCGAGTGGTTAATACGCCGACCCGCGGCATTGGCGAC
>NZ_JAMBOV010000020.1 GCF_023715745.1 Microbacterium oleivorans | reverse complement strand
ACCAGACACCATCAATCCCTCGCTTTTGCATTATTAAAGTTAAAAAGCGAGTAAAATTCATCCCAATAATCCAATCACTTACTTGTCTTGTTTCAGCTTCTTTAAAATAACTATATGTTTCCTCTGCTTCTCTTAATTCTTTAAATCCTCGTTGAATCTCTTTGCTCTGGAGTGAATTGATCCATAATCTTTTCTTTGGTATTTGCCAAACCTCACGCCCACATAATTTAAAGATTGAATAAGCGATATTCTCTCCCTCACGATCAGGATCTGTGGCGATAATAATTCGGTCTGCCTGCTTCAATAAATTTTTAACCGTCTTAAATTGACCCGCCTTGCCTTTACTAACCTTATATTTCATTTGATCCGGTAGAATTGGTAAGTCCTCTAATTCCCACTGCTTATATTTATCTGCATAATCATCCGGTTCACTC
>NZ_JAMBOV010000001.1 GCF_023715745.1 Microbacterium oleivorans | reverse complement strand
GGTGGGGGTCGGGGTGGGCGTCGCACCGGGCGAGGCGGTCGGCGCCGGAGCGGGTGACATCGTCGGCGTCGGGCTCGGCGTGGCGGTGGGCGAGGCGCTCGGCGACGGTGAGGCCGACGGCGTCGGAGTCGGCGGTGTGCCGGCGACGGCCGGCCCGGCGGTCAGGACGAGGACCGCGGTCAGCCACGCCGCGGTGAGGGTGGTGGTCCGCCGCACCATCGCACGGACCGGGGACGAATCACCGCGAGTCATGTGCCCACCGTAGGTGCCGGAGACCGCTCTCACCATGGGGGTGCGCGGCGAGGCGGCATCCGGGTATTTTGCACGGCCCTCCCGCGGACCGTGATCCACGCGGCGTCGTACCGTCGGATCATCACCGTGGAAGGACCAAGCCCGTGGACTTTCTGGACCCGCTCATCCTGGCTCGCCTGCAGTTCGGACTGACGACGCTCTACCACTACCTCTTCGTGCCGTTGACGCTCGGCATGGCCCTGACCGTGGCGATCTTCCAGACGATCTGGCACCGCACGGGTGACGTGAAGTGGCTGCACCTCACGCGTCTGTTCGGCAAGATCTTCCTCATCAACTTCGCGATGGGCGTCGTGACCGGCATCGTGCAGGAGTTCCAGTTCGGCATGAACTGGTCCGCCTACTCGCGTTTCGTCGGCGATGTCTTCGGTGCGCCGCTGGCCTTCGAGGGCCTCATGGCGTTCTTCTTCGAGGCGACCTTCATCGGCCTGTGGATCTTCGGGTGGGACAAGCTGCCGCGCCGCATCCACCTGCTGACCATCTGGGCGACGGCGTTCGGCTCCATCCTCTCGGCGTACTTCATCCTCACCGCCAACGCCTTCATGCAGAATCCGGTCGGCTACACGCTCAACCCCGAGACCGGCCGTGCCGAACTGACGGACTTCTTCGCGCTGCTCACCAACCCGGTCGCCCTCGCGGCGTTCCCGCACACGATCTTCTCGGCGTTCATGTTCGCCGCCGCCGTCATCATCGCCGTCGCCGCCTGGCACCTGCGCCGTGGACAGCACGTCGAGACGATGCGACCGGCCCTGCGCTACGGCATGTGGTTCATGATCATCTCGTTCGCCGGCACCGCCATCAGCGGCGACCAGCTCGGTCTCGTCATGGTCCAGACGCAGCCGATGAAGATGGCCGCCGCCGAGGCGCTGTACGAGAACGCGTGCGGGGCGGACGCATCCTTCTCGATCTTCTCGATCGGCACACCGGACGGCTCGCAGGAGATCTGGTCCCTGCGCGTGCCGTACCTGCTGTCGTTCCTGTCGACGCACACGCTCGACGGCTGCGTCGAAGGGCTCAACGATCTGCAGGATCTCTACACACAGAAGTTCGGTGCCGGCGTCGACTACCGTCCCGAGATCTGGGTGACCTACTGGTCGTTCCGCTGGATGATGGGATTCGGCGGGCTCGCGACCCTCATCTCCGTGGCCGGCCTCTGGGTCACCCGGAAGAAGGCGACGCGTCCCGTCGCCGGGTGGATGTGGCGCGTCGCGATCTGGTCGGCCCCGCTGCCCCTCTTCGGCAGCCTCGTGGGCTGGGTGTTCACCGAGATGGGCCGCCAGCCCTGGATCGTCTTCAGCCTCATGCTGACCGAGGACGGTGTGTCGCCCGGCGTGCCCGGGTGGACCGTGCTCATCTCCCTCCTCGCGTTCACAGCCATCTACGCGTCGCTCGCCGTCGTCGAGTTCCGCCTCATCCTGAAGGCCGCGCAGAAGGGGCCCGACCCGCTGCCCGGGCCCGACGACCCCGACCCGCGCGACCTGCCTGTCGATCAGACCCCCTCGACGGTTTACTAGGAGCCCGCCATGGATCTCGCCTACCTCTGGTTCTTCGTCGTCGGTGCCTTCTTCGTCGGCTACTTCGTGCTCGACGGATTCGACTTCGGCGTCGGGATGAGCCTGCCGTTCCTCGGCCGCGACGAGGTCTCCCGGCGCCAGGTGATCAACACCATCGGCCCGGTCTGGGACCTCAACGAGACGTGGGTCATCGTGGCGGGCGCCTGCCTGTTCGCAGCGTTCCCGGAATGGTACGCGACCCTCTTCAGCGGCTTCTATCTGCCGCTCCTGCTGATCCTGCTCGCGCTCATCCTGCGCGGCGTGTCGTTCGAGTACCGCCACCAGCGCGAGGGGCTGCGCTGGAAGCGCGGGTTCGACCGGATGATCGTCATCGGGTCGGTGGTTCCGGCCCTCCTCTGGGGCGTCGCCTTCGGCAACATCGTGCAGGGGGTGCCGATCGACGCCGACAAGGAGTTCACCGGGTCGCTGCTCACCCTCCTGAACCCCTACGGACTGTGGGTCGGGGTCACGACGCTGCTCCTCTTCTTCCTGCACGGCGTCTACTTCGTCGGGCTGAAGGCCGACGGACGCGTCCGCGACGACGCCCATGTCCTCGCCCGCCGGGTCGCGATCCCCACGATCGTGTTCGCCGCGGGGAGCGTGGTCTGGACCGCGGCCATCGCGATGGACCGCGGCGCCCCGGCACTGGCGGCCGTGATCGGATGCGGCGTCGCCGCCGCCCTCGCGCTCGTCGCCTCCGCGGTGGCCAACCTGCGGCGCCGGGACGGCTGGGCCTTCGGCCTCGGCGCCGTCACGATCGTGACGGCCGTCCTCACCCTGTGGTTCGCACTCTTCCCGTTCGTGATGCCGTCCTCGACCGACCCGGCGTTCTCGCTCACGATCGAGAACGCCTCGAGCAGCGACTACACCCTCGGCGTCATGACCTGGGCGGCGGTGATCTTCCTGCCCGGCATCCTCGCCTACCAGGCGTGGACCTATTGGGTCTTCCGCAAGCGCATCTCGCGGGCGCAGATCGAGAAGGCGGATGCCGCGGCCGCTCACTGAGCGGTCGGAGGAGGATCGATCCATGACCCCTGAGGTCGAACGGCGGCAGCCGCCCGTGGACCCGCGACTGTGGCGGTATGCGACGGCATCCCGCTCCTTCTTCGTCGTCATCGCCCTGCTCGCGCTGGCGCAGGCTGCGGTGGTCGTCGGGTTCGCGTTCCTGACGACCCGGGCCATCGTCGACGCGACGGCGGGGCGCGCCCTGTCCGGAACACTCCTCGCCCTCGCCGCCGTGGTCCTCCTCCGCTCGGCGCTCTCCCTCGCACGGGAAGGTGTCGCGGCACGCGCGTCGGCACGGGTGGAGTCCCAGCTGCGGACGGCCCTGCTCGACGGCATCACCCGCCTCGGTCCGGGCTGGACGGCGACGCGCAGCACGGCACAGCTCGCGCTCATCGCGGGCCGCGGCCTCCACGCCCTCGAGCCGTACGTGGGTCGCTACCTGCCGCAGCTCGTGCAGACCGCGATCGCCACTCCGGTGATCCTCGCCGTGATGTGGAGCGCCGACGCCGTCTCGGGACTCACGGTGCTGCTCACCCTTCCCCTGATCCCTATCTTCATGGTCCTCATCGGACTCGCGACCCGCACCGTCCAGCGACGGCAGTGGGACACGCTGAGCCGTCTCGCCACCCGCTTCTCGGAGACCGTGCAGGGGCTCGCGACACTCACCGTCTTCGGGCGCCAGCACCGTGCGTCCGACGCGATCGACCGTGTCACCGACGACTACCGTCGCGAGACGATGACGGTGCTGCGGGTGTCGTTCCTGTCCGGGTTCGCCCTGGAATTCCTCGCCTCGATCTCGGTCGCGATCGTCGCGGTCACCATCGGGTTCCGCCTGCTCGACGGATCGCTCACCCTCGGGGTCGGACTCTTCGTCCTCCTCCTCGCCCCCGAAGCGTTCCTGCCCCTGCGTCAGGTCGGCGTCCAGTTCCACGCGTCGAGCGAGGGGGTCGCCGCGACACGGGACGTCTTCGCCGTCCTCGACGAAGCCGCAGCGGTGAGCGGGTCCACCACCTCGGCGGCGCCGCTCGGAGACGCCCCGCACGAGCTGCGGATGGAGGCCGTCCGCGTGCGCGACCTGCCGCCGGTCGAGCTCGGTGCGCGCTCGGGCGAGATCGTCCTCATCGAGGGTCCGAGCGGATCGGGCAAGTCGAGCCTGCTCCACGCCCTCCTCGGTTCCGCTCCCGCCACGGGGCGCATCGAGCTCGACGGCACCGATGTGCGCACCCTCCCACCCTCCCGGTGGCTGGCCTGGGCGGGCCAGCGGCCCGGACTCGCTGCGGGCAGCGTCGCCTCGAATCTCTCGCTCGGCGACGCCGACATGCCGCGTGAGACGATCGCCGAGGCGCTGGCGCTCGTCGGTCTCGCCGACCTGGATCCCCAGCAGGTCCTCGGCGTCCAGGGGGCGGGCCTCTCGGGCGGACAGGCGCAGCGTGTCGCCGTCGCCCGGGCCCTCGCCCGCCACCTGCGCGGGCACGCGCCCGTCCTCGCCCTCGATGAACCGTCGGCGGCGCTGGACGCCGCGGCCGAGGAGCACCTGTGGCGATCGCTGCGCGCCATCGCGGATGCCGGGGCGCTGATCCTGCTCGTCTCGCACCGCGTGAGCGCCCGCGCGATCGCGGACCGCGTGGTTCGGCTGACCGCTACGGAGGTGCCGGTGTGACCACGACCCGGGAGGTTCTGCGGGCCGCCGTTCCGCCGCCGCGCCGGTTCTGGCCGGCTCTCGCCTCGGGCTTCCTCTCGGAGGCCTCGGCGGTCGCCCTGTTGGCGGTGAGCGGGTGGCTCATCGTGCGCGCGTCCGAGCAGCCCCTCGTCCTCTACATCACGACCGCCGTCGTCGGCGTGCGCGCCTTCGCCCTCTCGCGAGCCGCCTTCCGCTACACCGAGCGCCTCGCCGGGCACGACGCCGTGCTGCGTCAGCTCGCTCGCTCCCGCACCGACCTCGTGCGGCGCCTGCTCCCCCACGCCCCGGCGGGACTCGCCTCAGCGGGGCGCGGTGACACGTCGGCCGCGCTCGTCGACGACGTCGACGAGCTGCAGAACCTGCCTCTGCGCGTCCTCCTGCCGCTGGTGTCCTCGGCGACGGTCGCCGTGGGCGCCGTCGTGCTCGTCGCGGTGGTGTGGTGGCCGGCCGCGGTGGCCCTCGCCCTCTGTCTGATCGGCGCCGGGGTCGCGGCGACGGCCTGGGGGTGGGCGGCCGGAGCGCGCGCCGAGCGCGCCATCGCTCCGCTGCGTGCGAACCTGCGTGATGCGGTCCTCGACCATCTCTCGCGCCTCGACGTGCTCGTCGCCTACGGCGCGGAACGGGCGTCGCGTACCGCCGTGCAGGATGCCGACGCCGCTCTGCGCCGTGCACTGCTGCGGCGCACGACCGCACAGGCAGGAACCGCCGCCGTGGTATCGCTCGCCGCGGGCGCCGCGACGGTCCTCGCCCTCCTCGTCGCTGCTCCGGCCGCCGGGACAGGCGACCTCAGCGGTCCCGCCCTCGCCGTCGCCGTGCTCGTTCCGATGGCGGTGTTCGAGGTGTTCACCGCCGTTCCGCTGGCCGCCTCCGCATGGCGGCAGGTCCGGGCGTCGGCCGCCCGCGTCGCACAGGTCGTTCCGGCCGCGGTGCCGCCGGAGATCCCGGCGGCGGGGGCGCCGACGGCGCAGGCGCCGCCGCTGGGCGACGGTATCCGGCTGCGCGGGGTGACGGTCCGCTGGCCGGGCGCGGCACGCGACGCCCTCTCCGGCATCGACCTCGACGTGCACCCGGGCGAGCGGATCCACATCGTCGGCCCCAGCGGAGCGGGCAAGTCGACCCTCGCCCATGCGCTCGTCCGGTTCCTCTCCGTCGCGGGCGACTACACGGTCGGGGACCGCGCTGTGCAGGCCATCGCCCCCGACGACCTCCGGATGACCGTGGGGCTGTGCGAGCAGCATCCGATGCTCTTCGACGAGGACATCCGCCAGAACCTCCTCTTCGCGCGTGACACCGCATCCGACGACGAGCTCATCGCCGTCCTCGAGCGTGTCGGCCTCGGCGGATGGCTCCGCTCACGCGGCGGCCTGGACGCGCGGGTCGGCGAGCGCGGCGCGCTCGTCTCGGGCGGGCAGGCGCAGCGCATCTCCCTCGCCCGCGCCCTCCTGCGGGGCTTCCCCGTGCTGATCCTCGACGAGCCGACGGCCGGAGTCGACCCTGCCGCCGCAGACGCACTGCTCACGGACCTGCTCGGCGCTGTCGGCCCCTCGCAGGCGGTGGTGCTCATCTCGCACACCGACGTGCCGGCATCCCTCATCGACCGGACAGTCCGGATCGAGGACGGACGCGTCACCGCGGCGTGAGGTCGCTCAGGCGGTGGGCGCCTCGCGCTCGGCGGCGGCGGCGATGCGGTTCGCCATCCCCTTGAAGATGAAGCCGTGGAACGGCAGGACCGCGAACCAGTACAGGCGCCCCGCGAGGCCCTTGGGGAAGAAGACGGCACGCTGGTCGTACCGCGACCCTGATGCCTGGGGACGCGCGCGCAGCTCGAGCCAGGCGAGCCCCGGCACCTTCATCTCCGCGCGCAGGCGCAGAAGGCGCCCCTCTTCGACCGCCTCGACGCGCCAGAAGTCGATCGCGTCCCCCGCCGCGACCTTGCCGCGGCTGCGACGCCCGCGCTGCAGACCCACACCGCCGACGAGTCGGTCCATCCAGCCACGCACGGCCCAGAGGAACGGCGACGAATACCACCCGTTCTCGCCGCCGATGCCGACGATCACGCGCCACAGCTGCTCGGGGCTCGCCGACGTCGTCGCACTCTGCTCGTCCGTGAAGACGAGCCGTCCCGCCCACTCGGGGTCGCTCGGGAGCGGATCGCTCGGCACCGACGAGACCTCGGCGTCCTGCCAGCTCGTCTCCACCGCGTCGGCCTCGACCTTGCGCAGCGCGAGCCGCACCGCCTCGCGATAGGAGGTCAACCCGCCCTCGGGCCGTGGCAGCAGGTCGTCGACCGCGTGGTCGTCCATGATGCACTCGTTCTGCAGCGACGCGATGAGCGGACGCGCGATCGCCCGCGGGACGGGGGTGACGAGATTCACCCAGTGCGAGGCGAGACCCGGGGTGAGGACGGGCAGGGCGGCGATCGCCCGCTGGCGCAGCCCCGCCTCGACGGCGTACCCGTTCATCATCTGTCCGTAGCGGAGCACATCGGGCCCACCGATGTCGACGGCGCGGTTCACGTCGGGCGCGACCCGAGCCGCCGCGAGCAGGTAGTGCAGGACGTCGCGGACCGCGATCGGCTGGATGCGGTTGCGCACCCACTTCGGTGCGGGCATGTACGGGAGGACGTCGGTGAGGTGCCGGACCATCTCGAACGAAGCGGACCCCGATCCGATGACGACACCGGCCTGCAGGACCAGCGTCGGCACACCGCTGCGGAGAAGCACCTCGCCCACCGCAACGCGCGAGCGCAGGTGGGGGCTCAGATCCACGCCGGCCGGGTGAAGACCGCCCAGGTACACGATGCGACCGACGGATGCCTCGGCCGCCGCATCCGCCACGGTCTCCGCCGCGCGGAGGTCCTTCGTCTCGAAGTCGGCGCCGCCGCCCATGGAGTGGACGAGGTAGTAGAGCACATCGACGTCGTCGACCGCCCGCCCCACGGCATCCGCATCCTCCGCCGCCCCCTCGACGACCTCGACCTCGCTCCCCCAGACGAACGCCGCCAGTCGGGCCGGCGTGCGCACGAGGACCCGGACCCGGTAGCCAGCCGCCAGCAGACGCGGCACGAGCCGGCCGCCGAGGTACCCGGTCGCTCCGAGGACGAGCGCGCGCGGCGCCGACCCGTCCGTGCGGGGCTGGGCGACGAGGGCGGATTCGCGGCCGGTGGGGGCGGAGAGCTCGCTCATGTCGCCACGATAGACCGGCTGCGGGAGGGTGCGGCCCCCGCTCAGGGATCGGGTTTTGTCAAGGGACACACCCCCGGATGCGGCGGCCGGAACACCTGCGTACCGTGGAGAGATGGCCAGGTCATCCCGTCATCCGGTACACCCGTCCTCCGAAGCCCTCACCCGCTCGGCCGCCCCACCTCGCCTCGACGTGGACGACGTCGTGGTCGTCGACACGAGACGGGTGCGGACCGCCATCAGCGGCACCGTCGTCGGCAACTTCATGGAGTGGTTCGACTTCGGCATCTACGGCTATCTCGCCGTCACCATCTCGGTGGTCTTCGCCGATGACCTGCCCGCGCCCTGGAACCTGCTGGTCACCCTCCTCGGGTTCGCGATCTCCTTCCTCGTCCGCCCCATCGGCGGGCTCGTGCTCGGTCCCCTCGGCGACCGCATCGGGAGGCAGAAGGTCCTCTTCTTCACGATGGCGATGATGGCTGCCGCGACCGCGCTCATCGGCGTCCTCCCGACGAGCGCGCAGATCGGTCTCTGGGCGATCGTGCCCCTCTACGTCCTCAAGATGATCCAGGGCTTCTCGACGGGCGGCGAGTACGCCGGCGCCACGACATACGTCGCGGAGTTCTCCCCCGACAAGCGTCGAGGCTTCTGGTCGTCCTGGCTCGACCTCGGCTCGTACGTCGGCTTCGCCGCCGGCGCCTCCGTCGTCGCCCTGACGACGGTGATCACCGAGTCGGTGTGGGGCGAGACCGCGATGACCGATTTCGGCTGGCGCATCCCGTTCCTCGTCGCGATCCCGCTCGGCATCGTCGCGATCTGGTTCCGCCTCAGGATCCCCGAAACCCCCGCGTACGAGAACGCCGCCGAGACCGAGGGGGACGTGGACCGCGACGACCCGCTCGCACGCCACGGCATCGGCGGCATCCTCCGTCACCACTGGCGCGAGGTGCTGATCGGCATCGCGATCGTGGCGGCGACGAACACCGCCGGGTACGCCCTCACGAGCTACATGCCGACCTACCTCGAGAAGGAGGTCGGGGTCTCGAACCTGGGCGCCGCCGTCGCCACCGTCCCCGTGCTCATCGTCATGTCCGCCTGCCTGCCGTTCATCGGCACCCTCAGTGACCGCATCGGCCGGCGACCCGTCTACATGATCGCCGCCGGCTCGACAATCGTGCTCATGATCCCGGCCTTCGCCATCATGCAGATCGGCCAGGAGTGGGCGGTCTTCGTCGCCCTCGGGATGGTGGCGATCCCCGTCGCCTTCTACGTGGCGGTGTCGGCGTCGACGCTGCCCGCACTGTTCCCGACCGCCTCACGGTTCGGCGCGATGGCGATCGCCTACAACGTGTCGGTGTCGCTGTTCGGGGGCACCACGCCGCTGTTCAGTCAGGCGCTCATCGACGTCACGGGCAACACCTTCATGCCGGCGTTCTACATCATGTTCTTCGCCCTGCTCGGCGGCATCGCCCTGCTGTCGATGAAGGAGACCGCGAAGCGGCCGCTCCTGGGCTCGGTGCCCACCGTCGAGACGCGCGAGGAGGCGATCGAGGTCGTCGAGCGTCAGGACGAGGACCCGCTCATCGACACGTCGACGATGCCGATCCCGATGCACCGCTCATAGCGTGACGCCGTACGCGCGCGACCCGGCGGGCGACGGCAGCGGCGCGAGGCCGAGACGCGTGTAGAAGGCCATCGCCCCGGTGTTCTCCGCCGACGCCACGAGGTGCAGCCCCCGGACGCCCCGCTCGCGCAGGGCGGCGAACAGGGTCTCGATGAGGCGGCGCCCGGCCCCCTTGCCCTGCGCGAGCGGCAGCAGATCGATGTGCAGGTGCGCCGGAAACTCCGCGGCGTACCGCTCGGGCTTCTCGCCGCGACTGTAGGCGTAGAGGAGGGTGCCGTCCTGCCGGGTCACCTCTCGCTCGGGCTTGGGCCACCGGTGGAGGTGGCGCGGCCACCAGTCGTCGTGGAACCACCGCTCGAAGGCATCGGTGTCAGGGGCGGCGACGACGTATCCCGACACGGTGCCGTCCTCCTCCTCGACGACGAAGGCCAGATCGGGGTGGCGCTCGACGTAGGGCAGCACCCAGATGTGCGCCCAGATGGCGTCGTACTCGAAGATGCCCGTCGCGTCGCCACCGGCATCCGCGGTCCGCAGGCAGATCTCCGCCAGGGCGGGCTCGTCCCCCGGCCGGAAGGGCCGGATGCGGGATGCCGCGCTCATCGGCGGCCGTTCCCGAACACGCCGCGGATGACGCTGCCGATGATCGTCTGCGTCGTCTTGGATCCGAGGATCTGCTCGAGCGGCGAGGATTCGGCGCGACGCGAGGTCCGGGTCCTGCCCCCGCTGCTGCGCAGGATCCGGTCGTACTCGCGCTGCGCGTCGCGCTCGGCCTTCTCCTGCGCCTTGTCCATGGCGGCCTTCTGCTTCGCGTACTCCGCGTCGGCCTTCGCCTTGTCGGCGGCGGCCTTCGCGGCATCCGCTTCGGCGTCCGCGGCGGCCATCTTCGCGGCGAGGATCTCGCGCGCGGACTCGCGGTCGACCGGCGTGCCGTAGGTCGCCAGCAGCGGCGACGCCGCGACGGCGGCCTGCACGGCGGCGGCGGGAGTCGGGGACATGAGCCCCTGCGGTGCCCGCAGACGCGTCCACGCCACGGGTGTCGGTGCGCCGTTCTCGTTCATGACGGTGACGATGGCCTCGCCTGTGCCGAGTTCCTGCAGGACCCGCTCGAGGTCGTAACCCGACGTCGGATACGTCCCGACCGTCGCGCGCAGGGCTTTCGCGTCGTCGGGGGTGAAGGCGCGGAGGGCGTGCTGGATGCGGGAGCCGAGCTGCCCGAGCACGTCACCCGGTACGTCCTTCGGGGTCTGCGTCACGAAGAAGACGCCCACCCCCTTCGAACGGATGAGGCGGACGGTCTGGACGATCGCCGCGGTGAACGCCTTCGACGCGTCGCGGAACAGCAGATGCGCCTCGTCGAAGAAGAACACGAGCTTCGGCTTGTCGGCATCCCCCACCTCGGGGAGGATCTCGAACAATTCCGCCAGCAGGTACATGAGGAAGGTCGAGAACAGCTCGGGCTTGTCGGCGATGCCGGGCACCTCGAGGAGCGAGATGACCCCACGTCCGTCCGGAGCGGTGCGCAGGAAGTCGCGGACGTCGAACTCGGGCTCGCCGAAGAAGACGTCGGCACCGCCGTCCGCGAACGTGATCAGTTCGCGGAGGATGACCCCCGCCGTCGCCGAGGAGAGGCCGCCGAGCGTCTTCAGCTCGGTCTTGCCCGCGTCGCTGGTGAGGTGGGTGAGCACCGCCCGCAGGTCCGACAGGTCGACGAGCGGCAGTCCGTGCGCGTCGGCGTAGTGGAAGACGAGGCCCAGACTCGACTCCTGCGTCTCGTTCAGCCCGAGCACGCGGCTCAGCAGCAGCGGGCCGAATCCGGTGACGGTCGCGCGGACGGGGACGCCGGTGCCGATCCCGCCGAGTGCGAAGTACTCCGTGACGGATGCCGCGGGCTCCCACGCCTGCCCGATCGCCTCGGTGCGGGCCAACAGCTTCGGAGTGGACTCGCCCGCCGTGGCGACCCCCGTCAGGTCGCCCTTGATGTCCGCGGCGAAGACCGGGACGCCTTTGGCGGCCAACTGTTCGGCGAGCCCCTGCAGAGTGCGGGTCTTCCCCGTGCCGGTGGCCCCGGCGACGAGTCCGTGACGGTTGGTCATCGCCAGCGGGATCCGGATCTGCGCCTCTCGGACAGGGTCGCCGTTGACGAGCGCACCGAGGTCGAGGGTCGCCTCCTCGAACCTGTAGCCCGCTACGATCCGCGCGACCTCGTCGGCATCGAGGGGACCGCTCGCGGACTCCGGGGCCGCCGGGGCGGCGTCGGCGACGGGCTCCGTCGACGCGGCGGGCCTCGCCGGTTCGACGGGCTCGGTCGACGCAGCGGGCTCGGGTGCCGCGACGGAGTCCGTCGGCGCGGCATCCGTCTGCGTCCGCGCTGCCGCCGCGCGGGCGGCGGCCAGTGCCGCCTGCGCCTTCGCGAGCTTCAGCTCCGCCTCTGCGGCGGCGGCCTCTGCCTCGAGACGGGCGAGTTCGGCGGCGGCTTCCTCGGCGCTCATGCCGCTCAGCCTAGCGAGAGCCGGCGCTCGCGTTCGCGGACGACCGGGATCGTCAGAGTCGCGGCGACGAGGAGCGTCGTGGCGACCCCCAGCACCGTCCCACCCAGCGTGTCGGTCAGCCAGTGCGCGTGAACCTGGGTGCGACTGAACGCCATGAGCAGCGTCCACGCGAGTCCGACGACGACCACCCAGACGCGGGGGAAGAGGATGACCGCGACGGTGGCGATCACGGCGGCGTTCGCCGTGTGACCGGACGGGAACGACCCGTGGTCGGAGATGACGAGCATCTCCTCGGGGCGGACCCGACTGAACAGCCCCTTGAGGAACTGCACGACGAGGGCGCCGGCGATGGACGCCGCGAGGAAGAAGACGGCACCCCAGGGCCGCCGGAACAGGAACAGGAGCGCCGCGCCCGCCAGGGGCACGACGTACGTGCCGATGACCCCGGCGCCCAGGACGTTCATCAGCAGCGCGACGGGACGGATGCCGGGCAGGAACGTCGCCACGTAGCTGTTCCACCACGCGTCGAGGTCGATCAGCTCGGAGTCCGTCGACTCGACGGCGATCCCGGTCGCCACAGCCGCGACGAGGAGGATGGCGCCGATGACCGCGAGGCGCAGACCGATGCTGATCTCATGTTCGTGCGTGGGGACCGTCATCGCCCCATCCTGGCCGACATCGTCGTCCCGGACGCACCCCTTGCGCGCGCGGGACTCCATGCCTCCCACGTCACGAGACGCTATGAAACCCGCTCCCCCGGGGCTCGTGCAGATGCAGGCGAATAAGATCTTCGGGAGCGCGCCCGCGCCCATTCATCCCGACCGACGAGGCCACCCCCATGACCCCGAACGATCCCACCGGCAAGCGGACCAGCGGCAACCCCGCGACGCAGGCGCAGCTGAACCTCACCGTGAAGCAGCAGCGCGAGCAGCAGAAGCAGCAGAAGCTCGCCGAGTATCAGCGGCAGCTCGCCAAGCGCCGCCGCACGAAGACCACCTGGTGGATCGTCGGCGCCACCGCCGCCGTCGTGATCGTGGGCCTCGTGGTCGCCTCGGTCGTCCTCACTCCCCGCCCGGTGACCGTCGCGCGCGGTGACGGCGACGGCTCGGGCATCTCGGGTGTGCAGACCTTCGAGCACACCGCGAACCACGTCGAGGGCGCCGTCGACTACGAGCAGACGCCTCCCGCCGGCGGCGACCACAACGCGGTGTGGCTGAACTGCGGCGTCTACGATCAGCCCGTCCCGAACGAGAACGCCGTCCACGCCCTCGAGCACGGCGCCGTCTGGATCACCTACGACCCGGCTCAGGTCGACCAGGCCGGTATCGACGCCCTCGACGCACAGCTGCCGTCGGACTACACGATCCTCTCGCCCTACGAGGACATGGATACCCCGATCGCCGTCAGCGCATGGAACGCCCAGCTCAAGGTCGACTCCCCGGACGACGAGCGCATCGGCGAGTTCATCAAGGCCTACTGGCGCAACGTCAACGGTCCCGAGCCGGGTGCCGCGTGCACCGGCGCCCTGGACGCACCCGGCAAGCAGTGACCGACAGCACCGTCGGCGACGAGCCGGGCGTCGGGCGCACCCTCCCGCCCTGGTGGGTCGTGGTGCTCGTGGGCCTCGCCATCGCCGCGGTGGCGTTCGCGATCGGTCGCTTCTCGACGTTCGGCATCGCCGGCTCGACCCCGGGTGAGGGCTCCGCGGATGCTGGTTTCGCCCGCGACATGCAGATGCACCACGCGCAGGCCGTCGACATGGCGATGACCATCTACGCCGAGACCGAGGACGACGAGCTCCGCGCCCTCGCGTACGACATCGCGACCGGGCAGTCGTCGCAGCGCGGCGAGATGCTGGACTGGCTGGTCCGATGGGGGCTGCCGCAGTACGACGATCAGCCGATGGCCTGGATGGCGGCATCCGATTCCGCCGGCCACGCCCACGGCGGCAGTGACGGCGAGCCGCTGTCCGACGAGGAGGTCCGCGAGCAGATGGGCATGGCCTCGGATGCCGAGTTGACCGCGCTCAAGACGGCCACCGGTCAGGAGGCGGACTGCTCGTTCCTCACTCTGATGATCCGCCACCACCGGGGTGCGATACCGATGGCGGAGGCCGCGGTCGACCTCGCCTCGGACGAGCGCGTCCGCACGGTCGCCGAGACCATGATCAAGGGGCAGACGTTCGAGATCCAGGCGATGACCTCGATGCAGGAGCGCCTCGGCTGCGGCGGCTGACACGCAGACATACGAAGAGGGGGATGCCGGTGACCACCGGCATCCCCCTCTTCGTCGTTCGGGGCTCAGCCCTTCGTCGCGCCCGCGAGCAGGCCGCGCACGAAGAAGCGCTGCAGTGCGAAGAACACGATCAGCGGCACGATGATCGAGATGAACGTACCGGCCGACTGCAGGAACCAGCGGTTGCCCCAGGTTCCCGACAGCGAGTTCAGCGCCTGGGTGATGGGCAGGGCGCCGGGCGAGGCGAAGATCGTCGCGACCAGCAGGTCGTTCCAGACCCACAGGAACTGGAAGATCGCGAACGAGGCGATCGCCGGAGCGGCCAGCGGCAGGATGATCCGGAAGAACACCTGACCGTGACCGGCGCCGTCCACGCGGGCCGCCTCGATGACCTCACCCGGGATCTCCGCGATGAAATTGTGCAGCATGAACGTCGCCAGCGGCAGCGCGAAGATCGCGTGCGCGATCCAGACGCGGGCGAAGCTGTACTGCACGTCGTTGAGACCGAAGCCGGGGAAGATCGGCACCTCGTTGATCGTGAGGCCCTCCGAGAAGAGCGAGAGCAGCGGCACGAGCGCCATCTGCAGGGGCACGATCTGCAGGGCGAACACGAAGACGAACAGCGCGCTCCGCCCCTTGAAGTCGATCCACGCGAACGCGTAGGCCGCCAGAGCCGCCATGACGATCGGGAACACCGTCGCGGGGATCGTGATCGCGAGGGAGTTCACGAACGCCGCGGCCAAGGTGGTGGAGGTGCCGCCCGAGTTCAGCGCCTCGAAGTAGTTGTCGAGGGTGAAGTCGGGGTTCGTGAACACCGTCCACCATCCGGTCGACTGGGTGTCGGCTCCGGGTCGGAACGAGGTGACGAAGAGGCCGAACGTCGGGATCGTCCAGAAGATGGCGATGATCACGGCCGCGATCGTCGCACCCTTCGAGGTCAGCTTCCTGTGGGCGATCGCCTCGTTCTTGCGGGTGTCGCGCGCGACCTGACGGGCCGTGCGGTTGTCGACCGGTGTGGTGGGTGCTGCGACGGTCATCAGCGGATCTCCCTCTGCTTGGCCATCGATCGGGCGTTGTAGATGATCAGCGGCAGGACGAACAGGAACAGGACGACGGCCAGGGCCGAGGAGTGCCCGTAGCTCTGGAACCGCTGCTGCTGGTTGACCATCTCGAAGCCGAGGACGGTCGTCTCATCGCGACCGCCGGTCATGACGGCGACGATGTCGTACACCTTCAGCGAGGCGATCGTGATGGTCGTGAGCACGACGATCAGCGACGAGCGGATGCCGGGGACCGTGACGTTGCGGAACCGCTGCCACGCGTTCGTGCCGTCCAGCTGCGCCGCCTCCATCTGCTCGACGGGCACCGCCTTGATGGCCGCCGACAGGATCACCATCGCGAAGCCGGTCTGCGTCCAGATGAAGACGACGAGAAGCATGAGCGTGTTGATGACCGGCTTGATGGCCAGCCACTGCACCGGGTCGCCTCCGAAGGCCGTGACGATGGCGTTCAGCAGGCCGACCTGGTCGCCCTGGCGCGCGTCGTACATGAACTTCCAGATGATGCCGGCGCCGACGAACGAGATCGCGACGGGCATGAACACGAGCACCTTCAGGATCTTCTCGCCGCGGGCGCGGTCGATGAAGACGGCGTACGCGAGGCCGATCACGACCGAGATCGTGGGGGCCAGGAGCGCCCACAGCAGGGTGTTGACCACCGACGCCGTGCCGGTCGGGTTGGTGAACACCCAGATGTAGTTCTCGAGGCCGACGAACTGGTCGCCCGACTTGTCGAAGAACGACTTGAAGATCGTCGAGATGGCCGGGTAGATGAGGCCGAGGATCAGCATGATGCTGGCCGGGGCCATGAAGAGGATGAGCTGGAACAGATAGCCGGCGCCCTGCCGGGAACGGAAGTCGGCGAAGAACAGCAGTCCACCGACCAGCAGAGCGATCGCGACGACGTAGACCACCGCGTTCGCGTAGGGGCGCAGCAGCAGGAAGGCCAGCAGCGGGATGAGCAGGCAGGCCGCCAGCCGCATGATGAAGTAGCCGCGGCCGGGGCGCGGGGCGAACTCGATCAGGACGAGGATGATCCCGACGACGATGCCGAAGACCACCAGGATGACGGGGATCTGGACGAGCGGGTTCAGTCCGCCGAGCCAGAGGAAGAAGCTGTTGAGCGAGAACCCGATCGTGATGCGCGAGGATTCCTCGCTGGACGCCGTGAAGGCCAGCAGGAGTGCGACGGCGACGATCAGGACGAACCCGACGGCGACGACGATGCGGGTGACCGCGCGCCCCTTCGGGTCGGTGGCATGGGTGGTGACGGGAGGTTCGGTGTCGACGGGCCTGTCGACGGTCGTCTGCGACATAGGTGTCCCCTTCTGAGTACAGCGACGTACCGGGCGGAGTGGATGGGAGAAGCGGCCGGGCGTCTCAGCCCGGCCCCGCTCGGCTCAACCGATCGTCACGAGACGATCAGTTCTCGTAACCGGCCTGGATGTCGGAGAGCACCGTGTCGGTGTCCTTGCCGTCGATCCAGTCGACCATGCCCTTCCAGAACGAGCCCGAGCCCACCGTGGAGGGCATCAGGTCGGAGGCGTCGAAGCGGAAGACCGTCGACTCGTCCTGGAGCGTCGTCATCGCTTCCTTGAGGAACTCGCTGGAGGCGAGGTCGGGGTTGGCGTTCTTGTTGGCGGAGATGACACCACCGAGCTCGACACGAGCGTCGGCGAACTCGGGGGAAGCCATGAACTCCAGCACCTTCTGGGTGGACTCGTCGTCCGAGAAGCCGGCGACGAACTCGCCGCCACCCTCGACCTGGAGCTCGCCCTCGGTGTAGCCCGGCATGATGAATGCGTAGACATCGCCTTCGGGCGCGACCTCGGGGGTCTGGCCGTCCGCGGTCTGCACGTCGAGGAAGTTCGCCGACAGGAACGACGCCTGGTGGGTGAGCGCGCAGTCGCCGCTCGCGACCGCCGCGGCCACGTCACCGAAGGCCGTCGAGTTGATGCTCTTGACGTCGCCGTAGCCGGCGTTGACGTAGTCGGGGTTGAGAAGGATGTCGCCGACCGCGTCGAACGCGTCCTTGATCTGCGGGTCGGTGAACTTCACGTCACCGGCGACCCACTGGTCGTACACGTCGGGTCCGGACTGGCGCAGGACGAGGTCCTCGATCCAGTCGGTGCCCGGCCATCCCGAGGCCGCGTCGGAGGCGAATCCGGCGCACCACGCGGGTCCGCCGGTGGTCTCGACGATCTTGTCGGTCAGGGCGATCATCTCGTCCCACGTCTTGGGGACTTCGACACCCCACTCGGCGAACTGCTTCGGGGAGTACCAGACGTATCCCTTCAGGTTCGCGAGCATGGGAGCCGCGTAGAACTCGTCGTCGAACGTGCCGTAGTTCTTCCAGTCGGGCGACCAGTTCTCGTCGACCGCGCTCTCGACGGCGTCGGATGCCGGGAGCACCTTGCCGGTGTCGACGAGCGTCTTCAGCAGACCGGGCTGCGGAACGATCGCGATGTCCGGGGCGTCGCCGCCCGTGACCTTCGTGACGATGTTTCCTTCGAACGACTTGTCGCCGGTGTACTCGACCGTGATGCCGGTGTCGGCGGTGAACTTCTCGAACGACTTGTTGAGGGCGTCGGCCTCACCGCCGGTGATGCCTCCGGCGATGCGGACGGTCGTCTTCGCCTCGCCGCCCGTGCCGCCCTCGCCCTCGGTGCCACCTTCTGCACACCCGGCCAGCACCAGTGCTGCGGCGCCCAGGAGGGCGACCGGGGCAAGAAGACGGTATCGCTGTGACAATGCCATGTACTTCTCCTCTTTCGGGATCATCGTCCACCCAGAGGAGCCTTGGCCGCATCCTTGGGGAACCGATTCCAGGACAACCTACTGTTCCACGGGCCGCGACACAACAGCGAAATATCAAGGTTCTGCAACCATTAGAGTGTCGCGGGTCCGACTCCGTGGGATCGCTCTCACGGCTCGAGGCCGGAACCGGTTCCGAATTGCCCGCTCAGGCACTACGCTGAGTGCTCGACCGAGGGGGACGGTCGGACGGGGTCGAGGAGGACCGATGAGCACCATCGCCGACGTCGCACGTGAGGCCGGCGTATCGAAGGCGACGGCCAGTCGTGCCCTGACGGGCAGCACCCAGGTATCGGCCGACGCGCGCCGGCGTGTGCACGAAGCGGCCAACCGGCTCGGCTACACGCCGTCCACCAGTGCCGTCAGTCTCGCGACGGGGCGCACCCGCAACGTCGGTGTCGTGATGCCCCACGTCAATCGGTGGTTCTTCGCCGAGGTGCTCGAGGGCATCCAGGAAGCCCTGTTGGAACGGGGACTGGACCTCACGCTGTACGACGCGGACCCGGGCAGCCAGACCCGCCGCCGCGTGTTCGACGAGTTCCTCACCCGCAAGAGGTTCGACGGGCTCATCGCCGTCGGCCTGGAACCGGCCGAGAGCGAACTGGACACCCTCCTCTCCCTCAGCCGGCCGGTCGTGAGCGTCATCGGTACCGAGCGCAGCACGAGCGTGGTGACCCTCGACGATCCGCACGCGGCCGCCCTGGCGACGGCGCACCTCGTCTCACTGGGACACCGGCGCATCGCCTTCCTCGGAGGGACGTCGGCGTCGCTGTGGCCGCACGTGGAGTCCGCCCGCTACGAGGGCTACGAACGCGAGATGCGCGAGTCCGGCCTCGCCGACCACATCACCCGCACCCCCGCCGAACTGACGATGTCGGCCGGGTACGCCGCGGCGGTCGATCTGCTCAGCGACCCCGCGCAGCGACCGACCGGGCTGGTCGCCGCGTGCGACGAGGTCGCCATCGGCGCCATCATCGCGGCGCGTCGTCTCGGCATCCTCGTCCCATCCGATCTCAGCGTCATCGGCATCGATGATCACGAGAACGCCGAGATGTTCGCGCTCACGACACTGCGACAGGTGCCCCGGGAGCAGGGCGCGACGGCCGTGGAGCTGCTCATGCGCCACATCGAGGACCCGACCGCCGAGCCGACGAGCGTCATCATCCGCCCTCGGCTGGTCGTCCGGAACTCGACGTCCACGCCCACCGGCGCCTCGAGCGCCGCGGTGCGCGACGCCGCCTGGTCTTGAGGCCAGGCATCCCTCGGAAACGGCCGAAGGCCCCGGATGCCGAAGCATCCGAGGCCTTCGGAAAGGTGCGGGACCTTACTTGACGGACACCGTCGCGCCGGCGGCCTCGAGGGCCTCCTTCGCCTTGTCGGCGGCTTCCTTGTTCGCGCCCTCGAGCACGGCCTTGGGAGCACCGTCGACGACGGCCTTGGCCTCGCCGAGGCCGAGCGAGGTGAGCTCGCGGACGACCTTGATGACCTGGATCTTCTTGTCGCCGGCAGCCTCGAGGATGACGTCGAAGGAGTCCTTCTCCTCAACCTCTTCAGCAGCAGCGCCACCGCCGGCACCGGCAACGGCGACGGGGGCAGCAGCGGTGACGTCGAACTTCTCCTCGAACGCCTTCACGAACTCGCTGAGCTCGACGAGGGTGAGGCCGGCGAACTGCTCGAGCAGCTCCTCGGTGGAAAGCTTCGCCATGATGTATCTCCTAGATATGTGGGGTGTGTGTAAAAGAGCTCGCTCGTCGCTTACGCGGCGTCAGCGGTCTCCAGCTTTTCGCGAAGCGCGTCGATGGTGGCGGCAGCCTTGCCCATCGTCGCCTTCATCATGCCCGCAGCCTTCGCCAGCAGAACCTCGCGGCTCTCGAGCGAGGCGTACTTGTTGACCTCGTCGGCCGAGAGCGCGTTGCCCTCGAAGATGCCGCCCTTGATCACGAGAAGCGGGTTGGCCTTGGCGAAGTCACGCAGAGCCTTGGCAGTGGCGACGAAGTCGCCGTGCACGAAAGCGACGGCCGACGGACCCTTGAGGTCCTCGTCCAGCGCCGTGATCCCCGCGTTGTTCGCGGCGATCTTGGTCAGCGTGTTCTTCACCACGGCGTACTGCGCGTCCTGACGGATCGCGTTGCGCAGCTGCTTGAGCTGGGCAACCGTCAGACCGCGGTACTCGGTCAGCAAGACGGCGTTCGAGTCCTCGAAGTTCTTCGTGAGCTCGGCGACCGATGCATCCTTCTGCGCCATGGTCACTCCTTGATGTGTACGAGACGTCCCGCGGTGGCGGAGCGTCGGCCTCGACGGCCGGGCTGCATGAGAAAAGCTCCGGCGCAAGCGCACGGAGCTTCGGCCCGGTTTCCCGGAAGTCTGTCGTACACCTGCGCGGGCCCCTGCGATGCAGAGCTTCGATCGATGTGCGCGAGCGCACGCCGATGACCGACGGTCTTTGGCTTGTGCACCAGTGTACGCCGCGCCCGCGCGCGCACCAAATCCCGGCATCCGCTCTGCGCCGGCGTCTCGGCGACCGGCGGCGACATCATGTGCTCTGGACGAAAACACACCTCCGGAACGGTCCAGAAGGTACGCACTCGTCGAGAGCGCATGATGCGGGCAACGGGAGGAGCCTGGCCTCGACGCCGGGGGCTCAGCGACGGGGTCGGACGTGGAAGGCGGCCAACCGGGCGGCGAGCGCGTCCGGCGTGCTCAGGTCCGCCCAACCGATGCGGACGAGGCGCTTCTGCGTCACGCCTCGGATCCAGTCCTCCCGCTGCTTCTCCAGGAGCAGGATGTCATCCAGGTTCCGACCGGCACGGAGCGCCTCATCGCGGTACTTCACCGTGCCATCGAACTCGACGAAGATACTCTCCTCCTCCAGTTCGATGTCCACGCGGTAGTCCGAGCCTCCGGGCCCGCGCACCGGCACTTGGAGCGCGAAGCGGGTGAAGCCGATCTCGGCGAGCATCCAACGCGCGAGGCTCTCTCCCGTGCTCTCAGCCAGCGGGTTCGCGAAGGCGATCACCGCCTCTGCGCGAGCAGCACCGCGAGACCCGCGCTTGCGTCGGCCGATCTCGAGCGCACCCTGACGCAGGCGTTCACCCGCATCGGGATCGTCGGATTCCGACTGCGAGATACGCAGTGCGGCGTCCGCCGCAGCGACCGCCGCAGACGGAGGCAGGATGCGGCACACGTCCCAGAGCGTGCGCGCCAGTGTCGTGCAGGGCACGCCGAGGCGGACGGCGACCTCTGACGGCTCGAGGCGGTCTGCGTGTCGACGCAGCCCGAGCCGACTGGTCATGCGGTCGTCCCCCGGCATGCTCGCGTGGACCGCGTCCGGCTCATGTCGGGCGAGCGGGAGCCCCCACAGCACTGCCGCGGACTGGTACGAGAAGACGCTCGTCCCGTCCTTCATCTCGCCGTCGACCGCGGCGATCCGAACGAGGTGACGTGCCTCGGGCCAGAGTTGCTCGAACTGTTCGCTGGCGACGTAGCGGTTGCGTTGGACCCTCAGCATCCGGCCGCTCTTCACGGCAGCCGTGATGTCCCTCGACCGCCAACCGGCGCGTTCCAGCGAGGCGCGGTCGAGGATCAGCCCGCGGGCTTCCGAGAAGGAGATGTGGCGCATGCGGCGAGCATCCCGCGCGTCGCTCCGTCGTGGCCGAACGCGCTCCTCGACTGCGGAGACCAGGCGCACCTTGCCGCTCGGTGGAGAAGGAAGCGACTGCCCACATCATGTTCTCCGGACGAGGGCACACGTTTCGTACGGTTCACGGCGTGTGATCTCGGCCAGAGCACACGATGTGGACAAGAAGCAGCGCGTGCGGATGCGTCCGGGGTCAGTGCGAGGAGAACGCGGCGTCGAAGGCCGCGGCGGACGGCTCGTACGTCGAGAGGCGGCGGACGAAGGCGAGCGCCTCGGGGGCGCCGACGAGGCGGTCCATGCCGGCGTCCTCCCATTCGACCGAGAGCGGGCCGGTGTAGCCGATCGCGTTGAGCATGCGGAACGCGTCCTCCCACGGCACGTCCCCATGACCGGTGGAGATGAAGTCCCAGCCGCGGCGCGGGTCGGCCCAGGCGAGGTGCGACGACAGCCGACCGTTGCGTCCGTTGCCGAGGCGCTTCTTCGTGTCCTTGCAGTGCACGTGGATGACGCGGTCGCGGAAGTCCCAGAGGAACGACACCGGGTCGAGGTCCTGCCACACCATGTGGCTCGGATCCCAATTCAGCCCGAAGGCCTCGCGGTGACCGATGGCCTCGAGGGCGCGGTGGGTGGTCCAGTAGTCGTACGCGATCTCGGACGGGTGGACCTCGTGCGCGAATCGGACGCCGACCTCGTCGAACACGTCGAGGATGGGGTTCCAGCGGGCGGCGAAGTCCTCGTAGCCGGCGTCGACCATGTCCTGCGATGCCGGCGGGAACATCGCGAGGTACTTCCAGATCGAGGACCCCGTGAAGCCGGTGACGATGTTCACCCCGAGCTTCGCGGCCATCCGTGCCGTGTCCTTCATGCCCTCGGCCGCGCGCCGGCGCACGCCCTCGGCGTCGCCGTCACCCCAGACGCGGTCGGAGAGGATGTCGCGGTGCCGCTGATCGATCGGGTCGTCGCACACCGCCTGGCCACCCAGGTGGTTCGCGATGGCGTGCACCTGCAGGCCGTTGCGCTCGAGGATCTCCTTCCGACTGCGGACGTACGCGGCGTCGTCCCATCGGGACACGTCGAGGTGGTCGCCCCAGCAGGCGATCTCGAGTCCGTCGTACCCCCACTCCCCCGCGAGGCGCGCGACCTCCTCGAAGGGCAGGTCTGCCCACTGGCCGGTGAACAGGGTGATCGGTCGCGCCATTGCGGATCCTTTCTCGGATGCGGGGGTCCCGCGGTCAGTCGTTCGTCTGCACCCAGCGGCTCTGGTCCGCGGAGCTGCGCTCCACCGCGTCGAGGACACGCTGGACGTGCAGGCCGTCGGCGAACGACGGCCGCGGCGCGGTGCCCTCGGCGATGGCCGTCGTGAAGTCCACGACCTGGTGGGAGAAGCCGTGCTCGTAGCCGAGCATGTGGCCGGTGGGCCACCACCGCGACAGGTAGGGGTGGTCGTGCTCCGTGACGAGGATGCGGCGGAATCCGAGTTCGGTTTCAGCCGCGGTCGCGTCGTAGAAGTCCAGTTCGTTGAGCCGCTCGAGGTCGAAGGACAGCGCACCGCGCGTTCCGGACACCTCGACGCGCAGCGCGTTCTTGCGACCGGTGCGGTAGCGCGTCGCCTCGAAGGACGCGAGGGCTCCGGAGCTCAGCCGCCCCGTGAACAGCGCGACGTCGTCGACGGTGACCCGCCCGCGCTCGGTGCTCGCGGTGCCCGAGAGCCCGATGCCCTCCCCGAGCAGGGGGCGCTCCTCGACGAGGGTCTCGACGATGCCCGAGACGCTGTCGACGGTCTGCCCCGTGATGTACTCCGCGAGATCCACCGCGTGCGCGCCGATGTCGCCGAGCGACCCCGAGCCCGCCTTCGCCCGGTCGAGACGCCAGGTCATCGGTGCCTCCGGGTCCATGAGCCAGTCCTGCAGGTACTCCGCCCGCACCTGACGCACCTCGCCGATCCTGCCGGCGGCGACCAGGTCGCGGGCGAAGGTCGCGGCGGGCACCCGGCGGTAGGTGAAGCCCACCATGGCGCGGATGCCCCGCGCCGCAGCGCGCTCCGCGGCATCCGTCATCGCCTCGGCCTCGGCCACGGAGTTGGCCAGCGGCTTCTCGCAGAGGACGTGCTTGCCGGCGTCGAGCGCGGCGATCGCGATCTCGGCGTGCGTGTCGCCGGGGGTGACGATGTCGACGACGTCCACGTCGTCGCGTTCGATCGTGGCCCGCCAGTCGGTGGAGGATTCCGACCATCCCCACTTCGCTGCGGCAGCGGCGGTCGAGGCCGCGTCGCGCCCGGTCACGACGTGCATGACGGGATCGAGCGGCAGGTCGAAGAATCTAGGGGCGACCCGCCAGCCCTGCGAGTGGGCGGCGCCCATGAAGCCGTGGCCGATCATCGCGACCCGGAGCGTGTCCGTCATGTCGGTGTCCTCTCGGAGATGGTGGGGGCGCCCACGCACCGGGCGCCCCCTTCGATGATCACTCGAACGAGAGGTCGATGTACTGGTCGACGTTGTCCTTCGTGACCACCGGAGCGTCGAGGACGATCCGGTTCGGGATGCCGGGGGTGATGATGTCCCCGAGCGTCTTGTTCTGAGCGATGAGGCGCGCCAGCGCGACGCCGTCGGCCGCCTGGGTCGACGGGTAGATGACCGTCGCCTTGAGTACGGTGTCGTCGGCCTTGATGGCTTCCATCGCGGCCTTGCTGCCGGCGCCGCCCATCATGAAGAACTCGTCGCGGCCGGCCGAGTCGATCGCGGCCATGACGCCGATGCCCTGGTCGTCGTCGTGGTTCCAGATGGCGTCGATCTTCGGGTTGGCCGACAGCAGCTGGGATGCCGCGGACTCGCCGCCCGCGACCGTGAAGTCGGCGGCGACACGGGCGGAGACCTCGAGCCCGCAGTCCTCGAGCGCATCCTTGAAGCCCTGGGAGCGGTCCTGGGTGAGCGGAAGGGAGTCGATGCCGGCGATCTCGGCGACGACGGCGTCCGACTGCCCCTCGAGCTGCCCGCAGATGTAGGTGCCCGCCGAGACCCCCATGCCGTAGTTGTCGCCCAGGATCGTCGCACGAGCGGCGAACGGGCTCGAGAACTCTCGGTCGACGTTGATGACGGGGATGCCAGCCTCCATCGCGGCGATGGCGGCCTCGGTGAGCGCGGCGCCGTCGGTCGGCAGCAGGACGATCGCGTCGACACCGTCGTTGACGAAGGTCTCGACGGCGGCGATCTGAGCGATGGGGTCGTTGGTCCCCTCCGCCGTCTTCAGCTCGACGTCGTCGAAGCTGGCCGCGGCGTCGGCTGCGCCGGAGTTGATGGCGCCGAGCCATCCGTGATCGGCGGCGGGGCCCGAGAAGCCGATCGTGACGGTGTCTCCGGTCTCGGCGTTCTCCTCGGCCGAGGTCCCCTGGTCGACGACGCTGTCCTCATCGGCGCCGGTGCCCGTACAGCCAGCCAGCAGGCCGATCGCGGCAGCGGCGGCGACGCCGGTCAGGACGAGGCGCGTCCGGGCGGTCATGCGTGAGCGCATGTCTTCCTCCTTGAATGTGATGCAGCTCTGGTGTGAAGCGGCCAACGCGCCTCTCGGTTTCGAGTCCACCTGCGAGGAGGGTCAGCGCTGACGGGACGAACATAACAGAATGAATGTTGGATTCGTCAACTTTTGTTTCTAAATCGACAGAAGTTCCGACACCGGAATTGAGGCGGTTGTCGGGTGTCTGCGACGCGGATGCCGCGATCCGTGCCCACGCATGCGGAGATTCTGAGTCTCGCGCCGCTCGAAGTCGGCATGTTATGTTCACCGCGTGATCAAAGTCGACCATGCATCGTCATTACTCGACGTCCGGGGGGTGGCGAAAGCCTTCGCCGGCGTTCGTGCGCTCCGCGGCGTCGACCTCGAGGTCCGCGCCGGCGAGGTCCACTGCATCCTCGGTCAGAACGGGGCGGGCAAGTCGACGCTCATCAAGACGCTCGCGGGCGTCCATCGGCCGGACGAGGGCGAGATCCGGTGGGCAGGCGAGGTCGTCGAGATCCCGGACCCGGATGCCGGGCTCGCCCTGGGCATCGCGACGATGTACCAGGAGCTCGACGTCGTCGACGGCCTGACCATCGCGGAGAACATCTTCCTCGGCCACGAGCTGTCCCGCGCCGGGTTCACCCGACGCGGCGAAGCCGCCGCGAGGACTCGTGAGCTCCTCCGCCGGCTGGGACACGGAGGCCTCTCCCCCCACGTCGAGGTCAGCCAGCTGAGCGCCGCCAACAAGCAGATCGTCGCGATGGCCCGCGCTCTCTCCCACGACGTGAAGCTCATCATCATGGACGAGCCGTCGGCCGTCCTCGACACGCACGAGGTCCAGAACCTGTTCGGCGTCGTGCGCGAGCTCACCGCCGCCGGCATCGCCGTCGTCTACATCACCCACCGACTCGAGGAGATCCGCCAGATCGGCGATCGCATCACCGTCCTCAAGGACGGCAGGACCACCGCGACGGGGCTGCCGGTTGCCGACACCCCGACGCCGGAGCTCATCCGCCTGATGACCGGCCGCGAGGTCGCGAACGTGTTCCCCCCGCACGCTCCCCTCCCCACCGACGCCCCCGTCGTGCTGGACGTGGACGGCCTCTCGCTGCGCGGCGTGTTCGAGGATGTGTCCTTCCAGGTGCGCGCCGGCGAAGTGGTGGGCCTCGCCGGGCTCGTCGGGTCGGGCCGCTCCGAGATCCTCGAAACCGTCTACGGCGCCCGTCGCGCGACGGCCGGCACCGTATCGGTCGCCGGCCGTCGACTGCGGCGGGGCTCGGTCGTCGACGCGGTCGCCGCGGGCGTCGGACTCTCGCCCGAGGAACGCAAGAGCCAGGGGCTCGTCCTCGACGAGCCGATCTCGATGAACGTGAGTCTCCCCTCCATACCGCGATTCGCTCGCGCAGGATTCCTGGACTTCCGCGCGGAACGGACCGCTGCCCGGCAGCAGATCGACGCCCTGGAGCTCCGACCCGCAGACCCCGATCGTCCAGCGCGAACGCTGTCCGGCGGCAATCAGCAGAAGATCCTGCTCGCCCGGTGGCTCGTGCACGGGACCCGGGTCCTCCTGCTCGACGAACCCACACGCGGCGTCGACGTCGGTGCCCGCGCGGAGATCTACGCGCTCATCCGGCGGCTCGCCGCCGAGGGCAACGCGGTCGTGATCGTCTCGAGCGAGATCGAGGAGGTGATCGGCCTGTCCGACACCGTGCTCGTCGTCGCGGAGGGTCGCATCCTCTCCACCGTCCCCTCCACCCAGATCGACGAGCACGCAGTGCTCGACCTCGTCATGAAAGGAACCGCCGCGTGAGCGAGCAGACCACCGCGGGGGCGGACACTCCCCTCACCCCGACAGAGCCCACGACGACGACATCCACCGTCGCCACGCCGGATGCGCCGATGTGGCGACGCATCCTCTCCGGCTCCGTCGGGCGCAACCTCGGCCTCGTCCTGGCCCTGCTCGTCCTCGTGGTCGTGGGGGCGGCGACAGCACCGGACACCTTCCTCGGCCTGTCGAACATCATGGTGATCCTCCGTCAGGCGTCGATCGTCGGAGTGATCAGCATCGGGATGACGCTCGTCATCATCGCGGGCGGGATCGACCTGTCGGTCGGCTCGGTCCTCGGCCTCGCCTCGGTGGTGGGTGCACTCGCCGCGGTGCAGGACCTCGCCGACCAGACCCACTGGATCGTGATGGTGGTCGTCGCCCTGGCGGTGGGCGTGTTCGCGGGACTGCTCAACGGCATCGTCATCGCCTACGGCAACGTGGTCGCCTTCATGGCGACCCTCGCCATGCTGGTGGGCGCTCGCGGACTCGCCGAGATCCTCGCCGACCGCCGCACCCTGCAGGTCGGCGGGCAGCGGGAGTTCATCACCTTCATGAACCTCGACATCCTCGGCGTCGACATGCTCATCTGGATCTTCCTCGTGGTCGCCGTCCTCGGCTGGGTCCTGTTGAACCGGACGACCTTCGGGCGGCGCACGGTCGCGATCGGCGGCAACCGCGAGGCGGCGCGCCTGGCCGGCATCGACGTCAAGCGCCACGTCCTGTACCTCTACGCCCTCTCGGGCCTCTGCGCAGGCATCGCCGGTGTGATGATCCTCGGCCGCACGACGGCGGGCACGTCGGTCAACGGTCAGCTCTACGAACTGGACGCCATCGCCGCCGTCGTGGTCGGCGGAACCCTCCTGATCGGCGGCCGCGGCACGATCACGGGCACCGTGCTGGGTGTCCTGATCTTCCAGACCCTGACCAACGTCTTCATCCAGAACAACCTCACGTCGTCGGTCCAGGCCGTCGCGAAGGGCGTCATCATCGTCGTGGCGGTCCTGCTGCAGCAGCGGTTCGCTCGCCCCGCCGGCCGCGCGTCCTGAGCCCTCGCCCCCGGCGTCACATGCACGGCGCCCAGGACCGCCGGGGGGACAATTGACGACAGCCGGGGCCCGCCGGCAGCAGGACCTGGAAGAAGTGACCCGATGACAGACTCCCCCTCCCTCGCCAGCGGTGTCAGCGAGCTCTTCCAGCTGCTGCGCGACGGAGTACCGCGCACCCGGGCAGAGCTCGCCAAGTCGACGGGGCTCGCGCGCTCGACGATCGCCGCGCGGGTCGACGAGCTGATGCGGATCGGGCTCGTCACCGCGGTCGCCGACAAGGTGTCGACCGGCGGGCGCCCACCGTCCCAGTTCGCGCTCAACCCCGGCGCGAAGGTCGTCATCGCGGCCGACCTCGGCGCCTCTCACGCGACGGTGGCGATCGCGGACCTCGCCGGGACGATCCTCGCGGAGTTCTCCGAGCGGATCGACATCGCCGACGGACCGGATGCCGTCCTCTCCTGGCTCCTGGACGGCGCGCGCAGACTGCTCGCCCAGGTCGATCGAGACGACACCGCCGTCGCCGCGATCGGCATCGGTGTCCCGGGACCCGTCGAGCACTCCAGCGGCAAACCGTCGACCCCGCCGATCATGCCGGGGTGGGACGGGTTCGACATCCCCGGCTGGCTGCAGGCGCACATCGCCGTGCCGGTGCTGGTCGACAACGACGTGAACACGATGGCCCTCGGCGAGCGCGCGACGGCCTGGCCGTCGGTCGACAACCTCCTCTTCGTCAAGATCGCGACCGGCATCGGGGCGGGTCTCATCTCGGACGGACACCTGCAGCGCGGCGCGCAGGGCGTCGCCGGCGACATCGGGCACGTCCACATCGCGCGCGGCGGGGATGTGCCCTGCACGTGCGGCAACCGCGGCTGCCTCGAGGCGCTCGCCTCGGGTCCCGCGATCGCTCGGAGCCTGCGCGCAATGGGGGTGGAGGCCCACACCGTGGGCGACGTGGTCGATCTCGTCAAGAACGGCAACGTCGACGCCATCCAGGCGGTCCGGCAGGCCGGGCGCGACATCGGCGAGGTGCTCACGACGTGCGTCAGTCTCGTGAATCCGTCGGTCATCGCCATCGGTGGATCGATGGCCCGTGTCGGCGAGCACCTGATCGCCGGCGTCCGCGAGGTGGTCTACGCCCGCTCCGCTCCGCTGGCCACGGCGCATCTGTCCATCGTGCAGTCGGCGACCGGCGCCGAGGCGGGTGTTCTGGGCGCCAGCATCCTCGCCGTCGAACATGCGCTCTCGCGGGACGTGCTCGCCGCCGGCGTCGCGACCGTCTGACCGGGCGACGGCCGCGCGGCGGGTCGGGTACGTCGTGCGGGAGGGGCGACTTAGGATCGACGGGTGACCCCCGAACTCGCCGCCCGGATCGTCGCGGACTCCCGCGACCGGGTGGCGTGGATGCGGGCCCGCTCCCGCGGGATCACCGCGACCGACGTCGCCTCCCTCACCAGTGAGAAGGCGATCTCCCGGGCCGCCGAGGCCAAGCTGAACGGCTCGGGATTCAGCGGCAACGCCTACACCGACCACGGTCGGCGTCGCGAGCCCGAGATCGCCGCATGGGTCGCGGCGACCCACGGCATCCGCCCGTCGTCGGCCCTGTTCCACGCCGAGATCGAGAAGCGGCACCTCGCGACACCGGACGGGATCATGGTGGATGCCGCCGGCCGGGTCACACTCGCTGAGATCAAGACGACCAACAAGACCTGGAAGTCGATCCCGCGCACGTATCTCCGCCAGGTGTGGTGGCAGCAGCACGTCCTCGGCGCCGAGCGCACGCTCGTGGTGTGGGAGGAGCACCAGGATTTCGTTCCCCTGCGGGACGAGCCGCGGTGCGCCTGGATCGACCGTGACGAGGCGGAGATCGGCTCTCTCGTCCGACTGGCCACCGCTCTGATCGACGAGCTCTACCACCGCACGACCGGTAAGACTCCGCCGGTGCGCGAGGTGGCCGCGCCTGTCAGTCGTCGCGAGCAGCTGCGGGAGCGCGACATCTTCCGCGCCCTCGCCCTCGCGGACTGACCCGCGCCGCCCCCTCTGCCCGCGGGGGTTCTTCGGCGTGCCCTCATCACAGATGGTTGACGTGGATCAAACATAGGCATATCGTTGACTTCAATCAAATGTTGACTTGAATCATCTAACAGGAGTTGCATGACCACCTCGACCCCCACCGCTGCGCGCCGGGTCCTCGCCCCGCTGTCGGGGCTGCTCCTCGGCATGTTCGTGTCGATGATCGCCTCGACGGTCGTCTCGACCTCGCTGCCCGTCATCATCCACGACCTCGAGGGCGACCAGGGCGCCTTCACCTGGGTGGTGACCGCGACGCTGCTCACCACAGCGATCTCCACCCCGATCTGGGGCAAGCTCGCCGACCTCGTGAACCGTAAGGCGCTGTACCAGATCGCACTCGTCATCTTCGTGCTCGCCACCGCGGCGGCCGGATTCGCCCAGGACCCGGGAACGCTCATCGCCTTCCGCGCCGTGCAGGGTCTCGGCGCCGGCGGCCTCGCGGCCCTCAGCCAGGTCCTCATGGCCGACATCATCAGCCCGCGTGAGCGCGGCCGCTACATGGGCCTGTTCGGCGCCGTCATGGCCGTCGCGACCGTCGGCGGACCTCTGCTCGGCGGTGTCATCACCGACGCGTTCGGATGGCGCTGGAACTTCTTCGTGTCCCTGCCGATCGCCGTCGCGGCACTCATCATGGTGCAGCGCACCCTGCCCCACTCGAGCGTGAGCAGCCGTCGTCCGAAGATCGACTACCTCGGCATCGTGCTGCTGTCGACGGCGGTCTCACTCCTGCTCATCTGGGTCACCAGCGCCGGCTCCAGCTTCGACTGGTGGGGCATCGAGACCATCCTCATGGTCGGTGGCGCCCTCCTCGCCGCGGCGCTGTTCGTGGTCGTCGAGCTGCGCACCAGCGAGCCCCTCGTGCCGCTCACGCTCTTCCGCGATCGCACCTTCACCCTGGCGGTCGTCGCATCGATCGCGACGGGGATCGCGATGTTCGGCGCGTCGGTCTTCCTCGGCCAGTACATGCAGATGGCCCGCGGCGCGACCCCGACCGAGGCCGGTCTCATGACGATCCCGATGATCGCCGGACTGCTGCTCTCATCGGTCGGTGTGGGTGCGCTCATCACCCGATTCGGTCACTGGAAGCCGTACCTCGTCGTGGGCAGCATCCTGCTGACCGCGGGGGCGTCGCTCCTGTCGACGATCCACTACGACACCGACTTCTTCCTCGTCTCGGTCTACATGTTCCTGCTGGGCGCGGGTGTCGGCATGACGATGCAGAACCTCGTCCTCGCCGTGCAGAACACCGCCAAGCCCTCGGAGATCGGCGTCGCGAGCTCGGGAGTCACCTTCTTCCGGAGCCTCGGCGGCACGGTCGGCGTCTCGCTCATGGGCGCGGCGCTCGCCGCACGGGTCACCGACTTGTTCGGGGGCGCGCAGGAGAAGATCGCCGCGGCTCTGACCGCTCTCGGTCCGGAAGGAGCGACCTGGGCGAAGCAGCTCGCCTCCGGTGCCCTCCCCCGCGTGGCCACCATGCCGGAAGGTCTGCGCGTGATCGTCGAGGACATCTACGCCCAGGGCATCTCGTCGGCGTTCCTCATCGCCGTACCGTTCGGCGTGATCAGCATCCTGGCCGTGATCTTCCTGCCGAACCGCAGCCTCAGCACCATGACGACGACCGAACGTCGCCAGGCGTCGGAAGCCGACCTGGCCACGGTGTCCGTTCCCGCGGGAATGGACGCGGTCACCGCGACGGCCACCGTCCCCACGATCGTCTCGGATGCCGCGACGGACGAGCCCGCGGCGGAGGCGCGTCGGTAACATGGACACGATGTCCGCCTCGACCGATCGAGAGGCCCGCACCGCCGCGGTGCGGGCCCTCGAGGGCGAGTTCAGCGACCTGATCACGCTCTTCCGACGCAAGATCACCGAGAACGCGAATCGCGTGAGCCCGGGGATGCTGCCCGGCGCATACAAGGTCTTCACGACGATCGTCCGGCATGAGCCGGTCACCCAATCCGCCCTCGCCGAGATGCTCCTCCTCGACAAGGGCCAGCTCAGCCGCAGTGTCCGCGAGCTGACCGAGCTCGGACTCATCGAACGCACCCCTGACCCCAACGACGGCCGCTCGAGTCTCTTGAGCGCGACCAGCCTCGGACGAGAGCGGCTGGCCGACGCGCGCGGCCCGCAGGAGGGTGCGCTCCTCGCAGCCCTCGAGGACTGGCGCGTCGAGGACATCGAGAACCTCGCCCGTCTGCTCCACGCCCTCGTGGCCGGATCACAGCCCGACGGCGGCCCCACCGCATAGGTCACCGTCGGGCTTCTCGCTCCGGTGATGCCGGCGTAACACCATCGAGACAATGGCGCGATTGACTGGTCTTCCACCGAGCACCCCCAGCGCTCGCCGTCGAGCGAAGGTGAGAAGGAGCAGCCGATGCGATTCCGGCCGCTGCGATCCGCAGCCCCCAGTGCGAGCGAGGTCGTCGAGGTGACCGCTCCTCCCCCCCTCATGCGGGGGATCGTCTACGACACTCCCGGCGGAGCGGAGGCGCTTCGCGTCGCCGAGCTCCCCGTGCCGAAACCGGCCCTCAGCGAGCTGCTCGTGCGCGTCGTCGCCGCCGGGATCAACCCGATCGACGCCAAGACGCGTGCCGGCCGCGGCCTCCACGGGCTGGTCACCGATCCCACGACGAGCCCGCTCGGATTCGACTTCAGCGGTGTCGTGGTCGCGAGCCCGTTCGAGGCTCATCCCCTGCAGCCGGGTGATCCTGTCTTCGGCATGGTGCCGTTCCCGCGCTCCGGGGGGAGCTACGCCGACTACGTTGTCGTGCCCTCGCTGTCGGTGGCGCGCAAGCCTGCGTCCCTCTCCCATGTCGAGGCCGCGGGCGTGCCGGTCGCGGCCCTCACCGCGTGGGGACTCGTCGTGGAGACTGCTCATGCGCACGAGGGCCAACGCGTCCTCATCCATGCCGGCGCGGGCGGCGTGGGGCACTTCGCCGTCCAGCTGGCGGCCTATTTCGGGGCGCACGTGACGGCGACGGGCTCGGAGCGCAACCTGGGCTGGCTGCGAGAGCTGGGGGCATCCGTCGCCATCGACTACACGACCACACGCTTCGAAGAGGTCGTCGGCGAGGTCGACGTCGTCATCGACCTCGTGGGCAACGTCCACGCCGACACCGGCACGCGATCCCTGACGGTCCTGCGACCCGGCGGTCTCTATGTGATGGTGCCCACGGGGGCGTGGGACGGATACGCGGATGCCGCAGCGGCGGCAGGCGTGCGCGCCACGTCGTACAAGACCGTCCCCGACGGTTCCGCCCTCTCGACGCTCGGTCGCCTCCTGGACTCGGGTGCCGTCCAGGTCTACATCGATCGGGTCTTCGACCTCGCCGACGCGGCCGACGCGCACCGAGAGCTCGAACTCGGGCACACGCGCGGCAAGGTCGTGCTGAGCGTGGCGGACGCCTGATGCGCCGCATCCGCCTCGTCGTCCGAGGCATCGTCCAGGGCGTCGGGTTCCGGTTCGCGATGCAGCACACCGCACGTGCGGCCGGTGCCACAGGATGGGTGCGCAACCTGTCGAACGGCACGGTCGAGGCCGAGGTGCAGGGCGACGCGGCTGCCGTCGAGGCGGTCGTCGACTGGGCGGCGAAGGGGCCGCGCGGGGGTGTCGTCGACGACGTCGTCCTGACCGAGGTCACGCCGCAGGACGACGAGGCGGACTTCGAGATCCGCCGCGACGCCTGACGCGTCAGTCCTCGAGGGGCCGGAGGATCCGGTCGAGGAAGCGCCGGGTGCGCTCGTTCTGCGGCGCCGTGAACAGATCACGAGGGTGGCCGCTTTCGACGATGACACCGCCGTCGAAGAAGACCACCTCGTCGGCGACCTGCCGCGCGAAGCCGAGCTCATGGGTGACGATGACCATCGTCCATCCCTCGTCGGCGAGCTCCTTGAGCACGAGGAGCACCTCGCCCACGAGCTCCGGATCGAGCGCGCTGGTCGGCTCGTCGAACAGCAGGACCTCGGGAGCGAGCGCCAGCGCCCGCACGATGCCGACCCGCTGCTGCTGTCCGCCGGACAGCTCGTGCGGATAGGCATCCCGCTTCTCTGCCAGTCCGACGCGAGCGAGCAACCGCTCGGCGTCGGCGACGGCCGCATCCTTCGCGATCCCCCGCGCGTGCACGGGTCCCTCGATCACGTTCTCGAGGACCGTCAGGTGCGGGAACAGGTTGTGGTGCTGGAAGACCATCGCGGAGCGGTCCCGCAGCGCGGCGCGCTGCCGCTTCGCCACCCGCCCCTTGGTCGACTCGGCGAAGTCGTGCGCCTGGCCGTCGGAGAAGCTGACCACCCCGGCGTCGGGGGCCTCGAGCCCGTTGAGGCAGCGGAGCACCGTGGTCTTGCCCGAACCGCTGGGACCGATGAGGCAGACGACCTCACCGCGACGCACGGCGAAGTCCACGCCGTCCAGGACGACGTTGTCACCGAAGGACTTGCGCAGCCCGGTGACCTTGAGGAGGGGTGCATCAGTGTGCGACACGGCGATCGAGCCTCCGTTCGATGCGGTCCTGACCGAAGGAGAGGACGAGGCAGAAGAGCCAGTAGATGACAGCGGCCTCGATGTAGACGACGAGGAACTCCGAGCTGAACGCGGCGATGCGCTGCGCCGCGAGGAACAACTCGGCGACCGTGATCTGGGCGACGAGCGACGTGTCCTTCACGAGCGAGATGAACGTGTTCGACAGCGGGGGGACCGACACGCGGGCGGCCTGCGGCAGGATGATGCGGCGGAGCGCCGTCGCCCGCGGCAGCCCGACCGTGAAGGCCGCCTCCCACTGCCCCTTGGGGACCGAGAGGATGGCAGCGCGGATGACCTCGGCGGCGTACCCGCCGACGTTCAACGACAGTGCGATCACCGCGGCCGGCCAAGCCTCGAGGCGGATGTCGATCTGCGGCAGACCGTAGTAGACGACGAAGATCTGGACGAGCAGCGGTGTGCCGCGGATGACGGAGATGTAGAACCGGGCGACGCCCGACAGCACCCGGTTGCCCGAGATCCGCATCAGCGCCGCGGCGATCGCCAGCACGAGACCGACCGCGAACGAGACGACCGCGAGGGGGATGGTCACCGTCACCCCGGCGACGAGCATCGGCCAGAACGAGCTCAGGACCAGCTGCCATGTGTCGGCGTCCACCGGCATCCTTTCGCAGAACGGGCGACGGGCTCGACGGGCGCCTCACAGCGCCACGCCGAGCCCGCCGGGGCCGGAATCACTCGGTGACGTCGGCTCCGAAGTAGGTCTCGCTGATCTTCGCGAGGGTTCCATCTTCGCGCAGCTCGTCGAGCGCGTCATCGATCTTCTCGATCAGGGCCGTCTTGTCTTTGGTGGCGACGACGGCGCTCTGGGCGGGGTCGGTCTCGGCCGCGATCTTCAGGCCCGTGGGTCCGTTGGTCTTCTCGTAGTCGAGGAACGTCAGCTTGTCGTTGACCGTGGCGTCGACCCGGCCCTGACGCAGCAGCTCGACGGCCTGCGCCCATCCTTCGATGGGGGTGACGTCGGCACCGGCCTCCTCGGCGAGCTGGAAGAAGTTGCTCGTGAGCGACTGCGCGGTCTTCTTGCCCTTCAGATCGGCGAAGCTCGAGATCGAGTCGTCGTCCTCCTGCACCACGACGACGCTCGGCGAGACGGTGTACGGCTCGCTGAAGAGGTACTTCTCCTCGCGCTCGGGGTTGATGGAGACCTGGTTGGCGATGACGTCGACACGGCCGGCGTCCAGACCGGCGAAGATGCCGTCCCACTGCGTCTCCTGGAACTCGACCTTCAGGTCGAGCTTCTCGGCGACCGCCTCGATGATCTCGACGTCGTAGCCGACGAGCTTGCCGGTCTCGTCGTGGTAGGTGAAGGGACGGTAGGTGCCCTCGGTCGCGACCGTCAGCGTGCCGGACTCGGCGAGTCCGAGGTCCTCTCCACCGGCGGCCGGCTGCCCCGAGTTCGTCGAGCAGGCGGTCAGCGCCAGGACGGTGCTGAGGGCGAGTGCTCCGAGAGCGGCGGTACGACGGGACATGGATCTCCTTGGTGAGGGGGTGGAAGGCGGTCGCGCACCAGCGGTGGCGGGCGCGACCCCCCAGTACAACACGCGGAGCCGTGAGATCTTCCCCGCGTGACGGACTGTGTCAGCGCGGCAGCCCCGCAGCCAGCTCTGCGAAGACCGCCGCCGCGTCGTCCTGCCGCGACAGCCCGGCGGCCTGCCCGGCCCACAGCGACACCAGGTCGCGATCGTGCGGGGCGGCGGAGCGGAACGCTCCCGTCAGCCAGTTCTGCGCGGGGAAGGGGGCGATCGCCCCGGCGCGCTCGATCGTGTGCACTGCCCGATTCGGGATGCCGCGGGCCAGGCGACCGCTCATCGCCCGGGTGAGCACCGTATCGGTGTCGGTGGCCGAGGCCAGCGCCGCTCGGTGCCCGTCCGACGCCGCCGACTGCCGCGTGCGCAGGAAGGCGCTCCCCACCTGCACCCCGGATGCGCCGAGCGCGAAGGCGGCGGCGACGCCTCTGCGGTCCGCGACGCCTCCGGCCGCGAGGACGGGGACGCCGACGGCGTCGACGACCTGCGGCACGAGGGCGAAGGTGCCCACGAGCGACTCCTCGGCGCGCCGCAGGAAGCTCACCCGGTGACCGGCCGCCTCGGCACCGCTCGCCACCACGGCGTCGACACCACCGTCCGCCAGCGCCACCGCCTCGGCGACCGACGTCGCGGTGCCGAGGACGCGGATGCCACGCCGGTGCGCCTCGGCCACGACGCCCGGCGCGGGCACGCCGAAGACGACGCTGAGGGCTGCAGGTGCGGCATCCCACACCGCCTCGAGCTGTTCTTCCCAGGAGGGCAGGAAGGATGCGGGCAGTGACGGCGGCTCGACACCCGCTGCCTCGAACAGGGGAGCGACGGCGTCGCGCGCCGCCGTCAGGTCGACCTCGTCGGGGCGCACCTCGTCACCCGTCGGCAGCCAGAGGTTCAGAGCGAAGGGTCGGCCGGTCGCGGCGCGGAGCGCGGCCGCTGTCTCGCGGATGCGATCGCCGGAGTACCCGTACAGCCCGAAGGAGCCGAGGCCGCCCGCCTCGCTGACACTCGCCGTCAGAGCGATCGAGGAGAGTCCGCCGAAGGGACCCAGCACGATCGGGGCGTCGATTCCCAGGAGCGTCTGCAGATCACCGGCCACGCTCCCGACGTTACCAATGCCGGGAACGACGAAGGGGCCCCACCCGGAGGTGGAGCCCCTTGCTGTCAGTGACCTCAGACGAGAGCGTTGACGTCCAGCGGGATGCCGGGACCGAACGTGGTCGAGATGGCGCCCTTCTGGATGTAACGGCCCTTCGCGCTCGAGGGCTTCAGGCGCACGATCTCTTCGAGAGCGGCGGTGAAGTTCTCGTTGAGTTGCTCAGCCGTGAACGACGCCTTGCCGACCACGAAGTGGACGTTGGCGTGCTTGTCGACACGGAACTCGATCTTTCCGCCCTTGATCTCCTCTACGGCCTTGGCCGGGTTGGGGGTCACGGTGCCGGTCTTGGGGTTCGGCATGAGGCCGCGGGGTCCGAGGACCTTACCGAGGCGACCGACCTGGCCCATGAGCTCGGGGGTGGAGACCGCCGAGTCGAACGCGGTGTAGCCACCGGCGACCTTCTCGATGAGCTCGGCGCCACCGACCTCGTCCGCACCTGCGGCGATGGCCGCTTCGGCGGCGGGACCGGTCGCGAACACGATGACGCGGGCGGTCTTGCCGGTGCCGTGGGGCAGGATGACCGTGCCACGGACCATCTGGTCCGCCTTGCGCGGGTCGACGGCGAGCTTCAGCGCGACCTCGACGGTCGAGTCGAACTTCGCGGAGCCGGTCTCCTTCGCGAGGGCGACAGCCTCCTCGGAGGAGTAGAACGTGGAGCGGTCGATCTTCGCCGCTGCTGCTTCGTAAGCCTTGGACTTAGCCATGATGATCTTCCCCTCAGTCCTCGACCGTGATGCCCATGGAGCGGGCGGTGCCGGCGATGATCAGCGAGGCGGCCTCGATGTCGTTCGCGTTCAGGTCGGGCATCTTGGTCTCGGCGATCTGACGGACCTGGTCCTTGGTCAGCTTCGCGACCTTGACGGTGTGCGGGGTCTTCGAACCCTTGGCGACGCCGGCGGCCTTCTTGATGAGCTCCGCAGCGGGCGGGGTCTTCAGGACGAAGGTGAAGCTGCGGTCCTCGTAGACGGTGATCTCGACGGGGATGACGTTGCCGCGCTGCGACTCGGTCGCGGCGTTGTACGCCTTGCAGAACTCCATGATGTTGACGCCATGCTGACCGAGCGCGGGGCCGATCGGCGGCGCCGGGTTGGCGGCACCGGCGTTGATCTGAAGCTTGATCAGGCCGGTCACCTTCTTCTTCGGTGCCATTCCTCTTCCTTTCACGAGCGGGACGGATGCCCCGTTCTCCCACGGCCCCGGCGGTTCCGGGTCGTGGTGGTGTCCGTGCGCGCGACGAAGCGACACACAAACCACATGAGTCTACCGCATCCGGCATCCCCGGGCGAATGGCGAAGGCCCCGCCGCAGCGGGGCCTTCGCGACGCGTCTCTTACTGCTTGGTGACCTGGTCGAAGCTGAGCTCGACCGGGGTCTCGCGCTCGAAGAGCGAGACGAGGACCGTGAGCTTGCCGCTCTCGGGCTTGATCTCCGAGATCGACCCGGGCAGGCCCGCGAACGAGCCCTCCTTGATCGTGATGGTCTCACCGATCTCGAAGTCGACCTCGGTGACGACCGAACGCGCCTGCGTGGCGGAGCCCTTGGCGGCACCGGCCTTGGCGGGGGCGACCTCCTTGGCCTCGACGAGGGGCTTCAGCATGTTGAAGGCCTCTTCGAAGCGCAGGGGCGTGGGGTTGTGGGCGTTGCCGACGAAGCCGGTGACACCGGGCGTGTGACGCACGACCGACCAGGTGTCCTCGTTGAGCTCCATGCGGACCAGGACGTAGCCGGGGATCCGCACGCGGTTGACCATCTTGCGCTGGCCGTTCTTGATCTCGACGACGTCCTCCATCGGGACCTCGACCTGATAGATGTCGTCCTCGACCTCGAGCGTCGACTTGCGCTGCTCGATGTTGGCCTTCACCTTGCGCTCGAAACCGGCGTAGGAGTGGATGACGTACCACTTGCCCTCGAGCGAGCGCAGCTCCTGACGGAACGCCTCGTACGGGTCCTCGGGGGTCTCGTCCTCGTCCTCGTCCTCGCCGAGCTCCGGACCGTCGTAGGGGGCGACCTCGTCGGCGGCGGCGGCGGCGCGCTCGGCCTCTTCGTCGGCGAGCGACTCGGTGAGCACCTCGGCTGCGGCCTCGGCCTCATCGGCCTGGTCGATCTCGAGCGCGTCGTTCACGATGCGGTCGGCCTCAGGGTCCTCGATCACGACGGCATCCTCTCCGGTGGGCTCGTCATCTGCGGATTCGTCGTCCTCGATGTGCAGCGCGGCGTGCTCGGCGGACTCGGCGGAACGCTCCTGGCCGGCCAGGACGTTGCCCTCCTGGGCCTCGTCGTCCTCGCTGGACTGCTCCGCGGCGGTCGACCAGTCGGCGTCGTCGACATATCTTTCGGTCACGTCATTCACTTCCCTGCAGGTTCGGCTTCGATGTTCAGCGGTGAGGCGGCGGATTCTCCGGATGATCCGGGATGCCGTCCGTCACCGCGACGGATGGTCGTCCGTTCGTCAGCTCGGCACGTCGAAGACGATGTCCGTGACCCAGGTGAAGAGCAGGTCGAGCCCGTACACGATCGCCATCACGACGACGACGAATCCCAGGACAACGAGCGTGAACTTGACGAGCTCCTGCCGGGTCGGCGTGACGACCTTGCGGAGTTCGGCGATCACCTGGCGGATGAAGAGGGCGATCCGCTGGAAGAAGTTGAGCTTCTTCTCACGGGTGGCGCCGCTGCTGGCAGCGACGACCTCGCCGTTCGGCTCATCCTGGACCATTCAACCCACCTGTTGCTCGGTTCGAGTCAGCTGACGCTGACGCGCAGGGCGGACAGGAATCGAACCTGCAACCTGCGGTTTTGGAGACCGCTGCTCTGCCAATTGAGCTACCGCCCTAAGGTCTTGCGACCCGGGGATCCGCATCCCGTCCGACCCATGGGCACGGCAAAAGAATGCAGACAACTGCGCACACCAGCATACGGCATGCCTTGCGGGGTGGCGAACGCACGCACTCCCACGCGACCGCCGAACGGCATGGCTAGGCTTGTTCGGCCGTCGCGTCGCGGCAGCGCCGGAGGGGGTTCCGGCGCACGCACGATCAACGATCTCGAGGAGCCCGGTGACCGACAGTTCCGCCGCCCACCAGTTCCAGGTCGACCTCCGGGGGGTCATCGATCTCCTCAGTCGGCACATCTATTCGAGTCCGCGCGTGTTCCTGCGCGAACTCCTGCAGAACGCAGTGGATGCGATCGCCGCCCGACGCGGCCTCGACGGCGGCGGGGGCCGCATCCGGATCACCCCCGTGAGCGACGCGTCGGCCGAGTTCGTCCTGCGGGACGACGGCATCGGACTCACCGAAGCCGAGGTCGCCGATCTGCTCGCGACGGTGGGGCGCAGCTCGAAGCGCGACATCTTCGACCTGCCGCGCAGCGACTTCCTCGGTCAGTTCGGGATCGGGATGCTGTCGTGCTTCATGGTCTGCGACACGATCGTCATCCGCTCGCGCAGCGCCGCCGGCGGTGACGCCGTCGAGTGGACCGGGCACGCCGACGGGACCTTCACCGTCGCGCCGCACACCGGTGACGTCCCCGTCGGGACGAGCGTCCACCTGACCCCGCGACCGGATACGCGCTCGCTCCTCGGGACGAGCACGGTGCTCGAGCTCGCCGAGACGTTCGGGCGATACCTGCCGCACACCGTCGTCGTCGATCTGCCCGGCGGCGGCGAGGCCACCGTGACCGAGAGCGCACCCTTCCTCGACGGCGACCTGGAACGTCAGCTCGGCTACGGCCGCGAGCTGATCGGGGCGGAGCCGCTCGACGTCATCCCGCTGCACGTGCCGGGCACGCAGACCCGCGGCGTGGCCTTCGTCCTGCCCTTCGCCCCTCCCCCGGGCGCCCGCCAGAGCACCCGCGTGTACCTGCGACGGATGCTGCTGACCGAGCGCGCCGACGACCTGCTCCCCGCCTGGGCGTTCTTCGCACGTGCCGTCGTCGACTCGGGGGCGCTGCACCCGACGGCCAGCCGCGAGTCCCTGGTCGACGACGACGCGCTGGAGCAGACGCGGCAGGAGATCGGCGAGGCGATTCGTCGCTGGATCCTCGAGCTCGCACTGCAGGATCCGGTCCGACTCTCGCAGTTCGTGTCGATCCACGAGGTCGCCCTCAAATCCCTCGTCCGCCACGACGACGAGCTCGCGCGTTTCATCGTGCGCTGGCTCTCCGTCGAGACGACCGCCGGGCGACTGCGCATCGAGGAGGTGGCGCGCCGGTTCCCGCTCGTCCGCTTCGCCGAGACCGTCGACGAGTTCCGTCAGGTGGCGAGCATGACCGCATCGAGTGGTGTCCTCGTCAACGGCGGGTACCTGTACGACGCCGACCTGGTCCGCCGCATCCCCGAGCTGTTCCCCGGCGTCGAGGTCGAGCGCGTGGACGTCGTCGGGCAGATCGACCGGCTGGACCTGCCGCCGCTCGATGACCGCGCGACCGCCACCGGCCTCGAGGATCGCGCCCGGGGTGCGCTGCCGGATGTCGACGTCGTCGTCCGGAGTTTCGAGCGGCCGGAGCTGCCGGGGCTGTTCGTCGCCGACCCCGAGGTGCTCCGCGCACTCGACCGCGGGCGCGCCCGGAGCGCCGGCGGCGCCCTGTGGGGTGGCGTCCTGGACCGTGCGGCGAGCATCGTCTCCGCGGGGCGAGGCGTCGACGAGCCCGCCGCGCGGCTGTGCCTCAACTGGACCAACCCCATGATCCGCAGGCTCGCCGCGACCGCGCCCGGCCGAGTGTTCGAGCTGAGCGTCCAGCTGCTCTACGTGCAGTCGCTGCTGGCCGGCCATCATCCGCTGGGACCGGACGACCGCGCCCTCATGTCGACGGCGCTGACCGAACTCGTCGACCGCGCGATCGCCGCCGACGCACCGCCCGCGACCGAAGGAGTCTCATGACCGGTTACGCCACCCGCATACGTTCCCTCTTCGACGAGATCGACAACACCCCGTGGGGGCCGCAGGAGCAGGCTCTCGTCGCGCAGGCGGTCGCCCTCGCGCAGGAGAGCGGGGACGAGCGGCTGGAGTACGAGGCGCGCCTGCGGCAGACCTCGAGCGCCAACATGAGCGGCGACACCGACCTCATGCTGACCTCGTTCGCGTGGTGCCTCGCCCACCACGACGCCGATCCCGAGCGCTTCCCGGCGACGGTCGAGCCGGCGGGCGACCTGCTCTGGCAGTACAAGTGGATGGCGAGCGCCCTGGCCGGGTCGCCGGAATTCTCCCCCGCGCAGATCGGTGCGGTGCTCGATGACATGGAGGCGCACTACGAGCGCGCCGGCATCGGCCCGAGCGGCGTGCTCATGGCGCGGTTCGAGGACGCCTGGGCCGCCGGCCGCATGGACGAGGCGACCGAGCTGCAGCGCACGCTCGAGGCGACCCCCCGCGACGACTACAGCCACTGCGACGCGTGCGTGCGCAGCCAGTTCGCCGGGTTCTTCATCGAGACCGGCCGGGAAGACGACGCCATCCGGCTCGTCGGCGAGATGATCGAGAACGGCTTCTCGTGCGGCGAGGAGCCCGAGCACGCGCTCTCGCGCATCCTCCTGCCCTACCTGCGCGCCGGCATGTTCGACGAGGCCCGCACCGCGCACCTGCGGAGCTACCGGCTCGCGAAGGACAACCCCGACAACCTCGCGATCGTCGCCAAGAACGTCGTGTTCTGCGCGGTGACGGGCAACGAGGCGCGCGCCCTCGCGCTCGTCGAGCGGCACCTCCCCTGGCTCGTGCACGACGGCCTCAACGCCGATGCGCACGGCGCTGCGCTGGGGTCGTTCGCACTCGCCCTCGACGCCGTCGGGGCGGCGGGCCACCCGGATCTGACCGTCCGCGGCGCCGACGCCGATGCGCTCGCGCCGGTGTTCGGGACGCACGACGGGCCGTGGCGAGTCGACGAGCTCGCCGCTGCGGCCTGGGCGGCGGCGGCGTCGATCGCGGCGGCCTTCGATCGCCGCAACGGCACCGACGCCCACACCCGCACCCTCGAGCGGCTGCGAGAGACCGGTGCGGAGCGCTACGACGTCCCGATCCGCACGCACGACTTCTCGTCCGTGGCGACTCCCGCCCCCGCCGTCACGCGAGAGGAGCGACTCGAGCGCGCCGTCGCCCTCGCGCACGCGGGATCGTCCGCCGCCCTCCAGCCGTTGACCGAGCTGGTGACGGATGCCGCGCCCGCCGAGCGCGTGAGGCTGTCGTCGCACCTGCTGGGCGGCCTCGTCGCGACCGAGCGTATCGACGAGGCGGAGGCGTTCCTCCCGCAGCGGATCGCCGCGCTGCGCGCGGCCGGACACGCCGCCCAGGCCGATCTCGAGGAGCGCCTCGGTCTGCTCCTGTTCGGGAAGGATCTCGCCGAGGCGGGCGCGCTCCTGCAGGACGAGGTCGGCGCGGCACAGGCCGCACCCCCGGAGGTGCGCGCGGACCTGCTTCAGACGCTCGCCGTGGCACGGATGTACGAGGGCGCCTTCGCCGAAGCCCGCGAGCACGCGCGCACGGCCGCCCTGCTGTTCGCCGAGGCCGGCGACGAGTCCCGTGAGCAGGGTGTGCGGCTGCTCGAAGTGGATGCCGCAGCATCCGCTTCCCAGTTCGACGACGCACGGGAACTGGCGGCCGACCTGTTGGCCGCACCCCTGAGCGACGGCCGCCGCGCACGGACGCTCGCGTCGCGGGCGCGCCTGCGCGGCGTCGCCGAGCAGTTCGAGGCGGGTGCCGCGGACGCCGACGAGGCCGTGCGGCTGCTGCTCTCGCTCGGCGCCGACGACCTGCGCGTGGGCGAGGCGTTCCTGCTCGCCGGTGCGCTGCACGAAGACGCCGGAGCGGCCTCCCTCGCCGCCGGACGGTATCGGTCCGCAGCGGAGCGGTTCGAGTCCGCCGGCGCGCCGACCGCCCATGCGCGCTACCGGCTCGGGCGAGCGCTCATTGCGGCGGACATGCCCCAGGAGGCGACCGACGCGCTCCACGAGGTGCTGCAGGAGGAGACGGCAGCCGAGGTCCCCGCAGGGTCCCGGGCGATCACCGTCGGCCTGATCGCCCGCGCCTACGAGGGCGCGGGCGACTACGGCAACGCCGTCGGCGCGTGGGGATTCGCCGCCGACCTGCACGAGGAGGCCGGCGAGGCCGAGGGGCAGGCGCACGCGCTCGTGCAGCAGGGGCGTCACCTCGGCAACTTCGCCGAGTTCGACGACGCCGTGCTCGCGTTCGACACCGCGATCAGCCTGATCCGGGGCAGCGAGGATCAGGTGGGGCTTCTCGCCGAAGCCCTGCACCTGCTCGCACAGGCCAAGATGCAGCGCGGAGACGAGGACGCCGTCGCCGTCGTCGACGAGTCGCTCGCCCTCGGTCGCGCGAACGACGCACACTGGTACGTCGCCGATGTGCTCGACACGCGCGCGCGGCTGTTCGCCTCCCGGGGCGAGACCGACGTGGCGGTGGCCACCGCTCTGCAGGCGGCGGACGCGTTCGCCCACGCAGGTGATGCGCCGTCCGGCGCCGGCTCGGAACTGCTGGCGGCCCGGCTCCTGGTCGGCGCGGAGAGGCCCGCCGATGCGGTGGCGGCGTACCGCTCGGCCCTCGACCACGCCGGGGAGAACGAGCCCGTCCGCCAGCAGGCGGCACTCGAGCTCGGCGACGTCTACGAGAGCCTCGGACGCCACGCCGACGCAGCGGAGATCCGCGCGACGGTCTCGATCTGAGACGCACGACGAGGGGGCGGCATCCGATCGGATGCCGCCCCCTCGTCGTCCCGTCAGCCGACGCGGATGAGCTTCTTGTTGACGAACTCGTCCGCCGCCAGCAGCCCCATCTCGCGGCCGGTGCCGCTGCGCTTGATGCCGCCGAAGGGCAGCCCCGGCTCGTCGGCGAGGACCAGGTTGACGTAGACCATGCCTGCGTCGATCTTGTCGGCGACGCGCGTCGCCTGCTCGGGGTCGGTCGTGTAGACGTACGACCCCAGCCCGAAGGGGGTGTCGTTGGCGAGGCGGACCGCCTCGTCCTCGTCGGCGACCCGGTAGACGACGCCTGCGGGACCGAACAGCTCCTCACGGTAGACGTCCATCTCGGGCGTGACGCCGGTGAGCACGGTCGGCGCGAAGAACGCGCCGTCACGGGTGCCTCCGGTGACGATCGTCGCGCCCTGGGCCGCGGCATCCTGGATCTGCTTCTCGAGACGCTCGGCGGCGGCGAGCGAGGACAGCGGCCCGAGGACGGTGTCGGAGCTCCACGGGTCGCCGACGCTCGCCGCCGACATCTTGGCCGTGAACGCCTCGACGAACGCGTCGTACAGGCCGTCGACGACGATGAAGCGCTTGGCCGCGTTGCACGACTGGCCGGTGTTGTCCAGACGCGCGTCGACCGCCGCCTGTGCGACGGCGTCGATGTCGTCGGTGGAGAGCACGATGAACGGGTCCGACCCGCCGAGCTCCAGCGCGACCTTCTTGAGGTTCCGTCCGGCGACCTCGGCGACGGCGGCACCGGCACGCTCCGAGCCGGTCACCGAGGCCCCCTGCAGCCGCGGGTCCGCGATGACGTCGGCGGCCTGCTCGTTCGTCAGGTAGACGTTGGTGTACGCCCCCTCGGGGAAGCCCGCGTCACGGTACATCGCCTCGATGGCGGCTGCCGACTCGGGGCACTGCGGCGCGTGCTTCAGGAGGATCGTGTTGCCGAGCGCCAGGTTCGGCGCCGCGAAGCGGGCGACCTGGTAGTAGGGGAAGTTCCACGGCATGACACCGAGGAGCACGCCCAGGGGCGTCTTGCGGATGACGGCGGTGCCGTCGCCGTCGATGGGGACGGGGGTGTCGGCGGTGATCTCGTCGATGTGGTCGGCGTAGTACTCGGTGATGTCGGCGGCGAAGTCGACCTCGCCGAGCGCCCCGTCGATCTGCTTGCCCATCTCGCGGACGATGATCTTCGCGAGCTCCTCGCGACGCTCGCGGTGCAGCTGCGCGACGCGGCGCAGCAGGTCGGCGCGCTCGGCGGGGGTGGAGGTGCGCCCCCACCCGCGGGCGGTCTCGTCCGCACGCGCGAGTGCGCTCTCCACCTCGTCGGCGGTCGCGGTCGGGTAGGTGGCGTGGGTCTGCCCCGTGGCGGGGTCGATGACGGCGTAATCGCTCATGATGCTCCTCTTCGTCCCGCTCACGCGGGGATCAGGGTGTACTTCACGTTCAGGTATTCGTGGATGCCTTCGAGGCCGCCTTCGCGACCCATGCCGGACTGCTTGACACCGCCGAACGGCGCGGCGGCGTTCGAGACGACCCCGACGTTCAGCCCCATCATGCCGGTCTCGAGCCGGTCGATCATCCGGTGGCCGCGGGCGAGGTCCTGCGTGAAGACGTAGGAGACCAGGCCGTACTCGGTGTCGTTGGCGAGGCGTACGGCCTCGTCCTCATCGGCGAAGGTGGTGATGGCGAGGACCGGTCCGAAGATCTCCTCGCGCAGGATCGCGCTGCCGGGCACGACGCCTGCGACGACCGTCGGCTCGTAGAACGTGCCCGGCCCCTCGAGGGCGTTGCCCCCGGCGAGGATGCGGGCGCCGCGCGCGACGGCATCGCCCACGAGCTCAGTCGCCTTCGCGACCGCACGGTCGTCGATGAGCGGGCCGATCTGCACGCCGTCCTCGGTGCCCCGGCCGATGGTCATGTCGCTCACACGCTCGGCGATGCGCCGGGAGAACTCGGCAGCGACCGCCTCGTGCACGATGAAGCGGTTGGCCGCCGTGCACGCCTGACCGATGTTGCGGAACTTCGCGAGCATCGCGCCGTCGACGGCCTTGTCGAGGTCGGCGTCCTCGAACACGACGAACGGCGCGTTGCCGCCGAGCTCCATCGAGACGCGGAGGACTCCTTCGGCCGCCTGTGCGATGAGCTTCTGGCCCACGGGGGTCGAGCCCGTGAAGGAGAGCTTCCGCAGCCGCGGGTCGGCGATGATCGGCCCCGAGACCGAACTCGACGACGCCGTCGTGATGACGTTGACGACACCGGCGGGCACCCCCGCCTCCGCGAGCAGCTGCGCGAAGAAGAGAGTGGTGAGCGGCGTGAGCTCCGCCGGCTTGATCACGACGGTGCAGCCCGCGGCGAGCGCCGGGGCGATCTTGCGGGTCGCCATCGCGAGCGGGAAGTTCCACGGGGTGATGAAGAAGGAGGGACCGACGGGCCGCTGCGAGACGACCATCCGCCCGGTGCCCTCGGGATTCATCCCGTAGCGCCCGGTGATCCGCACCGCCTCCTCGCTGAACCAGCGGAGGAACTCGCCGCCGTAGGCGACCTCGCCGCGCGACTCCGCGAGGGGCTTGCCCATCTCGAGCGTCATGAGCAGCGCGAGATCCTCCTTCCGCGCCTGGACGAGATCGAAGGCGCGACGCAGGATCTCGCTGCGCTCCCGCGGGGCGGTCGCCGCCCACGCCTCCTGCGCGGCGACAGCCGCGTCGAGGGCCCGGATGCCGTCGGACGGCGAGGCGTCCGCGATGCGGCGGATCACCTCTCCCGTCGACGGGTCGAAGACGTCGAGCGTCTTACCCTCCTCGGCATCCACCCACTGGCCCCCGATGAAGAGCTGGTTCGGGACGGCGGAGAGGAGCTCGGACTCGCGGGAGGTCATCGGATGTTCTCGCTTTCTGCGCGCAGCTTCCGCGCGCTGGGGGGTGCGTCCATCGTGAGCGTCTGCCCGCGGAAGAACGCCGGACGGCGAACGGACTGCCAGATCATGGTGAGGATGCCCACGACGATGATCAGCATGCCGAGGATGAAGACCAGTCCCACCCCGAACACCTCGGAACCGGATCCGTAGGCCGGGTCCATCGAGTCGATGAGCGTCGTGACGAAGATGACGGCGAGGATCACCCCGCCCACGAGCGGCGACACGAGCGTGAACAGGAAGGACCGGACCGAATCGAACCACTGCCTGCGGAAGTACCAGACGCACGCGAACGCGGTCAGCCCGTAGTAGAAGCAGATCATCATCCCGAGGGACAGGATCGTGTCGGTGAGGACGTTCTCGCTGAGGAGCCTCATCACCGCGTAGAACACGGCGGCGACGACGGAGGACACGATCGTCGCGAACCCGGGTGTGAAGAACCGCGGGCTGACGGCGGCGAACCGCCGCGGCAGGGCGCCGTAATGCCCCATGGCGAGCAGCGTGCGCGCCGGTCCGACCGCCGTCGACTGGAGGGATGCCGCTGAGCTCGACAGCACCGCCAGCGAGACGAGGAACGCCAGAGGCCCGAGCACCGGGCCCGACAGGGCGAAGAAGACGTTCGCCGAGATGTCCTCGTTGCCGAGCCCGAGCTCACCGGTGCCGACGCCGGCGAACATCATCAGACTGACCGACAGCGCGAGGTACAGCGCCATCACGACGACGACCGTCACCATCGCGGCGCGGCCAGGCGTGCGGTCGGGGTCCTTCGTCTCCTCGTTCATCGTGAGGACGACGTCCCAGCCCCAGAAGATGAAGATCGACAGCGAGATCCCCGCGGCGAAGGCGCTGAAGCTCGACACCTCGAACGGGTTGACCCACGACCAGTCGAAGGCGAGGTGGTCGATGCCGTCTCCGCTGAAGCTCTTCACGAAAGCGGCGACGGCGAACAGGACCAGCACGACGACCTGGAATCCGACGAGGACGTACTGGAACTTCTGCGTGGTCTGCATGTCGCGGTAGGACACGAGCGTGGCGCCCACAAGGAACAGGAGACACACTCCGACGTTGATGAACGGGTTGAAGGCGAGGTCGGCGATGGCCTCGTTCCCGGTGATCTGTGCGATCAGCAGGAAGAGGAACTCGACCGCGATCCCGGCGAGGTTCGACAACACGATGACGGTGGCGGCGATCAGCCCCCATCCCGTCATCCAGCCGATCCACGGGCCGAAGGCGCGGACACCCCACGTGAAGCTCGTGCCGGAGTCGGGCATCACCCGATTCAGCTCGCGGTACCCCAGAGCGACGAGCAGCATCGGGATGAACCCGACGAGGATCACGGCGGGGACCTGGACACCCACAGCGGAGACCGTGGGTCCCAGGGAGGCGGTGAGCGTGTAGGCGGGGGCGATGGTGGAGACGCCGATCACGACGGCTCCGACCAGGCCCACCGTTCCGGCGCTCAGGCCCTTGGCGGAGATCGCGGCGTCTGTGGCCCCGGGGATCTTCTCTGCGGCGTGCTGGCTCATCGTCGAGCTCCTTCGGGTCAGCGGGACTGTTCGGGGGTGCGGGTGCGGGGCACGACGACCATCGGGACCGGGATCTCGCTCAGCAGCTTCGCCGCGACGGAACCCAGGAAGAGGCGACGCGGCTGGGCCAGGCGGCTCGAACCGACGAGGATCAGCTCGCCCGGCAGCCAGTCGAGGTGCGCGACGGCGTCCTCGATGCTGTCGCCCTTCGCCGTCACGATGTCGGCCCGGACGCCCTCGGGGATCGCGGCGAGCACGTCGTCCAGGACCTTCTCGGCGTGGGCGGCTCCAGCGAGGCGGATGACGCCGGTGTCGACCGACGGCGGCAGGTCGACTGTGACGAGCGAGACGAGCCGCAGCGACGCCCCCGTGGCCGTCGCGAGCGCGACCGCCTCCTCGAGGAGGACGTCGGCACCGGCCCGCGTGCCGACCGCGACGGTGAGTCGCGGCACACCGGCATCCGTCACCCGCTTGCGGGCACCGCGCGGCACCAGGACGACCGGGACGTCGGACGAGTGCAGGAGCTGGCTGGTGGTCGACCCGAGCCGGTGACGACCGCGCGCTCCCCCGTCGGCCGCGCCCACCACGAGGTGCGAGGCGCCGAACTCGTCGGCGGCCTCGACGAGGCCCTCCGCGAACGAGTCGGCGTACCGCGCGTGCTCCCGGTGCACGACGCCCGCCGGGACGCCGGCGGTGGCCTCGGCGAGCCAGGACTCGGCCTGGCCGAGCAGGTACCGGTCGTAGGAGGCGTCGGGCGGGGTGATGACGCTGCGTCCCTCGCCCGGCAGGACGAGCACGATGTCGAGTTCCGCGCCGGATGCCGCGGCCAGACCACCCGCGACCGCGACCGCGTCGCGGCCGGCTTTCGTCGCGGTGTACCCGACGACGATGCGGCCGCTCATACCCGGCCGTCCGCGAGGATGTTCCGGGCGGCGAGGCGGCCCATGCGGATCGCCCCGTCGACGTGCTGGTAGCCGGCGCCGGCGATGTCGCTGCAGGCGAAGTGGATCGGACCGACGGGCGTGCGCACATCCGCGCCGTACCGGTGGAGTCCGCCCATGTCGAAGCTCGCCGCGTACGCGCCGCGGGTCCACTCCTCGGTGCCCCAGTCGCTCTCGTAGTAGACGACCGGGTCCTTCGCCTCGGGGCCGTAGTAGTGCGACAGGGACTCGAGGATGCGCTCCTTGCGCTCCTCGGCGCTGAGCCGGAACATGTCGTCCGCGTTCCGGTCCGACACGAAGCCGACGAGGGTGCCGCGGGGGTCCTCGTGGTTCGTGTTGTCGTACGCCTCGTGGCAGATCTCGTACGGGCTGAACGCCGTGCCCGAGAGCCCCTTCTCACGCCAGAACGGCGTCTCGTAGACCGCGTGCACCTTGATCACGAAGCCCATCGAGATGTGCTGGTGCATCTGGTGCTGCAGGCGCGGCATCGGGGGGACGAACGAGATCCGGTCGTAGAGCACGGGCGCGAGCGCGAGGATCGCGCTGCGGGCGCGGACGGTGAGTCCTTCGGCGTGCACCGTGACACCGGCATCCGACCACTCGAGCGTGCGCACCGGACGGTTCAGGAGGACGTCGTCGCCGAGGCGCTCGGCGAGGAGGACCGGCACCTGCTGGAGGCCCCCCACGACACGCTTGTCGAGGATGAAGTCCGCGTCGACGAGGTGCGAGTAGCTGCCCGCACTGGCGGCCATGAGGAGGGACTGCAGAAGCGAGAACGCGTGCGTCGGCTTGGTGAGCATCGCCGACCCGGTCGCGAAGGCGAGGTTCCGCACCGCCTCGTCGTCGTCGGTCTGCTGGCGCAGCCACGCATCCCACGTGATGGTGTCCCACTCGGCGGCCTTCGGATGCGCGTACGGCCGGTCGGGGTCGATCTCGGCGACCATCGCGTCGAGTCGGCGGGTGATCTCGTCGATCGTCCGCTCGGTCTCGGGGCTCACGGGGAACATCTCCCCCCTGAAGCGGGAGACGGTGCCGTCGGGCCCGACGTAGACGCTGTCGCCCTCGCGGTAGCGGCTGAAGGTCTCGAGGCCGAGTTCGGCGACGGTGTCGATGAGCGCGTCCTGGTCGGGCGAGACCCACTGGCCGCCGAGCTCGAGCATCGCGCCATCGATGACGTCGGTCCACAGGCGCCCGCCGACGCGTTCGCGCGCCTCGAGCACGGCGACGGACAGGCCGGCCTTGCGCAGTTCGTTCGCGGCGGTGAGCCCGGCGGCGCCCGCTCCCACGATCACGACGTCACGGGTGATCTCAGTCATTCACGGCTCCTTCGTCAGCGAGGTGGTCGTCGGCGCGTGGTCGGGCCGGCGACGGAGGTTGCGCCGCACGAGCGGCCAGAACACGAGCAGGACGGCGGTCGCGATGAGGCTGGTCCACACCTGGGCGCGGCCGGACTCGGTCGTCAGCATGATGGCGACCACGGCCACGATCGCGGCGATGAGCAGGATGTTCAGCCACGGGTGCAGCCACACCTTGAGCTTCAACGCGGCGACCTCGTCGGGCGTCATCTTCTGCCGCAGCCGCATCTGCGTGAGAGCGATGAAGACGTAGACGAACAGGGCGACCAGACCCGCCGAGTTCATGATGAAGTCGAAGATGCCCGAGCTCGGCGCGACGAAGTTCACGAGCGTCGCGATCAGCCCGCCGATCGTCGACGCGAAGAGGGCGAACACCGGCACACCTGTCCGCGAGCGGCGGGCCACCACCTTCGGGGCGAACCCCTTGTCGGCGAGCGCGGCGAACATGCGCGAGGCCGAGTACAGGCCGGAGTTGAGCACCGAGATCACGGCGGTGAAGATGACCAGCTGCATGATCACGTCGGCGAAGGGGATGCCGAAGCGGGACAGCGCGATCGTGAAGGGCGCGTTCGCGACGTCCGTCGGCACGGGCAGCTCGTCCCACGGGACGACGGTGACGATGACCAGGACGGACCCCACGAAGAAGAGGAGGATCCGCCAGATGATCGTGCTCGTGGCCTGCCGGATCCCCTTGGCCGGGTCGACGGACTCGGCCGAGGCCATGACGGCGATCTCGGTGCCGAAGTACGAGAAGATCACGAGCGCGACGCCGGTGAAGGCGACGCCGATGCCGTTGGGAGCGAACCCGCCGTGCTCCCAGAGGTTCGGCACCGCGAACGTCGCATCCGGCCAGAGCCCGAGGGCGAAGAGGATGCCGGCGCCCAGGAAGACGACGATCGCGAGCACCTTGATGCTGGCGAGCCAGAACTCCACCTCGCCGAAGGTCCGCACCGAGATGACATTCGTGCCCACGAAGATCGCGATGAGGATCAGCGACCACGCCCACGACGGCAGCGCGGGGAGCCAGGTGTGCAGGGTCTCGCCGCCGAGCACGGCCTCATAGGCGAGCACGCCGACCCAGAAGTACCAGTACAGCCAGCCGACGAGATAGGCGGCCCAGTCACCGAGTCCGACGCGCGCGTACTCCATGAAAGATCCGATGGCGGGGCGCGACGCCGCCATCTCGCCGAGCATCCGCATCGCGAAGAAGACGAGCAGGCCGCCGATGAGGTACGACACGATCGCGGCCGGTCCGACCTCGCGGATCACATTTCCGGACCCGACGAACAGGCTCGCCCCGATGATCCCGCCGAGGGTGATCATCGTCACGTGACGCGAGCGCAGCTTGTTGGAGCGGGCCTGCGTCACCGCGCCGAGCCCCGCCGACGTCTCGGGAGAGACCGGCTGCGACCAGTTGTCGGACCCCGCCATACTCAGACCGTCTTCAGCGCCTGCGCGAGGACGTCGAGGCCCTCGGTCAGCAGGTCGTCGCTGATCGACAGCGGAGGCAGGAAGCGGATCACGTTGCCGTAGGTGCCGCACGTGAGCACGATGACCCCTTCGGCGATACAGGCCTTCGCGACCGCGGACGTGAGCGCACCGTCCGGCGCCCCGGTCGTCGGGTCGACGAACTCGATCGCGATCATGGCGCCGAGTCCACGCACCTCGGCGATGCGGGGGTCGGATGCCGCCATCGCGCCGAGCCGAGCCGTCAGCAGCGCCTCGATCCGCTGCGCGCGCTCGATGAGACCGTCGTTCTCGAACGCGTCCATCGCGGCGAGCGCGGCCGCGCACGCGACGGGGTTGCCGCCGTACGTGCCGCCGAGGCCGCCGGTGTGCGTCGCGTCCATGATGTCGGCGCGTCCCGTGACCGCGGCCAAGGGCATTCCCCCAGCGATGCCCTTGGCCGTGGTGATCAGGTCCGGAACGATGCCGAAGTGCTCGCTCGCGAACATCGCGCCGGTGCGGGCGAAGCCCGACTGCACCTCATCGGCGATGAAGACGACGCCGTTCTCGCGGCACCAGTCGACGACCGCGGACAGGAACCCGTCGGCGGGGACGACGAAGCCGCCCTCACCCTGGATGGGCTCGATGATGACGGCGGCCAGGTTGTCGGCACCGACCTGCTTCTCGATCATCGAGATCGCGCGGGCCGCGGCATCCGCGCCGGACAGTCCGTCACGCAGCGGGTACGAACCGGGCACGCGGTAGATCTCGGAGGCGAAGGGACCGAAGCCGCTCTTGTAGGGCATGGACTTGGCGGTGAGCGCCATCGTGAGGTTGGTGCGGCCGTGGTAGGCGTGGTCGAAGGCGACGACGGCCTGCTTGCCGGTGAACTTGCGGGCGATCTTGACGGCGTTCTCGACGGCCTCGGCGCCGGAGTTGAACAGGGCGCTTTTCTTGGCGTGGTCGCCGGGGGTGAGCCGGTTGAGGTTCTCGGCGACCTCGACGTACGACTCGTACGGCGAGATCATGAAGCACGTGTGCGTCAGCTGCGCCGCCTGCGCGGCGATCGCCTCGACGACCTTCGGATGCGCGACGCCCACGGTGGTGACGGCGATGCCCGAGCCGAGGTCGATCAGCGAGTTGCCGTCGGCGTCGACGACCACGCCGCCGCCGGCGGCGACGGCAGCGATCGGGACGGTGTGCCCGACACCCGCAGCGACGGCGTCGGCCTTGCGCGAGAGCAGCTCCTGCGAGCGGGGTCCCGGGATCGCGGTCTCGAGGCGGCGCTCCTGGGGAAGGGACGGTCCGCCCAGGGGCGTGGTGACGGCTGCGGTCGAGGTGCTCATGCGGCGAGCGTAGGGGCGACCGGACGCGCGGTCATTCGCCATGACGTCTATTCTCGGTTCATCGCTGTACATCGCGTACACCGGGAGGGAGCCGACATGGTCACCCGTGATGCGGAGCCGACCCTGCGCGCCCTGCTCGCGCGCCGCGAGCTCGCGCTGCGACTCGCGGACGGCGAGGACGCGCTCCGGCCCGGAGCCCTGGACCGACCCACGCGATGGGTGCACAGCTCGGACCTCGACGATCCGACACCGTTCCTGGCCGAGGACCTCGTCCTGCTGACCACCGGCACGCAGTTCCCGGCCGGTGAGGACTACCCGTTCGACGCGTACGTGCGGCGCCTGGTCGACCGCGGCGTCGCGGCGCTCGGATTCGGGACCGAAGTCGTGCGCGACGGCATCCCCTCGGGGCTCGCAGCGGCGTGCCGGAACGCGGGGCTGCCCCTCTTCGAGGTCCCCTACAGCACGCCGTTCATCGCCGTCGCCCGCGCGAACGCCGAGGCGGTCGCGGCGCAGGCGTACGCGCGGCGCACGTGGGCGCTCTCGGCACAGCGGGCCCTCGCCCTCGCCGCCCTGCGGCCCGACGGTCTCGGCGCCACGATCGCCGAGCTCGCCAAGCAGCTGGACACGTGGGTCGGGATGTACGACGCCGCGGGCGAGCTGGTGCGCGAGCACCCGGTCGGCGCGCTCTCCCCCGGCGCGGCCGAGACGCTGCGGACCGAGGTGGGTGCGGTGCTCCGGCGCGGCGCGCGCGCCGGGTCGTCGCTGCACTCGGACACGGACGCGTTCACCCTGCAGACCCTCGGACGCGGCGGCGAGCTGCGCGGTGTCCTCGCGATCGCCGCGGGCGAGCTCGACCGCGCCGGCCGCGACGTCGTCACCGCGGTGATCGCGATGGCGGGGCTCGCGCTCGAGCAGCACCAGCGTCTGTCGCGCGCACGCAAGGCGCTGCGTTCGGGGATGGTGCGGTCGCTCCTCACCGGCGACCCGGCACTCGCCCGCCAGATCTCCCGGGACGTGTGGGGCGCCCTGCCCGCCGCACCGGTGGTCGTCGCGGTGACGGATGCCGCCGGCCGACGCGCGGACTCCCTGCTCGACCTGCTCGAGCTCCGCGCCGAGGAGCGCCACGGGGGCCTGTTCTTCGGCGGGGTCGATGACGACGTCGTGATCGTGGTCCCGGCATCCGCCGCCGCTTCCCTCGACGAGTTCGCCGACCGCTTCGAGGCGCGGCTGGGAGTGTCCGAGCCTGCACCGTACGCCGCGTTCGCGCGGGCGGTGGATCAGGCCCGCGCGGCGCGCGGCCGGGCGGCGGGTGCTGGTGTCGCACGTTTCGCGGAGGTGCAGGCCGGCGGCATCCTGTCGGCGCTGTCGGCGGGGACCGCCCCCACGGTCGCCGCCGCCTTCCTCGAACCGCTGCGTCGGCAGGACCGCGAGCACGGCGGGCGGCTCGAGGAGACCCTGCGCGCATGGGTCGCCGCGGACGGCTCGAACGACGGCGCCGCGGCAGCCCTCGGCGTGCACCGACACACCGTCCGCAGCCGCCTCTCCGCCGCCGAGCGGGTGCTCGGCACAGATCTGTCCTCCTTCGCCGGCCGCGCCGAGGTGTGGGCCGCCCTCCAGCTCGGAGGCTGACGCACGGGCACGCTGGCGGCCGTCGCGGACGCCGCCGAACGGCGGATAGCTCACTCCGGCGCGTGCGCCTCGAGGAACTCGTACAGGTCCGTCGTGTCGACCCCGGGAAAGGCCCCGGTCGGCAGGGTCGCGAGCAGCGTGCGGGGCGTCCGGACGTTCGGCCAGGCCTGGTCGCGCCAGGTGCGCTCGAGCTCGGCGGGAGGGCGCCGGCAGCAGACGTCGACGCCGTGCCGCGACACCCCGCGGTTCGCTGTCTCGCGCCCGATGAACCACTTCGTGTCGTCGAAGCGCACGCCGACGCTGACCGAGTGGGCGCCGTCGCTCGAGGACTCCACTCGCGCGGTGCACCAGTACGTCCCGTTTCCCGTGTCGGTGTACTGGTAGTACGGATTGAACTTGTCGGGGATGTCGAAGACGACCCGGCTCGTCCACCGACGGCAGCAGAGCTGGCCCTCGATCGACCCGAACCGGTCGGCCGGGAAGTTCACGTCGTCGTTCTCGTACGCCTTCGTGATCGTGCCGGATTCGTGCACCTTCAGGAAGTGGACCGGGATGCCGAGGTGCCGCGTCGCGAGGTTGGTGAAGCGGTGCGCGGCGGTCTCATACGAGACGGAGTATGCGTCGCGCAGGTCCTCGATCGAGATCGCCCGGCGCGACTTCGCGTCCTGGAGGAACGCCGCGGCGTGCGACTCGGGCACCATGAGCGCCCCGACCAGGTAGTTGGTCTCGACGCGCTGCCGCAGGAACTCGGCGTACGAGCGCGGCTCGACGTGCCCGAGGATGCGACCGGCGAGGGCCTGCAGCACGGGGGTGCGCGAATCGCCCCGCCCTGGAATCGTGCTCGAGAGGTACAGCCGCCCCGTGCGGTTGTCGGCGACGGAGCGGGTGGATGCCGGCAGGTCAGACACGTAGTGCAGCGAGTAGCCGAGGTGCGCCGCGATCTCGGACGCGGTCCGCTGCGTGAGCGGTCCGCCGGGGTGGTCGACGGCCGCGAGGATGCGCTCGGCCTGCTCCTCGAGTTCGGCGAAGTAGTTGTCCTGCCGGCGCATGAGGTGCCGGAGCTCGACGTTCGCGCGACGTGCCTCCTCCGGCGTCGCCGACCGCTCGTCGTTCAGCCGCTCGATCTCGCCGTGCAGGGAGAGCAGGGTCTCGAGCACTGCGTCCGGTACGGACTTGCCGATGCGGAACGGCGGGATGCCGAGCGCCTGGAACGTCGGACCCTTCATCGCACGTTCGAGGGCGATCTCGAGGGTCGCGCGCTCGTCGAGGGGCTCGGCGGCAATGAGCGCGTCGATCGTCGTCCCGAGTGCGCGGGCGATCGCCTGCAGCAGCGACAGCTTGGGCTCGCGCTTGCCGGTCTCGATCATCGACAGCTGGCTCGGTGCCCGCGCGACGGCGGCGGCCAGCTCGTCCAGGGTCATGCCGCGGGCGGTGCGCACCTGCCGGATCCGGCGGCCGATGCTCAGCGCGTCGGCTCCGGGCTCCGCGGACGCCGCATCCACCCGATCTTCGTCGATCGTCATGTCCGGGAGTGTGTCACGGGAACAGAAGAACGCGCAATCTTCTCCTCGCCCGCGCCATCGGTAGGGCACGTTCTTCTCGCACAGTGGTGTCACGACCCGCTCCCGACCCCACCGGAGGACACCATGACCTTCCCCACCACACCCGCCGCCCGGCCGATGCGCGCCGGCGACCAGACGCAGACCGCCGCCGACCTGCAGGCGGAATGGGATGCCGACCCGCGCTGGGACGGCATCGAACGCACCTACACCGCCGAGGACGTCATCCGCCTGCGCGGCTCGGTTCGCGAGGAATCGACGCTCGCGCGTCGTGGCGCCGAGAACCTCTGGAACCTGCTGCACACCGAGGACTACATCAACGCGCTCGGCGCCTACACGGGCGGTCAGGCCGTGCAGCAGGTGCGCGCCGGCCTCAAGGCGATCTACCTGTCGGGGTGGCAGGTCGCCGCCGACGGCAATCTGGCAGGGCACACCTACCCCGACCAGAGCCTCTACCCCGCCAACTCGGTGCCCTCGGTGGTCCGACGCATCAACAACGCACTCGCGCGGCAGGACCAGATCGAGCACGCCGAGGGCGGCGCGACCCGCGACTGGCTCGCCCCGATCGTCGCCGACGCCGAGGCGGGCTTCGGCGGACCGCTCAACGCCTACGAGCTGGCGCTGTCGATGATCCAGGCGGGGGCCGCCGGCATCCACTGGGAGGATCAGCTCGCCAGCGAGAAGAAGTGCGGGCACCTGGGCGGCAAGGTGCTCGTGCCGACGCAGCAGCACATCCGCACGCTCAACGCCGCCCGGCTCGCCGCCGACGTCGCCGGCGTGCCGACCGTCATCATCGCCCGCACCGACGCCCTCGCCGCCGATCTGCTCACGAGCGACGTCGACCCGCGCGATCAGGAGTTCACGACCGGCGAGCGCACGAGCGAAGGGTTCTACCGCGTGCGGCCCGGGCTCGACGCCGTCATCAGCCGCGGCCTCGCCTTCGCCCCCTACGCCGATCTGCTGTGGGTCGAGACCGGCGAGCCCGACATCGAACTCGCGCGGGCATTCGCCGAGGCGATCCACGAGCGCTTCCCCGGCAAGCTGCTCGCCTACAACTGCTCGCCGAGCTTCAACTGGAAGCGTCACCTCGACGACCAGCAGATCGCCACCTTCCAGCGCGACCTGGGTGAACTCGGCTACGCCTTCCAGTTCATCACCCTCGCGGGCTTCCACGCCCTCAACCACTCGATGTTCGACCTCGCGAAGGGCTACGCCGAGAGCGGCATGACCGCGTACGTGGCCCTGCAGGAGGCGGAGTTCGCTTCCGAGAACGACGGCTACACCGCCACCAAGCACCAGCGGGAAGCCGGAACCGGCTACTTCGACCTCGTGTCGACGGCGCTCAACCCCGACAGCGCCACCCTCGCCCTGGTCGGATCGACCGAGACGGCGCAGTTCCACTGACATGACCGGATGCCCCGGCATCCCCCTTCCTCAGGAGTACGACATGACCCTCATCGACACCCCTCCCCCGCCCACGACGACGACGACACTGACGGTCCGCGGACCGATCCGCGAACGCTACGACGAGATCCTCACGCCCGGTGCGCTCGATTTCGTCGCGCAGCTGCACGAGCGCTTCGGCGGGCGTCGGCACGACCGCCTCGCCGATCGAATGCGGCGGCGCTTCGAGATCGGCAACGGACAGGATCCGACGTTCCGCTCCGACACGGCGCACATCCGCGAGGACCCGGACTGGCGCGTCGCCGGGTCCGGGCCCGGGCTCGAGGACCGGCGGGTCGAGATCACCGGACCGACCGACCCGAAGATGACGATCAACGCGCTGAACTCCGGCGCGCGGGTCTGGCTCGCCGACCAGGAGGACGCCACGAGCCCCACCTGGCGGAACGTCATCGAGGGCCAGCTGTCGCTGCGCGACGCGATCCGCGGCGAGCTGCGCCACACGAGTCCCGAGGGCAAGGTCTACGAGGTCACCGCCGAGCGGACCCCGACGATCGTCATGCGCCCGCGCGGCTGGCACCTCATGGAGAAGCACATCGACGTCACCGATCGCCGCGGGCGGACCCTCGCGGCATCCGGTTCACTCGTCGACTTCGGGCTCTACTTCTTCCACAACGCCGAGCGCCTCATCGCCGATGGTCGCGGGCCCTACTTCTACCTGCCGAAGATCGAATCGGCCGAAGAGGCGAAGCTGTGGGACGACGTCTTCACCTTCAGCGAGCGGTTCCTCGGGATCCCGCACGGGACGATCCGGGCGACCGTGCTCATCGAGACGCTGCCCGCCGCGTTCGAGATGGAGGAGATCCTGTTCGAACTGCGCGACCACGCCGCGGGACTGAACGCCGGGCGATGGGATTACATCTTCTCGATGATCAAGAACTACCGGGGTCGCGGAGCCCGGTTCGTGCTGCCCGACCGCAGCCAGGTGACGATGACCGTCCCGTTCATGCGGGCCTACACCGAGCTGCTGGTGCAGACCTGCCACAAGCGGGGAGCGTTCGCGATCGGCGGCATGAGCGCCTTCATCCCGAACCGCCGCGACGAAGCCGCGACCCGGAATGCGTTCGAGAAGGTCGCCGCCGACAAGCGGCGCGAGGCGGGCGACGGGTTCGACGGCACGTGGGTCGCGCACCCGGACCTCATCCCCGTCGCGCAGGCCGAATTCGACGCCGTGCTCGGTGAGCGGCCGAACCAGGTCGACCGACGGCGCGAGGACGTCGCCGTCACACCCGCCCAGCTCATCGACTGCCACATCGGCCTGCCGATCACGGCGGCGGGCGTGCACGGGAACGTCTCAGTCGGCATCCGCTACGTCGAGGCATGGCTGCGGGGGCTGGGTGCCGTCGCGATCGACGGACTGATGGAGGATGCCGCGACCGCCGAGATCAGCCGCTCGCAGATCTGGCAGTGGATCCACCAGGACCGCGCGACCGAGGACGGCACCCCGATCACGCGCGACTACGTCGAGGGCCTCATCGCGCAGGTGCTCGGCGAGGTGCCGCGTCACGACCGCGACCGGTTCGACGATGCGGCCGAGGTGTTCCGAGAGGTCGCGCTCGGGGCGGACTACCCGACGTTCCTCACCCTCGGCGCGTACGCGCACTTCCTCGTGGAGTGAGCTCCGACGCGGATCGGTGGGAGGGATGCCCGGCACCCCTCCCACCCCCGCACCGGCCAGGCGTCAGCCGATGTCGACGGTCACCCCGGCCGACCCGATGCGGACCGGCGCGGTGTGCAGACCTCGATAGATGTACTGCTCGTCCCAGCCGTGGAAGACGAGCACATCGCCGTCGGCGGTCGACACGACGTCCTGGCCGCCCGGTCCACGGAACGCTCCGTCGCTGCCGGAGGTCGTGAGGATCGGCTCGGGCTGCTTCTGGTAGGGGCCCTCCAGCTCGTCCGACCAGGCCGCGCCGACGGCGTACGAATCGCCGCCGTAGTCGTTCGCGGAGTAGAGGAGCGCGTAGCCCCCGTCGCGGGCGACCAGGGTGGGTGCTTCGACGAGCGCCCCCTCCCACGGCTGGTCCTGCGTGAGGAGGGCGACGGGCGCGTCGGCCAGCGACAGCCCGTCGGCCGTCAACGGCGCCATCATCAGCCGCGTGTCGAGGGCGCAGCAGTTGCCGTCGGTCTTCCACAGCAGGTAGCGCGTGCCGTCTTCGTCGTCGAACGTGGCGGCGTCGATCGCTCCGCCCTCCTCGACGGGGCACACGAGCGGCTCGTCGGATGCCGGGGTGAACGGCTCGTCGAGGCTGGGTGAGACCGCGACGCCGATGCACTGGCGCCCCGAGGCGGTGTGCTCAGCCGTCACGTACATGACGTACCCGTCGCCGAGCGTCGTCACCTCGGGCGCCCAGGTCCGCCCCGGCGACGCCCACGCCGGGAGCGCGGGAAGGGCGTCGCGCCGGTCGACGGTCCACGCATCGAGGTCCTCGGAGGTCGCGACGCGGATGTTCAGGCCGTGGCTCCCCGTGGCGAACGCGACATAGCCGGCATCCGTCGATACGACGTCGGGGTCGGGGAAGTCCTCGTCGAGCACGAAGCCCGTTCCCGCCGCCGTGCCGGCCGACGGCGTCGACGCGGACTGCGATGCGGCGCCGCATCCGCTCATCGCGAGGACGCCCGTCAGCGCGAGCGCGACCAGCTGAGCCGTGCGTCTCATCCCTTGACCGCCGCCCCGGCGACCGAGTCGACGATCTGCCGCTGCGCGAAAGCGAAGAGGATGAGGACAGGGATCGAGGCGATCGTCGCCCCCGCCATGACGATGCCGAAGTGCGTCCGGAACGCGCCCTGGAGCATCGCGAGGCCCGGCTGCAGGGTCATGTTCTCGGGTGAGAGCAGCACGTACACCGGCCAGAGGAAATCGTTCCAGTTGCCGAGGAACGACAGCACGGCGAGCGTCGCCAGAGCAGGCCTCGCCAGGGGCAGGGCGACCTGGAAGAAGATACGGAAGTCCCCGGCACCGTCGATACGGGCCGCCTCTTCGATCTCGGGCGGGATGCCGAGGAAGAACTGCCGGAGGAAGAACACCCCGAACGCACTGGCTGCTCCGGGGACGGTGATTGCGAGGATCGTGTCGAGCCACCCGAAGTTCTCGACGATGAGGTAGTTCGGGATGAGGAAGACGACCGGCGGCACGAGCAGCGTCGCGATGATCAGTCCGAAGACGATGTTCCTGCCCGCGAACTCCAGCCTGGCCAGAGCGTATGCCGCCATGGACGCGGTGACGAGGATGAGCACGGTCTGCAGGGTCGCGGCGGCGAAGCTGTTCCACAGCCACAGGAAGATCGGCTGCTGGCCGCTCAGCAGGAGGGTTCCGTACGCCTCGAGAGAGGGGGGATCCGGGAGCGCGTACGGGTTGCGGACGGCATCCGCGTCGGTCTTGACGGAGGTGAGCAGCATCCACAGCAGCGGGAAGATCACCACCAGGGCGAGCGCGCCGAGGACGGCGTAGGCGGTGATGTCCCCCGCCCGACGGGGAGACCGACGACGGCCGGGGGCGGTGTCGGCGTCGGTGGACGAAGGGCGAACGGCGGTGTCGGTCATGAGACGGCTTTCTCGCTGCGCTCGCGCTGCAAGCGGAAGTTGACGACGCTGATGATCGCGAGGAAGGCGAACAGGACGTAGCTCATCGCCGAGGCGGGTGCCATGTTGTTCTGCGACAGCCCCTGGTCGGCGATGTACATGATCGCGGTCCGGGTCTCGTTGCCCGGCCCGCCGTTGGTCAACAGGAACGACTGCCCGAACATGTTGGCCGACGCGAGGATCGTCGTCGTCGTGATGAAGATCATGACCGGGCGCAGCCCCGGCAGCGTCACGCTGACGAACGTGCGGGCGGCTCCCGCGCCATCGAGCGCCGCGGCCTCGTAGAGGTCGGTGTTGATGCCTTTGAGACCCGCCAGGAAGATGACGGTGTTGAGCCCCGCGGTCCACCAGACGGTGACGCCGACGAGCGAGACCCAGACCCACGGCGTGTCGACGACCCACGGAGTGTCACGGGGAAGGCCGAGGAGTCCGAGGATGTGGTTGAGGATGCCCGACTGTGTGTCGAAGACGTAGCTCCAGATCACACCGACGATCGCGACACCGAGCACGTACGGGGCGAAGAAGACCGTGCGGAAGAACGTCGCACCGCGCAGCCTGCGGTTGAGCAGGACGGCGATGAACAGCGGCACGATCACCAGGAACGGAACGCTCAGCAGCACGAACAGTCCCGTGGCACGCATCGAGTTCCAGAAGTCGGCCGAGGTCGTCGACCCCGCCGTGAAGAGGTCGAGGTAGTTCTTCAGCCCGACGAAGTCCTGGCTGTCACGGAACGGCGACCAGTTCGTGAGGCTGATCCACACACCGAAGACCGCCGGAACGATGACGAAGGTGACGAACAGCGCCAGGAACGGCGCGAGGAAAAGGTAGGCGATGAGGGTGCGGCGGCGCTGCGCGGGTCGCCGGGCGCGGCCCCCCGGCCGACCGACGGTGCGGTCGGCCGGGACGGCCGTTTCGGCGGCGAGGTCAATCGCCATACTTCTGCTGGTTCTGTTCGATGATGGCGTCCGCCTTCGCCTTGGCGTCGTCGAGCGCGGCCTGAGGAGTCTTCTTGCCCGTCAGCGCCTCGTTGATCGCGGTCGTGATGAGCGCGTTCGCCTCGTTGATGCCGGGAGAGACGGTCTCATAGTGGGCGTAGTCGAGCTGCTCCATGAACGGCTCGAGGTTGGGGTACTCCTCGAGGATCGACGGATCCTCACGGACCGAGTTCGCGGCCGGGAGCTCGCCCGTCTCGGCCCATCCCGCCGAGTTGTCGTTCATCCATTTGACGAAGGTCGCCGCGGCGGAGGTCTCGTCGGCGCTCTGTCCCTTGTTGGCGGGGAAGACCCAGTGCGTCGAGCTCGACCACACGGCCTTCTCGTCACCGATCTGCGGCACGGGCGCGGCGGCCCAGTCGAGGTCACCGAAGGCGGTGTTGGTCGTCTGCCAGACGCCGTTCCAGTTGAACGCGGTGTCGCCGGCGAGGAGAGCCTTGATGTTGCCGTCCTGTGCGACGTTCTTCGGGCTGTAGCCCTTGTCGACGAGGTCGGTCATCCACGTGAGAGCCTTCACCCCTGCGTCGGAGTTGAACGTCGCCTCGGTGACGTCCTCGTTGTAGAGCTCCCCGCCGAACTGCCAGAGCAGGCTCTGGAACTCGAAGGTCCCCGTGAACACGTATCCGTCGACCCACTCACCCTGCACACCGGCGCCCTTGAGCGCCTCGAGCGCGGCGAGATAGCCCTCGCGGTCGGTGGGGATCTCCGTCAGACCCGCCTTCTCCATCACGCCCTTGTTGGCGAACAGACCGAGCGGAGTGACGCTCCACGGCACCGCGTACTGCGCGTCGCGGAAATCGCCCATCTCGAAGACGTCCGGCGGGAAGTCCCCCTCCGCGTAGCCGAGGCCGTCGATGATCTCGTCAGCGGGCTGCAGCAGGTTCTGCGCCGCGTAGGTCGCGAGGTCGTCACCGTGCAGGACCGCGACGTCGGGTCCCTTGCCGGCCTTGACCGCGAGCGGCATCTTCGAAGCGATGTCGGCCCACTCCTGCGGGACGTTCTTCACCGTGATGTTGTCGTGCTCGGCATTGAACTGGTCGATCAGCTTCGGGACGATGGTCGGCGCAGCGCCGCCCGTCCAGCCGTGCCAGAAGGTCACTTCGACGGCGGGACCGTCGTAGTCCTCGCCGGACACTCCGCCCTCCGTGGATCCCGAGGCGCCGCACGCGCTGAGTGTGACGGCGAGCGCCGCCGCGACGCCGAGGCCGAGGCCTCGCGAAAGTCGCGTAGTCATGTGATTGCTCTCCTTTGAGTACTCCCGCCCGGCACCCGAGCGCGCTGTGTGAGTGCGTCGAACTTACAGCGCTAGAAATTTCATGTCAACGGGGTCGGCGGCGTGATGGCGAGGAGCGCGTGTCCCGCGCTGTACTGTGGCCGCGAGCCGTTGAAGGGAGCCACATGCGAGGACCGCGCCTGCAAGACGTGGCCGACCGCGCCGGCGTGTCGATGAAGACCGTCTCCAACGTCGTCCGCAACTACCCGCACGTCTCGGCGGCCATGCGGGAACGTGTCCAGCGCGCGATCGACGAGCTGGGCTACCGGCCGAACGTCATGGCCCGCCGCTTGGCGACCGGCAGGACGGGCTTCGTCGCGGTCGCGTTCGCCGATGTCGCGATCCCCTACTTCGCCGAGCTCGCGCACGTGGCCTCTCGTCGCGCCATGGACTTCGGTTATCGCGTGCTCCTGGAGGAAACCGACGACACCCTCGACGGCGAGCGAGCGCTCATCGCGAGCTCGGAGGCGGGTCTGGTCGACGGGATGCTCTTCCAGCCCTCGAGGATGAGTCCGTCGGAGATCGCTCAGCACCGTTCCGAGATCCCGATCGTCCTCCTCGGCGAGACGCCGGCTCCTCTGACGATGGATCACGTCATGATCGACAACGTCGCGGCTGCGCGCGAGATCACGACGCATCTCCTGGACTCGGGGCGACGCCGCATCGGGTTCGTCGGGCATGAGACGACCGCACTGACCGAGACGTCCCGGCAGCGCATCCTGGGGTACCAGGAGGCTCTCACCGTGGCCGGACTCCGGGGCGATCCGCGGATGCTGGTCGCCACAGCGTCCATCGACGCGGCGGACACGGCGGCCGCGGTCCGCGCCGCCCTCGCCGCCGGCTGGGACGTCGACGCGGTGGTCTGCCGCGACGACCTCGCCGCGATGGGGACGCTGCGGGCACTGCACGAAGCCGGCATCCGCGTACCGGAGGACGTGGCGGTCACCGGATGGGACGACACCCGCCTCAGCGCCGTCACGTTCCCCAGCCTCACCAGTGTCAGCCCCGACGTCGACGCCCTGTTCACCCGCGCGATGGGTCTTCTGCTCGAGCGCATCGCGGGGTACGACGGGGTCGGGCGGCACGAGATCGCTCCGCACCGGATCGTCGTCCGGGAGAGCGCACCTCTCACGCCTCCGGCCTGACGATCATCGTGCGAGGTCCGCGGTTTACAGCGCTGTACGAGATGAGGCATGCTGGACGCCATGATCGATGACGACCACGGCGCCGTGCGTGCCAGCACGCAAGACGGCACATATCCCCGGCCCCAGCTGATGCGGACCGCCTGGGCGGACCTCTGCGGCACCTGGTCCTTCGCGCACGACGATGCCGACAGCGGCATCGAATCGGGATGGCCGGCATCCGGCGTCGCGCAGCGCGACATCCTCGTTCCCTTCCCACCGGAATCCTCGGCGTCGGGCATCGCGGACACCGGAATGCATCGCGTCGTCTGGTACTCCCGCGATCTCACCGACGCCGACCTGACGGCCGCCCGCCACGAATCCGGTCGGCGTCTCCTGCTGCACTTCGGGGCAGTCGACTACCGGTGCCACGTGTGGGTGGACGGCGCGCTCGTCGGCTCGCACGAAGGCGGACACACGCCCTTCACCCTCGACGTCACCCATGTCGCGCGCGCCGGGGCCCGCGTGGTCGTGCGCGTGGAGGACGATCCCCTCGATATCTCGCAGCCTCGCGGAAAGCAGGACTGGCGAGAGGATCCGCACGTCATCTGGTACCACCGCACCACCGGCATCTGGCAGCCGGTCTGGCTCGAGAGCGTTCCGCCCCTCCACGTTCGCGCGCTGCGGTGGACGACGGATCCCCGCGTCGGGACCGTCACGGCCGACATCGAACTGTCGGAGCGGCCGGTGGCCGGCGTGAGCGTCGAGATCGACCTTTCTCTCGACGGTCGTCCGCTCGCTACCGCCCGCGCCGTCGTCACCGAGAGCGAGCTCACCGTCGTCCTCGCCCTCGCGGAACTGCGCAACGGCCAGTCATACGAGGAACTGCTGTGGTCGCCCGAGCACCCGCGCCTCCTCGATGCCGAGGTGCGCGTCGGCGAGGATGCCGTGGCCTCGTACCTCGGCATCCGCACCGCCCACGTCGCCCGTGGACGCTTCTGGCTCAACGACCGGCCGTACTACGTGCGCTCCGTGCTCAACCAGGGGTACTGGCCCGGATCGCACCTCGCCGCGCCGTCGGCGCAGGCCCTGCGCGAGGAGGCGGAGCTGATCCGGGCGATGGGGTTCAACGCGACGCGTGTTCACCAGAAGTTCGAGGATCCGCGTTTCCTGCTCGCCGCCGACCAGCTCGGCCTGCTCATCTGGGGCGAGGCACCCGGAACGTACGCGTTCACGCAGACGGCCATCGAGCGCACGACGCGCGAGTGGCTCGACGTGGTGCGGCGTGATGTGTCGCACCCGTCGATCGTCACGTGGGTTCCGCTCAACGAGAGCTGGGGCGTGCAGCACATCGCGAGCGACCCTCGGATGCAGCACTTCGCGCGCGCGCTCGTCTCGTTGACGAAGGCGCTCGACCCGACTCGCCCGGTGGTCTCGAACGACGGCTGGGAGCAGGTCGACACCGACATCGTCGCGATCCACGACTACGAGTGGCGCCCCGATGTCGTGCAGCGTCGGTATGCGACGGATGCCGACGTCCGCCGCCTCATGGACACGGTCGGCCCCGCGGGGCGGGCACTCATCCTCAGCGGCGACGTGTCGGATGCGCCCGTCATGCTCACCGAGTTCGGCGGCATCTCGTTCGACACCGAGTCCGCGGAGAACGCCTGGGGGTATTCGACCGCGACCTCACCCGACGACTTCGCGGAGCGCTTCGAGGGCCTGATGGCGGCCGTGCACGCGAGCGAGGCCCTCGCGGGCTTCTGCTACACGCAGCTGAGCGACACCCTGCAGGAGACGAACGGGCTCGTGACCGAGGACCGCACCCCGAAGATCCCGCTCGACCGCATCCGTGCGGCGATCACCGGCGAGGCCGCCGGGTAAGGGCATCCTCGAACGCCCCGACGCGAGCGGATGCCGTCAGTCGCGGCATCCGCTCGCCGTCAGCCGATGCAATGCATCCGGGCCGACACGCCGACCGGCCACCACGACCCGCGGCATGTCGCGCCCGATCCCTTGCATCCGCGCACGCGGCGGTGCGAGCGGATGCCGTCAGTCGCGGCCGTGGCGCGGTTTGCGCGCGGGGCGGTCGTCGTACGTGCGCGCGGGGCGGTCGTCGTACGAGCGCTTCGGGCGGTCCTCGAAGGAGCGCTTCGGACGCTCCCCGCCGGGACGGCCGCGGTCGGGACGGATCTCGATGAGCTGGCCCGAGATGCGCGTGCCCTTGAGGCGCTCGAGGACCGAGGCGTCCATCGACGTCGGCAGTTCCACGAGAGAGAAGTCGGGCCGGATCGTGATCGCACCGAAGTCGTCGCGGCCGAGGCCGCCCTCGTTCGCGAGCGCGCCGACGATCTGACGCGGCTCGACGCGCTGGCGGCGGCCGACCGCGATGCGGTACGTCGTGAAGTCGCCCTTGCCGCGCCGCTCGCGCGCGCCGTCGGTGCGCGCGGGCCGGTCCTTGCGGGTGCCCCGTTCGGCGTCCGCGGCGATCGCTTTCGCGAGCTCGTCGCGCTCGGGGTCGAGCAGCAGCGGGGTCTCGCCCTGCGCCACGACGGCGAGCGCGGCGGCGACATCCTGCTCGGGCACGTCGTGGTTGCGGACGTAGTGCGCGATCACGTCGCGGAACGCCGTGATGCGCTCGGTCTCGGCGAGCGCCGTCGTGATGGCGTCGTCGAAGCGCGCCAGACGGGTCGAGTTGATGTCCTCCGTCGTCGGCAGCTGCATCTGCGTGGGCGCCTGACGCGTCGCGCGCTCGATGTGCGCCAGCAGGTAGCGCTCGCGCGGAGTCACGAAGCTGATCGCGTCACCCTTGCGACCGGCGCGACCGGTGCGGCCGATGCGGTGCACGTAGGACTCGGTGTCGGTCGGGATGTCGAAGTTCACGACGTGGCTGATGCGCTCGACGTCGAGACCACGCGCGGCGACGTCGGTCGCGACGAGGATGTCGAGCTTGCCGTCCTTGAGCTGCTGGATGCTCCGCTCGCGCTGCGGCTGCGGGATGTCGCCGTTGATCGGCGCCGCGCTGAAGCCGCGGGCGCGAAGCTTCTCGGCGAGGGTCTCGGTCTCGTTCTTCGTGCGGACGAAGATGATCATCCCGTCGAAGTCCTCGACCTCGAGGATGCGGGTGAGGGCGTCCACCTTCTGCTGGTACGACACGATCAGGTAGCGCTGGGTGATGTTCGTGTTGGTGGAGGTCTTGGTCTTGACCGTGATCTCCTCCGGATCGCGCAGGTACTGCTGCGCGAGGCGGCGGATGGATGCCGGCATGGTCGCCGAGAACAGCGCCACCTGCTTGTCCTCGGGGGTCTGCGCGAGGATCTGCTCGACGTCCTCCGCGAAGCCCATCTTCAGCATCTCGTCGGCCTCGTCGAGGACGAGGTTCTTGAGCGCCGAGAGGTCGAGGGTGCCCTTCTCGAGGTGGTCCATGATGCGACCGGGCGTGCCCACGACGATGTGCACACCGCGGCGGAGCGCCGACAGCTGCACGCCGTAGCCCTGTCCGCCGTACACGGGGAGGACGTGGACGTTCTTCATGCGCGCGGCGTAGGACTCGAACGCCTCGCAGACCTGGAGCGCGAGCTCGCGGGTCGGGGCCAGCACGAGTGCCTGCGGCGTCTTCTGGGTCAGGTCGAGGTTCTCCATGATCGGCAGCGCGAAGGCGGCGGTCTTGCCGGTGCCGGTCTGCGCCATGCCGACGACGTCGCGGCCGCCGAGGAGGACGGGGATGGTCGCGGCCTGGATGGCCGAGGGGGTCTCGTACCCGAGGTCTTTGATGGCGGCGAGGACGGGACCGGTCAGACCCAGCTCGTCGAAGCCGGGGAGGGCGGGGGTGTCTGCGGAATCGGTCGGGGTCTGGGGGTCACTCACCTACCCACCGTAGTGGAGCCGGGCTGGGAACCATCCGGGCAGGCGTAGGATGAGAGGTCGCGCCTGCCGACCGGAACGGACTGCCTGCCTCGTGATCGAGATCCTCACCCCCGAACAGATCGACCGCGCCCGCACCACGGGCGGGCTCGTCGGCGACATCCTCCACGGCATCAAGGAACGCGTGAAGCCGGGGACGAACCTCCTCGAGATCGACGCCTGGGCCAAGGACATGATCCTGGGCGCGGGCGCCGAGTCCTGCTACGTCGACTACGCACCCTCGTTCGGCCGCGGTCCCTTCGGCCACTACATCTGCACCGCCGTCAACGACGCCGTCCTCCACGGCCGGCCCCGCGACCAGCGCGTCGCCGCCGGCGACCTGCTGACCCTCGACCTCGCGATCAAGACGGGCGGCGTCGCCGCCGACGCCGCGATCAGCTTCACCGTCGGCGGAGCACCCCACGCCGAGAACGACGCCCTCGTCCGCGCGACCGAGGAGGCCCTCGCCGCCGGCATCGAGGCCGCCCAGCCCGGTGCCCGGATCGGCGACATCTCCGCCGCGATCGGCGACGTGCTCACCGGCGCCGGCTACCCGGTCAACACCGAGTTCGGCGGGCACGGCATCGGCACGACGATGCACCAGGACCCGCACGTGTCGAACACCGGGCGCACCGGACGCGGCTACCGCCTGCGCCCGGGGCTCATGCTCGCCATCGAGCCGTGGGTCATGGTCGACACCGACGAGCTGAAGATCGACGAGGACGGCTGGACGCTGCGCAGCGCGACCGGATGCCGCACCGCGCACACCGAGCACACGGTGGCCATCCTCGAATCGGGCAACGAGATCCTCACCCGCCCGACGCGCTGACCCCCGACACACCCCTCACCCGCGCGGCGCCCGACGGTACGCTCGGAGGGTGACCGAACGCGCTCCCGTCTCCGCCAAACTCTCCGCCATCGCCGAGTCCGCGACCCTCAAGGTCGACGCCAAGGCCAAGGCCCTGCAGGCCGCCGGACGGCCGGTCGTCTCGTATGCCGCCGGAGAGCCCGACTTCGCGACGCCGCAGTTCATCGTCGATGCCGCCGCCGAGGCCCTGCGCGACCCCGCCAACTTCCGGTACACCCCGGCGGCCGGCCTGCCGGTGCTGCGCGAGGCGATCGCCGCGAAGACGCTGCGCGACTCGGGTCTCGAGGTCGCACCGTCGCAGATCATCGTCACCAACGGCGGCAAGCAGGCCGTCTACCAGGCGTTCCAGGCTGTCGTGAACCCGGGTGACGAGGTCCTGCTGCCCGCACCGTACTGGACCACGTACCCCGAGGCGATCGCCCTCGCCGACGGCGTGCCCGTCGAGGTGTTCGCCGGTGCGGACCAGGAATACAAGGTCACCGTCGAGCAGCTCGAAGCCGCCCGCACCGACAAGACGACCGCCCTGGTGTTCGTGTCGCCCTCGAACCCCACCGGCGCCGTGTACACCGCCGACGAGACGAAGGCGATCGGCGAGTGGGCCCTCGCCCACGGCATCTGGGTGATCACCGATGAGATCTACCAGAACCTCGTCTACGAGGGCGCCCGGGCGGTGTCGATCGTCGAGGCGGTTCCCGAGCTCGCGGGCCAGACGATCCTCGTCAACGGCGTCGCGAAGACCTACGCCATGACCGGGTGGCGCGTGGGCTGGATGGTGGGCCCCGCCGACGCGATGAAGGTCGCCGGCAACCTGCAGTCGCACCTCAGCTCCAACGTCAACAACATCGCCCAGCGCGCAGCCCTCGCCGCCCTGTCGGGCCCGCAGGACGAGGCGGAGAAGATGCGACAGGCGTTCGACCGCCGCCGCGGGCTGATCGTGTCCGAGCTCGCGAAGATCCCGGGCGTCACGGTGCCGAACCCGCTCGGCGCGTTCTACGTCTACCCCGACGTCACGGGTCTGCTGGGCCGCGACTGGGACGGCGTCCGCATCGACACGTCGCTGGAGCTCGCCGACTACATCCTCGAGCGGGCCGAAGTCGCCGTGGTCCCGGGTGAGGCGTTCGGCCCGTCCGGCTACCTGCGCCTGTCGTACGCCCTGGGTGAGGACCAGCTCCTCGAGGGCGTGCAGCGCCTGCAGCGCCTCTTCGGCTGAAGCACGCCGGCTGCGGCCCGGGTCAGAGCTCGACGTCGAAGAGCACCGGCTCGGGCTGCAGCAGCACTCCGAACTCGGACTGCACGCGCTGCTGGATCAGTCGCGCCAGCGCAGCGACCTCCTCCGCGCGGGCCCGTCCGCGGTTGGTGAGCGCGAGCGCGTGCTTCGTCGACAGCGACGCCTGCGAGCCCGGCAGCCGGAATCCCTTGCGCATGCCGGCGTGCTCGATGAGCCACGCGGCGCTGATCTTGACGGGAGCGGGTCCGCCTTCTCGCGGCGGGATGAAGCCGTCGAACCGGTCGAGCGGGATCACGCGGTCGGCCTCCTGCTCCGGCGCCATCGACCAGCGCGGCGCCTCCGGCGGCAGGGTCGCGGCGAACTGCGCCGAGACGATCGGGTTCTGGAAGAAGGACCCGGCGCTCCAGGTGTCGTGATCGGCCTCGTCGAGGACCATGCCCTTGCGACCCCGGATGTCCAGCACCGTCTCACGGATCCACGAGAGCGAGACCGTGGCATCCGCCTCGAGTCCGAGCGCGGAACGCAGCTGCGCACCGCGCACGGGCACGTCGCCGTGACCGACCTGGGCGAGTTCGAGCGTGACCGACAGGACGACGGCGGAACGTTCGGGGACCGACCCCCAGTGCTTCTTCAGCACCGACGTGCGCAGCCCCAGTCCCAGATCGGATGCCGGGACCACCGAGACATCCCCCGTCGCCTCATCGATGAGTTCGACCTCGACGAGCGTCTCGACGATCTCCTGCCCGTAGGCGCCGACGTTCTGGATGGGGGCGGCGCCGGTGGTGCCGGGGATGCCCGACATGGCCTCGATGCCGCTGAGACCTGCGGCCACCGTCTGCGCCACGAGGTCGTCCCAGGGGTGACCCGCCTGGACCTTCAGCCGCACATGCCCCGGGTTCGGGGACGGCAGCCGCTCGACGCCGCTCGTGCGGACGAGGATCACGGTGCCGTCGAACTCGTCGTCGCCGAACAGGAGGTTCGAGCCGCCGCCCAGGACGAGCCAGCGCTCCCCCGCCTCCCACACATCGCGCAGGGCCTCCACGAGCTCCGCCGTCGTCGTCGCCTCGATCATCCGGCGCGGCGCACCGCCGACGCGCAGCGTCGTGAGCTGCGCCAGGGGAACGGGGGCGATCTCGGGCATCAGGATGCCGCGCGGACGCGCACCTGCGCCTTGCCGAGGACCGTGGTGCCGTCGTGCGAGACGGTCAGGTCGACGCGCACGGCCTCGTCGTCCACGGCACCGATCTTCGCGACGACGGTGACGTCGGCGCCGGACTCGGTGTCGACGACGACGGGGCGCGTGAAGCGGACGCCGTAGTCGAGGATGCGGCCGGAGTCGCCGAGCCATTCGACGATCGTCTCGACCGCGAGACCCATGGTCAGCATGCCGTGCGCGAGGACGCCGGGCAGCCCGACGCGTTCGGCGACGGCGTCGTTGTAGTGGATGGGGTTGAAGTCGCCCGACGCACCCGCGTACCGCACGAGCGAGGCACGGGTCAGGTGCACGGTGCGCTCGGCGACGACAGCGCCGATCTCGAGGGTCGTCATTCGTCGCCTCCCACCAGCAGGACGGATGTCGCGGTGACGACGTGGTCCCCCGCGGCATCCGTGATCTCGGCCTCACTCGTCACCATCGCGCCCTTTCCGAATGCGCGGATGCCGGTGACCGTCAGGCGTCCCGTGAGCTCGTCGCCGGCGACGATCGGACGCGTGTACCGGAAGCGCTGCTCGGCGTGGACGACGCGCTCGAGGACGATGCCCGATCCCGGTTCGCTGAGCAGCTGCTGGAGGGTGACGTCCTGGATCACCATGGCGAACGTCGGCGGCGCGACGACATCGGCATAGCCGAGGGCGCGGGCCGCGTCGGGGTCGTCGTGCTGCGGGTCGGTCGCGAAGACGGCGCGGGCGAACTCGCGCACCTTCTCACGTCCGACGAGGTACGGGGTGGTCGGCGGGAAGACGCGACCTTGCAACTCGGGATTCACGGGCACCGGTCGATCCTACCGTCCAGGCCCGCGGCGGGTCCGGGTCAGCGGGTGCGACCGGCGCGGTGGGCGCGGACCGCTTTGATGGCCAGCTGCACGGCGATGAAGGTGAGGTAGACCGCGAACAGCACGTTGGCGGTGAACGGGTCGACGAGGGTCGCGAGCCACGCGCCAAGGGCGGTGGTGGTGCACGCGGCGACACCGATGACGCCCGCGGCGACGAGGTCGACGTTGTGACGGCGGAGGTTGCCGATCGTCCCCGAGATGGCGGTCGGGATCATCATGAGCAGCGAGGTGCCCTTGGCCACGAGGTCGCTCGTGCCGAAGAGGAACATCAGTGCGGGCACGACGATGACGCCGCCGCCGACGCCGAGCAGGCCCGCCATGACACCTGTGAAGACACCGAGCACGGCGAGCCCCGATCCCGTCAGCCACGACAGCGGCAGCTCGGCCTCGCGGGAGGGCACGACGATGAAGAGCATCACGATGACGACCACGAGGAAGGCGATGAAGCCCCAGCGGATCGCGTTCTGCGGCAAGCGGGCGAGCAGCCACGTCCCTATCTGCGCGCCCACGACAGCGGCGGCCGCGAGGATCAGCGCCGGCACCCAGGCGACCGCTCCGACGGAGGCGTATGAGACGACGCCGACGGCGGCGGTCGGGACGATCGCGGCCAGCGACGTGCCCGCCGCGCGCTTCTGATCGAAGACGAGCAGCGTCAGCAGAAGAGGCACGATCACGGTTCCGCCGCCCACGCCGAACATGCCCGACATGAGGCCGGCGAGCAGACCGATGCCCGCCGCGCCGAGGTAGTAGCGGGGGGTGCGGGTGAGGGCGGGTGTCGTGGTCACGAGGAGGGGTCCGACACGAAACGCATGTCTCGACCCTACTCCCGGGCCGCGGAGCGCCCGGCCGGGGCGGCCTACGATCGAGGTATGTCCCCTTCGCTCGTGCTCGTGGCCAATGCCGGTGAATCGTCGATCAGCACGTTCCGTGTGACGGAGGCCGGTCTCGACCGGCTCGCGGTCACCGCCGGGACCACCGGCTGCTCGAACTTCGCCGTCGATCCCGAGAGGGGCCTCGTCTACGCGTCGGTGAAAGCGGATGACGAGAATCCGGATGCCGGCATCCTCACCCTGTCGCTCGATCGTGAGACGGGTGAGCTCACGCCGCTGACGCGGGTGGCACTGCCGGACGGCGCGATGAACTACCTCGCCCTCACGCGCGACGGTTCGGTGCTGCTGGGTGCGGCGTACTCCGGCGGGTACGGGATCGTGTGCGCCGTCGACGCCTACGGAGTGGTCAGCCCGCCCGCCGCCGAGCTCCGCTTCCCGCGGCTGCACTCGGTGCTCGCGAGCGGCGACGGCCGCCACGTCTACTTCGTCTCGCTGGAGAGCGATCTCATCGCGCAGTGCGCCCTGGGCGACGACCTCTCCCTCGCCCCGCTGGACCCGGGTACGGCGGCGGCGCCCACCGGCAGCGGCCCGCGTCACCTCGCGTTCAGCGACGACGAGGAGACCGTGTACGTCCTGACGGAGTTCACCGGCGAGGTGCTGCGCTACCGTCGCGACCCGGCGGCGGGGACACTCGAGCTGCTGTCGTCGACTCCCGCGCACGACCCGGCTGAGAAGCTGCGCCACAGCGTCATCGACGAGGATCCGCGCGAGAACCACTATGTCTGGGGCGCCGACATCCACCTCACCGACGGCGTGGTCTGGGCGTCGGAGCGGACGGCGAGCACGCTGGCGGCCCTCCGCATCGACGCCGACGGCTCGCTCTCGGAGCCGACGGGCTTCGTCGTGACCGAGGATCAGCCTCGTGGGTTCGCCGTCAGCGACGACCGCACGCTGCTCGTCGCAGCCGGCGAGCAGTCGACGTCGGTGTCGCTCTACCGCGTCGACGGCGCCGACCTGCACCTGCAAGGTCGGTACGAGACCGGTCGCGGCGCGAACTGGGTCCGCTTCGCCTGACCACGCTCAGCGCAGGAACTGCTCCGGGTCGAACTCGTCGATCGGGATGATGCGCACGCGGGGCAGCTGCGCATCGAACGCGCCCGCGTCGTACTCGAGATCGAAGAAGCGGATGCCGGGGATCTGCCCGAATCCGGCGTTGCGGAACTCCTCGAACGCGAGCACCCCGATGCGGCGCGACCCGTCGGCGAGGACACCGAGGTCATCGACGAAGTCCCCGTCGTGGCTGACGAGCACGACGTCGTCCCCGTGGTCCTGCAGGGCGCGCAGCGTCCGCTGGATCGCGAGGTCGACGACCTTCTCGTCGGCGTCGCCCGACAGCGGCACGGGCTGGTAGCCCAGGGCGAGGAGGGCCTGCACGAACGACATCGGCAGGTTGGTGGAGGCGTTGAGGAAGAAGAGGCCGCGCGCGTCCTGGTTCCAGCGTTCCGCGACGAAGGAGAGGATCCGGTCCCACCGAGGACGCTCGTCGGGCTGCGGACGCCGTCCGAGGATCGACCCGCCCAGGGTCGCGTCGATGTTCTCGCCGTCGACGAGCACCCAGGTCCTGCGATTGCCGGCCATGCCGCCTCCTCCGCGCGCCGCCGCCGTCCGGCCGGTGCGCCCGACTCATCCTAGGCGGCGACCCGACTCACCAGCCCGGCTCACCGGCGCGGCTCACCAGCGGCGGCCGAACACCCCCGCGAGCACCGCGTGCGCGAGCGGCAGGAGCGACCCCGTCATGAGGACCCCGCCGAGAACCGGATCGTCCGGCCGGATCACGGCGCCTCCGACGAGGAGCCCGGCGAACAGCATGCCCGACAGGGTCCGCCGGCCCAGCTGCTCGAGACGCGCGACGCGACGCTCGAGCGCAGGGTCGGGCAGCGTGATGCGGTGGTCCTCCACCCGGGTGATCAGGTCGTCGACACGGCCGGGCAGGCGCGAGGCGGTGGTGAGGGAGGTGACGGCACGACGCAGCACGTCGGTGACGGCGTTCCGCCCCTCCTCGCGCACGAGGCGGGACGCGTAGGGCTCGACCGCATCCCACAGGTTGAATGCCGGATCCAGCGCGCTGCAGACGCCCGACGTGAGCGACATGGCGCGCACGATGAGGAGGAAGTTCTCCGGCAGCTGGAAGGGCAGCGACCGGACGACGTCCTGGAACTCGATCGCGAAGGCGCGGAACTCACGCGGATCCACCTCTCGCAGCTCGGCGAACCCCATCCCCCCGAACCGGGCGAACAACTGGGTCATGGCGCGTTCGAGCTCGCTCGTGTCGGCGCTCGGCAGCAGGACGCCCACATCGCGGATGCTCTGCACGAGAGCGACGCCGTCCCGTGCTGCGACGGCGATCATCAAGCGACGAAGACCCGCGCGCAGGCTCGGCGGGACCTCGCCCATCATCCCGAAGTCGATGAACGTGAGTCGCCACGGCGGGGTCGCAGGATCCGCGGCATCCGCCGGCTGCATCGGGGTCACGAAGATGTTGCCCGGATGAGGGTCGGCGTGGAAGAACCCGTGCGTGAAGACCTGGTCGAACATGACGGAGGCGAACACCTGCGCCACCTCGGCGGGATCGATGCCCGCAGCCCGGAGAGACTCGTGGTCGGTGATCTTGATCGCGGTGACGTCTTCGAGGGTCAGGGTGCGCCGGGAGGTGCGCTCCCAGACGACGGCCGGGACGCCCACGCGGGGGTCGCCCGCGAAGTCGGCGGCGAATCGTTCGCCGTTCGCTGCCTCGTGCAGGTAGTCGATCTCCTCCAGGCTCGTCTCCGCGAACTCCTCGACGAGCTGCGGGGCGTCGACCCGGTCCGAGACGATGCGCACGTGGCTGAGCCACCGACCGACACGCCTCAGCGCCGCGAGGTCGGTGTCGACGATGTCCTGGATGCCCGGGCGCTGCACCTTCACGACGACCCCGTCCAGGCCGGTGAGCTGAGCGTCCTCCGCGGACAGTCGGGCACGATGCGCCTGGCCGAGGGACGCCGCGGCGACCGGCACCGTCTCCATCGTGGCGAACGCCCGATCGAGGGTGACCCCGAGCTGTTCCTCGGCCTCCGCCGTGATGAGAGGGAACGGCACGGCGGGCACCTCGTCCTGCAGACCCTCGAGCTCCTTGGTGATCTCGGGCGGGAGCACGTCGAGCCGGGACGACATGAACTGGCCGACCTTGATCATGAGGCCGCCCAGGTCGATCGCCAACGCGTGGAACCGCCGGGCGATCCGCTGCATGCGCGCCGATCGGCCGCGCACACCGATCCAGCCGAGGCCGATCCTCGGCAGGAACAGCTCGAACCACCACGTGACGATCAGGGCTCTCGCCGCGAACCGGAGGATGCGTCGATAGCGCGCTCGCGCGTCGCGGCCGTCGGGGAGGTCGTCGCCTCCCCGACGCCGTGCTGCCACGCGGGTCAGCCCTGCGCGAGCAGGGCGTAGAGCCGGCGGCGGGCCTCATCGAGGATCTCGACGGCCTGCGCGACCTGCTCCGGCGAGCCCGAACGCGCGACCTGCGCCGCGGCCTGCGCCAGCTCGACCCCCGCCTTCGGCAGAGCCGACGCGCGGTGCGAGCGCTCCTTCTGCGGCGCCGAGGTCTCCCACGGAGCGGATGCGGCGGCTTCCTCGGCGACCATGCGACCGGCGTCCGTCAGCGAATAGGTCTTCCGCCCGTTCGCCTCTTCGGCGACGATCAGACCCTCGTCGGCGAGCAGCTGCAGGGTCGGGTAGACCGAACCGGCGCTGGGCTTCCATGAACCACCGCTGCGGGTGTCGATCTCCTGGATGATTTGGTAGCCGTGCATGGGCTTCTCTGCGAGGAGGGCGAGCACGGCGGTGCGGACATCGCCGCGGCTCATCCTCGGCGATGCGGGGCGCTGGTCGAACTGGGTGCGGAACTGTTCGAACGCCTCCATGAGATTGGCGCCGAGACCGCTGAGGTCGAAGCCCTGCGCCCCGGATCCGAAACCGCGCCCCCCGGTGCCGAAGCCGCTCGAACCGAAGCCCTGCGAGCCGAATGAGCTGTTCATGCTGTCTCCTTCTGATGGTGACCGATACCCAACGATATATCGTTCAGGGCACGGCGGACCCGGGGTCAGGAAGTTACCAGCGACGTTGATCAGGTCTTTTTCTCCGGCGGCCCGGGCGGGCGTTGCCCAGGTAACGTTCGGGTAACGCTCAGGAACGTCGGCCAGAGTGGGCGACTCGTGCCCGCCCGAACGGTCACGCGCGCTCCGTCGGAGCGTGTTCTCGCTACACGGAACCTTTTTCTCTGCATGCCTACAGACACGTCATCCACCCCCACCCGCCGCTCCATCCGCACCACACGCGCCGCCGCCCGCCGGCTCCGGCGCCGTCCGGTCCTCGTCCTCACGACGTTGACCACCGCGTTCGCCATCGCCGCGAGCGCCACCGCGATGGCCCCGGCACCCGCCACCGCGCAGGCGGAGCCGACGCCGGCGATCGCCCTGGCCTCCTTCACGAAGGCCCTGCCCGATTCGCTGACGGAGGGCGTCGCGACCTCGGTGCCCGCCGCGCAGATCGAGTCGACTCTCGACCGCGCCGACGACGCGGTCGCCGCGTCGAAGAAGGTCACGACCGACATCGCGGCGTCGAAGCTCGACGTCGGCACCAAGGACACGACGGTCGAGACCGATGATCTGGCGCAGGCGGTCTCGGACCTCGAGAGCGTCTCCGCTCTCCCGCTGCTTCTCGACACGCGGGACGCGACTGCCGCCGTCGAGGCGGAGGTCGCCCAGGTGAACGAGCAGACCGGCGCCCTGCAGGGCCGCCTCGATGCGGCGGTCCAGAAGGAGAAGGAGCGCCTGGCCGAGGAGAAGCGCAAGGCAGAGGCTGCCGCCAAGGCCGCCGCTGAGAAGAAGGCCGCCGAGGAGGCCGCCGCCGCCGCCGAGGCGCGTTCGAATTCTTCCAGCTCCTCCTCGAGCTCGTCGAGCTCGTCGAGTTCCGCAGGGACGTCCAAGCGTGCCGCCTCCGGCACGTCCGCGGGCGCCGCGCAGGCGACGGCCCGGAGCATGATCGGCAGCTACGGCTGGGGCGACGACCAGTTCTCGTGCCTCGTCTCGCTCTGGAACAAGGAGTCGCACTGGAACTACCAGGCCTACAACTCCTCGAGCGGCGCCTACGGCATCCCGCAGGCCCTGCCCGGCAGCAAGATGGGCAGCGCCGGCTCCGACTGGAAGACGAACCCCGCCACGCAGATCGCCTGGGGTCTCGGGTACATCGACGGCCGCTACGGCAGCCCCTGCGGCGCGTGGAGCCACTCGCAGTCCAGCGGCTGGTACTGACCCGCCAGCGACCCCGGATGCCGCGGGTCCCCGACACCTCGTCGGCGGACCCGCGGCATCCGTCGTCTCACGCGGTGAACACCGCCTCGGCGACGCGGGCGAGGTCGTGCAGGTCGCTGACGCCGGCGAGCTCCCGCGCCGAGTGCATCGACAGGATGGGGATGCCGACGTCGACCGTGGCGATACCCAGCCGGGTCGCCGTGATCGGCCCGATCGTCGAGCCGCACGGGACGGCGTTGTTCGAGACGAACTCCTGCGAGCCGACTCCGGCGGCGTCGCACCAGCCGTGCCAGGCGGCGGCACCGGCGCCGTCGGTCGCGTACCGCTGGTTGGCGTTGATCTTGAGGATCGGACCCGAGCCGAGTCTCGGCTGGACGACGGGGTCGTGCTTCTCGGCGTAGTTCGGGTGCACGGCATGGCCGACATCGCTCGAGACGCACCACGATGAGGCGAGCGCACGCAGCTGCTGCTCGCGATCGGCGCCCAGACTCAGCTGGACGCGTTCGAGCACGTCGGCCAGGAACGGACCCGCCGCACCCGACCGGGTCGCGGACCCGACCTCCTCGTGGTCGAAGACGGCGAGCATCGCGATGCGCTCCCCGTCGAACGCCTCGGCTGCGCGCGCCAGTGCCACGACACCGGCGTGCACCGAAGCGAGGTCATCGAGGCGGCCCGAGGCGAAGAACGCGTCGTCCTTGCCGAAGACGGCGCCGCGAGCGGCGTCCGCCGTCACGACGTCGTACCCGCGGATGCGGTTCGCATCGACACCGGCCTGCGCAGCGAGCTCGGCGAGCAGGTCGGCGGCTTCGGCGTCGCCGAGCCCCCAGACCGGCTGGGTCTGGCGCTGCCGATCGAGCGCGAGGCCGTCGTTCGCCTCGCGGTCGAGGTGGATCGCGAGCTGCGGGAGGCGCAGCAGCGGGCCGGTCGCCGCGAGGACGCTCGTGCCGTCGTCGAGGACGAGGCGGCCCGCGAGGCGCAATTCGCGGTCGAGCCACGAGTTCAGCAGCGGACCGCCGTAGACCTCGACGCCGGCCTGGAGCCAGCCGTGGCTTCCGGTGGTCGGCCGCGGCTTCAGCTTGAGAGCCGGAGAGTCGCTGTGCGCCCCGAAGACGTGGACGCCGGTCGCGGCATCCGCTCCCGGGGGGACGATCCAGGCGAGGACCGCGCCGTCCCGGACGACGAGGAACCGGCCGCCCGGCTGCGCCGGCCACGCGTCGCGCTCGTCGAGCTCGATGAAGCCGGCCTCGCGCAGCCGACGGGCGACCTCCGCGGCGGCGTGGTAGCTGGACGGCGACGCAGCGACGAAGTCGGCCAGGTCGGCGGCGTGGTCGAGTGCGGCCGTGCCGGACACGGGCGTGGACATGGGACCTCCAGGAAGGATGCCGGACAGGACCTTCCGATCGTAGACACCCCGTCCGGGCGCAACCCCGTGGCGACCCCGCGACCGAACGGGTAGACCGGGCGCATGGCGAAGAAGGACGACGCGGTCACGCTCGAGGTCGACGGACACGAGGTTCGGCTGTCGAGCCCCGACAAGGTGGTCTTCCCCGAACCCGGCATCACGAAGCGGGACCTCGCCGACTACTACCTCGCGGTGGCCGATGGCGCCCTGCGGGGCGCGGCGAATCGGCCGATGGTGCTGAAGCGGTTCGTGAAGGGCATCGGCCAGGAGGCGTTCTTCCAGAAGCGCGTCCCCGAGAATCGCCCGGATTTCGTGTCATCGGCCACGCTGCACTACGCCTCGGGGACGAGCGCCGAAGAAGCGGTGATCCGTGATGCCGCGGGCCTCGTGTGGGCGGTGGGGCTCGGATGCCTCGATCTGAATCCGCATCCGGTCCGCGCGGACGACCTCGACCACCCGGACGAGCTGCGCATCGACCTCGATCCGATGCCCGGCGTGGAGTGGTCGCAGATCGTCGACGTCGCGTTCATCGCACGCGACGTGCTCGCCGACGTGGGACTCGTCGGCTGGCCGAAGACGTCGGGGTCGCGCGGCATCCACATCCTGGTCCGCACCGACCGCGCGCACGACTACCCGCAGGTGCGGCTCGCCGCCCAAGCGTTCGCGCGGGAGGTCGAGAACCGGGCGCCCGGCCTCGCGACCGCGCACTGGTGGAAGGAGGAGCGCGGCGAGAGCGTGTTCGTCGACTTCAACCAGAACGCGAAGGACCGGACCGTGGCGTCGGCGTACTCGGTCCGTCCGCTCCCCGACGCGCGGGTGTCGATGCCGATCGAGTGGGACGAGCTGCGAGACGTCCGCCCCGAGGCCTTCACGGTGCGCACCGTCCCGAGGCTGTTCGCCGAGCGCGGCGACGCGCACGCGGGCATCGACGAAGCCCCGGGATCGCTCGACCGGCTGCTCGACCTGGCCGAACGCCTGGGGCCTGCGGAGAAGGCGCCCCGGGGCGGCGACGGGACGGGGCGGCGGCAGTCGACGATGCCGCTCGTCGAGATCTCGCGCGCCGCCACCAAGGAGGAGGCCCTTGCCGGCCTACACCGGTGGAAGGAGCGGCATCCGGACGTCGTGCGACGCCTCTCCCCCGCCGATGTCCTCGTCGACGGCATGCGCGGGTCGAGTTCGCTCTGGTACCGCGTGCGCGTGAACCTGCAGCACGTGCCCGACCTCGAGCGACCCCCGCAGGAGCCGCTCGAGGTCGACTACGACCCCTGGACGCGCTCCGCCGGCCGCGACTCCTGAGACTCCTCGGGCCTGCGCGCCGAGCCGAGGGCGAACGTGGCACCGAGGCCGACGACGAGGAAGCCTGCGGCGGTCAACGCCGAGGCCCGGGTGCCGTCCGAGAACGCCGTACGCGCGGCATCCGCCACTTGCGCCTGAGACGGGTCGGCGTCGAGCCCCGCGATCGCCGCACCTGCCGAGTCGACGACGGCCGAGACGACCGCATCGGCCTGCGCGGCGGGCACACCGGCATCGTCCAGCGAAGACGCGAGCACGCCGCCGGTCGTCGTGAACAGGACGGTGCCGAGGATGGCGACGCCGAGCGCTGAGCCGACCTGTCGGGCGGTGGACTGCATGCCCGAGCCCTGGCCGGACTTCTCGACCGGGACGTCCTGCAGGATGACGCCCGTGAGCTGTGCGGTCGCGAGGCCGACGCCGAACCCGTAGACGGCGAGCGCGGGGATGAGCCAGCCCCAGGCAGCATCCGGTCCGATGATGAACCCCGCCCAGGCGATGCCGATGATCTCGGCCAGGATGCCGACGCGCACCACGACGACCGCGGGCACCTTGCCGCTGAACGCTCCCGCGGCACCGCTCGCGACGAATGATCCGCCGGCGAGGGCGAGGAGCAGGAACCCGACCTGCAGCGCGTCGAAGCCGAGGACGAACTGCAGCCAGAGGGGCAGCGCGAGGATGAGGCCGAACTCACCGAGCGACACGACGAGGGCGGCGATGTTGCCGTTGCGGAACGACGAGATGCTGAGGAGCGAGAAGTCGATCAACGGGTCCTGTCCGCGGCGGCCGCGGCGGAGGCCCCACCAAACGAACAGCACGAGCGCGATGAGTGTGATCGCGAAGGCGAACGGGATGGGCGAGACGGGCAGCGGCCATTCCCAGCCGCCGATCGTCAGACCGTCCTCGGCCGTCCACCACCCGAAGGTGCGCCCCTCGATGAGACCGAACACGAGCGACCCGAACAGGACCACCGACAACAGGGCGCCGACGCCGTCGATGGATCGCTTCCGCGCCTCACGCGACTCCGCGACGGTCAGCAGGACGCCGATCACGATGATGATCCCGAGCGGCACGTTGATGCCGAACGCCCACCGCCAGGAGAACGCGGTCGTCAGCCAGCCGCCGAGGAGCGGCCCGAGCGCGGCCATGCCGCCGATCGTGGAGCCCCACACCGCGAAGGCGATGCCGCGTTCGCGCCCTCGGAAGGTCGAGTTGATGAGCGAGAGGGTCGTCGGCAGGATCATCGCACCACCGATTCCCTGCACGAAGCGGGCGAGGATCAGCAGCTCGCCGGTGGGGGCGAAGCTCGCCAGCACCGACGAGGCGGCGAAGATCGAGACGCCGAGCAGCATGATGCGCCGCCGACCGAAACGGTCCGCGAAGGCGCCGAACAGGAGCAGGAACGACGCGAACACCAGGGTGTAGACCTCCTGCACCCACTGCACCTCGGTCGAGCTGATCTTCAGCTCCTCAACGATCGAGGGCACGGCGACGTTGACGATCGTCGAGTCGACGATGATGAGCGAGACCGCGACGCTGATGAAGACGAGACCGAACCACCGCCGGGAATCCTTCGCCATGAGATTTACCTCGCTTTTCTAGCAATTCGACAGCGATAGTACTCCTCGGAACGCGAAGGGCAAGCCGTCAGATGCTGTGCAGTCGGACAGAACGGATGCCGCCGTCCGACAGCTCGACCGTCATGAACGTGTGCTCCGGCTGACGCCGGCGATCGGTGGGCGAGCCCGGATTCAGCAGGCGCATGCCGCGCGGCGTCGCCGTGTCCCACGGGATGTGGCTGTGACCGAAGACGAGCAGGTCGGCATCCGGGAATGCGGCGTCCATCCGCTCCTCGCGGCGCTGCTTCTGGCCGGTCTCATGCACGACGGCGATGCGGACGCCCTCGATCTCTCGACGCGCGATCTCCGGCAGGACGGCGCGCAGATCCTCGCCGTCGTTGTTGCCGTACACGCCGAGGACGTCGCCGTGCGTCGCCAGTTCGTCGAGGACGGATGCCGCGACCCAGTCCCCCGCGTGGACGGTGAGGTCGGCGGCATCCGCTGCGCGAAGCACGACGTCGGGAAGGCGCCGGACACGACCGGGGATGTGCGTGTCGGAGATCAGGAGCAGCCGCGTGGTCATCGCGGCAGGGTAGCCGAGGCGCGCAGCGAGCGACAGCCCGTGCGAACGGGCACCGGCTGGGCGCAAGGTGGAGGGTCCGGCGCGACCGTGCCGGGATCTGTGACGGAAGGACCGCGACATGAGCACTCCCGAGACCAGCGACAACGACGGCATCCGCCTCGATCCGGACGACGCGCCGCTCGGTGACACGACCGTCGGCGACACCGCCGCAGCGGACGCGGAGTTCGAGGGCGTCCCGCTCGACGACGCCCCCGCCGAGGATCCTGAAGAGACATATGCCGCGAGCGACATCCAGCCGGAGTCTCAGGGGGAGGATCCGGTGATCGTCGAGATGGGCGAGGACGGCGAGGGCGACCTGTCGCCCGAAGACCTCTGACCCGGTCGCGGATGCAACGGATCCGGCGCGACACGCCGCTTCGAGTCTGGGCTCGACGGCGTGTCGCCTCGAATCCCTTGCATCCGCGCTCACTCCGAACGTCGCGGGGCGGGGCGGGGCGGGGTGAACACGAGCGCTCCCAGGCCGAGACCGGCGGCGACGGCGATCGCCACGCGCAGGTCTGCGAGGTCGGCGACCCATCCGATCAACGGCGAGCCGAGGGCCTGACCGAGGGCGAGCGCGAGGAAGGCGGCGCCGACGCCCGTGGCGGGGCTCTCGACGAAGATCCGCGTGCTCCACACGAGCAGCACCCCCGTGACCGCGATGTAGACCGCGCCGAAGACGCCGCTCCCGAATGCCGCGATCAGGAAGGACGACGGCGCGAACGCGAGCACCGCTGTCGCAGCGGATGCCGCGACCACCAGCATCCGCCAGGTCAGGACGATGCCGGCCCGCCCGATCACTCCTCCCGCGAGGGCGCCGCCGAGCCCGCAGGCGCCGAGGACGATCCACACCACGGCCGCGGCTTGGGCGCTCTGCCCGCCCGTGCCCTGCAGGAGGTCCTGCCCGAAGGTCCATACCGCCCCGGTGCCGAGGCCGACGACGACGGCGGCCGACACCATCGGGGTCGCTCCGGCCGGAACCCGCGGTCGGGCTCGCGGTTCACGCTTCCCGGCGTCCGCAGCCGACGGGACGACCGCGCCGACCCACACCGCGGTGGCGGCGCACAGCACCGCGAATGCCGCCCACGCGAGACGCCACTGGTCGCCCGCGAGGAGGGCGACAGGTCCCGAGACGAGCACTCCCAGGCCCGTGCCGGCGTTGATGATCGTCTGGACGCGGTCGCGGCGCTGCTCGCGGACCCGCCGGGCGACGACCTGCGCGAGGGGCGGTGAGGCCACGCCGGTGCTGGACCCGGCGACCGCGACACCGAGGGCGAGGATGCCGGGGGTCGGCGCCGCGGCGATGAGGGCGCAGCCGATGGCGCCGAGCCCGCCCGCCGAGACGGAGACGAACCGCGCGCCCAGACGAGGTGTCGCGACGGTCGCGTAGAGGATGCCGGCGCCGTAGGCGACGTAGCTCATCGCGGCGATCGCTCCGATGGTGGCGCCGTCGAGCTCGAAGGTGGACCGGAAAGCCGGGACGAACAGCCCATAGGCGAATCGGGCGAGTCCGTAGCAAACGGCGATGAGCGAGATGCCGGCCGCCGACAACGCCACCGTCCGCCGGGCCGTCATCGTGGCGTCACTCATAGGCATCCTTACTTCACAGATCTGTGAAGTAGCCTAGGCGCATGATCAGTGCGTCGGAACCGGCCCCCCTGACGCCCGGAGCAACCAAGATCCTGGATGCCGCGACGCGGCTCTTCTACGCGCGCGGGATCGCGTCGGTCGGCGTCGACACCATCACCGACGAGTCCGGCGTCACGAAGCGCACGCTGTACGACCGGTTCGGGTCGAAGGACGCCCTCGTCGTCGCATACCTGCAGCGCCGTGACACCGCGTGGTGGGCGCGCTGGGAGGAGCGGATCGCCTCGGCATCCGCTCTGCGCACCCTCACCGTGTTCGACGCGTATGCCGAGGATGCCGATCCGTCAGGACAGGGATGCGCGTTCCTCAACGCCGCGGCGGAGTTGCCGCCCGGGCACCCGGGCTGGGAGGTGATCCGCTCGCACAAGGCCCGCGTCGCCCACCGGATTGGCGAGCTCGTGGCATCCGACTTTGGGAGGCCCGCGCCGGACGTCGCCGAACACGTCTTCCTGCTCGTGGAGGGCGCGATCGCGCATCAGCGGCTGGACGGCGACTCGCACCGCCTCGATCGCGCGAAGGATCTCGCGGGGGCGTTGCTCGCGGGCTGAGGCGCTCCCCCGGTCGACGCCCGGGCGACAACGGGGGGCCCTGCGCGAGCAGGACCCCCCGTTGATCGCCGACTCAGAAGTCGAAGTCGCCGATGTTGTCCGCGGTGAAGACGAACGGGTCTCCGAGCAGAACGGTGGCACCGTCCTCCACGGTGAACTCGCCGAGCTTGCCCGCCTCGAAGGTGTCGCCCGCTTCTCCCGCGATGTCGCCCTTCGCGAGCGCATCGGCGGCGTAGGCGGCGAGGTAGCCGAGGTCCGCGGGGTTCCACAGGGCGAACGCGGTCACGGTGCCATCCTCGACGTACTCGCGCATCTGGTTCGGGGTGCCGAGGCCGGTCAGCGCGACCTTGCCCTTGTACTCCGAGTCCGACAGGTAGCGGGCGGCCGCGGCGATGCCGACCGTGGTCGGCGAGACGATACCCTTCAGCTCCGGGTAGGTCTGCAGCAGCGCTGCGGTGCGGTCGAACGAGGTCTGGTCGTCGTCGTCGCCGTAGACGACGTCGACGAGCTCGATGTCGGGGTGACTGGCTTCGAGCTCGGACTTCATCAGCTCGATCCAGGCGTTCTGGTTGGTGGCGTTGGCGGATGCCGACAGCACGGCGATCTGCCCGGCGTCACCGATCTGCTCGGCGATGAGGTCCACCTGGACCTTCGCGATACCTTCCGACGTCGCCTGGTTGATGAACAGGTCGCGGCACTCCGGGTTCGTGTCCGAGTCGAACGTCACGACCTTGACGTCGGCCGACCGCGCTTCGTCCAAGGCGTCGCAGATGGCCTCGGGGTCGTTCGCCGACACGATCAGGGCGCTTGCCCCCTGCTGCGCCGCGGTCTGGATGTACTGCACCTGGGAGGTCGGGCTGGCCTCCGACGGGCCGACCTCCTCAAACGAGGCCTCGAGTTCGTCGGCGGCGGCCTCGGCTCCCGAGGTCGAGGTGTCGAAGTAGGGGTTGCCGAGGTTCTTCGGCAGCATCGTGATCGAGACGTCGCCGCCTTCGCCACCTCCCCCGTTGCCGCCGGTGTTGCCGCCGCCGGCGCTGCAGCCGGCGATCACCAGCGTTGCTCCCAAGGCCAGCGCGGCGACGGCGCCTGCGCGGCGGGTGCGCGTGAATCCGAACATCATTGTTTCCTTCCGTGGTGCGATGGGTGTCGCGGTGGGTGTTACCGGGTTGGGCCTCCGGCGACGCCGTCGTCCGCGCCGCGCCGTCCCGTCCTTCGCCCGAGCGCTGCAGCCCTACTCCGGTGCAGCCAGGCGAGGAAGCTTGCCGACACCACGGAGAGGATGAGGAGCACACCCGTGATGACGTTGATGATGTCGCTCGTCACGCCGGCCAGGCGCAGTGCGCTGCCGAGCGTGCCGATGAGCAGGACGCCCGCGATCACCCCGTGGAGGGCGCCGCGGCCGCCGAAGATCGAGACGCCGCCGAGGAGAACCGCGGCGATGACCTGCAGCTCCATTCCCATGGCGTTGTCGCCGCGGGCGTTGGAGTAGAGGAGCGTGAAGTACACGCCGGCGAAGCCGGAGACCGCGCCCGAGAGGACGAAGAGCGTGAACTTGCTGCGCGCGACGTCGATGCCCGAGAAGTGGGCGGCTTCTTTGTTGAGACCAATGGCGTAGAGCGCACGGCCGAACGGCGTGAAATGCAGCAGCACCGCGAAGACGATGGCGAGCACGATGAACGGCGCGATGATCGCCGGGACGGGTGTGCCCGGGATGTTCGCCTTCGCCAGGTCCGTCCACTCCTCGGGGAAGTCGGTGATCGCCGTCGTCCCGAGCAGACCGACGGCGATGCCGCGGAAGAGGGCGAGCGTACCGATGGTGACCGCGAGCGAGGGCAGCCCGACGACCGTGATTAGGAAGCCGTTCACCGCCCCAGCCACCGTACCGACGAGGATCGCGACGACCGCGGCGAGCGGAAAGGGCAGTCCGGCCTGGGTCAGGATGCCGGTCATGACGCTCGACAGACCGACGATGCTCGCCACCGAGAGGTCGATCTCCTCGGTGATGATGATCAGGGTCATCGGGAGCGCGATCAGGAGGATCGGCGCGATGTCGCGCAGCAGGTAGGTGACCGTCAGCGGGCTGTCGAAGTTGCGGACGGTCCCGAGGGCGACCGCGATGACCAGGACCAGGATGCCGATGATCGCGGCCTCGCGCGTCAGGAGCAGCCGGCGCCACAACGGCCGCGCGTGGTCTCGGTACGTGCGCACCGTTGCGGTGCCGGTCGTGACCGCGGTCATCGGTCGTCCTCCCGTTGTGCGATGAGCCGTCGATGCTGCCGGACCGCGAGGACGCGGTCGAGCACGATCGAGCCGAGGATGAGCACACCGACGACGGCGCGCTGCCAGAAGTCGTCGATGCCGAGGATCGGGAGCGCACGGTTGATGGTCAGGAGCAGGTAGGCGCCGATCGCAGCGCCCCACACGGTCCCCACCCCGCCCGAGATCGCGACGCCGCCGATGACCGCCGCGCCGATGGCCTGGAGCTCCCAGCCGAAGCCGGCGGCCGAACTGACGGTCCCGTACCGGGCGGCGTACAGGACGCCGGCGAGGCCCGAGAGCGCGCCCGAGACGATGAAGGCCGAGATGATGCGTCGGTTGACCTTCAGCCCGTAGAGGTGGGCTGCCGCCGGGTCCGACCCGATCGCGTAGAACTCCCGCCCTCCGCGGATGTTGCGGAGGTACCAGGCTCCCGCGATCAGGACGACGACCGCGATGATCGTGAGGACGGGGATGCCGATGAGTTGCTGCGTGCCGAGTCCCCGGAACTCCCTCGGGAGGTCGGAGGCGTTGATGCGGTCGCTGCCCGCCCACGCGACGTTGATGCCGCGATAGATGTACATCGTGCCGAGCGTGATCACGAGCGCCGGTACCTTCGCCCACGCCACGAGCAGGCCGTTGATGGCCCCGAGGACGCCGCCCAGCACGATGCCGGCCACGAAGACGAGGATGACCGGGGCGCCGTCGATGTCGATGAACAGGCGTCCGGTGAGGTACGCCGTGAGGCCGACCGTCGACCCGACCGAGAGATCGACGTTGCGGGTGATGATGACGATCGCCTGCCCCACCGCGACGAGCAGCAGGAGCGACGGGGTGAGCAGCAGGTCGCGGAACCCGTCCGGCGAGAAGAGGAAGTTGCCGTTGGCCGTCGTCGCCGCGATGACGACGACGATGAGGGCGACGGCGATGCCGCTCTCGCGGGCCGTCGCGACGGAGCGCAGGAAGCCGGATGCGGTGCGCGTCGCGCGCGTGGTCGTCGTCGAGGTCATGCTGCGGCCTCCGCATCCGCCGTCGCGGCGAACATGACCGCTTCCGGTGTCGCCTCATCCCGGGAGAACTCACCGGTCAGGCGGCCTTCGCGCATCACGAGGACGCGGTCGGCCATGCCGAGGACTTCGGGGAGTTCGGACGAGATCATCAGGATGGCGAGGCCCTGCTGTGCGAGCTCGCTCAGCAAGCGATGGACCTCCGACTTCGTGCCCACGTCGATGCCGCGTGTCGGCTCGTCCACGATGAGCACCGTGGGTTCGGTGGCGAGCCACTTGCCGAGGACGACCTTCTGCTGGTTGCCTCCCGAGAGCGTCCCGGTCTCGGCATCCAATGCCGCGGTCTTGACCTCGAGCCGGCTCGACCACACGCGCGCTGCGGCGTTCTCGAGCCCGGTCCAGATCAGGCCCCAGCGCGCGAGCTTGGAACGGATCGCGAGTGTCACGTTGCGGGACACGCCGTCGTCGAGGACGAGCCCCTGCTTGCGCCGGTCCTCGGGAACAAGGGCGATCCCTCGGGCGGTCGCCTTCTGCGGGCTGCCCTTGGGGAGGGAGTCGCCATGCAGCGTGACGGTTCCCGACTCATACGTGTCGACTCCGAAGACCGCCCGGGCGACCTCGCTGCGTCCGGCGCCCACGAGACCGGCGAGACCGACGATCTCGCCGGCCCGCAACTCGAAGCTGATGTCGCGGAAGACGCCACGACGAGTGAGGCCTTCGACGCGGAGGACGACGTCGCCGACGGTCGCGGGGAGCTTCGGGAAGAGCTCGGTGACGTCGCGCCCGACCATCTGGCGCACGAGGTCGTCCACGGTCGTCTCCGCGAGCGGTGTCGTCTCGACGTACGACCCGTCACGCATGACGGTGACCGTGTCGCACAGCGCGAAGACCTCGTCGAAGCGATGCGAGATGAACAGGAGCGCTCGCCCCTCGTCGCGGAGGCTGCGCGCCACGGCGAACAGACGCTCCACCTCCACACCCGACAGGGCGGCCGTCGGTTCGTCCATGATGAGCACGCGCGCGTCGAGGGAGATCGCCTTCGCGATCTCGATGATCTGCTGGTCGGCGATGGACAGCCCCTCCGTCACCCGGTCGGGGTCGAGGGCGACGCCGAGGCGCTGGAAGATGCGCGTCGCCTCGTCGCGCATGGCCTTGCGGTCGATCCGGCCGAGGCGGCTCGTGGGCTGGCGACCCATGAAGATGTTCTCGGTCACCGACAGGTCCGGGAACAGCGTCGGCTCCTGGTAGATAACGGCGATGCCGGCCGCCTTCGATTGCGCGGTGCTCGTGAAATCCACCGCCTCTCCGTTCAAGCGGAACTCCCCCGCATCGCGGCGGTACAGGCCCGCGATGATCTTGACGAGCGTCGACTTGCCGGCGCCGTTCTCGCCGATGAGGGCGTGGATCGAACCCGATTCGAGCACGAGACTGCCGGACCGCAACGCGACGACAGCCCCGAAGGACTTCATGACGCGGGACAGTTCGAGCGCCGGGTGCGCCGTCGGTGGTTCGCCGTCGAGGACCACGGGTTCCTCCTCATCGAGGTCGGCCGAGCAGGTGAATGCCGGTGACGATTGCCTGAATCGATTCAGGATGATTTCACGCTACTGTATGGACATCGACCCGCGCGGGTCAAGCCGAAGTGCCAGAGAGATCGAATCGTGACCCCGGTGGGACAAGGAGGTGCCATGCCGGTCCGCATCCGCGACGTCGCCGAGCGCGCCGGCGTCTCCGTGGGCACCGTCTCGAACGTGCTCAACAGGCCCGAGGAGGTCTCTCCCGACTCGGTCGAACGGGTCACACGCGCGATCGAGGAACTCGGTTACGTCCGCAACGACGCGGCGCGGAAACTGCGGGCGGGAGACTCCCGCACCGTCGGCTTCGTCGTCCTGGACGGGCAGAACCCGTTCTACAACGACGTCGTGCGCGGCGCCGAGGACGAGGCGACCAAGCACGGCATCGCCATCCTCTACGGCAACACCGACGAGGACGTCTCCCGCGAGCGGCTCTACCTCGACCTGTTCCAAGAGCAGCAGGTGCGGGGACTCCTCATCGCGCCGTACGGCGACGTGACCGGACGGCTGCAGCGGCTTCGCGCCAGCGGCATCCCCGCGGTGCTCGTCGACCGCTTCAGCGGGGACGGTCGATTCTCCTCGGTGTCGGTGGACAGCGTCGCGGGCGGGCGCCTCGCCGTCGATCACCTCATCGAGACCGGGCGCCGTCGCATCGCCTTCGTGGGAGGTCCGTTCGACATCCGCCAGGTCACCGATCGCCTCGCGGGGGCGCGCGCCGCCGCTGAGAACGCCGGGGACCACGTCGACCTCGAAGTCGTCGCAACGAACGCGATGACCGTCGACGAGGGCGTCGCCGCGGGGGCGAGGATCCTTTCCCGCCCGCGTCGGGATTGGCCCGACGCGCTCTTCGCCGCGAACGATCTGCTCGCCCTCGGACTGCTGCAGTCGATGACGATGGACGGACGCGCGACGATCCCCGGCGACATCGCGATCATCGGTTTCGACGACACGCCCTTCGCCGCAGCGGCTGCGGTGCCGCTCTCGTCCATCCGTCAACCGAGTCGCATGATCGGCCGCACCGCGCTCCGCGTGCTACTCGAGGAGGCGGAAGATCCGGACAGCATCGCGCGCCAGACGGTGTTCCCGCCGGAGCTCGTCGTCCGGAAGTCGACCGCGGGCTGACCCGGAGACAACGAAACCCCCGAGTGGAGCCGGGGGTTTTGCGTAGCGGGGGGGGCGCGAACCCGCGACCTCACGATTGAGGCCAACTATGTCAGCCACGCCGCTTGGCAGGCTGCACGACGCACCCCATCAGGTCGCTACTGGTCTTCACGGGTTGCACACAGGACCACGAGCGCCCTAAGCGCCCCGACCTGCCCCAAGGTTCAAGAGCTAGCGACGCGGACCGGACGAGTGAATTCTGCACTCTTCCGCATGCCCACCTCTCGCGCGAAACGGCGACTTCACCAGACAGCAGGAGCGGGCGAGATAGGGGGCCGTCATTTGCTAGCGAAGAGCAGCCGCTTGGTGACCAACTCGTCCCTCTCGATCGGCCCGATCTCCCGACCAAAGCCCGAACGACCTACTCCCCCGAAAGGTGGCGGCGAGTCGCGGGCGGTGGCGGTGTTCAGCTGTTGGCGGCGGCAGTGGCGGTCAGTGCCTTCTGGGTGAGGGCGACGGCGTCGTCGGGGCTGATCATGGTGCCGGAGGAGATGACCCAGTACCCGTTGTGGAACGCGTAGGAGAGTCCGTATCCGATGCCCTCCTCGAATGCATACGAGAACGTCATGGCGGGCGGCCCGTCGGGGCCGACGTATCCGTCCTCGCGGGAGGTGTACTTCGAGGACGACTCGAGGGCGGATACGAACGGGCCCTGCACGTCCGGCGCAATGGTGTGGATGGACACGGTGAAGACACCGTCGGAGCCAGGGATCCCCCACGCGCACGCTCGGAGCGTCTCCGACTCGTCTGCGGCCCGCTGCGCGGCGGGACCAGGCAGGCCCGCGCCGCTGAACTCGTACTCGTCCGGTCCGTCGATCTGATCGTGGAAGTTCTCCTGAAGCCATTCGAGGGTGACGATGTCGGTGCACTCTGGTGCGACTGCTGCCTCCGGGACGGGGGTGGCGCTCGGGGTTGGGTCCGCGACTGGCGCCACGGGCGTCCTCGTCGCGTCGGGTGCCGGGGCCGACGGGGTGACCTCAGCCACCGGCGACTCGGGATCTGTTCCAACGAGCCCGCCGTCGGTCTCCCCCTGACTGCACCCGGTGAGCAGCGCAACGCTCAGAACGATGACAGGGACGGCGAGACGTCGATGCATGCGGTCAGCGTATCGACGGGACCGGACGGTCTCGATCTCCATTCGGTATCAACTGAAGCTGGCGCCCCGCCCCCGGGAGGGTCGCCTCCTGATGCTCTTCGAGGCTCGAGTTGTTGCTCGTCGCACTCTGACGACGTGGTGGAGCTTCACGGCCATCGCTCTCGTGACCTCTACGGTTGCGATCTTGGTCAACTCCTGCGACGACCCGGACGCACGAGCGAGGGCTGTCATCGCGACCACCGTCGCCGTGGGAGGCGTGGCCTTCGTCCTCTGCTGGGTGTTCGCGCCCGTTGCATGGCTGCTGGGGCGCGCCCTGAAACGTGCCCCCGGGGCGGCCACCGTCGCAGCGTTCGGAGCACTGGGCTTCGTGGTGTGCTTCGCCCTCGCAATGATCGTGCCCGGCACGGATGTGAACGCGTGACTCCTGCTCCTGTGCACGGTCGCAGGGGTCTGCTGCGCCGTCGGTCGGTGGGACTCGGCCCGCGCGACCGCGCGGCGCCTAGCTACGGAGAAACGAGCGAAGCCTCACGAGCGGCATCGAACACGCGGGCGTTAGTTGTTCTTCTGGCATAACCCGTGACAACCGCTGTCGACGTCCGCGGACACGGACGGCGAGCGGATAATGCCCAATTGTCGGCCGTGAAGGCGATGATGAGCACCTCGCCCACAACAAAACCCCCGGGTGGAGCCGGGGGTTTTGCGTAGCGGGAGCGGGGCTTGAACCCGCGACCTCACGATTATGAGTCGTGCGCTCTCACCAACTGAGCTACCCCGCCACGAGCATCCGAGAGATGCTGCGAGCCCCGAGTCAGGATTGAACTGACGACCCCTTCCTTACCATGGAAGTGCTCTGCCACTGAGCTATCGGGGCGTGCTACCCGCACGCGGGCAACTAGAAGAGGATACCAGAGTCGCGGCATCCTCGATGTCACGAGTCAGCCCTGCGTGTGCTCCTTGAGCCACGGCAGCGGGTCGATCCGGGTCGTGCCGCCCAGGAGCACCTCGAGGTGCAGGTGCGCGCCGGTGGACTTGCCGGTGCTGCCCACACGACCGATGACATCGCCCGCGTCGACCGTCTCACCGGGGGACACGCGGAGCGACCCGTACTGCATGTGACCGTAGCGCGTGGAGACGAGCTGGCCGTCGATGATGTGGTCGATCACCACGGTCACGCCGTAGTCGCCACCGGCCTCGGTCGCGATGCGTACGGTACCCGCGGCGACGGCGTGGACCTCGGCGCCGGCGCCCGGGGTGAAGTCGGTGCCGTGGTGCGCGCGCGAGAACTTCGACAGGTACGACGTCGAGCCGAACTGCGCGGAGATCGGCACACCCACGGGGAAAGGCCACTGCACGTCGGCCGTCTCGTCGTTGACCCAGGTGCCGGCGAATTGCGTGACTCCGGACTCGGCGGCCACGTCGGTCATCGACTCGATGTCGTACTCGCCCGAGCGGGAGAGGATCGTCGCGCCGGCGTCGGAGTTGGCGACGTAGGCCTGGATCTCGGGAGCTTCGGCCTCGGTGGCCTCGGCGGCGAGCGAGATGTCGCCGCTCACGTCCTGACCGAAAGCGCCGACGGCGGTCACGGGGGTGGTCGTGCCGATGGCGAGGAGCCCGACGACACCCACGACGCTGATCGAGAAGGATGCCGCAGCCGCACGCTTCAGCAGGACACGGCCGCGCCGCGGGCGACGGGGCTGCTCGGCCATGCGGACGCGCGTCGTGCGCTGCACGCGTTCCTCGGCGTCGACGGCGGCCCGAGCGACCTGGATCGGCGTCTCACCGGTGAAAGAGAACACCTTCGCGGCCAGCTCGAACTCGTCGATCGTAGGACCCGCGTCCTCCGCAGCGGTGTGCGTCGAGGATGCGGACGGCAGGACGATCGTCTCGTCGAGGAACTCGGGGATGCCGGGAGCCTCGGGAACGGACGAAACGACAGTCGTCGTGCGCGAGGAGCGCGTACGACGACGGAGAGGGAGGGTGGCTGCCGAGGTATCGGAGATCGCCTCGGCGAGGGTCTCTGCGACGACCGACTCGGCGATGGAGGCCGGTGCGGCCTCTGCGCTCGGGATCGTCGACTCGGCGACGGGTGCGACCTCGTCGGCGGCGCTGCGGGAACGACGACGACGCAGGGCCGGAGCCTCGACCGCCTGGACCATCGCGATGACCTCGCCCATCGCGGCTGCCGCCTGCGTGACCGTGACCTCCGTGTCACTCGCCGCGGGAGCCGCCGCGGCGCGACGACGGAGTTCCGCGCGGGTCAACGGCATGGCGTCGGACGCAGCGGGGTGCCGGTCGCGACGCGTTGCGGGCGCGTCGGTCGGGGAGATCTCGAAAGTCAAACTGCGGGCTCTCGGGTAGAGCGGCGGGGGGGCCGCGGGCTTCAAGGTCAGAATCCTCCGCTCGGGCAGCGAAGGTAACGATCAGATAAACACGCTACACGACAGGGCTGAGAATGGCATGTCTGTTCACAGACCGATCGTGGCGACGAGCCTGTGGAAGAGTTCCGGCCCCGCGGCGATCGTCATGTCCCGGCCGGGGAACCCGTCCGGCGCGCCCGCCACCAGCCCGCCGGCCTCGATGACCAGAAGGGCTCCGGCCGCGTGATCCCACGGGTGCAGTCCACGCTCGAAGTAGCCGTCCAGACGTCCGGCCGCGACGTAGGCGAGGTCGAGCGACGCCGCACCCGCTCGACGCAGATCCCGGACGAGCGGCATGACCGCCGCAACGCGCGCCAGGTCGCCCTCGTGGTGCTTCGGGTCGTATCCGAACCCGGTCGCCACGAGACCGCCGGCTTCGCCGACCTGCGACACCGAGAGCCGCTGCTCGCCCCGCCACGCACCACCGCCGCGGACGGCGCGGAACGTCTCGCCGACCGCCGGGTTGTGCACGACACCGGCGAGCGCCGTCCAGGTCGGCGGCGTGGGCTCCCCTGACACCGCGGCGATGCTGACGGCGTAGTGAGGCATCCCGTACGCGTAGTTGACGGTGCCGTCGATCGGGTCGGCCACCCACGTGATGTCCGAGGTCCCGCGCTCGGCGCCGGACTCCTCGCCGAGGAAGCCGTCCTCGGGACGCTCGGCGGCCAGCCGCGCACGGATGAGCGCCTCGACCTCCCGATCGGCCTCCGTGACGATGTCGGCGATCGCGGACTTCGTCGCCGCGATCGCGACCCCCTCCTCGCGACGCCGCCGAGCGAGGTCACCGGCTTCGCGGGCGATGTCGAGGGCGAGGTCGGCGAGCGCAGCGGCATCCATCCCTCCACGCTACGCCGCTAGGTTGAGCATCATGAGCGCCATCCGTGACGTCGTCATCATCGGCGGAGGGCACAACGCCCTCGTCGCCGCCGCCTATCTCGCCCGCGCCGGACGCACCGTCACGGTGCTGGAACGGCAGGACCACGTCGGCGGCGCGGCCGTGTCCGAGAGGCCCTGGGCGGGTGTCGACGCCCGACTGTCGCGCTACTCGTACCTCGTGAGCCTCCTCCCCCGCACCGTCATCGACGATCTGGGCCTGCGCATCCGCCTCGAGCGTCGCCGCTACTCGTCGTACACACCGCTGCCCGAGGACCCGGGCCGCGGCATCCTCATCGACAACGCGGATGCCGCGGCCACGGCGGCGAGCTTCGCCCGGGTCACCAGCGACTCCGACGAGGCGGATCGGTTCGCACGGTTCTACGAAGGGGTCGCCCCGCTCGGCGCGACGCTGTTCCCCACCGTGACCGCACCGCTGTCACGGGAGCACGACGCCCGCGCGGCCGTGGGCGACGACGCGCTGTGGGAGGCGGTCACCGCGCGTCCGCTCGGCGAGCTTCTTCGCGACGACCTGCGGACCGACGTCGCCCGCGGCATCGCCTTCACGGACGGACTCATCGGCACGTTCGCGCGTTCGGACGATGCCACGCTGCGCCAGAACCGGTGCTTCCTGTACCACGTCATCGGCGGCGGCACCGGGGACTGGGACGTCCCGGTCGGCGGCATGGGCGCGGTCAGCGGCGAGCTGGAGCGCGTCGCCAGCGCAGCCGGTGCCGAGCTCCGCACGGGTGCGGAGGTGGTCGCCGTCTCGCCGGACGGCGCGGTCGACCTCGCCGACGGTGAGCGCGTCGGCGCCCGCGTGGTGCTCAGCGGCGTCGGCGCGGCGGTCCTCGATCGCCTCCTCCGCGCGGGCGGCGCCGCAGGCACCGGCGCACCGATTCCCGAAGGCGCACAGATCAAGGTCAACATGCTGCTGTCGCGCCTGCCGCGCCTCCGCGACAGCTCAGTGGACCCTCGCGCCGCGTTCGCGGGGACCTTCCACATCAACGAGACGCTGACGCAGCTGGACGCCGCCTACGACCGGGCCGCGGGCGGCGGCATCCCGGATCCGCTGCCGGCCGAGATCTACTGCCACTCCCTGACGGACCCGTCCATCCTCGGGCCGGAGCTGCGGGCCTCCGGCGCGCAGACGCTGACGCTGTTCGGGCTGCAGGTGCCGCACCGTCTCGTCGCGGACGGGTCCGCCGACCGGGAGGCCCTGTGGCGCGCCGCGCAGCGCTCCCTCGACTCGGTGCTCGCGGAGCCGATCGCCGACGTGCTGTACCGCGCGCCGGACGGGTCACCGTGCGTCGAGGCGCGCACGACGGCTGACCTGGAACGCGACCTCGGGATGCTGGGTGGCGACATCTTCCACGGCGACCTGTCCTGGCCCTGGGCCGCGGACGACGAACCGCTCGAGACCCCCGCGGATCGGTGGGGAGTCTCGAGCGGTGTCGACGGTGTGCTGCTGTGCGGGTCGAGCGCGCGGCGCGGCGGCGCGGTCAGCGGGATCGGCGGCCACAACGCCGCGATGGCGGCGTTGGAGATGCTGGCCGGCTGACCGTCAACGCTGCGGCGGGGCGGGCGGCAAGTCCGGAAGCGGGGGCACCGGCGGGATCGCCGGCTCGGACGCGGCCGGCGCGGACTCCGGCGCCGGAGGAGCCGCGAGCGGTGCCGCCTCGGGTGCCGGAGCCGCATCGGGCGTCGCGGCACCGTACGGCTGCTGCGGGTACGTCGGCCAGCCGGTGTAGTAGGCGTTCCAGTCCGGGCTTCCGTCGGGCATGACGGGCAGCGGCGTCCGTCCGTCCGCGTAGGTCGGCCAGGCCTGCGCGGGCGCGGTGGCCGGTGCCGCGTAGGCGGCGCCGTCGTTCTGCGACGCAGCGGGGTACGCCTGCGAGCCGTACGCCGCAGCGGCCTGCGGCCGTTCCTTCTTCGGGGCGAACAGCGCGTTCACGAGCGGGACGAGGGCGGTGCCCACGGCGGCGAGGATCGCGACCGAGACGAGCACACGCCAGTAGATGTCGCGGAACTCGATGAACTCCTCGAGCATCAGCGGGATGATCAGCATGATCGCGAGGATCACGACGAGTCCCATGGTGACGTAGGTCACGATGCTCGTGAACGTGGTCTGGTAGCGGGCGAACGCCTTCGCATACAGGCGGATGTGAAGAAGCGCCCCCTGCAGGATCAGCAGGATGAGCAGGAACTTGAAGAAGCGTTCGGCCCCGACGCCGTAGTCTCCTGCGGCCTCCGGCATCCAGATCATGAAGGCGCCGATGATGAGCGCGGCGACCCACGAGACGATGCTCGCGAGGGCGAACCACGCGGGTCGACGGCTCGCGAGGGATGCCTCGAGGATCGAGATTCCGGCGAACCCGGCGAGCAACAGGATCGTGAGGAACGCCCGACCGACGATGCCGTTCGAGTCGCCGATCAGGACCCAGACGACACAGACCACAGCCGCGGCGATCAGTGCGCCGATCGCGACCCAGATCGCGGCTCGGAAGATCTTGCTCGAACGGGGGGCGGTGATCGGTTCGCTCATCCTCGACATCCCTTCGGCGGAGTCCTCCCCCGCTCTCGCCCCCATCCTGTCAGACGTGCCGACGAGCACGCCGGTTGTCAGGGGTTGCGGTCGCGGGACCGAGGGGGGTGCGTCAGCCGGAGAGCACGATGACGCGGCGCTTCCCCGGAGGCTACCGACGGGGCATCCGGGCTGTCAGCTGTTCACCGACGAGAGGAATTCGACGAGCGTCTGGGAGATGAGCTCGCGGGCGCGTTCGTTCGAGATCGTCGGGACGCCGTCGCCGTCCTGCGGCCCGTAGGCGCCGAACTGCGCGTGCGAGGCGCCGTCGATGCGGACGAACTCCGCGTCCCGGGGAAGGAGGTCCGCGGCTGCCTCGATCTTGTCCGCCGTGGCGAGCGCGTCCTCGGACCCCGAGACGGTGAGCACCGCGAGGTCGGAGCGGCCGCTCACGTCCTCGCTGCAGTACGACGCGAGGAGGATGAGGGCCGTGACCTCGGGGTCCTGCGCGTAACCGCACGCGCGGACACCGCCCATGCTGTGACCGCCGACCGTCCAGCGTTCGACTCCCGGCACCTCGGCCGTGAAGTCGTCGAAGGCCCGGGTCTCGAGGATCGCGAGGTTCAGCGGCGGCCGCACGATGACGACGGACGAGCCGGCCGCGACCACGTCGGTGAATGTCGCCGCGTAGGCGTCGGGATCGACGCGGGCGCCCGCGAAGAACACGAGTCCGGTGCCGTCGGACTCGCCGCTCGGCGTCATGACCACCAGGTCACCGTCGGTCGCGACGGAGATCCGTTCATCCGCTCGGACCGCCTGCCATGTGGATGCGTCAGCTTGGTAGGCGCTGAGCGCCCAGACGACGAAAGCGACCACCGCGACGACCACGACGGCGCCGAGGCCGCCTCCGACGACCGCCCACACGCGCCGAGCGCGTCGGCGCGGCCGACGCGGGACCGGTGCGTCCGCCCCGTGCTGCGACGCGGCATCCTCGTGCGTGGCCATGGCACCCCCTGATACGGCCACCGTAGGCGACGGCGCGGTGGCGCGGAACGAGAAAGGGCTGCGGAGATCTCCGCAGCCCTTGATGGTGGCGAGTGAGGGATTCGAACCCCCGAATGCAATGCAGTCTGATTTACAGTCAGATCCCTTTGGCCGCTTGGGTAACTCGCCAAGTGCGCACCCGCCCGGCTTGTGCAGTCGACCGGAGGCGCGATCACCTACTCTACCCTCCCCGAGGGCAGGACGAAAACCGCGGCGTCAGGCTGCGGAGGCGACGCGCTCGACGAAGGATTCGAGGCGGTGCCGCGTGCCGTCGATCCGCCGATCCACGCTCGCCCGGATCTCGCTCGGGGCCAGCGGGCCGGCGATGCGGACGTTGTCATGACAGGTCAGATCCGCGCACACGTAGGTACCGACGCTGTCGCCGCGGTCACCGGCATCCCCCGTTCGTCGGGCGGTGAACATCGTGACCTGGTTGCCCGGCTGCATCGTGTGGCAGATGTTGCACATGGCGGAGCGGCCCTGCGCGGCACCGTTCGCGGCGCGCAGCACGATGCCCGTCGGCTGCCCGTCGAGCTCGGCGACGACGTAACCCCGACTGCGCGTCGTCGGGTCGCGCCAGGCGAGGAAGTCGAGGTGGTCCCACTCAAGGAGGGGGAAGTCGTGGGGCGGTTCGAGGCGTTCCCGCTCGTCCTTCGTCGCATTCACCAGCACGTCCCGCAACTGGTCCTCTGTCAGCGGCCGCATCAGCCCATTGTACGAAGGGACGGATGCCGCGGCTCCGCCGCCGTCGCGGCGGTCAGGCGCCGAGCGCCAGGATCAGCGATGACACGCCCACCAGCCCGACGCCGGCCACCGTGCCGATGGCAGGCCAGAGGGAGCCGCGGCGGCGGATCCCGGCGAAGACCAGGCCCACGATGCCCGCCAGCATCCCGGCCGAACCGCCCGCCACGAGCAGGACGAATGTCAAGATCAACAGCCACCCGTACTGCTCATCGACGGTCGCGACGATGAGCAGCACGAAGAGCGTCGGCAGGACCGACAGGACGACGATCACGAGGGCGGCGATGCCCCAGGCTCGCTGAGCGAGCAGGGGTGCGGCGGGCGTGGTCACCCCGCCAGCGTAGGTGGGGCTGCGGCGGGGGCGTGGGTGACGCGCGGGACGTCAGCCCCGCGACGCGATCGTGCGGCTCGTCGGTCGCAGCTGCACGCGATCGCCCGGCTGCAGGATGCGCTCCGGCCCGCCTGCGTCGTTGAACTGCTGCACGGTGATCGCGTCGACGCAGAAGCGGTCGCCGATGCCGCGGTAGGTGTCCCCCGGCTGCACCGTATAGAAGGTGGGCTTGCCGTCGACCTTCTCGACCGACCCCTCGGCGTACTCGCCCTTGCCCGTGTCGACGATCGTTCCCGACATGCTGACCGGGATCCGTCCTTCGGCGTTCGGCTCTGCGAGCGAGATTCGCGCGATGGCGTCGCAGTCCTGGTGCGTGCGGTATCCGCCCTTCGCCGCCTCATTCAGCGCCAGCGCGGTCGGCTGCCCTTCCGCGAGGATCGCGAGGTAGTCGCCTGCGTAGATGTCGCCGGCGCCACCGAAGTTGTTCGCCCTGTTGAAGTCGCCGCTGTTGAGACAGAAGCGCTCCACGATCGCCCAGTACGAGTCGCCCGACACCACGCGGTAGACCGTCGCGAGCCCGTCCGCGTTGGACCGCTCGACGACGCCCGTCGCACCCGGGGAGACGTCCCCGCGATCCTTGCCGGCCGGCACACCCAGGCACTTGCTCTCGCGCTCCGGCGTCGGCGTCGGTGTCGGTGTCGGTGTCGCCGTCGGCACAGCAACCGTCGGGGTCGGGGTGGGCGTCACCGTCCGTTGCGGCGGAGCGGACGTCGGCGGCGCTTCGGCGAACACCTCGTCGGTCGGGATCATCCCGATGACGGCGGGCGCGGCGAGAGCGAGAAGCCCCACCACCGATCCCACGGCGATGCCGACCATGATCTTCCCCCGACGATCCATGACTCGACGCTATCCCGCCCGGGTCACGGGCGCGCAACGATCCTGCGGCGGTACCCTCGAACGCATGGCCAGCGACAGCTCATTCGACATCGTCAGCAAGATCGATCGCCAGGAAGCGGACAACGCTCTCAACCAGGCGCGCAAGGAGGTCGAACAGCGATACGACTTCAAGGGGACCGGCGCCTCCATCGAGTGGAGCGGCGAGTCGATCCTCATCAAGGCGAACAGCGACGAGCGGGCCAAGGCGGTGCTCGACGTCTTCCAGTCCAAGCTGATCAAGCGCGGCATCTCGCTCAAGAGCCTCGACTCCGGCGAGCCCCAGCCTTCCGGCAAGGAGTTCCGCATCGTGTCGACCCTCAAGGAGGGCATCTCCTCCGAGGACGCGAAGAAGATCAGCAAGATGATCCGCGACGAGGGGCCCAAGTCGGTCAAGGCGCAGATCCAGGGCGACGAGCTGCGGGTGCAGTCCAAGTCGCGTGACGACCTGCAGGAAGTGCAGCGGATGCTGAAAGCCGCCGACCTCGACGTCGATCTCCAGTTCGTCAACTACCGCTGACAGAGGCGGTCGCACGGCGGATTGTCAAGCCCAGGCGACCGCCCGGCACCTCACTTAGCGTGGCAGGTCAGCACCACGAACCAGTGAGGAGCCTCGTGCCCCCGCAGCACCACCACACCCCCGGAACGGTCTGGGCGCGCGTCGAGGACGGCTTCCACGTCGGCAGCCGCAACGGAAACTTCCTGGGCTACATCGAGCAGCGCAAGGACGGCCGCTATGTGGCGTTCGACATGCGGTCGGCGATAGTGGGGACCTTCACCGATCTCGTCACCGCGATGCGCACCCTCTCCGCACCCGCCGAGCCGCCCGCGGCGTCCGGGATCTTCACCATCCGGGAGAACCGATGACCGACTCCCCCACCGTCTTCTCCGTCGTCTACTCGAGCACGGCGACCGCGCCGCTCGACGACGCGGCTTTGCGCGAGCTCCTCGAGCAGAGCCGCTCGTCGAACGCCGAGCGCGACGTGACAGGCATGCTGCTGTATCGGGCCGGCCGATTCATCCAGGTCCTCGAGGGCCCCGAAGAGGCGGTTCGCGACACGATGGGCAAGATCGAGCGGGACCCCCGACACGATCACCTGCGTGTTCTGATCGACGAGTTCATCGAAGAGCGCAACTTCGCCGAATGGACCATGGGGTACGAGCCGATCGATGTCCCCGACGGCGCAGCGCCCGAGGGATTCCGCGACACCTTCGACGACCTCGAGGCCCACGGCGACCCGTCGGCCACCTTGCGCGCCGCGCGGGAGCTGAGCCTCTGGTTCCGCGTCCGATCGACTCAGCACTGACCGGACGAATGACGGCCCGGACCCCCTGAGGGATCCGGGCCGTCGTCTTGTCCGCAGGTCAGAGCGTGCGAGCGAACGGGTCGAAGTCGACCGGCACCGGCGGGACGGGCGCGACGGTGCTGTCGATCTCGAGGTACTGGCCGGTCTCGGCCGAGTCCTGCGCCGAGAGCAGCACGTCGAGCACGTGGAAGCCGAGCTCGCCGGTCGCGACGTGGGGCCGGTCCTCGGCCACGGCGCGCACCATGTCGAGCACGCCGAGGCCGCGACCGACGACCGTGCCCTGCTGCTCGACCTCGATCCACTCCTGTTCGGTCTTCATGCCGTCGCGGAAGACGCCGAGCGGCTTCACGTAGGCCGTGCGCCCCTCGAACCGGTTGGGGTCGGGCAGCACGATCGACCCTTCGGTGCCGTGGATCTCCACGACACCGTGACGCTCGAGCGCCGAGTCGAAACTCAGCAGGTGCGTGCCGTGCTGGCCGCCCTCGAAGGTCGAGAGGACCTGCACCGACGAGGGCACCTCGACGGGGAAGGCCTCGCCGGCACGGGGACCGGTGTGGATGTGACGCTCCGTGCGGAAGCGCGACCCGCGCGCGGCGACACCGGCAATCGGGCCCAGGAGGCTGACGAGGGCCGAGAAGTAATAGGGCCCCATGTCGAGAAGCGGACCCGCACCCTTGGCGAAGAGGAAGGCGGGCTCGGGATGCCACAGGTCGGGCCCCTGCGTCTGGAATGCCGTCTGGACGAACAGCGGGGTGCCGATGACGCCCTCGGCGATCGCGCGCTTGGCGGTCTGGAAGCCGGGCCCCAGGATCGTGTCGGGCGCCGAGCCGACGCGGACACCCGCGGCCTCGGCATCCTTCAGCAGGTGGCGGGCACCCTCGCGGTCGAGGCCCAGCGGCTTCTCGGTCCACACGTGCTTTCCGGCCGCGACCGCCTGGGACGACACCGCGATGTGCGATTCGGGGATCGTGAGGTTGACGACGAGCTCGACCTCGGGGTTGGCGAGGACGTCCTCGAGCGTGCCCCAGGACGGCACGCCATGCTCCTCGGCCTTGGCCTTGGCGCGCTCGGGGATGAGGTCGCCGATCGCGACCACCTTCACATCGGGGAACGAGGTGAGATTCTCGAGATAGGTCTGGCTGATGACACCGGCACCGACGATGCCGACTCCGACGGGACCGGTCATGCGATGAAACCGCCGTCCTTCAGGAACGCGTAGGACGCTGCGATGTCCTCGAACACGTCACCCGGGGCCTTGTCGTACTCGATGACGGCGAACTTGATGCCCGTGCCGGCCTGGAGCGATTCCGCGAGCGGGACGTCGCCGGTCCCCGCACGGAGCTGCTCGAGAGAGTCGGAACCGAACGAGTCGGCACCGGGAGCCCATGGGTTGGATGTCGGGGCGATCCCGTCCTTGACGTGCACCGCGACGAGGCGATCGCCGAGGCTCTTCACGAGCGCGGGCACGTCCTGGCCGCCGGTGAGCGCCCAGAACAGGTCGAGCTCGATCTCGACGCGGTCGTCGGTGAGCTCGAGGAAGCGCTCGTAGGCGGTCTGTCCGCCGAAGTCCGCGACGAACTCCTGCGCGTGGTTGTGGTAGCCGACCGTCAGCCCGAACTCCGCGGCCTTCTCGGCGGCGCGGTTCATGCGCTCCGCGATGTCGGCGACGCCCTCCTCCGTGAGCCAGCGCTCGGGGGCGACGAACGGGTCGATGACCGTCGTCATCCCGATCTTCGCGGCGGCTTCGAAGACGACCTCGTTGCCCGGGGTCGGGATCGATCCGTCCGGGGTCCAGAGCTCGTCCGACAGCAGCGGGGCGTGTCCGGTCGGCGAAGCGAGACCGCTGGCGTCGAGCGCCGCGCGGATCTCGTCGGGACGCCGCACGAAGTCGAACGCCTCCACGTTCCGCAGGCCGATCGCGGCCAGCTTGTCGAGCGATCCGGACATGTCCTCGCTGAACTCTTTGGCGAGTGTGTAGAGCTGGACAGAGGCGAGTGGCAGAGCCATGGGCCTTCCTTCGTACGTCGTTGTCGGATGCCGCGGGGCGGCGTGGCCACGACGATAGCAGAAAAACCTCCAGTTGGAGGTTTTTCCTCGACGGCCCTACTCTGTCCCCATGGGTGAGGATGACGATGCCGTGATCGGCCGGCGCGGATCGCAGCCGAAGGGTGTCGCCCGACGCCAAGAAATCCTCGACCGCGCGATCGAGGTCTTCCGCGAACGCGGGGCGCACGGCACCTCCCTGCGCAGGATCGCCGAGTCGATCGGCGTCTCGCACGCCGCCCTGCTGCACTACTTCGACTCGCGCGAGCAGCTGCTGGTCGCTGTCTACAAGCACGCCGAGGAGACCAGGGTCGACTCCCCCGGCTTGCGTCCCGGCATCGACACCATGGTCGAAGCCGCCATCAAGAACGTCGAGGTTCCGGGTCTCGTCACTCTGTACTCCACCCTCCTCGCCGCCTCGCTCGAGGGCGACTCCGGCGTCGGTCGAGACTTCTTCACGGCGCGCTTCACCCGGCTGCGCGCGTCGATGACCGACAGTCTGAGGCGGCAGCAGGCGGAAGGGCTCGTCCGCGACGACGTTTCGGCGGAGCATCTCGCCTCTCTTCTCATCGCGGCCTCCGACGGTCTGCAGATCCAGTGGCTGCTCGATCCCACCGTCGGACTCGAATCGACGTTGCGCACCCTCGGCGCGCTCCTGCGACCGCCGGCATGACGGCGCCGCTCCTGACCCGACGGCTCGTCGTCGTCCTGGGCTTCCTGTCGGCGGTCGGCCCGTTCGCGATTGACATGTACCTCGCGTCGCTGCCGCAGATCGCCCGCGAGCTCGACGCCCGGCCGGCCACCGTGCAACTCACGCTGACGGCCTTCCTGCTCGGCCTCGGCGCCGGGCAGCTGCTGCTCGGTCCGCTCTCGGACATGTGGGGGCGCCGCCGTGTCCTGCTCCTGGCGACCAGCGCCTTCACCCTCACGAGCGTCGCCATGGTGGCCGCCCCCACGATCGAGGTGTTCATCGTCCTGCGGCTCGTCCAGGGACTGTCGGGAGCGGCCGGTGTCGTGATCGCCCGGGCCATCGCCGTCGACCTCAGCACCGGCCGGACCGCCGTCCGGGCTCTCAGCCTCATCGCGACCGTGGGCGGACTCGGTCCTCTCGTCGCCCCTCCCATCGGCGGCCTCGTCGCGTCGTTCTCGGGCTGGCGCGGGGTGCTCACCGCTCTTGCGGTCATCGCCGTCCTGATGCTCCTCCTGGCCTGGCTCGTCGTGCCGGAGTCCCTTCCCCGCGAGCTCCGGCACACCGGCGGACTCGGAGCGATGCGCTCCTCGTTCGCGCACTTCCTGAGGGACCGGATCTACCTCGGATACACCGGCGCCTACGTCTCCGGGTTCGCCGGACTCTTCGCCTACGTCGCGGCATCCCCGTTCGTCGGACAGGTCATCCTCGGGATGCCGCCCTTCCTCTACGGGCTCGGCTTCGCCGGCGGCGGCGTCGCCCTCCTGGTGGCGAACCTGATCAACGCGACGTACGCGCCGCGGATCGGCCCCGAGCGGATGCTGGTGATCGGTGCCTCGCTCGGCGTCGCCGCCGCGGCGGTCATGACGGCGTCGGCGGCGACCGGCATCCTGTCGATCCCGCTCTTCCTCGCCTGCGCCTTCACCACGATGGGCGCCGCCGGGCTCACGTTCGGCAACGCGAACGCGCTCGGGCTCGCCCGCGCGACGTCGAGCAACCGCGGTGCAGGAGCGGCGCTGATGGGCGCCTGCCAGTTCGCGACCGGCGCCCTCGTGACACCCATCGTGGGACTGTGGGGAGAGGAGACCGCGGTGCCCATGGCGTGCGTCATGCTCGCCGGTGCCGTGATCAGTCTGACGCTCGGGCTCGCCTCGAACCGCGCCGCGCACCGCTCGGCGTGACCGCGGGCCTCACTCGCCGCGCGAGACCCGCACCATCTCGTCGCGGTCGACGACCTTGACCCGCTCACGCTCGTGCGGCGCGCCGAGAGCGACCTCGTGCGCGTCGAGCCGGTGCCAGCCGTCGAGGTCGGTCCACGCGACCTGGCGCTCGGCGAGCAGCGAGATGATCGCGTCGTCGGACGGGTCCTCGGGGTTCCACCACGAGGCCTGGTCGTTGATGAGGTGACGGATCGTCTCCATCGCATCGGACTTGGTGTGCCCGATGAGACCGACCGGGCCGCGCTTGATCCAGCCGGTCGCATACACGCCGGGGACACGCTCGTTGGAGCCCTTCTTCAGCACCTGGCCTTCGTGGTTCGGGATCACACCGTGGCGCTTGTCGAAGGGCACGTCCGGGAGCGGCGAGCCGAAATATCCGACGGCGCGGTAGACCTGGCCGACCGGGATCTCGCGGAGCTCGCCCGTGCCCTCGACCCCGCCGGAGCCGTCGGGACGCGTGCGCTCGGTGACGATCGCCGCGACGCGGCCGTCGGCATCCTTCTTGACCTCGACCGGTCGGGCCCAGAAGTGCAGGTGCAGACGGCGGCTGGCCTCACCGCCGGCGTTGTTGACGCTCGGCCGCTGGCGCCACGACTGCAGCACGCGGTCGATCACCATGACCTGCTTGTTCGAGGCGATGGCCGTCTTCGAGGCCTCGTCGTAGTCGAAGTCCTCGTCGTAGACGACCATGTCGACGTCGCGCAGCTCGCCGAGTTCGCGCAGCTCGAGGGGGGTGAACTTCACCTGCGCCGGGCCGCGGCGGCCGAAGACGTGCACGTCGGTGACCGGCGACGCCTTCAGACCCTCGTAGACGTTCGCGGGGATCTCGGTGGGCAGCAGGTCGTCGGCGTGCTTGGCGAGCACGCGCGCGACATCGAGGGCCACGTTGCCGTTGCCGAGGACCGCGACGGATGCCGCGTCCAGCGGCCACTCGCGCGGGAAGTCCGGGTGGCCGTCGTACCAGCTGACGAAATCCGCCGCGCCGAAGGAGCCCTCGGCGTCGATGCCGGGGATGTCGAGGTCGGCGTCCTTGATCGCGCCGGTCGCGAAGATGACGGCGTTGTAGTGCTTCTTCAAGTCGGCGAGGGTGATGTCCACGCCGAACCGGACGTTGCCGAAGATGCGGATGTCACCACGGTCGAGGACGTCGCGCAGGGCGTTGATGATGCCCTTGATGCGCGGGTGGTCGGGTGCGACGCCGTAGCGCACGAGGCCGTAGGGCGCCGGAAGGTGGTCGAAGAGGTCGATCGACACGTCGAACTTGCGCTCCGCCTTCAGGAGGATGTCCGCCGCGTAGATGCCGGCGGGTCCTGCGCCGACGATGGCCAGCCGAAGCTTGGTCATGGGTGTCCTTTCCGAGAGCCCGCGCACGGGCGTGACGAAGAAGCGGCGGTTCCGCCGGTGATCAGCTGGAGCGGTCGACGACGACCTGCGCGAATCGCGTCAGCGCCTCGCGGACGAGTCCGTCCGGCAAGGGCGCGAGGGCGGCCACCGCACGGTCGGACCATTCGTGGGCGAGCCGGCGCGTCGCCTCGGTCGCCGGGTGGTCGCGCAGCTGCGCGAGCGGGGCGTCGAGGATGACGGGGTCGGCGCCGTCCGAGATACGGGCGACACCCTCGTCGATCGTGACCTTGAGCGCGCGCGAGGCCGGGTCGGTCGCTCGGGCGAGGAGCAGATAGGGCATCGTGGGGACGCCGGCGCGCAGATCGGTGCCGGGCACCTTGCCGGTCTCCTCCGCATCGGCCGACAGGTCGATGACGTCGTCGAGCAGCTGGAAGGCGACACCGACGCGCTCACCGAACTCGCGCACGGGAGCGGCGTACTCGTCGGAGGCGTCGGAGAAGACGACGCCGGTCTCGGCGGCCGCGGCGATCAGCGAGCCGGTCTTGTCGCTCAGCACCTGCAGATAGAAGTCCACCGGGTCGTCGCCCGGCTGAGCGCCAACGGTCTCGTGCATCTGACCGAGAACGAGTCGCTCGAAGGTGTCGGCCTGCAACCGGATGGCACGCTCCCCCACCTGGGCCATGAGCTGGCTCGCACGGGAGAACAGCAGGTCACCGGTGAGGATGGCGACGCTGTTGCCCCACACCGCATGGGCACTGGGCACACCGCGGCGACGGTCGGCCTCGTCCATGACGTCGTCGTGGTAAAGCGAGCCGAGGTGGGTCATCTCGAGCGCGGTCGCCCCTGCGAGGACGTCGTCGGTGACCCCGGAGCCGAGCTGCGCCGTGAGGATGGCGAGCATCGGCCGCATCCGCTTGCCGCCCGCCTCGTAGAGGTAGCGCGAGGTGACGTCGGCGAGCGAGTCGCCGACCTTGAGCTCACCGGCGAGGCGGGCTTCGACGAGATCGAGCCCCTCCTCGACCGTGGCGAGCATCTTCCGCATGCGCGGGCCCACGAAGATGCGCTCGGTGACGCCGAGACGGCTCGCGATCTGCGAGCCCGGAGTACCGGGACGGGGGGTCATGCCTCCAGCGTACCCGTCGCGCCTCAGGCCCGGCCCGGGGTTGCGGGCTTGCGCGCACGGTGCAGTGCGACGATGCCGAAGCTCAGGTCGCGCCAGGCGACCTGCTCCCACCCGGCGGCACGGATGCGGCCGGCGAGCGTGCGCTGGTCGGGCCAGTCGCGGATCGACTCGTTGAGGTAGTCGTACGCGTCGGCGTTCGAGCTGAACGCGCGCGCGACGACGGGCAGGACGCGGTCGTTGTAGAAGCGGTAGAGCCCGCGCATGAGCGCTGCCGGCGGGCGCGAGAACTCGCAGATGACGAGCGTGCCGCCGGGCTTGGTGACGCGCAACATCTCGCGCAGGGCCTTGTCGGGGTCGTTGACGTTGCGCAGGCCGAAGGAGATCGTGACGGTGTCGAACTCCTCGTCCGCGAACGGCAGCGCCGTCGCGTCCGCCTCGACGAAGGACAGGTTCGGGATGCCGCCGTGTCGCCGCTTCCCTTCCGCGATCATCCCCGCCGAGAAGTCGCCGGCCACGACCTCCGCGCCGGAGCGGGCGAGCGAGACCGAGCTTGCCCCGGTGCCGGCTGCGAGGTCGAGGATCCGCTGACCGCGGCGCGGCGCGATCGTGCGCGTCGTCGCGATGCGCCACAGCTTGTCGTTGCCGAGACTGAGGATCGTGTTGGTGCGGTCGTAGGCCGCGGCGACCTCGTCGAACATGCCGCTGACCCGCTCGGGGTCCTTGCCGAGGTCCGCGCGGGTGGACGGGGTGCGGGAGGGCTGTTCGGTCACGTGTCGAGCCTAATCGGGGCGGGATGACGCCGGGCTGTGCACGAGACTGGTGCGCCCGCCGCCGGATTAGGCTGACACGGTGACCTCGTCTGCGCTCAGCGCCCCCCGACTGCGGGCCGTCACCCGCCGGATCGAGGCGGTAGAGGACCCCCTCGCCTACGCCTCGCCCGACGACCCGACCGTCTGGTCTCGGCGCGGCGACATGCTCGTCGGCTGGGGTCGCGCCGCGGAGCTGCCGGCGGGCGCATCCGCCGTGGCCTGGTGGCGTGCGGTGTCCGAGGTCGCCGAAGTCGACGACAAGGTGCGGATGCCGGGGTCGGGCCTCGTCGCGTTCGGGGCCCTGCCGTTCGACCCCACCCACAGCTCGTCGAGCGCAACGCTGACGGTGCCGAAGATGATCATCGGCCGTCGGGGCGAGACGAGCTGGGTCACGCATGTCTTCACCGACGGTGAGCCCGAGCGTCCCGAGCCGCAGTCCATCCCCTTCGGGCCGCACTGGTCGGCGGTCGTGGGGCCGGGGGCCTGCACACCCGACGGCTACCAGGCGGAGGTGCGGGCCGGGCTCGAAGCGATCGCCTCGGGCGAGGTCGCCAAGGTGGTGCTGGCGCGCGACCTCGTCGGGTCCGTGCCCGCCGGATCGGATCTGCGACGACTCGTCCGCGCCCTCGCCTCGGCCTACCCGGACACCTGGACCTTCGCCGTCGACGGTGCGATCGGAGCGAGCCCCGAGACCCTCGTCACGGTCTCGGGGGGTACGGTCACGGCGCGTGTGCTGGCCGGGACCGCCGCGCGGGGCGCCGACGCCGACGCCGACACCGCGGCATCCGTCGCCCTGGCGACCAGCGCGAAGGATCTCGACGAGCACCGGTACGCCGTGCAGAGTGTGCTGACGGCGCTGCGCGCGCACACGACGGCGCTGGTCGCCGAGCCCGAGCCCTTCATGCTGAAACTGCCGAACGTGTGGCACCTCGCGACGGACGTCGAGGGCACCCTGTCAGGGCATGCATCCGCACTCGGTCTGGTCGAGGTCCTGCACCCGACGGCGGCTGTGGCGGGGACCCCGACGTCGGCCGCGCTTGAGGTCATCCGGCGGGTCGAGCCGTTCGACCGCGGACGTTACGCGGGCCCGGTCGGCTGGATCGACGCGAACGGCGACGGCGAATGGGCGATCGCGCTGCGCTGCGCGCAGTTCGACGTGCACGGCGACGGCGACATCGCGCTCACCGCCCACGCCGGCGCGGGCATCGTCGCGGGGAGCGACCCGGAGACCGAGATGCTCGAGACCCGCGTGAAGTTCCGTCCCATCGTCGACGCGCTCGCCTGAGCACGGGACGGGTCATTCTCCCGCGAGGAACGCCTCGACCGCCGCGGCGAACTCGGGGTGGTCCTGCGGACGGTGACCGTGCCCCGGCAGGGTAAGACGGCGAGCGCCCTCTCGTTGGAGCACGTCCGCGATCGCGTCGTACTCGGCGTTCCAGCCGCCCGTGACGACGAGGGTGGCGATGCCGCGCAGCATCGCGGCGTCCACGCCGAACCCCCACGGCGGACGCCGCGTGGCGAACCGTTCGGCCCCCGGTCGCTCGGACTCCCACCGCGAGCGGTCGGCCGCCCCACCGAACATCAGCGGGCGCACGATGGACCAATAGCCGAAGAGGTCACCGGCCTCCGCGACACTCTTCGCACGGGAGATCTCACCGATGTGGGCCTCGATCGCGGGGTGACCGCGAGCGATGTCGTAGAGCGCGGGCTCGACGAGGACGAGTGCGCGAGGCGACAGCCGGGCCGCGGCGAGCGCGACGGGGACGGCAGCGGCGGAATGGGCGAACACGACAGCGCCCCGCGGCGCGGCATCCGTCACCGTGAGGGAGAGCTCATCCAACGGGCGGGTGAGATCGAGAGGCAGGTGCTCCGCGTCGGACTGCGCCGAAGACGGCCACGCGGACACCCCGTCGCGGTCGGTGCTGTGAACGTACAGTCGCACGGGTTCAGGGTACGGCCGGCGGCTCTTCGGACAGGCCGATCAGCTCCGCGATGACCCGCGAGTGGGCCAGCACACGGAAGTGACCGCCCGTCTCGAGACGCACGTTCTTCGCGGCGCCGGGGAGCTCGCTGCCCTCAGGGATGTGCGGATCGAACCGGCCGTAGACCGACACGATGCGCGCGTTGACCTCGTGCTCGCGCGACAGCGCGAGGATCGTCGCGCTGCGCGGCGAGAAGATTCGCAGCGATGGAAGGACCATGAGGCGGCCGTAACGCGATCCGCCGAACGGGGTGGCCACGGCGAGCATCGCGCGCACCCGGCCGGTGGGCGCGTCGATAACCATGGCGCGTTTGCCGACCAGTCCGCCCTTGCTGTGCGCGAGCAGCACACAGCCGCGGAGGTCGCGCTCCTCGACGTACTCGACGACCCGGGCGGCGGCCTCGTCGACGGGTCGCCGGTTGCGTCGGAGCACCGGTAGGACGTGTACGGGATGCCCGCGGTCGTGCATCACGCGGATGAGCGGTGTCATGAACCGCCAGGTCTCGTACACGCCGGGGAGGATGACGATGGGTGTGCGGTCGCCGTTCGTGAGCTCTCGCGGATCGAGGCGGGTGAAGGTCGCGGCGACCTGCCAGCGCAGCGCGTAGAGGTAGTCGCGCGCCCACCACACGGCGTTGCGGAGAACGGCGATCATCGCGCGTTCCGCGATCCGCTGAAGGCGACGATCGCGTCGGCGACGATCCGTGGAGCGGTGTCCTGCACGACGTGAGGGCTCCCCGGTATCTCGAGGAGCGCGGCATCCGGTGCAGCCTCCGCCAACCGGCGACACCACTCGGCACCCGCGACCGGATCACGGGAGCCGCGGACGACGAGCAGCGGTCGTGTGAGAAGGCGCGCCCGATCCTCCGTGCGGTACGCGAGCATGTGTCGCAGCTGCCGCAGATACCAACGGATGCCGCATCGCAGGTAGTCGCTGAAGACCATCCCGTTCGCGCGTGGCGATTCGCGGAAGACGTCGATCGCGAGCGCCCGTGCCTGAGCGCCGGGGGTGCGATGACGATCGTCGACGACTGGGCCCATCACGACGACGTGGCTGACCAGATCAGGCCGCTGCACCGCGAGCTCGATGACCCACTGGCTGCCCATCGAATGCCCGACCGCCACGATCGGGGCGAGGTCGAGACGGTCGAGGAGCGCGGCGATCGCCGCGGCCATGGCGGGGACGTCGAGCTGTTCGACGGGCTTCGGAAGCCCGCCGAACCCGGGCAGATCGATCGAGAGGACGTCGTGATCGGGGGCCAGAGAGGTGTGCAGGCGGCGGAGATATCGGTGCGACATGCCGATGCCGTGTACGAGGAGATACGTGCGAGCCGCGTCCACGCGCGGCGATCGGATGACACGGAAGTGCAGGTCTCCGATCGCGACCTCTCGGGTCGACGACTCGTCTCGGTGCTGGGTCACACGGTCCTTTCCTCAGCCTGAGATCTCACGGTAGCGGGGAGGCCGCGGGCCGACGCGGGGCTTGACCAGGAGCGGAACCCGTGTGCCCTGGCGGCTCTGCGAGCGCACCCCATCGCGCTTCCCTCAGATGAGAGGACTCTCACCCTCGAGGTGTGCACAACGGGTGTCCTCGACCGGTTTTGCGAGGGTGGATGTCGGTGGTCGGTGGCAGAGTGCAGGTATGGCGGACGCGACGGAAACCCCCGGTGGCGAGGACTATCTCGCCATCCTGGCCGGCATTGTCGCGGACGTGGACTCCGTCGCTCGGCGGATCGCAGCGGCGCAAATCGAGGAGTTGCGCGTGCTGGCTGCGGCGGGGCGGTTGGCGGAAGCGCAGGTCGCGCAGCGCAACGCGCGCGTGCAGGTGCACGACATGGCCCTCCGGTCGATCGCGGCGGAAGTCGGCGGGGTGATGCGTGTCACCGACCGGACCGTGCAACGCCGCATCGGCGAAGCGCGCACGCTCATCGAAGGGTTCCCCGCGACGGTCGAGGCGTGGGAGGCCGGACGGATCGTGCGCGGGCACGCGTTCCTGATCCTCGAGACCGGGATTGCGCTGCCGGCAGAGCTCTGGGCGGAGTTCGAGCAAGCCGCGATCACCCGGTGCGAACAGGACACCCCCAACCGGGTGCGCGGCGAGCTCGAGATCCTCGCGCACCGGATGCACCCCCGGTCGTTCGCGGAACGACACGAGGAAGCCGCCGCCGGGCGCTGCGTCCGGCTCGTGCCCGGACGAGACGGGATGAGCGACCTGATCGCCACACTCCCGACCGTGATCGCCGAGGGGATCCACGACCGGCTCACGCAGCAAGCGCGAGCGATCATCGACACCCGCGACGAACGCACTGCCGCGCACGCCGGGAACGCCGACGCCGCCGTGATCGCGACCGACACCCGCTCCACCGACCAGGTGCGTGCGGACGTGTTCGCCGACCTGCTCCTGGCTGGAACGCCCGCGCTCGATGACACCCGTGACACCGCCGCCGGTCCTCTCGGCGCGGTCCGCGCACGCGTGCAGATCCTCGTCCCCGCGGCGACGTTGACGGGTGAGGATGACGGGCCGTGTGATCTCGCCGGCCGCTCCCCCATCGACGCCGGCGCCGCGCGACAACTGGCCGGGAACACTCACATCTGGGAGCGGCTGTTCCACGACCCGGTCACCGGGGTCACGGCCGCGACCGACTCGTACCGGGTCCCGTCGGGAATGCGACGGTTCCTGCAAGCCCGTGACCAGCACTGCCGGTTCCCCGGATGCCGCACCGCCGCGATCCGCTGCGAGATCGACCACACCCACGACCACGCCCTCGGCGGACGAACCGAACTTTCGAATCTCGCGCACCTGTGCCAACGGCACCACTCGATGAAGCAGTTCACCGCCTGGCGGGTCCGACAACTCACGGGTGGCGTCCTCGAATGGACCTCACCCCTCGGCAGAACCTACAGAGAAGACGCACCCACCCCGGCCGTCGCCTTCAGCCCTGCCGCACCACCACCACCGCCACCGCCCGCCGCGGCAGAACCTGCGCCGTTCTGAGGCCCCCTGCCTACACTCGACGGATGCCGATGTCCGACTACGTCGCCTCCCTCCGTTCGCGCATCGGCACGGACTTCCTCCTCCTGCCGGGCGTGACAGCCGTCATCAGGGACGGGCAGAACTTCCTCCTCGCCCGCCATCGCCATTCCGGCCTCTGGAGCCTGATCGGTGGAGGCGTCGAGCCCGGAGAGGAGCCTGCCGAGTCCCTCGCGCGGGAAGTACACGAAGAAACGGGCGCCCGCGTCCGCATCCGTCGCATCGTCGGGGTCTATGCAGGCGAACCGATGATGGTGACCTACCCCAACGGTGATCGGGTCGGATACGTCACGACCGCCTACGACTGCGAGCTCACGACCGACGCCGCGGCCGACGGTGACGAGCTGCTCGAGCTCGCGTGGTTCCCCCGCGACGCGATCTTTTCTCTTCCGCGCCGCGGCTGGATCGACCGCGTCATCGGCGACGTCCGCGACGATCTGTAGGGTGCCGCCATGACCACCGACACCCACGGCGATCAGACCGTCGTCCTTCTGCACGGGTGGCCGGGTCTCCCCTCGGACTACGACGCGGTCATCGACGGCCTGCCGGGGGTCAGCGTCATCACGCCCGACCTGCTCGGCTTGGGCGCCGGCTTCGACGGCATCCCCAGCGCCGAGGCATCCACCGCCGATGCACACGCCGAGCACGTCCTCGCACGGCTCGATGACGCCGGAATCGCCGGCAACGTCGTCATCGCCGGGTACGACATCGGCAGCCGGATCGCCCAGGCGACGCTCCGCATCAACCCCGAACGGTTCGACGGCGCGGTGCTGACGCCGGGCTATCCGGGCATCGGCGACCGCGCCGCATCCCCTGCCCTCGCGTCGGTCTTCTGGTATCAGCACTTCCACCGCGATCCGGTCGCGGCGCAGCTCATCGACGGCGACGAACGCGCCGTCCGCACCTACCTGACCCGCGTCTGGGACTCGTGGCGCGCCGATCCCGCTCCTCCTCCGCATCTCGACGACATCATCGCCGCCTACGCGCGGCCCGGCGCGTTCGCGGCCAGCCTGCAGTGGTACGTCGCCAACCGCGGCTACGCCGGCGAGACCCCACGCATCACCGTTCCGACGACGATGCTGTGGCCGGGGGCAGACCCGCTGTTCCCCGTCGAATGGAGCGACGCCCTGAACGACCACTTCGTCGACGCCCGCCTCGACGTGATCGACGGATGCGGGCACTTCATCCCCGTCGAACGCCCCGACGCCATGGTCCGGGCGATCCGGTCACACCTTCGCTGACCGCATCAGGTGGCCGCGAGGCGCGCCTTTTCGGCCTCCACATCGAAATCCGCGGCCGGCCACTGCGGATCGATGCGCTCCAACTCGTCGATGAGCAACGCCTGCACCGCCAACCGCGCGTACCACTTGTGATCGGCCGGCACGACGAACCACGGTGCCTGCTCCGTCGAGGTGCGATCGAACACAGCCTGGTACGCGTCCATGTACGCCGGCCACAGCTCACGCTCGTCGACGTCACCCGGGTTGTATTTCCAGTGCTTGTCGGGCCGCTCCAGGCGCTCGCTCAAGCGCGCCTTCTGCTCGCCGCCGGAGATGTGCAGCATCACCTTCACGATGTGCACACCCCGCTCCGCCAGGCCCGCCTCGAAGTCGACGATCGCCCCGTACCGACGCTCGATCTCCTCGGGAGGAGCGAGCCGGCGCACCCGACCGATCAGCACGTCCTCGTAGTGCGAGCGGTCGAACACGCCGATGTAACCCGGCTCTGGGACCTCTCGCTCGATCCGCCAGAGGAAGTCATGCGCGAGCTCTTCGGACGTCGGCTTCTTGAACGCCTTCAGGTGCACGCCCTGCGGATCGGTCGCCCCGATCACGTGCCGCACGATCCCCCCCTTGCCCGCCGAGTCCATCGCCTGCAGCACCAGCAGCACCGCCGGCGAATCCGGCTGCGTGCGGCTCTGCGCGTAGAGCCGCTCCTGCAACTGGTCGAACTGCTCAGCCGCCGCGGCGAGATCCGCCTTCCCCGACTTCTTGCCGCCCTCATACCCCGGCGTCGATGCGGGGTCGACGTCGGCGAGACGGAATCCCGGCCCGACGCGCAGCAGCGTCGAGGGCGAACCGGTCCAGTGATCTCCAGCACTCATGCGGCACATCCTGCCGCGTCGCGGTCGCCCGCGCGACGGGCTTGCGGACTATCGCGTCAGCGGGACCTCGATGATCTGCCGACCACCCGCGGGCGAGGTCAACGCCTGGTCGAGCGCACCCCGCGTGGTCACACGCTGGTACTCCCACCCGTACGCACGCGCGATCTCCTCGATCCGCGCGGTCTGCGGCGTGAACTGCACCCGGTCGAACGCCTCGGCACCCGCGATCCCCGCCACCTCGAGACCGTCGAAGATCGTCCCTCCGCCATCGTTGCCGACGATCACCTGAACCCGCGGCTCGTTCTCGGCCGACGGAAGCAGCAGCGCTCCGACATCGTGCAGGAACGCGAGATCGCCGAGGAGCACGCGGGTGACGCCCGGTGTGGCGCCGCGCTGCGATGCGGCAGCGATACCCAGCCCTGTCGCGACTGTGCCGTCGATGCCGGCCAGGCCGCGATTGGCGTGCACTGGCACCTTCTTGCCGCCGAGCACCTCGTCGGCCACCCGTACGAGTCGCGACGATCCGAACAGCAACCGGTCGTGCGGCCATGTCGCCCGCCAGACGGCATCCACGAGCACCGTCCGGTCCACCGGCGCGCGGATCGCCCCCAGCTCAGCCGAGATCGCGCCGAGGCGCTCCGCCGGCACAGCCGACGACAGCGCGTCGGCATCCGGCGCAGCGGGGCTGAGATCGACGACCTGCTCCCGCGACGCCCGCATCCACGCCCGGAGCCACTCGCGGTCCGCAGCGCCGGAGGGCGCGGACACGCCGTCCACGGCGACCGTCGTGCCGTTGAGATTCACCTGCTCACCCGGACCCCGCACCGCCAGCACCTCGACGTCCCCGCGACTCAGCAGGCGCGCGACCTCCCGGCTCAGCGTGGGATGCCCGAACACGACGACCCGTTCGACCCGTCCCCCGAGGTCCGGGTCCGCGAGCAGTCGCCGATACCCGTGGACCAGATGCCGCCCGAACCGTGCGCCGCTGATGATCTCCGCGATCAGCGGGTACCCGCCCGCGTGCGCCAGCTGCTCGGCATCCGCTCCGGCATCCGCCCCCGCGACGACGATCGTACGCGGTCCCGGCTCGAGGGCCACCGGCTCCGCCTCGACCACCTCGAGCGCCGCACCGACGCCACCGCCGCCCTGATAATGCGCACCCCAGTCCGCCTCGGCGGTCTCATCGGCGGGTTCCGCAGGGTCGGATGCCGCGACCACACCGCTCGACGACGGCAGCCACTCCGGCAGCTCACCCGCCAGCGGCTCGCGGAACGGGACGTTGAGGTGCACGGGGCCGGCGACACGCGAACCCGCACCCACCGCGGCATCCCACCCCTCGTCGGCGGCGGCGCGGAACGGGGCGACCTCGTCGCCGTCGACCGCCCCCGCGAGCGCCTCGGCGACCGGCAGGTCGGACTCGAGTCGGACGAAGCCCGAGAACATCCCCGGCTGTCGCGTCGCCTGGTTCGCACCGACGCCGCGGAGCTCGGGCGGTCGGTCGGCGGTCAGCAGCAGCAGCGGCACACCGGAATGGTGCGCTTCGAGGACGGCGGGGAGGAGGTTCGCGACCGCGGTGCCGGAGGTGCAGATGACGGCCGCCGGCATCCGATCCTCACGACCGATGCCGAGAGCGGTGAAGCCCGCCACGCGTTCGTCGACGCGCACGTGCAGCCGGATGACGCCTCGCGCCTCGAGTTCCGCCGCCACGAGGGCCAGCGCCTGCGACCGCGATCCCGGCGAGAGCACGACGTGCCGAAGACCCCTCTCGATCAGTCGGCTCAGCAGCGCGGCCGCGGCGTCGGTCGCGGGGGCGCGACCGGATCGGTCGAGGGTCATGTCAGGAACGCGACCCGCGCGACTGCTCGTCGGAGTCGTCGTCCGCCGGCGGGTCGATCGGACGATCACGCGGGTCGGGAGCCTCGGAGTCGAGCGCTGCGAGCTCCTCCTCGAGACGGCGGATGCGCTCGTCCTGGTCGCTGGTGGTGTTCAGGCGTCCGAGGAACTCCGGGTCGTCGTCGGGGGCGCGGAAGGCGACACGGCTCGACGAGGCGCGAGCACGGCCGATGACGAACCAGAGGATGCCGCCCACGACCGGCAGCAGGATGACGATCAGCAGCCAGATCGGCTTGCTGACCCCGCGGTGACGGGTCGGAGACTGGACGGCGCAATCGACGACGCTGTAGACCCAGAACGCGGCCAGCAGCAGCGCCAGAACGAGGTACACGCGCGCCATTCCTCCATCCTAGGCGCGCGTTCGCACCCCGAGGCTGCCGGGCGACGGCACGAGGGCACGGTCGTAGAATGGGGATATGCGTGCCCGCTCAGCCCTCGTCTTCGCGTTGCTGCGGCTGCTCGCCTTCTTCGTCCCGTTCGGCATCATGATGCTCTTCCCGGTCCTGCGCGAGCAGTACTGGCTCGCCGCCATCTTCGCCGCCCTCATCGGTCTCAGCCTCTCGATGCTGTTCCTCCGTCGTCCGCTGGACGAGGTCTCGGCCGGCATCGCCGAGACCCGCGCGGCGCGTAAGCGGGCCGAGAGTGACGAAGCGGTCGAGGACGCGGCGAACTGACGCTCAGGCGACGAACGCCCAGAGGATGAACGCGCTCCACGCGAGCGATGCCAGCGAGCTCAGCTGCAGCGCGACGATGAGTTCGCGCGGCGTGCGGTAGGTCCAGACGATGAGCGTGGCCGAGAGGGTCGCGAGCAGGACGATCAGCGAAAGCCACGCCACCGGGTAGAAGACCGCCAGGATCGGCACGATCGCGAACGGCACGAGCATGAACACGGTGTAGAGAACCTGGGACGCGCGCTTGCCGATGAGGACCGTGAGGGTGCGCTTGCCCGCGACACGGTCCTGATCGATGTCGCGCAGGTTGTTCGTCACCAGCACGCCGCACGCGAGGGCGCCGACGGCGATCGACGGGATCCAGGACTCCTGCGGCACGGACCCCGCCTGCACGAAGGTCGTGCCGATGACCGCGACGGGCCCGAAGAAAACGAACACGAAGAGCTCGCCGAGACCGAAGTAGCCGTAGGGTCGCTTGCCACCGGTGTAGAACCACGCCGCGACGATGCAGACGGCCCCGACCGCGAGCAGCCACCAGAACTGGGTGCGGATGACGATCGCGAGGCCCGTGACCGCCGCGATGCCGAAGAAGATGAGGGCGGCGATCAGGACCGCGCGGGGCGCGACGCGTCCCGACGCGGTCAGGCGGGTCGGTCCCACGCGGTGGTCGTCGGTTCCCCGCACGCCGTCGCTGTAGTCGTTGGCGAAGTTGACCGCGATCTGAAGAGACACCGCGACGACGAGGCAGCAGAGGGCGAGAACCCAGTGGAAGCCCGCTCCGACGGCGATCGCGGCGCCGGTTCCGACGAGGATCGGGCTGATGGCGAGGGGGAGGGTGCGCAGCCGCGCGGCACCGATCCAGTCGCGCGCCGTCACCGGGGCGGGCTTGGACGGCGCGGACGAGACGCGCGTCTTCGCCGGGTTGCCGCGCGAACCGGAGCGCTTCGCGGCGGGCTTGCGTGAGGTTTTTCGGGATGCGGCCACGACCAAGAATCCTATCCGCGCTCCCCCGCGCCACCCCCTCCCGCGTACGGCGCCGCAGGCGGAGACTGGGCGCATGCTGCACATCGGGAACATCGTGCTCACCGTCGAGGACATCGATCGCGCCATCACGTTCTGGACGCAGGCACTCGGCTACACCGCCCGCAAGACCGACGTCGACTGGGCTCTCCTCGACTCGCCCGAGAAGACCCGATGGAGCGACCCGCTGCCGAGCCTCGCCCTCTCAGTCACCGGCTACCCGCAGCACTACCCGCCGCGGATCCATCTCGACCTCTACGCCGAGGATCAGGGCGAGGAGGTCGCCCGACTGCTCGCCCTCGGCGCGCGCGAGGTGGACTGGGACGGGTACCCGGACGATGCGGACTGGATCGTCCTCGAGGACACCGAAGGCAACCGGTTCTGCGTCGTGCAGACCGGTCCGTTCGCATCAGGCGCCGGGGACGGCGTCCTCCGCGAGTAGTCGCCGGAGCAGCGCGCGGTCGGGTTTGCCGCTCGCGGTCAGCGGCACGGCATCGAGCACGAGCAGCTCCCGCGGACGCGCCGGCGCACCGATGGCGGCCGCGACGACCCGGCGCACCTCCTCGAGCACGTCGGGCTCACCCCGGCCGGCGAGCGCTGCCCGTGAGAGGACGACGACGGATGCCGCACCCCACCGCTCGTCCGTCGTCGGCACGACCACGGCACCCTCGAGTCCCGTCACGGTCCGTGTGGCCTGCTCTACCCGGTCGAGCGAGACGTTCACACCACCCGAGACGATGACGTTGTCGCGGCGACCCGTGACCCGCAGCACGCCGTCGTCGAAGGACCCGGAGTCGCCCGTGCGGTACCAGCGCGCCCCGTCCTCGTCCCGGACGAACGCCTCGGCGGTGAGCTCGGGATCGCCGAGATAGCCGTCGGCGAGCGTCGGGCCACTCAGCTGCACCTCGCCGTCGGCGATCCGCACGCGCACACCCTCGAGCGGTCGGCCGTCGTAGACGCAGCCTCCGCTCGTCTCGGTCGATCCGTAGGTGCGGACGATCCGCGCACCGAGCGCGAGGGCGCGCTCGGCGAGAGCGGGCGGGAGCGCCTGCCCGCCGACGAGCACAGCCTCGAACGACACGAACGCACGCGCGACCGCGGCATCCGTCTCCCCCGCCTCGACCACTGTCTGCACCTGCGCAGGCACGAGCGACGTGTACGTCGGGATCCGGCGCCCGCCCTCGCTCGCGGCCATCGCCGACGCCGCCGCGGTGAAGGTCTGCGCCGTGAACGACCCCGCCAGGATCGCCGGGTCGCGCCCGGCGACGAGCGCCCGCACCATGACCTGGACGCCGGCGACATAGGTGGCGGGCAGGGCGAGGAGCCAGCTGCCGCTGCCGATGCGGTCGGCGGTCGCGAGCGCCGACGACGTCAGCGCCGACCGGCTGAGCGCGACGGACTTCGGGTACCCCGTCGACCCGCTCGTCGTGACGACGACGGCCGTGCCCGCCGCGACCTCGCCCGGCAGGCCCTCCGCGCCGCCGAGCGCCACCGCGGGCCCCGCGCCCAGCACGGCCGCCCGCAGCGCCCGCAGGACGTCACGAGGATCGGCGGAGTCGAGGCGGCGCAGCTGCATCGCCGGACTCAGAAGTGGTACGGGTAGGGCGACCAGTCCGGGTCGCGCTTCTCGAGGAACGCGTCGCGGCCCTCGACGGCCTCGTCGGTGCCGTAGGCGAGCCGGGTCGCCTCGCCGGCGAACACCTGCTGGCCGACCATGCCGTCGTCGATCGCGTTGAACGCGAACTTCAGCATGCGGATCGCGGTCGGAGACTTGCCGAGGATGGTCCGCGCCATGTCGAGGGCCTGGCGCTCGAGGTCGGCGTGCGGCACGACGCGGTTGACCGCGCCCATCTCGTACGCGCGCTGCGCCGAGTACTCCTCGGCGAGGAAGAACACCTCGCGCGCCACCTTCTGCCCCACCTGGCGCGCCATGTACGCCGAGCCGTACCCGGCGTCGAACGATCCGACATCCGCGTCGGTCTGCTTGAACCTGCCGTGCTCGGCGCTCGCGATGGACAGGTCGCACACGATGTGCAGCGAGTGTCCGCCGCCCGCAGCCCATCCCGGGATCACCGCGATGACGACCTTCGGCATGAAGCGGATGAGGCGCTGCACCTCGAGGATGTGCAGCCGCCCCGCCCGCGCCGGATCGTGGACCGCGCTCTCGTCGTCGGAGTACTTGTACCCGTCGCGTCCGCGGATGCGCTGGTCGCCGCCGGAGCAGAACGCCCACCCGCCGTCCTTCGGGCTCGGTCCGTTGCCGGTGAGGAGGACGACACCGACCTTCGGGTCCTGCCGCGCGATGTCGAGCGCCCGGTACAGCTCGTCGACGGTGTGCGGGCGGAAGGCGTTGCGGACCTCGGGCCGGTCGAACGCGATCCGCGCGACCCGCCCGTCCGTCGAGACGTGCGCGGTGATGTCGGTGTAGCCCTCGGCGCCGGGCGCCGGGGTCCACTCCGCCGGGTCGAAGAGCTCGGAGACGGTCACCGGGCCAGCCTACGCGCGGGGCCGAGTCGAGCGGATGCCGCACAGTGTCACACTCGCCGTCGCGAGGAGCCGCGCGCCCCTACCCTGGAGCGGTGACGTCCCGCGCTCTCCCCTCCCTCGCCGCCGCCGTGCTGGCGCTCGCCCTCTCCGCCTGTGCGCCTGCCGCCCCGAACGCCGACCCCGGCCCGTCGTCGCCGGCACCGTCCGCCGCGACGTGCACCGCCGACTCCGGGGTGACGGTCATCGTCGACGGCGGCGATCTGCCGGGCGCGGACGAGGTCGCACTCGACACGTGCGTCGCCGCCGATGAGCCGATCGCGGCGACCGACGCCCTCGCCGCCGCCGGCGTGGAGCTCGAAGGGACGACCGAGTACGGAGACGCGATCGTCTGCCGCGTGAACGGACAGCCCACCGCCGACGAACCCGTCGGATCGACCGAGGATCCCGACTACGTCGAGACCTGCGAGAGCATGCCCGCCGGCTTCGCCTACTGGGGCCTGTGGGTGCGACCGTCCGCCGACGCGGATTGGGGCTTCGCGCAGGAGGGAATCGAGACCCTGCAGCTCGCACCCGGCGAGAGCCTCGAGCTGCTCTTCTCGCTCGACGGCGAACCGGCGGCTCCGACGTCGTGACCTTCCGCCCCGGACCGCTGCGGGCCGCGGCCGCCGTCGCGGTCGGGTTCGTCGTCGTCCGGGTGCTCTACCGCGTCCTCTTCGGGGGCGCGGACGGCGACGGTGCGGTCCTCCTCGATCTGCCCTCGTGGCGCCTGCCCGCCCCCTTCGCGCACGTCGCGGTGCTCGGCCCCGTGACCTCCGACGGACTCGTGGATGCCGCGGCATCCGCTCTGCCGATCGCGGTGCCGCTGCTGATCGTCGGAGCGCTCGTCGCGGTGATCGACGTGCCGCGCCTGCTCGCGCGCGCGGCGCGGCGCGGTCCTCTGCAGGGGCTCGCGCGTGCGCTCGCCCTCGCATGGGCGACCCTGCCCGCACTGGCCGACGCCGTGCGCGTCGTGCGGCGGGCCGCGCGGCTGCGCGGTGAGCGCCCCGGGGTGCGACTGCTCGCGCCGGTCCTCGAGCGCACCCTGCAGCGCGCTGTCGCCCTCGGGACGGCGCTCGAACTGCGCGGGTACGCCGGGGCGGGCGAGGTCCTCCGGGCCGATCCCGTCGTGCACCTGGACGGCGCGGCGTGGGGGTACGGGGACCGCACCGTCGCGGCCGTCGACCGGCTCGGCCTGGCCGCGGGGACGCTCACCCTCGTCGTCGGCCCCACCGGCGCGGGCAAGACCACCGTGCTGCGGGGCCTCGCAGGACTCCACACCACCACGGACGGCGGATGGATCGCCGGCACGATCGACGTGGTCGGGATGCCGCGCGACGCGCGGCTGCCCCGCGACACCGCCCGGTCGGTCGGGGCCGTGCTGCAGGACCCCCGCCAGGGGTTCGCCGCCGAGCGGGTGCGCGACGAGATCGCCCTCGCGCTCGAGCTGCGGGGCGCGGCGGGCGGGGAAGTCGACGCGCGGGTCGCCGAGAGCGCGGAGCGGGTCGGGGTGACGCACCTGCTGGACCGTCGAGTCGGGGAGCTGTCGGCGGGTGAGGCGACACTCGTGGCGATCGCCGCGGCGATCGTCGACGGCCCCGCCCTCCTGCTGGTCGACGAACCCCTCGCGGATCTCGACACGGCATCCCGCGCCCGGATCGTCGCATTGCTGGCCGATCTCGCGCACGGGTCGGGGGTCTGCGTCGTGGTCGCGGAGCATCGCGCCGGTGAGTTCGCCGCTGTCGTCGATGACGTCGTGAGCGTCGGCGGGCGGGACGAGGCAGCGCTGCCCGAGCCGCCGGCCAGGGCGATCGGCGCGAGGGTCCTCGAGGCACGCGGGGTGACCGTGCGGCACGGCTCGCGGACCGCGGTCGACGGCGCGGACCTGCGCGTCGCGGCCGGCGAGATCGTCGCGGTGCGAGGGCCGAACGGCGCCGGCAAGTCGAGCCTGCTGACCGCGATCGCGCTGGGCGCGCCGGGTGTTCGGGCGACGGGCGACGTCGCCCTGGTCCCGGACGCCTCGGACGATCTCTTCGTCCGCGACACCGTCGAGGCCGAGTGCCGTCACGCCGATCGGCGCGCACGGACAACCGGCACAGCCACCCTGTTCCTCGACCTGCTCGGCATTGCGGCCGACTCCCCCGCGGCAGACGCGCTGCATCAGCGGCATCCGCTGGACCTGTCAGCCGGCCAGCGACGGTGCCTCGCGATCGCGATCCAGTGCTCACAGCGACCCGCCGCGCTGCTCGTCGACGAGCCGACGCGTAGCCTCGACCCCGCCGCCCGCGCGCTCGTCGCGACCGCGCTCGTGCGCACGGCGGAGACCGGGACCGCAGTCGTCTTCGCGACGCACGACGCGGGGCTCGCTGGTGCCCTGGCAGATCGCACGGTGCGCATCGAGGCCGGGGTGCTGCGCCCGGGCGGTCTGCCGTCGGATCCGGCGATCGTCACCGGATCCGGATCGATCGCGCCCGCGGCATCCGAATCCCGCGACACCGTCCGGATCCGCGAACAGCCGGATGCCGTACCGCGCAGCCCTCGCTCGCGCGGACTCGTGCTGCTCGCCGCGAACCTGCTCGCCGCCGGTGCGTTCGCCTGGCCGCTCGTGGCGGCCGCGCTGCCGTCGCAGGCGCAGGCTGCGGCGCCCGTCATCGCCCTGGCACTCGCTCCGCTCGCCGTCGTGCTCGTCGCGACCACCGTCGACGCGTCGATCCGCTCGGCCCACACACTCGCCCTGCTGGCGACGCTGGCCGCGATCGGCGGCGCCATCCGGCTCGCATCGACGGGTGTCGGCGGTGTCGAGGCGCTGTTCGTCCTGCTGATCCTGGCCGGCCGCGCCTACGGAGCACGGTTCGGGATGCTGCTCGGCGCCGCGTCACTGCTGCTGTCGTCGCTCGTGTGGGGTGGTGTGGGGCCCTGGCTGCCGTTCCAGATGTTCGCCTGCGGGTGGGTGGCCGCCGGCGCCGCGCTCCTGCCGACGAGGGTGCGCGGGCGGGGCGAGATCGTGATGCTCGCGCTTCACGGCGCCGTGGCGTCGTACCTTTTCGGTCTCGTCATGAACCTCTGGTTCTGGCCGTTCGCGGTCGGCGCCGGAACGACGATCTCGTACACGCCCGGGGCACCCCTGACCGAGAACCTCGCGAGCTTCCTGCTCTACTCGCTCGTCACTTCGACGGCGGGATGGGACACCGTGCGCGCGGTCACCACCGTCGTCGGGATCGCGCTCGTAGGACGCCCCCTGCTGCGCTCGCTGCGCCGCGTGAAGCCGGTCTCGGTCCCCGTCGCAGTGCCCGGGACGCCCGAACCCGTCGCCGTCGTGCGAAGCTTGTAGGGCGGCCCTCACCCCCGACGAGCGCCGCGGAAGGACCCCCGCATGAAGATCACGAGATCATCCGATTGGCGGGATGCTCTTCCGTTCGAGACGCCCGTGCTCGCCGCCGACGCTGTGCCCGGCGAACCGACCCGTTGCGTGAGCTGCCCCGCCGGCAGCGAGCCGCGCGAGCGCACCGAACTGTGGGTCGTGAAGCACCGGCATCCCAACAATCACGCGGGCTTCGTGCGGTATTACTGCGCCGAGCACGCCCCGAAGACCGCGCCGCCGCCCGCGCCGTCCGTCGCCCGCCCGGGCAAGGCCCGTGGCACCGCGCCGAAGCCGCGTCCGGAGCGCACGGTCGCTCCGAAGCGCCCTGCGGCGTCGCTCGACGTCGTGCGCGCGATGTGCCCGGACTGCTTCGTCGAGGTCTCCGCGACCGGCGTCTGCGGGATGTGCGGCCAGCAGGTCGCCTGATCGCGGATCAGGGTTCGTCCGGTGCGTCCGCGACGTTCGCGAGCCACCAGCCTTCGAGGTGATCGATCGCCGCGGCGGGGAGGAGCCCCGAACCCGTCGAGAGGCCGGTCGTCCCGCCCCCTCCTGGCGTCTGCAGGCTGCGCAGGAGCAAAACCGATGTGCCGAGGACGGTCACTCGCACGTGTGGCTTTTCACCTTCGCGGACCTCGTATCGCAAGACGCCCCCGTCCGTCCGCTCGGTGACGCCGTCGCACGACGCGATGAGGCCCACGAGCGGTGCAGCGGCAGCCTGCGTGGCTGATCCGAATCGCCAGACGGATGCCGCATAGGCGAACCCGACAGCGGCTTCGGTCTCTCCACTGACACGCGCGGACGTCTGGTCGATCGCACCCGCGGCGAACATGTCGTCGGCGGGCTCGGAGTAGGCGGGGGTGTCGCCGACGGCCACGGTGCACGCCGCCGCCGGATAGCCCGGCTCCGTCCTGGCCGGGGCGCATGCGCCGTCACCTCGCAGGTGACGCGCCGCCGTCCACTGCATCGTCGACACGTCGTCGATCCCCGGCATCCCGTCCACGGAGTTGCCCACGCGGAGGTCCTCACTCGCCTCCACCGTGCACGCGCGGGCCTCGTCGGGTGACGATACGACCGTGCGTGACGGCGTTGGAGTCGGCATTTCCTCGGACTCGATACTGGCCGTGGACACGCAGCCCGCAAGAGCGATCGCGGGGAGCAGCACGGCGGCGAGTCGGAGGGGACGCACCCTCGCAGTATGCCGTGTCCGAGCCCTCGCCTACCGTCGGCACGGTGACGGAACCCGTGCGGTGGTGGTGGCAGCGACGCCAGTTCTCGCGCGGCGTCGAGGTGCCCTACCCCGTCGGCACCTACCGATCGGCGTGGGCGGCCTACCCCGAGCTCGTCCGGCAGTACCACCCCGACCTCAACGAGGGCATCTCGCTGTCGCAGATCCCGCCGGCGGCCGACGTGCTGCTGTGCTGGGAGTGCACGGCCGGCCACCGGTTCGCCGCGACGCCCACCGAGCAGCGCGAGCGGCCGGGGCGGGTCCGGCGGCGGTCCGCCTGGTGTCCCGAATGCTCCGCCCTCGCCGCGCCGCGACCGGTGAAGGTCATCGAGCGGGTGGATGCCGCGCAGGTGCTGGCTGCGGTCGACCGTGCGAAGGCGGTGCGGATGCCGGTGGCCCCCGCTCCGGCGCCGCGACCGACGCGCACGGCGCCCGCGATCTGCGAGAAGACCCCCGACGTCCCCGTCGGCGAGCCGTTCGTCAGCGCGTGCGCTCCCCGGCCGGCATCCGCTGCCGAAGGGCGACTGCGACAAGGGCTCTCGCAGGCGCTCCTGTTCACCGAGGGGATGACGGCGGTGCGGGTGAGCCGGCCGTTCTTCCGGCACCGGGAGGTGTGGCCCGACATCCTGCTTCCCGAGCTGCGGGTCGCGATCGAGTACGACACCCCGGGGCGTCACGGGCTCGAGCACGTGGGGCGGCGAGAGGCATCCGATCGACGGAAGGACGCGCTGCTGCGCAGCGCGGGCTGGGAGGTCGTCCGGATCCGCACGGGCGGGCTCGAGCCCCTCGGCCCGCACGACGTCGTGCTGCGGACGGCGGGGGCGAGGACCGTCCCGGCGATCCTCGACGCGCTGCGCGGCATCCGCGGCGATCTCGTCGTCGACGCCTACCGTCGCTGAGTCAGAACGGCTCTTCCCAACCGATCACCGTGGCGTTCCCGAGGGGTACCGCCCCCGGCGCGAGCACGTGCGGGATGCCGTGGAACCATGCTCCGCTCACGCCGCGACGCACCATCTCCTCGAGCCACGCGCGGTTCGCCGGCGGGATTTCCGTCGCCGTCTCGAAGGACGCCGGGTCGAAGGGCGCCACCTCCGACGGGTGGATCGGGTCCCCGGTCGCCGTGATCGTCCGGTCGAGGACGACGGTCCCCGCGGGCAGGTCTCCTGCGGGGATCGCCCAGAACTCCGCGCGCGGAAGCTCCTTGCCGCGCACCTCACGCCAGGCGCGCCAGATCGCGTGCGGGTGCACCGGGCTGAGGAAGACGACCTCCGTCCACGACCTCCCCGTGCCGGGGATCGCGGTGTCCCGCAGCCGGCGCCGTTCCGGAGTGTCGTCGTACTTCGCGATGGCGCGCGCGTGCGCGGTCAGGTCGAGCGCCGCCAGCTCGGATGCCGGGAGGAGCGCATCGCCCACGAGATCGACCCGCTGGTGGAAGACGAACCTCACATCACCACCGTACGGCGACCCATCCGTCTCAGCCGAGCGCGACCGCCGTCCACGACACCGGCGGCAGCGTGATCGTCAACGTGTCGCCGTCGAGCACAGCGGACTCGTTCGCTCGCGGCGCGACGCGCTCCCGGTCGGCGAGAGTGTTCTTCGCGTAGACGTCGTCGTCCGAGAGCGTGTGCGTCTCGGCGATCGAGGTGGCGCCCAGGCCCGACACGTCCACCGTGATCTCGATCGCATCGGTCGTGCTGCGGTTGACGAGGAAGACCGCGCTGCGGCCGGTCGCGGCGTCGCGCGTGGCGACGGCGTCGACGAGCGGGACCTCGCCGAAGACGGCCGTCTCGTACGACGGCGCGTCGACGAGCACTCGCATCGCGTTCCCCTGCGCGAGGCGCGAGGTGATCGAGAACGGGAAGAACGTCGTCTGGCGCCATGCCGGTCCGCCCGGCTCGGTCATGATCGGCGCGATGACGTTCACGAGCTGCGCGAGCGAGGCGCTCGCGACCCGGTCGGCGTGCTTGAGCAGCGAGATCATGAGGCTGCCGAAGACCACGGCATCCACCACCGAGTACACGTCCTCGAGCAGACGCGGCGCGACCGGCCAGTTGTCGATGCCGTCGATCTTCTCGACGTTCTCCCACCGCGACAGGTACCAGACGTTCCACTCGTCGAACGAGATGTCGATATTCTTGGTGGACCGCTTGACGGCGGCGACATGGTCGGCGGTCGCGACGACCGTCTCGATGAAGCGGTCCATGTCGACCGCCGAGGCGAGGAAGCTGTCGATGTCGCCGTCCTTCTCCTCGTAGTACGCGTGACACGAGATGAGGTCGACGTCGTCGTAGGTGTGGGTGAGGACGACCCGCTCCCACTCGCCGAAGGTCGGCATCGTCGCGCCGGACGAACCGCACACGACGAGCTGGATCGACGGGTCGAGCTGGCGCATCCCCTTCGCCGTGCGGGATGCGAGCTTGCCGTAGTCCTCCGCCGAGCGGTGGCCGAGCTGCCACGGTCCGTCCATCTCGTTGCCGAGACACCACATGCGCACGTCGAAAGGCTCCGTCGCGCCGTTCGCGACGCGCTGGTCGCTGAGCGTCGTCCCCGACCGGATGTTGCAGTACTCGAGCAGGTCGATCGCCTCGAGCGTGCCGCGCGTGCCGAGGTTCACTGCCATCATCAGGTCGCTGCCGACCTTGTCGAGCCACGACGAGAACTCGTGCAGGCCGACCTCGTTCGTCTCGGTGGAGTGCCACGCCAGGTCGAGGCGACGCGGGCGCTCGGCGACGGGCCCGACCGAGTCCTCCCAGCGGAAGCCCGACACGAAGTTGCCGCCGGGGTAGCGGATCGTGTCGACCCCGAGCTCCTTGACGAGGTCGATCACGTCGGTGCGGAACCCCTCGGCATCCGCCGTGTCGTGACCGGGCTCGAAGATGCCGTCGTAGATGTGCCGGCCGAGGTGCTCGACGAAGCCGCCGAAGATCTTGCGACGGACCTCGCCGATGGGGGCTGCGGCGTCGACAATGAGGCGTGCGGAGGTCATGTAGGGCTTTCTTGGTCAAACCGGTAAACGTTGTAATTCATGATGGCGGCGCGAATGCCGGTCGTCAAGCGTCAGCGGACGCAATGGATCCGCGACGGCACGCCGTCGAGGCGGGCGCGAACGCGGCGTGTCGCGCGGGGTCCATCGCATCCGCGAACACGGCACGAGCGGATGCCGCAGGCAGACCGCCGAGCGGATGCCGCAGGTCAGTGCGCCGGCGCCGATTCCCGCACGCGCAGCTCGAACGGCGCCGACACCACACCCGCAGGGCCGGCGGCATCCGCCACCCGGGCGAGGAGAGTGTCGACCGCGGTCTGCGCGATCCACCGGCGTCCCGGATCGATCGTCGTGAGGGACGGGATCGCATACTCCGCCTCGTCGAGGTCGTCGAAGCCGACGACGGCCACCTCGTCGGGGACGCGGCGTCCGGCCTCCTGCAGCGCGCGGATCGCCCCGAGCGCGAGGGTGTCGTTCAACCCGAACACGGCGTCGAATCCCGCTCCCCGAGCGAGGAGGCCCCGGACCGCGTCCGCGCCGCCCGCACGGTCCCAGAACCGGGTCTCGACGATGAGCTCGGGATCGAGGGCGATGCCGGCGTCGGCGAGTGCGGCCCGATATCCCCGGAGACGCAGCCCGGCGGCGCCGTCGTCATCGTGCGCGCCGAGGACGGCGATGCGCCGGCGGCCCGCGGCCAGCAGGTGCGCCGTCGCCGCCTGCGCCGCCTCGGCGTTGCGCATGGTCACGTGATCGATGGCGGCGTCGTACACCCGCTCGCCCAGCAGCACCGCGGGATAGGCCCGCGGGCGGTCGGCGAGATCCGAGGCCTGCAGGCCGAGCGGACTGAGGATGAGCCCGTCGGTCAGCCCGAGTCGCGGGCTCCGCAGCAACTCGCGTTCCCGCTCGCGTTCCCCGCCGGTCTGCTCGACCAGCACGACGACGCCGCGCTCCTCGGCGCGGGCGATGACCATCCCGGCAAGCTCGGCGAAGTAGCTGAACGACAGATCCGGCACGGCGAGCGCAATCACCCCGGTCCGCCCGTTGCGCAGGTTCCGCGCCGTCAGGTTCGGGGTGTACCCGAGCTCCGCGATCGCCTGCTGCACCCTCTGCCGCGTCGACGCCCGCACATGAGGGTGGCCGTTGATGACGTTCGACACCGTCTTGATCGAGACGCCGGCCAGCCGCGCCACATCGTGCACCGTCGGTGTCATCGGCCCTCCCGCGCGTCACTGTACAGCGGAGCGCAACCCCCACGTCCCCACCGGGCACCGTCCCTAGGCTGACGCCATGACCTCCACAGCCAAGAGCGCCGCTCACGATGCGAAGAACAGCCGGGCGGTCCACGTCCTCGCACGGGCAGGGTTCGCCGCGAGCGGTCTCGTCCACATCCTCATCGGCGTCATCGCGATCTCGATCGCCGTCGGTGGCGGCGGCGGGCAGGAGGCCGACCAGTCCGGCGCACTCGCCCAGCTCGCGGCAGCACCCGGCGGCGTCTTCCTGCTGTGGGCGGTCACGGTCGGGCTCGCAGCGCTCGGAGTGTGGCACCTGCTGAGCGCCGTCCTCGACCGCAGCGCGGAGTCCGGCAAGGACAGGGTCGTGCACATCGTCAAGAACGGCGCGAAGGGTGTCGTCTATCTGGCGATCGCCGTCACCGCGGGCACGTTCGCCGCGGGCGGGTCCTCGAGCTCGTCCGGGTCGACGACCTCGCTCACCGCCGGGCTCCTCTCGACCCCGGGTGGGGTCTTCCTCGTCGTGGCCGTCGGGATCGTGCTGATCGCCATCGCGGGATACCTCGTGTTCAAGGGCGTCACGCGTCGGTTCGAGCGCGACCTCAGCATGCCGAGTGGGACCGCCGGCCGCGGCGTGCGGCTCCTCGGCACGGTCGGCTACATCGCGCGCGGCGTGGCGATGGCGGGTGTGGGCGTCCTCTTCCTCGTCGCAGCCGTCACCAACGACCCCGAGAAATCCAGCGGCCTCGACGGCGCCCTGCGGACCATCGCCGATCTACCCGCCGGCAAGATCCTCCTGGTCCTCGTCGGCGCGGGGTGGATCGCCTACGGCGTCTACGCCTTCTTCCGGGCGCGCTACACGCGGCTCTGACCGGCCCTCACACCGAGAAGTACTTCGCTTCGGGGTGGTGGAAGACGAAAGCATCCGTCGACTGCTCGGGGTGCAGCTGCAGCTCGTCGCTGAGCTCGACCCCCATCCGCTCCGGCCGCAGCAGCTCCACGACTTTTCTGCGGTCCTCCATGTCGGGGCACGCCGGGTAGCCGAGCGAGAACCGGGCGCCCCGGTACTCGAGCTTGAACAGCCCCGCAGTGTCGGTCGGGTCCTCGCCCGCGAAACCGAGCTCGGCGCGGACGCGGGCGTGCCAGAACTCGGCGAGCGCCTCGGTCAGCTGCATCACGAGACCGTTGAGCTCGAAGTAGTCCCGGTACCGGTTCTCGGCGAACAGCTTCGCGGTGACCTGGTCGATGCGCGCGCCGGCCGTCACGAGCTGCACGGGAAGCACGTCCACCTGCCCCGACTCGCGTGACCGCACGAAGTCGGCGAGGCACAGGTGGCGGTCGCGTCGCTGCCGCGGGAACGAGAACCGCAGCCGCTCGGCGCCGACCTCGCCCCCGGAACCGCCGTCGGGCGCGAGCAGCCCCGGCACGCCGAGGCGCCCGGCGGCATCCGCCCCGTGATGAAGCACCACGACGTCGTCGCCCTCGCTCACGACCGGGAAGTAGCCGTAGGCGACGGACGCGTCGAGCATGCCTTCTGCGAGGATGCGGTCGAGCCAGTACCGCAGCCGCGGGCGCCCCTCGGTCTCGACGAGCTGCTCGTAGCTGAGACCGTCCTCGCCGCGGCCGGGCTTGAGGCCCCACTGCCCCATGAACGTCGCGCGCTCGTCGAGGAAGGCGGCGTAGTCGGCGAGCGCGACGCCGCGGACGATCCGGGTGCCCCAGAAGGGCGGCGCGGGAACAGGGTTGTCGGATGCCACGTCCGACCGCCCGGGCATCGCTTCGGGCTCGGTCAGGGTGAGCTTGGACCCCGCGGAGTGGATGCGCTTCTTCAGCGCAGGGAGACCGACCGATCCCGGGTCCGCCCCGCGCGCGATCTTCACGAGGGGCTCCATGAGCGCCAGGCCCTCGAAGGCGTCCTTCGCGTATCGGACCTCGCCGGGGAAGATCCCCGCGAGATCGTCTTCGACGTACGCACGGGTGAGGGCCGCACCGCCGAGGATCACGGGCCAGCGGCCCGCGAGGCCGCGGGAGGCGAGCTCCTCGAGGTTCTCCTTCATGACGACGGTGGACTTCACGAGCAGGCCGCTCATGCCGATGACATCGGCGTCGTGCTCTTCGGCGGCCGCGATGATGTCGGCGATGGGCTGCTTGATGCCGAGGTTCACGACGGTGTAGCCGTTGTTCGTCAGGATGATGTCGACGAGGTTCTTGCCGATGTCGTGGACGTCGCCGCGGACGGTCGCGAGGACGATCGTGCCCTTGCCCGACGCGCCGGTGCGCTCCATGTGGGGTTCGAGGAGCGCGACCGCCGTCTTCATGACCTCGGCGGACTGCAGCACGAACGGCAGCTGCATCTGGCCCGCACCGAACCGCTCGCCGACGACGTTCATGCCTTCGAGCAGGTGGTCGTTGATGATGTCGAGCGGGGCGACGCCGTTCTCGCGCGCGAGGTCGAGGTCGGCCTCGAGGCCCTTCAGCTCGCCGTCGATGATGCGACGCTCCAACCGCTCCCCCACGGGCAGCGCGGCGAGCTCAGCAGCGCGCTGGTCGCGGAGCGCTGCGGTGTCGACGCCCGCGAACATGTCGAGCATGACGGCGAGCGGATCGTAGGTGACGTTCCCCTCGGCATCCGTCTCGCGCCGGTCCCACACCAGGTCGAGCGCGACTTTCCGCTGCCCCTCGGGGATCGAGGCGAGCGGCACGATCTTGGCCGCGTCGACGATCGCCGAGGTGAGCCCGGCCTGCGTCGCCTCGTGCAGGAAGACGGAGTTCAGGACCGACCGTGCCGCGGGGTTCAGACCGAACGAGACGTTCGAGACGCCCAGGGTCGTGTTGATGCCCGGGTATTTCGCGACGAGTGCGCGGATCGCCTCGATCGTCTCGATCGCGTCGCGACGGGTCTCCTCCTGCCCGGTCGCGATCGGGAAGGTGAGACAGTCGACGACGATGTCCGAGACCCGCATCCCCCACACCCCGACGAGTTCGTCGACCAGCCGTGAGGCGATCCGCAGCTTGTCGGCGGCGGTGCGCGCCTGGCCCTGCTCGTCGATCGTGAGCGCGATGACGGCGCTGCCGTGCTCCTTGACCAACGGCATGATGCGGCCGAATCGGCTCGCGGGGCCGTCGCCGTCCTCGTAGTTGACCGAGTTCACGACGGGGCGCCCGCCGATGAGCTCGAGGCCCGCCTGCAGGACGGCGGGTTCGGTGGAGTCGATGACGAGCGGGAGAGTGGATGCCGAGGCGAACCGCGACACGATCTCGCGCACGTCGGCGACCCCGTCGCGACCGACGTAGTCGACGCACACGTCGAGCAGGTGCGCGCCGACGCGGATCTGGTTCCGCGCGATCTCGACGCAGTCGTCCCAGCGCCCGTCGAGCATCGCCTCGCGGAACGCCTTCGACCCGTTCGCGTTGGTGCGCTCCCCGATGGCGAGGTACGCCGTGTCCTGGTCGAACGGCACGTGCTGGTAGAGCGAGGCGACCCCCGGCTCGATCATCGGCGAGCGCGGAGCCGGTGCGGCGACCGGGCGGAGCCGCTCGACGACGGCCGACATGTGCTCCGGGGTCGTGCCGCAGCATCCGCCGACCAGGCCCAGTCCGAACTCGCGCACGAACTGCTCGTGCGCGGTCGCGAGCTCGTCGGGCGTCAGCGGGTAGTGCGCACCGGCGGCCGTGAGCACCGGCAGCCCCGCGTTCGGCATGCAGACGACCGGCACCGTCGCGTGCTTCGAGAGGTGGCGCAGGTGCTCGCTCATCTCGGTGGGGCCGGTTGCGCAGTTCAAGCCGATCGCGTCGACGCCGAGCGGTTCGAGGGCGGTCAGCGCCGCACCGATCTCGGACCCCATGAGCATCGTCCCCGTCGTCTCGACGGTCACCTCGACGAAGATCGGCAGACGGATGCCGCGGTGCACGATCGCCTGCTTGCATCCGTTGACGGCGGCCTTGGTCTGCAGCAGGTCCTGGGAGGTCTCGATGAGGAGGGCGTCCGCGCCGCCGTCGATGAGGCCCTCGGCCTGCAGGGCGAAGGTCTCCTTGAGGTGCTCGTAGGTGGTGTGCCCGAGGCTCGGGAGCTTCGTGCCTGGCCCCAGGGAACCGAGCACCCAGCGGATGCGGCCGTCCGCGGCTTCAGCCGCGTCGACGCGCTCACGGGCGATGCGGGCGCCGGCGGCGGCGAGTTCGTGGATGCGGTCGTCGATGCCGTAGTCCGAGAGGTTCGACCAGTTCGCCCCGAACGTGTTCGTCTCGATCGCGTCGATCCCGGTGGCGAGGTACTCGTCGTGGATGGCGGCGATCATGTCGGGCCGCGAGACGTTGAGGATCTCGTTGCACCCCTCGAGCTGCTGGTAGTCCTCGAGCGTCGGGTCGTGGCGCTGCAGCATGGTGCCCATCGCGCCGTCGGCGATCACGACCCGTTCAGCGAGCGCGTCCAGGAGCGCCTGCGCTCGCGCCGTGCGGGGGACGGATTCGACGTCGAGGGGGAAGCGGAGGGCGAGGGTGCTGCTCACCCGCGCGAGTCTACTTCCGGGGCGTCGTCGCGGACCCGCCCGCCGACCGCGGACGTCACGCGCCGTGGCGGGCCAGGATGGGGGCATGCACCTGCCCTCACTGACCGACCTGCGCGCGAGCGCGCGGGTGGTCTCCCTTCCGCTGCACACCCGGTTCCGCGGCATCCTCGTCCGCGAGGCCATGCTGCTCGAGGGCCCCGAGGGGTGGGCGGAGTTCTCACCCTTCACCGAGTACGCCGACGCCGAGGCTGCTGCCTGGCTCGCCGCCGCGATCGAGTACGGGTGGGAGGGCACGCCCGCCCCCGCGCGCGAGGCGATACCGGTGAACGCGACGGTGCCGGCGGTGGCCGCGGCATCCGTCCCCGACGTCCTCGCCCGCTTCGACGGATGCCGCACCGCGAAGGTCAAGGTCGCCGAACCCGGGCAGACCCTCGCCGACGACGTCGCCCGCGTACGGGCGGTCCGCGCGGCGATGGGTCCGCAGGGCCGCATCCGCGTCGACGCGAACGGCGCCTGGAACGTCGACGAGGCCGAGCACGCCGTCCACGCCCTGGCGGAGTTCGACCTCGAGTACGTCGAACAGCCGTGCGCCACGGTGCCCGAGCTCGCAGAGCTGCGCACCCGCATCCGCTACATGGACATCCCCATCGCCGCCGACGAGAGCGTCCGGAAGGCCGAGGACCCCGTCGCCGTCGCCCGCGCCGGCGCGGCCGACCTGCTCGTCGTCAAGGTGCAGCCGCTCGGCGGCGTGCGGCGCGCACTCGCGGTCGTGGCCGAGGCGGGACTGCCCGCCGTCGTCTCGAGCGCGCTCGACACCTCCGTCGGCCTCGCGATGGGCACCGCCCTCGCCGCGGCTCTGCCCGACCTCGCGTTCGACTGCGGGCTGGGGACGGCGTCGCTGCTCGCCGCCGATGTCACGGCGGAGTCGCTTCGACCACGCTCCGGCGAGCTCCCGGTGGGGCGAATCGCCCCCGACACGGCGCTGCTCGAAACCCACGCCGCGGCGCCGGAACGGCGGGACTGGTGGCTCGCGCGCCTCGAGCGCTGTCACGCGCTCCTCTCAGCGAGCTGACGCTCAGGGCTCGCCGACGAGGAGCGGCACGAGCTGCTCCAGACGGGACTGCATCGCGCGGTTCGCCTGCCGCTCCGAGAGCCGCTCCAGAGCCGCCTGCACGCTGCACTGCTCCGACACGTCCAGCAGCAGCGCGGCCGCGTCGGCCACCGGCATCCGCAGCGGCAGGGAGTGGAGGTCGCTCACGTCGCGGACGATCGTCTCGATACGCCCCAGCATCTGCGCCCGCCACGCCAGGAACGCCTCCGCCAGCCGCGGGTCGCGGAGCGCCTGCGTGCGGACCTCACTGAGAAGCTGCGGCTCCATCCGCTCCGCGAGCGACATGTCGGCGACCTGCCGGACGAGATCGACCGGACTGTCGGTTCCCGAGAGCCCTTTCACCCGCACGGACACCTCGTCGAGCTTGTCCTCCGACAGCTGACGGATGAGGGCGAGGAAGAGCTCGTCCTTGGACTCGAAGTTCGAGTAGAACGCGCCGCGCGTGAATCCGGCGCGCTCGCAGATCGCCTCGACGGAGGCGGCGTCGAGGCCGACCTCGGCGAAGACCTCGTGCGCGGCCTCGAGCAGGCGTGCCCGCGTGTTCTCGCGACTGCGCGCCATCTCACACCCACCCCTCAGACTCGGCACCCTCGTGCGGGTCTACGATACACATGTGTATCGGATACAGCGCTGTATCGAACCCGTCCGACTCTGACCAGGAGCGCCCGTGTCCACCATCCTCTTCACACTCGGCCGATGGGCCTACCGCCACTCGTGGCGCGTGCTCATCGCCTGGATCGTCCTGCTCGGCATCGTCGGCGGCGGCGTCGCCCTCTTCGCCAAGAGCACGGACAACTCGTTCGGGATCCCCGGCACCGAGGCGCAGCAGGGCATCGAGCTGCTGAATCGCACCTTCCCGCAGGCCAGCGGGGCGAGCGCGCAGCTCATCGTCGTCGCGCCTGAGGGCGAGACCGTCGAGGATCAGCCGCTCCGGGGCGAGATCGATGACGTCGTGAAGGCACTCGGAGACGTCGACGGCGTCACCTCGGCCACCTCGCCGTTCGACGAGATGGTCGAGGGTCTGGTCTCCGACGACGAACGCGCGGCCCTCATCCAGATGCAGTTCGACGGTCAGTCGACGGAGGTGTCCGACGCGACGATCGCAGCGGTCGAGAAGGCCGCAGCCGACTTCCACGACCAGCTGCCCGCCGGGGCGCAGTCGGCGCTCGGCGGCGACCTGTTCGCGGCGTCGATCCCCGCCCTGTCGATCGTCGAGGTGATCGGCGTGCTCGTCGCGCTGTTCGTCCTCATCGTGACGTTCCGCTCGTTTGCCGTCGCCTGGTTCCCGCTCGTCAGCGCGCTGATCGGCGTGGCCCTCGCGATCGCCCTCATCTTCCTCTCGACCGCCGTCGCGTCGATCTCGTCCACGACGCCGATGCTGGCGGTGATGCTCGGCCTCGCCGTCGGCATCGACTACGCGCTGTTCATCGTGTCGAGACACCAGGATCAGGTGCGTGCGGGCATGGATCCCGAGGAGTCCGCCGCCCGCGCCGTGGGCACCGCGGGCTCCGCCGTTCTCTTCGCCGGCGTCACAGTCATGATCGCGCTCGTGGGCCTCAGCATCGCGAACATCCCGTTCCTGTCCACGATGGGCATCGCCGCCGCGGTCGCGGTCGCCGTGGCCGTCGCGGTCGCGGTCAGCCTGACACCCGCCCTCCTCGGGTTCGCGAAGGGTCGCGTGGTCGGCTGGGGCGGACGGATGCTGCAGCGCGGCGTCCCGACCCGCCGTCGCACGGCGGATGCCGCCGACGACGAGAGCGAGAGCACCGCGGATGCCGCGCCCGCCGCGCCGACGGCCCTGCGGCCGAACCGCTGGGTCATGCTCGTCACGCGGCATCCGGTCATCGCCACCGTCGCCGTCATCGTCGGCCTCGGGGTCATGGCGATCCCGTCCGCGAGCCTGCACCTCGCCCTGCCGAACGCGGGCGTCCAGCCCCCCTCGAGCCAGGCGCGCCAGGCTTACGACCTGAACGCCGAGTACTTCGGCGCGGGGTCGAACGGCCCCCTCGTCATGACCGGGACGATCGTCACCTCCACCGATCCGCTCGGCCTCATGGCGGACCTCAAGGAAGAGGTCGAGGCGATCCCCGGCGTCGAGCGGGTCGCGCTCGCGACGCCGAACGAGACCGCCGACACCGGCCTCATCCAGATCGTTCCGACGACGGCTCCCGACGACCCCGCGACCGCGGACCTCGTGCGCGAGCTGCGGTCTCATCACGACGAGTGGGAGGACGAGTACGGCGTCGACCTGAAGGTGACCGGCTACACCGCCGTCGGCATCGACGTCTCCGACCGGCTGGGCGCGGCCCTGCTCCCCTTCGGGATCTTCGTCGTCGGTCTCTCCTTCGTCCTCCTGATGATCGTCTTCCGGTCCATCTGGGTGCCACTCAAGGCGACCCTCGGCTACCTGTTGTCGATCCTCGCCGCCTTCGGCGCGGTCGCCGCCGTGTTCGAGTGGGGCTGGCTCGCCGACCTCCTCCACGTCACGCGCACGGGCCCCGTCATCAGCTTCATGCCGATCATCCTCATGGGCGTGCTCTTCGGCCTGGCCATGGACTACGAGGTCTTCCTCGTCTCGCGTATGCGCGAGGACTTCGTCCACGCCGTGCGCGCCCGCGCCGGGCGGTCGGACCGCGAGACCGCCGTCGCCGCGGTCCGGAGCGGCTTCACCGCCTCGGCCCGTGTCGTCGTCGCTGCGGCGGTCATCATGTTCGCCGTCTTCGCCGCGTTCGTCCCCGAAGGCGACAGCTCCATCAAACCCATCGCTCTCGGCCTCGCCGTGGGCATCGCCGTCGACGCGTTCCTCGTCCGCATGACGCTCACCCCGGCGGTGATGGCCCTGCTGGGCGACAAGGCGTGGTGGATGCCGCGGTGGCTCGAACGCCTGCTCCCGAAGGTCGACATCGAGGGCGAGGCCGTCGAGCACGAACGCAGCCACGCCGACTGGCCGGAACCCGATTACCGCGGCGCGCTGGCGGCCGACGACCTCGAGGTCCGCGCCGAGACCGCCGACGGCGACGTGGTGCTCTTCTCGGGTGCGAGCGTCCGTCTCGCCGAGGGCGGCACGCTCCTCGTGACGGCCGACGATCCGCACGTCTCGCGTGCGTTCCTGCTGACCGTCGCCGGTCGGATCGAGCCCACCGACGGACTCCTGCGGGTGTCGGGTCACCTGCTGCCCGGTCGCGCCGCCTGGGTCCGCGCCCACGTGTCGATCGCCGAGCTCGCGGGTGCCGACGCCCCCCTGACCGAGTTGCGGCGCGCCCTCGCCGGCCGCACACGCTTCATCGTGATCGCGGGGCTCGACACCCTGACCGGAGCGTCCCGCGACCAGGCGGCAGCCCTCCTGCGCGACGCCGCGAACGCGGTCGCCGCGAAGGCGGGCGAGCTGACGGTCGTCGCGTCCGCGCGCGATCTCGACGCGGCTCGCGGCCTGCTCGCGGACGCGTATCGGCCGAGACCCGAGACGCTGCGACTCACCGTCCCTGCTCCCCGCACGACCGACGCCGACACCCAGGTGATCCCCTCATGACTCTCCCCATCGAACGCGCACAGACCCGACGACCCGTCTCCTGGCTCACGCTCCTCGGCGTGCTCCTGCTGCCGGCGGTGATCGGCGGCATCCTCGTGGCGGCGCTCTACAACCCGACCGAACGGCTCGACGCGATGAACACCGCGATCGTGAACAACGACGAGCCGGTGGAGGTCAACGGTCAGACGACGCCGCTCGGCCGCCTCCTCACGGCCGGGCTGGTCGAGGGCTCGGACGACCTCGACAGCAACCTGACGTGGACCATCTCCAACACGGAGGACGCCACGCAGGGCCTCGAGGACGGCACCTACGACGCGATCGTCACCATCCCGAAGAACTTCTCGGCTGCGGCCACCTCGACCGCCCCCGGTGGCACCCCGGAACGCGCGACCATCGAGCTGACCCCCTCCCCCGACGCGCGCATCGTCGACGACGCCATCACCAACCAGGTGACCTCCACCGCGGCATCCGTCCTCGGTGAGCAGCTCACGACGACCTACCTCGAGAACGTCTTCCTCGGGTTCACGACCCTGAACGAACAGCTGGGTGAGGCCGCCGACGGGGCGACCCAGCTCGCGGACGGCGCGACCAGCGCAGCCGACGGCGCCGCGCAGCTGGCCGACGGCGCGTCGACCGCCGCCGACGGCGGGTACTCACTCGCCGACGGTGTGCGGCAGCTGCAGTCCGGCGCCTCGGGCGTCGCGTCCGGAGCGGGATCGCTCGCCACCGGCGCGAGCGGCATCGCCGACGGCGCGCGGGGCCTCGCCGACGGGGCCGGCACGGCCGCGGACGGCATCGACCAGCTCGCGGACGGCGCAGACCAGCTCGCCGAGGGCGCCGCCCAGACCTCCCAGGGACTCGACGAGTGGGCGGCGGGCGCTCGCCCGATCGCCGACGGCACGCAGCAGCTCGCCGACGGCCTGACGCAGGCCGCGCAGCAGACCGCCGCGATCCCCGCCATCCCGAGCGACCTCGTCGACGGGATCAAGGCGCTCACCTCCGACGGCGCGCAGAACCGCGAGGCGGTGACCGCGGCTGTGCAGGCGATCTCCGCGGCCGCGGCGGCCTGCGACCCCGAGGTCGCGGGCGCGGAGCTGTGCGATTCATTGACGGATGCCGCGGCGCAAGCCGCCGCCGCCCTCCCCGGCCTGCAGGACACCGTCGGCGACGCGGAGCAGCTCGCGGAGGACATCGACACGCTCGCGAACTTCGGCCCCACCCTGACGCAGGGACTGCAGACCTCCGCCGCGGCTGCGCAGCAGCTCGCGACCGGGATGGACCAGCTCGCCGACGGCGCCGATCAGCTCGCCGGCGGGGCGGGTCAGCTGTCCACGGGCGCCGCAGGTCTTGCGGACGGTGCCGGACAAGCCGCGACGGGGGTACGCCGGCTCGCGGGCGGTGCCGATCAGCTCGCCGATGGTGCGGACCAGCTCGCGTCGGGTGCCGGGCAGCTCTCGACGGGAGCCCAGGCCCTCGCCACGGGCGCCGGTACGGCCGCCGACGGCACCGACCAGCTGGCGGACGGCGTCGGCGCACTGGCGACCGGCGCCGGCGACCTGTCGACGGGTGTCGGCCAGCTCGCCGACGGGACCGGCGACCTCGCGAGCGGCCTCGGGAAGGCGGTCGACGGGGTGCCGACCTACACCGACTCGCAGGCGAAGGACCTCGCGGCCGTCGTCGCCGAACCCGTCGTCGCCGACGGCACCGGGACGTCGCTCTTCGGGGCGTCCGCTGTGCCGCTCCTGGCGACCCTCGCACTCTGGTTCGGCGGCCTCGCGTCGTTCGTGGTGCTGCAGGCGATCCCGCGCACGGCGCTCTCGTCCCGGCGCTCGTCCGCGGGCCTCGCGCTGCGCGCACTGGCGCCGGGCGCCGCGGTCGGCGCGCTGCAGGGTGTGCTCGTCGCGGTCGTCGTCCAGCTCGCCGCCGGCTACGACGTGGGCGCATGGGCGCTCTTCGCGGCGATGTGCGTGCTCGCCGGCATCGCCTTCGCGGCGGTGAACCACGCGCTCGTCGCCCTGTTCGGCGGCATCGGGCGCTGGATCTCGGTGCTCGTGGGAGTCCTGGCGGTCGCGACGGGAATCGTCTCGACCGTTCCGGGCACGCTTCTCGACATCGCGGGGCTCCTGCCGACGGCCCCGGCTTACACCGCGATGCTGGCCTCGCTGACGGATGCCGGGGGCGGCGCCCCCGCTGCCATCGCCCTCGTCATCTGGACGGTCCTGGCCGTCGCGGCGAGCATCCTGGCCGTCGCGCGACACCGCTCCACCTCCGCCCGCGCGGTGCTCTCGCAGCCCGCCTGATCCGCCTACGACCCGCGCCGCGGATGCCGGCGCGGGTCAGGGCGCGAGGCGGATGCCGGTGGTCATCGTCAGCTCGACGCCGCCGGGCACCTCGACCGCCTCGACTGCGACCGTGATCGCCTCGATCTCCGCGAGCGAGGTGAGGTGGGTGCCGCCGCACGGCAGCTCGACGGTCCCCTCGGGGAGCTCGCAGCGCCACGTGCGACGCCCGGCGAGTGTGTGATCCTCGCGATGGATGCCGATGGCTCCCGGTGATCCCGCCCAGCCGGCCAGCACGGCGTTCGCACGCTCCTCGACGGCGCGCAGGTCATCGAGCGCGGCGGGGTCGAAGCCCTTCCGGCGCAGCGACTTGCCGATGCGGTACACGTCGGTAGAGCCGTACTCCGTGATGCGGGAGGTCTGGATCGCCAGCATGTCGAACGCGGGGTGACCCGCGGCATCCGTCGGCACGTCCTTCTTCCAGGCGTCCGAGAGCGCGGCGTCCAAGGCGAGCGAGGCGAGGTGGCACGCGGTGTGCCCGGCCGACAGCGCGGCGCGCAGCCGTCCGTCGACATGCGCGTCCACGGCGGTTCCGACCTTCGGCCCGGCGCCGTCGAGGACATGGACGACGACGAAGGTCCACCCCTCCGTTCCCATGCGGACGGGCAGATCGTGTCCGACGACGAGATCGCCCTCGTGCACTCCCCCGGTGACGACGGTTGCGACGCGCACATCCCCGTCGGGGGTCCGCAGGAGGCCGGTGTCGGCGGGCTGGTCGGGCCACGCCGTGTCGACCGGGTGGAAGGGGGTGGTCTCGAGCACGACCCCTGTCCGCCCGTCCCCGAGGACGGTGACGTGGGTAACGGTGGACGAGCCGGTGAGCGCGCCGTCGGGGTAGGTGACGACGGTCGGAGCGAGTTCGGTCACGCGATCAGCTGGGCAGGCCGCTGTACGAGTGCAGGCCCTGGAAGAACTGGTTCACGATCGTGAAGTTGAACAGCACCGCCGTGAAGCCGACGATCGACAGCCAAGCCGATCGCGTGCCGCGCCAGCCGCGCGTCGCGCGGGCGTGGATGTACCCGGCGTACACGACCCAGATCACGAAGGTCCAGACCTCCTTCGTGTCGAAGCCCCAGTAGCGGCCCCACGCGTCGTTGGCCCAGATGGCGCCGGCGATGAGCGTGAACGTCCACAGCACGAAGCCGATGATGGCGAAGCGGTAGGCGAGGGACTCGAGCACGTCGGCGCTCGGGAGGGTCCGCAGGAACGGCAGTCGGGTGCGCGGCGCGGCATCCGTCCCCACCGCGGCCAGCGCGAGCCGTTCCCGGCGCGACTGCAGGAGCTGCACGACCGAGAGGGCGAAGGCGATCGCCAGGAACGCCGAGGCGAGCGAGGCGACGAAGACGTGGATGACGAGCCAGACGCTCTTGAGCGGGTCGGACAGCGGCACGACCTCGACGTAGTACGCGAGCGCCGCGCCGCCGAGGAGGACGACGATCAGTCCGTTGATGAACGCGCCGAGGAAGCGCAGGTCGTACTTGACGAGCACGCCCAGGAAGACGGCGACGACCAGAAGCGTGCCGGTGAGCGCGAACTCGTAGTTGTTCGACCACGGCACCCGGCCGGCGGCGATGCCGCGGGTGACGTCGGCACCGAGGTGGAACAGCCAGGCGATCGTCGTCAGCACGACGCCGAGTCGGGCGAACAGGAACCGCCCCCGCTGCGAGGGCGCCGCCTCGAGCGCGACCTTGGCCGCGGCCTCCTCGGCGCGTATCTCGTCGATCGTCTGCCCGCCGCCGGCGGCGACGAGTGTGCGCGCCTGCGCCTGAGCCTTGGCGTCCTGCGCGACGATCGCGAGCTCCGAGCGGCGCGCGAGGTCGACGGTGAAGGCGAGGAAGCCGAGCGTGTAGACCGCGATCGCGGTCCACAACAGCAGGACGGAGATGTCATCGAACGACATGGGGTCCTCCGGAGGAGATGGGTGGTTTCAGTCTACGTTCGCCGGGCTGACCGGGGCGGATGCCGGTTCCTCGCCGAGCGTGTCAGCGTGGCGTCGGGCGAGGTCGGCGACCGCGACGGCGATCGCGGGGTCCTCGCCGCGGGCCAGGCCCGCGTACTCGATCCGCACCTCGTCGCCGTCGGGAGTCGCCTTCACCCACATGCGACGGCGCGGCACGAACAACGCCGTGAACAGCCCGAGCATGGCGAGGATCGCGAACACGAGCACCCACGTCGCACTCGAGTCGTTGTGGATCGACAGCGAGATGTAGCGCTTGACGGACTCGGGGGCGCCGGCGCTCCGCTCGTCCTCGAAGGTCACCGTGCCGCGGCCGCCGGGCAGGTCGACCGTCTGGCCCGGCGAGAGCTCGAGCGACGGGGCGTCGGCGTTGCGTCCCGCGATCTCGGTCATGCCGTCGGTGTCGAGGGCGTACACCGAGCGCGGCGTGCCGTCGTCGATGCCGAGGTCGCCCTCGTAGACGAAGAAGGTCAGGCGGGGGTCGAGCAGATCCCCGTAGGCGGAGGTCAGCGCACCCGTGTCGAGCTCGGCGACCGTCGGGTAGAAGAAGCCGACCATGCCGAGCTGCTCGCCGCCGGTGTCGGGGATCTTGACGACGCCCTGCGAGGTCATCGTCGCGCTCTGCGGCAGGAACGGGACGGACTCGCTGAACACCACGTCACCGGCGCCGTTGCGCACCGTGATCGTCGGAGCGTAGCCGTTGCCCATGAGGTACACGCGGTCGCCGGCCATCGTGATGGGGTGGTTCACCTCGATCACCTGATCCTCGGGATCCTGGCCCGGGAAGCGGGTGGTCACGTGCGCGGCGAAATCGCCCGCCTGACCCGAGCCCGGCGCGTAGGTCACATCGAACCGGTCGAGGGTGATGGAGTACGGCGTCAGCGCCTCGGTGTCGACGAAGCGGCCCGGGTTGAAGGACGTGTAGCCGAGACCCAGGGAGTTCACGAAGCCGTCGCCCTCGGTGATGACGGTCTGGCCGGTATAGGTGAAGCCGCCGCCGATGCCCACCGACAGCAGCACGCCGACCAGCGCGCCGTGGAAGACCAGGTTCCCCGTCTCGCGCAGATAGCCGCGCTCGGCCGAGACCGAGGCGACGCCGTTCCGGTCGTAGCGCTCGACCCGGTAGCGCGCCGAGCGGAGCTGCGCCTCGGCGAGGTCGACGGCGTGCGCGGCGTGGCCCGCGGCATCCTCCCCCTCGGGGACCGGGACCGTGGTCTCGGCGTGGTCGGCCAGCCGCGACAGCCGCGCGGGGGTCCGCGGCGGGCGCGCGCGCAGCGCCTTCCAGTGGTGCTTCGTCCGCGGCAGGACGCAGCCGATCAGCGAGATGAACAGCAGGATGTAGATCGCCGAGAACCACACCGAGGTGTAGACGTCGAACAGCTGGAGCGCGTCGAACGTCGGGTACAGATCGGGGTTGGTGGCCCGCCACTGCGTGACGCCGTTCGGGTCGGCGCTGCGCTGCGGGACGAGTGAGCCCGGGATGGCGGCGATCGCGAGCAGCAGCAGCAGGACGAGGGCCGTCCGCATGCTCGTCAGCTGACGCCAGCCCCAGCGCAGCCATCCGACGAACCCGAGCGCCGGCTGGGCGACGCCGTCCGACTGGTCGCGCTCGCGCGCTGCCGTGTCGAGGCGGTCCTCGGTGCGATCGAGGTGGTCGCCGGGGCGGAGCGGACCGTCGACGACGTCCGCGCGGGGGTCAGAGGAACGTCGGGACACCGGCCACCACCCCCTGGAACGAGGCCATGAGCGAGGTCCACAGACCCGTCACCATGAGGACGCCGAGGAGCACGAGCATGGCACCGCCGATGATGTTCACGGCGCGGATGTGCCGGCGGATGAACGCGACCGACCGCGTCGCCCACGACGCGCCGACCGCGAGCAGGATGAAGGGCACACCGAGGCCCAGCGAGTACGCGACGGCGAGGAGACCCGCGCGCGTCGGATCGGCCTGGCTGTACGCCATGCTTAGGATCGTCGCGAGGGTCGGGCCGATGCAGGGCGCCCAGCCGACACCCATCGCGACGCCGAGCAGGGGCGCCCCCACCAGGCCCAGGTTCTGCGTGAGCTGCGGCCGGTACGTGCGCTGCGCGAGGCCGAACACACCCACGAAGACCAGCCCCATGACGATGACGACGGCGCCGAGCACCCGCGTGATGATCTCCTCGTACTGCAGGAAGAGCCGTCCAAGGCTTCCGGCGAACACCCCCATCGACAGGAAGACGACGGTGAAGCCGGCGATGAACAGCAGCACCCCGATCAGGAGCCGACCGCGTCCCACGGCGGGACGGGTCGCGGTCGCCGTGGCGACGCCGGCACCGGATGCCGCAGCCCGGGCCACCGGCATCCGTCGCCCGTCGCGGGGGGTCATGGCGCCGCCGAGGAATCCGAGGTAGCCCGGGACGAGCGGGAGGACGCAGGGAGAGAGGAACGAGACGAGACCGGCGAGCGCGGCGATCGGGATCGCGATCCAGAGCGCCCCGTCCGCGACGACCGCGCCGGGGTTCACTGCTTCTCCGCCAGGGTGTCCTCGACGAGGTCGCGGAGGGTCGTGGCATCCGGCAGCTGGCCGAACAGGCGCGCGGCGACCCGACCCTCACGGTCCACGACGAGTGTCGTCGGCGCCGCCTGGAGCGAGGTCCAGTCCGCGAACGCGAGCTTCAGGTCGACGTCGCCGCGGGCGAGGATCGAGGGGTAGGTGATCCCATAGGTCTCGTCGAACGAGGTCGCCTGCTCGGGTCCGTCGTAGATGTTGACGCCGAGGAACTGCGCGCCGTCCGCCTTCGTGTCCTGGAACGTCTCCTCGAGGACAGGCGCCTCGGCACGGCACGGACCGCAGGCGGCGTACCAGAAGTTCAGGACGACGACGTCACCGGCGAAGTCGGCGCTCGAGACGGTCGACCCGTCGACGGCGGTCCCGGTGAACGAGAGGGCCTCGCCGCGCTTCGCCGCGGGGATCGTCTCGACGCGCCCGTCACTCGAGATGAAGCCCTGGGTGTTGCCCTCGCGGTACAGGTTCGCGAGATCGTCGTTCTGGCCCGAGCACGCGGCGAGGCCGGCGACGAGCGTCACGGCCGCGAGAGCACCGAGGATGCGGCGCCTCATACCGCCCCCACGTCCACCGCGCCGGCGGTTGCGGCCGGCTCGGCATAGTCGACCTCACGCCACACGTCGCCCGAGAGCTCGAAGCTCGTGATGCTGGAGAGTTCGCAGCGACGACGGCGCGGGTCGTGTCGCAGCGGCAGCCCCGCGACGGAGAGGTGCGTGATCCAGATCGGCAGCTGATGCGAGACGATCACCGCGTCACCGGAGGGCGTGCGGTTCCACGCGTCGCGCATCGCCGCCTGCATCCGCTCGACGACCTCGAGGTAGGCCTCGCCCCAGCTCGGCAGGGCAGGGGTGCGCAGGTGCCACCAGTTGAGCGGGTTGCGCAGAGCGCTCCGCATCCGCTTGCCTTCGAAGACATTGGTCGGCTCGAGCACCCGGGCGTCGATGACGGGGGTGAGGCCGAAGACCTCCGCGATGGGGGCGGCGGACTCGCGCGCGCGTTCGAGTGGAGAGGAGACGAGCGACTTCACCGGTCGCCCCTGCGCCTTGAGGTGCTCCGCGGCGGCGCGGGCCATGCCACGGCCGTCATCGCTCAGATGGAAGCCGGGGAGGCGTCCGTACAGCACGCGCTCGGGGTTATGGACCTCCCCGTGGCGCACGAGATGGAGGCGGGCGGCGGGCACCCCTCCAGTCTACGTGCGGGCCTCCTATGCAGGGCCTGAGCGCCGGTCACGCACGGCGGCGCGGATGCGGACGAAGAGGAACCACGCCACCAGGAGGACGACGATCACGATGACGATGTTCTGGAACACCCCCGCGTACTCCTCGACGATGTGCCAGTTCTCGCCGAGGAAGTAGCCCGCGAGCACGAAGATCGAGTTCCAGATGAGGCTTCCTGCCGTCGTCAGCAGCCCGAACTTCCACCAGTGCATCTTCGAGACCCCGGCCGGGATCGAGATGAGGCTCCGGAACAGGGGCACCATCCGACCGAAGAAGACGGCCACGGAGCCGTGTCGCTCGAACCAGGCGACCGTCTTCGTGACGTCCTCCCCCTTCATCAGGGGCATCTTCTCTGCGACGCGGGTGAGCCGGTCGGCCCCGAGCACACGGCCGAGCACGTAGAGGATGTAGGCGCCGAAGACCGACCCGAAGGTCGTCCAGCCGATCGCCTCGGCGAGGGTGAACGATCCACGCGATGCCGCGAGCCCCGCGAGCGGCAGGACGACCTCGCTCGGGATCGGCGGGAAGAGGTTGTCGAGGCCGACGGCCACCGCGGCTCCGGGCGGACCGATGACGTCCATCAGCTTCACGACCCAGTCGGCCAAGGCGGACAGCCACGACCCGTCGCCGGAGCCGGACGCGGCGTGGAACAGATCGGTCATCGGGTGCTCTCTCGCGCTCGGTGATCGGATGCCCGGCCGGGCCCCCTGTGTCGCTCCAGCCTAGGCCGATCCGACTCGGCGTCTCCTGGGCGCCGCGTAGACTCGTCCCTCGTGAGTGAACGCACCCTCGTCCAGCAGCTGCAGTCCCGTGAAGACGGCCCCGTCTCGGTCTCCGGATGGGTCGAGACCGTCCGCGATCAGAAGAAGGTGCAGTTCGTCATCCTCCGCGATGAGACCGGCGCGGTGCAGCTCGTGAACCCCGCGACGCGTCCGGCCGAGGACGGGAGCGAGCAGGATGCCGCCGCTCTGTCGCTCACCGACCTGATCTCGAACCTCTCCACCGGCACGTTCCTCACGGCCACCGGCGAGCTCAAGCACGACGAGCGGGTGAAGCTCGGCGGCGTCGAGATCAAGATCAGCGGGCTCGACATCGCCGCAGCCGCGCTGCCCGAGACGCCGATCGCCGCCGACTCCGGTCTCGACAAGCGGATGGACTGGCGCTTCATCGACCTGCGTCAGCGCCGCAACAACCTCATCTTCCGCGTGCAGACCACCCTCGAGCACGCGATGCGCAGCTACTGGATCGAGCGCGACTACATCGAGGTCCACTCGCCGAAGCTGATGGCGTCGCCCTCCGAGTCGAACGCCGAGCTGTTCGAGGTGCCCTACTTCGAGGAGAAGACGGCGTACCTCGCACAGAGCCCGCAGTTCTTCAAGCAGATGGCCCAGGTCGCCGGCTTCGGGAAGATCTTCGAGATCGCGCCCGCCTTCCGCGCCGACCCCTCCTTCACCTCGCGCCACGCGACCGAGTTCACCTCGATCGACGCCGAGATCAGCTGGATCGACTCGCACGAGGACGTCGCGCGCATGCAGGAGGAACTCCTGCAGACCGCGATCCGAGCCGTCGCCGAGAAGCACGGCGACGAGATCAAGGCCCTCTTCGACGTAGACGTCGTGGTCCCCGAGCTTCCGTTCCCGCGCATCCCGCTCGCCGAGGCGCGCGAGATCGTGGGCGCTCGCGGATACGAGATCCCCCGCACCGACGGCGACCTCGACCCCGAGGGCGAGCGCCAGATCGCCGCGCACGTCCAGGAGACGTACGGTCACCAGTTCGTCTTCATCACCGATTACCACCCGGAGATCCGCGCGTTCTATCACATGCGCGACGAGGAGACCGGGCTCACGAAGTCGTACGACCTGCTGTTCAACGGTGTGGAGATCACGACCGGCGCCCAGCGCGAGCACCGGGTCGACGTCCTCATCGAGCAGGCGAAGGAGAAGGGACTCGACCCCGAGCACCTCGACTTCTACCTCGACTTCTTCCGCTTCGGCGCGCCGCCCCACGGCGGCTTCGGCATGGGCCTGGCCCGCGTGCTGATGCTGCTGCTCGGGCAGGACTCGATCCGCGAGGTCACCTACCTCTTCCGCGGACCGACCCGCCTGGCCCCCTAACACGGCACCCGGCACGTTCGGCAAGCGCTCGGTTTCGGCCGGGCGTTCGCCGTATCGTGGCTGACTCCCCGACCGGAAGGAGCAGCCCGTGTGGGATCTTTGGACGCAGTTCGGTGTCGCGGTCCTCATCGCCGTCGCCGCAGGCGTCGTCGTCGCTGTGATCGCGACGATCGTGCTGGCGATCGTCGCGCGACGTCGGCGGTGGGCCGGCGTCCTCAGCCGGCACTCGCGCGCCCCGTTCCGGATGCTTCTGCTCGTCGCGGGGCTCTGGGTCGCCGTCCGGGTGGCGTTCCCCGACGAGACGTGGGGCAGCATCCTCACCCAGATCCTCACCATCGCGATCATCGCGGCGAGCGCCTGGCTGCTCGCCTCGCTCGTGGTCGTCGCCACCGACATCGCGCTCGGCCGCTACCGGATCGACGTGCCCGACAACCGGGTGGCCCGCCGCATCCGCACGCAGACGCTCGTCGTCCGGCGCCTCGCGATCGCCATCATCGTCATCATCGGGATCGGGGCCGTGCTGCTGACCTTCGACTCGGTGCGCGCGGTCGGCGCGAGCGTGCTCGCCTCGGCCGGCATCGCCTCGGTCGTCGCCGGACTCGCGGCGCAGTCCGTTCTCGCCAATGTGTTCGCGGGGCTCCAGATCGTCTTCAGCGACTCGCTGCGGGTCGATGACGTGGTCGTGGCGGACGGCGAATGGGGCCGCGTCGGCGAGATCACCCTGAGCTACGTCGTCCTCGACCTCTGGGACGACCGCCGCCTCGTCCTGCCGTGCACGTACTTCACGACCACCCCGTTCGAGAACTGGACCCGACGAGGGTCCGAGCTGCTCGGCGCCGTCGAGATGGACCTCGACTGGAACGTCTCGCCCGAGCGGATGCGGGAGCACCTGCACGACGTCGTGGCGGGGACCGACCTGTGGGACGGACGCACCGCCGTGCTGCAGGTGACCGACGCGATCGCCGGCTACGTGCGCGTCCGCATCCTCGTGACCGCGAAGGACGCGCCCACGCTCTTCGACCTGCGTTGCCTCGTCCGTGAGGCGATGGTGACCTGGGTGCAGCGCACCATGCCCGACGCGGTCCCCGTTCAGCGTGTGCGGATGACGGATGCCGCGGGTGCCGCGCCGGCGCAGGACACCGAGACCCGCCGTCACGACGGCCTCTTCACGGGGAGCGTCGAGGCCGAACGCCGCGCCTCGACCTTCACCAACGCGATCCCGGTCGTCCGCGAACCCGACACGGAGCGCTGAGCGGCCGACCACCCGTCCCCCGACGGTCACCGGCCGTTCACCGGCCGGGGGCCGGCGGTCCATCCGGCGGTCGTAGCTTCCCCTCGTCCCCCCTGCATGCAGCGCTCGTCCGCACGCGCAGGACCACCCGAGAGGAATCGCATGTCCCGTCTGTTCCCGCGCCGCGCGTCCGTCGCTGTCGGCCTCACCACCATCGCCGCCTTGTCGCTGGCGGCCTGCGCAGGCAGCCCCGACGCCGAGAACGCCGCCGGCGAGGGCCCCGCGGCGGCCACCGCGACGAGCGTCGCCGACTTCGGCTCGTTCGCCGACCTCGAGGCCGCCGCCAAGGCCGAGGGCAACCTCAACGTCATCGCGCTCCCCCGCGACTGGGCCAACTACGGCGAGATCCTCGACCTGTTCGCCGAGCGCTACCCCGAGATCACGATCAACGAGCAGTCGCCCGACATCTCGAGCGCCGAGGAGATCACCGCCGCCGAGACGAACGAGGGCCTCGACACCGCCCCCGATGTCTTCGACCTCGGTCTCACCGTCGCCCTGCAGAACACCGACCGTTTCGCCGCCTACAAGGTGCAGACCTGGGACGAGATCCCCGAGGCGCTGAAGGAGCCGACGGGCCTGTTCGTGGGCGACTACGGCGGCTACATGTCCGTCGGCTACGACTCTGCGAAGTTCGACGCGCCCGCCGAGCTGGACGATCTGCTCGGCGACGAGTTCCGCGGTTCGGTCGCCATCAACGGCGACCCGACCCAGGCGGGCGCCGCCTTCGCCGCCGTCGGACTGGCCGCCGTGCAGTCGGGCGGGACGCTCGACAACTTCCAGCCCGGCGTCGACTTCTTCAGCGAGCTGAACAAGGCCGGCAACATGCTCAAGCTCGACGTCACGAGCGCGACGGTCGCGAGCGGGGAGACCCCCGTCGTCTTCGACTGGGACTACCTCAACGCGGCCCACAAGGCGGACGTGCCCACCTGGGAGACGGTCGTCTTCGACGGCGTCGGCTACGCCGGGTACTACAACCAGGCCATCAACGTCGACGCGCCGAACCCGGCCGCGGCGCGGCTCTGGCAGGAGTTCCTGTACAGCGACGAGGTGCAGAACCTGTGGCTGAAGGGCGGGGCTCGGCCCGTCCGCATGGAGGCGATGACCGAGGCCGGCACGATCGACGCCGACCTCGCGGCGGCGCTCCCCGAGGCTCCGGCCGAGACGGTGGTGCCCACCGAGGCGCAGTCGACCGCCGCGGGCGAGCTGCTCGGCGCGAACTGGGCCGCCGCGGTCCAGTGACGACGACGGCACCGGTGGGGAGCCCGGCGACGGGCACCCCGCTCGGCGCGCCCGGGGGGTCGGAGCGGCATGCTCCGGCCCCCCGCGGGGGGCGCCGCATCGATTGGTCGTGGCTCGGGCTCGCGCCTTTCGCCGGTTACCTGGCCCTGTTCCTCGTCCTGCCCACCGTCCTCGCTCTCGCGACCGGGTTCGTCGACGGGTCGGGAGCCCTCACGGGTGAGAACATCGCAGCGCTCGTCGATCCGGTCGTCCTCACCACCTTCGCGAACTCCACCGGGGTCTCTCTGCTGACCGCCGCGATCGGCGCGGTGCTGGGGGCCCTCGTCTGCGTCGCGATGCTCGGCCTTCCCGAGACCGGCATCGTCCGCACGACGGTCGATGCGGCATCCGGGGTTCTCGCGCAGTTCGGCGGTGTGATGCTCGCTTTCGTCCTCATCGCGACCATCGGGACGCAGGGGGTCGTGACGCGTCTGCTCGGCGATCTGCTCGACGTGCAGATCTTCGCCGGCGGCGCCTGGATCTACGCGCTGCCGGGACTCATCCCCGCCTACGTCATCTTCCAGGTGCCGCTCATGGTCATCACCTTCATGCCGGCGCTGTCGGCCCTCAAGCCTCAGTGGCTCGAGGCGCACCTGACGCTCGGCGGGACGGTGCGTGGCTTCTGGCCGCAGATCGGGATGCCGGTGCTCGCCCCCTCGTTCCTCGCGAGCTTCCTGCTGCTGTTCGCCAACGCCTTCTCCTCCTACGCGACGGCGGCCGCGCTCGCCAGCCAGGGATCCCAGATCGTGCCCCTGCAGATCCGCACCGCCCTCACGAGCGAGACCGTCCTCGGCCGCGAGAACCTCGCCGGTGCGCTCGCGCTCGGGATGATCGTCGTCGTCGCCGTCGTGATGGTCGCGTATGCCCTCATCCAGCGGCGTGCCGCCCGGTGGCAGTCGTGAGCCCCGCATCGCTCGCCCCCTCAGCGGCGACGCGCTGGACGATCGGGCTCCTCATCGGTGTGGTCTTCGCCGTCCCCTTCCTGGCCACGGCACTGTTCACGCTCACCGCCCCCGACGGATCCCTCACCCTCGAGCGCTGGGCGGCACTGTTCGACCCGGCACTGTCGGCGAAGTATCGCCCCGTGTGGACAGGCCTGGTCAACTCGCTCATCCTCGCGCTGGTGACGGTGGCGATCGTCCTGTTCGTCTTCGCGCCCACGATGGTCCTGGTGAATCTCCGGTTCCCCCGGCTGCGCCGCGCCTTCGAGTTCCTCGCGCTGCTGCCCATCACGATCCCCGCGATCGTCCTCGTCGTGGGCCTCGCCCCCATCTACCTGCAGATCGGCCGCACCGTCGGAACCGGCGCGTGGACCCTCGCCTTCGCCTACGGCGTGCTCGTCCTGCCCTTCGCCTACCGCTCCATCCAGGCGGCGATCGACGCGGTCGACCTCGCGACGCTGACCGAAGCGGCCCGCACCCTCGGCGCGGGGTGGGCCAGCGTGCTGCTGCGCGTGGTCGCGCCGAACCTTCGTCAGGGGCTGCTCGCGGCATCCCTCATCTCGGTCGCCGTCGTCCTCGGCGAGTTCACCATCGCGTCGCTCCTGAACCGTCAGGTGCTGCAGACGGGCCTCGTCGTCATCAACAAGCAGGATGCCTGGGCCTCGGCGATCTTCACCCTGCTGGCGCTGGCCTTCGCGTTCGTCCTGCTCCTCGTCATCGGCCGCGCGGGACGCGTCGGCACCGGAAGGAAGACCTCGTGACCCTCGAATCCACCCCCACCGCACGGGTGCTCCCGCGCACCGCCGACAACGCCCTCCTCGCCGGCGCGAACGAGGGGACCCGGGTTGAGTTGCGGGCCATCGTGAAGGATTACGGCCCGACGCGCGTGCTGCACGGCGTCGACCTCGACGTCGCGCCCGGCGAGTTCGTGTCGCTGCTCGGTCCGTCCGGATGCGGCAAGACCACCGCCTTGCGCGTCATCGCCGGCTTGGAGGCCGCGACCGGAGGGACCGTCGCCTTCGGCGGGACGGACGTCTCGCGCACGCCGACGAACAAGCGCGACATCGGGATGGTGTTCCAGGCCTACTCGCTGTTCCCGCATCTGCGCGTCATCGACAACGTGGCCTTCGGCCTGCGCCGCCGCCGCGTGGACACCTCCACTGCACGGCGCCGGTCGGGGGAAGCCCTCGACCTGGTCGGCCTGGGCCACCTCGCCGACCGGTTCCCCCACCAGCTCTCGGGAGGCCAGCAGCAGCGCGTCGCGCTCGCCCGCGCCCTCGTGACCGAGCCGCGTGTGCTGCTCCTGGACGAGCCGCTCTCGGCGCTCGACGCCAAGGTGCGCGTTCAGCTGCGCGACGAGATCCGCCGCATCCAACTGCGTCTGGGGATCACGACGATCTTCGTCACCCACGACCAGGAGGAGGCGCTTGCGGTGTCCGACCGCATCGCCGTGATGGCAGCCGGCCGCATCGCGCAGATCGGGACGCCCGAGGACCTCTACCTGCGACCGGCCACGCCCGACGTCGCCGGATTCGTCGGGCTGTCCAGCGCCCTCCCGGGCGTCGCCTCGGCCGGTGCCGTCGAGATCTGGGGCACCTCCGTCCCGATTCACTCCGGTGCGCTCGAGGGGCCCGTCGAGGCACTCGTCCGACCCGAGAACGTCCGTCTCGTCGGCGCCGGGGAAGGCATCGGCGCCGTCGTGGAGGAGAGCACGTTCCTGGGCAGCATCCGTCGCACCCTCGTCCGCACGGACGACGGCGCCCTGGTGCGGCTGCAGCATCCCGCGGACGACCGGCTGGAGTACGGCGAGCGGGTGCGCGTCGCGGTGGCACCGGTTCCGGTGTCGGTGAGGACGCGCGAGTGAGCGCCGGTCAGACCTCGAAGTCGACGGCCATCCGGCCGCCGGTGACGCTGCGGATGTATGCCGCGACCTCCTGGTGGGCGGGGTGCATCTGGTAGGCCTCGAGCGCGTCGAGGTCGTCGACGTCCATGACCAGCGACACGTCGGCGTTCGCTTCGGGGACCGCGACGTTGGTCCCGACGCTCAGCGATCGGATCACCGGCACCGCGGTCTCGAGACCGCGCAGGAGCCGCACCACCTCGGCGGCGTGCTCGGCGCGCGTATGCGCGTCCTCGGCGGCCATCTTCCAGACCACGACGTGACGGATCATGCGGATTCCTTCCGGGTCAGCGCGGAGCGCAGGCGATCGGCGGACAGACGCCAGTGCGCGTGCACCTCGCCGTCGATGAGGACGACCGGGATCTTCTCCCACCACGTCGCGTAGAGCGCCGGATCGTCCGCGATCGAGAGCTCCTCGACGTCGACCCGCCCCTCGGGCAGGTCCGCCACCACCGTGTCGACGATCTCGCGCGCGACGTCGCAGAGGTGGCAGTCCGGTTTGGAGATGAGGGTGAGTGCGGTCACGGCATCCATTCTCTCCCGCTCATCCACGTCGCGGACGCAACACGAAGCGCCCCGACGACCGGCGGACCGGACGGGGGCGCTTGTGTGCGATGCCGCTTACTTCTTGTTGCGGCGCTGGTGGCGAGTCTTGCGAAGCAGCTTGCGGTGCTTCTTCTTCGCCATGCGCTTGCGGCGCTTCTTGATGACTGAACCCACGGTAAACCTCACTAAGTCGGGGTCTGGACGCGCGGTGTCGGCGTCCGGGAACGGCAAGACGGAAAAATGCCTCGGATCAGTCTAGCCGACGTCGGCGATGGGACGTTGCAGTGCTGCGGTGACGGCCGTCTCGGGGACGCGATAGCTGCGGCCGAAGCGCACGGCGGGAAGCTCGCCGGAGTGCACGAGGCGGTAGACGGTCATCTTCGAGACGCGCATGAGATCCGCGACCTCCGCGACCGTGAGAAAGCGCACATCCGAGATGTCCGACATTGGTGTCCCCTTTATGGTTTTCAACCCCCGTGAATTCCTCCACATTAGGGGGTGGCTGGGACGTGTGTAAACCGGTGTGACTCGTGTGGCAGAGCGCCGGTCACCGGCCCGGCAGCTTGTGGAACACGCTCGCCACGGCATGCTTCGCCGATGCCGCTGCGCGACCCACGACCTCGGCGGCATGCGCCGCGCCGTCCGGCAGCGCGGGCGCCGACGGCAGGTCGTCGTCGTCCACCGCGAAGAACGGGAACAGCCAGTCGTCCACGACATCCAGAGGTGCCGGAGACAGGCTGTAGTACCGGTGCTGGCCCTCCTCCCGGACGGAGACGAGGGATGCCTCTCGCAGCACCTTCAGATGCTTGGAGACCGTCGGCTGGCTCACGCCCAGGGCGGAGACGATCTGCGAGACGCTCGTCCCCTTCTCCCCCGACGCCCCTCGCTCGCGCAGCAGCTGGAGGATGTCCCGACGGGTGCCGTCGGCGATCACGTCGAAGATGTCCGCCATGGCATTAGGTTAGCCCGCCCGTGCGCGGGAGTACCATGACATCGATCCGAATGAGAAAGGGGCGCGAATGACGGGCCTTGCCGTCGACGAGCGCGCGCCCCGGCGCGGACCGGCGTGGCATCGACGGGTGTTCTCCGCGATGCGCGACCTGGCCACAGCGTCACCGTCGCGATTCGCCGTCCTCATCTTCTCGGCCCTCATCCTGTTGTTCACCGCGATCTTCTCGCTGCCGGTGATGGCCTCGGACGGCCGCGTGACGCCGCTCCCCGACGCGCTGTTCACGGCCGTGTCCACCATCTGCGTGACCGGCCTCGCCACCGTCGATATGGCGACCCACTGGTCGCCGCTCGGGCACGTCGTCGTCTTCATTGGCGTCAACGTCGGCGCTCTCGGCGTCCTCACGCTCGCCTCGATCCTGGGCCTGGTCATCTCCAAGCGCCTGGGCCTGCGGGCCAAGCTGCTCGCAGCCGGCGACAGCAACCCCATGCGGGCCCACGGCGGCCCCGTGAACGAGGGCCAGGCCGTCCGCCTCGGCGAGGTGGGCCAGCTGCTGGCGACCGTCGCGCTGTCGACGCTCGTGATCGAGGCCGCGCTCGCCGTGCTTCTCTACCCGATGCTGCTGGCCAGCGGCATCGACCCGCTGACGGCGCTCTGGGAGGCGCCGTACTACGCGGCCATGGCCTTCACGAACACGGGGTTCGCCCCGAACGCCGAAGGGCTGACGCCGTTCGCGCAGAACTACCTGCTCCTCACCGTCCTCATGGCAGGCGTGTTCCTCGGCTCCATCGGATTCCCCGTCATCTACGCCCTCTGGAAGCACCACTGGCACGTCCGCCGCTGGTCGATCCACGTCAAGCTGACCCTGATCACGACCATCGTGCTGTTCTTCGCCGGCGCGATCGCGTTCGTGATCCTGGAGTACGGCAACCCCAAGACCTTCGGGACGATGGATGCGTGGGACACGACGTTCCAGGCCCTGTTCCTGTCGGCGATGACCCGCTCCGGCGGCTTCTCGGTCATCGACATCGGCGAACTGCACGAGTCCTCCATCGTCGTGGGTTCGATGCTCATGTTCGTCGGCGGCGGGTCCGCCTCCACCGCGGGAGGGATCAAGGTCACCACCCTGGCTGTGCTCGCCCTCGCGGTGTGGTCGGAGGCGAAGGGCCGCCCCAGCGTGTCGGCGTTCGGCCGCCGTATCCCGAGCGACGTGCAGCGCGTCGCCCTGTCGGTCGTCGCGTGGGGCGCGACGATCGTCGCGCTGTCGACGATCACCATCGCGCATCTCACGAAGGCGCCCCTCGACGAGGTGCTCTTCGACGTCGTGTCGGGCTTCGCGACCGTGGGCCTGTCGACGGGACTCACGCAGGAGCTGCCCGACCCCGCCGTCTTCGTCATGGCCCTCACGATGTTCATGGGCCGCGTTGGTACAGTGACACTCGCCGCGGCGGTGGCCGCGACCAGCCGAACGCAGCATTATGCGCTGCCCGTGGAAAGGCCCATCGTTGGTTGAGCAGTTGCGCAGCGATTCGCCCGTCCTCGTCATCGGACTCGGTCGCTTCGGCGCCGCGTGCGCGGGCGAACTCGACCGCCTGGACCGGGATGTCCTCGCGATCGACGACAACCTGGATCTCGTGCAGAAGTGGTCCGAGCGCGTCACCCACGCCGTGCAGGCGGACGCGCGCAACATCGAGGCCCTGAAGCAGATCGGTGCGCAGGACTTCCAGGTCGCCGTCGTCGCCGTCGGCTCCTCGATCGAGGCATCCGTCCTCATCACCGCCAACCTCGTCGATCTCAAGGTCCCGCAGATCTGGGCGAAGGCGGTCTCGCAGTCGCACGGCAAGATCCTCGCTCGCGTCGGCGCCAACCACGTCATCTACCCCGAGCGCGAGGCCGGCGAGCGCGTGGCGCACCTCGTCAGCGGGCGGATGCTGGACTTCATCCGCTTCGACGACGACTTCGTCCTCGCCAAGATGTACCCGCCGCGGTTCATCCGCGGTGTCGGGCTCAACGAGTCGGGTGTCCGGTCGAAGTACAACGTGACCGTCGTCGGGGTGAAGAGCCCCGGCAAGCCGTTCCGCTACGCCGAGGCGACGACCGTCGTGACCAACCACGACCTCATCATCGTGTCGGGCACGAACTCCGACATCGAGCGCTTCGCGTCGCTGGACCGCTGACCGGGCTCAGGCCTCGCGCTGCGCGTTCGCGAGCAGCCGCGCGAGGAGCTCTGCGAGGGTCTGCCGCTCGGCGGCGCTGAGCCCGTCGAGGAGCCGCTCGTCGTGGGCGAGCGCGCGCGGCATCTCGCGCTCGACGAGGGCACGACCGGCATCCGTCAGCGAGAGCTGCACCGCGCGTCCGTCGCGGTCCGACCGCTCGCGGCGCAGGAGCCCCGCGGACTCGAGGCGCGTCGTGAGTTTGGTCGTCGCCGCGCCGCTCAGCATCGTCTCGGCGGTCACCTCGCTGGCACGCAGCGGGCGTCCGGTGCGTGCCAGGGCGCAGAGGACGTCGAACTCGGAGCGGGTGACACCGCTGTCGGTGAGCAGCCGTTCGATCTGCGCCGTCGCCAGCACGGAGGCGCGGTTCAGCCTTCCCCAGACGTCGACGGGCGACGTGTCCATGGTGGGCATCTCCGCCGCCCAGGCGGCGCGGATCCGATCGATGAAGTCGGCGCGCTCGGTCACAGCTCCACTGTAGCGATGCATCCGATTTAGTTTACCGGTGAATTATCGGTGTACAATTGGACGAATGACCGCTGTCGACACCGGAACCCGCCCCGTCGCACCCGCACCTCGCCTGCTCTCCCAGCCGCCCGCGGTGTGGGCGATCGCCTTCGCCGCGATGATCGCCTTCATGGGCATCGGCCTCGTCGGTCCGATCCTCCCGACCGTCGCCGCACAGCTCCACGCCGCCCCCGTCGAGACATCGTTCCTGTTCACGAGCTACCTCGCCGTGACCGCCTCGGCGATGTTCTTCACGAGCTGGCTGTCGACCCGCATCGGCACCCGTGCCGTCATGATCCTCGGGCTGAGCGTCATCGCGCTGGCGGCCGTCGGCTGCGCCCTCTCGCCGAGCATCGGCGCGCTCATCGCCTTCCGCGCCGTGTGGGGGCTCGGCAACGCGCTGTTCCTGTCGACCGCGCTGGCGTCGATCGTCTCCGCCTCGGGCGGCCGCAGCGAGCACGCCGTCATCTTCTACGAGGCCGCTCTCGGCATCGGCCTGGCCGCCGGCCCCCTCCTGGGCGGACTGCTCGGCGAGATCGGCTGGTTCGCGGCGTTCTGGGGGACCGCCTCCCTCCTGGCGGTCGGCGTCGTCGCCCTGCTGTCCCTCGTGCGCGACCCCGGCCACGCCGCACAGCGCAGCACGGTGAGCGCGCCCTTCCGCGCGTTCGCGGACCGCGGCCTGCTGGCCATCAGCGTCGTCGCCTTCCTCTACAACGCGGGCTTCTTCGTGACCCTCTCGTACACGCCTTACGCCCTGGAGCTGCCGGCGATCGGCATCGGCCTGGTCATGATGGGCTTCGGCGTCGGGCTCGCGATCGCGGGCGTCGTGATCGCTCCCCAGCTGACACGGCGCTTCTCGGTCGTCTCGGTGCTGTTCTGGTTCCTCGTCGCATTCGCCGTGACGCACGTGCTCGCCGCACTCAGCGCGGGGTCCCGGCCGCTGCTGATCGTCTGCGTCGTGCTGCTGGGCATCGAGATCGGGGCGGTGAACACCATCTTGACGGAGGCGGCTATGGAGGCGACCACCCTGCCGCGCGCCGTCGCCAGCTCGGCGTACTCGGGCTTCCGCTTCTTCGGCGGCGCCATCGGGGCCCCCGTGGGTACCGCGCTGGCGGTCTTCGGCGTCGGAGCGCCCTACGCCGCTGCCGCGATCTCGGCCGCGATCGGCGCCGCCCTCCTGTTCGCGCTGCGCCGCCTCATCGGCCGCGCGGACCACACCGCGCGACTGAGCGAGCGGGCGACGGCAGAGGATCTCACCCTCGGCGACGCCTGAGCGGATGCGTCAGACGCCGCTCGCGAGCTCACGAGCGCGGGCGAGCGCGGCATCCGTCGCCTGCGAGAAGAGTCCGTCGAGGTTCGCCGTCTGCAGGACGCCGATGGCGCGCTCGGTTGTGCCCTTCGGGCTCGTGACCCGGCGGCGCAGCTCCGCCGGATCGTCGCCGGTCGCCTCGAGCAGAGCCGCCGCGCCGATGAAGGTCTGTTCCGCCATGAGTCGCGCGTCGTCCTCGTCGAAGCCCTTTCCGCGTGCGGCCTCGGTGAGCGCCTCGACCAGCAGGAACACGTACGCCGGCCCCGATCCCGAGACGGTGGACAGCGCGTCGATCTGCGCTTCGGGCACCTCGATCACGACACCGCACGTCTCGAAGAGCGCGCGCACGAGCGCGATGTGCTCCGCCGTCGCCGTCGACCCGGCCGCGAGCCCGGTGACGGCCTTGCCGACCACGGCCGGAGTGTTCGGCATCGAGCGGATGACGGGGATCTCGGGCCCGACGATCGACTCGAACGTCTCGATGGTGACACCCGCCGCCAGGCTCACGACGATCGTCCCGGGGCGCAGCGAGCCGGCGATCTCGCGGAGCACGTCGGGGACCATCGCGGGCTTGACGCCGACGAGCACGATGTCCGCGGATGCCGCGGCATCCGCATTCGCCGTCGGAACGTCCGCGAGGGCGAGGCTCGTCACGCCCGTCAGCCCCTCGAGCTCGCTCGCCTTGGCGGCCGTGCGGTTGGTCACCACGACCGACGCGGCCTGACCCGAGCGGGAGATGCCCTGCGCGATCGCACCCCCCATCGAACCGGCTCCGAGGATGGCGACGGGCGGGAGGTGGTGCGTCATGCGTTCCATCCTGTCATCCACCCCCGCGGCTTATCATCGCCTCATGACCCTCCTCGACGGAATCACGTCCCGCATCATCGACACGGACCGGCTGAGCGTCAACATCCTCGAGCGCGTCGGCGACACCGCCGACGCCGATCCCGAGCGCACCGTCGTCCTCCTGCACGGCGCCCTGTCGTCCGCCCTCGTCTGGCAGGAGCTCATGCAGGATCTGCCCGCCGAGTTCCGGGTGGTCGCCGTCGATCTGCGCGGTTTCGGGGGCACGGAGCACATGCCGGTCGACGCCTCCCGCGGCGTCCGCGACCTCAGCGACGACGTGGCCGCCACCCTGGCGGAACTCGGCATCGAGGCACCGCACCTCGTCGGGTGGGATCTCGGTGGTGCCGTCGCGCTGCAGTTCGCTCTCGATCACCCGGTGCGCACGATCCTGCTCGAGTCGCCCGTCTCGCCCTTCGGCCTGGGCGGCACCCGGCTCGACGGGTCCCGGCTGACCGATGACGACGCGGGCTGCGGGGCGGGCACCGCCAACCCGGAGTTCGTCCGTCGGCTGACCGCGCGCGAGACCGGCGCCGACGCGTCCACGTCACCGCGGAGCGTCTTCCGAGCGAGCTTCGTCGCCGAGGGCTTCCGGACCGAGCGCGAGGACCTCTGGATCGAGGCCATGCTCTCCACCTCGACCGCCACGGGCAACTACCCGGGCGAGTCCGTGACGAGCCCGCACTGGCCGGGCTACGCGCCCGGCCGGGTCGGCGTGCTCAACGCCCTGGCGCCCGGCAACTTCGACGTCTCGGGCATCGTCGATCTGCCCGAGAAGCCCTCGATCCTCTGGGTGCGCGGCGTGCTCGACCCGGTCGTCTCCGACACGTCCTTCTCCGACCCGAACCACCTCGGCGCGCTGGGGATCATCCCCGACTGGCCGGGCGCCGACGTCGCCCCGGCCCAGCCGATGGTGGCGCAGACCCGCGAGGTGCTGCGGCGGTACACGGATGCCGGGGGCATCGCCACCGAGCTCGCACTGCCCGGCGTCGGTCACACCCCGCACCTCGAGCGCCCCGCGGTCTTCCGACGCGCGCTCCTGGAGCTGACCGGCTACATCGGATCGCCGGCATCCCCCGCACCGCCGACCGAGGCCATCATCCTCAGCTCGTCGGACTGACGGGTCGCTCAGCGCCTCTCGTCGAAGAAGTTCCGCAGCAGGTCCGCCGCGTCCGCCGCGCGGACCCCGCCGAGCACCTCCGCCCGGTGCGGCATGCGTCGGTCCCGCAGCAGGTCGTGCACCGATCCCGCGGCTCCCGCTTTCTCGTCCCATGCGCCGAACACGACGCGCGCGACCCGGGTCTGCAGGATCGCCCCCGCGCACATGACGCACGGCTCGAGCGTGACCACGAGCGTGCAGTCGTCGAGGTTCCAGGAACCGAGAGCGGATGCCGCGGCCCGCAGCGCGACGATCTCCGCGTGCGCGAGCGGATCGCCGTCGCGTTCGCGCAGGTTGCGTCCCTCGCCGACGATCAACCCCGCACGCGTCACCACCGCCCCGACCGGCACGTCACCGTGGCCGGCCGCCAGGGCGGCGAGGTCGAGCGCTCGCGCCATCGCCGTATCGTCGGCGGCGGGGACGGGCAGACTCACGTCGTCAGCGTAGCCCCGGTAGCCTGGACGCATGCGTGTGCACGTCGCCGACCACCCCCTCATCACCCACAAGCTCACGGTGCTGCGCGACAAGCGCACGACCTCGCCGGTGTTCCGTCAGCTGACGGCGGAGCTCATCACCCTCCTCGCCTACGAGGCGACCCGCGGCGTGCGCGTCGAGGAGATCGAGATCGAGACCCCGGTCACCCGCACGACGGGGCTGAAGATCAGCGAGCCGCGCCCGCTCGTCGTCCCGATCCTGCGCGCGGGCCTCGGCATGCTCGACGGCATGACGACCCTGCTCCCGACCGCCGAGGTCGGCTTCCTCGGGATGGCGCGCAACGAGGAGACCTTCGAGCCGTACACGTACGCCGAACGTCTCCCCGACGACCTGAGCGACCGCCAGTGCTTCGTCCTCGACCCGATGCTCGCCACAGGCGGCTCGCTGGGTGCCGCGATCGACTTCCTCTTCGCCCGCGGCGCGCAGGACGTCACCGCGGTCTGCATCCTGGCCGCGCCGGAGGGCCTCGCCGCGATCGAGAAACAGGTCGGCGACCGCGATGTCACGCTCGTCCTGGGTGCCCTCGACGAGCGTCTCAACGAGAAGGGCTACATCGTGCCCGGACTCGGCGACGCGGGCGACCGCCTTTACGGGACGGTCTGAGGCGACACCCTTCTGTCGCCGTCCGTGGCGGCGTGCGACGGGAGACCGCCCGCGCCGACCAGGCGTGCGAAGGCGCTCAGTCGGGTGACGCCGTCGGGCGTGCGGGGAAGGTCGTCGAGCAGGCCCGTGCCGTAGACCACGAACGCCGTGTGCATGGCACGGGAGACGGCGACATTGATGCGGTTCTGCAGCAGCAGGAATTCGAGCCCGCGCGGGGCGTCCCGACCGGAGGACGCCGCGAGCGAGACCACGACGACGGCCGCCTCCTGGCCCTGGAACCGGTCGACGGTCCCGACGCGGACGCCCGGGAAGCCGGCCCCGGTCAGTGTCTCCTCCACCAGCACCTGCTGGGCGTTGTAGGGAGTCACGACGATGACGTCCTCCGCCTCCAGCGGACGGGTGATTCCCGCGTCCGTCCAGGGCGCCCCCACGAGATCGCGGACGATGCGCACGACCTCGTCGGCCTCTTCGGGAGACTGCGTCGCGTTGCGCGTGTGCGCGAGGGGGACGGGGACGACGCCGGCGGGAACGCCGTCGAGTGCGCGCAGCGCCGTGTCGGGGTGCGCCTCCAGCTGCCCCTCGTAGGCCAACTGGGAGACCGGCTCGGCGACCTCGGGACGCATCCGACGGGTCCGAGCGAGGAAGTAGCCGCGGTCGGCGGGGATCACGGCGTGATCGTCCATGACCCACCCGAGTGCAGACGTGTCGACCGGTTCCGGGTGCGTTCCCTGACTGACCTGGGGCAGCTGCTGCGGGTCGCCGAGGAGCAGCAGTCGACGGGCTGAGGCCGAGACCGCGATGGTGGAGGCGAGCGAGAACTGCCCCGCCTCGTCGATGACCAGCAGGTCGAGGGACCGGCGCGCGACCCGCCCGGTGTGGGTCAGATCCCACGCCGTACCGCCCACGACGAATCCGGCGGGCTGCGACTCGATGTAGCCCGCCAGCTGGTTCTTCGCGATCACGGTGAACCGCTCGTCCCCGGTCGCAGCACCCTTCGGTGCCTTCGCGACCAGTGCCGGATCGAGCCCCGCGGCGACGATCCGGTCGAGCATGTGTTCGACGACGTTGTGCGACTGCGCGACCACGCCGACACGGAAGCCCTTCTCACGGACCAGACGCGCCACCACGTGCGATCCGACGTAGGTCTTGCCCGTGCCGGGCGGGCCCTGCACCGCGAGGTAGCCGTCGTCCAGGCCGACGAGCGCGGCCGCGATGTCGGCGACGTCGTCGCCGGTGCGCGGGAGCGGCCCCTCGTGTCGCGGCGGCCGGCGCAGCAGGAGGTCGGTGGCCGGGTCGGCGGGGAGGGTGGGGGATGCCGCCAGCACGGCGTCCGCCCACTCGTCGATCGCGGCCTGCTGGCTTCCGGCGCGCGGCGGCGCCGGCGGGGTCAGGGCGACGGGGAGCTCCTGCCATGTGAAGCCCTGGTAGGCGTTCTCCTCGATCACGACCCCGTCGTCGAGGACGTCGACGACGGAGACGGAGCGCGCGGCGTGGATCCAACGCGGGCTGGTCTCGATCGGGAAGGGGGCCGGCAGTTCGTAGACGGCGTACGGACTCTGACCGACGGTCAGGCGCGTGCCAGGGGCGAACTCGCCGCGGATCTCGACGACGCGGCGCACCGCGGTGAGACCTTCCGGTCGATGCCAGTCGGTCAGCACGCGACAGCGGTCGCGGTCGACCACCACGACGTCGCGCGTGTCCTCCCAGACGGACACCGGCTCGCGCAGTCGCAGGAAGTGCGTGGCCCAGAAGGTCTTCGCCTCGCGTGGGTAGTAGTCGATGGCCGCCGCTCCGAGGCGCAGCGCCTGGGCGACGACCTCGTCCGCGGCATCCACCGCGAAGCGGGCGAGCGCTTCTGCGCGCGGCGACGGCTCGTACACCGCCTCCCCCGCTTCGGGCTCACGCGAGGGCACCAGCTTCGCCTCTCGGGCACGGTCGACGAGCCAGTCGCGCAGGCGACGAGTCGACACGCAGTCGTAGCGGTTGTAGTCGGCGAGGTCGTCGAGGATGAGGCGGGCCGCCGCATCGTCACCGGCGTCCTCGAGCGCGCGTGCCTCGACGTAGCGGACGATCGAGTCATCCCCTCGCTGGACGTCGCTCGTCCGGACCTCGTCGCCCATGTAGAGGGGCTCGAGCTTCTTGATGGAGTAGGACCGAGACCCGACGCGGAGGGCGCGACGGACGATCGGGTAGAGGTCGACGAAGACGCCGTCGCGGAGCAGCCGGTCGACCGCAGCCTCGCCCACCCCGTGCCTCGCCGCCATCGCGAGCAGGTGCGTCGGCTCGTACGGGGCGTAGTGGTAGATGTGCATGCCGGGATGCGTGCGGCGGCGGACCGCGACGAACTCGAGGAACTCCTCGAGCGCCCGCTTCTCGTCGGCGAAGGAATGGGCCCACAGGGCGGAGTACTGCTCGGTCTCGTCGACCCAGCCGAAGAGGTAGTCGATCCCCCACTGCACCGCCGCGCCCTCGGTGTAGAGGGGGTCGCCCTCGAAATCGAAGAACAGATCTCCGTGGTCGGGACGCGGGAGGGCGCCGAGCGCCTTCGGGAAGACGACGTCGAAGGTGGGGATCGCAGGTCCCGCCGGAGCGATGCCCGTCGGCACCGGGGCGTCGTCGACGCCGCCGGCCGGGCTCTCGAGCTGCAGCCTCGCTTGCGTGCGCAGCCCCGAGAAGGTGTCCCACGACATCCGCGGCGGGGCCTCGCGGGACGCTGCCAGGGCGTCGATGGTCGCGACCCCCGCTGCCCGCAGGCGGTCGCGCTGAACGGGTCGCATACCGGCGACCAGCAGCAGGTCGCGGTGCGCGACGACCTCGAGGTCGCACGTCGCGCATCGCCCGCAGGCGACGACGCGGAGCTCGCCTCGGTCGTCGCCCCACGGGATCGGCGATCCCGAGGACCCCGCGGGCACGTCGCGGTCCGCGATGAGCGCGCGGAGCCTGTCGCGACGGAGTCCGAACACCGGCATCAGGTCGCGCACGGCGTGGGTGGAGACGGTGCCGTCGCCGAGCAGCAGCTGCACCTCGTCGGCGCGCGTGACGCCGAGGCGGTCGAGCTGATCGACGTATGCCGCCAGCTGCATCAGTGCGGTGACGCGAGCGTGTCGGGCGAGCTTGGTGTCCTGCACGATCCAGCGGCCGTCGGCGGCACGCACGAGGAAATCGGCGAACCCGACGAACTCGTCGGTGGAGAACGCCGCCTGATAGACGACCCGCACGTCGGGGTCGGCGAGCGCCGCGTCGGTCGCGGCCACCGCGGCGGCGAGGCCTGCCGCATCCGACGACCGGGTCTCGGCGATCTCGACCACGGCTCCGGGGTGCGCGTCGCGATAGGCCTCGAACACCCGGCGCTCGTGCTGGGTGCCGAGACGTCCCGCGCGCTCGAGCGTGAGGTCCTCGGGGTCCTCGACCGCCGCGATCCGGCCGAGCTTCGCGTCGATCGCCCGCAGCCAGGCGAATTCGCACTCGGCCGCGGCTTTCAGGTCGCTCGCGCTCCAGACGATCCGGCCGTCGTCTTCGATGTATCGCATGATCCCCTCTCGGGAACCGACACTATCCGCGACCACCGACATGCTTCCCGAGCACGCACAAGCCCCATGGCGGGCGGGCAGGCACCTGACAGACTGGACCCGTGACCCAGGAGCTGCCTTTCGAGAACCCGTACCGGCACGGATACGCCCGCGTCGCCGCGTGCACGGTGCCGGTGGCCATCGCCGATCCCGCCGCCAACGCCGAGTCGATCCTGGCGAGCGCGCACGCCTGTCACGACGACGGTGTCGCCGTCGCGGTCTTCCCCGAGCTGGGGCTGACCGGGTACGCGATCGAAGACCTCGTGATGCAGGACGTCGTCCTGGATGCCGTCCTCGTCGCGATCGACCGCCTGGTCGCGGCATCCGCCGACCTCACCCCTCTGCTGATCGTCGGCGCTCCCCTGCGGATCGAGAACCGGCTCTACAACTGCGCCGTCGTCATCCACCGCGGCAGCGTCCTCGGCGTCGCGCCGAAGTCCCACCTCCCCACGTACCGCGAGTTCTACGAGTCGCGCTGGTACGCCCGCGGCGACGACGCGCCGAGCCACATGGCCCTCGCCGGCGCGGAGGTGCCGGTGGGCACCGACCTGCTGTTCGAGGCGACGGACGTGCCGGGACTCGTCGTGCACGCCGAGATCTGCGAGGACTTCTGGGTGCCCGTGCCGCCGTCCTCGCACGCCGCGCTCGCGGGCGCGACGGTGCTCGCGAATCTGTCGGGGAGCCCCATCACCATCGCCCGCGCCGAGGACCGCCGCATCCTCGCGCAGTCGCAGTCCTTCCGGTGTCTCGCTGCCTACGTCTACGCCGCCGCAGGACAGGGTGAGTCGACCAACGACGTCTCGTGGGACGGGCAGACGATCATCTACGAGAACGGCACCCTCCTCGCCGAGACCGAGCGCTTTCCCGACGGTCCGCGCCGGGCGGTCGCCGACGTCGATCTCGACCGGCTGCGCCAGGACCGGCTGCGCCAGGGCACCTTCGAGGACAACGCGCGCAGCGTCGGGGTGCCCGTGCGCCGCATCCCGTTCACCGTCGCCGCGGCGGCATCCGTCCGCGGACTCCGGCGACCGCTCGACCGGTTCCCGTTCGTCCCCGACGACCCGGCCCGTCTCGACCTCGACTGCTACGAGGCGTTCAACATCCAGGTCTCCGGTCTCGAGCAGCGCCTGCGCGCGATCGGACAGCCGAAGCCGGTCATCGGCGTCTCGGGCGGCCTCGACTCGACGCACGCTCTGCTGGTCGTCGCCCGCGCGATGGACCGGATGGGCAGGCCCCGCAGCGACATCCTCGCGTTCACGATGCCGGGCTTCGCCACCGGCGACCACACGAAGTCGAACGCGATCGCCCTCGCCGAGGCGATCGGAGCGACGATCGAGACGATCGACATCCGGCCGATGGCCACCGAGCTGCTGACGGGACTCGGACACCCGTTCGCCGAGGGCGAGCCGGTGTACGACGTCACGTTCGAGAACGTCCAGGCGGGCGCACGCACCGACTTCCTCTTCCGCCTCGCGAACCAGCGCGGCGGCATCGTCATCGGCACCTCCGACCTGTCCGAACTCGCCCTCGGCTGGGCGACCTACGGCGTCGGCGACCACATGGCGCACTACGGCGTCAACGCGGGCGTCCCCAAGACCCTCATCCAGCACCTCATCCGGTGGGTGATCGCGCACAGCGACGAGTCGGGGACGACCCTCACCGACCGCGCGAAAGAGGTGCTCCAGGCAGTGCTCGACACCGAGATCAGCCCCGAGCTGGTGCCGGCGGGCGCGGACGGCAAGGTGCAGTCGACCGAGAGCACGATCGGCCCGTACGCGCTGCACGACTTCACGCTCTTCCACGTGCTGCGCTACGGTTTCCGCCCGTCGAAGATCGTGTTCCTGGCCGAGCAGGCATGGGCGGACGCGGATGCCGGGGCGTGGCCCCCCGGCTTCCCGGAGGACGAGCGGTACGCCTTCGACCGCGAGACGATCGTGCGGTGGCTGCGGGTGTTCCTGCAGCGCTACTTCGGATTCGCGCAGTTCAAGCGCAGCGCCGTGCCCAACGCCCCGAAGGTCTCGCCCGCGGGCTCGCTCTCGCCCCGGGGCGACTGGCGCGCACCCTCCGACGGCAATGCCGCGGCCTGGCTCGCCGATCTCGACGCCGCCTTCCCCCGCCCGACGCACTGACGTGCGGGTGCGATGATGGATCGGTGAAGCTCCTCGTCGCCGCCCTCGACTCCGAACTGGTCGCCTTCCCGGAGGAGCTTCCCGGCTTCGACCGTCTCGTGACGGGTCCCGGCAAGCTGCAGGCGACGTACGCACTCACCCGCGCGCTCGACCGCGGGGAGTACGAGGAGATCGTGGTGGTCGGCACCGCAGGCTCGGTCGATCCCGAGGCGACCGGCGTCCACGACGTGACCACCGCGCTGCAGCACGACGTCTCGGACGTCGACGGCATCGCCGGTCAGCACGTGTCGCTGCCGGCGACCGTGTCGATCGCGGGACGTGACGGCACGATCATCGCGACCGGCGACCACTTCGTGGACGACGCCGGAACCGTGGAGGCCATCCGCGCACTCGGCGGCACCCTCGTGGACATGGAGGCGTACGCCTACATCTGGGTGGCGCAGCAGTTCGGCGTGCCCATCCGTGTGCTGAAGGCCGTCTCCGACAGCGCGCAGGACGACGCGATCACCGATTGGCGCGACGCGGTCGCCGCCTGCAGCGTGCAGCTGCGCGGACGGATCACCGAGCTCTACGGCGTCTGAGCGCGACCCGTGGGCGCCGTGGGACTCAGGCGTCGCGACGGGCGAAGAGCGACCGGAGGACGAAGAACACGATCAGCGCGACGATTGCGACGACGACCAGCTTCGCAGCGAAGAAGACGAGCTTCAGCACGACATCCACGACGATCCACGCGATGACGATCGCGATGATGACACCCAGGATCGTCCAGATCATGCCCTTCTTCATGCGTCCAGCCTAGGGCCCGCGGCGGCCGCGGGGATCCGGGGTCAGTTCGACGGCGCGGATGCCGCGCTCGCGGGCGTCGCCGGCGTCGCGGGCGTCACCGGCGACGGGGGCGTGAGCGGCGACGGCGGCGTGGCCTGCGTCACCGGGGTCGGCGTCGTGACCGGGGTCGTCGCGGAGGGCGGGGTGACGGGGCTCGGCGTCGGGGTCACGGCCGTGACGACCTTCGCCGTGTCGTTCGTCACGTCCACCGTCACCGGGGTGGAGCCGTCGAGGGTCGGCGTCGACGTGCCGGTCAGCTGGCCGCCCGGAAGGGTCGTCCCCTCCGGGTCACGCAGGTCCATGGCGGCCGCGGCGGCGGTCGCACCGCCGGCGATGAGGCCCAGACCGACGACGCCGGTCACTCCGTACGCGATCCACTTCTTGGTCTTCATGATCCTGTCTCCTGATCGAAGGGGCGGGTGCTCGCCCGATGGCATCAGCCTGACCGACGGGGCTAAGCCAACTCGAAGGCGTTCATGAGAGCGCCCTTATGTTCGCCTCGTCCGTCGCACAGGGCGGCCGCCACCCGCAGCAGCCCACGGGCTCGTGCCCGGTCGCCGGCATCGACCGCGGCCAGCGCGTGGCCGATGAGGTGCGCCGCCGACAGGGGGGCGCTGTCGGGGACATCCCGCCAGCGTGCCGCGGCGGCATCCGCCACGTCCCACAGCGCGGTGGATGCATCCGCCCCCGACAGCGTCGCACTCGCGATCGTGTGGCCCAGGAAGGCCGCCACGTCGTCCGCGGGGTGCCCGACACCCGCGGTGTCGACGTCGATCAGACCGGTCACCTGTCCGCCGGCGTCGACGAAGATCTGACCGAGGTGCAGGTCGCCGTGCACACCCACGGATGCCGAGGTGGTGGGGCCGCCGTCGCGGGGGATCTCGTCGAGCAGGACGTCGATGCCGGTGTCGATGCCGCGCAGGCGGGATTCGTACCAGCCCCGTCTCGTCGCGATCGACGTACGCGCGCTGCCCTCGAACGGCGCGGCGGCGATCCGCGCGCGCAGCTCGTCCACCCGGTCCAGGAGCAGCTCGGGGGCGAGCGCGCCGGTCGCGGCCGCGTCGATGGCCGGAGTCCCGGAGGCGTGCGCCGTCACGAGGATGCCGTCGGGCGCCCACCCTGTGACCCCGGGCACCGGAAGGCCGGCCGAACGGAACGCGGTGTGCAGCTCCACGATGCGCTCGACGCGCCGCGGGCGGACGACCTTGACCCAGACCGGCTCGCCGTCGCCCGCCGCACGCACGACGGCACGGCGGCCCGGCCGGTAGGCGACCAGGACCGGGGTGCCGCCGCTGTGAACGCCGAGCCGCGCCAGGAGGATCGACAACGCCTCGCCGAACGCGACGGGAGCGAGCGCGGGGAGGTGCGGGTCGGCCGGGTGCATCCAGATGCGCGCGACCCCTTCCAGCGCGAGACCGGTCTCCTCCCGGACGGGCAGGAGTGACGTGTCCACGTAGGCGTACGCCTCGGCCTCACCCGGCAGCCGGAAGCCGGCGACGGTCCCCTCGCCGAGCGGCTCCCGGCCGATCGGGGCCAGCTGCGACTCCTCGAGGTCGAGGGCGTCCGCGAGCAGGGCGGCCTCGGGTGTCACGGTGGGCGCTGGCATGTGTCGATCCCACCACGATCAGCACGGCGGAGGGCGTGAGACCTTTCTTAGGGTGACGTCGCGGCGGCGCGACGTCGCGATACTGGAGGGCATGGATGCCGCCCCCCGCCGCCGCTTGCTGGTGTCGGTGCGCACACGCATCGTCGTGGCGATCACTCTCGTCGCCGCGATCGGGCTCGCCTCGGTGGGCCTGACCGTCTACGTCGTCGAACGCACGACGAACCTGCAGAGCATCGAGGACCGCCTCAGCGACAACCTCGAATCGGCTCGCTACATCGTCGCGGCGGGCAACAACGACACCGGGGGGTGGACGAGTGCCGAGGAGGCGCTGCGGCAGGTCGTCCAGCGCATGAGCCCCGACGACAACACGGGGGCCGTCGGGATCATGGCAGGCAACGCCCGCTTCACCCCCGGCATCCGGTTGGACGTCGACCCGAGCAGGGACAGCGACTTCGTCTCCGCCGCTGCCGAGGCGGGGGCAGGCGGCGCCCCCGTCGTCCGCACGTACAGCGGGAACGGGGTCACGTGGCGCTACCTCGCGGTCCCGATCGCCATCGAGGGCGACACGACACCCGGGGACGTCGTGTTCGCCCTCGTGTACGACGTGGAGGCCGAGCTCGCCGAGATGGACGGACCGGCGCGGGCCTACCTCCTCGCGAGTGCCATCGCGTTGATGATCATCACCGCCGTCGCCTTCATCGTGTCGACGCGACTGCTGCGCCCGCTGCGGCGGATGCGCGAGACGGCGGAACGGGTCTCGGGCCAGTCGCTGTCCGAGCGGCTCCCCGTCGAGGGCGAGGACGATGTCTCCGAACTCGCCGCGACGATGAACGCCATGCTCGACCGGCTCGACGAGGCCCTCGACTCGCAGCGACGCCTGCTGAGCGACGTCGGGCACGAGCTGAAGACCCCCATCACGATCGTCCGCGGGCACCTCGAGGTGATGGACCCGCGCGATGTCGCCGATGTGGAGAGCTCCAGGGACCTGGCCGTCGACGAGCTCGACCGGATGCACAACCTCGTGCACGACCTCGGTGCCGCCGCCGCTCTGCACGGTCCGCGGCCGGTGACCCTCTCCCCCGTCGACACGGCGGACCTGCTGACGCAGGTCGTCCGCAAGGCCGGCGCTCTCGCCGATGCGTCCGTGACGGCGGGACCGGCGGTCGACGTCGTCATCGCGGCCGATGCTGAGCGGCTCACCCAGGCGCTCCTGCAGCTCGCGCAGAACGCCGTCACACACGGGGGCGGCGACATCGTCCTGAGCAGCAGGCTGACGGAAGACGCGGTGGAGTTCCGCGTGCGCGACCACGGTCCCGGTGTCCCCGACGACCAGAAGCCGTTCGTGTTCGATCGATTCCACCGGGGAACGGATGACGGTCGCGGAAGCGGGCTGGGTCTCAACATCGTCCAGGTCATCGCGAAGGCGCACGGCGGTTCCGCGCGGGTGGCGGATGCCGAGGGCGGCGGCGCGGTCTTCATCCTGTCCATCCCGCACGAGGGTGCGGTGGCCGACGACGATAGGCTGCCGGATCGACCGCCGACACCCGTCACCATCTCCGAGGAGCGCTGAGCGTGGCATCCATCCTGATCGCCGAGGACGAGGCGCGCATCGCCGGTTTCGTGGAGAAGGGGCTGCGCGCTGCGGGGTACGCGACGCAGATCGCGGCGACCGGCACTGACGCCCTCCACCTGGCGCAGACCGACGAATTCGACCTGCTGGTACTGGACGTGAACCTGCCGGGCATGGACGGATTCCAGGTTCTGGAGCAGCTGCGCGGCAGCGGGTCGCGGATGCCGATCATCATGCTGACGGCCCGTGTCGAGCTTCAGGACACAGTGGCAGGCCTCGAGGGCGGGGCGGACGACTACCTCGGCAAGCCGTTCCGGTTCGACGAACTGCTCGCACGGATCCGGCTGCGGATGCGCAAGGACGACGACAGCGGTGGCGCCCCCGCCCTCTCGCACCGCGACCTGACCCTCGACATCCGGACGCGCGAGGCCCGGGTGGCGGGAACCCGCGTCGAGCTCTCGGCGCGCGAGTTCGCCCTCGCGGAGGAGTTCGTCCGCAACGCGGGCCACGTGCTCAGCCGCGAGCAACTGCTGAGCCGCGTGTGGGGGTACGACTTCGATCCGGGCTCGAACGTCGCCGACGTCTACGTCGGGTACCTCCGGCAGAAGCTCGGGTCGGATCGCATCGAGACGGTCCGCGGCGTCGGCTACCGGATGGTGTGACCCGCGGGGCTCAGCGCCTCCTGCCGCACGACGCTCGGTCCCTCCGGTGTCGCCTCGACGACGAGCTGAGCCGGGATCTGGTCCTTCATCGCCTCGACGTGACTGATGACCCCGACGACCCGCCCGCCGGCGCGCAGCTCGTCCAGGGTGCGCATGGCGAGTTCGAGCGTCTCGGGATCGAGCGAGCCGAAGCCCTCGTCGATGAACAGCGTGTCGAGCCGGATGCCACCGGCCCGGGACGTGACCACCTCGGCGAGGCCGAGGGCGAGCGCCAATGAGGCGAGGAACGTCTCTCCGCCCGAGAGGGACTGCGGCGACCGGAGCCGCCCGGTGTGCGCATCGAGGACCTCGATGGACAGACCGGATGCCGCGCCGCGAGCCTGCCGCGCATCGGAATGACGAAGCGTGTACCGGCCCGACGACATCTCCGACAGCCGGAGGTTGGCGGCGGCGACGATCTCCTCGAGCTCGGCGGCGAGGACGAAGGTCTCGAGATCCATCTTCATCGTGTTCGGCGCTCGGCCGGCGACCGTGTCGGCGAGACGGGTGACGGCAGCGGCATCCTCCGCCTGCGTCGCCACGGCCTCAGCCGCCGTCTCGATGCGGGCGAGGAGGTCGCGGAGTCCGGCAGCGGCGCTCGCCGCGTCGGCCTCGGCTGCGATGGCCGCGGTGCGTGCGTCGTCGGCGGCCGTCGCCGCATCCGCCGCTGCGGCGACGGCATCGAGGTCGAGGGTCTCGTCGACGGAGGCGAGCTCGAGCTCGAGGGTGCGCGCCTGCGCGGCCGCCAGGCCGGCGGCATGCGCCTCGATCCGCTCGGCGAGCCGGGTCGCCTCGTCCGCCGGCAGGAGCGCGTCGAGCACGTCCGCGGGAGCGTCGAACACCGAGGCTTCGAGGCGCTCGTCACGGTCGCGCTGCGCCAGGTGGGCGGCCTCGCGTCGTGTGCGCTCGGTGCGCCGGAGGTCGAGCAGGCGCGTCGCGAGGAGCCGGTGCTCCTCGTCCGCGGCGATCCGCGCGGCGACGCTCTCATGCTCACCGCGGGCGGCCGCCACCGCCCGTTGAGCGGTCTCGAGCACCGTCTCGGCGGCGGCGATCTCCTCGCGCAGCGCGCCGGCACGCCGGCGAAGCTGCGTCGCCTCGCCGAGAGCGGCGGCCTCGAGCGCGTCGATGTGCTCGACGGCCCTCGTGAGTCCGTCGAGCCGGTCGCGCGCGGCGCGGGCCGCAGCGAGCTCCGCGTCGAGGCCCTCGAGCGCCGTCACGAGGTCGTCGACGTCCCGGCCACCCGACGATGCGGTCGCGGCGGCGACGGCCTCGCGGGCGGCTGCGGCCGCCTTCGCCGCATCCCGCTCCGCGACGGCGGCGGTGTCTCGGGCGCGTTCGGCGGCGGCGAGATCGTCGTCGGTGACGTGCGCGGTGTCGTGCGTCGCGGGACGGGGGTGCGCCGTCGCACCGCAGACGGCGCACGGCTCGCCGTCGACGAGGGATGCCGCAAGCTCCCCCGCGTAGCCGCGAAGGCGCCGCCGGAGGAGCTCACCCACGTGCGCCGAGGCCGAGGCGGAGCGGGCGTTCGCCTCCGCGTAGGCGGCCTCCGCTGCCGCTGCGGCCGGGGTCAGTCGCTCGAGGGAACGCGCCGCATCCAGGCGGGGCGCCAGATCCCCCCGCGCGGTGGAGAGGTCGTCATGCCGATCCGCGACCGCGCGGGTCTGCGCCAGGTCGGCCGCCGCCTGGCGGCGCCGCTCGGGCACGGCAGCCAGGGCGGCATCGAGATCCCGGAGGGCGTCCTCGACCTTTTCGAGCTCCTCCCGGCGCAGGCGCTGGGCGTCGGTCAGTGTCGCGGCTGAGCGCTCCGCCTCGGCGGCGTCCTGAGCGCGCGCGATGCGGCCCGTGAGGTCCTCGATCACGGCGTCCAGGTCGTCCGCGGCGGACCCGCCGGCGGCGACCCACTCGTCCTCCGCCGTCTGACGCGTCTGCTGCGCGACCGTCCACTCACCGGCGGCGCGGGCGGCGGTCTCGACGGGAGCGCGCAGCGCCTCAGCGGCGCGAGCGCGTCCGACCTGTGCGCGGAGGACGTCGATCTCCGGAGCCTGCGCCTCTCGGGCAGCGAGGTCGCCGCGCGCCGTCTGCAGGTCGGCGAGGCGCTGGGCGACCTCCAGGAGACGCCGATGCTCGGAGACGGCGACCTCGGCGCGGGTCGTCGCGAGCGCGCGCTCGTTGCCGCGAGCCTCCACCCGATACTCGGCGCGCGCGACGGCGCGCTCGACGGCGGCTTTCCTCCCGAGAAGGTCCGCGTCGACCGGGGCGTCGCCGCCGTCGGCCGGATGGAGAGCGTGCGCGGTGATCTCGCGCTCCGCGACGTCGAGCAGCGTGCGCACGCGCGCGCCGCTGTCGTCGAGTCGCTTCTGCGCCTCACGCCGACGGTCCTCGAGCGCATCCTTATACCCCTCGAAGCGGCGCGTGCCGAACAGCGTCCGCAGCAGCTGCTGCCGCTCCGCGTTCCCGGCCAGGAGGAATCGGGAGAACTTGTTCTGCGCGAGCAGGATCACCTGCTGGAACTGCTGGGCGCTGAGGCCGAGGACCTCATCGAGAGCGATCCCGACCTCACGCTGCTTGGCGGCCCGCCCGATCCAGGCATCGTCGACCCACTCCTCGAGTTCCGCCCGCGCGGGCTCGAGGGTGAGTCCGCCCCCGCGTTTCGCCGGACGCTCGTACTCCGGCGCACGGGTCACCCGCCAGCGCGTGCCGCCGACCGTGAACTCCAGGCGCACCTCGGTCGGGTCGGTCAGGAAGCTGTGGTCGCTGCGCAGCCGACGGTCGCCCCCCTCATAGCGCGGAACCGACCCGTAGAGCGCGAAGCTCACCCCGTCGAGGATGCTGGACTTCCCGGCGCCCGTGCGCCCTGAGATGAGGAACAGACCGTCGTCGTCGAACGCGTCGAAGTCGACGGTCTGGCGCTCGCGGAACGGGCCGAATCCCGTGAGTTCGAGGCGGTGCAGCTTCACGCGAGCGCCTCCTGGCGCACCCGCTCGTCGAGCACGTCGTCGAGGACCTCCGCCTCGCGCTCGGACGGCCCCTGCCCCTCTCGCACGTGCGCGAGGAAGGCTTCGACGAGCTCGCGGTCGGTACGCGCCGCCCGCACCCGCTCGACGTAGCTGCGCCGGTCCCCCGCGCGCACGACGGCGGGCGCGTGCACGACCTTCGCGCAGAACGGGAACCGCTGCTGCAGGCGGCGCAGCGGGTCGGCCTCGGGCAGGTCGTCGGTGTACTCGACGCACACCCAGGCCTCCGCGGCGGTCTCGTACTGCTCGCCCTCGAGGATCTCGGCGAAGGAGCCGCGCAGCGTCATGAGTCGCCGTGGCACCGGGAGCTCGAGCCATTCCACGGATGTCAGGCCCGCGGCGTCCAGGTCGATCAGCCACGACCCGCGCGGCTTGTCACCCTCGCCGAAGCTGTAGTGCAGCGGCGCGCCGGCATACCGGACGTTCTCGGCCAGCCGCTGGCGCCCGTGGATGTGCCCGAGGGCCATGTAGTCGACACCGTCGAAGGTCGACAGCGGGACGACGTCGAGGCCGCCCTGCTGGATGTCGCGCTCGAGGTGGGGGGTGGGCTCGACACCCGCGGCGAAGCAGTGCGCGATCGCGACCGACCGCCCGCGCCGCTCGGCGAGGTCCGCGCGGACGAGGTCCATGGCACGACCGAGCACCGCGGCCTGGGTGCGGACGCCCTCCCACCGGTGACGCAGAAGGGCGGGCTCGAGGTACGGGATGCCGTAGAAGTGGACCGGACCATGGTCGTCGTCGATCGTGAGCGGGGTGCCGACGGCATCCGGATCGGTCAGGACGTGGATGCCGTCGCGCAGCAGCCCCGCCTGGAAACCCAACCGGGCCGCGGAGTCGTGATTGCCGCTCGTCACGACGACCCGCGCGCCCGCGTCGGCGATGCCGCGGAGCGCGTCGGAGAGCAGCGTGTAGCACGCGGCGGCGGGGGTCGCGGAGTCGAAGACGTCGCCCGCGACGATCACGACGTCGACGCCGTGCGCGCGCACCTGCGCGGTCAGCTCGTCGAGCACGCCGCGGAGCGCGTCGAGCGTGGAGTGACCGTGGAAGGTCCGCCCGATGTGCCAGTCGGAGGTGTGCAGGATGCGCATGCTGACACGGTAGATCGGGTCCCCGACATCGCCGCCGAGGCGTGCCGGGGCCGCGTCAGTCCGCAGCGGGAACGACGGTGCCGCGGCGGCGCAGGCCGATGAGGTCGATCACCGAGACGAGGGTCGCGATGGCGAGGAAGACCCCGACCGCGGCCATCCCGTAGGCGTAGGCGTCGTGGTAGACCGCGAGCGAGTCGAGCCCGGCATCCTTCTCGCGGTAGATCGACGCGTAGAACAGCGACAGTCCGATCGCGGTTCCGACCGCTGTCCCCACGCGCTGCCCGAGCTGGCCGACGGAGCCCGCGAGGCCGCCCTCGCGCACGGCGATCTCGGAGAGGGTCAGCGTCTGGTTGGGTGAGACGACGAGGCCACCTCCCGCGCCGGCGACCAGCAGTGCCGCGGCCATCCCGTAGGCGACCGTCTCGCGGGGCATCGTGAAGGCGACGATCGTGAGCGCGACCACGCTGACCAGCACGGTCACGAGGCCGATCGTCACGAGCTGGCGACCGAGGCGGTTGACGAGGAGTCCGCCGTAGTACGAGCTCGCCGCACTCGCGACGGCGAACCCGATGGAGACCATGCCCGCGAACACCGGCTCGAGCCCGACGCCCAGCTGGAGGAAGAGCGTGCCGAGCAGGAACATCGGCGGGATCGCGGTGAAGTAGGCGACGACGACCAGCGTGCCGTTGCGGAAGGAGCGGATGCGGAACATCCGGAACGGGATGAGCGGCTGACGACCGGATGCCGCATACCGCCGCTCCCACCAGAAGAAGAGCGCCGCGAAGAGGACGAAGGCGGTCAGCAGCCACCAGCGGTTCGGGTCGTCGTCCGGCGAGCCCGTCGTGAACAGGAACGGCCACATCAGCGAGACGATCATCAGGCCGAAGAGAACGATGCCGACCGGGTCGAGCTGCAGGGGGCGGCCGCTGGCCTGACGGGTCTGCGGCAGGATCCAGATCACGCCGGCGAGCACGAGGAGGCACAGCGGCACGTTGAACCAGAAGATGCCGCGCCAGCCGTCGGTCGGACCGCCGAGCGCGATCATCAGACCTCCGAGGGTCGGGCCGAACGCGGTGGCGATGCCGATCGTCGCGCCGAACAGACCGAATGCGCGGCCGCGCTCCTTGCCCGTGAACAGCTGCTGGATCGTGCCCATGACCTGCGGCATCTGGATACCGGCGGCGATGCCCTGGACGAGTCGGGCCGCCATCAGCACCTCGATGGTGGGCGCGAGGGCACACACCGCGCTCATGACGGTGAACAGGCTCAGCCCGACGATGAACAGCACCTTGCGGGAGCGCTGGTCGCCGAGCCGGCCGAAGGGCACGAGCGCAAGGCCGAAGGTGAGGATGTAACCCGACACGACGAGCTGCAGCTGGGTCGAGGTCGCGTCGAGGGACGCCTCGATCGCCGGGAGACCGACATTGACCTTGCTGAGGTCGAGGATCGTGAACGCCGCCACCGAGACGCACACCCAGAAGGCCCGCCAACGCTGCGAGGAGGACAGGGGGATGCTGGCGGTGGCAGGGGATGTCATGACCGTCCCACGCTACCGGCCCCGCGGCGACCCGAGGCGGACGGGCTCAGGATGCCGCGGCTCGCTCGGCCTTCTTGCGCTCCTGGAACTCGCGCAGGGCCTCGTACCGATCGGCCGATCGCGCGCGTCGCTTCTCGGCCTCCTCATCGCGGTCCTTCGGCGGCACGGCGGACACCAGATCGTCGAGCAGCTGACGCGTCGCCGCGGCGATCTGCTCGACGGCGAGGTCGAACGCCTCCTGATTGGCGCGCGACGGTCTCGTCATGCCGCTGATCTTGCGGACGTACTGCAGGGCGGCGTCGTGGCACTCGGCGTCCGTCGCGGCGGGCTCGAAGTTGTGGAGCGGCACGATGTTGCGGCACATGGCCGCCACGGTACGCCGCCTCGCAGGGCGCCGCCAGGGTCACTCGGCGCGACGCTCCGCCTGCTCGTCGGTCAGCACGTCGGGATCGAGACCCTGCTGGATCTCGGCACTCTCGACGAACGGATCGGGAGCGGCGTCCGGCATCGGGGCGCCCTCGCCGCGACCGCGGTCGGCGGCATCCTGCTGCTCCTTCTCCTCATTCGTCACCGCACCCGAGGCGATGATCGAGGACTCGTCCTCCGACCAGCCGCCGGCGGGTGCGGCCTCGCTCGTCCGGTCGTTCTCGTCGTGATCCATGGCCGTCTCCTCGCGCCTCGTCGTCCGCCCATCGTTCACCGCGCCGCGCCGAGGGTCGACGGGCTTGACCGCACCGGGCCATCGCGACTACGAACGAGAGGCGAGGGGAAGAGACCAGGATGTCGGGACACGGGCGGGACACCGCGGGAGCACCGTTCGTGGTGACCCTCGTCGTCGACCTGCCGATCGCCAAGCCCGACGCCCTCGAGACGATCGCGTTCGCGTGCGACGGGGTCGTCGAGCACGCGCGGACCGCCTACCCGCGCGTCAGCCTCTCCCCCGGCGCATGGGCCGAGGTGCAGATACCCAAGTTCGGTGACCCGCCGCCGCTGGCGGTCGACGTGTGCTCGGACGGATCGATCGAGGTCGCGCGCGCAGCGGCCGAGCGCCTGCGGGGCGCGCTCGAGCGGCTCGGCTGGCGGATACGCGATCCCCGGCCGGGCGAGGCCTGACCGGGTCAGGCGGTGCGCCGCTCCTGCAGCAGCGCCTCGTGCCCGGGATTCGCCTCGAACCAGTCGGCGACGTACCAGCACACCGGGATGACCCGTCGGTCACCGCGTCGCTCGAGGTCGGCGACCGCGCGTCGGACGAGCTCACCGGCGTAGCCCGACCCGCGGAACGTCGGGATCGTATAGGCACGGGTGAGCGCAACGGTGCGACCGTCGTCGTTGTAGTCGAGGACGCTGACGAGGTCTTTGCCGCGATGCAGGGTGTAGCGCGCGGCATCCTTCTCATCCGTGAACATCAGCTCGCTCATGCGATCACGGTACGCCGATCGGGCGCTCGCATGGACGATGCCCAGCGGATTGAGCAATCTGTCACATTCCGTCATGCGGACGTTGCCGAGGGGCGGCGGTTTGACACATGGCGACGCGCTTCGTCATAATCGGCCACATGACTGACTTCGCACGCACTCTGTCCGCCCGGGAGGCGAACGGAACTGCCGGCATCATGATGCCGCAGCGTGCTGTCATGTGTTGCCGAATGTGTCGCTGACACGGTGATCCCCGCCGGGTCGCGCCGCCGTTTCTGAACACGGTGTCGTCCGACCCCCGAGGCTCCGGCTCCTCCGCCCACAACGCGGATGCCGGTGGCCTCGCACATCGGCCCCAGTGAGGCCATCCGCGCAACACTCCCGAACCCGCGTCCCGCTCCGGGTTCCCCCTTCGAAGGACATCGCCATGTCGACCTCCGCTCTCCTCTCCGCTCCCACCGCCCCCCGCCACCTCCGCGCCGTCGAGGACATCGCTCCTCCCCGTCCCGTCGCGCCGCGCCCCGCGCCGTCGTCGAGCGGACTCCCTGCCGGCACCGCACCGCGCGGGTTCGCCCTCTACGTCGGCCTCGACGAGCTGAAGGCCGCCGCCGACGGTGTCAGCCTCTCGGTCATCGTCGACGCCCTGCGTCGCACCATCGCCGAGCTGGCCCCCTCCGCCGAGACGCACGCGACCGTGGCTCTCGCCCCGGTCGGCGCAGGCGGCCGTGACGTCGACGTCGTCCGGCTGGCCCTGCACGAGCCCGCCGCCGTCGCCCGCACCAAGCCCGAGGAACCCCTCGACGAGCACGTCCCCGGCGGCGTCACCATCGACATCTCCCGTCGCCGCGTCCACATCGACGGCGAGACCGCGTCGCTGACGTTCAAGGAGTTCGAGCTGCTGCAGTACCTCGTCCTGCGCGAGGGCCGCACGATCGAGCGCACCGAGCTCGTCTCGTCGCTGTGGAGCCACGCCGACGGCGACGACGCTCCCGGCGAGCGCACGATCGACGTGCACGTGCGCCGCCTGCGCTCGAAGCTCGGCCGCTACGAGGACATCGTCCGCACGGTGCGCGGCATCGGCTACCGGTTCGACCGTCACGCCGACGTCGTCATCCGCTACGGCCACGGCACCCCCTCGCCCGACCGCTTCTGATCAGCCGGCTGTCGGCCCCCGGACGTAGGGTGTCGGCATGAGGACGGTACTGCGCGAACGGATGCCGCGACCCGCGGCACCCTCGTCGCTCAAGCCCCTCGAGGCCGAGTACCGACCCCGCGTCCCCGTCGACGTGATGGGTGCGGTCCGCTACCAGCAGCGCGGCGCGCACGACCCGTCGCAGACCACGGCCGACGGCGTGATCTGGCGCGCGACGCGGACGCCGGAGGGTGTGGCCACGATCGCGATCCGCCCGGGCCTGCGCACCGTCCGTGCGGCCGCGTGGGGACCCGGCGCGGCCTGGTCACTCGATCAGCTGCCACGGCTGTGCGGGGCGGGCGACGACCCCGACGGCTTCGACGCGTCGCGGCATCCGGTCATCGCCGCCACGCATCATCGGCGGCCAGACCTGCGCATCGGCGCGACCGACCTCGTCTTCGACGCCCTCGCGAGCAGCGTCTTCGAGCAGAAGGTGACGGGCCTGCAGGCGTTCGGTGCGTGGCGCTGGATCCTCACCCATCACGGCGAGCCCGCACCCGGCCCCACGCCCCGGCCGATGTACGCTCCGCCGGCGGATTGGCGGATGATCCCGAGCTGGTCATGGCATCGCGCAGGCCTCGAGCCGCCTCAGTCACGCACCATCACGGACGCCGCGCGGCGACGCGCCTCCATCGAGCGTGCCGCCGTCGCCGCGACGACGGGTGACGAGCGCGACCGCGTCTTCACGAGCCTGCCGGGCGTCGGGATCTGGACGAGCGCCGAGACCCGCATCCGGGCGTTCGGCGACCCCGATGCCGTGAGCTTCGGCGACTATCACGTCGCGCACCGCGTCGGATACGCCCTCACCGGGTCGCGCGTCGACGACGACGGGATGCGCGAGCTGCTGGAGCCGTGGAAGGGGCACCGACAGCGTGTCATCCGCCTCATCGAGGTGTGCGGGGTGGTCGAGCCGCGGCGCGGCCCGCGGCTCGCACCGGAGGATCACCGCCGCCGCTGAGCGCCGCTTAGGCTTGCGGCATGGCTCAGCGACAGCGGGGACGCGGATTCTGGTTGCTCGGCACGGTAGTGCTGTTCGTCGGCGGCATCCTGTTCGGACTGGTGCTGCAGAACGTGTGGGTCGGGCTCGTGCTGGCCGCGGCCATCTCCATCGGCTGGCTCATCGCGTACGAATCGCGCCGCGGACGCAACGAGGGCATCTACGACCGCGACGACGACGGCGCGCAGCTCTAGTAGTAGACCGCCAGGGGGCCGCGCGGACCGTCGACGACGTCCACCGGGGTCTCGAAGATGTCGGTGAGCACGTCGGCGCGGATGATCTCGCCCGGCGTGCCGAAGGCGGCGACCCGACCGTCCTTCATCGCGCAGACGCGGTCGGCGTAGTGACCGGCGAAGTTGATGTCATGCAGGACGACCACGATCGTCCGTCCGAGCTCCGTCGCCGCCCGCTGGAGGTGGCTCATCATCTGCACGGCGTGCTGGATGTCGAGGTTGTTGAGCGGCTCGTCGAGCAGGACGTACTCCGTGTCCTGGGCGAGGACCATCGCGACGTACGCGCGCTGCCGCTGGCCGCCCGAGAGCTCGTCGAGATACCTGCCCTCCAGCCCGCGGAGGCCGAGGAAGTCGATCGACCGGTCGATGATCTCCTCGTCCGCGACAGTGAGACGGCCCTGCGAGTGCGGGTAGCGTCCGAATCCCACGAGCTGACGCACCGTCAGGCGGGTGACGAAATGGTTCTCCTGCCGCAGGATCGCGATGACCTTCGCGAGCTCGCGGGACTTCGTCGCCGTGACGTCGTGACCTCCCACCGAGATCGATCCCCTGTCCGCGGCGAGGAGACGTCCGACCATCGTGAGGAGCGTCGACTTGCCGGCGCCGTTGGGCCCGATCAGTGCGGTGATGCCGCCGGCGGGCAGGTCGAGGGTGACCGGACCGATCGCGACCTCGGTGCTGTAGCGCTTCTCGACGGCGGTGAGCGAGATCACAGGCGTCCCTTTCGGAGCAGGTGGATGAGGAAGAGGGAACCACCGACGATCTCGACGATGATCCCGACCGACCCGGCGGCGTAGAAGACGTGCTTCAGGACGAGGTAGGCACCGCCGAGCACCACGAAACCCACGAGGGCCGAGAGCGCGAACATGCGCCGATGGTCGAAGGTGTCGGCGAGCTGGTAGGTGAGCATCGCGACGAGGAACCCGAAGAACGTCATCGGCCCGATGAGCGAGGTCGACACGGCCATGAGCACCGACACCAGCAGCAGGGCGAGGATCGAGTCGCGGCGCTGCGACGACCCGAGACTCAGCGCGACCTCGCGACCCAGCCCGAGGAGGTTCAGCCGTCCGCTGCCGAGGACCAGGAGGCCCGCCGCGACGACGACGAGCGGGATCGCGATCGGCAGGTAGGTCGCGTCGGCGTTCGCGACGCTGCCGATGAGTCGCGCCGTCAGCAGATCGAACTCGGTGGGCGTCAGCAGCCGCTGCAGGAAAGTCGAGAACGCGGCGAGCGCGCCGCCGAGGATGATGCCCACGAGGAGCATGATCTGGACGTTGGCGTACCGCCCCGACAACAACCATCCGTACAGGGCTCCCGAGAAGGCGAGCATGGCCGCGACCTGCAGCAGATATGGACCGGGCCCCTGCACCAGCAGGACACCGGCGGCACCGAAGAAGAAGATCGCCGCCGTGGAGATGGCGGTGTAGAGCGACTCGAAGCCCATGATCGACGGTGTCACGATGCGGTTGGCGGTGACGGTCTGGAAGGTGATGGTGGCCATCCCCTGGCAGACCGCGACGATCACGATCACGATCACGCTCGTCGCGCGCAGCTGCGCGATGCGCCAGAACCCGTCGCTGCCGGCGGGAGCGGGGTTGTCCCAGAGCAGGATGCCGGACGCCACCGCGACCGCGACCGCACCGAGTACCGCGACGGTCACGGCATAGCGGCGCGCGCGGGTCGCCGTCGGGAAGGGCCCGGAGAGCGCGAGGACGTCAGCCACGGCGGCGCTGCCTGAGGAGAAGGCCGATGAACACGACCGCCCCGATCATCGCGAGGATGAGCGACACCGGCACCTCGAAAGGTGCGTTGACGATGCGGGCGAGGATGTCGCAGACAGTGATCAGTGCGATGCCGCCGAGCGCCACCCACGGCAGATTGGACCGCAGATCATCACCCCGGATCAGCGAGACGACGTTCGGGACGATGAGTCCGAGGAACGGCAGGTTGCCCACGACGACCGTCACGACACCGGCAGCGAGAGCGATCAGCACCGTGCCCAACAGCACGATGCGCCGATAGTCCAGTCCGACATTGGTCGCGACGTCCTCGCCGAGCCCGGCGATCGTGAAGCGGTCGGCCGCGACGAAGACGGCGATGACGACGAGGAGCACGATCCACAGCGGTTCGTACTGCCCGCGCAACACCGAGGTGAACGAGCCCGTGAACCAGATCGCCATGCTCTGCAGCAGGTTCGTCGACAGCGCGATGAAGGTCGAGATCGCCCCCACGACAGCGCCGAGCATCATCCCGACGATCGGCACGATGATCGACGAGGTCAGCATGACCCGGCGCAGGAACAGGAAGAAGAGCATGGTCCCGACGAAGGCCATGCCGACCGCGCCGATCATGCGCACGACGAGGGGCGCATCGGGGACGAGCAGCATGACCAGGAGCAGCCCGAGACCCGCCCACTCGGTGGTCCCGGTGGTGGTCGGCTCCACGAAGCGGTTCTGCGTCAGCAGCTGCATGACCAGGCCGCACATGGCGAGCGCTGCGCCGGCGAGGACGAGGCCGGCCGTTCGCGGGATGCGCGTGATCGCGAACATCTCCGCCCCGTCGGCCTCCCCGATCACGTCGTAGACGCCGACGAAGAGGGAGAGCGCCACGAGGCCGGCGACGACGACAGCGCCGAGCAGAAGCGGCCAGGTGAACAGGCGCCCGCGCGGGCGCCTGTTCACCGGGTGCTCGAGAGTGAGGGTCACCGGCTCTCGAGGGCGTCCGCGAGGTCCTCGAAGAACGTCGTGTACGTCTCGATCCCCTCGTTCAGGTAGGTGCCCTGCGGCATGTAGACGATGTTGCCCTCGCGGACCGCGGTCACGTTCTGCAGCGCCTCGGATCCGGCGATGACGTCGTTCGCGGGCGTATACGCCTCATCGGTGTTGACGCTGACCGCGGCATCCCGGTCCATCACCAGGAACCAGTCGGGGTCGGCTGCGGCCAGCGCCTCGACGGAGATGTCGTCGCCCTGGTGATCGGTCGAGCCATCGGACTTCAGTGACGGCGTCAGCCCGAGGATGTCGTAGACGGGTCCGAGCGTGCGGCCGGTGGTCGGCGCGGCGTAGTTGATCTCGCCACCGGAGGTGATGACGCCCATGACGGTCTCCGTGTCGTCGTAGGCGGCGCGGACCCGCTCGATCGCGGCATCGAAGTCGGCGACGAGCGCCGCTGCCTCGTCCTGCTTCCCGAAGATCTCGCCCAGGGACGTGACCTGGCGACGCAGCTCCTCGTCGAGGGGCTCACCTTCGCGCGGGTCGAACTCGACGATGGCGGCGTCGGGGACGAGAGTCCGGAAATCGGCGTAGTAGCTCGAGAAGCGCTGCCCGTTGACGATGAGGTCCGGATCGGCGGCGACGACCGCCTCGAGGTCGGGTTCGTTGTGGTTGCCGAGGTTGGCGACGGCGGGGTCGTCCTTGAACGAGAGTCCGTCCGGGAAGATGTCGAGCGGCGCCCCGACGATGTCGATCCCCCAGGCGTCGAGCATGGCGATCGTCCGGTTGTCGGTCGCGACGACCCGCTGCGGCGGCGTCGTGACGGTCTGCTCGCCGTGATTGTCCTCGACGGCGACGGTCTCGGTCTCGGTCTCGGCGACCGATTCGGCGTCGGGTGCCGGGCCGGCGCACCCGGCGAGGGCGAGCGCCGCGAGGGCGACGAGCGGGGTGGCGGTCAGGGGACGGATGCTGCGCATGTGACTGCTCCTGTCGTCGACGGAGCGGGCGTGTATGAGCACGCTGGCGCCGTCGGTCGGTAGGGGATCGCGGGCGATTGCCCGGCGGTTTTTAGGTTAGCCTTACCTGTGTGAGCTTCGTCAAATCCGCCCCCTCCTTCCGGCTGGACCGACAGCCGCTCGACCTCCGCTTCCGCCGCGCCGTCCTCGCGGCACGGACCTGGGAGACGCCCACCTTCGTGCGCGTCCGCCTCGAAGGCGACGACCTGCGCGGCTTCACATCCCTGGGCAGCGACGACCACATGCGCCTGTTCTTCCCCGACGACCCCGCCGCCGACCTCGACGCGATCCGACAGTCGCCGAGCCGCGAGTACACGCCGCTGGCCTGGGATGCTGAGGCCGGCTGGCTCGAGGTCGAGTTCGCCGTGCACGGCGATCAGGGCGTCGCGGCACCGTGGGCGGCATCCGCTCCCCTCGGCTCGACGATCGGGGTCGGTGGCCCTCGCGGCTCGATGCTCGTGTCGGGTCGCCCCGACGCCTGGTTCCTCGCCGGCGACGAGACCGCCGTGCCGGCTATCCGCCGGTTCGCCGGACTGATGGATGAGGACGCGGTCGGCCGCATCCTCATCGAGGTGACGGATGCCGCGCACGAGCTGCCCATCCCCGCGCCGCGCGGAGTGGACGTCAGCTCCGTCCACCGCGGCGCGGCCCTCCCCGGCACGGCGCTGGCCGCCGCGCTCGATGCGCTGTCGCCGGCGAATCGCCCCGAGGGCGACGTGTTCGGCTTCGTCGCGGCCGAGCAAGGCGTCGTCAAGTCGGGGCGGCGCCTGCTGCTGGAGCGGTGGGCCCTGGCATCCGATCAGATCGTCGTGAAGGGTTACTGGAAGAGCGGCGAGGCCGAGTACCACGCACCGCACTGAGCGTGGCGTCAGAGCGTGACGACGACCTTCTGCGCCGAGACACCGGCGCGCTGACGATCGAGCGCGTCCTGCATCGCCTCGAGGCCGTGCCCGGTCACGAGCGGCTCGGGCGACGGGCGCACCGTGCCGTCGGCGAGCCACTGCGGGAGCAATCCGCCCCAGAGCCGGTCGCCGAGGCCGTCGTCGCGGAGGCTCGTGCCCCAGACGAAGCCGGCGCGGATGCCCGCCCATCGGGCGCGCAGCATCAGCGCCACCATGCGGAGCCCGAGCCTCGTGAAGACCGGCACCATCGCGGGGAAGAGGCGACGACGCCCGGCGAGATCTGCCAGCGACACCGGCGTGCTCGCCATCACGAGAACCGATCCGCCGGTGCGCCGGAGGACCTCGATGCAGGGGGCCGCCGAGGTCTCGCCGAACGCGACCGCGCCGAGGACCGGACGGCCACCGATGCCTGCAACGAGGTCGTCGACCGCGGTGGACGACCCGTGATCGGCGACGACGTCAGCGCCGAGCGAGCGCACCAGGTTGGCATTCCGCGGCGAGGCGGTGCCCACGACGTCGTACCCGGCGGCGCGCGCCAGCTGGATCGCGTTCATGCCGACGCTCGTCGACCCGCCCCAGATCACGACGACGCCGCGGGCGGTGCGGGGCTCGGCCGGGTCGTGGACGGCGAGGCCGAGGTGTTGCGGCTGGAAGAGCGCGCACGCCGCGGTCGACACCCCCAGCGGGAGGACGGCGGCCTGCGCGTCGCTGATCGCGTCCGGGATCGGGGCGGTGAGCCGCTCGAGGAGCGCCGTGTAGTGCTGGAATGCGCCCTCGTGGCGGGAGTCGCGCCCCTTGTCGGTGCCTGTCGCCAGCCCGACCACCCGATCCCCGACGTGGAATCGGGTCACCTGCGAACCGACCGCGACGACCTCTCCCGCGACGTCGGAGCCGAGCACGGCAGGAGCGGGCAGCCACCGATAGGTGACCGCGCCGGTGCCCTGGATGACCCAGTCGACCGGGTTGACCGCGACGGCGCGGACGCGCACGATCACTTCGTCGGCCGCCGGCTCGGGCATCGGCATCCGCTCCACCGTCAATCGGGCACGCGGTGCGCGCATGAGTGCGGCGGTGTTCTGTGGATCGGTCACGGCGGCTCTTTCGGTCGATGATGTCACGGGGTGTCATCACTGTACGCTCTTTCATGACACCTGGTGCCATCACTAGGCTGTGAGCATGGCCAGATGGGCGCCGGACACCCGGGAACGACTGCGCGCCGCGGCCCTCGCCCTCTTCGAAGAGCGGGGTTATGCCGCGACGACCGTCCCCGACATCGTCGCGCGAGCCGGCGTGACACGGCGTACGTTCTTCCGCCACTTCGCCGACAAGCGAGAGGTGTTCTTCGACGGCGACGAGATCCCCGAGCTCGCCGCTCGGATGATCGCCACCGCACCCGCACACCTCGCGCCCATGACCGTCGTCGTCCAGGGGTTGCACTCGCTCGCCCGCGAACGTTTCGAGCCCCGCCGTGCCGAGATCCGCTTCGCCCGCAGTGTCATCGCCGCGGAGCCGGCGCTTCGCGAACGCGATCTGCGCAAACAGGCGGACCTCCGCGACGCCATCCGACGCGGCTTCACCGCGCGGGGCGAAGACGAGCGCACGGCCGCGGCGGTGGCCGGCATCACGGTGGAGGCTCTGCAGAGCGCCTTGGATGCCTGGGCGTCAGACGTCGACGAGGTGCCGCTCACCGATCACCTCGACGCCGCGTTCGATCGGATGCGGGCCGTGCTGCGCGTCGGGTGACGCCACCCCCGGAACGTGTCAGCCGACGCCGGAGTTGCGAAGACCGCGAGGGCGATGAGCCCTGCCACACGCAGAGCCCCACCGCACGGCCTCTCGTTGACGCGACACGCCCGGGCCGCTAACGTGGCAAAGCTGTGCCGACCGGCACGGCGAGAACCCGGAGGACGCCATGACCACGCAGAAGCGTGATCTGCTCCAGCGGAACGAGACCCAGCGCCCGTTCCGCTACGAGCCGTACCCTCCGGCGCGCGCCGTCTGACGCCATCACCGTCCGACGCCCCGCACCGCACAGGTCCGGGGCGTCTTCTCGTGTGTTCCTCTCCACACGTGGGCTCCCGGGCCCTCCACGAAGGAAAGGAACCATGGAGAAGCTCTCGAACAGGCTCATGTCCTGGGCGAGCATCATCGACGAGAAGACCGTCGAGCAGGCTCGCACCTCGGCGCGGATGCCGTTCATCTACCCGCACCTGGCGCTCATGCCGGATGCGCACCTCGGCAAGGGGGCGACCGTCGGATCGGTCATCCCGACGCTGGGTGCGATCATGCCGGCTGCCGTCGGCGTCGACATCGGATGCGGCATGATCGCCGTTCGCACGCAGTTCACGAAGACGCAGCTCGTCGCACGCGAGCTCGCTGGTCTTCGGGAGCAGATCGAGCGGGCGATCCCGCTGTCGGCGGGCCACGCCAACCGGAAGATCGTCGCGACCGCCGAGCCGCGCGTCGCCGAGCTGGAGGAGCTCGCGACGAAGAACGGGTTCGACCCGGCGTCGTACGCGGGGCACTGGCGTAACCAGCTCGGCTCGCTCGGATCGGGGAACCACTTCATCGAGATCTCGGTCGACGAGACGGATGCGGTGTGGATGTTCCTCCACTCCGGGTCCCGGGGTGTCGGCAACAAGATCGCCACCCACCACATCGGTGTCGCTCAGCGGCTCGCGAAGCAGTGGTGGATCGACCTGCCCGATCCCGACCTCGCGTACCTCGTCGAGGGGACGGAGGAGTTCTGGACGTACATCCGGCACCTGCGGTGGGCGCAGCACTTCGCCCTCCTGAACCGGGAGGAGATGATGGACCGGGTCGCGCGGCAGCTGTCCGAGACGATGGGCGAGGACGTCGTGGAGCACGAGCGGATCAACTGCCACCACAACTTCACCGAGCGGGAGAAGCACTTCGGCAAGGAGGTGTGGGTGTCGCGGAAGGGCGCCATCCAGGCGGACACGGGCCGGCCCGGCCTCATCCCGGGATCGATGGGAACGGCCTCCTACGTCGTGGCCGGACTCGGGAACCCGGTGTCGCTGAACTCCTCCCCGCACGGTGCGGGACGGGAGTACTCCCGGTCCGCGGCTCGGCGGACCTTCACGCACGAGCAGCTGCGGGAGGCCATGGCGGGCATCGAGTTCCGTGACACGGACGCCTTCATCGACGAGATCCCGCAGGCCTACAAGCCGATCGACCGGGTCATGGCAGATGCCTCGGACCTCGTCGAGATCCGGCACACACTGCGCCAGCTCGTCAACGTGAAGGGCGACTGACGCGGGCGGCGGCCCTCACATCTCCTCGTGGGTGTCGGGGTCGCCGTCCCACAGGCGGCCGCGCTCGAGGGCGGAGATCGCGGCGACCTCGTCGTCGGTCAGCGAGAACTCGAACACGTCGGCGTTCTCGGCCTGACGTGCCGGGTCGGCGGACTTCGGGATCGGGGTGCTGCCCAGCTGCACGTGCCAGCGGAGCACCACCTGCGTCGGCGTCACACCGTGCGCGGCGGCGGTGTCCGCCACCACCTCCTCGCTCAGCAGTTCGGAACGACGCGCGAGCGGGCTCCAACTCTCGGTGCGGATGCCCTGCGACGCGTGGAACGCCCGCAGGTGCGCCTGGAGGAAATACGGGTGCAGCTCGACCTGGTTCACCGCGGGGACGACGCCGGTCGCCTCGATGATGCGGGCGAGCATCGGCTCGGTGAAGTTCGAGACGCCGACCGAACCGACGCGCCCCTCCTTCTGCAGGTCGACCATCGCACGGTAGGTGTCGACGTACTTGTCGACGCTCGGGTTCGGCCAGTGGATCAGGTACAGGTCGATGCGATCGAGCCCGAGTCGCTCGAGCGACCCCTCGGCGCTGCGCCGAGTCTCGTCGTAGCCGTGGTCTCGCCCGGGGACCTTCGTCGTCACGAGAAGCTCGTCGCGGATGCCGCTGCGCCGCACGGCCTCGCCGACCTCGCGCTCGTTCTCGTAGTTGACCGCGGAATCGAGCAGGCGGTACCCGCCCTCGATGGCGGCGACGATCGCCTGCGTACCCTCCTCGTCACGCAGGTTGTACGTGCCGAGACCGAGCTGGGGGAAGGCGGTGCCGTCGTTCAGGGAGACGGTGGGGATGGTGACCATGTGCTCACGCTACGCCCCGCAACCGCTCCCCCGCTCGCGGCAGGAGTCGCGCCAGATCGTCCGGCGTGTCGAGGTCCCACCGCAGTCCCGAGGTCGCGCGCACCGGCAACGGCCGACAGCCGAGCGCGACGTGGCGCGAGAACGAATCGGGACCGTACGCCGATGCCCATGCCGTGCCTGCGCGCGCGGTGACGAGGGTCGAGCCGTCACCGACGGCATCCGGGATCACCGCGCGCGACACCATCGCGGCCATCGCCAGCGCCGCCGCCAGCTCTCCGGGGGCGAGGGCGGCGAGATCGGCGGGCAGCGACGCTCGGTGGCGGCGCAGACCGACCCGAGCGGATGCGGCGGCGAGGGCTGCGTCGATGCCCACCGCCGTACGTTCGCGGATCAGTTCGACGCCGCCGGGAAGCAGATCGGCGAGCGCCGCATCGGCCGTGACGACCAGTACGCGCGCCACCCCCGGGGTGCGCGTCGCGACGTCGACCGTGTCCAGCGCCAGTGCGCGGGCGATGTCACCGCGCGGCACGTCGTCGCCGAGCCGCGACTTCGCGTCGACGGCCGGTTTGACCGGGATCATCACGGCCCAGCCACGCTCCCTCACCCGAACCTCCTGCGCAATCGCGGCAGGATGTCGTCGGCGTACCGCTGGAGGAACGCCGACTGGTCCGCCCCCGGGTCATGGAAGACGAGGTGCCGGAAGCCCATCTCGACGTACTCCGCGATCCGCTCAACGTGCTCGTCGGGATCGTCGGACACGATGAAGCGGGACGCCGCGCGCTCGATCGGCAGCGCCGCCGCTCTCCGCTGCATCTCGCGCGGATCGTGGATGCCCATCTTCTCCTCGGCCGAGAGCGCGAGCGGAGCCCAGAAGCGGGTGCGCTCGCGCGCCTTCTCGAGGTCCGGGTGGTACGACACCTTGACCTCGATCATGCGGTCGACCTCCTCGGCATCCCGCTCCCCCTTGGCGACCCCGTCGGCGACGGCGGGCAGCAGAGTGTCGGTGTAGAGGGCGCGGTCCTTTCCGCTCGTCGTGATGAACCCCTCCGCGATGCGCCCGGCCAGCCGCGCCGCCGCGGGGCCGGCGGCGCCGATGTAGACCGGGACCGGCCGGTCGGGGCGGTCGTAGACGGTGGCGTCCTCGACCTTCCAGAACGTTCCGTCGAACGTGACCCGCTCGTGTTCCCACAGTTCGCGCATGAGCGCGATCGACTCCTTGAGCCGCTGGAAACGCTCCGGGGGTTCCGGCCAGTCGAGGCCCAGCGTCACCTCGTTGAGTGCCTCACCGGTGCCGACGCCGAGGACGATGCGTCCGGGGTTCAGCACCGCGAGGGTGGCGATCGACTGCGCCACGACGGCGGGGTGGTAGCGGAACGTCGGGGTGAGGACGGAGGTGCCCATCAGGATGCGGCAGGTGCGGGCGCCGAGCGCACCCAGCCAGGGCAGGGCGGCCGGAGCGTGACCGCCGTCGTGCATCCACGGCTGGAAGTGGTCGGAGATGAAGACGCTGTCGAAGCCGGCGTCCTCGGCGGCCACCGCGTAGTCGAGGAGCTCCTGCGGGCCGAACTGCTCCGCCGATGCCTTGTATCCGAATCGGATCGGGATGCTCATCGGGATCCTCCTGTCAGCACGGATCGCTCGGTCCGTGACACTGCGCTGCGTTCGGCATCCGCCATCGCGGCCGCCATGTCGGCCACCGTGCCGGGCCACAGGACACCGACCCCGCCGGATCGGTCGTCGAGGTACCAGCTCCCGCAGCCGGCGAGCCACGCCGTGCCGGCCGCGCGTGCGGCGACATCGGCGCTCGCGCGCGCCTCGGCATCCGCGTCGACCCGGACGACGACGCCGCCGCCGATCATCCGGCGGATGAACGCAGCCTGCTGCTCGAGGACGAGCAGCGAGGAGGCGTGCGGGAGAGCGGAATGAGGGCCGTTCATGACGAAGAGATTGGGGAAGCCGGCGACGAGGGTCGAGGCGACGGCGCTCATGCCGTCCTTCCAGTGCTCCGCGAGGGTCAGTCCGCCCTCGCCGCGCACGATGTCGGCGTACGCCTGGCGGGTCGTCTCGAACCCGGTGGCGAGGACGATCCGATCGATCCTGTCGTGGACCCCACCGGAGGCTCCGACGAGTCGGCGCCCGGCGACGGACGCGAGCGCAGAGGCCTCGAGCGTCACGGCATCCCCCGCAACGGTCGGGTAGAACGTGTCCGAGAGCACGACGCGCTTGCAGCCGAAGGCGTACGCCGGAGTCAGCGCACGACGGAGGGCGCGATCGGGCACCCCCGCCGCCAGGTGCGCGAGCGCCGCCCGCCGTGCCCGAGCGGATGCCGTCCCTCGCCCAGACCGCGCCGCGAATCGCTCGTCGTCGCCCGCCGCCAGCCTCGCTCTCTCGCGGGCGACCGCGCCGGGCACCGCGAACCGCTCGGCGTCACGCGCGTCGTACGGGCGATCGCCGCGCGGGAGCACCCACGCCGGCGACCTCTGGAAGAGGACGACCTCAGCGCCGGACCGGACGAGCTCGGGGACGAGCTGAGCGGCACTGGATCCTGTGCCGACGACGGCGATGCGGGAACCGGCGACCGGCTCGGTCTCATCCCATCGTGCTGTATGACCGACCGGACCCGGGAACGACGAGAGCCCGGGGACATCCGGGATGCGCGGCTGCGACAACCGCCCGCAGCCGAGGACCAGCGCGTCGGCCGTGTCGGGTCCGCCGCCCGAGAATGCGAGGCGCCACCGCTGGGAGACCGGGTCCCAGGCGGCATCCGTCATCTCCGTCCCGAAACGGATCGCGTCGCGCAGACCCTCGCGGTCGACGACGGCGTCGAGGTAGGCGGCGATCTCCGCGCCCGGGGCGAACTCGGCCGACCATGCGGGGTTCGGGTGTCGCTCCAGGCTGTAGAGGTGCGAGGGCACGTCGCACGCGACACCCGGGTAGACGTTCTCGCGCCAGGTCCCCCCGACCCGGTCGGCCCGCTCCACCACGACGACCTCGTGCCCGGCCTCGCGCAGCTCGATCGCCGCCAGGACACCGGCGAAGCCCGCACCGACGACGACGACCTCGGCGTGACCGCTCATGCGGCCGCCTCGGCCGGTGTGCCGTAGACGGTCGTGCGCTCGCGCAGTCGGCGACGCAGCGAACCCGCCAGCCGCGATGCGTCGGCGAAGGGCAGTTCGAGTCCCTGTTCGACCCCGGCGTCGGGGCGTACGCGCCCGTCGAGGAGGGTGCCGCCGAGGTCGTCGCCGCCGCTGCGCAGCAGCTCTGCGGTGACGGCACGGCCATGACGGGTCCAGGGGATCTGGATGTGGCGGATGCCGTCGTTCAGCAGCAATCGCGCGACGGCGACCATCGCGCGGTGCTCGTCCAGCTCCGACCGGTCGGCGACGCGTGCTCCCCCGCCGGGGAGCGGAATGGGGACGAACTCCGTGAACCCACCGGTCTCGTCCTGCAGACCGCGGAGGGTCAGCAGATGCGCGACCCGATCCGCGGCCGACTCGACGTGTCCGTAGAAGAGGACCGAGCTCGTGCGCATGCCCAGCGTGTGCTCGGTGCGGACGATCTCGAGCCACCGGTCGACCTCGAGGTCCTCGGGGGCGATACGACGTCGGATGTCGTCGTCGAGGACTTTCACACCGGTGCCCGGCATCGTGCCCACGCCGGCGTCGCGAAGTGCCGCGACGGCATGTCGGACCCCGATGGTCGTCCGGTCCGCCAGGTCGGCGACGTCCTGCGGTCGGAACGCGTGCAGGTGCAGCGACGGCGCAGCCGCACGCACGGCGCGCACGAGGTCGACGTAGAGCGCGGGGTCCTCGGTGTGATCGAGGCGACCCTGGATGCAGAGCTCCGTCGCGCCGAGCGACGCGGCATCCCACGCGATCGCCCCGGCGTCGGCGAGATCGAACGCGCCCGGTCCGACCGGCAGACGGTGGAGGCCGGACGAGGCGAGGTTGCGGTTGACGACGAGACTGACGGTGTCGCCGATCGTCGTCCGCCGGACGTCGTCGGCGGTGCGCACAAGACGTTCCAGGTCGTCGCCGGTCGCCGTGAGCAGGTGCTCCCAGTCGGCGGCATCCAGCTCGCGGGGGGTGGATGCCGCGGTCTCGAGGAGCACCGTGCCGCGACGACGACGGGAGGGAACGACTCCCGTCTGGCGGGCCAGACCCGTCGACGGGTCGGCGAGCTGTGCGACGGCGGCGTGGAGGGCGGGATCGATCCATCCCTCTCGTGACCGCAGGTACTCGGGGTGGGCGGTCAATCGCTCGACGAGCTCGAAGCCCGCCGCCGCCGTGTGGGCGGCGAGGTCGTCGACGTGCGGCCACGGTCGCTCCGGGTTGACGTGGTCGGCGGTCAGGGGCGAGACACCGCCCCAGTCGTCGATCCCCGCGGCGAGGAGCGAGGCGAGCTCGCCCGGGTCGGAGAGGTTCGGCGGCGCCTGGATGCGCATGTCGGGTCCGAGGACGAGTCGGGCGACGGCGATGGCCGCGAGGTACGCGTCGCGGCCCGCATCCGGCTTCCCCTGCATGGCCGTGCTCGGCTTCGCGCGGAAATTCTGGACGATGACCTCCTGCACGTGACCGTGCCGCGCGTGGGAGTCGCGGAGCGCGAACAGGGAAGCCGCACGATCGGCACGGGTCTCGCCGATGCCGACGAGGATGCCGGTCGTGAACGGGATGCGGGCGCGCCCGGCGTCCTCGATCACGGCGAGGCGGAGCTCGGGGTCCTTGTCGGGCGAACCGAAGTGCGCGGCGCCCGGTGTCTCGAAGAGGGCACGCGAGGTGGTCTCGAGCATCATCCCCATCGACGGCGAGACCGGGCGGAGCGCCGCGAGCTCGTCGGCCGACATGACCCCCGGATTCGCATGGGCGAGGAGGCCGGTCTCTGCCGTCACGAGGCGTGCCGCGTGGGCGACGTAGTCGATCGTCGAGGCGAAGCCGTGCGCGTCGAGCCACGCGCGAGCCTCAGGCCAGCGGTCCTCGGGGCGGTCGCCGAGGGTGAGCAGCGCCTCCTTGCAGCCCTGCGCGGCCCCCGCCCGGGCGATGCGGAGGATCTGAGCGTCGTCGAGGTAAGCGGGCGCCTTCTTGCGGAGCAGCTGCGCCGGGGTGTCGACGAAGGCGCAGTAGTGACACCGATCGCGGCAGAGCGTCGTGAGCGGCAGGAACACCTTGCGCGAGTACGTCACGACGCCGGGACGGCCCGCCGCGGCGAGGCCGGCGTCGCGCATCGCCGCCGCTCGGGTCAGGAGGGCGTCGAGCTCCCGCCCGGTCGCGGCGAGCAGGCGCTCGGCCTCGACCGGGTCGGTGAGGGTGTCGTCGAGCTGGGGCATGGCGAGCCTCTCAGTCGTGCTGTGGGAAGCCCAGGTTGAGGCCGCCGTGCGACGGGTCCAGCCAGCGCGAGGTCACCGCCTTCTCGCGGGTGAAGAACGCGAACCCCTGCGGTCCGTACGCCTTCGCGTCGCCGAACAGCGACGCCTTCCAGCCGCCGAACGAGTGGTAGGCGACCGGCACCGGGATCGGCACGTTGACGCCGACCATGCCGACGCTCACCTCGCGCTGGAATCGGCGGGCGGCTCCCCCGTCGTTCGTGAAGATCGCGGTGCCGTTGCCATAGGGGCTCGCCTCGATGAGGCCGAGCCCCTCCTCGTATCCGCTGACACGGACGACCGAGAGGACCGGCCCGAAGATCTCGTCGGTGTAGACGGCGGACGAGGTCGGCACCTTGTCGATGAGGGTGGGACCGAGCCAGAAGCCGTCGCCGTCGGCATCCGGGACCACGTCGCGACCGTCGACGACGATGTCGGCGCCGTCGGTCTCGGCGATCGCGAGGTAGCCGGCGACCTTGTCGCGGTGTTCGCGGGTGATCAGCGGGCCCATGTCGCAGCCGCGCGTGCCGTCGCCGGTGCGGAGGGTCGCCACGCGCTCGGCGATCTTCGCGACGAGCCTGTCGGCGATCGCCTCGGTCGCCAGCAGCACGGAGATCGCCATACACCGCTCCCCCGCCGAGCCGAAGCCCGCGTTGACGGCGGCGTCGGCGGCGAGGTCGAGGTCGGCATCCGGGAGCACCAGCATGTGGTTCTTGGCCCCGCCCAGGGCCTGCACGCGCTTGCCCTGTGCACTCGCGCGCTCGTAGATGTAGCGCGCGATGGGGGTCGAGCCGACGAACGAGACCGCGCCGATCGTGGGGTGGTCGAGGATCGCATCGACGGCCTCCTTGTCGCCGTGGACGACGTTGAGGACGCCGGCCGGCAGACCCGCCTCCACGAACGCGCGGGCGATCCAGTCCGATGCGCTGGGGTCCTTCTCGCTCGGCTTGAGCACGACGGTGTTGCCCGCCACGAGCGCGATGGGGAGGAACCAGAGCGGCACCATCGCGGGGAAGTTGAACGGACTGATGACGCCGACCACCCCGACCGGCTGCTTCAGCGTGTAGACGTCGACCCCGGTCGACACGTTCTCGGAGTACTCGCCCTTCAGGAGGTGACCGGATCCGCACGCGAACTCGACGACCTCGAGGCCCCGGGCGATCTCGCCGAGCGCGTCGGAGAGGACCTTGCCGTGCTCGGCGGTGAGGATCGCGGCGAGTTCCTCCTTGCGCTCGTTGAGGATCTCGCGGAAGGAGAACATGACACCCTGACGCTTCGCGATGCTGGCATCGCGCCAGGCGGGGAGCGCTGCGGCGGCGCGCTCGACGGCGACACCGACGTCCGCCGTGCTCGCCAGGCGCACCTGACCGCTGACGCGGCCGGTGGCGGGGTTGTGGATCGGGCCGGTGCGGCCCGAGTCGCCGCTCCAGGCAGCGCCGTCGACCCAGTGCTCGAGCACGGTCGCAGAAGTCTGTTCGGTCATGGTTCCTCCGGGGAAGGGTGGGTCAGAGCGCGGCGAACGCGGCGTCGTAGATGTCGAGGGCGCGGCGCACCTCGTCGTCGGTGACGACACAGGGCGGGACGACGTGGATGCGGTTGTCGGCGGTGAAGGGCAGCAGGCCGCGGGCCATGAGGTCCTTCTTCAACGCCCCGATCACCGCCGGCGCGACCGGTTCCCGCGTGACGGGGTCGGCGACCAGTTCGAGGGCCCAGAACACGCCCTCCCCGCGGACCTCGCCGATGATCGGATGCTTCTGTCCGAGGGCGTGCAGCCCCGGCCCGAGGACGGTCTCCCCGATCCGGCGGGCGTTGTCCACGATCCCCTCGTCCCGCATCGCATCCAACGCCGCGACCACCGACGCTGCCGCGAGAGGATGCCCCGAGTAGGTGAGGCCGCCGGGGAACACCCGCTCGTCGAACGTCGCCGCGATCTCGTCCGAGATGATCACCCCGCCGATCGGGATGTACCCGGAGTTCACGCCCTTCGCGAAGGTGATCAGGTCCGGGACCACATCGTGCCCCTCGAACGCGAACCACCGACCCGTGCGACCGAACCCGCTCATCACCTCATCCAGGATCAACACGATCCCGAACTCGTCCGCCAATCGGCGCACCCCCGCGAGATACCCCGCCGGCGGCACCATGATGCCTGCCGTCCCCGGCACCGACTCCAGCAGGATCGCCGCGATCGAGGACGGACCCTCCGCCTCGATCACCCGGCGCAGGTGGTGCAGCGCACGCTCGCATTCCTCCTCGGGCGTCGACGCCCAGAACTCCGACCGGTACAGATACGGGCCGAAGAAGTGCACGTGGCCGCGGGCGTACTCGTTCGGGATCCGACGCCAATCCCCCGTCGCGACGATCGCCGCACCCGTGTTGCCGTGATAGCTCCGGTACCGCGACAACACCTTGTCCCGTCCCGTGTGCAGCCGCGCCATCCGGATGGCGTTCTCATTCGCATCGGCGCCGCCGTTCGTGAAGAACACCTTCGAGAACCCATCGGGAGCCAGATCGACGATCCGCTTCGCCGCCTCGCCGCGCGCGAGGTTCGCGGTCGACGGCGCGACGGTCGTGAGCAGGTCCGCCTGCGCCTTGATGGCGTCGACGACGGCCGGATGCTGGTGGCCGATGTTGACGTTCACGAGCTGGCTCGAGAAGTCCAGCATCCGGTGGCCGGCGTGATCCCAGACGGTCGACCCCGAACCGCCGGCGAGCGGGAACGGGTCGATGAGCGCCTGCGCCGACCACGAGTGGAAGACGTGGGCGCGGTCGAGTTCGCGGGTGCGGAGGTCGAGGTCGTCGGAGGTCATCTGAGGTGCTCTCTGTCGGGGGCGGTCCCGGGGCTCGCGCCCCGGGACCGCCGGGATGGTGCTCTTACTGTCCGCCCTCGGTGAGGGTCACGTCGATAGGCGTGTACTCCCCGTCGAGGCTGACGCCCTCGTCCTCCAGCTCGGCGATCGCCTTCTCGATGTACTCGTTCGAGAATGCGGATGCGGGCGGTTCCTGCGTGATCAGGTTCATGCCGTCCTGGTTCACCGCGGCGAGGGCGCCGTCGACCGTCTGATCCCACTTGTCCTGCTCGACGGTGCCGAAAGGCGCGTCGGTCCAGATCAGCTTGTTGACCTCGTTGAGCTGCCACAGCTGGTGGACCGGCCCGACGGGGAAGGCCGCTTCGGCGTTCGAGGCGACGTCCCAGACGAGCGAGGCGGAGTCCTCGACGTTGTCACGGGCATAGAGCCACCCCTTGGCGACCGCCTTCAGGAAGCGCACCGCGGCATCGGCGTACGCCGGGTCCTCGTCGAGGCGCTGGGTGTCGGCCCAGATGGCGTCCTGCAGCATGGCTCCCTCGGTGTCCTCGTAGTAGATGACGTCGAGGTCGTCGAGCGTGTACAGCTCTCCAGTGTCGGGGTTCACCACCTCGAGCACCTGGGCGAGCTCGTTGTAGGTCATCGCCTGCGCGGCATCCACGTCGCCGTCGAGCAGCGCGTTCATCGAGAAGTCCTGCGTCGTGATCGACACGGTCGAGGCGTCGAGGTCGTCCGCCGCCATCGCGGCGAAGATCTCCCATTCGTTGCCGAAGCCCCAGGAGCCGATGCGCTTGCCCTCGAAGCCGGCGACGTCGGTGATGCCGTCGCCCTTCCACGAGACCTGCGTCGTGCCCGAACGCTGGAAGACCTGAGCGATGTCGGTGAGTTCGACGCCCGTGGACTCGATCGTCCCGAGCACCTTGGGCACCCAGGCGACGGCGAAGTCGACATCGCCGGCGGCCAGGGCGTCCTGCGGGACGATGTCTCCGCCCGAGGGCACGATCTCGACGTTGTCGAATCCCTCCTCCTCGAAGTAGCCCATCTCCTGAGCGACGTAGTAGCCGGCGAACTGGGCCTGCGGAAGCCACTGCAGCTGCAGCTTGATGTCCGTGATCGGCGTGAAGTCCGTGTCCTCACCGCCGGCGGTGGGGGTGGTGCTCGTGGTGCCCGCGCACGCGGACAGGGCGAGTGCGCCGGCGGTCAGGGTCGTGACGACCGCCGACCGGCGTCGGGTGCTGTGACGCATGGTGTTCCTTTCGGGTTCGGATGGTGCGGGTGGTGCGATGGGTGGGTGGAGCGGACCGGTCCGACGGGTGTCAGGCCGGCCTCCGCCTGGTCACGACGCGTTCGATGAGCACCGTGACGAGGAAGAAGACGAGACCGACGCCGATCGCGGCACCGACGTAGGTCCACGCGACGGCGGCGTTGCCGGTCTTGGCGTAGCTCGCGATCGCCGTGCCGAGGCCGTCGGTGGGCCCGCCGAAGTACTCCGCGACGAGCGCGGAGATGACAGCGACCGAGCTGGCGATGCGGATGCCGGTGACGAGGTATGGGAGGGCGACCGGCAGGGTCAGCCCACGAAAGAGCTGCCCGGGGGTCGCGGCGTAGGCGAGGAAGAGGTCGCGCTGGACGGGTCGCGACTGACGCAGACCGCGCAACACGTTCACGAAGACCGGGACGAACGCGGCGACGCCGGCGACCATCTGCCGTCCCGTCTGCGCCGACGCGCCGAACATCGTGTTGAGCAGCGGCGTCAGGGCGACGATGGGGACGACCGCGATGGCGGCGACGAGCGGCGCGACCATCCCGTCCACGGGGCGCAGCCACGCTGCGAGCGCCGCGAGTGCGACGCCGAGGACCGTGCCGGCGACGAGACCCACGAGCGTGTTCCCTCCGGTCACGAGCGCGTCCTCGACGACGACGTCGCCGATCCGCCCAGCTGTCTCGGCGACGTCGGCCGGGGCGGGGATGAGCGCCAGCCGGCCGATCTTGACACCCGACAGCACCTGCCACAGGAGAAGGAGCAGGATTCCGGTGGCCACCGGCGCGGCGATGCGGGAGATCCGCTCGGTCGTGGTCACGGCGCGCTCACCGTTCGTTCGCTCGGGCGACGGGGGCGCCGTGGAGCGCTTCGCGCACCTCGGTGACCTTCTCGAAGAACTCCGGCGACTCACGGAGCAGATCGGGGCGATCGTGCCCGAACGGGACCTCGACGAGGTCGGTGATGCGTCCCGGTCGCGGTGACATGACGACGACGCGATCGGAGAGGTAGACGGCCTCGGGGATCGAGTGGGTGACGAAGACGACGGCTGCGCCGGTCTCGCCGGTGATGCGGGTGAGCTCGGTCTGCATCCGTTCGCGGGTCATCTCGTCGAGCGCCCCGAAGGGCTCGTCCATCAGGAGGAGCTTCGGCCGGGCGGCGAGGGCGCGAGCGATGGCGACGCGCTGCTGCATCCCGCCCGACAGTTCATCGGGGTACCTCCGTCCGAAGTCGGTGAGGCCGACGAGCTCGGCGAGTTCGGCCGCCCGGGCCCGTCGCTCGGCCCCGCCGACGCCGTGCAGCTCGAGGGGCAGCACGATGTTCTCGAGCACGGTCCGCCAGGGCAGCAGTCCTGCCTGCTGGAAGGCGATGCCGTAGTCCTGATCGAGGCGCGCCTTCTTGGGGGTCTTCCCGAAGACCTCGAGCGACCCCGCGGTGGGCTGGTCGAGGTCGGCGATCAGTCGCATGAGGGTCGACTTGCCGCATCCGGACGGACCGATGAGCGACACGAACTCGCCCGCGGCGATCTCGAGGTCGACCCCGGTCAGGGCGTGGACCTCGGTCGTGCGGCGGCCTCCGAAGGTGCGGCCGACACCGGTGGCGCGGACGGCGATCTCGCTCATGCGGACGTTCCTCTCGGGTGAGGGCGGGGGATCATGCGGATGCCTCTCCGCGGCGGTACCGGCTCAGGCCGGCGCCGAGCAGGGCCACGACGCCGGCGACGACGAGGCCGAGCAGGACGGCGCCGAAGATCGGCCCCCACGGCAGGGCGGGGTCGGCGGAGGCGGACTGCGCCGCCTGCAGCAGCATCCGTCCGAGGCCGCCGCGCATACCGATCGAGACCTCGGCGACGATCGCGCCGACGACGGCGTTCGCCGCGGCGAGGCGGGCGGCGGGGATCAGGTACGGCACCGCGGCGGGGAACCGCAGCCGGCGGAGGGTCTGACCGTAACCCGCGGCGTAACTGCGCATGAGGTCGAGGTGGATCGCGTCGGGCGACGACAGCCCCTTCAGCGCACCGATCGAGACCGGGAAGAAGGCGAGGTAGGACGCGATGACGGCCACCGACAGCCACTCCGGCCAGGGCACGCCGGCGCGGTCGATCTGCGATCCGATACGGGCCACGAGCGGCGCGAAGGCGATGAGCGGCACGGTCTGCGAGACCACGATCCAGGGCAGGAGGCCCCGTTCGACGATGCGCCAGCGCTGCATGAGGAGGGCGAAAGCGACCCCGACGACGACACCGATCACCCAGCCGACGAGCGCGATGCCGAGGGTGAGCAGGCCGGCGCTCGCGACGGTCGCCCACAGCGGCGGGGTGGCGGCTCCGCTGGTCGGATCGAACAGCCGCGCGATCATGTCGGCGACGTGGGGCATCGCACGGTCGTGGGTGCGCGGCAGGACCCGCACCCCATCCTCACCGCCGAGGACGAGACCGTCGGCGGGGCCGAGCCATTTATACGCCTCCCACAGCGCGACGAGGGCCAGGACGCCGACGACGCCCCACCCCCACGCGGCTGCCGTGCGTCGGGTCATGACTTGGCCGTGATGTGGTCGGAGAGGGCGGGCATCACGGTCTCGCCGTAGACCCGCATGGTCTCCTCTTTGTTGTCGTGCTGCAGGTAGCCGGCGAACTGCGTCACCCCGAGCGCCTTGAGCTGTTCGAGCTTCGCGATGTGATCCTCGGCCGTACCGAGCAGGCAGAACCGATCGACGATCTCGTCGGGGACGAAGTCGACATGGTCGTTGTCGCTCTTGCCGTGACTGTTGTAGTCGTACCCGGTCCGGCCCGCGATGTAGTCCGTGAGCGCCTGCGGCACATCGCCTTCGGTGCCGTACTTCGACACGATGTCGGCGACGTGGTTGCCGACCATCCCGCCGAACCACCGGCACTGGTCGCGCATGTGCTCCCAATCGTCGCCGATGTACATGGGGGCGGCGACGCAGAATGCGATCGAATCGGGGTCGCGCCCGGCGGCTTCGGCGGCATCCCGCACCACCTTGATCATCCAGGCGGCGATGTCGACGTCCGCCAGCTGCAGGATGAACCCGTCGCCCACCTCCCCGGTGAGCTTCAGAGCCATCGGGCCGTAGGCGGCGACCCACACGTCGAGCTCCGATCCCCGGCTCCAGGGGAACTGGAGCGTCGCACCCTTGTACTCGACGGGTCGCGAGTTGGCGAGTTCTCGGATGACGTGGATCGACTCGCGCAGCTCCCGCATCGTCACCGGCTTGCCGTTGGTCACGCGCACCGCCGAGTCGCCGCGGCCGATGCCGCAGATCGTGCGGTTGCCGTACATCTCGTTGAGCGTCGCGAAGACGGATGCCGTGACGGTCCAGTCGCGGGTGGCCGGGTTCGTCACGAACGGTCCCACCGTGATCCGCTTTGTGGCGTTAAGGATCGCGGAGTGCACGACGTACGGCTCCTCCCACAGCAGGTGCGAGTCGAAGGTCCAGACATGGCTGAAGCCGTGCGCCTCGGCCAGCTGCGACAGCTGTACGGTCCGCGAGGCGGGCGGATTCGTCTGCAGGACGACGCCGAAGTCCATGGGTCCTCTTTCGTGGGTTCGGGTCAGATGAGGTACTGGCTGAGGCCGCGCTTGACGAAGCGGCCGTCGCCCTTGCGTCCGAGGTAGGCGCCGTCGTCGACGATGACCTTGCCCCGCGAGAGAACGGTGTCGACGTGCCCGTCGATCTCGAAGCCCTCCCACGCGGAGTGGTCCATGTTCATGTGATGGGTCTTCTCGTACCCGATCGAGGTGTGACCGTTCGGGTCGTAGATGACGACGTCTCCGTCGGCGCCCGGGGCGATGACGCCTTTCTTGCCGTACATGCCGAACATGCGCGCGGGCGTCGTGCTCGTGAGCTCGACCCAGCGCTCGAGGGTGATCTCGCCCGTGACGACCCCCTGGTACATGAGGTCGATGCGGTGCTCGACCGACCCGATGCCGTTCGGGATCGCCCGGAAGTCGCCCTTGCCGAGCTCCTTCTGGTCCTTCATGCAGAACGGGCAGTGGTCGGTGGACACCATCTGGAGGTCGTTGGTGCGGAGCGCCTGCCACATGTGGTCCTGGTGGCCCTCGGCGCGGGAGCGAAGCGGCGTCGAGCACACGTACTTGGCACCCTCGAACGACCCCCACTCCTCGCTCCTGGCGCCCAGGTGCTCCTCGAGCGAGAGGTAGAGGTACTGCGGGCAGGTCTCGCCGAAGACGTTCTGGCCCCTGTCGCGCGCCCAGGCGAGCTGCTCGACGGCCTGCTTCGCGCTCACGTGCACGACGTAGAGCGGCGCCCCGGTGATGTTCGAGAGCATGATCGCGCGGTGGGTCGCCTCCTCCTCCGCCTGCCAGACGCGTGCCTTGCCGTGGAAGTACGGGTCGGTGTTGCCGGCGCGGACGAGCTGTTCGGCGAGGACGTCGATGACGGGCCCGTTCTCGGCGTGCATCATCGTGAGGAGCCCTGTGTCGGCCGACACCTGCATCGCCCTGAGGATCTGCGCGTCGTCGGCGTAGAAGACCCCGGGGTAGGCCATGAACATCTTGAAGCTCGTGATGCCCTCATCGATCAGGGTGGGGAGCGCGGCGAGCGAGTGCTCGTCCACCCCGCCGATGATCTGGTGGAACCCGTAGTCGACCGCGCACTCCCCCGCGGCGAGCGCATGCCAGGCGGCAAGGCCGTCCTCGACCCGCTCGCCCTGGCGCTGCACGGCGAAGTCCACGATCGTGGTCGTCCCGCCCCAGGCGGCGGCGCGGGTGCCGGTCTCGAAGGTGTCGGAGGCGCTGGTCCCGCCGAAGGGCAGCTGCATGTGCGTGTGGGCGTCGATGCCGCCGGGGATCACGTACTTCCCCGTGGCGTCGATGACCGTGTCGACGGATGCCGCGAGGTCGTGCCCGAGCAGGGTGGAGCCGGACGTCAGCACGGCGACGATCGTCTCGCCGTCGATGAGGACGTCGGCGGGGCCGCGGCCGGTCGACGAGACGACGGTGCCGCCGGTGATGAGCGTGGTGGGCATGGTTCCGCTCTCCTTACGGGGCGACGATCTCGGCGTACGAGTCGGGGCGGCGGTCGCGGTAGAACTGCCAGTCGTCACGCATCTCGCGGACGAGGTCCATGTCGAGGTCGCGGATGAGGATCTCCTCGTCGGTGCCGGAACCGAGCTCGCCGACGTAGTTGCCGCGCGGGTCGACGATCTGGCTGGTGCCGTAGAAGGTGACCGCCTCGTCGCCGTATTCGTTGTCCTCGCGGCCGACGCGGTTGGGGGCGAGGACGAAGTAACCGTTCGCGACGGCGGCGGCGGGCTGCTCGACCTCCCACAGCCGGTTCGACAGGCCGGGCTTGGTGGCGTTCGGGTTGAAGGCGAGGTGCGCGCCGTTCAGCCCCAGCTCGCGCCACGCCTCGGGGAAGTGCCGGTCGTAGCAGATGATGACGCCGACCTTGCCGACCGCGGTGTCGAAGACGGGGTAGCCGAGGTTCCCCGGACGGAAGTAGAACTTCTCCCAGAACTTCTCGACGTGCGGGATGTGATGTTTGCGGTACGAGCCGAGGATCGTGCCGTCGGCATCCACCACCACGGCCGTGTTGTAGTACACACCGGTCTGCGCCTCTTCGTAGATGGGCAGGACCATGACCATGCTCAGCTCCTTCGCGAGCGCGGCGAAGCGCTGCACGATGGGGCCGTCGACCGGTTCGGCGTAGCGGTAGTACTTCTTCTCCTGCGTGATGCCGAAGTACGGACCGTAGAACAGCTCCTGGAAGCAGATGACCTGCGCGCCCTGCGCTGCGGCCTCGCGAGCGAACTGCTCATGCTTGTCGAGCATCGACTCCTTGTCGCCCGTCCAGGTCGTCTGCGTGATCGCCGCCCTCACCGTTGCCATCTCGGCCTCCCTTCCCTCGGTTCTGTTACTGTCCTGCTTGAACATTTCTCGACAGTTTCCGGATGTGTCGCGGTCGTTAATCCTCCGGACACCTCCCGCACGAGAGGACGACGGATGCTGCGCCCCGATTCGCTCCAGTCCCGCACCCCCCTCGGCATGGCGGGCGAGATCGCGCGGCTCGTCGCCGACGGCACCCTCGAGCGGGGGGAGCGCCTGCCGACGGTGCGGGAGCTGTCCGCGGCTCTCGGCGTCTCCGCGGGGACGGTCGCCGCGGCGTGGCGGGCGCTGTCGGACGCGGGCACGATCGTCTCGCGCGGCCGCGCAGGCAGCTTCGTGCGCGACGAGCCACGGGAATGGCTGAGTCCTCGAGTGCAAGGGCTGGCCGGTTCCTCGCAGCCCGTCCGGCTCGACCTCTCGCACGGCACCCCGGACCCGGCCATGCTGCCGGCTCTCGAGGGCGCGTTCTCACGCGTCGCGCCGAGGGCCGACACGGGCCGCTATCACGACCTTCCCGTGCTGCCCGAGCTGCACGCGCACATCGCCGAGACCTGGCCGGCGCCCGGTGTCGAGACCTTCACGGTCGTCGACGGGGCGCTCGACGGCATCTCGCGCACCCTCGAGCAGGTCGTACGGTTCGGCGACCGCGTCGCGATCGAGTCCCCCGGGTTCCCCTACTTCTTCGACCTGCTCGAAGCCCTCGGCGCCGAGCCGATCCCGCTCGCCCTGGACCGCGACGGCGTGACGCCGGCATCGCTCTCACGGGCGCTCGCGCGCCGACCCGCGGCGGTCGTCCTGCAGCCGCGGGCACAGAACCCGACCGGGATCTCGATGAGCGTGGAGCGCGCCCGTGTGCTGGCGCAACTCATCATGAACGCGCCTGACGGGCGTCGCGTGACCGTCGTGGAGGACGACCACTCCGCCCTCATCTGCTCGGCACCCGACGTCACCCTGGCGCGGTGGATCCCCGGCCAGGTCGTCCACGTCCGCAGCTTCTCGAAGTCGCACGGCCCCGACCTGCGCATCGCCGCCCTCGGCGGCCCCGCGCGCGTGGTCGACCGGCTCGTGGCACGGCGGATGCTGGGACCCGGATGGACCTCACGACTGCTGCAGACCGTCCTCCTCGGCCTGCTGACCGATCCGGGATCGGTCGCCCGTGTGCGCACGGCACGCCTGATCTACCGCGACCGCCTCGACCGGATGGCGACCGCGCTCCGCAAACTCGGGGTCGACGTGGGCGACCCGGACGGCATCAACCTGTGGCTGCCGGTCGTCGACGAGCGGGCGGCGCGGACCCGGCTGGCTGCTGCCGGAATCGCCGTGTCGGCGGGCGCTCCGTATGCAGCGCCCGGCGACCGAGCCGCGACCCCGCACGTCCGCGTGACGGCCGGTGTCATCACCGCCAACGTGCGCCTCGTCGCGGAGGAGCTGGCAGGCGCGTCCTCGGCCGCTCCATTCGCCTGACGAACGCGTCTCAGAGGCCGACGGCGCGCAGCGCGGCGACGGCGAGTGCGCGGGTGCGCGCGGCATCCGTCATCCACAGGGGCTCGACGTGCGCCGCGATCCCCAGGGCGGCGACGGATGCCGCAGCCTTCGCGTCCTCCTCGGCGATGAGCCACGCGTCGAGCACGCCACCGTCTCCGCGCGCACCGTAGTGCGCCGCGACCCCGGCGGTCGTGCAGGGGACGCCGGCGACGCGCAGGCACACGTCGGCCATGCCGCGAACGGGGGCGTCGCCGATGATCGGCGAGACGCCCGCGACCGGAGCGGCAGCCGTCTGGAGCGCGTCGGCCAGGCCCGGGACGGCGAGGATCGGACCGATCGAGACGATGGGGTTCGACGGGGCGACGAGGATCGCGTCGGCCCCCGCGATCGCCTCGAGCACGCCCGGCGCGGGAGCGGATGCCTCGATGCCGGGATTCTCGAAGCGGACCGGTTCGAGGCGGGCGCGGTGACGGGTCCACCACTCCTGGAAGTGCAGGCGGTGCCCCGCGGCATCCAGGATCACGTGGGTGTCGACCTCGGTGTCGGTCATCGGCAGGAGGGTCGCGCCGAGGTCCCACCGCGACTGCAGCCGCGCGACGGCCTCGGTCGGGTTCAGCCCCTCGCGCAGCCAGGACGTCCGGGCGATGTGCGCGCCGAGGTCGAGGTCGCCGAGCAGGAACCACTCCCACCCGACTCCCCAGGCGGCAAGCTCGTCCGCCACGCGGCGCGAGTCTCCCGCGCGACCCCACCCCTGCGCGAGGTCCTTCACCCCGGCGAGCGCGTAGAGCATCGAGTCGACGTCGGGCTGCAGACGCAGGCCGTTCAACCAGAGGTCGTCACCGGTGTTGCACACGACGGCGAGCTCGCCGCCACGCTCGGCCAGCTCGTCGCGGAGGCCGGTGGCGAAGGTGGATCCGCCGACGCCGCCGGCGAGCAGGACGACACGGGGAGCGGGGGTCGAGGTCACTCCTCCAGCGTAGGGTCGCCGTATCCTGGGCCGATGCCCGACGCTCCCGCACCGCTGACCGTCTGGCCGCTCACCGGGATCGGCGAGATAGGCCCCGGCACCGACCTGGTCGAGGAGATCGTGGCGGCCTCGGCCGGAACCCTCCGGGACGGCGACATCCTGGTCGTCACCAGCAAGATCGTTTCCAAGGCCGAGGGCCGTTACCGCCCGGCGGCGGACCGCGATGCGGCGATCGCCGAGGAGAGCGTGCGCGTCGTCGCCGAGAACGAAGCGGGCACGGTCCGGATCGTCGAGAGCCGCTTGGGCATCGTCGCCGCGGCCGCAGGAGTCGATGCGAGTAACACCCCCGAGGGTCTGATCCTGCTGCTGCCCGAGGATCCCGATGCGTCGGCGCGCGCCCTGGCCGTCGGCATCCGCGAACGGACCGCCGCCCGCATCGGCGTGATCGTGTCCGACACGCTCGGCCGCGCGTGGCGCGAGGGCCAGACCGACTGCGCGATCGGCGCGGCGGGGGTCGTCGTCATCGAGGACCTGCGCGGGGCGACGGATGCCTCGGGCCGGCCCCTCGCCGTCACGCTGCCCTGCGTCGCCGACGAGCTCGCCGGCGCCGCCGACCTCGTCAAGCGCAAGTCGAGCGGGATGCCGGTGGCCGTCGTCCGCGGCCGTGGGGACCTCGTGGGGGACCTCGACCTCCCCGGGGCGCGTTCGATCGTCCGGCCGGCCGAGCGCGACCTGTTCGGCGAGGGGACGCGCGAGGCGTACGCCCGCGGCTTCTCCGACGGCGCCACGACGTCCGGGGGATAACCCGAACGGAGGTCTCCGGTCGGCCCGGATGTGGCCCGCGCACCCCACCCCTAGCGTGGGGAACATGACATCCGACACCTCCGCGCCGCCTCGGCGGCTGCGCCCGATGCGGCGCCTCGGCGCGCTCGCACAGCTCGCCGCGGTCGCCGTGGCGGGCACCGGCATCCTCACCACCGTCGTCACCCTGTTCAGCACGGGGATCGGGACGATCCTCATCCTGGGTGTCGGTGCCCTCTTCCTCGTCGCCGCGCTCTACCTCGCGTGGGCCGCGTCGTGGCTCGAGCACGAGCGCGCTGAGGGCCTGTACCGTCACGGCATCCCGCAGCTGCGGATCCGCACGAGCGGGGAGCCGGGATTCCGCGGACTGATGCGCACCCTGTGGCTCCAGCTCATCGACGGCGGGATGTGGCGCGGCATCGGCAGCCTCGCGATCGCCACCGTGCTCGGATGGATCGTCATCGCGGCGACGTGGGCGGTGATTACCTCGATCGGTCTCGCCTTCTCACCGCTGTCGGGCCGGTCGGACGGCACCCTGCCCCTCGCCGGGATCGCCGTCTCGGACGGCTGGGCCGTCGCCGGCGGTGTCATCGCGGCCCTCGTCAGCCTCGGTGTCCTCTTCGGCGTCTCGCTCCTCGACGACCTCCTCACGCGGTCGATCCTCGTGCCCTCGCGCGAGGCGATCCTCGCCGAGCAGGCGCGGACGGCGGGCGTGCAGCGGGCGGGCGCGGTCCGCGCCAGCGAGGTCGAGCGCACCCGCATCGAGCGCGATCTGCACGACGGCGTCCAGCCCCGGCTCGTCTCGGTCGGGATGACCCTCGGCATGGCGCAGCAGAAGATCGACTCCGACCCGGTCGCCGCGAAAGCGCTCATCGACGAGGCGCACACCTCGACGAAGGCCGCCATCACCGAGCTGCGCCAACTGGCCCGCGGTATCCACGCCTCCGTCCTCGACGACCGCGGACTGGATGCCGCCCTCTCGGCCCTCGCGGCACGGTCCCACGTCCCCGTCGCGCTCGACGTCCGCCTCGACGAGCGCTGCAGCGCAACCGCGGAGGCCGCCGCCTACTTCGTCATCGCCGAGTCGCTGACGAACGCCGCCAAGCACGCTCGCGCCACCGAGGTGCGCGTCGTGGTCCGCAGCCGCGGCGACGCCCAGACCGGTCGTCTCATCTGGGCGCGCGTCGAGGACAACGGCATCGGCGGAGCCCGCGTGCTCCCCGGCGGCGGTCTCGACGGGATCATGAACCGGGTGCTCGCCGCCGGCGGCACCGCGACGCTCGACAGCCCGGCCGGCGGGCCGACGGCTCTGGAGGTGACGGTCCCGTGCGCATCCTGATCTGCGAGGATTCGACGCTGCTGCGCGAGGGTTTGGTGCGCGTCCTCGAGGACGCCGGTCACTCCGTCGTCGCGGCGCTCCCGAACGCCGACGGCATCGTCGAGCAGGTCACCGAGACCGAGCCGGAGCTGTGCATCCTCGACGTGCGGCTGCCCCCTACCTTCACCGACGAGGGCATCCGGGCCGCGCTGGCGCTGCGGGCGCAGCATCCGTCCCTGCCCGTCCTGGTGCTCAGCCAGTACGTCGAGGAGCGGTACGCGAGCGACCTCATCACCGGGCAGAACGCCGCCCTCGGGTACCTGCTCAAGGACCGCGTCGCCGACGTGCGGGACTTCCTCGACTCGATCGACCGGATCGCCGCCGGCGCCACGGTCCTCGACCCCGAGGTCGTCGCGCAGCTGCTGACGCGCCGGGCGCGGGACGAGCGGATGTCGCGCCTCACCGACCGGGAACGCTCGGTGCTCGCGCTCATCGCCGAGGGCAAGAGCAACGCGGCCATCGCGGGTGCGCTGTTCGTCTCGGAGGCGAGCGTCGAGAAGTACATCACCTCCCTCTTCCAGAAGCTCGGCCTCGAACAGGACGAGCACGGCAACCGGCGGGTGCTCGCGGCGCTCGTCCATCTCGAACACGGCCGACCCGACCAGAACGGAACGAACCGATGAGCATCGACCTCACTCCCCCGCCCACCGCCGCGCCCCCGGCCGGTCCGCAGCCGCCGCGGCAGACGCGGCCGTCGGCACAGATCGTCGCGATCATCGCGATCTGCCTCGGCGGGCTCCTGCTCCTCGGCGCCCTCCTGTCGGGGATCGGCTCGATCGCGTACGCGGCGTCGCGCGGCAGCGACGGCGGGACGGCGGACACCAGCGGTGTCGAGGCGCTGTCGCTCGACGTCTCGGCGGGACACGTCGTCGTCCAGTACGCCGATGTCGACGGGGCGATCCTCGAGGTCGCCGGCGGCGACGGCAACTGGCGGCTCGAGCGCCGCGGCGACACCCTGGCCGTCACCAACAACCGCCCCTGGTGGGCCCTCCAGGGCGGGTTCAGCTGGAACGACAACCGCGCCACGCTGACGTTGCCCGCCGAGATGGCCGAGCAGAAGCTCGAGGCGGACTTCGACGTCGCCGCGGGCTCGCTCACCGCCGACGGCACCTACGGCCGGCTCGACCTGCACGTCGGAGCGGGCGACGCGGATGTCTCGGGCAGCGCCGACGACCTGCGCGTCGACGTGAGCGCCGGTGAGGCCGACGTCCGTATCGACGGCGCCCAGCAGGCGAGCATGACCATCGGCGCCGGGCAGATCATCGCCGACGTGACGGGGACCTCGCTCGACAGCGTCCGGGTGGACGTCAGCGCCGGCACCCTGGTCGGCACCCTCCCCGACGGCACGTACGACGTGACGTCCGAGGTCTCGGCGGGCTCGTTCGACAACCAGCTCGAGACCGCCGACGGCGCCGCCCGCACCGTCGACGTGCAGGTCTCCGCCGGCTCCGTCACCCTCCGCCCCGCCGACTGACCTCTCACGCGCCGCGAGCCGACGCGAAGTGCGCTCCACAGATGGTGGAGACAGCACTTCGCGTCGGCTCGACGCCGTGTGGGGAGGTCAGCCCACGACGGCGATCTCGTTGGGGATGTGGTCGAGGGCGACGGTGTGGACGATCTCGTCGGTCTCCAGGTCGATCACGACGAGCTCGCTGTCGGCGGGGTCGGTCACGTAGGCCAAGGAGCCCGCGACCTTGACCGAGGGGTGGGGGTCCTGCCACTCGGCCGGACCCTCCCACGGGTCGACGACCGGAAGGGATGCCGTGATCTCGCCGGTGGCCGGGTCGATCGTGTGCAGGTTGCCGTCGGTGCCGATGAGCACGGCCTCGTCGTCCGGGCCGCGACCGACGCCGCGGTAGGTGTACTCGACGCCGTCGGGCAGCGCGATCTTCTCGAGCGTCCCCGCGGCCGTGTCTACGAGGGCGATGTTGCGGAGGAGGTAGCCCTCGGCATCCGGGTCGTCCTTGTAGTCCATGACGACGAGCGGGCTGTCATCGGAGACGTAGGCGTTGCCGATCCGGCCGTACTCGTCGGGCGAGGTGAGCTTCGTGATCTCGCCGTCCTTCACGACGAGGGCGCCGTTCTCGCAGCCGAAGACGACAGCCTCGTCCTTCGCGGTGCCCTCACCGTGGACGCCGGGGCACTCGTCGTTCGACGCCACGTCGTTCCGGTCGGCATCGAGGACACGGATGCCGGTGCGCCCCGACTCGTCGCCGACCGTCGTCAGCAGGGTGCCGTCCTCCAGCTCGACCGAGACGCCGTGATGCGCCGTGACGCCCGGGATCACCTCGGCCTCGGGCAGCTCGCCGTCGGTCTCGGCGAGTGCGGCGGAGTCGAAGATGGTCGTGTCGCTGGTGGCGTCGTCGTAGAGCACGGTCGTGCCCGCGTGGGAGACGACGTGCCCCGCGGCCGCGGCCGGCACGACGAGGTCGGTGAGTTCGGGCTCCTGCGCGTCGAGGAGCTGGAAGCCCTTCGACGTCGTCACCATCACATGGCGGCCGTCGCCGGCGGCGTTCAGGCGGATGAAGTCCTCGGAGGCGAACTCTCCGAGGTTGTCGTAGTCCTCGCCGCCGAGGACGAGCACCCCGCCCTCGTAAGCGACGGCGACGCGGGGACCGTCCGCCGGCGTACCGCTCTGCGGGGGCTCCGAGGCGCCCGGTGCGGATGCGGGCGCGCCGGCGGACGCGCAGCCCGCCAGCACGAGGGCAGCGGCGCCGGCCAGGGCGCCGAACTGCAGGGTCTTCTTCATGGGTTTCCTTTCCAGGGAATGCCTCATCGGGTGAGGCCGTCGGAGATGCTCTGCAGGTTGCGTCGCATCATGTCGAGGTAGGTGCCGCCCGGGGAGCCTTCCGGGGCGAGGGATTCGGTGAAGAGCGAGACGACGTCGACGTCGCGGCCGGCTTCGTCGGCCAGCACCTGCATGAGCCGGTCGGGCTGCGACGAGTCGGCGAAGATCGTCGTCACGCCGGCCTCGTCGATCGCGTCGACGAGGTCCTGCAGGTCGGCGGCGCTGGGGGCCGCGAGCGTCGTGCCCCCGGGGATCGCAGCCCCGAGGATGCGCACGTCGTACCGCCGTGCGAGGTACCCGAACACGTGATGGTTGGTCACGAGGGCGCGGTGCTCCGCGGGGATCGCGCCGAGGGTGTCGGCCATCTCGGCATCCAGCGCGGCCAGCTCGTCGAGGTACGCGACGGCGGCCTCGTCGATGACGGATGCCTCCACCCCGTCGACCTGCGCGAGTTCCGGCACGAGCGCCTCGACGACCCGGGCCGTCTGGGTGGGGTCGGTCCAGAAGTGCGGGTCGACGACGTCGGCGTCCGCGTAGTCGAGAGGATCGATATGGTCTCCCGCGACGAACGAGACGGCGCCGTCGGCGACGGCGGCGTCGACGTGGTGCTGCACGCCCTCTTCGAGCCCGAGGCCGTTGGACACGAGCAGGTCGGCGGTGCGCAGGGTCGCCGCCTCGCGCGCCGACAACTCGAACGAGTGCGGGTCGCTTCCGCGCGGCATGAGCGTGACGACCTCGATCTGGTCACCGACGAGGTTCGCGGTGATGTCGCCGAGCAGGTCGGTCGTGACGACGACGGTCGCCCGGTCGGGAGCAGCTGCGGCGCAGCCCGAGAGCGCGGCGAGCGCGGCGACGGCGATCGCCGCGAACGCGCGCCTCATCGGCCGGTCTCCGCAAAGAAGGCCGGCGCGTCCGTCGTCGCGAAGGTGCGCGCGATCCGCGCGGCGTCGGCGTAGTCGATCTCGACGAGCGCGTTCTCGGCGGGGCCGTTCAGGTAGACGCGGTTCGCGTCCACCTGCAGCGTGACACCCGCGGCGACGTCCGGATCGCTGAGGGATGCCGAGACGAGCGGCTCGGTGCGACCGAGGGCCCTCCCGGTCGCGCCGTCGACCACGAGCACCTCCCCCGCCGTCGTGAGGGCGACGACGTGCTGGTCGACGTCGTCGACCGCGCTCACGCGGGCGAGGGGCTCGCCCGCGTCGATGCGGCTCCACGCGCGCTCACGGGTGTCGAGCAGCCAGAACGCGTCGCCCCCGGTGGGTCCGGCGACGGTCGGGCGCCCTTCGCGTGCCGAGAACGAGAGCGCCCGGTCGGTGGCGCCGTCGGGGTATGGGATGCGCTCGAATGTCGTGCCGTCGGCATCCGTCACGGCCAGGACCGCGCCGTCCGTGCAGCCGACCACGACGCCCACGTTCGTGGCGATCGAGCCGGCGGGCTCGTCGCACGGGACGGTCCGCTGCGTCGCGCCCTCCGCATCGACGTGCCGGAGACCGTCGGCATCCGTCACCAGCGCTCCGGTCGGGAGGGGGACGACCATGCCGGCACCGGCAAGCGCGTCGAGGCGGAAGCGCTCCACGACGCGTCCGTCCTTCAGGGCGTCGAGGTCGAGGAGGACGGCTTCTCCCCCGTCGAAGTGGACTCCGGCACCGAGGTCGCTCGCGACCACGGTCGGCTCGCCGTCGCCGGCGAGGTCGGCGAGGACGGCGGCGGGGGCCTCGTAGTAGTGGAAGTGGTCGACGTGGTTCCAGGTCCACACGCCGCTGTCGACGATCGAGACGCCGCCGTCTCGGCCGGCGTAGAGGAAGCGCCCGTCGGTCTCGAGCGAGGTCGGCGCCGCGATCTCCCCGAGCGGCTCGACCTGTTCGTCGAGCAGGTCGAGGTGGTGGACCGCGCCGGTGGGCGAGACGCTCGTGAGGTGCAAGGCGGGTTCGGCGAACTCGGTGGCGCCCGCGATGGCGCCGTGGTCGTCCTCCTCCGGGGCGGAGTCGGGCACGGGGGTGGACTGGCACGCAGCGAGAGTCAGGACGAGAACGGGCAGGAGGGCGATCGGGACGCAGCGGTTCATGCGGTCCTTTCGTCGGGGGTGGAGCGGGTGAGAGGAATGAGTGAGCGGATGCCGGTGGACGCCGCACCGGAGCAGATCGCGGTGAACGCGACGGTGGCCCCGGCCGCGGTGCCCAGGTGCCACGACAGGACGAGCCCGACCGCGACGGCGACGATGCCGATGACGGCGGCGAGCGTCATCGTGGGGACGATGCGTCGGGTCCAGGCGCCGGCGGCGACGGCGGGCCCGAGCAGCATGCCGACCACCAGGAGCGAGCCGACGGCCTGGTAGGCCGAGACGACCGCCAGCGTCACGAGCCCCACGAGGAGGACGTGCGCGAGACGGGGACGAAGACCCAGCAGCTGCGCCTGCCGCGGATCGACCGCGAGGGCGACGAACGCGCGGTGTCCCGCGGCGGCGGCGAGCAGGGTGACGATCGCGGCGATCGCGAGCAGCACGAGGTCGCTCTCTTCGACGGCGAGGATGTCGCCGAAGAGGATCGCCGACGCGTCCGTCGCGAAGCTGCGGGAGGCGGAGATGACGATGACGCCGAGCGACAGACTCGCGACGAAGAGCAGGCCGATGCTGGTGTCGGCCGACAGCCGTCCGCGACGCTGGAGCGCGCCGACACCGAGCGACATCGCGGCGGCGCTGACGGCGGCGCCGGCGACGGGCGGGAACCCGGTGAGGGTCGCGAGGGCGATGCCGGGCAGCATCCCGTGCGCCATCGCCTCGCCGAGGAACGCCATGCCTCGGAGCACGACCCATGTCCCGACGACCGCGCAGACGACGGCGACGAGCGCACCGCCGACGAGGGCGCGCTGGACGAACGCGACGGCGAACGGGTCGAGGAGGGCGGACACGCTGCCTGACTGTACACGTAATTGAGAACGGTTTTCATTTGCAATAATGGCGGGATGCCGCCTCCCGCTGAGCCCGTCGTCCGTCTCCGTGACGTCCGTGTCGACCTCGAGGGTCACCGTGCACTCGATGGTGTCGACCTCGACATCCACGCCGGACGGTTGACGGCCGTGGTGGGGGCGAACGGATCGGGGAAGTCGACGCTCGTCTCGGTGCTCGCCGGGTTCCGCGCGCCGACGTCCGGCACCGCGGAGCTGCGCGCCGGTACCGCGGTCGCGCTCGTCGCACAGCACACGGCGGACGCCGCGCGGCTCCCGCTGTCGGTGACCGATCTCGTGTCGATGGGCCGGTGGCGGGAGCGAGGAGCCTTTCGGCCGTTGCGGCGGAGTGATCGCGCGACCGTCTCAGAGGCGATCGATGCGGTCGGGTTGACCCCGCTCGCGTCGCGGCCGCTCGGCGCACTGTCCGGTGGTCAGCGTCAGCGCGCGTTCGTCGCGCAGGCCCTCGCACAGGACGCGGATCTGCTGCTGCTCGACGAGCCGACGAGCGGTCTCGACGACGTGTCGCGGCGGGCCGCGGCATCCGCTCTCCGGGTCGCGACGAGCCGCGGCGCGGCGGTCGTCGTCGTGACGCACGACCTCGGCGAACTCGGGGACGTCGATGAGGTGGTGACGCTGGCGGACGGGCGCATCAGCGACCGCCGGGGCCGGTCCGTCATGCGTGGACGGACCCTCGAGAACGTCGGTACCGTTGAGGGGTGACCAACGCTCCGATCGACGCCACCACCACCTCCGCCTGGGCTGAACTCGAGTCGCTGAAGGCGGGCTTCACGCCCGATCTGCGCGGCTGGTTCGCGTCGGACCCGGAGCGCGTCGCGAAGCTCACGCACGACGTCGCCGACCTGCACGTCGACCTGTCGAAGAACCTCGTGACCGATGAGATCGTCGCCGCGCTGGTCCGCCTCGCGGAGCAGACCGGAGTCGCCGAGCGGTATGCCGCGATGCTCGCGGGTGAGCACATAAACACGACGGAGGACCGCGCGGTGCTGCACACGGCGCTGCGCCGTCCGGCCGACGCCGTGCCCTCGCTGACGGTCGACGGCAAGGACGTGGATGCCGACGTGCAGGGCGTGCTCGACGCGATGGCGGAGTTCGCCGGACGGGTGCGCTCAGGCGAGTTCACCGGCGTCACGGGCAAGAAGGTCGAGACGGTCGTCAACATCGGCATCGGCGGCTCGGACCTCGGGCCCGTCATGATCTCGGCGGCGCTGGAGCCCTACGCGGATGCCGGCATCTCGGCACGGTTCGTCTCGAACATCGACCCGTTCGACATCGCGTCGAAGACGAAGGACCTCGACCCCGAGACGACGCTCTTCATCGTCGCGTCGAAGACGTTCACGACGCTCGAGACCCTGACGAACGCGCGTCTGGCACGCGACTGGCTGTGGGAGGGCCTCGCGTCGGCAGGGGCGATCGACGGCAGCGACGAGCAGAAGAAGGATGCCGTCGCCCACCACTTCGTCGCGGTCTCGACGGCGCTCGACAAGGTCGCCGAGTTCGGCATCGACACCGCGAACGCGTTCGGCTTCTGGGACTGGGTCGGCGGCCGGTACTCGGTCGATTCGGCGATCGGGCTGTCGCTCGTGATCGAGTTCGGACCCGACACGTTCCGCGAGCTGCTCGCCGGCTTCCACGCCGTGGACGAGCACGTCCGGACCACGCCGCTGGCGGAGAACGTCCCCGTTCTGATGGGTCTGCTGAACGTCTGGTACACGAACTTCCTGGGCGCGCAGTCGCACGCCGTGCTGCCGTACGCGCAGCAGCTCAGCCGGTTCGCCGCGTACCTGCAGCAGCTGACGATGGAGTCGAACGGCAAGTCGGTGCGCTGGGACGGGTCTCCCGTCACGACGGACACCGGCGAGGTGTTCTGGGGCGAGCCGGGGACGAACGGGCAGCACGCGTTCTACCAGCTGATCCACCAGGGCACTCGATTGATCCCGGCGGACTTCATCGCATTCGCGAACCCGGCCTATGCGTTGACGGACGGCGACCGCGACGTGCACGGCCTGTTCCTGGCCAACTTCCTCGCGCAGACGAAGGCGCTCGCGTTCGGTAAGACGGCCGAGGAGGTCGAGGCCGAGGGCACGAAGGGTGCTCTCGTCGCGGCACGCACGTTCCCCGGCAACCGTCCGACGACGTCGATCTTCGCCCCGGCGCTGACGCCGAAGGTTCTGGGCGAGCTCGTCGCGCTGTACGAGCACATCACCTTCACGCAGGGTGCGATCTGGGGCATCAACTCGTTCGACCAGTGGGGTGTGGAGCTCGGCAAGCAGCTGGCCCTGCAGATCGCGCCGGCGATCGAGGGTGACACCGAGGCGCTCGAGGCTCAGGATGCCTCGACGAAGGCGCTGCTCGAGTACTACCGCGACCACCGCGCCTGAGGCTCGTGCGTCGAGTTCCTGTTCACGCCTCGCAGCCCAGCTCGAGCGCGTCCCTCGACGCGTGCCGCTTCCGGTCTCGTTGATCTCGTGCTCTGATCCATCTCGTCGCTCGGCGCCTTCGCCCTGATCATCGCGATCGAGTCATCGACTGGTTGCGAGAGCTCGATGGTCCTCGTCGCGCCGAGGCGCTGGAATCTCTCACGGCCGAGGGCATCGATCATGAGACGGCGATGGTGATCGATACGAGTGAGGGCCCGATCATCGTCTACGCGATGCAGACGGATGATCTCGAGCGCTCCCGGGCGGTCGCGGACGAGTCACCACGCCCCGTGGACGCAGAGCATCGCTCTGTGATGCGCGCCGCGGACGACGGCCCGGCGACCGGCGAGATCGTCCTCGATCTGCGCTCGGATGGACGCTAGTCGAGCTTGCAAGATCTCGATCCGACTCGGATCTTCGCAGACGAAAGCGGTAGGACGGGTGATGGCGTGCGTCCGTATCGGGTGCTCAGAACGGTGGTGGTCCGGGTGGGTCGACGGTGAAGGTCGGGATGCGGCGTTCGGGGTGGACGAGGTAGACGCGTCCGGCGGGTGAGGTCCATTCGAGCGCGCCGCCGGGTCTGGCTCGGACCTGCCAGTCGGTCTGGTGTTTGAGGGTGTGGTGCCCGCGGCACAGCGGGGCGAGGTTGCTCGCGGCGGTGGTTCCGCCGTGGTGCCAGTCGGTGGTGTGGTCGATGTCGCACCGGTCGGCGGGGATCCCGCATCCGGGGGCCATGCATCGTGCGGCCCGCCACACGACCAGCCGGCGGAGGTCTGCGGGTGGCCGGTAGGTGTCGCGTCCGACGGAGAGGACGACCCCGGTCTCTGGGTGGGTGAGCACTCGCATCCACCCGGCTGCTGCCCCGCACAACTCCCGCGCCTTCTCGACCGGGATCGGTCCGATCCCGTCGAGCTGCGCCGCGGGCCCCTCGCCGGTGAGGAGCGTGAGGGCGGGAACCGTGACCGTCACGGTCGGACGGATGCCTCGTGCCTTCGCCGGCAGCGACTCGGTCTCTCCGTCGATCAGGAGATCCCCGAACACGTCCGCGCGCTTCTGATCCAGGGACCGGTCATCGTCGAGAGTTTTCGCGATCGCGGTGATCCGGCCGAGGATCGCGTGCGCTTCCACCGCGGGCAGGTGCGCGGTCAACCACGCCATCCCATCCACACCCGCGTCCACCCGGACGTGCCGGTAGGCGACCGCCGCGGCGTGCTGCTGCGCGAGGGCCGCTTCCTGTTCCCGGTCGACGATGCGTTTCACCGCCCGCCGGAACGGACCCGTCGACTGTTCCTCCGCCAGGCTCAGCACCTCGTGGATGAGCCCTGCGGTCACGTTCTCGACCTGGTCGAGGCCGTCGACGATGATCGTCGCGTGGGTCTCGGTGATCACCGCGCGGCTCATCGCCTCCCACACCTGCGGGTACCGGCGCATCAGCGCATGACCGACGCCCATGAGACGTCCCGCGGCGTGCTCCGTGATCCGCAACGCAGCCGCGACCTCGAGCCGCACCGACCGTTCCACGAACGCGACCGGTTCCTCCCGCCGCCGCGCATCGGCGATCGCGTCATCCCACAACTCGACGATGCACGCATACCGTTGCGCCGCATGCACCGTCGCCATGTCGGCGCACATCACCACCCAGTCCAGCGCGGTCGGGATCCCCTCGGGGACCTCGTCGCGAGCATCGGGCGAACTGGACATAGTCCCAGACTAGGAGGGGGTTCCGACATCCCCTCCGGCACCGCGGGGCGCCCTGATCCACCTCGGTCTCACACTCGGCATCCCCGCACCCGCGCGCCTCACCCCACCCGCTAGCGTGCTGACATGCGCGGACGCAGACTCACGTGGACGATCGGCGGCATCGGTCTCATCGCATCAGGCGTCGCCGGCATCCTGCTCAGCGCGACGCTGGGGTCGTCTCTCACCGACTTCCTCGGCTTCCTCGTCGACATCCTGTGGGCGGGCGCGTGCCTGGTCTTCGCCATCGGTGGGTCAACGCGCGACAGCGTCACCGCCCGCAGACCGCTCGGGACGACGACACTCGTCCTGCTCGCCCTCTGGTCTCTCGCGATGCGCGTCGTCGGCCTCTTCCAGGACCCGATGAACCCGACCCCCCTCATCCCGTGGGAGGTCTCCACATTCGTCCCTCTCGCGCTCGGCATCGTCGCTGTCGTGCAGATCGCACGCGCCGGTGTCGTTCCGCGCCGTTGGCGGTGGACGCCCGCCATCGCCCTCGGCGTGCAGGTGGCGTCTGTCGCGCTCGGCCAGCTCCTGATGATGGATCCGGCCACCGCCATGCAGGCGATCGGTCTCGCATCGGCGCTCGGGATGCTCGGGTTCCTCGCCGGGACCGTCGGGCTCGGCATCATCGCGCTCGTCGCGGTCGCGTCGGAGCGCCCGGCATCCGTCGCGGTCTACTCGTCGCCCACCGAATGACCCTGGACAACTCCCTCCCGCAGCGGGACCCTGGTCGCATACCCGGACGAAGGAGACGGCCATGTTCCAGGTCGACGGCGCCTACAGCGGATTCGCGGTCGACGACCTCGACGCGGCGAGGACGTTCTATGCCGAAACGCTCGGCCTCGAGGTCGCCACGCTCGACAACGGCTTCCTTCAGCTGCGCCTCGCATCGGGCGCGTCCGTTTTGGTTTACGGCAAGCCGAACCATGAGCCCGCCGGCTTCACGATCCTCAATTTCCCCGTCGATGACGTCGACGCCGCCGTCGACGAGCTCAACGCGAAAGGCGTCGTGACCTCGATCTACGACGACATGCCCACCGACTCCAAGGGCATCATGCGCGAGACGGACGGCCCGGTGATCGCGTGGTTCCGCGACCCTGCCGGCAACGTGCTCTCGGTCCACGAGCGCTGACGAGCGTCAGGGCTCCCAGTACCCCACCGCGCACAGCAGTCGCGTCTCGTCGTCCGCATCCGCGGGCGGCTCGATCGCCGGAGGGAAGACACCCCACTGGCGCCATTCATCGGCATGCGGCACGACGTGCTCGTTCAATCCCGCGATCAGCTCCGGCGACAGGCGGAACGGGATGCCGAGACGCTTCGCGATGAGCCACGCCTGGAACGCGCGGTAGGTCGCCATGTGCGCATAGCCCTCTTCCGCCGGGTAGTCGCCGTACTGGAAGCGGAACACCGTGCCCGGCGCGACCCCGTCGCGCACCGCGGCTGTCGCCGTGTCGTTCAGCCGGTCGTAGGATCCGATCGGGTCGTCGCCAAGCAGATCCGCATGCCGGAACTCGTCGCCGTCCGCGATGGACTTCCCCGCCAGCACGCCGGGGATCCACGCCTCGTCGTACGCGTGCGCGAAGACGATGTCACGGAAGGTCGGGTCAGGGGTGGTCGTCCACTCCTGCGGCGCCGGCTTGGAGAGATCGGCCGGATCGATGCGATCGATGACGGACCGCAACGCGGCATCCGCCTGGAGGAACAGCTCATCGGCTCTCATGTCGACACCGTACGGCCCGCCCCCGACATCCGTCATGACCCGTGGACGTGGATACGCTCCCCCGATGCGCTGAAGATGCTCACCACCTCGGCCGGGCCCTCCGACGTGGCGCTGATGCTGTGCGGCAGTCGTGTGTCGAACTCCGCCGCCTCGCCCGCACCGATGCGGTGCTCCTGTCCGTCCAGGACGAGGCGGATGGTGCCGCTCAGCACGTAGAACCACTCCACGCCCTCGTGCACCTTCGGCGCGGGCGCCTCGTCCGAGGCGGGGAAACGGATCTTGTACGTCTGCACCGGCGAGTGCTCGAGAGTGAGCGGAGCGACGACCATGCCGTGCCGCCGCTCGGTCGCCCGCCGCACCCGCGGGTCGGCAGGCTCACCCCGCACGAGGTCGTCGAGGCGCAGCTCGAGCACCGACACGAGCGGCAGCAGCAGCTCGAGGGATGCCTGGCGTCGCCCGGACTCCAGCCGCGACAGCGTGCTCATCGACATCCCTGCCTTCGCCGCCAGATCGGCCAGCGTCCAGCCGCGTTGCTGCCGGGCGGCGCGCAACCGGGGGCCGACACGGGTGAGATCCATCGCCATGAGGTCCAGTTTGCCATTTCGGCAAGATCATTTGCCCCACACGTTCGTCTCGCCGCAGGCTGGAGCCATGACAGACACCCTCTACGACGCCGTCATCGTCGGCGGCGGCGCCGCCGGCCTCAGCGCCGCTCAGATGCTCGGCCGCGCCCGCCGACGCACGCTCGTCATCGACGCGGGAGCACCCCGCAACCGCTTCGCCGCACACATGCACGGCGTGCTCGGGCACGACGGCCGATCCCCCGCGGAGCTCGTCGAGATGGGCCGAGCCGATGCCCGGGCCTATGGCGTCGAGTTCCTCGAGGCGAGTGTCTTCTCCGTCGCGGACAGCGGCGACCGTCTCACCGTCGCACACGAGCACGGCTCGGTCTCCGCCCGCGGGATCGTGATCACGACCGGTGTCGTCGACGACCTCCCCGACGTCCCAGGAGTGCGCGAGCAGTGGGGTCGCGGGGTCTTCCACTGCCCCTACTGCCACGGGTACGAGGTCGCTGGGCGCCGCCTCGGTGTGCTCACCACGTCGCCGGCGAGCCTGCATCAGATCGAACTCATCCGGCAATGGACCGACGACGTCACGGCATTCACGGCAGCGATGGGTGAGCTCGACGCGACGATCGCGGGACGACTCACGGCGCGCGGCATCCGCCTCGTCACCGCCCCGGTCTCGCGCCTGCGGATCGAGGAAGACGACATCGTCGCCGCGATCACCGCGGACGGCGCCGAGCATTCGATCGACGCGCTGCTCACCGCGCCGACACCCCGGCTCCACCTCGGCTTCGCCGAGAACCTGTCACTGGCCGTCTCGGACAACCCGGGCGAGGGACTCCGCGTCGACATGCGAGGCGCCACGAGCCACCCGCGCGTGTTCGCCGCAGGCAACGTCGTCAGCCCCTTCGGCAACGTCCCCCTCTCGATGGGTCAGGGATCGATGGCAGGCGCCGGCCTCAACGCCGCACTCGTCACCGAGGACGCGGACCGCGCGGCCCGGTCACTCGCGCGCAGCTGACGCGGCGGCGGCTGCACGCGCGAGCCACGCGGGCGGCTCACCGTACCGCTGGAACGGCACGAGCCGCCCGGCCGCGGAGTCCTCGACGAGGGTGGCGAGCCGATCGGCGCGCGTCTGCTCGCGCTTCGCGCTCTGCACCCAGTTCGCGACCGCTCGTCGGTAGGACGGCGTCGCCGCATCCCAGAACGCCTGCGCCGCGGGGTTCGCGGCGAGGGACGCCGCCTGCTCGGTCGTCAGCTCGTTGCGCTGCTCGTGCGAATAGACGCCGGTGCGGTCGGCCGTGCGCTTCTCGTAGGCGGCCAGTCCGGCCGGATGCATCCGCCCCTCGGCCTGCAGGCGTTCGACGTGCGCGATGTTGACGGCGCTCCACACCGAGCGCGGCCCTCGCGGCGTCCAGCGCTGGATCCGCGCGCCGTCGCCGATGCTGCGGTTGGCCGAGTCGATCCACCCGAAGCGCAGCGCCTCGGGGACGGCGTCGGCCCACGTCAGACCCTGACGCGGATCGCCCTTCCGGTAGAACACCGTCCACACCTCAGCGGCGGTCGTGTGATTCGCCTCGAGCCAGTCGCCGAACTCCGCCGACGACGCGAAGAAGATCGGATCGGATGCCGGTTCCGCCATGCCCGCGAAGCTACCACCGCCATCCGACACTGGTCAGCGCAGCTGCAGACTGTTCCAGGCGCCCGGCTCGTCGAGCTCGCCGTAGACGACCTCGGCAGCGGTCTCGGAGACGGATGCCGCGCACACGAGCAGTGACAGGGTCGGGTATCCGTGCGGCCGGTTGTCGCGGATGATCGCGCGGTCGTCCGTCGGCGGCAGCGCCGTCGTGCGCTCGAGGGCGGCGAGCCACTCCGTCACCCAGTCCTCTCCCGACGGCGCGGCGAAGGCGTCGTGCCACGCGGCGATGCGGGCCGTCTTCGGGTCGTCGACGTCGTCGTGCGCGATCATGTGCACGCCCGGCGCCAGGTCGACGGTGCGGACGGCCTCGCCGTCCCACATCGACACGCGGGCGCGTCCGGGCGTCACCGTCAGGAGATTGAACCCGTGCGTCGCCGGCGAGTCCGGCAGGTCCCGCCCGGATGCCGCGTCGAGCACGATGTGCCCCCGAGACCCGGTCGCCCGCGAGTCGTCGATGAGATCGGCCCGGTTGAGGACGACCGCCAGCCGAGCGCCAGCGGGGTCGGCCGCGAGCCACGCCCCGCCGGCGCGGGTGTCGCGCACACCGATGACCCCGGGCAGCTCGGGCCACCACGGCCCCAGCGGGTCCCACGCCCGCAGCGGATCCTCGTCGCGGACCGCGAGCACACGGATCGCCGCCGCGGGATCCTCGGGGACGTGGACGATGACGGTGCACATCGTTCCGGCCTTTCGCGTCCGGCCCCGTGGGAGGATCGGACCATGTTCGTCGTCGTGGGCGTCTCGGGCGGCATCGCCGCGTACAAGACGGTGCAGGTGGTGCGTGCGCTGGTGACCAACGGGCACGAGGTGCACGTTGTTCCCACCGAGGACTCGCTCCGCTTCGTGGGGACCGCCACCTGGGAGGCGATCAGCCGCCATCCTGTCACGACGAGTGTGCACGACGACGTCGCCGAGGTGCGCCACGTCGCGCTCGGCACCCAGGCCGACCTCGTGATCGTCGCGCCCGCCACCGCGAACACGCTGGCCAAGATGGCTGCCGGGATCTCGGACAACCTCCTCGGCGTCACGCTCCTTGCCACGACCGCGCCGGTCGTCGTCGCCCCCGCGATGCACACCGCCATGTGGGACCACGCCGCGACGCAGGCGAACATCACCACCCTCCGCGACCGCGGCGTATACGTCGTCGGTCCCGCCGACGGACCGTTGACCGGCGGCGACAGCGGACCCGGCCGGATGGCGGAGCCGGACGAGATCGTCGCCGAGGCCCTAGCCCTCGTCGAGCGCGAGCCGGAGGCGCCGGCGGGCGACCTCGCCGGTCTGACGGTCGTCGTGTCGACCGGCGGCACGCGCGAGCCGATCGACCCGGTCCGCTACATCGGCAATCGCTCGAGCGGCAAGCAGGGCGTCGCCGTCGCGCTCGCGGCCGCCGACCGCGGCGCGTACGTGCACCTCGTCGCCGCCCACGTCGACGGCAGCGTGCTCGACACCGCCCTGCACCACCCCAGGATCGCCGTCGAACGGGCTCTCACGGCGGCGGAGATGGATACCGCGATGCGCGCCGCGGCCGGCGGATCCGACGTCGTCGTCATGGCCGCCGCCGTCGCCGATTTCTCCGTGCCCGAGGTCTCAGACGTCAAGATCCGCAAAGAGGACGGCACCGTCACGCTCGACCTGATCGAGAACCCCGACATCCTCATCGGACTGGTGCGGGAGCGTGGCGCGGGACAGACGATCGTCGGCTTCGCGGCCGAGACCGCCGCTGACGAGGCGGAGCTGCAGGAGCGCGGCATCCGCAAACGTGCCCGGAAAGGCGTCGACCTGCTCGCTGTGAACCGCGTCGGCTGGCAGCAGGGCTTCGAGTCGGCTCGCAACGCCGTGCTGTTCGTCGACACGTCCGACCAGGTCACCGCTCGCGCGGAGGGCTCGAAGCGCGCCGTCGCCGACGCCCTGTGGGACGCGGTCCTGCGCCTGCGCTGAACCGTGCCAGGGCGCGGAGCCCGAGGCATCCGATCCGCTGATCGCTCCGAACCATCTGCGTGCCGCAGATACACACTCCCCTTCTCGCGCCCGCGGACGGGTACCGCAACGTCACCGACCTGCTCGTCCGGCGGGCGCAGCACGCCCCCGACCACGCCGCGTTCGACGTCCCCGTGGGCGACGGCTCGTGGCAGCAGGTCTCGACGGAACAGTTCCTCGCCGACGTCCGCCGGCTCGCAAAGGGTTTCGTGGCCGCGGGAGTCGCCCCCGGTGACAGCCTCGCGATCCTCGCCTCGACCCGCTACGAGTGGGCGGTCACCGACCTCGCCGCGTGGTTCGCCGGGGCGGTCGTCGTCCCCGTCTACGAGACGTCGTCGCCCGTCCAGGTCGCCGGCATCGTGCGCGACGCGGGCGTCGTGCTGGGAGTCGGCGGGACCGAGGCGCAGACGAAGCTGCTCACCGACGGGTTCGCCGAGACCGGTACCGGCCGACTCGGCGCCTACGCGATGGACCCCCGCAACCGGGTGACCGGCGGCATCCCGGTTCTCGACGACCTGCGAAAGCGCGTCGACGAGGTGACGGATGCCGACCTCGAGCAGCGTCGCACCGTCGCCGACCGCGACTCGCCCGCGACGATCGTCTACACCTCGGGCACGACGGGCGAACCCAAGGGCGCCGTCCTGACCCATGCCAACTTCCTGGGGCAGGTCCTGAACATCGCCGCGGCGTACGGAGAGGTCGTGCACGAGCGCGGGAACACCATCATCTTCCTGCCCCTCGCGCACGTCCTGGCACGCGGCCTCCAGCTCATCTGCCTCGCGAACGGGATGCGCATCGCTCACCTCAGCGAGCCGAGCACCGTCGTCGAGACCCTGCCCGTCCTGCGGCCGACCTTCCTCGTCGTCGTGCCGCGCGTGCTGGAGCGCATCCAGGCGGCCGCCGGGCAGAAGGCCGACGCGGCACGACTCGCCCGCGTCTGGCGCGCGGCGGTCGTCACCGCTGTCGCGGCCGGCCGCGAGGCCGAGCGGAGCGCGGACGGGAAGGCACCGGCATCCGTGCGGCATCGTCTGTTCGACGTGCTGTTCTACCGCCGACTCCGTGCCGTCATGGGTGGGCGCGTGGACTACATCCTGTCGGGCGGGGCGCGGCTGGACCCCGAGGTGTCGCTCTTCTTCCGCGGCCTCGGCGTCCCGGTGATCGAGGGGTACGGGCTCACCGAGACGACCGCGCCGCTCACCGGCAACCTGCCGGGCGACATCCGCGCCGGCACCGTCGGTCGGCCGCTGCCCGGATCCACCGTGCGCATCGACGAGAACGGTGAGATCCTCGCGCAGGGGATCGGTGTCTTCCGCGGCTACCGCGACCCCGCGCACGACGCCGACGCGTTCGTCGACGGGTTCTTCCGCACCGGCGACCTCGGACGGTTCGACGACGACGGACGGCTCATCATCGAGGGGCGCGCCAAGGACGTCATCGTGACCTCCACCGGAAAGACCGTCGTTCCGGCGCCGTGGGAGTTCGCCGTCGAAGCGGACCCGCTCATCTCGCATGCCGTCATGGTCGGCGAGGGGCGCTCCTACCTCTCGGCGCTCATCCTCCTCGACCCCGAAGAGGCAGCCTCCCGCGGCGGGGTGCCTGTCCCCGGCGCGCTGCGGGAGGTCGCCGACGAGGAGCTCCGCAGCCGCATCCAACGCACCGTGGACGCCGCCAACGCCCTCGTGTCACGCAGCGAGCAGGTCCGGCAGTTCGTCCTCCTCGCCGCCGACCTCACCGACACGACCATCGTCACCCCGACGCTCAAGATCAAGCGTCGCAACCTGCTCGAGCGCGGCTCCGACGTCGTCGCCGCCCTCTACCGCTGACTTCACCCGAAAGGCCCCCATGTCTGCGCAGAACCGTTCCGCCCTGATCACCGTGGTCGTGGGGCTCGTCATCGGCGCTCTGGTCGCGCTGGCCGGAAGTCAGGGCGGCGCCACGGTCGGCGGCGTGCCCGTCTTCGCGATCGCCGTCGCGGCCGCCTTCGCCGTCCAGGTGCTGGTCTACATCCCGTCGGCGATCGCCCGCACGGAGCGGTTCTTCGACGCGACGGGCAGCGCGACATTCATCCTCGTGACGGTCGGCGTCCTGCTGCTGTCACCGACGCCGGACGCACGCGCGATCGCGCTCGCGCTCATGGTGATCGTCTGGGCGGTGCGGCTGGGTTCGTTCCTGTTCATCCGCATCCACCGTTCCGGCAGCGACGACCGCTTCGACGACATCAAGGTGAACCCGCTCTCGTTCCTGCGCGTCTGGATCATGCAGGGCCTGTGGGTCAGCATCACCGCCGCGGCGGCGTGGATCGCGATCGCCTCGGGCGACCGGAGCGGACTCGACGTCTTCGCGGTGATGGGCATCGTCGTCTGGATCGTCGGAATGCTGATCGAGGTCGTCGCCGACGCGCAGAAGACCGCGTTCACGGCCGATCCCGCGAACAGGGGCCGCTTCATCCGGACCGGGCTGTGGTCGCGGTCGCGGCATCCCAACTACTTCGGCGAGATCCTCGCCTGGGTCGGCGTCGCGATCGTGGCCGCCCCCGTCTTCGAGGGCTGGCAGTGGATCGGCCTGCTGTCGCCGGTGTTCGTGATCCTGCTCCTCACCCGCGTCAGCGGCGTGCCGCTGCTCGAGAAGAAGGCCGACAAGCGATGGGGCGGCGACGCCGATTACGAGGCCTACAAGACCGCGACGCCGGTGCTCGTGCCGACCATCGTGCGGCCGAAGGCAGCCAAGGCCGCAGCGCGCTGACGCGCTGGCGCTTTCACCGACGACCGGGGCTCGGGCGCCCCGGGGGACGCCGCGCACGGGTGTGTGCGCCGGGGTCCGGAGAGCGGGTACGTGGGGGCGTACCCGCTCTTCCGAGTAAGCCCGGGTCAGCCGAGCCCGGCGACCTTCGGTGCGGGTTCGCCGTGCACGTGCTCGCCGAGGAAGCCGAACACGGTCTCGTACCAGACGACCGCGTGCTGGGGCTTGAGCACCCAGTGGTTCTCGTCGGGGAAGTACAGGAACCGGTGGACGGTCGACCCGTCGTCCTCGCCGAAGTGCTCGTTCAGCTCCGACCACAGCCGCAGGCTCTCGCCGATCGGCACGCGGTAGTCGCGGTCGCCGTGGATGACCAGGAGCGGCGTCGAGATGTCCTCGACGTAGCGGTGGGGCGAGTTCTCGATCATCGCCTCGGGCGTGAAGATCTCCTGCCAGTACGACGAGCTGTCGGTCGTCCCGGCGAACTGGTCGAGCGACCACAGGCTCGCGTGCGTCACGATCGCGCGGAACCGGTCGGTGTGCCCGGCGACCCAGTTCGCCATGTACCCGCCGAACGAGCCGCCCATCGCGGCGGTCTTCGTTTCGTCGACGTCGGCGCGCGCGACGACCTCATCGGTGATCGACATGAGGTCGGTGTAGGGCTTGCCGCCCCAGCTGTTCCAGCCGCGCGCGATGAAGTCGAGTCCGTACCCGGTCGACAGGGCCGGGTCGGGCAGCAGCACGGCGTAGCCGCGGGCGAGGGCGAGCTGCGGGTTCCACCGCCAGCTCCACGCGTTCCAGCTGTTCAGCGGCCCGCCGTGGATCCACAGGAGCAGGGGTGCGGGGGATGCCGCATCCGCCCCCTCGGGCAGGAGCAGCCAGCCGCGCACCCGCGCGCCGTCCTCGGCCGTCGTCTCGACCTCCGTCATCGTGCCCGCAGGCGTCGGCAGCGGAGCCGGGGTCACGAGGGGCGTCACGGCGCCGTCCGGGTCGATGCGGACCGGATGCGGCGGCACCATCCACGACGAGCGCAGCGCGACGAGCGCACCCGTCGCACGGTCGACGGACACGTTCGAGTAGGCGTGCTCGTCCGTCGTCAGCTGCTCCGGAGCGCCGCCGTCCAGCGGGACGCGGAACACCGGACCGCGGCCGTCCTGGTCGGCGGTCACGATGAGTGCCGCGTCGTCGTGGGCGAACGCGAGTCCCGTCGGCCAGCGGTCCCAGCCCTCGGCGAGACGGCGGGGTGAGGTTCCGTCGATCCCGGCGACCCACAGTTCCTGGTCGGCAGGTCCCGTCGGGTCGGAGAACGCCGCCCGGATGTAGGCGACGCGCGTGCCGTCGTGGCTGACGACGGGTGATTCGAAGTACGTCGAGCGCTCCTCGAAGAGGGTCGTCCGCTCCCCCGACGCGACGTCGATCGAGACGATCGCGAACCGCTCGGCACGCCCCTGCGGGAACCGCATCGCGGCGATGAGCGTGCGCCCGTCGGGCGTGAGGGCGGCGCCGGCGGCGTCGGCCGTGCGACCCGGCGCGGGTGTCAGGTCGCGCGGGCGCGGGAGGGACGCGGGATACGGCGTCGTGGCATCCGGTTCGTCCTCCGCCGCGTCGGAGGCGGCGAACGACCGGACCGAGTCGGAGAGGTCGCCGAGCTCGAGGGCCATCAGGTGCGGCTCGGCGGGGCCGAGGTCGTGGTCCCAGAACCGCACCGGGTAGGTGGTGTGCAGGATCGCCGACAGCTTGCGCTTCTTGCGTTCGGCGCGCAGCTTCGCGTCGGCCTCGACCGAGTCGGCGGACGGCAGCAGGTCTGCTGAGAGGACGGCGACGGATGCCGCTTCCGCGACGGCGGCGAGGCCCGAGACTCCCCCGGCCAGGCGTGTGATCGCCCGCGCCTCCCCACCGGCGGCCGGCAGCAGCCACAGCTGCGCCGCCTCGTCCTCGCCGTCGCCTTCCGCGTCGGGGCGCGCGCTCACGAAGAGCAGGTCGCCGTCCGCGGTGAATGCGGCACCCTGCTCGCCCTTCGCCGACCGGGTGAGGCGGCGAGCCGTCCCACCGCCGGTCGCCGGGACCTCCCACAGCGCGCGGTCGTAGCCGGTCTTGTCCGCGGTCAGAGTCGCGACGGTGAGCACCGCGCGGGTGCCGTCCGGCGAGAGGGCGACGGCGTCGATGCGGGGCAGGGCGATGTAGTCCTCGAGCGAGGCGAAGGGAGTCTGGGGCATCCCTCCACGCTAACCGCGGACCCCGCCGCGGCGACAGGATCGGTTCAGCGGAGCAGGTCGGCGGTGGAGACGACGGTCGCGAACTCGCCGTCGAGGTTGGTGGCCGTGACCGCCGCCAGCGTCTCGGCAGAGACGACCGAGCCGTCGGGCGCGGTGCGGTCGAACGAGTGGGTCGCGTCGAGGGCGACGTACACGTCGTACCCGAGGTTGCCGCCGACGCGCGCGGTGGTCTCGCAGCAGTGGTTGGTCGAGATGCCGGTCACGACGAACTGCCGGACACCGCTCTCTCGCAACCACGCGTCGAGATCCGGCGCGCCGTGGAACGACGAGTTCACGCTCTTGGTGACGAGCAGGTCGGGGATGCCGGTGATCTCAGGCTTGAGGTCGTTGCCGGGCTGCCCCGGTCGCAAGGGCGACACCTCGGACGTCGAGTCGTGCCGGACGAACACGACCGGCCAGCCGCGCCCCCGCCACCGCTCGATGAGCGCGGCGATGTTCGCTTCGCAGGCGGGGTTGTCGCGTCGTCCCCAGTACGCGACGTCGTCGAAGCCCCGCTGCACGTCGACGACGAGAAGGGCGGCACGGTCGAGCGTGACCTCACGCGGCGGGATCTGCACGGTCCGAGCCTGACACGTCGCACGTCCCGGCGGCTGTCACGGAACGGAGGGATCCTGCCGAACCCGCTCCCCCAACGCGACGGCGTCGTGCGGCGCGAAGCCGCGCGCATCGTTGTCGAAGTAGACGAACACGTCGCGGGCGGGTTCGCCTCCCGCCCACCCGCGGATACGTTCCGCCCACGCGTCCAGCTGCTCCGGCGTGTACCCGCTCGCGTACAGATCCTCGGCGCCGTGCAGCCGGACGTAGGTGAAGGATGCCGTCTGCTCCCCGAACGCCGGGAACCGCCCGGCGGTGTCGGCGACCACCAGGGCCACATCGTGTTCCCGCAGGATCGCGGCGGCACCCGGATCCTCGTACGACGGCGAGCGCGGCTCGAGGGCGTAGCGGATCGGACGGTGGGCGTCGATCTGCAGCCAGGCACGGCCGTCGACACGGGCGTCGTGCCGGCGCGCGAGGGCGAGGGCCTCTCCCGTCGTGCGCGGAAGCCCGCGCAGGAAGGCGTCGAGGGCCTCGGGGTCGAACGCGAGCCGCTCAGGCAGCTGCCAGAGCACCGGCCCGAGCTTCGCTCCGAGGGCGAGGACGCCCGACGCGAAGAAGTTCGCGAGCGCCGTCTCGACTCCCCGCAGTCGCAGCATGTGCGAGACGTAGCGCGATCCCTTGACCGCGAAGACGAAGTCGTCGGGGGTCTCATCGCGCCAGCGCGTATAGCTGGTGGGACGCTGCAGGGAGTAGAACGAGCCGTTGAGTTCGACCGTCGGCATCCGCTCGGCGACGTAGGCGAGCTCGCGCCGCTGCACGAGGCCGCGTGGGTAGAAGTCGCCGCGCCAGCGCGGGTAGCGCCACCCTGAGATCCCGACCCTCACCGTCATCGTCATCGCTCCTTCCCGTCCGCCTGACCCTGTGCCGCCGCGGGGTCGGTGTCAAGGGTGTCCGCGGATGCCGCTTCGTCGGCGACCGTGGATGCATGCCAGGCCGCTCCACCTCTGCACCGTTCACCCCCGATCGCGCCGAGGTCGAGCGCGTCGCCGCCGAACGGTTCGGGCTGACGCAGCTGCGTCCCGCGCAGCTCGACGCGATCGAGGCGGCCGCCGCGGGGCGCGACGTGATGGTGGTGTGGGCGACGGGGTCCGGCAAATCGGCTGTCTACCAGGTCGCCGCGGCGCTGCGCCCGGGGGTCACCGTCGTGGTGTCGCCGCTCATCGCCCTGCAGGAGGACCAGCTCGCCGGTCTCGAGCACGCCCCCGACGCCCCGGTCGCGGTCGCACTGAACTCCGGCCGCGGCGAGCGCGCGCGGGACGAGGCGTGGCGCCGGCTTCGGGACGGCGAGGCGACCTACGTCCTGCTCGCACCGGAACAGCTCGCGAACGACGAGGTGGTGGCCGAGCTCGCGGAGCTCGACATCGCTCTTCTCGCTGTCGACGAGGCGCATTGCATCGCCTCGTGGGGGCACGACTTCCGCCCCGACTATCTGGGGCTCGGTGAGGTCGCTGCGCGGCTCGGACGGCCCCCGATCCTCGCACTGACCGCGACGGCATCCACTCCCGTGCGCGAGGAGATCTCCGCCCGCCTCGGCCTCGATGACCCGTCCGTGCACATCGGCGATGTCGACCGTCCGTCGATCAGCCTCGGTGTACGTCGACACGGCGACGACCGCGAGAAGCGCGCCGCCGTCATCGACGAGGTCGCCTCCCTCCCCGTGCCGGGGCTGCTCTACACGTCCACGCGACGGTCGGCGGAGCTGTACGCGGAGGAGCTGATCGAACGCGGCCGACGGGCGCGGGCGTACCACGCGGGCCTCCCGGCGAGAGAGCGCGCCGAGGTGCACCGGCAGTTCCTCTGCGACGAGCTCGACGTCGTCGTGGCGACGAGCGCCTTCGGGATGGGGATCGACAAGGAGAACGTGCGGTTCGTCATCCACGCCGACGTCCCCGAGTCGATCGACGCCTACTTCCAAGAGCTCGGCCGGGCCGGCCGCGACGGAGAGGAGGCGCACGGCACCCTGCACTACCGCTCCGAGGACCTCGCCCTACGGCGCTACTTCGCGACGAAGAACCCGGATGCCGCCGAGCTGAGCACCCTCATGCGCGCCATGTCGACACGGGCGCGCACGAAGTCCGCCCTCGCGAAGGATTCCGGGCTCTCACCTCGGCGCGTCACCGGCCTGCTCACCCTGCTCGTCGACACCGGGTCCGCCCGCACGTCGAAGTCAGGCGTCTCGCTGCGCCGGAACCTCGATGAGCGTGCCGCGGTGAAGGCCGCGCTCGAACGGGTCGAGGAACGCGAGCGCATCGAGCGCTCGCGCATCGAGACGATGCGCGAGTATGCCGAGACGCGGCGCTGCCGCCGTCAGGTGCTGCTCGGCTACTTCGGGCAGGAGCTCGACGAGCCGTGCGGCAACTGCGACACGTGCGCGAGCGGTTCGGCCGAGGCGGGCGCGCGAGCCGCGGCGTCGGCCCCCTTCGACGTCGACGAGAAGGTCTCGCACCGCGAGTGGGGCGCAGGCACGGTCGTCTCGATCGATGACGACCGGATGCGGGTGTTCTTCGAGAGCGAGGGCTACAAGGTGCTCTCGCTCGAGATCGTCGAGCGAGAGCACCTTCTGAAGGCGGGCTGACGCGTCAGATGTCGATGCCGACGGCGGCCGAGCAGCGGGCCAGCTCGTCGGCGGAGAGCTCGAGGTTCCGCGCCTGGAACGAGTCGGTGATGGATGCCGGGCGGCTCGCCCCCGGAATGGGGATGACGGTCTCGCCGAGCGACAGCTCCCACGCGAGGACGACCTGCTGCGGGCTGACGCCGTGGGCCTCGCCGATCTCGGCGAACGCGGTGAAGCGTTCCCCGACGGACCCGGCGCCGCCGATGCCGCCGAGCGGGCTCCACGGCAGGAAGGCGATGCCGTGCTCGACGCAGTGCTTCAGCTCGCCGTAGCTGCCGGGATGCCGCGGCGAGAACTCGTTCTGCACGCTCGTCAGGCCGCCCTCGCCGAGGACCTCCTGCGCGATCTGGATCTCCTCCACGCTCGCGTTCGAGATGCCGACGGTGCGCACGAGGCCCTCGTCCTGCAGGGTCTTCAGGTTCTGCATGATCTCGCCGTAGACCATCCAGCGGTCCGGGCGGTGGTACTGGTACAGGTCGATGACGTCGACCTTCAGGTTCTGCAGCGACTTCTGCACGGCGCTGCGGAGGTAGGAGAGCGACCCGTCGCGGCCGAAGTCCTTCTCCTCGCTGCGCGTGATGCCGCCCTTGGTCGCGACGACGATCGACGAGCGGTCGCCGTCCCACCCGGCGAGCGCGTCGGCGACGATCCGCTCGTTGTGGCCCATGGTGTCCCAGCTGGGTGCGTAGATGTCGGCGGTGTCGATGAGGGTGACGCCGGCGTCGAGCGCCGCGCGGACGGTCGCGACCGCGTCCTCGTGCGACGGGATGCCGTTGCTGTTCATGGACACCGGCATGGCGCCGAGTCCGATGGCCGAGACGGTGAACGGTCCGAGGGTGCGCTGCGACGACATGGGTCTCCTTCGACGGGGTGGTGCGGTCCGGCATCCACCCTGCCACCGGTCCAGCCCCGCGGCGACGACCCTTGACAGATCAGCGGGCGGTCAGCTGCTCCCGGACCTGTCGCCGCAGCACCTTGCCGATCTGCGAGCGCGGCAGGTCGTTGAGCTGCACGACCTTGCGCGGCACCTTGTACGGGGCGAGGTGCGAGCGGGCGAAGTCCTTGAGGGCGGATGCCTCGAACGCGGTCCCCGCCTTCATCACGACGGCCGCGACAACGTCCTCCCCGCCGGTCGGCCGAGGCACGCCCACGACCGCGGCGGACTCGACGTCGGGGTGCAGAGTCAGCACCTGCTCGACCTCGCTGGGACTGACGTTGAAGCCGCCCGTGATGATGAGCTCCTTCACGCGGTCGACCACCGTCACGAACCCGTCGTCCGAGACCGTCACGATGTCGCCGGTGCGCAGCCACCCGCCGTCGAGGAGGACGGCGGCGGTCTCCTCCGGCCGGCGCCAGTACCCCTGGAACACCTGCGGCCCGCGGATCAGCAGCTCGCCGGCCTCGCCGGCAGGTCGGTCGACGCTCGGGTCGTCGGGATCGACCACGCGGATCTCGGTGCTGGGGAACGGCACGCCGACCGTGCCCGGTCGACGCGTCGGCCCGATGGGGTTGCCGAGCGCGACGGGCGAGGTCTCGGTCATGCCGTAGCCCTCGACGAGCAGGCCGCCGGTGGCCTCCTCCCAGCGCGTCACGGTCGGCACCGGCAGGCTCATGGCGCCGGAGATCGCGAACCGGATGGTCGAGAGGTCGACGCCCTTGCGGGTGCTCGCCCGCGACAGGGCGTCGTAGATCGGCGGGACACCCGGCAGGAACGTCGGCGGCGACTTCTTCAGCGCGCCGACGACGAGGTCGACGTCGAACTTCGGGAACAGCACGATCCGCGCGCCGATCGACACCGCGAACGTGAGGCAGAGGGTGAGCCCATAGGCATGGAACATGGGCAGGACGGCGTAGAAGGTCTCCTCGCCCTCGCGCAGCCCCGGCACCCACGCGCGCCCCTGCGCCGCGTTCGAGCGCAGATTGCGATGGGACAGGATGGCGGCCTTCGGCATCCCGGTCGTCCCGCTCGTCAGCTGCAGGAGCGCCGTGTCGTCGAGGCCGGGTGCGGGGTACTTGGCGCGCAGCCGCCGCGCTTTCACGAACTGGGACCAGCGGATGACGCCTCGGGCGGTCGGCTTCGAGGTCATCGCTTCGCGGCGTTCGCGCAGCGCGGGGACGGGCAGCCGCAGGGCGGCGCGCATCGCCCACGGCAGCGCGTCGGACATGTCGACCGCGACGATCGCGGCAGGGGCGACGTCGCTCGGGAACTCCGCGACGATGTCGGCGACCTTGTCCCAGACGATGGCCACGACCGCCTCGTGCACCTCGAACTGGTGGCGCAGCTCGCGCGCGGTGTAGGTGGGGTTGTGCTCGACGACGATCGCGCCGATCCGCAGCGCGGCGTAGAACGCGACGATGTGCTGGGGGCAGTTGGGCAGCACGAGCGCGACCCGGTCCCCCGCGCTCACGCCCAGCCTGCGCAGCGCGTTCGCCGCCCGGGAGACCTGCTCGCCGAGCTCGGCGTACGTCGTCTCGGAACCGAAGAACTCCGTCGCGACCTTGCTGCCATAGCGCTCGACGGCGTGATCGAGGAGGTCGACGAGCGTCTCGTCGACGGGATCGATGTCGGTCGGGACGCCGGGCGCGTAGGCGGCCAGCCAGGGGCGGTCGTGCAGGGCGGATGCCGGGGGTGTCGGGCTCATGGTGGGGGGTCCTCCTCGGTGTCCCGTCAGCGTAAGCGGGGTGGGTGATGCGTCCGCTGTGGGTTGACGTGGGCGACGAGTAGCGTTTCGGGGATGACGATCCGCACGAGCGAGCACTGGCGGCCGGTCATCGCCGCTCTCGCGAACGACCGGGCTCGCGAGGTCTTCGCGCGACTGACCGTCGGCGAGACGGTCGACGCCGCTCTGGAAGGACTCTCGCCGTCGCGGCGGCGGCACGTCGTCGAGACCCTGCGCGCAGCGGGCCTGGTGACCGGCGACGTCGATGACCTGCGGGCGGACGGCGGCGTGTTCGCGCGCATCCTGGCCGCGGCGCCGGCTGCCCCGCGGCCGACCGGCCCCGAGCGGTTCCTCTCCCCCGCCGGGCGCCTGCAGCGGTACCCGGCACAAGCCGGTGAGCGTCGGGCCCTGCTCGCACTCATCGCCGGCCGCATCCTCCAGCCCGGCGAGGTCGTCGACGAGCGTGCGATCAACGAACGCCTCGCCGCGGTGACCGACGACGTCGCGGTCCTGCGCCGCTACCTCGTCGACCACGGGCTCCTCGAGCGCACCCGCTCGGGCGGGGAGTACGCGCTCGTCCCCGACGCGCCGACGGCCTGACACGCACCTCCTTCCGCATCGGCCCGACAGGGTGTGCACTGGGGCGGTGACCTCTCTCCCGTTCTGGCTCGTCGTGGTGATCTTCGTCGCGGCCGCCGCCGTCGTCTGGATCGCCGGCATCCAGCTGTCGAAGACCACCGATGTGCTGGATGCGCGCTGGCACATCGGCAGCGCGTTCGGCGGGCTCATCATCCTCGCGGTCGCGACGAACCTTCCCGAGATCGCGATCACCGTCAGTGCCGCGGCCGCCGGCAACCTCGGCGTGGCCGTCGGCAACATCCTCGGCGGTATCGCGCTGCAGACCGTCGTGCTCGTCGTCCTCGATGCGTTCGGGCGACGCGGGCGCGGGGTGAAGCCGTTGACCTATCGGGCGGCATCCCTCGTCCTCGTGCTCGAGGGCATCGTGGTCGTCGCGGTCCTCGCCGCCGTCGTCGCCGGCAGCCAGTTGCCCGAGGGACTCGTGTTCGCCCGACTGACACCCGACGTCGTGCTGATCACGGCGCTCTGGATCGTGGGCCTGCTCCTGGTGCAGCGCGCCGGTCGCCACCTCCCCTGGCACCGCAACGGGTCGGCGGAGGACGCGTCGCCGCACACCCCCGGCCACCGCCGCGCGAAACCGCAGCATCCGCACAAGGCACGGCCGACGTGGGCGGTCGTGACGATCTTCCTGATCGCCGCCGGTGCGACGCTCGGCTCCGGCGTCGTGCTGGAACGCGCCGGAGACGCCATCGCCGAGGACATCGGACTGTCGGGTGTGCTCTTCGGCGCGACCTTCCTGGCACTCGCGACCGCGCTGCCCGAGATCTCGACCGGACTGCAGGCCATCCGACAGGGAGACGACAATCTCGCGATGAGCGACATCTTCGGGGGGAACGCCTTCCTTCCGGTGCTGTTCCTGATCGCGACAGTGATCTCGGGACAGGCGGTGCTGCCGCGGGCGGGCGCGACGGACGTCTACCTGACCGCCCTGGCGGCGCTCCTGACCCTCGTCTACGTCGTCGGGCTCGTGTTCCGCCCGTCGCGGCGTGTGCTCGGGATGGGTCTCGATTCGCTGACCGTGCTCGTGCTCTACGGCGTCGGGATCGCGGGCCTCTTCGCCGTCGCCTCGGGCTGACCTCGGGCACCCGTCGACGGTCACCCGGAGTTCATGCGCGGTTCACCCCGCCGCAGGAACGGCGACGGATGCTGGATCGGTGACGACCTTGGAACCCCCCACCACCCGTACGCCCCTCCCCCTCGCCGCGCACGCGGTCGGCAAGCGGTCGGCCGTGACCTGCCGGTTCAAGTGTGCGAACGCGTGCCTCGGCCCGGAGTGCAACGGATCCGACAACCCGACGTTCCGCAGCATCGCCGAACTCGCCCTCTCGCGCCGCACGCTGATCGGCGCAGCGGCGGCCGGTGCCGTCGTGGCGGCGACCGATGCGTTCGGTCTCGCGAACCCCGCATCAGCGTCCGCCACCCCGGGTGGACTGCTCGAGGCGACGCGCGGGCACGGCGGACACGGCCTGCCGTTCCAGCCGATCGCACCGGTCCCGGCATCCGTCGACGCGCTCACCGTGCCGAAGGGGTACACCTGGTCGCCGATCATCCGCTGGGGCGACCCGCTGTTCTCGGACGCGCCGACGTTCTCGCTCGAGGGGCAGAGCCGCGCCGCGCAGGAGCGGCAGTTCGGCTACAACAGCGACTACCTCGACATCCTCGCCGATCGCTCCGGCAAGACCGGCGTCCTCGTCAACAACCACGAATACGTGAACCCGAACATCATGTTCCCGCCGTCGACGGATGCCGCCGAACTCCGCCGTCGCGGTGAGGTGTTCAAGGCGGCCCAGGGCATGTCCGTCGTCGAGATCACGCGCCGCCGGCGCGGCACGCCGTGGCGCTACGTCGTCGACGGACGCCGCAACCGCCGCATCACCGTCGAGACGGTGTTCGAGCTGACCGGCCCCGCGGCCGGATCGGACCTCGTGACCACCGCCGCCGACCCCGAGGGCCGCTGGGTCAAAGGCACGCTCGGCAACTGCGCCGGCGGCACGACGCCGTGGGGCACCATCCTCTCGGGCGAGGAGAACTTCAACGGGTACTTCGCGTGGGCGGCCGACACGCCGGGGCAGAAGCGCTACCAGGCGAGCGCCTCGCGGACCACGTCGACCGGGTGGGAGAAGTACGACCCGCGGTTCGACGCCTTCGACGCCGGCTACGTCAACGAGCCCAACCGGTTCGGCTACATCGTCGAGATCGACCCGGAGGACCCGACCTCGACTCCCAAGAAGCACACCGCCATGGGACGCTTCAAGCACGAGGGGGCGAACGTCATCGTCGCCGAGGACCGCCGGGTCGTGGCCTACATGGGCGACGACGAGCGCAACGACTACCTCTACAAGTTCGTCTCGAAGAACCGCATCAGCGGGTCGCGCAAGAAGAACATGACGCTGCTTTCGGAGGGCGACCTGTTCGTCGCCCGGTTCCGCGGGGACTCCCCCGCCGGGCAGATCGACGGCTCGGGCGCACTGCCGGCGGACGGCACGTTCGACGGCACGGGTGAGTGGGTCGCGCTCACGCGGAACGGGAAGAGCGTCGTGCCGGGGATGACGACGGAAGAGGTGCTCGTCTACACGCGACTGGCCGCCGACAAGATGGGCGCGACGAAGATGGACCGCCCCGAGGACGTGCAGCCGAGCCCGCGCACCGGCAAGGTCTACGTCGCACTGACGAACAACTCCGACCGCGGCAAGACCTCGATGGTGGATGAGGCGAACCCCCGCACCGGCAACCGCTACGGTCACGTGATCGAGCTCACCGAGCGCCGTGGGCAGGCCGGGACGAGCTTCGGTTGGAACATCCTGCTCCAGTGCGGCAACCCGTCCGACCCGAGCACCTACTTCGCCGGGTACCCGAAGGAGAAGGTGTCGCCGATCTCCTGCCCCGACAACCTCGCGTTCGACGAGGACGGCACGCTGTGGATCTCCACCGACGGCGCTCCCAGCACGATCGGGTTCAACGACGGCCTGTTCCGGGTCCCCCTCACGGGCCGGGAGCGCGGGCACGTGCAGCAATTCCTCTCGGTGCCCCGCGAGGCCGAGACGTGCGGTCCCGTCATCCACGCCCGCGAGAAGCTCGTGTTCGTCGCGGTGCAGCACCCCGGTGAGAACGGCACGGTGGCCTCCCCGACCTCGCTGTTCCCTGATTACGGGTCGACGCGGCCGGGCGACGTCCCGAACGCTCCGCGACCGTCGGTCGTGCAGGTGTACCCGGCCTGAGCCGTCTCGTTCCTCGTCGAGGGTCCGCTCCCGCGGGACGGGCCCTCGACGGCGTCGGGGGACACTCGTAGGCTCCCGGTGACGTACACCGAGGAGGAACGATGTGGATCGAGTGCTTCGAGGGTGACGAGCGCGTCGAGGGGGCGGATGCCGACGCCCTGGTCGAGGCGATGTTCGGGCACATCCGGGCCGCGCACGATGTCGAGCTGCCCGATGACGAGATCCGGCTGTGGGCCCGGAACTTCGCGGATGCCTCGGCGCGCGAGGACGGTCCGGTCGAACGGCTCGACACGATCGGGGCGATCGACGTCGTGCCGGTGACCGAGGATCGCATCGACGACTGGCTGACGTTCTTCGACCGTGATGCGTTCCCCGACAACCCCGACTGGGGATCCTGCTATTGCCTGCACCCTCACACCGGTGACGGACCCGAGCGTCCCTGGCGCGATCTGCGCGCCGACATGGTGGAGCGGCTCCGGGCGGGGGCCACCGTCGGGTACCTCGCCTACATCGACGGTCGCGTCGGCGGCTGGGTCAACGCGTCGCTGCGATCGACGTACCGCAAGTACGACGGGCTCGATCCGGAGGGTCCGGCACCCGACACCGTGGTGGGGGTGTCGTGCTTCGTCGTGGCACCGCCCTACCGCCGGCACGGGGTCTCGAACGCGCTCCTCGGGCGGGTCGTCGCCGACAGCGCCGGCCGCGGCGCTCGCTTCGTCGAGGGCTACCCGCGCAACGCCGCCGACGGCGGGGATGCGGACGCCTTCTGCGGCCCGCGGTCCCTCTTCGACGCGCACCGCTTCACCCCAGCCCGCGATGAAGGACGCTTCACCGTCATGCGCCGGGACGCGCGAGCCTGATCCGCGGTCGCCCCCTCGTCGCTCAGTGGACGCCGGGCCACCATTCCGGCATGAGGCGGAAGATGCGGGCCTCCGCGGCAGCGGCATCCGTGTCATCCTCGCGGATCCAGACGTCCATGACGCCGACGAGACCGCCGGCGATGAACGCGGCGGCCTCCTCGCGGTCACGCGCGGATCGCGGCGCGCCCGAGATGCCCGCCTCGGCGAGCTGCTGCAGAGCGATGTGGGCGCGCCGGCGCAGCACATCGCCCAGCGCGGAACGGAGCGCGCCCCGGGCCGAAGAGTCCAAGAGCGCGCGATACAGGTCGCGCTGACCGGCCAGCCACTCCAGCAGGCGGCGCGTCACGGCATGGTAGACGCGCGCCGCATCCGCCTCCGAGATCACGTCCGTGTCGATCGCGGCGATGGTGTCGATCTCCTCCGTCAACATGGCGACGGCGAACTCGTCCACGCCGGCGGCGTGTTTGTAGAAGGTGGTGCGGTGCACGCCCGCCTCGCGGCAGAGTTCCGCAACCGAGACCGCCGCAAGGGGGCGATCAGCCAGCAGGCGCACCAGCGCCGCGCGCAGGGCGGCGCTGGTGCGAGCCTGCCGAGGGTCGATCGTCACGCCCCGTAGTGTGCCAGACCGGCCGTCTCGCCACCGTCGGCGACGAACTCGGCCCCCGTCGAGAAGCTCGACTCGTCGCTGGCCAGGAACAGCACGAGCCGCGACAGCTCGACGGCTTCACCCATGCGGTGCAGGGCGACGTGGTTCTGCGAGGCGTCCAGGCCCTCGGTCATCGGGGTGCGGATCGCGCCCGGGTGCACCGAGTTGACACGGATGTTGTAGCGCCCGAGGTCGAGGGCGGCGTTCTTCGTGAGGCCGCGCACCCCGAACTTCGACGCGTTGTAGCCGGGGAGCGCTTCGTACCCCTGCAGTCCCGCCGTCGACGACACGTTGATGATGGAGCCGGCACCGCTGCGCTTGAGCGGCTCGATCGCCGCCTTGATGCCGTAGAAGACGCCCGTCAGGTTGATCGCGATGATCTGATCCCACTGCTCGAGGGAGTACTCCTCGATCGTCGCGAAGTTCGCGATCCCGGCGTTGTTCACGACGATGTCGAGCCGGCCGAACTCCTGCTCGGCCACGGCGACGGCCTTCTCCCAGTCCGCATATGCCGTCACATCCAGGTGCACATAACGGGCGGCGTCGCCCAGCTCGGCGGCGAGCGCTTCGCCCGCCTCGTCCAGAAGATCGCCGATGACGACCTTCGCGCCCTCCTGCACGAACAGCTTCGCGTGCTCGGCGCCCATGCCGCGCGCGCCTCCGCTGATGAGTGCGACCTTCCCGGTGATTCGTCCCATGGTGGAACTCCTTTCGATCCGCCTCTAATCTACACCTGTCGATTAGCGCCGGATCGGGTTCGCGTCGGCCTCAGCGCACCCCTCGATGGCGCATCACAAATTGATAACAAGAAACCCTTGCCACCGTTACCTCGCCGTTATACATTCATTGCACGGTAGATGTTTTGCTGTGGCAGCTACCGACATGTGATTGCAGGACACTCTTGGTGCAAAGGGACAAGGGCCGGCTGGATGCCTCTCCAGCCGGCCCTTACTGCGTGACGCGTCAGACGGTCGCACTCCGGCGACGACGCATGATCAGCACCACGCCGAGACCGAGCAGCGCCGCCCCGGCACCGCCCGCGACCCACAGCGGGGCGGACTGACCACCCGTCGACGCGAGCTCGTCGTCGACAGCTGCGGGCTCACTGTTCCCGATCGTCACGGCGGCCCAGCCGACGAGTTCACCCGACTCGTCGACGACGGCGACACGGTGCGCACCCTCGTCGAGGTCGGCCGGCAGCGCGAAGCTCGCCGAGCCGGCGGCATCCGCGGTCGTCCCACCCAGCGCCGTCGGCGTCGAATAGATGAACCCGTAGTAGCGGTCATCGGCGGTCAGACCCGAGACCACGACACGGTCGCCGCGGACGGATGCCTGGATGCGGCCCTCCGCCGCCGCCGGCAGGTCGTCGCCGTTCGCGACGGGAGCGCTCGGCGAGCCGCCGGTCGAGGGCAGCGAGGGCTGCGGCGCCGGGGTCGCCTCGGGGCTGGGGGTCGGCTCCGGGGCCGGGGTGGGCTCAGGGGTGGGGATCGGCTCGGGAGCCGGGGTCGGCTCGGGGGTCGGCGTCGGCTCCGGGGTCGGGGTGGGCTCGCCACCGGCATCCCCGATGACGATCGAGCCGTCGTCCTTCACGGTGACCTCCGCGGCCATCGCCGCAGCGAGGTTCATGCGCTGCCAGCTCTCCTGCTCACCCACGTCGAGCGGATGACCGGAATCCGCCGCCGTCAGGGCGAGCAGCTGCCGACGCTGTTCGGGCGTCAGGTCGGGCTGGGTCGAGACCAGCAGCTCCTCGGCACCCTCGGGCACGACGACGGGGGCACCCTCGGGTCCGACGTCGGGGAAGCCGTACCCGAGGCGCTCCTCGTAGTAGGCCAGGGCGTCTTCCGTGGACATGTAGGGGGCGTCCTCGGCGATGCAATTCTCGAGCGTGTCACCGCACCCGGCTTCGAGGACGTCGCGGATCTCCTGACCCGCCTCCTCGACGAGAGCGCGCATCTCGGGGTCGGCGAGGCGCAGCGCGATGATCTTCTGGCCCATCATCCGACCGCTGATGACGTCGAGCGCGTAGTGCGCCGCCATGACGATGCGGTTGTCGGACGCCTCGGCCGTGCGAGCGAGGATCTGCGGCGCGAGCTCGGGCAGCATCTCGGCCAGCGCCGTGCCCTGCCAGTAGGCCTGCGACGTGTGTCCCGACGGATACGACCCGCTCGTCGAGCCCCACGCGTCGCCGCCCTCCCTGTCGCGGTACTCGAGCTGTGTCGTCGTGTCGAGTCGCAGGTACGGGCGGTCGTAATCGAAGTAGTTCTTCGGTGGGTTGCTCGACGAGGTCGAACCGAGCTTCCCGCTCTCCTTGCTCAGCAGCCATGTGGTCTTCGGCAGCTCTCCTGCCACAGCAGCCTCGGTGTAGATCGCGCCGAGCTTCTCGCCGAACGCGTCGGCCATGCTGATCGACATGTCCTCGTACTGGTCGACGATCGCCCGCTGCACCTGCTCGTCGGACGCGGTGAGGTTGATCCGGCTGGTGATCTCGTCGTTGTAGTCCATGACGGCGGCGTTGCCGCCCTCGCCGCGGTCGGTGCGCAGGTCGTCGAAGACGTCCACCATCCGCACCGACCAGTTGTCGGCACTGGGTGAGCTCGAGTCTCCCGTCGAGGCGGTCGCGTCCGACGTGTACGTCGCGTTCTTCTGCTCCTCGGTGAAGCCGGTGGCGGCGAAGGCCGGTCCGGCGGTCAGGGTGCAGGCGACGAGGACACCGAGTCCGCTGATCGCCGCGCCGACGCGGACGCCGGTTCTGCCTGTGTGTTTCTTCACGCTCACGGGCGCGCCTCACTTCCGTTGGTTGCGGGGTTGGTCGCAGACTACCGAGGCACGCATTACTTGTCAGGACATAGCAACAAGGGCCTGCATGAGAATCCTCTCCTCAACGGGAGAACGGAGCGTGGCGGCGTGATTGCCAGGGGGTGTCGAGCCGTCGGGGCGGCGTCGACGGCGACGCTACAGTTGACGCCATGACAGACCGCCGCCTCGCCATCGCCGCCTGGGAGAGTCTCTTCCGCGCGCAGCACGAGGTGCTGGCGGAGATCGGGCAGGACTTCGAAGGGCACGAGCTGTCGAGCGGCGAGTACGACGTGCTGCTCACGGTCACCCGCGGCGAGGACCACACCGCCCGACTGCGCGACGTGACGGCGAACATGCTCATCAGTCAGCCGAGCGTCTCGCGGCTGGTGGACCGGATGGTGACGCGCGGCCTGGTGTCCAAGTGTCCCGACCCTCAGGACGGGCGCGGCGCCCTCATCCGAGCCACGGAGAAGGGTGCGACGATGTTCCGCCGCCTCGCGACGACGCACGGGCGCACGATCGCCGAGCGGATGTCGGTGCTCACCGACGACGAACTGGCTCAGCTCGAGAAGCTGACCGCACGCCTGCGCGGCGTCTGACGAGACGAGAATCGCCCCGCACCCGAGACGGGGTGCGGGGCGATCGTCATCTCATCGCCCTGACGGCGGGTCGATCACTGGTCGATCGGCTGCGGCTCGCTCTCGCGCGCCGAGATGGTCGGAGCCGAACCGTCGGCGACCACCTCGACCTTGCGCGGCTTGGCCTTCTCGCTCACCGGGATGGTGACGGTCAGGACGCCGTTGTTGTAGGTCGCGGTGATGGCGTCGGTGTCGATGCCCTGCCCGAGGTTGAGCTGGCGGAGGAAGCTCGCGGTCTCACGCTCGCGCGTGATCCACTTGACCCCCTCGCCGGACGACAGCGTGCGCTCGGCGCGGATGGTCAGCAGCTGACCGTCGACGTCGATGTCGACCGAGCCCGGGTCGATGCCGGGAAGGTCGGCGTTCAGGACGTAGTGGTCGCCGTCGCGGTACAGGTCCATCGGCATCCGTCGCGGGCCGCGGCGCGTGTCGAAGAGCGTCGACGCCAGGCGGTCGATCTCACGGAACGGGTCGTAGGTCGCCATGATTCTCTCCTTTGTCGTGTGGTCTGAAAGTTGAGCCCCAGCGGCTCAAGTAGGTCCAGATTAGCACTCTCCCTACACGAGTGCCAATGGTTCTCGGACGGCGAACGAGCCTCGTCGAGGTCCCCGTAGGCTGACGTCATGAGCGCCGCCGAGACCGCCCCCGAGCCCGCCGACCCCTTCCTCTGGCTGGAGGAGATCGACGGCCCCGCGGCCCTCGCGTGGGCCTCGGCACGCACTGCGGAAACCGAGGCCGTCTATGCCGGCGCGGCGAGGGACGCGCTCGAGAGCCGACTGACCGGCATCCTGCAGGACCCCGATCGACTCGTCGTGCCGAGCCGGCACGGCGACCTCATGTACGACCTGTGGCGGGATGCCGACAACCCGCGCGGCCTCTGGCGCCGGACATCCCTCGCCGACTTCGCGGCGGGCTCCCCCACGTGGGATGTGCTGCTCGACATCGACGCGCTCGGCCGCGACGAGGGCGCATCCTGGGCCTTCGCCGGCGCGACCCACGGCCCCGCCGGCAGCGGACGTGCGCTGGTCCGGCTCAGCCCCGACGGCGGTGACGCGGCCGTCGTCCGGGAGTTCGACCTCGAGTCCCGGCGATTCGTCGAAGACGCCCCCTTCATCCTCGGCGCCGACAAGCACCGCGTCTCGTGGATCGATCGGGACACCCTGCTCGTCGCGACGGCGCTGCACGGCGGCGACACCACCGACTCGGGCTACCCGATCAGCGCACGCGCGTGGCGGCGCGGCGAAGGGCTCGATGACGCTCCCCCGATCGTCACCGGCGAGCCGTCGGACGTCGGCGTGTTCGTGCACGTCGACCGCACGGCGGGCACGGCGACACCGATCGTCGTCGTCGCGCACGACTTCTTCCACTCCGAGGCGTGGGTCTGGGACGGCGGCGAGCCGCGTCTGATCGCCGTGCCGCAGGATGCCCACGCCGATGTGCACGGCGACCTCGTCGCCGTGCGGACGACGACCCCGTGGCGCATCGGAGATACGACGCATCCGTCGGGCACCCTCCTCATCGGTCCCCTGGAGACCGTGACGAGCGGCGACGGATCCGACCTGCGCGTGGCCTTCACTCCGACGGCCACCGCGGTGCTGGAGTCCTGGACCTGGACGAAGACCCGCCTCGTCCTGTCGGTCCTGGATCGGGTGCAGAGCAGGCTGGTGTCGCTCGACCCCGTGACGCTGACCGGTGACGACCTCGATCTGGGCCTCGGCGACGACGACCTCTTCAGCGCCAACGTCGCGACGGCGGACGCCGACGAGGACGACCAGCTCTGGGTCGTGGCACGCGGATTCCTGACGCCGCCGACCCTGCTCGTACTCGACCCGGGAGCGGCGCCGCGAGTGGTCGACCGGAGTCGGGCGACCTTCGACACGACCGGGCTCGTCGCCGAGCAGCACTGGGCGACGTCGGCCGACGGCACCCGCGTGCCGTACTTCGAAGTCGGCCCGCGCGAGCGCCGCGGCGCCCTGCCCGTGCTGATGAACGGGTACGGCGGCTTCGAGCACGCCCTCACGCCCGAGTATCCGACGATCGTGGGACCGGCGTGGCTCGAACGGGGCCGCGTCTACGTCGTCGCGAACATCCGCGGCGGAGGCGAGTTCGGTCCGGAGTGGCATCTCGCCGCGCTTCGCGAGAACCGGCACCGCGCCTACGAGGACTTCGCCGCCGTCTCCCGCGACCTCGTCGCGCGCGGCGTGTCGACACCGGACCGCATCGCCTGCCACGGGCGCAGCAACGGCGGGCTGCTCGTCGGCAACATGCTGACGCAGTACCCCGACGATTTCGGCGCGATCGTCTGCGGGGTCCCCCTCCTCGACATGCGCCGGTACACGCGCCTCTCCGCCGGCGCCAGTTGGATCGCCGAGTACGGCGACCCCGACGATCCAAGCGACTGGGAGTTCGTGAAGACCTTCTCGCCGTACCACCTGATCGAGTCCGGGCGGCGGTACCCGGCATCCCTCATCTACGCCGCGGCCAGCGACGACCGGGTAGGGCCCGTGCAGGCGCGCAAGATGGCGGCCCGGTTGGCGGGCGAGACGGAGGCCGAGGTGCACTACCTCGAGCCCGTCGAAGGCGGCCACGCGGGGACGATCGATGCCGCGGCGACGGCCGCCCTGCACGCGACGATCCACGCCTTCCTCGACAGCACGGTGGGCCGCGCCGACTGAGGGGCGGCGCGGCGCCCTCTACGCTGGGGGCGGGAGGTCCACCGCATGAGCACCCTGGGGGACGTCGAGGACGAACTCGCGGCCACGCTGGCCGCCGTCGCGCACCGCACGCGCGTCGACGATGCCGCAGCTGACCGCATCCGCCGGCATGTTCCCGATCTCCAGGCCGCCCTCGCGCGCCGGTCCGAGGCGGCATCGACGCTGCTCACCGACCTCGCGACGGCGGCGGTCATCGCCGCCAACAGTCGCTCCCTCGACCTGAAGGTCCACGGCGAGCAGCGCGCAGCGCACGCGGCGAGCGCGCGGTCGCGCTTCGCGCTCGGCGCGGCGTGCTACGCCGACCGCTACGCCGGCAACCTCGCCGGGCTGCGCGAAGAGATCCCCCGGCTGCGCGATTTCGGCGTCACCGTGCTCCACGTCCAGTCGCCGTTCGCGCGCCGCGAGGACGGCACGGTGGACCTGCGTCGCGGCGACCCCGGGCTCGGCTCCATCGACAGGCTGACGGACCTCGCCGCAGACCTGCGCCTGTCGGGAATCTCCCTCGCCGTCGACGTCGCTCCCGATGGCTCCGTGAGCACCTTCGTCGATGATCTGCTCTTCCTCGCCGGCCGCGGTGTCGAGGTCTTCCTCGTCGCCGACCGCGAGATCGCGGAGATCGCCGCCCCGGTCCTGGCGATCGGCGCGCCCGGCGTCGAGGTGCTGGCCGCCGCCCCGGAATCGTCTGCCCTCTGGCAGGCGTTCGCCACCGGAGACGCCGCCCCGCTGCGGCGGGCGGTGGAGCAGCGCGACGGCAGGGGCGACGTCGTCGCCGTCCGCGACGCCGACGCGATGAGATGGGCGACGGATGCCGCCGAGCTCACCGCGCGCTACACCGACGGCCGCTCCTTCGCCCGGGGCATCGAGACGGACGGCGGCGTCGCCGGGACGACCGCCTCGCTGGCCGGTGTCGAAGCGGGTGACCCGCTCGGCGAAGCGCGCGTTGCTCTCGCACACGCGATCCTCTTCAGCGTGCCGGGCCTGCCGATGCTGTGGCTCGGCGACGAGGTCGGCCAACTCAACGACCCGACGTTCCGCGACGATCCGGAGCGACGGGACGACCCGCGGTGGGCGCACCGGGGACAGAAGCCGCGGGATCGCTACGCGCAGATGACGGATGCCGCCACCTCGGCCGGCCGCATCCATCGCGACATCACGAAACTCATCGCCGTGCGTCACACGACGCCGGAGCTCGACGGCTCCCGGCTGATCGCCTTCGATGTGCCGGTGCCGTCCGTCGCGGGATATCAGCGACCGGGCCACCACGCCGTCGTGCTGGTGCTGGCGAACACCGCCACCGAGCCGGCGCACGTGCCCGCCGTCACCCTGTCGGGCTTCGCCGCGACGGCGCTCGACCTGATCGAAGGGATCGAGGTCGGAATCGACGAAGGGCTCACGCTGCCCGCCTGCGGTTTCCGCTGGCTGCGCGTGAGCCCTGTCGCCTGAGTCCGGCGGAGGTCAGTCCTCGACGACCGTGACGGTGACCTCGATGTTGCCGCGGGTGGCGTTCGAGTAGGGGCACACCTGGTGCGCGGCATCCGCGAGCGCCTGCGCCTCGTCGTGCGGCAGGTTCGGGATGACGACCTCGAGCTCGACGGCGAGCTGGAACCCGCCCTCGCCGTTGGAGCCGATGTGGACGCGCGAGCCGACGCTCGTGTCCTCGAGCGTCACCTTCTGGCTGCGCGCGACGGCCTGCAGCGCGCCGTGGAAGCACGCGGCGTAACCGGCCGCGAAGAGGAGCTCGGGGTTGGGGGCTCCGCCGGATCCGCCCATCTCCTTCGGCACGCGGACGTCGGTGTCGAGGATCCCGTCCACGGTGCGGACGTGGCCGTTGCGGCCGCCTCCGGTCGCGAGGGCCTCTGCGGTGTAGATGGCTTCCATGGGGGTCCTTTCGTCAGGAGGCGATCGCCTCGTCGGTGGTGCGCATGACGCGGTTCAGGTCGTGGACCACGTCGAGCAGCATCCGCGCCTTCTCCTCGGTCAGTCCGGTGCAGCGCGCGATCTCCGCACCAACGACGGACAGCTCCGAGCGAAGCGTGCGGCCGTCGTCCGTCAGCGCGACCTCGACGACGCGTTCGTCGTGCGGATTGCGCGTGCGGGAGACGATGCCGCGCGCCTCGAGGCGGCGGATGAGCGGCGACAGCGTGCCCGAGTCGAGGAAGAGCTCTTCACCCAGCTCCTTGACCGACCGGGGATCCTGGTCGCCGAGAGCGACGATGACGAGGTACTGCGGGTACGTCAGCTTCCACGGTGCGAGCACGCGTCGATACGCCTGCGTGAACGCGTGGCTGGCCGAGTACACCCCGAAGCACACCATCTGCTCGATCGCTCTCATGTGATCATGGTTGCACGCAACTGAATTGTGCACAACTTATTCAGTCGACCGAAACACGAAAGGCCCCGCCGAAGCGGGGCCTTTCCTGGACTGTCTCAACACAGTGTGCGCCCGAAGGGACTCGAACCCCTAACCTTCTGATCCGTAGTCAGATGCTCTATCCATTGAGCTACGGGCGCATGGCCTGTTTCCGGGCCGAGGAACAGCATACGTCACGGCGGCCCGCATCCGAAATCGGGGCCTACTCGAGCTCGCCCGGATCGACGCCGGCGGGACCGGACTCGAGGATCGGTTCCGGTTCGGCGCCGTCGTCGCGCAGCGCCTGCTGCTTGGCGACGCTGCGGCGGTGGGCGCGGAGCTTGGGCAGATCGACCAGGCGCAGCGCCTGCATGCGAGCCACCCTCATCCGGTCGTAATCGGCGTCGAGGTCGGGGCGTGCCGCCGTGATGCGCAGCGACCGGTCGATGTTCTTCGACACCTCTGCCCAGGCCGCGTCCCGCGCGTCGGTGATCAATTTACGGAGCTCTTCCTGGTCCTCCGCCCGCGCCCTCAGCTCCTTCGCGACGTGCAGCGACTGCTTGCGGCGACGACGGAGGTTGCGGACGTCGCGACTGCGGTAGTCGTGCGTGCCGCTCGAGTCGGAGTAGCGGGTGCGCGCCGCCTTGCGCTCGCGATCGGTGCGGGCGGCATCCGCTTCGGCCTCTTCAGCGAGCGAGACGAGGATGTCGCGGGCGTCGGCGACGAACCGCTCCGGATCGAAGTCGTCGCCGTCGACGAGGATGTCGACGAGGATGCGATTTTTCAACGCCAAACGCGTCGCCGCGGACGCGATGTAGAGCCCCTCGGCGACGACATCCCGGGTCCTGACCCGTTCCTTGTCCGTCACGCTCACCCCTCGCGACCAGTCTACCGAGGGGGATGCCGCTCAGCCGAGCGACGGCAGGGCGTGACCGGCAGGCCCGTCGCCGCGCAGCGGCGGGAACCGCCACGCGATCGATGCGGCACCGCCCGGCGCGATGTCGACTCGCAGAAGGTGCGGCGTCTGGATCATGCGCAGCTGCGCGTGCCACGTTCCGTCGGCGCCGACGCCCGCAGCCGCACGGAACGGAACCGCGTCGAGGCCGGCGGCCGGCGCAGGCCACTCCCCCGCCGCCCAGGCGCCGCGACCGACGGGGAGCGACACCTCCAGCCCGTCCCCGACGAACCGGATGGTCCAGCCTTCGTCCGTCTCCGCCACCTCCACGCGCTGAACGCCGGGCACGGCCTCGCCGAACGAGAACGGACCGACGATCGGGGTGCTCACGTCGGCGTCGAACGTGCCTGAGAATCCCGCACCGCTGTCGTCCGGCAACGGCAGCGCCAGCGCGGTCAGCCGCGCACCGAGCGACGCGTCGGCCTCCGCCGTGCCCGCGCCGGTCATGGCGGGGTGCAGGTGCTCCGTGATGAGGCCCAGCAGCTCCTGCATGTCGATCGTCTCGCCGGTGGTCACGATGACCGCGTCCTCCTCCGGCCATACGATGATGAACTGCCCGTACGCCCCGTCGCCGCGGAAACCGTGCCGGTTCATCCAGTACTGGAAGCCGTAGCCCTGCTGCCAGTCGATGGGCTCGGGGGCGCCGGGACCGCGGTGTGCCGTGTCGTTCGCGACCTGCGGCGAGGTGGCCGTCGCGACCCACTCGGGGTCGAGGACCTGCTCGCCCCTCCAGCGCCCGCCGTCGAGGACGAGCTGCCCCGTCTTGGCGAGCGACTCGGTGAAGACGTGGATGCCGCTGAAACCCATCTCGACGTCGCCGAGCATCATCCACTGCGCTTCGTGGATGCCGAGCGGCTCGAGCAGACGCGGTCGCAGATAATCGAGGATCGTGCCGCCGGTGGTCTTCGCGACGAGGCGTCCGACGCCGTAGATGGTCGGCTGGTTGTACGCGAACACGGTGCCCGGCTCACGCTCCGGCGGAACACGGAAGAAGCCGCCGAGGACGTCGCCGCCGACCTCTCCTGCGGCGGCCGCAGCGCGGTCGAGCGCCTCGTGCTCATGCCCGCTCGACATCGTGAGCGCGTGGCGCACGAGGTAGCGACGGTACTTCTCGTCGACGTCCTCCGGCACGAGCTCGGGGAAGTGGTCGATCATGACGTCGTCGAGTCCGAACCGCCCCTCGGCGACCGCGAGACCGGCAGCAGCGGAGGTGAACGTCTTCGACAACGAGTAGACGAGGTGCTTCAGGTCCGGCGCGAACGGCTCCCACCAGCCCTCGGCGATGACGGCGCCGTGGCGGAGCACCATGATGCTGTGCATCTCGGCCTCGGTCTGCGCGACCGCGTCGAGCAGTCGCTCGACACCGGCGGCGTCCACCCCCTGCGCGGACGGAGTGGACCGGGGCAGGGAAGAGGACGTCGACGTCATGTCGCCATCCTAGGGATGCCGGCGGGTGCTCAGATCGCGGCGATACGCCACGACGCCGAGAACTCGGCGCCGGGTTCGAGAACCAGCAGCCCCGCGTCGTAGTCGTACGCCGACGCGTTGAACGCATCGGGCGCGCAGGTCATCGGCTCGACCGCGACGCCGTTGCGGTGCGCGGGGTTCGCCGGCCCGTCGGGCTTGTCGCCCGTGTAGACCTGCACCCACGGGCACTCGGCTCCCCACGTGACCTCGACGCCGACTCCCGAGGGATCGGTCAGACGCAGGACGGCGGTGCCGTCGGCATCCGTCTCGAGGTCGGTGAAGGCGTGGTCCAGCTGCACGTCGCCAAGAGGCCGCGGCGCGCGTCGGTCGAATCGATCGGGATCATGCTCGGCGACGGGGTGGAGCGCCACGGGGCTGAGCCGGTCGGGGGTGACCTCGAGGACGGATGCCGCGGGCAGTGCGAGCGTCCATTCGTCGAGCGGCGCCGGGCCCGCCGTCAGGTACGGATGGGGGCCGGTGCCGAACGGTGCGGGACGGTCGCTGAGGTTCCGCGCACGGACCGTCTGCGTGAGACCGTCCACCCCGAGCGCGTACGTCGTCTCGATGCGGATGCGCCAGGGGTACCCCGACTGGGGGACGACGGTGGCGCCGAGGGTGACGGTGCTGTCGCTGCCGGCGACCTTCTCGAAGTCCGTCCACGACAGCAGGCCGTGCAGCGCCTGCGAGCGTTCGGGTTCGGTCAGGGCCGTCACGAGCTCCTGCCCGTCGAACGTGTACGTGCCGTCCACGATGCGGTTCGGCCACGGGGCAAGAGTGGTGCCGCGGTAGTCGGGGCGCACCTCGTCGGCGTCGAACGCGACGATGAGGTCGCGGTCGTCGTGGCGCAGGACGCGCAACGATGCGCCGGTCGAGGCGATCACGGCCTCGTAGGAGCCGAGGCGCAGGGTGTGCTGGGTGCCGGAGAGCGGCGGAGCGGAGGTCACGGGCGGAGCATCACTTTCAGGGCGGCGCGGTCATCCATCAGGCGGTAGCCGTCGGCGGCTTCGCCGAGGCTCAGTTCGCGATCGAAGACGGCCCCGGGGTCGACTGTACCGTCGAGGACGCCCGGCAGGAGGTCGTCGATGTACGCCCGCACCGGAGCGACCCCGCCGGTGACGGTGATGTTGCGTTCGAACTGCCGCCGCTGTAGCGGAGCGTCGGCGTACTGCGGTACACCGACGCGGGTGACGGTGCCACCGGCGCGCACGGCGCCGAGCGCCTGCTCGTACGCCGGCAGGTGGCCGACCGCGTCGATGACGACGTGCGCACCGAGACCATCGGTGAGTTCGCGGACGTTCGCGACGCCCTCCTCGCCGCGCTCGGCGACGACCTCGGTCGCGCCGTACCGGCGGCCCAGATCCGTGCGCGCCTCGTGCCGGCCCATGAGGATGATCCGCTCGGCACCGAGCTGCCGCGCTGAGAGGACGGCGAGCAGGCCGACCGCGCCGTCGCCGATGACGACGACGTCCGCCCCGGGTGCGACACCGCCGGTCACGGCGGCATGCCAACCCGTGCCGTACACATCGCTCAGCGTCAGCAGACCCGGCATCCGCTCGTCGCCCTCGGCGACGTCGACGCGGTAGAGCGTGCCGTCGGCGAACGGAGCGCGCCGGCGCTCGGCCTGCGCGCCGCCCGCGCCGGTCGGGACGGAGATGCCGGCGAAGCGGCAGGAGGTCTGCAGTCCTGCCCGGCAGAACTCGCATTCGCCGCACGAGAAGACGAACGGCACGATGACGACGTCGCCGGGCGACACGGTGCGGACCTCGGCGCCGACCTCCTCCACGACCCCGATCATCTCGTGACCCATCGACCGCCCGCTCTCGCTCGAGGTCATCGAGTGGTACGGATGCAGGTCGCTGCCGCACACGCAGGCGACGACCGTGCGGAGGACGGCGTCGGTGGGCTGTTCGATCCGAGGCTCGGGGACGTCGATCACGCGGACGTCGCCGGGGCCGTACATATACGCAGCTCGCATCCCTGAATTCAACTACGGATGCGGGGAGGTGTGGCTGTGCGAGGCTGTCGCCATGGCCGCTCTCCACGATGTCGTCGTCATCGGCGCGGGCCTCGCCGGGCTGCGCTGCGCGACGCTGCTCGCGCGGGAAGGACGCGACGTCGTCCTCCTGGACGCAGCCGATGAGGTCGGCGGCCGGCAACGCACCGACCGCGTCGACGGATTCCTGCTCGATCGGGGGTTCCAGGTCGTCAACCCGCGCTACGACGCGCTCGCCCGGGCGATCGACCCGGGCGACCTCGACCTGCGGGCATTCCCGGTCGGCGTGCGGGTCGTGCGCGGCGGCAGGTCCCACGTCCTCGCGCACCCGCTGCGTCACCCCGAGCTGCTGCCCGCGACCGTCGCGGGCGCGCTGTCGGGACTCGCCCCGATGCGCGACCTCGCGGCCGCCGCCCGGTGGCTGCGGCCCGCGCTCATGGATCCCTCGTCGGCCGCGGCCGGATCCGACGAGACGTTGCATGAGGCGTGGGAGCGCACCGGCTTGACTGGGCCGCTGCGTCGCTCGGTGCTCGAGCCGTTCCTGACGGGTGTGCTCGCCGATGACGGTGGCGCGACGTCCGCGAACTACGCGACGCTGCTCGCGCGCCTGTTCGCACTGGGGCGGCCGGGCGTGCCCGCAGCGGGCGTCGCGGCGCTTCCCCGGCGTCTCGCCGAACTCGCTCGGGAGGCCGGTGCGCAGGTCCGCCTCTCGCATGCCGTCACCGGCGTGGACGAGAGGGACGACCGCGTCGAGGTGGCGGTCAGCGACGCGGAGACGATCGCGGCACGCGACGTGGTCGTCGCCGTGGGCGGCGAGGCGGTCTCGAGGCTCACCGACCTTCCCACGCCGCCGATGCGCGGGCTGCAGACGTGGTGGTTCGGCACGGATGGCGGGGCACCGGCATCCGCTCTGCTGACCGTCGACGGCGACCGGTCGGGGCCGATCGTCAACAGCGTGGTGATATCGCGCACGGCACCGGCCTACGCCCCGCCGGGGCGCCACCTCGTCTCCGCGAGCTGCCTGCTGGGCAGCGATGCCGACGAGCAGGACGTGCGCCGGCAGCTGGAGCGGATGTGGGGCGGCGAGGCGCGCGGCTGGGAGCTGCTGCGGCGGGACGACATCCCGCACGCGCTGCCCGCGCTGCACCCACCGATGCGCCACCCCTCGCCCGCACGTCTGTCGGAGCGAGTGGTCGTCGCCGGGGACCACCGGGAGACCCCGTCGATCGCCGGCGCGCTCGTCTCGGGAGAGCGCGCGGCACGGGCCGTCCTGCGCTGAGGACTACGGGCGGTCGCCCGTGGCGACGGGCCGCTCCGGGTGGTTCGACCACTGGCTCCACGACCCGCCGTAGAGCGCCGCGTCGATGCCGGCGAGGCTCAGCGCGAACGCGGCCTGGGCGGCCGAGACCCCCGAGCCGCAGCTCACGCCGACCGCCGTGCCGGCCGTGACGCCGAGCGCCTCGTAACGCTCGCGCAGTTCGTCGGGCGATCGGAAGCGGCCGCGCTCGTCGACGTTCCCACCCGTCGGAGCGTTGACCGCACCGGGGATGTGACCGGCGCGCGGATCCATCGGCTCGACGTCTCCGCGGTACCGCTCGGGCGCGCGCACGTCGAAGAGGATCCCGGATCCCGGGAGCGCCGCGGCCTCGTCGATGTCGAGACGCGGAAGGTGTCCCGGTGTCAGCGCGACGTCACCGCGGGCAGCGTGCACGGCGCCGGATTCGAGCGCCAGCCCGGCGTCGCGCCAGGCCTGCAGCCCGCCGTCGAGGACCCGGACGTCGGACACACCGGCATCCGTCAACACCCACCAGGCGCGGGCGGCACCGAAGGTCTGCCAGTCGTCGTAGACGACGACGGTGTCGCCGGTGTCGACGCCCCACCGTCGCGCTGCCGCCTGCAGGTCGGCGACCTCCGGCAGCGGATGCCGGCCGTCCTCCGGCGCGCCGTGGGCGGCGAGCTCGTCGTCGAGGCTCACGTACACCGCGCCGGGCACGTGACCGGCTTCGTGGTCGGCCCGGCCGTCGGGCCGGTCGAGGCGCCACCGGACGTCGAGAACCGTCAGTGGCGCGGCATCCCGGATCAGTCGGTCGAGTTCCTGGGGAGCGATCAGTCGCGCGCGTGCCATGGCTCGACCCTACGACCGCGCGCCGCGCTGCGCCGAGCCGACGCGATGTGTCGGCATCCGCTTGCGACGGCGGCAGTTCGCGTCGGCTCGACGGGCCTCGCGACGCAACGGGGCCCCGAGCCGGAAAGCTCGGGGCCCCGTTGACGCGGGTGCGGGGCGGTGCGCCCTGCCCGCGGGCGGTCAGTCGCCCAGGATGCCGTCGACGAGGTCGTTCACGTCGGACGACACGTCGCCGACGGTGCTGTCGACGTCGCCCGTGATGCCGTCGACGAGGTCACCGGTCGTGTTGGTGATGTCGCTCGTGATGTCGCCGGTCTCGGTGGTGACATCGTTCGTGACGTCGCCCACCTCACCGCTCACGTCAGGCGAGACGTCCGTGTCGGTCTCGGGCGAGATGTCGGTGTTCGGCGAGACATCCGTGTCGTTGCCCGAACCCACCTCGTTGCCGCTGCCGACCTCGTTGCCCGAACCGATCGGAGCATCGATCGACGTCTCATTGCCCGAGCCGAGCGGTGCGTCGACGCTGTTGCCGGAGCCGACGGGTGCGTCATTGCCGGAGCCGATGTCGCCCGTCGAGATGTCGCCGACGGACACGAGGTCGCCGCCGCCGATCGATCCGCCCAGCAGGTCGTTGATGTTGAGGACGTCGGTGAAAGCCTCCGTCGCCGTCGTGGTGGTGGTGTCCTCGCTCTCGGCCGCGTTGGCGGGCAGAGCGAATCCGGCGGTCAGGGCGACCGCGGCGAGTCCGGTGGAACCGAGGACGAGGGTCCGCTTCAGGTTGGTACGCATGTGTCTGTTTTCCTTCCTTCAGTGCGGCTTTCGCACGATCGGTCATCCGGGGGCCACCGTGGATCGGATTGGCGCAGAACGACCGGATCGGCGTCGGCGCCATCGCGAGCGCTCGTGAGAGCCGCGTGTTTCCGGGGCTGTCGTGGAAACCTGAAAACTCCTTATGCGACGTGATGATCCGTCGCGGGCGGCCGACCGCGCGATCGCGAGGAGCCGTCGCAGATGGTCGCTTTCCGAGACCGTCGAGGACCATCCGGGACGGGTCACTGCGGAGCGCGGGGACCGGATGCCGAGACAGCGGATCGACCGCTGCGAGAAGAGTCTGTTACCGACGGGTGAACGACTCCCGGACAATCTGTCAGCCCGCGTGCTCGACCGTCCGGATCCGTCCGATTCCCTCCGGAGACGATTGCACGGGGTCGATCCGGACGTATTGAATGACGCGAAATGCGCCCCACCCGGCGCAGGAGCGGAGAACCCGTGACGATGGCACCCGAAGCCTCCCTGCAGGACGCGACCCGGACGAGCGTCCGAGAAGGCTCCGTCGTGCTGACCGATGTCACCAAGCGCTACGGCGATCAGACGGCCGTCGATCGGCTCTCGCTCACCATCGAGCCCGGCGAGTTCATCTCGCTGCTCGGCCCGTCGGGCTGCGGCAAGACGACCACCCTGCGCATGATCGCCGGTTTCGAACACCCGGATGCCGGGCTCATCTCCATCTCCGGGGCCGATGTGCGCGGCACGCCGCCCAACAGGCGCGACGTCAACACGGTCTTCCAGGCCTACGCGCTCTTCCCCCACATGTCCGTCGCCGAGAACGTCGCCTACGGGCTGACGCAGCGGCGGACCCCGAAGTCCGAGGTGCAGGAGCGTGTGACGGCCGCCCTCGACATGGTGCAGATGCGCCGCTTCGCCGCTCGACGTCCCACCCAGCTCTCCGGCGGTCAGCAGCAGCGCATCGCCCTCGCCCGAGCGCTCGTCAACCGGCCGTCCGTCCTTCTCCTGGACGAACCGCTCGGCGCCCTCGACCGGCAGCTGCGCGAGGAGATGCAGCTGGAGCTCAAGCTGCTGCAGTCACGCCTGGGCATCACCTTCGTCTTCGTCACGCACGACCAGGGTGAAGCCCTGTCGATGAGCGATCGCATCGCGATCATGCGCGACGGGCGGATCGAACAGCTCGCCGACGCCGACACGGTCTATTCGCGGCCGGCGACGGCCTACGTCGCCGCGTTCGTCGGGCAGCAGAACTTCTTCCGCGGCACGGTGACCGACGGCGGCGCGGGCATCGACACGGCCCACGTGCGCGTCCGGTCGTCCGCCGGCGCGCTCCCGTCCGGCACCGGCAGCGCCGCGGTACGCCCCGAGAACGTCACGATCGAGGGCGACACGGATGCCGCGGCGCAGCCGAACGAGGTGCGCGGGGAGCTCCTCGGCGTCTCGCACCTCGGCGAGACCATGCAGTACCTCGTCCGGCTCGGCGACGATCAGAGCCTGATCGTCCGCCGCCCGACGCCGCAGGCTCCGCGGCTCGCTCTCGGCGACGCCGTGGTCTGCCGCTGGCGGCCGCAGGACGTGCTGCTGTTCCCCTCGGATGACGCCGCCCTCGAGGCGGGTTACGTCGCCCCTCCCACCGAATGACCCCTGCACCGCACCACCACCGACCCGGAGGCACCCGATGACCGAGCCGAACCCGATCCGCGTCCTCGCCCACGCCGATGCGATCCCCTTCATCCGTCGCGAGATCTCACGTCGTCAGGTCCTCAGCCTCGCGGCGCTCGGCGGAGCGGCTGCCCTCCTGGCCGCGTGCGCGCCCGGCGGCGGCTCGAGCACCGGACCGCAGGCGCAGGCGAGCGGTGGCGCTCTGGAAGACGCGCTCTCGGTGTACACGTGGGGCGACTACGACTCCCCCGACGTCGTCTCCGGCTTCACGTCGTCGCTCGGCCCGAAGGTCTCGCTCGACTCGTACAGCTCGAACGAGGAGCTCATCGCGAAGCTCGTCGCGGCGAAGGGCACCAGCGGTTACGACATCGTGGTCCCCACCGGTGTCTTCATCCCGCAGATGATCGAGAACGGGCTGCTCACGAAGCTGAACAAGGACCTCCTGCCGAACCTGTCGAACCTCGACCCGTCCTCGCTCGGCCGCGCCTGGGACCCCGAGAACGAGTACTCGGTCTGCAAGGCGTGGGGCACGACCGGCTTCGTCTACGACAAGACCGTCATCACCCGCGAACTGACCACCTGGTCGGACTTCTTCGACGCCGCGCAGAACGAGGCCAGCGGCCGCACCAGCATGTCGGATGACCCTGCGGGCATCATCGGTGCCTACTTCTGGGCGAACGACCTGGACTGGAACACCCAGGACGCCGACCAGCTCGAGGCGTGCCGGGCGTTCCTCGTGAACGAGATCGCGCCCCACATCTCTGCGTTCGACTCCTACCCCGGAACGAACGCGATCCCGCAGGGCACGCAGGCGCTGATGCAGGCGTGGAACGGCGATGCTCGACTCGGCCTGCTCGAATCCAGCGAGCCCGACCGCTGGCAGTGGGTCCTCCCCGGCCCCGTCACCGAGCTGTGGATGGACAACTGGGCGATCGCAGCGGGTGCCCCGCACCCCGAAGCCGCGCACGCGTTCATCAACTACTCGCTCACACCCGAATCGCTCATGCTGTCGCTCGACTACATCGGCTACAACGTCGGCGGCAAGGACATGCAGTCCGAGGCGGAGGGCGCCGGCATGGAGCTGACCGACCTCATCTTCTTCACCGAGTCCCAGCTCGCGACGATGCACGAGCAGCAGCTCAACGACTCGCAGACGACGCGTGTCGAGATCTGGAACGAGATGAAGGCCGCTGCGGGTGCGTAGACGCTCGCTCGGCGGCCTGCTCGCCCTGCCCGCCTGGGCGTGGCTGGTGGCCTTCTTCGTCGCCCCGGTGCTGCTGGTCGTGTGGTTCAGCTTCGGTTACAAGCCGGGGATCTTCGGGACGCACGCGAACGACGTGCTCTCGTTCGACCGCTATGTCGAGGCCCTGTCGCCGACCTTCTTCACGACCTTCCAGAACACCCTCTGGGTCGGCGTGCTCGGCACCGTACTGTGCTTCCTCATCGGCGCACCCGTGGCGTACTGGATGGCGTTCAAGGTGCGACCGCAGCGCCGCGGCATCCTGCTGGCCCTCATCCTCATCCCGTTCTGGACGAACTTCCTCGTCCGCACCATCGGGTGGCAGGTCATCATCGCGCCGGAGGGATGGCTGTCGTCCACCTTGCAGCAACTCGGCCTGCTGGACGGGCCGCTCGACCTGCTCTACACACGGGGCGCGGTCCTGCTGGGCGTCGTCTACAACTACCTGCCGCTCATGATCCTGCCGCTGTTCGTGGCCTTCGACCGTGTCGGCCCGCTGGTGCGAGAGGCATCGAAGGACCTCGGCGCCGGCAAGCTCGCCACGTTCGCCCGGGTGACGCTGCCGCTCTCGCGACCCGGCATCGTGGCGGGCGTCCTGCTCGTGTACATCCCGCTCATGGGCGACTACATCACCGCCACCGTCCTCGGCGGCGCCCAGGGGAACATGGTCGGCCAGCTCGTCGCGAGTCAGTTCCAGACCGCCCAGAACTGGGCGCTCGGCTCGGCGATGGCCGTCGTCCTCATGCTCGTCATCGCGCTGAGCATCGGCGTCGCCGCCGCCCTCGTGTGGCTCGTCCTGCTGCCGATGCGGCTGCGGAACCGTCTGGAGATCCCGGCATGAGCGTGACCACCAAGACCGAGGCGATCCTGCGCCGCAGCGAGGGCACGCTGCCCGGCAGCGACCGCCGGGCCCACCGCTCCTGGAGCGATCTCACCCTCAACGTGTGGGGCATCCTCGTCGTGCTCTTCCTGTTCGCCCCGATCATCGTGATCGTCGTCTACTCGTTCAACACCGGACGGCTGCTCGTGTCCTGGGACGGATTCGGACTCGATGCCTTCGCGACGATCCTCGAGAAGCCCGCGGTGCAGAACGCCGTGCGGGTGTCGATCGTGACGGCGGCCTTCTCCGCCGCGATCGCGACGGTCCTCGGAACACTCGCGGGCATCGCGATGGCGCGCCACCCCGGCAGATGGGTGTGGTGGTTCCTGGGGCTGCTGCTGTTCGTCTCGGTCACACCCGAGATCGTCGACGCCGTCGCCCTGCTCCCCTGGTTCGTCATGCTCGGGCAGGATGCCGGTATGGCCGTCTTCAACGACGGCATCGTGCGCCTGTCGATCGGCGCCTCGCTCTTCTCGACCGCCGTCGTCTCGTACCTCGTCCGCGCCCGTCTGGTAGGGCAGGAGGCGAACCTCGAGGAGGCCTCGAGCGACCTCTACGCCTCGCCGCTGACGACCTTCCGTCGCGTGACCCTGCCGTTGGCCGCACCCGCGGTCTTCGCCGGCTTCCTGCTCTCGTTCACCCTCGGCCTCGACAACACGGTCATCGCCGCCTTCGTGCAGGTGTCGGGATCGACGCCCTGGCCGGTCTACGTCCTCAGCGCCGTGCGGTCGGGGCTGCGCCCCGAGATCGCGGCGGTGTCGACCGTCATGCTGCTGCTGACCCTCGTCGCCCTCGCCGTCGTCGCGATCGTCCTGCGTCGGGCGGGCGACTCGGCCACCGACATCGCCCGCACCATGGGAGGAGGATGACCGTGGCATCCGCTGACCTCGTCTTCACGGGCGGTCCCGTGTTCACCGCCGACACCGTCCGATCACGCGCGTCCGCCGTCGCCGTGTCCGGCGGGCGCATCGTCGCCGTCGGACACGACCTGACCGACCTCATCGGAGCGCGCACCGAGGTGGTCGATCTCGCCGGTCGCCTGCTCGTGCCGGGCTTCCAGGACGCCCACGTGCACCCCGTGTCGGGCGGACTGGAGCTGCTCCGCTGCGACCTCGGCGAGGGCACGACCGAGGCGGACTACCTCGCGACGATCGCGGAGTACGCGGCCTCCCATCCCGACGAGGAGTGGATCCTCGGCGGAGGGTGGGCGATGTCGGCCTTCCCGGGCGGGACACCCACCGCGGCGGTGCTCGACCGGGTGCTGCCGGACCGCCCCGCCTTCCTCCCGAACCGCGACGGGCACGGCGCCTGGGTGAACTCCGCCGCGCTCCGCCTCGCCGGCATCGACCGAGACACCCCCGACCCGGACGACGGACGGATCGAGCGGGATGCCGACGGCCACCCGACCGGCACGCTCCACGAGGGGGCGATGTCGCTCGTGAACCGGCTGATCGACGACCCCTCGCCCGCCTTCCTGCGCGAGGCGCTGTTCGCCGGCCAGCGGTATCTGCACTCGTTCGGGATCACGGCGTGGCAGGACGCGATCGTCGGCACCTACAGCGACCTCGTCGACCAGGGCGAGACGTACCGGGAAGCTGCCCGCGACGGTTCGCTCACGGGCAAGGTGGTGGGCGCGCTCTGGTGGGACCGGACGGCGGGGCTCGAGCAGATCCCCTCGCTCGTCGACCGCCGGGACCGCTTCAGCCACGGCCGCTTCCAGGCGACGAGCATCAAGATCATGCAGGACGGCGTCGCCGAGAACTTCACCGCCTCGATGCTCGCGCCGTACCACGACGGTCACGGCCATCCCACCGACAACTCGGGGATCTCGTTCGTCGACCCCGAGATCCTCGACGAGGCAGTCCCGCAGCTGGACGCGCTCGGCTTCCAAGTGCACTTCCACGCGATCGGCGACCGTGCCGTGCGTCAGTGCCTCGACGCCGTCGAGCACGCGATCGCCCGCAACGGTCGCACCGACGGCAGGCACCACATCGCGCACCTGCAGGTGATCCACCCCGACGACGTCGCACGATTCCGGGAGCTCGGCGTCGCCGCCAACATGCAGTCGCTCTGGGCGACCTACGAGCCGCAGATGATCGACCTCACGCTGCCTTTCCTCGGCGAGCCGCGGATCGCCTGGCAGTATCCCTTCGGCGACCTCCTCCGCGCCGGGGCGGTCCTCGCGGCGGGCAGCGACTGGTCCGTGTCGACACCCGACCCGCTCGCGGCCATCCACACGGCGGTGAACCGCAAGGCCGCACCAGGACACGAGGAGGGCGAGTACGAGGCGTTCCTGCCCGAGCAGGCCATCGACCTCGCCACCTCGCTCACGGCCTACACGGCGGGGTCGGCCTGGGTGAACCACCTCGACGAGACGACCGGGACGATCGAGGTCGGCAAAGCCGCCGACCTCGCCGTCCTCGACCGTGATCCGTTCGCCGGCCCCGCCGACCGGATCGGGGCCACGCGCGTGCTGCAGACCTTCGTCGACGGGTCCCGGGTCTACGCGTCGGAGGACGCGTGAGCGCCCATACGACGGTCTTCGAGCGGCAGCCACCGGCGGCATCCGTCATCGACCACGGCCTCGACGGCAGCCGTCATGCGGTGTTCTGGACGGAGGACGTGCCCCGCGCCCTGCGCCCCGACCGGCCGCCGCTGCACGGCACGCACCGCGCCGACCTCGTGGTGGTCGGTGCGGGGTACACCGGCCTGTGGACGGCGTTGCTCGCCGTCACCCGGGATCCTGGCCTGCGCGTGCTCGTTCTGGAGGCGAACCGCGTCGGGTGGGCGGCGTCGGGGCGCAACGGCGGGTTCTGCGAGGCGAGTCTCACCCATGGCCCCGAGAACGGACAGGCGCGCTGGCCCGATGAGATGCCGATGCTCGACCGACTCGGCCGCGAGAACCTCGACGCGATCGCGGCTGCCGAAGGCGACTACGGCATCGACATCCAGTTCGAGCGGACGGGGCAACTCGCCCCCGCCGTCGAGGAGCACCAAGTCGCCTGGCTCGAGGAGTGGGCCGCCGACGACCCGCACGTGACACTGCTGGACGAGGCGGCCGCCCGACGCGAGGTCGACTCGCCGACGTATCTCGGCGCCGTCTGGGAGAAGGACACGACGGCGCTCGTGCACCCCGGCCTGATGGCGGCCGAGCTCGCCCGCGCCTGCGAGGAGCGCGGGGTCGTGATCGCCGAGCGGACCCACGTCCGGTCTGTTGAGACCCCGCCCGCGGGAGGCGTCTCGGTCGTCACCGACGACGGCCGGGTGGATGCCGCGCACGCCGCCCTTGCGACGAACGTGTTCCCCTCGCTGCTGCGCCGCAACCGCCTCATGACCGTGCCGGTCTACGACTACGTCCTGATGACGGAGCCGCTCAGCGAGGCTCAGTGGGACGCGATCGGATGGCGGAACCGCCAAGGCATCGGCGACATGGCGAACCAGTTCCACTACTACCGGCCGACCCGGGACGGGCGGATCCTCTTCGGCGGCTACGACGCCGTCTACCACTACGGCCGGCGGGTCGACCCGCGCTACGAGGATCGTCCGGAGTCGTGGCGCCGGCTCGCGAGTCACTTCTTCACGACGTTCCCGCAGCTCGAGGGGCTGCGCTTCTCGCACCGCTGGGCCGGCGCGATCGACACCTCGACCCAGTTCACGGCGTTCTTCGGCACCGCCCGACGCGGACGGGTCGCGTACGCCGCCGGGTTCACCGGCCTGGGTGTGGGGTCGACTCGATTCGCCGCCGAGGTGATGCTCGACCTGCTCGACGGCCGGGATACCGAACGCACGGCACTCGAGATGGTGCGCAAGCGCCCCCTCCCGTTCCCGCCCGAGCCGGTGGCCGCGATCGGGATCGAAGCGACCCGGTGGTCGCTCGACCGCGCCGACCACCGCCGCGGTCGGCGCAACGCCCTCCTGCGGACCCTGGACGCGCTCGGTCTCGGGTTCGACTCGTGAGCGTCCTCGAGCCGCAGACGGAGCAGGATGCCGCATCCCTCGTCATCCCGCTCACACCCGTGCCCGCGGACCAGATCGTCGACGGCGCACCCGAGGCGGGCTTCATCGAGCTGACCGCCGTGGTCGGCGTGTGGGAGCACACCCCCGGCACGTCGACCGACGTCGAGGACGACGAGGTGTTCGTCGTCCTCTCGGGTCGCGCGACGGTGCGGTGGGCAGGCGGCGAGCTGACGCTCCGCCCCGGCACCGTCGGCCGTCTCAGCGCCGGCACCGAGACGATCTGGACGGTCACCGAGACACTGCGCAAGGTCTACGTGACGGGCGGCGCGTGACGTGCCCTCAGCCCACCGTCGCACGACGCACGAGCAGCGCGAGGTGCAGCGCGGTCTGCACCTCGCCGTCGTCCAGATCGGCGCCCAGCAGTTCCTGGATGAGCGCGATCCGCTGGTAGAACACCGAGCGCGACAGGTGCGACGCGGATGCCGCGGCGGTGCGGTTGCCGGGATGGGCGAGCATCGCCTCGAGCACATCCAACAGGTCCCCCGACCGGGCGAGGTCGTAGTCGATGAGGGGCGCGAGCATCCGCTCGCCGTGCTCGATGACGCGATGGTCGTCCCGCAGAGCGGTGATGAGCCGCGCGAGGGGACGATCCTCCGCTCGCCGCACATGCGGACCGCCGGCGTACGGCGCCGATGCTCCGCGGGCGAGGTCGATCGCCTCCTGCAACGACGCGAGACCGGCGTCCAGCCCGGTCGCCGCGGAGCCGACGGACAGGACGATCCGATCCGGATCCCCGCCGAGACCGGCGGCGAACGCGCGGGCGGTGTCGTCGTCGAACCCGTCACGGGTCGGCAACGAGAGGAGCATCGCGACGCCGCTGCCGGCCGGCGATCCGGCGAGCGCTCGGCCGCCGAGACGGCGCGCCGCTTCGTCGGCGACCTGCGGGTCGGGTGCGACACCGGTCGCGACCACCCCGCGAAGCTGGGCTCCCTCGACGGGCAGCCCCGCCGCCTCGACCCGCGCGGTCACGGGCCCGCGGGCGCCGAAGCGACCTCGGACCAGTCGGTCGAGGAGCTGACTGCGGCCGATGCGACCCCACTCCGCCGCGCCGCCCTCCGTGAGCCGACCGAACGAGAGCGCCAGCGCTCCCTGTTCGACGACGTTGACACGTCCCGCAGCGTGGGGCGGACCGGGCAGGGCGATGAGGTGCCCCCACCGGGTTCCACGTGCTTCCACCGGCACGATGAGCCAATCCTGCTCGCCCGCTCCGCGGTGTGCGAGCCGGGAGCGCACCTCCCACCGGGTGAGCGTCTCCTCCTCGATCGCGGCCGGCACCTCGGCGACGACGACATCGTGCGCGAGTGTCTCGAGGACGACGGGCGCCGACAGGACGTGCGCGACCTGCGCGACGATGTCGTCGGCGGGCGCGCCGCGCAGGGCGAGTGCCGTGAACCGCGACCGCACCTCCTCCCGCACCCGCAGGGCCGCGGACTGATCGTCGATGATCCGGCGATGCACCGCCTCGGTGATCGCGACGAACTTCACCTCGCGGTGCAGGGCGATCACCGCCAGACCGGCGTCCCGGCTGGTTTCGACGACCGCGTCCGGCACCTGCGCATGATGGGTGCCGAGTTCGAGGACGAGGCACGAGAGCCCCGCGCGCGCGAGCTCCCCGACGAACTCGCTCAAGCGGCCGGGGTCGTCGGGCCATGCCGAGCCCGTCGACAGCAGCAGCTCGCCGCCGTTCAGCAGCCGAGCGACACCGGGACTGTCGGAGACGTGCACCCACCGCACGAGCGCGTCGAGGGGCGGTCCCCCGACCAGCACCTCCGGGCGGCCGGACTGCACGGCGCTCAGCGCGAGCACCTCCCGCACCCGGGGCAGGCTGACGGCGCCGTCCGGACGTTCGGTCCGCTGCGGCATCCGATCATCGTCGGGGTGGGGCATCGACACTCGCCGTTCGGGTCCAGGGAGCACAGGTGGGCTCAGCCTAACCGTTCCGGACGATCCGTCCGGAGGACTGCCGCAGCGTCCCGCGGCACCGCAGAGAAGGAGCATCTGTGACCACCGTCTCGCACTGGTGGCGTGACCACGGATCGATTCCGGCGCGCGCGCCTCTCCCCGGTGATCTCGACGTCGACGTCGCGATCGTCGGTGCCGGGTACACGGGGCTATGGACCGCCTACTACCTCGCCGAGAGCCGGCCCGAGCTGCGCATCGCCGTGCTCGAGCGCCGCTTCGCCGGGTTCGGAGCCTCCGGCCGCAACGGCGGATGGCTGACGAACTCGGTCACCGGTGGTCGCGAGCGGTACGGACGGGACGGCGGCATCCGCCAGCAGCGCGCCATGAACGACACCGTCGACGAGGTGATCCGCGTCGCGACGGCCGAGGGCATCGACGCGGACATCCGCAAGGGCGGCGAGCTGACGGTCGCGCGCAGCGCCGCGCAGCTCGCGCGCCTCGACGCGCTGTTCACGGCCGAGTCGGCGTGGCCCGGCACCGACGTGGAGCGGTGGGATGCCGCGCGCACCGCGGAGCACGTGCGGGTCGCGGGCACGCTCGGCGCCGTGTGGCATCCGCACTGCGCCCGCATCCATCCGGTGAAGCTCCTGACCGGACTGGCTGCCGCCGTCGAGCGACGCGGTGTCACGATCTTCGAGGACACCGCGGTCGCCGAGATCCTGCCCGGACGGGCCGTGACCGACCGGGGCGTCGTGCGCGCGAGCGCCGTGATCCGCGCCACGGAGGGCTTCACGACCGACCTGCGCGGCGAGCATCGCACCTGGCTGCCGATGAACTCGTCGATGATCGTGACCGCGCCGCTGCCGGAGGCGGCGTGGGAGCAGATCGGATGGACGGATGCTGCGACCCTCGGCGACGCCGCGCACGTCTACATGTACGCGCAGCGCACCGCCGACGGCCGCATCGCGTTCGGCGGACGCGGTGTGCCGTACCGGTACGGCTCTCGCATCGACACCGACGGGGCGACGCCGGGCAGGACCGTGGCGTCGCTGACCGAGCTGCTGCGCCGATTCTTCCCCGCGGCATCCGATGTCCCCGTCGAGGACGCCTGGTCGGGGGTCCTCGGCGTGCCGCGGGACTGGGCGGCGACGGTGGGCTTCGACCGCGCGGCGGGCGTGGGATGGGCGGGGGGCTACGTCGGGACCGGTGTCGCGACCACCAACCTCGCAGGTCGCACGCTCGCCGACCTCGTGCTCGGCGAGGACTCCGACCTCGTATCGCTGCCCTGGGTCGGGCACCGCGCCCGGCGTTGGGAGCCCGAGCCGCTGCGCTGGCTCGCCGTCCACGGGATCTACGGCGCGTACCGGTTCGCCGACGCGCGCGAGGACCGCGGCGGCGGCACCTCACCCGTCGCCCGCATCGCCGACCTCATCGCCGGCCGATGACCCGCCGACCCGACGCGAACGGCATCGGTTCCGGCGGGATGAGCGCAGTTCGCGTCGGCTCGAGAGGTCGGCGACGGTCAGGCGCGCAGCGCGTCGGCGGGGACGCCGAGCAGCGCCGCGAGCGCGCGGCGCGTGAGGTCGGTGCGAGACGGGTCGGCGCGCCAGCGGACGAGCCCCTGGGCGCCGAGGCCGTCGATGATCGCAAGCAGGTGCCAGGCGATCGCGTCGGCGTCGACGGCGCCGAACTCGCCGCGTTCGCGACCGCGCTCGATCTCAGCGGCGAGCGCCCGTTGCCACGCGTCCATCTCGGCCCGCACGCGCACGGCGAGCTCCTCGTTGCGGGTGGCGAGCGCCCACCCCTGGACCCACACGAGCGTGACGGCGCTCGGCTCGTCCCCGAGGACCGTGTCGAGCAGGATGCCGAGACGTGCGGTCGCAGCATCCGTCGCCCGCATGGCGGCACGCACCGCCCGCAGCTCCTCCGCGACGACGGCGCCGAAGGCCTCGGCCACGAGCACGTCCATCCCATCGGCGTGGTGGGCGACGAGTCCGGGCGCCACGCCGACACGGGCGGCCACCGCGCGCAGGGTGACGGCGTCCAGGCCGTCCTCGAGCGCGATCCGGCGTGCCGCGGCAGCGATCTCGTCGCGGCGCTCGGCCGGGCTCTTCCGCATCCGGCGGACGGTTGACGTCTGTGTCATGGACTCGGTAGCCTCCCCCTTGTTGATCAAACGATCAATAAGGTACCCGACACCTGAGGGAGACGCCATGGCCTGGCGGATGCCGAGCGAGACCGCCCCGCACGAGCGCACCTGGATGGCGTTCCCCCGCGAAGGCCTCACCCTCGGCGAGACCGACGCCGAGCGCGCGGAGGGGTACGCCACGTGGGCAGCCGTCGCCACGGCCGTCGCCCGGTTCGAGCCCGTCACGATGGTCGTCGACCCGACCGAGACGGCCCGCGCACGCAGCATGCTGCCGGGCGAGGTCACGCTGCTCGAGGCTCCCGTCGACGAGTACTGGATGCGGGACCACGGCCCCACCTTCGTCGTCGACGACGAGCGCCCCGGCGTCCTGGGCGCCGTGGACTGGATCTTCAACGGCTGGGGCGCCCCCGAGTGGGCGCGGTGGCGGGACTCCGCCGCGCACGCCCGCCTCGTCGCCGGCGAGGTCGGCGCCGAGCTGGTCTCGTCGATGCTGGTGAACGAGGGCGGCGGCATCCACGTCGACGGCGAGGGCACGGTGCTGCTCACCGAGACCGTTCAGCTCGACCCGCGCCGCAACCCGTTCGCCGACCGCGCGCGCGTCGAGGCCGAGATGGCCCGCACCCTCGGCGCCACGAACGCCGTGTGGCTGAGCCGCGGCCTGACCCGCGACTACGACGACTTCGGTACGAACGGACACGTCGACATCGTCGCGACGATCCCCTCGCCCGGCCGCATCCTGCTCCACGACCAGCGCGACCCCGCGCATCCCGACCACGCCGTCACCGCGCAACTCCGCACCGAGCTCGAGGGTCAGACGGATGCCGCCGGTCGCCGTTTCGAGATCGTCGGCCTCCCCGCACCCGAGGCCCTGACCGACGCCCACGGCCCGGTGGACTGGAGCTACGTCAACCACCTCGTCGTCAACGGCGGGGTCATCGCCTGCGGCTTCGGTGAGGAGAAGGCTGATGCGCAGGCCCGGGCGATCCTGGCGGACGCCTACCCCGGCCGAGAGGTCGTGACGGTGGACGCACGCCCCCTCTTCGCCCGCGGCGGCGGCATCCACTGCATCACGCAGCAGCAGCCGGCGGTGAGCCGATGATCGACGTCGTCGAGGCGACCATCGCCGAGCTGCGCGCTGCGCTGGAGTCGGGCGAGGCGACGGCCGTCGAGCTCGTCGACGCGTACCTCGCCCGGATCGACGCGTACGACGGCCCCGGCACCACGACCGCGCTGAACGCCGTCGTCGTGCGCAACCCCGATGCGCGGGCGGAGGCCGCGGCATCCGACGAGCGTCGTGCTCGCGGTGAGACCCTCGGCCCGCTCGACGGCATCCCGTACACGGCCAAGGACAGCTACCTCGTGCGGGGGCTGACGGCCGCCGCCGGGTCGCCGGCCTTCGCGGACCTCGTCGCACAGCGCGACGCGTTCACGATCGAGCGCCTGCGCGCCGGCGGGGCGATCTGCCTCGGCCTCACGAACATGCCCCCGATGGCCAACGGCGGCATGCAGCGCGGCGTGTACGGCCGCGCCGAGAGCCCGTACAACGCCGAGTGGCTCACCGCGCCGTTCGCCAGCGGATCCTCGAACGGATCCGGCACGGCGACCGCCGCGAGCTTCGCCGCGTTCGGCCTCGGCGAGGAGACCTGGTCCTCGGGTCGGGGTCCCGCCTCGAACAACGCGCTCTGCGCCTACACGCCGTCGCGCGGCGTCATCTCGGTGCGCGGCAACTGGCCGCTGGTCCCGACGATGGACGTCGTCGTCCCGCACACCCGCACCATGGCCGACCTCCTGGAGGTCCTCGAGGTCATCGTCGCCGACGACACCGAGACCCGTGGGGACTTCTGGCGCGCGCAGCCGTGGGTGGAACTGCCCGCGGCGTCGGCGGTGCGCCCGAGGTCCTATGCCGCCCTCGCGGACGGCGCGACGCTCGCGGACGTGCGTCTGGGCATCCCGCGCATGTACATCAACGCCGACCCGGATGCCGGGACCGGCACCGGCATCGGCGGCCCGACCGGCCGGCGCATCGAGACCCGGGAGTCGGTGCTCGAGCTGTGGCGCGCGGCACGGTCGGACCTCGAGGCGGCGGGAGCCACCGTCGTCGACGTCGACTTCCCGGTCGTGAGCGACTACGAGGGCGACCGGACGGGCGCATCGACCATCCACCAGCGCGTTCCCGAGGGCTACCTGCAGCGCGAGATCGTCGACCTGTCGGCGTGGGCGTGGGACGACTTCCTCGCCGCCAACGGAGACCCCGCCCTCTCGACGCTCGCCGGTGTCGACGGCGCCGCGATCTTCCCGCACCCGCCGGGCGCCCTCCCCGACCGCTACACCGGCTTCGACGACGACATCGCCGAGTACCCGGAGTGGGTGCGCGCCCATCCCGGCGCGGGCATGGACGACATGCCCGAACTCGAGGAGGGACTGCGCGCGCTCGAGCTCATCCGCCGCACCGACCTCGAGGAGTGGATGGATGCCGCCGGTCTCGACGCGGTCGTCTTCCCCGCCGTCGCCGATGTCGGCCCGGCCGACATGGACGTGAATCCCGCCTCGGCGGACCTCGGATGGCGCAACGGCGTCTGGATCGCCAACGGCAACCTCGCGATCCGGCACCTCGGCATCCCGACCCTCACCGTGCCGATGGGCACGATGACCGACACCGGGATGCCGGTGGGCCTCACGATCGCCGGGCGCGCGTACGACGACGCCGTGCTGCTGCGCCTCGGCGTAGCCTTCGAACGTCTGGGCGCCCGCCGGACCCGACCGCCGCGCACCCCCGCACTCCCCCGCACCACCCCGGAGAACCGATGACCCAGCCCGCCCGCATGCACGACGTGACCGACGAGACCCGTCAGATCGTCGACCTCGTCCTCGACTACTCGCGCCAGCGTCTGCTCACCGACGACAACCCGCTCGACAAGCCGCTGCCGCCGGCCGAGCTCGCCCGCCTCGCGGGTGTCACCATCAGCGAGCAGGGCATCGGGGCGCGCAAGGCGCTCGGGGTCTTCGAGCACGTGCTCGCGCCGGCCTGCATCACGACCGACGATCCGCGCTACCTGTCGTTCATCCCGAGCGCACCGTCGAAGGCGGCCGCAGCGTTCGACCTCGTCGTCTCGGCGAGCGCGCTCTACGGCGGGTCGTGGCTCGAGGGCGCCGGAGCCGTCCACGCCGAGAACGAGGTGCTGCGCTGGCTCGCCGGCGAGTTCGGGCTGCCCGCGACCGCCGGCGGCGTCTTCGTTCAGGGCGGCACCCTCGGCAACCTGTCGGCGCTCGTGGCCGCACGCGAGACAGCCCGGGACCGCGGCATCCGTCCGGACCGCTGGCGCGTCGTGTGCTCCGCCGAGGCGCACTCCTCGATCGCGTCCGCAGCGCGGGTCATGGATGTCGAGGTCGTTCCCGTGGCGCCCGATGCCGGTGGGGTCCTTCACGGAGATGCGGTGCGCGCGGCGCTCGACGCGCACGGAGACAGCGTCTTCGCCGTCGTCGCGACGGCCGGATCGACGAACTTCGGGATCGTCGACGACATCGCCTCCGTCGCCGAGGTCACCCGTGAGCACGGCGTGTGGCTGCACGTCGACGGCGCCTACGGTCTCGCCGCCGCGCTGTCCCCCGACGCGCGGCACTACTTCGCGGGGTTGGAGCACGCCGACTCGCTCATCGTCGACCCGCACAAGTGGCTGTTCGCCCCGTTCGACGCCTGCGCCCTGCTGTACCGCGACCCCGAGCTCGGCCGCCGGGCGCACACGCAGCACGCGGAGTACCTCGACACCCTCACGGAGACGAGCGACTGGAGCCCGTCGGACTTCGCTGCCCACCTCACCCGGCGGGCCCGCGGACTGCCGCTGTGGTTCTCGCTCGCGACGTACGGCGCCGAGGTCTACCGCGAAGCCATCACGTGCTCGATCTCGCTCGCCGAGCGGATCGCCGCCGAGATCGAGTCGCGCGAGGAGCTCGAGCTCGTGCGGCGTCCGCAGTTGAGCGTCGTGGTGTTCGAGCGCCGCGGGTGGACGAAGGACGACTACACCGCCTGGTCGAACCGCCTGCTCGACGACCAGCACGCCTTCGTCACGCCGTCCAGCCACGCCGGGCGCACGAACGCGCGCTTCGCGATCTTGAACCCCCGCACGACGTTCGAGGACCTCGTCGGAATCCTGGACACGATGCGCTGACACCCGGCATCCGCCCCACCCACCCACGACGCACCGGAGGAACCCATGGCACCATCCGAGACCGACCTGCAGGCGAAGGCCCGTGATCACCTGTGGCTGCACTTCGCACGGCAGTCGTCGATGACCGAGGGGTCCGGCGTGCCGATCATCGTGAAGGGCGACGGTCACCACATCTGGGATGCGAGCGGCAAGAAGTACATCGACGGGCTCTCGGGCCTGTTCGTCGTCGCCGCCGGACACGGCAGGTCCCGCCTCGCGCAGGCGGCGGCCCGGCAGGCCGAGGAGCTCGCGTTCTTCCCGATCTGGTCGTACGCGCACCCGTCCGCGATCGAGCTCGCGGACCGGCTCGCCCACCTGGCCCCCGGCGACCTCAACCGGGTCTTCTTCTCGACCGGCGGCGGCGAGGCGGTCGAGACCGCGTTCAAGCTCGCCAAGCAGTACTGGCGGCTGCAGGGCAAGCCGACGAAGCACAAAGTAATCTCGCGCTTCATCGCGTATCACGGCACACCGCAGGGCGCGCTCGCGATCACCGGACTGCCGGGCATGAAATCGATGTTCGAGCCGGTGACGCCGGGCGGCTTCCGCGTCCCGAACACGAACTGGTACCGCGCGGCCGAGCAGGGCTTCACCGGTGCGACCCCCGAGGAGTACGGGAAGTGGGCCGCCGACCGCATCGAGGAGGCGATCCTCTTCGAGGGCGCCGACACGGTCGCGGCGGTCTTCCTCGAGCCGGTGCAGAACTCGGGCGGATGCTTCCCGCCGCCTCCCGGCTACTTCCAGCGCGTCCGCGAGATCTGCGACCGTCACGACGTGCTGCTGGTCTCGGACGAGGTCATCTGCGCCTTCGGCCGTCTCGGCGAGTGGTTCGGCGCGGACCGCTACGGCTACCAGCCCGACATGATCACCTTCGCCAAGGCGGTCACGAGCGGGTACTCGCCGCTGGGCGGCACGATCATCAGCGACCGCATCCACGAGCCCTTCGCCCACGGGACGACGTCGTTCCCGCACGGGTACACGTTCGGCGGGCACCCGGTGTCGACGGCGGTGGCGATGGAGAACCTCGACATCTTCGAGGAGGAAGGTCTGCTGCAGAACGTGCGCGAGAACTCGCCCGCCTTCCGCGCGTCGCTCGAGCGCCTCCTCGATCTGCCGATCGTCGGCGACGTGCGCGGCGACGGCTATTTCTTCGGCATCGAGCTCGTGAAGGACAAGGCGACGAAGGAGACGTTCGACGACGCCGAGTCCGAGCGTCTGCTGCGCGGCTTCCTCTCGAAGGCGCTGTTCGACGCCGGCCTCTACTGCCGCGCCGACGACCGCGGCGACCCCGTCATCCAGCTCGCGCCGCCGCTGACGATGGGGCCGGCGGACTTCGATGAGATCGAGGGGATCCTGCGGAGCGTCCTCACCGAGGCATCCGCTCGCCTGTGACACGGCCTCCCGCGCTCACGCGATGACGTTCCGTCGCGTGAGCTCGGGCTCGCGCGGCGGCACGAGCCAGTTCACCGCGGCGATGCCCAGCGGCAGCGCGACGGCGAGCGCCCCCAACAACCACCATGGGATGTCTGCGAGGTTCATGGGCTCGTAGGCGGTCTGCGACTGCAGCCAGAACCCGATGGGAGGAAGGATGCCCGCGGCGGCGCCCGCGAATGTGCCGAAGCCGGCGATCACGAGACCCTGCCACAGTCCGATGCGGCGCCGCAGTCCCGGCGTGCCCCCGACGGCCGCGAGCGTCGCGTCGTCGGGTCGACGCTCGAAGCGCGCGAGGCCGAGAGCGACGGCGCTCGCGCCGAGGACGAGGACCGCGACGGCAGCGAGGAGGGGGACGAGCCAGGAGGACGGATCCGCGGGGCCGTTCTCCCGATAGATCCAGACGCCGTACGACTCGGTCGTCAGCGACTCCGACAGCGCGTTCAGCCGGTCGCCGGTCGCAACCTCCGCACCCTCCGGGAACACGGCGTACACGCCGCTGCCGACCACCTGGAGTCCCCACTCGGCCGCCGTCTCAGGAGTGATCGCGACGGCGATCCCCTGCTCTCGAGCATCGACCCCGATGGCCCGAGCCTGCCGCTCCCAGGACGGCTCCTCGACGTCCTGCCCGGGGGTAGGACGGTAATGGTTGTCGGGTGCGCGGCCGAACTGCCAGGCTCGCTCCGGCCAGGCGGCGATGTCGATCACGCCGTCGACGATCAGACGGTCGTCCGCGACGACGGCCGCACCGTTCTCGTACGCGGCGCGATCGGATGCCGAGAGGGTCGTGCCCATGATGGTCGCGAGGTCGCCTGGTTCGATCACGTGGATGTTGTTCGTCTGATCCCCGAAGTGACTCCAGCCACCCTGGGGGTCGTTCTGGTCGATGAGGAAGGAATCCGGCGTGAGGGCGACGGCACGCTCAGCCTCCGCGGGTATATCCGCCTCGTCCTCCGCCCACGTCGGCTGCTGCCGCTGCACGACCGCGGTCGACGTCGCGCCGGCGCTGTGGAGCGCATCGGCGACCTCTGCGGTCGCTGTAGAGGCGACCTGGGGCGAGAGCGGCTCCACGTCGTTCGAGTAGACCTCGGCGTACGCCGTCCCGAGCGGGGCGGCATAGGTGTACGTTCGCTCCGATTGACCCGCTGACATCATGCCGAGACCCACGGCGAAGATGCCGACGAACACGGTCGCACCGATGGCGGCGAAGGCGGGAACCGTGCGCGCTCCGTTGGCGACGGCATCACGCGCGGCGATACGAGCGGCGATGCCCAACCGGGACAACAGCCGCGACGCCAGCCACAGCAGCCACCGGCCGGAGATGAGTATGCCGATCTGTGCGAGGACGGGGCCGGCGATGATGCCGACGATCGGCAGCCATCGAAGCGGCGAATCCCAGGCGAGGTCGATGTCGGTCGCCACGGCAGCCGCGGCGAGACCGCACAGGACCGTCACGGTCGCTCCGACCCCGATGAGGAGCGATCCCCAGAGAGGGCGGGAAGCCCGCACCCGCTGGGGTCTACGCGCGCCGCGAAGAGCGCTGATCGTGTCGGAACGTCCGACCGAGCGGGCCGGGACGAAGGCCGACGCGGTCCCCACCACCGTCGCGAACAGGAGTATGGCGATCAGCAGAACCCATGGGACGTGGAAGCCCCAGAACTGGGTCGCCGAGCCGTTGTCGGTCAGGGCGATGACGAGTGCCGCGAGCCCGATTCCGGCGACGAGCCCCACGGTGCCTCCGACGAGGCCCAAGAAGGTGCCCTGAAGGAGGACCACCCGCTGGAGATCGGTTGGCTCGGCCCCGACGCTGGCGGCGATGGCGAGGGCCCGTTGCTGACGCCGCGCGCTCACGGCGAAAGCTGCCCCGGCAAGCATGACGACCATGTACGCCGCGGCGAGTCCGCCGGCTCCGAGCGCTGCGGTCAGTGAGAGGTACTGCTGCGCCTCGGCGGTCGCAGCGGTGTACGGCTCGGTCCCATCGGGGTAGGTGAACGACGGCGGGTCGAGCACGACCTCGCGCGAGTAGGCGGCGATGCCGACCTCGTTGAGCTCTTGGACCTGAGGCCACGACAGGGGCGTCTCCGGCAGGTACCACTTCGCCTCGTCGTACCGGTCGGGGTCCGCGAAGGCGAGGGCGCTGTCGACGTCGGGAAGCGTGTTGTCGTCGAACGTCCCCACGATGGTGACCGCATCGCCACCGTCCACGAGCGTGAGCGTGCCGCCGACCCGTGCGCCGACGCGGTCCAACGTCGCGGGGGTGACCATCACCTCTCCGGCACCGGTCGGCGCCCTCCCGGAGAGCATCTCGAAGCGCGGCGAGAACCGAGGATCGCCGACCGCGCCTCCCCAGGCCGACACGGCAGCGATGCCCGCCGTCGTCTCGATGCGCTCGCGACCGTTCGAGACCTCGAGGGTCTCGGTGCCCGCGGGCAGCACGGAAACGGGGTCGACGGCTGTGACCTCTTCGTTCCCGCTCCCCCATCCGTCGCCGTAGCCTGACGTGTAGGGGTCGGTCGGTACCTGCCAGAACCCGGCGTCCGCGGCTCCCAGGGGCGCGACCCACGCCTCCATCTGTCCGAGGTCGGCCGAGAGTCGCTCGTCGACCGTCGGCATCATGCTCGCGACGAACACCGCGACCCCCGCCATCCCGGCGATCGGCAGGGCGATGAGCGACATGATCAACAGCGACGACACCCACGTCCGGCGCACCTGACGACGTGCGATGCGCGCCGAGACACGCAGGCGGGCTGTGCGCGACGGCTTGGGTCGCTCCGCGCGACGGCGCGCCCCGGCATCCGCTCGGGGCCGGTCCTGCACGGCGGTCATCGCGCGTCCGAGAGCAGTGCGTCGGCGCCGCGGCGCTGCGACTCGTCGACGATGCGGCCGTCGCGCAGGAAGACGATGCGGTCCGCCCACGCCGCGTGCCGCGGTTCATGGGTGACGAGGATGCCGGCGGCCCCCTGGTCGACGCGGCTGCGGATCATCTTCATGACCGCCTCCCCCGTGACCGAGTCGAGCGCACCGGTCGGCTCGTCAGCGAGGATCAACCGGCGGCCGCCGACGACCGCACGGGCGATCGCGACGCGCTGCTGCTGCCCTCCCGACAGGTCGTCGGGATAGGAATCGAGCTTGTCCTCGAGACCGACCGAGGCAAGGGCATCCCGACCCGCACGGCGCGCCACCCGGGCCCGGAAGCCGTCGAGCTCCAGCGGCAGCGTCACGTTCTCGACCGCCGTGAGGGTCGGGATGAGATTGAAGTCCTGGAAGACGAACCCCAGGGAGCGCCGCCGGAGCTGCGCGAGATCGCGACGTGTCGCCGTCGAGAGGTACGTCCCCTCGACGACGACTTCGCCGCTGGTGGGCTTCTGCAACCCGCCTGCGATCGACAGAAGCGTGGATTTGCCCGAACCGGACGCTCCCATGATCGCGACGAGCTCCCCCTTGTCGACCGTCAGATCGACGCCCGACAATGCCGAGACGCTCGTCTCGCCCTCGCCGTACTGCTGCGTGACCCCCACCAGCTGCAGGACGGCGGCGCTCATCGAATGACCGCCTCGGCTGTGCCCGCCTCGGATTTGGCAGGCCTTCCCCGCTTGGGTGTCTCGGTGGACAGCTCCAGCCCCATCGTGCGGTGAGGATGCCGCGCGAGCCGTTGCTCGGTGTGGTCGAGCCATCGCACCTCGGCCTCGGCGGAGAAGATCATCGAATCGACGACGAGGGACCACGCGAGCTCCTCGGGTCCGTCGGGGTTCGCGCCGGCGTACTTGGCGCGATTCAGCTCCTGCAGCTGCAGGAGCGACGCAGACCGTTGACGCTGGATCACGGTGGAGAGATCGACGCCCGGCAGCGTCGCGGCGACGGCGAGCTTGATCGCCAGTTCGTCGCGCGTCCCCTGGGATCGCTCCACGGGAGCGTCGAGCCACTCCCGGACCTCGGCGGATCCGGCGTCCGTGATCTGCCAGTACACGTGGCCCTGCTCGTCGACGTCGCCCTTCTCGACCAGCCCGTCGCGCTCGAGGCGGTCGAGGGTGTTGTAGATCTGGCCGACATTGAGGGGCCAGGTCGACCCGGTGCGGCGATCGAACTCCGCACGCAGCTGGTAGCCGTAACAGGGACCCTGATCCAGGATCGCCAAGAGGCTCGAACGTACCGACATCGGAACTCCTCGCTGCATACCGGGTATGTGTTTTCTGAGTATATGCATACCCGGCAACGCCGATGCAAGAGCAGCGCGCCGTACCCTGGGTGAATGGCCGATGACCACGGCATGGATGAGGACCCCCGCCTTCGTGCGGCGCGATACCGGGTCGATCGGGCCGCGCGCGAGCACGGCGACGAGGTGCCCGCCGAACCGGAACGGCACGCGGGCACGCCCACGGGGACCGAACGTGCGATGTACGTCGAGACCGCCATCCAGCAGGCGATTCGCCGCGGCGACTTCGACGATCTGCCCGGCGCCGGCAAGCCGCTCGAGGGGCTCGGCGGGTCTCACGACCCCGACTGGTGGATCAAGCGCAAGATCCAGACCGAACAGCTGTCCGGCCTCGGCCCGCCCGCCCTCCGTCTGCGCATCGAGCACGCCGAGTTCGAGGATCGGGTCGACGCCTTCCACCGCGAGGAGGATGTCCGCGAGTACACCGAGGACTTCTCCCGACGCGTCGTCGAGGCGCGCCGGCAGTTGCTCGGCGGGCCGCCGGTCGTCACCCCGACGCGCGACCCCGACGCGGAGGTCGCCGCGTGGCGCGCCCGGCGCGAGGCTCGCGCCGCGGCATCCGCTCCCCCGGCGGGATCCGAGCGGCCCGCGCGCCGGTGGTGGCGGCGCGGGCGCTGAGGGTCACTCGATGCCGTCGCGCCACTGCGCGAGCAGGCGCGCGATCGCCTGGGTCTCGGCCCAGGGGATCTCGGGCGCCTCGACCCGCCCCTCGCGGAGGGCGCGGATCGTGGCATCCGCCTCGGCAGCCATCGGCTGCACGGTCGGCACCTCGATCTCCTCGCGGGTGCCGTCGGTCCGGATGAGGGTGGCCGCCGCGGTGCTGTCGGTCCGGCTTCCCCACACGTTGGGGATCTCCAGGCTCGCCTCTCGCCCGACGATGCGCGTCAGCCGCGGCAGGTCGTGCACGATCGCGGTGCGGATGTTCGCCGAGGCGCCGCCGAGGTCGACGGATGCCGCGGCGCTCTCGTCGACGCCGGTCTCGCCGATCGTGCCGGCCACCGCCTGCACGGCCAGTTCGTCCAGGTCGTGCCCCGCCCAGGCGGCCACGCCGACGACGAGCGATATCGGATAGCAGCCGACGTCGAGGATCGCGCCCCCCGCGGTCGCGGGATCGAACAGGCGCCCCGTCCGATCCCCGGCGGCGAAGCCGAGGGAGGACTCGATCTCGACCAGATCACCGAGGGCGCCCCCCGCGACGAGCTCGCGCAGCCGGTCGGCGAACGGACCGAAGCGGTACTTGAAGGCCTCGACGAGGGGCAGTCCGGCGCGGCGAGCTGCGGCGACGGCGGCATCCGTCTCGGCGGGATCGACCCCGAGCGGCTTCTCGCACAGCACCGCCTTGCCGGCGTCCAGCGCCCGCTGCACGAGCTCCGTGTGCGTGGTGTGCACTGTGCCGACGTACACCGCGTCGATGTCGTCGCGCTCGAGGATCTCGTCGTACGTCCCCACGACGGTCGCGCCGTGCGCGGCGGCGAACTCCTCCGCCCGCGAGACGTCTCGCGCGCCGACCGCGTACAGTCTGCCGAGATCGGAGTCGGGCAGGGCGTGGGCGAAGTCGCCGCTGATCGCGCCGGCACCGAGGATGGCCCATCGTGCGTGTGTCATCCGGCCACGCTATCGCCGAGCGAGAACCTCACCGCGGCTGAACAACGGAGATTCGTGCCGACACGCCGTCGCGCGGGCGGGTCGGACGCCGGCCGGCCGGGTCAGGCCTGCAGGGCCTGCTCGATGTCGGCGAGCAGGTCGGCGGAGTCCTCGATCCCCACCGACAGGCGCACGACCTCGACGGGGACAGCCGCCTCCGTGCCGCGAACGGAGGCGTGCGTCATCGCGTCGGGGTAGTTCACGAGCGACTCGACGCCTCCGAGCGACTCCGCGAGCGTGAACAGACGCAGCGACTCCGCGAATCGTCGTGCGGCCTCGCCCGACTCGAGCGCGAGCGAGACGATGCCGCCGAAGCCGGTCATCTGCCGCGACGCGAGCTCGTGCCCGGGGTGCGACGACAGGCCGGGGTAGTACACCCGCGCGACCCGATCGTGTCCGTCGAGGAAGGATGCCACGGCCATGCCGTTCTCGCTGTGCTGGCGCATGCGCACGGCGAGCGTCTTGATGCCGCGCGTCGTGAGCCACGCGTCCAGGGGTCCGGACACGGCGCCGACCGCGAACTGGAGGAAGCCGATCTTCTCAGCCAGCTCCTCGTCGTTCAGCACGAGCGCGCCCCCGACGACGTCGGAGTGGCCGCCGAGGTACTTGGTCGTGGAGTGCACGACGACGTCCGCGCCGAACGACAGCGGGCGCTGCAATGCGGGGGTGGCGAAGGTGTTGTCGACGACGACGAGCGCACCGACACCGTGCCCGATCTCGGCGAGGCCCGCGATGTCGGTGATGCGCAGCAGCGGGTTCGACGGCGTCTCGACCCAGAGGATGCGCGGCGCTCGCTCAGCGACCGCCGCCCGGACGGCCTCGGGGTCGCTCATGTCGACGACGCGCAGCTTCACGCCCCAGTCGCCGAGCACACGCGAGATCAGGCGGAACGTGCCGCCGTAGACGTCGTTGCCCAGCAGCACCTCGTCGCCGGGACGGAGGACGGCACGGAGAAGGGCGTCCTCGGCCGCGAGCCCCGAGGCGAACGACAGCGCGTGCGCGCCGCCCTCGATCGCGGCCAGCTGCGTCTGCAGCGCGGTGCGGGTCGGGTTGCCGCTGCGGCCGTACTCGTACCCGCCGCGCAGACCGCCGATGCCGTCCTGCGCGAAGGTGGTCGAGAAGTGAACCGGCGGGATGACCGCGCCGGTCGTCTGGTCAGGCTCCTGACCGGCGTGGACGGCGAGGCTCGCGAAGCCGCGAGCAGAGGACTGTGCACTCATGCGAGGCTCCCGGTGGTCTTGGGTTCGGTGGCGACGGAGAAGCCGTGATCGGTCATCCAGCCGTCGTCGTAGATCTTGCTGAGGTAGCCGCGACCGTGGTCGGGCAGAAGGACGACCATGACGGCATCCCCAGGCAGATCGCGCGCGACACGCAGCGCGGCGACGACCGCCATCCCCGACGAGCCGCCGACGAGCAGCCCCTCCTCACGGGCGAGGCGGCGGGTCATCGAGAAGGATTCGGCATCGCCCACCCGCTCGTAGCGGTCGACGACGGTCGGGTCGAAGGTCGCGGGCATGAAGTCCTCACCGACGCCCTCGACGAGGTATCCGTGGATGTCCCCGCCGGAGTAGATGGACCCTTCGGGGTCGGCGCCGACCACCGTGACCGCGCCGGAGCTCGCCTCCTTGAGGAAGCGGCCCGTACCGCTGATCGTCCCGCCCGTGCCGACACCGGCGACGAAGTGGGTCACACGCCCGTCCGTGTCGCGCCAGATTTCGGGGCCTGTGGTCTCGTAGTGACCGCGGGGCCCGTTGAGGTTCGCGAACTGGTTCGGCTTGAACGCCCCCGGGATATCCGCGGCGAGCCGGTCGGAGACGCTGTAGTAGGAGTCGGGATGTTCGGGCGGGACGCTCGTCGGCGTCATCACGATCTCGGCGCCGTACGCCTTGAGGACGGCGACCTTCTCGCCCGCGAACTTGTCGGGCACGACGAAGATCATGCGGTAGCCGCGCTGCAGGGCGACGAGGGCGAGCCCGACCCCGGTGTTGCCACTCGTGGGCTCGACGATCGTCCCCCCGGGCTTCAGGTGCCCGTCGCGTTCCGCGGCGTCGATGATGTTTCGCGCGATGCGATCCTTGGCCGAACTGCCCGGGTTGAAGTACTCCACCTTGGCGAGGACGGTCGCGGAGACGCCCTCGGTGACGGAGTTCAGCCGGACGAGGGGGGTGTTGCCGACGAGGTCGGCGATGGAGCTGGCGTAGCGCACGGGTTCTTCCTGACGGGATGCCGCGCTCGCAGAGGCGCGGAAGCTGATGGGGTCGCGGGAGTCGCCGGGTAACCGGCGGTCAGCGACGACAACAGCAAAGGGTCAGCACCCCATCAGCGTACCGGACACCCGGCATCCGCGCCCGGGTCGTCTCCTCGTCATCTGACGCAACAGGAGGAAAGGTTCGGACACACGACCCGCGTGCCCGCCGCGCGACCGTAGGTTCGATGTATGACCTCCCCCGCACATGCCACGCCGGGTGATCGCGAGCACGCCGCCTCCGGACTGGGTGAGTCGCTCTCGCCCGAGGAGTTCAAGGCCGTCTTCCGCGGGCATCCAGGCGGTGTCGCCGTCATCACCGCGGATGCCGGGGACGGCCCCGTCGCGCTCACCGCGACCTCTGTGTCGTCCGTCAGCGCCGACCCGCCACTCCTCATCTTCTCGGTGTCGGCGCAGTCCTCGGCGGCCCCGGTCCTCGCCAAGGCCGAGACGCTCGTCGTCCATCTCCTGGACGCGGACGACCTGCGCCTCGCCGAGATCGGAGCGACGAGTGGAATCGACCGCTTCGCGGAGGTCCCCTGGTCCCGCCTCGTGACGGGTGAGGCGGTGTACCACGGCGTTCGCGCATGGGTGCGATGCGCCGTGATCGATCGGATGGATGCCGGCGGATCGACAGTCATCGCCGCGCACGCGCTCCAGGCGAACATCGCGCGGGAATCGGCGTCACCGCTGGTGTACCACAACCGCACGTGGCACCGGCTGGGGCCGGATTCGGTGATCTGACGCCGGCGGTACCGCCGCGGCTGATCAGCCGCGGCGGGCGAGGTCGTCGAGCGCAGCGGCGATGCGGCGGATGGTCTCCGCCGTCACGCTGGCGGCGTTCTCATCGAGGTTGTCGATGACCGACACGACGGCACCGTGATGAGCGCCGTACACCTCGTCGACCAGGTTCGCTGCGGACTCGGTGGGAACGAGGTAGTGCGCACGCCGGTCGGAGGGGTGCTGCTCGCGGATGACGTAGCCCTTGCCGACGAGTCGTTCGATCACGTTCGTGACCGTGGCGCTCGAGGTCCCGAGCATGACGATGAGGTCCTTCGGGCTGACCTCGCGCTCCTCGCGCTGCGCCTGGACGAGGTAGCGGAGCGCGGCAAGATCGATGCCGCCCAATCCGGAGATGCGCTGCGACCGGTCCGCTTGGACCTGCTCGGCGTGGCGGAGCTCGAGGATGGCACTGCTGAGCTGCCGCCCCGCCTCTGTCCGGGGCTGAGCGGCGTAAAGGTGGGTGTGCTCGTGACGCACGATCGACTGAGGCATGTCAACTCCTCGGCTCGTGACGACTGACCGACATCATCCGATTGCCGCCCGAGCCTCAGCCGCATCCGGATACTTCCCTACGAACCCTCCGATGTGATCGCGTGCGATCCAACCGGTTGAGCTTCTCTCGACGGTCCCGAGGAACGCGCCGTGGGTGTTGCCGACCCAGAAGCCCGCCTCGACCTCATGCCACGTCGCGACCGTGTCGCGGACGTCCACAGAGTCGTACGAGTCGAGCACCTCCATCGACTTCACCACCTTACATGTCCGAATCTGTGACAGTTTCTGTCCTTCTCGGATTCAATGATAGACAAGAGATGTGAAATCTACTAGATGTATTGTTTAGCTAGTAATTCAGGAACGGAACGATGACTCCCACACCCTCACACCCCATCCCGGCGCCCTTCACCGCGCTCGGGGTCGCTCTCATCCCCGAGCAGCGCACGGGGTGGAGGGCGCTCATCCTCGATTCGCTCGCACGACAGCGGCCCCACCGGACCACGGCCCGGCCGGCCCACCACTGACCCCTCACCACGACCCACAACAGGAGAACGTCATGGGAAGCCTCTACTACGGGAACCTCGACTCCCCCATCGTCATGCCGGACCGCATCCTCGCCCACCTCGCTGCGGTTGCGACCACCAAGCTGCGTCGTAGCGAGAGTTTCGTCGTCTCCTGGAAGGGAACCGGCGAGGAGGGTGAGGGTCGCACGACCCTCTGGTTCCAGCCGGCCATCCCGCTCCGCTTCGTCTACGACCAGGCGGCGGCGATCGCCCTCAACCCCGGCACACTTCGGGAGATGGCGGACCAGGCCACGTCGAACGGCGGACTCGTCCTCGATGCCGACCTCGACATCCCGGAGATCTCGTCTGCGCGACCCGAGACACGTCGCCCGGTGGCCGCTGCATGAATCACTCCGACTTGACCGACGACGCGGACGCCTACGAGGACGCCCTCGCCGCCGACTTCACCGAACGCTTCGGGAGCCCGCCTCTTCTGGTGTGACCCCAGCCCACCCCCACAGTGCCGCCCCGCTCGCCGATCCCCCCACGGCGCGGGGCGGCATCTTCGTGTGCGAGGCGGAGGGCCGTGTCGTCAGCCGCCCGGGCGCGTGTCGTCGAGGGTGCTCAGCAGGAGGTTCAGTGCCGCCTCGACGGCCTGATCGATGACCTCGACAGGCTCACCGTCGAACCGCAGGAGCTGGTGACCGGCGGCATCCGCCGTCGCCCAGCCGAGATAGACGGTTCCCGGCGCATGCCCGTCTTGGGGGTCCGGCCCGCCGACTCCCGTCGTCGAGACCGCGACGTCTGCACGCAGGAGGGCCCGTACCCCGCGTGCGAGCTGCTCCGCGCACTCGGGTGAGCATGGGTCGGTCCCGGGCGCGAGGCCCAGGACGTCCTCTTTGACGCGCACCTGATAGGCGACGACGCCGCCGGCGAACCAGTCCTGCGCCGATGGACCCCGCCCCACCTGCGCTGCGAGCCGTCCGCTCGTCAGGGACTCGGCGACCGCGCAGACTGCGCCGACGCGGTCGGCCGCGTCGGCGATGCGCTCGACGAGGTCAGCCAGCGCTCTCGGCCTCACCGGAATCAGCGGGCTCGGGGACGAGGTGGAGGCCCGCCGGCGAGTTCGCCGCATACATGAGCGCCTCGGACCAGGCGCGGTTGATGCGCGACTGGCGACTGCCGTAGTACTTGAACACGAGCGACGCGTGCGGGTGCAGCCAGACCGAGGTGCGTCCCTCGCCGATGCTCTTGTCATCGCGCCACGTGAAGTGGAACGACTCGCCGCGACGCAGCTTGTTGCCGATGACCTGCTGCAGATGAGCCAGGGTACGGTCCTCGAAGTCCACCTTGATGGAATCCTCGTAGATGAACTTGCCCACTGCGCCCCCTCGTCGTGTCGTCGCGGAGTCGCGACGGCTACCTCCCATTATGGTGGCCCCATGGGTGTGATCTACTACGGCAGCTCGGCGACCCCGATCCGGATCGCAGATCGTGCTCTCGCTCACCTGAAGATCGTGATCGCGACCAAGCTCCGCCGCTCCGAGGCGTTCACCCTCTCGTGGCGGCACCCCGACGGCGACCCCCGCGGCCGGACCACGATCTGGCTACACCCCGCGATCCCCCTGCGTTTCGTCTTCGACGAGCCCGAGCCGCCGACGCTCAACCGGGAGTGGATCGAGGAGCTGGCAGCGTCGGCCAACTCTTCGGGCGGCATCCAGCTCCTGCCCGAGATGTTCGACGACGAGCACGAGGGCCGCATCACGGAGTGATGCGGCCCTCGGCGGACGTCGTGCTCGTCGGGATCAGCGGGGAGTGCGGTTCTCCGCGCTGATCATCCAGGCGAACTGCTCGAGGCTCTCGAGGATGCCGTGCAGGATGTCGGCACTCGTCGGGTCCTCGTCGTCGACCTCGTCGTGCACCTCGCGGCACGTCGAGATGGTCGCCTCGAGGCGCTCGGTGACGAGATCGATGACATCGGAGGTCAGGACCTCGCCGTGGGGGAACTCGGGGAGCGTCGTGGTCTCGGCCACCGTGTCGCTCCGGCCGTCCGGGACGGCGTGGAGCGCGCGCATGCGCTCGGCCACGGTGTCGCTGAACTCGCGGGCGGCATCGATGATCTCATCGAGCTGCAGGTGGGTGTCACGGAAGTTCTTGCCGACCACGTTCCAGTGGGCCTGCTTGCCCTGGATGGAGAGCTCGAGGAGGTCGACCAGGACCGCCTGCAGGTTGTCGCTGAGCTTCTGCGACGCGGTGAAACCGCGCTCCGCGTTCTGCTCCTCCGTCAGCTGAGCACCCGACTTCGCGGGGCGACGCTTGTTGCGGGTCGCCGAGGTCGCGGACTTCGTCTCTGTCGTCGTCATGACACATCCTTCTTTTTCGAACGGGGTCGGCACCACGCTACGTCGGCACCTGGCAGGGTGACATCGGGTTGCGCCATCGACGGCGCCGGTGATAGCCCGGATGCCTCAGACGCCGAGGCGCGCGAGCGCGGCGGTCATCTGCTCGTCGGAGAGCGTGATGCCGGCATCCTTCAGCCGACGCTCCAGGAGAAGGCGAGGGTCGAGGCCGTCCTGACCCGCCAGATCCGCCTGGCACTGCACGAGGATCCCCTCGAGTCTCTGCCCGTCGTCGGCGGGGTTCTGAGACATCGAAGGGCCGGACTGCACGCCGTCGCGGGCATGATTCGCGTCGCTCATGACCCGAGTCTGCGGCCATACCCCTGAGGGCGCCACCCCTTGACCGTCACCGGAAGCAGGGTTAAACCTCAGCGTCGCTGTCGGTCGGGGTGGATGCGGGGACCGCGCCAGGCGGGCGGCATCCCGTCGGTATCGGGATCGTCGAAGGCGGGAGCCTGGCTGTCGGCCGGAGGGTCCTGCGGTTCCGGAACGGGGATGACCGCGATCGGCACCCCGGGCGTGAGGAACAGATAGGCGGGGCGCGGGCTGCCCTCGCCGTCGTTGACGGCGAGCCAGTGCTGCCCGGCAGCCATGCCCTCCTGGATCTCCTGGTGCACCTCCTCCACCGAGCGATTCCCGATGCTGTACCACTGTCCGCCGTACGAGATGTCGATGCGGTTCATCGGTGCTCCTCGATCGTGGACGGACATCAAGCATCCAGGATGCGACTGATTTCCGGCCGAGTCACGATCTTGACAGCGGTCCGGGGGCGGATTACCGCTACAGGGCAGCGAGGGGCGGGCGGTGCGCAATCGGCTTCGGCTTTCCTCGGCGGGGCGCAGCCGCCGCGAGGTGTCGAAGCGCACCGCGCAGGAGCTCATCGACCGTCGGATACCACGCGGTACCGCGCGCGCAGTAGACCCACGTGACGTCGTACCCGCCGTCGTCGGCGGCCTCGACGTAAGCCAGCAGATGCGCGGCATCGGATGCCGCAGCCGACGAGTCGCAGAGCCGCCACGCCGAGGGGGACAGCGGCTCGAGAGTCAATCTTCCGATGGGATCGTCACTCACGGTCGCACCTCCGGATGTAGCGTGTTCGCAGATCTTCGTCGACCTGCAGCGAGCGGACCTCCCCGCGAGAGACACCATCTCTCTGTTCGCACCCCGGACCGAGGGGCTTGACACCGCCTGGGACGCGGGTTACCGAAGGGCCCAGCTAGCAGATGGCCGGGCACGGCGTCAATGCCCCCGAGACCTCGCATCCGCTCGCCTAGCGTTGTCGGTGCAAGGTACGTAGGCGGACGGTCGAGACGAGAGGTGTTCGGGTCACCGATTTTTTCTCCCGCGCTTACAACGGGCCCCGGCGATCGGGCTTATCGCCGGGGCCCCACCTGTGCAAGCCCCTCCGTCGCTCCCCCGGGGCCACGTAGCGTCGACACCCCGACGAGAGGAGCAGTCATGGACGATGCCGGACACCGAGCCGAGTCGGACGGATCCCTGCCGGGCGGTTCGCTGCCCGACGAGGACCCGATCGAGGCGGTCCGCGATGCGGTGCAGAAGGACGACGCGGTGCCGATCGAAGGAGTGGAGCCCGGGGTCGACCCCGACTCCGCCGACTCGAGCAGCTCGCTGAAACGCACCGACCGCTGATACCCGGAGGCCGCACCGGCGTGCGGCCTCCGTCACGTCACCCCACCGGTGCGCGCTGAGCGTATTCGTTCGCTCTCACGGCCACATCGTCGATGTACCGCGTCAAAGGGTTGTACGTGAACACGGCGTCTCTCCAGGCGCCCTCCGACGCCATCGACCCGGAGCGACAGAGGTAGCGAGCTGCCGCCAGGGCGGCGTCGTCGATGTTGCTCGGGTCGCGGGTGCCGTCGGCGTCGCCGTCGGCGCCCCAGCGCCGCCACGTCTCGGGGATGAACTGCAGGGGCCCGACCGCACGGTCCCACTGCTCGTCGCCGTCGAGGGCACCGCCGTCGGTGTCCGGGATCGCCGCCACCCCGTCGCCGTCCAGTCGGGGACCCCGTATGCGGGGAGTCACCAGGCCGCTCTCGTCGAGGCGAGAGCCTCCGTACGACCCGTGCCGCGACTCCACCCACCCGATCCCCGCGAGCGTGTTCCAGCCGATCTCGCAGGAGGGCTGCTCGTGGGCGACGGTGAGGTCGGCCGCGGCGTAGGCGACGACGGCACGACGAGGGATGCCCGTGGCCTCTGCGACACGCGCTGCCCAGTCGGCATCGACGAGCGTCACTGCGGGAGCCGAGGAGGGATCCGCTCCCGCCACGGCGAGCGCCGGCGGGGGCGTATCAGCCCACCGCGACGACACGGGTGGGAGGGGGTCCCCTTCCGGTTCGGCCCGCTGCAGGGCGGTCGGCAGACATGCAGCGAGCGCCATGACGACGACGGCGGGCGCAACACCCATCCCGACGGCGAGTGCGGCGCGCCGGCCGCGACCGCCGCGCGTCGACGACGGTCTCCGGCGTCCCGCCATGTGCCTCTCCCCCGATTTGCTGCCCGCACCACGCTAACCCGTCCGCGTGAGGATCCGCCGTGCACGCGTCGCACGCCGCCGTCAGCTCGTCAAGGCCCCTCTCCGCCTCGGAGATCGCGGCCTACGGTCCCCGGACGCGACGACGATGCATCCCGCATCCCTCCCCTCGCCGCCCCAACCGGACAGGAGACACGATGTTCTTCCATCGACAGGAACTGCAGTTCACCGCCACCCCCGACAAACCCGACGCGATCTTCGCGCGACGCATGCAGGAGGTCCTGGGCGGGCAGTACGGCGAGATCACCGTCGCCATGCAGTACGGGTTCCAGGCGTGGAACGCCCACATCCCAGGCAAGTACCGCGACCTGCTCTACGGCATCGGGGCTGAGGAGTTCGGGCACGTGGAGATGCTCGCGATCATGATCGCCCAGCTGCTCGAGAAGGCCCCGGTCGAGCAGAGCGAAGCGGCTGCGGCATCCGACCCGGTCCTCGGCGCCGTCATCGGCGGAATGGACGTTCAGGCGGCCATCGTGGCGGGTGCGGGTGTGCGTCCCGTGGACAGCAACGGCAACCCCTGGCAGGGCTCGTACGTGACGGCCAGCGGCAACATGCTCGCCGACTTCACCGCGAACGCGAACGCCGAGATGCAGGGACGCCTGCAGGTCGCCCGCATCTACAACATGACCGACGACCACGGTGTGCGCGAGATGCTCTCGTTCCTCCTGGCGCGCGACACGATGCACCAGAACCAGTGGATCCGTGCCGCCCAGGAGCTGCGAGAGGAGGGCGTCGAGGACCTTCCGGTGCCTCTCAACTTCCCCCTGTCGAACGAGGCACGCGACCACTCGTACAAGTACATCAACTTCTCCGACGGGCAAGCCGCTGCCGAAGGATCGTGGGCCAGCGGCCCCACCCCCGACGGCAAGGGCGAGTTCACGTACCTCGACGGTCCGGACACCTCGGTGCCGATGCCGCCCCCCACGCAGCCCGATCCGCGCTTCTACGGCACCGACCCGAAGCCGAACCTGATCGACAAGGCCGAGGGCGTCATCAAGGACAAGCTCTCCTGAGAACGGGCGGATGCCGGGCGACGGGCGCCCGGCATCCGGTCCTCAGATCGCCTCGATGGTTCCTGTGCCGGGCTCGTCGGGCGGCTCGGACATCACGAACAAGCCGCTCGTCGAGTTCGCCGCGTAGGCGAGCTTCTCGAGCCAGGTGCGGTTCATCGCCGGCGCGCGCGACCCGTAGTACTTGAAGTCGAGGTCGGCCGACGGATGAATCCACACCGACCGTCGTCCGTCCCCGACACTCACGTCGTCCCGCCACGTGAAGAAGAAGGATTCTCCGCGGCGCAGCTTGTTGCCCATCACGACCTGCAGGTGCGCGAGCGCCCTGTCCTCCACCTCGGTCTTGACCTGGCTGCTGTAACTGAATCGGCCCATGGGGCGGCCCTCCCGCCGAGAAGTGCGCTCGACTGCGGACACACCGCGAATCACGGTGCTGCGGATCCGCAGGGCGCAGATCTCCGTCGTCGTGCCACGTTCCTCTCGCCGGGGCCAGCGCGCAACCCCGGGCGCGCAGGACCTCCACCCCGGATGTCAGCCCGGGCGTGTCGCCGCGCGCCTCACGCCGTCAGCGACGGCCCCCGCGCGCGAACGCCACTCGGCCGATTCTCGTCACGGCGACCGCCGCGAGCACCCATGGTCCGACGACGAGAAGGGGATCCAGCCACATGTGCCGCACGTCGACGCGGCCCCGGCCGAACCGGGAGGCGATCGGGTGGCGGCTGCGCTCACCGAGCACCCCGGACTGCGTCACCGGGTCGTCGGGGCGACGCGAGAACAGCGAGCGCACATGCGCGCCCGTCGACTCGACCCGGTCGCCCAGGATCAGCAGCATCCAGTGGGGCGTCTGCCCCTCACTGAACCGTGCGTACGCGATCCGCCGGATGAGTCCGGAGACGCCGTGCAGGGGCTGGGCGGTGCCGAAGACCGGTGTGAGGCGGTTGTGCTCGATCGAGCGTTCGCGGCCGGCGCCGTGCGGCTGCTGCTCGGGTATGTCCCAGTGGGCGCCGGTGTGGATCCCCGGCTGCTCACGAGGGAAGGCGGGGCGGTCCGAGGGATCGAGATCGGCACCCCACCCGGGGATCCGACGACGGAGCTCGTCGGGGTCGGGGATGGCCCCCGGCTTGTCTGCGGTGTACGGCATGGTCCCTCCTTGTGTCGGGGTCAGCCGGCGACGGTGATGACGGGCTTGATGATGCCGTCGAGCTTCGACGAGAAGACGTGATAGCCCTCGGCGATGTCGTCGAGCTCGAAGCGATGGGTGATGAGCTCCCGCGGGGAGACGTGTCCGGCGCGGATGTGCTCGAACAGACGCGGCCACTGCCTCTTCACCGGGGCCTGATTCGTGCGGATGGTGAGGCCCTTGTTCATGGCGTCGCCGAACTTGACCGCGCTGAAGAGGGGTCCGTACGCGCCCATGACCGAGATCGTGCCGCCCTTGCGGACGGCGTCGATCGCCCAGTTGAGTGCGATGGGCGATCCGCCCTGGAGTTTCAGCTTGGCCGCGGTGACGTGCTGCAGGAAGTGGCCGTCCGCCTCGGCGCCGACGGCATCGATGACGGCATCCGCCCCGAGCGCGTCGGTCATCTTCTTGAGGGTCACCACGACGTCGTCGACCTCGCCGAAGTGGACCGTTTCGGCGAAGGCGAATTCGCGCGCCTTCTGCAGCCGATAGTCGAGGTGGTCGACGACGATCACCCGACCGGCTCCCATCAGCCAGCACGATCGCGCCGCCGCGAGCCCGACGGGTCCGGCGCCGAGGACCACCACGGTGTCTCCCGCTGCGATGTCCGCCAGCTGAGATCCGAAGTAGCCCGTGGAGAAGGCGTCGGTGAGGAGCAGAGCGTCCTCGGACTGGATGTCGTCGGGGATGACCTGCGGACCGACGTCGGCGAGGGGCACCCGCACCAGTTCCGCCTGGCCGCCGTCGTACCCGCCGGTGGTGTGCGAGTACCCGTAGATGCCACCCACCGCCGTCGCGTTCGCGTTGACGTTGTGGCAGTTGGAGAACAGACCCCGCGCGCAGAAGAAGCAGGAGCCGCAGTAGATGTTGAACGGCACCATCACCCGGTCACCGGGCGTGAGATTCTGCACCGACGAGCCGACCTCTTCCACGCGACCGATGAACTCGTGCCCGAACGTGTGACCGACGCGGGTGTCAGGCATCATGCCGTGATAGAGGTGCAGGTCGGATCCGCAGATGGCTGCCAGTTCCACCCGGACGATCGCGTCACCCGGATGCTCGATCACCGGGTCGCGCTTGCTGTCGACGCGGACCTTGTACGGCCCGCGGTACGTCATCGCCTTCATGAGTCCTCCTCGGTTTCCGCGCGAGCCTGATCGCCGGGCTCGTGGGCAGGGAGGGGGTTGCGCATCGGGGTGCGACGTGTCAGTCGGAGGACGACGCTCCGAGCTCGAAGCGATATCCCATGCCCGCCTCGGTGAGGATGTGCCGTGGTTGCGCCGGGTCGTCCTCGAGCTTGCGGCGAAGCTGCGAGACGTACAGCCGCAGGTAGCCGGTGTCCGTCACATGCTCGCTCCCCCAGATCGCGCTGAGGATCGTCTGTCGGGTGACGAGCTTGCCGGGGTTGCGCAAGAGGATCTCCAGCAGCTGCCACTCGGTCGGAGTGAGCCGCACCCGCTCGGTGTGGCCCGCCGTCGTCTTCGTGACGCTCCGCGCGGCCAGGTCCACCGAGATGGACCCGAACTCGGTCACCGGGTCGGGTTCCTGCTGCGGCGCCCGCCGCGTCAGGGCGCGGATGCGCGCGAGCAGCTCGTCGATCGAGAACGGTTTCGTCACGTAGTCGTCGGCGCCGGCGTCCAGGGCGTCGACCTTGTCGGCGGCTCCGGTGCGTCCCGACACGACGAGGATCGGGGCCGCTGACCAGCCGCGGATCGCGTGGATGACCTCGATCCCGTCGAGCTGGGGCATCCCGAGATCGAGCAGGAAGATGTCGGGGTGGTGATCGACCGCGGCGGCGATCGCCTGCGCTCCGTCGATCGCGGTGAACACCTCGTACCCACGTGCCGAGAGGGTGATCCGGAGTGCCCGCACGATCTGCGGGTCGTCGTCGGCGATGAGGATCCTCACACGCCCTCCTTCTCACGGGCCAGCGGCAGGGAGACGACCATCGTCAGCCCTCCGCCCGGGGTGTCCTCGGGGGTGAGCGTACCCCCCATCCCCTCGACGAAGCCCTTCGAGAGGGCGAGGCCGAGGCCGAGGCCGGTGCTGTTGTCCGTGTCGCCGAGACGCTGGAACGGCACGAAGACGTCGTCGCGACGCTCCGCGGGAATGCCGGGGCCGTGATCGATGATGCGGATCTCGGCGGAGGAACCGAAGCGGCTGGTCGCGATGCGGACCTTCTGCCCCTCCGGCGAGAAACGCAGCGCGTTGGCGAGCAGGTTCACGATCACGCGCTGCAACAGCACGGGGTCGGCCCGGACGACCGCATCCCCGTCGAGATCGATGTCGACGGATGCCGGTCCCGCACCCAGTTCCTCGAGGGCCGGGAGGACCGCATCGGCCGGGTCGACCGCCTGCAGGGAGACGGCGAGGGCGCCCGCCTGCAGGCGGCTCACGTCGAGGAGGTCGGTGACGAGGGTCGCGAGCATGCCGAGTGACTCGTCGGCCGTCTGCAGCAGCTCCAGGCGGTCGCGGTCACTGTAGGTCCCACTGCGGAGCCCGCCGACGGCCGCGGTCGCCGCCGCGAGCGGGCGACGCAGATCATGGCTGAGCGCCGACAGCAGGGCGCTCCGCACCCGGTCCGACGCCTCGAGGGGGGCCAGCCCGCTGGCGACCTCCGCCAGGTCGGCGCGCTGCAGCGCGGCGTCCAGCTGCGCGACGATCGCGGACAGCAGCCGGCGCTCCGACGCCTGCAGGTCATGCCCGTGCAGTTCGAGCACGGCGCGCTCACCCACGGGGAGGGCGGTGTGCCGCCCGTCGCGCAGCGGTTCACCGCTCGAGGCGAGGGTCACCTCTCCCGACACGAGCCGCACGCCGGCGAGTCGGAACGCCTCGCGGGTCCACTCGACGAGCGCCTCCACCGCCCCGCCGCCCCGGAGGACGCTGCCCGCCACCGTCTGAAGCAGTTCCGCCTCGGCAGCCGCGCGGCGGGCCACGCGGGTGGTGCGTGCGGCGCGGTCGACGACGACGCTGACGAGCACGGCGATGACGACGTAGAGCAGCAGGGCGAGGATCTCGCGCGGCGACTTGATCTGCAGGGTGTAGAGCGGATCGACGAAGAAGAAGTTGAGGGTCACCCCGCTCAGGACGGCCGCCCACAGCGCGGGCCAGATGCCACCGATGAGGGCGACCACGACGACGAGGAGCTGGTAGCTGAGGACGTCGCTCGTGATCGATTCCGCGGAGTGGAACGACACAAGGAGCCAGGTGAGCAGCGGCCCCCCGAGGAAGGCGAGGAAGAAGCCCGCGACGCGTCGGCGCATCGACAGCGCGCCGCCCCATCTCGGCAGCGCGAAGCGCCCGCCCGCGGCGGAGTGGGTGACTATGTGGACGTCGATGTCGCCGGACTCGCGGATGACGGTGGCACCGATCCCGGGACCGGTGACGAGCGCGGCCAGGCGGCTGCGGCGGCTGACGCCGAGAACGAGCTGCGTCGCATTGACGGAACGCGCGAATTCGACGAGAGCGGTCGGGATGTCCTCTCCCACGACCTGGTGGAAGGTCCCCCCGAGCTTCTCGACCAAGGCGCGCTGCTCGGCGAGGGCGCCGGGGTCGCCGCCGCGGAGCCCGTCGTTGCTCGTCACGTGCACCGCCAGCAGCTGCCCGCCCGCCGACCGCGCGGCGATCCGCGCGCCGCGGCGCAGCAGGGTCTCGCCCTCCGGCCCGCCGGTGAGGGTCACGACGACGCGCTCGCGCGCCTCCCACCGGCTGTCGATGCCGTGCTCCGCACGGTAGGAGGTGAGCGCCTGATCAACCTCGTCGGCCAGCCACAGCAGCGCGAGCTCGCGCAGCGCCGTGAGGTTGCCGAGACGGAAGTAGTTCGACAGGGCGGCATCCACCCGCTCGGCGGGGTAGACGAGCCCGCCGGCGAGCCGGTCGCGCAGCGCCTGAGGAGCGAGATCGACCACCTCGACCTGGTCGGCGGCGCGCAGCACCTGGTCGGGGACGGTCTCGCGCTGCGGTGCACCGGTGATCTGCTGGACGACGTCGTTGAGCGACTCGATGTGCTGGATGTTGACCGTCGAGATGACCGAGACCCCGGCATCCAGCAGCTGCTGGACGTCCTGCCAGCGCTTCTCGTTCGCCGAGCCGGGCGCGTTGGTGTGCGCGAGCTCGTCGACGAGGGCGACGTCCGGGCGTCGCGCGATCACACCGTCGAGGTCCATCTCGGTCAGCGTCACCCCGCGGTGGGTCACGTCGCGGCGAGGCACCTGCTCCAGCCCGTCCGTCATGCGCTGGGTCGCCGCGCGTCCGTGGGTCTCGACGACGGCGATGACGACGTCCTTGCCCTCCGCGGCGAGGCGACGCCCCTCTTCGAGCATCGTGTACGTCTTGCCGACGCCGGGGGCGGCGCCCAGCAGCACGCGCAGCCGTCCGCGTCCCCCCACTGTCAGCCTCCGAGCCCGTCTCGTCCGCTGAGTCCGTCGAGGGCGAGATTGAGTTCCACCACGTTCACGGTCGATCCACCGAGGTACCCGAGGTCGGGTCCCTGCGTGTGCTCGGCGACGAGTCGTCGGACCTCCGACACGGGCAGACCCCGGGCCTCGGCGACGCGGTCGACCTGGATCGAAGCGTACGCGGGGCTGATGTGCGGGTCGAGTCCGGATGCCGAGGCGGTGACCGCATCGGCGGGCACGGCCGCCTCGGGCACACCCTCGCGCTCGGCGATCGCGGCCTTCCGATCGCGGATCGCGGCGACGAGGTCGTCGTTCTCGGGCCCGAGGTTCGAGCCCGACGACGCCCCGCCGTCGTACCCGTCGCCCGCCGCCGAGGGGCGGGACTGGAAGTACTGCGGGAGCGCGGCACCGTCGGCATCCGTGAAGGACTGACCGAGCAGCGAGGAGCCCACCACCTCGCCGGCGTCGTTCCGGAGGAGGGAGCCGCCCGCCTGCGCCGGCAGGACGAGCTGACCGAACAGGGTGACGACGCCGGTGTAGCCGACGCCGAGCAGGAGCGTGAAGACGATCATCGCGCGGACGGCGACGGCGACGGTCCGGCCGGTGGTGCGGGACGTGGTGTTCATGAGGAGGTGTCCTTCGGGTCAGAAGCCGGGGAGGAGGCGGACGAGCAGGTCGATCAGCCAGATCCCGATGAATGGGGCGACGACTCCGCCCAGGCCGTAGACGGCGAGGTTGCGGCCGAGGATCGACGACGCTCCGCCGGGGCGGTACCGCACACCGCGCAGGGCCAACGGGATGAGAGCGATGATGACGAGCGCGTTGAAGATGATCGCCGAGAGCACCGCGGATGCCGGCGAGTGCAGCCCCATGATGTTCAGGGCGCCGAGCTGGGGGAACACCCCCATGAACATCGCCGGGATGATCGCGAAGTACTTGGCGATGTCGTTCGCGATCGAGAACGTCGTCAGCGCGCCGCGGGTGATGAGCAGCTGCTTGCCGATGCGGACGATGTCGATGAGCTTCGTCGGGTCGGAGTCCAGGTCGACCATGTTGCCGGCCTCCTTCGCCGCCGACGTGCCCGAGTTCATCGCGACACCCACGTCCGCCTGCGCCAGAGCCGGGGCGTCGTTGGTGCCGTCACCCGTCATCGCGACGAGGTTGCCACCCTCCTGTTCCTTGCGGATGTAGGCGAGCTTGTCCTCGGGGGCGGCCTCGGCGAGGAAGTCGTCGACGCCCGCCTCCTTCGCGATGGCCGCCGCGGTCAGCGGGTTGTCACCGGTGATCATGACGGTGCGGATGCCCATCGACCGCAGCTCGGCGAACCGCTCGCTGAGCCCGTCCTTGACGACGTCCTTGAGATGGACGACCCCGAGCACACGCCCCGCGCCGGCGGCATCCTTCGTCGCGACGACAAGCGGAGTACCGCCGGACTGCGAGATCTCCTCGGTGCGTGCGGAGAGGTCGGCGCGGACACCCTCGGACAGCGGCGTGCCACCCTGCTCGAGCCAGCCGACGATCGCGGAGCCGGCGCCCTTGCGGATCGCCGACCCGTCCGGCAGGTCGAGCCCGCTCATGCGGGTCTGCGCCGTGAACGGGACGATGACGCCACCCGCGTCGCCGGTCACGTCGACGCCGCGGCGGGTGGCGAGGTCGACGATCGAGCTCCCCTCCGGCGTGGGGTCGGCCAGCGACGACAGGGCCGCGGCACGCGTGAGCTCCTGCTGCGCCTGACCGGCGAGCGGGACGAACTCGGCCGCCTGCCGGTTGCCGTAGGTGATGGTGCCGGTCTTGTCGAGGAGGAGCGTCGTCACGTCGCCTGCGGCCTCGACGGCGCGCCCGGACATCGCGAGGACGTTGCGCTGCACGAGCCGGTCCATGCCGGCGATGCCGATCGCCGACAGGAGCGCGCCGATCGTGGTGGGGATGAGGCACACCAGCAGCGCGACGAGCACCGGGATGCTGACGGGCGCCGCAGCGTATGAGGCGACCGGGTTCAGGATCAGCGCGACCACGACGAAGATGATCGACAGACTCGCGAGCAGGATGTTCAGCGCGATCTCGTTCGGGGTCTTCTGCCGCGCGGCACCCTCGACGAGGGCGATCATCCGGTCGACGAACGTCTCCCCCGGCTTGGACGTGATGCGCACGACGATGCGGTCCGAGAGCACACGGGTGCCGCCCGTGACGGCGCTGCGGTCGCCGCCGGATTCCCGGATGACCGGAGCCGACTCCCCGGTGATGGCGGACTCGTCGACCGACGCGATCCCGTGGACGACGTCGCCGTCCCCGGGGACGAGGTCGCCCGCCGCGACCACGACGACGTCCCCCAGGGTGAGGTCGGCCGACGAGACGTCATCGATCGTGACGCGTTCGGCCGCGGCATCCGTCTGCTCGTCGTACCCGGTGACGCGGTGGGCCACCGTGCTCGTCCGGGTCTTGCGGAGTGTCTCGGCCTGCGCCTTGCCGCGGCCTTCGGCGACGGACTCGGCGACGTTCGCGAACACGACCGTCAGCCAGAGCCACACAGCGATGATCGCCGTGAAGGGGGCGGGCACCGGGGTGCCGCCGGATTCGCCCGGACCGCCCAGGAAGGGCTCCGCGACGGCGAGCACGGTCGTCAGCACCGCGCCGACCCAGACGATGAACATCACGGGGTTGCGCCACTGGGCCCGGGGGTCGAGCTTGCGCAGCGCGCCCGGCAGGGCAGCCACGATGGCGGCGCCGTCGATGCCCCGGCGCGAAGCGGGAGCGGGAGCGACCGGTTCGAGGGTGGTCGTGGACATGTCAGATCAGTCCTTCTGCGAGGGGACCCAGCGCGAGCACCGGGAAGTAGGTGAGGGCGGTGACGATGACGATGACGCCGACGAGGAGGCCCACGAACAGCGGGCGGTGCGTCGGCAGCGTGCCCGCGGTGGCGGGGACCTTGTCCTGCGCGGCGAACGAGCCGGCGAGGGCGAGGACCAGCACGATCGGCAGGAACCGGCCGAGCAGCATCGCGACACCGAGGGCGGTGTTGAGCCACGGAGTGTTCGCCGTGAGCCCCGCGAAAGCGGAGCCGTTGTTGTTCGCGGCCGAGGTGAAGGCGTAGAGCACTTCGCTGAAGCCGTGGATGCCGGGGTTCCAGATCGACGTCGTCGTGACGTCCTCGCGCACGGCGGGGATCGCGAAGCTGAGCGCCGTGCCGACGAGCACGAGGATCGGGGTCACGAGGATGTAGATGCTCGCGAGTTTGATCTCGCGCGGGCCGATCTTCTTGCCGAGGTACTCGGGGGTCCGCCCGACGAGAAGGCCGGCGATGAACACCGCCAGGACGGCCATCACGAGCATGCCGTAGAGCCCTGATCCCACGCCGCCGGGAGCGAGCTCGCCGAGCATCATGTTCAGCATCGGCATCATGCCGCCGAGCGCCGTGAACGAGTCGTGCATCGCGTCGACCGCGCCCGTCGAGGTGAGCGTGCTCGTCGAGCCGAAGATCGTCGACCCGACGATGCCGAAGCGCACCTCCTTGCCCTCGAGCGCGGCGCCGGCGAGCTCGGGAGCGGTACCGCGACCGGCGAGCTCGAAGGCCGTGAGCGCGAGCGTCGAGACGAGGAAGAGGACACCCATCGCGCCGAGGATCGCGTAGCCCTGCCGCTTGTCCCCGAGCATCGTGCCGAACGTGCGCGGCAGCGAGAACGGGATGACGAGCATGAGGACGATCTCGAAGAGGTTCGTCCAGCCCGTCGGGTTCTCGAACGGGTGCGCGGAGTTGGCATTGAAGAAGCCGCCGCCGTTCGTGCCGAGGAGCTTGATGGCCTCCTGCGAGGCGACCGGACCGCCGGGGATGCTCTGCGCCGCCCCGGCGACGGTGGTGACGTCGCTGAAGCCGGCGAGATTCTGCACGACGCCGCCCGCCAGCAGCACGATCGCCGCGACGAGGGACAGCGGCAGGAGCAGACGCACGGTACCGCGGGTGAGGTCGACCCAGAAGTTCCCGATCGTGCCGCTGCGGCGGTAGGCGAGGCCGCGCACCAGGGCGACGGCGACGGCCAGGCCGACCGCCGCCGACACGAAGTTCTGCACGGCGAGCGCGGCGAACTGCACGGTGTATCCGAGGGTCAGTTCAGGCGAGTACGACTGCCAATTCGTGTTGGTCACGAACGAGACGGCCGTGTTGAACGAGAGCGCCTCGCTCGGCGCGGTCAGTCCCAGCGACCACGGCAACCACTGCTGGACGCGCTGCAACAGGTAGACCACGAGCACGCCGATGACGGAGAACGCGAGCACGCTGCGGACGTAGGCCTGCCACGTCTGGGCGGATGCCGCGTCGACACCGATCAGTCGGTAGAGACCGCGCTCGGCGCGAGCGTCCTTCGGTGAGGTGTACACCCAGGCCATGTAGTCACCGAGAGGCCGGTAGGCGACCGCGAGGACGAGGGCGAGCGTGGCGAGGGTGAGGATTGCGGACAGCCACGCCATCAGAACTTCTCCGGCTTCACGAGCGCGACGAAGAGGTAGACCACCGCGGCGACGCCGAGCACCGCGGCGACGATGTCGAACACGTTCATACCCGATCCACCGCCTTGGCGAACAGGCCGATGATCACGAACAGGACGATGACGCCCAGCACGTAGACGATGTCGAGCACGAGAGACGCTCCGTTTCGAGGGACCGCGCGCCTCGGACAGGCGCGCACGCCGGTGTGGCGCATCCCCGATGGAACACCTCGCCGAGAGCCGCCCCCGCGGTCCTCACGGAATCCATACGGCCGTGGAGCCCGTCCTCACGGGATCCTCACGACCGCTCGCCGGCCCCCGCGATCAGCTCGTCGCCGCGGCCCAGGTCGCCAGTTCCGCCACGAGGGCGGCGTGCCCCGGCGCATCGTAGGACCGCGCGTCGTGACCGAGCACGTCGACCGCGACCCGGGAGCGGCCGACGGTGCGTCGCCAGGCGGTCGGCTCGCGGTGCCCGCCATCCCCCTCGTGCCAGGCGACGACCCGCCGGTCGCCGGTGGCCTGCAGCGCGCAGTAGCGTTCGTCCTCGACCGTGAACGGCACGGCGCCCTCGACATCGACCACGACCCGCCCGAACGGCGGGTGGAACGACAGCGTCGGCAACCAGACCGCGCCGGTCATGCCCGCCCAGCGCGGATAATCGCGCAGCGAGGCGACCGCGCAGTGCAGGGCGAGGACGCCGACACCGCGGTCCAGAGCCGCGTCGAACGCGGCGACAGCTGCGGCATCCACTCCGCGCTCCCCGCCCCGCCACGAGTCGCCCGCGTTGACGACGACGAGATCAGCGTCCGCCAGCGAGGCCATCGCGGCATCGACGTCCTCACGGACGGTCACGTCGTGACCGATCCCCCGCAGGATCGCCGCGACGCAGGCGGAGGTCTCGGCGAAGGGATGCCACGGGTCGGCGTACCGCTCGGTGCCCGACAGGATCACGGTGCGCACTGTCATGCCGGGAGGTTATCGCTCGGCGGGCTCGCAGGCGACGGGCTACACCGCGAAGCGGGTGCCGATGGCCTGCAGCGTCTCGTCCCAGATGCGCGCGGCCTCGGCGTCGTCGCTCAACGGCGGCCACAGCGGGATGCGTGCGGGCGGGCCGCCGATGAGCCGCTTCGGCCCGTAGAACTCCCCGCCGACGGCACTCGGATCGGTCGCCGCGAGCACCGCGGGCAGGGCTGCGCTGGCCACGGTGCCCGTCACGCCGACACGGGAGAGGAATCGGATGACGCGACGAGCGCCCGTCTCGCGCTCACGCCCCAACCCCGGTTGCGCGGCGAGCAGGTTGGTGGGCGAGACGCCGGGGTGTGCGAGCGTGCTCGTGAGTCCCCAGTCGGAGGCCCTGCTGCGGCGGTGGAGTTCGCGGCCGAAATGCGCGACGGCGATCTTCGACGAGCGATACGCCGCCATCGCGTCGTATCCCTCGAGGGTGGTCACGGCGGCGCGGTCGATGCCGCCCGATCGCGCGGCGATGCTCGTCTGGTGCACGACGCGCGCGCCTCCCTCCCGCAGCACGGGCAGCAGACCGAGCGTCAGCGCAGCGTGGCCCAGGTGATTGGTGCCCCACTGCAGTTCGAACCCGTCAGCGGTCTCCTGGCGCGTGGGCGGCGTCATGACGCCGGCGTTGTTGACGAGGACGTGCACCGGGCGGCCCTCCGCGCGAAGCGTCGCAGTGAGATCCGCCACGGAATCGAGCGACGACAGGTCGAGCGGGCGCGTCGCGACACGGGCGCCGGCGACCCGTTCCCGGATCGCGTTCGCGGCCGACTCGCCCTTCGCGGCGTTGCGGACGGGGAGGATCAGCTCGGCGCCGGCGCGGGCGAGCTGCGTCGCGATCTCGACACCGATGCCGTCGCTGGCGCCGGTGACGACGGCGACGCGGCCCGTCAGGTCGGGGGTGGGGAGGATGGTCGGCATGCGTGCTCCTGGCTGTCGATGCGGTCTGGCGATGTGCTCCGATCCTGCGGCCGATGCACGCTGTCTGCCAGGGCCGCCCCAGCCGTGGATCGGGGATCCACCCCTCCTCGTCAGGAGAGACGCTGCGTCCCGATCACACCGAGCAATCGCAGACGTTCGGCGCTGTCACTGCCCGGCACGGCGGTGTAGACGAGCAGACGGTGCGACTGCTCGGGGTCGAGGAGGGTCTGGCACGACAGCTCCAGCAGGCCGACCTCGGGGTGCAGGAAGCGCTTGAGCGCAGGGGGCGCGAGCCCCACCTCCTGTCGCTCCCACAGCGCGTCGAACTCGGCGCTGCGCCGACGCAGCTCCGCCGCCATCTCCGCCGCCGCGGACTCGGGACCGCGCAGCGCGACGATCTCGCGAAGCCCGCTCGCGTACACGCGCGACAGCCGCTCCTGCTCGTCGGCGGGGTAGGCCGCACGGGCATCGGGCTCGGTGAACCAGCGGAACCCGATGCTGCGGGCATGTCCCGTCCGTTCGGCGGCCGGCCCCAGAAGGGCGACGGCCGGCGGCGTCTGCCGCAGCGTCTCGCCCAGCTCGGTCACGATCTCGGCCGGGGTGTCCTCGAGCCGGTCGAGGATGCGGAGCATCCCCGGCCCCACGTGCGCGCTCGACGCTCCACGTGCCGGCGCCGTGTGACCGGCGAGCCGGAACAGATGGTCCCGTTCGCCGAGGCTGAGGTGCAGGCCCTGGGCGATCGCGGCGATCATCTGCTCGGACGGATGCGGACCGGTGCCGCGTTCGAGCCGGGCGTAGTAGTCGGTCGACATGTGGGCGAGGGCGGCGACCTCCTCACGTCGCAGTCCCCCCGTCCGCCGTCGAGGGCCACGCGCGAGCCCGACATCCTCGGGCTGAAGCGATTCGCGGCGATGGCGCAGGAACCTCGCGAGTCCGTCACGGTCGATCATCGGCATCCTCCCCCCGGGCGGCGGTCCTGTCGTTCCTATCGCGGACGGGTGCCGCGTGCCACGCCCCGTCGATCCACCCCTCGGATGCGATCAGTGCAGGGCGGCGTCCGCGGGACCCCGTTGCCATGAGGCGAACGGCACCGTCAACCCGGCGCGGGTCGGTGCGCAGACGAAGGGCCCGGCCGCGGCCTCGAGGCCGGCGGCGAAGGGGATCACTCGGACCAGGCGCAGGGGGTCGCCCGCCGCGCCCGCCCGCATCGTGAGCGCGTTGCCGGAGCGGCTGACACGGACCGTGATGCGACGCCCGAGCCACTCCGGGACGGGGGCGAGCGACCAGTCCGACATCCCGTCCGTGACGACGGCGCCCAGCTGGAGGTCGCCGTCGGAGAACTCGACGCCGGCTTTGACCCAGCGGGCGTCGTCCACCCGGACGAACAGGCCGGCCTGGTCGAACTGCGCCTCGAACGCCGCGTCGAACTCCACCTCCATCGCGGTGCCGTCAGGCATCGGTGCGAGCAGCGCGTGCTCACTGTCGTGCACGAAGCCGTAGGAGGTGAGCCGCCACGCGTCGCTGCCCTCCGCCGCGGTGACCAGCAGCCTGCCGTCGCGCTCGGCCGCGGCCGGCGGCGGCGTCGTCCACGTGCCCTCGGACCACGCGACGGGCTGGGGGGCGCGGGCGATGGTGCTCATCCGGCCAGGCTAGCGGGCCGCTCAGCCCAGGCGGATGCCGGCGGAGTCGAGCGCGCGCACGGCGACGTCGAGCACGGCCGCGCTGTGGTCGAGGCGGCGATCGCGCTCGACGAGGTCGCGGTCGGCGATCATCCGCACGAAGGCGCGGAACTCCGCGGTCATGCGGTGCGGGTCGTGGTCCAGCGCCACCCGCTCGATAGTCCCGTCGCGCAGCCGGAGCTCGACGGCGGAGATCTCGTTGGGCGGTCCGTCGACGAGCATGACGCCCTCGGTGCCCTGGATCTTCGTGCGCGAGGGACCGGGGGAATCCTTCGCGCCGATGCACACGGCGGTCAGGTCGGGGTAGCCGAGGACCGTGACCCCCGAGGTGTCGCTGCCTCGCTCGATCCGCGGCGTGTAGACGACGGTCTCGGGGGTGCCCATGAGACCGACGACGAGGTGGAGGGCGTAGATGCCGATGTCCATGAGCGCGCCGCCACCCGCCGCCGGGTCGAAGGCCGGCAGGACGGCGCCCTCCCGGAACGCGTCGTAGCGCGAGGAGTACTGCGAGTACTCGCACTGCACGAGCCGCAGGTCACCGAGCCGGCCGAGATTCTGCCGCATCCACTCGACGTTCGCGAGGTACTGGGTGCTGATGGCCTCGACGAGGATCAGCTCCCGCTCCTCGGCGAGCCCCCGGAGCTCGGCGAGGTCCTCGGCGCGCAGCACGAAGGGCTTCTCGCAGATGACGTGCATGCCCGCCCGCAGCGCGCGGCGGGCGACATCCGTGTGCAGCACGTTCGGCACCGCGACCCAGACGGTGTCCACGTCCGCTTCGGCGAGACACACGTCGACGTCGGTGTAGGCGTGCGGGATCCCGTGGGCTGCCGCCGTCTGCTCGAGCGCCGCCCGGCTGCGCTCGGTGCCGACGATCGCCTCGACGGTGAGTCCAGGGATCCGCTGGGCGTGGGGCAGGAACTCGGCGACGATCTTGCCGGCGCCGACGACGGCGAGTTTCAGAGCGCCACTCCGATCGCGAGCAGGACGATGCCGATGAGGGGCGCCGTCAGCTGGATCATCGCCGCGCGAGCCTTGGACCGGTCGGAGAGCAGCAGCACGAGGCCGGCAGCCACCATGGACCCGGCGCCCACGAAGACCAGGGTCGCTCCGATCGCCGTCGAGCCGGTCGCGACGAAGACGATGCCGAGGAAGACCGCGATCGCGAGGAAGAGATTGTAGAAGCCCTGGTTGAACGCGAACGACGTGGTGACGTGGACCGTGTCATCCGTCGTGCCGAAGGTGCGGCGCGCCGCGGCACCCGTCCAGGCGATCGACTCCAGATAGAAGATGTAGACGTGGATGGCGGCGCCCAGCGCCGCGAACACCAACCCGGCGATGACCATGCCGTCATCATCGCAGACGCGACGCCCGGCGCCAGAGCTCGTCGACCGCGATCGGATCGGCGACGCCGAGCGGGGCACCCGCGGCATCCCGAGCGAACGCCAGGAGGACGGGGGTGCCGCCCCGATCCCGCACCACCCTGCCCGCATACGCCGGGGCCGGCGCGATCAGCCGGGCGTCGTCGGGACGCGCCTGAACGGGGACAGGGCCGGTCGGCATCGCCCAGACACCGTCGACGCCATCCGCGCGGGTGGCGCAGAACAGCGTGAGATGCCCGTCCCCCACCTCGACGGTCTGCAGGACCTCGAGGTGCGGGAACCTCGCGGCCACCGACCCGAGAGGGGGCTGGGCCGTCCAGGTGTCGAGGTCGGGCGACCAGGCATGCCCGACGACGCCGCCCGAGGACCCGCCCGCCCCCTTCGCGCGCGCGGTGATGAGCATGTGCCAGCCGTTGCCCTGCGGGTCGCGGAAGACCCACGGGTCCCGCCACGCTTCGTCGGTCCAGTCGCTGTCGCCGAGCTTCTCGTACAGCTCCCCCGCAGCCGTCAGGACGAACCCGTCACGTTTGCTCCAGACGGCGAGATCCGGCGACGTCGCCATGAGGATCGACTCCACGTTGCGGTTCGATGCGGGCTCGAGGAACACGGTGCCGGTGTAGAACATCCGCCACAGACCGTCGTCGCCGCGGACGACGCATCCCGTCCAGGTCGCGCTCCCGTCCGCGCTGCCGGGCGCGCCCGGTCCGAGGACGACCCCGTGGTCGGTCCACTCTCGCAGGTCACGCGAGGTCGCGTGGCCTATCCGGGCGTGACGGTGACGCAGATCGGGATCGCCGAGACTCTTCGGCGCCCGGAGGTGGAACAGGTGGAAGGTCTTGCCGTCGTCGGCGATCCAGAAGTCCCACACCCACTCGGACTCCAGCTGGAACGCCATCTCAGCCCTTGAGCGAGCCCTGCAGCAGCGCCGAGACGAAGTGCCGCTGGAAGATCAGGAAGATGATCAGCGTCGGCGTGAGGATCAGGAGTGATCCCGCGCACAGGAGCGGGATGTCGGTGCCGTAGCGCCCTTGGAAGGCGCCGAGCGCACCGGCCATCGTCCGCTGTTCGGGGTCGTTGACGAGGACGATCGCGAGGAGGAACTGGTTCCACGTCCACAGGAACAGCAGGATCGCGAGCGAGGACAGCGCAGGAACCGACAGCGGGATGTGGATGCGCCAGAAGAGCTGCCAGGTGGTCGCGCCGTCCATGCGCGCCGCCTCGGAGAGGTCGGCCGGCATCGTCACGAAGTGCGCCCGCATCCACATGACGGCGAACGGCATGAACAGACCGATCAGCGGCAGGATGATCGCCCATCGGGTGTTCAGCAGCCCCAGCTCGCGCACCTGAAAGTACAGCGGCGTGATGATGCCCTCGAACGGCAGGGTGAGCCCGAGGATGAACGCGATGAACACGATGCGGCCGCCGCGCGGCTGCAGGTGGCCGAGCGCGAAGCCGGCGAGGGTCGCCAGGAGGACGGCGACCGGGACCACGGCGATCTCGATGAAGAAGCTGGACTGCAGGAGCGCCCACATGTTGGCCGACTCGAAGGCGGTGACGAAGTTGTCCCAGCGCGGGTTGTCGGGCCATTCCAGCCCGCGGGGGTACGTGCCCGGTTCGTGCAGCGCCGTGACGAACAGGCTGAGGAACGGCATCACCGTCACGAGCATGAGGACGACCAGCAGGATGCGGCCGATCCATTTCTCCTGGGGGCGGACGATCACGATTCTTTCCCTCGGAGGATCCGCTGCAGCGGGAGGACGATCAGGAGGACGAGGGCCATGAGGACGAGGGCGAACGCCGACGCGGTGCCGATCTCGCGCTCGTAGAAGGCCAGGTAGAAGATCTGGAGACCGGGGACGAGCGTGCTGTCCCCGGGTCCGCCCTGCGTGGCGATGTAGACGATGTCGAAGCTCGCGAGCGCCGCGATCACCGTCACGGTGACGCAGACCGCGACTTCCTGGCGGACGCCCGGCAGGGTCACGGAGAAGAACTCGCGGACGGGACCGGCGCCGTCCAAGCGTGCCGCCTCGTAGAGGGCGGGGTCGACCTTCGTCATCCCGGCGAGGATGAGCACGAGGCACAGCCCGACCTGGACCCACGCGCCGATGACGCCGACCGCCGGCAGCGCGGTGGAGAAGTCGCCGAGCCACGCCTTCGTCACACCGCCGAGACCGATGAGGCCGAGCAGCTGGTTCACGAGGCCGTTGGTCGACAGCTGCCAGCTCCACATGATGCCCGCCGCCACGAGCGGGATCACCTGCGGCAGGAACAGCACCGTCCGGGCGACGCCGGCGAGTCGACTGGCGGCGATGGCACGGATCATGTTCGCGGCCACGAGGGCGATCGCGACGGGAATGAGGCTGAAGTAGATGATCAGCTCGAACGCGTTGAGGATCGCGCCGATGAGCTTCGGGTTGCTGAAGACCTCGACGTAGTTGGCGAAGCCGACCCACGTGGCCGGACCGATCCCGTTCCACTCGTAGAACGAGTACTGGGCCGACAGGGTGATCGGACGCAGCACGAAGAAGATGTAGAAGGCCGCCGCCGGAAGCACCAGGAGGTAGGCGGCAACGCTCGCGCGGAAGCGCCGCCGACGGCGGCGCTTCCGGAGTCCGGTGTCGTCGAGCGCTGCTGCGCCGGTGGCGACCACCGGCGCAGCAGCGGCGGGAGCGGAGGTCATGCTCAGCCCTCGACCTGGCTCTCATAGTCGGCCTGGACCGAGCTCAGCAGACCCTCGGGCGTCTGCTCGCCGGCCACCAGACGCTGCAGGTTCGGCGTCCAGCTCTGGGCGTAGATCGCGCCGGTCGCGTTGGCGATGAAGTCCATCGCACCGTTCGCCTCGCTGAGCTGGGCGCCGGCGGCGAGAGTCGCCGCCGTCGTCGAGTCGGGGTCCACCTCGGGCATGAAGGCGTCGGCCGGACCCATCGGGTGCGAGCCGCCGACCTCGACGCTGATCGTGCGTGCCTGCTCGTTGGTCGCCGTCCAGTTGAGGAAGAACGCAGCGCAATCGGGGTGCTCGGCTGTCGCCGCGACGCCGAAGGTGAGCGGCGCCGACATGGCGCCGATCTGGCCGCCCTCCTCACGCGGAGGCATGAGGAAGAAGCCCGCCTCACCGGGCATCTGGGTGTCGAGGTTGCCCGACTCCCAGTCGCCGTCGAAGATGAACAGCGACTCGCCGCCGATGAAGCGGCTCATCATCTGCGCGTAGTCGAGCGAGTTCACGTCGTCGGCGAAGTAGCCCGACTCGATCCACCGCGCGAGGTGCTGGGCGGCTTCGAGGTTCTCCGGTGTGTCGATGGTCGCGTCCGGCTGCTGGAAGATCCAGTCGTTGATGGCGGCCGGGTCGCCGTACGAGGCCATCAGCGCCTGGAGCGGGAACGCGAGCCCACCGGTGGCACCACCGTTGAACTGGGCGATCGGGGTGATGCCGGCATCCTTCGCGGCCTGCAGCGCCGCGTCGAACTCGTCGAGCGTCTTCGGGGCTTCGGTCATCCCGATCTGCTCGGCGAGGGTCTTGTTGTAGAAGACCCCGGTCATCGAATAGTTGAGGCCGAGCGCGTACAGCGGACCGTTGCCGCGACGCCCCTCGTCGTCCACGCGCAGCTGCTGCAGCTGGGAGTCGGGCCACTCGGTCCACCCGAACGCCTCGGCGTACGGGTCGAGGTCCAGGAGCAGTCCATCGGTCGCGAGCTCGGACATCTGCGGCAGACGCATGAGGTCCGGCGGCGAGTCCTGCAGGACGCGCGGCGCGTTCTGGGTGATGACGGCGAACTGGTCCTCCCGGATGTCGAACGTCACGTTGGGGAACTGCTTGGTGAATTCCTCGGTGAGGGCCGTCGGCAGCGGGAAGCCCGTTTCGAAGTAGCCGCTGAGGACGACGTCCTCGTCGCCGCAGGTCGGTCCTTCGGCGCCGAAGTCGGACGTCGAGGAGGCCTGCGGAGCCGCGGTACCGCCGGGAGGGGCGCACGCCGTCACGCCGAGCGCGACGGTCGTGAACAGCCCGGCCAGGATCAGCGGGCGGAGGGGGTGCTGTGAGGATCGAGACATCGATGTCTCCTTTCGGGGAACCACATCGTTCGGGTGATCGCGGAGGGTGCGCCTGCGTGCTAAATCGCGTTAGCAAGGTCATCTTGCGCCAATCGGCCGATCGCTGTCAATGGGGCGCCGCCTCGCGTGATGCACCTGTGACCCGTCGCTCCAGCGATCCCCTCTCGACCGGGCCGCATCGGCCCACCCCGTTAGGATCACGGGACAGGAGGATGCCGTGAGCAAGAACCGCGTGACTCTGGCCGACGTCGCCCGCGCGGCCGGCATGTCGCGCACGACCGCATCCCTCGTCCTCTCCGGACGCGGCGACGAGATGCGCATCGCGGAGGCATCGCAGGAGCGGATCCGTCTGGTGGCGGCAGAGCTCGGATACCGCCCGAACATGATCTCGGCGGGCCTGCGCAGCGGCACGAGCCGGACCATCGGATTCATCTCCGACACCGTCGCGACCTCACAGCTCGCGGGCGACATGATCAAGGGAGCCCTCGAGGGTGCCCGCCGCCACGGGCACCTGCTGTTCATCGGAGAATACGAAGGCGACGAATCGGAGCGCGAGCGCCTCATCGACGCGATGCTCGATCGTCAGGTCGACGGCGTCATCATGGCGTCGATGTTCACCCGGGAGCGGCGCGTGCCTCGAGCGCTCGCAAGCCGGAACGTGGTGCTGCTCAACACCCTGCCCGACGGCGGCGGAACCGACGTGCGGGCGATCCTCCCCGACGAACTCGACGCGGGTCGGCGGGCGGCGAGACTCCTGCTCGATCAGGGGCATCGCCGCATCCATCTGATCGGGGCGGGACCGACCGCCTCAGACGTCCCGCGCGACACCGTCGCCGGTCGCGAGCGACTTGGGGGCATCCTCGGCGCACTGTCGGATGCCGGGCTCTCGCCGGCGTCCGGTCGCGAACTCAGCATCTGGCTCCCCGTCGACGGCTGGAAGGCCACGTCGGACCTGATCGCCTCGGGAGTGCGGTCGGGCGCGATCATCGCCTTCAACGACCGCATCGCGTTCGGCGCGTACCAGGCGATCGCCGAGGCGGGGCTGCGCGTGCCGCAGGACTTCTCGATCGTCTCGTTCGACGACCATCAGCTGGCCGGGTGGGTGCACCCCGGCCTGACGACCTTCGCGATCCCCCACTTCGACCTCGGACTGCAGGCGGTCGAGCTCCTGCTCGACCCCGACGCCGCGGGCGCGACCGGTGTGCACCGCATCCCCTTGCCCCTGCGCAATCGCGGATCGGTCACTGCGTCGCAGGACACCTGAGGCGCACCCGGATCCGATCCGCTATCCTCCGAGCTAACGCGATTTAGCATCGGAGAAGGGATGCCGGCGGTGCAACGGAGCCCCCACGGGACCAGGGTCGACGACGTTGTCGCGCGCCCGCCCTTCGATCCCGACGTTCTCATCGCGCTCGGGGCGGCGGATGACCTGGTGGTCTCGCTCAGCCCCGACGAGATTCCCCAGCTCCGCGCCCGCGCCGTGGTTCCCGCTCCGGCCGAGTACACCCTGGGGGGCCGGCTGCTCGTCCAGGAGCATGTCGCGCGGAGCGCCGACGGGACGCCCCTGCGGCTGGTGGCGCTGCGGCCGCGGGATCGGAGCGATCCGCTGCCGGTGATCTACCACGTCCACGGCGGCGGCATGGTGGTCGGAACGCCGTTCGACGTGCTCCCGATGCTCGCCGAGGTCGCCCTCGATCTGGGCGCGGCGATCGTGTCGGTCGACTACCGTCTCGCCCCGGAGCACGCCTACCCCGCCCCGCTCGACGACGTCTACGCGGGGCTCGTGTGGGTCTCGGAGCACGCGGAGGGCCTGCGGCTCGATCCCGACCGCATCATCCTGCAGGGGGTCAGCGCCGGCGGCGGCCTCGCCGCGGGCGCAGCTCTCGCGTCCCGCGACCGGGGAGGCCCGGCGCTCCTGGGACAGATGCTCGTCTACCCCATGCTCGACCACCGCAACGACTCGGCATCCGCTCATCAGATGGCGGGGGCGGGTACGTGGGACCGGACGGCGAACGCCACGGGCTGGGCGGCGTACCTCGGCGAGCTCCCCGGTGACGAGGTACCCGCATACGCCTCACCCGCCGTGGCCGACGATCTGAGCGGACTGCCTCCGACGTTCATCGAGGTGGGATCGGCGGAGACCTTCCGCGACGAGGACGTCGACTACGCCCGCCGGATCTGGGCCGCCGGCGGCGACGCCGAGCTCCATGTGTGGCCCGGTGGCGCGCACGCGTTCGACGCTCTGGCGCCGGACGCGCCCCTCTCCCACGACGCCCGCCTGGCGAGGATGCGCTGGCTGCACCGTCTGCTCTCGCGCTGACGGGCGTCGTCGGAGCGCCGGAGACCGATCAGGATGCGGGGACCAGCACCCGGTCGATCGTGTGGATGACGCCGTTCGAGGCCGGGATGTCGATGGCGCGGAGCACGAGCTTGGGGTTCTTCAGCTCCGGCGTCTCGTCGCGCAAAACGATGCCGCGCGGCTCGATCGTGCCGCCGTTCGCCATCTCGATCGAGCGCGAGAAGAGCACCTTCACGGGCGACAGCTTCTTACCCGCGACCACGTGGTACAGCAGGATGTCGGCGATCTGCTCGGCCGTGAAGGTCGACGTGATCGCCTCGAGCGCAGCGGCCTCGGATGCCGGCGCCTCACCCGTCAGGTCTGCCACCAGGCGGAGGAAGGCACGGTCGTTGGGCGCGAACACGGTGTACGTCGTGTCATCGTCGGAGAGGGTGTCGTCGAGTCCCGTCGCGACCAGCGCCTGCACCAGGATGTCGTAGTCCGACCCGTTCGCGTCGGGCGTGCCGCCGCCGGACGCCGCGACGGCGACGTCCACGACGGTGCCGGCGGGCTTCGTCGCCTGGTGGGCCGACGCGGGTGATGCGGTGAGTGCCAGCGCGCCCGCGACCACCGTGGCCAGGGCGATTCCGATCTTCTTGTTCATCATGTTGCTCCTTCGATGAGAAGAGTCGCGCCCGGCGGACGTCGGGCACCACTGTGTATTCCCGTCGAGGGGGTCCCGCGGATGCAGCGCGGCGCAGAAAGAACGAAGCGCTACTGCGACAGCTCGGTCTCGAGCCGATCGAGGAGGATCTCGAGGGCGGTCTCGAACTCCTCCTTGCTGTGGTCCTCGCTGAGCAGCGCACGCAGCCTGCGCACCTCCGGGGCGTCGTCGAGAGACTCATCACCCTCGCCGGAGAACGAGGGGTCGCCGTTGCCGGATGCCGGACCGGCGCCCCCGACGTCGGCACCGCGGACGGCGGCCTCGAGGAGCAGCTGACCCAGCAGGAAGCTGCTGAAGCCGCGGTAGGCGCGGACCGCCTGCTCGTCCGAGAACCCGTGGGCCAGCAGGACGCGCAGGAGGATGTCCACCGCCTCGATGCTGCGCAGCGGGGGGCGCAGCCACGGTGCGGCGGGATGCCGGGTGGCGATCAGCGGGAAGGCGAGGGGGTGCGAGATCGCGATGTCCCGCACGGCGTGCGCGACGTTCTGCAGGAACGTCTGCCAGTGTTCGTCGGCCTCCCGCTCCATGACAGCGGTGAGCTCGGAGGTCAGTGCGTCGACGACCCCCTCGAGGAGGTCTTCCTTGCCGTGCACATGCCGGTAGAGGGACATCGCTTCGACTCCCAGCTCACTGCCGAGGGCGCGCATCGACAGGCCCGCGGGACCTGAGCGATCGACGAGTGCGAGCGCCGCGTCGATGATCCCTTCGCGGCTCAGTCTCGGTGCCGCCGCCCGATCGGTCTGTCTGCTCATGAGGAGCCTCCACCCCGATCCTCCCCCTTTCCCACCGAAAGCGCATGCTTACAGCGTAAGCTTGCGCTGATGGGACGTTTGGCATTCGGCGCCGAGACGGTCACGCTCGATGACCGCCTGCTGGCGCACCTCGAAGTCGTGATGGTGACGAAGCTGCGGCGACGCGAGCCGTTCATCCTCACGTGGACGGTCGACCCGAGCCTCGGCAGCGGGCGCGTCTCGCGATGGGTCGGCGTGTCCACGAGTTGGGACGTGCGCTACCACAGCCGCTCGACGGGCCCTCTGAATCCGGCGTGGATCGAGAGCCTCATGGCGACGGCGAACTCCCCGAGTGGCCTCCGCATCGTGCCCGAGCCGGAGCCCGACGAGGACGAGCAGGTCGCCGGTCTCTGACGCGCGGTGATCACACCCGCGTGAGGCGACGGACGGCATCCCCCATCTCGCGGACCGCGTCCACGAGCACGGGCCGCGGGGTGGCGAACACGATGCGCGCGAAGTCCTCGTATCCCCGGCCCAGCAGAGCCCCGTCGGTGAGGACGACGCCGGCCTCTTCGCGGAAGAACATCGCCGGCGAGGCGGGCAGGTCGAGCGCGGACGCGTCGATCCACCCGATGTAGGTGGCCTCCGGTGCGGCGTACCGGGCGCCCGGAAGGTGCTCGGCGAGCAGGCCGGCGAGCTCGTGCCGCTCCGCATCCAGGTACGCGATCACATCGTCGAGCCAGGGTCGGCCGTCCCGGTAGGCGGCGATGGCCGCCACGACGCCGACGGTGGCGGCCCCGTGCTGCACCGCGAATCCGAAGCGGCGGTAGGCGGCCTGGTCGGCATCGTTCGAGGTGATCAGCTGGGCGGTCTTCACGCCTGCGAGGTTCCATGCCTTCGATGCACTCGTGCCGGTGATCGTGTGGGCGGCCGTCGCGTCGGACAGGGAGGCGTACGGCACGTGGGCCACGCCGTCGTACCGCAGCGGGGCGTGGATCTCATCAGCGAACACCCGACCCCCGTGCCGCTCGACGACCTCGGCGAGAGCGGTCAGCTCCGCCCGGGTCAGGACCGTGCCGGTGGGGTTGTGCGGATTGCACAGCACCAGCGTCCGCGCGCCCGCGGCGAAGGCTGCGTCGATGCCGTCCAGGTCGTGCTGCCAGCGCCCGTCCACGACGACCCCCGGCACCTCCACGACGGGGTGGCCGATCGTCGGGAGGTAGGTGAGGAACGGCATGTAGGCCGGGGTGGGGACGATGACGGCGGATCCCGGCGGCGCGTACTCGGTGACGGCGACTCCGAGCGCGGCCATGACGTCCGACACGGGATGGACCCGCTCAGGATCGATGACCCAGCCGTACTCCGCCCGCATCCAGTCCGCCGTCGCGTGCCCGAGGTCTGCAGCCAGCGGCGGGGACAGATAACCGAGGATGCCGTCCGTCACCGCCCGTTGGAGCGCGTCTGACACCGGGGGTGCGATCCCGAAGTCCATCTCCGCCACCCACGCGCCGACGGCGCCGGGGTGCAGACTCCATTTGCGGCTCTCGGGACGATCGAACCGCGCACGGTCGAGCCGGTCGAACGGGTGGGAACCGATCGGGGCGACAGGGCTCATCCCCCGACGATGCTGCCTGACCGACGGCCGTGCAAGTCGCGGCGTAACACTACTGCGGAGTCAGTCGCAGCACGCGAGCGGCGAGGCAGGGCTCCCCGGCGGTCACCTCGAGGACCCCGCCTTCAGGCGACCATGCGATCTCCCACGCCGGAGCGCTGGCCGGGAAGAGGACCTCGACGTCGACGTCGCGCCCCCGAAGGGACGGGAGGGGTACCCGCACGTCCGTCGCCGCACCGTCCTGATGCCAGAGGGTCAGGACAGTCTGCGTCTCATCGCGCAGGGCCAGTGCCTGCCACGGCTCGTCGCGCTGCTCGAGTCCGAGCGGCCACGAGGGGGTCGCGGTTCGGATGAAAGGGCGCAGATCCTTGTGCACGCGGACCGCCTCGGCCACGAGTTCCTTCTGGTCGGCGCTGAGCAGGTGCAGGAAGCCGGAGAGGTACAGACGACCCAGCACACCGTTGGCGAGGGTGAACGCCGTCTTCTCCGGCGACATGTCGGCGGCGGGGTACGCCCAGTTGGCCGCCTGCTCGGGGAGCATGGCGAACGGCGCGGCGGCGGCGATCGGGGCCGAGAACTCCGCCTCCTCCTGGTCGCTGGTCGATTGCAGCTGTGAGACCGAGAGCATCGCCCAGTCCGCCCGCATGGCACCGGAACCGCAGTTCTCGAGGGTGACATCGGGGTGGCGGTCGAGGATGCCGGCGAGCCAGTCGATGTGGGCGCGGTTGTATGCGAGCAGGCCCGCACCGGCGCTGTCGGCGTCGTGATCGGTGCCACGGGCGACGGTGACGTTGTAGTCGAACTTGAAGTAGCGGATGCCGAACTCCGCCACCAGACGGTCGATCACCGCGTCGAGATGGGCGCGCGCCGCGGGGTGGCGCAGATCGAGGTGCAGCCGCTCGCTCTCGACGACCGGGACCCCGCGGGAGAGGAAGAACGCCTCCCTGGGCAGTCGCTTCGCGGCCTCGGCGTCGACCCCGACGACCTCGGGCTCCAGCCAGATCCCCGGGCGCATGCCGCGCTCCCGGATGCGGTCGAAGACGAGCCCCATGCCGCCGGGGAAGCGGACGGTCGAGGGGATCCAGTCCCCGACGGTCGACCACCAGTCGTCGGTGTCGGAGTACCACCCGGCATCCATCACGAAGTAGTCGGCCCCGGCGTCGGCAGCGGCGTCGATCAGCGGCAGCAGCTTCTCGGTCGTCGGGTCGCCCATGAGGGTGTTCATGTAGTCGTTGTAGACGACCGGCAGCTCTTCGTTGTCGGGGTGCGCCCGACGGCTGAGCCGTCGGAGGCCCGTCATCGCGGCGGCGGCCGCATCGAGGTCGTCGCCGAAGGCGAGAGAGGCAGGCACGGTCGTGAAGCTCTGACCGGGGGCGAGGACGGCGAGCCAGCGGTGGTCGTCCTCGGTGGGCCCGCTGAGCGCGAGCGAGGTGCCCTCGGCGTTCTCGGCGATGTCGAAGCGCCAGCCACCGTTGTTCTCCACCTGCCAGACGACGGCCGCACCATCGGCCGTGTTCCACAGGGCACCGCACGGGAGGTGACCCCCGGTGGACCACGTGCCGCGCGAGGCGACGCTCACGTGTCCGCGACTTCCGACGGTGCGCTCGCCCAGGCCGAGCTCCTCGAGGCCCGAGGAGCGCAGCGGCGCCACGCGCCAGCGGGACTCGCCGATCCAGTCGTTGCGCGCCGTGGCGAGGGTGAGCGCGTCCGGGGCCGAATCGGCGTCGTGCCCGAGCGCGACGTGCAGTGCCGCGCTCGCGACGGAGGTCAGGGTGCGCGGTTCCGGGGCATCCGCGGCGTTGGTGACGGTGACCTCGGAGCGCAGGGCGCAGCCCGTCGGCGGTACGGTGACGCGCACGACGGCCTCGAGGCCGAGCCCTGTGACGGTCCCCAGCCGATGCGCCGGACCGGGCTGCGTCTCCCTCGTGGTGAGGGTGAGCTCGGTCCAACCGCCCGGCAGGTCCGTGACGGCATGGTCGACGTAGCGGAGTCGACTGCTCAGCTCGCCGTAGGTGATCCTCGACGACGACGGCGCGTGCCCGGAGTCACCCGTGACGATCTCGATGAGCGGCTGGCCGGCGGGCAGGTCCGCGGCCCAGGAAGGAGGGCCGCATCGGAGCAGTCGCGGCGGTGCACCGTCATCCGCGACCACGACGATCTCGAGGTCACGGTTGCCGACTTCGATGCGAACGGACATGCGTCACTTCCTGGAGAAGAGCGGGGGCACCAGCCTATGGGAAAGCGCCTTCCCAGTGTGACCGCGCGCCGACGGCTCGCTCCGAAACGCCGGAAGCCCCGGCGAACCGGGGCTTCTCATGGCGGAGACGGAGGGATTTGAACCCTCGGTCCCCTAAAGGGGACTCCACCTTAGCAGGGTGGTGCACTAGGCCTGACTATGCGACGTCTCCAGGCATCCGGCCGCGGACGGCGCGGATGCACCACGCAAGCATAACCGCTCGCGGGCGCCGCGCCGAACCGAGCGTCAGCGCTGCGCGACGGTGCAGGTGACCTCGTTGGCCGACTGGCCCGTGATCTCCCCGGGCAGGTCGACGGTGCCGTCCGCGGTCGCCGGCGGCGTCGCAGTGGAGTCGGGGTCTGCTGTCCCCGTCGGCGTGCCGGTCGGGTCGGGCGTGGCGTTCGGGTCGCCCGCCTCGCCGACGACCTCGACGCCGTTCCCGCCGCTCGCCGCACCCGTGACGCGGATCGGCTTGTTCTCGGACAGCGCCGTGAACAGCACGTCGGCAGCCGACGTCACCGGCAGCACACGAGCTCCGCCCGGTGCGTACACGGTGGGGTACTGCACGAAGACGATGTCCTTGTAGGGCACGTCCGCGACGGCCATCGCGATCTGGACCATCCGCTGCGGGTTGGTGAGCGACTCGCTGAGGATCAGCTGCTTCTCGTTGACCTGGCGCAGGGCGGTGTTCGCGAGGTTCAGAAGGGCCGGGTAATTCGAGAGCACCTCGCCCGACTGCAGCTTGCGCACGAGCGAGCTCATGAACTGCTGCTGGTTCGAGATGCGCCCGAGGTCGGATCCGTCGCCGATGCCGTGACGGATGCGGAGGAACTGCAGCGCCTCCGCACCGACGAGGGTGTGCTCACCGGCCGCGAGGTCGAGCCCGGTGTGGCTGTCCTTGATGTCACCGCTGAGGCATACGTCGACGCCGCCGATCGCGTCGGACATGTTGATCACGCCGGTCCACCGGATGGCACCGGCGAACTGGATGTCGACACCCGTCAGCTCCTCGACGGTCGCCACCGAGCAGCTGAGCCCGCCGTAGCTGTAGGAGGTGTTGATCATCTGCGCGCTCAACGCGGGGTACGAGCCGCCGTCGGGGTTCTCGCACGCCGGGATCGGCACGATCATGTCGCGCGGGAACGACACCACGGTCACACGGCGGGGCGCGTCGCTGATGTGCACGAGCATCGTGACGTCGTTACGCTCCCCGCCGTCATCGTGGGCGCAGCGCGGGAAGAGCTTGAGGTCCTGCCCCTCGCATGAGTCGGTTCCGACGATCAGCATGTTGACGCCGCCCTCGATCTCGCCGATGTGGGGCGGAAGCGGGGCGTCGTCGCCGATCGTCACGCCGTTCTCGTCCAGGCTGCGCGCGGCATCCCATACGTAGAATCCGCCGATCGCGACGGTGCTGACCAGGGCGACGGCGACGATCGCGGCGAGGATCGTGAAGACCTGTCGCAGCGGATGCGGCGACGTGAGCGCTCCGTGACGGGCGACGGGCTGACGGCGGAACTTCGTCGCCTTCGCGTCATGCCTTGCGCTCACGGATCACCTTTCGGACAGTGCGGAGGGTGTGGGATTCGAACCCACGGGACATTGCTGCCCACCGGTTTTCAAGACCGGATCCTTCGGCCGCTCGGACAACCCTCCCGACCGCGCAGATGGCCTCGGTCGAACAGGCCGAGTCTAGCCGACCCCAGAACCCGTCTATTCTCGCGGGCGCGCCTGGATGCGGCCTGAACGGGCCGGTCAGAGGGCCTTCAGCACCGCGGTGACGCCGCCCTCGGTGACGGATGCCGTGAGCTCCGACGCCTCCGAGGTCACCTCGTCAGGCCCCTGACCCATCGCGATCGCGCGTCCGCCGTGGGCCCGCGCCCACCGGAACATCCCGATGTCGTTGCGGCCGTCGCCGATGACGACGACGTTCGACGGCGCGACGCCGAGCCAACGGCGCACCATCTCGAGCCCCGTCGCCTTGTCGACGCCCTGCGGGGCGATGTCGAGCCACGCCGACCACCCGACGGCGTACGAGACCTCGTTCAGGCCGATCCGCGACACGAGGTCGAGGAAGTCCTGGTCGGTGCCCTTCTCGGACACCACGACGACGCGCGAGACGGGGTGCGCCGAGAGCTCCTCGAACGGGACCCGGTCGGCGCGCGAGACGTTCCACTCGTCCATCCGGTCGGTGTAGAGCCGACGACCGTCGGGCAGCTCGACCATGTAGCGGGCGGTCGGCAGATGGTCGCGCAGCAGGGTCAGGACCTCGGTCGCGTCGAACTCCTCGGTGTGGAACCGCTCGTAGGCCGTGCTCCCGGCGGGGCCGGTGCGTCGCAGGATGACGGCGCCGTTGGAGCACACGACGTACTCGGGCGTCAGCGCCAGCCCCTCCAGGACGTGACGGGTGCCCTCCCACGAGCGTCCCGTCGCGAGCATGACCTCGTGCCCGGCCCGCTGCGCATCGGCGACCGCGTCGATCACGCCCGGGCTGTAGGTCTCGTCCTCGAGCAGGATCGTCCCGTCCACGTCGAGCGCGATGAGCAGTCGCTCGCGCGGAGACTCGGCGGCATCCGTCGCGATCTCCTCGACGACGTCGGCGGCCTCGTCCGCAGAGACCGCGCGCAGCTCGCCGGTGGCAGGGGCGTCCTCGGGACTCACGCGATCGGCTCCGCCACCTCGAGGCCACCCAGGTAGGGGCGCAGGACCTCGGGGATGACGACCGAGCCGTCCTCGCGCTGGTGCGTCTCGAGCAGGGCGACGATCCACCGGGTCGTCGCGAGGGTGCCGTTGAGGGTCGCGACCGGCGCGGTGCGACCGCCCTCGGGGCGGTAGCGGATGTCGAGGCGACGGGCCTGGTACGTCGTGCAGTTCGACGTCGACGTGAGCTCGCGGTAGGCGCCCTGCGTCGGGACCCACGCCTCGACGTCGTACTTGCGGGCGGCGGAGGAGCCGAGGTCGCCGGCGGCGACGTCGATCACGCGGTAGGCGAGCCCGAGGTCCTGCAGCATCCGCTCCTGCATCTCGACGAGGCGCAGGTGCTCGGCCTCGGCGTCGTCGGGCGTCGTGTAGACGAACATCTCCAGCTTGTTGAACTGGTGCAGGCGAATGATGCCGCGCGTGTCCTTGCCGTACGAGCCCGCCTCGCGGCGGTAGCACGTCGACCAGCCCGCGTATCGCTTCGCGCCCGCCTCGAGGTCGAGGATCTCGTCCATGTGGTAGCCGGCGAGAGGGACCTCGCTCGTGCCGACGAGGTACAGGTCGTCGTCGTCGAGGTGGTAGACCTCGTCCGCGTGCTGACCGAGGAAGCCGGTGCCGCGCATGACCTCCGCTCGCACGAGCGTCGGGGGGATCATCGGGATGAAGCCGGCCTCGAGTGCGCGCTGCAGGCCGAGATTCATGAGGGCGAGCTCGAGTCGCGCCCCGATGCCGGTGAGGAAGGTGAATCGCGCCCCCGAGACCTTCGCGCCGCGCTCGGTGTCGATCGCGCCGAGCATCTCGCCGAGGGCGAGGTGGTCGCGCGGTTCGAAGTCGAATGCCGCCGGCTCCCCGTGGGTGCGCAGTGTGATGAAGTCGTCCTCGCCCCCGGCGGGCACGCCGTCGACGACGATGTTCTCGATGCGCGAGAGAGCGGCCGAGGCGGCCTCCTCGGCGGTGGTGACCGCCTGCTGCGCGGCCTTCACTCGCTCACTGAGGTCCTTCGCCTCGGCGACGAGCGCCGCCTTCTCGTCCTTCGGCGCCTTCGCGACGCGTTTGCCGTGCGCGTTCTGTTCGGCGCGGAGCTCCTCGAAGGCGGTGATCGCCGCGCGCCGCTCCCGGTCGGCGGCGAGGGCGGCGTCGACGGTGTCGGGCGACTCGCCGCGCGCTTCCTGCGAGCGCTTCACGAGGTCCGGGTCGTCACGGAGGAGAGCGAGATCGATCACCCGACGAGTCTAGTCGCGGGCCTCCCGGCGCCCTCCCCTGGTGCGGATCGCACGGGCGCGCAAGGGGCCCCGAGAGACGGATGCCGGGCCCTATCCTGTACGCATGACGACCGATCCCGGCACGACGCACGGCTCCGACGACGCGCACGACCCGGCTTCCGCGGCAGAACCGGACGGTGTCATCCGCGAACCCGACGACATCTCGGCGGACACGCACGACGGCGAGACCGGCGAGGCTCGTCGCGTCGACCGCAGCGGCTCCACCGAGCCGATGCCCGACGAGGAGGGCCGCCCGAGCCCCAAGGCCGCGCTCGTCTACAACCCGATCAAGGTCGACGGCGACGCCCTGCGCGAGCAGGTGGCGCAGTCAGCGAAGGATGCCGGCTGGTCCGAACCCCTCTTCTACGAGACCACGGTCGACGACCTCGGCGACGACGTCGCCCGCCAGGCGCTGAAGGAGGGCGTGAACGCGATCCTCGTCGCCGGTGGCGACGGCACGGTCCGCGCCGTGAGCGAGGCGATGACCGGATCCTCCGTGCCCCTCACGATTGTCCCCAGCGGGACCGGCAATCTCCTCGCCCGGAATCTCCGCCTCCCCCTCGACGAACCCGCCGCGATGATCGCCGCCACCTTCGACGGCGACACCCTCGCCATCGACGTCGGCCTCGCGCAGCTGCGCCGACCCGACGGCGAGACCACCGAGCACGCCTTCGTCGTCATGGGCGGCATGGGCCTCGACGCTGCGATGATCGCGAACACCAACAGCGACCTGAAGAAGAAGGTCGGCTGGGTCGCCTACGTCGACGGCGCCGCGCGGTCGATCGCGCAGGCCAAGCCCTTCCCCGTGGTCTACCAGGTGCCCGGCCACCGGATCCATCGCGCCGACGTACAGAGCGTGCTCTTCGCCAACTGCGGGTCGCTGCAGGCGGGGCTCGAACTCATCCCCGAGGCATCCATCACCGACGGTGAGCTCGACGTCGCGATCCTGCAGCCGCGCTCCGCGTTCGGCTGGCTGCTCGTGTGGCGTCGCCTCGCGTGGGACAACAGCGTGCTCCGCAAGTTCCGCACCGGCCGCAAGATCCTCTCCCTTCGCACCGCCGACAACTCGGTGCGGTACTCGCGAGGCAAGGGCATCGACCTGGCCGCCGAGGAAGCCCACCCGGTGCAGCTCGACGGCGACGAGTTCGGTGAGGCCACCCGGATCGCGGTGCGCGTGATCCCCGGCGGACTGACCCTCGCGATCCCGCGCGGGCACTCCGTCGAGGCCGTCTGAGGCATTCCGCGCCGGATTGCAAGGGGCGGCGCCGGCCGCAGGCGATGACCAGGATGAGGTCATGCCGTCCCCCTCGATCGTCTGGTTCCGCGACGACCTCCGCCTCGCCGACCATCCCGCCCTCCGCGCGGCACTCGACCGCGGCGAGCCCGTCATCGGCCTGTACGTCCTCGACGAGGAGTCCGACGGCATCCGTCCCCTCGGCGGGGCGGCCCGCTGGTGGCTGCACCACTCGCTCGCGTCGCTGGCGGAGCGTCTGGCCGAGCGCGGCTCCCGGCTGATCCTGCGTCGCGGGCCGGCCGATCGCGTCGTGAGCGAGCTCGTCGACGAGACGGGAGCGGGCGCCGTCTTCTGGAACCGCCGATACGGCGGACCCGAGCGCGAGGTCGATGCGGGGCTGAAATCCGCCCTGCGGGACGACGGCACCGAGGTCGCGTCGTTCGCGGCATCCGTCCTGTTCGAGCCCTGGACCATCCAGACCGGAGCGGGCCGCCACTTCTCGGTCTACAGCCCCTTCTGGCGGGCGTGCCTCGCGCAGCCCGCCCCGCGCGCCCCCCTGCCGGAGGCGCGCGAGGTGCCCGGCCCGTCCCGCCCTCCCGCCTCGGACGACCTCGACGACTGGCAGCTGCTGCCGACCGCGCCGGACTGGGCGCAGGGTTTGCGCGACACGTGGGAGCCGGGCGAACCGGCGGCACGACGCCGACTGCGGGAGTTCCTCGACGAGGACCTCGGCCACTACGGTGCCGCGCGGGACCGCCCCGCTGCGGGGGCGACGTCGATGCTGTCGCCCCGACTGCGCTGGGGGGAGCTCAGCCCTCACACCGTCTGGCACGAAGCCGTCGAGACAACGGGCTCGTCGCAATTCCTGTCCGAGATCGGATGGCGCGAGTTCGCCTGGCACACGCTGTACCACTTCCCCGACCTCGCGACGAAGAACCTCCGGCGGGAGTTCGACGCCTTCCCCTGGCCGCGCCTGAAGCCCTCCGCCTTGGAGGCCTGGCAGAAGGGCCGGACCGGCTACGCGATGGTGGATGCCGGCATGCGAGAGCTGTGGGAGACGGGCTACATGCACAACCGCGTGCGCATGGTCACGGCATCCTTCCTCATCAAGAACCTGATGATCGACTGGCGCCGCGGCGAGGAGTGGTTCTGGGACTGCCTGGTCGATGCCGACGGGGCGAGCAACCCGTTCAACTGGCAGTGGGTCGCGGGGTCGGGCGCCGACGCGGCACCCTACTTCCGTGTCTTCAACCCCGAGCTGCAGGCCGACAAGTTCGACAAGAAGCGCGAGTACATCGGGGAGTGGGCTCCGGAATACCGGGATGCCGACGGGCAGCCGCCGCAGCCGATCGTCGATCTGAAGGCGACACGTCAGAACGCGCTCGACGCCTACGAGAAGGTGAAGGAGGCCGCACGCGAGTGATCGCCCGAACGCGACCGCGCCGCGGATCGGAGCCCTGGGGCCCGACCCGCGGCGCGGATGCGTGGTGTCAGTGGATCCGTGTCAGTGGATCCGTGTCACTGAACCGGTGTCAGCGAGTGGTCACTCGGAGACGGGGATGGACTGCGCCTTGAGCGCGTCGACCGTCTTGGTCTGCGCAGCCTCGAGCGCCTCGAACAGCGTGCCCTGACCGGTGGCGGCCTTCTGGAAGCCGTCCGACACGTCGGCGTAGGTCTGCGTCATGGTCGGGCCCCACACGAAGTCGGGGTTGACCTGAGCCGCGGCCTCGGCGAAGACGTCGTAGATCTTCTGCCCGCCGTAGAACTCGACACCCTCCTGCAGCGACGGGAGGGTCAGCCCCTTCGTCGTGGCGGGATAGATGTTCGCCGACTCGTTGAGGGCGGTGAGGGCCTCGTCGGAGGTGTTCAGCCACAGCGCGAACTTCGCAGCCTCGTACGGGTGCTCGGTGCCCTTGAAGACGGCGATCGACGATCCGCCCCAGTTGCCGGCGGCCTTCTCGCCCGCCTCCCACTGCGGCGACGGGGCGACCGACCACTTGCCGGCGGTGTCGGGAGCGCCGGACGAGATGGAGTTGGCACCCCACACGGCCGAGTTCCAGGTCCAGACCTCGCCCGAGTTGTAGGCGTTGTTCCACTCCTCGGTCCAGGCCGGGTAGGTCGAGACGAGGTCCTCGTCGATGAGCTCCTGCCAGTAGTCGGCGACGGTCTTGGACTGGTCGCCGGCCAGGTTGACCTTCCACGAGCTGCCGTCGTTGGAGAACAAGTCACCACCGGTCTGCCAGACGAAGCCGGCGAACTGGTTGATGTCGGCGGTCGAGAAGTTGGTGATGTAGCCGCCGGCCTCCCGTACCTTCTTGGCGGCCTCCTTGTACTCGTCCCACGTGGTGGGGACCTCGATGCCGTTCTGCTCGAAGAGGTCGGAGCGGTAGAACAGCGCCATGGGGCCGGAGTCCTGGGGGATGCCGTAGACGCCGTCGGTGCCGAGGGTGACCTGGTTCCAGGTCCACGGGATGAACTCGTCCTCCGCCGCAGCGACGTCCTCGCACGCGGAGAGGTCCTCGAGGCCGTCCTGCACGCGGAAGCTCGAGAGCGCGTCGTACTCGATCTGACCGAGGTCGGGGGCGTTGCCGGCCTCGAGCTGGCTGAAGAAGCTCGAGTACGTGCCCGAGTTGCCGTTGGGGCCCGTCTGGACCTTGACCTGGATGTCGGGGTTCTCGTCGTTCCACATCTTCACGACGTCCTCGATGCCGGGGATCCACGAGGTGAAGTCGAGGGTGACCTCGCCGTCCGACGGGGCGCAGGCTGCGGGATCGGCTGCGCCGCCGCCGTTGCCTGCGCCACCGCTGCCGCCGGCGCAGCCGGCCAGGGTGAACGCCGTGAGCAGTGCGACGCCGGCGACGACTGCCTTCTTGGTGTGCTGCATGGGATTTCCAATCTGATCGTTGATCGGGTCTGACAGGACAGGTACTGCAGGGATGCCGCGGGTGCCGCCCGCGGCGGGGACTCACTTCACGGAACCGGTGCCCAGCCCGTTGCGCCAGAAGCGCTGAAGCAAGAGGAAGGCGATGATGAGCGGCACGATCGACAGGAACGCGCCGACCAGGACGTAGGTGCGCAGCTCGGGGATCTGGTTGAGCTGCGTGTTCCACGTGTAGAGGCCGTAGGTGACCGGGAACAGCTCCTGACTGCGCAGCATGATCAGCGGCAGGAAGAAGTTGTTCCAGATCGAGACGAACTGGAAGAGGAAGATCGTCACGAGCGCCGGCGCCATGAGGCGCGACGACACGGTGAAGAACGTCCGCACCTCGCCCGAGCCGTCCAGGCGCGCCGCCTCGATGAGTTCGTCGGGCACCGACGACGATGCGTAGATGCGAGCGAGGTAGACACCGAACGGGCTGACGATGCTGGGGAGCAGGACCGACCAGAAGGTGTTGGTCAGGTTCACCTGGCTGAACAGCAGGAACAGCGGCAGGGCGAGGGCGGTCGCGGGAACCAGGACGCCGCCGAGCACGATGTTGAAGAACGCCTCACGGCCGCGGAAGTTGTACTTGCCGAGGGCGTACCCGGCCATTCCGGCGAAGACGGTGGCGAGCAGCGCCCCGAGGCCGGCGTAGGCGAGGCTGTTGAGCAGCCAGCGGAAGTAGATGCCGTCGTTGTACGAGACGAGGTCGCCGATGTTGGCGAACAGGTTCCAGTCGGCGAACCACAGGGCGTTCGTGGTCAGCAGCTGACCGCGGTCCTTCGTCGAGGCGATGAACAGCCACCAGATCGGCACCAGGAAGTACAGCGTGAACACGCCCATGACCAGCAGGGCGGCGGTGCGCGACAGGACGCTCTCGCGCGGTCCCCGGCTCTTCGGCGGGTCGACGGCCAGGGCGCCGTCGGTACGGGTGAGGAGGCTCATTGCTCGGCCTTCCGCTGGGTGAGCTTCAAGAACGCGAACGACAGGACGCAGGTGGCCAGCGCCAGCACGACCGAGAAGGCCGCCGCGAGGTAGGGGTTCGGCACGGCGCTGGTCGCGTAGATCGTCATGTTCGGGGTGTACGTCGACGAGACCGCCGAGCTGAACGAGCGGAACACCTGGGGCTCGGCGAGCAGCTGCAGGGTGCCGATGATCGAGAACACCGCCGTGAGGATGATCGCGGGAGCGACCATCGGGATCTTGATCGACCAGGCGATGCGGATCTGGCCGGCACCGTCGAGACGCGCCGCCTCGTACACTTCGGCGGGGATCGCCAGCAGCGCCGAGTAGATGATCAGCATGTTGTAGCCGACGAAGACCCAGGTCACGACGTTCGCGATCGACCACAGGACCATCTCGGGAGAGAGGAAGTCGACGGCGCGGGTGACGTCGGTGAACGGCGACAGGTTCGGCGAGTAGAGGAAACCCCACATGATCGCGGCGATGACGCCGGGGACGGCGTAGGGGGCGAAGAAGGCGAGGCGGAAGAACCGCTTGCCCTTCAGGACCGGGGAATCGAGCAGCAGCGCGAACAGCAGCGCGAGGCCGAGCATGACCGGGACCTGCACGACGCCGAACAGCAGCACGCGGCCGACCGACTCCCAGAACGGCGCGTTCTGGAACACCTGGATGTACTGCGTCAGCCCGCCGAACACCTCGGTGGGCTCGCCGTAGAGTCCGTCGCGCTGGACGACCAGGAGCGACTGCCAGATCGCGTACCCGATCGGGATCAGGTAGAAGAGCAGGAAGAGGATGCCGAATGGTCCGGTGAAGACCGCGATCGCCCCCTTGTGCGGGGTCTTCGCCCGCGGGGTCCGCTTCGCGCGCGACGGCTTCGCCGACGAACGCGTCACGAGGAGTTCCGTGGCGGTCATGCGGCCGCCTCCTCTCTGATGATGCGCACCGCACCCGCAGGCACGGTGATGCCGCCGGCGACCTCTGCGCCGGTCACGAGGTCCAGGCCGTCGGAGTCGACCCGGACGTCGGTCTCGCCGTGGTTGATCACGAAGAGATAGGACGCGCCCTCCCCGCGGCGCCGGACGATCTCGAGATCGCCGGCGGCCGGCCGGATGGGAGCGGCGGGCGCCACGCCGGCTTCGGCGGAGAGACGCGCCACCAGGTCACGGTAATCGGCGTCGCTGAGAAGCGTCGCGAGGTAGTGCGCGGTCCCGTCACCCCAGATGTTGCGGGTGAGCGCCGGCATCCCTTCGGCAGGGCCGTCGGTGAAGGATGCCGCGACCTCGGCGGTCGTCGTGCGGGAGCGCTCCGACCAGAGCCGTGCGGTGGATCCGTCGGTCAGGGTGAGGGCGAGACCGGGCGCGACCGGGGCGAACTCCTCGATGTGCAGGCCCAGCGCCTCACGGAGCGGGCCTGCGTAGCCGCCGGTGTAGACGCGGTCGTTCTCGTCGACGATGGCGGTCGAGAACGTGATCAGGGCGGTACCTCCGGCGGCGATCCACGCGGTGAGGACCGCGGCATCCGCTTCGGTCATGAGGTGCAGGCCCGGGACGACGACCAAGCGGTACGCGGACAGGTCGGCGCCGGGGGCGACCACGTCGACGGTCAGCCCGTTCGCGTGGAGGGCGCGGTAGGAGGCGTGCACCTGGTCGAGGTAGCCGAGGGACTGGCTGGGGCGGGTCTCGCTCTGGCTCGCCCACCAGGACTCCCACGAGAAGAGCAGGGCGACGTCGCTCTCGACGCGCGAGCCCGCGATCTCGCCGATGCGGTCGACGATGCCGCCGAGCTCGACGACCTCGCGCCAGACGGCGGAGTCGGTGCCGGCGTGCGGCAGCATCGCGGAGTGGAACTTCTCGCTGCCCTGCACCGAGGCACGCCACTGGAAGAAGCAGACGCCGTCGGCGCCGCGTGCGACGTGGGTGAGGGAGTTGCGGATCATCTCGCCCGGGGCCTTGGGCGTGTTCAGCGGCTGCCAGTTGACGGCACCCGTCGAGTGCTCCATGAGGATCCACGGAGCGCCCTGACCGAGCCCGCGGGAGAGATCGGCGGCGAAGGCGAGCTCGGATCGGGGGTCGCCCAGGCGGTGGTCCAGGTAGTGGTCGTTCGCGACGATGTCCATGTCGCCTGCCCAGGACCAGTAGTCCAGGTTCTCGATGTGCGCCGTGACCATGAAGTTGGTCGTGATCGGGACCTCGCTGCGGGCGCGGATGACCTCGGCCTCGGCGCGGTAGTGCTCGAGCAGCGCGTCGCTGCTGAACCGGTGGAAGTCGAGGACGTGGCCGGGGTTTCGGCTTGAGAGGGTGGCCCGCGGGGTGAGGATCTCGTCCCACTCGTAGTACGTCTGACTCCAGAACGCGGTCCCCCACGCGCGGTTCACCTCGGCGACCGTGCCGTACCGCGCCCGCAGCCATTCGCGGAACGCGCCGGCGCTCTCGTCGCAGTGGCACAGCGCGTTGTGGCATCCGAGTTCGTTCGAGACGTGCCACAGCGCGATCGCCGGGTGCGAGCCGTAGCGCGCGGCGACAGCGTCGACGAGGGCGAGGGCGGCCTCGCGGTAGACCGGTGAGCTCGGGCACCATGCCTGACGGCCCCCGGGGTAGCGGCGGGTGCCGTCCTCGACGACCGGGAGGATCTCGGGGTGCGCGGTGGTCAGCCACGCAGGCGTCGACGCGGTGCCGGTACCGAGGTTGATGCGGATGCCGGCGGTGTGCAGCCGCTCGACGATGTCGTCCAGGCGGGAGAAGTCGTACTCCCCCGCGCGCGGCTCGATGTGCGCCCAGCCGAAGATGTTGATCGCGACGAGATCGACGCCGGCGTCGCGCATGAGCGCGATGTCCTCGTCCCAGACGTCCGGCGTCCACTGTTCGGGGTTGTAGTCGCAACCGAACGCGATGCCGTCGTGCTCGAAGGGGCGGGCGGGGACCGACATGTTCTCCTCTGGATCCTGTGAACGTGCACAGGTCCGAACGGTGTTTCTCCGCGTTGAGGCTCTGTGAACGTGTACAGGGTAGATCGGGTGAAGATGTGTGTCAAACACGGCGGCGCAGGCACCCGTGCGGTTGTGTGCGTGCACATACGATGAACGCGTGAGCATCGATCGCACAGAGACCGTGGGTCGACGCCGCCGCGCAACGGTCAAGGACGTGGCGATCGAGGCGGGCGTCTCGCGCGGAACGGTCAGCCGGGTCCTGAACGGGCAGCCCTACGTCTCGGACGAAGCACGCGAAGCCATCGAAGCGGCCATTGCGAAGGTCGGGTTCGTCCCGAATCGTGCCGCGCGGAGCCTCGTGATGCAGAGCTCGCAGGCCATCGGCCTCATCGTGCACGAGCCGCATTCGCTCTTCGTCGAGGACCCCAACATCGGCTCGATCCTGCTCGGCGCGAATGCCGCCCTCTCGGAGGCGGACTACCAGCTGTCGTTCATGATCGCCGACACCACCCGCGACATCGAGCGACTCGCGCGCTATCTGAGCGGCGGGCTGATCGACGGCGTCATCATCGTCTCGGCGCGCGTCGGCGACCCGATCACCCGCGCTATCGCCGACCTCGGCCTGCCGGCCGCCTTCGTCGGCCACCCGCGCGACATCGGCGACGCCGCCTACGTCGCGATCGACAACCGCGGCGCCGCGCGCGAGATCACGACACGCCTGGCAGCCACCGGCCGGAAGCGCATCGGCATGATCGCCTCCGCGCTCGACCGCGACTCGGGCTCGGATCGTCTCGCCGGCTTCGTCGACGCCCTCGGGTCCCGGTTCGAACCGAGCCTCGTCGAATCCGTGCCGCTCTACTCGTACTCCGACGGGCAGGCCGGGATGCGGGCGCTCCTCGAGCGCGCGCCTGACATCGACGGCGTCTTCGCCTCGAGCGACGCCGTCGCCGCCGGGGCGATGGACGTCCTCCAGGCCGCGGGTCGGCGCATCCCCGAGGACATCGGCATCGTCGGCTTCGACGACAGCTCGTGGGCGCTGCGCTGCGATCCGCCCCTGTCGACCGTGCACCAGCCCGCCGATGAGCTCGGCCGCGCCGCCGCCGAGTCGGTCCTCCGTCAACTCCGCGGCGAGGATCCCGATGCCGGCGGCACGGTCCTCCCCTGCCCCGTCGTCTGGCGCGACTCGGCCTGATCGGCCTCGGCACGGAATGCCGGGGGACCCGCGCCGGTTGCAGCCCAGGATATGAGCACTGCGACCCCGGCCCTCTCCGTCCTCGACCTCGTCCCCGTCCGCACCGGGCAGACCAGCAGCCAGGCCATCGCCGCCTCGCTCGCCCTCGCCCAGCGCGCGGACGACCTCGGCTATCGCCGCTACTGGTTCGCGGAGCATCACAACATGCCGGCCGTCGCCTCGACCACTCCGCCCGTGCTGATCGCTGCGGCCGCGACCCGCACCCGCCGCATCCGTGTCGGATCGGGCGGCGTCATGCTGCCGAACCACTCCCCGCTCGTGGTCGCCGAGCAGTTCGCCGCCCTCGAGGCGCTCGCCCCCGGCCGCATCGACCTCGGCATCGGGCGCGCGCCCGGGTCGGATCCCGTCATCACGCAGCTGCTGCGGCAGTCGGGCACGACGAGCGACGTCGAGCGGTTCCCGAACCACATCACCGACATCCGCTCGCTCGTCTCCGCCGAGGGAGCGACACTGCGGTTCACCTCCGGCGGCACCTACGACGTGCGCGCGACGCCGGCGTCGACGGGGTCCCCCGAAGTCTGGCTGCTGGGCTCGAGCGACTACTCGGCGCAGCTGGCGGCCGGGATGGGACTGCCCTACGTCTTCGCGAATCACTTCTCGGGTGAGGGCCTCGAGCGGGCGCTCGACCTGTACCGCGGGCAGTTCCAGCCCTCCGAGACCCTCGCGGAGCCGCGCACCTTCGTCACGGCGAACGCGGTCGTCGCCGACACCGACGAGCAGGCGCGCGCCGCGGCGCTGCCCCAGGCGCGGATGATGGCGCGGCTGCGCGGCGGGAAGCCCCTCACCGCGCTCGAGACCGTCGAGCACGCCGCCTCGGCCGAGGCCTCCGACGGCCTGGCCGCACCGGTATTCGACGCGATGATGTCGCGGTGGTTCGTGGGGACCGGTCCCGAGGTCCGCGCCCGGCTCGCGGAGTTCGCCGCCCGCCACGGCGTGGACGAGGTCATGGTCTCGCCGGTGGCCGCGGCGACCGAGGGCGAGCCGATGGATGCCGCGCCCTCCCGCATCCGCACGCTCGAGCTGCTGGCGGCCTGACTCACGCCCACGTCGGACGGCGGCCTCGGAGATTCCGCGCGCAGGCGCCGCGGTCACCGGTTCCGCAGCCCGCGTGGCGCCGGACCTCGAAGGTGTCGCCGGCGAGGCGCGGGTCAGGCCTCGGGCTCGCCCGACACCAGACCCCGAAGCCAGTCACGGGCCTCGACGAAGATCTCGTCGGAGTAGCGCTGCGGGTAGCGGACGATGGCCCGGTCGGCGCGCGGGTACGAGCCGAGGTAGAGGACGCGCGGCGAGAAGCGCCGCAGCCCCAGGAGGGCGTCGGCCATCCGCTCGTCCTCGATGTGCCCGTCGGCGTCGATGACGAAGCGGTAACGGCCCAGCTCGTCACCGATCGGGCGCGAAGCGAGCAGCGACAGGTTGATGCCGCGCGTGGCGAACTGCTCGAGCAGTTCGAGGAGGGCGCCAGGGTGGTCCTCGGGCAGCTCGACGATGAGCGAGGTCTTGTCGGCGCCGGTCGGGGCGGGCGGCGGAGCAGTCCGGCTGACGAGCACGAAGCGGGTCACGGCGTGCGGGTTGTCGCCGATCTTCTCGGCGAGCAGCTCGAGGTCGTGGAGCTTCAGGATGCCGGGCGGGGCGATCGCGGCATCCGCGGTGATCCCGCCGTCGACGAGGCCGACCGCGGCGGCGACGTTGCTCGAGGCCGGGATGTGCGAGTGCTCGGGCAGCGTCTGCGTGAGCCACGTCAGGCACTGTGCGTAGGCGACCGGGTGGGCGGCTATGAGTGAGACGTCCTCGAGCCGCACGCCCGGCTTGGCGACCAGCACGAACTCGACGGGGACGAGGTACTCCCCGACGATGCGCAAGCCGGGCACCGTCGCGAGCGCGTCCTGGGTGGTGGAGACGCCGCCGTCGACCGAGTTCTCGATCGCGATCATCGCGGCATCCGATCGCCCCTCGACGACATCGGCGAGCGCCTCACCGACGTTGCGGACGGGGCGCCAGTTCTGGTCGCGGGCTTCGGGAACCTGGGCGAGGGCGGCCTCGGTGAAGGTTCCGGCGGGGCCCAGGAAGCTGTACGTGCGACGGGAGGGGGCGGCCGGGGGCTCGGGGGTCACGCCGACAGCCTAATGGGCGCCTCCACAGCCTCTTCCGCCGGACGGACGGGACGACGACGGATGCCGGTGACCAGAACCCCCGCCACGAGCACCGCTCCGCCGACCACCTCGCCGACGCTCGGCGTCTCGCCCCGCAGCAGCGCGGCGGAGACCATCGCGACGACGGGGGCGAGCAGGATCCACGGCACGACGGCCGCCGAGGGGTTGCGTCCGAGCAGTCCGTTGAAGACGGCGTACGCGAACAGGGTGCACAGCCCCGCCGTGTAGGCCGTCGACACGATGGCGGCAGGACCGATGGCGGAGAGGCCCGCACCGATCGCGACCGGACCGTCGATCACCATCGAGAGCGCGACGGCGGGGACGGGCACGACGAGGGACGACCAGACGGTGAGCGAGAGCGTTCCCCCGCGTCCGACTCCGGTCACGACACCGGCACGTCGCGAGATGACGTTGCCGACCGCCCACGACAGCGCCGCCGCCAGCGCGAAACACACGGCGACGACGGGCGCGTCGCCACCGCGGAAGACCGCGACGATCGCGAGGCCGATGACCCCGAGGGTGACACCGATCGCCTGTGGCACGGTGGGCCGTTCCCGCAGCGCGGCGGCCGCCAGCACGATCGTGAACACCGCCTGCGCCTGCAGCAGGAGCGCGGCGAGTCCGGGGCTGAGTCCGAGGGCGAGCGCCGAGTAGAGCAGCGCGAACTGCCCGAGGCTCATGAACAGTCCGACGCCGACGATCACGCGCCACCCCGTCGTGGGGCGCGGCACCACGACGGCGGCGAGTCCCACGACGGCGAAGCGGATCGCGACGAAGAGCAGCGGTGGGATGCCGCTCATCCCCCAGTCGATGACGACGAAGTTCAGGCCCCAGAGCGAGGCGACGAGGGCGGCGAGGAGCATGTCACGTCGGGTCACGCTGATCAGTCCACCCCGGCAGCATCCGGAAGGACAAGCGATGATTTCGCACGGTGAATCGGTAGCATCGCTTCATGATCGATCTCGAGGCCGTCGTCTCTCTGCGCAGCATCGCGACGGAGGGCAGTGTCGCCGCCGCCGCGAACGCCCTCGGGTTCACTCCGTCGGCGGTGTCGCAGCAGATCAAGCGCCTCGAACGCGACACCGGTGTCGCTCTGCTCGAGCGGGTCGGACGCGGCGTCGTGCTGACCGAGGCGGCGACACGCCTGGTCGTCTCGGCGACGCCGATCCTCGCCGACCTGGAACGCGTGCGGGCCGATCTGCACGGCGGCGGAGAACCCGACCGGATCTCGGGTGAGATCCGCATCGCGGCGTTCTCGACCGTCGTGCGCGGGATGATGGTCCCGGTGCTCGCCGACCTCGGCCGCCGGCATCCGGATCTGCGACTGCCCCTGCGCGAGAGCGAACCGTGGGAGACGGTGGCCCTCGTCGCGTCGGGTCAGCGGGACGTCGGGCTCGCGCACCGCTGGGGCAATGTCGCGCTCGCGATCCCGGACCACCTCGTCGAGGAGCCGCTGTTCACCGACGTCGCCGACGTGATCCTGCACCGCGACCACCCGCTCGCGGATCGCTCGGAGCTCCGGCCGGAGGACATCGGCGGCGAGCCGTGGGTCGCGACGTTCGAGTCGACGATCTGCCGGCAGTGGCTGCGGCGGTTGTTCGACGGTGTCGGCGGTGCGCCCCGCATCGTGCACGAGTCGATGGAGTTCGAGAACCACCTCGAGATCGCTCGCGCGGGCATCGCCGTCGCCCTCGTGCCGCGTCTGGGCCGCCCGCCGCTCGGCCCCGACCTCGTCGCCGTCCCGACCGTCTCGCCCGAATCGACGCGCGCGGTGTCGGCGATCCACCGCCGCACCATGTCGGACTCGCCCGGCCTCCGTGCGGTGCTCGACGCGCTCGGCGAGCACGCGAGCCGCATGGCCGCGGGCGACGGACGACTGCCGGCCTGATCGATCGTGCAGATCGGCGACACGCAGGCGCCGACGCCCGCGTTCCCTGGCAGACTGGGCGGATGAGCCGCGCAGGACAGCCAGCCGAAGCCTCTGACCTCGTCGATGTGGACGCCCTCATCGGCGCGTACTACGACCTGAAGCCCGACCCCGCGGTCGCCGCGCAGCGGGTCGCCTTCGGGACGAGCGGCCATCGCGGCTCGTCCCTGTCGCGGAGCTTCAACGAAGACCACATCCTCGCCACGACGCAGGCGATCGTCGACTATCGCGCGGCGCAGGGCATCACCGGCCCGCTCTTCCTCGGCCGGGACACCCACGGACTGTCGCTGCCCGCGGAGCACACCGCGATCGAGGTCCTCGTCGCGAACGGCGTCGACGTGCGCGTCGACAGCCGCGACTCGTGGGTGCCGACCCCTGCCCTCAGCCACGCGATCCTCACCTACAACAAGGGGCGTGGCGAGGCGGATGCCGGTCGTGCCGACGGCATCGTCGTCACCCCGTCGCACAACCCGCCCCGCGACGGCGGCTTCAAGTACAACCCGCCGCACGGCGGCCCTGCCGACACCGACGCGACGGGCTGGATCGCCGACCGGGCGAACCAGCTGATCGAGGCCGGACTCGAGGGCGTCACGCGGGTCCGTCACGCCGACATCGACGACGCGACGCTCGGCCAGTACGACTTCCGTGAGGGATACGTCGCCGACCTCGCCTCGATCATCGACGTCGAGGCGATCGCGCGCTCGGGCGTGCGGATCGGAGCCGACCCGCTCGGCGGCGCCTCGGTGGAGTACTGGGCCCTGATCGGCGAGCGCTACGGGCTCGATCTCACGGTGGTGAATCCCGAGGTCGACCCGACCTGGAGGTTCATGACGCTCGACTGGGACGAGAAGATCCGCATGGACCCCTCCTCCCCCTCGGCCATGGCCGCCCTCGTCGCCCGGCGCGACGAGTTCGACATCCTCACCGGCAACGACGCCGACGCCGACCGCCACGGCATCGTGACCCCCGATGCGGGCCTCATGAACCCGAACCACTTCCTCGCCGTCGCGATCGACTACCTCTACCGCCACCGCGAGGGCTGGCCGCAGGATGCTGCGATCGGCAAGACCCTCGTGTCGTCGATGATCATCGACCGGGTCGCCGCCTCGCTCGGTCGCACGCTGCTCGAGGTCCCCGTGGGCTTCAAGTGGTTCGTGCCGGGTCTGCTCGACGGTTCCGTCGCCTTCGGCGGCGAAGAGTCCGCCGGCGCGTCGTTCCTCCGCAAGGACGGCACGGTCTGGACGACGGATAAGGACGGCATCCTCCTCTGCCTGCTGGCGGCGGAGATCCTGGCCGTCACCGGCAAGACCCCGTCGCAGCGCTACGCCGAGCTCGAGGCCGAGTTCGGCGCATCCGCCTATCAGCGCGTCGACGCCCCCGCCTCGCCCGAGCAGAAGGCCGCTCTCTCCAAGCTGTCGGGCGACGCCGTCTCGGCGAGCGAGCTGGCCGGCGACCCCGTGACGGCGAAGCTGTCGCACGCACCCGGCAACGGGGCGGCGATAGGCGGACTCAAGGTGCAGACCGAGTACGCCTGGTTCGCCGCACGCCCGTCCGGCACCGAGGACGTCTACAAGCTGTACGCCGAGAGCCTCAAGGGACCCGAGCACCTCGCACAGGTGCAGGAGGAGGCCCGGACGGTCGTCGCGGCGGCGCTGGGTTCCTAGGGCTGCGCGCGTCGGGAGCGTCCGTCCCGCGCCAGTAGGCTCGGCACCATGAGTTGGCTCGTCACCGGAGGCGCTGGGTACATCGGCGCGCACATCGTCCGCGCTCTCGCCGAGGCGGGTCTCGACCCAGTGGTCCTCGACGACCTGTCAAGCGGGCACGCGTCGTTCGTGCCCGAGGGGGTCCCCTTCGTCCAGGGCACGATCCTCGACCAGGCGCTCGTCGCGGACACCCTCCGGAACCACGGCGTCGAGGGCGTCATCCACGTCGCAGGTTTCAAATACGCGGGCGTCTCGGTGCAGCGCCCCCTGCACACCTACGAGCAGAACGTCGAGGGCACCCGTGTCGTCCTCGCGGCGATGGCGGATGCCGGGGTCACGAACATCGTGTTCTCGTCGAGCGCGGCCGTCTACGGCACGCCCGACGTCCCGCTCGTCACGGAGGACCTGCCGAAGCGTCCCGCCTCGCCGTACGGCGAATCGAAGCTCATCGGCGAGTGGCTCATCGCCGCGCAGGGCGTCGCGACCGCGGCATCCGATACACCCCTTCGCCACACCTCGCTGCGGTACTTCAACGTCGTCGGCTCGGGCGACCCGTCCGTCTACGACACGAGCCCCCACAACCTCTTCCCGATCGTCTTCGAGATGCTGCTGAAGGGTGAGACCCCGCGCATCAACGGCGACGACTACGACACCCCCGACGGCACGAACGTGCGCGACTACGTCCACGTCGCCGACATCGCGGCCGCACACGTCGTTGCCGCCCAGCGCCTGCGCGCGGGCGAACCGGTCGAGCCGGCCTACAACCTGGGTTCGCAGAACGGCCTGTCGGTGCGCGAGATCATGGATGCCGTCGCCCGCGTCACCGGCATCGCCTTCACCCCCGAGATCGCACCGCGCCGGGCCGGCGATCCCGACCGCATCGTCGCCACCGGCGAGCTCGCCGCCCGCGACCTCGACTGGAAGATGCGCTACACCGTCGACGAGATGGTGCGCACGGGCTGGGACGCGCGCCGCAACGCGGGCTGAGCGTCGCCGACCGCGTCAGCCCGACCCGCGGGCGATGAGCCTCGTCGGGACGACCGTGCGCGTCGGCGCCTCGCCGTCGAGCGTCGCGGCGAGAGCGGCGACGGCGGCCTCGCCGAGCGCGGCGAAGTCCTGGCGGACGGTCGTCAGGGGTGGGCGGTAGTCCGCGGCATCCGCCACATCGTCGAACCCGATGACGGCGACGTCGTCGCGTCCCGCTTCGGCGAGCGCGCGCAGGACACCGAGCGCCATCTGGTCGTTCGCGGCGAACACGGCGTCCACGCCGGGGTCCGCGGCGAGGACGACACCCGCCGCGTGTCCGGATGCCGCGCCCCAGTCCCCGCGCAGCGGCTCTCGCGGCGTCAGCCCCTCGAGCGCGCTTCGCCAGCCGCGCTCGCGCTCCGCGGCGGCGAACGAACCGGTCGGACCGGCGACGTGCGCGATCGTGCGGCGGCCGGCATTTTTCAACCGGCGTGTGGCCGCCTCGGCTCCGCCCGCGTGGTCGGACTGGACGGTCGCGAACCCACCGCCGGGCGAATCGACGGCGACGAGCGCGAGCCCCGTCGGCGGGCTGACGCCCTCGGCGATCGCGGTCGCCTCGTTGAGGACGATCGCGCCGTCCACCCCGAGGTCGTGCAGCCGGTCGAACGCGTCGGCGATCTCCGCGCGTTCGGCCAGGGAGACGAGCGTGACCGCCAGGTCGCGCCGGGCGGCGGCGGACGCTACGCCCTCGAGCATCCGGGAGTTCCCGACGGTCGCCAGGGTCGCGACGATCACGCCGATCGTGCCGGAGCGCCCGGTGCGCAGCGCCCGGGCGGCGCGATGCGGGCGGTAGCCGAGGTCGGCCATCGCCGCCTCGATACGGGCCCGGGTCTCGGGATCGACCCGCGGGCTGCCGTTGACGACCCGCGAGACGGTCTGTCCCGAGACGCCCGCAGCTGCGGCCACGTCGGCCATCGAGACGCGTCGCTGCACGGCATCCTCCCGGTGCGGCCCCGGCACCGACTCCGGAGATCCGCGTGATGTTGACGATAACACGACCCTCGGCTACCGTGTTGACGTGAACACGACGGAGTTCGAGCCCACCCCCGCCGAGACGACCGAGCTCGGCGCCGGCGTCGTCAAGCGCAGCACCCGACTCGCCGACGGCCGCGAGCTGATCTACTTCGACGACCCCGGCACGGCCCTCGGCCCCGAGCGCGCCGTCGACGCCCGCGACCTCGGCGCGCGGCCGGAGACCGCCACGATGCGCCAGGACGTCCTCACCGGGGACTGGGTGTCGGTGGCGGCCAACCGGCAGAACCGCGCGTTCCTGCCGCCCGCCGAGCTCGACCCTCTGGCACCGCAGTCGGACACGAACCCGTCCGAGATCCCGTCGGTGTACGACGTCGCCGTCTTCGAGAACAAGTCGCCGTCGTTCGGCCCCGCCCTCGCGGAAGCGACCGATGACGTGCCCGCGGCGACCGACCCACCGCGCGGGCTCGACGACCTGGCCCACCTCGGGCTCGGCCGCACCCGCACGAGCGTCGGCCGCACCGAGGTCGTCTGCTTCTCCCCCGCGCGCACCGGCTCGTTCGGTACGCAGACCGTCACCCGCGCCCGCACCGTGATCGAGGCCTGGGCCGACCGCACCGCCGCCCTGTCGGCCCTTCCCGGCATCGAGCAGGTCTTCCCCTTCGAGAACCGCGGCGAGGCGATCGGGGTGACGCTGCAGCATCCGCACGGTCAGATCTACGCCTACCCGTACGTCACCCCGCGCACGACCCGCCTGCTGGATTCGATCGACCGGACCGCTCCCGACCTCTTCCAGCGCATCCTCGAGTTCGAGCAGGCCGGTCCCCGCGTCCTGCTGCGCGGCGAGCACTGGACGGCTTTCGTGCCCTTCGCCGCGCGCTGGCCGCTGGAGATCCACATGCTCCCGCACCGTCACGTCGCCGACTTCGCGGCGCTCTCGGAGCCCGAGAAGGACGAGCTCGCGCCGCTGTACCTGCGCCTGCTGCGCGGCGTCGACGCGCTCTACGACTCCGAGACCCCCTACATCGCCGCCTGGCACCAGGCGCCGGTCCACGTCGGCCGCGACACCGTGCGACTGAGCCTGCAGCTCACGAGCCCCCGTCGCGCCGCCGACAAGCTCAAGTTCCTCGCCGGATCCGAGGCCGCCATGGGCGCCTGGATCGGCGACGTCCCCCCGGAGGACGCCGCCGCGCGCCTCCGCACCGCCATCGAAGGGATCACCCTGTGACCGCTGCCGGCGAGGCCCACGGCCTCTTCTCGACCCTCACCGGCAGCGAGCCGGTCGGCCTCTGGTCGGCGCCCGGGCGCGTCAACCTGATCGGCGAGCACACCGACTACAACGACGGGTTCGTCTTCCCGTTCGCGACGCCCCACCGCACGCACGTCGCGCTCGGCCGTCGCTCGGACGGCCGCATCCGCGTCGTCTCCACCTTCGACACCGAGCCCGTCGAGGTGGCCCTCGCCGACCTCGACGCGCTGTTCCCCGGCCGCCGCGACGAGGTCGTCGAGTGGGCCCGGTACCCGCTCGGTGTCGCGTGGGCGCTGCTGCAGGCGACCGGGACGGATGCCGCATCCGTCACCGGCGTCGACCTGGCCTTCGCGTCGGACGTCCCCGTCGGCGCCGGTCTGTCGTCGTCGGCGGCCATCGAGGGAGCGACCGGATCCGCCCTCAACGACGTGTGGGGGCTCGGCCTCGACCGCGTCGCTCTCGCGCAAGCCGGACGCCGCGCCGAGAACGAGGCGGTCGGCGCCCCGACCGGGATCATGGACCAGATGGCGTCGATGCTCGGTGAGACGGATGCCGGCACCTTCCTCGACTGCCGAAGCCTCGACGCCCAGGTGGTCGCCCTCGGCTTCGACGCCGCGGGGCTGGAGCTCATGGTCATCGACACGCGCGTCGCGCACGCGCACTCGACGGGCGGTTACCGCGAGCGGCGGGAGGCCTGCGAGCGCGGCGCGGCGGCGATGGGTGTTCCCGCACTGCGCGACGTGAGGGTCGATGAGCTGCCCCGGGTCGAAGAGCTCGTGGACGAGGTCACCTACCGCCGCGTGCGTCACGTCGTCACGGAGGACCAGCGTGTGCTCGACACCGTCCGCACCCTCCGTGAGCAGGGCCCCCGCGCGATCGGCGAGCTGCTGTATGCGTCGCACGCCTCGATGCGCGACGACTTCGAGATCTCGGTGCCCGAGCTCGACCTCGCCGTCGAGACGGCGCGCGAGAACGGCGCGATCGGCGCACGGATGACCGGCGGCGGCTTCGGCGGCTCCGCGATCGCACTCGTCGAGCGTGCCGCCGTCCCGGCTGTGCGCGACGCGGTGCTCGCTGCTTTCGCCGCGGCCGGGTACACCGAACCGCACGTATTCACCGTGCGACCGTCCGAAGGCGCCCGCCGCGACGGCTGACCGGCGTTACGGCTCGGTAAAGCCGGCGATCCACCCGTGCGCCGTCGGCGGGTGGAGGGCAGGATGGACCCATGCCCTTCGCCACCACCCCCGCCGCCGGCACGCCCCTCCTCCAGGTGCGCGACCTCGCGGTCGAGTTCCAGACCATCGACGGAGCGGTGCGCGCCGTGGAGGGTGTCGACCTCGACCTGGCCGCCGGTGAGACGGTCGCCATCGTCGGCGAGTCGGGCTCGGGCAAGTCGACGACCGCGATGGCGGTGATCGGCCTGCTGGCCGGCAACGGCAAGGTCGCGCAGGGCAGCATCCGCCTCGACGGGCAGGAGCTCGTCGGAGCGTCGGAGGCGACGATGCGCGGCATCCGCGGAGCCCAGATCGGACTCGTGCCGCAGGACCCGATGTCGAACCTCAACCCGACCTCGAAGATCGGCACGCAGGTCGCCGAGACCCTCCTCGCGCACGGGCTGGCGACGAAGAAAGACGTCGACCGGAAGGTCGTCGAGACCCTCGCGGCAGCAGGGCTCCCGAACGCCGAGGAGCGCGCGAAGCAGTACCCGCACGAGTTCTCGGGCGGCATGCGCCAGCGCGCGCTCATCGCCATCGGGCTCGCCTGCAACCCCCGTCTGCTCATCGCGGACGAGCCCACGAGCGCGCTCGACGTGACGGTGCAGAAGACGATCCTCGACCAGCTCGGTCGCATGACCACCGAGCTCGGCACCTCGGTCCTGCTCATCACGCACGACCTCGGGCTCGCCGCCGAGCGCGCCGCCCGTGTCGTCGTCATGCACCGCGGGCGCATCGTCGAGCAGGGCCCCGCCCGGCAGATCCTCGAAGAGCCGCAGCATCCGTATACCCAGTCCCTCGTGAAGGCGGCCCCATCCGTCGCGGTCGCGCGTCTGCGGCCCGAGGCATTCACCGCGCCGACCCCGGATGCCGCGCCGAAGCCGGTCGACAACATCGTCGAGGTCGAGGGGCTCACCAAGCTCTACAACGTTCGTGGCCAGAAGGAGGACTTCGCGGCCGTCAAGGACGTGTCCTTCTCGATCCCCCGCGGCGAGACCGTCGCGATCGTCGGCGAGTCCGGCTCGGGCAAGACGACGACGGCGCGGATGCTGCTGAAGGTCGTCGACCCGACGGAGGGGACGATCCGCTTCGACGGCACGGATGTGGCATCCTTCAGGGGACGTCAGCTGCGGGAGTTCCGCCAGAAGGTGCAGCCGATCTTCCAGGACCCGTATTCGTCGCTGAATCCGATGTTCACGATCGAGCGCATCGTCCAGGAGCCCCTCGACTTCTACAGCCGCGGCTCCGCGAAGGACCGTGCCGCTCGGGTGCGGAAGCTGCTCGACGATGTCGCGCTGCCCGAGTCGGCGCTGCGTCGCTACCCGTCGGAGCTCTCGGGCGGCCAGCGCCAGCGCGTCGCCATCGCGCGCGCCCTGGCTCTCTCCCCCGAGCTCATCGTCTGCGACGAGCCCGTGTCGGCGCTGGACGTGCTCGTGCAGGACCAGATCCTCTCGCTGCTGCGCGACCTGCAGACCGAGTACGGCCTGAGCTACCTGTTCATCTCGCACGACCTCGCCGTCGTGCGCCTCATCAGCGACTACGTGTGCGTCATGAAGGACGGCGCACTCGTCGAAGCCGCCTCGAGCGAAGAGATCTTCACCAACCCGCGCGATCCGTACACCCGCAACCTGCTCGCCTCGATCCCCGGCAACGAGCTCGACATCGCCGTCTGACCCGCGCGGACCGAACTCGGAACCGCCCCGGAGGGTGGCCGGCGAAGCGATCCCCCGCAGCGGCTACCCCTCGCTGATCAAGGAACCGCCGAGTTGCCCAGTCCGCCCGAGAGGTGGGCCGCGACGAGACCGGAGACCACGACGACGAGCAGCGCGATCACGACGATCAGCCGCCGTCGGCTCATGCTCAGCGCCCGCGGGTGCGGGGGTCCATGGCCTCGCGGAGCGCCTCGCCGAACAGGGTGAACCCGAGGGCGGTGATGGCGATGCAGATGCCGGGGAGGAACGCGAGCCACGGCGCGATGGCGAGCTCGGCTTGCGCGTAGGTGAGCATGCGCCCCCATTCCGCCGTTTCGGGGCGGCCGCCGCCGAGGCCGAGGAACGACAGAGCGGCGGCGTCGATGACGGCCGTCGCCAGCGAGAGCGTGCCCTGCACGATGACCGGGCCGACCGCGTTGGGCAGCACGTGCGTCATGGTGATGCGCCCGCGACCGAGGCCGAGGGTCTGCGCCGAGAGGACGTAGTCGGCCGAGCGCTGCTGCAGCATCGAGGCGCGCAGCAGGCGCGCGAAGATCGGGACCTGTGCGACACCGATGGCGATCATGACCGAGTTCTGGTTCTGCCCGAGGATCGCCGCGATCGAGACGGCGAGGAGCAGGCTCGGCACCGAGAGCAGGATGTCGACGAGTCGCATGATCAGGTTGTCGACCCAGCCGCCGAACGTACCGGCGATGAGCCCCAGCAGCATCCCGCCGATGAGGCCGTAGGCCGTGGAGACGACACCGATGACGAGGGACGCCCGGGCGCCCCAGATGAGCTTCGACAGGACGTCGCCGCCGAACCGGTCGAGGCCGAGCGGGAACGACGCGATCTCGCCGGGTCCGGGGATGAAGGTCGGGGTGATCTCGCGTGCGCCGGGCAGGGCCGTCTCGGGATACGGCGCGAGCAGCGGCGCGAGGAGGGCCACGAGGACGAACAGCAGCACGATGGCGAGACCCGCCCAGGCGGTGGGGCTGCGGCGCAGGCGCCGGAACACGTCGTGCCAGAAGCCGCCACGCGGCGCGCCGCCGCTGCCGGCCTTGAGGTCGACGGCGGTCGCGTCCTCAGCGGGGCTGCCGCCGGCTGCGGGGGGAAGGACGGTGCTCATGAGACCCTCACTCTCGGGTCGATCAGGCTGTACGAGACGTCGACGAGCAGGTTGATGAGCGCGTAGACGACCGCGATGAAGATGATGAAGCCCTGGAGGACCGGGAAGTCGCGGTTGAAGATCGCCCCCGCGAGGAACGACCCGATGCCGGGGAACGCGAAGACGGTCTCGGTGAGGATCGCCCCCGACAGGAGCAGACCCGCCTGCAGGCCGATCGTCGTGATCACCGGCAGCATCGCGTTGCGGAGGATGAACCGGTTGCGCAGCAGCGCCCCCGGCACGCCCTTCGCCTTGCCGGTGCGCACGTAATCGGCGTTCTGGACTTCGAGGACGGATGCCCGGGTGATGCGCACGATGATGGCGAGGGGGATCGTGCCGAGCGCCAGCGCGGGCAGGATCAGGTGCAGGACGGCATCCCAGGCCGCGTCGAACTCCCCGGTGATGAGACCGTCGAACACGTAGAAGTTCGTGTAGTGGGTCGCGTCGATGCGGGGGCTCTGACGCCCGTCGGAGGGCAGCCAGCCCAGCTGGACGGCGAAGACGTACTTGAGGATGAAGGCCAGGAAGAAGACCGGCACGACGATGCCGAGCAGGCTGAACACGACCGCGGCGCTGTCGGCCGCCTTGCCGTGGCGGCGGGCCGCCCAGTACCCGAGGGGCACACCGACGCCGACGGCGATGACCAGCGCGGCGATCGAGAGCTCGATCGTCGCGGGGAAGCGGCGGAGGAACTCCTCGAGCACCGGCCGACTGGTCTGCAGCGAGCTGCCGAAGTCGCCGGAGAGGAGCCTGCCGATCCACGTGAAGTACTGCTCGAGGAGCGGCCGGTCGAAGCCGTAGAGCTCGTTGATGCGGGCGACCGCTTCGGGGGTCGACTTCTCGCCGAGCAGGGCCTGGGCGGGCCCTCCGGGGAGGGTCCGCACCCACCAGAACAGGAGGATGCTCAGGCCGAGGAGGGTGGGGATCAGCAGCAGGAGTCTTTTGCCGATGGTTCGCAGCACGGGTGTCGCTTTCGTGGAGGGCGGTGCGGGGCGGGAGGATCTCCCGCCCCGCACCGGTCAGGCGGCCGAAGCCACCCCGATCGGCTTACTTCGTGAGGACGATCTCGCTGAACACCTCATCGTTCACCGGGCTCGCCGGGTAGCTCTCGACGCGCGGGTCGAAGGCCAGGGTGGGAGCCGGGTGGGCGAGCGGGACACCGGGGATGAACTCGGCGACCTGCTCGTTGATGTCTGAGTAGACCTGCGTCTGCTCGTCGAGGTCCGCGATCCCGCGGGCGTCGGTGAGAGCCTCGAACAGCTCGGGGTTGTCGAAGCCCCACTCCGCTGACTTCTGGCCGAAGAAGACGCCCAGGAAGTTGTCGGTGTCGTTGTAGTCGCCCGTCCAGCCGAGCAGGTGGATGCCGTGGTCCGTGCCGCCGGTGATGAGGTCGAGGTATTCGCCCCACTCGTTCGACTGCGGCGTGGTCTCGACGCCGACCTCGTTCAGCTGCGACGAGAGGACGGTGAAGATCTGCTCGGGGTCCGGCATGTACGGACGCGAGACGTTGACCGGGTAGTTGAAGGTCAGCGTGAGCGGATTGGACTCGTCGTAGCCGGCCTCGGCGAGCAGCTGCTTCGCCTTCTCGGGGTCGTAGTCGTACGTCGTGACGTCGGCGTTCCAGCCGTTCACGGTCGGCGGCATGAACTGCGTCGCCTTCTCGGTGCCCTCGGGGAGGACCTGCGAGATGAGCGCATCCTTGTCGACCGCGTAGGAGAGCGCCTCACGGACCTTCGGGTCCTGCAGCTCGGGGACCGCCTGGTTGAAGGCGAGGTACAGGATCGTGAACGGCGGACGCGACACCATGGTGTAGCCGTCCTCTTCGAGAGCGGCCGTGTCGGCGGGGCCGACGAGGTCGTAACCGTCGATCGAGCCGGACTCGAGCGCCTGGCGGCGTGCGGTCGGGTCGTCGATCACGCGGAAGATGATCTCGTCGATCTGGCCGGCGTCGCCCCAGTAGTCCTCGTAGGAGCTCAGCGTCAGCTGCTCGCCCGGCGACCATTCGTCGAACTTGTAGGGGCCGGTGCCCACGGGGTGGCCCATCGCGTACTCGCTGAGCGTCGGAGCCTCGGCGGTGCCGCCGACCTCATCCGCGCTGTACTCCTCGAGAGCGGTCGGCGACTGCATCCCGAAGGCGGGGAGCGAGAGCGCCGCGACGAAGCCGGCGAACGGCTTCTTCAGGGCGATGGTGACCGATGTGTCTCCATCCGGGGTGCAGGAGTCGTAGACGGCGGTGTCGGGGCTCGACGCGTAGCCCTTGAAGAGCTTGTTGTAGTAGTAGCCGAGCGCCTCGCTGGCGGCCAGGCCCTCCCAGTTGTACCAGCGGTCGAAGTTGAAGCAGACGGCCTCCGCGTTGAACGGGGTGCCGTCGTGGAAGGTGACGCCTTCCTTGAGCGCGAAGGTGTAGCTCAGCGAGTCGTCCGAGGTCTCCCACGACTCCGCGAGCAGCGGCGCCGGGTCGGCCGTGCCGGGCTCGGTGCCGACGAGGCCCTCGAAGATCTGACGCGAGACGCGGAAGGTCTCGCCGTCCTGGGCGAACGCGGGGTCGAGGCTGGCCGGGTCGGCCGACGCGCCGAAGACGAACGTGCCGTCGACGTCGGCCGCGCCTTCGCCCTCGCCGCTCTCGCCGCGCTGACTGGCGCACGCGCTGAGCGCGAGCGCACCGATGACGAGGGCCGCGGCGCCCACGACCACCCGCTTCCTGGAAATGGGGAGCATTGCTGTGCACCTTCCGATGAGGCTCGTCGGCAACGCGCCGGGTGGGCGGCGCTGCCGAAGGGATGCCGCTGACGCTACCTGCCGCACTGCGGGCAAGCGGTTACATCTGCATCTCGATCGTGTTTCTTCCTGCGGGCTACCGTAGACGAATGGCCCGCTCCCGCGACCCGATCGACCCGCCTGTCGCGAGACTGTCCGACGGGCGGCAGGCGCGCATCGTGCCCGGCCGCTTCGCCGGCGGCTGGGAACTCATCGTCGACACGACGCCGCAGTCGCACGTCGACCTCGACGATCCGTCGCACCTGCACTTCGAGTACGTCGCCCGCATGGGCGCCGTGATCGACCAGATCGGGATGCCGGGCGAACCCCTCACTGCCGTGCACCTCGGCGCCGGTGCCATGACCCTCCCCCGGTACGTCGAGCACACGCGTCCGGGGTCGCGTCAGCAGGTCATCGAGCTCGAGCAGGCGCTCATCGACCTGGTCCGCGAGCATCTGCCGCTCCCGCGCACGGGGCAGCTCCGGGTACGCATCGGCGACGCGCGCGACGTCGCGGCACGCCTGCCGGCGGGCGTCGTGGGCAACGCCGACCTCGTCGTCTCGGACGTCTTCGCCGGTGCGCAGACACCCGCGCACATCACGAGCGTGGAGTATTACCGCATCCTCGCGGGGCTCCTCGCCCCCACCGGCATCCTGCTGGTGAACATCGCCGACGGCAGCGGGCTGGCCTTCGCGCGGCGCCAGGTCGCGACGGTGCGGTCGGTGCTCGAGCACGTCGTGCTGCTGGCCGAGGTGCGCACCCTCAAGAGCGGCCGATTCGGCAACATCGTCATCGCCGCGTCGCCGGCGCCGCTGCCGATGGACTGGCTGCCCCGGCTCATGGCGGCGGGGCCGCACCCGGCGAAGGTCGCCCACGGCGCCGAGCTCGAGGCGTTCGCGCGCGGTGCGCGGATCATGACGGATGCCGACGCCACCGCGTCGCCGAAGCCCGCGGCATCCGTCTTCGACCGCTGAGGCCACGACGCGCGGCGCGCCCTCAGCCGATTCCGGGCACCGCCCGGCGACACTGGAGGCACACGTCGCTGGGTGGGAAGGAATGGCCGTGGGCTTCATCAAGGGATACGACCCGGAGACACTCCGAGAGATCGTCGACCTCGACGAATGCCAGGCTCGGCTCGTCGAGCTCGGCGAGCAGCGCAGCCTCGCGGCGATGCTCGAGAAGGTCTGGCTCCTCAAGGTCACCGGGCGTCTCGACGACGCTCTCGTCGTCTCGGAGGAGTCCGTCCGCCTCGCGCGGATGGCCGGCACGCGCAAGGACCTGCTGCGGGCCCGCATGCTGCGCGCCACCGTCCAGCAGTTCCGCGGCGCGTACGCGGCGGCGATCCACGAGCTCAACACGTGCGTCGAGGAGGCCGAGGGCCAGGGCTGGGCCGCGGTCGCCGCGTTCGGCTGCCAGCACCGCGGCAAGGTGCACTTCGACGCGGGAGACGACGCCTCAGCGCGGGCGGACTTCAAGAAGGCGCTCTTCCTGCGCCAGGAGGCCGGTGCCCCCGAGGAGCAGCTGGAGTCCACGCTCCTCGCGATCGACGCCGTGGACCGGCGCCGCAACCGTTCCACGGTCGCGAGCTGAGCCGTTACGGGCGAGTGTCGTACATCCGTTCTATCGTGCTGGCATGAGCGATCTCATCGACGTCCGCCGCGAGGCGGAGTCCCTGCTGGGGCAGCTGCTCGACGACTCGTGGAGCTTCGCCTTCGACAACGCGAAGCGACGCGCGGGCGCGTGCGACTACCTGCGCAAACGCATCACGCTCTCGCGCTACCTGGCCGTGCGGTACGACGCGGAGACCAACCGGCAGACGATCCTGCACGAGATCGCCCACGCGATCGCCGGCGCCGCTGCGGGCCACGGCGCGGATTGGAAGCGCGTCGCACGCTCACTCGGCTACACCGGCGGGGTGACGCACCGCGGTGAGACGGCGACGGAGCTCGCCCCCTGGGTCGGGGTGTGCCCCGCCGGTCACGTCGCGTACCGGCATCGCAAGGCGACGCGCGCGACCTCGTGCGCGCGCTGCGCACCGACCTTCGACCCGCGTCACCTCATCACGTGGCGACGCCGGGAGATCACCGCCGAGACCCGACGCGCGGCCCTCACTCCGCGCTGACCGCCTCGTACGCGCGCCACACGCCGTCCCGCAGGACCGGCACCGCGTCGTCGGCGTCGTGGACTGCGGCGGCGAGCACCTCGGCGCGCCGGTCGACCTCGAGGAGCTCCTGCCCCGATCCGCTCGCCGTCAGCAGGTGTCGGACGGCGGAGCGCAGGCCGCGGAACGACTCGGACGCCGCGGCCGCCTCCGGCGAGGAATGGTCGAGCCCGAGCGCCTCGAGGGCGGCGAAGACCGCGCCGGCCCCGAGCTGGTCCTCGACGGAGAATCGGAGCATCGCAGCATCCTTCGGTCCGGAGAGCTCCCCCGCGGCGATCACGTTGACGCTCGTCCGCGCAGCGCGGCGGTTCTGTTCGGCCAGCACCGCACGGGCGACCGCCGTCGCATTGCGAAGGCACCCCAGGAAGACGACCGCACCGGCGTCGGCAGCCGCGGAGGCGACGGCGGCACCGTTGCGGGAGACGGCGTGCGCGGTGTCGTCGTGCGGTACCGCCTCGCCGCCGGCGACCTGCGCCGACACGGTCGACGAGAAGCGCAGCACGTCGACGACCACGACGACGTCGGCGGGGGCGAGCCGGCGGAGGCCCTCCTGCCCCCAGTCGAAGCGCAGCTGGTAGCGGGACTGGTCGAACGGGCTCGCGGTCATCCCTCCAGCGTACGAGCGTCGACGACCGGCTTCAGCGCCACAGCGAGCCGCAGCACATTCCGCGCCGTGCGCTGCAGCTCACCGCGGGTGATCCCCTCCGCCCGGGCGAGGGAGTCGAGGATCGTCGTGTCCGCGTACGCCTGCGGCGCACCGTCCTTCTTCACGCCGCCCGGCATGAGGACGTCCACCTGCGCGCGGACCCGGTACGCGTTGTCCTCGAGGGCGGGGAAGTCGGGGTCGACGGACTCCTCGATCCACCAGTCGGTGATGACGGTGCCCTCATAGCCCCACTCCTCGCGGAGGACGACCGTCACGAGGTCGTGGTGATAGTGCGCCCACACGCCGTTGATCTGGTTGTAAGAGGTCATGATCAGGCGGGGCGCGGCCTCGCGGACGCAGATCTCGAAGCCGCGCAGGTAGATCTCCCGAAGGGCCCGCTCGGAGACCCGCGAATCGTTGCGGGTGCGATTGGTCTCCTGGTTGTTGGCGGCGAAGTGCTTCGGGCAGGCCGCGAGCCCGGCACTCTGCACACCTCGCACGACGGCCGCGGCGATGCGTCCCGAGACGACCGGGTCCTCGCTGAAGTACTCGAAGTTCCGGCCGCACAGCGGGTCCCGGTGGATGTTCATGCCGGGGCTCAGCAGGACGTCCGAGCCCTTGCGCAGCATCTCCTGCCCGTGCAGGGCGGCGAGCTCCTCGATGAGGGCGACGTTCCAGGTCGAGGCGAACGCCGTCCCCGACGGCAGCAGCGAGGCGTACGCGGACAGCCGGATGCCGCTCGGACCGTCGGTCGTGGTGATCGGCGGCACCCCCTTGGCGCGCAGCGACTCGGACACCCCGCCCAGCACTCCGGCGTTGCCGGCGGCTCCCAGCGGGCTGTCCATCGTGACGTCGCCGCGGGCGAGCAGTGAGAGCTCCTCGTCGCTGAGCTGCGCGACGAAGTCATCGAGGGACGCGCCGCCGCGCGCGACGTCGGAGAGATCGATACCCCGGTCCCCCGTCGGCGGGATCTCGGCGGGCAGAGCGGAGAGGATCCGCTCTGCCCGTGAGACCGTGCGCCGGGGCACGGTCTCACGGGCGATGACGGCGGAGCCGTCGGCGGCACGGGCGAGCGTGAGGCGCTCGAAGGCGTGGACGGGGGCGGCGACCTCGGCGGCGGTGCGCACCACCCGGGTCTCGGGCACCTCGAACCCGGCGACGCGCGAGGCCGAGCGCACGTCGGTCCCCACGAACACGGGGTACGCGCCCGCCTCGAGGACCCACGCGTTCCGGGTGCCGGTCGCACCGCTGTCGTCGTACGACGCGAGGTCGTCGAGACGCACTCCGAGGCGGATCGTCTCGCTCTGCCCCGGCGCGAGCAGCCCCGTCTTGGCGAACGCCGCCAGCTGACGGGCGGGCTTGCCGAGGGCTCCATCGGGGGCACCGGTGTAGACCTGCACGACCTCCTTGCCGGCGCGCTCCCCGGTGTTGGTGACGACGACATCGAGGGTCAGGGTGCCGGCGTCCGTGGTCGACGTCGCCGACAGGTCGAAGGTCGTGTACGACAGACCGTGTCCGAAGGGGAACAGCACGCGGTCGGGCGCGAACGTCTCGAAGTAGCGGTAACCGACGAAGACGTCCTCCGCGTAGACATTGACGTCGAGGCCGCCGAAGTTCGAGGAGCTCGGGTAGTCCTCGTAGCTGCGCGCGATGGTGTCGGTGAGCTTGCCGCTGGGCGTCGATTCGCCCGCCAGCACACCCGCGACCGCGCGGGCGCCCTCCATGCCGCCCTGCCAGGCGAACAGGACGGCGCTGATCCGGTCGCCGTAGTCGACGATCCACGAGAGGTCCATCACGTTCCCCGCGTCGATGACGACGACGACGCGGTCGAAGTGAGTGGTGACGGCGTCGAGGAGGGTGCGCTCCGCCGAGGTCAGGTAGTAGCTCCCGGCCTCGAGGATGCTGTCGCGCGCCTCGCCGGCCGCGCGACCGATGGCGACGACCGCGGTATCGGCGCGAGAGGCGGCGGCTGCGACGTCGACGTCGTCGATCGGCATCTCCGGGAAGTGGTGCGGCCACTGGCCCCAGTTGGCGGTGAACACCGGACGGTTCTCGGCGCACCAGGTCGAGTAGACGGTCGCGAGTCCGTCGTCGACGCGGACGCCCGCGTCGCGGAGCCCCGCGAGCAGGTTCCAGATGTAGGGCACCTTCACGTCGCCGCCCGAGCCGTACCCGACGGCGAACCAGTCGACCTGGACCCGGCCGAACACGGCGACGGCGCGCTCGCCCAGCGGCAGGGTGCCGTCGTTGGTCAGGAGTACGACCCCCTCGGCCGCGGCCGTGCGCGCGATCTCGGCGAGCGCCGGGTCGAGGGTCGGGTCGGTGTCGAGCAGCATCGACGAGATCTGCGCGACGGACTCGACGGGGGCGAGGGTGTGCGAGCGGTCGCCGGATTCGATGGCGGGTTCGAGAGGCATGGGGGTCTTTCGCGGAGTCGCCGGAGCGAGGAGGGCCTGAGAGCGCTCCCAACGTATCCGGTACCACGGAGGAATGCGAGAGTGGACGCATGCGGATCCTCCTCAAGCTCGAGCTCGACTGCACCGCCGACGCCGCCTGGCGCGCCCTGCACTCCCCGCGCGCGGTGACCGAGCTGTACGGGCCGCTGCTCGACATGGGTCCCATGGCCGCGGCGCTTCCGACCTCGTTCGAGCCTGGAGCCGACGTGCCGGTCGAGATCCGCGCACTCGGCCTCATCCCGGTCGGTCAGCAGCTCATCCACGCGAGCGACCGGTACACCGAGGACACGAACGGTCCGGTGCGGATCTTCCGCGACAGCGGCATCCCCCTCACCGGTCCCCTCGCAGCCCTCGACGTCTGGGACCACCAGATGGCGGTGAGCCCTCTGCCGGGCGATCCGTCGAAGACGCTGTGGCGCGACCGCCTCACGATCGGCGGCCCTGCGGCGCTGCCCCTCTGGCCGCTGCTGTGGGCGGCGTGGCAGTACCGCGGCATCCGCCTGCGTGCGCTCGCGCCCACGTGGTCCTACGACCCGCCCGCTGCCGAGGCCTGACGAACGGATGCCGCCCCTCCCCGTGACCCGGACAGATCACGCGGAGGGGCGACGGTCTCACTCCGACAACGCCTCGACGGGAGCGGTGCGCGTCGCGATCCGCGTGGGGGCGACCGCGGCCGCCAGGGTCAGCGCGGCCGTCGCCACGACGACGATCGCCACGGGAAGCCAGGGGACGGCCGGCGCGACGAACGTCGGCGACATCCACAGCGGCGGGACGGCGACCGACCCGAGGAGCGACTGCGCCGCGACCCAGCCGTAGAGGACACCCATGGTCAGGCCGAACAGCAGCGCCGTGACGGTGACGTGGGCAGCCTCGATGAGCACCATCCGACGGATCTGCGCCGACGTCAGCCCGAGCGCGCGCAGCAGACCGAGCTCGCGCTTGCGCTGGACGACACCGATCGTGAGGAGGTTCACGAGGCCGACGGCGGCGATGACCGCGCTGACGGCGACCAGGCACATCATGACCGTCGAGAACACGTCCATCATCTCGTTGAAGGACGGGTCCGGCTCGCCGCCGCCCGAGGCCGTGACGAGGGCCTTGGCGGATTCGGCGGCGACCGCGAACATCACGACGAGCGCGACACCCATGACGACGCCGATGGCCATGCGGCTCGAGCGCTCCGGGTAGCGGACGGCGTTCTCCGCCGCCAGCCGCGCGGTGACGGACCTCCCGAACAGGCGCCCGGTCGCTCGCAGGAGCGGAGGCATGATCGAGACCGCGCTGATCGCGACGGCCGTGAAGCTGAACAGACCGCCGAAGAAGGCGACGAGCACACCGACGGGGCTGAGGAGACCGAGCAGCAGCCCCCCGCCGAGGAGGAGGGCGCCCAGCGCACCCAGCACGATGGCCGTGGTCTTGCGACCCCGACCCTCGGCGATCTCCTCGCGGGAGCGCTCGACGGACCCGCCGAGGGCCTCCAGGGGCGTGACGGTGAGCACGCGTCGCGACCCGGACCAGGCAGCGACCCACGTCGTCAGGGCGACGGCGATCGTCGGGAGGAGGAGCACCGGCTGCACGGGCGACCAGTCCGACGTGACCCCGAGGGCCCGATCGAGGAAGGGAACCGCGGGAAGCATCGCGAGGGTCGTCGCACCGAGCCCGAGGAGGGCGCCGATCGCGCCGACGGTCAGTCCCTGCCGCGCGACCTCGCTCCGCTGCGACCGGGCGGTCGCGCCGATCAGCCGCAGGAGGGCGATGCGCCGGGTGCGGCCGGCGATGATGGTCGAGAACGTGTTGGCCGTCACGATGGCGGCGACGTAGACGGCCACGGCGAGCAGGATGCCGCTCAGCAGAGCCAGCACGACGATCATCGTGTCGGATGAGCCGTACATCGGGTTGGCCCTGAGCACCGCGGAGATGTACCCGGTCGCGGACAGCAGGACGACACCGAAGGCCGTCGAGATGGCCGAGACGAGGATCGTCGCGCCCATCCCCCGCTCCCGCAGCCATGCGAGACGGGACGAGCGGGCAGCGCCGGGCACGGTGGCGACGGCGGCGGCCGGAGCGGTGAGGGTGGTCACGCCGTCACCTCCGTGCTGAGCATGTGGGCCGAGATCTGCTCGGCGCTCTGACGCGGCTTGTCGGCGACGATGCGCCCGTCGCCGAGGAAGAGCACGCGGTCGGCGTACGACGCCGCGACCGGGTCATGGGTGACCATTGCGATGGACTGACCGTGCTCGGCGCTGGCCGCAGCCAGCAGCGAGAGGACCTCGCGTCCGCTGCGGGAGTCGAGGTTGCCGGTCGGCTCGTCGGCGAACACCAGGTCGGGAGCGGTCGCGAGGGCGCGGGCGATCGCGACGCGCTGCTGCTGACCGCCCGAGAGCTGGTGCGGGCGGTGTCGCAGGCGGGGCCCGAGGCCCAGGGTCTCGACGAGACCGTCGATGCGCGTGCGCTCCTGCGAGGTCGGCCGGCGGCCGTCGAGGTCGAAGGGCAGCAGGATGTTGCCGATCGCGTCGAGGGCCGGGACGAGGTTGAAGGACTGGAAGACGAAGCCCACCCGGCGCCGGCGCAGGATCGTCAGCTCGACGTCGGAGAGGCCCGTGATGTCGGTGTCGCCGATCCAGACGCGGCCGGACGCCGGGGCATCCAGTCCGGCCATGATGTGCATGAGGGTGGACTTGCCCGAGCCCGAGGGCCCCATGATCGCGGTGAACTCCCCGCGGCGGATGCCGACGGTCACGTCATCGAGCGCGCGGACGATCGACTCGCCCCCGCCGTAGGTCTTGGTCAGGTGCTGGACGCGGGCGGCGAGGCCCAGGTCGGTGGTCGTGATCTCCATGCCTCCGACGCTACGGAGCAGGCCATCCGCGCCGCGTCGGCCTGACGGCGCCTCCGCATACATCGCGAGGATGATCCGGCATCCGCCATCGGGGCGGCCGCGCGTCAGGCCAGACCGTGCTCGAACGCGAAGACGACGAGCTGCACGCGGTCGCGCAGGCTGAGCTTGGCGAGGATGCGACTGACATGGGTCTTCACGGTGGCCTCGGAGAGGAACTCCCGCGCCGCGATCTCGGCGTTGGACAGCCCCCGCGCCGCGAGCTGGAAGATCTCGCGCTCGCGGTCGGTGAGGGAGCCGAAGGACGGCGGGACCGGTCGGGTCTGCTCGCCGAGCGACGCGAACAGGTCGCGGGTCGCTGCGGCGGCGATGACGGACGACCCGGCGTGGACGGTGCGGATCGCCGCGAGCAGGAACTCGGGATCGGCGTCCTTCAGCAGGAACCCGCTCGCCCCGCGCTGGATGGCGCGTGCGGCCGCCTCGTCGAGGTCGAAGGTCGTCAGCATGACGACCTTGGGCGGATCCGGGTCGGCGAGCAGCGCCTCGGTCGCGGCGAGGCCGTCCATCACCGGCATCCGGATGTCCATCATGACGACGTCGGGGCGGGTCGCGCGGACGACCTCGATGGCCTGCGCGCCGTCGGAGGCCTCGCCGACGACCTCGAGGTCGGGCTGCGAGGCGACGACCATGCGGATGCCGGCGCGGAAGAGGGCCTGGTCGTCGACGAGGACGACGCGGATCGGGGTCATGCGGGGTCTCCAGAGGGGATCATGCGGCGGGCGCGCCGATCGGCAGCGACCCCGACACGAGGAAGGACGAGCCGGCCGGCGCGGCGTCCAGACGGCCGCCGATCAGCTGCGCCCGCTCGCGCATGCCGATGAGCCCGTGCCCGGGGGCGCGCTTCTCGCCCGCCGGCGCGGCGACGAGGTCGTTGCGCACCGAGAGATCGACGCGGTCGGGATGCCACGCGAGCGCGACGTCGACCCCGCCGTCGCCGCCGTGGCGGATCGCGTTGGTCAGGGCCTCCTGCAGGATCCGGTACACGGCGAGCTGCACCGACGCCGGAACCTCGGCCGTGGGAGCGGGGTCGACGTCGACGCGCAGCGGCGTGCCCGCCGCCCGCACCTGCGCATACAGCTGCTCGAGGTCGGCGAGCGTCGGCTGCGGCCCTTCGGCCTGCGAATGGCGCATCTGAGTGAGCAGCAGCCGCACGTCCGACAGCGCCGCGCGCGCCGTCGACGAGATGGTGCCGAGGGCGTCGGACTGCGCCGCCGGATCGGATGCCGCGGCGTACCGCGCACCATCGGACTGCGCGATGATGACGGCCAGTGAGTGCGCGACGATGTCGTGCATGTCGCGGGCGATGCGCGTGCGCTCCTGCTCGGCGGCCGTCTCGGCCTCGGCGCGCGACTGCGCCGCACGATTCGCCCGGGCGCGGAGCGCCGTGCGGGCGAGGGCGCCCGCGGTCCAGGAGAGACCGAGCGCGAAGAGGGCGGCCAGCAGGACGAAGATCAGGGTCGGGATGTCGGACAGCGAGCCCGTGCCGAGGAACGCCCACCGGAAGAGGTAGGCCGTGATCGTCCCGGCGCCGAGGACGACGGAGGAGAGCCCCAGCCAGAAGACGCGGCGGGATCCATAGGCCGCCGTCGCGTACAGGACGGCGAAGATAGCGATGTCGGCGAAGCTCGGACCGCGGCCGAACCCCATCTGCACCACGGCGCCGACCCAGGCGACGGCGAGGGCGAAACCGGGCGAGAACCGTCGCAGGCCGAGGGCGCCGGCCATGAGGAAGACGACCGGGATCGCCGACCACCCGCCGACGGGTGACGACATCGTCCCGGTGTTCAACTCGTACGGCAGCGCCACCAGCGCGAACAGCACCGCGACGGCCGCATCGACGGCGGCCTGATAGGGGCGGAGCTTGCGGAACACTCCCCCGACGCTACGCGGTCGGGCCCGTGGCGGCATCCGCCCCCGGATGTATCCCGTGGTCAGTCGCGCTCGGCGGGGAGGTAGACCCGCAGCCCGTCGGGCACCGCGCGCACCCGCATCCGGAACCCGTCGGCGCCCACCTTCTCGAGCTCGCCGTCGTGCACCCAGATGTCCGGGGCGCTTCCGGCGCCCACCTCGAGGATGAAGTCGTCGTCGAGGATGCGTTCCAGATCGGATGCCGGGGGCATCACCCGGAGTGCGCGGAGGACCTTGACGGTGTTCTTCCCGAAGGCGAGCGACGCGACGGCCCGCAGCCGTGAGCCGCGCGCGTGATGCACACGGACGTCGATGACGGCGTCGTGCAGCGTCGCCCGCTGCATCGTCGCGATCCGCTCGGGGTCGTTGCGGCCCACCCCGGCGAACACCGACCACACCCGGGCCCGCTTGCCGCCGCGCGCGACGTCGACAGGGTGCGCGCCGTGGACCTCGCGCCAGGCGGCCACGGCGCCGCCCCACCACTTGCCGAGACTCGTGCGGCGCTCGCGCTCGGCGAGGAACTCGGGGTAAGCGCCGAGCGAGACAGCGTTGAGGACCGTGATCGGCTCGCCGCCGTCGACCGACACCTCGGCGACCGCGACGGGACGCACGTGTCCCGCCGCATACGCGTCGAGGCCGGCGTCGACATCCTCGATGCCGGCCGATCGTGCGAAGTGGTTGAACGTGCCGTTCGGGAGGACGAGCAGGGTGAGGTCGTGGCGACGGGCGAGGTGCGCGGCGCGCGAGACCGATCCGTCGCCGCCGAGGATCGCGAGGACCTGGGGCGCGTGATCACCGGCCACGGCCGCTGCGACGACCTCGTCGAGAGTCTCGTCCTCATTCAGACGGTGCACGGTGGCACCCGGCATCCGCCGCTGCACATCGGGGACGCGGTCGGGCCGCCCCAGCGAGGCACCCGACCGAGCGTTGGCGACGACGAGGACCTCGGAACCGATGGGGGTGTCGCTCATCCCGCCACGCTAGGGGGCGCCCTGCGCCCCGCGCCTCCCCTTGACACCCCGGCGGGCGGCGACAGCGTCAGGCCGGGGACAGGGGGCGGTGCTCGAAGAAGGTCTGCAGGACGACGGTCGTGCGCGTGTTGACCGAGGCGGCGGAGCGGATGTCGCGGATCAGCCGCTCGAGGTCGCGCGGGGTGGCCACGCGCACGAACAGCATGTAGGCCGCGTCGCCGGCGATGGAGTGGCATGCCTCGATCTCGTCGAGGTGCGCGATGAGTTCGGGCGCGTTGTCGGGCTGGCCGGGATCGAGCGGGGTGATCTCGACGAACGCCGCGAGCGGCTTGCCCGCGACCTCGGGGTCGATGACCGCGCGGTAGCCCGCGATGAGGCCGCGCGCCTCGAGGCGGCGGACCCGCGCCTGCGTCGCGGAGACCGAGAGTCCGGCGACCGCGGAGAGGTCGGCGAGCGTCGCCCGGGCGTTGGCCGACAGGGCCGCGATGATGGCGGTGTCGGCGGTGTCGGTCTCGTCTGCGGCCACGCTCCGACGGTACCGCAGACGACATCGCATGGGATCCTTCCGGTCAAAGTCTCGAAGTGCAGGAAATATTCTCGTAGTATCGTCAGGAAACCGTGAGGAACCGATAGGAGGTCCGCCATGAGCACCGTCATCACGTCGACGATCATCGGAATGCCCGAGGTCGTCGAGGACGCCCGTCAGGCGGAGACCTCCGCGGCCTGGACGATGCTGCGGGATGCCGCGACCGCCCTCCAGGACCTGCAGATCGCCGACGGCTCGGTGCCCGAGGCCGTCGACCACGACGCCGCCCGCGGTCACGTCGAGGCGATCACCGCCGGCATCCGCTCGCTCGCCCCCGCCTTCCCGCATGATGCGGACTACCTCGAGGCGAGCGTCCGGGACTTCGAGCGCTGGGTGTCCGAGGGCTTCGGCGTGCCCGACTTCCTCGACTCGCTCGTCGCCTTCCAGCCGCAGGAGCACCGCATCGACGGGCTCCGCCACCTCGTCGTGTTCCCGATGTACACGCAGAACGGCACCCGCGACCGCAAGGTCGAGGCCGTGCTCGTCGAGACGATCTGGCCGGAGTTCATCGCCGAGCTCGAGCAGACCTACACGAACCGGCTGTTCGTCTCGTTCCGTCTGCTCGACTTCACCCCCGGGTACGACACCAACTCGGCGGTCCTCTTCCCCGAGACCGTCGCCATGCGCGAGATCCCGACGTTCACGTGGGGTGCGATCTTCCAGGACCGCGAGGCGGCGCGCTACCGCCGCGTCGTGCGGGCGGCATCCGAGATCACCCGCCTGGAGCTGCCCGAAGCCGCCGCCCGGCTGCTCGACGATCAGCGGCTGGCGGAGAAGACCTTCGTGATGTGGGACCTCATCCACGACCGCACCCACATGCGGGGCGACCTGCCGTTCGACCCGTTCATGATCAAGCAGCGGATGCCGTTCTTCCTGTACTCGCTGGAGGAGCTGCGGTGCGACCTGACCGCGTTCCGCGAGTGCGTCGCCATCGAGAAGGACCTGTCGGCGAAGGCGCAGCTGACGGATGCCGAAGCCGAGATGCTCGAGCACGCGGGCCTCGTGCAGTACGCCGTCCTCTTCGATCGCATCTTCCGCTTCGCGATCACCGGCACCCGCGTCCGCAACTACGACGGCCTCGGCGGTCAGCTGCTGTTCGCCTGGCTGCACCAGCGCGGCGTCCTGCACTGGACCGACACGTCGCTCGCGTTCGAGTGGGACCGCGTCGCCGACGCCGTGATCGCGCTGAGCGACGCGATCGACCGCCTCTACTGGGAGTCGATCGACCGCCCCAAGGTCGCCCACTGGCTCGCCGCCTACGACCTCGTCCGCCAGACGGTCACCCCCCACCCCGCCTCGCAGTGGGCGCGCGGCCTCTCTGACGAGATCCTCGCGGGATCCCCGAAGGGCTACACCGACGCCGTGATGGACGACGAGTTCCCGCTGTCGATGTTCTTCGAGGCCCTCGAGAAGAAGATGCGTCCCGTCATCGCCGGCGTCGCCGGCATCCGGGCCACCGACGCCTGATCCGCCGGCGGCCGGCTCCGGGGGGATGCCGGCCGCCGCGGATCAGTGCACCGGGCGGAGGACGAAGCCGGCGTGATGGAGGACGTCGCCGTGGAACTGGCCGAAAGCCCAGAATCCGGTGTCGTCGAGATAGGTGACCCGATCCCCGTCGATCCAGTAGCGGCCCGTGTAGGCGTCACGACGGCCGCCGCGCGTCTCCGTGTACCGTCCGTTCGACAGCAGGTGCTGCGTCATATCGCGGATGGTGTCGCGGTAGGCGCCCAGCCTCCCGTCCGCGGAGACACCCGAGCCCTCATCCTCAGGCCGCACCGGCACGCCGTCTCGGACCAAGACCGCACCGTCGACGACCACGGCACGAAGCTGCCGTGGGTGGACGACGAGCTGATGGCGGATGCTGCTCGCCGAGACGGAGCCGGCGACGAGGGCGAACGAGGCCGGGTTGCCCGGAACGAGGTCGAAGGCATCGGATGCCGGTGGTTCCGCCTCGTCGAACACCGTGTCGACCAGGAGCGGAACGACCGACGCCCCCGAGCCGTCGATGCGTATCGGGTCCGGTGCGGCCCGGGCGACGATCCGCCCGCCCTCGGTGGCCAGATCTCCCGTCCTGACGTGTTCAGGGCTGACATGGACGCGCGCATCCGTGATCACCAGGGCGGGGATCGCGGTGTCGGTCGCGGTGTTCGTCATACTCCCAGTCTCGCCGAAGGGCGCCTCCGCAGAAGGCCGCGTCACGGCCACCTATGACGCGCGCACTTCGCGGGCTCAGTCCGCGGCGACGCCGCCCGCGGCTTCGCGGGACGAGGACGGGATGCCGGGACCCCCGGCATCCGCTTCGGTCGTCTCGGGCGCCTCGCGGTACTCCGCGGACAGGGTCCGATACGAGCGGGTCAGGAACGCGGCGAGCGCCGCGGCCACCATGATCAGCCCGCCGACGAGGAAGATCAGCGCGATCCCGCGCATCTCCCCCTCGCCGAGCAGCCACGACCACGTGCGCCGCCCCTCGTCGGTGCGCAGGTAGGGGATGACCCAGAACTCGGCGATCGGTGCGATCGCGAACGACGTGATCGGCCCGGTCGACACCTCCAGGGCCGTCGCGGCGCCGAACACCCGGCCCTGCCGCTCGAACGGGACGACCTTCTGGATCACCGTCTGCTCAGCGGACTCGATCACGGGGATGAGGGTCATGTACGCCCAGATTCCCAGCGCGTACAGCCACCACCACTCGCGCAGCGTGAACACCGCACCGAGGAGCCCCATGACGGCGACCGCCAGCAGGAGCGTGCGGATCGGGTTCTTGCCGAGGCCCTTCGCCGCGATGATGCCGCCGCCGATGAGGAAGCCGGTCGCCGTCACGGCCAGCACGGCACCCCAGATCCTGACGTCGAACAGCTCGAGTCCGTAGGGGTCCATCAGCGCCATGTAGAGGCCGCCGATGAGGTTGTTGAACGTCGAGAAGAGGATGAGCGCGAACAGTCCCGGGACGGCACGGATGGCCGCGGCCGCTCCTCGGATGTCGAGGATCTTCGACCCCGGATCGGGCGTCGGTCGATCCTCGGGGATGCGGACGAACAGCAGGTGGACGAGCGGCACCGCCGTGAAGGCGATCGCGACGGCGAGCGTCCATCCCATGCCGACCAGGCCGATCGCGAGGCCCGACAGCGCGCTCGTCACGATGAAGGCGATGCCCTGCACGGTGCCGACGAGCCCGTTGGCGTTCGCATGGCGTTCGGTGGGCACGAGGAGGGTCACCGTGGTGGACAGGGCGATGTTGCGGAGGTTCTCCACCACCGCGCCGATGAGGATGATGCTCGAGAACAGCCAGAACCAGGGGCCGCCGAGGTCGAGGATCGCGGACTCGGGCTGCGCGAGGTAGATGGCCCCGGCGGCGAGGAAGGCGGCCAGCGTGAACACGCCGGAGAACACCATCACGGCGTGCTTGCGGAACCGGTCGACGAGCGTGCCGAACACCATGCCGAAGATCGCGAGCAGCAGCATGTACGCGCCGCCGATGATGCCCGTCGCGAGCACCGACTCCGTCTCGAGGTAGACCCAGAAGGTCAGCGCGAACCAGAGGAAGCTCGTGGTGACGTTCGCGACGGCCGTGTTCACGAGCACGTGCAGGAAGGTGCGCATACCGCCCGGCGGAACCGTGCGCGTCGGAGTCGTCGCGTCGCTCATGCGGTGAGGGTAGCGCCGGGCGCCGACACGGGGAAGACAGAGGCCGCGGCGACCTAGGCTGGAGGGGTGACGACGCTCCACGACCCGACGATCCGTTCCTTCGCCAGCGACAACTACTCGGGCGTGCACCCCGAGGTCCTCGCCGCCCTCGCCGCCGCCAACGACGGGCACCAGATCGCCTACGGCGAGGACGTCTACACGGAGCGTCTGCAGCAGGTCTTCGCGCGTCACTTCGGCGAGGAGGCGCAGGCGTTCCCGGTCTTCAACGGCACCGGAGCGAACGTCACCGGCCTTCAGTCGATGCTGCCGCGGTGGGGAGCCGTGGTCGCGGCATCCACCGCCCACATCAACGTCGACGAAGGCGGCGCTCCCGAGAAGGTCGCCGGCATCAAGATCCTCAACGTGCCCACCGACGACGGCAAGCTCACCCCCGAGCTCGTCGACCGCGAGGCGTGGGGCTGGGGCGACGAGCACCGCGCGCAGCCGCTCGTCGTGTCGATCACCCAGTCGACCGAACTGGGCACTCTCTACACCCCCGACGAGATCCGCGCCCTCGCCGACCACGCGCACGCGCGCGGCATGCGGCTGCACCTCGACGGCGCGCGCCTGTCGAACGCCGCCGCAGCCCTCGACCTGCCGATCCGGGCCTTCACGCGCGACGCGGGAGTCGACGTCGTGAGCGCCGGCGGAACGAAGAACGGCGCCCTCGCTGCGGAGGCGATCGTCGTGCTCGACTCCGCGGCATCCGCAGGTCTCCCCTTCCTGCGCAAGCTCAACATGCAGCTCTCATCGAAGATGCGCTTCGTGTCTGCACAGCTGATCGCGCTCTACGAGGACGACCTCTATCTGCGCAACGCACGTCACGCGAACGGGATGGCGGCACGCCTGCGCTCCGCGGTCGAGGCGGGTCTCGCGGACGGGTCGATCGCCGGGGTGCGCTTCAGCCAGCCGACGCAGGCCAATGGCGTCTTCGCGATCCTGCCCGACGGCGTGGCCGACCGGCTGCGCGAGTCGTTCCGCTTCTACGACTGGGACGCCTCGAAGAACGAGGTGCGCTGGATGTGCTCGTTCGACACGACCGAGTCCGACGTCGACGCGTTCGTCGCCGAGCTCTCCCGCCTGACGCGCGGCTGACGCCTACCGAAGCGCGCCGACCGAGGCGAGCGCCTGGCGCACGAGCGTCGAGCGACCGCCCTCCATCTCGGCGGCGAGGGCGTCGGATGCGGCTTCCTCGGGCGACATCCAGGTGACCTCGAGCGCGTCCTGGCGCGGTTCGCACGTTCCCGTCACCGGCACGACGAAGGCGAGCGACACCGCGTGCTGCCGGTCGTCGTGGAACGCGCTCACGCCGGGGATCGGGAAGTACTCGGCGACCGTGAACGGCGCCGGCTGCGGCGGCAGCAGCGGGAAGGCCATCGGGCCGAGGTCGTTCTCGAGGTGGCGGAACAGCGCGTCGCGCACGGTCTCGCCGTAGCGCACGCGGCCCGACACGATGGTGCGCGAGATCTCGCCCATGGGCGTCGCGCGCAGCAGGATGCCGACCTCGGTCACCGCTCCCATGCCGTCCAGCCGCACCGGCACGGCCTCGACGTAGAGCATCGGCAGACGACGGCGGGCCTCCGCGAGCTCGACGTCGCTCAGCCATGCGGGGTTGCCGGCGGAGCCCGGGCGGCCCATCGAGGAGCCGAGCCCCCGCAGCGGATCGCGCGCGGATCCCTCGTCGTCGCGCTCGTTCGGGTCGGGGTCGGGAGTGCGGACGGCCATGCCTCCATGTATACCCGAGCGGATGCCGCGCCGCCCCGCACGGGCCCCCGGCAGCCCGCCCGGGTGTCGGCAGCCTGGTGCAGGATGGACGCATGGTCGCCGCTCCGCTCGATCCCGACGCCGTCCTGTGGTCCGCGCCCGCCGAGGACCGGGGCGAGCGGCCGCTGCTCGTCCTGCTGCACGGGTACGGCTCGCACGAGGGCGACCTGTTCGGGCTCGTGCCGCATCTGCCCGCGGAGTTCGTGGCGGCGGCGGTGCGCGCGCCGCTCGCGCCGCGCTTCCCGATGCCCGGGTACTCCTGGTTCACGATCGACGGCGTGGAGAGCCGCGACCGCGACGAGGTCATCGCGTCGACCGAGACCGTCTGGGACTGGGTCGACGCCGTGCGGGGGGACGCGGCATCCGTCGGTCTCCTCGGCTTCTCGCAGGGCGGCGTCATCGCGCTGCAGATGCTGCGGATGCGGCCGCGCGATGCGGCGTTCGCGGTGAACCTGGCGGGTTACGCGTTCCCCGAGCCGTCGGCCGGCGACACGGAGCTGGCCCAGGTGCGCCCACCGGTCTTCTGGGGGCGCGGCGCCCGCGACGAGGTCATCCCGCCCCGGTTCGTCGACCACACCGCGCAGTGGCTGCCCGGGCACGTCGACCTCAGCGGGCGCGTCTACCCGGACCTCGCGCACAGCGTCTCGGCCGAGGAGCTCGCCGACGTGCGCGTGTTCCTCGAGAAGCAGGTCGCGAAGCGCGCGGGCTGAGCGTCACCCCGCCGCGGCGAGCGCGACCAGGAACGCGGCACGGCCCCGCGTCTCGAGCGGGCTGAGTCCGGTGAGCGCCTCGATGCGACCGACGCGCTTGCGAACGGTGTTGACGTGGACGAACAGCTCCTCGGCGGCCGCCTGCACCGAACCGTCGAGGCGGCAGAGGTGTTCCAGCGTCTCGACGAGCGCCGTGCGATGACGGGCGTCGTAGTCTGCGACCGGGGCGAGGAGCCGGTCGCGGAAGGGGGCGAGCTGCTCCGGAGTGAGGCGCTCGATCAACCCGTCCCACGTGGCGAGATCCCGCGGACCGCGCGACGCACCATGACGAGACGCGAGGGATGCCGCGGCCACCGCCTCCCGAAGCGCACCGGCGAGCGCGCCGGGGTCGGCGGGACCGCTCCAGCCGACGTCCGCACCGAGCAGATCATCCGGCGGCGGACCGGGCCGGGTCGCGGGCACGATCGCGATCGAGTGACCGCCGGTCGTGCCGACGAGCGAGCGACCTCCGGGCCGCAGGACTCGCCCCCGAGCGGCGAGCACCCAGACGCCGGGCACGGCGCCGAGGGCCGCGTCGAGCTGTTCGCGGAGAACGACGGGACTGGCGAGACCTCGGCGGACCATGTCGAGGATCGCCCCCACCGATTCGCGCGCGAGCTCCTCGGCGTCATGGCGCTGCTGCTCGTGGGCGATCCGTCGCGTGATCTCGAGGAACGGGACGTCGGGCGGGACCGACAGGACGGCGATCCCCGCCGCATTCGCCGCCGCGATGAGCGGTCGAGGAACGGCCGAATCCACGACGCCGAGGGCGTAGCCGATGGCAGCGGGACGGGTGCGGAGGACACTGGCGACGAAGGCGCGCTGCGATGGGGCATCCCGCATCGAGATCCCCGAGGTCAGCACGAGTTCACCGCCCCGCAGATAGGGGGAGGGATCGAGGAGGTCGGTCGGCAGCCCCCACCGCACCGTGCGATCGAGGCCGACGGGAGCCCCGACCAGATCGACCCGCGGCTGCCCCCAGTGGATGAGATCCGAGACGCGGAGGACATCGACATCCGCGTCGCCGAGGCTCGGAACGACGGAGGTCATGCCGCCCACGGTACGACCGGGCCGTTTCCCGTCGATGACGCGCCCGTTTCCGGCGGGTGGAGATCCGCACACCGCGCACACCGACGACCTGTCACCCGATCCACTCTTCGACCTCGCGCAACGGAGCCGAAACACAGCGCCGGTGTGATGTGACCACTCGGAAAGGAGTGCTCATGACCTCGACCACAGCCGCACCCGCCGCACCGGAGCGCGTCGACCGCGACTACCCGCTCGGTCGCGTCCCCCGCAGCGCCCGTCAGGGGTGGTTCGCCATCCTCGTCGTCGTCGCCGGCTTCATCTTCTTCACGCCCACCATGGTCACCGGGGGCCAGGTCGCGGGCGCGTTCGGCTTCGCCGCCTTCGTCGGCCTGGCCGCGATCGCCTCGGTCGTCCTCGCGCTCTACATCGCGACACTCGGCGCGACGAGCGCCGCGACCGGCCTGTCGACGGTCCTGCTCGCACGCCTCTCCCTCGGCCGCGTCGGCGGCAAGTGGGCCTCGATCGTCCTCGGCGGCACGCAGGTCGGCTGGTACGGCATCACCGTCGGCATCTTCGCCGACCTGCTCGCCTCCGCGATCGGCTGGGAGGTCTCGTGGCCGCTCGCGATCTTCGGCGGGCTGCTGATGGCGACGACCGCCTACTGGGGCTTCAAGGGCATCGAGATCCTGTCCTGGGTCTCGGTCCCCCTCATGTTCGCGCTCTGCATCTGGATCACCGTGGTCTCGGTCGACGAGGTCGGCGGCTGGGGTGCGATGTTCGCGACGACGGGAGACGGTTCGCTCTCGCCGGGTCTGGCCCTCACGATGATGATCGGCACGTTCATCTCCGGCGGAACGCAGGTCGGCAACTGGACGCGATTCGCGAAGAGTCCCCGCACGGCATTCCTCATCTGCCTCGGTGTCCTCCTCGTCATCGAGACCGCCATGCTCGTCTTCGGCGGCATCGGCGCGATCGCGTTCGGCGAGCCCGACTTCACCGCCCTGCTGTTCACGATGGGGCTCGCGCTCATGGGCGTCCTCCTGCTGACCTTCAACCTCTGGACCACGAACGACAACACGGCCTACGCCTTCGGCGTCGCCGGTGCCGAGCTCGCGAACCGCAACGACAAGCGCCCCTTCATCGTCATCGGCGTCATCGTCGGCATCGCCCTCGCGGTCACCGGTGTCGCGAACGCCCTGACCGGATTCCTCGTGACCCTCGGCACCGTCATCCCGCCGCTCGGCGGGGTCATCATCGGCACGTACCTCTTCGTGTGGCGGCGACGCGACCCGGGCACCGACGTCACCCGCGTGGGCGCGTTCGTCTGGCCGGGCATCATCGCGTACCTGCTGGGCACGGCGGCCGCCGCGTTCGGCGCCTTCACCGGCATCGGCAGCCCCGCCGTCCAGGGGATCATCGTGGCCATCCTCGCCGCACCGCTCTGCCACGCGGCGGCGCGCCGCATCACGGGCGCCCCGACGGCCGATGCGGGATCCGAGCCCGTCGAGACGGAGGCCCGCGCATGACCGGGACCTTCATCCGGGGCGCCCAGGTGATCACGATGGACGCCGCCACAGCGTCGTCACCCGTGCCGCGGGACCTCCGCATCGAGGACGGCGTCTTCGTCGAGATCGGCACGGAACTCACCCCGCATCCGGGTGACCAGGTCATCGAGGGGGCGGGCACGCTCATCACACCCGGCTTCGTCAACGCGCACACCCACTCGTGGGAGTACCTCTACAAGGGCCGCTACGACAACATGCCGCTCGAACTGTGGATGCTGTACTCCTATCCGATCCTGGGCGGCACCCCGACGCACCCCGACATCGTGCGGCTGCGGACGCTCATGTTCGCGATGGAGTCGATGAAGAACGGCGTCACGACCCTCGTCGACGACGTCCTCGAGACCCCCGGTCAGGACCTCGACCAGCTCGCGGCCGTCGCAGGTGCGTACGAGAGCATCGGCATCCGGGCGAACGTCTCGGGCCACGTCATCAACCGGCCCTTCGTCGACACATTGCCCTTCGTGACCGACTGGCTCCCCGACGAACTCGTCGAGCAGGTGCGGGCGCAGCCGGTGCTGACGGCCGACGAGTACCTCGATTACTCTCGCACCGCCTTCGAGCGCCACCACGGAACCGCCGGCGGGCGCCTCCGGTACATGCTCGCGCCGTCCGGGCCGCAGCGGTGCACCGACGATCTTCTCGTCGGCGCGACCGAGCTCGCGGCCGAGTACGACGCCGAGGTGCACATCCACGTGCTCGAGACGAAGACGCAGGCGGTCACCGGTGACGAGCTGTACGGCGGGCAGACCCTCGTCGAGCACCTCGACACCATCGGCGCGATGAGCCGTCGGACGACCTTCGCGCACGGCATCTGGGTCACCGACGAGGACATCGAGCGCATCGCTCGACGCGGGACGTCCGTATCGCACAACACGATCTCGAACCTGAAGCTCGGCTCCGGCGTGCTGCCATGGCGGCGCTACCACGATGCGGGCGTCAACCTGGGCCTCGGCACCGACGGCTGCTCGTCGAGCGACACCCCTCGTCTGATGGAGGTCATGAAGACGGCCGCGCTGCTGCACAAGGTGTCCGAGCCCGATCCGGCCCGGTGGTCCACGGTCGACGAGGTGCTGACCGCCGCGACCATCGGCGGTGCGCGGAGCGCGGTCCTCGACCGCACCGTCGGGTCGATCGAGGTGGGCAAGCGCGCCGACCTCGTCATGTTCGACACCGGGACGCTCGCCTTCCTCCCGACGAACAGACTCGAGAACCACCTGGTCTACAGCGAGAACGGCTCGTCCATCGTCCGTGTCATGGTCGACGGCGTGACGACCGTCGAGGACGGACGCCTCACTCTCATCGACGAGGACGCCGTCATCGCCGCCTTCCGCGCCGAGATGCCCGCCATCCGCGCGGAGCAGGATCGGCTGGACAGCGTGAACGACGCATTCGCGCCGGCGTTCTCGCGCATGTACGAGCTCGCGTCGGGCCGGCCGGCCGCGGTCAATCGTTGGACCGGCGACGAACGCGCCTGGGTGCACGAGCGGGTCTGATGCCGAGCGGATGCCGGGGCTCGCCGCCGTGGAGATCATGGCGGCCCCTGGCATCCGCTCGTCGTGGTGGCTACCATGGACGAGTCCCTGTCCCGAGTGTGAGGAAGAGCCGTTGAAGGCTGTCGACGCGATCGCGCTGTGATCCCGCGCTGACCCGTCGACCCTCCTCGAGGACGATTCCGACGGTCCGCCCGGTGATCGATTCACCGACCGGCGCGGACCGTCCTCCTTCGACCGCAGCACCCTCCCGCTGCACGGATGCATGAAGCGCTGCACCCGGATCGTCGACGCAGGCGTCCGCGCACCCCCATCGCAGGGAGGCGCTCATGCCCACCACTCTCACCTCCGCGGTCATCCTCGACCGCATCACCTACACCTGGCCCGACGGGACCGTCGCACTGAGCGATGTGTCCGGCGCCTTCGGCGATGGCCGGACCGGCCTCGTCGGTCGGAACGGCAGCGGCAAGTCGACGCTGCTCAGGCTCATCGCGGGAACCCTCACCCCGGCATCCGGGTCGATCTCGACCGCCGGCCGTGTCGACCTGCTGCCGCAGCAGCTCACGCTCGACACCGGCCGCCGCGTCGCCGAGCTGCTGGGCATCGCACCCGTGCTCGACGCCGTCCGGGCGATCGAACGCGGCGACGTCGACGAGCGGCACTTCGACACGGTCGGCGACGACTGGGACGTCGAGGCGCGCGCGACGGCCGCCCTCGCCGAGGTCGGCCTGCCGGACGGAGCGCTCGACCGCCGCGTGGGCGAACTGTCCGGCGGCGAGGCGGTGCTCGCCGCGCTCGTCGGCGTCCGTCTGCGCGGGGCGGAGATCGCCCTGCTCGACGAGCCGACGAACAACCTCGACCGGGATGCCCGGGCCCGCGTGCACGAGCTCGTGCGCGGATGGCGGGGCACTCTGATCGTGGTCAGCCACGACGTCACGCTGCTCGAGGAGCTCGACGACACCGCCGAGCTCTACGAGCACGAGCTGTCGGTGTTCGGCGGGCCCTACTCGGCCTGGCGCACCTGGCTCGACAGCGAGCAGGCGGCTGCCGTGCAGGCGGAGACAGCCGCGCGGCAGCTGCTCCGGCGCGAGAAGCGCGATCGACAGCAGGTCGAGTCGGCGATCGCCATGCGGAACGCGCACGGCAAGAAGCTCGCCGCGAAGAAGGCTGCGCCGAAGATCGTGCTGGGCGCGATGAAACGGTCGGCCGAGGTCACCGCCGGCAAACTGCGTGTCGAGGCGAACGAGAAGGTCGAGGCCGCCCGGACCGCCGTCGACACCGCCGGCAGGCGCGTGCGCGACGACGACACGGTGCACATCGACCTGCCCGACCCCGGCGTCGGCACCGGCCGCCGCATCGCGACGATCGGCGACGGCGAGCGGTCCTGGACCATCCAGGGACCCGAGCGCGTGGCGCTCGTCGGACCGAACGGCGCGGGGAAGACGACCCTGCTCGAGCGGCTCGTCGCCTCGGGGGCGCCCGATGCTGGCGGTGCACGGGCGCGGGCGGGGCAGGACGCGGAAGACCGGGGTCCGGGACGCGCCGAGGCGCACACCGACCGGCTCGGGTACCTGTCGCAGCGGGTCGACGGCCTCGACGAGGCAGCGTCGGTGCTGGCGAACGTCCGCGCCGGAGCGCCCGGGGTCGGGGACGTCGAACTGCGGAACCGGCTCGCCCGATTCCTCATCCGCGGCGACGCCGTGCTGCGGCCGGTGTCGGCGCTGTCGGGCGGCGAGCGGTTCCGCGTCGCGCTCGCCCGGCTGCTGCTCGCCGACCCGGCGCCGCACCTGCTGGTGCTGGACGAGCCGACGAACAACCTCGACCTCGACACGGTCGACCAGCTCGTCGACGCGATCTCGGCCTATCGCGGCGCCGTGCTCGTGGTCAGCCACGACGACGCGTTCTTGGAGCGGGTCGGTCCGGACCTGACGCTGGAGCTGCGGGACCGGCGGATGACGGAGCTCTGACGCATCGGGCCGGGGCGCAAGCCCCGGCCCGATGTCGGTGGTCCGCGTGATGATAGGAGGATGGCGGACGTCCTCGAACGGTTCAGCCCTGCGACGCAGGACTGGTTCCGAGGCGCCTTCCACGCCCCGACCGCTGCGCAGGCCGGCGCCTGGCAGGCGATCTCGGCGGGCAAGCACGCCCTCGTGGTCGCCCCCACCGGTTCAGGCAAGACACTGTCGGCCTTCCTCTGGGCGCTCGACCGGATCTTCCGCGACCGCGTCGCCGAGGCCCCGCCTGCCCGTGACGAGAAGCCGAAGAAGAAACGAGCGGATGCCGCATCCCCCCGCACCCGCGTCCTGTACGTCTCCCCCCTCAAGGCCCTCGGCGTCGACGTCGAGCGCAACCTCCGTTCACCGCTGGTGGGCATCGGCCAGTCGGCGCGCCGCCTGGGGATACCGGCACCGGACGTCACCGTCGGCGTCCGCTCGGGCGACACACCCTCCGCCGACCGTCGCCGCCTCCTCGCGGATCCGCCGGACATCCTCATCACGACACCCGAGTCGCTGTATCTGATGCTGACCTCCCAGGCGGCTGAGACGCTGCGCGGCATCCACACGGTCATCGTCGACGAGGTCCACGCCGTCGCCGCGACCAAGCGGGGCGCCCACCTCGCCGTCAGCCTCGAACGGCTCGACGCGCTGCTCGACACCCCCGCACAGCGGATCGGACTGTCGGCGACGGTGCGTCCGATCGACGAGGTGGCCCGCTTCCTCGGCGGTGCGGCCCCGGTCGACATCGTCGCCCCGAAGGCGAGCAAGGCCTTCGACCTGTCGGTCGTCGTGCCGATCGACGACCTCACGAACCCGCCTCCCCCGCCCGGTGCCCCTGAAGAGGAGGAGCCCGTCGCGGCCGACGACGATGACGGCGACGGCGACGGCGCCAACTGGTACACGCCGCCGCAGTCGTCGGAGATGACCGGGTCGGTGTGGCCGCACGTCGAGGAGGCGATCGTCGACCGCATCCTCGCGCACCGCTCGACGATCGTGTTCTCGAACTCCCGCCGGCTCGCGGAGCGGCTGACCGGCCGTTTGAACGAGATCTACGCGGAGCGCGTCGGCATCGACGTGCCCGAGCAGACCGTTCCCGCAGCGATGATGGCCCAGGCGGGCTCGTCGGCGGGTGTCGAGGCGATCCTCGCGAAGGCGCACCACGGTTCGGTGTCGAAGGAGCAGCGCGCGCAGGTCGAGGACGAGCTGAAGTCCGGCGCCCTCCGCTGCGTCGTGGCGACGAGCAGCCTCGAGCTCGGCATCGACATGGGCGCCGTCGACCTCGTGATCCAGGTCGAGGCGCCGCCCTCGGCGGCATCCGGTCTGCAGCGCGTCGGACGCGCGGGGCACCAGGTCGGCGAGGTGAGCCGCGCCGCGCTCTTCCCGAAGCACCGCGGCGACGTCCTGCACACGGCGGTCGTGACCGAGCGGATGCTGGCGGGACAGATCGAGGCGATCGCGGTCCCGCAGAACCCGCTCGACATCCTCGCGCAGCAGACGATCGCGGCCTCCGCCGTGGCCGTCCTCGACGTCGAGGGGTGGTTCGAGACCGTCAAGCGGTCGGCCCCTTTCCGCTCTCTGCCCCGTTCGGCGTACGAGGCGACGCTGGACCTGCTCGCGGGACGCTATCCCTCCGACGCGTTCGCAGAGCTGCGCCCGCGTGTCGTCTGGGATCGGGATGCCGGAACGATCACCGGCCGACCGGGAGCGCAGCGGATCGCGGTCACCAGCGGCGGCACGATCCCCGACCGCGGGCTGTTCGGGGTGTTCATCTCGGGCGAGAGCCGCAACGCGCGTGTCGGCGAGCTCGACGAGGAGATGGTCTACGAGTCCCGTGTCGGCGACGTCTTCACGCTGGGCACGACCAGTTGGCGGATCGTCGAGATCACCCACGACCGCGTCAACGTCCTGCCGGCCTACGGACAGCCCGGCAAGCTGCCGTTCTGGCACGGCGACGGCCTCGGCCGCCCCGCCGAGCTCGGCGAGGCACTCGGGAAGTTCTCCCGCGAGCTGTCGACGGCGAAGCCCGAGAGGGCGACGGAACGCCTGCGCGAGTCGGGCCTCGACGACAACGCGATCGGGAACCTGCTGGCCTACATCGGCGAGCAGCGCGAGGCGACCGGCAGCCTTCCGACCGACAGGACACTGACCGTCGAGCGCTCACGGGACGAGGTCGGCGACTGGCGCGTCATCCTCCATTCCCCGTACGGCATGCACGTGCACGCGCCGTGGGCGCTTGCGGTCAACGCGCGCATCCGGGAGCGACTGGGCGTGGAGGGGGCGGCGGTCGCGAGCGACGACGGCATCATCGCGCGCGTGCCCGACACCGATGCCGAGCCACCGGGCGCCGAGCTCTTCGTCTTCGACGCGGACGAGCTCGAACAGCTCGTGACCTCGGAGGTCGGCGGTTCCGCGCTGTTCGCCTCGCGCTTCCGCGAGTGCGCCGCGCGGGCGCTGCTCCTGCCGCGCCTGAACCCGAACAAGCGATCGCCGCTCTGGCAGCAGCGCCAGCGCTCCGCGCAGCTGCTCGAGGTCGCCAAGGAGCACCCGACCTTCCCGATCATCCTCGAGACCCTCCGCGAGGTGCTGCAGGACGTCTACGACCTGCCCGCGCTGCTGCGCATCGCACGGAGCATCGCGGACCGCCGCATCCGCCTCGTCGAGACGACGACGAGCTCACCGTCGCCGTATGCGCGCGATCTGCTCTTCGGATATGTCGGCGCGTTCATGTACGAGGGCGATTCCCCCCTCGCCGAGCGCCGGGCGGCCGCCCTGTCGGTCGATCCGGCGCTGCTGAGCGAGCTGCTCGGCAAGATCGAGATGCGCGAGCTGCTCGATCCCGGCGTCATCGAGCAGTACGAGCGCGAACTGCAGCGACTCGATCCGACGCGACGGGTCCGGGGCGTGGAGGGGGTCGCCGACCTGCTGCGCCTTCTCGGTCCGCTCTCCCCGCCCGAGGTGGCCGAGCGGCTCGAGGGCGCATCCACCGACCCCGATGCGCCCGCACCCGCAGCAGCCGAGGCGGATGCCGCGGCGCTGCTGGACGAGCTCGTCGAGGCACGCCGCGCCATCCGGGTCACCTTCGGCGGCGTGGCCCGTGTCGCCGGCATCGAGGACGCGGGGCGCCTGCGCGACGCTCTGGGCGCGGCGCTGCCCGTCGGCATCCCCACCGCTTTCCTCGAACCCGTCGCCGATCCGCTCGCCGACCTCGTGGCGCGATACGCCCGCACCCATGGACCGTTCCGCACGTCGGACGTCGCAGGACGACTCGGGGTCGGCGCCGCGGTCGCCCGGCAGACGCTGCAGCGGCTCGAAGCGCAGGGACGCCTCGCGAGCGGGTTCTTCCTGCCCGCGGACTCCGCCCACACCGACGACCTCGAATGGTGCGACAGCGAAGTCTTGCGTCGGATCCGGATGCGGTCGCTCGCCGCGATCCGCGGGAGCGTCGAGCCGGTCCCACCCGAGGCACTGGGCCGATTCCTGCCGGTCTGGCAGCACCTGACACGACCGCTCGAGGGTGTCGACGGCGTCCTCGCCGTCGTCGAGCAGCTCGCGGGTGTGCCGCTCCCGGCCAGCGCCTGGGAGTCGCTCATCCTGCCCTCGCGCGTCCGCGATTACTCCCCCGCGCTGCTCGATGAGCTCACGGCGACCGGGGAGGTCCTGTGGTCGGGTCACGGCTCGCTCCCCGGTCGGGACGGCTGGATCGCCCTGCACCCGGCGGACATGGCCTCCCTCACCCTCCCCGCCCCGGAGGACGAACCGACACCGTTCGAGCAGTCGATCCTCGACGCGCTCGGCGCCGGCGGCGCCTACTTCGCGTCGCAGCTCGCCGGGATGGTCGCGGCGCCGAACGAGCAGTCCGTCATCGACGCGCTGTGGAATCTCACCTGGTCGGGGCGAGTCACGAACGATACGTTCGCCCCGGTCCGCGGCCTGCTCGGAGGCGGGTCACAGGCTCACCGCGTGACCCGACGCACGCCGCGCACGCGCATGTTCCGCGGCACACCGATCGCGGCAGCTGCACGACCCGCACCGCAGCGGCCCGCGATGGTGGGGGGTCGGTGGTCGCTGCTGCCGGCGCCTGACACAGACGCGACGCTGCGGGCGACGGCGACGGCGGGCCTGCTGCTGGAACGCTACGGCGTCGTCACGCGCGGCTCGGTCCAATCCGAGGGTGTGCCCGGCGGGTTCGCGCAGGCGTACCGCATCCTCGCCGGCTTCGAGGATGCCGGGCACTGCCGCCGCGGCTACTTCGTCGAGAAGCTGGGCGCCGCGCAGTTCGCCACCTCCGCCACCGTCGACCGGCTGCGGGAGTTCGCCTCCGTCCCCGAGCCGGCCCCGCTCACCGCCCGCACCCTCGCGGCCACCGACCCGGCCAATCCGTACGGGGCCGCGCTGAACTGGCCGGCACTCGACGGGGTGAACCACCGTCCCGGCCGCAAGGCGGGCGGACTCGTCGTCCTCGTCGACGGGGCGCTCGTCCTCTACCTCGAGCGCGGCGGGCGCACAGCGCTCGCCTTCACCGACGACGAGGACGTGCTCGCCGCAGCCGCCCGCAGCCTCGTCGAGACGTCCCGGGCGCGCAAGCTCGACACCCTCACGATCGAGCAGGTGAGCGGCGCCTTCGTCTACACGACCGCCGCCGGCCGGGCGCTGCGCGACGCCGGCTTCGTCGAGTCCCCGAAGGGCCTCACGCTGCGGCGCGGCGCCCGCGAGCCGCAGCGGGCGTAGGGAGGCCGAATGCCCGAGGGCGACACCGTCTTCCGCGCCGCGCGAAAGCTCCACGAGGCACTCGCGGGTCACGAGGTGACCCGTTTCGAGGTGCGCGTCCCGCGCAGTGCCACCGTGGACCTGCGCGGCGAGACGGTGCGCGAGGTCGTCCCCCGCGGCAAGCACCTGCTCATGCGCATCGGCGGGCAGACCCTGCACTCGCATCTCAAGATGGAGGGCCGCTGGCACGTCTACCGCCCGGGACAGAAGTGGCGCGCGCCCGCCTTCCAGGCGCGCGCAATCGTCGGCACGAGGCCCGCGGATGCCGTCGGCTTCGAGCTCGCCATGGTCGAGGTCCTGCCGACCGCCGATGAAGGCCGCGTGGTCGGTCATCTCGGGCCGGACCCGCTCGCCGCGGACTGGGATGCCGCCGAGGCGGTCCGCCGGGTCTCGGCCGACGAGCGCGCCATCCACGTCGCGCTCCTCGACCAGCGGAACGTCGCCGGGTTCGGGAACGAGTACGCCAACGAGCTGCTGTTCGTGCGCGGGATCCGTCCCACCGCCCTCGCCCGCGACGTGGACGTGGCAGGAATCATCGACACCGGGGTGCGGATGATCCGCGCCAACCGCGACCGGCAGGGGCGGACCTTCACGGGTGACAACCGCCCCGGCAAGCAGACGTGGGTCTACGGGCGCGGCGGCAAGCCGTGCCGTCGGTGCGGCACCCTCATCCAGGGCTCCGAGCTCGGCGCCCGTGCGACCAGCGAGCGGGTCGTCTTCTGGTGTCCCGTCTGCCAGCCGTGACGCGGTGAGGCTCACTCCTCGGGCGGCAGCCCCTCGATGCGGTAGCGCCGTTCGATGCCCGCCGTCGCGCGACCCCACTCGCTCTCGACCGTGCGGCGTTGATGCTCCCGGAACGCCTGCGCGTCGGTGAAGAGCTCCTCGACCGACCAGGCGCGACCTCCGCCGAGCGGCGTGATCTCGAAGAGCAGGCACCCGGGTTCGGCCCGCGTGCGCTCGATGTGCGCGTCGAGGTGGCGACGCACGGCATCCGCCTCTTCCTGCGTGTGACAGATCATCCGGCCGGACAGGCGGACTCCTCCGATGTCGACCATCAGTGACCGATGTACCGGCCGGGCCGGTGGTTGAGGGCGAGCACGAGATTCAGCACGACGGCCCCCGCAGCGCTGAGCAGGACGTTCTGCCACGGGACGACGAGGAGGGCGAGCAGGATGACGAGGACATCGAAGACCATCATGGTCCACCCGACGCGGATGCCGGTCGCATCCTGGATGATCAGCGCCACGACGTTGACGCCGCCGAGGCTGGCGCCGTGGCGGAAGACGATGAGCAGCCCGATGCCGGCGAGCAGGTTCCCGGCGACGGTGCCGAAGATCGGGTCGATGCGCTCGACGACGAAGAAGTGCTCGATGAGCACCGAGAACCCCGAGACGGCGCCGATGCAGACCAGGGTGCGGAGCGCGAAGTCCCAGCCGCGCTTCCAGACGGCGAGGACGCCGAAGGGCAGGTTGACCACCGCGAACAAGGCCCAGAAGGGCCACGAGACCGCATAGTTCAGCAAGAGCGAGAGGCCCGCGGTTCCGCCGGTGACCGCGGTGCTGAGGTGCAGCAGGAACAGGCCGAGCGAGACGGTGAAAGTGCCCGTCGCCAACCCCACGACGTCGTCGAGCCATGAATGCGGGGCGGCCTTCTGCTCGAACACGAGCGACGGACCTGTCTCGGGGGCGTCGGAGTCGATCGGGTCTGCGGGCACGGTCACCGAATCAGGTTACCCAGCGGAGGTCAACCCCATGATTTCGGCGCTGTCGGGGGAATGAAATGCCTTGTGGGACGTTGTATCCGTCAAGGAGGACCCGTGGGCAAGAATTACATCGACATCGAGAACGACCGAGGCGAGACGCTGCGCTACCGCAAGCACGCCAACGGCCGTGGCTTGATCGCGAACGGAGCCAAGGTGCACCCGAGCGCGGTCGTCGAAACGGGCGCCTACGTCGAACCCGGAGCGCAGATCGCTGCGGGGGCGCGGATCGGACGCGGCGTCTGGATCGAACCCGACGCCATGATCGGCCCGAATGCCGAGATCGCCCCTCACGCGCACATCGGCCCGGGAGCCGCGATCGGCGCAGGCGCGAAGATCGGCGTGCGCTGCTTCGTCGGAGCCGGCGCTCGAGTGGCGAGCGAATCGCTGATCGGCGACGACGAGAGCATCGGCGACGGCGAACGAGTGGCCACCGACCGTCGCGGACTGCGTCTGGCAGCCTGACATGATCGCACGACCCGACCCTCACCGGTCGGGTCGTCTGTCGTCGGGTGCGGTTAGCCTCGGCGGGTGAGTGTTCGCCGTCCCCGTCGCCTTCTCCCCGCGGTGGTGGTCGTCGTTCTGCTGATCCTGGGGTTCTGGGTCGCGTCGTCCGCCCTCCCCGCCGAGGACCCTGCCGGCGTTCCCGAGGGTGCCGTCTCCTACACCGTCGAGCGGATCGTCGACGGCGACACGATCGTCGTGCGGGACGGCGGAGCCTCGGTCCGCGTCCGCCTGATCGGCATCGACACCCCCGAGGCCCGGCCCGAGCCGGAGTGCGGAGCGGATGCCGCGACCACCCGGCTGCGCGAGCTCGCTCCCGACGGGAGCCGGCTCTGGATGACCGCGGATCGTGAACCCGTCGATCGGTACGACCGGGAGCTGCGCTACCTGTGGACTGCCGACGGCGTCTTCGTGAACGAGGCGCTCGTCGCGGAGGGGCACGCCGAGACCCTGCGCATCCCCCCGAACACGCGGTACGCGACGGTGTTCGCCGACGCCGAGCGGACGGCGAAGGCGGAGCGGCTCGGCCGGTGGGGATCGTGCTGAGGCCCGCGCGGCTACGCTGACAGGCATGGCGACACGCGGAGGACCCCAGCGCAGGGGCGCCCGTCCCGCACCGTCGCGGCAGCGCCCGAAGCCCCAGCCCGCTCCTGCACCGCCGCCGCCCCCGGCGGGCCCGTTCCGGCTGGGAGCCGTCGCCGGCGCGACACCCGGCAAGTGGATCGACGTGTGGAAGACGCGGATGCCGCGCACGCCGCTCGAGCTCGTCCCCCTGCTCGGGGCGGAGCAGCGCGCCGCGTTCGTGCGCGGCGAGGTCGACGCCGCGATCGTGCGCCTGCCGATCGATCGGGACGGGCTGCATGTGATCCCGCTCTACGAGGAGACGACCGTCGTCGTGTGCGCGGTCGACTCCCACCTGACCGCGGCGGACGAGCTCACCTCCGAAGACCTCGCCGGCGAGGTGCGGATCGTCCCGCTCGACGATGTGCTGGCCTTCGACGTGCCGGGCACCGAGGCGCCGCGTTTCGCGCCGCCCGAGACGACGGGTCAGGCGATCGAGACCGTCGCCACCGGCGTCGGGATCGTGGTCGTGCCCATGTCGCTCGCGCGCCTGCATCACCGCAAGGACGTGACGTTCCGGCCGCTCGCCGGAGCCCCGGCATCCGCTGTCGCCCTCGCCTGGCCCGCCGACGCGACGACCGAGCTCGTCGACGTGTTCGTGGGCATCGTCCGGGGCCGCACCGCGAACTCCTCGCGCTGACACACGACGTTCCGCCTCCGACCGGGCATTTAGACTGGGGGGATGGCTCCGCTCGTCTACCTCTGCGTGCGCCCGCAGGTGGATGCCGCGGACGGCGAGTACGCGTCGTTCCAGCACGCGATGGGCGTCGACGACGCGGGCCTCGAGCGCTGGAACCTGGTCGAGGACGCTCTTCCCGACGACGCCTTCGATCGCTGGCGCGGCTTCGTCGTCGGCGGGAGCCCGTTCAACACGACGGACGCCGACGACACCAAACCCGTCGAGCAGCGGCGGATCGAGACGGGACTCGGCGCCGTCGCTCGGGCGGCTGCGTCCGGCCGGACGACCGCGCTCTTCACCTGTTTCGGGATCGGCGTCGCGTCGCGCGCGCTGGGCGGCGAGGTGACGCGGGACTACCCGGAGAGGACGGGGCCCACCGGCATCCGCCTCACCGAGGAGGGGCGACGCGATCCGCTGTTCGGCGACCTGGCCGCGGAGTTCAGCGCGCTGACGGCGCACAAGGAGGGCATCTCGCGGTTGCCCGAGGGAGCCGTGCTGCTGGCGACGAACCACGACTGCCCCGTGCAGGCATACCGGCTCGGTCATCGGCTCTACGCGACGCAGTTCCACCCGGAGCCGACCGGCGTCGCCTTCACCGAGCGCATGACGATCTACCGCAACCACGGCTACTTCGACGCGAACGACTTCGACGCCGTCGCCGCACGCGTTCTCGCCGCAGACCTCGACGAGCCGCAGCGCCTGCTCCGCCGCTTCGCCGCGTCGTTCTGACCGGGTCGCGCGACGTCCGCACGACGGCTGGTGCCGGTGCGCACCCGCGAGCCGCGTGAGACGACACCGGCCCCGCCGGTCGTGCGGACGTCAGGCGCGGGCGAGGGCGAGTTCGCCGCGTCGTCCGCGGATCCAGAGTGCGATCGGGACGAGCACGACGACGGCGGCCGCGACGAAGGCCGCGATGGCGATCGGGGTGGACTGCGGCTCGCTCGCGGTGCGGGCGACGCCGATCCAGAGCAGCCCCCACGCCGAGGCGAGAGCCGGTGCGAGGCGGCCGCCGGTGCCGATCGCGCTGGCCGCGGCGACGAGGGCGACGACGATCAGGACGGCGACCCCCCACGCATTCGCGGCCTGACCCCACGACTCGGGGGCGACCTCTGCCGCCAGCCAGGCCGTCATGTTGGCGACCGTCGCGACCGTGACCCACCCGAGGTGGAGCCCGACGGTGACGTCGGTGAAGAACGTCTCGGCCACCGTCCGCGGCGGGCTCAGGACGAGCAGACGCATGGTCCAGCCGAGCGCGGCGAGAAGCGCGGCGATCGTGACGACGGTGAGCAGGAGCGTGGTGTACTGCGCCGCGAGCAGCCACAGACCGTTGAGGACGGCGGTCAGCGCGATCGGGTAGCCGACGCGACGCTGGCGCTCGCTGCCGCGCTGCGAGGGCAGCGCCTGCCACACCGTGTACGCGATCATGAAGGTGTAGATGACGCTCCAGATCGAGAACGCCGAGCTCGCCGGCGCGAGCACGGTCGAGGTCGCGGAGAGCGCACCGCCCTGCAGATCCTGCACCGGGGTGCCGCCGAAGACGCCCGAGCCGAACAGCGCGGCGATGATCATGAAGGTCACCGCCGAGATGACGACGACCTGGCGCGTGAGGTCGGAGGAGCGGGTTGCGGTGGAGCTCGTCATGGCGTCACGGTACGTCGCGACGACGCGGCGCAGCGAGCTCTTGACAGTCGGATGCCGGGGCGCAGGCGCCGCAGCATCACTCCCCGATGACGACGGCCGAATCCGGCGCGACGACCAGCCGGTCGCCCTCGTGCCCCGGCTCCGCGGAGGCGATCCAGACCTCGCCTCCGGGGACATCCCACGGCTCCGACGACAGGTTCACGACGACGCGGGCCCCGCCTCGCCGCAGCACGTAGCGGTGACCCGACGCGGTCGGGAGCACCTCGGCGTCCCGCCCACCCGGACCCGGGTGCGTCAGCTCCGGTCGTGAGCGCCGCAGATCGGCCAACCGCCGGTACAGATCCAGCAGGCGCGCGTGGTCACCGACCTCGGCCTCCGACCAGTCCAGCTTCGACCGCTCGAAGGTCGCGGGGTCGTTCGGATGCGGCACGACGGATTCGTCCCAGCCCATCTTCACGAACTCCTCGATGCGTCCCTTCGCGGTCGCCTCGGCGAGTTCGGGTTCAGGGTGCGACGTGAAGAACTGCCACGGCGTGGACGCGCCCCACTCCTCCCCCATGAAGAGCATCGGCGTCCCCGGCGCCGTCAGCGTCAGCACCGCCGCCACCGCCAGACGATCCGTCGACAGCGTCGCCGTCAGGCGATCTCCGGCCGCGCGGTTGCCGATCTGATCGTGATCCTGGGCGTAGGTGACGAGCCGCCAGGATGCCGACTGCTCGGGCACCGGCTTGCCGTGGTCGCGCTCGCGGAACGACGAGTACGTCCCATCGTGGAAGAAGCCCTTCGTCCACACCTTCGGCAGAGCCTGCGGGTCGGCGAAGTCCTCGTAGTATCCGACCGCCTCGCCCGTCAGCGCGACGTGCACCGCGTGATGCCAGTCGTCCGACCACTGCGCGGTGAGGCCGTACCCGTCCGCCTCTCGCGGCAGGAACATCACCGGATCGTTCATGTCGCTCTCGGCGATGAGCGTCAACGGCCGCCCGACGTGCGCGCTCAGCGCGTCCGTCCGCTCGGCGATCTCCTGCAGGATGTGCGTCGGCTGCGCGCCCGACTCGTGCAGGGCGTGCACGGCATCCAGCCGCAGACCGTCGACGTGGAAGTCCCGCATCCACATCAGTGCGTTGTCGACGATGAAGGAGCGCACCGCCGCCTCGTCGAGGTTGAGGCTGTCGCCCCACGTGTTCCGCGACCCGTCACGCAGGTACGGGCCGTACTCGGGCAGGTAGTTGCCGCTCGGGCCCAGGTGGTTGTAGACGACGTCCTGGATCACCGCGAGGCCCGCGGCATGTGCGGCATCCACGAAGCGCTGATACGCGGCGGGGCCCCCGTAGGTCTCCTGCACGGCGTACCAGAGCACGCCGTCATAGCCCCAGTTGTGCGTGCCGTTGAAGGCGTTCACCGGGAGCAGCTCGATGTGCGTGACGCCGATGTCGATCAGGTGGTCGAAGCGATCGATCGCGGCATCCAACGTCCCCTCGGGGGTGAAGGTCCCGAGGTGGAGCTCGTAGATCAGCCCGCCGGCGAGCTGCCTCCCGGTCCACGCCTGATCCGTCCACGAGAAGGATCCCGCGTCGAACCACGCCGACGCCTCGTGCACCCCGCGAGGCTGCCGACGCGACCGCGGATCCGGCCGCAGGTCGTCGCCGTCACCGAGGACGAAGCCGTACTCGTCGCCGTCCGCGAGCGCGACGTCGGCCCGCCACCATCCGTCGCCCGCCGCCGTCAGCGCGACGTCTTGCGCTCCGGGACGGCGCAGCCGCACCCGCTCGACGCGCGGAGCCCAGACCTCGATCACGATGCATTCCCCTCGATGTCGTCCGCCGGCGCCAGCAGCGCGACGGGGTAGGTGTCCAGCAGATCCGCGAGGCGCACACGCCCGCCCTCGATGCGCCGGCCGGTGAGCACGTCGACCAGCCCTTCAGCACGGGTCAGCAGTTCGGTGTCACCCCAGCCACCCCGGCGAGCCAGTCCCGCGGGTAGGCGGGTCGCCACGGCGACGACGCCGCCGCGGTCGAACGCGACAGCGTGCTCGGCCGCCTCCCCCGCCGCCGCCATCGGCGTGTAGCGGGTGAACAGCTCGGGATGATCGCGCTTCAGCCGCAGCGCACGGGAGACGACCAGGAGCTTCGCCGCACCGGAGCCGTCGATCGGCGGCATCCATCCCTCATCGAGCCGCGCCAGCAGCCGGCGCCGCTCGGCGAAGTCCACCTCCCGACGGTTGTCGGGGTCGACGAGCGAGTGGTCCCACAGCTCGGTGCCCTGGTAGACGTCCGGAACGCCCGGGCCTGCCAGCTGCAGCAGCTTGAGCGACAGCGAGTTCGACCGGCCGAACTGCGCGATCTCGTCGACGAACCCGTCCACGATCGGCCGGGCGTCGCCGAAGGCGGCGTCGACGAGGTCGTGCATCTTCTCCTCGAACGCCTCGTCGGGCTCCGACCAGGTCGTGCTGACCCCGGCTTCACGCGACGCCTTCTCGGCGTAGGCGTGCAGTCGCTCCCGCGAGGCGGGCCAGGCACCGACGATCGCCTGCCACAGCAGGTTGTCGAACGGACCGTCGCCGGTCGACGAGATCTCGCGCAGCGCGCCCAGCACCTGGGTCCACCGCTCCGGCATCTCGGCCAGCACCGACAACCGCGCACGCACGTCCTCGCTGCGCTTTGTGTCGTGCGTCGAGAGCGAGGTCATCGCCGCCGGCCACGCCGCCTGACGGTGAGCGGATGCCGCATGGAACCCGCCGGCGTCGACCGCCCACTCGGTCGGGTCGCCGCCCACCTCGGTGAGCGTGCCCAGCCGGGTGAAGCGGTAGAAGGTCGTGTCCTCGACGCCCTTCGCCATCACCGGACCGGTCGTCTGCATGAACCGGCGCGTGAACTCCGCCTCCGGCGCCGCGACGAGCCGGGCGGAGATCGCCTCGAACGCCTCCGCCAGCTCGGGTCGTCGCGACGACGCGAGCGCGACCGCGGCGTCGACCTCCTCGGCCCCAGCCGGAAGGTAGGCGCGGTACACCGGGAACGCCGCCAGCAGCTCGGCGAGTGCGTCGAGCCACTGCTCGTCGTTCGCGCCGCCGCGCTCCTCCGTGGGGACGAGCGCCGCGAGTCGCAGCACCTCGGCGTGCAGCCCGTCGGTCGCCCAGGCGAGCTTCGCCTCGTGCATCATGTCCGCGTAGTCGACGGCCTTCCCGTCCCGCAGCCGGGTGTCGAGGGCGGTCAGCCCCTCCTCCCCGGCGGGGTCGATCAGCACGCGGTCGAGGACCGCCATCGCGTCATACCCCGTCGTGCCCTCCGTCGCCCACCAGGCGGGCAGCTCCTCACCGTGCTCGAGGATCTTCTCCACGAGCACGTAGGCGCCGCCTGTGGCGTCCGCGAGCAGGTCGAGGTACCCGCCCGGGTCGGACAGGCCGTCCGGGTGGTCGACGCGCAGGCCGTCGGCGAGGCCGTCGGTGATCCACCGCACGATCTCGACGTGAGAGGCGTCGAAGACCGCCGGGTCCTCGACGCGCACCCCGGCGAGCGTCGTGACGGCGAAGAAGCGCCGGTAGTTCAGCTCCGCGTCGCCGCGCCGCCAGAACAGCAGCTCGTAGTGCTGCTGTTCGAGGACGTCGCGCACGTCGCCGGCGCCGGTCCCCTCCGCGAGCGGGAACTCGTGGTCGAAGTAGCGCACGACCCCCGCCGCGGCGTCGATCTCGATCTCGCCGTCGTCGATCGCCTGATCGAGTTCGCGCCCCAGGATGGGCAGCCGCACTCGTCCGCCGAGCGCCCAGTTGACGTCGAACGCGGCAGCGTGCGGCGACTCCTGACCACGGCGGAGCACGTCCCACCACCACGGGTTCTCGCGGGGATCGGAGACGCCTTGGTGGTTGGGCACGATGTCGATGAGGATGCCGAGGCCCGCCGCGCGGGCCGCCTCCGCGAACCGCTGCAGACCGTCCGGTCCGCCCCGCTCCGGGTCCACGACGGTCGGGTCGGTCACGTCGTACCCGTGGTCCGAGCCGCTCGTCGCCTGCAGGAGCGGCGACAGGTACGCCCAGTCGACGCCGAGGTCGCGCAGGTAGTCGGTGATCTCGGCCGCGGCATCCAGGTCGAATGCCTTGCGGATCTGCAGCCGGTACGTGGACCGGGGTGCGTTCTCGCGCCCGGGCATCAGTGGGGCAGCTCGATCTGCGGCGCCTCGGCCGGGATCACATCGACGGCGCCGGTCAGGGCGGCGAGCGAGGCGGCGACAGAGGGATCGGGTTCGACCGTCTCCTCCTCGTGGTCGCGCAGCACCACAAGCGCGCGCCCCCCGACCGAGACGGTCCCGCCCGGATCGACGATCGGCGCGTCCGCCGCACCGCCGGCGGTGTCGACGATGATCTCCCACCGCGGGCTCGCCGACGCCGTCGGCACCGTGAAATCGATCGCCTCATCGCCCGCGTTGAAGAACACGAAGAAGTGCCGGTCGTGGATCTCCTCACCGCGGCGGTCCCGCTCGCGGATGCCGTCGCCGTTGAGGAACACGCCGACCGCACGGCCGAAGCCGCTGTCCCAGTCCTCGGGCTGCATCTCGGAGCCGTCGGGGCGGATCCACGCGATGTCGGGGAGCGGTGCCCCCTCCTCGCGGCGCACCGGACGGCCGTCGAAGAAGCGGCGACGACGGAACGTCGGGTGATCCCGGCGCAGGCGTGCGAGCACCGAGGTGAACTCGATGAGCGGCTGGTCGATCGAGGTCCAGTCGATCCAGGTCAGCTCGTTGTCCTGCGCGTACCCGTTGTTGTTGCCGTTCTGCGTGCGGCCGAGCTCATCGCCGTGCGAGATCATCGGCACGCCCTGGCTCAGAAGCATCGTCGCGAGGAAGTTCCGCTGCTGACGCGCCCGCACGCGCAGGATGTCGGGGTCGTCGGTCGGGCCTTCGACGCCGTGGTTGTACGAGCGGTTGTGCGATTCGCCGTCGTTGTTGTCCTCGCCGTTGGCCTCGTTGTGCTTCTCGTTGTACGAGACGAGGTCGCGCAGGGTGAACCCGTCGTGCGCGGTGACGAAGTTGATGGATGCCACCGGCCACCGGCCGTCCTGCTCGTACAGGTCCGCCGAGCCCGTGAGGCGCAGCGCGAACTCGCCGAGAGTCGACGGCTCACCGCGCCAGAAGTCGCGGACGGTGTCGCGGTACTTTCCGTTCCACTCCGTCCACTGCGGCGGGAAGTTGCCGACCTGGTAGCCGCCGGGGCCGATGTCCCACGGCTCGGCGATCAGCTTGACCTGGCTGACCACCGGATCCTGCTGCACGAGCTCGAAGAACGCCGACAGGCGATCGACGTCGTAGAACTCGCGGGCGAGGGTCGAGGCGAGGTCGAAGCGGAACCCGTCGACGTGCATCTCGAGCACCCAGTAGCGAAGCGAATCCATGATGAGCTGCAGCGTGTGCGGGTTGCCGACGTTGAGGCTGTTGCCCGTGCCGGTGTAATCCGTGTAGTACCGCTTGTCGTCGTCCTCGAGCCGGTAGTAGGCGAGGTTGTCGATGCCGCGCATCGAGAGGGTGGGGCCCATGTGGTTGCCCTCGGCGGTGTGGTTGTAGACGACGTCGAGGATGACCTCGATGCCCGCGGCGTGCAGCGCGCGCACCATCGCCTTGAACTCCTGCACCTGCTGGCCGACGCCGCCGGCAGCCGAGTACGTGTTCTGCGGTGCGAAGAAGGCGATCGTGTTGTAGCCCCAGTAGTTGGAGAGGTCCTTCTCCTGCAGCGTCGAGTCGTTCACGAACTGGTGCACCGGCATGAGCTCGAGAGCCGTGACGCCGATCTTCTTGAGGTGCTCGATGACGACCGGGTGCGCGATCGCGCTGTACGTGCCGCGGATGTCTTCGGGGATGTCGGGGTGCGTCATCGTGAGCCCCTTGACGTGGGCTTCGTAGATGACGCTCTCGGCGTACGGCGTCTTCGGCTGGCGGTCGCCCTGCCAGTCGAAGTAGGGGTTCACGACGACGCCCTTCATCATGGCGGCGGCGGAGTCGTCGTCGTTCGTCGAGTCGGGGTCGCCGAACGTGTAGCTGAAGACCGACTGGTCCCATTCGATCTGGCCGTCGACGGCCTTCGCGTACGGGTCGAGCAGCAGCTTGTTCGGGTTGAACCGCTGACCGTTCTCGGGGTCGTACGGGCCGTGGACGCGATAGCCGTAGCGCTGCCCCGGCTGCACGGACGGCAGGTAGGCGTGCCAGACGAAGGCATCCACGTCGATGAGCTCGACGCGGGTCTCCTCGCCGCTCTCGTCGAACAGGCAGAGCTCGACCTTCTCAGCGCACTCGCTGAACAGGGCGAAGTTCGTCCCATTGCCGTCGAAGGTCGCTCCCAGGGGGTAAGCGGAACCGGGCCAAACCTGCATGCGTACTCCCGTGTTAGGTGGAAGGCCACAGTACCCAGGCGAGGTTTTCGGCTCGGGGCCCTTGACAGGTCAGCGCAGCGACAGCATGTCGTCGAGATAGTCCGCGAGCGGCCGCGGCGGCCCCGTCGTGCTCCACGCGACGTGGGGCACGCCGTCCACGCGCGACAGGATGCCGGAGCTCTCCCCGCGGTCGACGGCTGCGGCATCCATCTCCGTCCACCCCAGGTGCAGCACCTCGCCCTCGGCGAAACCGCCGCGGAAGGCCGCCGCCGCCCGCTCCGACCGCGCTCGCTGCGCCTCGGCGGTGTACCCGCGGACCGCGTCGTGCCGGGCCCGCAGCACCTCGCCGGTCGCGAACACGCGGTCGTCTCCGATCAGCAGGACGCCGACGTGCCACGCCTCGGTCACCGGGAGGATGCGCGGGGCACGACCGAGTCCGAGGATGCGGCGGTTCGCCGCCCAGTCGCCGAGTCGCTCCCGCGGCGAGCCGGCGAGCCGCGCGCGCGCCGCATCGAGCAGGCCGACCGTGGTCACGGCATCCGTCACCGTCGTCAGACGAGGCGGGTCGCCGTCGACGCGGCGCCGCCGCGGATCTGCTGGTGCAGCCGCGCCATGCGCGCGTCGAGCTCGGCGGCCGCGTCGGCGGCGTCCTTCAGCTGACCCAGGAGGTGCTCCGGCACCTGTCGCTCGTACTTGTAGTAGATCTTGTGCTCGAGGCTCGCCCAGAAGTCCATCGCGATGGTGCGGAACTGCACTTCGACCGGCACGTCCACGCGCCCGGTCGACAGGTACACGGGCACCTCGAGGATCGTGTGCAGGCTCTTGTAGCCGTTGCCCTTGGGGGTCGCGATGTAGTCCTCGACCTCGCGCACCGTGATGTCGTCCTGAGCCGTGAGCAGGTCGAACAGCCGATAGACGTCGCTGACGAAGCTGCAGGTGATGCGGATGCCGGCGATGTCGGTGATGTGCGCGCGCACGGAGTCGAAATCGGGCTCGATGCCCCGACGCTGGATCTTCTCGACGATGCTGTCGGGCGACTTCACCCGACTCGAGACGTGCTCGATCGGGTTGTAGTCGTGCATCTCATGGAACTCCTCGCGGAGGATCGAGATCTTCGTCTCGATCTCCTGCAGCCCGAACCGGTACTCCATGAGGAACCGCTGGAACTCGTCGCGCATCGCTCGGAGGGAGGACGCCGACACCGTGATCTGCTGCTCGTCGAGCGGAGTGGACATGCTGCGACGCTATCGGGAACCACTCTGAGCGTGCTGTGAGGGCGGCGCCGTCGTCGCGCGCGGCACGAGCGCCGTCGGCAGCCGCAGGTGCGTCGCCGCCGGGGTGGCCCCGCCCATGAGCTCGAGCAGCATCGTGACCGCTTCCGCACCGAGGCGCTGCATGGGCTGGCGCACCGTGGTGAGCGCCGGCTCCGACTGCGACGCGTCGGGGACGTCGTCGAAGCCGATGACCGAGAGGTCGTCCGGCACCGACAGGCCGTGTTCGTGCGCGACGCGGATGACGGTCAGCGCCGACACGTCGTTGGCGGCAAACACCGCGGTCGGCCGGTCGGCGCGACGCAGGAGGCGTGTCGCGGCTTCGCGCGAGATGTCCTCCACGTACTCCCCGACCCCCACCAGGGTCGGATCGAAGGGGATGCGGGCGTCCTCGAGCGCGCGGCGGTACCCGCCCTCGCGCAGCATCGACGACCGCAGGTCCGGGCGGCCCGCGACGAACCCGATGCGCCGATGGCCGAGAGAGAGGAGGTAGGCGACCGCGTGACGGGCGCCCGCGAAGCTGTCGGATTCGACGGTGGGGAGGTCGGCAGGTCCGGTGTGGGGGTCGATCGCCACCACCGGCACCTCCGCGCTCACGTTGACGACGGTCGGCGTCACCATGATCACGCCGTCGACGAGCGTCCCGCTCAGCCGGCTGAGCGATCGCCGTTCCCACCCCTGGCTCGACACCTGCCGCGACCCGCTGTACGCGAGCAGGTCGAGACGCGAATCGCGCAGCGCCGCCCCGACGCCCTTCAGAACCTCCGCCGAGAAGGGCTCGAAGTCCGCGACGAGCACGCCGACGACCCCCGTCCGACGTGCGCGCATGCTGCTCGCCACGAGGCTCGACTCATAGCCGAGCTCCTCGACGGCACCCAGCACGCGCTGCACCGTCGCCGGCGCGACACCGTAGCGACCGTTGACGGCTTTCGAGACCGTGGCGACCGACACACCGGCCGCCGCGGCGACATCGTGGATGGTGGTGCGCCTGCGCATGCCTCGAAGCGTAGCCCCATGGAAAACATTTTCGAAAACGTTTGACGCCGACCACAACAATTCCGACACTGGAGCAAGCCCGGCACGCACCGCCGGGACCACCCGCACCTCGACGACCGAGCGTGCACTCAATGAGGAGATTGGTGATCACATGAGGACCAGACGGTTCGCAGTGGGACTCGCGGCCTTCGCGGCGGCGACCCTCGCGCTCAGCGCGTGTTCGGCAGGAGGCGGCGGCGCCGGCGGGGGCGGCGACGTCGAGATGACGCTGTGGCAGAACTCGACCACCGGCCCGGGGCAGCAGTTCTGGAAGGACGCGATCGCCGCCTTCGAGGCCGAGAACGAGGGCGTCACGATCACGATGCAGTCCGTCCAGAACGAGGACATGGACGGCAAGCTCCAGACCGCGCTGAACGCGGGCGACCCGCCCGACATCTTCCTGCAGCGCGGCGGCGGCAAGATGACCGCGATGGTGAACGCCGGCCAGCTGATGGACCTCACCGACCTCATCTCGGACGACGTCCGCAGCGAGGTGTCGGAGGGCTCCTTCGCCGCGGAGACCTATCAGGACAAGGTGTGGGCGATGCCCCTCTCGGTCCTGCCGGGCGGCTTCTTCTACAGCCAGGACGCCTTCGACGCGGCCGGCATCGCCGAGAACCCCAGCACCATCGACGACCTCAAGACCGCAGTGGAGGACCTGAAGGGCACCGGGATCGCCCCGATCGCCCTCGGCGCCAAGGATGCCTGGCCCGCCGCCCACTGGTACTACTTCTTCGCCCTGCGCGAGTGCAGCCCGCAGGTGATCGAGGAGACCGGCGACTCGAAAGACTTCAGCGACGAGTGCTGGACGCGCGCCGCCCAGGACCTCACGGACTTCGCCGCCATCCAGCCGTTCAACGAGGGCTTCCTCACCACCCCCGCCCAGCAGGGCGCCGGCAGCTCGGCGGGCCTCATCGCCAACCGCAAGGCCGCGATGGAGCTCATGGGCGCGTGGGACCCGGGCGTGATCGCATCGCTCACCCCGGACGAGAAGCCCCTCCCCGACCTCGCCTGGTTCCCCTTCCCCGAGATCTCGGGCGGTGACGGCGAGCCCGGCTCGATGATGGGCGGCGTCGACGGCTACTCGTGCGCCGCGCAGGCGCCGAAGGAGTGCGCCGACTTCCTCAACTTCATCGCCGGCTCCGAGCAGCAGACGAAGTACTACGAGGCCTTCCAGTCGCCGCCGGTCAACTCGGTCGCGCAGGAGGCGGTCGAGGAGCCGTACCTGCAGCAGATCCTCGAGGCGTACAACAGCGCCCCGTTCGTCTCGCAGTGGCTCGACACGGTGCTCGGCCAGAACGTGGGCAACGCGCTGAACGTCGCGGTCGTCGACATGCTCGCGGGCAACAGCGACCCCGAGAAGTTCATCGCCGCCGTCAACGCCGCAGGCGCCCAGGGCTGAGCATGACCGTTCGCGAGATGTCCGTCTCGGACACCCCTGCTCTCGCGGCGCACGCCGGGGGCGGCGACTCGTCGCCCCCGGCACGGCCGCGGTCCCGCCGCCGGCGGGGCCTCGGCTGGTCGGGGCGCCTCGAGGTGCTCCTGCTCGCCGGGCCCGCCGTCGTCTTCTTCGTCGGGTTCGTGATCCTGCCGGTGCTGATGGCCGCGTACTACGGCTTCTTCCGCTGGTCCGGGTTCGGGCCCGCCACCGAGTTCGTCGGGCTGGAGAACTACATCACGATCTTCAGCGACCCGAACTTCCAGAGCGCGCTGCTGCACAACGCCTTCATCGTCGTCATGTCGATCGTCCTGCAGGGCCCGATCGCGATCCTGCTGGCGCTGCTCCTCAACCGCAAGATGCGGGGACAGTCCGTCATCCGGGTCCTCATCTTCGTGCCGTACGTCATCGCCGAGGTCGTCGTCGGCGCCGGGTTCAGCCTGCTGCTGTCGACCAACGGCGCCGCCAACGGGATGCTCGAGAAGCTCGGGCTCGGCGGGCTCGCGCAGGACTGGCTCGCCGACCCGGCGATCGCCATCTGGACCCTCATGGCGATCCTCACGTGGAAGTACGTCGGCTTCGCCGTCATCCTCTTCCTCGCCGGGCTCCAGGGCATCCCCGAGGAGCTCTACGAGGCGGCCGCGATCGACGGCGCGTCGTACTGGCAGATCCAGCGCCGCATCGCGCTGCCGCTGCTGGCGCCGACGCTACGCATCTGGGCGTTCCTGTCGGTCATCGGTGCCCTGCAGCTGTTCGACCTCGTGTACATCATCTGGGGGCAGTACGTCTCGTCCGTCGCCGGCACCAACACGATGGCGATCTACATGGTCGTCACCGGCCGCAACGCCGGGAACTTCGGCTACGGCAACGCGGTCGCCGTCGTGATCTTCGTCATCTCGCTCATCGTCGCGCTCTTCTATCAGCGCTTCGTGCTCCGCCGCGACACGGCAGGGGCGATCACAGAGAGGGGTGTGCAGTGAGCGCCACCATGACCCTCGTCACGGCACCGCCCGTCGACACCCGCCCGCGGCGCGCGCCGAAGAAGGCACTGCCGTGGGGCTCCCCCGTCGTCTACTTCGTCGCCCTCGTCGTCATCGCCCTCATGCTCGGGCCGGTGATCTACATCATCCTGGGCGGCTTCCGATCGAACTCCGCGATCACGGTCGACCCGGCGGGCTTCCCCGACCCGTGGAACGTCGAGAACTACGTCGGCGTGATCACGAGCGGTCAGTTCTGGGGCCAGGTCGGCAACTCGACCACGGTCGCCCTGGCCACGACGATCGGCGCGGTCGCGCTCGGGCTCGCCGCGAGCTACGTCATCGCGCGCTACAGCTTCCGCGGCCGCGGCGCGCTCTACGCGCTGTTCGCCTCGGGGCTCATGTTCCCCATCACGGTCGCGATCACCCCGCTGTACATCGTGATCCGATCGCTCGGGCTCATGAACTCGTTGCCGGGGATCATCCTCCCGCAGATCGCGTTCGCGCTCCCGACGACGATCATCATCCTGGTGCCGTTCCTGCGTGCGATCCCCGACGAGATCCAGGAGGCGGCGTCGATCGACGGATGCAGCCGACTCGGGTTCTTCTGGCGGATGGTGCTGCCGTTGGCCGTCCCGGGCGTGATCACCGTCGGCATCCTCGCCTTCATCGGCAGCTGGAACGCGTATCTGCTGCCGCTGTTCATCCTCAACAACGAGGCCTCGTTCACGCTCCCGCTGGGCGTGCAGGCGTTCTCGTCGCAGTACTCCGTCGACACGGCGCGCGTGCTGGCGTTCACCTCGCTCTCGATGCTCCCGGCACTGCTGTTCTTCAGCCTGTTCGAGCGGCGCATCGTCGGCGGCCTCACCGGAGCCGTGAAGGGCTGACATGACGGACACGACCGGGCGCGCTTCGGCGCGCGTGCGCGAGCTGCTGGCGCAGATGACCCTCGAGGAGAAGGCGGCGCAGCTCGTCGGCTACTGGGTCGACCAGGGCGGCGAGGTCGTCGCCCCGTTGGCCGACGAGATGGTGACGACGACCAGGTACGCGGATGCCACGACCCACGGCCTCGGCCACCTCACCCGGGTCTACGGCACGCGCCCCGTCGATCCGGTCGAGCGGGCCGCGTGGCTGTGGCGGGAGCAGCGGCGCCTGCAGACCGAGACACGTCTCGGCATCCCCGCGATCGTCCACGAGGAGTGCCTGACCGGCCTTGCGGCATGGCAGGCGGCGACCTACCCCACCCCGCTGGCGTGGGGAGCCTCGTTCGACCCCGATCTCGTGGCCGACATGGCCGTCGCGATCGGCGAGTCGATGCGGGAGCTCGGCGTGCACCAGGGCCTCGCCCCCGTCCTCGACGTCATCCGCGACCCCCGGTGGGGACGTGTCGACGAGTGCATCGGCGAGGATCCGTACCTCGTGGGCTCGATCGGGACGGCGTACGTCCGCGGACTGCAGTCGACCGGGGTGGATGCCACGCTGAAGCACTTCGTCGGGTACTCGGGCTCGCAGTCCGGCCGCAATCACGCGCCGGTCCACGCGGGCCCCCGTGAGATCGCGGACGTCTTCCTGCCGCCGTTCGAGATGGCGCTGCGCGACGGCGGCGCGCGGTCGGTGATGAACAGCTACGCCGAGATCGACGGCGTCCCGGTGGGGGCGAACCCGCACTACCTGGACGAGGTCCTGCGCGGCCGACTGGGCTTCGAGGGGCCGGTCGTGGCGGACTACTTCTCGGTCGCCTTCCTCCACTCGACGCACGGCGTCGCCGCCGACCTCGGAGAGGCGGCCGAACTCGCGCTGCGGGCGGGCATCGACGTCGAGCTGCCGACCCTCGACGCCTTCGCCGGTCCGCTGCTCGAGCGGATCCGCTCGGGGGTCGCCCCGGAGGGGATCCTGGACCGCGCCGTGCTTCGCGTGCTCGCGCAGAAGGAACGACTCGGCCTGCTGGACGAGGACTTCACACAGCCGCCCACGAGCATCGACCTCGACGACCTCCGGCACCGCGACCTCGCACGGCGACTCGCCGCCGAGTCCGCGGTCCTCCTCTCCAACGACGGCACCCTCCCGGCCACGGCGCCCGCGCGGATCGCGGTCCTCGGCCCGAACGCCGACTCGTCCGAGGCGCTGATGGGCTGCTATTCGTTCGTCAACCACGTCCTCGCCCACCACCCGGGAACGCCCGCGGGCATCGAGATCCCGACCGTTCTCGATGCCCTGCGCGCCGAGTATCCGGCCGCCGAGATCGAGGCGGTCCGTGGCTGCGACGTCGAGGGCGACGACGAGACCGGCATCGCGGAGGCCGTGGCCGCGGCATCCCGCGCCGACCTCGCGATCGTGGTGGTCGGCGACCGCGCGGGCCTGTTCGGCCGCGGCACCGTGGGCGAGGGCAACGACGTCGACGACCTGGAACTGCCCGGCGTGCAGCGCCGCCTCGTGGAGGAGGTCGTGGAATCGGGCACGCCGGTCGTCGTGCTCATCCTGTCGGGGCGTCCGTACGCGATCGGGTGGGCGCTGGACGGCGCCGGGCGCCCGGCATCCGTCGTGCAGTCCTTCTTCCCGGGCGAAGAGGGAGCGGACGCGCTCGCGGGAATCGTCTCGGGCCGCATCACCCCCTCGGGCCGGCTGCCCGTCTCGCTCCCCCGCTCGGCCGGTGCGCAGCCGTTCACCTACCTGCACCCGCGGCTCGGCGGGGCGAGCGACATCACCAGCGCGGACCCGACGCCGGTGCGACCGTTCGGCTTCGGCCTGACCTACACGACGTTCGCGTACGAGGACCTGCGCGTCGCCTCGCACGCCGGAACCGGCGACGGCGTCACGGCGACCGTGACGGTGCGCAACACCGGAGCGGTCGCAGCGACCGACGTCGTGCAGCTGTACGGCCACGACGTCGTGGGGACGACGACGCGCCCGGTGGCGCAGCTTCTCGCGTACCAGCGTGTGCCGCTGGGGCCGGGCGAGACGGCGATCGTGGAGTTCCGCGTGCCGCCGACGCGACTCGCCTACACCGGCCGGGACGGCGTCCGCGCGGTGGAACCGGGCCGAGTGGACCTGTGGGTCGGGACCTCCAGCGCCGAACGCCAGGCAACCGCATCGGTCGAGTTCACCGGCGAGGCGTACGCGGTCGGACCGGACGACGCACGACTCGCGACGGCATCCGTCCTCGAGGCCGCCACGCTCTGATCCGCACGCGCGACGACGCCCTCCCCGAGAATCGAGGAGGGCGTCGTCGTGTGCGTCAGTTGAGGACGAACGTGTACGAGGCGGTGTTGCCCGCCACGTCGTGCACGATCATCTCGTTCTCACCGGCGACGGCCCCGAACTGTCCAGGACGGATGCCGTTGACGTCGGACCAGCGGTTGTTCGTCAGGTCCTTCGTGACGCCGTTGATGACCACCTTGTCGACTCCCACCGCGTCGTACAGCTTGTAGCTGACGAGGTCCCACGTGTCGCCGGCACCCGCGACCGAGTCCGGTTTGACGGTGGCCGTCGGCGCGTCGACGTCGACGGTGAACGCGAACGTCCCGGTCTTCGAGACGTTCCCGGCGGTGTCGCGCGCGTTGTACTTGACGGTGTAGTCACCCGAGGCGAGCTCGACCGTGGCGGTGTGGGTGCCGCGCTCGGCGCCGCCCACAGCGGTCTGCGTGCTCTTCACGAGCGTCGAGCCGCGGTACACGTTCGCCACGATCCGGTCGAGTCCGCCGACGTCGGCGGCGTCGACCCGCAGCTCCACCTGGCGGAACGGTCCGGCCCCCGTCGGCGACACCAGGGTCGCCTCGGGGCGGACGGTGTCGGCCGGCAGCGACTGGAACAGGCGCGGGGCGAAGTCGATCAGGTTCTGCTGCCACACATCCCAGCCGTGCGGACCGACCGTGACGCCGTTGAACTCGTAGTCGATACCGAGTTCGTCGAGCACCGGCAGCGAGTTCACGACGGCACCATAGGTGAAGTCCGTGATGTCGCCGGTGTAGAGGCGGTACAGCTCCGTGCCCTCGTTGATCGCGTCGACGTCGACCCCGGCGGTGCCGCCGAAGCCGGCGGCGAAGGTGCCGATCCACGCGAACTCGCCCGGGTGCGCCTTCAACATCCCGACGGTGCGGGCACCGCCGGCAGAGAGCCCGGCGAGCGCACGCTTGTCGGGATTGGCGCTGACGTTGTACGCGTCCTCGACGGCGGGGACGACGTTCTCGCGGATCTCCCGGTTGTAGTCGCTCACGTTGCCGTTGGGCATGACCACGACCATGTCCTCGAGGTCACCGTCCCGTGACAGGTTGTCGAGGATCTGGCGCGCGCGCCCCATCTCGACCCAGTCGGTCCAGCTCTGCCCACCACCGTGGTTGAGGACGAACATCGGGTACGGCTCGGCGCGGTCGGCGTCGTAGCCCGCCGGCGTCCAGACGTAGGCGCTCCGCTCCTGGTTCGCCACCGCGCTCGGGTAGGTGAGCACGTCGAGGTCGCCGCCCTCCCCCGCGGGCACATCGGCCAGCAGTCGAGACCCCTCGCCGGGGACGAGGAAGGTGCTCCACGCCGGCTCCGAGGTGACCTTGGTCGGGTTGGAGGCGTCTTTCACCGACTGCCGGTCGACGATGAACCGGTAGTGGTAGAACTTCTCCTCCAGCGGCCCGACGGTCGCCCGCCAGCGGTCGCCGACCTTGTTCATCTCGACGCGCAGCCAGCTGCCGCCGGGAGCCCAGTTGGCCCACACCGACACGTAGTCGGCATCGGCGAACTCCGTCGTCGTCTCGAAGGTCACGAAACCCTCGTCGTCCTGGAAGGGCGTCGGGGTCGTGCCCGCTGCGGGCGACTCGAAGCGCTCGGTGAGGGCGGTGTGACCCTCACTCATCCCAGCGTCCCCGCCGGCGCCGCCGAACAGCCGCGGTGCGAAGTCGCGGAGGTTCTCCTGCCAGGCGTTCCAGTTGTGCCCCGCGTCGGGGTTGACGCCGTCGAACTGATAGTCGAGGCCCAGCTCGTCGAAGGCCTTCAGCGAGTCGTGCACGTCGTTGTAGGCGATGTCCGTCTTGTTCCCGACGTAGACGCGGAACAGGTCCGTCCGGTTGTTCATCTTCTTCACCGGGATGTCGTCGAGCTCGCCGAATCGTCCGGCTCCGAAGGTACCGATCGCGGAGAACTCGCCCGGGTGCTCGCTGAACACCTCGAACGCCTGACCGCCTCCCATCGAGAGGCCCGCCAGCGCGCGCTTCTTGGCACTCGGCGACACGTTGTAGGCGTCCTCGACGGCCGGCACGATGTTCTCGAGCAGCTCCTCGGAGAAGTCGGAGACGTTGCCGTCGCCCATGACGACGAGCATGTCCGCGAGATCGCCCTCCAGCCAGAGGTTGTCGAGGATCTGCTCGGCGCGACCCACTTCGACCCAGTCCCGGTCGCCCTGTCCGCCGCCGTGCTGCAGGTACAGGACCGGAAGCTTCTTGCCCTTCGCCTTGTACGTCGGGGGCACCCAGACCAGGGCCTCGCGCTCCTCGTCGGCAACGGCGCTCTCATAGGTCAGCGTCTCGATCGTGCCGGCCTCCTCGGCAGGCTCCGCCAGCCACTCGGCTGACTCGCCGGGGATGAAGAAGGTGCTCCACTCGGGCTCGGACGTGACCGCGGTCGGATTGGAGCCGTCCTTGAACACCTTCGAGTCGTCGCCGGTCACCTGGTAGTAGTACAGACCCGGTTCGAACGGACCGTAGGTGGCGGTCCAGTTGGCACCGCTGCGCTGCAGCCCGATCTGCGCCCAGTTGTGGCTGGGGCCGAAGTTGCCCTCGACCACCACCTGGGACACAGCGCCGATCTCCTGCTGCACGGCGGCGTCGGGGACGGCGATGCGCAGATAGCCGTCGTCCTGGACCGTGATCCAGGCGTCGGCGGCGACCGCCGGTGACGCAGCGACGACGCCGGTCAGCGCCAACGCACCGCCGGCGACCATCGCCGTGATGCGTCCTCCGAGCCGGCGCGATCGCCGACTCCGGGATGTGATCTCCATCGATACTCCATCTCATCGTGGTGGCCGCGCGCGTCCGACACCTGGGGAGTGGCAGCGCGGAGGACGGCCCTGGGGATGCGGATCCACGGCGTCAGGTCAAAATTTACAACGTCGTAAATCTCGTTCGCGGACACTCTCCCAGTCGATCGCCCGGGGGTCAAGAGGCAATGTACAACGTTGATAATCGCGTCGTGGCCATTGGGCGCGCCGACCGCCCGAGCGGCCTTTCGCGGCTCGGGCGGTCCGTGGAACGATCACCGGGGGTCGTCGAAGGGAGAAGGCCCCAGCTCCTCGAGCAGCCTCGCCATGAGGACGTACGCCCTGTTCCGATAGGCGATCAGCTCATCGGTGCGCGCGGCGTCGATCGCGCGGAAGCCTCCGCCGCTCTTGGTGCCGAGCTGCCCTGCGGCGATCCGCTCGCTCAGCATCGCGGGCGTCGGGAAACGGTCGGGCAAGCCCTGCTGCAGCGAGGCGTAGCAGAACGCGTACACGTCGAGCCCCGCCATGTCCGCGATCGCGAACGGGCCGAAGAACGGCATGCGGAATCCGAACGTCGATCTCACGATCGTGTCGATGTCGGCTACCGATGCGACCCCCTCCTCGACGAGCTGCGTCGCCTCGTGGAAGAGCGCGTACTGCAGCCTGTTGAGGACGAAACCGGTGACGTCCCGCACACGCGCCGGGAGCTTCCCGACACTGCGGACGAACACCTCGGCGGTCGCGATGGCCCCCTCGGAGGTGCCGTCGTGCGGGATGATCTCGACACCCGGGATGAAGGGCGCCGGGTTGGAGAAGTGCACCCCGAGGAAGCGATGCGGGTTCTCGACCGGAGGCGCCAGGTCCCCGAGTGCGATCGTCGAGGTGTTGCTGCCGATCACCGCGTCCGGATTCGCGCGCGAGATCCGCGCCAACGTCCCGCGCTTCAGCTCCAGGCGCTCGGGGACGGCCTCCTCGACGAGGTCCGCACCGACCACAGCGCTCTCGACATCGTCCGCCGCGGAGATGCCGTGCCGGACGGCCGCCGCGGCACCATCGGGGAACAACCCCTGCGCCTCGAAAGCCTCTGCTTCGGCGTTGATGCGGTCGAGGTTGGCGCGCGCGATCTCGGGCGTCGCATCGGTGATGACGACCTCGTGACCGGCGATGGCTGCGACCTGCGCGATACCGCCTCCCATGTAGCCGCTCCCGACGACGGCGATGCGACTCATCGGTCCCCTCCCGCTTCGTACTCGGCGATCGCAGCGACCTTCGCTGCTGACGGCGACGATGTGTCGAACCGATATCCCAGCCACTCGGTCACGAGGCGCTTGGCGAGTTCCAATCCGATCACGCGCTGACCCAGTGCGAGCACCTGGGCGTCGTTGCTCAGCACCGCGCGTTCGACCGAATACGAGTCGTGGGCCGTCACGGCGCGCACGCCCGGCACCTTGTTCGCCGAGATGGCGACTCCGAGTCCCGTCCCGCAGATCAGCAGCGCCCGGTCGGCGGCGCCGGCCGCGACGCGCTCAGCGGCGGCGACCGCGACGAGGGGGTAGGCGGTGTGCTCGTCTCCCCCGACGCCGACATCGACCACGTCGGCGACCCGGTCATCCGCCTCCAGAAGCGCCCGCAGGGCCGTCTTGTACTCGTAGCCGGCGTCATCGCTGCCGATGACGATCCGCCATCCCTCTGTCATGGGTTCTGCTCCAGGTGTCGGGCCACGGCGGTGGCGATGAGGGCGAACGACGTCGCGCCCGGGTCGGGGTGGCCGAGACTTCGCTCGGCGAGAGGTCGCGCCCGCCCCTTCGAGGGGCGAAGAGCGGCGGTGGCCTCCGCCGCCGCGGTCGCCGCGCGAGCGGCGTCCGCGAGGAGGGACCGGATGTCGACTTCCGCGGTGGCACCTGCGCGCAGCGCGTCGGCGTAGGGACGCATCGCGTCGAGCATCGTCTTGTCGCCGACCACCGCTCCCCCGCGCTCGGCGACCGCGTCGACCGCTGCGCCCACCGCGGATGCCAGCTCCCCGGGCGTGAGCGCGGACCGCCCGCCGGAAGCGGGGAGTTCGGCAGCGAGCCGGCGCAGCGCCGTCGCCCACAGGGCACCCGAGGTGCCGCCGGCACGCTCACTCCACGCATCGGCCGCCGTCGTGAGCGCGCGCTGGAGCCCGGCCTCTGGGTCGAACGCCGCGACGGCGGCGTCGACACCGGCGCGCATCCCGACACCGTGGTCGCCGTCTCCGGCGACGGCGTCGAGCGCCCCGAGATCCGCCGCCGCGACTGCTATCGCCTCCTGCGCCGCCCGCAGCAGACCCCGTGCGTGTTCGGCCCGTCGGCGGTCATCGGGGGCCGCGAGGGGACGCCGCGGCGCCTCGGGCTCCGACGCGATCGAGGCCGCCACGGCGCGGCTCGACGCCGTCCGGACCGCGGCCCCCTTGCGATAGGCGGGAGTGTCGGCGGCAGCGGCCCACAGCGGCTCGAGCTCGTCGTCGAGCCAGACGAGGGTCACCGATGCGCCGGCCATGTCGAGGCTCGTGACGAGGTCGCCCACCTCGGGCTGGACCACCGCCACGCCCGCAGCACCGAGCTCTGCGGACACGTCGCGGAAGAGGACGAACAGCTCCTCGTGCGAGACCGACCCGAGGCCGTTGACGATGACCGCCGCGCGGTCGCCGCGCGATTCCGGGACGTCGTGCAGCAGATCGCCCACCAGCATGTGAGCGAGCTCTCTCGACGACGTGCGCGGGACGTCGCGGATGCCGGGCTCGCCGTGGATGCCGAGACCGATCGACATCATGCCCTCGGGGACGGTGAACAGCGGCGCGTCCGCGCCGGGGAACGTGCAGCCCCCGAAGGCGACGCCGAGTGTGCGGGTTCGCTCGTTGGCGTGCCGCGCCAGGCGCTCGACCTCATCGATGTCGTCGCCGCGCTCGGCCGCCGCTCCCGCGATCTTGAAGACGACGAAGTCGCCGGCGATACCGCGTCGCCGGGCTCGTTCGGCGAGCGGCGCGCTGGCGATGTCGTCGGTCACGAGCACCGTCCGCGCATCCACACCTTCGGCACGCAGGCGGTCCTGCGCGTCGCCGAAGTGCAGGACGTCCCCGGCGTAGTTGCCGAAGAGGAAAAGCACCCCGCCCCCGGCGTCGGCGGCGCGGGCGACCCGATACGCCTGTCCCGCGGAGGGCGAGGTGAAGATGTTGCCGCAGACGGCGCCGGCCGCCATGCCGGGGCCGACGACACCGGCGAACGCCGGATAGTGGCCGGACCCGCCACCCACGACGACGGCCACCGAGCCGAGCGCGAGCGGCGTCGCCCGCACCACCCCGCCGTCCACGCGGCGCACCGCCTCGGCGTGCGCGGCGGCGAAGCCCTCGAGGGCGTCGTCGACGAAGGAGGCGGGATCGTTCGCGATGCGGGTCATCGTTCGGGTCCTGTCTGAGGCCGGGCCTCACCGAGCTGACGCACGCGGCTCGTCCCGAGCTGCGTGGACGTTCGGCGCGGCAGCACGTGGCGTCGGAGATAGTCGCGGTTCTCGGCGCAGACGCTGAGACCGTCGCCGCCGTAGTTCTCGACGCAGATGACGCCCTGGAATCCGTTCGCGAGGGCGATCCGCATCGCGCGCCGGTAATCGATGACCCCCGCGACCATCGGCGACGGTGCCGCGGTGTAGAAGTCGCGCGCGATGTCCTCGTCGCGGGTGTAGTTCTTCACGTGCCAGAAGTTCGCGTACGGGAGGGTCTGCTCGCACAGCTCCAGCCAGGACTCGACTGGCCGGTGGAGCCGGATGAGGTTGCCGATGTCGGGATTGAGCCCCACCCCGGAAAGACCGATCTTCTCTATGAGGCGCACGGCGGATGATGCCGTTCCGAGGAAGGTGTCCTCGTACATCTCGAGTGACATGAGGACGCCGAGCTCCTCCGCATGGCGGCCGAGCTCGCGCAGCCGCGTGACCGCGAGGTCCCAGTCCGCGGGGTCGTCCTTCGGCCCGTCCACCGTCCAGAACCAGAGCTGCGCAGACTGCTCGGCGGTGAGGGGACGGTGCAGCCCGAACGACACGGTGCCGATGCCGACGGATGCCGCGGCCTCGAGCACGCGGTGGCTGTAGGCGAGGTTCGCGTCGCCGTCGCGCGGGTCGACGACGCTGCGTCGGATCGCGGAGAGCGAGAGGGGCCGCACCCCCGTCTCACGTGCCACCGCGAGGAAGTCCGCACGACCCGCGGCATCCAAGTCCGCCAGCCGGAGCCACGAATCGGTGACATCGAGGGCGTCGAAGCCGGCGTCCGCGATCTCGGCGAGCGTGACCGCCCATTCGTCGGGTCCCGCCTCGGTCACCGACCGACCGTCGGGGAGCGTGCCGGAGAAGGGCAGCGCTGCGGCGGCGATCGGCCAGTCGTCGGCCGTCCACGCGCTCATGCGTCGACCCCCTCGACACGGGTCGGGGTGTCGAGAACCGCGTGCTCGACGCGTCTCGTGGGGCCCGCGAGGCGGAGGAGCACCTCGGCCGAGCGGTCACCGACCGAGCGACCGCTCGAGAGGAGGATGTCGCCGGGCTCGACGACGCGCCGTCCCTCGAGACCGACGAACGAGAACCGATCGGCGTGCACATCGAAGTGCACCCGCGCAGCGGCACCGGAGTCGAGCTCGACCCGCGCATAGCCGAGGAGCTGAACGACGGGCCGCGTGACCTGCGCCACCGGGTCGGAGGCGTACAGCTGCACGACCGTCGCGCCCCTCCGGCCGCCGGTGTTGCGGACCGGCACCGAGACCGAGGTGCGGCCGTCGGTGGGCAGGTCGCTCGCCGCGGGCTCGGGCGCGCCGACCTCGAACGACGTGTACGACAGCCCGTGACCGAAGGGGAAGGCCGCGGCGATCGACAGGCTGCTGATGCGATCGCCGTCCTGACCGAGGGGCGGGGCGAGGTAGGTGTGCGGGAGGGCATCCGCGTGACACGGGATCTGGACGGGCAGGTGACCCGACGGTGCGGTGTCCCCCGCCAGGATGCCGGCGATCGCCGCCGGTCCCTCGACGCCGGGGAAGAAGGCCTGGACGATCGCAGCGGCCCTGCCGACATAGCGTCCCAGCGCGTACGGACGCCCCGAGACGACGAGGAGGATGACGGGCGTTCCCGTCGCGAGCACCGCGTCCGCAAGGCGACCCTGATGCCCGGGAAGGTCGAGCCCCGGCGCATCGGAACCCTCGCCCGACGTGCCCGTGCCGAACATGCCGGCCCGATCGCCGACGACCACGATCGCGACATCTGCCTCGGCGGCCGCGTCGACGGCACGCTCGATCTCACCATCCGCCGGCGGCTCGACGAGCGGGACCCCCGGAACGACCGAGACCTCCGCCTCGCCGAAGCGGCGGCGGACGGCAGCCGCGATCGAGTCCGCGTCGATGCCGAGCCCCAGCTCCGGGTGCCGCGGAAGGACGTGGATCGGGTACGAGTAGGCCCCCATGAGGACGCGGGGGTCGTCGGCGCCGGGCCCGACGACGGCGATCCGCGCCGGCGGGAGGGTGAGCGGCAGCAGCCCGCGCGGGTTGTCGAGGAGGACGACGGATCGCTCGGCGAGGCGACGGGCGATGCTGCGGTTGCGCTCGCTGTCGAGATCGACGTCGGCCGGTTCCGGCGGCTGCCAGCCGTCGTCGAGCAGACCGAGCGCGAGCTTTTGGCGGAGGACGCGACGCACGGCCTCGTCCACCTCGGACGCGGTGCGCTCCGGGTCGGGGTCGTCGACGGCGAGCGCCGCGAACGCGGCGGTGTCGGGGAGTTCCACGTCCATCCCGGCGTGCAGGGCGAGCCGACCGGCATCCGCCACCGTCGCCGCGACGCGGTGCTTCGCCTTCAGGAAGGCGACCGCCCAGTAGTCCGAGACCACGGTGCCCTCGAAGCCCCACTCCCCGCGCAGGATGTCGGTGAGCAGCCGCCGGTCGGCGGCGGCCGGCACGCGGTCGGTCTCGGTGTACGAGTTCATGACGCTGCCGGCGCCGCCGGTCCGCACCGCCATCTCGAAGGGCGGCAGGACGAGGTCGCGGAGATCCCGCTCGCCCATCGCGACCGGAGCGTGATTGCGCCCGCCCCGCGACGACGCATGGCCGGCGAAATGCTTGAGGGTCGCGATCACTCCGGCCGACTGCAGCCCCCGTACGTAGGCGGTGCCCAGGGTGGCGACGACGAAGGGATCCTCGCCGAGGGTCTCCTCGACGCGTCCCCACCGGTAGTCGGTGGTCACGTCGAGGACGGGCGCGAGCCCCTGATGCACCCCGAGCGCACGCATGTCGGCGCCGATCGCGGCCGCCATCTCGTGGACCAGCTCACGGTCGAAGGTCGCCGCCCACGCGAGCGGCGTCGGATACACCGTGGCGCCGAGCGTCGTGAGACCGGTGAGGCACTCCTCGTGGAGGATCGCCGGGATGCCGGGGCGCGTCGAGTCCCGCAGGAACAGCTGATCCTCGCGCGCGGCGATCATCCCGTCGCGCGGTCGCACCGGCGTGGTTCCGAACCGGCGGGTGAGATGCCCCATGCCGTGGCGGGCCGCGGCGGCGAAGTCGAGGCGCCCCGCGCCCATGACGTCCTGCATCGGCGCGATGATCTCGCCGCCCGTCCGCCGGTCGTTCCAGTGACTGCCGAGCTGGGCCAGCTTCTCCTCCCACGTCATCCGGGACAGGAGCTCCTCGATCCGCTCCGTCGTCGTCTGGGTGTCGACGCTCATCGGATCTCGACCACGACCCACGAGACGGCCGGGAGGGTCAGGGTGGCGACCTCACCGTCGCGGTCGACCGCGACCTCGCGCAGCGTCACCCGTTCGGGATCCTCGAGTGTGTTGCGGGCGTGGATGTCGGCGTCGGAGAGCAGGCGCGCGGAGAGCGATGCCGACGCATCCAGTCGGGACACGTCGACCTCGAGGACGACCTCCTCCTCGAGACTGCGGTTGACGGCGAACACCGTGGTCGCCCCACTGTCGGCGTCGTGCGTCGCGACGGCGTCGACGAGCGGCACACGCCCGAAACGCGCGGTCTCGTAGTCGGGCGCGTCGACCGCGACGTCGAGGGTCACGCCGCGGGCGTGGCGGGACGTCTCGGCGAACGGGAAGAAGGTGGTCTGCCGCCAGGCGGGACCGCCGGGCTCGGTCATGATGGGCGCGATCACGTTCACCAGCTGCGCGAGGCTCGCGGACTTGACCCGGTCGGCGTGACGCAGCAGCGAGATGAGCAGGTTGCCGACGACGACGGCATCCATCACGGAGTAGCCGTCCTCGAGCAGCCGCGGCGCGACCGGCCAGTCGTCGATGTCGGTGATCTTGTCGACCTCGTGGAAGCGGCTCTGGTACCAGACGTTCCACTCGTCGAACGAGATCGCGATCTCCCTGTCGCTCCGGCGAGCCGCCTTCACGGCATCGGCCGTTGCGACGACGCTCTCGATGAAGCGATCCATGTCGGTCGCAGAGGCGAGGAAGCTGCCCAGGTCGCCGTCCTTGGGTTCGTAGTACGCGTGACACGAGATGAAGTCGACGTCCTCGTACGACCGCTCGAGCACCACCCGCTCCCATCGGCCGAACGTCGGCATCTGCGAACTCGAACTGCCGCAGACGACCAGCTCCAGCGCGGGGTCCACCTGCCGCATCGCGCTCGCGGTCTTCGCGGCGATCTCCGCGTACTCCTCGGGTGTGCTGGCCCCGAGCTGCCAGGGACCGTCCATCTCGTTGCCGAGGCACCACATCCGTATGCCGTGGGGCTCGGGCGTCCCGTTCGCGACCCGACGGTCGGCGAGGGTCGTCCCGGGGCGACCGTTCGCGTATTCGAGCACGTCGAGCGCGTCGAGCACACCGCGCGTGCCGAGGTTGACGGCGTACATCAGTTCACTGCCGGCCTTGCGCGCCCAGGAGGCGAACTCGTCCAGCCCGATCTCGTTGGTCTCGGTGGAATGCCAGGCGAGGTCGCGCCGGCGCGGGCGGTCCTCGCGAGGCCCGATGCCGTCCTCCCACCGGTACCCCGACACGAAGTTCCCGCCGGGATAGCGCACCGTGCTGACGCCGAGCTCGCGGACGAGGTCGAGCACGTCGGCGCGGAACCCGTCGTCGTCGGCGGCGGGGTGGGACGGCTCGTAGATGCCGTCGTACACGCAGCGTCCCAGGTGCTCGACGAACGAGCCGAAGAGGCGGCGGTCGATGGCGCCCACGGTCGCGCGCGGATCGAGGGTCAGACGTGCCGTGGGCATGAGGGGACTCCGAGGGTAGAGAGCGGGAGCAGGCGGGTGCGGCAGGTCATTTGAGGCTGCCGATCGACAACCCGCCCTGCCAGTACCGCTGCAGGGTGAGGAAGGCGATGATCAGCGGGATGACGGAGACGAGCGAACCGAGGATGATGATGCTCCACAGCGACGTCCCGCCCGCGTTGTTCGCCGACGCGAGGCCCTGCCAGAGACCGATCCCGACGGTGACGGGGAACAGACGGTTGTCGGAGAGCATCGCGAGCGGCAGGAAGTAGTTGTTCCATGACGCGACGACCGACAGCAGGAGCACCGTCACGATCGCGGGGCGCAGCATCGGGAGCGCGAGCTGCACGAAGATGCGGAAGTCACCCGCCCCGTCGACGCGTCCGGCGTCGAGGAGCTCGTCGGGAACGGCATCGCGCGCGTAGACGTGCATGAGGTAGACCCCGAACGGGTTGAGCAGGGTCGGCAGGATGACCGCCCAGATGGTGTTCGTGAGGCCCAGCTCGGAGAACAGGATGAAGGTCGGGATGACGAGCGCCGTCGCCGGCACCATCACCGATCCGAGCAGGATCGAGAAGCTCAATCGACGCCCGACGAAACGGTACTTCGCGAAGCCGTACCCCGCCGCGACGGCCAGGACCGTCGCCCCGACCCCGCCGACGAGGGCGTACAGCGCCGAGTTGCCGAGCCACCGCAGGTAGATGCCGTCCTGGAAGGTGAAGAGCTGAGTGAAATTCGCGATGTAGTCGATGTCGTCGGCGAACCAGAGCGAGCTGCCGCCGCCGAACAGCCCGCCCGCGTTCTTCGAGCTGTTGACGATGACCCACCAGAACGGGATCAGGAAGTAGATGACGAGGAAGCCGAGCAGCACCTGCAGCGGCAGGTACCGGCGGGGCGACGTTCGGCGTCGCGTGTCGACCGGAACGGGACGACGGGGCGTGTCGGCGGTGGCGGTCATGACAGGAAGCTCCCCCGCTTGCGCGTGATGAACATGAAGAGATAGACGCAGATGAACACGACGGCGCCGAGCGCGAACGAGATCGCGGAGCCGTAGTTGTAGTTCGCCAGCGCGAACGCCTGCTGGTAGGCGTACATGTTGGGTGTGAAGTCCGCGGGGATCGCTCCCGCGGCGAGGTAGCGCAGGATCTGCGGCTCGTTGAAGAACTGCAGTGTCCCGATCAGGGCGAACACCAGGATCAGGACGAGCGCCGGCGCGATGAGCGGGATCTTGATCCGGAAGATGATCTGCCACTGGTTCGCGCCGTCGATGCGCGCCGCCTCGTACAGCGTCGGGTCGATCCCCTGCAGAGCGGCGTAGAGGATGATCATGTAGTAGCCGGCCCACTGCCAGATGACGATGTTCAGCAGTCCGACGAAGATGAGGTTGCGACTCAGGAAGTCGGGGCCCACGAGTCCGAACATCCCGAAGATCTCCGCGAGCGGGCCGAAGCTCTTGCTGTAGAGGAATCCCCACATCAGCGCGCCGATCACGGCGGGGATGGCGTAGGGCAGGAACACCATCAGGCGGGAGAACCGCGAGAAGGCGCCGGTGAGGACGTCGAGCATGAGCGCGACGGCGAGCGACACCGCCATCTGCAGCGGGATGAGCACGACGGAGAAGCGCACGACGAACCAGACGCCGTTCAGGAAGCTGTCGTCCGTGAACGCCTTCACGTAGTTGTCGAAGAGGACGAACCGCTCGCCGCCGATGAGCTGGTTCTGGAACAGGCTCAGGTACAGCGCGAAGAGCAGCGGGGCGACGAGCAGGGCGAGGAAGACGATCGCGAAGGGCGCGACGAATCCCCAGCCGATGAGGCTCTGGCGCCCGCGGCGGCGACGCCGCCGGGCGGTGGGGGCGGATGCGGGGGTGACGGCGCTCTGCGCCAGGTCGACGGTCATGGCGACTCCGGGTTCTCGGGTGGGGGCGCGACGCGTGGGCCGGTCCGGAGGACGGACCGGCCCACGAGCAGGGTCACTGGACCGTGAATCCCTGTTCTTCGGCGTATGCGACGACGTCCTCCTGGAGGGCGTCGGCTGCCTCCGACCCGGTCACGGAGCCCTCGTTGATCGCCGCGAGCTGCGACGTGAAGGCGTCGTAGTAGTACTGACCGAACGGGGTGTAGGTCATGCCGCCGTAGGCGTTGGCCGCCGGGACGTAGACCTCCTCGTTGGCCCGCTGACCGCCGAAGAACGGCACCTCGTAGTCGACGAACTCGTCGGAGTTCAGCGCCGTGAGGTTCAGCGGGAAGATGACCTGGTTCTGCCAGCCGTCGGTCAGCGAGGCGTCGTCGGCGTAGACGCCGAAGGCGGCTTTCGCGGCGAGCTCGGGGTCAGCGGCCTGCGACGTCACCGAGAAGGCCGATCCTCCCCAGTTGACCGACACCGGGTTCGCGGCATCCCACTGCGGGAGCGGCGCGGTGCGCCAGACCCCGGCATCCTCGCCCTCACCGACACCGGCGCCCGTCAGATAGCCGGGAGCCCACGCGGCCGAGATGTAGGTCGCGTAGTCGCCGCCGATCACACCGGCGATGTACTCGGGCGTGAACTGGTCCTGCGTGCCGACGAGACCCTTCTCGACGAGGCCCGCCCAGTAGTCGAGCACCTCCTTGGAGGCGTCGTCGTTGAGCGAGATGCCGATCTGCTCGGGCGTCGCCGAGTCGTACTCGAACGGCTGCGCGCCGTTCTGATACTGCAGGGCCATCATGACGGCGGGCACGTTCGCTCCGAGGTCGCCGAAGAGCGGGCCGCCGGCATCCTTCATCTTCTGTGCTGCGGCCTCGTACTCCTCCCACGTCGTGGGCGGCGCGATGTCGTACTCCTCGAAGAGGTCGGCGCGGTAGATCATGCCCATCGGCCCGCCGTCGACCGGCACGCCGTAGACGCCCTCGCCGACCGACACGTCCTTCCACGCGCCGTCGCTGTAGTCGTCCCGGACCTCGTCGAGGCCGTAGTCGGAGATGTCGACGATGGCTTCCTGGATTTGGAAGGTCGGGATGCGGTCCGCCTCGATCATGATGACGTCGGGCGCGCCCGTTCCCGCGGTGATGGCGGTCTGGAACTTGTCGTATTCGTCACCGCCCTGACCGACGTTCGTCCAGCAGACCTGGACCTCGTCGTTCTCCTCATTGAAGTTGTCGATGACGGTCTCCATGTTGGGGTACCAGGCCCACATGGTGACGACGGGCAGGTCGTCCTTCGGGATGTCGTTGGTGCAGTTGGTGGCGTCGTTGCCGCCGCCGCCTCCCCCGTTGCCGCCGCCGCCACCGCTGCAGGCAGCGAAGGCGAGGGTGAGGCCGAGGGCGGCGGAGGTAGCGAGGACAGTCTTCGTCTTCACTGTGATTCCTTTCGGATGCTGGGACTTCTTCGTCGGCGCGATCACGATGCGGAGCGGGATTCGCAACGCAGGACTACAACGTTGTAGATCAACGTTGTAGATGAACCTAGAGTCGGGATGCGGAGGTGTCAAGATCCTCCGTGGGACGCCCTAGAGTGAGGGGGTCCTCGAGGGAGGGAGCAGCATGGGTGCGACGATGCACGATGTCGCCCGGGTCGCCGGAGTCAGCATCAAGACCGTCTCGAACGTGGTCAACGACTACCCGTACGTCCGCGACGACACCCGCCGGCGGGTGCAGGACGCGATCGTCGCGCTCTCGTACCGGCCGAACGTGTCGGCGCGCGGTCTGCGCTCGGGACGCACGGGCGTCATCGCCCTCGCGGTGCCGGCGTTGCGCGAGAACTACTTCGCCGAACTCGCGGACCACATCATCCGCCTCGCCGACACCCGCGGCGTGGGCGTCGTCGTCGAGCAGACCGGCGGTCATCGTGAGGCAGAGATCCTCGCCATCAGCGGAGGCCGACGCCGCTTCACGGACGGCCTGCTGCTGAGCCCGGTGAACCTCGGGCAGCTCGACGTGGACGTCCTCGCCGTCGACTATCCGCTCGTCCTCCTCGGCGACCGCATCTTCAACGGCCCCACCGACCACGTGGCGATCCACAACACCGCCGCCGCCCGTGCCGGCGTCGAGCACCTGCTCTCACTGGGTCGCCGCCGGATCGCGATCCTCGGCGGCAGCGACGACGACCCCGCGCAGCCGAGCTCGGCGAGCCTGCGCCTCGCGGGTTATCGCGAGGCGCTCGCCGCCGCGGGCGTGCCGGAGGACCCCGCACTCATCCGACCCCTCCTGCACTGGACGCGGGACGCGGGATCGGAGGCGGTCCATGCACTCGTCGCCGAAGGCGTCGCCTTCGACGGGCTCTTCGCCCTCAATGACACGCTCGCCCTGGGAGCGCTGCGCGGTCTCGCCCGCGAGCGCGTGACGGTGCCCGACGACGTCGCGGTCCTCGGTTTCGACAACATCGACGAGGCGCGGTTCTCCGTGCCCTCTCTCTCGAGCGTCGATGCGGGGAAGGAGCAGATCGCCGAGACGGCACTCGATCTGCTGCTCGAGCGCATCTCGGAGAAGGGACCGCGCAAGGATCCGCGCACCGTCCAGCCGGCCTTCTCCGTGGTCGCGCGCGAGTCCACCGGATTCGGCGGCGGAGACGTCTGAGCCGATCCGGTCGGGTCAGCCGCGGACGACGAGGGTCGCGTCGACGACGAGCCGATCCGCCGAGGGACCGGCGGCGATCCGGTACTCCCCCGGCTGCACCCGCAACGCCCCTTCGTGCAGCCAGTCCTCCGGCGCACCGTCGATCCGGATCGCGTCATCCCACACCGCGAGACGCTCGATCGCGAAGGGCACCTGCACCGTGCGGGTCGTTCCCGGCTGCACGCGCACGCGGGCGTACCCGAGCAGCAGACGTCGCGGCGCGGCGATGGGCAGCTCCGGAGCGACGGCGTACACCTGCACGAGCTCCTCGACGACCCGCACCGACGGGTTCGCGACCGTGACCGTGGCGACGACGACCTTCTCGTCGATCCGAGGGTCGAGAGCAGGATGCCGGTGGCTCGGCGCCGGCACCGTCACCTCCGCGGCATCCACCGTCACCGCCGTGTAGGCGACCTCGCCGTAGCCCAGCCCGTGGCCGAACGCGAAGGCGTAGGGACCGGGTTGATGGCGGTAGGTCGCCTGCTGCCGCTGCGTGTCGTAGTCGAACAGGTCACCCGCCTGCTCGGGACGCGCCGGCCACGACTGCGCGAGGCGCCCCGTCGGTTCCACGTCACCGCTCAGGACGTCGAGCAGACCGTGACCGAGCTCCTGCCCGGCGTGGCTCGACCACACGACCGTCTCGGCGTCGGCGGCGTCTGCGAGGACGTAGGGGAAGCTGGAGACGATCGTGAGGATGCTGCGCGGATTCGCCGCGCGGGCGGTGCGCCAGATCTCGGTCGACGCTGCCGGGAGCAGGAGGTGCGGCCGGTCCGCGGTCTCCCGTCCCGACAGGTGCGGGTCGTTCCCGACGGCGACGATGACGACGTCCGCTGCCGCGGCCGCCCGCGCGACCTCGTCAGTGCCCGAGACGATGGTCTCGGCCTCGAAGCGCGCCGCGTCGTTGACGGTGACGGCCTCGGCCGCGAGCTGGCCGATGTCGCGGACGACGCGCACCCAGCGACCCGAGCCCAGGTGCAGAAGCGACCACGTACCGTCCTCGTGGACGTGGCGACGGAAGCTCTCCTGCACGACCCAGCCGCCCACCCGTGCGGCGTCCGCGCGCATGGGCCAGCCGGCACCCGTGAGGAGCCGACCGCTCCCGTGCGAGCGCAGGGTGAGGACCCCGTCGCCCCAGTCCGTGACGTCGAACAGCGTCGCCGGGGTACGGGTCTCGGTGGTCGCGTCGACGATCGCACCGTCGGCCGTCGCGGCGACGTAACCCGACGGTGCGCGCAGCGCGACGGTGTCGGCGCCGGTGACCGCCTCGACCTGCGCAGCCGGGTAGCGGTCGCGCACACCCTGCGCGATCCCGATCTCGTAGGGAGGCGTGCCCGAGTACCAGTCGGTGAGGACGAGGTCGGCCATCGGACCGACGACGGCCACCGCGGACGGCGACACGAGTGGGAGGACGCCGGCGTCGTTGCGCAGCACCACGACCTGGCGCCCCGCGGCGACCCGGGCGAGCTCGCGCGCGGCGGGGGTGTCGATCTCCTCGGATGCGATTCCCGCGTAGGGGTCGCCGTCGCCGTCGAACTCGCCGGTGCGCACCCGCATCTCCAGCAGGCGCAGGACAGCGGTGTCCACGTCCGCCTCGGTGAGCAGCCCCGCCGCGAGCGCGCCGCGGAGCGCTTCGAGGGTGGGCCCCGGGTCCGGGCCGTCGTCGGTGAAGGAGTCCATCCCGCTCGTCACGAGTGCGGCGGCGCCGTGGACCTTGTCGGGCTGCGCCCGTTGGATCGAGACGAGGAAGGTGGGAGCCCCGGCATCCGATACGACGGCGATCGACTCGTCGCTCCAGCGGCGCGCCTCGGCGACGAGCTCGGGCTGCGTGTGCGCGGGCACGCCGTTGACCCGGTTGTAGGCGAGCATCATGCCGCCCGCGACCTTCCGCTCGATCGCGGGGCGGAACGCCGGCAGCTCCTCCTCGTGGAGGGCGCGCAGCGACATCTCCGACGAGGTGGCAGACCGATCGGTCTCGTTGCTGTAGGCGAGGAAGTGCTTGAGCGACGGCACCGTCTTCCACACACGCGGGTGGTCGCCGCGCAGCCCACGGCTGTAGGCCGCACCGAACTGCCCGGTCAGGTGCGGATCCTCTGAGTACCCCTCCTCGTTGCGGCCCCACGCGGGGTGGCGCAGCGTGTTCACGACGGGCGCCCACACGTTGAGGTCGACATCGGCGCCCGAGGCGCGCTTGGCGCGCACCTCGGTCGCGACCAGATCGCCGATCCGCTCGATCAGCTCGGTGTCCCACGTCGCGGCGAGACCGACCGGCTGCGGGAACACCGTCGCCACCCCAACCCAGGCCAGCCCGTGCAGGGCCTCGCACCCCGTGTGGAAGGGACGGATGCCGAGGCGCTCGACGGCCGGCATCGCCTGGTGCAGCATCGCGAGCCGCTCGTCCGGGCTCAGGCGGTCGAGCAGGTCGCGGGCACGGTCGGCGAGGGGCAGGTCGACCCGGCGGAACACGTCGGAGCTCACCCCGCCGTCTCCACACTGATGCTGCCCGCGCCGGTCGCCGACGCCGTCCGCTCGCCGACCTGCAGGCTCCACGGCGCGCGGGCGTCACGGGACTCGGCCACGATGCGACCGCCCTCGCGGCGCACGCGGAAGACCGTCGCGGGCGCCCCGTCGTGTCCGGGAACGACCGTCTCGGCGTCGTAGCCGTCCGGCAGCTCGAAGCAGCGCAGCGTGACCCCGTCGGCCCAGTCGTAGTCGGGTCGGTCCTCGCGGGCACCCCACGGCAGCACCGTGCCCGGGCGCACCCGCAGCGGGACGGAGTCGTAGCCGTGGCGCTCCGCGTGCCACCGGCGACCGTCGGCGACGTCACCGGTCAGGAGGGAGGTCCACCGCCCGTCGGGCAGGTAGTACTCCACACCGCCGTCCTCGGCGAACACCGGCGCGACCATGAGGGCGTCGCCCAACAGGTACTGCACGTCGGCGTCGTGCGTCGTGCGGTCGCCGGGGAACTCGAGCACGAGCGGGCGCATCATCGGGATGCCGTCCGTGTGCGCCTCCTCCGCGATCCGCGCGAGGTACGGCATGAGGCGCAGCTTCAGCCGCGTGAACAGGCGCGTGACCTCGACGGCCTCCTCGTCGAACGCCCAGGGCACACGCACACTGCCCGAACCGTGCAGCCGCGAGTGCGACGACAGCAGGCCGAACGCCAGCCAGCGCTTGAACACACCGGCATCCGGTGTCCCCTCGAAGCCGCCGATGTCGTGACTCCAGTAGCCGAACCCGCTCATGGCCAGCGACAGGCCGCCCCGCAGCGTCTCAGCCATCGACAGCAGCGTCGAGTCGTTGTCGCCGCCCCAGTGCACCGGGAACTGCTGCCCACCGGCGGTCGCGGAGCGCGCGTACAGTACCGCCTCGCCGACGCCCCGCTCCTCCTCGAGAACCCGGAACACGAGCGCGTTGTAGAGCTGCGGGTAGTAGTTGTGCATGCGGCGCGGGTCGGACCCGTCGTGCCAGGCGACCCCCTCGGTGGGGATCCGTTCGCCGAAGTCCGTCTTGAAGCTGTCCGCCCCCTGCCGCACGAGTCGGCGGAGGTGCTCGGCGAACCACTCGGATGCCTCGGGGTTGGTGAAGTCGACGATCGCCATGCCGGCCTGCCACATGTCCCACTGCCAGACGTCGCCGTCGGTGGTCTTCAGCAGGTACCCCTTCTCGGCCGCCTCCGCGAACAGCGCCGAGCGCTGGGCGATGTAGGGGTTGATCCAGAGCGATACCTTGAGCCCCCGCTCCCGCAGGCGCGCCAGCTGGCCGTCGGGGTCGGGGAACATGCGCGGGTCCCACGTGAAGTCGGTCCACTGGAACTCCCGCATCCAGAAGCAGTCGAAGTGGAAGACCGACAGCGGCAGCTCGCGCTCCCGCATCCCGTCGACGAACTCGGTGACACTCGCCTCGTCGTAGGCGGCCGTGAACGACGTCGTCAGCCACAGGCCGAACGACCAGGCGGGTACACGCGCGGGCCGACCGGTGAGCGCCGTGTACCGGCGGAGCACGTCCTTCGGCTCGGGGCCGGCGATCACGTAGTAGTCGAGCGTCTCGCCGGGGACGGAGAACTGGACGCGCGAGTTGATCTCGGAGCCCACCTCGAACGACACCGCGTCGGGGCTGTCGACGAAGACGCCGTAGCCGCGACTCGTCAGATAGAACGGCACCGACTTGTACGCCTGCTCGCTCGAGGTGCCGCCGTCGGCGTTCCACGTGTCGATGGACTGCCCGTTCTTCGTGAACGCGCCGAACCGCTCGCCGAAGCCGTAGACGCGCTCGCCCGGCTCGATCGACAGCTGCTGGTGGACGAAGGTGCCGTCGGGTCCGCTCATGTGGCCGATCGACCGTGGCAGCGAGGTCGTGAGCACGCGGTCGCCCTGCTCGAAGGCCACCCGCCACGCCCCCTCGCGCGACACGCGGACGCGGAGGTCACCGGCATCCAGCACCGCTTCGGTGTCGTCGGCGGTGACCTCCGGCACATAGCCCTCCTGCGCCGTCAGCGCGAAGTCGGGCCCGCGGTGCCGTGTGCCGGCGTGCCGCTGCACCCGCACCCGGATGACGCCGGGCGCCGGCGCGGACAACGTCGTCGTGATCAGCGGCCGGTTGAGCGTGTCGCCGCGGTGACGGATCTGCGCGGTGGGGGCGTAGACCGTGAGCGTCCCCGCCTCCGCGTCGGCGCGGATGTCGTCCACGCTGCTCGCGTACAGGCCGGTCACCCCCGGCCGCATGAGCCAGTAGCCGTCGGTGAACTTCATGTCCTGCGCCTTTCCGTCACGACCCGCGCGTCCCCACTCGGGACCCTCACGTGCTCGTCCATCTCTTCATCCGTCAGCAGATCGGTCCATGCGCCCGGGAGGGGGATCGTCGCATCCTCGGGTCCCCGGTTCAGCAGGAACAGCGCCTCACCGCGTCGCACCGCCTCCACGCCCGGCACCGAGCCCGTCACCGCGCCGGTGACCCCCGCCGCCGCGAGCACGTCGCCCAGGATCGCGTCGAGCAGGTCGTCGGCGACGACCGCGGCGACGTACCAGGTGCCGCCGTGGCGCGTCACGACCGGCCGACCGGCGAGGTCTCCCTCGGCGAACGCGACCAGCGTCTCGGCGCCGTCCGAGCGCAGCTTCTCGGCCAGGACGGAGGCGACGGATGCTGGGCGTCGCCCGTCCGTCGCCGCGACGGCGACCCCGTCGTCGGGAAGGCCGACCCACTCCTCGCCGCTCGCGCCGATGTGCTCCCGAAGGAGCGCCGGCGAGCGGCCGGTCAGGATGTGGCCGCGCTCGTCGGCCACGCCGCTGAAGGGCCCGACGACGACCTGGGCTCCGGCCGCCGCGGCGGCCGCGAGACGGTCGGCGTCACCCGGACGCAGCACATAGCCGTGCGGCAGGACGACGACGTCGTAACCGGTGAGGTCCGCGTCGAACCGCACGACGTCGACGGGCACGTTCCGCCGCCAGAGCACGCGGTACCACCGGTGCACCTGCTCGAGACTGTCGAAGCGGGTCGTGGGGCGGGCGGGCTCGTCCGCAGCCCACCACGACGACCAGTCGAACAGGAGCGCGGTCCGCGCCGGGACGCGGGACCCGGCCACCGGGCTCAGCCGCTGCAGGTCGGCGCCCTGCCGACGGACGCCCGCGAACACCTCCGTGTCGGCGCCGGCGTGAGGGAGCATCGCGGAGTGGAACCGTTCGGCGCCGGCGGTCGACTGGCGCCACTGGAAGAAGCAGACACCGTCCGCGCCGCGCGCGACGGCCTGCAGCGAATCGAGCCGCGCACGCGCGGGCGTCTTGGGCAGGTTGTGCGGCCGCCACTGCACGGCGCTGATCGCCTGCTCCATGAGCAGCCATGGCGACCCGCCGCCGAGCCCGCGCATGAGATCCTGCGCGAACGCGATGCCGGCGGGGCTGTCGGGGTCGGCGGGGTCGGGGTACTGATCGTCGCTCACGACGTCGATGTCGTGGGCCCACGACCAGTAGTCCACGTGCGCGAACGGCCCCATGAAGTTGGTCGTGATGGGTTGCGTCGCCCCCGCCGCGCGGATGGTGTCGCGCAGTTCCCGGTAGCAGTCGCGCAGCTCGTCGGAGGTGAACCGCCGGAAGTCGAGGGACTGCGTCGGGTTGATGAGGTACGGCGCGCGACGTGGCGGCAGGATCTCGCCCACGTCCGCGTACCGCTGCGCCCAGAAGGCGGTGCCCCACGCCTCATTGATGCCCTCGATCGATCCGTACCGGCGCAGCAGCCACGCGCGGAACGCCCGCGCCGCCTCGTCTCCATGGTCGATCTGGCCGTACTCGTTGCCGACGTGCCACATCCGAACGGCGGGATGCTGTGCGTACCGCGCCGCCAGGTCCGCCGTGATCGCGCGCGCCGCGTCGCGGTAGACGCGCGAGGAGGGCGCGAACTGGTTGCGGGAACCGGCGACCAGGCGCACGCCGTCGCGGTCGACCGGGAGCGTCTCGGGATGCCGCACGCCGAGCCAGGGCGGCGGCGAGGCCGTCGGCGTGGCGAGGTCCACCGCGATGCCGCCCGCGTGCAGCAGGTCGAGCACCTCGTCGAGCCAGCCGAACTCGCGCGCACCGGGAAAGGGCTCGATCTCCGCCCAGCTGAAGACTCCCACGGTGACGAGGTTCACACCGGCGCGCTGCATGAGTTCGACGTCCTCGCGCCAGACCTCGCGGGGCCACTGCTCGGGGTTGTAGTCGCCTCCGAAGAGGATGCCGAGACCCTCCGTCAGGTCCGCGAGGGACGCGGCGGCGGCAGAGGTCATGACCGGGGCCTTTCAGCGATGTGGACGACTTTGTCGAAGCGCTTCAACGATCTCAACTTATACTAGCGATCACGGCCGTGTCCATCGGCCGCCGGGCCTGCGTTCCCCGCTCATGACGAGCCGATACGCTCGATCCACCCGGGTGTCGAGGCCGACTCCCTGGAGAAGGAGTGTCCATGACCACGATCGCGGACGTGGCCCAGGCCGCGGGGGTCTCGATCTCGACGGTGTCCTATGTGATGAGCGGCAAGCGCACCATCTCGCAGGAGACGCGGGACCGCGTCGAGCGGGCGATGGCGGACCTGTCCTACAGCCCTCAGGCCAGCGCGCGATCGCTCGCCTCGCGATCGACGAGCGTCCTCGGTCTGCAGGCCCCCATCCGCGCCGGTGTCGACGTGCACGTCGTCATGCAGATCGTCGCCGGCGCGCTCAAGGAGGCACGCGCGCATCATCACGACATCCTCCTGCTGACCAGCGACGACGCCGCGGGCGTCGAGCGGGCGGCCCGGGCGGGCATGGTCGACGGCGTGCTGATCCTCGACGTCGAGACCAGCGATCCGCGTGTGGGCGCGCTGGCGGAGCTGAGCATCCCGGCCGTGCTGATCGGGTTGCCGGATGCCGCGGACGACCTGGTCTGCGTCGACTTCGACTTCGAGGCCGCCGGTCGTCTGGCGGCCCAGCGGCTCGCCGAGCGCGGCCACCGGGCCGTCGCCCTGCTGGGGGCTCCGCCGCAGGTGCAGGCTCGGCACACCTCGTACTCCGACCGGCTCATGCGGGGGTTCCTCGCCGCGAGCGAGGCGGCCGGCCTCACCGCGCGGGCACTCCCCTGTCCGTCGGGACCCGGGGCGACCCGGGTCGTCGATCAGGTGCTGGCGGAGTCGCCCGACACGACGGCCCTGTTCGTGCACAACGAAGCGGCCCTCCCCTTCATCGCCGCGCGGCTCATGGGCGCGGCCGACGGCGGCCCCGTCGAGATCCTCGCGCTGAGCCCCGCCGAACTCGCCCTGCACGTGCCGGGCGTCTCGGACGTCATCGACCTGCCCGCCGAGACCCTCGGCGCGCGGGGCGCGCGGGCGTTGCTCGACGCCATCGGAGGCACCCGCGGGCCGGGGGCGGAACTGATCGCGCCGCGCTTCGCCGACCCGGCGAGCTGATCGTGCGGATCGACCCCGAGAACCGCGCCGTCCAGGGGCTGAGCACCTTCCTGGAGTTCGTGGTCCTCAACATCCTGTTCCTGCTGTGCTGCATCCCGATCGTGACGATCGGCGCCGCGACGAGCGCGCTGTTCGAGGTCACGCGACGCTTCTCCGACGAGGAGAGCGGAAGGCCGGTGCGCGACTTCCTCCCCGCATTCGCGCGGAACTTCCTCCCCGCGACCGGGCTCAGCCTGATCCTGCTGACGGCGGCCGTCGCGGTCGCCTTCAGCGGACTCTTCTGGCTCTCGTCGCCCGAGCCGCTGTTCACCGGGCTCGCGGTGCTCGGATTCGCCGCCGCCGCCTACGCCGTCGCGGCGTTCCTGCACGCGATGGGACTCGTCGCGGCCTACCGCGCATCGTTCCGCCAGACCTTGAAGAACGCCCTGCTGCTCCCCGCCGCGGAGCCCCTGCGCACCCTCGTGCTGCTCGTCATCCCGGTCACCGTGCTGTGCCTCGTGATCGTCTTCCCGCCGACGATCTTCCTCGTCGCGACGATCGGCTTCTCCGTGGGCGCCTACGGCTGCGCGTTCCTCTTCCGCAGCGTCCACCGGCGCCGCTCCGGCACCGCCGCCTGACGCCGCATCGCGCACGGGAGTGACGGCAGAAAGACCGCCCGTGCCTTCGCGCCCTGCTCGCAACGCATCGAAGTGAGGATGAATGCTAAGACCCCTCGCGGTCCCCTCTGGAGTCAGGTTCGGGATCGCTGCCTCGCGGTTCGCCGCCCGTGCCGCGAGGCCGAGGATCATCTGACCCCGCGTTGGCGGCAATGACCTCATCGATCTCCCTGTTCTCGACGGATCGACGTGTCCAGGCAACAGCTGCAACCGCGCCCACGATCGCGATTCCCGCAGGTATCCACCACCCGAGCGCGGAGAAGATGGTCACCGCGACCCCGAGCGGCATGAGGACGGTGACCTGAATCGGTAGGCCCTTGTTCATCTGTCTCCCTGAAGCACGGGTGCGGGGGCTCTCGTTCTCGACTCTGTAACCTCAGTCAAGCAGCCTCCAACGGCTTGCGCTTGTTCTCCCAGGGCGTCGGGTACGGAGTCTTGCGCCACGGCCGATGGCACGGAGATCGCGAGAGACGTCCGATCGACCTGACCGTGTCCTCGGGAGAGGTCTAGACCCGCACACGGAAGGGCCCCGCCGGATCATCCGACGGAGCCCTTCTCACGATCCGGACCGGGGTCAGCCGCCGAACTCCGCAGCGACCGCCTTGCGCGCGGCATCCTGCTCTTCGGCCCTGCTCATGTCGACCTCGAGGACCTTGTCGTAGCCGAGGCCCGCCGCCGTCTCCTGCAGCGAGGCGAACAGCGAGTCGAACTGCGCGTCGTTCTCGGCGAACACCATCTGCCACGAGGTCTGCACGATCGCCGCCTTGGCCTGGTTGCGCAGGGTCTCGATCTCGGACGAATCAGCCTCGGGGGTGTAGCTCGCGCCGGGTCCGACGAGGAGCTGGTCGTTCTCGCGCAGGTAGTCCATGGTCGTCGTCGCGCCCATCTTCGCCGACCAGTCGTCGGTCACCGGGTTGCTCGTCTCGGCCTGGTACGTCGGCCACAGCTTGTAGCTGTAGGGGAAGCCGGTGTTCGGGTCCGTGTCGATCGGGAGGACCGCGCTGATGTTCAGCTGTGAGGCACCGTCGATGTAGCTGCCGCCGCCCCATTCGGCCGGGACCTCGGCGTCGCCCTCGAAGAAGACCTTGTGGCCGAGCTCGTTCAGCTCGGGCTCACCGTCGGCGTTGACCTCCCACGTGAGACCCTCGGGACCCGCCGCACCCTGCGTCTGGCTGTTGTTGGACAGGGCACCCTCGGGCGAGAACAGCCAGTCGATGAAGGCCGCGATGCGCTCGGGATCCTCGGCCTTGGAGCCGATCGCGAACACCTGCTTGCCGCCGTAGGCCTCGGCCCCGTACGAGAAGATGCTCATGTCGTCCATCGGCGCCATCATGAAGCCGCGCCCCTCGTCGACGTTCGCATCCGTGTTGTAGGCGGCCTGCCCCAGCCACGGCCAGAACGAGAACAGCACCTGACCGTTCTGGTACTTCGTCCAGAGCGTGTCGTAGTTCTGCGTCGTGGAGTCGGGGTCGAGGATGCCGAGCTGGTTCGCCTCGTAGAAGAAGCGGAGCGCGCGGACGTACTGACCGTCGTCGTCGAGGATGCCCTGGTACTCCGAGCCGTCGCCCTTCGCGAGGGCGAAGCCGACCTCGTCGAAGCCGTAGTACGTGGTGGGCTGCTTCGCGTTGTTCAGCATGTTGCCGTCCCAATCCTTGAACAGCGAGACCGCGTAGGTCTTCTGCCCGTTGGGAGCAGTGGGCTCGGCATCCTGCATCTCCTTGAGGACCGGCAGGAGGTCCTCGAGCGTGCCGATCTCGGGGTAGCCGACCTCTTTGTACAGGTCCCAGCGCACGTAGGGTCCGAAGGTCGGGTCGAGGCCTTCGGAGGGCTCGGTCGGCTTCAGCGACGAGACCTGCGAGGGGAACGCGTAGGTCGCGCCGAGGTCCTCGTTGATGCGGTCGACGGCGGCGTCGAAGCGACCGACGTTCTTCATGGCCGGGTAGAAGCTCTCCGAGTCCAGGAGCAGGCCGCCCTCGGCGAGTTCCTCAAGGCGCTGGCCCTTGTCGGTGATGATCAGGTCGCCGAGGTCGCCCGCCGTCACCCGCGTGTTGAAGAGCGTGTCGCCGCCGCCCGCCACGTTGGGGGCGATGATGTTGAGCTTCATGTTGAACTTGTCCTCGACGAGCTTGCCGAACCATCCCTCCTGCATCCCCATGTAGTTGGCGAGGCCGTCGAACACGTCGATGGTGATGGGCTCATCCCACTTCTCCGGGAACGAGGAGATGGTCTCTCGTTCCTGATTCGTGGCGGGGCCGGTGCAGGCGCTCAGCAGCCCGACCGTGGCCAGAGCGGCGACGGCGCCGATGGCCTTGCGTGATAGCTTCATTGCTTTCCTCTCGGTGGTGTGACCGGGATCGGTCGATTCAGCCCTTGACCGCGCCGAGCATGATGCCCTTGACGAAGAAGCGCTGGAACAGCGGGTAGACGAAGATGATCGGCAGGATGACGATCACCGAGATCGTCATGCGGATCGACGTCGGGGTCTGGCTCGTGGCCGCGTCGACGATCGAGGTGAGGTTGCCGCCGTTCTGCATGGCCAGGGCCAGGCTGTTCGCCTGGTTGATGAACATGTAGAGCAGGTACTGCAGGGTGTAGAGGCTCTGGTCGGTGATGTAGATGAGGGTGTCCTGGAAGCTGTTCCACTGCGCCACCGCCGAGAAGATGGCGACGGTCGCGAGGATCGGCGTCATATTGGGCAGGTAGATGCGGAAGAAGATCTGGAGGATGTTGGCGCCGTCCATCTCTGCCGCCTCCTGCAGCTCGGTCGGCATCGCCTCGACGTACGTCTTCACGAGGATGATGAAGAACGGCTGCACCACGAACGGCAGGACGTAGACCCAGAAGTTGTTCGTCAGCCCGAGGTTGCGGACGACGATGAACACCGGGATGAGGCCCGCGCTGAAGTACATCGTGACGATCACGAAGCGGTACCAGAACTGGCGGCCCCACATGCGGGTCTGGGTGAACATGAAGCCGAGGAACGCCGAGGCGAGGACGGCGGCGACGGTGCCGATGACGGTGCGCCCGACCGAGACGATCGCGGCCTGCGTGAGCCCGCCGAGCTGGAACACCTGCTCGTAGTTCGAGAAGTGGATGCCGGTGGGCAGCCACCGGACCTGCCCGAGGGCGGCGAGATCGTTCGAGCTGATCGAGTTGATGATCAGGTAGTAGAACGGGTACGCGCAGACGAAGGCGAGCGCGAGGAACACGCCGTAGTTGACGATCGAGAAGACCACGCGGCCCGACAGGTCGGTGCTGCGGCGGATCTCGCGACGCGTGGGAGTCGTGGTGACCATGACGGTGCGCTCCTGACTCATACGATGGATTCGCCGCGCACGCGCTTGGCGATCCCGTTGACGGTGAACAGGAGGATGACGGAGATGAGGCTCTTCAGCATGCCGATCGCCGTCGCCATCGACAGGTTGTTGCCCGTCATGCCGATGTTGTAGACGTACAGGTCGAGCACCTGGATGTAGTCCTTGTTGAAGGCGTTCTGGAACACGAAGTACTGCTCCATGCCGTTGTTGAGCAGGTTCGCGATCGACAGCAGCAGGAGCACGAGGTAGGTCGGCATGAGCTGCGGAACGGTGATGAACCACATCTTCTGGAAGCGCCCGGCGCCGTCGATCTCCGCCGACTCGTAGAGCGACTGGTCGATGCCGGCGATCGCCGCGAGGTAGATGATCGCGCCCCAGCCGAGCCCCTTCCAGATCGACCAGAGGGTCATCGTGAGCCACACGTTCTGATCGGTGTCGAGGAACTTCACCGGGGTGGTGATGAGCCCGGCGTCGGAGAGGATGCCGTTCACGAGGCCCGAGCTCGAGAAGAGCGAGAAGGCGATCATGTAGACGAGCACCCACGAGATGAAGTTGGGCAGTGTCGTCAGCGTCTGCACCGAGTTGCGGAACCAGGGCGCCCTGATCTCGTTGAGGAAGATCGCGAACGCGAGCGGCAGGATCGACGTCGCGATGCCGAGGAAGCTGATGGCCAGCGTGTTGAGGACGACCTGCCCGACCTGGGCCACCTGCGTCGGTGAGCCGACGAGGAGCTGGAACCACTGCAGGCCGACGAAGTCGCTGCCGGCGAGGCCGAGGGCGGGCCGGTAGTCGTACAGCGAGTAGATCCACCCGTAGAGCGGGAAGTAAGAGAAGAGGAAGACGAGCACGAGGAACGGGACGATGCAGAGGAACATCCGGAACGATCGCCGGTTCTTCGACACCCGCTGCTCGGACCGGTGCGGCGCCTTCTCCTCGATCGTCGCGGCCGCAGCCTCGGTGACGATCGCCTGCTGCGTCATCGGTCGTGCCGAATCGCGCGCTCGGACATGTGGCGGGTCATCTCACTCCTTTGTGATCGAAGCGCTTCTCCGGGTTACCTGCGAACAGGAGTCGAACCGCTTCGATACGAAGATAACGCCCGAGGGCGACAGCGTCAAACATCTCGTTTCGGTCGCACGAAGACGCCGCTCCGCCGGAGGGGCGGAGCGGCGTTCTGCGCGCGGGGGAAGGTCGGGTCAGGTCAGGGATCGAGACCATTCGGACGCGGCCGTCAGCGGCACGAGAGGAGGCCGCTCGGCGACGGTGTGGATGCTGAGCCGCCGACCCTCCGCGGATGATCGCAGCAGGCTCTCCATGACATCGAGCACGTGGAGGGCGAGCGAGCCGCCGGCGCGTCCGGGGCCCTGACCCGCGACGGCATCGATCAGCCCGATTCCGCGACCCGAGTCTGCGTACCCCGCGGATGCCGCGACGGAGCGCCAGCCCCCACGGCCGAGCTCGGCCAGACGGACCTCGCCGTCGAACATGTTCGGGTCGGGCACGATGAGCGACCCGCGATCGCCGTGCACCTCGATCGGCGGCGACGTCGACGCGACGGCGTCGAAGCTCGTGACGATCGTCGAGACCGCCCCGCCGGCGTGCTCGAGCAGGCCGCTCACGTGCGTGTCGACCTCGACCTCGATCTGCTCCCCGGCGTGCGGCCCGGTCGCGATCGTCCGCTGCGACCGCGCGCGGCGAGCGGCGCCGGTGACCGCGACGATCGGCCCCAACAGGTGCACGAGGCTGGTCAGGTAGTACGGACCCATGTCGAACAGCGGGCCGCCGCCGGGCGCGTAGTAGAAGCCGGGTGCCGGATGCCACAGCTCGTGCCCCGGCGAGACCCACGTGGCACTCGCCGACATCGGCGTGCCGATGGCCCCATCGTCGACGAGTCGCCGGGCCGTCTGGATGCCGGTGCCCAGGACGGTGTCGGGTGCGGACGTGACCCGCACGCCCGCAGCGGTCGCCGCCTCCAGGATTCCCCGCCCTTCCGTGACGGTGAGGGCGAGCGGCTTCTCGCCGTGGACCGACTTGCCCGCTGAGACGGCCGCGTGGGCGACCTCCGCGTGCGCAGCCGGCACGGTGAGGTTCAGCACGGTCTGCACGTCCTGGTCGGCCATCAGCTCCGCGACCGTGAGGGCCCGGGCGTCGGGAAGGGCCGCCGCCACGTCGGCCGCCCGCTCCGCGTTCAGGTCGGCGACCGCGGCCACGCGGATGGACGGACTCGTCGCGAACAGATCGAGGTACTGGCGGGAGATGACGCCGAGGCCGACGATGCCTACGGCGTGCGGGCTGCCCACAGCAGTCCCCTCTCGACGATGGTGCGGACGTGGGGCTCGGCGAGGACCTCAGGGGTGTGGCCCGGTGTCGCGACGAAGACGCGCCCCCGCCCCCAGAGCCGGGTCCACACGGCGGGACTGACGATCGGACGGTGCCACGGATGGTAGTCCTGCGTCGGATGCGTCGTCGTGGCGAGGACGTCGATGAGGTCGTCGTGCAGCACCCAGTACTGCTCGGTGTGCAGGACGAAGTCCTCGATCCCGGCCGTGATCTCGTGACGCCGCCCCAGGTCGGTGATCTCGACCGTGTAGTCGAGGTAGTTGTCTCGCTCGTCGCCGGGGCGGTCGTCGGGATGCCGGCCCGGATGGGTGGCGAACTGACCCCCGACCAGCTGCAGGTAGTCCGAGCTCCCGCGGTACGAATCGGCGATGCCGCCGTGCCAGCCGGCGAGACCCGTTCCCGACTCGACGGCGGCGCGGAGCCCTTTCACCGCGGCATCCGAGATCGACGACATCGTGACCGCCTGGACGATGAGATCGGTCTCGGCCATCGCGGCGGCGTCGGCGTACACCTCGTTCGTCTCCTCGACGCGCACGTCGAATCCCTGCGCGTCGAGGAACGGGCGGAACATGTCGGTGGCGGCGACGGGGTGGTGCCCGTCCCAGCCGCCGCGGACGATGAGCGCGCGGCGGCGGGTCATCGCAGCTCCGCCGCTCGTCGCGCGGCGACGCGATCGTACCGTTCGCGCACCTCGGGACGGGGGTCGGATGCCGCGTCGCGGTCCATCGCGACCGGCCACTCCGGCCACGATCCGCCGAGTACGGCCGCCGCCTGGCGCGCCGCGCCCAGCGCGACATACTCCCCCGGCGACGGAACGGCCACCGGCACGTCGAAGACCTGGGCGGCGACCGCGGCCACGGCGGTATTGCGGGCCGCTCCGCCGACGAGCAGCACACGCTCGGTGTCGACGCCCAGGGAGCGGATCGCCTCGAGGCCGGTCGCCAGCCCGGCCAGCATGCCCTCGACCGCGGCGCGCGCGAGATTCTCGCGCGTCGTGTTCTCGAGCGAGAGCCCGTCGAGCGAGGCGCGCGCGGTCGGGAGGTTCGGCGTGCGTTCGCCCTCGAACCACGGCACGAGGACGACACCGCCCGCCCCCGGTTCGGCTGCCGTCGCCAGCTCGGTCAGACCCTCGTGGTCGACGCCCAGCAGGCGTGCGATCGCGTCGAGCACGCGCGCCGCGTTGAGCGTCGCGACGAGCGGCAGGAACCGGCCCGTCGCATCGGCGAAACCGGCCGCCGTCCCGCTCGGGTCGATCGTCCGGGTGTCGCTGACGGCGAAGACGGTGCCGGAGGTGCCGATCGACACGACGACGTCACCCGCCGTCGCCCCGACGCCCAGGGCGGCGCCGGCGTTGTCGCCCGCGCCGGGCCCGACGCGGCGGCCGTCGCTGTCCGTCACCCACTCGAGCGGCCCGAGGACCCGCGGCAGCACGGCGTCGTGACCGAGTGCCGCCGCGAGCAGCTCGCGGTCGTAGCCACCCGACTCGGGGTCCCAGTAGCCGGTGCCCGACGCGTCGGAGCGATCGGTGACGAGCTCGTCGAGCGCGGGGTTCTCGGGTCCGTAGCCCCGCAGGCGCCACGTCAGCCAGTCGTGCGGCAGCGCGACCGCCGCGACGCGGGCCGCGTGGGCCGGTTCCGCATCCCTGAGCCAGCGCAGCTTCGTGATCGTGAATGACGCGACGGGCACGAGACCCGTGCGCTGCGCGAGGGTCTCGGCGCCGAACTCCGCTGTGAGATCGGATGCCGCCGGACCCGACCGCGTGTCGTTCCACAGCAGCGCGTCACGCACCACGGAACCGCCCGAGTCCAGCGCGACCATGCCGTGCTGCTGACCCCCGATCGACCACGCCTCGACGCCGTCCAGACCCCCGGCATCCGCGATCGCGCTCTGCAGCGCGACCCACCACGCCTCGGGATCGACCGATGTGCCGTCCGGGTGCGACGCGCGACCGGAGCGGACGACCGCCCCGGTCGCGGCGTCGACGATGACGACCTTGCAGGACTGCGTCGACGAGTCGACGCCCATGACGAGGGTCACGTCAGCGTGCGCCCAGCAGGTGCTCGGTCGCCAGCTGCTGCAGGCGCACGAAGCCGCCGCCCTTGCCGCCGAGGTAGACGCTCGGGTCGAAGTCCTCGTACGCGGAGCGGTCGGCGAGGAAGTCCTCGTACGTCTCGCCCGGGTTCAGGGTCGGCGTCGAGAGCTCGTCGACCTTGGCGGCGGCGAGCGCCTCCTGCACCTCGGGGTCGGCGCGGAACGCCTGCGCCCGCTCCTTGAGCAGCAGGTAGGTGCGCATGTTCGCGGCTGCGGACTCCCAGACGCCGGTCTCGTCCTCGGTGCGGCTCGGCTTGTAGTCGAAGTGACGCGGGCCCTCGTAGGCGGGGACGCCGCCGGGGCCGCCGTTCTCGAGCAGGTCGACGAGCGCGAATGCGTTGTGCAGGTCGCCGTGGCCGAACACGAGGTCCTGGTCGTACTTGATGCCGCGCTGCCCGTTGAGGTCGATGTGGAAGAGCTTGCCGTGGTACAGCGCCTGGGCGATGCCGGCGGCGAAGTTCAGGCCCGCCATCTGCTCGTGACCGACCTCGGGGTTCAGGCCCACGAGCTCGGGCCGCTCGAGCGAGTCGATGAAGGCGATCGCGTGGCCGAGCGTCGGCAGCAGGATGTCGCCACGCGGCTCGTTCGGCTTCGGCTCGATCGCGAAGCGGATGTCGTAGCCCTTGTCCACGACGTACTGGCCGAGGAGGTTCACGGCCTCGCGGTAGCGCTCGAGCGCCTGGCGGATGTCCTTCGCGGAGTCGTACTCGGCGCCCTCGCGGCCGCCCCACATGACGAAGGTCTTCGCGCCGAGCTCGGCGCCGAGGTCGAGCTGGCGGAACACCTTGCGCAGTGCGAAGCGCCGGACGCCGCGGTCGTTGGCCGTGAAGCCGCCGTCCTTGAACACGGGTGCGCTGAAGAGGTTCGTCGTCACCATCGGGATGATCATGCCCGTGGACTCGAGCGCGCCCTTCAGGCGGTCGATCTCGCGCTGACGCTCGGCGTCGCTCGAGCCGAAGGCGAAGAGGTCGTCGTCGTGGAAGGTGAGGCCGTACGCGCCGAGCTCGGAGAGCTTCTCGACCGCGTGGACAGTGTCGAGCGGCGGTCGCGTCGGTCCGCCGAAGGGGTCGGTGCCGTTGTAGCCGACGGTCCACAGGCCGAAGCTGAACTTGTCTGCGGGGGTGGGGGTGACCATGTCGCTCCTTCGCGAACCAGATAATTGTTGTTGGCAACAACGTATACCAGGCGCGTCGCCGCGACAAACCCCTTTGGTGACTATGGTGGGTCCGTGACCGAGCAAGGGCGAACCGTCGAATCCGTCCGGCGGGCCAACCTCGGCAGCATCCTCGGCATCGTTCACCGCGAGGGCCCGCAGTCCCGGTCCGCCCTGACCGAGTCGACCGGGCTGAACCGCTCCACCGTCGCCGATCTCGTGGCGACGCTCGCGTCCTTCGGCCTGGTCACCGAGCGGGCCCCCGATCCGTCGCACCGCGTCGGTCGCCCCTCCCCCGTCGTCTGCGTCGACCCCGCCGTCGTCGCGATCGCCGTCAACCCCGAGGTCGACGCGCTCGAGATCGCCGCGGTCGGCCTCGACCGCGACATCCGCGCGGTGGTCGTCCTGCCGCAGGATCGGCTGCTCACTCCCACGGCCACCGCCGAGCTCGTCGCGGCGCAGATCGCCTCCTGGCGCCGGGCGGAGCTGGCGGGCGCCCGCATCCTCGGCGTCGGACTCGCCGTCCCGGGGCTCGTCCGGGTCGAGGACGGCCTGGTGCGCGACGCGCCCCACCTCGGCTGGGTCGACGCGCCTCTGCGCGACGTCGTCGCGGCGGCCACCGGCATCCCCGTCGTCGTCGGAAACGATGCGACGCTCGGCACCGTCGCCGAGCACCTCTTCGGCGCCGCGAGCGGCATCGACCACGCCGTCTACCTCAACGGCGGTGCGAGCGGCATCGGCGGCGGCATCATCGTGAACGGGATGCCGGTGCTCGGCGCCGGCGGCTACGCCGGGGAGTTCGGGCAGAACCGCCCCGGCATCGCGACCCTCGCCGACCGGCGGGCGCGCGACGGCGTGCTCGAGGACGAGGTCAGCCGAGCCCGGCTGCTGTCGGTCGTGGGGCTGAACCGCGGCGACGACCGCGAGCTCGGCGAGGCGCTCGCGGCGCAGCTCGACACGCCGTCGGTCGCCGGGGAGGTCGAGCGGCAGCGCCGCATCCTCGCCACGGCGCTCGCCAACGCCGTCAACGTCCTGAACCCGTCCGCTGTCGTGCTCGGCGGGTTCCTCTCCGTGCTGGCGGGGCTCGACGTCGCCGCGCTCGAGACAGCCGTCCGCGCGCAGGCGATGCCCGCCTGCGGCGAGGAACTGCGCATCCTCCCGGCCGGGCTCGCGGAACACCGTCTGCTGATCGGCGCGGCGGAGGCCGTCTTCGAAGGCCTCCTCGCGAACCCGAAGCCCGTCACCTGAGACGCCGGCTCCGCCCGCCGGAGCGGACTTGCGTTCACAGTGTTCACCGCGATCCTGCGGCGGTTCGGTTTGTGTTCACAGTGGTCACGCGCCGCGCCTTGTCGGGCGCTCATCGGCGTTCCCATCATGAGTCGTCGCGGCGAAGACGCCCGGCATCCACCCGACATCGACGACGATCGAAGGACACAGCATGCGACTCATCCGACCTCTCTCCACCCTCGCCGTGGGCGCCACCCTCTGCCTGGCCCTCGCGGCCTGCAGCTCGTCCGGATCGGGAGGAGGGGGCGGCGAAGGCGGCGCGAACTTCCCCGATGACACGATCGACGTCATCGTGCCGTTCGCCGCCGGCGGCCCCACCGACACCGTCACCCGCATCCTGGCCGAGCCGCTCGGCGAGGAACTCGGCGTTCAGGTCGTCGTCGACAACGTCGAGGGCGCGGGCGGCACCGTCGGCGCCGGCGAGGCCTCCACCGCAGACCCCGACGGGTACACACTCCTGCTCCACCACATCGGCATGTCCACCGCACCGGCCCTCTACCCCGACCTCAACTTCGACCCGGTCGAGGACTTCGAGCCGATCGGTCTCGTCACCGAGGTCCCTATGGCGATCCTGTCGCGGTCAGGACTCGGCCCCGCAGACCTCGACGAGCTCGTCTCCTACATCGAGGACAACCAGGGCTCGGTCACCCTCGCCCACGCCGGCGTCGGTTCGGCCTCGCACCTGTGCGGCACGCTTCTGCAGGACGCCCTCGGTGTCGAACTGACCGAAGTCCCCTACGACGGCACCGGCCCCGCCATGGCCGACCTGCTCGGCGGGCAGGTCGACCTGCTGTGCGACCAGACCACCAACTCCGCCAGCCAGATCCTCGCCGGATCCGTCGAGGCCTACGCGGTCACCGTCCCCGAGCGGGTGGCCGTGCTCCCCGAGATCCCGACGACCGCCGAAGCAGGGCTCCCGGACGTCGAGGTCAGCATCTGGCACGGACTCTACGCGCCCGCGGGGACGCCCGAGGAGGTCGTCACGATCCTCAACGAGGCGCTCATCACCGCGCTCGGCAACGAAGAGGTCGGCACGCAGTTCGAGGAGCTCGGCACCTCGCCGGTGACCGCCGAGCAGGCCTCGCCCGCCACGCTCGCGACGCAGCTCGACGACCAGATCGCCCTGTGGGGCGGCCTCCTCGGACAGGAGGGCTGACATCGTCGAGGACACCCCGGGGAGCGGGCACCGCCCGTTCCCCGGGGGCTTCCCCTTCTCCTCCGCCGACCTCGTGGGAGGTCTCGTGTTCGCGGGCATCGGTGCGGCCTTCGCCGTCTCGTCGTTCGCCTACGACATCGGAACCCCGCTCGCGATGGGTCCCGCCGCCTTCCCGCTCGGGGTCGCCGTCCTGCTCATCATGCTGGGCGTCGCCGTCATCGTCCGCGCCGTCGTCGCCCCCAGCCGTGAGGAGACCTTCGTCGAGGAGCCGGCGACGGAGGAGCAGCTGGCCGAGGACTCGACACTCGACAAGCTCGCCGCAGCGAAGGCGTCGCAGGCGGAGGGCGTTCCCTTCGTCACCCGTCCGGTGCCCGTCGTCGGCGACGTCGAGCAGGGCCCGCCGCTCGGGTTCGGCCGCATCCCGTGGCGTCCGCTGCTGATCGTGACGGCGACCATCCTCTTCTTCACCATCTGCGTGGAGGGGCTCGGACTCGTGCTGACCTCGTTCATCGCCGTCGTCGGTGTCTCCTTCGCGCGCGTCGAGACGACCTGGAAGCAGGCACTGCTCACGGGTGTCGTCATGGCGGCGCTCAGCTGGGTGGTCTTCATCCTGCTGCTGCGCCTGAACGTCGACGCCATCGGACCCTGGATCGGAGGCTGAGATGGAGATCCTGGACAACCTCGCCCTCGGCCTGTCGACCGCGCTGCAGTGGGAGAACCTGCTGTTCTGCCTGCTCGGCGTCGCCCTCGGGACAGCGGTGGGCGTGCTGCCGGGCATCGGCCCGACGGCGACCGTCGCGATGCTCCTGCCGCTGACCTTCGCCTTCGGCGAGCCTGTCACGGCGATCATCATGCTCGCGGGCATCTACTACGGCGCCCAATACGGCGGATCGACGACGGCCATCCTCATCAACCTGCCAGGCGAATCGTCCTCTGCGGTGACCGCGATCGACGGCCACAAGCTCGCAAGGATGGGAAAGGCGGGCACCGCCCTCGCGGTCGCCGCGCTGTCGTCGTTCGCGGCGGGGACGGTGGCCACCGTCATCCTCGCCCTCGCCGCCCCGCCCCTCGCGCAGGTCGCCCTGAGCTTCGGCGCGTTCGAGTACTTCGCGCTCGTCGTGCTCGGGCTCATCGCGTCGATCTCCCTGGCGAGCGGCTCGACGCTGAAGGCACTCGGGATGATCGTGCTCGGTATCCTGCTGTCGACCGTCGGGCAGGACAGCTTCACGGGTGACGCCCGATTCACCTTCGGCATCCGTGAACTGGACGGCGGACTGGACTTCGTCTCGCTCGCCGTCGGCATCTTCGGCATCGCCGAGATCCTGCGCAACCTCGCCAACCCCGAATCGCGCAACCCGGTGCTCGCCAAGCTGTCGCGCCTGTGGCCGAACCGGGAGGACCGGCGGGCGATGATCGGCCCGACGATCCGCGGCACCGCGCTCGGATCGGGGCTCGGCGTCCTCCCCGGCGGCGGTCACATCCTCGCCTCGTTCGCGTCGTACGCGCTGGAGAAGAAGATCTCTCGCAAGCCGTGGACCTTCGGCAGGGGCGCCATCGCGGGGGTCGCGGGGCCGGAGTCGGCCAACAACGCAGCGGCACAGACCTCGTTCATCCCGCTGCTGACCCTCGGCATCCCCGCTCACCCGGTCATGGCCCTCATCCTGGCGGCCTTCATCATCCAGGGCATCCAGCCGGGTCCTACCGTGATGCAGACCGAGCCGGTGCTGTTCTGGGGCCTCATCGCCTCGATGTGGGTAGGCAACCTGCTGCTCGTGGCGCTGAACCTGCCGCTCATCGGGATCTGGGTGCGGATGCTGCGGGTGCCGTACTGGGCGCTGTTCCCGGCGATCGTGCTGTTCGCCGCCATCGGGACGTTCTCGCTCAGCGGCAACCCGTACGACGTGCTCATGGTCGCGGTGTTCGGCCTGCTCGGCTTCGTCCTGCTGCAGGCGGGCTGCGAGCCGGCGCCGCTGCTGCTGGGCTTCGTGCTCGGCCCGCTGCTGGAGCGCAACTTCCGGCGGGCGATAATCCTCGCCCAGGGCGACGTCACCGAGTTCGTCACGCGACCGATCTCGGGGTCGCTGCTGGCGGTGACCGTCGTCATCCTGATCGTCGCGGCGTTGCCGAAGATGCGCAAGCGTCGTCAGGTGATCTTCGCCGACGCCGAGTGACACGGACGGATACGGCCCCGCCGCCCCCTCTCGGGGCGGCGGGGCCGTATGTCATCCGCTCCAGGCGTAGTCGATCTCGGGTCGGCCGCGTCCCGCCGGTCGCTGCATCCGGACGCAGAGGCCGAGGTCGGCGAGGTATTCGAGATACCGGCGGGCGGTCACCCGCGACACCGCGCACGCCTCGCCGACCTCCGCAGCCGACATGGGGCGGCCGGCCCGCCGCACCTGCTCGACGATGACGCCGTACGTGGTGCGGGTGAGCCCTTTCGGCAGCACCGAGGTGCGCACCTGACGCAGCGACAGCAGCGAGTCGATCTCGTCCTGCGTCGACGCGCGCTCGTCGATCGCGACGCTCCCCCGCCGATAGCGGAGGTAGGCGTCCATCCGGTCGTGGAAGGTGCGGAAGCCGAAGGGCTTGATGAGGTACTGGACGGCGCCGAGAGCCAGGCACCGACGCACCGCGTCGACGCTGCGATCACCCGTGACGGCGATGAAGTCGACGTCGATCTCGCGGGAGCGCAGGAAGCGTGTGACATCCGTCCCGTGCCCGTCGGGGAGCGTCAGATCCAGCAGCACGAGATCGACGCCCGCTCCGGCGTCGTGATGAGCCGTGATCGTCTCCCGTGCCGAGGTGACCGAGTCGGCGACGGCGACCACCTCGAACTCCTCGAGACGCTCGAGGTAGCCGGTGTGCGTCGCGAGGGCGCGGGGGTCGTCGTCGACCACCACCGTCCGGATCACGACCGGACCGCCGCATCGACCCCGGGGAGGCGCACGTACGCCGTTGCGGGCGCCCCCGGCAGGAACCCGACCTCGCCGCCTCGACCGTCGACGATGGAGCGCACCAGCGCGAGCCCGATGCCGCGGCCCGGTCCGGGCTTGGTCGAGACGCCGAGCTTGAACACCTCGTCGCTGTGCGGCCCCGGTCCGCTGTCGCTGACGAGGATCTCGGCGGTGTCGCCGACGATGCGGCAGGTCACCGAGACCCACGGGTCCTCGCCCTCGCGGGCGGCCTCGAACGCGTTGTCCACGAGATTGCCGACGATCGAGACGAGTTCGGTGGGGGTGAGCGGGAGGACGAGGCTGTCGGGCATGGACACCGAGAACTCGATGCCGAGCTCGTGGGCGGTCGCGGACTTCCCGAGCAGCAACGCGGAGAGGACCGGCTCTCCCTGGGCGCCGACGATCTGATCCGTCAGGTCCTGGCTCGCCTGGCTGGACTCCTCGATGAAGTCGATCGCCTCGTCGACCCGGCCCGCTTCGAGCAGACCCACGATCGTGTGCAGGACGTTCGAGTGCTCATGGGTGCGGGAGCGCAGCGCGTCGCTCATCGTCCGCACGGCGTCGAGCTCGCCTGTCAGCTCGGTCAGCACACTCTGGTCGCGGAGCGTCATGACGGCGCCGGGAGCGGCCGGGTCCCCCGTCTTCTCCTGGTTCACCAGCAGGACGCGATCGACGCCCACGTGCACCTCCTCGACGGCGCGTTCACCGGTGGCCAGCAGCCGGGCGATCTCCGGCGGGACGCCGGCGTCCGCGGCATCCAATCCCTCTGCCAATCCCTCGCCGGTCGACGGCGGCAGGCCGAGCAGATCCGCGGCTTCGTCGTTGTACAGCACGATGCGCCCGCGGCCGTCGGTGAGGACGACGCCCTCCCGCACGGAGTGCAGGACCGATTCGTAGAAAGACACCATGCTCTTCACGCGCTCCGGCGCGAGGTCGCCCGCGACCCGGCGGACGACCCGGCGGGTGAGGGCCGCCGCGACCGTCCCGATGGCGACGAAGACGAGGGCGAGCAGGAGAATCGCGGGCATCCGCGGCAGGACCGCGTCCGAGATCTGGCGGGTGGTCACACCGGCCGACACGATCCCGATGAGCTCGCCGTCGGCGGTCACCGGGACGACGGCGCGCACCGACGGCCCGAGCGTCCCCGTGAAGGTCTCGGTGATCGTCTCGCCGCGCCGCGCGGCGCTGATCGTGCCGAGGAAGGTGCCGCCGATGCGCTCCGGGTCGGGGTGGGTGAAGCGGATGCCGTCGGGCGACATGATCGTGACGAAGTCGACACCCGAGGCATCCATCGTCGACAGGGCGATGGGCTGCAGGACGGCGGTCGGATCCTCGTCGCGCAGCCCCGCGGTCACGGACGGGTAGGTCGCCAGCATCCGGCTGACGGCGAGGCTCCGGTCGCGCGCCTCGGTCTCGGCATCCCACTGCGCTTCGAAGGCGAGCACCGTGACCAGGAGTCCGAGCGCGCACAGCACGGCGCCCATCTGGATGCCGAAGATGCGACCGGCGATACTCCACGACCGTCGCGGCTTCATCGTCACTCCCGTTCCTCGGCGAACGTCAGCGGTGCCCGGCCGGGTGTGCCGGGCACTTCATCCTCGCCGACGGCCGCGCGCGACGGGATTTGCGGTCGTAGTGTTCACGGCGCTGTTCCCCATCCCCGGTCGCGGTCGCCCGGCAGGCGGGACTGAGGACGGTACGCCGGGTCAGGAGGCCGGGGCGCGAGGTGACGGTCAGCGGGGCCCGGGCTTGACGGACAGGTCGGTGATGGCGGCGTCGCGGGGCAGGTCGAGAGCGGTGAGTACGGCGGTGACGACGGATGCCGGCTGGATCCAGGCATCCGCGTCGTACGGAGCACCCTCCTGCGCGTGCACCTGGGCCTGCATCGGCGTCGCGGTACGGCCGGGGTAGACGGTGGTGACGCGGATACCGCGTGCGGCTTCCTCTCCGCGCAGCGCGTCCGCGAGGGCCTTCAGGCCGTGCTTCGAGGCGGCGTACGCGGCCCACTGCGGGTGGGCGGTGAGGCCGGCGCCGGAGTTGACGAACAGCACCTGCCCGCGCGCGGCGCGCACCCGCGGCAGCAGCAGCCGCGTGAGCTCGGCGGGGGCGACGAGGTTCACTGCGAGCTGGTCCTGCCAGGACGACACCGTGAGGTCTGCCACGTGCCCGAGGTCCACGATCCCCGCGGCGTGCACGATCGCATCGATCTCGTCGGGCAGATCGGATGCCGCGACCGCCGCCGCGAGCGATTCCGGGTGCGCGAGGTCGGCGACGATCGTCGCCGCTCCCGCGTGCTCGGCGGCGAGATCCTCGGCTCGCGAGGCGTCGCGTGCGACGAGGACCAGGCGGTCACCGCGCTCGCTCAGGCGCTGGGCGAGGAGCTGCCCGATGCCCGATCCGGCACCGGTGAGGACGATGGTGTGCGGCATCCCCTCATCCTGTCACCGCCACCGCGGTCAGTCCTCCAGCAGCGCGCGTCGCGCCATGCCGGCCAGGATGCCACCGGCCCGGTCCCCGCTGGGAGCGGCCGAATGGGGGGTCGAGTTCAGGAGGCCGAAGGCGGCGAGCAGGCGCGTCTCGCGCTCGGGTGCGCTCAGGTCGGGCCGGAGGGCGGCGAGCGGCCGATCCCACTCCTGCACGTACTCGCGCTGCAGGCGCCGCACGCGCTGGTTCACGTCGGCGGGGAGGTTGGCGAGCTCCCGGTCCTGCACCCTGATGACGTCGGCGTCGGCCGTGGCGAACTCGAGGTGGAACGCGATGAGCGCCTCGAAGACCTCACGTGCGTCCTCGCCGGAAGCGGTCAGCGCACGCCCGCCCTCGAGCAGCCGCTCGCTCGCGTCGAGCAGGAGATCGCACAGGAGGGCCTCCTTGCTCGCGAAGTGACGGTACAGGGCCGGTCCGCTCATCCCGACGGCATCGCCGAGGTCGGCGGTCGAGACGGCGGCGAACCCTCGCTCGGCGAACAGCCGTGCCGCCGAGGCCATCAGCTCGGCGCGGCGGTTCGCCTTCTGCGTCGCGCGCCACGTCGTCACGGTCTCACCGTCCGAGGGTGCGGCGCGCCTGGCGGAGCACCGGTTCATCGATCATCCGGCCCCGGAACCGGAACACCCCGGGCTGCCGCGTCGCCTCGTCGAGCACGGCGTCGGCCCACTCACGCTCCTCCGACGTCGGGGCGTACGCCCGGCGGATGACCTCGACTTGGGACGGGTGGATGCAGGCGGTCGCCGCGAATCCGGATGCCGCGGCATCCCTGGCCTCGTCCTCGAGCCCTGCCGCGTCGGCGATGTCGAGGTGGACGGCGTCGATCGCGTCGACCCCGGCCGCCGCGGCGGCGATCAGCACCCGCGACCGCGCGTACCGCGCGACGTCGCGGTAGCGTCCGTCGGCCGCCCGGCTCGAGCGTCCGCCGATCCCGGCGACGAGGTCCTCGGCGCCCCACATGAGTCCGGCGACGAGCGGATGCCGCGCGAGCGCACCCGCGTTCTCGACGCCCCGCGGCGTCTCGCACAGCGCGATGACCCGGTGCCCGTCGAGCCGGTCGACCTCCTCGGCCTCCTCGGCCTTCGCCAGCATCAGCCTGCGGAATCCGGTACCCCGGAGCGCCTCGAGGTCACGGTCGAGCTCATCGCTCGATGCCGGGTTCACCCGCACGATGACGCGCTCGAGATCGACCTCCGCGGCCGTGAGCGCCGTGCGCGCGCCGGCTTTGTCAGCGGGTGCGACGGCGTCCTCGAGATCGAGGATCACCGTGTCGGCCGCGGCGAGAGCCTTCGCGTACCGCTCGGGGCGGTCGGCGGGACAGAACAGGATCGCGGGTCCGATGCTCACGCCGACGCCTCCGGTGACATCCGCATGAGCGTCGAGCGACGTGCGGTCGCGACGACCTGATCGTGCTGGTTGCGCATCGTGTGCACGAATTCGACGATCCCCTGCCCGGGCCGCGAGCGCGACTGCCGCTTGGCGGCGACGACGGTCTCTGCGTAGAGCGTGTCGCCGTGGCGCACCGGAGCGGGGAAGGTCACCTCCGAGAACCCGAGGTTGGCGACGATCGTGCCCTGCGTCAGCTGTGCGACCGACAGTCCGACGAGGGTCGACAGGGTGAACATGCTGTTGACGAGCCGGTCGCCGAACTCGGTCTGCTCGGACCAGGCGGCATCCAGGTGCAGCGACTGCGTGTTCATCGTCAGCGTCGTGAACAGCACGTTGTCGGCCTCGGTCACGGTGCGGCCGGGACTGTGCACGTAGACGGTGCCCTCGTCGAGCTCGTCGAAATACAGTCCGCGCTGCACGATCCGGCGCGGCGTGGTGTCGCTCATGCGTCCTCCTCGACTGCGGGGGTCACGACGGCGAGCGTCTGCCCGCGGCCGACGCTGTCACCCGTCGACACCCGCAGCGCCACCGTACCGGCGACCTCCGCCCTCACGACATGCTCCATCTTCATCGCTTCCACGACCACGACCGCGTCTCCGGCCGACACCGTCGCTCCGTCCGCGACGGAGGTCATCACCACGACACCCGGCATCGGCGAGACGAGCTCGGGCACGGCCGAGGTGTCCGCGTCCCGGCGGTGGTCGAGCCGCACGCGGCGCACCTCGCGGGCACGGCCGTCCACGGCGATCCACACACCGTCACCGTGGACGACCGCGACCGTCGACACGCTGCGATCTCCGACCCGCACCGCGAACCGGTCGCCGACGGGACGGACGGATGCCGGCACCACCGCACCGTCCACGGTCACCCCGTCGCCGACGAGCTCGACCGTACGCTCGTGCGCTCCGGAGGCCAGCCGGTACCGCCGCGGAGCGGGCGGGCCCATCCGCCACGCGTCCGCGCGGCGCCACGGATCGGCACCGCGAGGCACAGCGGCATCGAGAAGCAGTGCGGCCTCGGCGAACACGTCGGCCGTGTCCTCCGCCGCGACGAGCCCGTCGAGCTCGCGTGCGATGAGCCCCGTGTCGAGGTCGCCGGCCGCCACGGCGGGCAGCTCGAGCAGGGCCCGCAGGAACGGCACGTTCGTCTCGAAGCCGAGCACCGCCGTCTCGCCGAGCGCGGCGACGAGACGGCGCCGCGCCTCGTCTCGGGTCGCGCCGGTCGCGATGACCTTCGCGAGCATCGGGTCGTAGTCGAGTGAGACCTCCAGCCCGTCGGCGAGGGCGCTGTCCACACGGATGCCGGGCCCGGCCGGGTGCGCGACACGCAGCACGCGCCCACCCGTCGGCAGGAAGCCCGAGGCCGGGTCCTCGGCGTACACACGCGCCTCGATACTGTGGCCCGTCAGTCGCACATCGTCCTGGGCGAACCAGAGCTGCTCCCCCGCCGCGATCCGCAGCTGCGCCGCCACGAGGTCGACCCCCGTCACCTCTTCCGTCACCGGGTGCTCGACCTGCAGGCGGGTGTTCATCTCCATGAAGAAGAACTCGTCGGGGCGATCGGCAGCCACGATGAACTCGACGGTCCCGGCGCCGCGGTAGTCGACGCTCCGCGCCGTCTCGCACGCGGCCTGCCCGATGCGCGCGCGGGTCGCGTCGTCGAGCAGCGGCGACGGCGCCTCCTCGATCACCTTCTGGTGCCGGCGCTGCAGCGAGCACTCCCGCTCGCCGAGATGCACGACGTTCCCGTGCGCATCCGCGAGCACCTGCACCTCGATGTGCCGCGGCGTGTCCACGTAGCGCTCGAGGAACAGCGTGTCGTCACCGAAGCTCGCACCCGCCTCGCGCCGCGCAGCGGCGAGCGCGACCGGCAGGTCCGCAGCATCCGTCACGACATGCATGCCCTTGCCGCCGCCGCCCGCGGAGGGCTTGATGAGCAGGGGGTATCCGACCTCGGGCGCCGCCGCCCTGAGCTCCTCGTCGGACATGCCCGCACGGGCGACCCCGGGCACCGTCGGAACGCCGCGCGCCTCGACGGCGTGCTTGGCGGCGATCTTGTCGCCCATCGTGCGGATCGCCGCGGCACTCGGCCCGACGAAGACGATGCCCGCCTGCTCGCAGGCGGCCGCGAAGGCGGTGTTCTCCGAGAGGAATCCGTACCCGGGATGGATCGCCTGCGCCCCGGTGGAGCGCGCCGCGGCGATGACCGCGTCGATGTTCAGGTAGCTCTGCGCGGCGGGCGCCGGGCCGAGGCGCACGGCCTCGTCGGCGAGCGCGACGTGGCGGGCACCGGCATCCGCGTCGCTGTAGACGGCGATCGAGCGGATGCCGAGCTCGTGCAGCGTGCGGATGACGCGGCAGGCGATCTCGCCGCGGTTCGCGACCAGGACGGTGGAGAACATGCGCATCACATCCGGAAGACGCCGTAACCCGGCGCGTCGAAGGGAGCCCGCAGGCAGACGTCGAGGGCGAGACCCAGCGCGTCGCGGGTCTCGGCGGGAGCGAGGATGCCGTCGTCCCAGAGGCGCGCCGTCGAGTAGTAGGGGCTGCCCTGCTCCTCGTACTGCGCGCGGATGGGCGCCTGGAAGGCGGCCTCCTCCTCGGGGGACCATTCCTCCCCGCCCGCCTCGATCTGCTCGCGGCGCACGGTGGAGAGGACGGATGCCGCCTGCGGCCCGCCCATGACGGAGACCCGCGCCCCGGGCCAGAGCCAGAGGAAGCGCGGCGAGTAGGCCCGCCCGCACATCGAGTAGGTCCCGGCGCCGAACGATCCGCCGACGACGACGGTGAGTTTGGGCACCGACGCGCAGGCGACGGCGTTGACCATCTTCGCGCCGTGCTTCGCGATGCCGCTCGACTCGTACTCGCGCCCGACCATGAACCCGGTGATGTTCTGCAGGAACAGGAGGGGGATGCCGCGCTGGTCGCACAGTTCGATGAAGTGCGCACCCTTGAGGGCCGACTCCCCGAACAGCACGCCGTTGTTCGCGACGACGCCGACGCGGTGCCCGTGGAGCCTCGCGAAGCCGGTGACGAGGGTGTCGCCGTAGTCGCGTTTGAACTCGTGCCACGTGCCGCCGTCGACGATCCGGTCGATGATCTCGCGGGCGTCGTAGGGGGTCGTCAGCTCGACGGGGACGACGTCGACGAGGGTCGCCGGGTCTGCGATCGGCGGGGTCACCGGTTGGGGCTGCTCCCGCAGCGGCGCGGGCGCAGGGAGCGTCGCGACGATGTCGCGGACGATCTGCAGCGCGTGCTCGTCGCTCTCGGCGAGGTGGTCGGTGACGCCCGAGACCCTCGTATGCAGATCGCCGCCCCCCAGGTCCTCGGCCGAGACGACCTCGCCCGTGGCCGCTTTCACGAGGGGCGGGCCGCCGAGGAAGATCGTCCCCTGGTTCCGGACGATGACCGTCTCGTCACTCATCGCCGGGACATAGGCGCCGCCGGCGGTCGACGACCCGAGGACGGCCGCGATCTGCGGGATGCCGTCCCGCGACATCCGTGCCTGGTTGTAGAAGATGCGACCGAAGTGGTCGCGGTCGGGGAAGACCTCGTCCTGCATCGGCAGGAAAGCACCGCCCGAGTCGACGAGGTAGACGCAAGCAAGACGGTTCTCGGCGGCGATCTCCTGCGCCCGAAGATGCTTCTTCACCGTGATCGGGTAGTACGTGCCGCCCTTCACGGTCGCGTCGTTCGCGACGACCATGACGTGCCGGCCGTGGATCAGCCCGACACCGGCCACCACCCCGCCGGCGGGGCAGTCGTCGTCGTAGAGGTCGAGTCCCGCGAGCGCGCCGACCTCCAGGAACGGGCTGCCGACGTCGAGGAGCGCGTCGATGCGGTCCCGCGCGAGCAGTTTGCCGCGCGCGATGTGGCGTTCGCGCGCACGTTCGGGGCCACCGCGGGCGATGTGGGCACGCCGGCGCTCGAGTTCGGCGACCAGATCGGGATACGTCGTGGGGGCTGTCATCGTCGACGGCACCTCCGAGGAGAATGCTTCAGTTAACGTTCGCTAACCGAACATCACGATAACACCGCGATCGCCGCTCCGGAAGGATCAGGTCTCCAGGATCCTGCGGAGGGATTCCAGGTCGGCTTCGACGGCCGCCGCATCCTCGGCGAACTCCGCGTCGGTCACCCCGTCGCGCCGGTAGAGCGTGAAGACGACCTCGCTGCCGTCGTCGTTGCGCAGGACGCGCAGCGGGTTGTGGACCACGGTGCCGTCCGGCAGGGTGACGTCGTGATCGAGGATGCCCGCCTCGGTCGGCCCAAAGAAGGCGACCTCGATGTCGCCCATCGGGGAGTCGGCGAGCCAGCGCCCGCCGTCGCGGCGGATGCCGGTGCTCAGGCCGGCCGCCCAACGGGGCAGGTTCGCGGGGTCACCGGCGAAGGCGATCACCTCGCGAGGGGAGCGCTCGATCGAGCGCGAGAGATGGAGCGCGGGCCAGGTCATGCCCGGAGGTTATCGCGCGCCGGCGACACCGGCACCGGGAGCGGCCAGGATGGAAGGATGGCGACCTTCGACGACCCGGTGCTGCAGGCGATGGCGACGCGGAGGTCGCTCGCGAAAGTGGGGCCGGGCGCACCCGACGACGAGGAGCTCCGTACGCTGCTCGCCGCCGTCACGCCGGTCGCGGACCACAAGGCCCTGCGCCCGTGGCGGCTGATCGCGCTGCGCGGCGACGACCGCGCGCGTCTCGGCGAGGCGCTCGACGCCGCCGCCGGAGTGGAACGCGAACCGGGTGACCGCAACGGCAAGCCCTTCCGCGCCGACCTCCTCATCGCGGTCGTCGCGAGCCCGAAGCCGCATCCTGCCGTGCCGGTCTGGGAGCAGCACGCGACCGCCGCCGGAGCGGCTCACCTCCTCGAGCTCGCGCTGTGGCGGACGGGGTGGGGTGTCATGTGGCGCACGGGAGTGCTCGTGAACTCCCCCGAGGTCCGCGCGCTGCACGGTCTCGCCGACGACGAGCTGCTGATGGGGTGGCTGTACGTCGGCAGCGTCGATGCGGAGCTGCGTGCCCGGATCGACGAAGCGCCGAGGAAGACGCTCGATCCCGAGCCCTTCCTCGGCGGGCTGCCGGGCTGACCCTCAGCCGCGACGCAGAGTCGCGGTGACCGGGCAGTCGAACGGATCGCGGGCCGCGAGGCCCACCCGGTTCAGGTAGTCGATGACGATCGCGTACGACCTGCCGAGGCTCGTCTCCGTGTACGGGACGTCGAGGGTGGCGCAGTGCTCCCGCACGATGTCCCGCGCCTTCGACAGGTGCGGACGCGGCATGTTGGGGAACAGATGGTGCTCCACCTGATAGTTCAGACCGCCCATGAGCCACGTCGCCCACCAGCCCCCGCGGATGTTGCGGGACGTGCGCACCTGCTTGCTGAAGAAGTCGAGCTTCGCGTCGGCCGCGATGACCGGCATCCCCTTGTGGTTAGGCGCGAAGGACGCCCCCATGTAGACGCCGAACACGGCGAGCTGCACGCCGATGAAGGCGAACGCCATCCCGAGCGGCAGCAGCAGGAAGACCGGGACGGCGACGACGGCCAGCCGTACGACGATCATGCCGATCTCCAGCCAGCGCGCCTTGACGTCCTTCTCGGTGAAGAGGTACTTCAGGCCCAGATGATGCAGGTTGAGCCCCTCCAGGGTCAGGAGCGGGAAGAAGAGCCATCCCTGCCGCTTCGTGATGGCGCGGCGGATCCCGCGGGCCGATGCGGCATCGGCATCGAGGAACGAGATCGTGTCGATCTCGATGTCGGGATCCTTGCCGACGCGGTTCGGGTTCGCGTGATGACGCGTGTGCTTGCCGGTCCACCACGCGTAGCTGATCCCGACGACCCCGGCGGCGAGGATGCGTGCGAGGCGGTCGTTGGCGGGGCCGGAGGTCAATATCTGACGATGCGCCGCCTCGTGGGCGAGGAACGCGACCTGCGTGAAGATGATGCCGAGAGCGCCGGCCATCAACAGCTGGTACCAGGTGTCGCCGAGCAGGATGAAGCCGGTGACCGCGCCGCCGAAGGCGAGCAGCAGGGCGACGCCGACGGCGAGGTAGAAGATCGGCGTCCGGCGCAGCAGCCCGGTCTCGCGGACGATGCGCGAGACGTCGGTGAACGCCTTCGCCATGGGAGGGAACTGATCGGTTCCGGCGTACGTCTGACGGACGGGACCGAGACGCGAGTCGGCGACGGATGAAGCGATGGGGCACCTGCTTGGAATCGGGTGTCCGCTGCGGGCGGAGACGAAAGCAACAGACGGATGCCGATCGCTGAGGGCCACGTTACGGCGAGGTTCATCGCCGGCGCGGAATGCAGTGACGTTCCCCACGGGACTGCCAGGCCCCGCCCAGACTCGGGGGTCAGCTCTCCCCCGAGCGCGCGGACGCGGTCTCGGGGAAGGTGCGCACCGGCACGATGACGACGTCGTGCATCTTCCAGTCCAGTCCACGGCACTCGGCCTGCGCCTGCTCGATCTCCGTGAGCCGCGGCATCCGACCCTTCCGCGGCCGGACGAAGGCCTCGACGTGGAAGAACTGGCCCTGATCGCGGGTGCGCGTGCGGACCTCATCGACCCAGCGCAAGGAGGACAGGTGATCGTGGATCCGGTCGATGTCGGGATGCGGCTTCGCGTCGTCGAACGTCGTCGCCCGCGTGTCCATGAGGTCGGTGATGGCACCCTTGGTGTTCTTCACGCCGTCCCACAGGATGCTGCCGGAGATGAAGATGGCCGCGGCGGCGTCCGCCCACCAGATCCCCAGGCCGATGCCGCCGACCCCCACGATCGATCCCACCGCCGTCATCCAGTCGGCCTTGTTCATGTCCGCGTCGGCATAGAGGACCTTGTTGTGCAGTTGCCGCGCCAGCCGCATCTTCACCCGCCCGAACCAGATCGGCAACGGGATGGTGGCCGCCATGACGGCCATCATGAACCACCCCAGCCACACGGACTGACCGAACACCTCCACCGAGCCGATCGGCGGGCGCTCCCCTCGCACGAGGGTGAGAGCGGAGTCGACCAGGAGGAACGACCCCATCGTGAACAGCGCGACGCCCGCCACGAGGTGCGCGACGCCCACGGAACGGAAATAGCCATAGGGGTACCGCGGATTCGCAGGGCGCGACATCACCCGCACGGCGACGAGGAACGCGAACGGCGGTGCCAGTGAGAGCATGTCCTCGACCCAGGCCGCGCGCATCGCCTGCGAACTGCCGGTGACGATCCCGACGACGGGGATGGCGACGGCCAGGAAAGCGATCGTCGCCCATTCCATCCGTATGGCGTGACGCAGCGCGACGCGGCCGTCGTCTCCGAGGCCGTCCCGCAGGGCGTTGCGCCTCATCGACCGGCCTCCTCGCGCAAGAAGACCTCGAGCTCCATCAGGAAGCCGTTCTCGCCGGCCCGTGTCAGCATGACGTGCTTCTCGGTCTCACCCGTGGGGCTCGTGGTCTCGCGGTAGACATCCGTCACCGCCGCGTCGTCCTTCCAGGGGGTCCCGTCAGTGAGGCCGCCGACCACGACGTCCAGGCTCCCGGCGTGCAGGGCGTCGACCAGCACCTCCTCCGTCCCGGTGCGCCACCGGACCGTGGCACCGCGCTCAGCCGCGAACTCCTCGACGAGGTCGACCTCGCTGCCCGTCGGTTCGCCGTTCGAGGGCTCGCCGCCCCCGATCGACGTCCACGGCGGATTCTCGCTCACGCCCGCTCGCAAGACCCCTTCCGAGGTCACGCGCTCCAGCGTGCCGTCGGCGTCGGCGGGGCGCACACCGCACCCGGCCAGACCGAACCCGACGACGAGGATCGCGGCCACGGCCGCTCGTGATCGACGCGACATCCGAACCTCCTCCGGCGCCACCCTAGGGATGCCGTGCCGCCACCCCCAGCGGGGTTGACAGGGTCATCGCCGACGGTCAGCCGACGGGCTGCTCCGTGATGGCCGACGCGGATGATCGGCCGTTCACGTCGAGGTAGAGCTGGCGCTCCGTCACGGAGACCGTGAGCGTGTTCCGTCGCTCGAGAGCGGATGCCGCATCCTCCGCGAACCCCTTGTCGAAGCTGTACAGCGGGATGTCGGCCGCCCGATGGATCGTCTTGCCCGCCCACGCCTGGGCCAGACGGCTCGGCTCACGGTGCGTGTAGACGGCAACGCGGTCCGCCGCCTTGCTGCCGGCGTGCAGCCGGCCGGCATCCGGAGCACCTACCTCGATCCAGGCGGTCAGCCGGCCCGTGGCGTCGCGGACGAGGACGGCGGGCTCGTCCGTCGCGGAGATGCCCTCGCTGAAGGCGATTCCCTCCTCGTACTCGAGGGCGTAGGCGAGGACGCGCAACAGGACGTTCGTCGCGGTCTCGGACGGATGCCGCGCAAGGCGCAGCGAGAGGTCCTCGTAGACGCCGCGGTCGACGTCGGCGAGCTGCACGGTGAAGGTGTGCATCGTGGATCCGATGGCCATTCGTCGAGCCTAGGCGGGATGCTTCCGCGGGACCGTCCGGGTCATAATGGTCGGAGCGACCCGGCGACCGGATCAGGGAGATCTACGCATGCCGTTCCACAGCAAGGAGATGCTCGAGCAGTGGCTCGAGGAGTTCGCCGCGCTGGGCTATTCCCTCAGTGAGAGGGTGCGGGTGATCCCGCAGGACGGCACCGACGGCCTGGACACCGGTCTCATCGCGCTGAACCTCCTCGACTCGATGACGCTGACGTATCTGCAGCCCGAGCCGCTGGGGTCGATCCACTGGGGCATCACCTTCGAGGCCCGTGACATCGACCTGAAGATGAATGCGGGCCGCACCCTCGAGCTGTCGGCCGAACTCGCCATGGTCTCGATCCTCTGCACGTTCCTGCAGACGAAATCGCTCGCGGAGGTCGAGGCGGAAGCCGGCGCCGTCGAGCCCGAGACACTCGGTCTCTGATGGACGACGCCCTGCAGTCCGAGCTCCGCGCGCTGCAGGCACGGGCCTACGGTCCCGGTGACGGGCTCGCGGTCGACGACGCCGCTCGGCACCGACTGGCCGAACTCGAAGAGCGAGCCCGGCGGGAACGGGAGCGCCCGCCCCTGGTCGAGCGCGCACCGGACCGGGGACCCACCCGACCTGCCGCACCCGACGTTCCGCCGCTCCCGCCGGTCTCGCCGACGGACGCCGCCCGCGCCTTCGCCACGGCGTCGAGCGAGCCACCCGAGGCGCTGCAGAGGCGGCGGCGTCGTCTCACCGGTCTCGCCTGGGCCGGTTCCCTCGCCATGGCGGCGACGGTGGCGGTCGGGGTGACGGCGGCGGTGACGAGCCGCTCGGTGTGGACGGCGGCATCCGTCCCCCCGGGGACCGCGATCGCACATGTGGCGACACTGACCCCCGACGCCGACCGCGGATGGCCCGAGACGTACGGCGACCGCCCTCAGGACGGCGCGATCTTCGAGTCGCTCGGGAGCGTCACGCCGATCGTGGGGTCGATGCCGACCGGCGACGGGCTGACCCGATGTCTGCAACTGCTCCCGCCCGAGGCGTGGGAGTCCACGCCCGACGAGGGCTGGGCATGGGGTGGGTACGGCGGATGCAGCGTCGAGCCCTTCTCCGCCACCGCCACCTTCGTGGTCGGACCGACCTCGCCGTCGGATCTGCGGCAGCGATTCGCCGATGGGGTCCGTCTGCAGTTCGTGGCGGGGGACGGCGTCGTCGACGTGTTCTCGGCGGACGCGCCGGTGGCTGAGGCGAGGCGCTGACCGCCTCAGCCGACCGGAGTCGTCAGGCCGCCTGGTAGGTGAGGCAGTCGGCAGATTCCGCCCCGGGACCGACGCGGACAGCGGATGCCGTGCACTCCAGCGACGAGTTGAAGACGCATTCCGAGCGCTGACAGGCGCCGACATGACTGACGACCTTGTCGAGGCCGCCCTTCGTGCCGAGCGGGATGAACGTCGCGCACTCTGCATCACCGGGTGCGCCTCCGATGGTCACCGCGGCGGCGTGGCAATGGGAATGATCGTTGTAGGAGCAGCCGAGGGCGTTGCACTCGGACACGCGGGGCAGGTCGTCGAGAGTCATGCTCATGGGAGCCTCCAAGGGTCGTGGTGGCTCGAGGCTACGCCGCCGCCCTCGAGGGTTGTACAGCCTTACTCGCGAACTTTCCCCCAGATCATCGTGGCTTTCTGAGTTAGGTGAGCCTCACCTCTGCGGAGCGGGGGTCGGGTGCTACCACAATCGCTTCGCTCGTGTCATCAGGGCCACGGGGACGCTCCGCGGTGATAGATTCCCACCATCCCGCATCAGCGGGAAACCCCGGGTCGGACCCAATTCCTGCCCGGGCGCGGGGATCGGCGCACCGCGCGTCGCGCGAGGCAGCGACGTGCTCGCCCCAGCGAAGGGGAGAGGAGTACGAGATGGCATTCGCCACATCGTCCGCCGGCACTCCGCCCGCCCTGGAGCTGTGGCCGCATCTCGCCCTCACTCACCTCGAGGCGGCCCTCGCCACGGACGACCGGCCGCTGCGTCTCGCCGTGATCGGTCCCGCCGGGTCGGACAAATCGCTCCTGCTCGCCCAGATCGCCCACAATCTCCCCGACACCGGGGACATCCGGGTGGTCGACGACGGACATCTTCTGCCGGACGACGAGGTCCATGCCCTCCTGGCCCATCTCGACGATCCGCAGGCGGGACTCGTCCTCGGGTGCCGGCCGTGGCCCTGGAGCCCGGCGCTGGCGGCGTTGATCCGCCGACTGGAGCAGGCGCACCCTGTCATCGCGCTCGGACAGGTGGACGCCGAGGACGTCATCCGCGCCGTCGAGGATGCGGGCCGCTCCGTGGACGCCGGCTGCATCCATGCCATCGTCGAGATGACGGCCTCCGTCACCTGGCTCGTCAAGCAGGCGCTCGCCGCGCACGGTGACGGGTTCTGCCGAGACCCCTCCCACGAACGCGTCGTCCACGCCATCGAGGAGGTCATCTCCCTGCGCCTCGACACCCTCGACCCCGTCAGCGCCACGATCATCCGACGCGCGAGCCTCGGAGACGACGAGCTGACACCGGCGATCGACGCTGCGGCGAGTGACCCCCTCGCCCTCGGCCACGCGGAGGGTCTGCTCCTGCGCGGCGGGCGACCCGTGCCGATCGTGCGGACGACGGTCACGCGGACGACACCGGTGGCACAGCTCATCGATGTGCTCACCTCGTCGCCGTCGCCCCCACTCGATCCCGGGGTCGCGACCGCTCTCGGTGGGCATCTGGACGCCCGGCTGGCCCTGGTCCTGCGCGCGCACGCGGACGACGCGGCAACCTTCGACCCGACGCGCGCATCAGAGCTCTACGACGCCGCGCTCGCGGCCGGCGACGACCCCGCCCTGATCGCGGTCCGCAAGGCGCGCATGGCGTGGCATCGCGGAGACGTCGACGAGGCGGCGTCACTGGTCGACGCCGTCGTCCGCGACGCGACCGGAGCCGAGCGCGATGAAGCACTGCGCATCCTCGGCTCGGCCTGGAGCGCTCGCGGCCTCCTGCGCGCGAGTGCGGCCACCTACCGAGCCGAGCCGAACGACGACTTCGTGCTGCGCGCACAGGGAGCCGTCTCGGCTTTCGGCACCGGGGACAGCGGACCGCTGCTGGACGCGCTCCGCTTCGTGGACCGCGGAGTGAGCGGGGTCCCGATCACGCTGCACGTCGCCTACGTGAAGCTCATGCGCGGACTCGCGGCATCCCTCACGTCTCCTACGGGCAACGTCTTCGACGATCTCCTGCGCGCCAGCTCGACGTACGGCGACTCCAACGAGCACGGTCCTGTACCGGAACTCCCCGCCGTCGTCGCGGCGATCGGCGCCGTCAACATCGGTGAACTGGACACCGCGGCGAACATCCTCAGTGACGCACTCATGGAGGAACACGGTGGGCCATGGGCGCGCTCGCGGCTGCTGCTGTGGGCCGCCTGGATCGGCGTGCACCGACAGCACCCCGAGGAGTCGGCCGCCCGCCTGGCGGACGTCGACGCCTCCGTCCTGCCGCTGAGCAGCCGAGAGGTGCTCGTCCGCGACTCCGTCATGCTCGCTCACGTCCGCCGCTACGGCTCCCTCGAGGAGCTGCGGGCCCTCTGGGAGCGCGTGCGTGACGATGTACGCCACGTCGAACCCGATCTGTACCTCCTGCACCCGCTGCGCGAGTTCATCGAGACGGCTCCGCTGTTCGACGACGGAGATCGGATCCTTCCCACCCTGGACGCGCTCGCCGCCATCCTGCGCAGTCTCGGGGATCCCACGGTGTGGTCCACCCCCCTCCTGTGGTCCGCGTTCCATCGCGCACTCCTGGACCGCGACGCGCACGGTCAGGCGCAGGCGGCGAGGGCGCTCTCAGCGGCCGCCCGAGGATCCCGCCTCGCCGCGACGATGTCGGCGGCCGTCGGCGAGTGGTCCCGCAGCCGGATCGACGACGGGGACATCGATCGCATCGAGCAGGTGGCGACACGCCTGGCCGACCTGGGCCTGGCGTGGGAGGGAGCCCGACTGGCGGTCTCGCTCTCAGAACGGTCGCGGGATCGGCGCGCGGGCACACGACTGGCCGCCTTCGCGAGGGCACTGCACCCGAACGCGGCGCCCGGGGCCTCGGGGAACGACGTCGCCCTCGCCGACAGCGGCCTGCTGAGCGCGCGGGAACGAGAGGTCGCCGCGCTCGTGCTCAGCGGTATGACGTACGCGGAGATCGGCGAGGCGATCTTCATCTCGCCTCGGACTGCCGAGCACCACATCGCGCGCATCCGCCGCCGACTCGGCGCGACCTCGCGCACCGATCTCATCGACAAGCTGAAGTCCATCGTCGGCGCCGACGACAGCGGCACCGACAGCAACGGACACCGCTGACAGGAACGCACCCGGAAAGGGCGGACCCCCTCCGGGCCAGTTCAGTGGGGACTGCGGCGGGAGGGGGTCCGCGAAACCATCCAGGTCGCCAGAGACGCACAAGTTTGGGGACAGTGCGCGTCGAGACCGCTTGGGGAACGGCCCGGTGACCGATGGGGGATGGCCCTCTCATGCTAGAGGAAAGCGCACCGCCGGAACAGGCATCACCGCGGATCTTGAGGCGAGCAGTCCGGAATCAAGCGGCCGGACACCCGATGCGGCCCGAGCGCACCTCGACCGGAGCGAGCAACGGGGTGTGCAGCAACTGCGGCCCGACGGCATCCGTCGACACCATCGGGCCGGCGACGAATCGGAAGGTCAGCACCTGGGAGGCGCCGGGCGCGAGATCCACGCGATAGGTGACGGACAGGCGGTCGTCGTCCTCCGCGTCGACGGACGCCACGGCTGATCCGTCGAGGGTGACTCCGCCGGCGTACCACCCCCGCGGCGTGACGACCGTCACCGTGGGAGCGATGTTCCCCGCCTTCACGCCGTAATGGCCGCCTCCCGTGACGCTCAGCGGCAGCGTCTCGGCATCCTCCTTCGTCAGCCTGTTGCCGAGATCCACCTCGACGTCGACCTCGCGCAGCCCGTCGGCGCGACACACCCCCGAGCGGGTCTCGAGCCCCACAGTCAGATAGGGCGTGACCTTGCCGCCGGTGGCGTCATTGAAGTACACGGCGAAGGCCTCGGGACCGGCGGCCTCCTGTCGGGCGAGCGGTCCTGCGAACACCGTGCCCGCGAGGATCTCCTGCTGCTCCGGATCGCGACTCCAGATGGAGACCCGGCCCTCGTCCACGACACCCGCCAGCGCGGACACCAGCGCGACCGGACGCGCGCGCTCGGTGACGGCGGTGAAGACGGCGGCGGCGGCATCCGCGAAGTAGCGGCCCTGTCCGTCCTGATCGAGCGTGCGATAGGGCTCGACGAGCAGCCGGTGGATCGCGTTCGATTGGTCGAGCTCACCCGAGGGCGTGTCGACGGGTCCGACCGCGCCGAGGAGCGCTGTCAGGACGACGGGGTCCATCGACACGACGACATCCGGCTGCGATCCGCCCGATCGCTCCCACCACGCCGAGGCGAGTTGCGCGGTCACGCGGAAGTCCGCCGTCATCGACGTGTTCTGGACGTAGCGTCCGATGCCGTCGCCGAGCGCCCGGACCTCCGCGGCGGACACGGCGGCGAGGGGCTCCTCTGCGGGCGCGAAGTCCGACGAGTCGCGTTGGGCTTCGAGCGAGAGGACGCCGTCGCGCGCGCGGAGTTCCAGGAACGTCCCGGTGATCCCTCCTCCCGTGCGGAGCTCAGCGGTGTTCTGGAGAGTCACGAGGATCCTGCGGTCACCGTCCGCCCCGAGCATCGCGGGAACCAACTCAGCCGCCTGCGCGGCGCCGTCGGTCGCCGTGCGCAGGTCGTCGGCGGCGTCGACGACGCGCCCGACGCCATCGGCGAGTGAGGCGATGAGCGCCGTCCGGTCGATGTCGGCGAGGTCGCGCGCGATGTCATCCTGCGTCGAGGCGGCACGGCGCAACGCAGGAGCCGCTTCGCGCAGCGTTCGCACCGCCGCGGGGGCGTCTGCGTCGGACAGGGCCCGCATCGTGGAGAACATCGTCGGTGCGACATCGTCACCCACCCGCACGATCGCCGCCGCTGTGCGACGGGCGGCCGAGAGGTTCGCACCGAGTCCCGGAATCGCCTCCGCAGCGTGCCAGAGCGGATCGTCGGGAACGGCGGGAGCGATCTCGGCGACGAGGTCGGATGCCGCACGCTCAGCCCTCTCGAGATCGCCCGCGCCGACGGCTTCCGTCGCGAGAGCGGCGTCGGCGGTCGCGGTCTCCAGCGCCTGCTGGAGGTCGAGAGCGGAGCGACCGACGTGGCCGGCGGCAGCCGCGGTGCCGATGAGGAGGAGTGCGCCGGCGACCCACACGAGTCGACGGCGCCTCGTCACTGCTCGACCCGGCGTCGGCGACGGGCGATCAGGAACGCACCGGCTGCCACGGCGACGGTACCGCCCACCGCAGCCGCGATGGGAAGCTGTCCGCCCGTGAACGCCAGGGTCCCCGGGGTGCCGTTCGACGCGACACCTGTCGGCGTGGCGCAGTCGCCGGAGTACCCGGGGTAGGCGAGGGGGACGGCCAGACTGTCGTCGCCCACGTGGAGGGTGGCCGTGACGTCACCCGTCGTCCACGCGGCGGCGTCGTCGCGCGGCTCCCATCGATCCCCCGAGCGCACCCATCCCGGCAGTGCTTCGACGGTCCCATCGGCGGCGACCTCGACGCCGGGCCACAGCACGGACCCGTGTCCTTCACCGGCGTCGTCGACCGCGAGAGGCACCGTGATCCGGTGGCCGTCACCGCTGATCACGAGTTCGGCGCTCGACGACGCGGTACGTGCAGCCGCAGACCCACCCACGCGGACGATCGAGTAACCGATCGCCGGTGCCTCGTCGGTGCACTGCGACTGCACGACCGACCCGTCCAGTCCCGAACCTCCGGGAGTGGACGGGACGTACGACCCGTCCGCCGCGAATGCCGGCGCCGCACCGGCACCGGCGATGACAGCGCCCACGATCGTGGCGCGCCACAACTTCCCCCACATGTCAGCCTCCCCAATGGCTTCGAGCCCGCGCCGTCGAATGCGTGCGCGCTCGGTGTTCAGCGGTCACGTTACCTTCGATGCCGCCGGCGGACCTCCCGTGTTCTCGACCGGGTCCCCTAATGCCACCCCCTAAATGTCCCCCATTTGGGGGACACGAGATTAGGTTTGTCCCCCTATTGGTGGACGCCGTGCGACGCCGGTAGCGTTCCGATATCGCCGCCGCGAAGGCTTTGGGGAGTCGACACGGCAACAGGCGGCTGCAGAGGAAATGGGGGCGAGCTTTGGGGGCCGGACCCGCATCTGCCTGGGCTCTTCGTGCGTCATCGTTCGCGCAGCGATCTCGTACGAAGAGCCCTCACTCCGCGCGTCGTATGGGGCGGTGCGCGGGTAGCTGAGGGGGAGAAAGACGGCGCGCCGAGGGGTCGGCGCGCCGAACGGAAATCGCTGGGGGCGAGGACCGAGGGGGAACGCGGATCGGATCCGCATGTCGGGGGGCGCAGGGCCACACCTGCGTCGATGTTTTCGGGGGATGGATCGTTCATGGGGACAGAACGGAACACGGGTGTGCGCCCGCACGGCTCGCACGTCGATCCGGCGACGGAGCCGAAGCCCGACGTCCTGCGTCGCCTCCGCGACCGCCGTCGGGGCCGTGGGCGTACCACGCGCCCCGATGGCGTCGCAGCCGACGCGAAGGGGAATCGATGATGCATACACGTTCGATGACGTCCGCTCACGCCGTCCTCGATCCCCGCCCGACGCCGCCGGTCATCGCTCGCGCGCACCTTCCTGCTCGCGACACCGTGCGGGACGTGCTGTCCCGAGCGAGCAACGAACACTGGCGCGTGGCGGTGGTGGGCGGCTCACCCGCACAGCTCGAGCCACTCCATCGGCGGTTCATCGCCGAGTGGCCAGGTCTCGCTCTGGTCGGCCACTGGACGCCGATGCGAGCCGCACTCTCCTCGCCGCTGGTCTCCCATGACATCGCGGCGCAGATCCGGCACACGGATGCCGACCTTGTGATCGTCTGCCTGGGTGCGCCCCGGCAGCGGGAATGGATCGACAGCTACGGTGACGCGACGGGCGCGGGCGCCGTCCTCGCCGTCGATGCGATCGATGACCTACTGACAGCTCGAGCCGGTCGTGCCCACACCGAGAGTGTGCGCCCGCGGCTCGACAGGATGTGGCGGCTCATGCTCGAGCCGAAGCGATCAGCGAAGCGGTGCCTCGTCGAGGAACCCCCGGCCCACCCGGCCGTCCGCCGATCCTCGGCTCGTCCCGATGCGTGAACCGTCACCCGCACGCGGGCACGGCCGGACCTCCCCCCCGTCCGTCCGTGCCCGCCTGGTGGATCAGCCGGCGTCGCCCGAGCGCCGGCTCTTCCGCATGCAGTGAGGGCGTTGCCCCCGCGACGGATGCGGGAGGTCAGTGGCCGGAGGCGATCGCCGTCTCGGAGCCTGTCCGCACGGACTGGTCGGGATGCAGGAGAGCGATGATCCGATCCTGATCGTGCGCGCTCAGCGTGCGCGACACGGGCAGAGTGAGGGTGCGGTCGGCGAATCGCTCGGTGCCGGGCAGACCGCCGGGCGGCGTCCAGGCGCGATAGGGAGCCTGCCGGTGGATCGCTGTGCCGCCCCGCGTGGACGCGATACCCGCTGCCGTCAGGTCGCCCAACAGGCGGTTGCGATCCAGCCGATACGCCTCGTCGACCTCGAGCCAGAAGGAGACCGCGTTGCCCGTTCCCCACGCGGGGTCGTCGGCGGGTCGCAGACCCGGCACGCCGACCAACGCGGCGCGGTAGCGATCAGCCACGCGCCGACGCTGCTGCACGATCTCGGGCAGACGACCGAGCTGGACGAGCCCGACCGCGGCGTGCAGGTCGGTCAGGCGGAACTTCCCCTCGATCCCACGGTACCCGCGGGCCCGTGCCGCCCAACCCGCATGGCTCGTGGTGAGCATCCCACCGTCGCCCATGGCGAGGGGTTCCCGGGAGTCGAAGGACCATGTGGCGATCTCGGCCGCCCCGCCGGTCGGGCGCCCGAGGCGGGTCGCACCGACGCCGCATCCGACGTCTTCGATCACGACGATGCCGAGCGGATCCGCGACGTCACGGATGCTCTGCAGGTCGACGGGGATGCCGGCATGATCCGCGACGATGATCGCCGTCGTCCTGGGGGTCACGGCCTGCTCGACCGTCGCCGCGGTCACGTTGCCCGTGAGCGGGTCGACGTCCGTCAGAACGGGCATGGCCGCGACGGAGCGCACGGCGTTCGCGGCCCCGATCGCCGACAGTGACGGGACGACGACGTCGTCCCCCGGCCGCACTCCCGCGACGAGGAGGGCGAGGTGGATGGCGGCGTCACCGGTGGTCGTCGCGACGGCGTACGGCGCCTCGACGAGCCCGGCGAACTCGTGTTCGAACCGTGCGACCCTCGGCCCCTGACCCACCCAGCCGCTCGCGATCACCTCGGCGAGCGCATCGAGTTCCTCTTGGCCGAACCAGGGCGTGTCGGCGCCGACACCGTCCTCAGAGACGCAGCGCCCGAGCAGCGATGGCGAGCGCCCGTGTCATGCGGCCACTCCCGCGGTCGATCGGACGTGCGGCAACGGGTGCGGGGCGCCGAATGCCGCCAGGCTGCCTGCTGCCGCGTCGAGGACCGAGAGGACCCGCAGCCCCGCCTCTCCGCTCGTGCGCGACGCGCGACTCTCGCGGATGGCCGCGGCGAACTCACTCACGACCGCACCGAGCGCCTCGCGCTCCTCGAGCGCCGGCGCACGGGTCTGACCCGGACGGTACGAGACGGCGACCTCGCGTCGCTCCTTCGCGGTGGCACGCGAGATCGACGCGACGTCGGCGCCCCGGTCGTACATCGTGAGCCGCTGCTGCGGGTTCACGTCGTCCCACACCAGCGTGTGCCGGGTTCCGCCGATCACCATGCGACGGGTCCGCGTGGGGCTCAGCCAATTGACGTGCACATGCGCCATGGCTCCACCGGCGAGCGGCATGGCGAGATGGCCGATACACGATTTCCCGGTGTTCAACGGGTCTGACCCATGGGCCGAGACGGAGGTGGCCTGCAGCCCGCCCGGCAGGATGAAGTCGATGATCGACAGGTCGTGCGGCGCGAGATCCCGGAAGACGTCGACATCTGGCTGCACGAGGCCGAAATTGATGCGGACGCTGTCGATGAAGAGGATGTCGCCGAGCTCGCCGCCCGCGATGAGCTCCCGCATCTTGAGCACCGCCGGCGTGTAGCAGGACGTGTGGTCCGCCATGAGGACGAGTCCCCGCTCGGACGCGCGACGCACCATGTCTTCGCCGTGCTGCTGTGTATCGGCGAGCGGCTTCTCCACGAGGACGTGCTTCCCCGCCTCCATCGCGGCCATGGCAATGGCGTGGTGCGTCGACGCGGGCGTCGCGATCGCGATCGCGTCGATCTGCGGATCCTCCAGCAGAGCCCGCAGCTCGGGGACGACGGGCGCGCCCCCGACCGCATCCGCCGCGCGACGCGCCCGATCGATGTCGAGATCGCAGATGGCCGCCAGGCTCCACTCGCGGCTCGCGCGCAGCGTTCGCGCCAACGTCGGTCCCCAGTACCCCGCGCCGACCACGGCGACGTTCAGTCGTCTCTTCACTTCGTCCCCCGGATTCCCCAAACGGGTCACGCCCCCCACGAGCGCCCCCCGGCGGCTCGCGCCGCCTTCCGGGCGGGGCGCGTCGCGCCCCCGCACCGGTGTCGTGCTCCGACGGTGATTCGGGTACCGTCTGCGCACGCGTGCGCGCATCCCCCTGTCGACGCGCGACGGGAGTGGCGCAGGGATGGTTCGGAGCGGCCCGCGGATCGGATGGGTGCGGCCGGTCGGTCTCCGGGCGCGTGGACGCACCTCGGACCGGCTCGGCGTACGCCGGCTGTCCCCGTTGTCCCCATGCTCTTCCCCCTGACGCACACACGCGGAGCAGGCGATGTGTGCGGTAGACCGGTGCCGTCGACGATCCCACTCGTCGCCGTTGCGCTCGCCTCCCCAGGCGTGCACGACCGGTGTCCCCGACGCCATGAAACCAGACAAGCGCTGCCAGCACAACACGCCCGGGCCGACGAATCCCCTGAGAGCTCAGCCCCAGCCGCCGAGATACGCCGAGACGTCCGGCTCGCTCGAGAGTTCTCCGACCCCCTCGTTGCGCTCGACCGCGCGGGGGAACAGGTCGTCACGGTGCCACCGGGCCTCGCGCGCCGCGGCGCGCATCGACCGGATGCGCAGCAGCGGCCGCCCGTCATCCGCTGTGACGGTCGTGACCCCCACGCCCTCACGGGCGACGCTCTCCACCAGGGCCGCGAGCCCGGCACCGGCGCGCACCGGCCGCACGATCTCGATGTGCAGGCGCACCCGGTCGAGGGCACCGGCCGCCGCCGCGAGGTCGGCGTCGTCGACGACGACAGCGCCGGGCACCGCCGCCGCGACGGAGTCGACGCTCACGAACCGAGCCGCGTCGGAGGCGTCCCGCGGTCCGGTCACGGCCACGTCGACCCGCGGCGTCGGCAGGCCATGCGGCCGAGAGCCGGGCACGGGGATGAGCCCCGACAGCAGCATGGCCTCGGCGTTGCGGTGTGCGAGCCCGACGCCGTCCCGTGCTCCCGCGTCCGGGCCGTCATGCCACGCCACAGCGGATGCCGCGTGGGCGAGCACGGCGCCCTGGAGCCAGGCCCGGTAGGTCCACTCCCAGTCCTCACCGCCGTAGGAACGGAACGTCTCGTCGAAGCCACCGGCGGCGTCGAACATGATCCGCGAGCAGGCGAGGACGGCGCCGATGACGTGCCGGTAGCTTCGATCGTCCGCGTCGAGCAGGTCACGCGAGCGACGGTAGGCGTCGGCGAGCCAGCCGGGCTCGGGAAGCTCCCGTCCCCCGACCACCTCTCGGACGTCCGCGACCGCGGGGGCGTCGGACAGATCGGCGTGCCGCCGCCGACCGACCGCCACCACGTCGGGCGCGAGACCCGGCATCCGACTCAGCTCCCGGATGAACCCGGGTTCGGGGACGGTGTCGGCGTCGAGGAACACCAGCACCTCGCCCGTCGCGTGCGCCGCGCCGAGGTTCCGCACGGCCGCCAGCCGGAAGCCCTCATCCGCCTGTCGCAGCAATCGCACCCCGCTGGGGACGCGCGGCGCCTCGGCGGATCCGTCGTCGGCGACGATCACCTCGAGCCGGTCGGCCGGATGGTCCTGCCCGGCGAGGGCGGCGAGGCAGCGCGCGAGCTGCGCGGGCTGCTCGTAGTGCGCGACGACGACCGAGACGCGAGGGGGATCGCCCGGGGTCCGGCCGTCGAGCAGGTCCCAGCGGTTGCCGGGGAGGGCGATGCCCTCCGGCATCAGGCCGCCCACCAGGCCAGATAGGAGGCCGCGACGTCGTCCAGGGTGGGCGCCAGTGATGCCCCAGGGGCGAGCCGGGTCGAGGAAGGGTCGCGCCACGCGGCTGCGAGGCGCGCCGCGAGTTCGGCGCCGTCGTAGCGGGCGAGGGTGCCGGGGCGGAGGTCATCCATCTCGGCGGCGTAGCGGGAGTCGACGACGAGCGGTCGGCGCCCCGCCTCCACCCAGTCGAGCATCGACCGCGAGGCGGACACGTGCTCGTGCGCAGCCAGGGGGATGCCGGGGGCCACCAGTTCCGCCGCGAACTCGGCGTCGTCGAGGAACCCCGTCACCTCGAAGGCGACGCCGAGCTCGGCCGCCTCCTCCCGGAGCCTGACGACGTCGGCCTCGTGACCCCGGGACGGCGCACCGATCGCGCGAACGGCGACGCCCGCGACGACCTCGCCCTCTGCCCGGAGCGCGTGCGCCGCCCGGGCCGCGGCGGCCACGGCGGGTCGATGCCCTTTCCCGGGGTACACGAACCCGGCGATGAGCACTCGCAGATCGGACGGCCGGCCGACACCCGGATCGACCGGACGGATGCCGGTGCGCGCCCCCAACGCGATGGCGTGGGCGCGGGCCGCGTCCGGCAGGAACTCGTCCATGAGCAGCTGCTCGTGGACGCTGTTGACGGTGACCCGTTCGACGGCGGCGACCATGCGGGTGTAGGCGGCGCGGCGGCGCGCGAACATCGTGCCGTCGGAAGGTTGCGGCACGTCGTGGAGCGTGAGGGTCAGCCGCACCGTGCGGGCCCACCGTTCGACGACCTCGGCGGCATCCTCGGGCCCGCTGCCGAAGAGACGGTCGGTGGCGTGTAGGTGCACCCGCGCTCCCGGTCCGGCCTCGGCGAGCGCGCGCTCGCCCGCGGGGACGTCCGCCACGTGCACCACCCGGGTCGAGGGGTCGACGAGGCGCACGGCGGATGCCACGTCCTCGCCGTAGCGCGTGACACCGTGCCCGGCGGGACCGAGGACGAGCAGGAGGGGAGGCGCGGAGGTCACCCGGCATGGTTATCCGCCGACGAGGGCGAGGTCAAGCCCCCTACGTCGGGGGGGCTTGAGCGTCTACGGTCGGGGCGTTCAGGCGCACCCACTTCTCAGTCGGCGCGACGTCGTCGAAAGGAGATCTGTGGCTACGAGCACGCGCACCGTCGCCCCACCGGGTGCGGAGTCGACAGGATCGATCACGATCGTGTCGATCCCTGCAAGCCACCCCTACGTCCGTCAGACGACGTCGGATCCGCGAGTCACGGTCCTCCCGGATCCCGTGGCGCCGGGGGGCGACCCGGCCGTGTGGTGGCCGCCCGCCGCCCTCGACCCTGACTGGATCCGGGCCCACGCCGACGAGGCGTCGCTGCTGCACATCCACTTCGGCACGGAGTCGTTCCCGGCGGGGCACCTCACCGCCTGCGTGGCGGCCGCGCACGCGGTCGGCTGGCCGGTCGTCTACACGCTGCACGACCTCGAGCACCCCCAGCTGGGCGACAGCACCGCCTACCTCGCCCAGCTCGATGAGGTCGTCACCGGCGCCGACGTCGTCACGACCCTGACGGTGGGCGCGGCGCGCGCCGTCCGGGAACGCTGGGGACGTCATGCGACCGTGATCCCCCACCCGTCGGTCCTGCCCCGGGACGCTGCGATCGAGCCGGCTGTCGGTGCGGGCCGCATCGTCGGCTTGCACCTCAAGGACCTGCGCCCGAGCGTGGACGGCCCGGGAAGCGTCCGGACGCTGGACGCGGCACTCCGTGCGCTTCGCGACGCCGGCCATGATGTGCGCGGCGAGGTGCGGCTGCATCATCGGGTCCGTGACGCGGATGCCGCAGCCGAGGTCCGCGCGCTGTGCGCGGCATCCGCTGTCCTCGACCTCGTCGAGCACGAGCGACTCGCCGACGCCGACCTGTTCGCCGCGCTGGCACGTCTCGACGCGTGCGTGCTGCCCTATCGGCACGGCACGCACTCGGGATGGCTCGAACTCTGCTGGGATCTCGGGGTCCCCGTCGCGGCACCGCGGGTCGGCTTCCTCGCCGAGCAGCACGCCGACGGCACCGTGGGGTCGTTCGCACCGGGCGACGCGGGGGAGCTCGCCGCGGTCCTGTCGGATCTGTGGGTCGCGCCGTCGTCCCGCCCGGCGAGCCCCGCGCGCGACGCCCTGGTCGACGAGCGCCGCGCGTCACGCACGGTCACCGACGCCGCCATCGCCCAGCGTCACGCCGACCTCTACCTGCACCTGCTCGAGAGTCGCACGGCGTGAGCGCCCGTCCGCTCCGCATCGTCGTCATCGCTCCGCTGCGCTTCCCGATCTCGCGGCCGCACGCAGGCGGTCTGGAATCGGCCGTATGGGCCGAGGTCGACGCGCTCCGTCGTCGCGGTCACGAGGTGACGTTCATCGCTCCCGAGGGTTCCGACTTCCTCCCCGACGCCCACGTGTTCCGACTGCCGCCCGTCGTGTGGCCGGACGGCGCGGCGCCGACCGACAAGACGTGGCCGGCGAGCTACCACCTCGAGAGCGCACCGGCGCTCGACCGTGCGCTCTCGGAGCTCGCGCGGCACCCGGAGCGCTACGACGTGATCTCCAACCACTGCCTCGACCCGCTCCCGTTGCGTCGAGCCGACTCCCTCGGCGTCCCCATGGTCACGACCCTGCACACTCCGGTCGATGCGGGCGCCGTGGCGGCGCACGTGTCCGCCGGAGGAGCCGGGTCGAAGTTCCTCGCGGTGAGCGCGCACACGAAGGCCCAATGGGATGCCGCCGGTGTGCCGTCGCAGCTGCTGCCGAACGGCGTCGACCCGTCGTCGTGGCCGCTCGGCCCGGGCGGCGACGACCTGGTGTGGTTCGGGCGGATCGTGCCCGAGAAGGCCCCGCATGTCGCCGTGGACGTCGCCCGCCGGCTCGGCCGTCGCCTGATCATCGCGGGGCGGATCGGCGACGAGGAGTACGCCCGCGACGTCCTCCTCCCCCTCGTCGGCGGGGGGATCGACTACGTGGGCGAGCTTTCGCCCGGCCCCCTGGCCGAGCTCGTGGGTCGCAGCGGGCTCGCGTTGGCGACCCCGGCGTGGGCCGAGCCGTTCGGGCTCGTGGGGCCCGAAGCCCTCATGTGCGGCACGCCGGTGGTGGGCTTCGCGGTCGGCGGCGTGCCCGAGGTCGCCGCTGCGACGATGGGCATGCAGCTCGTAGCCGCCGGTGACGTAGCGGCCATGACGGAGCGTGCGGGCGCGATGCTGCCGAGCGGAAGGGATGCCGCCTTCCGCGAGGTCGTGCGCGAGACGGCGAGGCGCCGCTTCTCGCTCGACGCGCGCATCGACGCGCTCGAGACGATCTTCGCGGCAATGATGGCCAGGGAGACCGCAGCGTGACGGACAGGCGCCCCCGGCTCGGCTGGTACGTGCATCACCACGGGCGAGGACACCTCACCCGGCTGCTCGCGATCGCGCCTCATCTCGACGCAGAGGTCGACTGCCTCAGCACGCTCGCCGCGCCCTCCGGCCTGCCGTCCGGCTGGACATGGACGGTGCTCGACCGTGACGACGACGGCGGGTCGCCGATCGATCCGACGGTGGCGGGAATGCTGCACTGGGCTCCCATCGGTCACTCGGGTCATCGCTCGCGGGTGTCGGTCATCGCTGCAGCGGCCGTGGACGGCCGCTGGGACGGGATGGTCGTGGACACCTCCGTCGAGATCACTCTGCTCGCGCGGCTGCTGGGGCTGCGCACCGTGGTCGTGACGCAGCCGGGGCACCGCGTCGACGGGCCCCACATGCTGGGGTTCGCCGCCGCCGACACCGTGCTCGCGCCGTGGGCCCGCGGCATCCTCTCGCCGCCGCACCTCGAAGCGCTGGGTGAGAAGGTCGTGCACACCGGCGGGATCAGCCGGTTCGCGGGTCGCAGCGCCACGCGCGCACGCTCCGACGAGGTCGTCCTGCTCGGGGGCGGCGGAGATGCGGTCGTGGGGCCGGCGGCGATCCGGGATGCCGAGAAGGCGACCGGACGCCCCTGGCGGGTCCTCGGCGGCGGCGCCTGGGCGGACGACCCGTGGTCGGCGCTGGTGTCCGCCGGGGTGGTGGTCTCGTGGGCGGGTCAGAACGCGATCGCGGACCTCGCCGCAACGGAGGCGCCCGCGGTCGTGGTGCCTCAGGACCGACCGTTCGACGAGCAGCGCGAGACGGGTCGCGCCCTGCACCGCGCCGGTCTCGCGCAGGTGCGGGAGGAGTGGCCGACGGCGGCGCAGTGGCCGGAACTCATCGACCGGGCCGCGTCGGCCCGGCCCGAGTGGGAGCGCTGGGAGGTCGCCGGGGCACCTAGTCGAGCCGCCACGGCGATCGTCGACACGATGCGGGGACGGCGATGACCCTCGCGGTCGTGAGCCTCTGCTCGACCCCTCGTGTGACGCACCTGCACGCGCAGCTGCGGGCCCTCGGCGGGGTGCCCGATCTGCAGCGCATCGTGGTCTGGATCGGCGACGACCATCCCCCTGCGCTGGACGCCGACACCGTGCTGCGCGTCCCGCCCGGGCCGGCCGGTCTGCGCTTGGCCGCCGCTCGCAACGCGGGTGCGGCCGCTGCGGCCGGAGCCGACCTGCTGATCTTCCTCGATGCCGACTGCGTGCCCGGCCCCGAGCTCATCCGGCGCTACCGCGCGGCCGCCGAGCGGCACCCCGAGGCGGTGCTGTGCGGACCGGTGACCTATCTGGCCGAGGGGGTGTCGGCATCCGACCCGGCGGACCTGGTCGCGCTCACCTCGCCGCATGCGGCGCGGCCGATGCCCCCCGACGATGCGGAGCGCACCGCCGCCGCCGACGAATACGCCCTGTTCTGGTCGCTCTCCTTCGCCCTGACCCCCGAGACGTGGCGCCGGATCGGCGGGTTCGACGAGGCCTACGAGGGATACGGCGGCGAGGACACCGACTTCGCCTTCCGCATGCGGGCCCGCGCTGTTCCGCTGGTGTGGACCGGGGGCGCCCACGCGTACCACCAGTACCATCCGACGAGTTCGCCGCCCTGGCAGCACCTCGACGACATCCTGCGCAACGGAGCATTGTTCGCGGACCGCTGGGGCGAGTGGCCCATGACCGGCTGGCTGACCGCCTTCGAGCAGGGCGGCGCGGTGAGGAAGGACGCCGACGGCTGGCGGCGCGCGACGGTCTCGGCCGACGGGGTCGTCAGGTGAATCGACGCCGCTGATCCGCCGGCTGCGCGGTCACGGCGAGGACTCCCTGCTCGGTCTTCTCGGCGAGCCGCGTGCGTGCTCGCGGATGCAGCCAGACGTCCGCGTCGGGGTGGAGTCGGAGCACGCGGAAGATGAGTCGACGTGTGCCGGCGGGCATCCGGACCGTCCAGTCCGTGCCGCCCCAGATGCTCCCGGAGGTCGTCCGGGATGCGGACGGTGTACTCATCCCCGTCACGGACGACGCGCGCGGTGCGTTCCAGCCTTGGGCGCGAGTCGACTCGATCACGCCGCGACGACCGCGCGGGACAGGAGTCGGTCCACCGCCGCGCGGAGGTCGTCGGCGACCGGCGCGGGAGCGAACCGGTCGACGGCTGCCTGGGCTCGCCCCGCTCGCCTGTGGGCGGCGTGCGGGTCCGCGATCACGTGGGACAGGGCGACGGCCAGCGCGTCGGGGTCGGCGGGAGGGACGACCAGGCAGTCGTCCCCGTCGGTGCAGAAGTCGTCGAACCCGCTGCCACCGGTCACGATGAGCGGTGTCCCGGCCGCCTTGACCTCGACGGCGACGTTGCCGAAGCCCTCCCATCGCGACGGACACATCACCACGTCGGCAGCCGCGATCGCGCCGAACAGCTCGTCCCCCGCGACGTGGCCGAGGAAGGTCACCCGGTCGCGTGCAGCCGCGGGCACGCGATCGAGCAGGGCCGACCGCGACGGCTCGAACCGGTCGTCACCTCCGGCACCCGCGAGCACCAGTCGCGCGGTGGGATGCCGCAGCGCGACGCGCCCGAACGCGTCGACGCCCTCGAGCACGCCCTTCCGCCGTTCGGTGCGCCCCAGGAACAGGACGGTCGGCCCGCCGGCCCCGGGCCAGTTCGCCGGCGGCCTGCTGCCGGCCGCCGCGCGGCGGACCGCGGCGACGTCGACGCAGTTGCGGACCACCTCGATCGGCGGCATCCCGTTCCAGATCTGCGCGGCACGGGCGGCCATCGCGTGCGAGATGGCCACGATCCCCTCAGAACGCCGCACCTGCCGTGCCTCGAGGAGGGCCTGGAGCACGACCGCCGGCCGGCTCGGTGCAGGCAGGTCCGCGAGCCGCAATCCCGAGATCTCGTGCGCGAGACGGACGCCCGTCGCGAGGTTCGTCACCAGCGGGGCATCCGGCGGAAGGAACGCCCCCAGTCCCATCCACTCCGGCAGGAACGCACTGTCGTATGTCCCCGCGCGGAAGATCCGGCGCACCGTTCGGGCGCGGTGGACCAGGGCGGCAGCGGGCGGCATCCCTTCGGTCGGGACGATGACCAGCCGGCGGATGCCGGGCGCCACCCGAGCCTCGACGGGAGCGTCCGAGAAGACCACGAGATCGATCTCGATCCCCTGGGCCGCGAGCGCCGGCAACAGGGCGGCGTAATGACGGCCTATCCCGCCGGTGTAGGACGACACCCCGGCATACTCGGTCGCGGCGACCAGCCAGCGCTCGGTCACCGGTACCGCCTGGGCACGGTCCAGTGGCGACCGAGATCGGTGTTGAACGACTCGGGGTGGAACGGACTGTCACCGCCGGCGGGGAAGCTCGTCAGCTCGCCGAACACGATGCGACCCTCGACGTCGTACAGGTCGACGCGGACGAAGTCGGTGCCCTCGGCGAGCGCCTCCGCGACGCGGATCATCTCGGCGAGAGCCGTCGGCCGCGGCGGTGTCGGGTCTGCCCACGGCGGTCCGCCGCTGAGCGGCAGATGGGTCCAGCCCCGGTCGAAGAAGTCTTGCGTGCGACCGGCGAAGCGCCCGGCGTCGACCTGGATGTACTCCACCCGCCCGTGGAAGGCGAAGAGCTTGATGTCGTCAGGGATGCGGTCCGCCTCACCGCCCAGCATCTCCTCGACGATGATCCGTCGCGGTACCCGCCCGTAGACCCATTCGCGGTTGGGGCCCTGCCCGTACAGCTGGGCGAGCCAGTCCTTCGCGATGCGCAGGAGGTGCTCGCGCGCGGCGTGCTCGGGCCGGACGTGACGATAGACCCAGCCGCCGTCCTCGGGCAGCCGCGCGTCCACCGGTGCCGAGGGTGAGACGATGATCGCCGCCCCGCTGCCGTGCGTCGGCTTCAGCACGAACGCGTCGGGCAGCTCGAGCGACAGCAGGTCGTCCGCGCTCTCCAGGACCGTCGCTGCGGGAAGGTGGTGGGCACCGACGCGCTCGGCGACGTATGCGCGCACCGCCGCCTTGTCGGCGAATGTGACGACCAGGGGCCGGTGGTCCCGGAGCATCTTGTAGCGGACCTTCTCGCGGAAGGTGACCGGCCGCCTCGTCCGCCAGAGGCGCCATGCCCGGACGATGCGGCTGCGCTCCCGCCAGCGTGCGCGTCTCAGAAGGACTCCTCGTACCAGGGGTCGTCCTCTTCGTACGGGTACTCCCCGATGGTCTCGGGCGGGTGCACCAGACGGTCGTTGCGACTGAGGAGATCCATGACGGATGCCTCGTCCTCGATCGGCGCGGCTGGGCCGTCGTGGGGCGTCGTGTAGAGCTGACTCGCGGGCCCGATGAGCATCGACGAGACAGCGGGGCCCTCGGGGGTCGAGATGGGGAAGGTGACGAGATCGGAGGCCTTCTGCTCGGCGAGGGTCTTCGCGTAGCGCATCACCGCGTCCGCGATGGCGCCCGTCGTGACGATGTAACCGTCGGAGTAGTGCAGCTCGAGCATTGCTCGATGGTGCTCCCCGGGGGTCTCGGATCGATGGGGGTCGCGCCCCCGGCATCCGTCTCTTACACTGCGCCGTCGGCGGCGCGGGTCATCGGAACGTGCGGGATCCGGTCCTCGATGTAGGACGGGCCCGAGGTGACGAAGCCGAAGCGCCCGTACCAGTCCGCGAGGTGCTCCTGCGCGTCGAGGACGAACGGGCGCGCCGGGTCGAGACCCGCTGCATGCTCGATGGCGCGCCGCATGAGGTCTGCGCCGACGCCCCTCCCTCGGGCCGCGGAGCTCGTGACGACGCGGCCGATCCGCCACCGTTCCCGCTCGTCGAGCAGCCGCAGGGTCCCGAGGATCTCACCGTCCTCCTCCGCCCATCCGATGAGGGCGCCCGGCTCGACGTCGCGGCCGTCGAGCTCGGGGTACGCCGCCTGCTGCTCGACGACGAACACGCTCACGCGCAGCCAGAGGATCCGGTAGAGGGTCGTCGCCGGGATCTCGGCGAGCGGGGACAGATGGATGCCGACGGTCACCGCTTCACGTTACGCGAGGCGGGCACCACACCCGCCCGCCGCTCGCAAGCCCCTGCCGCGACCGTCGTCGTCGGCGGAGCGTGAGGGGCATGAGCGAATCCGACGACATCCGACAGCCACTCGACCACCTGCCGAAGAAGGAGGACCGCGACCGCGCGATCGAGATCGAGGAGCCCTCCTACCCGGGAACGGACTCCCCGCACGGCGGCTCCGCGGCCTCGCCCGCGACGGCCGCCGAACCGGACGAGCCGAACCGTCACGGCGTCGCGAAGCTGCCGCCCACCGGCCGCTGAGCCGGCGTTCAGCGGGTCGAACTCTTCCGCGCCCTTCCCGCCCGTGACCGGAACCATCGCGTCACAGCGAACAGCAGCGTCCCCACCGCCAGCAGGATCGCGCCGAAGAGCCACACCGTGCCGGACTGCTGCGTCAGCAGGAGGACGCACGACGCGACACCGAGGATCGGGACCGCGGTCCAGACGCGGAAGTGGTCGTGCTCCACGCGGTCGCGGCGTAGCACCAGTACCGAGACGTTGGCGCTGAGGAAGACGAACAGCAGCAGGAGCACGACCGTCTCGGCGAGCAGGCTCAGGTCTCCGATCAGGGTCAGCAGCATCGCGACGAGGGTCGTGGCGAGGATGGCCACCCAGGGCGTGCGCCGTTTCGGGAGGACCCGCCCGAGAACCCCGGGCAGAAGACCCTGTTCGGACATCCCGTAGGCGAGTCGGCTGGCCATGATCATCGTGAGCAGAGCTCCGTTCGCAACGGCGACGAGCGCGATCAGGCTGAACAGCCACGGCGGCACGCCGACCCCGGCGGCGGCGACGACGTCGAGCAGCGGACCGCTCGAGTCGACGAGGTCGCCGGGTGGGAGCGCGATCGCGCTGGCGAGGCCGACCAGGACGTAGACGACGCCCGCGGTGACGAGGGACGCGAACAGCGCGCGCGGGTAGGACCTCCGCGGGTCCCGCACCTCTTCGATGACGTTCGCCGAGGTCTCGAAACCCACGAACGAGTAGTAGGCGACGATGGCTCCGCCGAGCACGGCCGTGGGCAGCGCAGCATCCGTCGGCAACTCGAACACGCGCCCGGGATCTCCGCCCCCGCCCGCGACGAGGATGGCGACCACGACGATCACGATCACGAGACCGCTGAGTTCGACGAGTGTCATGACGAGGTTCGCGCCCATCGATTCCCGGATGCCGCGGGCGTTGAGCGCCCCGACGACGGCCAGGAAGACGACGGCGACGAGCGGTGCCGGCAGGTCGATGAAGGTCGAGAAGTAGTCACCGGCGAAGGCGATTGCGAGCCCCGCGGCACTGACCACGCCGGCGGCGAGCATGCAGAAGCCGACGAGGAACGACACGAGGGGACTGCGGAACGCCCGCTCGGCGAAGACCGCCGCACCGCCCGCGCGGGGATATTTCGTGACGAGCTCCGCGTACGAGCCGGCCGTGAGCAGCGCGAGCAGCAGCGCCACCAGGAGCGGGGCCCACAGCATCCCGCCCACCTCCGCCGCGAGGACGCCCATCAGCGCGTAGATCCCCGCGCCGAGGACGTCCCCGAGGATGAAGGCGAACAGCAGGGGCCCGGTGACCCCCCGCTTCAGACGGGTGGGGGTGTCGACATCCGTCATCGGTTCTCGTCCTCGCCATGGGCGAGGCGGATGCGTCGGCCTTCTTCGATGTCCTTCTGCTCCTTGGCGGCCTGCTTGTCGGACTTCCGCGTGTCGCGGGCCGGCAGCTGGATGTCCTCCTCGGCGGCGATGCCGCCCTGCAACTGGCGGCCGCGCTCGAGTTCGGCGTCGAACTCCGCGCCGAACAGGAGCACGTTGTTGGCGATCCACAGCCAGAGCAGGAACACGATGACACCCGCCAGCGAGCCGTACGTCCGGTCGTAGTTCGAGAAGTTGGCGACGTAGAACGCGAAACCCGCGGTGGCGAGGATCATCACGACGATCGCGATCAGCGCGCCGATGCTGATCCAGCGGAACTTCGGCTGCTTCGCGTTGGGTGTCGCGTAGTACAGGATCGCGACCAGGAGCACGACGATGAACAGCATCACCGGCCACTTCGCGATGTTCCAGGCGAGCAGGACGCCGTCACCGAGACCGATGGCCTCGCCGAGCGATCGGGCCACGTCGCCCGAGAGGACGAGGCCCAGCGCGACCAGCGCGAGCGAGACGACCGCGACGAGCGTCACGAGCAGCTGCATCGGGCGCAGCTTCCAGAACGGACGCCCCTCCTCGATCTCGTAGATCCGGTTCATCGCCCGTGAGAAGGCCCCCACGTACCCGGACGCCGACCAGAGGGCCACGAGGATGCCGACGACGAGGGCGACGCCCGCTCCGGGGGACGATGCGACCTGCTGGATCGGCCCCTCCAGCGCGCTGGCCGTGTCGGAGGGGGCGACGTCGCGCACGATTCCGAGGACGGCGTCGGCGGTCGCCTGCCCCTGGCCCACGACGCCGAGCAGCGAGAAGATCGCGATGAGCGCCGGGAAGAGCGCGAGCACCCCGTAGTACGTGAGGCCTGCCGCGGCATCCGTGCATTGGTCCGCGCTGAACTCACGGATCGTCTTGCCCAGCACGTACTTCCACGACCGCTTCTTCACGTCGGTCACGGAGTCGGGTTTGCGGGATGCCTCGGGGTCGGGGGCGTCCGTGCGTGTCGTCTGGCGGGTGTTCTGTTCTGCCATGGTGTGCCTCCTGGTCGGAGGTCACCCTGCTGCCGCGACCTCGCAGTTCAGAGGGGGTTGCGTGGCCTGGGCGATCGTGGCATCGGACCTCAGCGGTGGAACGGGCAGCGCGCTCCGTCGGACGACCCCGCGGCCCGCACGCGCCCGCCCGAGCGGGGCTTCGTCGGCATCCGTCGCTCGTTCACCTCGAGCCCCGCGGGGAGGACGGTGAGGCGGGGGTCGCTGAGGGCGCTGATGGATGCCGCGAGTCCCGCGATCGCGAGCTTCTCGCCCGGACAGCGATGACCCGTCGCGACGTCCGCGCCCCCGTGCGGGATGAAGGCGGCGATCGCCTCGTAGTCGTCGACGCCGACGAAGCGCTCCGGGTCGAACACGTCGGGACGTTCCCAGGATCGCTCGTCCGTGTCGGTGCCGAGGATGTCGAGCACGATGCGACCGCCCGCGCGCACCGTGCGACCGTCGACCTCGATGTCCTGCGTGGCGAACGCCGGCAGCATCGGGACGAAGGGCGACAGGCGGCGGATCTCCTGGGCGAACGCGGTGGCGAGCGGACCGTCGACGAGCGATGCTCGCTCGCTGACCTCCGCGGCGATGCGCTCCCGCCACTCCGGGTGCTCCTGCAGCCGCTTCGCGGCGAAGGCGCTGAAGCGGGCGACGGCGATCATCGGACGGAAGCTGTTCTGCAGTTCGACCCCCGCGAGACGCGCGCTGAGCAGTCGGCCGTCCCGGTCGCGGTGCCACGCCCAGGCTGCCAGCGCGGTGTCCGGGTGAGCATCGAGCCGCCCCGCGCGGACAGCGCGGATCAGCCGCTCGGCGTGACGGTCAGACCAGCGCCGATTCAGCGCGGACAGCACGTACTCGGGCGAGTAGGGCACGCCGAACCCGTCGACGATCTGCGCCTGCCGCCGCGCCCACCGCGTCTTCGCCTCGCCGGTGCCGGGGAGCCCTGCCCACCGCATGATCGCGCGGCCCAGGGCTCCGACGGCGGCGTCGTACGCCGACCGCGTTCCGCCGGCGATCCACTCGTCGACCTCGTGCCGCCACTCCCGCTCGAGATGCGGTCGCAGCCGGGCGACCTGCTCGTCCTCGTAGAGCGCCGAGACGAAGGTGGCTTTCCGGTGCCGGTGGTCCTCGCCGTCGAGGCTGTGGACGGACTCGTGCCCGAAGAGGGTCTCCTGGATGAACGGCGGCATGGCCCCGTGGCGCGCGACGCGCTGATCGTCGTAGAACGCCGCGACCCCCTCCGCGCCGCGGACGAGGAGCGCGTCCGAGAAGAGCAGGCGCATCGGCGCGGACCGCGCGCCACCCGGAACGCGGCGCCAGATGTGCTCGCCGAAACGGTAGCCGCGGGTCAGCAGCGAGGCGGAGTCGTCGCGCCACGCGGCGCGCGACACGACACCGAGCGTCGGGTCCGCGGCGCGCTCTGCACGGGTCTGCGGTGTGGGCGTCGAAGTCTCATCGGTGGTCGCCATGCTCCGACGCTCGCAGCCGGCCGCCGTGCCCGACAGGGGCCTGCGTATGCGGATGGCGTGTGGTAGTCGGCATCCCGGACGGCATCGTTAATCCCGCTCTCAGCATCGGTCAACGTCGGCCCGACATTGCGTCCGTACTCCTGGAGGCATGCCTCACACCGTCAGACCGCGCCGCCGCCTCCGCACCGCCCTCATCGCCGGCGGCCTCACCGTCGCCCTCGCCGTCGGAGGGGCGACGGCGTGGGCCGCCGATCGCTTCCTCATCGAGCACGTCGAGATCGCCGACGTCTCGGCGTACGAGGCCGAGAACTCCGCCGTCGAGCCGACGACATCGGCAACGGATGCGGCGGGTGCCGTCGACGGAGACACCTACTCCGACGGCGAGACAAGCATCACCGTGTCTCAGGTCGTCACCGGTTCGGGCGACGACACCCTCACGTACTACGTCGCCGATGTGGTCCTTTCGGACGCCACCCGGCTGCGCTCCGCGTTCGCGAAGGATCAGTTCGGCGAGAACATCACCGAGACCACGAGCGGCATCGCCGAGGACAACGACGCCGTGTTCGCGATCAACGGGGATTACTACGGCTTCCGCGACACCGGCATCGTGATCCGCAACGGCGTCGTCTACCGGGACTCCCCCGCGCGCACCGGCTTGGCCTTCTACACCGACGGAACGGTGCAGGTCTACGACGAGACGGCCACGAGCGCCGACCAGCTGCTCGCCGACGGGGTCTGGAACACCCTCAGCTTCGGCCCCGCACTCGTCGAGGACGGAGCTGCCGTGGCCGGAATCGACAGCGTCGAAGTCGACACCAACGTCGGCAACCATTCGATCCAGGGCGAGCAGCCCCGCACCGCCGTCGGCGTGATCGACGACGACCACCTCGTCTTCGTCGTCGTCGACGGCCGCAGCGAGGGCTACAGCCGCGGCGCGACCCTCACCGAGCTCGCCCAGATCATGATCGACCTCGGCGCCGTTACCGCCTACAACCTCGACGGCGGCGGGTCGTCGACGATGTTCTTCGACGGCGAGGTCGTGAACCAGCCCTCCAACGGCGGCGAGCGCGGCACGAGCGACATCCTCTACATCGAGGAGTGAGCCGTGATCATCCTCATCCCCGCCTACGAACCCGGCGCGACCCTGACGGACCTCGTCGGTGAGCTGACGACCTCCGCCCCCGGCATCTCGATCGTCGTCGTCGACGACGGCAGCGGACCGCACCATGCGGCCGTCTTCGACGACGTCGCCGCACTCGGGGCGACGGTGCTCGGACACGTGCGGAACCGGGGGAAGGGCGCAGCGCTGCGCACCGGATTCCAGCACGCGATGACCGCTTTCCCCGGGCGTGCGGTGATCACAGCCGACGCGGACGGTCAGCACGTGGTGCGGGACATCCTGAACGTGGGAGCGGCCACCGTCGCCGCGATGGACGCGGGCACGCCCGCGATGGTGCTCGGATGCCGCGACACCGGCCGACGCGGCAATCCGACGCGCAGCAGGCTCGGCAACGGCGCGGCGCGGGTGACGTTCCGCCTCGCGGCCGGGTGGAGCCTCTCCGACACCCAGACGGGGCTGCGCGGCATCCCGCCCGTCATGCTGCCCTGGATGCTCGACCAGCGCGGAGACCGCTTCGAGTACGAGCAGAACGTGCTCCTGCGCTGTCACCGCGACGGGTGGGCGGCGAGCGAGGTCCCGATCGAGACGGTCTACCTGGCGGGGAACACCTCGAGCCACTTCCGGCCACTGACCGACACCCTGCGGGTCGGGCTGCCGCTCGCGCTGTTCGCCGCCTCGTCGCTGCTGGCCTTCGCGGTCGACACCCTGCTGCTTTTCGTCCTGACCGCGTCGACGGGAGCCTTGATCCCCTCGATCGTCGCCTCGCGGCTCGTGAGCGCGACCGTGAACTTCGTCGTCAACCGGCACGTCGTCTTCCGACGCGACGGCGCAGGTGCTCTGCGCCGCGAGGCGACACGGTACGCCCTGCTCGCCGGTGCCCTGCTGGCCTCGAACGTCGCCTGGATGACGATGCTCACCGCAGCTGGGCTGCCGCTCCTGGCCGCCAAGCTCCTGACCGAGGCAGCGCTGTTCGCGCTCGGCTACCTCATCCAGCGAAGCGTCGTGTTCGGCCGGACCCCGCGCGCGCCACGCCTCGAATCGGCGGTCAATGCGGCTCTTAGGAACGGTGAAGGTGCCGTCGCTCAGATGGACATCGTCACCACTCACCCACGGAGGAACCCATGACCATCGCCTCGATCTCGCTCATCGCGATCGACCTCGCCGCCGCCCTCATCCTGAGCCTGGGCCTGTACTACCGGCGTCACCGTCGTCGTGACCTGGTCGTCGCCTTCCTCGGGGTCAACGTCGGGGTGATGGCCGTCGCGACGGTCCTCGGCACGGCGGAGGTCGCACTCGGCCTCGGCCTCGGCCTGTTCGGCGTGCTCTCGATCATCCGGCTCCGTTCCTCGGAGATCTCGCAGCGCGAGGTCGCCTACTACTTCGCCGCTCTGGCCACGGGCCTGATGGCCGGCCTTCCGACCACCGACATCCTGCCCGTCACCGGACTCATCGCACTGATCCTCGTCGTGATGTGGGCAGCAGACCACCCGCGCCTGCTCTCCCGCAGCCGCCATCAGGTGGTGCGACTCGACCGTGCCGAGGCCGACGAGGCCGCGCTCCGCGCCCTCGTCGGGCAGCGGCTCGGCGGTGAGGTCACCTCGCTGACCGTGCAGGAGCTCGACCTCGTCAACGACACGACAACCGTCGATGTGCGCTACCGCATCTCGGATCAAAGCAGCATCTCGGCGGACCCGGCGACATCGCAGCGGATCGAGGGCCGTCTCACGGCCGGAGCAGTCCGATGAGTCCCGACGGCCTCGCCCGCTTCGCCGGGGTGAGCCTCGAGGACATGGTGGCCGAGGCGGCGCTCCTGGCCCGCGTCGACCGCAAGTACGTCGTGCCCCAGTCCGCACTGGGAGGCCTGCTCTCACAGGTCGACGAGCGCACCCGCGTCCTCGAGATCGACGGCGCCCGCCGGTTCGCGTACGAGTCCGTCTACTTCGACACCCCGGACCTGCTCAGCTTCCACATGGCCGCGCAGCCCCGCCGCCGGCGGTTCAAGCTCCGTACCCGCACCTACGTCGACACGCACGCCGCCTACCTCGAGATCAAGACCCGCGGCGCTCGTGGGACGACGGTCAAGGAACGGTCGGAGTACGACATCGCCCAGCGCGCCGTGCTCACCCCAGAGGCCCAGGAAGAGGTCGCCGCGGCATTCGCGGCGATCGGCGTCGACACCGATCGCGTCGACGAGCTGGATGCCACGCTCGTCACCCGGTACGCACGGGCGACGCTCCTCGCCCCCGACCAGTCGTCGCGGGCGACCATCGACACCGACCTGCGCTGGGACCGCCCGGACGGCACCGGCTTCTCCCTCCCCGACCTCGCGATCGTCGAGACGAAGTCGCCGTCGTCGGCATCCGCTCTCGACCGACTGCTGTGGCGCGCCGGGCACCGTCCCGTCTCGGTCAGCAAATACGCGACCGGGCTCGCCGCGCTGAGCCCCGACCTCCCCCGCAACCGCTGGGGACGCCTCCTGCGCGGCCCCTTCTCCCCCTCATCCGCCGACATCCACACAGAGGAGCTGCCATGCGCCGCCGCCTGATCCTTCCCGCCGTCCCTCTCACCCTCGCCGGGCTCGTGCTCGCGGGGTGCGCCGTGACCGGCGTCGCCTCGACCGGCACGAGCGGGACCTCGTCCACGACGAACGACTCCTCCACCGTCGCCGTCGCCGAGATCGACTCCGATCTCGATTCGACGGCCGTCCTCGCCGCGAACGAGGACGCCACGGTCGTTGCCGACGACGAGTGGTCGGGGGACGACGCGGTCGACGTCACGCTCGAGGGCTCGACGGCGACGACGTCGGGGAACGGAGTGACCGTCGACGGGGCGACGGTCACCGTCACCGCCGGCGGCGTCTACCGCCTGACCGGGGATCTGACCGGGTCGGTCGTCGTCGCCGCGCCCGACGACGCGCAGGTCGTGCTCATCCTCGATGGCGTCGACATCACGAACGCCGACGGTGCGGCGATCAGCGCCATCACCGCCGACGACGTCGTGATCTCCCTCGCGGCGGGCAGTGAGAACACGGTCTCGGACGCCGCGAGCTACGACGACAGCGCCGAGGCGAACGCCGCGATCCACGCCGACGCCGACCTCACCGTCAGCGGAAGCGGATCACTCGTCGTCGCCGGCAACGGCAACGACGGCATCGCCAGCACCGACGACCTCGCGATCATCGGCGGGACGATCACGGTGGATGCCGCCGACGACGCCCTCCGCGGCAAGGACGCCCTCGTCATCTCGGGCGGAACCCTCGAGGTCGCTGCCGGCGGCGACGCGCTCAAAAGCGACGACGACGAGGACGCCACACGCGGGTACGTCTGGATCTCAGGCGGTGACATCAGCGCCACCAGCGGCGACGACGGCATCGCCGCGACGACGGATGCCGTGATCACGGGCGGCACGGTCTCGATCAGCGCCGACGGCGCGGCGGACGCCGGCTCGAAGGGCATCAGCGCGGGCGTCGTCATCGCGATCGGCGACGGCGCGATCGACGTGTCGGCCACGGACGACGGCCTGCACTCCGACGGCTCGATCGGGATCTTCGGCGGCACGGTCGCGGTCACCGCCGGAGACGACGGCGCGCACGCCGAGGCGGCGCTGGAGATCGGCGGCGGCACGGTGACCGTCGAGCAGTCGAACGAGGGCCTCGAAGCGACCGACATCGCCATCAGCGGCGGGGACGTCGCGGTGACGGCGTCCGACGACGGGCTCAACGGCAGCGGCGATGCCGCATCGGACAGCGGGGCCCAGGGCGCCGAGGGGGGCATGGGCGGCGGCATGGCCGACACCGGCGAGACGATCACGATCTCGGGAGGCACCCTGACCGTGAATGCCGGCGGCGACGGCATCGACTCGAACGGCTCCGTGACCGTGACCGGCGGCGACATCGTCGTCTGGGGCCCGACCTCGGCCGGCAACGGTGCGCTCGACAGCAACGGCGGATTCGACATCTCCGGCGGCACCCTCCTCGCCGTGGGCAGCTCGGGGATGGCCGAGTCCCCCGACAGCGGCACAGCGCAGGCCTGGGTCGCCGCGACCGTCAGCGGATCCGCGGGAGACGAGATCCAGATCACAGATGCCGACGGCTCAGTCGTCTTCTCCATCACGGCGGAGAAGGAGTTCCAGACCGTGGTGTTCTCCTCCTCCGGCATCGACGCTGACGGCACCTACACGGTGTCTGCGGGCGGCTCGTCGGTAGCGGTGGCGGCGGGTGAAGCCGTCGCCGGCGGAATGGGCGGCGGCCCCGGCGGGATGGGCGGCGCTGGCGGAGGCACCGCACCCGGCGGTGTCCCCGGCGCCGGCGAACACTCCTGATCCCGCGCGGCCGTGCGGCGCGCCTCCTCCCCCCGGCCGCCGCACGGTCGCATTCCCCTCCTCGACACGGAAAGCTGATGCCATGAACTCTCCCCGCCCCGCCCCGCTGACCCGCCTCGACGGCTCCCCGATCCGCGTGCTGGTCGTCGATGACGAGGCGAACCTCAGCGACCTGCTCCGCATGGCGCTGCAGAACGAAGGCTGGGACGCTCGCACCGCCTCGAACGGCCAGGAGGCCCTCACGCTGGTGCGCGAGTTCGCCCCGGATCTCGTCGTGCTCGACATCATGATGCCGGGGATCGACGGCATGGAGGTGCTGCGCCGCCTGCGGTCGGCGGGCAACGACGTGCCGGTCCTGTTCCTCACCGCGAAGGACGCCGTCGAGGATCGCATCGCCGGCATCAGCGCGGGCGGCGACGACTACCTGACCAAGCCGTTCAACCTCGAGGAGGTCGTCGTCCGGCTGCGCGCGATGGCGCGTCGTCATGTGGCGGCGGCCGCCGCGGTCGAGACGCGTCTGCGGGTCGGTGACCTGACCCTCGACGAGGAGACGTACGAGGTGGAGCGCGGCGGCATCCCGATCAAACTGACGGCGAAGGAGTTCGAGCTGCTCCGCTACCTCATGCAGAACCCGCGGCGGGTCCTGTCCCGCGCGCAGATCCTCGACCAGGTCTGGAGCTACGACTTCGGCGGCACCTCGAGCGTCGTCGAGATCTATATCTCCTACCTCCGGAAGAAGATCGACACCCTCGGCGAACCGCTCATCCACACGGTGCGCGGCGTCGGGTACACGATCAAAGCAGCCTCATGAGCGCATCCGACCGCACCGGGCGGCGGCGCTGGACGCTCCGGCGCACCCTCGTCGTCGGCACCGGCACCCTCGTCGCGATCGCGCTGCTCGTCACCGGCCTCGCGACCTCGCTCGCCCTGCGCACCTTCGTGTACGACCGGCTCGACGGCCAAGTGCTCGAGACGCTGCAGATCATCCGCGTCGGAGGGGGGATGCCGGGCGGCTCCTTCCCATCCGACGGTGCCTCCGGGGACCGCGAAGGCCCCGCACCGCGCATCGGGTCGCTGCACGCCGTCTTCGCATCCGACGGGTCCGTGGTCTCCTCGAGCTACACGGGCGACGACGGCCAGGTGACCGCTCTCGACGAGAGTCAGCTCGACGCGATCAAGCGGGCCGCCCTCCCGTCGCGCACCCCCGAGACGGTCGACCTCGGCGACGGCCTCGGCGAGTTCCGCCTGGCGGCTCGGCAGGACGACGGGATGCAGGTGGTCGCCGGCATCTCGCTCGACGAGGTGACCGCCACGACATCCGCCCTCACCGTTATCCAGGTCGCCGTGGCCGGGAGTGCGTTGCTGCTCGTCCTCATCGGCCTCTCGCTCGTCGTCCGCCGGACGCTGCGTCCGCTCGACCGTGTCGCCGCCGTCGCGGACCGCGTCGCCGCGCGCCCGCTCGCCATCGGCGAGGTCGAGATCCCCGAGCGCGTCCCCGACGGCGACACCGACCCCGCGACCGAGGTCGGCCGCGTCGGACAGTCGCTGAACGTGCTGCTGGCGCACATCGAAGCGGCACTGACGTCCCGCCAGCACAGCGAGGACCAGCTCCGGCGTTTCATCGCCGATGCGAGCCACGAGCTCCGCACCCCACTGGCGTCGATCCGCGGGTATGCACAGCTGTCGCTCGGCGAGAACGCGCCGATGACGCCCACGCAGCAGCGCGCGTTCGACCGGATCGCCTCGGAGTCCACGCGCATGGCGGACCTCGTCGAGGACCTTCTGCTGCTCGCCCGGCTCGACGCCGGTCAGCAGCTGCGCCGCGAGAGCGTGGACCTCACGATGCTCGCGATCGACGCGATCAGCGACGCGCACGCCGCCGACCCCACACGGACGTGGCTGCTCGACCTGCACGAGGACGACACGATCGAGGTCACCGGCGACGAGAACCGGTTGCGTCAGGTGGTGGCGAACCTCCTGCGCAACGCGCGCACCCACACGCCGACGGGGACGCGCGTCGTGCTCGCCCTCCGCCGGGACGGCGGGGACGCCGTGCTGGACGTCGCCGACGACGGTCCCGGGATCGCACCCGACGTCCGCGACCGGCTGTTCGAACGGTTCGCGCGCGGCGACGTCTCGCGCAATCGGGATGCCGGGAGCACCGGCCTCGGCCTGTCGATCGCCGAAGCGATCGTCGCCGCCCACGCCGGTTCCCTCGCCGTCGCGAGCGCACCGGGTCGCACCGTGTTCACCGTGCGGCTGCCCGCGGACTGAGCCGCGGCATCCGCCCATATCCGCGGAACGGATCCCCGTCCACCCCTTCCGCGGTGCCGCTCCGCCGGTCCAGGCTGGGCGTGTGGAATTCGACGACGACCTCGGTGCCTGGGTGGCACGGCAGCGCTGGTATGCGGGCAAGAGTCACGATCCGCGGTTCCGCGTGCTCGACGCGCAGCCCATGGACGGTGCGACCCGCTACCTCCTCATGGACGACGCGGGCGCTGTCCCCACGCTCTACAACGTGCCGCTCGCCGAGGTGACGGATCCTGCCGGCGACGAGGTCGTCACCACGACCGCGGAGGGCCGTTCGGTGGTGGATGCCACGCGTCATCCTGCCTTCACGGTCGGACTCCTCGCGGACATGGGCGTCGACACGAGCCGTGTGACGGGATCGCGCGTCCTGACCGGGGAACAGTCCAACACCTCGATCGTCTACGACGTCGACGGGTCGCCCACGATCATCCTCAAACTCTTCCGCACCCTGCACCACGGCGAGAACCCCGACGTCACCGTCCAGCGCGTGCTCAGCGACGCCGGGTCGCCGTACGTGCCGCGCTTCTACGGCAGCGCCGATGCCGAGTGGCCCGACGTCGGCCGCGAGAGCGGCACGGCGCGCGGCACCCTCGGGTTCGCGCAGGAGTTCCTGCCGGGGGTGCGGGACGGGTGGGCCATCGCGCTCGACGCCGCCCGCGAGGGCCGCGACTTCACCGACGCGGCCCGCGACCTCGGTGTCGCCGTCGCGGGGGTCCACGGCGACCTCAGCAACGCGCTCGAGTCGACCGCGGCCTCCCCCGAACAGCTCGACGCGGTGGGCCGCGCCTGGCGCCGGCGTCTTGCCATCGCGTCGGCCGAGGTCCCCGCCGTCGCGGACCGGCTCACGGCGATCGACGCCGTCTACGCCGCCGCGCTCGAACGCCCCTGGCCGCGGCTGCAGCGCATCCATGGCGACCTGCACCTGGGCCAGGTGCTCGCCGTGCCGCACGGAGGCTGGCGGATCGTCGACTTCGAAGGCGAGCCGCTGCGTCCGATGGCCGAGCGGGCGATCCCCGACCTTCCCCCGCGCGACGTGGCCGGCATGCTGCGCTCCTTCGACTACGCGGGTGCCGTCGGGGCGGGCCAGGATGCCGCGGCCTGGGCGGAGGCGTGCCGCGTGGCCTTCCTCGCCGCTTACACCGCGGCACCGGGCGCGATCGCTCTCGACCCCGTGCTGCTGCGGGCGCTGGTGCTCGACAAGGCGGTGTACGAGTCGATCTACGAGGCGCGCAACCGTCCGGACTGGCTGCCCGTCCCGCTCGCCGGCATCGACGCCGCGCTCGCCTGACGGGCGGGCGCGACGTCGTCGCCGCTCACTCGGACGCGCCGCGTCCCGTCGCCTGCTGCAGGCGGTCGATGTGCTCGGACGCCTGCGCCTTGGTGAGGTCGGCGGGGATCTGCTCGCCCGCCTCGCGCGCAAGGGTGTCGAGGTAGCTGCGCTGCGCGCCGGTCATCGGCTCGTCGCCGGTGACCCACTCCTCGGGGTCCTTGATCGCGGTGTCTCCGCTCGGCCCGCCGAGCATCTCACCCGACTGCCCGGTCTCGGGCGGAAGGGAATGGCCCTCGGCGGGGGCGGTCGTGTCGTTTTCGGAAGGGATGCTCTGGTCGCTCATGGGACGACGCTACGCAGCGCCCCCGACATCACGGGAGGGCTTGCGCACCGGCGTCCGAGCGGTCACTCCTCGTGGGGCTGGGCCTCGAGCAGCAGGAACAGGGCGCCATACGCAGGCAGCGACACCGAGAAGCTCTGCAGGTCGTCGACGCGGCCGATGACCTCATCGGCTGCGGCGTCGCGCACCTCGCTCTGCGGGGTCAGGTGCTCGGACCGCACGGTGCCCTCGATGGGCTCCGCCGAGAAGTTCAGCACCGTCACCTGCACGGGGGCGTCGGCATCCGGCACCCCCTCGTCGAGTCGGTGGACCAGCACCAGCATGCCGGCGTGCGCCACCTCGGGGATGTCCACCTGGGTCGCCGTCGCGACGCCGTGCGCACGGCGGAGGTCGATGATCGCCGACAGGCGCGACGCGAACGACTCCGGGTCCTCGAGCTGCGCCGGCAGCGGACCGTAGAGCGCGCGCCCGCGCGGCATTCCCGAGGTGGACCGGGTCGCACCCGGGTCCACATCGAGCAGATCGTGCGCGCCCCGCTCGATCCAACGGGTGTCGCCGGCGCCGATGAGGTCGCCCACCTCGTCTCCGGGCAGCGTCAGCATGCCGACGAGGTCCCAGCCCGAGAGCCCGAAGACCCCGGGCTGCCAGGCGTTGTAGGCGCACAGCAGCAGGTGGGCGTCGCGGATCGCGGGGACATCGTCCTCGGTGATCTCGTCCAGGGACGGGATGCCGCGGGTCGCCGCGATGAGCGACGTCGACGTGCAGGCGATGCCGTTCTGCGTGAACACGCGGTTGTAGTCACCGGCATCCACCAGCTTCTCGGTCAGCTCGGCACGCACCACCTCGGCGAGCTCGCCGCCGGTGATGACGTCGCCGCGGAAGGCGTACTCCTCGTCGGCGTGGCGGGTGGCCCAGTGGACGAGCTCGTAGGTGAGCTCGTCGTGGTTCTGCAGACCGTGGACGAGCTGCACAGGGGCGACGCCGAGCTCGAGCGACGAGGTGAGCGCGAGACGCAGGAACTCGGTCTGACCGGTGGCGAGGGCGTGGTGGTAACCCGGCCGTCCGATGAAGTCGTACGACAGGTCGGCGCCGACCGCGCCGGTGTCGCGGATGTCCTCCATCGTGAGGTTCAGCTCTTGGAACGTGAATCCGCCGACCTTGCGGACCATGCCCGCGATGATGTGGTTCGCCGCGTGCGAGAGCGGATGCCCCTCCGACCACGCGGGCAGCCCCTCGGCGCTCTTCTCCACGCCGAGGAAGCCGTTCGCGTCGAGACGGAGCGCGCTCGTGCCGAGCTCGCCGAGCGAGTGCAGGGCGTCGCCGATCACGAGGCGCATGCCGGCGAAGGTCGGGTCGAGCCAGTTGATCGAGGGCTGGCCCTGCTTGAAGTAGTGCAGGTACACCCATCGGCGGGTGACGCCGTCGGGCCCGATCGCCGGAGCCGTCGCGCTCCAGTTCGTCTCCTTCACACCGGGCGTGTAGAAGATGACGCGCTGCAGCGCCCCGATGATGTACCCGTGCTCGGCCAGCGTGTGCTCGGTCGCCGGGTCGAGGTTGACGCTGTCGTAGCCCTCGGGCACGTCGGGCAGCAGGTGCCAGTCCTCCGGCGGGATCGCGACCATGTGGTAGATCCCCGGGTAGTCCTTGAACCCCATCTCGGCGAGGCGGAAGTCCGCCCCCTTGCCGGTGTGACCGGGGACGATGTCGTCGATGATGCTGCCGCCGTGCGAGTCGGCGACGTCGCAGAGGGCGCGGAACTCGTCCTCCGTCCCGAACGCGGGGTCGATCGCCGTGCTGATGCGGTCGAAGTGGCCGTCGACGCTGGGGGTCTCGCCCCAGCCCTCGATGCCGCCGGCGCGCTTGACGGGCCCGGTGTGGATGGCCGTGATGCCGATCCGCTCGAACACCGACCAGAGCTCGTCGTCGCCGAGGGCCGACAGGAACGACTGGCCGGGACGCGTGATGAGCGAGATCGGGTAGGCGGTGAACCACACGTCGCTGGTCGCGATCGCGCGCCGCGCGTCCGGGCGCGCGTACGCGTTGCGCCACATCGTGGGCTGTCCCGACAGCTGACGGGCGAGCACGTCGGCATCCTTCAGCATCGACTGACGCACCAGCCACTCGACGTACGACGGGTTCGTGCCGTTCGCGGTGCGCGGGTCGGTGCGGATGCGGCGAACACTGCTGCCGCGCAGGTTGTCGCGCGGGCGGAGACGACGCGGACGGGCGGGGTAGCGCTGCTCGTCGTAGCTGATCTCAGGCATCTCGAGATCGCCGTCCTCGGCGGCGGCGAGCGCCGACAGGTCGATGGGTCCGGTGTAGAGATCCTCGGGTCGATCGTCCTCATGCGCCATGGCTCCACGCTACGAACTCCGGCCGGTCGCCCGGAAGGGGTGGTGCGGAGTTTCTCGCCGCGATATGGCGCCCGCCGGCGGCGTTCGCGTCGGGTCGGCGCGGGGGCGGGGGTCAGAGTCGGGGGTCGATGGGGTCGGACTCGAGGGCGAGCACCGCGAAGACGGCCTGATGGACCCGCCACAGCGGCTCGCCGGCGGTGAAGCGGTGCAGGGCCTCGATCCCGAGGGCGTACTCGCGCGCGGCGAGCGAGCGCTTGTGTCCGACGTTGCGGTCGCGCAGGCGCGCCAGGTTCGCCGGGTCTGTGTAGTCCGGCCCGTAGATGATGCGCAGGTACTCACGCCCTCGCACCTTGATGCCGGGCTGCACGAGGCCCCTCTCCGAGCGCGTGAGGTTGGCGAACGGCTTCACGACCATCCCCTCCCCGCCGGCGCCGGTGAGCTCCTCCCACCAGTCGATCGCGGCGGTGACGGATGCCGCATCCTCGAGGTCGATCCGTCGTCGTCGCGTCGGCAAGACCAGGTCGGGCGCGGCCTCGACGAGGCGGTCGGCGACTCCGAGGTGCCAGCCGTGATCTCGCGTCTCGAACGTCGTCTCCCCCGCAGCCAGCACCTGGAACGGCGCGATGCGCACCTCCCCCTGCTCGCCGACGTACCGGCGGTATGCAGCACGGAAGCCCGCGGCGCCCTCGGTGCGTGCCCGGTTGCGTTCGGCGAGAGCGCCGACGTCGATGCCGGATGCCGCGGCCCGCGCGAGCACCGCAGACGCAGCGCGCGTGGCGGTCTCGGCCGCAGAGGCCACCGACGCGTAGAGGTCGCGGATGAGGTCGCCCGCCTTGATCGACCACGGGAGGATCTCGGCGTCGAGGAGGATCCACGAGGCATTCAGTTCTTCCCACAGCCCGGCGCGCTCGAGCGCCGCGTCGAGGCGGCCGAGCAGGTCGGCTTCGACCTCGGGCAAGAAGAACGGACGGCCGGTCCGGGTGTGGATCGCGCCGCGCCACCTGTCGGGTGCCGAGAAGCGTCCAGGGTCGCGCGAGACGAGCACCAGAGCGCGCGAGCCCATGTGCTTCTCCTCGGCGATGAGGTCCGTCACGCCGCTCGTCCGGTAGGTCGCGAACGCCTCGTCGGGGTGCTCGAGGTACCCCTCTCGCGGCGACGAGTTCGGGGGCGACATCGTCGGGGGCAGGTGGATGAGCCAGCGCGGATCCGTCGCCCACCGGCTGATGGTCTCCAGTCCGCCGGCGGACTGCTCCTCCTTGATGCCGACCCGGCCATGGAGGCTCGTCTCGACGATGACCTTGCCCTGCACGTCGGCGAGATCGAGGACGCCGGGGGCCCGTGTCGGTGCGGCGGGAGCGAGAGGCCGGATCGGGTCGTACCAGACCTGCTCGGCGGGCACCGAGACGACCTCGCGCTCGGGGTAGCGCATCGCCGACAGCGCACCGCCGAAGACGCATCCGGTGTCGAGGCACGCGGTGTTGTTCACCCATTCCACCGTCGGCACGGGTGTGTGCCCGTACAGGACGACGGCCTTCCCGCGGTAGTCCTGCGCCCACGGATGCCGCACCGGCAGACCGAATTCGTCGGTCTCCCCCGTGGTCTCGCCGTAGAGCGCGAAGGCCCGGACCCGGCCCGACGCGCGACCGTGGTACTGCTCCTTGAGGCCCGCGTGGGCCACGACGAGGCGCCCCTCGTCGAGGATGAGGTGCGACACGAGGTCGTAGCAGAACGCCGCGACCTGCTCGCGGAACTCCTCGCTCTCGCCCGCCAACTGCGCGAGCGTCTCCTCGAGTCCGTGCGAGAGGGTGACCTTCGCCCCGCGAAGCGCCCGGACGAGCTTCGCCTCGTGGTTGCCGGGGACGGCGAGCGCGGTGCCCGACGCGACCATCCCCATCGCCAGGCGCAGCACACCGACGACGTCGGGCCCGCGGTCGACGAGGTCTCCGAGGAACACGACACGACGCTGCTCGGGATGCCGCGCGTCGACCGCCCGGCCCTGCTCGTCGCGCACGAGCTCATAGCCGAGGCGCCCGAGCAGGGTCTCGAGCTCGCTGCGGCATCCGTGCACGTCGCCGATGACGTCGAACGGACCGCGCTCATCGGTGCGGTCGGTGAGCAGGCGGGTCCGCTCGATCGTGGCGGCGGCGACCTCCTCGGGCGAGCGGAGCACGTGCACCTTGCGGAAACCTTCGCGGCCGAGGTGGCGGAGCCCGCGGCGCAGCTGGTCGTTCTGCCGCTTCACGACCCCGACGGGGATGTGACGATCGGTGCGCGCTGCGTTCCGCTCGACGGCGACGGACTCAGGGACGTCGAACACGATCGCGACCGGCAGCACATCGTGCGCCTTCGCGAGCTCGACGAGCTTGCGGCGGGCCTCGGGCTGCACACTCGTCGCGTCGACGACGGTGAGCAGGCCCGCATCCAGACGCTTGCCGGCGACGTACTGCAGAGCGTCGAAGGCGGCAGCGGTCACGGACTGGTCGGACTCGTCGTTACCGACCATGCCGCGGAAGGTGTCGCTCGAGAGCGTCTCGTACGCACCGAAGTGCTCCCGCGCGAAGGTCGACTTGCCCGAACCGGATGCCCCGACGAGGACGACGAGCGACAGGGCGGGGATGTCGAGGACGCTCATGCGCCGGCCTCCTTCCGGAACAGGGCGAGCTGGGTGGGAGCGCCGCGGTCGGCATCCGCCTCACCCACCGGACGGAACTCCACCGCGTAGCCGTGCCGGCCGGCGACCGCCTCGGCCCACGCCCGGAACTCGGCACGGGTCCACTCGAACCGGTGGTCGTCGTGACGGAACGCGCCGGGCGCGAGGTCGGGATACAGGGTGTTGTACTCGCCGTTGGGTGTCGTGACGATGACGGCGCCGGGAGCAGCCGACGCGAAGACCGCATCCTCGAGCGCGCCGAGTCGCGAGGGGTCGACGTGCTCGACGACCTCCATGAGGACCATCGCATCGAAGCCGCGCAGGCGCTCGTCGCGGTAGACGACGGAGCCGTGGAGGAGCTCGAGGCGTTCACGTTCCCCGTCGGATGCCTCGGCGAGCCGCAGCATCCGCGCCGCCAGCTCGAGCGACCGAGCCGACACGTCGACTCCGACGATCTTCGTGAACGATCGGTCCCTCGCCAGACTTGCGAGGAGCGCGCCCGGACCGCATCCCATGTCGACGACGCGGCGGGCACCGACGTCGGCGAGCGCGGCGAGGACGGCACCCGCCCGGTGCTGCCGCAACGGGGCCGGTCGCTCCGCCGACGCGGCGGGATCCTCGAGCAGCGCGCGCTGATGCAGCAGGTAGCGGCGGGTGATGAGATCGCGCTCGGGGTGGTCTGTCAGCCAGCCCTCCCCCGCACGCTCGAGCTTGCCGATCTCGTCGTCGCCCACCCAGTAGTGCTTGCTGTCATCGAGGACGGGCAGCAGCACGTAGAGCTGGCGAAGCGCCTCGGCCAACCGGACGTCGCCCGTGAGCACGACGGAGCTGTAGCGGGAGTCCCCCCACTCCGGGTGCGCATCGTCGAGGGGGATCCGTTCCTGCGCGACAGACCAGCCGCAGGGCTCCAACAGCCGTCGGACGAGATCCTCGTCCCCACGGGTCGATACGACCGGGATCTCGATCTGCAACGGCAGAGCGGATGCAGCCAGCTCCGGGTACGTGTCGCTGCGCCCCGTCATCGCGGTGCGGAAGACGGTCCCGATCGCGACGGCGAGCATGCTCGATGCGACGTACGGGCGGTCGTTGACGTAGTGGCCCAGGGCCTCGGCATCCCCTAGAAATCGCTTGTTCCGGACGAGCGCGATCGGATCGACCTCGAGCAGCACCGCGACGGTGCAGCGCTCCACGGTCGCCTCCGGGTAGAAGACGTGGATGTCGCCGACGGGCGCTGAGAACGTCTGCACCTTCGCGGGGTGCTTGTGCACCAGGTAGCCGAGAGCGGTCGCATCCTGACCGTCCACGGGCGCATACGTCACCGTCACGAGCATCGTCGCCTCCCCCGTCGTGGCATCCGCCCCACTCTAGGGGCGCCCGGGGGGGCGGGGGGTCAGGCGGTCAGGAAGTCCGCGATGCCGGTGAGTGCCTCGGGCTGAAGCCGGTAGTACGCCCACGTGCCGCGCTTGGAGCGGGAGAGGAAGCCCGCTTCGGTCAGCACCCTGAGATGGTGCGACACCGTGGGCTGCGACAGGCCGACCGGCTCGATCAGGTCGCACACGCACGCCTCCTGACCGGCGGACGAGGCGACGATCGACAGCAGGCGCAGGCGCGCAGGGTCGGCGAGCGCCTTCATCGTCACAGCCAGGCGCTCCGCCTCCACCTGTCCGATCGGCTCCTTCACGAGCGGAGCACAGCACGCAGCCGCGTCGACCGCAGGGCTCGGGATCACGGGAAGCATCGTCACCATGTATCGATGATAATCGATATTGACAGTCATCGATATAGCGGCGCATACTTTCGATCGACATCCAGCGATACGGAGGACAGGATGACGCTGCTCGACCTCACGCCCCGCGCGACCGCCACCTCGCGGCTCGCCACACTCCCGGTGGTCGTCATCGGCGCGGGACCCGTCGGCCTCGCCGCCGCGGCGCACCTCCTCGAGCGCGGCGTCGACGTCATCGTGCTCGAAGCGGGTGACGGACCCGCCGCCGCCGTCCGGCGATGGGGGCACATCCGCCTCTTCTCGCCGTGGCGCCACCTCGTCGACCCGGCATCCCGCCGTCTCCTCGAGGCCTCGGGCTGGGTCGCACCCGAGCCGGATGCCGCGCCCACCGGGCGCGAGCTGGTGGAGTCCTACGCGACGCCCCTCGCCGAGCTCGAGGCGATGCGCCCCCGCATCCGCTACGGGTCGCGCGTGATCGCCGTCGCCCGAGAGGGCATGGACCGCACCCGCAGCACCGGGCGCGAGACGACGCCGTTCGTCATCCGGTACGTCACGACCGACGGGATCGGCGAGCTGACGGCCCGCGCCGTGATCGACGCCTCCGGCACCTACGACTCCCCCAATCCGCTCGGCTCCACCGGTCTCGACCTGCTCGGCACCGCCGGCCTCGGCGACCGGCTCGTGCACCCCCTGCCCGACGTTCTCGGGCGAGACCGGACGCGCTTCGCCGGGCGCCACACGACCGTCGTGGGCGCCGGCCACTCCGCCGCGAACACCCTCCTGGCCCTCGCGACCCTCGCCGAGTCCGAGCCCGGCACCCGCATCACCTGGCTGATCCGCAATCCGACAGCGGTGCGCGTGTCCTCCTCCACCGAGGACGAGCTCGGCGACCGCGCCGCGCTCGGGTCGCGCCTGGACGCTCTCGTCGACAGCGGACGGATCGAGAAGGTCGACTCGTTCGAGATCGGTTCGGTCGAGCGTCGCGGCGACGGTGCCCGACTGATCGGGATGCGGCGAGGCGCGGCATCCGTCCACGACACGGATCTCGTCGTCGGCGCGACGGGTTTTCGGCCCGATCTGTCGATGCTGCGCGAGATCCGGCTCGGGCTCGACGACATCGTCGAGGCGCCCGTCCGGCTCGCGCCGCTCATCGACCCCAACGTGCACTCGTGCGGCACCGTCGAGCCGCACGGCTTCGACGAGCTGCGGCATCCCGAGCACGGCTTCTTCATCGTCGGCATGAAGTCCTACGGCCGCGCACCGACGTTCCTGCTCGCGACCGGCTACGAGCAGGTGCGCTCGGTCGTGGCGTGGATCGACGGCGACATGCGCGCCGCGACGCAGGTCCGGCTGACGCTTCCGGCGACCGGCGTGTGCTCCACCGACCTGGGCGGGTGCTGCTGATGACACGGACACGGCCGATGGCGTCGCTCGACTGGCCTGACGTCGAGCGCATCTTCGCCGCGGGGATCGCCGGGGGCGAGGCGACGTTCGAGACGACAACCCCGACATGGGAGGCGTTCGATGCCGGCAAGGTGCCAGACGCGCGCCTCGTCGCCGTCGACGCCGATGACCGCGCCGTCGGGTGGGTCGCGGCATCCCGCGTCTCCACCCGCGAGGTCTACCGCGGCGTGATCGAGCACTCCGTCTACGTCGACCCGGCGCACACCGGCCGAGGCGTGGGACGCGCCCTGCTCGACGCGTTCATCGACGCCGCCGAGTCGGCGGGCTACTGGACGATCCAGTCGAGCGTCTTCCCCGAGAATGAGGTGAGCCTGCGGCTGCACGAGAACGCCGGCTTCCGAATCGTCGGGCGGCGCGAACGCATCGGCCGGTCGATGCTCGGTCCTCACGCCGGACAGTGGCGCGACACGCTCCTCATCGAACGCCGATCCACCCGAAACGGACACGACACCCCATGACCACCACCCCCACCGTCCTGTTCGTCTGCGTCCACAACGCGGGACGCTCCCAGATGGCCGCCGGGTACCTGCAGCATCTGGCGGGCGACCGCGTCGAGGTGCTGTCTGCCGGCTCCGAGCCGAAGGATCGCATCAATCCGGTCGCCGTCGACGCCATGGCCGAGGAGGGCATCGACATCGCCGCGAACGCACCGAAGCTGCTGACCGTCGACGCAGTCCGCGAGTCGGACGTCGTGATCACGATGGGGTGCGGCGACGCCTGCCCGATCTTCCCCGGCAAGCGCTACGAGGACTGGCAGCTCGACGACCCCGCCGGGCAGGGCATCGAGGACGTCCGTCGCATCCGCGACGACATCCGCGCCCGCGTCGAGGCGCTCATCACCGACCTGACCGCCTGAGGCGCGACAACCACTCGCACCGGAGTGTCCGGATTCGTCCGGATAGCCTCCGACCACCCGTCCCCCGGATGAGAACTCCCTAATGTGATGCCGCGTGCGCCCGCACGCCCAGTCCCTTGCAGGAGGAAACGCATGACATTCCGGTTCACAAAGATCGCGACCACGGTGGGGGTGGCGACCGCGCTCGTGCTCTCATCGCTCGTCGCCGCGGCGCCGGCGAACGCGGCGATCGTCAACGCCTGCACGGTGACACTCACCGCGCCGAAGAAGATCTCCGCGGCTTCGCACGAGCAGATCTTCTACGTGGATGTCGCGAAGTCCGATGCCGGGCAGGCGCCCGACTGCCTCGAGAGCGTGACCATCGCCCTCATCCGCAAGAAGGACAACCGCAAGCTCGATTCGTGGCGGATCAGCACGTCGCGGATCGACTACCAGAACGGCCGGGTCCAGCTCGAGCTCCCCGCCTACCCCGACTTCGCCATCGCCGGGTCGTACACCGCCACCGTCCAGGACGCGAGCCTGAGCTACTCCTGGGCGTCGGCCAACGACGCCGACTACTGGACGGACAGCCCGCGGGTCGTGTTCGCGAACGCGGCCATCGATCTGCGCCATGCCGCCGACGCCACGATGCGCCTCACCCGACGCGTCGACGGCGTGGCGTTCTCGGGGACTGTGTCACGGTTCGACCCGTCGTGCTGCTCTCCTGCCTTCGTGCCGCAGTCGGGCTCACGCGTCGCACTGCAGAAGAAGAGCGGGTCGACCTGGATCACGAAGAAGACCGTCACGAGCAACAGCAAGGGTGCCTACTCGGCCGTCATCCGTGACGACGCCAAGGGCACGTGGCGCGCCGTGGTGCAGGCCGCACCGACGCACTGGTCGGATGCCAGCGGGGCGAAGACCATCGCGAAGAAGACGACGGGCAAGGCCGCCGGAAAGGTCGGCATCTCGTCCGAGGCGACCTACTCCTGGGGTACGGTCGTCGCGACGTCGTACACCGCATCGGTCTCCTTCGACGCCGGGGCGGGGTTCACCGCGGCGCCGAAGGACACAACGGTGAAGGTGCAGAAGCGCTCGTCGAAGGGCTGGAAGACGATCGCCACCCGGAAGACGAACGCCTCGGGCAAGGCTGCCTACACTGCGTCGTCGAAGGGCACCTACCGCTTCGTGGTGCCCGAGACGAAGCTCACCAAGGCCGCGACCTCCGCCGCTCGCAGCTGGTAGGGCGCGGCTCACTCGCGACCCGACGCGATCTGCTGTCTCCGCCGCTCGGTGGCAGCAGATCGCGTCGGATCGAGCGCGCGGTCAGCGCTCGAACGCGCCGGAGAGGAAGGCGTCGAGCTCGGTGGTGGCCTCGAGCGGCAGCACCGCCGCGACGTACTGATCGGGGCGGACCACCACGACGGCGCCGCGGGGGTCGATCCCCCGCTCGGCGAAGATGTCGACGGAGTTCCACGCCCCCGGTCCCGCCGCGTAGACCTTCTCCCAATCCATGAGCCCCAGCGGCCCCGTCTCCGGCCGGAAGATCTGCGGCACCGCGAGCAGGTCGACCTCGTCGTAGCGCTGCGGATAGACGACCTTGACGTCGAACACCGCGTCGACGTCGGCTCCGGCGGGTGTGAACCGCACGAGCGGTGATGCAGGGGACGCCGCCCACTCCGCCCACGCGCCCAAGGCTGCGGCGTCCGTGTCGGCGAAGGCGTAGACACGCCAGCGGCCATCGGCGCGGGCGTGGTGGCCGAGGTGCACGACGTTGCCGTCGCTCACCCGCGTGACCGGGACCGACGCGAAGCGCTTGCCCACGGTGTACCCGTCTGCAAGCGCCTGGTGGCGGTCGTCGCCGACGATCGCCGACGCGTCGTAACGCGTCATGAAGCCCGAGGGGAACTCGGCGGTCGCCAGGTAGTAGTTCGCGAGGTCGTCGGGGTCGGAGATCTCGTGGGGTTTGCGGGCCATGAGCGACGACCACTCCCGGTCGAAGTCGATGAGCTGCTGCGCGACGGGCTGGCGTTCCTCTGAGTAGGTCGACAGGAGGGATGCCGGGGCGAGCCCGGTGAGCACGTGACCGAGCTTCCAGCCGAGGTTGAACCCGTCCTGCATCGACACGTTCATGCCCTGCCCGGCCTTCGCGCTGTGCGTGTGGCAGGCGTCGCCGGTGAGGAACACCCGCGGGGTGCGGCCGTCGCCGTCCTCGACGTCGTCGAACCGGTCGGTGACGCGGTGGCCGACCTCGTACACGCTGTGCCAGGCGACCTCCTTCACGTCGATCGAGTACGGGTGCAGGATCTCGTTCGCCCGGCGGATGATCTCCTCGATCGGCGTGCTGCGCACCGCGCGGTTGTCGGTGTCGGCGACCTCGCCGAGGTCGATGTACATCCGCGAGAGGTACCCGCCCTCCCGCGGGATGTGCAGGATGTTGCCCGCCTCGGAGTTGATCGCGCACTTGATGCGCCAATCGGGGAAGTCCGTGTTCACCAGCACGTCCATGACGCCCCACGCGTGCGCCGCGAACGCCCCGACGTGGCGCCGGCCGATCGCCTCGCGCACACCGCTGCGCGCACCGTCGCAGCCCACGACGTACTTCGCCCGGATCGTGCGCTCCTCACCCGCCCGGTCGCCCTCGACGTGGCGCACCCGCACTGCGAGCGGATACGCGTCCGCGTCGTCGCGGCTGAGTCCGCGGAACTCGACACCGTAGTCCGGACGGATGCGGCCGGGCCCGAGCGCCGCCGCCTCGGCGAAGTAGTCGAGCACCCGCGCCTGATTGACGATGAGGTGCGGGAACTCGCTGATCTTGAGGCCGTAGTCCTCCGTGCGGTTGGTGCGGTGGATGCGCGACGGATTCTCGGGGTCGGGCCCCCAGAAGTTCATGTACCCGATGTTGTACGCCTCGGCGATGATCCGCCCGGCGAACCCGAATGCCTGGAAGGTCTCGACGCTGCGGGGTTGGATGCCGTCGGCCTGCCCCAGCGGCAGCCGGCCGCCGCGGCGCTCGATGATGCGGGTCGAGACGGTCGGGAACTGCGCCATCTGGGCGGCCAGCAGCATCCCGGCCGGCCCCGATCCCACGATGAGCACATCGGTCTCGTCGGGGAGGTCGTCCGGCCGCTCGATGCCGGTCCCGGCGGCGTCCTGGACGCGCGGGTCCCCCGAGACGTAGCCGTGGTGGTGGAACTGCATGGTGCTCGCTTTCGAGAAGACGACCGGATGCCGCGGGTTCAGGCCCGGGCCACCCCGTAGATCGGGCTCTTCGCCTGCTCCTCCTCGTGATCGGGCCCGAGGGGGATGCCGGTCCGGTCGCGCAGCAGCAGCGTTGCGAGCAGGCCCAGCACGGTCATCCCGGCCAGGTAGAAGGCGACCGACCACGTCGTCCCGGTGGCCTGGACGAGTGCCGTCGCGATCGTGGGGGCGAACGCACCGCCGAGGATCGCGCCGATCGCGTAGGAGATCGAGACCCCCGAGAAGCGGATCGAGGCGGGGAAGAGCTCGGCGTAGTACGCGGACTGCTGACCGTAGGTGAACCCCAGACCGATCGCGAGGATCGCGAGGGCGGTGAACAGGAGCCCGAGGTCGCCGGTGTTCACGAGCGGGAACAGGGTGAACACGCCGATCAGCTGCAGGATCCACCCGCCGATGTAGGTGGCGCGGCGCCCGATGCGGTCGCTGATCCAGCCGGCGGTCCAGGTGGAGGCGAGCCAGAACAGGGCCGAGCCGGTGACGGCCAGGAGGACACCGCTGCGGTCCATCGCCAGCGGACCCTCGGGGTTGGTCGCGTAGTTCTGGATGTAGCCGCCCGTGGTCATGTACCCCGCGGCGTTGTTGCCGGCGAACACGAGCGCCGCGATGACGACGAGGAGGGCGTGCTTGCGGAACAGCTGCACGATCGGCGTGCGTGTGCGCTCCTTGCGCTCGGCGAGTTCGAGGAAGACGGGGCTCTCCTCGACGCGACGACGGATGTAGTAGCCGACGAGGATCAGCACGATCGAGAAGAGGAACGGCACACGCCAGCCCCATTCGAGGAAGGCGTCGCCCGGTGCCAGGACCGACATCAGCGCCATCATCCCGGAGGCGAGGAGGAGACCGATCGGCACACCGATCTGCGGCGAGGCGCCGAACAGCCCGCGCTTCTGCTTGGGGGCGTGCTCGACGGCCATGAGCACCGCACCGCCCCACTCGCCGCCGGCGGAGATGCCCTGCAGGATGCGCAGGAAGATCAGGAGGATCGGGGCGGCGAGGCCGATGACGGTCCAGGTCGGCAGGAGACCCACGAGGGTCGTGGCGACACCCATGAGGATGAGGGTCACGACCAGCACCACGCGGCGCCCGTACTTGTCGCCGAAGTGGCCGGCCAGGAACGCGCCGAGCGGGCGGAACAGGAAGCTGATGCCGACCGTGAGGAACGAGAGGATCGTCGCCGTGCTCTCACCGAGCGGCGCGAAGAAGAGCTGCGCGAAGACGAGACCGGCCGCCTGCGCGTAGATGAAGAAGTCGTACCACTCCACGGTGGTGCCGACGACGGTCGCGAAGACGACGCGTCGGCGGTCGGTGGGGCTGCTGATCGTTCCGGTGGGGGTGAACCCCGTGCGCGAGGATTCGCTCATCTTCGTTGACTCCTGAGTGACGTCGTTGTCGGGTGCGCAGTGGTCCGTCATGGTTGCTGCGGATGCGTCGATAATATACGATTTGGGATATGCCGCAAGAGCGAGGGAGCTCATGACCCACGACATCGAACCGACGACCCCCGTCGATCCGCGCTTCGCGGCCCTTCCTCAACGCCCGGGCAAGGTCCTCGCTGTCCACCTCAGCTACGCGTCGCGTGCCGACCAGCGCGGGCGTCGCCCGTCGGCGCCGTCCTACTTCCTGAAGCCGTCGAGCTCGCTCGCGGCGTCGGGCGATGAGATCGAACGCCCCGCCGGCACCGAACTCCTCGCCTTCGAGGCCGAGGTCGCCCTCGTGATCGGCTCGGACGCCCGTCACGTCGGCGCCGCAGATGCCTGGGCTCACGTCGGGTGGGTCACCGCCTCCAACGACTTCGGCCTCTACGACCTCCGCGCGAACGACCGCGGCTCGAACGTCCGATCCAAGGGTCGAGACGGCTACACGCCTGTCGGGCCCGGCCTCATCGATGCACGGCAGATCGATCCGGCCCGCCTCCGGGTGCGCGCATGGGTCAACGGCGAGCTCGCGCAGGACGACACGACCGCCGACCTGATCTTCCCCTTCGCGCAGATCGTCGCCGACCTCTCGCAGCACATGACCCTCGAGCGCGGCGACGTCATCCTCACCGGCACCCCGGCCGGGTCGTCGGTGGTCGTCCCCGGCGACGTCGTCGAGGTGGAGGTGGATGCACCGGGTACCGCGGGGGCGCCGACGTCGGGGCGCCTGCGCACGACGGTCGTCCAGGGCGCGCAGGGATTCGACCCCGAGCTCGGGTCGCTCCCCGCCGTCGACGACCTGCAGCGCGCCGAGGCATGGGGCTCCCGCGAGGCCGCAGGGCTTGCCGTCGAAGCCGCGCCCGGCCTCGACCCCGCGCTGCGCGAGAAGCTCCACCGCGCACCCGTCGCCGGACTCTCGCAGCAGCTGCGCAAACGCGGCCTCGACAACGTCACGATCGACGGGGTCCGGCCGCTGCACCCCGGCGTCAAGCTCGTCGGCACCGCCCGGACGCTCCGCTTCGTCCCGAACCGCGAGGACCTCTTCGACAGCCACGGCGGTGGCTACAACGCGCAGAAGCGCGCGTTCGACGCGGTCGGCGAGGGCGAGGTCATCGTGATCGAGGCCCGCGGCGAATCCGGGTCCGGCACCCTCGGCGACATCCTCGCGATCCGCGCGCACGCCCGCGGGGCCGCGGGCATCGTGACCGACGGCGGTGTCCGCGACGTCGAGGCCGTCACGGCCGTCGGCATCCCGGTCTACACGGCCGGAGCGCACCCCGCGGTCCTCGGCCGTCGTCACGTCCCGTGGGACGTCGACGTGACCGTCGCCTGCGGCGGGACCACCGTCCAACCCGGCGACATCCTCGTCGGCGACGCCGACGGCGTCATCGTGATTCCCCCGACGCTGGCCGCCGAGGTCGCCGACGCCGCCCTGGAGCAGGAGATCGAGGACGGCTGGATCGCCGATCAGGTCGCCCACGGGCATCCCGTCGACGGACTGTTCCCCCTTTCGGGCGAGTGGAAGGACCGGTACCGCGCATGGCGGGCGACGATCTGACGACGGCACCCGACCTCAGCAAGTCGCAGCGCGCGTACCACTGGGTGAAGGAGCGCATCGCGTCGCAGGAGTTCACGCCGGGGTACCGCCTGGTGCTCGGCGCGATCGCCGGGGAGCTCGGGATGAGCGTCGTGCCGGTGCGCGAGGCGATCCGCCAGCTCGAGGCTGAAGGGCTCGTCACGTTCGAGCGCAACGTGGGCGCCCGCGTCTCGATGGTCGACGACACGCAGTACCGCTTCAGCATGCAGGCGCTGTCGATCCTGGAGGGGACCGCGACGGCTCTGGCCGCGCGCCGCCTCACCGCGGACGACTTGCGGCACGCACGCCTCACGAACGAGCGGATGATCCAATCGCTCAGCGACTTCGACCCGCACTCCTTCACCCGCCTCAACCAGGAGTTCCACGCGACCCTCTACGGCAAGTGCGCGAACCCGCGGATGCTGGAGCTCGTCGAGTCGGAGTGGGCACGTCTCGGCCACCTCCGCGATTCCACCTTCAGCTTCGTGCCGGGCCGCGCGCAGGAGTCGGTGCGCGAGCACGAGCAGATCGTGGCGCTCATCGAGCGCGGCGCTCCCCTCGGCGACATCGAGCAGGCGGCCCGACGCCACCGGTCCGCGACCCTGGACGCCTACATGATCCACGAACACCCGGACGAGGCCCTCGGCCTCCCGAACTTCTGACCCTCGAGCAAGGACGCACGACATGACGGACCCCACCCTCGCGGCCCCGCACACGCCCGCGGACCTCCCGACCCGCATCCGGCACTACATCGACGGCGCCTTCGTCGACTCGCAGGACGGCGAGACCTTCGACGTGCTCGACCCGGTGACGAACCGCGTGTACCTGCAGGCCGCGGCGGGCAAGAAGGCCGACGTGGATGCCGCCGTCGCCGCGGCGCGGCGTGCGTTCACCGAGGGTCCGTGGCCGCGGATGCTGCCGCGCGAGCGCTCGCGCGTGCTGCACCGCATCGCCGACCTCGTCGAGTCGCGCGATGCCCGGCTCGCGGAGCTCGAGTCCTTCGACTCCGGGCTGCCGATCACGCAGGCGCTCGGGCAGGCCCGCCGTGCCGCCGAGAACTTCCGCTTCTTCGCGGACCTGATCGTCGCCCAGTCCGACGACACGTTCAAGGTGCCGGGGCGCCAGATCAACTACGTCAACCGCAAGCCGATCGGCGTCGCGGGGCTCATCACCCCCTGGAACACGCCCTTCATGCTCGAGTCGTGGAAGCTCGGCCCGGCACTCGCGACCGGCAACACGGTCGTGCTGAAGCCCGCCGAGTTCACGCCGCTGTCGGCATCCCTCTGGGCCGGCATCTTCGAGGAAGCAGGGCTCCCGCAGGGTGTGTTCAACCTCGTCAACGGCCTCGGCGAGGACGCCGGTGATGCCCTCGTCAAGCACCCCGACGTGCCGCTCATCTCGTTCACGGGCGAGAGCTCCACGGGCCAGCTGATCTTCGCGAACGCGGCACCGTGGCTGAAGGGCCTGTCGATGGAGCTCGGCGGCAAGAGCCCCGCCGTCGTCTTCGCCGATGCGGACCTGGATGCCGCGATCGACGCGACGATCTTCGGGGTGTTCTCGCTCAACGGCGAGCGCTGCACGGCAGGCAGCCGCATCCTCGTCCAGCGCGAGGTGTACGACGAGTTCGTGGAGCGCTACGCCGCGCAGGCGCAGCGCGTGACGGTCGGCTACCCGCACGACCCGGCCACCGAGGTCGGCGCCCTCGTGCACCCCGAGCACTACGACAAGGTCATGTCCTACGTCGAGCTCGGCAAGACCGAGGGCCGGCTCGTCGCGGGCGGCGGCCGCCCCGACGGCTTCGAGAACGGCAACTTCGTCGCGCCGACCGTCTTCGCCGACGTCCCGCCGACCGCGCGCATCTTCCAGGAGGAGATCTTCGGCCCCGTCGTCGCGATCACCCCGTTCGACACCGACGACGAGGCGCTCGCCCTCGCCAACGACACGAAGTACGGGCTCGCCGCCTACATCTGGACGAACGATCTGAAGCGCGCGCACAACTTCTCGCAGGCCGTCGAGGCCGGCATGGTCTGGCTCAACTCGAACAACGTGCGCGACCTCCGCACCCCGTTCGGCGGGGTGAAGGCCTCGGGCCTCGGGCACGAGGGCGGCTACCGCTCGATCGACTTCTACACGGACCAGCAGGCCGTGCACATCACCCTCGGCAAGGTGCACAACCCGACCTTCGGCAAGAACTGACCTCACTCACGCAAGGACGCTGACATGAGCCACCGCGACGACATGACCCTGACCTCCTCCGGCTTCTGGGTGAGCCAGGAGGCGCCGATCCGATCGGCGAACCCGATCCCGACCCCGTCCTCCCCCGCCCCCGACGTGCTGCGGTGCGCGTACATGGAACTGGTCGTGACCGACCTCGCGGCATCCCGCGTCTTCTATGTCGACATCCTCGGGCTGCACGTCACCGAGGAAGACGACGAGGCGATCTACCTGCGCTCGACCGAGGAGTTCATCCACCACAACCTCGTCCTGCGTCAGGGTCCGGTCGCCGCGGTCGCGGTCTTCTCCTACCGGGTGCGCTCCGCGGAGGACCTCGACAAGGCCGTCGCCTTCTACTCCGAGCTCGGCTGCGACGTGCGGCGTGAGCCGAACGGCTTCACGAAGGGCATCGGCGACTCGGTGCGTGTGGTCGACCCCCTCGGCTTCCCGTACGAGTTCTTCTTCGCGACGGAGCACGTCGAGCGCCTGTCGTGGCGGTACGACCTCTACAGCCCGGGCGAGCTCGTGCGCCTGGACCACTTCAACCAGGTGACCCCCGACGTGCCGCGCGCGGTCAACTTCATGCAGTCTCTCGGGTTCCGCGTGACGGAGGACATCCAGGACGAGGAGGGCACCGTCTACGCGGCCTGGATGCGGCGCAAGCCCACCGTCCACGACACCGCCATGACCGGCGGCGACGGTCCCCGCATGCACCACGTCTGCTTCGCGACCCACGAGAAGCACAACATCCTCGCGATCTGCGACAAGCTCGGCGCTCTGCGACGCTCGGACGCCATCGAGCGCGGCCCGGGCCGGCACGGCGTCTCGAACGCGTTCTACCTGTACCTGCGCGACCCCGACGGCCACCGCGTCGAGGTCTACACGCAGGACTACTACACGGGCGACCCCGACAACCCGGTCGTCACGTGGGACGTGCACGACAACCAGCGTCGCGACTGGTGGGGCAACCCCGTCGTCCCGAGTTGGTACACCGACGCCTCGCTCGTGCTCGACCTCGACGGCGACCCGCAGCCCGTCGTCGCCCGCACCGACTCGTCCGAGATGGCCGTCACGATCGGCGCCGACGGGTTCTCGTACACCCGCGCCCCCGAGTCGACGGGCGACGGCGAGTTCAAGCTCGGCAACCAGCTCTGAGGAGGAGATCGGATGCTGCCTCCCGAGACCATCGCCGACATCGCGGCCGAGCTGGCCGAGGCCGAGCGGACGAACGGCGTCATCCCGCGCATCACGGCGCGGTACCCCGATGCCACCGTCGAGGACTCCTATGCGATCCAGGGCGTCTGGCGCGACCGCAACATCGCCGCGGGGCGCCGGCTCGTGGGGCGCAAGATCGGCCTCACGAGCAAGGCGATGCAGCAGGCGACGGGTATCACCGAACCGGACTACGGCGTGATGTTCGACGACACGGTCTACCGCTCCGGCGACGAGATCGACGCCTCCCGGTTCTCGAACGTGCGCGTCGAGGTCGAGCTCGCGTTCGTGCTGCGCGAGTCCCTCGAAGGGCGGGGCTGCACGCTCGAGGACGCATTGGCCGCTATCGACTACGCGGTCCCGGCGCTCGAGGTGCTCAACTCGCACATCGAGCTCGAGGGCCGCACGATCGTCGACACGATCTCGGACAACGCGGCCTACGGCGCGATGGTCCTGGGCGACGTGCACAAGCGTCCCGACGAGATCGACCTGCGCTGGGTGCCCGGCGTGCTCTCGCGCAACGGCGAGATCGAGGAGACCGGCGTCGCCGCGGGCGTCCTGGGCCATCCTGCGACGGGCGTCGCGTGGCTCGCCAACAAATTCGCCCAGCACGGCGCCCGCCTGGAGGCCGGCGAGATCATCCTGGCGGGCTCCTTCACCCGTCCGATGTGGGTGTCCGCGGGCGACGAGGTACGGTGCGAGTACGGCCCGATGGGGGAGATCACATGCCGCTTCGTCTGACCCCGACCCTCCGCGCCGCGCTCGCAGAGGCCGACCGTCCGCTGGCGGGGATGTGGGTGTGCACCGGCTCGCCGCTCGTCGCCGAGATCTGCGCCGGTGCCGGCCTGGACTGGGTGCTCATCGACATGGAGCACGCCCCGAACGGCCTCGAATCCGTGCTCGCGCAGCTGCAGGCGGTCGCCGCGTACCCTGTGACGCCGGTCGTCCGGGTGCCGTCCGACGACGCGGTCGTCATCAAGCAGGTGCTCGACCTCGGCGCCCAGAACCTGCTCGTGCCGATGGTGTCTTCGGCCGCGCAGGCGCAGGCGGTGGTCGAAGCGGTGCGCTACCCGCCGCGCGGCCACCGGGGCGTCGGATCGGCCCTCGGCCGGTCGGCTCGCTGGAACCGGGTCGACGGATACCTCGCCGACGCCGACGACCACGTGTCGCTGTTCGTCCAGGTCGAGACGGCCGAGGGCGTCGACGCCGCCGGGGCGATCGCCACGGTGGACGGCGTGGACGGCGTCTTCGTGGGACCGAGCGACCTCGCGGCATCCCTCGGCCTGCTCGGCCAGCAGACGCATCCCGATGTCACCGCCGCCGTGCTGCGCGCGTTCGCCGCGGTGAAGGATGCCGGCGTCCCCGTCGGCGTGAACGCGTTCGATCCCGATGCGGCACAGGCATACATCGACGCGGGCGCCGACTTCATCCTCTTGGGCGCCGACGTCGCGATGCTCGCGCGGGGATCCGAGGCGCTGGCCGCACGGTGGTCGCAGGCTGCCGGCGAGGACCGCGCGGGCTACTGAGGCGTCAGCGCGTGACGTCGGTGACCGTCCCCTTGGCGAGGCGCAGTCGCCGCTGAGCCCGCGCCGCGACCGCCGAGTCGTGCGTCACGACGACCAGCGTCAGACCGGCGGCGTGAAGACCTCCGAGCACCTCGAGGATCTCGTCACGCATCGACTCGTCGAGGTTGCCGGTCGGCTCGTCCGCCAGCAGGACCCGCGGACGCTTGACGATGGCACGCGCGATCGCGACGCGCTGCTGCTGTCCGCCCGAGAGCTCTCCCGGGCGGTGATCGGCGCGCTCCGCGAGGCCGACCCGTTCGAGCGCGTCCGCGACGCGCACGGCCCGATCCGGCTTCGCGATCCCGAGCGGCTCGAGCCCCATGTCGACGTTCTCGGCGGCCGTCAGTGTCGGGATGAGGTTGAACCCCTGGAACACGAAGCCGATCTCCTTCGCACGCACCGCACCGAGCGCTGCGTTCGACGCCGTGGCCAGATCCGTGTCCCCGAGCTGGACGCTTCCGGCCGTCGGCTTGTCGAGTGCTCCCAGCAGCTGCAGGAGCGTCGACTTGCCTCCGCCGGTCGGTCCTTGGATGGTGACGAACTCCCCGGCCGCGATCGCGAGATCGACGCCGGCGAGCGCGCGCACCTTCTGCCCGTTGCGGGTGTAGTCCTTCGTCACACCGGTCAGCCGGTACGAGGCCGCCGTCGAGGTGGAACTGATCTCGGGGATGAGGGTGTCGGTCATGTGATCTCCCAGGAGGTGCGTGGATGCGGTGTCGGTGGTGCGGTCGCGGCTCATGCGACGGCCCTCAGCGCCTCGGCGGGACGCAGCCGCGAGGCGCGCCAGCCGCCGAACACACCGGCGACGAGACCGCCGGCCAGGGCGAGTCCGAGCGCGAGCAGGATGATGGTCGGCGCGAGGGGTGCCGAGAGAGTCAACTCGGATGCCGCTGTCGTCACCGGATCGGCCATCCCGCCGGGGCCTCCGCCCATGCCTCCGGGGCCTGCGCCCATTCCGCCCTGGGGTGCGCTGGCTTCGGCGGCGACCGAGACGGTCGGCGAGATGAGGTTGATCGCGAGGACTCCCAACAGACCGATCGCCACACCGATGACGCCTCCGATGGCGGCCTGCACCACGGACTCGCCGGCCACCTGACCGACCACGCGACGGTCGGACCAGCCGATGGCCTTGAGAGTGCCGATCTCCCGCGTCCGCCGCGAGACACCCGAGATGGTGAAGAGCACGGCGAGCGCGACCGCGACGATCAGCAGGATGACCGAGACCCACGTCCCCAGCCCCGAGATGAGCGCACTGGCGCTCGACAGCGACGACGAGACGGACGAGGCCAGGTCGGACTGAGAGCTCACGGTCGCGTCGGGCAGCTCGGCTTCGAGCGACGACTGCACGGTGCCGATCGCGTCCGCCGAGGCGGCCTGCACGTAGATCGTCGAGACGACGTCGCCGGCTCCCGAGATCTCCTGAGCCGTGTCGAGGGGCAGGTAGACGTTCGCGGCGGTGTCGGCATCCGCCGAGGTGGATGCCACGATGCCGACGACCTCGACGTCGGTGCCGCCGACGTCGATCGTGTCGCCGACGGCGAGCTCCTCGGAGGCCGCATAGGTGGCGTCGACGACCGCGACCTTCGCCCCGGCATCCGCTGCTTCGAGGGCCCGGCCGTCGGTCACCTCGACGGCGGAGAGCGGACCGACCCCGGTGGTGTCGGTCGAGACGCCGAGCACCGTGAACGAGTCGACGTCGAACGAGCCGCCGCCGAATCCTCCGCCGCCCTCGCCCGGTGCCGGGCGTGCGTCTCCGCCGGTCGTGCCCGACTCGGCCCCGTCGCCCGACGGCGCCTGGGGCAGCTCGCCGTCGAAGGTCGTGTTGGTGAGGCTCAGTGCACCGACAGCCGCCGAGACACCGTCGACGTCGGCGACCGTACCGACGGTGGAGCCGTCGAGCGTGCCACGGCGGAAGTCGGTCATCAGCCGGGACTGGCTCAGCGTCGTCGAGCCGTCCTCCCCCGTCTGCGCGCCGTCCTCGTCGAAGTCGAACCGCGGGCCGCCTCCCTGTCCGGGCTCGGCCTGGGCCCCGGTCACGGTCAGATCGGTGCCGACGCCGTAGACCGACGCCAGCGCAGAGGTCTGCGCGTCGCGCACTCCCGCCGCCAGCGAGTTGACGATGATCACGAGTGCGATCGCGAGGGCGAGCCCCGCTGCGACGATGGCCGTCTGCTTCTTGCGCCCCGACAACTCGCGCCGCAGATAGGTCAGGTACATGTCTCTCCTCCTCGGCGCCGAGAGCGCCACGGAGGCGACGGTAGGAACGGTGCACTAACCGCTCATTCACCGATCTGAGGAAAATCCTATGTGCGGTGCGGGCACTCGCCCTGGAAATGGAAAAACCCCCGACTCGCGGGGGTTTTTCTGGCGGTGACGGTGGGATTTGAACCCACGGTAGGGGGTTACCCTACACAACTTTTCGAGAGTTGCACCTTCGGCCGCTCGGACACGTCACCGTCGTCCAGCTTACGACACGCGAGCGGATGCCGCGAACCGGCGCCTTCTCCTCCTGCCGAGGCGTCGCAGATCGTCGCTCAGAGCACGCGTCGACAGCCGTCTGCGGCCACGCGATGCGCGTCGGCGAACGACCGGCGTAGCGTCGGCGTGTGATCACCACGGGAGTCGACCTCGCGGCGCAGCCGGGCCGCACGGCGGTCGCCGTCCTCGCATGGCACGCGGAGGGCGCGGAGCTCCGCGAGCTCCGGCTCGGTGCGGACGATGCCGACGTCGTGCGCCTGGCGCGGGATTCCGCGACGGTCGGCATTGATTGCGCCTTCGGATGGCCGGACGAGTTCGTCGCATACGTCGCCGCGCACGCGCGCGGCGACGCCCCGCATCCGGACCTCCGCGGCATCGCAGGACGCCGGCGTCTCGCCTACCGCGAGACCGACCGCGTGATCCAGACCCTCACCGGGCGACTGCCGCTCAGCGTCTCGACCGATCGACTCGGCCTCACCGCGATGCGCTGCGCCGACCTCCTCGCCTGCTTCGCCGACGCCGGCGACTCCGTCGACCGATCCGGCGCCTCAGGACGGCTCGTCGAGGTCTATCCCGCCGCCGCCCTCCGCACCTGGCGCATCGACGTGACCGGCTACAAGGGGGATGCCGCGGCCCGCGTCGCCGCGACCGCGAACCTCCTCGCCGCGGCGCCGTGGCTCACCGTCTCTGCCGAGCAGCGCGGGCTGATGGAGGCATCGGACGACCCGTTCGACGCCGTGGTCGCCGCGCTCATCGCCCGGGCGCACGCGCTTCGTGCGACGCATCCGCTCCCACCCGCGCACGCCGACCGCGCCCGCCGTGAGGGCTGGATCACCCTCCCCGCCGGCCCCCTCGCCGACCTCCACCCGACGCGAACTGTCGTCCCGTCGGCGGAATGAGCGCCGTTCGCGTCGGCTCGGCCGCGACCGTGCTCCCCCGGACGGGTCTACGGTGAGGCTGTGAGCGCCCCGACGACGACCCCGCGATTCGGACTCATCGTCGCGATCGCGGCGCTCGCGTCGGCAGTCGCCTTCCTCGACGGCACCGTCGTCAACGTCGCCCTGCCCGCGATCGGCGAGGAGCTCGGCGGCGGCCTGTCGACGCAGCAGTGGACGGTGGATGCCTACCTCCTCACCCTGAGCTCCCTCATCCTCTTCGCCGGCTCGGTCAGCGATGCCTTCGGCCGCGTGCTGGTTCTGCGCATCGGACTCATCGGCTTCGGGATCGCCTCGATCGGCGTCGGCCTCGCCCCCGACCCGGTCGTCCTCATCATCGCGCGGGCGCTGCAGGGCGCCGCCGGCGCCTTCCTCGTTCCGAGCTCGCTCGCGCTCGTCACCTCCCTCCTGAGCGGCCCCGCCCAGGCGAAGGCGATCGGTCAATGGACGGCGTGGACGACCGCCGCCAACCTCGCCGGCCCCCTCCTCGGCGGACTCTTCGTCGACCTGCTGTCGTGGCGGTTCGCCTTCCTCGTGCAGATCATCCCGATCGCCGTCACCTTCGTGCTGCTCGCCCGCCTCGGCCACGTCGACCACCGCCGCGACGACGCGCACCTCGACCTCGTGAGCGCGGCGCTGTGCACACTCGGGCTCGGCGGCGTGGTGTTCGCCTTGATCGAGCAGCCGAATCTCGGGTGGGGCCATACGGCGATCTGGATGCCGCTGGTCGCCGGCATCCTCATGTTCACCGCGTTCCTCCTGCGGCAACGGACCGTCCCGTCGCCCATCCTGCCGCTCGGCATCTTCCGGGTGCGGAACTTCTGGACCGGCAACCTCGCGACCCTCTTCATCTACGCCGCGCTCACGCTCAACGGCTTCGTCGTCGGCGTCTACCTGCAGCAGGGCGCCGGGCTCAGCGCGACCCTCGCGGGACTGGCGAGCCTGCCCACCACCGCCGCGCTCATCGCGCTCAGCTCGGTGGTCGGCGGGTGGGTGGGCCGGTTCGGACCGCGCCTGTTCATGACCGTCGGACCGCTCGTGATGGCGGTCGGGTCTCTGATGCTCCTCGCCGTCGGAGAGGACTTCGACTACTGGACGCAGGTGCTGCCGGGACTCGTCGTGTTCGGCCTGGGACTCGGCGTCACGGTGTCGCCACTGACCTCGACGATCCTCGGCGCGATCGGCGGCGAGCGCTCGGGCATCGCCTCGGCGACCAACAACGCGGTCTCCCGCATCGCCGGCCTCGTCGTCATCGCCATCCTGGCCGTCATCATCGGCGGCTCGCTCGACCTCGACGGATTCCACCGCTCGGCGTGGGTCACCGCGATCCTCATGGCCGCCGGCGGGGTCGTGTCGTTCCTCGGCATCCGCAGGCCCGTTCCCACCGACGCACCACCGGCCTGATTTCCACGGCCCGATCCGGGCCACCCCCGAGCAGCGACTGCCACACTGGCCCTATGAGCGTCATCGAGAACTCGAAACTCACGGTCGTCGGCGCGGGGGCCGTCGGATCGAGCGTCGCCTACGCCGCCCTGATCCGGGGATCGGCGCGGCACGTCGCCCTCTACGACATCGCCGCGGAGAAGGTGGAGGCCGAGGTCCTCGACCTCGCCCACGGCGCCCAGTTCACCGGGTCGAGTGACATCTCGGGCGGTGCCGACGTCTCCGTCGCCGCCGGATCGCACGTCGTCGTGATCACCGCCGGTGCCAAGCAGAACCCGGGCCAGACCCGCACCGAGCTCGCCGGTGTCAACGCCGGCATCCTGCGACGGATGCTGCCGCAACTGCTCGAGGTCGCACCCAACGCCGTCTACGTCATCGTCACCAATCCGTGCGACGTGCTCACCGTCATCGGTCAGGAGGTCACGGGGCTGCCGCCGGAGCGGATCTTCGCCTCGGGGACGGTGCTCGACACGTCACGCCTGCGGTGGAAGCTGGCCCAGCGCGCCGGGGTGTCGACCTCGAGCGTGCACGCGTACATCGTCGGCGAGCACGGCGACACGGAGTTCCCGCACTGGTCGCGGGCGACGATCGGCACCGTCCCGATCCTGGACTGGCAGCCACCCGACGGCCAGCCGCGCTTCACCGCCGACGAGCTCGACGCCATCGCCGTCGAGGTGCGGGATGCTGCGTACAAGGTCATCCAGGGGAAGGGCGCGACGAACTACGCGATCGGGCTCTCGAGCGCCCGCATCGTCGAGGCCATCCTCGGTGACCAGCACGTCGTCATGCCGGTCTCGACGGTGCTGAGCGACTTCCAGGGCGTCGACGGGGTCGCCCTTTCCGTGCCGTCCGTGGTGAGCAGCGCAGGTGCCCGGCCGATCCTCGAGACCTCGTTCTCAGAGGGCGAGCTGGCCCTTCTGCACCGCTCCGCGGACGCCCTCCGGACTGTCGCGACCTCCCTGCGCTGAGCGGATCACGCCCGTCGCGCGCGGCGGAACGAGATCTGCTCGGGGAAGGTCCAGTCGAACACGACCGCCGAGATGCGCACGGCCGTGGTGACGGCGATGCAGACGAACCCGTCGATGAGGATCGGCACCGCGAGGGCGTCGAGGACCACGAGCACGACGATCCCGGCGCCGGCGGCGACCGCGTACAGCGTGCTCACCTGCAGGAATGAGAAGGGCAGGTTCAGGGCGACGTCGCGCAGGATGCCGCCGCCGATGGCGCCGATCACCCCCACCACGACCGCACCCACCGGCCCGACGCCGAGGGACAGCGCCTTGGAGGCACCGATGGCGCCGAACATGCCCATGACGATCGCGTCGAGGACCACGAGCGGCCACACCACACGCGACAGGAGCGGCTGCACGACCATGCCGACGAGCGCACCGGCCGCCGCGACCAGCAGATACCAGTTCTCCCAGATCACGACAGGCGGCTGATTCAGCACGACGTCGCGCAGCAGACTGCCGCCGAGAGCGACGAGCAGCCCGATCACGAGCACCCCGAGCAGGTCGATGCGCTGATGACGATGCTCCGCCGCGAGGACCGCGCCCTGCACGCCGCCCAGCCCCGCGGCCAGCAACTCGGCCCAGAGCGGGACGGCGAACGGGCTCATGTCGCCACTCCTCGTCGTCGACTTCGTCTCAGCGCCCGGCGCTCGCCGCGGCGTCCTCGATGACGTTCGCGACCGTCTCGGCCTGGGAGATGAACAGCGCGTGGCTCCCGGGGACGTTCGTGATCTTCGCGCCGACGCGTGAGGCCATGTGCTGCAGCATGGCCTGGTCGAAGGCCTTGTCCTCCGTGGCGATGACGGCCCAGCTCGGCGTGTCGCGCCAGGCGGCGGTGGTGACGGCCTCACCGAAGACCGACATGTTGACCGGCACCTGGCTGTCGGCGAGGAACGCGGCATCCGCCTCGTCGATGTCGGCGGCGAAGCCCGCCCGGAAGTGGTCGCGGGCGAGGAAGCCGTAGCCGCCTTCGCGCACGTCGATGACGAACTCGGGGGTGGCCGCGAAGCCCTCGTACTGCTGCGCCGAGGTCTCACCGGCGTCGGGGATCAGCGCCGAGACGTAAACCAGGGCGGCGACCTTCTCGTGCGTTCCCGCCTGCGTGATGACGGTGCCGCCCCACGAGTGTCCGACGAGGACCACGGGGCCGTCCTGCTGGTCGAGAACGCGGGTCGTCGCGGCTACGTCCGCGTCGAGCGAGGTGAGCGGATTCTGCACGATCGACACGCGGTAGCCGCGCGCGGTGAGCAGGTCGTAGACGCGGCGCCATCCGGCTCCGTCGGCGAATGCGCCGTGGACGAGGACGACGTTGGTGATGCGGTCTGCAGTGGTCATGGCCTTCTTCTCTCTGGAGGGGCTCCGGGGAGCCGGGATGATGTGACGTGTAACTGCTGTGATACGCAATATATTGCATACTCCGGTGGGGAATCCAGACCAGGTTCTGGAGGGCCGATCAATGTCGGATGCCGCGGTTAGCCTGAACGCATGGCTCCACGACGTCCCGCCCCGTCCGCAGCGTTCCGCTGCACCGAGTGCGGATGGACGACGGCCAAATGGGTCGGCCGGTGCGGCGAGTGCCAGCAGTGGGGCACCGTGGTCGAAGCATCGGCGCAGACCGGGATCACGGCATCCGTCACCCCCGTCACACCGACACGCAGTGCCCGTCCGATCACGCAGATCGACACACGCGAGACGCCGCGCCGAACGAGCGGCGTCGGCGAGTTCGACCGCGTGCTGGGCGGCGGCATCGTGCCGGGGGCCGCGATCCTGCTGTCGGGCGAGCCGGGCGTCGGCAAGTCCACGCTGCTCCTCGAGGTCGCCGCGCAGAGCGCCCGCGCCGGGCGGCGCGTGCTCTACGTCAGCGCCGAGGAGTCGCTGAGCCAGGTCCGCCTGCGGGCGGAACGCACGGGCGCCCTCCACGACGAGCTCTATCTCGCGAGCGAGACCGACCTCGCCACCACCCTCGGCCACGTCGACGACGTGCGGCCCGACCTCCTCATCGTCGACTCGGTGCAGACCGTCTCATCGAGTCTCATCGACGGGGCCGCCGGTCAGCCGAGTCAGGTGCGAGAGGTTGCGTCCACCCTCATCCGCGTCGCGAAGGAACGCGATCTTCCCGTCGTGCTCGTCGGCCACGTGACCAAGGACGGCCAGGTCGCGGGACCGCGCATCCTCGAGCACCTCGTCGATGTCGTCTGCCACTTCGAAGGCGACCGGCAGACCTCGCTGCGGTTCGTGCGGGCGCTCAAGAACCGCTTCGGCGCGACCGACGAGGTCGGGTGCTTCGACATGGCCGGCGACGGCATCGCCGAGGTCCCCGACCCGAGCGCGCTGTTCCTCAGCAACCGCCCCAGCGAACCGGGCACGTGCGTGACGGTCGCCCTCGAGGGGCGTCGCGCGCTGCCGGTCGAGGTCCAGGCGCTGACGCTCCACACGTCGGCCCCGAATCCCCGCCGCATCGTCAGCGGCGTCGACGGCGCCCGCGTCGCGATGGTGCTCGCCGTCCTCGAGAAGCGGGCGGGCATCAAGCTGTCCGACCAGGACGTCTACGTCTCCACGGTGGGCGGCGTGCGACTGACCGAACCGGCCGCCGACCTCGCGATCGCGCTCGCCATCGCGAGCGCCGCCACCGAGCGACCGAACCCCGCGAAGCTCGCAGCGATCGGCGAGCTCAGTCTGTCGGGTGAGATCCGGCGGGTGACGCAGCACGACCAGCGACGCTCCGAAGCCGCCCGCCTGGGGTATCGCGCCGTCATCGACGCCGGTGCCGGCACGCTGCGCGACGCCCTCGCTCAGCGTGCGCGTCATCACGCACCGCGACCGGACGATCGCCCCGACTTCTGAGCCGGTCAGGCCTCGAGGGCGGCGATCAGGTCGGCCGGGGCGGCCTGCATCGGATGCGGCCCGGCGATGTCGAAGAACACGGTCGTGATCTCCTCACCGTGGGTGCTGAGGAAGGCCCGGAGCCACGCCGGGGACTGCAGGCCGACACCGGGCGGGAGGGATGCGGGCTTGTTCGCGGCATCGCTGAAGAGCAGCAGCGCGACGTCGCCCGTCGCGGGGTCGCGGTACGTCCACACCTCACCGGCATCGCGAGGGTCGTCCCGCGCACCGGGGCGCAGCAGCGGCACGACTGTGGGGCCGTGGCGGAGCGCGAAGGCGACCGCCGCCATGTCCTGCGTCTGGAGCGCGTCAGCGAGTTGCGTGTTGCGGAACTCGAGCGGCTTCTTGTCGCGCTTCTTCCCGGCCATCCCCTCAGCCTACGGCGGCTCGCGCCGCTGTCGTGAGAACGTAAGGGGGCCCCCTCGAACTCCCCATTGGGGACTGGAGAAGTCGAGAGGGCCCATCACTCACCGGCGGCGGGGGGGATCCGATCGCCACACCTCTGGGGGTCGGTGTGACTCCGTTGCTGGGGACAACGGGGAATGCCGCCGGGAGCTGCCCTCAGGCTACGCGGCGACCACAGAGCGGCGACAGGGGTGCACCCGGCGAGAACATGAGAATCCTCTCAGAATGTCTCGTGAGCGGAGGCTCCGAGCGTCACCTGATGGTGAACGAGGCGGGCTCGACGGACCCGATGCCGCCGATCGAGACCGAGAGGTTGTACCAGCCGGGAAGAGCCTTCTGCCGGTCGTCGTCGCAGGTGTCGACCGACGATCGCGTGCGATCCCAGACCAGAGGCGCCGCGCTCGTGACCGTCTGGCCGGCATCCAACTGGACGACCTGATCGCTCGGCTCGGTCTGACAGTCGGTCGACCGCCACCACGTGTCGCTCCCGCTCGTGATCTCGAAGGTCTGAGCCGCCGTCCCGACGTTGATCAGGCACGGCAGCTCGGTGTCGTTGACGAGTCGGATGGACAGCTGCGGCAACTCTCCGGTGCCGTACGAGCTCTTGTCGACGACGGCGGTCACCGTGACGTCGCCGGTCGTGCAGGCCTCCGGCGTGGGCTCGTCGTCCGCGGGCGCTCCGGTGTCGCCGTCCGCGGACGAGGTGACGCGCGGGCTCGGTGTCGCCGCGGGCGTGGGGGAACCGCTCGGGGTCGGTGCCGCGCTGGTCGCGGGGGTGGAGGATGCCGGTGCGGCGCTCGTCGGCTGCCGCGCAGCATCCGCCGACGCCCGCCAGGGCTGCCAGGCGACGACCGCGACGATTCCGCCGACGATCAGCAGGGCGAGCAGCACCACGGCGAGCCGGCGGCGCCGGTACACGGCGGGCGTCGGCCGGCGTCGGGGGGTCTGGCTGCTCACGCGTCCAGGGTACGCACGCCCTTCGCGCGCGCCCGCCCGGCGCGCCTACAACTGCTTGAGCATCCGGGTGTTGCCCAGGGTGTTGGGCTTCACGTGGGCGAGGTCGAGGAACTCCGCGACACCCTCGTCCGGGCTCCGCAGCAGCTGCGAGTAGACATCGGGGGCGACCACCTGCTCACCGATCTCGGCGAACCCGCGCCGCGAGAAGAACGGCACCTCGAACGTCAGGCAGAAGAGGCGGCGCAGCCCCAGCGCACGTGCGTTCTCCTCCAGCAGATTGACGACCGCGCCGCCGACGCCGCGATGCAGCCAGTCGTCGGCGACGATGAGCGTGCGGATCTCGCCGAGGTCCTCCCACATGACGTGCAGCGCACCGCATCCGACGAGCCGGTCGCCGGCCTCGGCGACGACGAACTCCTGGACGGTCTCGTACAGCGTGACCCGCTCCTTGCCGAGCAGGATGCGGCGCTGCACCCACGGCTCGAGGAGCTCCTGGATCCCGGGGACGTCGGAGGTCCGCGCGGGTCGCACGGTGAAGGAGGCGTCCGATCCCGTCATGCATCCCACTGTATTCGGCCCGGACCGGCGGGAACGCGCGGACCGACCCTGCGCGTGCCCCTACGCTGGACACGGAAGGGGACCTGCGTGAGTGTGCTCCGTGACTATGCCGCGGCCGTGTCGCAGCCGACGCTGCCGTTCGCCGCGGCGGCGCCGCGATTCGATGAGGTCGTCGACGCCGACGGCACGCTGCGTCCCGCGTGGCAGGGCCTCGCGACACTCGCGCTCGGGCTGACCCGCGAGGAGCTCGACCGGGTCGACGGCGAGATCTCGCGCTTCCTCGCCGACGACGGTGTCTCCTATGCCCGGGCGGGTGCGGAGCTGCAGCCGTGGCAGCTCGATCCGATGCCGTTCGTGATGGATGCCGCGGGGTGGGCGCGCCTGGACGTCGGGCTCGCGCAGCGCGCCGAGCTCCTGAACGCGCTCCTTGCCGACCTCTACGGACCGCAGGTCGTGCTGCGCGAGCGCATCGTCCCGGCCGCGGTCGTCCTCGGCCACGCCGGCTTCGTCCGCGCGATGGCGCGCTGCCCCGACGACACCCCACCGCCCGACCTGCTGCTGTCGGCGACCGACCTCGGGCGTGACGCAGCCGGCGAGTGGCACGTGCTCGCGGACCGCGTGCAGGCACCGTCGGGCCTCGGGTACGCCGCCGAGAACCGACGTGTCATCTCCCAGGTGCTGCCGGACCTGCTGGACCAGGGTGCCCTGCACCGGATGGACCCGTACTTCGCGGCTCTCCGGGCCGCACTCCTCGCGGCGGCGCCCGAGGGTGTCACTGCGCCGCGCATCGTCGTCCTCTCCCCCGGCCCGCTCTCCGAAACGGCCTTCGATCAGGCGTTCCTCGCGAATGCGCTGGGTCTCCCGCTGGTGCAGGGCAGCGACCTCGTCGTGCGCGACGGGGCGGTGTGGATGAAGCCCGCCCAGTGGCCGGCCCGCGCGCCGCGCGAACGCGTCGACGTCATCCTGCGCCGCGTCGACGCCGAGTGGTGCGACCCCCTCGAGCTGCGCTCGGGGTCGCGGCTCGGTGTCGCGGGCCTCGCCGAAGCGGTGCGCCGCGGGCGCGTGCGCGTCGTCAACGGGCTGGGCGCCGGTGTGCTCGAGAACCCTGCCCTCCTCCCCTACCTGCCGGCGGTGTGCGAGCGCCTGCTCGGCGAGCAGCTGCGCCTTCCCTCGGTGCCCGCGTGGTGGCTCGGCGACGCCGAGGCCCGCGCCGAGGCCGTCGGCCGCCTCGAGGCCGGCGATCCCGCCCTCGAGCTCCTCCACATCGACGACCCGCGCCGCGCACTCGACGCCGCCGACCCCGGGGTCCGCGCCCGTATCGATCGCGATCCCCACCACTTCGCGGCCGTCGAGAAGCTGCACCTGTCGCAGGTTCCGGTGTGGGATGCCGGGGGCGCGGCATCCGCTCTGCCCGTCACCCTGCGGGGTTTCGCGATCCGGTTCGGCTCGACGTACCGTCCGCTCGTCGGTGGCCTGGCGACGGTGCGGAGCGCCCCCGAGGCGGCGCCCCGGACGAAGGACGTCTGGGTCCTGAAGTCGGACGAGAACGATCCCGATCAGGGGATCGCGGACGTGGCATCCCTGCCGACGACACGGAGCGACCCGACCCTCGCACCGCGTGCCCTCTCGGACCTGTTCTGGACGGGCCGTTACGCGGAGCGCGCGGAGGACCTGCTGCGGCTGGTCATCGCGACGCAGGCAGCGCTCGATCAGCCCGGTGCGCACACGGCGGAGCGGGCGGCCGAGAGTGTGCGGGTGCTCCTCGCGGCGCTCGACACCCTCGCGGGGACCCGGGCGTCCGACCCCGAGGCGGAGTTCCGCTCGCTGTTGCTCGACGCCTCCCGTCCGGGCTCGGCGGCGCACTCCATCGCCCGGCTGCGCGACGCGATGGAGGGGGTGCGCGACCAGCTGTCGGGTGACACCTGGCGGGTCTTCTCGAACATCGACCGTGCCGTGCGCGCGCTGCGGGGCGCCCCGCATCCGCACCGCACCGCCGAGTCCGCCGGTCGCATGCTCGCCTCGATGCTGTCGCTCTACGGTGTGACGGCGAACATGATCCGCGACCCCGGATGGCACATGATGGAGGCCGGTCGCTACCTCGAACGCGGCCTGCAGCTGACGACGCTGCTGTCGTCGGCGCTGTCGGCCAGTCGCGGTCCGCGCACCGATCGCGAAGTCCTCGAATCGCTGCTGCTCTCGGCCGAGAGCGTCGTGACGCACCGGCGCCGCTACCGCGGAGCGATGCGGGCGGCCGACGTCGCCGAGCTGCTGCTGCTCGACCGCGGCAATCCGCGTTCGCTCGCCTTCTCGCTGCAGACCCTGCGCGAGCACCTCGCTGCTCTGCCGGCCTCGACCGGCTCGTCACGGGCCGAGCGACTGCTCGACCAGCTCGAGACGGGGCTCGCCGAGGTCGAGGTGCTCGAGATGACCGCCGTCGTCGGCGGACGTCGCGAGCGTCTCGCGGAGGGCCTCGACAGCATCCGCGCGCAGCTCGAGCAGCTGTCCGACGCGATCGCCGACCTGCACTTCGAGGCCGGTCCCCCCGCCGTCTCCATCACGGAGCTGTCGCTCATCGAGCTGACGGGGGCGCGCGCATGACCCGGTACCGGGTGTGGCACCGCACCGCGTACACGTACAGCGACGCCGTGCAGGACAGCATCGGCCAGTTCCACCTGCGCCCGCGCGACCTGCCGTGGCAGCGGATCGCCGAGGCGGAGGTCACCGTGGATCCGGCGCCCGGGGACGTGTCGCCGCGCACCGACTGGTTCGGCAACTCGTCGACCTACTTCCACGTGACCGACCCGCACGAGGCGCTGACGATCGAGGCGACGAGCGAGGTGAATGTCGCGGTGCCCGAGTACGACGCCGAGGCCCTCGCGCAGCCGTGGGAGCTCGCGCGGCCGCTGCGGCATCCCGACCTCCCCGGTGCGGTCGAGGCGACCGAGTACGCGCTCGAGTCCGCCCGCGCCGCGCACGATGAGGCGGCGTACGCGTACGGCGCGGATTCGCTCGCCCCGGGCCGGCCCATCGGCGAGGCGGCGACCGATCTCATGCAGCGGATCTTCCGCGACTTCGATTACGACAAGACGGCGACCACCGTGACGAGCACGGTCGCAGATGCGATGACCAAACGCGCCGGCGTCTGCCAGGACTTCGCCCACGTCGCCCTCGCCTGCCTGCGCACCCACGGGGTGGCCGCCCGGTACGTGTCGGGATACCTCGCGACGCAGCCGCCGCCCGGCAAGGAACGCGTGTTCGGTGCGGACGCGTCGCACGCCTGGCTCGCCGTATGGCTGCCCGGGACCGATCAGTGGCTGGCGATCGACCCGACCAACAACCAGTGGGCGAACGACCGCTACGTCACCGTCGCCTGGGGCCGCGACTACGGCGACGTCTCACCCGTGACCGGCATCATCTTCACCGAGGCCAAGACCTCGACCCTGCGCGTGCAGGTCGACGTCGCCCCGCTCGACTGACCCTTGCCGTGCGTGCGCGGATGCAACAGATCCGCCCAGACACCCCGGCGTGACACGAGCGGAGGCCTCGCGTCGCCCGGCATCCATTGCATCCGCGTACGCTGCCCGCATGGGGAAGACGCCGTGGCGGCGGCCGCTCGTGCTGTGGATCGCGGTCATGGGGCTGATCGCACTGGGGATGCTGGGCATCGTTGTCGGTTCTGCTGTGATGTCCGCGATCCTGGTGGACGGGCTTCCCGGCGGGGGATGGACGCCGGAGGGCACGACCCCCGCAGTGGATGCCGCGCACGCCGCTCTGGTGCGATCCTCGCTCGGTTTCGTCGTCGTGGTGGTCGTCGGCGTCGCCGTGCCGCTCCTCGTCACCCTCCGTCGCCGCCGTGCGCGGATGCAACAGATCCGCCCCGACACCCCGGCGTGACACGAGCGGATGCCGCGTGTCGCCCGGCATCCATTGCATCCGCTGACGCGGGTCAGTTCCGGGGGTCTCCCAGCGGCAGCACACGCGAGCCGAAATCGAGGATCGTGTAGCGCCCGCACGCGACCGGGGTCGCGGCGAGGGGCGACAGTCCGGCGGGCAGCTCGTAGGGCGCGTCGGCGGCTCCCTCGACGAGGAACGTCACCGGCCCGCGACGCTCGCCGCGGTTCACAAGCCAGTCGTACGGGCGCAGGGTGTGGTCGACCTGCACGAGCTGCGACGGGTCGGCGAGTGCGAGCTTCGGCGCGCGCACGGTCCAGAACTGCCCGGCGCCGGTCCGGCCGGACTGCTCGACCCAGCGAGTGACACAGGCGAGATCGGCGTCGCCTCGACCGGCGGCAGCCGCCGCGAGCGGCACCGCGACGACACCCGCGAGTGCGAGCGCGCCGGCCGTCGCCACCCCCACCGCGCGCGGGACCGACACCGGCGGCGGCGCCACCGCGAGCACGAGGATCGGCAGGAACACCCACGGCTGCAGGTACCGATCGGCATCCGTCCCGGCGACGACGACCAGGAGCGTCGCCGCGACCGGTGCCGCGACCGCGATCGCGCACACCGCAGCGACCGCCGCATCGCGACGGCGCCATGCGCGCATCCCGACCACGCCGCACGCGACGAGGAGCGCGAGAACCGCGACGGACCAGAGGACCCCGTCCCAGCGCCCGATGGTCCCGCCGATCGCGCCGGCGACGTGCGCCAGCGCGGCATCCGCCTGATCCGGCCTCAGATACTGGCCGCCCGCGGCGACGATGTTCCCCGCAAAGGGCGCGCGGGCGAGGTAGCCGATCGCCGCACCGATGAGCACCGCCCCGGCGACCGACGAGGCCGTCCGCGGCGCGAGGCGACGACCGTACAGGAGGATGCCGACAACCCCGACGACCGGCAGGACGCACCACACCACGAACAGCGGATTCGTGAGCGTCGACACCGCGGCGACGACGACGATCCCCGCGAGCACCCGCCGCACCGGAGCGCCGTCGAGGAGGCGCCGCACCAGCCCGGCGACGACGAGTGTGGCGACGACCGTGGCCGAGTAGTACGTCGTCGTCGCGGTCAGCAGTGCGAGGTGGAGTCCCGGCATCCCCGCCGGCCCTTCGAGGAGGATGAGTCCGACGAACGCCGCGAACGCGAACACCGCTCCCCGCACGGCACCTGCGCGTCGCCGGCCGGCGACGAGGCGGATGCCGCCGTACACGGCGAGCAGGTTCACGACGGCGTTGAGCGTGAGGGTCGCGGCGGTCCCGAAACCGAAGAGCGACAGCCCGGCGTACACGGCGGTCTCGGGCAGGAACAGCACGGGCGACAGTGCCCAGTCCTGCGGATCGCCGCGACGCAGGGAATCCGCCATCAGCGCGACGACGACCGAGTCACCGTCGCGGTAGAGCAGCCACGAGCTCGTCGACGCGACCACCGCGACGGCGACCAGCGCGGGCGCGAGCGCGGCGACCCACCCGGCGACCTCCGCCGCGCCGCGCCGTCGCACCGCCCCCACCTGCGTCATCCCGGCCCGCGTCATCACCGCTCAGCACACCAGATCCGCACCGGCGGCACCAGTCGGCGCATGCACGGATGCAACGGATCTGACCCGACACGCCCAGCCGCGGCGAGCGGATGCCGGGTGTCACCCGGCATCCATCGCATCCGCGAACGCGACGAGCGCCGCGGAACACCCTCCGCTCAGCCCAGGAATCCCCGCAGCAGCGCCTCGGATCCGGCGAGGTGGTCGAGCACGGCGGCCTCGGCGGCGTCGGGCTTGCCGGCGAGGATCGACGCCACGATCCGCTCGTGCTGCGCGTCGGAGTGCTCGATGTTGCGGGGCAGCAGGGGGAACGTGTCGAGCCACGCGTTCACGCGCGCCCGGTTCTCGACGATCAGAGGCAGCAGCGACGGGATGCCGCTGGCCTCCGCGATCGCGAGGTGCAGCAGCGAGTCGAGCCGGCGGTACTCCCCCTCGTCGGCTCCGACGGTCGCGCGATGCCGCTGCTCGAGCGCGGTGCGCGCGGCATCCGTCAACGCCAGCGAGGCCGCGGCGCGCGCCGCACCCGCCTCGAGCACGCGCCGCAGGCCGAGGACGTCGTCGAGCTCGGCGGCGTCGACGGGACCGGTCGGCACCGGCAGCGGATCGGCGACGAACGTGCCCCCGTACCGGCCGCGACGCCGCACGACGTACCCCGCATCGGCGAGCTCGCCGATCGCCTGGCGCACGGTGTCGCGGCTCACGCCGTAGCGCTCGGCGAGGTCGCGCTCGGAGGGAAGGGACTCCCCCGGCGCGACCACGCCGAGCCGCACGGTCTGAACGAGGCGGGCGATGGTGTCCTCGAGCGCGTTGCCACCGCGCACCGGCCTGTAGACGGTGCGGCCGAGGTCGGGCGGCGACGCGGCGCGGGTCACAGCGGCGTCACATAGGCGTTGGTGATGCCGCCGTCGACGACGAAGGCGTTCGCGGTGATGAACGAGGCGTCGTCAGAGGCGAGGAAGGCGACGGCCGCGGCCATCTCCTCGGGCTCGGCGAAGCGCCCCATGGGCACGTGCACGAGTCGGCGCTGCGCGCGCTCGGGGTCCTTGGCGAACAGCTCCTGCAGCAGCGGCGTGTTCACCGGTCCCGGGCAGAGTGCGTTGACGCGGATGCCCTGCCGGGCGAACTGCACGCCGAGCTCGCGGGTCATCGCGAGGACGCCGCCCTTCGACGCGGTGTACGAGATCTGCGACGTGGCCGAGCCGAGCAGCGCGACGAACGACGCCGTGTTGATGATCGAGCCCTTGCCCGCCGGCACCATGTGGCGCAGCGCGGCGCGGGAGCAGAGGTAGACGCTCTTGAGGTTGACGTCCTGCACCTTGTCCCACGCGGGCAGCTCGGTCGTCTCGATCGAGTCGTCGTCGGCGGGCGAGATGCCGGCGTTGTTGAACGCGATGTCGACCGAGCCGAGGTCGGCGGCGACACCGTCGAAGAGCGCGTCGACGGATGCCTGGTCTGCGACGTTCACCTGGCGGAAGACGCCGCCCACCTCGTCGGCGGCCTTCTGTCCGGTCACCGGGTCGAGGTCGGCGATGACGACGCGGGCGCCCTCGGCGGCGAAGCGGCGGGCGGTCGCGAGGCCGATGCCGCTGGCACCGCCGGTGATGATGGCGACGCGGTCGCGCAGGCGCTGGGTGAGGTCCATTCGGGAGGTCCTTCCGGTCAGGAGGTGGCGTAGAAGACGTTCTTGGTTTGGGTGAAGTGCTCGGCGGCATCGGGCCCGAGTTCGCGGCCGAGGCCCGAGGCCTTCATGCCGCCGAACGGGGTCGAATACCGGACCGACGAGTGCGAGTTGACCGACAGCACACCGCTGCGCACTCCGCGGGAGACGCGGATACCGCGCCCCAGGTCGCGGGTCCAGATCGAGCCGGCGAGCCCGTAGACGGTGTCGTTCGCGAGGGCGATCGCGTCGACCTCGTCATCGAACGGCAGCACGGCGACGACGGGCCCGAAGACCTCCTCCTTCGCGATGCGGTCGTCCCGTCCGGCGAGGACGACGGTCGGCGCGAACCAGAAGCCGTCGCCGTCGGGGGCGGACCCGCGGAACGCGACGTCCGCGCCGTCGACGTAGGACGCGACGCGGTCGCGCTGCGCGGCGGAGATGAGCGGTCCCATCTCGGTGCCCTCGTCGTTCGGGTCGCCGACGCGCCAGGCGGCGACGGCGGGTTCGACGAGTTCGAGGAACCGGTCGTAGACGGAGCGCTCGACGAGCAGACGGCTGCGGGCGCAGCAGTCCTGACCGGCGTTGTCGAACACCGATCCGGGAACGGCCGCGGCGGCCGCCTCGAGGTCGGCGTCGGCGAAGACGACGTTCGCGCTCTTGCCGCCGAGCTCCAGGGTCACGGGCTTGAGCTCTCGCGCGCATCCCGCGGCGACCTGCGTGCCGACGCGGGTCGATCCGGTGAAGACGACCTTGTGCACGTCGGGATGCGTCACGAACCGCTCACCGACGACGGGACCGGCCCCGGGGATGACGGTGAAGACCCCGTCGGGCAGCCCCGCCTCGAGGGCGAGGTCGCCGAGGCGCATCGCCGTCAGCGGCGTGAGCTCGGCCGGCTTCAGGACGACGGCATTCCCCGCGGCGAGCGCCGGCGCGAACCCCCACGAGGCGATCGTCATCGGGAAGTTCCACGGCACGATGATCCCGACCACGCCGTAGGGCTCGTGATAGGTCACGTCGAGACCCCCGGCGACGGGGATCTGACTGCCGATCAGGCGTTCCGGCGCACCCGCGTAGTAGTTGAGCACCTGCGCGACGTGCGATGCCTCCCACCGGGCCGACGAGATCGGATGCCCCGCCTCGAGCACCTCGAGCTGGGCGAGCTCCTCGACGTGGTCCTCGACGACGCGCGCGAAGTTCCGCAGCGCGTCGGCACGGGCGACGGGCGCGAGCTCGGCCCACGCGCGCTGCGCACGGACGGCGCGGGCGACCGCGGCATCCGTCTCCTCCACCGAGGCGAGGTCGACGTCGCGCACCGCGGCGCCGGTGGCGGGGTTCAGGACGGTGAAGACGCTCACGCGGCGACCCCCCGGTGCGCGGCGGCGTAGGCGTCGGCCGCGGCGACCAGCCCGAGGAACAGGCGCCGATCGGCGGAGTTCTCCTCGGGGTGCCATTGCACCGCGACGAGGTAGTCGCCGCCGGGCCCCTCGAAGGCCTGCACGAGTCCGTCGTCCGTCCGGGCGGTGGCGACGAGTCCTTCGCCGAGACGATCGATGCCCTGGTGGTGGTAGCTGTGCACCGTGTACGGACCGGCGCCGACGAGGCCCGCGAGCGTGGTCTCGGCATCCACCTCCACGGTGTTCTCGGCGAACACGCCGCCGCCGATCTTGTACCGCTCGGTGCCGAGCGCTTCGGGCAGGTGCTGGTGCAGCGTGCCGCCGTACGCGACGTTGATGAGCTGCAGCCCGCGGCAGATGCCGAACACCGGCATGCGGCGCTCGCGGGCTCCCGCAAGGAGGGCGAGCTCCCACTCGTCGCGGTCCGCGCGGGCAGGGTCGGTGAGCGGATGCCGGGGCGCCCCGTAGAGCTCGGGCTGGACGTCGAGCCCGCCGGTGAGGATGAGCCCGTCGAGGCCGTCGAGCACCGCCGCGGCGGCCGCCTGAGCCGACGGCTGGGGCGGCAGCAGGACGGCGACGCCGCCCGACGCGGTCACGGCGTCGAAGTACTGCTGCGGCAGGAAGCTGGCACGGACGTCCCAGACTCCCTGCGTCGCGCGCTCGAGGTAGGTGGTCAACCCGATGACGGGACGGCGACCGCCCGTCGGGTCAGAGACGTTCGAAGCCACGGATGCGCTCCCAGTCGGTCACGGCGGCGTCGAAGGCGAGGACCTCGACGCGAGCCTGGTGCAGGTAGTGGGCGACGACGTCCTCACCGAAGGCGGCCCGGGCGATCTCGGACTTCTCGAAGAGGTCTGCCGCCTCGCGGAGCGTCGTCGGAAGGTGCTCCACATCGGAGTCGTAGGCGTTGCCGGTGAGCGGGGCGGGCAGCTCGAGCTCGTTCTCGATGCCGTGGAGGCCGCCCGCGATGATCGCCGAGATCGCGAGGTACGGGTTCACGTCGCCGCCGGGCACGCGATTCTCGACGCGCAGCGACGAGCCCTTCCCGACGACGCGCAGTGCGCACGTGCGGTTGTCGACGCCCCACGCGATGCCGGTCGGGGCGAACGAGCCCCTGGCGAAGCGCTTGTACGAGTTGATCGTCGGCGCGTAGAGCAGCGTGAACTCGCGGAGGGTGGCGAGGATGCCCGCGATCCAGTGCTGCATGAGCGGGCTGAATCCATGCTCACCGTCGCCGGCCATGACGGCCTCGCCGTCCTCGCCGCGCACGGAGAGGTGGATGTGGCAGCTGTTGCCCTCGCGCTGGTCGAACTTCGCCATGAAGGTGAGCGATTTCCCGTGCGCGTCGGCGATCTCCTTCGCCCCGTTCTTGTAGATCGTGTGCTGGTCGGCGGTCTCGAGCACCTCCGCGAAGCGGAACGCGATCTCCTGCTGGCCGTCGTGGCACTCGCCCTTGACGCCCTCGCAATAGAGGCCGGCGCCCTCCATGCCGCGGCGGATGTCGCGCAGCAGCGGCTCGAGCCGGGTGGTGGCGAGCAGGTTGTAGTCGACGTTGTAGTCGGTGGATGCCTGGAGTCCGACGTAGCGCTTGGCCCAGGCATCCCGGAACGAGTCGTCGAAGACGATGAACTCGAGCTCCGTGCCGGAGTAGGCGACGAGGCCCCGGTCGGCGAGACGCTGACGCTGGGCGTTCAGGATGCCGCGCGGCGACTGCGCGACGGCGCCGCCGCGCACGTATTCGAGGTCGGCCATGACGAGCGCCGTGGCCGGCTGCCACGGGATGCGGCGCAGGGTCGCCATATCGGGGCGCAGGACGAGGTCGCCGTAGCCCTTGTCCCAGCCCGACATCGCGTACCCGTCGATCGTGTTGAGGTCGACATCCACCGAGAGCAGGTAGTCGCACACCTCCGCGCCGTGGCCGGCGACCTCGTCGAGCCAGAACCTGCCTGCGACGCGCTTGCCGACCAGGCGTCCCTGCGCGTCGGGGAAGGCGACGATCACCGTGTCGATCTCATCCTTGGCAATCGCGTCGGCGAGCTCGTCCACCGTCAGATTTCCGGGCATCCGTCATCCTTCCGTCGTGCGCTGGTCGGGTCTGTAACGAGAACGCTACATGCCAAAGGTAGACACGGCATACCAATAGACGCCACACTCATCCGCAAGGCGTGAGCCAGCGCGCCGACCCGACGGCGCCCTGCCGCGCCGACCGCAGCCAGGAGGTCTCATGACGAATCCGAGCACCACTCCCCCCGCCACCGGCGGTGTCCGCTACACCCGCGCCGAGGACGGCTACTTCGAGAAACGCACGCTGAAGCGCTCCGCAGGTGTGTGGGGGCTCTGGGGCCTCGCGGTCGCCGCCGTCATCTCGGGCGACTTCTCGGGCTGGAACTTCGGCATCGGCTTCGCCGGATTCGGCGGCATGCTCATCGCCTTCGCTGTGCTCGTGCTCATGTACTACGGCCTGACCTTCTCGATCGGCGAGATGGCGGCCGCGATGCCGCACACCGGCGGCGCCTACTCGTTCTCGCGCTCGGCGATGGGCCCCTGGGGCGGCCTGGCGACCGGCCTCGCCGAGACGATCGAGTACGTCGCCACGACCGCGGTGGTCGTGTACTTCTCGGGCCAGTACGCCGACTCGGCGCTGTCGCTGCTGACCGGTGTCAGCCTGCCCCCGTGGCTGTGGTGGGTCATCCTCTACGCGCTGTTCATCGCCCTCAACGCCGCCGGTGCCGCCGTCTCGTTCGGCTTCGCGATCGTCGTCTCGATCATCTCGATCGGGATCATCGTCGTCTTCGGCGTCATGGCGCTCGTCTCGGGAGCCTTCAGCTGGGACGCCCTGTGGGACATCGCCCCCAACCCCGACGCGTTCGCCTCATCTACGTTCCTCCCCGAGGGCATCGGTGCGGTCCTGCTCGCGCTGCCGTTCGCGATGTGGTTCTTCCTCGGCATCGAGGAGCTGCCGCTCGCCGCGGAGGAGTCGCACAACCCTGCCCGTGACATCCCGCGCGCCGGCCTCTGGGCCCGCGGCACGCTCATCGTCACGGGTCTGATCGTGCTGTTCCTCAACACCGGCGTGCTCGGCGCCGAGGTGACGGGCGGCTCGGTCGAACCACTCCTCGACGGCTTCAAGGCGTTCCTGCCGGATCAGGCCGCCGCGATCCTGTCCCTTCTCGCCCTCATCGGCCTGCTGGCCTCGCTCATGGGCATCATGTTCGCCTACGGGCGCAACATGTACTCGCTGTCCCGCGCCGGGTACTACCCGCGCTGGCTGTCCCTCACGGGCAAGCGCCAGACGCCGTGGGTGGCGCTCACCTTCGGCGCCGTTCTGGGCTTCATCGCGCTCGTCATCCTGCAGGCTGCCGGCGGCGACGCCAGCCCGGCCGGTGCGATCGTCCTGAACATCGCCGTGTGGGGCGCGGTGCTCGCGTACTTCCTGCAGATGGTGTCGTTCATCATCCTGCGTCGGAAGTTCCCGAACGCCGAGCGTCCGTACAAGAGCCCGTGGGGCCTGTTCGGCGCCTACTCCGCGGCGATCATCGCGGCGATCGTGTTCGTCGGCCTGCTGTTCAACCCGGCCTACCTGCTCGCGATCGTGGCGATCATCATCGTCTACGTCGTGATCTTCATCGGGTTCGCCGTCTACGGTCGCACCCGCCTCGTCCTGTCTCCCGAGGAGGAGTACGCGCTCTCCGGCGGTCTGCACGGCGACCCGCAGCGCGAGGGCTACGACGCCATGGAGAAGGACGTCTTCGGCGATCGTCGCTCCTGATCGACCCGGACGGGCCGGGCGCTGCTGAGGGCGCGCCCGGTCCGTTCGCACGTCCGGGCGTGTTCGCGGATGCAACAGATCGCGCACGACACGCGGGTGACGGCGACGCGGATGCCGGGTGTCGCCCGGCATCCGTTGCATCGGCGGACGCGGGCCGCCGTTGAACGCGGTCCACCCCCAGGCCCGGCCGACCCCGGGACTAGGGTGTGGGCATGAGCCACGCCGGAGCGGGGATGCCCCTGCGCGACTATCGGATCCACCGCTACGTGAACGCGTTCTGCCCGACGTGCCACGAGGAGGACCCGGACCGTCCGCTGAGCGAGGTGCGCAGGCTGTCGGGGTGGCTCGCCGACCGCGACGGCACCGTCTGGCTGGAACGCGGATGCCCCGATCACGGCCTCGTGCGCACGCTCTACGACGAGTCGGCCGAGATCCTCACCTACCTCGAGCAGTGGACCGCGCCGACGAAGGTGCACGGTCCCGACACGACGGGCAACTTCAAGCCGGTGCCCTCGGCGTACGAGGACGGTCTGCCGCAGATGCAGACCCAGCACACCTGCATCCTCCTCGAGGACCTGCTCGACCACTGCAACCTCAAGTGCCCGACCTGCTTCGCGGAGTCGAGCCCCGCCGCCTCCGCCATCGCACCGCTCGCCGAGGTGCTCGCCTCCGTCGACGCGCGACTCGCGAAGGAGAACGACCGCATCGACGTGCTCATGCTGTCGGGCGGCGAACCGACCCTCTACCCGTGGCTCGAGCAGCTCCTCGAGCATCTCGTCGCCCGGCCGATCGTCCGCATCCTGCTGAATTCGAACGGCCTCCGCATCGCGCAGGACGACGCCTTCGTCGAGGTGCTGAAGAAGCACCGCGAGCGGGTCGAGGTCTACCTGCAGTACGACGGCGAATCGGCCGCGGCATCCGCCTTCCACCGCGGCGCCGACATCCGCCGGTTCAAGGAGCGCGCGATCGAACGGCTGTCGGATGCCGGAGTCTTCACCACGCTGACGATGACAGCGACCCTCGGGGTCAACGACGGCGAGATCGGCGCGGTCATCCGCCGCGCGATGGCGACACCGTTCGTCGGCGGCGTGACGGTCCAGCCGGTGTTCGGCTCGGGACGCTCGTCCGGCATCGACCCCATCGACCGCCTCACGCACACCGGCGTGCTGAACCGACTCGGGCCGCAGACCGACGGCGAGGTCACCTGGCGCGATCTGACCGCGCTGCCGTGCAGCCACCCGCACTGCTGCTCGGTCGGCTACCTGCTGAAGGACGACGCCGGCGAGTGGAAGTCGCTCGTCGGCCTCATCGGCCACGAGCGGTTGAAGGACTTCCTCGACCTGCAGCCCGACATGATCGCGAACCGCATCGCCGACAGCAACGTGAACAAGGCGATCCGCGAGGTGGTGAAGGGGTCGCTCCTCGACCTGCTGAGCGAGCAGTCGTCGCTGTCGCATCCGTCCATGAGCTCGATCTGGCGCGACATCTGCCAGAACTGCGATCTCGGGATCGGGACCCTCGCGACCCTGGCCGCATCGAAGCTCCCGGGCCAGCATGCGCGGCTGCGCAAGATGATGGGCGAGCGGGTGCTGCGGATCACGGTGAAGCCGTTCATGGACATCAACACGATGATCGAGGAACGGCTCACGCAGTGCTGCGTGCACGTCGCGACGGTCAACGAGTCGACCGACGCGCACCAGTGCGCCCCGTTCTGCGCCGTGCAGGCGTGGGCGCCCCTCGGCCGCACCCGCCTGTCGACCGCGACGGGCGGCCGGCGTCAGATCCCGGTGAGCGTGTCGTGAGCACCGCCGGGTTCGGGCACCTCAATCAGCGCGACGAGAGCGTCGCCGATCCGGTCGCGCCGTTCGACCCGCTGCGGCTGTGCGTGTTCGCGACGATCGCTGCGATCACCGCCGTCACAGGTCCCCTCGCGGTCGCCGTCTTCGCCGGTGTCGCCATCGCCGGGTACGCGCGCGCCCGGCGTGCGGGGCTGCTCCGATCGCGATGCAAGCTCGGCGACACCCGCCTGGTCCTGGCGTACCTGTGCGTGCTCGAGGTTCTCGCCCTGGCTGCGATCCCGCTGTGGGTCATGCTCTGGATACGGCTGCTGGGCTGACCCGTGTTCCCGCTGCTGAGCGACCTTGCCCCCTGGCTCCCGCCCATCGACACGCACGCCGCGTTCGTGGGCCTCGGGCTGCTCGCCGCGGGGGTCGTCTTCCTCGTCGAGAAGCGCCGTCGCGGCGTCACCGACTCGCGGATCGCCTATCTCGTGCTCGGGGCGCTCGTCGGCGCGGCCGTGCTCTCGCGGCTCGGGACCTGGGCGCAGCACCTCGATCCGTCGAAGAACCTGTCGCTTATCGACCAGCTCGCCTACGGCAACGCGTCGATGCTGTCGGCGCTCGTCGGCGCCTGGCTCGGGGTGCACGTCGCCAAACGCATCGCGCGCTACCCCGACCGCTCCGGCGACCTCTTCGCCCCGGCCGTCGCGCTGGCGATGGCGATCGGCCGGATCGGATGCCTCCTCACCGAGCAACCCGGAACCCCGACCGGCGGCGGATGGGGCATCGTCCTCGACCCGGCCGCAGCCGCACGCGTCGGGGCGCCCGCGGGCGTGCCGCTGCACCCGAGCTTCGTGTACGAGATCGTCTTCCATGCGGTCGCCTTCGCGCTGCTCTGGTTCTGGCTGCGCCACCGGCCCATCGCGCCGGGCGAGACCCTGACGCTGTACATCGCGGCGTACGCGGTGTTCCGCTTCGCCGTCGAGTTCGTCCGCGGCAACGAGGTCGCCTGGCTCGGTCTCACCCGGCCGCAGCTGTTCCTCGCCGTGACGATCCCCCTGCTGTTCGCCCGCCTCGCCTGGATGGCCGCGCGCGGGCGGCTCCGCCTCAGTGAGACCCCGCCGATCGGAAGGATGGCCGCCGATGTCCCCCGAACCTGATCGTCCCGAGGACGCCGACCCGACGCCTCCCCCGCAGGACGGCACACCGGCCGCGCCGCCGCCGGTGCCGCCCTCCGTTCCGGGTGGCGACGCCGCCGGGCAGCCGCCGACCGGTCCGCCGTACCCGACACCCCCGCAGGCGGGTCCGCCCTACCCGACGCCGCCGTATCCCGGCGCCCCCGGGATCTCGCCCGAACCGCCGGGCTATGCGGCGCCCGCCGGACCACGGCCTCGGAGCTTCGGCGCCGGCGTCGGGATCGGCACCGGCATCGGATGCGGGGCCTACCTCCTCGGCGGACTGCTCGCGATCGGACTGATCTCCGTCGGTCTCATCGGCTTCCTGATGCCGTTCGTGATCATCGCCGTCGTCGGCATCGCGCTGATGTTCTCGCCACGGACCCGCCCGATCGGCACCGGCATCCTCATCGTCACCGCCGCCGCGTGGATCCTTGTCCTCGGCCCATGCGTCGCACTGCTCGCCCCCGGCGGCTTCACCTGATCGCCCCCCGCTCGCGGATGCACACATCCGACGCGACACCCCGGCGACGGTGACGCGGATGCCGGGTGCCGCCCGGCATCCGTTGCATCCGCTGACAGCCGCTCACAGCGGGAGTCGCAGGCACACGAGCTGTGCGCGTGACTCCCAGGACGGCGCCTCGACGAAGCCCTGCCGCCGGTAGAGCGCGAGGGCGTCCGTTCGCCAGTCCCAGACCGAGAGCCGCAGCCCCGTCGCATCGAGGGCGCGCGCACGTTCCGCGGCATCCGCCAGCAGGGCAGACCCTGCGCCGGATCGACGACCCGTCGGGGCGACCCACAGGCGCTTGAGCTCGACGTCGCTCCCCGCGCGGTGCGTCACTGCCATCCCGATGGCCGCCCTTTCGCGCTCCGCGACGAGGACATCGGCTCCGTCGAAGGACATGGCGGGGTCACGCACTTCGACCGCGTATCGCTCGGGCAGAGGTCCGGGCTCGGCGAGCCCCTGCTCGACCTTCTCCCGCTCGGTCTGTGCGTGATACGCCGCCAGCATCGAGGCGACCGCGGCCAGGTCGGGCCCGTCGAGATGTGCCGGGCGAACGGTGACGGATGCGCGCACCCTCCCATCCTGCCCGCTCGCGACGCGGGCGCGCGGTTGAATGGACGGATGCGCTGGACCCTCCGCCCCTCGACCCCCGACGACGCGAGCTGGATCGCCGAGCTCCGCGCGGTGGTCCTGCGCCCGGACCTCGAGCGCCTCGGGCGGTACGACGAGACCCGTGTGCGGCAGCGGTTCCTCGACGCCTTCGATCCGGCCCTCACCCGCATCATCGTCGTCGACGGAGCGGATGCCGGGTCGATCGCCGTCCGCCCCTCCTCGGACGGCACCTGGCTCGAGCACTTCTACCTCGCCGCGCACCTGCAGGGCGCCGGGATCGGCACGGAAGTCCTGCACGCGACGCTCGCGGAACACCACCCGCTCCCCTGGCGCCTGAACGTGCTGCAGGGCAGCCCGGCCCGGCGGCTGTACGACCGCCACGGCTTCGCGCTCGAGACCGAGGACGAGGTCGACGTCTTCCTGGTGCGCCACGCCTGAACGACGAAGGGGCCGGATGCCTCTCGGCATCCGACCCCTGTCGTTCGTGTCGCTTACGACCCGGCGATGATGTCCGGGCTCGCGGTGATCTCACCCGCGGCGCCGACGCCGACCGCTTCGCGGCCTTCCTGGCGCGTGGTGGCGAAGACGAAGCGGCCGTTCTCGGTGTCGACCTTCACGTGGTCGCCGGCGTTCAGCTCGCCGCGCAGGATCCGCTCGGAGAGCTGGTCCTCGACCTCGCGCTGCATCGCGCGGCGCAGCGGCCGGGCACCCAGCGTCGGGTCGAAACCGATCTCGATGAGGCGGTCCTTCGCGTCGTCGGTCAGCTCCACCGTCATGTCACGGTCGAGCAGACGCTCGCTGAGGCGCTTCGTGAAGAGCGTCACGATCTGGCGCAGCTCGTCCTTATTGAGCTGCGGGAAGACGATGACGTCGTCGACACGGTTGAGGAACTCCGGCTTGAAGTGGCGCTTCAGCTCCTCGTCGACCTTGCCCTTCATCCGCTCGTAGGTCGTCTGCGAGTTGCCCTCGACCTGGAAGCCGACCGGACCACCGGCGATCGCCGACGAACCGAGGTTCGTCGTCATGATGATCACGGTGTTCTTGAAGTCGACCACGCGGCCCTGACCATCGGTCAGGCGACCCTCTTCGAGGATCTGCAGCAGCGAGTTGAAGATGTCCGGGTGGGCCTTCTCGATCTCGTCGAACAGGACGACGGAGAACGGCTTGCGGCGCACCTTCTCGGTGAGCTGGCCGCCCTCTTCGAAGCCGACGAATCCGGGAGGGGCACCGAACAGGCGCGAGACCGTGTGCTTCTCACCGAACTCCGACATGTCGAGGGAGATCAGCGCACCCTCGTCGTCGAAGAGGAACTCGGCGAGCGCCTTGGCGAGCTCGGTCTTACCGACACCCGTGGGTCCGGCGAAGATGAACGAGCCCGACGGACGGTTCGGGTCCTTGAGGCCGGCACGCTGACGGCGGATCGTGCGGGAGAGGGCCGCGATGGCCTCCTCCTGACCGATGACGCGCTGGTGCAGGGCCTTCTCCATGAAGACGAGACGGCTGGTCTCCTCCTCGGTGAGCTTGAAGACCGGGATGCCGGTGGCCTGAGCGAGGACCTCGGCGATCAGACCCTCGTCGACGACCGCGTGCGACGCGACGTCACCCGAGCGCCACTGCTTCTCGAGGCGCAGACGCTCCGCCAAGAGCGACTTCTCCTCGTCGCGCAGAGCGGCGGCCTTCTCGAAGTCCTGCTCCTCGCTGGCGGCTTCCTTGTCCTCGCGGACCTTCGCGATCTTCTCGTCGAACTCGCGCAGCTCCGGCGGGCTCGACAGAATCGACAGGCGCAGGCGGGCGCCGGCCTCGTCGATCAGGTCGATGGCCTTGTCGGGCAGGAAGCGGTCGGAGACGTACCGGTCGGAGAGGTTCGCCGCGGCGACGATGGCGCCGTCGGTGATCTGCACCTTGTGGTGCGCCTCGTAGCGGTCGCGCAGGCCCTTCAGGATGTTGATCGCGTGGGGCAGGCTCGGCTCGGCCACCTGGATCGGCTGGAAGCGGCGCTCCAGCGCGGCATCCTTCTCGAAGTGCTTGCGGTACTCGTCGAGCGTCGTCGCACCGATCGTCTGCAGCTCACCGCGGGCGAGCAGCGGCTTCAGGATGCTGGCGGCGTCGATCGCGCCCTCGGCGGCACCCGCACCCACGAGGGTGTGGATCTCGTCGATGAAGACGATGATGTCGCCGCGCGTGCGGATCTCCTTGGTGACCTTCTTGAGGCGCTCTTCGAAGTCGCCGCGGTAGCGGGAACCGGCGATGAGCGAGCCGAGGTCGAGCGAGTAGACCTGCTTGTCCTTGAGCGTCTCGGGCACCTCGCCCTTGACGATCGCCTGAGCGAGACCCTCGACGACGGCGGTCTTGCCGACGCCGGGCTCACCGATGAGGACCGGGTTGTTCTTCGAGCGGCGCGACAGGATCTGCATCACGCGCTCGATCTCCTTCTCGCGCCCGATGACGGGGTCGAGCTTGTTGTCGCGCGCGGCCTGCGTCAGGTTGCGGCCGAACTGATCGAGCACAGCCGATCCGCCCTGGGCGGTGGCCTGGGCCTGCTCGCCGGCGCCGGTCGCGACGCCTGCGGGCTCCTTGCCCTGGTAGCCGCTGAGCAGCTGGATGACCTGCTGGCGCACCTTGTTCAGGTCGGCGCCCAGCTTGACGAGAACCTGTGCGGCGACACCCTCACCCTCGCGGATGAGCCCGAGCAGGATGTGCTCGGTGCCGATGTAGTTGTGGCCCAGCTGCAGCGCTTCGCGCAGCGACAGCTCGAGCACCTTCTTGGCACGCGGCGTGAACGGGATGTGACCCGTCGGCTGCTGCTGCCCCTGTCCGATGATGTCCTGGACCTGCTCGCGCACCGCGTCGAGCGAGATGCCGAGGCTCTCGAGGGCCTTGGCGGCAACGCCTTCGCCCTCGTGGATCAGGCCGAGGAGGATGTGCTCCGTGCCGATGTAGTTGTGGTTCAGCATCTTCGCCTCTTCTTGGGCGAGCACCACCACACGACGTGCACGGTCTGTGAATCTCTCGAACATCGTCTCCACCTCCACTCGACGCACTGGCGGCGTCTTACGTAGAGGCTAACGACGCTCGGATGCCGGTATGCCCGTGTTCGCCGTGGGCATACCGAAGCCCGGGGTTGCGGCCGCGGCATCCGCGGGCATAACGTTTCTCGATAACAACGAAAGTCGTTATGGGGGATACCGAAGTGAACATTGCCGGAGTGGACCTGGGCAGCGCGATACTGTTCGCGCTCCTCGGCGCGGGTATCGCCGCGGCGGTGACCGGTCTCCTCATCTGGGACGCGCGCAGACGGAAATCCCCCTCCGTGCTCCTCGACGTCATCGCTGCCCTCGCACGGATCTGGGTCGCCTGGGTCATCCTGGCGATCCTCACGACCGTTCTGCGCTGGTCGACGACGGACACGTTCTCGTTCTCCGACCTGCCGCTCTGGGCGAACTGGCCCACCGCACTCCCGTGCGACATGACGTCTGAGACGGGCGGCGGCATGGTCATCGACTGCGCTCACTTCACCAGCGGATCGGTGACGGTCGTCGGGATTGAGGCGGGATACCGGCTGCTGCTGGCCGTCGGAGAGATCCTGACGCTGCTGGTCTCCGCCGTGCCGGGACTCGTGATCGCGGTGATCAGTGAGCGGGCCGTACGTGGTCACGCCTTCGCCCGTCGCGCCTCGGTCTGGATGATGGCCGGAGCCGTCACGGTCCTCGTCGCCGGCACACTTGGGCCGGTGTTGAGCAGCCTCGCGCAGCAGTACATCGCTCGCGCCGTCCTACCCGCAGACTCCGCGACCCTCGGCGCGAGCCCATTCATCTCGATCGACGCGCCCCTGTGGCCACTCGGCATCGCTCTCGCTCTGCTAGCGCTGAGCGTGATCTTCCGACAGGGCGCTCGGCTGCAGCGCGAGACCGAAGGGCTGGTGTGACATGGCAAGGATCATGATCATCATCGGGGCGGCGCTGGTCGTCCTGCTCATCATCGGGACCATCGTGGCGTTCGCCATCGCGGCGGCTCGCCGCTCACGATCGGAAGACGACGCAGGGTCCCTCGTGCGGGTCACCCGAGTGATCGGAGTCCTGTGGGTGATGTTCGCCGCCGTCGGTGCGGTCGCGAATCTTCTGCTCCCGCTGCTGACCCCTGCCGTCACGATCACGATGCCGATCCAGGAGTTCTGGCCGCAGCTCCCCAGCACTGTCGATCTGCAGACCGACGCCACCCGGGTCTCGGGCGGGTTCACCAGCGTGACGCTCGTCGTGGAGGGGCTGACCCCCCTCGCGCGCGCCCTGTGGGGTATCAGCCAGATGATCGTGTGGACGATCCCCGGTGTCATCGCCCTCTTCGTGGTCATGGCATGCTCGCGCCTGTTGGAGGGCGCCGCATTCGCGCCGGTCGTGGCGAAGATGGCGACCACGACGGGAGCGGTCGTGGCCTTCGGCGGCGTCGCCGCTCAGATCATGGGCGACATCGCGGGGAGCATCGCCTCGACGCAGCTGTTCGGTGCCAAGGGCGGATCGTGGGAGGGCGACTACGCCGGCATCGGGAATGTCTTCGACGCGTGGGTTCCGGCATCCACGGTCCAAATCTCCTTCCCGTTCTGGCCGATCGCGGTCGGCCTCGCCTTCGCGGTCCTCGGGGCGATCCTGCGCTCCGGCGCCCGCCTGCAGAATGACGTGAAGGGGCTGGTGTGAGCCCTGCCGAGGAGGACGAGCTCACCGGCATCCACTGTCGACTCGATGAACTGCTCGCCGAGCGCAACATGACGCTGACCCGACTGTCCGAGATTGTCGGCGTCTCTGTGGTGAACCTGTCGATCCTCAAGAACGACCGTGCCCGCGCGATCCGATACTCGACGCTTTCCGCGATCTGCCGCGCCCTCGATTGCGAGGTCGGCGAACTGCTCGTCCGCGCGGACTGAGCCGAGTCAGCGGATCGGCACCGTCTCCGCCGCGTCGAGCACACCGAAGCTCAGCGTCGCGTCGCGGTCGACCTCCGCATCGGGATCGAGCTGCACGAGCGTGAGCTGCGGCGCCATGTCCATCGTGCAGACCTGGTCGGCGGGCGGGGTGGCGAAGCGGACGACGACGGATGCCGGTGACTCCACCCGCGTGTCCTCGACGACCGGCAGGCACGAGGACGATCCCCAGGTGCGGAGCGCGATCACGCGATCCCCGATCCATGAGGCGGACGGCGCGAACTCCTCGACGGCTCCACCGCCGTAGGCGGGCAGATCGATGTCGGTGCGGACATCCTCGAGTTCGACGCGGATCCGCTGATCGGCGGTCGCGTCGACGCCCGAGGGGACGGGTACCTCGAGGGCCCGTGCCACGAGGTCGTCCGTGCACGCAGGCGCGGCCGGCTCGCTCAGGGCGATGAGGATCACCCCGTTGTCGTCTGCCACCGTCGAGACCTCGGGACGGCAGGACGAACTGCCGTACGTCACCACCCCGATCGTCGCTCCCCCGTCGAGCCACCCGGCGTCGATGCGCGCGGCCGGGGCGACCGCATCCGCTCCTCCTCCCGGCGCGACGCCTCGAGAGGCGGGCGTCGCACATGCGACGAGCGCGGTGGCGACGACGAACGAGCCGGCGAGCGCGGCGAACAGACGGATGCGCATGGGGGTCTCCTCCTCAGCGGCGGACAATCGGGGAGTGTCCACCGCTGCGGGATCGTCTCACTGCAGGGCGGAGGTCAGCCGGGCGAGGTTGTCGAGGATCACGGAGCGGATGGGGCGCTTCTCCCACTCCTCGATGGTCAACTCGCGGGACATGCCGCGGTACAGGTCCTCGACCGTGCGGAGCTGCTGGACGAACTCGGCGCCGCGCACGAGCATCGTCACCTCGAGGTTGAGACCGAACGAGCGCATGTCCATGTTGCTCGAGCCGACGACGGCGACCTCGTCGTCGATCGACATCGACTTGGAGTGCAGGATGTAGGGCTTCTTGTACATCCAGATCTTCACGCCGGTCGCCAGCAGCTGCTCGTAGTAGCTCCGCTGCGCGTGATAGACCATCGCCTGGTCACCCTCCTCCGAGACGAACAGCTCGACCTCGACGCCGCGGTGGCACGCGGTCTGGATCGCGAGCAGCAGCCCCTCGTCCGGCACGAAGTACGGGCTGACCATGACGATCTTGCGGGTCGCACCGAAGATCAGGCTCAGGAAGAGCTTCAGGTTGTTCTCGTACTCGAAGCCCGGCCCGCTCGGGACGATCTGGCAGTCGAGGTCACCGGTCCCGGCATCCGTCGAGAAGTCGGACTCGACCGCGAACACCTCGCCGGTCTCGCCGTACCAGTCCGACACGAAGACCGCCGAGAGGGATGCCACGACCGGACCGTCGACGCGGACCATCATGTCCACCCACTGCAGACCGCGGCGCAGATTGGTCTTCAGGTTGTAACTGCGATCGGTCACGTTCTGCGACCCGATGAAGCCGACGACGCCGTCGATCACGACGAGCTTGCGGTGGTTGCGCAGGTCTGGGCGCTGGTATTTGCCTTTGAGCGGCTGCACCGGCAGCATGAGCCGCCACTGCGCTCCCATGCGCTCGAGGCGCGAGATCGTCGCCTTGTAATTGGGCTTCCAGCGGTTCGCCCAGTGGTCGAGCAGCACGCGCACCGTCACACCGCGAGCGGTCGCGCGTTCGAGCGCGCAGAAGAACTCATCGGTCGCGCCGTCGGACTGCAGGATGTAGAACTCGACGTGCACGTACCGGGTCGCCCGGTCGATCTCGGCGGCCATCGTGTCGAGGCTGCCCTGGTAGTCCGAGATGATCTGCGCACCGTTGTCGCCCGCCATCGGCAGTGCACCGAGCTTGCGGTTGAGCCCCACGAGCTGCTCGAACCACACCGGTGCGTCAGGGCGCAGCGTGCCGAAGTCGAGACCCTCGCTGGCCTCGCGGAAGGCGCGGTTGATCGCCTCCTGCTCCTTGCGGCGCTTGCGGGGCAGCCGGGGGTTGCCGATCAGCAGGAAGAGCAGGATGCCGATGACCGGGATGAAGTAGATGGCCAGCAGCCAGGCCATCGCCGCTGTAGGGCGCCGATTCCGCGGAATGATGAAGACCGCGAGGATGCGCACGGAGATGTCGAAGGCGAGGACGAGGACGATCCACCACGTCCACGTCCAGTCGACGCTGATGCTGATCACGCGGCCCCCCGGAGCTGTGCGCTCAGCCTATCGTTCGGGCTGTCAGCCTGCGTTTTCGTCGGGTCGGGGCAGGCCGCGGCGGCGGCGCTCCTCGGCCTCGACCTTGGCGTACACCTTGCGCTCGGTGCGGTCCATGCGAAGGATACTGCGCAGCACGAAGACGAGCAGGCCGGCGACGACGATGGTGGGGATCAGACCCCAGACCACGGCACCCCAGTACTCGTCCACCCCTCCATCGTAACGGCGCAGGAGGACGCGGAGTCCTCCCCAGGGGCGGCTCCGCCCGGTTCCTCCCGAGTCCGCGCGGGCGGCGGCCACCGGCATCCGCTCGACGGCGACGCTGAGCGCATGTCCACGATCGTCGCCGCGGCGGATGCCGCACACCTCCTCCGCCTCGTTCCGCTCCTCCTCGGGTACACGCCGAGCCAGAGCCTCGTCATGATCCCGCTGCATGAGAGCCGCAGCCTCGGCGCGATGCGCGTGGACCTCCCCCCGGACGGCGCCGATCTCGACGCCGTCGCCTCGACAATCATCGGGCTCGTCTGTCGCGTCGACCACGTCGAGGGCGTCGTCGCCGTCGTCTACACCGCCGAGTCATCCGTGTCTGGGCTTCCCGGGGGCGACCTGATCGCCGCCCTGCATCGGTCCGCCGCTGCGTGCGGGCTGGACGTCGTCGACGCGCTCACCGTCGCCGCCGACAGCTGGGGATCGCATCTCGACCCGACGCTGCCGCGCGGCGGGCATCCGCTCGCTGTGATCGAGCGACATGCGCCCTCAATCGATCAGTCGTCGGGGGCCGACCTCCCCCTCCTCGACGCCGCCGAGGTCGCCGGCGTGGCGGCCGCATTGACCTCGCTCGAGTCCGCGCTGACCGTGCTGTGCGGCATCCCGTCGACGATCGGCACCGAGGCCCGCATCGACCCGGCAGCCCTGCAGGCGGCCTGCGCACTCGACGATCTGCCCGCCCTCTACGAGCAGATGCTCGAGTGGGATGCCGCGACCATCGACCCGATGCGTGTCGCCGTCCTGGGGTGGTGCCTGTCGCGTCCGTCGCTGCGCGACGTCGCCATCGTGCAGTGGTCGGGGGATCACGGACGCGGCGACGTGGCCCTCGATGCTCAGCGGCGTTGGGAGGACGGCGAGGAATACCCCGTGGACCTCGCCGAGGTCCTATGGGGCGAGGGTCCCCGCCCCGATCCGGGGCGCCTGCTGACCGCACTCGAGCTCGTGCGTCAGACCGCGGCTCGCCTGCCCGCCGACGAGCGCGCGGGCGCGTGCGCGACGGCGGGTTGGCTGGCGTGGGCGGTCGGTCGCTCGACGCACGCGGGCAGGTACGCGGCTGCCGCTCTCGAGATCGATCCTCGGCTGGGTCTTGCCGAGATCGTCATGAGCTTCGTGCAGTCGTCGCACCTGCCCGACTGGGCGTTCCGGCGCTGAGCAGGCGTCAACGTTCGACGATCGCGAAGCCTCCCGCCGGGAGCGTGACCGTGCCGCTGCCCGGACGCAACCGGACCTCCTGCCCGCGCGCGTCGTAGACCGACACGTCCCCCGACCCCACGGCGACCCGCTGCGGTGTGCGCGCGGCGGAGTGGACGAGCAGCATGCCCGCACCGTCCCCGCCGAGTTCGAGGCGAGAGACGACCGGGCGGACGAGCAGACCGTCGAGCTGCAGGTCGCCCCGCTTCACGTCCACACGAACCCGGTCCTGCCCCGCGGCGAGTGCCCGGGTGAGGGTGTGGGGGTGCATCGCGCCCGGCGTCGGCGAGATGCCCTGCGCCGGTCCGGTCAGCTGGAGCGAACCCAGCGGGGTGCGGTCCGCTCGCCACGTCGACGCGGTGCGCTCACGCACCTCCGACCACACCACGGGTTCGATCCACCGGGCCGCGTCCGCAGCGCCGAAGTCGAAGACCGCCGAGTCGCCGCGCGACAGCGTCAGCCGGTCGCCCGACCAGCTCGACTCGCCGGTCCACGATTCCGGCGTGTCGACCACACCCGTCGTCGAGACCGCATCCTCCGCCTCGACCCACGCGAGGCCCTCGCGATCGGCGACCGTCGTGAGCGCGACCGCGTGGTCGCGCACGTCGGGGTGGGCATCGAGAGCGATCGCCGTCAGCAGACCGTGGATCGTCGACTCCGCACCGCTGTTGCGGTTCACGGTCCCGTCCGGCTGCAGGCCGTCGTACGTGACCCCCGTGGCGGGGTCGTACATCCGCTGCCCGGCGTGGTTCGCTCCGAAGAACCATGCCGCCTGCATCGCGGCCAGCTGCTCGAAGCCGTCCGACCCGGTCGCGTCGGCGACGGCGAGGAGGGACTGCACGCGCGAGTCCGCGCCGTACGCGATCTGCACCCGGTCGACGGGGCTCGGGTTCCAGCCGTTGTCGGGGCCGCCCGCCGTCAACAGGGTCGGCGTGAAGGTCGCCGCGTCGGCGATCGCGGGACGCGCAAGCGATCGGTCGCCGAGCGCGACGGACGCCTCGGCCAGCGCTGCAGGCATCTGCGAGCCCCACGCGTGCCAGATCGCCGGGGACTCCGCCCACGGCAGCACGGCACTGTACGGCCACTCCCGCAGGCCGCCGTCCGCCATCGCCGCGATCCCCTTCGCGAGCTGACGCAGCGCCGTCGCGGACTTGCCGTCGGGGCCGGCTTCGACGCGTGCCGCGAGTCCGAGGGCGGCCTCGGCCGAGGCATCCGCCCCGTTCGCGATGAGCCACGCCGGCACCCGCTTGCCGTCGGAGGTCTTCCACTCGCCGTACTTCGACAGCACCTGACGGTTGAGGGCGTCGAGCGAGAGGTCGAGGCGGTCGTGCAGGAAGTCGGCGAACTCCGGGTCCTCGTCCTCGAACGCCGCGTACCCCTCGCCGAGCGCCCACAGGGTGCGCGCGAGCCAGTAGCTGGGACCGCTGTCGGACGGGTCGGGCAGCTCCACCGGTTCGGCCGACGGGTTCAGGGTGCCGTCGGGCTGCATCCAGAGGACGACGTTGCCGGCATCGGGCCCATCGGTCGTCTGGAAGTAGGCGACCGAACGGAGCAGCTCATAGGCCGTGTCGCGGCTGTCGTCGTCGCCGGTGAGCTCCCAGTGCCGCGTGTACACGACGGCGGCGCGGGTCACGTCGTCGGCGTTGTAGGCACCCTGGCCCCAGTAGCCGGTCGCGGGGTCGAGCGGGCCGCCGCCGACCCGCTCGAAGGTGCCGCCGTCGCGGGCGTCGGCGTAGGTCCACGGCAGGACGAGGGTCGGCTCCTCGTCCTGCCGGTAGGTGCTGTGTCCCTCGACGTCCGCGGGAGGGGTGGCCTCATCGAGCAGGAAGTCGAGGTGGTCGAGGTTCGTCACGACGGCGGATGCCGGGGCCGCGACGGCGGACGTGGCGCCGAGCGGGACGATCAGCGCCGCCGCGGCGAGCGCGGTGAGACCGAGACTGTGCGCACGACGCTGTGCGGAGGTGTTCACGGGAGGGTTCCTTTCGGGGGCGGTCGGTCAATCGGTGCGTTCGAGCAGGGCGACGCCGATCTTCGAGTCGGCCATGCCGTAGAACACGAACAGGCGGCCGTCGACCTCTTCGATCGCGGTCGGGAAGACGACGTTCGGCACGATGCCGCTGCGCTCGTCGTCGGTCTCCGGCGCCAGCAAGGGCTCTGGAGTGCGGGCGACGACCGTGGAGGGATCGTCTGCGTCGAGGATGATGGCCCCGGCGGCGTAATTCACCTTCTGCTGCTGCGAGAAGGCGCTGTCGATGGTGCCGGTCACCCCGTGGTGCAGCACGAGCCACCCCTCCGGCACGCGGCGGGGCGGCGGGCCGCCGCCGATCTTGAGCGCCTCGAACGGGAACTCCGGCCCCGCGACGAAGCGGTGCTGCTCCCAGAGGGCCAGGGCGGAGAGGTCCTCGCGGACGGCGTCGAGCGGGATGTAACTGATCCAGATCGACTGCCGCTCGTCCTCGACACCGGCCGGGACGCGCACACCCTGACCGGGCTTGGTCTCGCCGAGGTCCCACATCGGCCGGTGCAGGACGGCGAGCGCCTCGCGTCCGTCGGGCGCGGTCACCGGCTCGGGGAAGAACACGGTGTCCTTGTTGTGGAACAGGTTGAGGTCCATGTCGAGGTCGTCCTGATACCGGAACAGCGCCGGCCCCAGCCGCCGCCAGTCCCGCAGGTCGCTCGACACGGCGACCGCCGTGCGGGGGCCGAGCGGTCCGTAGGCGACGTAGGTCATGACGTGCAGCCCGAGCGTCTCGACCCAGGTGACCCGGGGGTCCTCGACACCGGCGTTGCCGACCCCGCGCTCCCAGCCGCGATCAGGTTCGAGCACGACCCCCTGCCGTTCGACAGCGACGGGCACGCCGTCCTCGATCACGACGCGGGCGAGGCCCACCCGCGACACGTTGCCGTCGGCGACGAGCCGCGGCAGCAGGTAGAGGTCGCCGTCGGGGCCACGGCCCGACGCGGGGTTCAGCACCCCCTCGGCCTCGTTGGGATCGCCGTCCGCAGGGGTCATGACGACCCCCATTCGGGTGAGGCGGTAGGGGACGTGGGTCTGGGCGGGCATGGTCATCCTTTCACTCCGGATCCGAGGTCGTTGGAGGTGAAGTAGCGCTGGAACACGAGGAACAGCGCCACGGCGGGGGCGGCGAGCACGACGGCGCCGGCCATCATCGCTCCGAACGGATTGGCGGTGGATGCCGCGATGTTCGAGATGAAGTTCGCGAGCGAGACAGCGAGCGGCTGCATCTCGGCATCCTTCGTGATGAGGAACGGCCACAGGAACTCGTTCCACGGTCCGATGAACGTCAGCAGCACGACCGTCAGCAACGCGGGACGCACGAGCGGCAGCGCCACGCTCCACAGCAGGCGGAACTCGTTCGCGCCGTCGATCCGTGCCGCGTCGAAGAGCTCCTTCGGCAGCTGCAGGAAGTACTGCCGGAAGATGATCACCGCCGTCGAGTTGATGAAGAACGGCAGGATCATCCCGAGGTAGCTGTCGGCGAGGCCGTAGTCCCGCGCGATCATGACGTACAGCGGGATCATGAGCAGCTGGAACGGCACGACCTGGACGAGCAGCGCGAGCGCGAAGGTCGCGCCGCGTCCACGCCACCGGAGCACCGCGAGCGCATAGCCCGCCAGCACGCCGAACACGATCGTCCCGAGGATCACGCCACCGGTGAAGATGCCGGAGTTGGCGAGCCCCTGCAGCAGGTCGATGCGCCCGTTGATGGCGGCGTAATTGTCGAGCGTGAGGTTGGACGGGTTGGGGAAGGCCCCCGCCGGTGTCGGGTCGACATTCGTCTGCAACGATCCGACGATCATGTAGAAGAACGGGAACAGGAACGCGAGCGCGCCGATCGACAGTGCGACGTACATCGTGATCTTCGAGCCGAGCGCACGCTTCATCGCTCCTCACCGCCCACGAGCTTGCGCTGCAGCGCGGCGATGGCGAGCACGAACACGATGAGGACGACACCGATGGCGGCGGCGACATCGGGGTTCTGCTGTTCGATGCCGCGCTGGTACATGAGCAGCACCGGCGAGGTCGAGGCGCCGTTGGGCCCGCCGCCGCCGGTCAGCAGATAGGGCTCGGTGAAGAGGTTCGCGCCGGTGATCGTGGCGAGCAGCACGACGAGCAGGGTCGCCGGTCGCACGCTCGGCACTGTCACCGAGAAGAACTGCCGCAGACGTCCTCCGCCGTCCATGGACACCGACTCGTAGAGCTCCCGGGGGACGTTCTGCAGTGCCGCGAGGTACAGCAGGATGTAGAACCCCAGTCCTTTCCATGTCACGAAGAAGGCGATGGTCGGCATCGCCAGCGCGGAGTTCACGAGCCACGACGGGTCGGGCGCGAGCGGCCCGAGCACGTTGTTGACGAGCCCGCCGCGGGCGAAGAGGAAGAGCCAGACCGCGACGACGGCGACGGATGCCGTGACGTACGGCACGTAGTAGCTCACCCGGAAGAAGGTCCGCGCCTTCGTCACCCGGTCGAGAGCCGTCGCGAGCAGGATCGACAGGATCACGGTGAGCGGCACGTTGATGATCAGGAAGATCCCCACATTGCCGAATGCGCGCCAGACCTCGGGGTCGCTGAGGGCCGTGACGTAGTTGTCGAAGCCCACGAACGGACGGTCGACCTCCGCGCCAGGGGCGGCGAAGAAGTAGTCCTGGAACGACATCCAGACCGCGAATACGACCGGGTAGGCGAACACGACCAGGACGAACGCGATGTACGGCGCCGAGAAGAGCAGTCCGTGCGGCTGCGCACCGAAGATCCGGCGCAGGATGCCGCGGCGACCCGCGGCATCCTGCCCGTCCTTCTGCGGCGGAGCACCGCGGGTCGCGCCGGAATCGGACCCGGCGCGACCCGGGACGACGGCGGTCATGTCAGCCCGCCGCCAGCTCGTCGACCTCTGCCGCGGTGTCGGAGAGGAACTGGTCGACCGGGGTCTCGCCGAAGATGACCGACTTCGAGTACCCGTCGCGGAACGCCTGCCAGATCTCCACGGAGCCGACGACGTTCGGCACCTCCACGGTGCGGGCCGCCTGATCGCCGAACTGCTCGTAGGCGGGGTTGTCCGCGAAGTAGTCCGGGAAGGTGCCGGTCAGGTCCTGTCGCAACGGCATCTGTCCAGTGGCCTCGAGCCAGGCGCCGTCCTGCTCCTCGCTCGTGGCGAACTTCAGGACGTCCCACGCGGTCGCTTTGTTGTCGCACGCCGTGAACATGCCGACGTTCTTGGCGTCGCTGAAGGTCCAGGTGTCCTCGGGAGCGGTGCCGTCCTGCGTGGGGACGGGGACGGAGCCCCAGTTGATCGCGTCGCCGTAGACGCTGATCGCCCACGGCCCGACGATCGCCATCGCGGCGTAGCCGTCGGCGAATGCGTCACCCTGGTACTGCTCGTTGCCGGCCAGCTGCTCCTCATAGAGCGTGCGCCAGAAGTCGGCGACGGCTTTGCCGTTCTCGTCGTCGAACGTGGCCTTGCCGTCTTCGAGGAGCTGGGTGCCGCCGGTCTGCGCCGCGTACAGGGGGTAGAAGTCGAACCAGGACTGGAAGAACTCGCTCGTAGGAGCCGGGTTGATCGCGTAGTCCGAGACGCCGGCCTCCTTGAGCGCCCGGGCGGTGTCGAGGAACTCGTCGTACGTCGACAGCTTCGGGTTCTCCGGGTCGAGGCCCGCCTGCTCGAAGAGGTCCTTGTTGTAGAAGATCATGACCGGATTCGACTTCCACGGCATCTGGTAGAAGTCGCCGTCGTCGGAGCGGTACTGATCGGCGAGGTCGCCGCTGCGCGCCGTGATGTAGTCGTCGCCGTCCTCAAACTCGGAGAGGTTGACGAGCCCGCCCTGACGCTGGAATCCGGGGACCGCCGCGGGAGAGGTGTTGAACACGAGACAGGGGGCGTTGCCCGCCGTGATCGCGGCGCCGATGACCTCTTCGCTCGACGCTCCCGCAGGGATCTCCTGCGCCTTGATCTGCTCGTCGGGGTGGTCGGCATTCCAGGCCTCGACCATCGCCTTGCCCCAGCCGATCTCGGCCTCGTTGTTGGAGTACCAGATGGTGATGTCGCCTCGAGCCTCGAGGTCGTCACCACCACCCCCGCCTCCGCCGCCGCAGGCGGTGAGGGCGAGCACGCCGGAAGCGGCAGCTGCTGTGATGAGGATGCGTCGTCGCATGTCTCTCTCCTTCGTTTCGTGAGTGTCTGTCGTGCTCTCTTGCTGTCGTGAGGCGCCGGTCAGGCGCTCGCGGGAGGTGCCGTCGAACCCCGGACGGCGATGGAGGGATCGGGAAGGTCGATGTGCGCCGGCGCATCCCCCGCGATGGCGGCGAGGAGTGTCCGAGCGGCGGTCACGCCCCAGCCGCGGGCGTCGGTGGACACGCTCGTGAGAGCCGGGTGCACCCAACGCCCGATCTCGGTGTCGTCGAAGCCCGTGATCGAGAGGTCGCCGGGCACGCGCAGCCCCCGCTGGTGGGCGACTCCCATCCCGGCGACCGCCATGCTGTCGTTCGAGTAGACGATCGCCGTGGGCGGAGTCGCGTCGTCGAGGAGGGATGCCGTCGTCCGAGCGCCGTCGGCGGCGCTGAAGTCCGTCTCGACCACCGTGACGTCGAGGCCGGCGGCATCCGCGGCATCCAGGAACGCCTGCGTGCGTCGCTGGGCGTGGAGCATGCCCGAGGGACCGGCGACGTGCGCGACCCGGCGGTGCCCGAGTTTCGCGAGGTGCTCGACGGCGAGACGGATGCCGGCACCGTCGTCGGTCGACACGGAGGCGAACGGCGACGCGACGTCGGGACGGCCGAGCGTGACTGTGGGGATCTTCAGGTCGGTGAGCAGCGCGATGCGCGGATCGGCGACGCGGATGTCGGTGAGGATCACCCCGTCGACGCGGCGATCGGAGACCAGACTGCGATAGGTGTCGGCCTCCTGGCGCCCGGGATTCGCGACGGCGAGGACGAGCGCCTGGCCGGTGACGGAGAACTCGTCCTCGAGACCCGCGATGAACGAGGGGAAGAAGGGGTCGGCCGCGATCACGTCGGGACTGCGCCCGATGACCAGTCCGCACGCGAATGCGCGCCCGACGCTGAGCGAACGCGCGCTGAGGCTCGGGGTCCAACCCAGCTCGGCGGCGACGTCCATGATGCGCTGCCGCGTGTCGGCGGAAACACCCGGCCGGCCGTTGAGAGCGAAGGAGACGAGGCCCTTGCTCACGCCCGCGACGCGCGCGACATCCGCGATCGTGGGACGCGTCTCCGGCGGCATCGGTCACTCCTTCGTGTCGAACCTGATCTACTAAACCGGTTCAGACCGCGGAAACGCAAGACCTTGACATGCCCGGGATGCAGGCGTACACGCGCCAGCGGCGCGCCTCCCGGCATCCACATCATGTGTTCCGGACGAGATCACACGACGTGAACCGTGCAGGACGTATGCGGTCGTTGTGAGCACATGATGTGGCCCGGGAGCGGGCAGGGATGCCGTCGGCCGGGTCCGCCCGCGCAGACTAGCGGTCGGGCGGGCCTACTTGACGAGCGGGAAGAGGATCGTCTCGCGGATGCCGAGGCCCGTGATCGCCATCAGCAGGCGGTCGATGCCCATGCCCATGCCACCGGTGGGCGGCATGCCGTGCTCGAGCGCCCGCAGGAACTCCTCGTCGACCCGCATCGCCTCGTCATCGCCGCGCGCAGCGAGCTTCGCCTGCTCGACGAAACGCTCGCGCTGGATGACGGGATCGACGAGCTCGGAGTACCCGGTCGCGAGCTCGAAGCCGCGGACGTAGAGATCCCACTTCTCGACCACGCCCGGGATGCTGCGGTGCTCGCGCACGAGCGGCGACGTGTCCAGCGGGAAGTCCATGACGAATGTCGGACGCTCGAGTCCGCTCTTCACGAAGTGCTCCCACAGCTCCTCGACGAGCTTGCCGTGGGTCGCGATCTTCTCGGGCACCTCGACGCCCGCCTCGGTGGCGAGGGCCTGCAACTCCTCGAACGACGTCTCGGGCGTGACGGTGCGACCGGCGGCATCCGACAGCGACTCGTACATCGAGATGCGGTCCCACTGGCCGCCGAGGTCGTACTCGGTGCCGTCGGCCCACGTCACCGTCGTCGATCCGGCGACCGCGATCGCGGCGTTCTGGATGAGCTCCTGGGTCAGGTCGGCGATGCCGTTGTAGTCGCTGTACGACTGATAGGCCTCGAGCATCGCGAACTCGGGGCTGTGCGTCGAGTCGGCGCCCTCGTTGCGGAAGTTGCGGTTGATCTCGAAGACGCGGTCGATGCCGCCGACGACGGCGCGCTTGAGGAAGAGCTCCGGCGCGATGCGCAGGTACAGCTCGGTGTCGAACGCGTTGGAGTGCGTGATGAACGGCCGGGCCGCAGCACCCCCGTGCTGCACCTGCAGCATGGGAGTCTCGACCTCGAGGAAGCCGTGGGCGTCGAAGGTGCGGCGCAGCGAGGCGTTGACCTTCGCGCGGGCGACCACCGTCTCGCGCGCCGTGTCGCGCACGATGAGGTCGAGGAAGCGCGAGCGCACCCGGCTCTCCTCGCTCAGCTCGGAGTGGAGGTTCGGCAGGGGCAGCAGCGCCTTCGCGGCGATCGCCCAGTCGGTGACCATGATGGACAGCTCGCCGCGACGGCTCGAGATGACCTGTCCGGTGACCGAGACGTGGTCGCCGAGGTCGACGAGCTCCTTCCACGCCTGCAGTGACTCCTCCCCCACCTCGGCGAGGGAGACCATGGCCTGGATGCGGCTGCCGTCACCCGACTGCAGTGCGGCGAAGCAGAGCTTGCCGGTGTTCCGGCTGAAGACGATGCGACCGGCGACCGACGCCGTCTCCCCCGTCTCGTCGCCCGCCTCGAGCGAGGCGAAACGCTCCCGCAGTGCGGGGATCGTGTCGGTCACCGGGACCGCGACGGGGTAGGCGCCACCGGCGGCATCCGTGCGCTCGGCCAGCAGGCGCTCCCGCTTGGCGAGACGGACCGCCTTCTGCTCGAAGACGTCCTCATCGGTCGTCTCGGCGGGCGTGGGCGCGGACGCGTCGGTCATGACAGAAGGCTCCTCGGGGATTCGACCCTTCAGTCTATCGGCGGGCCCGGGTGCGGTTTCCGAGCGGATGCCGGTGGCCGCCCGGCGTCCCGACGTGCGCGGATGCAGCGGATCCGCGCCGACACTCCGCCCCCCGGCACCCGTCCCCCGCGCGTCCTGCCGGATCTGTTGCATCCGCGAACCCACGCCCGAGCGCGTCGGCGACGCGCGCGGGCTCAGCGGCGCGGGGTCCAGCCGAGTGGACGCGGGTCGCCGCCGGCGGCGCGCTCGGCGTCGAACGCGGCCGACCACCCCTGCGCGGCGTCGACGGAGTCGAAGCCGCCACGCGCGACGCGGAAGCCCACGTCGTCGTGCGTCGTCCGTGGGCCTCCCCCACGGCGGGTGCCGGCGCGCACGCTCCAGGCGTCGTCGGCGAAACCACCACCGCGGAACACGCGATAGTCGTCGTACCGCTCGGTGTCGAGGAAGTCCCAGCACCACTCCCAGACGTTGCCGAGGGTGTCGAACAGCCCGTTCAGGTTGGGGAGCTTGCCGCCGACCGGCTGAGGCGCGCTCACCCCGTCGGCCGATGTCCACGCGATCTCGGCGAGCGGGCCGTACTGCGGGCCCGTCGAGCCGGCGCGGCACGCGTACTCCCACTCGGCTTCGGTCGGCAGGCGGAAGCCGTCGCTGTCGACGTGCCACCGCACCTCCTCGCCGTCGACGGAGTACGCGGGATCCAGGCCCTCCCACTCCGACAGCGCGTTGCAGAACCGGACGGCGCGCAGCCAGCTGACCTCGACCGCGGGGCGCCGCGGGTGGGATGCCGCGACCCCCAGCACCTCGGCGAGCTGCTCCTCGGTCACGGCGTACACGCCGATCTCGAACGGCTCGAGGTCGACGCTCCAGCGGGTGCGGCGACGTGCATCGTGGAGCTCGACCCGACCGGCCGGGATGCGGGCGAGCTCGACGTCGTTCACGGGGCGGCCGGCGGAGCGTCACCGACCGACGGCGCGGAATCGGTGAGCGCCCGGTCGATCGTCGTGTGCACGAGGGCGGAGAGGTAGCGCGACGGGTCGTCGACCCCGGCGGTCCGAAGAAGATCCGCCGACTGACGCACGATCGAGGACGAGAACTCGGTGGCGGTGGCGATCGCCTCACCGTACGCTGCACGATCGGCGTCCGCGACGACGACGGGTTCGCACCCCATCTCGACGGCGAGCGCCTGCGCGATCGGGAGCACGGCGGCCGGCGCGGTCACCGCGGCGTACGCGTCCCGGAGGGCGCGAAGATCGGTCGACGTCCCGGTGAAGGCGATGGCCGGGTGGATGGCGACCGGGATGGCACCCTTCGCCGCTGCCGGTGCGAGGACCTGTATGCCGTACGCGGCATCCGTGTGCATCACGATCTGCCCGACCTGCCAGACGCCGATCTCGGCGAGCCCGGACACCAGGCCCGGCAGCTCATCGCGCGGCACAGCCAGGATCACGAGCTCGCTGCGCCGGACGACCTCTTCGGGGACCAGTCGCGGAACGTCGGGCAGGATCGCCTCGACCCGATCGTCATCGGAGCCCGTCGTGATCCCGGTGAGTGCATGCCCGGCACCGGCGAGAGCGGCCGCCACGACGGGACCGACCCGACCTGCGCCGATGACCCCGACGCCCAGGCGCCCGTCGCGCGTCATCGCTCCTCCGCCGGGCGAGCGGGCGAGGTCGGCGACGGCGCAACGGTCGCGACATCGGGGGGCTCGACCTCGGCGATCCGCTCCTCCCCCTCCATCACCGGCTCCGTCTCCTCGGCCGCCTCGGCCACAGCGGCCGCGGTGATCTCGTTCCACAGGCCATACGCCTGTTCGTGGTCGAGCGACTCGATCGCGACCGCGACGGGTCCCGTCACCGTGTGGCCCGTGAGAGCGGCCAGCCCCAGACGACGAGCGAGGGGTCCCTGAGAGATCCGCACCGACTGCAGCCGTGCGAGCGGCAGGATCGTGAGCTTCGGCCACAGGCGCCCTGTACGCAGGAGCACGGCCTGCGGCAGGAGGAGGATGCCGTTGCGCCGCCAGGTGAGCGGATCGATCACTCGAGCGCGAGCCGGGGACGTGAGGTACCCGTCACCGTCCCGCGGTCCGTGCAAGCCCGCGTCGAGGAGCTCGGCGCCGATGGGGATCGACGGCAGGAGCAGGCGCAGGACGCGCTCGACGTCGGCCTGCGTGCCGATGGGCAGCACATCGCCCATCTGCGCAGCCGACGCGTCGCTCGCGGACCGGCCCGAGAGCTTGTTGACGCGTATGCGATACCAGCCGCCCCACCGCCACAGCAGCGGCTGTCGGACGTCGACGGCGTGGACGCGCCCGGCGGGCAGCGTCTCGGTGACCGTGGTCAGGAGGCCGAAGGTGACGCGCACACCCGCCGACGACGGAGCGATCGAGTACCGGACGGTCTTGATGAACTGGCGGACCGCGTACGTCCCGAAACCGATGGCCGCAGGAACCGAGGCGCCGAGCGCCGGGATGATCCACGCCGGCTGCACCGTGAGACCGACGATCACCGCGACGACGATCAGGATGAACCAGATGGTCGACCCGGACAGCAGGCCGGCGAGGACGAGGCGCGACATCGGCACCCGGACGATCGACTCCGGCTCGGTGCCGTCCTCCTCGACGCCGTCGATGATCTCGGAGATCCCGGCGGTGACGCGCGAGGCCACGGCGCCTCCGGTCGCCTTTCGGCCCGCGGCATCCTTCGTCCGGTGTCCGGACGCGAGGCGGAGGATGTCGCCGCGCACCGTCTCGGCGTTGGCGGTCGACAGGTACTCGAGCTTCACGTTCGCGTCGAGACCCGCACCGACGACCTCGAGCTTGGCGAGCCCGACGAGCCGGGCGAGCGCGGGGCGCGTGAGGTTGACGCCCTGGACGCGGTCGAGCGGGGCGCGCCGGTGCGTGCGGAACAGCACGCCGCTGCGCACCTCGACCTCGTCGCCCGTGATGCGGAACGTGTGGAACCGCCACGCGGTCCAGAACAGCGCGAGGAGCACGACCAGGCCGACCACCACGGCGACGATCGCCTGCACGGCGATGCCGTTCTGCAGGACGAAGTCGACCGGGTCCTCCTCGTCCCATCGGAACCCCTCGGGCAGGAAGAACGCGATGAGGCGGTCGCGCAGGTTCGCGACCAGGATGCCGATGATCACGAGCAGCGTCAGTCCGCCGCGCAGCAGGGGTGACAGCGGATGCAGCCGGTGCCAGTCGCCGTCGCTCATCTCGGACCGCACGGCGACAGGCGGAGGCGTGGGAACGCCGCCGTCCGCCGGGGTGGCCGCCTGCGGGTCGAGGCCGCTCACAGACCCGTCCGTCGCGTCTCGGCGACCTCGATGAGCGTGTCGCGCAACGCCTCGGCGTCCTTCTGCGGCAGACCGGGGATCGTCACACCGGTGGATGCCGCGGCGGTGACGAGCTTCAGCTGCGCGATGCCCAGCATCCGATCGAGGGGGCCGTGCGTGATGTCGACGAGCTGCAGGCGCCCGTAGGGCACCGAGACGAGGCGCTGCCACAGGATGCCGCGACGGAAGACGAGGTCGTCCTGCCGCAGCTGGTACCCGATCGACCGCGCCTGCCGCGGCGTGACGATCAGCGTCACGAGGACGATGGCGAAGAGGATCCCGCCCGGGATGAACGGCCACGTCGCCTGGAACATGAGCCAGAGCGTCAGGACCGCCGCGACGAGCAGCACGAGCAGCACGAGGTTGCCGATGACCTGACCCAGCACGTACTTGCGCGACAGCTGCCGCCACTGACCGTCGCCGAGCGGCAGCCGGTGGGCGCCGCGGGGCTCGAGGATCGTCGAGAAGGTCGCGTCGTCAGTCGGAGTGGGAGAGTCCGTAATCGGGTTCGTCGGGTCCGGGCTGGTCGTCATCATCGTCCTTCCGGATGGTGCACAGGTGTTCGGCGACGAGAGCGCCGACGACGAGGAGCAGTCCGCCCCCCAGTGCGGCGATCACCGCACCCGTCGAGCCTAACGAGGGTGACACCGGCCGTGTGAGGACGAAGACGAGGAGCCCGCCCGCGAAACCCGCGACGAGGGAGCCGACGATGCTCGACGCCTTCGCCATCATCGCGATCCGCAGCGCGCGGAACGGGTCGACGGGAGCCGCCGTTCCCACGGTCGCCCGGCGCACCGGGATCGCGGCGGCGACGACCGCGACGGCGAGCGCCACGAGGAGGATCGGGAGGAGGGGGGAGGGAGTGAAGCTCGGATGCCCCATCCCGGTCAGCACCTGATCGACGAAGAACCCGGCGACCCCCGACACGACGGCGATGGCTGCCAGCAGGAGCGGATTCGTACGCTTCACGCCGCACCTCCCGGGAGCTCCGCGCGCAGGTCGGCGACACGTCCGACACCGGGCAGCACCGCGTCGGGGTCGATGCTCAGCCAGGGGTCGAGGACGAAGTCGCGCTCCGCCGCCCGGGGGTGCGGGAGGACGAGGGCCGGATCCTCGGAGCGCACGTCGCCGTAGGCGATGAGGTCGAGGTCGAGGGTGCGGCTGCCCCAGCGCTCCCGCCGTTCACGCCCGTGCCGACCCTCGATCGCGTGCAGATACCCCAGCAGGACGGTGGGGGCGAGCCGCGTGTCGACGATCGCGACCGTGTTGAGGTAGCGCGGCGCATCGGCATCCGGTCCGCCCAGTGTGATCGCGACCGACTCGATCGGCTCGGCGGCAGCGATCAGTTCGGTGAGCGGCAGCCGGCCGAGGTCGGCGATCGCCTCGGAGATCGTTGCGGCGCGTTCGCCGAGGTTGGCACCGAGCGCGATCACCGCGCGATGCGCAGGTCCGGCGGCGCGCGGCTCGCGCTCCGGCATCCCCTCGGCCAACCGGCGACTCACGAGCGCGACCGCCTGACGGTCACGGCGACGTCTGCGAACGGCACCGGGATGGGCGCGGCCGGCTTGTGCACGGTGACGGCGACCGCGTCGACGAGGGGCCACCCCGTGAGCACGGCCGTCGCGATGCGGTCGGAAAGGGTCTCGATGAGGTCGACGGGATCGCCTGCGAGCAGTGCGGCGACCCGCTCGGCGACCTCGCCGTAGTGCACGGTGTCGGCGACGTCGTCGCTCGCCGCCGCGGGGGCGAGCGACAGCGAGAGCACGAGGTCGGCGACGAATTCCTGCCCGTCCCGGCGTTCGTGGTCGTAGACGCCGTGGTAGCCCGTGGCACGGATGCCGGTGATCGCGATCTCGTCGCTCATCGCTCCCCCTCCCACGCGGCACGCACCGCGAGCGCGAGGCGCGTGGCGGCGACGTCGTGCACGCGCACCGCCCACACACCTGCCTGCGCGGCGAGGACGCTCGTGACGGCGGTCGCGAGGTCGAGGTCGTCCTGACCCGCGAGCTCGACGCCCGCGCCGGCGGCGGCGACCGCCAGCATCCGCTTGCGGCTCGTGCCGACGAGGACCCGGTGACCGTCGGCCACGAGCCGATCGAGACCGCGCACGACCTGCCAGTTCTGCTCGGGCGTCTTGCCGAATCCGAAGCCCGGGTCGATGACGATCCGGTGATCCGGGATGCCGGCGGCCCGGGCTGCGGCGACACGCTCACCGAGTTCGCCGACCACCTCGCCGACGATGTCGTCGTAGACGGCGGTGCCGTACATGTCGGCCGAGTGCCCGCGCCAATGCTGCAGGACGAGGTCGGCGTCAGTCCCCGCGACCGTGGCGAGCATGTCCGGGTCGGCAAGACCGCCCGAGACGTCGTTCACGACCCGCGCACCGGCAGCCACGGCGGCCGCAGCCGTGCTCGCGTTCATCGTGTCGACGCTGATCGTCGCTCCGTCCGCGGCGAGCGTCTCGACGACGGGGAGGATGCGGCTCTGCTCCTCCTCGGGCGCGACGCGCTCGGCGCCCGGCCTCGTCGATTCCCCGCCGATGTCGAGCAGGTCAGCCCCATCGCGGCGGAGAGTCCGCCCGTGCGCGATCGCCGACTCGCGCGAGGCGTACCGCCCGCCGTCACTGAACGAGTCGGGCGTGACGTTCACGACACCCATCACCAGGGTCATGTCCGGCCGCCCGTGAGCAGCGCGATCGCCTCGGCGCGCGCGGCCGCCTCGGTGTACACGCCGCGGGCCGCCACCGTGACGGTGGATGCCGCGGTCTGACGGCCGCCCCTCATCGTCACGCATTCGTGCACCGCGTCGAGCACGACCAGCACACCTCGGGTATCGATCGAGCCGGCGATCGCGTCCGCGATCTGCTCCCCGAGTCGCTCCTGCACCTGCGGCCGTGCAGCGAGGATGTCGATCACCCGGGGCAGCGCCCCGAGCCCCACGACCTGCTCGCCCGGCAGGTACGCGACGTGCGCATGCCCGGCGAAGGGCAGCAGGTGGTGCTCGCACATCGACTGGAAGCGGATGTCGCGCAGCATGACCGCGCCCGACGGGAGGGTGTCGGGGGCCGGCCCCCGCGTGACCGAGATGGTGCGGGCGAGGGGCGCTGAGGCATCCTCCCCCACTCCGGAGAAGAACTCGGCGTACGCCTCCGCGACGCGCTGGGGGGTGAGCTTCAGTCCCGGACGCTCCGGGTCCTCACCGATGGCCACGAGCAGCTCACGGACCAGCTCGGCGACACGCTCGCGGTCGACCGCCATGAGCGGAGCCTCAGGCCGTCGCGGGTCGAGCCTGCCCCGTCGCGTGCCGCGCGGGGGAGGACTCGGCGGCCGCCTGGGAGGCCTCGGTGTTCGCCGCGACCGGAGCCTCGGCGCGACGCGGCACCTCGACGGGAGGCAGCGTCGAGACGGGACGCTCGCTGCTCGAGAGCCACTGCGGACGCGGCGGCAGCTTCTTCACGTCCTTGAAGATCTCGGCGAGCTCGATGTGGTCGAGGGTCTCCTTCTCGAGGAGCGCGAGGGCGAGGCGGTCGAGGATCTCGCGGTTCTCGTTGATCACCTGGTAGGCCTCGTTGTGGGCCTGCTCGATCAGCCCGCGCACCTGCGCGTCGACGCGCTCGGCGATCCGCTCGCTGAAGTCGCGGCCGTGACCCATGTCGCGTCCCATGAAGACCTCGCCCGAGGACGAGCCGAGCTTGACCGGTCCGACGTCGGTGGTCATGCCGTACTCGGTGACCATCTTGCGGGCGATGCCGGTGGCCTTCTCGATGTCGTTCGAGGCACCGGTGGTCGGGTCGTGGAAGACGATCTCCTCGGCGACGCGGCCGCCCATGGCGTACGTGAGCTGGTCCTGCAGTTCATTGCGCGTCACGGAGTACTTGTCGTCGAGCGGCAGCACCATCGTGTAGCCGAGGGCCTTGCCGCGCGGCAGGATCGTCACCTTCGTGACCGGGTCGGTGTTGTTCATCGCGGCAGCGGCGAGGGCGTGGCCGCCCTCGTGGTAGGCCGTGATGAGCTTCTCCTTGTCCTTCATGACGCGCGTGCGGCGCTGCGGACCGGCGATGACGCGGTCGATCGCCTCGTCGAGCGCGCGCATGTCGATCAGCTGCGCGTTCGAGCGGGCGGTCAGCAGGGCCGCCTCATTGAGGACGTTGGCCAGGTCGGCGCCGGTGAATCCGGGCGTCTTGCGGGCGATGACGGCGAGGTCGACCGAGGGCGACAGCGGCTTGCCGCGTCCGTGCACCTCGAGGATCCGCTGACGGCCCTTGAGGTCGGGCGCGTCGACGCCGATCTGGCGGTCGAAGCGACCGGGGCGGAGGAGTGCCGGGTCGAGGATGTCGGGACGGTTCGTCGCGGCGATGACGAGCACGGACACCTTGGGGTCGAAGCCGTCCATCTCGACGAGCATCTGGTTGAGCGTCTGCTCGCGCTCGTCGTGACCGCCGCCCATGCCGGCGCCGCGGTGGCGGCCGACGGCGTCGATCTCATCGATGAAGATGATGGCGGGAGCGTTCTCCTTGGCCTCCTTGAAGAGGTCGCGAACGCGACTGGCGCCGACACCCACGAACATCTCGACGAAGTCGGAACCCGAGATGGAGTAGAACGGGACGCCCGCCTCACCGGCGACGGCGCGTGCGAGGAGGGTCTTGCCGGTTCCGGGAGGGCCGTAGAGCAGCACGCCCTTCGGGATGCGGGCACCGACGGCCTGGAACTTGGCAGGGTCCTTCAGGAAGTCCTTGATCTCCTGCATCTCCTCGATCGCCTCATCCGAACCGGCGACGTCGGCGAAGGTGACCGTCGGGGTCTCCTTCGTCACGAGCTTCGCCCGGGACTTGCCGAACTGCATGACCTTGCTGCCGCCGCCCTGGGCGCTGGAGAGCAGCCACCAGAAGAGCAGACCGAGGATGAGGATGGGAAGGAGGATCGAGATGAGGCTGCCGAACCAGCTCGTCTGCGGCACGACGTCGTTGTAGCCGTCCTTCGGCGCGGCGTTGTCGACGGCCTGCACGACCGCGTCGGCGCGCTCGGTGACGTAGTAGAACTGCACGTTCGTCGCACCCTCGAACGGCTCGCTGAGGATGAGGTCGACGCGCTGGTCGCCGTCGGTCAGGGTCGCCTGCGTCACGGTGTCGCCGCCGAGGAGCTCCAGCCCCTCCTGCGTCGTGATGCTGCGGGCACCCGTCAGGTTGGTGATGAGGGTCATACCGACGATCAAGAGCACGCCGATGAGCACCACGTAGACGAACGGGTTGCGGGAGAGCTTCTTGACGTTCATGGTGCGTTCAGGCTACCCCTGCCGCGCTATGCGAGGTCTGTGCGTTCGTTTTGGGCGTACCGCGCGGAATCACGCGTAGACGTGGGGCGCGAGGACCGCCACATCGCGCAGGTTCCGGTACTTCTCCGCGAAGTCCAGACCGTAGCCGACGACGAACTCGACCGGGATGTCGAAACCGACGTAGCGGCAGTCGATCTCGACCTTCGCCGCCTCGGGCTTGCGGAGCAGTGCGAGCACCTCGATGGACGCCGCGCCGCGCGACGCGAAGTTCTCCAGCAGCCAGCTGAGCGTCAGCCCCGAGTCGATGATGTCCTCGACGATGAGCACGTGCTTGCCCGAGATGTCGGTGTCGAGGTCCTTCCGGATCTGCACGACACCGCTCGACTTCGTCCCGGCGCCGTACGAGGAGACCGCCATCCAGTCCATCTCGATCGGGCGCTTGAGCGACCGCGCGAAGTCGGCCATCACCATGACGGCGCCCTTCAGGACGCCGACGAGCAGCAGGTCCTTGCCCTCGTAGTCGGCCTCGACGCGGCGCGCGAGCTCTTCGAGCTTTGCCTGGATCTCCTCCTCGGTGACGAGGACATCGGTGAGCTGGTCGGCGATCTCGGCTGCGCGCATTGCAGAAGTCTAAAGTTCGGGATCGAATGGCGGGAATCGGGCGGCGCCGGCCCCGGCGTCCGCTCCCGTGAACTCGATCACCCGACCGGTGCGCCGGGCGCGGCATCCGGGCAGGTCGATGGGTCCCTGCCCCGACCACTCCGTGACCAGCCGCGCCACCTCGAGGGTCTGCGTGCGCGTGAGCGAGGTGTGGAACTCGCTCGCGACGACGTGCCGGATGATGCGGTGACGCAGCGCCGGGGGGTTCGCCGCGAGCGCGGCGACCGACACCGCGATACCGGCCTCGGCATGCTCGACGATGTCCTCGATCGTCTCGTCGATCATCTCGTCGAAGGCGTCCGCGTCCTCCCGCAGCTGCGCGGCCGTGCGGGCGAGGGCTTCGGCGATGCCGGGACCGAGCTCGGCCTCGAGCACCGGCAGCACGCGCTCGCGCACGCGCACGCGGGTGTAGAGGGGGTCGATGTTGTGCGGGTCGTCCCACGGTTCGAGACCCTGCGCGGTGCACGCGGCGCGCGTCGTGCTGCGGCGGACGTCCAGCAGCGGGCGGAGCAGCGGGACGCCGTCGAGATCGGATGCCGCGGCCATCCCCTGCAGGCTGCCCGCACCCGATCCTCGCGCGAGACCGAGGAGCACCGTCTCGGCCTGGTCGTCGAGCGTGTGCGCGACGAGGACGGCGGCGGCACGGATGTCGCGCGCGGCATCCCGCAGCACGCGGTAGCGCGCGTCGCGCGCGGCGGCCTCGGGCCCGCCGTCGGCGCCGACCTCGACCCGCACGATCAGGGGGTCGAGTCCGAGGCCCGCGGCGGCGCGGGCGGCAGATGCGGCGACCTCGGCGGAGTCCGCCTGCAGCCCGTGGTCGACCGTGACGGATGCCGCGCGGAGTCCGGCCTTCGGCGCCTCGAAGCCGACCGCGGCGGCCAGGGCGAGCGAATCCGCGCCGCCCGACAGCCCGACGATGACAACGGCACCCTCGGGAAGCCCGGCCAGGGCGGCGCGGGCGGCGCGACGGACCTCGGCGACGGCGGGGTTCAGGGACGGCACGAGGCCACGCTATCCCGCCCCGCGGCGGACCGGACTCAGGAGAACCCGCGCCGAGAGGCGGCTGACACCGCCCTCCGAGGCGCTCCTTCCGGAGTTCGGCACACGCAGCCGCGCCAGTAGGCTGGTCGGCGCATCCCACCGGACTTTCAAAGGAGCACAGGCATGGGCGCGTACGACGCCGTCATCGAGATCCCGCGCGGCAGCCGCGTGAAGTACGAGGTCGACCACGGCACGGGCCGCGTCTTCCTCGACCGCGTTCTCTTCACCCCCATGGGGTACCCGTCGAACTACGGGTTCTTCGAGAACACGCTCGGCGAGGACGGCGACCCGCTCGATGTCCTGGTCCTCCTCGACCGCGAGATCTTCCCGGGCGTGCTGGCCAAGGTTCGCCCCGTCGCGGTCCTGAAGATGAGCGACGAGGCCGGCGGCGACGACAAGGTCGTCGCGGTCCTCGCGAAGGACCCGCGGTGGGCGCACATCCAGGACGTCGACGACATCGACGAGTGGACCAAGGGCGAGATCGGCCACTTCTTCGAGCGCTACAAGGACCTCGAGCCCGGCAAGTGGGTCAAGGTCGACGAGTGGGCGAACGCCGCCGAGGCCGAGCGCCTCGTCGCCGAGGCGTTCGAGCGCTTCGAGCAGCATGAGGGCGAGACCCGCACGCAGGGTGAGGGCGAGTCCCCCAACACGCTCTGACGTGAACAGAAGAGGGTCGGATGCCGCGCGGCATCCGACCCTCTGTCGTTTCCGGACGAGCGGCGTCAGACGCTGATGCCGCGGGCGCGCAGGAAGGGCGCGGGGTCGACGCGGACGCCGCCGCGGTAGACCTCGAAGTGCAGGTGGCAGCCGGTGGAGGCCCCGGTGCTGCCGATGTAGGCGATGGTCTGGCCGGCGCGGACGCGATCACCGTAGCCGACGTTGTATCCACCGTTGATGATGTGCGCGTAGCCGGTGACGGTACCGTCGCTGTGGCGGACCTGGATGTAGTTGCCCCAGGCGCCGCTGTAACCGGCGAAGACGACGGTGCCGGATGCCGCGGCGTAGATCGGCGAACCGCAGGAGCTGGCGAAGTCGATGCCGCGGTGACCACTGGCCGTGCATCCGCCCGAGGAGCAGATGCTGCCGCGGGTGCCGAACCAGGAGCTGATCCAGCCGTGCGCGGGCCGCACCCACCCGGAGGACTGGACGACTCCGCCACTGCCACCGCTGCTGCTTCCGCCGCCGGACGAGCCGCCGCCGGAGGATCCACCCGTGCTCGGCTTGGGCTTGTTGGCCGCGGCGGCCGCTGCTTCTTCCCGGCGACGCTTCTCCTCGGCGAGGCGCCGCGCTTCTTCTTCGCGGGCCTTCCGGGCAGCCTCTTCCCGAGCCTTGCGGGCGGCTTCCTCGCGACGCTTGCGCTCAGCCTCCACGCCGGCCTTGTAACCGGCGACGGTCTTCGCGGTGGTGTCGCGGAGTGCGTCGAGCTGCGCCTCGAGCACCTCGCGGTGCTCGTTCTGGGCGGCGAGGGCAGCCTGCGCGGCCTGCGCGGCATCCTGTGCGGCCTGCATCTTCTGCTCGGCTTCGACCTTGCGCTTGTCGCGCTCGTCGCGGGCGACCTGGGCCTGCGCCGCAAGGCTCTTCGCACTGTCGCGGGCGCCGACGGCCTCGGCGTACACGTCGCGGTTGGCGTCGACGAGGCGGTCCATCGTGCCGAGGCGTCCGAGCAGATCGTCGGCACTGGCCGAGGAGTCCGAGAAGAAGAGCTCGAGGGTGCGGTCACCATTGCCCGACCGGTACTGCTGGGCGGCGAGGACCCCGAGCTTCGCAGCGGACTCCTTCGCGCGGGCCTCTTCGGCGTCGGCCTTGGCCTGCAGCGCGTCTGCGCGGGCCGCGGCGTCCTCGAAGGCGATCAGGGCGTCCTGGTACTCGACGCCGAGCCGCTCAGCCTCGGCCTGCTTGGCCGCGACGTCGTTCTCGAGAGACGAGATGAGGTTCTGGATGCGGGTGATCTCGGAGCCCTTGGCGGCCTCGTTGCTGCGCGCCTTCTCGACGTCGTCCCAGCTGGGGTACGAGACGGCGGCGAAGGCAGGGAGGGCGAAGCCGAGACCGGTGGATGCCGCGGCGACACCGAGCGCACCGAGTCCGAGGACGTTGCGCCGGCTGATGCGCGACGAGAACGTGCGCGCCTCTTCTGCCGTGGGCGCGCAGCCGCAATCGACGTCCGACGCCTCGGAAAGATCGGTCACTGCACACACCCTTCCCTCGGCCAGATGGCGTGCTGATCCGCCCATCACAGTAGCAACACTGTTCACATTCGTCACAGGGAAATGTGCGGACGGCCGCCGCCATCCTGCCCCTGTTCTCGCGGCGGAGGATGTCGGCGCGCCCTCGATTCGCACATTCGTCGGGGATCGCATATGCTTGACCCTCGGTAAGCGTGAGCCCCCGGGTTCGCTCGGCCCCATCGTTTAGCGGCCTAGGACGCCGCCCTTTCACGGCGGTAGCACGGGTTCGAATCCCGTTGGGGTCACTCCCACAATTTAATAAGCATGGCCCTGTAGCGCAGTTGGTTAGCGTGCCGCCCTGTCACGGCGGAGGTCGCGGGTTCAAGTCCCGTCAGGGTCGCTCCGAGCGACGAGCCCTTTGTTTTCAGAGGGCTCTTCGTCTAGGACATGGCTCTTCTGCAGCCATGCGGCTCTGTAGCTCAGTTGGTAGAGCGCACGACTGAAAATCGTGAGGTCACGGGATCGACGCCCGTCGGAGCCACACGGACCGTCGTTACAACGGTCCCAGAAACCCTCGCCTAGCTTCTACATGGCGGGGGTTTTGCTTTGCCCTGGTGGAGGGCGGTTTCGAAACCCCCAATCGAGTTCGTCCGCCCTGTCTCGTCAGCGAGCGAAGAGAGCTAGGACGCGCTGGGCACACGAAGAGCGTCCCCGTCAACGCACGTCTGGGCCGGTCTCGGGCCGGTTGGGTTCTTGTCTTCGGTCGTCGCTCGATCCATCGGATCAGCCTCGGCCAGCGCGGTCCGCTCTCGAAGGCAGCAGTGGCGAGTCGCTTATCGATAGGCTCCGAGGTCCAGGAGGAACCATGTCGACCAATGCACCGATCGTCAACGCGATCCGACGGGGGGAAGCTGTACTCCTCACCGGAGCAGGTTTCTCCCGCGGCCTGACCGATCACTTCGGAGATCTGCTTCCCGTCGGGCAGGAACTCGCGAAGAGCATCTGGCCTATCGCCTTTCCTGATGAACCCTTCGACGCCGCGACCGCGCTGGCCATGGTCTACGAGGAAGCGCTGCGGCGGTCACAGACCCTTCTGGGCGAACAGCTGGGACGTCACTTCAACATCGATCGCGCTCTCCTCCCCGAGCGGTACGTCGATTGGTACTCATTGCCATGGCATCGCGTCTATACGCTCAACATCGACGATTCGGACCATGCAGTCGCCGACAGGCTCCCGGACCGATTGCAGATCATGTCCGCATTGAGTTCCACCCCCGGCAGCGTCGACCGCAACAAGCTCGCCGTCGTCCATGTTAACGGCGTCCTTGATGAGTTCCCCAACGTCACCTTCTCACCGTGGGAATTTGCCGGCCGCACGGCGGCCCAGGATAGCTGGTACCAGGAGTTCGTCACCGACATATCCACGCGGCCCACGGTAGTAATAGGGTCCGTTCTTGATGAGAGCCCCTTATGGCACTACATGCAACTTCGCGGAAGTCGAGGAAGCGGGCGTGAACTTCGCCCAAAATCGTGGCTGGTAACGCCAAAGATCGACCCCGGCCGCCGCGCGATGTTGCAACGGCTGAACTTTGAACATCAGGCAGAAATAGAGCAGGCTTTCTTCGAGCGCGCCATCGCGCCACATGTAGACGATCTCAAAGCCTCTCAACGCGGATCGACGGATACCCTCGGGCCCCTGCTCGCGGTCGACCAGCAACTACGCAGCGCGGGTAAGGGGAGCGCTGATTTTCTTCTTGGCGCCGCACCTACTTGGGGAGACGTCGCCGACGGTTTCGCGGCGACGTTCGCGTTCGATAACGAGCTGCTGAAGACGACACGCTCCCTAACCACCGGCGTGATTGCCGTGACCGGCAGCGCCGGGTCAGGTAAGTCGACGTCATTGATGCGGACCGCAGCTGCTCTCGCGTCCGAGGGCCTGACCGTTGTTTGGCTTGACCGCGAGACCGAGTCGTCCATTAGCCACATGAGAAGCGAGATCGCACGACTCAATCCCGACGTCGTATTCGTAGATGACCTCGATCGCTTTGCAGGCGACGCCGACCACTTGCTGCGCTCACTCATGCAAGCGTCCGACGATGTTGTGATCGTGGCTTCTGTCAGGAGCGCGCGGTTCACCCAGCTGCGGTACGCGGAACGCCTCAATTTGGAAGCTCACCTCCGTCAAGAACGACTGACGGACGAAGACGCAGAGGCATTGATTTCAGCGCTCTCCCGTTCCAACAGGCTTGGAGCACTGCTCAATCTGAGCCACAGCGAACAACTCCGTAAGCTGACAGAACGTGATGACAGACAGTTACTCGTCTCCTTGATCGAGGCCACGTCTGGGCAGCGGTTCCACGATCGAGTTGCTGACGAGTGCCGCTCTCTGACGGACGCCGAGTTATCAATCTATGGACTTGTCTGCACGTCTATGTGGGCCGACAATCGCGTCCTGAGCAAACAGGACGTCCTATTCGCTACAACGCGAACCTTCGATTCAAACTCCGCTCTCAACGCACTCCTACGCCTCGAGGAGTCGCGACTCGTGCTCGGCGACGCTAGCGGCTATCGCGCCCGGCACCGGGTAGTAGCGGAGTCGTCGATCGACTATTTCCGAGAGGAAGGCCTCCTTGAGCATTGGCTCACAGACCTCATCTTTTTGTGCGCCTCGCATTACACGGTCGGGAGCGCCCGCCAGACTCGCTACGGCAGACTGCTGATCAGACTCATCAATCATCGGAACCTCAAACGTCTAGTCGTTGACACCCCAACCATCCAGCGGCTCTACGGACAAGTCGAGCAATGGCTCACGAAGGACCCCCACTACTGGCTTCAACGAGGGAGCTTCGAAACGGACTACGGTGACTTCGGGGCGGCAGAGAACTTCCTCCGTCAAGCCCGCGCGCTGTCAGAAGATGACGCCCTTGTTGACACCGCATGGAGCATGCTTCTCCTAAAACGGAGCGTCGATTCGCCGACGTCCCCGAGTGCGCAAGCCGATGTGAACGTGGCGATCGCGATCTTGAAGGGGGTGATGCTAGATCCTCAGCGAAATGTCCCCCACACCTTCGCCGTTTTTCTTTCCCTTGGATTGCGCTGGCTTCGTAGCGCCCCTATCGCTCGTCAGGAGAAGCTGGCTTTGAAAGAGGATCTTCTCAAGTTCGCCCGTATTGGTTCCGCGCGCTTCGCGACAAATCCCGAGGTCCGTGACAATGCCGATGCTGCCGAACGCTGGTTGGCCACCAATTTCGTCTGATTTCGTCTGGCCGACCGAGCATGTCGCAGTCAGCTGGATTTGATGCCGTGCAGCCCTACGCGCCGGCCGCTAGCGCCTAAAGCCCTCGACCAACCCTTGTCTTTCGGAGCAGAGCTCTTCAAGACCGTGCCTCAGGGCGGCGTCCAGGTCCTCAGCGAATGAGCTCGTCGCGCTTCCCGCACGAGCCACCTGCTCGATGTGGCAGTACTCTTCCGCCTCAGCGCGCGCTGCCAACCTCGCGTAGAAGCGCTGGGTGGCTTCATCTGATCGAGCCACTGACCCATCCCCTCGTGTGTCCGACGCGCCGCGGCCCCGCCAGGAACGCCCTCGATGCGAACTCCTCAGATCATGACAAACCTCCCACTGTAGCTCGCGCTCACCGAGCCCTGCCAGTCCACGGCGGCCTCGTGATGCTGGGACAGGAGCTGGCTCACGATCCCAGGCGCTGAATCCCTCCTGAACGCAGCGCAGACAACATCGATCGCGGTGGCGAATCTCAGTTCGCGTCACTACCCCCAGATCACGTCGGGGATCTCCGCAACGACGAGCGAGAGCTTCCGTTCGGTCCTATCTAGCGCGTTCCCCAGAGATGCACGATCCTCGAACGCGGTTAGAAGGTTGGGATACCCGTCAAGCATCACCCACCCCTTCAGCAGCGTTAGATCCAGATCCCATTCGGTGTTCGACAGGTCGCGGTACCGTTCGCGAGAGCGCTCGATGTCTGCCTCAGCATCCGCTCGATCCCACCCGGTCACTCGGCACAGGGTCGCGATGACGGACTCCCACCGGTCATTGAGCTCCGCCAGCCTGGAGTGCTGTGTTTCGTGACAGGCGCCGCACAGCGCGATCACTCCCGCGAGTCGCTGCACGGGGGTGGATTCGTGCCCTTCGAACTCCCAGATCTCGTGACAGTCCGGATTTGCGCGTGCCCTCGCCGTAGAACGAGGGCTGACCACACACCTCGCACAGTCGGCCCGCGCGCTCCGCGGTTCGACGACTGTTCTGCAGCCGTCTTCGTTACGGATGATGGTCATCAGTCCACGCTCCTTCGAGTATGAGCAGGGCCTGAGCCGAAGAGCGAGTCGATTGCAGCGGCCGCCCGCTTGGCGACGTCGGAGCGAGCGCGGCTGTAGCGCTCAGTCATCTGGATGCTCGAGTGGCCGAGCACCGCCTGCACGTCGTTCACCGAAGCGCCGGCGTCGAACAGCATCGTTGCGAGCGTGTGACGCAGGTCATGGATGCGGAGATCCTCGCGGTGCAGCGTCGTGCGGAGCGTCTATCAGTCGATCGCACGTCGCACGTTCGAGGCATAAATTCGCCCACCACGAGGCCCCGTGAACACGAGGTCGCCCCGGTGCCTGCCGGCCATAGCCTGGGTCAACGGCGCGACGAGCGGCGCCGGGATCGGCACGTCCCGTTCCTTGTGACTCTTAAGAGTCAGCTCAACCCCTCGGCTGTCCGCGCCAATGCTGAAGGCTCGGCGCACGTGGATCGTCCTCTGAGCAAGGTGGACGTCCTCGATCCGCAACGCGGTCGCTTCATTGGCACGCATACCGGTGTAGACGAGAGCGGCGATGGAGCGCCGATAGTGCGCATCATCGATCGCTGCAAGCAGCGTCGGCACCTCGGCGGCAGTGTGCGCGGGAGATCGCAAACTCGTCGCCGACTCGGATTTCGGACGACGCGCGAGACGCGCTTGGTTTAGCGGCACGAGGTGCGCGCGGACAGCGCCATCGAGCAAGCGGCTCAGCACCGAGAGCGCGTCGATGCGCGTAGAGGTACTCCCCTCCCATCCAGCGATCGCCTCCTCGATAACGCCCGCCGTGAGCTTCTCGAGCTTCACGTGTCCCAGCCACGGCTTCACCCGAAGCCGCCACCCACGCTCATACGCCCGCGCCGTCGATTCGCGCACGCTGCCCTCGATAACCGACCAATGCCGCGAGTGCCACTGGGTTAGCGTCATGTCACCGTCGGGGTAGCGGCGAGTGCGGGTCTCAGCGCGGAGCCTCTTCGCCTCGGCGAGCGTCTCGAAGAAGTTCGATCGTTCGCGCTGCTCGCCGTTCAGCCCGATGGCCCAGACGCGCACCTGGTACTTCCCGCGATCCTTCGAGAAACGGATGCCCTCGGCCAGTGGGCGCCGCGTCTTCGGGTCGATCCGTTCGGCTCGTTCAGCCGACACCGCGGGTACCGCCAGCCTCGAGGAACGCTGCGATGGTCGACGCGCGCCACAGCATGTGCTTGCCCATGTGCGCGTCGGGGAGCGGAAACCGGTCCTGCCGCCGCAGCGAGTCGAAAGTCGACAGGGGAACCTTGCAGAGGGCAGCAGCCTCGCGCCAAGACAGGTATTCGTTCGACTCGACGTGATTGAAGACATCGATCTGCGGGTCGTCGGCAATGGTGTGAGTGGTCACGACGTGCTCCTTTCTGACGTGGGGCGTCGTTCCGGAGCCGGTGCGCAACGTTCTGCAACGCCTCCAGGAGCGAGCGGCAGCGGGGGTCGACGCCATGGACACCCGGATCACCGGTGACACCCCGCGGAACCATGACGAAGCGTTCCTGCAGATGTCACGGGCAGCGGAAGCCGCTGATCGCGCGACCCGCGACTACCGAAGCGTCTTCAACGCCCACACGCACAAGTTCCACCAGCCGAAGCCCCTGCTCGGCGAACTCGCTGCCATGCAGGGCGCGATCACACAGTCATTCGCGAAGCGATACACGTCGGAGACCGTGGAAGCGATCGAGGCTTCGCTCTCCGAGGAGCCAGACCTCGACGCGATCCGCACGGGCATCCGAGCGCTTGGCTTCAAAGACCTTCGCGGAATCTCGAACGCGCTCGACCGAGCGATTGAAGCCGCCGAGGCGCAGCGAGGTTTCGAACCCTGGCTGCCGTCCGCCGACGAGGCCCGCGCCACAAGCCGCGCCCTGCAGGACCTCGGCGATGTCGAGCTGTGAGAACTTTCTTTACTTGTTTCGAGGCCGGCCTGACGGCCGGCAATGACGCCTGCGGTGTGTCCGGTCCTCGCTCCGCTGCGGTCCGGGCGCTCCTCGGCGTCGGGACCGGTCTGCGTTCAGCCCTTCGTAAGTAGCTTGTCTAGCTGCTGCTGCACTACTCGTCCGATCTTGAATGGGAACTTGCGCCAGAAGGCGTAGAACTCCTCCGGTGTCGCAAACTCACCGCGGCCAGCCCGCAGATCCTCGATGTCGACGACCGCGCCGATGTACTCGCGAGTTGTGGACGAACGCTGCTTGCTGGCGATCTTCCATGCAGGCTGCACGATCAGTTCGAGATCCTCCACGCGAGAAGGGCTCTCCTCGTTCAGCGTGTAGAGCACCACGATGTCCAGGTGCGAGGCGCAGTCCGCGAAAGGTCTGAACGTTCCAGGCCAATGCAGCGTGGGATACCGGAAGTAGGTGTTGCCCGTGTAGAGCGTGATTCGGCTCTCAGTGTTCTTGCTGACGCCCTTCTTCGTTCGCTTCCGTCGCGCAACCTTGATGTCCACAGCGTGGAACTCGTCGTTGAGGCTGGACCCGGTGAACTCCAAGTCTGGATAGCCCCGCTCAGTTCCGCGCATGAGTTCGAGTCCCGTAGTGGCCACCACGTGCTCAGCGATGTGATCCGCGACACTCACCTCGAGAACGTTTGCTAGCGAGGCCGACTCCTTGGGTAGCGGAAGGATGTGTCCTCCCCCCAGCACAATCGCCTCGAGTTCGTCCGCATTGTTTGCGGTGATCGGCCACTCGTGCTCACCGTCTTTCCGGTAGACGCCGAGGAGGTCGAACACGTAGGCACTGCATGCGGACTGAAGCCAGGCTTGCAGATCTAGGGCGTTGGGCACGCGTACCAGCATCCCATCGCGTTCGAGGGATCATGTGTTCCACGAACGCATGTCGGAGGCTTCGGGCAACATACGGTCAGCGATACTTGACGAACACGCTGCTCCGATCAGGAGCGAGCAATGGAGGTGTGAATGTCCGAGCAACTGCCGGTTGTAAGCCTTTTCTCTGGCGCTGGCGGACTCGACCTCGCGGCGGAGCGAGCTGACGCCGAGCCGCTCGTATCCGAGGACCGAGGCTCCGGACTACTGCGAGTGGCAGTAGCCACCGACTACAATGATCCGGCCCTGGCTACCCTTCGTGCGAACTTCGGCAATGTCCCAACTGTCACCGGAGACATCCGAAATGTCCCAACCGAGCAGATTCTTGATCGAGCCGGACTTCGGTCTGGCGAGCCCACGCTCGTGATCGGGGGCCCACCGTGTACCCCGTTCAGCAAGTCAGGCTTCTGGCTCGAGCAAAAGCGCGAGAGTCGCGACCCGAACGCATCGCTGCTTGACGAGTACGTTCGCGTAGTGCGGGAGACACGCCCCGAGGCATTCATCCTCGAGAACGTGCAGGGCCTCACGTACAAGACTCATCGCGCACAGCTCGAACGCCTCCTGCAGTCGCTGGGACAACTCGGATACAACCCGCAGTGGCGGGTTCTGCTGGCAGCCGACTATGGAGTGCCCCAGCTGCGTCGACGCGTGTTCGTTATCGGTCGTCGCGACGGGGAGCGACTGCAATTCCCGGAGCCAACGCACTCGGGCTGGAGTGAACGCGATCGAAAGATCGACTTGTCGAAGACGCCACACGTAACCGCCAGCCAGGCATTTGCAGGTCTCCCCCAGGTAGCGCGCGCTGCGCTCGATGAGGTTGTGGACGGAACCTACGGTGAACTCGCGTCAGAGATTCCCCCGGGCCAGAACTACCTCTGGCATACCGACCGATACGGCGGACGCAATGAGTTCGAGTGGCGCAGCCGGTACTGGACGTTCCTCCTGAGACTGCACCCCGACCGCCCCTCCTCAACGCTGCAGGCCCAACCAGGCCCCTGGGTCGGGCCGTTCCACTGGGAGAACGTCAAGACTAAATCCGGCGACACCCGAGCGCGCAGGCTCCGGGTTAACGAGATTCTGCGACTGATGTCCTTCCCGGATGATTTCGTGATCGAGGGGTCACGTGCCGATGTCCAACGGCAGCTCGGTAATGCCGTGCCGATGGAGCTCGGCAAGGCCGTGATTCGATCTGTAGTCGAGCAGCTCGGCCACAGCACCGTCGCACGCCGAGGTGGATCGCTCTTATTCGCCTGAGTTCGGAACCTTCACACGATCCGGCACTGGCTCTTCGGGTATGACTTCGTCAGTGCCCATAGGTCTCTAGCCGCACTGCATCTATGCACCTGTCGGCGCGTCGGACACCCGATCGTTCTGGACGCCTGACTAACCGGTCGGGTTGCAATTGGGGTGCGTCCGCCATAGTTGAATTGACGCATCCGCCAGACCCACCAAGAGGCACTCAGATGACTACGAAGCGATTCGAACGCACACCCAGCCCTCAGACAGTTAGCTGGTTCCTCGACCTGGACGACGGAGGAAGGCTGAATCTTGACCCCCCGTACCAGCGAAGGAGCGTATGGAGTCCCCAGTACCGTCGGTTCTTCATCGACTCAGTGCTCCGCAACTACCCAACCCAGTCAATCTTCATAGACCGGGTGGTTGACCCTGACCAGCCGACCGAGTATCGAGTGTTGGATGGGAAGCAGCGCCTGACGACGATACTGCTATTCGTTCGAAACGAGTTCGCGGCTCCCGACTCACTCGAAGATATGGGTCTTGCGGGAAGGTACTACGAGGACTTCCCAAAGGAAGACAAGCTCCGCATTCTCGAATATCTTTTCACTGTCGAGATGGTTACGAATACGACGTCGGCAGAACTGAACCAGGCGTTCGACCGACTGAACCGCAATGTCGCCCGATTGAATAAGCAAGAGCTGCGCCACGCCCAGTTCGACGGGGCCTTTATCAGAAAGGTCGAGGAGCTGGCGGAAGATTCGTTCTGGGAGCAGATCGGGCTCGTCACCGATGCACGGCGGCGGCGCATGCTCGACGTCGAGTATGTCTCGGAATTCTATGTCGTTGCCGCCGCGGGCATCCAGGACGGCAAGGATTATCTTGACGAGAAGTACGCAGCGTGGGACGAGGAAATTCCCGGTGCACGTCGCATCAACAAGCGATTCGCAGATACCCTCGCGTACCTAGCGAAACTGGATGAAGAACTTCCCCTGGCATCGACGCGCTTCTCCAACGTGGCCGATTTTTACTCGCTTTGGTCGGCGCTGATCGACCTCCGAGACCGCGAGCAACTGCCTCCAGCTCCTGTCACCGCTCAGCGCCTGTCGGACTTTGCCGCCGAACTCGACCGCGGCGAGACCGATCGCGCGGTGCAATACGTCCTATCGGCCAGACAGGGATCTAACAAGGCTGCTAACCGGACTGCGCGGGCTAAGACGCTTGCTCAGGTGATGTCGCAGTCAGCATGATCCCAGCGAAGGTCACGATCTGGCGAGCCAATCTCGAGCAAGATCTCGACACGCTCCGAGAGGTGATCGAACCGAAGTTGCGAGCCGCTCTCCAAGGTCTCAACGTCGAAGCAGTCACTTTCCGGAAGAAGCAAGCCAAGAGCATCCACCAAAAGCTACAGTCTGGCAAGATCGTCGAGGCGAATGGCATTCGAGACCTGCTCGGATTTACGGTCGTCGTCCTGTACCGCCACGAGATTCCGTCCGCCATCGAGTTGCTCAAAGCGAGCGAACTCGCAGTCGACGATCCCGGTCCCATAGAAGTCGGCCCGAGCGACTTTCGCTACCACGAACCAAAAGTCTTCGTTCGTCCACCGGCCGCGTATCTAGAACGACACCCTCTGCTTGTCCAGGAGTGCGAGGTGCAATTCACGACTGTTCTTCAGCATGCTTTGGACGTGGCAACTCACGACTTCGACTACAAAGGCCGGAACTATTCTTGGAGCAACTTCCGGTTAGTTGCACAAATGCGCGGGATTCTCGAGATGATCGACCGCACTATTGACGACATCGACGCCATCGTGCTGCCCGAAGATCTGACCGTGGCGACCCCGCAGCCGATGCTCGAAGCCGGATCAGTTCTCGAGGTTCTCGAGGCGCACTTCGCCGAGAAATTGCCGGAAGATCGACGACGGCTTGCTGATACCGTCGTCGGCTGGCTGCACGCTGCAGAGCTGTCCAGTGACGACCTGAACGACGCGCTGACAACCAACACGGATCTTGTCGCTGCGAGGTCGCTTGACCCCACGAGTGCCGTCTTAGGCGTCATCCTCCGTCGAGCGCCTCAGATGGTGCACTCTTACCCGGGCCGATTCTTCATTTCGGATGAACTGCGAACGCTCTGCGTCGAGGCGGAGCAGGTTCCGGCGGAGAGACTCGTCGGAGGCATCTAGCCTGGAGCCGCGAACTCGGCTGCGGGTATCGAGAACAAGCCATGCCGGGCGAGCATGTCTCGGCGAAACCGCGTGCGAACAAAAGCTCGAGAGGGTCATGTGCTCCGCGCACACCCAACTAGTCTCGGATCAGGCCGAGGCAATGTGCCACGCTCAGCTTGGCGGCGTCCAACGTCGGTTGGGGTCGTCCCAGATGCTCGTAGAGGCCTCAGGTTCGACGCTCTTGGTGGAACGCTGAGCGTCCTGCTGAAATCCCGTGGCGACAGCATCGAGCGCCTCGATCGCACGGTGGGCCGCTTCGGCCTCCGCAGTTGTCACCACGGCACGGAGCGACGAATTGCCGTGAGTTATCTGGATATTCACCGTGGTCGGGATACTCGAGTCAGCTCCCGGCGGCGTTCGCCGGCGAGCAAAAAGGGCTTTGATTCCGTCCCAGATCGCGCTTGCTCCGATGGAGAGCAACATAGAAACCGCAACCTCGATGTAGATTTGCGGGTCCGGGACGACGGCGAACTGATAGGCACGCTGGACTAGTACGTACTCGGCCGAGACGCCACGCTGAACGAGCCGTTCCTCAGCATGAATTAGCGCTTCATCATCGAACCAGGCGTGGTCAGCGCCCAGTTGCAACCGGGCGCCAGACTTAGAAGGAGTGTCCACGTCGCGCGCAAGCGGAGTCATCACCGTCGCCGACATCGCCGGACGCGACTCAATGAATCGGACGTCATTCGCGTGTATCTCCGCTCGGAAGCGTAGCTCGGTGATGCCGTCGCTTCGATCATGTGCGAAGACCTCAACGCCACGCATTCGGATCGGTTTCGTCAGGTCATGATCGAGGTGAAATGGCAAAGGCTTCCCATTCATTCGGTCCGCGAAGCTTTCGAGGAGCCCTCGAGGGAAGGCGACTCCGCCGTACGCCTCGATCGGCTCGCTCGTCATCAAGACGCCGTGCACGGGGTGCCACTCGACTTCGGCCATTGGATCATCGTGCCATGCGGGCCGAACCACAGCGTTGTAAACCTTCTGCGGACCTCGGCTCACTCAGATCGCGCGGCGACTCGATCGCCGGGGCATCAATGTGCTCCCGGTGCGGTGCGACGTCCGCACGGCGCTGTTCGCATCGACGCTCACGTCATCCGGCTCGACGCGATGACAAGCTCATCAGATGGCCCGGAGGCACGGGCTGCCCTTCGCCCGCGTTTCAGGGGGGTGATGACTCGTGGAGCCTCCGTGACTTAGGCGCGGTCTAGTAGCGAATCGGGGCCGGTACGGCGCCGGGAAGTCGGCTGAAACTATCGAGACCCAGCCATCACCAACGAGCAGACCTTCTGCGGAATCACGCGGCAAACGAGCACTCGTCAGCACCCACCGACCCGGCGCATACAACTGAAATCGTGAGGTCACGGGATCGACGCCCGTCGGAGCCACACGGACCGTCGTTACAACGGTCCCAGAAACGCTCGCCTAGCTTCTACATGGCGGGGGGTTTGCTTTGCCCTGGACCGTCCGTCTCGAGCATCGCTTTCACGGCCGCCGGACGGAGCCTGCTGTTGTCGGCGATCTGCTGAGCCGTCAGGCCTGACGCCGCCAGCGCACGGACGATCGACGCGGCGGCGGCCATCGCTCTGTCGCTGTCGTCTGCGCGGGACGTCGGCAGCTCGTCCTCGAGCGCTCGCAGCAGCTCTCGCTGCCGCTCCGTGAGGCGCAGGACCTCAGTTCCGGGGATGCGGATGTCCCAGTCGGGTTCGCGAGCGCTCATGTCACGGCATCGTGGCACACGGACAGTCCGCGTCGTGGGTACTCTCGCGAGATGGCCAGCACCACCGCCGCGTACGCGAGCCGGGCATCCGAATACATCGACGCCCTCGGAACCGTGCGTCTGATGCACGACGCGGATCGCCATCTCATCGAGATGTGGGCAGCCGCGGCATCCGGTCCGCTCATCGACGCAGGGTGCGGACCGGGGCACTGGACGCAGCATCTGGCGGATCGCGGCGCCGACATCCGCGGGATCGATCTCGTGGCGGAGTTCATCGACCACGCCCGTGCGACCCACCCCGGCACCCGGTTCGACGTCGGGAGCATCGAGTCGATCGACGAATCGGATGCCGCGATCGGCGGTGTGTTGGCGTGGTTCTCGACGATCCACCACGACCCGTCCGACATCGGGGTTCCGCTGGCCGAGATCGCGCGCGTGCTGCGGCCCGGCGGGTCGCTCCTGCTCGGCTACTTCGACAGCGAGCAGACCGAGGCGTTCGATCACGCCGTCGTGGGGGCCTACCGCTGGAAGGCGAGCGACCTGGAGCGCGTCCTCGAGTCCGCGGGGTTCGACGTCGTCGCCGTCCATCGCCGCGCGGAACGCGGCACGCGACCGGTCGGGGCGATCATCGCCGAGCGCCGGAGCTGACCCTCACCGCGGCTCCGTCACCCGCACCAGCCCGCAGTTCAGGCACGACCAGGCGACCGCGAACCGCTCATCGTCGAGGATCTCGAAGCGCAGCGGATCGCCGCAGGTGGGGCACATGACCGCCGGGCGCTCGCTCACGCATCGAGCCTAAGCTCGCCACGGCGACCCGGGGCGGCCCGGCTACCCTGATCGCATGCCGCCCCTCCTCAGCGCCCAACGCCGGTCGCGCCTCGTCGAGATGCTGGCCGAGTCCGGCAGCATCCGCCTCGAGTCCGCCGCTGACGCGCTGGGCGTCTCGGTCATGACGGTGCGCCGCGACCTCGACGACCTCGTCCGCGACGGCCTGGCCCGGCGCGTCCGGGGCGGCGCCGTCGCTGCGATCGTGCCGCAGGGCTTCAGCGAGCGGATCGCCGCCCGCGGCGGCGCGAAGGCCGAGATCGCCCGCAAGGCGCACGACCTGCTCCCCCACGGCGGCGCCGCGGCGATGGATGCGTCCTCCACCGTCGGCGCGCTCCTATCCACCCTCGACGAGAGCCACGAGCTGCTCGTGGTCACCAACTCCTATGACAACCTCCGCACCGCACAGGCCCGACCGGCCGTCGACGCGATCCTGCTCGGCGGGCGCCTCGAGCCGCGCACGGGCAGCTTCGTCGGCGCGCAGGCGTGCGAGAGCGCGGCACGCTTTCACTACGACCGCTTCTTCACGAGCGCCGCCGCCCTCGACCCGTCGTTCGGCACGAGCGAGACGACGCTCGAGGAAGCCGAGGTCAAGCGCGTCCTCGCCGCCAACGCCGACGAGACCGTCGTGCTCGCGGACTCGTCGAAACTCGAGCGCCTGGCCGTCGCGCGCGCCCTGCGCTGGACCGATGTCGATGTCCTCGTCACCGACCTCGACCCCTCCGATGAGAGGCTCGCCCCGTTCCGGGATCTGGTCGACATCCGCTGACCGTGTTAGATTGTGAAAGGTTTCACAAAATCTTTCACGTCTGAGCCTCGCAGGAGAGTCGATGTCTTCCACACCCACGGCCGCCGCCGACCTGATCGCGCGCAGCAACCGCCTCGGTTCCGACCCGAAGGTCACCAACTACGCCGGCGGCAACACCTCCGCCAAGGGCACCGACACCGACCCGGTCACCGGTGAGCCCGTCGAGCTCCTCTGGGTCAAGGGCTCGGGCGGTGACCTCGGCACGCTGAAGCCCGAAGGACTGGCGGTCCTCCGCCTCGACCGCATGCGCGCCCTCGTCGACGTCTACCCCGGCGTCGAGCGTGAGGACGAGATGGTTGCGGCCTTCGACTACTGCCTCCACGGCAAGGGCGGCGCTGCTCCGTCGATCGACACCGCCATGCACGGACTGGTGGATGCCGCACACGTCGACCACCTGCATCCGGACGCCGGCATCGCCATCGCGACCGCCGCCGACGGCGAGAAGCTCACCCGCGAGATCTTCGGCGACAAGGTCGCCTGGGTGCCGTGGCGCCGCCCCGGCTTCCAGCTCGGCCTCGACATCGCCGCGATCAAGGCGGAGAACCCCGACGCGATCGGCTGCATCCTCGGCGGACACGGCATCACCGCCTGGGGCGACACCTCCGAGGAGACCGAGCGCAACAGCCTTTGGATCATCGAGACCGCGCAGGCCCACATCGACGAGCACGGTGCGGCGCAGCCCTTCGGCGGCGTCCGCGCCGGCTTCGAAGCGCTCCCCGACGCCGAGCGCCACACGAAGGCCGCCGCCCTCGCGCCCACGATCCGCGGGCTCGCCTCGACCGACAAGCCCATGGTCGGCCACTTCACCGACAGCGACGTCGTGCTCGACTTCCTCGCCTCCGAGAAGGCCCCGGCTCTCGCGGAGCTCGGCACGAGCTGCCCCGACCACTTCCTGCGCACCAAGGTCAAGCCGCTCATCCTCGACCTGCCGGCATCCGCGTCCGTCGAGGACGCGATCGCGCGCCTCCGTGAACTGCACGAGGCGTACCGCGCCGACTACCAGGCGTACTACGACGCGCACGCGACGGCGGACTCCCCCGCGATCCGCGGGGCCGACCCGCTCATCGTCCTCGTCCCGGGCGTCGGCATGTTCAGCTACGGCGCGAACAAGCAGACCGCCCGCGTCGCCGGCGAGTTCTACGTCAACGCCATCAACGTCATGCGCGGCGCCGAGGCCCTCTCGACTTACTCGCCCATCTCGGACGCGGAGAAGTTCCGCATCGAATACTGGGCCCTTGAAGAGGCGAAGCTGCAGCGGATGCCGAAGCCCAAGACCCATCAGGGGCGCATCGCGTTCGTCACGGGCGCGGCATCCGGCATCGGCAAGGCGATCGCCACGCGGCTCGCCGCCGAGGGCGCGTGCGTCGTCGTCGCCGACCTGGACCTCGAGAAGGCGCAGGCCGCCGCAGCAGAGCTCGGCGGCACGGACGTCGCGATCGGCGTCGCCGCGAACGTGGCGGATGCCGAGGGGGTGCAGGCCGCGATCGACGCGACCGTCCTCGCCTTCGGCGGCATCGACCTCGTCGTCAACAACGCCGGTCTCTCGCTCTCGAAGCCGCTGCTCGAGACCACCGAGAAGGACTGGGATCTGCAGCACGACGTCATGGCGAAGGGCTCGTTCCTCGTCGCCAAGGCCGCCGCGAAGGCACTCATCGAGCAGCGGATGGGCGGCGATGTCATCTACATCTCGTCGAAGAATTCCGTCTTCGCCGGGCCCAACAACATCGCCTACTCGGCGACCAAGGCCGACCAGGCCCATCAGGTGCGTCTGCTGGCCGTCGAGCTCGGCGAGCACGGCGTACGCGTGAACGGCATCAACCCGGACGGCGTCGTGCGGGGCTCGGGCATCTTCGCCGCCGGCTGGGGCGCCAACCGCGCCGCGACGTACGGCGTGAAGGAAGAGGATCTCGGCCAGTTCTACGCGAACCGCACCATCCTCAAGCGCGAGGTCGTCCCCGAGAACGTCGCCGACGCGGTGTACGTCCTCACCGGCCCCGAGCTCTCGCGCACGACCGGTCTGCACATCCCGGTGGACTCCGGCGTCGCCGCCGCGTTCCTCCGTTAATCACGGTCCGCGTCGAATCACCCCAGAGGAAGATGGTCCCCATGGTGCAGCGTCAATTCCCGAAGCCGGTCGAGCTGCTCGAGCTCATGCAGTTCAAGAAGCCCGAGCTCAACGGCACGAAGCGCCGACTGGATGCCGCATACACGATCGCCGACCTGCGCAAGATCGCGAAGCGCCGCACCCCCAAGGCCGCGTTCGACTACACCGACGGCGCCGCCGAGGGCGAGACCTCGCTCGCCCGCGCCCGTCAGGCATTCGAGGACGTCGAGTTCCACCCCGACGTGCTGCGCCCCGCCGCCGAGGTAGACACCTCCGTCGAGATCCTCGGGGGCCCGTCCGCGCTCCCGTTCGGCATCGCACCGACCGGCTTCACCCGGCTCATGCAGACCGAGGGCGAGGTCGCCGGGGCCGGAGCGGCGGGGGCCGCCGGCATCCCGTTCACCCTCTCGACCCTCGGCACCACCTCGATCGAGGGCGTGAAGGCCGCCAACCCGCACGGCCGCAACTGGTTCCAGCTGTACGTCATGCGCGACCGGGAGATTTCCTACGGTCTCGCCAAGCGCGCCGCCGAGGCCGGCTTCGACACCCTGCAGTTCACCGTCGACACACCGGTGGCCGGTGCGCGCCTGCGCGACAAGCGCAACGGCTTCTCGATCCCGCCGCAGCTGACCCTCGGCACGATCGTCAACGCGATCCCGCGGCCCTGGTGGTGGATCGACTTCCTCACGACGCCGAAGCTCGAATTCGCGTCGCTGTCCGCGACCGGCGGCACCGTCGGCGACCTGCTCAACGCGGCGATGGACCCGACGATCAGCTACGAGGACCTGAAGGTCATCCGCGAGATCTGGCCCGGGAAGATCGTCATCAAGGGCGTGCAGAACGTCGAGGACTCGAAGCGCCTCATCGACCACGGCGTCGACGGCATCATCCTGTCGAACCACGGCGGACGCCAGCTCGACCGGGCACCCATCCCCTTCCACCTGCTGCCCACCGTCGTCCGCGAGGTCGGCAAGGATGCGACCGTCATGGTCGACACCGGCATCATGAACGGCGCCGACATCGTCGCCGCGATGGCGCTCGGCGCGAAGTTCACGCTCATCGGCCGCGCCTATCTCTACGGCCTCATGGCCGGCGGCCGGGCGGGCGTCGACAAGACGATCGAGATCCTCCGCAGCGAGATCGAGCGCACCATGAAGCTCCTCGGCGTCGCCTCGATCGCCGAGCTCGAGCCCCGCCACGTGACGCAGCTCACGCGCCTCGCGCCGATGCCCCGTTCCGACGTCTGACCCTGCGCGCTAGCCTGACGCGGTGAGCGCAGCGGACGAGACCGGGCCCTTCTTCCACGGCACGAAGGCCGACCTGCAGATCGGCGATCTGCTCACGGCGGGACGCCGTTCGAACTACCGACCGACGCTCGTGATGAATCACATCTACTTCACGGCGACACGGGACGGTGCCGGGCTCGCGGCCGAGCTCGCCGCGGGCGACGCCGAACCGCGGGTGTACATCGTCGAGCCCACCGGGCCGTTCGAGGACGACCCGAACGTCACGGACAAGAAGTTCCCCGGCAACCCCACGCGCTCGTACCGCAGCACCGAGCCGCTGCGCATCGTCGGCGAGATCACCGACTTCCCGCGTCTGACACCCGAGGCCCTCGCGGACTGGAAGCGCCGGATCGCCGCCATCGAGGAATCCGGCGGCGAGATCATCAACTGATGACCGTCCGCTTCTGCCGCAGCCGCAACGCCGGCCGCCGCTGCACCCGCCCGCTCGACCACCCGGGCCTGCATCGCCACCGCACGATCATGTGGACGGATGCGGCAGCCGACCCTGCCGATTGCCCCGGCTCCGGCGAACCCGGCGAGCCCGCCGCAGCGCTCGCGGACGGCTGGCCCTCCGGGCGCGCCCTGTGCCCCGTCTGCCATCGTTTCGTCCCCCTCCGAGACGGCAGGCTCACCGCGCACGAGACGTCGGATCCGCAGGAGACGGATGCCGAGACCGCCCACCGTCAGGAGTGGCTCAACACCCACGGCTGGTGAAGGCCCTCGTGTCCCCGCTGCGTGACATGCTGGCGGGATGCGCATCGCCGTCACAGGGTCCTCCGGCAAGCTCGGCACGGTCGTCGTCCGCGAACTCGCGGCGGCGGGTCACGAGGTCATCGGCTTCGACGTCCACGGGCGGCGCGGTCCCGGTTTCGTCCAGGTCGACCTGACGGACTACGGACAGGTCGTCGACGCCCTCACCGCCGTCGGCGATCAGCACGACGGCGTCGACGCGCTCGTGCACCTCGCCGCGATCCCGGCCCCCGGCATCCGCTCCGACGTGGCGACCTTCCACAACAACATGGCGAGCACCTTCAACGTGTTCTGGGCGGCTCTGCGCATCGGCATCACGAAGATCGTCTACGCCTCGAGCGAGACGGTGCAGGGGCTCCCGTTCGACGTGCCGCCGCCCTACATCCCGGTGGACGAGGACTACCCGGCCCGTCCCGAGTCGGTCTACTCGCTCGTCAAGCACCTCGAGGAGCAGATGGCGATCGAGCTGACGCGCTGGCACCCGGAGGCATCCATCACGGCGTTGCGGTTCTCGAACGTCATGGTGCCCGAGGACTACGCGGAGTTCCCGTCCTTCGACGCCGACGCGCGCCTGCGCAAGTGGAACCTGTGGAGCTACATCGACGCGCGCGACGGCGCGCAGGCGATCGCGCGGGCGCTCGAGGTCGCGCCCGCCGGGTTCGATCACTTCCTCATCGCGGCCGCCGACACCGTCATGAGCCGACCGAACGACGAGCTGGTCGCCGAGGTGTTCCCGGATGTCGAGACGCGCGGCGACCTCGGCGTGCACGACTCGCTCTTCTCCACCGCGAAGGCGCAGCGCCTGCTCGGCTACCGGCCGCAGCATTCCTGGCGCGACCACGTGAGCTGAGGAGTCAGCCTCCGAACTCGGCGGTGACGACGATCTCGCTGTGGTTCCAGGCGCAGGCCTCGGCGATCGGCCGCTGCGTCTCCCAGTACTCCTGCACCTCGGTCATCCCGCCGGGGATCGGCGAGCGCTCCGCGAGCACGGTGCGCACGGCGGCGAATTCGTCCGCCAGGGCGGTCAGCGACGAGGCGGCGAGCACCTCCGCCGCTCGGGCCGCGGCATCCACGCGTGCATTCCACTCGTCCGCGCCGAAGGCGGCGTAGAAGCCGTACCCGTCGTCCGCGTTCGTCACCTGGCTGTGGATCTGCGAGTACGCCGCGCACTCCTCGACGAGCACCTCGTCCTGGGCGAACGCGTCGGGCGAGTAGGTCACGACGGCGGCCCACTCGACCTCCGGCTCGACCCACAGCGACAGCTCCGGTGCGGACTGCGCGATCCACGGCCACGCAAGGGTCCGCGACCCGTCGCACGGGCCCGACAGCGGCGCCTGCCCGAGCATCATCGAGTCACCCAGCTCCGCGGTGAAACGGGACTCGGCGGCACAGGTCAGATCCACGTGGACCGTGCGTGTGCCATCCGGCACGGTGAGCGCGATCTTCTCCTCGGACCGCGGACCGACACCGGTCACGGTCTGCTCGCCGAGCACCGCATCGGCAGCCGGCGCCACCACCGGCGTCGCCTCGGGGGTCACCGAAGGGCTCGCCTCGGGCGTCTGAGCGATGCTCGCGACTCCCGCCGTCGAGGCGCATCCCGCCAGGATCATCGCCACCGCCGTCAGCACGACACCGGTCCACACCCTGCGCGGGCGCATCGCACCGGCATCCCCCCAGATCATCAGACCTGTCTAGCAGAGGGCTCAGCGCGTGCGCAGCCGAGCAGCGCGGACGATCTGGATCACGCCGAGCAGGATGAGCGAAACGCCCATCCACAGCCAGAGCACGAGCGCCCCCCAGATGGGGGCGAAGAGGATCACGACACCGGCGACCAGGCTCAGGACGGCGAACGCGATCGTCCAGCCCCGGGACCGCGTCCCCCGCAACGTGGTGAGCGCGACGACGCCCTCGACGATCCACAGGATGCCGACCAGCGCCCCCAGGAACGTCGCGAGCGTCTCGGCGGCGAGCCCCAGGTTCGAGAAGGCGACCACGCCCCCGATGACGAAGATCGATCCGAGCGCGATATGACCCACGCGGGCCCACGATCCCGCCGTGCGCGAGAGCAGACCGATCGCGATGTTGACGACCCCCGCGGCGACCGCCCACGCGGCGATGATCCCCGCGACGACCATCGCCGTCTTCCCCGGCCAGACGAGGATCAGGATGCCGACCACGACCGCCAGCACACCGCCGATCAGCAGTGCCCCGCGGATGCCGCCGACCACCGCCCGCACCGATCCCTGCGCACTCATGCCGAACCCCTCTCGTCGGATGCGGCCAGGCTATCGGCCGGGCGATGACGCCGGAAGACGCCGTCCCTCAGCGCTCCCACGAGGTTCGCCGGGGACATCCTCAGTCCCGCCCCGACGCGCGCGGTTAGGCTGAGACGTCCCGTGCCCGCCGAGCATCGCGAGCCCCGCCATGGATCTGTCGATCATCGTTCCGACCTTCAACGAGGGTCCGAACGTCGTCGAACTGCTGCGGCGCATCGGCGACACGCTCGAGGATCGCGTCTTCGAGGTCATCTTCGTCGACGACTCGACCGATGACACGGCCGACATCATCTCAGCCGCCGCGCGGACGTCGCCCTTCCCGGTCCGTCTCATCCACCGCGAACAGCCGACCGCGGGTCTCGGCGGTGCGGTCGTGGCCGGGTTCCGGGCCGCGAACTCGCGCTGGTGCCTCGTCATGGACGGCGACCTGCAACATCCGCCCGAGGACATCCCCCGCCTCATCGAGCGCGCCGAGCAGGGCGATGTGGACGTCGTCGTCGCTTCGCGCTACGCCTCCGGCGGCACCTCGAAAGGGCTCGCCGACGCGACCCGGACCGCCGTGTCACGCGCCTCCACCGCCCTCACGAAGGCGATGTTCCCACGCAAGCTCGCGAACTGCTCCGACCCGATGACCGGCTTCTTCCTGCTCGACACGCAGGCCGTCGACGTCGAATCCCTGCGTCCTCGCGGTTTCAAGATCCTGCTCGAGGTGCTCGCGCGGCGTCAGCTGCGCGTCGACGAGGTGCCCTTCGACTTCGCACAGCGTCACGCCGGCACCTCGAAGGCGACCTTCACGCAAGGGGTCCGCTTCCTGACGCAGCTCGCGATGCTGCGCTTCGGGCGGATGTCGGCGTTCGCCCTCGTCGGAGGGTTCGGCGCGATCGCGAACCTCGTCATCATGTGGGGACTCATCCGCGTCGGGATGGATTACGTCCCCGCGGCCGTCGTCGCGAGCATCGTGACGATCATCACGAACTTCCTGCTGCTCGAGTACCTCGTCTTCTCCGACATGCGCTCGGAGTCGGGGCGCATGCTCACGCGGTTCCTGAAATCCTTCAGCTTCAACGGCCTGGAGGCGATCGTCCGCATCCCCGTCCTGTCGATCCTGGTCGAGGGCGCCCACATCCCGGCGGTCCTCGCCGCCGCCCTGACGCTCGTCGCCGCCTTCGTCCTGCGCTTCGTCTTCCACGCGCTCGTCGTCTACGCGCCCCGCCGATCCGGGCGCACTGCGGCACAGCCCGACGCCGCGCCCACGGCGGTGGGCGGGCGTACGCTGGAGTGATGACCGACACGTCCGCTCAGATCACGATGTTCGGCGCCGAATGGTGCCGCGACTGCCGCCGCACGAAGGCGCAGCTCGACAGCCTCGGAGTCGACTACCGCTACATCGACCTCGAGGCGGAGCCCGAGGCCGCCGAGGTCGCGCGCGAGATCTCCGGTCGCACCAACATCCCGGTCGTGGTCTACCCCGATGCGAGCCACCACGTCGAGCCGAGCAACGACGACGTCGCCGCGAAGCTCCGCGAACTCTCGCTGATCTGAGCCCAACCGCGCCGCGACGATGACGACGACGTCACCGGCCACGCCGCGGGACCTCTCCCCCGACGCCGACACCCGTGCGGCGCTCGACGGCTCGCTCGAGCGATTGCGCACCGGATCCGCCGGCTGGAGCGCGCTGACGGCCGCCGCACGTCGCGACCTGCTCCGGGAGATCCGCTCGGCCGTCGAAGCGGCGGCCGAAGACTGGGCGCGCATCGCCGCCGAGAGCAAAGGCCTCGAGCCGCGGCATCCGCTGGCCGGCGAGGAGTGGCTCGCGGGGCCCTATGCCGCGCTCGTCGCACTCGACGCATACGCCGGCAGCCTCGACGCCCTCGCCCGCGGTCGGAGCCCGCTCGCCGGCGTCCGGATCGGCACCGGGCCCGGGGGACGCACCGTCGTGCACTCCGCGCCGCTGCGTGCATCGGACCGCCTGCTGCTGTCGGGGTACACCACCGAGGTGTGGGTGCAGCCCGGCGTCACGCCGCACGAGGCGAGGGATGCCGCGGGCCTCGCGTCGCGGCATCCGCACCGCACCGGCGGCGTCGGGCTCGTCCTCGGCGCGGGGAACGTGACCTCGATCCCGTTCCTCGACGTCCTGTACGAACTCCTCGCCGAAGGACGGGTCGCGCTCCTGAAGGTGAACCCCACGCAGGACGCACTCGTGCCGGTGTTCGAGCGCGTGTTCGCACCGCTGATCCGCGCAGGGTTCGTCTCCGTCGTCAGTGGGGGCGGCGATGTGGGGGCGTACCTCACGCGGCATCCCGGGATCGACCACGTCCACGTCACGGGGTCGGAATCCACCTTCCGCGCCATCGTCGGTTCGGATGAGGACCGGTTGCGCGTGCCGATCACGGCGGAGCTCGGCGGAGTCTCGCCGATCATCGTCGTGCCGGGACGGTGGTCCGCGGCGGATCTGCGCTTCCAGGCGGAGCACGTCGCGACGATGCGCCTGCACAACAGCGGACACAACTGCATCGCCGGGCAGGTCGTGCTGATGAGCCGCGACTGGGAGCAGCGCGACGACTTCCTGCGCGAGCTGCACCGCGCTCTCACGCGGGCGCCGCGGCGACCCGTCTGGTATCCGAGCGCGGTGGAGCGGCTCGGACGCGTGCGGGACACGTACCCGGACGCGGTCTGGTTCGCGGACGACACACGCGCTCTGGTCACCGGCGGCGGCGAGGTCGAGACGACGGAGTACTTCGCCCCCGTCCTGGGCATCGTCGACCTGCCGGGAACCGGTGCGGCCTTCCTCGACACCGCGATCGCGCATGCGAACGACCGACTGACCGGGACCCTCGGCGCGAACGTCCTCATCGACCCGGCGACTCTGGCGGGTCTCGGCACGGGATTCGACGACGCCGTCGCGCGCCTGAGGTACGGCACCGTCGCAGTGAACGCCTGGACCGCGTTCGGGTTCCTGACCCCGACGGCCACGTGGGGTGCATATCCCGGCGGGACGATCGATGACGCGCCCAGCGGCATCGGCGTGGTGCACAACGCGCTCCTGCTCGACCGGGTGGAGCGGACCGTCGTGCGCGGGCCGTTCCGGCCGTTCCCTCGCTCCCTCGGCCGAGGGCGGTTCTCCGTGCTGCCGAAGCCGCCGTGGTTCGTCACCTCCCGCACCGGGCGGGCTGTGTCGGAAGGCTTCGCACGCTTCCGCATCGACGGACGCTTCGGCCCGCTGCTGGTCACACTCGTCCGGGCATTCGGCGCCTGACGCGCCCCCGGCCGCCGGCGCGGATGACGAGATGAACATCCGCTGACGCCGAGTTTACGAATCGGACTCGCACGCTCGGGCGGCGCGCGCTACAGTTGCCTCCGAGTGGATCGCGCGGCCGGGGGGTCGCGCGGAGGTCTTTGGGGGACCGCGAAGCTCACTTGGGGAACATGCAGACGCCGTGGGGGCGGATGCAGTGACGCACATTGCTTGGGGGCATGATGCGGCGACAGACCGATGTCTGGGGGGACGATCGGTGACCGCGGTCGATGGTCTCGCGCCGGGTCTCACACTGCCCGGACTCAGTCCTCGGGCGGGAGTCCGCGGTGCGATCGGCGAAGCTCCCCGCGCCTCGGCGGCCCTGGTCGGCCGGCAGCAGTGGGAACGACGCTTCCGCACGCGCCTCCGGGTGAACGACGCCGTCGTGGTAGCGGTGTCCTGCGCCTTCGCGGCCGTCGTCTCGCTGAACGCGGCCGCGCCCGCCGTCATCTCGAGCGCCCCGCGAAGCACGGTGATCATCGCGATCGCCACCGCGGTGATCTGGTTGGTCGCGCTCGGGCTCTTCAACACCCGCTCGACGACCGTCGTGGGGACCGGGCCGACCGAGTACGCCCGCGTCGCCCACGCGACCGGGCTGGCCTTCGGCCTGCTCGCCATCGTCTTCGTCGTCTTCGAGTGGCACGGCATCCGCGCGCAGCTGTTCACAGCACTCCCCCTCGGAACCCTCGCCCTGCTGGTCTCCCGCTGGGCGTGGCGGCGCTGGCTCCTCGCCGAGCGCTCCGAGGGTCGCTACGCCTCTCGCACCGTCGTCGTCGGCTCTCGCGACGATGTGGAATACGCGATCCGGAGCCTCGGGCCGACGGGGCAGCTCGGCTACCTCGTCGTGGGCGTCGCCCTGCTCGACGACACGGAGTCCCCGCTCACCGTCGACGGCGTGGACTACCCGGTCACGCGCGGCGACGACGCCGTGCTGCGCGCCGCAGCGATCCACGAGAGCGACACGATCGTCGTCGCGAGCCAGCCCGTCGGCGACCCGTCCTACGTGAAGCGGCTCGCATGGGCGTTGGAGGGGACCGCTGCGGAGCTCGTGATCTCGAGTCGCCTCACCGATGTCGCGGGACCCCGCATGTCCCTGCGGCCCGTCGAAGGCATGCCCCTCATCCACGTCAAGATCCCGAGTTTCGAGGGCGCCGCCTTCTACGTCAAGCGCGCACTGGACGTCGCCGCCTCCCTGGCCGCCCTCACCCTCTTCGCGCCGTTCGCTCTCGCGATCGCGATCGCGATCAAGGCCGACGACGGCGGACCCGTCTTCTTCCGGCAGGCGCGCGTCGGTCGCGACGGTCGCGAGTTCGCCATCGTCAAGTTCCGCACCATGCGGGTGGATGCCGAGGATGAACTCGCCGCGCTGCTCGCCCGCAACGAGGGGTCGGGTCCCCTGTTCAAGCTCCGGCACGATCCGCGCGTGACGCGGGTCGGCCGATTCCTGCGGTCGTTCTCGCTCGACGAGGTGCCGCAGTTCTGGAACGTGCTGCGCGGCGACATGAGCGTCGTCGGCCCGCGCCCCCCGCTGCCGTCCGAGGTCACCGCCTACGACGGCGCGGTCCACCGCCGCCTCTACATCAAGCCGGGCATCACCGGCCCGTGGCAGGTCGGCGGCCGCAGCGACCTCTCCTGGGAGGAGAGCGTCCGGCTCGATCTCCGCTACGTCGAGAACTGGACCGTGATGACGGACCTCGTTCTCATGTGGCGGACAGCCAAGGTCATGGTCACCACCGAGGGAGCGTACTGATGGTCATCGAAATCCCGCGGCGTCTCGATACCGAGCCGGTCCGCCTCACGCAGGACGAGCGGCCCCGCGCCACCCGCACCCTCGAGATCGCCATGATCGGCACCCGCGGCGTCCCGGCCTCCTACGGCGGTTTCGAGACCGCGGTCGAGGAGATCGGTCGGCGGCTGGTCGAGCGAGGGCACGCCGTCACCGTCTACACGCGAGGCTCCGAGAGCCGCGCCCGCGAGTACCTCGGCATGAAGGTCGTCCACCTGCCGGCGCTGCGCGTCAAGCAGCTCGAGACGCTCAGCCACACCGGCCTCTCGGCCATCCACGCCGTGTTCGGCCGACGGCCGGACGCCGCCTTCGTCTTCAACGCGGCGAACTCGCCGTTCCTCCCCGCGCTGCGGGCCCGCGGCATCCCGACCGCGCTGCACATGGACGGCCTGGAGTGGAAGCGATCGAAGTGGGGCCGCCGCGGGAAGGCCTACTACCGCTGGGCCGAGGAGTTCGGCGTCCGCACGGCCGACGCGCTCATCGCGGATGCGCCCGGGATCAGCGACTACTACGACCGCGAGTTCGGGGTACCGACCGAGCTCATCCGCTACGGCGCCCCGATCCTGGAGGATGCCCCGGCCGACGGCGTCCGCGCCCTCGGTTTCGCACCGGGCGGATACCACCTCGTCGTCGCCCGCTTCGAGCCGGAGAACCACGTGCTCGAGATCGTCGAGGGCTACCGCAGGAGCTCTGCGACCCGCCCCCTCGTGGTCGTCGGCTCGGCGCCGTACGCCGCTGAGTACACGCAGCAGATCCGCGCCGCCGCCGGCGGGGACCCCCGCATCCACTTCCTGGGCGGTGTCTTCGACCAGGACCTCCTGGACGCCCTCTACTTCCACGCCCTCACCTATGTGCACGGGCACTCGGTCGGTGGCACCAACCCGTCACTCCTGCGGGCGATGGGTGCCGGCACCGCGGTGCTCGCGTACGACGTCGGCTTCAACCACGAGACGCTGGCCGAGCAGGGACTCTTCTTCGCGGATGCCGCGGAAGCCGCGCGCCATTTCGCCACGCTCGAGGGCGACCCCTCGGGCGCCGCGGTGATGGGGCGCATCGTTCGCGAGCGTGCCCGGGTGGCGTTCCGCTGGGACGACATCGCCGGTGACTACGAGGACCTCGCCGTCCGGCTCGCCCGGCGGGAGTCGATGCACCTGCTCGGGCGTCGATCGCGGCGTCGGCCGGACTCCACCCACTGACCCGAGACCCCCGACGTCGGGCCGCTGTGCGCGGCACCGTGACCCGACGGCCGGAAAGGACACCGCATGCGCATCCTCCTCGCCTGGACGGATGAGACCTCTCCGAACCTCGGTGTACGCGCCCTCGGACGCGGGTCGCAGGACCTGCTCCGACGCATCTGGCCGAACGCCGAGTTCACGTACATGAACTACGGCTCGAAGCCGGAGCCCGTCACGTGGTCGCCGCGCGGTCTCGTGCGCGAGTGGGTGACCGGTCGCCGCGGCATGCGCGACTGGATCGACGGGTTCGACCTCTACTGGGACACGCGCTCGGGCGACAGCTTCTCGGACATCTACGGTCTTCCGCGTCACATGACGATGTCGATGATCCATGAGTTCGCAGCGCGTCGACACGTGCCGACGATCCTCGCCCCGCAGACCATCGGACCGTTCGGATCCCGCCGATCCCGGATACTGGCGCGACGCGACGTGACCCGGTCTCGACTCGTTCTCGCCCGCGATCCGCTCAGCGCCGCCGCCTCGGCGAGACTCGGTCGCCCCGTCGACCTCACCACGACGGATCTCGTGTTCGGCATCGATCAGCCCGTCCCCGAGCCGGGTCACGACGTGCTGCTGAATGTGTCGGGGCTGCTCTGGCGCTCCGCACGGCACGGCGACCCCGAGGTCTACCGACGTCAGATCGAGTCGGTGATCGACGGGTTGCTCGACCGGGGTCGGTCCATCACGCTGTTCCCCCACGTCCTCGACTCCCCCGACCCGGACAACGACGTCCCCGTCGCACGGGAGCTGCACGAGAGATACGAGGGCCGCGTGGGCCTCGTCGTGCCCCGCGATTTGGAGCACGCCCGAGCCGTCATCGCCGGGGCATCCGTCGTCATCGGTGCGCGCATGCACGCCTGCCTCAACGCGCTGTCGACAGGCACGCCGGCGATCGCGATGGCGTACTCGCGCAAGTTCGCTCCCCTCATGGACGAGCTGGGGTGGCCCCATGTGGTCGATGCGGGCGCGGGCGACGACGCTGCCGGGCGCATCCTCGCCGCAGTGGACGATCCGCAGCTCGCCGAGCGTGCCCGGAAGGCGCAGCGCCGGGGGCAGCAGCTCCTCGCCGACGTCCAGCACCTCGTCGAGGCCGTCCGATGATGTCTCCGCTCACCTTCGTGACGGTCGTCTTCGAGGCCGAGGTCCCGCTTCTCGAACTTCAGGCTCGCTCGATGTCCCGCTACCTCGACCCCGCGAGCGTCGAGGACATCGTCATCCTGGACAACTGCGTCCTCGGCCTGAGCGGAAGGTCGCGTCGACGTCTGCTGCGGGAGTACGGCGCGCTGCAGAGCCGCGTACGATTCGTGCGGACCAGCGAGCTCATCGACCCCGGCGCGACCGGGGGATGGCGCAGTCAGCAGGCCGCGAAGCTCGCGATCGCCCGCCGGGTGCAGACGACGCACTACGTCGTCCTCGACGCGAAGAACCACTTCACGCGAGCCGCGAGCGCATCCGAGTTCGTCGACACGGCTGGACGTGCGTTCGGCCGCTCCCACCCGTACACCTCGCATCCCCTGCGCGGTTCGCTCGTCTGGACCCTCACCTATCTCGGCGCCGGCGCATCCCTGGCCGAACACGCACTGGGCGCCTTCCCTCCGACGGCGACGCCGTTCGTCTTCGACACCGACACCGTCCGCGCCCTGATGGACGACATCGAGCGTCGGTCGGGGCTGGCGTTCGCGGACGAGTTCGAGCGCCGGAAGCTGCTCGAGTTCTTCCTCTACGCGGGGTGGGTGGAGACGCGGGGTCCCGGCCTCGCCGCCCTGCGCAACAACCGGTCGGTCCCGTCGCCCACGGTGTGGCCGAAGGCGGCATCCGTCGACGGGGTTCGCGCGGCGATCGCGGAGCATCGCCGCGAGGACGCCGCTGTGTTCGCCGTCCACCGCCAGGTGCTCGCAGCCGCGGACCCGGCCGCCCGCGATCGCATCGCCGAGGCGTGGTCGGCCTTCGGTCTGTTCCCGGATGCCGCGTCAGCCGGCCGATTCATCCGTCGCTTCCGGCGGCGGTACCTTCCCGCGATCGTCTGGACCCGCGGAGTGGAGAGGCTGCGTCGCGCCCTCGGTCACGGGAAGCGTGCGCCGAGGCTCACCTCCCCGGAGCCCAGGTCCGAGACCGCAGCGATCTGAGCAGGCACCGGCACGGCGATCGCCGTCTGCCGGGAGGCTTGGGCGGATCGCAGAGAGAAGTCCTCGCGAACGGGCGATGCGGCCTGCTCGAGAAGCACCGATCGCTTCTCCCGCCCCGCGGCAGCCCTGAAGTCAGCGAGGGTCGTGAAGCCCTCGGACGATCCGGCAGCGCCACGCGAGTAGATCGCGAACCACCTCGGCGCCGTGGGCGATGCGCGGTGGTAGAGGTTGCCCTCGGCACGGGTCACCATCTGGCCGCCCACCAGGGCTCGCGAGAAGTCGTCAACGCACACGAGACATTCGCCCCGAGGCTCTGCCACGACGTTGTTCGCGATGACGACACCGTCACTCATCCAGGGGATCAGAGCGTTCGTGGAGCGCCGTTTGTTCTGCGTGACCGCGATATTGCGCTCGTTGCCCACGAGGGTGTTGTTCCAGATCGCCGCATCCCCTGCATTCGCGATCAGGATCCCGTGCAGCGCGTTGTCCGCGACGAGGTTATCGGCGAAGACCGCTCGCTCCGACAGCTCGAACACGACGCCATTGCCCGTGTTGCGCAGACTGTCGTTCCCGCTGAAGACGACGCCGTAGTTCGACTCGTCGAACCACGGGCCCTGACCGAAGTTGTCGGCGAACACGCTGTCCTCGACGACGACGTCGGAGGAGCTGTGGATCTTGAGTGCGCCCGACACCGGTGCGCGGTTGAAGCGCTCCCGGTTGTTTCCCGTCGAGAGCATCCGACGTACCTCGAGGCCGTCCGCCTGCGACGCACCTGCCCCGAGGAGACCGTTGCCGATGACCGACACGTCCGAGAGGGTCGTGTTCTTCGACCAGGTGTAGAGACCGGTCGTCGAGTTGTCGCGGACAGTGACGTTCGACAGCGTCACGTTGTCCGCGGCGATGGTGACCGTCCCCATCGACGGAACGCTCGTCGCATAGCGTCGGACGCCGATGCCCTGAACGAGCGATCCCGCCGAGCGCACCGACAGAGCACTGATGAGGGTGCTCACCTTCGCCTTCTTGCCCGTGAGATCCGAGCCGACGACGAGCTCATCAGCCTTCTCGTCGACGAAGAAGCGGCCGTTCGAGACCTGCGATCGCGATGCGACCTGCGTCAGCTGCCGTCCATCGACCCAGATCTGGTCCGGGTGAGCAGCCATCGGGTAGGCGGGGTCGACGAAACGCCAGCCGTCCTCCGTCCCGTCCGGCTCACCGCGCTTGAACGTCGGGCTCGCGTCGAGGGACTGCGTCCACCCGGGGCGGATCCAGACGTTTCCCGACTTCCGCCATCCCGTGATCGTCTCCGCGCCGTCCATCCATACGGCCTCGGCTCGATAGGGCTGAAGAGTGACCCGCTTCTGCGGCGGGATGATCACGCTCTCGTGGTAGGTCCCGCCGCGGAGGGCGATGGTCCCGCCGTTCGAGACCTTCTTGAGTGCCGCGGTGATCGTGCGCAGGGGCGACGCCGCAGTGCCGGCGGCGGAATCGCTGCCGCTCGGCGAGACGATGACCGCGTTCGACGGCACGGGGAAGTCTCGCGTTCCCGGCTCCGCAGCTCCCGAGGCGGCGCGGGCGCCCGCGACCTGCCCCCCTGCGGGAGGCGGCGACGTGGGCTCACTGGGCTTCGGCGTCGGCTTCGGTGTCGGCTTCGGCGCAGGCGCCGCCACGGCTGCCGACACCGTCAGGTCGTCGATACCGACACGCAGCGCCTTCGTGAGCGCCGAGGTGTAGAGGGAGAATTCGGCCGCACCCGATCCGGCGATGCGCGCGGGCGAGGAGTCCGTATGCGTGATCGTGCGGGCGGTGGACTCGGCCGCTCCCGCCGCCCAGACCTTGCCGGTGAGCGCGACCTTGCTGGATCCCGTCGCCTGCAGCCGCACCTTCAGTGTGGCACCGGCGCGGACGCGGTCCTTCAGCCTCACGCGCTCGAGCGTGGTCACTGCGGCGCCGGAGCGCTTCTCGAGTGTCAGGTCGATCTCACCACCGGTCATGACGCGCACGCCGACGAGGTAAGCGCCCTTCGAGGTGGCCCGGACGCCGTGTGAGAGGTACAGCCCGCTCCCGCTCGTGGGGAGGGTCGGCACGGTCACCGTGAACCGCGAGTCGACGTCGCGGGCGGCGATCGGGAGCGTGAGTCGTGACGTGCGTCCCGGCCGGGGGCTGGCCACCCACGCCTTCCCTCCGCTCACGGAGGCCTTGGTACCAGAGAGATTGCTCCACCCGCCTCCGCGCTCGGCCTTGCCCCACCCCGACGTCACCGAGCGCGACATCGCGTCGCGCGCGTACACCGCGGGAGCAGCGGATGCGGGGGCTCCGGCCCCCACCAGCATCCCGACGATCAGGATGAACACGAGAGCGAGCGGGACGGCGACAGCACGTCTGGACAGGGGGAGCGAAAGCATGCGGGGTCTCGATTCGCCGTGGGGGGGGACCGACGGAATGGGCGACGACGGAAATGTGTCGCGAACGGGGGGAAAGTGTCGTCGACGGTATCAGAGCCATTTTCACCGCCTGTTTCGGATGAGAAATCCCTCATGCGGTCGGAGGGGAGGACCGAGTACTCTCCGCAGCCCGCTGAGAATCTGTGAGACCTGTCGGTGAGCTCCCTCACCCCCGTAGAATGTAGGGACTCTTGGGGAGGGGGACCCATGGCGGAAACAGCGCCTTGGTCGGGGCATTGGCTGTTGAGTGCGCTGCGGAAGTTCTGGTGGGGGGTCGCGCTCTGCGCCGTGCTCGGGGGAGCCGTCGCATACGGATTGTCCGCGCTCGAGACACCGCGATTCCAGTCGACGGCATCGCTCTACTTCGCGCTCAATCAGGGGGCGAGCGCATCGGATCTGAACCAGGGGTCGGCATACACCCAGAACCAGATGCTCTCGATCGCACAGCTGGCCACGACTTCGCGGGTCCTCGAGCCGGTCATCGACGAACTCGGCATCGCCACGACGCCCCGTGAGCTCGCCCGCTCGATCGATGTCGCGATCCCGCAGGACACCGTCATCCTCCGCATCACCTCCACCTCGACGAACGCCGATCGGGCGGCGGCGCTCGCCAACGCCGTCGCCACCGAGCTCGCCGACGTGGTGCTCGAGATCTCACCGAAGGGCGCGGAAGGCGCTCCGACCATCACGGCGGAGACGATCGACAACGCCGTGGTACCGGCATCCCAGTCGTCCCCCAACAAGCCCCGGGACGCTCTCCTCGGGTTGCTGCTGGGGGGCATCCTCGGAATCGCCGCCGCCCTGATCTTCAGCGCCGCCGACACCCGCGTGCGGAACGAGGAGATCCTGGCGCGGGTCAGCGGCACTCCCGTGCTCGGGGTCATCACCCGCGCACCGTTGCTGGCGCACCGGGCCGCCGGCGTCGCGCAGGAACCCATGGGCCGATCGGCGGAGGAGTTCCGGCGACTGCGCTCCGCCCTCACCTACGCGAACGTGGGCTCGCGGACATCCACCCTGCTCGTCACGTCCGGCTCCCCGGGTGAAGGCAAGTCGACCGTCGCCGTCAACCTCGCGCTGACGCTGGCAGACCTCAACCACCGCGTCCTGCTGATCGACGCAGACCTGCGGCGTCCGCAGGTGCACGTGTTCTTCGGGATCGACGACGCGGTGGGCCTCACGTCCGTCCTGCTGAAGATGCACGACTTCGACACGGCGCGATATCCGTTCCGGTCGTCGACGCTCGATGTGCTCCCCTCGGGGGGTACCCCGCCCAACCCGGCGGAGATCCTCGCCTCACGGGCGATGGCCGAACTCCTCGAGCAGTCGGCGGAGAGGTACGACTTCGTGGTGGTCGACGCCCCGCCCATCCTCAACGTCGCCGACGCGAGCCTTCTGGCCCCGTCGGTCGACGGCGTCCTCTTCGTCGTCGACGCGACGAAGACCCGCCGACCCAATGCGGCGAAGTCGATCAAGCTCCTCGAAGGGGCGGGGGCCCGGGTCCTCGGCAGCATCCTCAACCGTGCTCGCCACGACAAGCGGGCCGGCGACTACTACGGTCCGGTCACCCGCGTGCGAGCATCCGCCGACGAGGTCTCCGCGCTCGGAACCACGCCGACACAGGCCTGACCGCCGAGCCGGGTGTCACAGGCCGCGCGCTGCGCGTCGCCCCGAGCGATCCGCGAAGGCACGCAAGAGCGTGTGGAGCGCGATCGTCTGCTCCTGCACGGTCTGCAGGACCCGATGGTGGTCCTTGAGCCGGCGGTGATGTGCATCCGGGATGTCGACGTCGTGGGAGCGATCACGCGGGCGCAGCCACCCGCTCCGGGTTCGGTTGTCCGCACGGACACTGCCGCGATGCTGATCCAGGAATCCCGCGAAGGCGGCAAGGAGGCCCGAGGCATCCTCGCTCCGCCCCGCGGCCGTCGCCGGCTCGATCTGAGCGAGCGTGACGGCCTCGCGCAGCGTGAACGTGCGGGACCGCATCGCAGGGATGAGCAGGGCCACATCCGCGCGCTCGGCGCGCGTCGCGGTGAGCACGAGGCCCGCATCCTGCAGCAGGTCGCGGTCGAGCAGCACGGCCCCGTGGTCGGAGAGCGACACGAGCTCGTCCTCGCCGGTCGCCGTCACGAGACCCTGGACCTCGTCGCACACCGGGTGACCTGCGACCGCTGCGACCCCCGCACTCGACGCGCGCCACCGTTCCGCACCGGAGGCACGCTCAGCAGTCCGGAACTCGTGCTCCATCAGCCGCGAGCGGCAGACGTTCGCGTGGCAGATGAAGAGAACGCCGTCGGTCATACGAATCCTCCCGTTCGTGTGATGGTCAGCCAGGGTTCGATCGATGCGAGCCGGCCGGCGAGGAGGGCGCGGACGCCGCCGGGAACGCCTGCGCCATGATCGCGCGCCGCCCCGAAAGCCGCGCGTGCGACGAGCACAGCATCCCTCTGCCGGGCACCCCCCGACCACTCCTGTCCGGCGGCCGCCCACAGCGCCGTCAGCGCGGGGTCGAACTCACCGTCCCGATAGGCCTCGAGGACATCCGCACCTGCAGAGATCAAGAGGCCGATCGGGTAGGCGAAGAACGGCTGCAGCTGCAGATCTCCCAAATCGATCGGCACCGGCCGCCCCCCGCGCGCGATCATCAAGTTCTTCGTCGTCGCCTCGTATGCGCTCGGCACCCAGATCATCGGGTCACCGAGGCCGCCTGCATCGCACACGTGGCCGACATCCCATCCCTCCCGGAACGGCGAGGTCTCGGCGAGGTCGTGTGCGACAGGTGCCAGCACCTGCCGTAGACCGGCTCCCCCGGCGCCGGCCTCCGCTGTCAGGTGTGCGTACTCGCCGATGAGCTGTTGCACAGCGGCGATGCGCACGCGGGGGTGGACGTCGAGGAGATGTTCACCCGTGACCAACTCCTCGACCACGAACTCACCGTCCCCGCCGACGGCGAAGGCGGGAGCGCCGACGTGCGACGTGAACGCGGTGCGCATCCGGACGTAGTCCTCGGTCACGGGCCCCGTGCCGTACCGGCGGATGACGTGGTGCGATGACGTGTCGAACAGGACCGTCCCTCCGTCATGGGCCGCGATCGCGGCATCCGCCGTTCCCCCACGACCGAGGACGACGAATGCGTGGCGCAGGTCGCCGAGTCGCGTGAGAGGCGAGCCCGGGTCGCGGGTCGAGGCGACCCCCTTCGTAGACGAGGCGTGGCCCGGCACCGGGCCGGACCCGACGCGGCGCCACATCAGCGGACCTGCTTTGACCCACAGCCCGGGCGCCAGGTTGCGACGGACGGCGCGCACCCGATTCCTGCCGGTCGAGACGGAGAGGACATCCACGGTGTCAGCCCAGGGCCGATCGACGAGGGCCGCCGAGGGAGGCCGTTCGCCCGGAGATCTCGCTGACCTCCTGGAAGTAGTGGTTGTCGTGACGCAGGTTCTCCGCCGTGTCGAAGCCGGCGATCGTGCCGTCGGCGACCACCATCACGCGGTCGCAGATCGCGAGCGTCGACAGCCGGTGCGCGACGAGGAAGACGATGGCGTCACCGGCGAGCTCGTGGAGCGTTGCTTGGACCGACTCCTCCGACTTGACGTCGAGGGCACTGGTCGGCTCGTCGAGGATCATGACGGCAGGACGCGCGGCGAGCGCGCGAGCGAGGCAGATGCGCTGCCGCTGCCCGCCGGACACCAGTGAGGCGCGGGCGCCGACGATCGTGTCGTACCCATCGGGCAGCCGCAGGATGTCCTCGTGGATGTGCGCGCGGCGCGCGGCCTCCTCGACGGCGGCGTCGTCGATGTCGTCGCGGAAGAAGCGGATGTTCTCGCGCACCGTTCCGTAGAACAGCTGCGGGGACTGCGGGACGTAGGTCACCATCCGGCGCCAGTCGTCCCGGTCGATGGCCGCGGCGGGCATTCCGTTCACGGAATAGACACCCGCGGTGGGCTCCCGCAGCCTCAGCAACAGCTGCACGAGTGTGGACTTGCCTGCTCCCGACGGGCCGACGATGCCGACGATCTCGCCCATCTTCACCGAGAAGGAGATGTCGCGGAGCACGTCCACACCTCGGTCGTAACCGAAGCCGACGCCGCTCATGGTGAGATCGCCGATGTGGTCGGCATTCTCGTGGCCGGGGCGCTGGGGCTGCGACTCGTACCGTTCGATCGCGTCGGCGAGGTGATGGACGAACGGCAGCTTCTCGTCGACGGAGGTGATCGCGCCCTGCACGCGCTGGCCGTACGTGACGGCTCGGATCAGGATGAGGACGACCGCGCCGAGTGTAGCGATGTTGCCGGCCCCGAGGAGCGCTACGACGCCGAGCGCGATGACGAGGACGAGCAGCGCGACGCTCTGATAGAGGGCGGGCACGGCACCGGAGAGGTACCGCACCTTCTGGAAGGGATGCTGCACAGCACGCAGCTGCGCATAGAACCGTTCCCGGTAGGCGGGCGTCGCACCGAAGACCTCGGTCTCCTCGGCGAGGGCCGCGACTTCCTGGGTGGTCTTGGCGTACTCGATGTTCTCGGAGCTCAGGACGGTGGAGGCCCGCCGCAGCGAGCGCGAAAGCGGGCGGAGCACCGCGAACAGCGCCAGCGACACCGCCGTGATGACGGCCGCGGCGGGCGGGCTCATCGCGACCGCGGACGCGAGCAGACTCAGGAACATGAGGCCTGCCGAGATGACCCCTGCGATGAGGATGATGGTCTCGGACGTCGCGCGGACCTGGTTCAGCATCACCGACTGGAACCCACCGTCTCGTTCAGCCGCCTTGGACGGCCAGGCGGCACCGACGAAGGCGTCGAAGAGACGGGTGCGCAGATCCACCATCGCCTGCCCGCTCATCACGGCGGGGAGATACGCGACCCAGAGTTGCAGGGCCCCGCGGAGAAGGGCCAGCAGGATGCCGAGCGTCAGGGCGAGGGGCAGGTTCAGGGTGATCTCGAGCCCGATGAGATCTACCCGGACGTCGCGGCTCTCGGCGAGCGCCAGGGCGAGCGCAGCGATGAGCGTGAGGAGCGCTGCCTCGAAGAGGCCGGCCGCGACCGAGGCCACCGCGATGAGGACGATCTTGCTGCGGGACCGCGTGAAGAACGGGCCGACGCGGCGCCACGCCGCCACCGACTCCTTCAGCGTCGACAGCGCGGACCGTCTGGATGTTCCTTCTCGACGTCCTGACAACTCATCTCCCCCTTGATGACGTGCCGACTCCGGCACCGTCGATGATCACGACTTCCGGGCGCGGATGCTCCGCGAACCGGGACGATGCGGTGCTTTCCCGCTCCGGTCTCAGCGCGCTCGAGACCGCGACGCCGACGATGAACCAGAGCAGGATGCCGTACTGCGTGATGAACGCGACAGCGAACAGTCCGGGCAACTGGGCGAGGATCGCCACCGACGCCGGAGACATGCGCTTGGACGTGACGGCGACGACGACGGCGCCCACGTACACGGCGAACAGCGCCGCGGTCGGGATGTATCCGTACCGCAGCAGCAGTGAGATGAACGCGTTGTCGGTCGAGGCCGTGAAGTTGCCGAGGTAGTCGTCGCCGACGACCAGGTCCCCCCAGCCCGTGGCGCCGCCGATCGGCTGGACCTGGCTGAGCAGGACCGTCAGACTGCCGCGGTAGTCCGCGCTGCCGCCTGCTTCGCTGCCCGCGTCGAGGAACACCGTGTCGAGGAACGGCACCAGGATGAAGAGCCCGACGCCCAGCAGCCCGGCGGTGAGCCAGCGGATCGACGCTCCGACACCGCGCAGCACGAGGATGGAGAGCACGACCGTCAGGACGAAGGTGATGATGCCGATCCGGCTGAAAGTGAAGACCACGGCCACGCCGACGACGGTCAGGCCGACGGCCTTCATCCATGTCGTCGTGCGGGCGGCGATCACGAAGGCGGCCGACATCGCGAGCGCGCCGCCCAGCGCGATGGAGTGGCCGAACGCCCCCTCGGCCCGGAGGAATCCGGCGCGCGGCTGCAGCGTGCCCCAGGTCGCCTGGAGCGGTCCATACCCCGGGATGCCGATGAAGAGGTTCGAGCCGGTGAGGAACTCGATGACGGCCAGGACCCCGACCGCGACGGCCGCCCCCGCGATCCAGCCCGTGATCGGCCGCGACCCGACGCGTTCGTAGATGATCCGTCCCCAGAAGTACGGGAGGACCAGTTCGAGAACGCCGGATACGAGGTACGACAGCTCGACCTGCCTCGCCGCGAACAGCAGCACGACCAGGCCGACGAACAGCAGCATGAACGCGTCCGGTGCTGCGAGGCGGAAGCGGCCGCCGTGGAGGACCACCAAACCGAGGGTCAGGAGCGTGATGCCGGACATGTAGAAGCCGACGTTCAGGCCGACCCAGATCGGCAGGAAGAAGGCTGCGAGCACCCAGACGGCGAGGCTGGCGCGGGGCGCCCGCACGAGGAACATCGCCGCGATCCCCGCTGCGACGAGCGCGGTCACCACAGCCATCATCATGAGACCGTTCGGCATCCGCATTCACCTCCCCTCAGCGCGGATCGGCCCGCCGGATGCTCCGTTGCATGCCGGCGGGCCGACATCGTGGTCATCCGATCGGCACGACCCGGAAGTCGTCGAAGGACACCGTCATGGCACTCGTCGACGACGATGCGCGGTTGGCGCGGAGCCCGACCGACGCAGCCGCCTGGAGGTCGCTTGTCGTGTCCGTGGCCACGAGCTGCCATGCCGACGGCTCGGTGGCACCCTTCTTCCACAGCTTCGCCCGCAGCTCAGTCGTGCCGTTCGCCCCGGCGGACTCGACCTTCAGCGAGAAGCTGTCGCCGGCGGCGTACGTGAGACCCGTCGCGCTGAACGTCTGCAGAACGGTCGAGCCGCGCTGCGCCACGAGGTACACCTTGCCGTCCGTCCGCAGCCAGGCGTTCACGACGTAGTAGCTGCTCCCTGCATTGCGCGGAACGATGCCGACATAACCCGACCCGGTCGATGAGGCGACGTCGATCGTGAAGTCGGTGGATGCGGTGAAGTTGCGCAGCGGCGTCTGCGAGAGCAGCGCGGTACGCGTGCCCCCGGCGCTCAGCGCGAACTTGCCCGTCCCGCCGCTCACGCTCGCCGCGGACGCCGCGCCACCGCTGATCGTCCAGGCACCCCCGACGTCGGCCGTGCCCCAGCCTCCCGTCGCGGTGCGCTCGAAGGCATCGCGGGCGAGGACATCGGCCGGTGCCGGTGCAGTGACCGTGACGGTCTTCTTCACCGAGTGCGTCGCACCCTTGTCGTCGGTGACCGTCAGGGTCACCTCGTAGTCGCCCGCCGCCGCATAGGTGTGCGAAGCCGTCGCGCCTGTCGAGTCCTGCGACGAGTCGCCCCACTTCCACGAATACGACGCGATGGATCCGTCCGCATCCGTCGATCCCGTACCGTTCACCGACGCGGTGAGGTTCGACGTCGAGGACGTGAAGCTCGCCACCGGCGCCTGATTGGGTGCAGGAGCCGTGACGGTCACGGTCTTCGTGACGGAGTGCGTGGCTCCGTCGTCATCCGTCACCGTCAAGGTGACCTGCTTGTCGCCGGCCGACGCGTAGGTGTGGGATGCCGTTGCTCCCGACGATGCGGGCGAACCGTCCCCCCAGTTCCAGGAGTACGACGCGATCGACCCGTCTGCATCCGTCGACCCTGAGCCGTTCACCGACGCGGTGAGACCGGATGCTGACGAGGTGAAGCTCGCGACCGGCGCCTGGTTGGGGGCGGGGGCCGCCTGGCTGTCGCGCACCGTGAGGTTGTCGAAGCGGACCGTGCCCGGCGAGGTGGCGGAGCCGGCCATCGCATAGTGCAGGATCGGCCCACCGGAGGTCTGCAGCTCGGCCGTGGAATCCGTCGTCTCAAGCTGCCACGAGGACGGCTCGGCGGCCCCTTGCTTCCACACCTTGGCCTTGATGGCCGTCGGGTTCGTGCCCGTCACGTCGACCCGGAGCGAGAACGCGTCGCCAGCTCCCCAGGTGAGTCCGCTCACGGCCTTCGAGGTGATGACCGTGGTGCCGCGCTGGGCGACGAGCCAGACCGCTCCCGTGTCACGGTGCCAGACGCGCACGTTGTAGAAGTTCGACCCGTTGCGCCGTGCCCCCAGTCCGACGTAGCCGGCGCCTGCGGAGGGACCGTTCGTCAGTGTGTAGTCCACGCGGTTCTCCGAATCGCGCACGGAGGAGCCGAGGGCGAGGGTCCGCGTCTGCCCGGCGGCGACCGTCAGCTGGCCCTTGCCGTCCTGCACGGAGGCACCCGAGGTCGAGCTGCTCGCGAAGGTCCATCCACCGCCGACGTCGGCGGTGCCCCATCCGGACGCGACCGTCCGCCCGAAGGCATCCGATGCGGCATAGGCGGGAGCGGGGGTCGCGGCGACCGTGACCGTGCGCTGCACGGAGTCCGTCGCGCCGAGGCTGTCGGTCACCGTCAGGGTGACCGTGTAGTCGCCGTCCTCGTCGTACTCGTGCGTCGCCGCCGCACCGGTCGTGTGCGCGGAGCCGTCGCCCCAGTTCCAGTCGTAGGCCAGGGTCGCGCCGTCCGAGGCCGAGGAGCCCGAGGCATCCGTCGTCACAGTCAGCTCGTCCGCCTCGGACGTGAACGCCGCCACGGGTGCCGCGTGGGTCACCGTCACGTTCTCCGTGTGCTGCGTCGAGCCGCCGCGACCGTCGGTCACCGTCAGCGTGACGGCGTACGTGCCGGCTGCCGCGAAGCGGTGCGAGACCGTCGCCCCCGCTGCTGTGGCGTCGTCGCCGAAGCTCCACGCGTAGGTCAGCGGGTCGCCGTCGGGGTCGGTGGCCGCGCCGGTGAATGCGGCGGTCAGGCCGTTCGCGTCGGCGGTGAAGGCGAGGTCCCGCGGAGCCGCGTTCGGCGGCTGCTGGCCGGAGCCGATGATGAAGTGGTCCGATACCTGAGCCTGCGTCAACGCCGTCGGGTACACGGCGGCCTCGTCGAGCGAGCCGGTCCAGTAGGTCGCGCCTTCCCAGCCGGAGTCGCCGCCGATGCGCCAGTAGCCGCTGTAGTTCTGCGCCGTCGTGATGTCGTTCTGGTCGACGAGCTGGCCATCGAGGTACAGACGCATGCCGGCCGACGACTGCGTGGCGACGACATGGTGCCACTTCCCGTCGTTGAATCCCGGACCGCTCTGGATGATGCCGGCCCAGCCGTTCCAGACCCCGAAGCGCAGCGCGCCGTCACCACTCATGTAGACGTGCCGGTCGTAGTTTCCGCTCTCCCCCACGCGGTTGCTGCCGAAGCCGATCAGCTTGCCACCGTTGGTGCTGGTCGTCTTGAACCACGTCTCCATCGAGTAGGTCGTCGGGTTGAACACCTGCTTGTCACCCGTCACACCGGTCTGGCCATTCGGGCTCAGGGCGATCGAGGTGCCCGCACCGGTGGCCAGAGCGCTCGGAGCCCCCTTGGTCACCCCACCGAAGTAGGTTCCCGGGTAGATGTAGCCCGCACCGCTCGAGTCCGCGGCAGCGGCGCCGGTCGTCTCATCGAGACGCCAGTACACCGAGGGGTTCAGCGCGTAGACGGACTTGCCGTACGTGTCGGACGGTGCGGCGGCGGGCGCCGTCCCGCGGCCGCTCGCAGCGTAGTGCCGGGCGACGGCGTCGAGGCTCAGGGCCGACGGGTACACCGCGACGTCTGCGATCGTCCCGGAGAGGTAGCTGCTGCTGCCGCTGTTGGGCCAGCCGCCGGTGTTGTCGCCGCCGACCTTCCAATAGCCGTTGTAGCCCTCACCCGACGTGATGTCCGATCGGCCGCCCACGAGGGCGCCGTCGACGTAGAACCGCATGCCGGCGGGAGAGAGGCTCGCGACCACCTGGTGCCAGGCGCCGTCGTTGTAGCCCGGCCCGCTCTCGAGCGTCTGGACGCTGCCGGGATAGACGCCGAACGTCAGTCGACCGTCGTTGCTCAGATAGATGTGCCGGTCGTAGCTGCCGGACGTGCCGCCGGCGTTGTTGCCGAAACCGACGATCTTTCCCCCGGAGGTGCTGGTCGTCTTGAACCAGGCCTCCACCGAGAACGTGTTCGGGCCGACCTCAGACGTCGCGGTCGAGGCGAAGGAGCCGTCGACACCGGCGAACTGCGTCGCCTTCGTCGTCGTCGCCTGGTTCTGCCCCGCTACGCCGCGCGTCGCACCGTTCACCGTGAGGTCTTCGCTGCCCGCCCAGTCGAACGCGGCGGTGCCGGAGTCCTCCCCCAGCGGCCAGTAATGGGTCGCGCTGTCATCGATGACCGCACTCGCGTACGCCGAGGCGGACGTGGAGCTGATCGTGACCGTCGCGGCGGAGCTCTGGACCGCGTTCCCGTTTCCATCGCGGGCGATGACCGTATAGGTGTACGTCTGCCCTGCGACGACGTCGGTGTCCTTCATCACGATGCCCGGGCGCTGCCACCAGGTCGAGGCGACGGTCGTCGTCGCGACGGGCGTGGACCGGCCGCTGCGACGGAGCTCGTACGTGAGGTTCATGTCGTCGCGATCCCAGTTCGCCTGGATCTGCACGCGGGCCTCACCCGCGGTGATCGAGCGGGCGCTCGGCGCCCAGCTGGCCGTGGCGATGCGCGGACCCTGCTTCGCACCCGTCGACGGCTTGGTCGAGAAGCGGACGATGCCCTGATACCGCTGATTGTTCACGCTGCCGAACTCGCCGGCGACCGAGATGTAGTCCCCGGTTCCGGTGATCGACAGACCGGCCTGTCCGAGCCCGGAGGTGTTGCCGACCGTGAAGTCGGGGTACCAGGCGTAGGCCGACGGCGACGGCGTCCCCGCCCAGTTCTTATAGATGGAGCTCTCGCTGGGGGTCCGGGGCAGCGTCCCGCGCGCATCGGCCGTGTAGGCCTCGATGTACCGGTACTGACGCTTGGGCTGCTCCGGCCAGAGGTTGACGGTGTCGCACTGGTGGGTGTGGCTCGTCGAGTAGACGATCTTGCCGGTCGACCAGACACCGTAGTGGTCGCCGTGGCAGTCCGCGAGCCAGCGGAGGTCTCCCGCTCCCGCATTGACGGCGAACGTGCCCTCGATGTTGCCGGTCGCGACGTCGGCGTAGGTCCAGCCCGTGCCGTAGACGCCACCGGCATCCGTCGCGAGTGCGAAGATGCCGCTGCGACCGGCGTTGCCTCCCTCGGCCCAGCCGTTCTTGATGACGGAGGTCACCGCCCAGGGTACGGTCGCGCCCGTCGCGGGGTCGAGTGCGCCGATGCCGCGCTGTTCACCGCCGACGCCGTTGACCGTGTAGAAGCGACCGCCGATGATCACCTTCTGGTTGCCCGGCTCCATCACCATCGCGTCGACCTGCAGGTCGGTGGTGGGGGCCCAGGACAGCAGGGCTCCGTTGCTCGTGCTGAAAGCGGCGAGGTTGCCGCGCGCGACGCCGTTGCCCTGCGTGAAGCGGCCGCCGACGTAGACGGCGCTCCCGGTCGTCGCGATGGCGTACACACCGGTGCCGCCCACCGACGGGGAGAAGCCCGGTACGAGGGCTCCCGTCGTCGCGTCGAGCGCGGCGAAGTTGAACCGCGTCGTGCCGTTGACCGAGTTGAAGGATCCGCCGATGTAGATCCGGCTGCCGTCGGGCGATGCGGCGATGGCCTTGATGACGCCGTTGACCTGCGGGGCGAAGGACTTCAGGTTCCCCGTAGAGATGTCGTAGGCGAGGATGTTCGACCGCGGCGTGAGGCTCGTGCCCGGCGCGGCGAGGGGGGCGCGGGCATTGGTGAACGAGCCGGCAGCGTAGACGGTGTTGCCGATCATGGTCTGCGCCCAGACGTACCCGTCGTCGATCTGCACCGTCGGGAGCGCGTCGGCGGTCGCGACGTCGGCGTCGCGCTGGAGCAGCGGAGCGGGATCGGGCGAGAGCGGCTCTGCGGCGTGAGCGGCCGGCGACACTGCCAGCACACCGGCGCCGATGAGCGCCGTCGCCGCCAGGACGCTGACGGCGCGGGCGAGCAGCGACGGCTTGCGAGTCGTTGCAGTGGTCATGTTCAGTCCGTCTTTCCCGAGAATTCGGCGATGGGCTCGCCCGCCGAATAGTTGACGCTCACGGTGACGGCGCGATCGGCCGCGGGGTCGAGCATGAAGACATAGGAACCGGATGCGGAGTCGCCCGGTTCGAGGTCACCGGCCAGGGGCGTGTTGGGCCCCGCGGTCGTGCCGATGCCGTACTCGCCGTCCGCTGCCGTGAGCGTGACGACGGCGGAGTCGAGGTCGGCGGCCTCCCGCGAGTCGTTGCGGGCGGTCAGCCGCACGACGACGGCGGGCCCGGACACCTCGCCGGGTGTCTTCGCCTCGACGGAGGTCGCCGACACCGAGTCGAGCTCGATGACCAGACCCGTGGACAGCGCGATCGGTTCGTCGATCGCGCCCTTCTCGACGTCGACCGTCGGCGCCTTCGTGGGCGCGTCCGCTTCCTCGGACGGCACGGGCGCGGGAGCGTCCGGGTCGATCGGCGTGGGCGACACCGTCGCCTGCGTCGGTGCGGCGGCGGGCCGTTCGGCCGCCGCTACTGCGCTGCAGCCGGCGAGCAGAGTGACGCCTGCGAGGGCGACCACCGCCCCCCGCTGCAGCCGGCGCGCGAAACGCGCAGCGTCATGTGTCCCCACGGAAATCCCCGACCCCCAAAGTCGTTTCTCGTTCCCCAACGAGAGATCCCGCCCCCAGCAGGATCGTGCACAACATACGTCTCCGAACGCCACAGCGCAAGCACGGACTTCTCTGCGACGCGACGGCGTGCTCGTATGATGACCGTCGGGGGGGACTATGCGAGTGATGTTCGACGCCTTCTGGTGGGGCCGGGGACCCGGGGCGAACCGGACGGTGCAGAAGGAGTTCATCCGCTTCTGGGCGGACACGTTCCCCGACGACGAGCTCATCCTCGCGCTCCGGAACGACGCCGATGCGTCCGACGTACCCGCGGGCGCGGAGGTCGTCCGCACGAGGCTCTGGCCGCACGCCCTCGCCAACCGCTGGGAGTTGCCGCGCCTGTCCCGCGCTTCCGGCGCCGAGGTCGGCATCGTGCACAATTACGCGCCACGGTCGGGGCGCTCCGTCGTCTTCGTGCACGACGCGATGTTCCACGACAACCCGGAGTGGTTCTCCCGCCGGGAGCGGCTGTACTTCGCCCCCATGCTCCCCTGGTCCCGTCGGGCCTCGGTCGTGACGACCTCGACGGAGACCGAGGCGCGGCGCATCGCCCGCCTCGCCCCGCAGCTCACGCCGATCGCCGTCGGGCTGGGTGTTCCCAGCGCGTTGACGGATGCCGTGCCGCGCCGCCCGGCGGCCGTGCCCGAGGGGTCGGGGTTCGCCGTCACGGTCGGGCGCTTGAACGTCCGAAAGAACCTCGCAGCGGTCATCGACGGCGCCCGGCTTGCGGCCGCCGTCACCCCGCAGACCCCCGTGTACGTCGTCGGCGGATCCGCCCACTCGGGGGTGAGCACGGAACTGCCCGACACGCTCCGTTCCGCCGTCGCCGAGGGCCGAGTCGTGTTCCTGGGGTCTCTGGATGACGACGAGGTCGCCTGGCTCTACACCCATGCCGCGCTCGCGATCAGCCTGAGCCTCGATGAGGGGTTCGGACTGCCCGCTGTGGAGGCTGCGTGGTTCGGGACGCCTCTGCTGGCCAGCGACATCGCCGTCTTTCGCGAGACCGTGGGTTCGTACGCCGAGTTCGTGTCGCCGACGGCATCCGCACAGGCTGTCGCCGCAGCGATCGACGGTGCGTGGGGCAGGCGACCGGACGCCGTGACCCGCGAGGCCGTCGTGGCGCGATACACGTGGCGCGCCGCGGTGGAGCGGCTGCGCGACGCAGCCGTCGGTCGTTAGGCGCGACCCCTCGGCGATGCGCTGGCGATCGCTCGTCGTCCGTCACGGATGCCTCGCGCCAGTGCGCGCCAGGGTGCGAGGGAGCGCAGCTGAGCGCGGCCGCCCTGCATCAGGATGAGCCACGACACGCGAGGTGTCGCCCGCCACCAGCGGCGCACCATCTCGGCATCGCCGTGCTTCGCGGCGTAGAGAAGCCGGTTGCGGATGTTGTAGTAGTAGTACGTCTCGGACTTGGCTCGCCCCTGCACGGCGTCGACGTGCGTCTGCCCCTCGTCGTGGACGGCGGTGACCGGAAGGGTGCGCAACGATCCGCCCGCGTCGAGCACTCGTCGCGACAGGTCGACGTCCTCCCAGTAGAGGAAGTACTCCTCATCGAAACCCCCGACGCGCGACCACAGCCCTGCGGACATGGCGAAGCAGGCACCCGTCGCCCACTCGTGGCGGGGCCTGCCGGCGCGCTCGACTCGGCGGCGGGCACCGGCGATCGATCCGTCGTCGAGGTAGAGGTCGCTGCCGCCGAACCAGACCCCGCCCGTTCCGTCGACGATGACGGGTGACACCAGGGCCTCGGGGTCGTCGGCGGCCGCCTGGACCAGCTGCGTGAGGCTGTGAGAATCGATGGTGGCGTCAGGGTTCAGCGCGACGATCACCTCTGCGCCACGCCGGAGCGCGACCTCGACCCCTGCGTTCGTCCCCCCGCCGAAACCCGCGTTGTGCTCGAGGAGGACCGGCACCCACCCGTGACGGTGACACGCCGCTTCGATGCGCTGCCGCTCGTCCGCGGAGCTGAAGCAGTCGACCACCACGACGAACCCGTCCGCGGGCGGAGTCACCGTCGCGGCATTGGGCTCGAGGATCGCGCTGGCACCGTAGTTCACGATCACCACCGCGGCGCGTGGACTCACGGCCCCGGGACCCCCGTGATGGCGACTCCCGCCGGCGCCGTCACCGGGAGATCGAGGGCACGGATCTCGCGGTGCCATTTGACCGCGGCGGCGGCCAGGAAGACGGCGTTCGCGATCAGCAGCAGCGTGTACGCCGCGAGGAACAGCGGCGGAGCGCCCCACAGGACGAACACGAGGCACAGCAGCCCGAAGTCCGTCGGCACCAGGATGAGCGAGCGCAACGCGGTGCCGCCGCCCCGGGCGTGCGTCGATGGCACGCCCTTCTTGCCTTTGAGGAGGTCGTTGAGCAGCATCCCGAAGAAGGTCACGACGCCGACCACGCAGTACGCGAGCGGGACGAGGAGCCACAGGGTGTCGCGCGCGTCGGTGTGCCACCAGAGGGCGACCAGGACGCACAGATGGAGGGATGCCGTCTTGAACGCGTCCACGAAGTGATCGAGCCACTCCCCCGCGAGGCTCCCCCCGCCGCGCAGGCGGGCGAGCTGACCGTCGGCCGAATCCCACGCGTAGCCGAGGACCAGGAGCGCCGCGACGAGGCATCCGGTCCACCACTGTGCGGGCGCGACGACGAGCACGACGAGAGCGCCGAAGGTGTGCAGCGCGCTGATCCCGGTCGCACCGTCGGGGGTGATCCCCCACTGGTGGGCGGCGGCGGCCAGCGCCCTGCCGATACGTCGATTGACGTACACGGAATAGGCGGGCGCACCGCGGGCGTGCCCCTTCTGCGCCGCCGCCAGCCGACCCCACGAGTCCCCGAATGCGCTCATCGCTGTATGCTCCGTCCCCCGACTAGATGCATCGTCCCCGGTCTGAGCATAGGGGATGCGTCAACCTGCCAGACTGTCGGCTATGTCGACCGGTGACCGCCTGCGCGTGATGCAGTCCTTCGGTGCGCCGCGGCCCACCTCGAACCCGTACGTCCACATGCTGGACGCGGCCCTGGCCGCCGAGCCCGGCCTCGAGCACTTGCGCTTCGACCGGCGAACGGCGTTGTTCGGCCGCTACGACGCTCTGCACTTCCACTGGCCCGAGACGCTGTTCGGCGGTGCGACGCCCCTCAAACGGTTCATCCGACGGTTGTTCGGCACCGTGCTGATCGCCCGTCTTCGGGTCACGCGTGTGGCGATCGTCCGGACGCTGCACAACGTGGAACTCCCCGACGTCGACTCCCGGTGGGAGCGCCGGCTCCTGCAGTGGGTCGATCGCCGGGCGGACTTCCACATCCGACTCAACGAGTCGACTCCCGTCCGCGCCGGTGTCCCCTCCGCCGTCATCCCGCATGGGCACTACCGGGACTGGTTCGCCGCCGTCGAACGCGTGCCCGCGGTGCCGCGTTCTCTCGGATTCGTCGGCCTGGTCCGGCGCTACAAGGGCGTCGAGCCGCTGATCGCTGGCTTCCGCGCGACGCGACTGGCCGAGTGGACGCTCCGCATCTCCGGCAACCCGTCGACCCGTGAGCTCGCCGACGAGATCCGCGGGCTCGCGGAGGCGGACGAGCGGATCTCGGTCGACCTCCGGTACCTGACCGAGGAGGACTTCGCCCGCGCGGTCATGTCGTCGGTCGGCGTCGTGCTGCCCTACCGGTTCATGCACAACTCCGGAACGGCGCTGGCGGCTCTCTCACTGGGTCGACCGGTGCTGGTCCCGCGCAACGAGGTGAACGCCGCGCTCGCCGACGAGGTCGGACCGGGGTGGGTCTCGATGTTCGACGGGGAGCTGACGGCGGCCGATCTCGAGCGCTTCGCGGAGGCCGCGGCGACGCCTCCCGAGACGGGACCGGATCTCGAGGATCGCGGCTGGTCGCTCGTCGGCATCCGTCATCGCGATGCGTACGCGCGCGCGGTCCGCGCCCGGCGGGGCGGCGCGTGAACGCGTCCGGCACGAGTGTTCTCGTCGCGGTGCCCTCGTACCGTCGTCCCGATCGGCTCCGCCGGCTGCTGGCCGCCCTCGCCGAGCATCGCGAGGACGTCCGGCCGGTGGTCGCTGAGGTCCTCGTCATCGACAACGACCCGGAGGGCAGTGCGGCGGGTGCCGCGACGGAGGCGGGGGCGTCCTACGTGTCCGAACCCCGACCCGGGCTCGCCGCAGTCCGCAACCGCGCGATCGATGAGGCCCTCACCCGCGCAGCGGACGCGCTCGTCTTCATCGACGACGACGAAGTCCCCGAACCGGGGTGGCTGCGGACACTGCTCGCCCCGTGGGCATCCGGGGAAGCCGATCTCGTCTCCGGCCGCGTGGAATCCGCGTTCGACTCCGCGCCTTCCGAGTGGATCACCGCGGGCGGATTCTTCCGGCGCGTACGATTCGCGAACGGTGAGCGGATGCCGGTGGCCCCGACGAACAACCTGCTCATCGGCTGTGCGATCCTCCGGACGACGGGCATCCGTTTCGACGAGGACTTCGGTCGGACGGGCGGCGAGGACATCCACTTCACATCAGCCCTGCATCGACGCGGTGCTCGGATCGTCGCCGCGGCCGACGCGGTCGTCATCGATCACGTGCCGGACGACCGCGCGACGCCCTCGTGGGTCCTCCGCCGCGCATTCCGCGTCGGGACGACGACGGCTCGCGGAGACATCGACCTCACCGCAGGCGCCCCGCGCCGATGGGCGCGCCGCGTCCGATGGGTCGCCGTCGGCGCCGCCCGCGCGCTCGCCGGCGGCGGCCGCTGGCTCATCGGTGCGGTCTCCCGCTCGACGGTGCACCGCGCCCGCGGTGCGCGGCTCGTGGCCCGCGGACTGGGCATGGCGGCCGGCGGAGCAGGATTCCGGTACCTGGAGTACCGGCCCCGAAGGCGGTCGTGACGCTCCGTCTCGCCGTGGTGTAGTCTCCCCCCATCGGGCTTTGGGGGCCTGATTCGAGTTGGGGCTCGATCTGTCTGCTTGCTGGGGAGCTTGCGATGACTGTGCGTATCGGTTACGCCGCGGGGGCGTTCGACCTGTTCCACGTGGGACACCTGAACATCCTTCGACATGCGAGGGACAACTGCGATCTGCTCATCGCCGGGGTGGTGAGCGATGAGATGCTGCATCAGGTGAAGGGCGTGGATCCGTTCATCCCCACCTCGGAACGCGCGGACATCCTGCGCGGCATCCGCTTCGTCGACCACGTCCACATCGAGACGGTGCCCGACAAGCTCGACGTCTGGCGCGAAGTGGGGTTCACCCACTTCTTCAAGGGCGACGACTGGCGCGGCACCGAGAAGGGCGACCGCCTCGAGCGCGAGTTCGCCGAAGTCGGGGTCGAGGTCGTCTACTTCCCGTACACCGTGCACACCTCGAGCAGTCAGCTCCGCCGTGCGCTCGAGGCCGCCTCGGTCGACCGTGAGCTCCGTTCCGAGTCGGCGTGACCGCGGCAGCGTCTGACGACGCTGCGCCCTCAGCGGGTTCCGACGATGTGATCGAACTCTTCGTCGGACAGGTGGTCGCGCTGTTCCCGCTCCGGATGAAGAGCGGAGCGATCCCGGGTCGACCGGTGCCGACCGTGCGACGGATCTTCCCGCGCTCGCCCGATCCGGGCACACCGCCGGAGAGCATCGCAGCGATGCGCGCTCGGACCTACTCGCTCTTCGTCGATGCGCCCGGCCACGGCATCCTGACAGTCGGCGATCATCGGATCGAGGTCGTCATCCTCGAACTCGACGTGTCCACGCCGCGGCAGGCGACGGTTTTCCGCATCTCTGCGATCGCAGGTCGCACGATCGAGATCACCGGAGTCGTGGTCGAACCGCCCCTGGATGCCGCCGGCTGACGGCCGCGCGGACGACGAGAGCCGCACCCCGGTGGACGGGGTGCGGCTCTCGATGTCGAAGGTCAGCGACCGCCGCGGCGGTTGCCACCGTTCTGGCGGACGACCGAGCCGACGGTGAGCGACCCGCCACCGGTCGCACGGCGACCGGTGCGGCGCGCGCCACCGGTCGGGGCGGCCTTGGGCGCGCCGTGCGCCGCCGCCTGGCCGTGACCCGCGGCACGCGCGGGCTGTGCGTCGCGACGGGGGGCGTCGGAGGTGCGGCTCTGGCCGCGTCCGCGGCCGCCGCCCTCGCCGCGTCCACCCTGGCCCGAACGACCGCGGTCGCCCTGAGCCTCGCGGGCGGCACGCTTGCGCTGCGCGTTCGCGCCCTGGCTCTGCCCGCCGCCGCGGACCTGCGGCTGCTCGGGCGCCGGGGTGACGTGCGGGGCGATCTCGCCAACGAGCTCGACGACCGACGCGGATGCCGCGGTCACGGCCTCGGGCGTGACCGAGATGGACGCCTTGCGCAGAAGCTGATCGACGTCGCGACGCTGCTCGGGGAGGACGATCGTGACCACGGCCCCTTCGGCGCCGGCTCGGGCCGTGCGGCCCGAACGGTGCAGGTACGCCTTGTGCTCCATGGGCGGGTCGACGTGGACGACGAGCTCGACGTTGTCGACGTGCACACCGCGGGCGGCGACGTCGGTCGCGACGAGCACGCGAGCGGTTCCCGCGGCGAACGCCGCGAGGTTGCGGTCGCGCTGCGGCTGCGAGAGGTTGCCGTGCAGGTCGACCGAGGGGATGCCCTGCGACGTCAGCTGCTTGGCGAGCTTCTTGGCGGCGTGCTTGGTGCGCAGGAACAGGATGCGGCGACCGGTGCCCGAGGCCAGGAAGCGCACGAGCTCCTTCTTCTCGTCGGAGCCCGGCACGTGGAAGACGTGGTGGGTCATCGCGGCGACGGGCGAGTGCGCCTCGTCGACCGAGTGCAGCACCTCGTTCTGCAGGAAGCGGTTCACGAGCTTGTCGACGCCGTTGTCCAGCGTCGCGCTGAACAGCATGCGCTGCGCGCCCTGCGGGGTGGCGTTCAGGATGCGGGTGACACCCGGCAGGAAGCCGAGGTCGGCCATGTGGTCGGCCTCGTCGATGACGGTGATCTCGACCGCATCCAGGCTCACGAGCTTCTGCTGCATGAGGTCCTCGAGACGGCCCGGGCAGGCCACGACGATGTCGGCGCCGGCACGGATCGCCTCGACCTGGCGGTTCTGGTTGACCCCGCCGAACACCGTGGCGGTCTTCATGCCGTAGGCCGCGGCGAGCGGCGCGAGGGTGCGGTCGATCTGGGTCGCGAGCTCGCGCGTCGGAGCGAGGACGAGACCGAGGATGCGTCCGCGGCGGCGGGTGCCGCCGGCGAGACCCTGGCCGAGGCGGGCGACCATCGGGATCGAGAAGGCGAGCGTCTTACCCGAGCCGGTGCGGCCGCGACCGAGGACGTCGCGCCCGGCGAGGGTGTCGGGCAGGGTGTCGACCTGGATCGGGAAGGGGCTGGTCTTGCCCTCCGCGGCGAGCGCGGAGATGAGGGGGGCGGGCACGCCGAGCGTGCCGAACGTGGGTTCAGTCATGAGTGAACTAACTCGGGCGTGTTCGCCCGGATCGGTGGCCCGAGTGCGAGTGCGCAGACGGGTTCGCCGTGAGAAGGAGTCGCCGGCGACGATCGATGGATCGGCAGCGGAAGATGCGTTCTACGACGCGAGGGGCACCAGGGAAGGATGCCGCAACCCGTCCAGCCTACCAGCCGGCCCGGTCAGGCGGCGAAGCGGTCGGTCGCCGCCCGCAGTGCGGCCGCGATACCCGGCTCGCTCGCCGAATGGCCCGCGTCGTCGACGACGACGAACTCCGCCTCGGGGAAAGCCCGATGAAGGTCCCACGCCGACATCATCGGGGTGCACATGTCGTACCGTCCCTGCACGATGACGGTCGGGATGTGCCGGATGGCGTCGACGCCCCGGATGAGCTGATCCTCCTCGAACCACCCCCTGTTGACGAAGAAGTGGTTCTCGATGCGCGCGAAGGCGGTGGCCCTGGCGTCTTCCGCCATGGATTCGACGAGCGTCGGATCGGGTCGGAGCGTGAGGGTGGATGCCTCCCACGTCGTCCACGCGACCGCTGCCGGCACGTGCACCGCGGGATCGGGGTCGAAGAGCAGCCGATGGTAGGCGTCGATCAGGTGCGACCGCTCCGCGACGGGAACCGGGGCGAGGAAACCCTCCCAGAGGTCGGGGAAGACGGCGGCCGCGCCGCCCTCGTAGAACCACTCGAGCTCGTGCCGGCGCAGGGTGAAGACACCGCGCAGGACGAGTTCCGAGACCGCCTCCGGGTGCGTCTCGGCGTACGCGAGAGCGAGCGCGCTCCCCCATGACCCGCCGAAGACCTGCCACGTGTCGATCCCGAGTTCGCGCCGCAGTCGCTCGATGTCCGCGACGAGGTGCCAGGTCGTGTTGTGCTGCAGATCCGCCTCCGGCGCGCTCATATGCGGGGTGCTGCGCCCGCATCCGCGCTGATCCATCAGGACGATCCGGTACCGCTCGGGGTCGAAGAAGCGCCGATGCCAAGGGGAGGTTCCTGCGCCGGGACCGCCGTGCAGGAAGATGACCGGCTTGCCGTCGGGATTGCCGGATTCCTCCCAGTACACGCGCTGGCCGTCACCGACGTCCAGCTCGTCCTCCCGGTGCGGTGAGATCTCCGCGTAGAGGATCCCGTCGAGGTCGGTCTGGGTCTTCATAGGTCCTCTCCGGAGACGGCGAACGTGTCGCATGAGCCCCAGCCCCCACGGTAGCCCGTCATGAACCACCGCTGCCGCTGCTCGCTCGACCCGTGCGTCCAGCTCTCGGGGTTCACCCGCCCGGACTGCTCCTGGATGTGGTCGTCGCCGACCGCTGCGGCCGCGCCGAGCGCGTCGTCGATCTGCGCCTGCGTGGGTTCGAGGAGGAAGGGCCGACCCCCGGAATCCTTCTGCTCCGGAGCGGCGGCCGTCCAGGCGCCCGCGAAGCAGTCGGCTTGGAGTTCGGTGCGGACCGCGTTGCTGTCCTCGCCGGTGCCGTCGCGCGGGTACTCCTCGAAGACCCCCAGCAGGTTCTGCACATGGTGCCCGTACTCGTGGGCCAGGACGTAGAGCTGCGCCAGGTCGCCGCCCTCGGCACCCAACTGCTCGCGCAGGATGCTCCAGAACGTCGGGTCGATGTAGACGGTGCGATCGGTCGGGCAGTAGAACGGACCCGCCTGATTGGATGCCGTGCCGCACGGCGTCTGCGCCTGGCCCTCCACGAGCACGAGCTCCGGCTTCTGATAGCCGTCGAGTGCGCCCTGCCAGTAGGCGTTGATGACCTCTTCGCCGGCGTCGAGACGGCAGTCGTCGTTCGCGTTCGCGTCCGCACCGCTCTCGCAGTTCTCGACGACTCCCTGATCGGGCGACGTGCCGCCGCCGGCACCTCCGCCGAGGAATCCGCTGAAATTCTGTCCTGTGAACAGCATCAGGAGAAGTACGACGACCGCTCCCGCGCCGCCCGCGCCGCCCGCGATCACCGCTCCTCGGCCGCCGCGTCGAGTGGCCCGCGTGCCCCGCACATCCGCATCCGGGTTGAATGTCATGCCGGAACGGTACGCCCACGCCGGCCGGCGAACGAGACGGTTGCGGGAGGGCGACTCTTCGTGCTCGTCGCAGGATCAGCCAGAATGGACGAGAAAGCGCGGTCACATCGCGACCGAGGGCGAGGAGAGCACAGTGGAGGCACGATCAGGCGACGCCGCTCCGGGCGATTACGCCGAGTCGCGGACCATCGCGATCCCCGACGATCCGGTCGCGGACGCCCCCGGGTTCGCCGCCGTGCACCCGCGCCCCGAGTGGTGGCTGGCGCTGCCGCAGGGCTCGCGCCTCGTGGGACTCGTCGTGTCACGGCCGGACATGCCGAGCATCGCCGCCCAGCGCGAGGCGCTCGCGCGGTTCGGCGTGCCGATCGAGGGGTTCCGGCATCCGGCTCCCGAGACCGGCGAGACGTGGGAGGAGCGCCTGACCCGACTGTTCGGTCGCCTCGGCGCCGGAGACGTCCTGGTCGTGACGGACGTCAAGGCGCTCGGCCGCGACGCCCACGAGGAGACACGGACGGTCGCCGAGCTGCGTCGGCGGTCGGTCATCGTGAAGGTGCTCGACCGCGCCTGACCACGGCGGTCAGGACGACGCGCAGAGCCGGGTCGCGTCGCTGGTGGCGCCGTTCTCGCGCCGCACGCTGACGTCGATGCAGACCTGCGTGTCCCCGTCGAGCTCCACGACCGCCCGCGCCTCGCTCACGTTCTTCGCCTCGGCCTCGCCACCGTCCAGCCGCACCGTCTGCCAGACGTAGGTGTCACCGTCCTGCGGGTCGGGGTTCACCCACCGGAAGACGACCTTGCCGTTGCGGACCGTGTGATCGCTCTTCTCCGGCGGTGCGATGAAATCGGCCACGGGATCCTGCGGCTCCGGGGCCGTCGTCGTCGTCTCCTGCGGTGAGGCGACCTCGGCCGGAGGTGCCAATGCCGAGGCGACCAGCACCGCACCGACCACGACGGCCGCGACGACGGCCGCCGCGATCAGCCCGATCCACAGCCCCGTGCGCGAGCGCGCCGGCGGATTCGCCGCGGCGGGCGCGGAACCGGTGGGCGCGGCGCCCGCTTCCGGAACGGGCTGGGGTGCGCGGAGGATCGTGCCCTCGTCGACCTCGCTGACGACCGGAGCAGTCGGCGGGATCGCCGTGGGCGGCCGCAGGACCGTCGCATCCGATCCCGTATCGACGGAGGCCGAGCCGGTCGGTCCACCGGGCGCCCAGGCGGACGTGTCCCGTCGAGCGGTCGCGTCGGCTGCGGCGCCGAGCCCGGCGGCGAACGCCGAGCGCTCCCAGGTCGGGCCCGCAGCCGGAGCGGTGTGCGGATCGATGCTGACGATGCCCCGGACGCGGGTGAGCTCGCCGTCCTCCTCCTGCTCCTCGACCGGCGGGGAGTCATCGAGGATGTCGATCGGCGTGACCGAATGGGCGAGCTCGATCTGGACCTTCTGCAGGGCGCGGGCGAAAGCGACGGCTGACTCGAACCGGTCGGCGGGACGCTTGGACATCGCGCGTTCGAGCACCTGGAACAGCGACGCGGGTGCATCGGCGCGCTCGAGGCGGGCCAGCGGCTCGGACTCGATCCGACGGATGAGGTCGGCACCGCCGTTGCGGCCCCCGGGCACTTCGAACGGCGACCTGCCCGCGAGCAGGTTGTAGACCGTCGCTCCGAGCGCCCACACGTCGGACTGCACAGTGAAGTCGGGGGTGTCGGCGAAGGACTCCGGCGGTGACCACGGGATCGACATCCCGGCGGACGGGTCGCTGCCGTCGGCCGTCGTCGCGATGCCGAAGTCGGTCAGGGCGGGCCGGTTGTACTCGGTGACGAGGATGTTCGCCGGCTTGATGTCGCGATGCAGGATGCCGGCGCGGTGCGCCGTCTCGACGGCAGCGGCGACCTGGATGCCGACGCGCAGCGCTTCGGCGACGGAGATGGGAGCCGACCGGGCCCGCACCTGCAGGTTCGGTTTGGAGCAGTACTCCATGACGAGGTAGGACCGACCGTCGTCCGAGACCCCGGCCTGGTAGATCGTGACGATGGCGGGATGCGTCGAGAGCATCGCCATGACGTTCGCCTCGGCCTGGAACTGCTCCGCCGCCCCGCCGGTCATCTTCTCGGCGAGGAGCACCTTGACCGCGACACGGCGGCGCGGCAGCGCCTGTTCATACAGATATACGTCGGCGAAGCCGCCGGACCCGAGGACCTGGAGGTAGGAGAAGCCCGGCAGCTGCGGAGGCGCCGCGGGGGCGCGCTTGGAACTCACGGCAGATCCTCGAAGGTCAGCGTGACCCCGTCGCCCAGGTCCAGCACGTCGGCGTCGATGACCATGGTGGGCTCGCTCGGATGGAGCCGCACGGGGTCGTGCCCGCCTCTGAGCAGCACGGTGCCGTTCGTGCTGGCGAGGTCGACGGCGAGGACGTGCTCGCCCTCGGCGCGGATCTCGACATGATTGCGCGAGATGTCGTGCTGCGGTCCGTCGACGGCGACGAGTGTGGGGAGCTCGTTCTCCGCGGGGCGCGTCGAGCGCGGACGTCGGCCGACGATGACGGTGCGCTCGAGCTCGATGACGCGGCCGTCGGCGAGTCGGATGCGGCCGCGTGAGGGGCTGCGCGGCGGGACGTCGTCGATCGAGTCGAAGGCGGATGCCGCGCGCATCGCCCGCGCTTCGGCGACCGACACCGTCGCGCCGTCGTGATCGCCGAGGTCGGGGGTCGCGGGCAGGGGCGGCGCAGAGGGGTGAGGCGGGACGAACGGCGGGAGCGCGGGCACCGGCGAGGTGCCCTTCGCCGCCGTGCGGGGGCTCGCGATGGTGGCGCCGAGGGCGGGGTCCTCGCCGACGCCGGTGATGGTCTCGCCGCCCTCGGGTGCGCGCGTGGCCTCGGGGACGCCCGGTGTCGACACCGGCGATCCACCCAGCGTGTGCGCGGGCGGCACCCCCGTCACCAGGCCCGACATGTCCGCGGGTTCGGACTCCGTCGGCGGTGTGCGGACCGAGGCGACGGTCTCGCCGACGTCGTCCCCCGCATCCGGCTCCGGCGCGGCCGGGGTTCCGGGCTCGACCGGGGTCTCCGGTTCCGCGACGGGCTCGGCGGCGTCCTCCGGGGACACGCCTCCCGGTGCATCTCCCGACTGGGACGCGTCGTCCGCAGTCTGCTCCTCCGGCGCGGCCGGCGCGGCGACACGCGGCACCGGTGTCGCCCCGTCTTGCGCGGCGAGGTCGAAGACGACCGCGGCCGCGAGGACGACGCCCGACTCGATCGGCAGCAGGTCGGCATCCGACCCCGTCCCGAGGTCCACGCTCACCCGGACGGCACCCGGCAGGAATCGCTCGGTCCACGTCGCGACGCCCGCGCCCGACACCTCCTCCGCACCGTCCGCCGTCTCGACGACGAGCGCGACCGGACCGCGCACGGCGACCCGGACGCCGTCGCCCTCGGCCACGGCGAGACCGAACGGCGGGATCGCGGCGAGCGAGGTCCCGAACGCGCCCGTCAGAGAATCGAGGACGGCGCCGATGCCGCCGACGTCGAGGCGACGCCAGACGCCCTCCACGGCGTGCGGGGTGACGGCGGGAGGCAGGACGGCGAGCGCCGACCCGGTCACGGCCGCACGCCAGGCCCCAGCATCACCATCGGGCCGATACCGCACTGCGCGCATCAGGCGTCTCCTCCTGCCGCTGCACGCGGCCGTGTGTCCTCATCGGCGTCCGACGTCACGGCGGCGGGCGACGTGTCGTCCCCATCATCCTGCCCCGCGACGCGCACGGCATCGACCACGACGGCCGTGATGTTGTCCCGCCCGCCGTGCAGCATCGCTTCGTGCACGAGGCGGGTCGCGGCATCCTGCGGGTCGATGACGTCGCGGAGGATGCCGGCGATGCGCTCCTCGGGCACCTCGCCCGACAGTCCGTCGGAACACACCAGGATGCGGTCGCCCGCCTCCGCTGCGAGCAGCCAGAAGTCCGCATCGCCGCCGCTGCCGGCGCCGATCGCCCGGGTGATCTCGTTGCGGCGCGTGTCGCGACCGGCGGCCTCACCGGTCAGCTCGCCCGCGTCGATCAGCTCCTGCACGACCGAATGGTCGACGCTGATCTGCTCGAGCTCGCCGTCCGCGAAGCGATAGGTGCGGGAATCGCCCACGTTCACCGCCAACCAGTGGCCGTTGCCGTCGACCTGAGTGATCGCGACACCGCTGAGCGTCGTCCCCGCCGCGCGTCCGGCGTGCCCGATGCGCTCGACGGCGAGGCGGGCACGCGAGAGGGCGGCGCGCATCCCGTCGATGCCGACGGAGTCGCGGCCGACGAGGCCGCGGAACTCCGTGACGACCGCGGCGCTCGCGGCGGCGCCCGCGTCGTGTCCGCCCATGCCGTCGGCGACGAGGAACAGGGGGTACTCCGCGAGGTGGGAATCCTCGTTGACGCGGCGGCGCAGTCCCGGATGCGTCGCCGACCCGACACGGACGTCGATCACCCTCATCGGGCGCTCTCCACGCGGAGACGGCGGTCGCCGAGTTCCAGGACGTCTCCCGACCAGATGCGCGCCCGCTGACCCGGCACGAGGCGCTGCGGCTGACCGCCGCGGACGATGACGACGCCGTTGAGCGAATGCCGGTCGACGACCCACGTGCCCTCGTCGTCGGTGCCGATCTCGAAGTGCGTCTTGGACAGCGACAGCGTCTCGTCGCGCACCGCCGTGCTGCGCCGCCCGGGCTGCTGACCCGGTCCGCGCCCGAACAGCGTCGGCTCGTAGACGATGTGACGGGTCCCGTCGTCCCACCCGAGGATCGCGATGACCGGAGGCGCCGCGCTCTCCGCCGAGGCGGGACGCCCGTCGCGGTGCGGCACACCCGGCACGGTGGAGATCACATCGACGGGGAGCGTCCGAGCGATCCGCCGGTGTGCGGGAACGGATGCCGGTGCCCAGGACGGCGGCGACAGCGGGGCCGCTGCGGGAGCCGGCGCGGAGGCGATTCGAGCTGCGCTCCCGGTAGGAGTCGGGGCGGCGAGGGAGAGGGCGGCCGGCGCCGGAGTCGATGTCGGGATCGGGTCCAGTCGCAGGTCGGCCGGCGGGACGGAGCCGACAGGAGCCGCAGGTCCCGTCGCAGGGACGACGTCGACGACGACGGCGCCGGAGGCGATGTCGTGCCATCCGCGCCGCCAGCGGGACGGGTCGAACAGGGGTGAGAACAGTCCGACGAGCACGCTGCCGGTGAGCACCCAGATCAGATTCCTTCCGAGGGCGCGTCCGAATCCGAGTCCGGCGTCATCGGCGGCATGCTCCAACCGCACGCCCATGAACCGCATGCCGACGGACCCGCGGCCGCCCTGCATCGCCGAGTACACGAGGAACCAGACGACCCCGACGCCCGCGACGATCGGAAGGAGCCACACCACGGAGACAGCCTCCGCGGTGGCCACCGAGAGGCCGATGACCACACCGGTGGCCACGGCGATGACGCCGCCGGCGACCGCGGAATCGATGAGGAGGGCGAGGACGCGGTGGCGCATCGTCGCGGGCACGCGGCTCGTCATCGCCGTCGCGCCATTCCGAGCAGTCCGCCCCGCCGCCGCAGCGACCTCAGGCTGAGGCGGGCGCGCAGGCGCTGCCAGAACGTGGCTCCGCCGGCCATGCCCGCGACGATCTCATCGACTTCGCGCCAGAAGGCGTCGACATCCTCGGGGGTGGGGTCGCCGGGGCCGTACACGTCGGCGTCCGCCCGCTGCGCGAGTGTCGCGACCCGGGCGCCGTCGAAGGCCTCGCCGACCACCTGCGCGCTCTCGAAACGGGTCGACCCCGGGGGTACCGCGACACGGTAGTCGACGGCGCGGTCGACGAGTTCGTCCCATCCGCCGGAGACACGGTCGGCGGTGCGCTCGGCGCGCAGCCGTCGCGTGCGGCGGGCTGCCTTGATCCCGCCGATCACGAGGAACGGCGACAGCAGCAGGAGGAGGGTGCCGAGCCCCACGCCGGTCCACAGGAGCACCGGTCCGAGCCAGTCGGGTCCGGGCGGCTCCTCCTCGTCCTGGTCCCGCTCCTCGGCGAGAGCCGGCGGCAGCTCCGCCGGCTCCTGCGCCGGCGGCGGCGGCTGCAGCACCTGGGGCTTCGGGTTGGCGCGCGGCTTCGTGTTCTGCTGGCTCGGCTCGTTGTCCTCGTCCGGGGTCGGGTCGAAGGTCACCCATCCGGCATCCGCGAACGCGATCTCAACCCAGGCGTGCATGTTGTCGCCGGTCGCCGTGAAGACCCCACCGGCATCCTGCCCGTCGTCGGGGTACCAGCCCATGACCACACGCGCCGGCATACCGAGCTGCAGCGCCATGAGGGCCATGGTGACGGCGTACTGCTCGTCATCACCGACCATCTGCTCGTTGGAGACGAGCATCGTGATCCGGGCGGCGCCATGGCCGGACGGCGAGTAGACGTCGTCGGCCAGACCGTGGCTGAAGTACCCGTCGGTCTGCAGATAGCTCTCGAGTGCCCGCGCCCGCTCGATCGGCGTCTCGGCCTCCTCTGTGGCGTCCGACGCGAGCTCGCTCAGGGCCTGCGGGATGCCGGTCTGCTTGGGCATCTTCAGCGGCGCGAACTGCTGGTCCGCCAGCTGCTCGTCGGTCGGCTGCTCGGGCACCGTCGTGTCGATCGTGTACTGGTCGCCGGAGCCGAGACCCGCGGTGACGACGGCCGTACCCGTGCCGTCGTTGAAGTGGGCGCCGCGGCGGAGGTCGGTCGCGCGGTCGCCCGCGAAGCGGATGTCGTGGGCGGAACCCACGGATGGCAGCCACACACCGTCGAGGTTCTCGATGTCGAAGCGCACCGTCGCGTCGTCGCCCTCGGCCTGGGGCGACATGTTCGTGCGGACCGGGGTGAAGGCGCTCGAGGAGCCGGCGCCGTCCTCGGCGACGTTGTAGACGATGCCGTCGTAGGCGTCCATCGTCGCGAGGCGCACGCGCCCGTCCTCCGGGAGTCCGCTCACCGTGAAGAGAGGCTCGGTCTCGTAGTCGCGGACGTATCCGCGCCACGACTGCAGAGGGCTCGCGTAGTCGTGGATGTCGAACGGCGGCACGACGAAGTCGCGCAGGATGTACCGCTGGGTCGGCGGCGCAGCGGTCGCGGCGACGGCCGCACCCGCCCCCGTCGCGAGAGCGACGACGACCCCGCCGGAGACCAGACGTCGCAGGCGCGCGGCACGTGAGGCATCCGCTCCCGGGGTCGCGGCCTCGACCGCGGTGCGCTCGGGACTCCACAGGGTCCGCAGCGCCAACCAGACGGCGGCGACGACGATGAACAGGGCGCCCTGCACGATGGGCGCGACGGTCTGCGCCGTGCCGAGGAGGATCTCGCCGGCGATGTAGAGGGAGGCCGGGATCAGCGCCCACGCCGGGTGGCGCAGCCGCAGGGCGAGCGAGGCCGTCAGCACGGACGCGACGAGCGTCATGAGGAACGGGACGATCAGGTGGCCGTCGTCGGAGGCCACGGGAGGCACCGTCGTCAGCAGGTCCTTCCACGCCGTGACCACGCCGAACGCGAGCTGACGCCACGTCTCGAGGGTCGGCACCACACCGAGGAAGGACGTGTGCGGCAGGGCCAACGCGCCGCCGAGCAGGAAATAGAGAGCGACCGTCGCGCCGGCGAGGGTCAGGACGCCCCAGCGCCAGCGGGCCCCCACCCAGGAGAGGGCGATGCCGACGACGAGGGCGCCGAGGGCCGCGACGAGGTAGGAGGCGCCGTCGAACGTTGCCGCGAACCCGACGATGCCGACCGCCAGGAGCAGGATGACCGCGCCGACGTCGGCGACGAGTCGCCGCCACGTCGAGCCCGGCAGCAGCAGGAAGCGCAGCCGATTCACGACAGCACCTTGCGGATCGCGTTCGGGAGCTGATCCAGCTCGCCGAGAGCGACGACGTCCGCGTCGCCCACCCGTCGCAGGACGGGCGCCTCGAGCCGGCCGTCCGCGATGATCGCGAGCGTCCGCACCCCGAACGGCACGCGGGAGCACGCGAGACGCAGCTGACCCGCGTCGACGGTGGACCCGCAGATGAGGACGGCGACCGCGGCGTCCGGCGAATGCGCCGCGAGGATGCCGGCGAGCGCGACGATGCCGCCCTCGCGCGGCTTGCTGGGCTCCAGGGCGGAGAGGGAGTCGAGGTAGCGACGCCCGGTCTCGGCGCGGATCTTGCCCGCCGACGTGCGGACGTCGAGGGTGCGGGAGTCACGCAGCGCGCGCAGACCGATGGAGCCGGCGACCGAGATCGCCGTCTCGAACTCCTCGGGGTCGCGGTACTCGCCGGGGTGGGTCGAGAGGGCGACGACGAAGTGGGAGCGACGCGTCTGCTCGTACTCGCGCACCATGAGCGTTCCGGTGCGCGCCGTGGACTTCCAATGCACGTGGCGCAGGTCGTCGCCCGGCTGATAGTCGCGGAGCGCGTGGAACGACACGTCGTCGCGCGCGAGGTGCTGGTCCGGCAGACCCTCGAGGTCGCGCATCTGGCCGAGTGAGAGACCTTCGAGCGGCAGGGTGCGCGGGTGAACGAAGAGGTCCACGGCCTGCCGGCGGTCGTGTGTGCGCTCGAAGAGGCCGAGCGGGTCGCCGCGGAGCACGCTCACCGGGCCGACCGCGAGCACGCCGCGGGCGGTCGTCGGGATCGCGAAGAGCTCCTCGTGCTCTGCGCCCGGAGCCAGGCGCGGCACCTGGAAGAGTCCACGGCCCGATCCGACGGGGAGGACCACCTCGGAGGGAAGGAGCGAGCGCGACGTGCGGTTGGCGAGCGAGAGCGCACCGACCGCACGCTCCCCCACCACGACGCGGGTGCGGGTGAGATCGAGGTCCACCTCGTACGCGGTGCGACCGAACAGGAAGACGACGCACAGCAGCACGAGGACGGTCGCCACGACGGCGGCGACGAAGGCCTCCTGCCAGCCGAGCGTGAATGCGGTGATCCACAGGATGACGGCGCCGGCCATGACCACCCAGCCGGTGACCTGGACCACCTCCGCGACGACCGCGGCCCGGTGCGCGGCGCGGCGCGCCCACACCCCGGCATCCTCTCGGAGCTTCTCCCACCTCGTGGCCTCGCGGGGGGCGAGCTGAGGCGCGTCGGCCGTGTCCTCCGGAGCGTTCTCGGGCACGCCGGAGGCGCCGGGGGCGTCGGGCGCCTCGGCCACCGTCTCCGGCGTCATCGTCATCAGGCCGACGCCCTCGCGAGGGGCGCCTCGACCTGGCCGAGCGCGCGCTCGATGACCGACTCGGATGTCGTGCCGGCGAACTCCGCCTCAGGATCGAGCACGAGACGGTGCGTCCACACCGGAGCGGCGAGGGACTTCACGTCGTCGGGGATCACGTAGTGGCGCCCCTGGGATGCCGCGACCACACGCGCGACGCGCATCATCGAGATGGCACCACGGACCGAGACGCCGAGCTTGGTGGCATCCGATTCGCGGGTCGCCTCGACGAGCTGAGCGGCGTACCGGGCGACGGCGGGGTCGACGTGGACGGATGCCGCCAGGTCGGCCATGTCGGCGACGGCCTTCGTCGTGATGACGGGGCTGAGCTTGCCGGACGGGTTGCGGTCGACCTCGCCGGCGAGGATCCGCTCGGCGACGGCCAGCGAGGGGTAGCCGATCGACGTCTTGACCATGAAGCGGTCGAGCTGCGCCTCGGGCAGTTTGTAGGTACCGGCCTGCTCGATCGGGTTCTGCGTCGCGATGACCAGGAACGGGCGGCCGACCTCATGCGGAACACCGTCGACCGTGACCCGCGACTCCTCCATGACCTCGAGGAGGGCGGACTGCGTCTTGGGCGACGCGCGGTTGATCTCGTCCGCCAGGACGATCGATGCGAACACCGGCCCCTTGTGGAACTCGAACTTGTGGTTCTGCTGGTCGTAGATCGTGACTCCGGTCACGTCGGAGGGCAGCAGGTCCGGCGTGAACTGGATGCGGGTGGAGGTGCCCTGCACGCTGGCGGCGAGCGCCTTCGCGAGGCTCGTCTTGCCGGTGCCGGGTGCGTCCTCGAGGAGGACGTGGCCCTCGGCGAGCATGGCGGCCAGCACGAGGCCGACGACCTCGCGCTTGCCCATCAGAGCCTGGTCGACGTTGTCGACGAGACGCGTGAACGTGTCGCGGAACCAGGCCGCCTGTTCGGGGGTCATGCTCATTTGTTCAGTCCTTGCTCTCGAAGGGGGTCACCAGGTGCTCGACTCGTATCTCTTGCCATTGAGGGTCACGTAGACCTCGGCTCCCGGGAAGCCCCAGTAGCAGCCCAGCTGGACCTCGCCGTTGGCAGGGAAGTACCGGCTCTCGTTGGCCGTGTCGAAGCGCGATCCATTGCCGTAGCAGTCGTAGGCGTATGTGCCCGGGGTGAAGTCGGAGACGGTCACCTTGAAGTAGGCGCACGCCGAGCCGCTGCAGCCGGGCTGACCGCTGGCGCTCGAGCCACGGCTCACGCGGGCCCGAGGGTCCGGCGGGGGCGGGGGTGCGGCCGTCGTCGCGCTGTCCTGCGCCGTCGTGGTCTGGCTGCCCTCAGCGCTCGTGCGCACCTCGATCGTGCGGGTCTCGCTGTAGTTGAGGCCGCTGTAGGTCTCCGAGCCCGACGCGGCGACCTGTCGCCACCCGCGGCCGTCACCGGTGCGGATCTCGGTCGTCACCGGACGTCCGTTGGCAGCCGGCGAGCTCCACTCCATGGTGATCTGACGATCGTTCGTCCGCGTCGCCTTCGCCGATGGGTTGCCGATCTGGCCGTACGGCCGGACCTGGTTGGATGCCGAAGATGCGGGCCCCTCGTACGTGCTGCCGTCTGCGGTGGCGACCGCCCTGATCTGGATCGTGTACGAGCCGTTGTTGTTCACCGCACCGTTGCCGATCGTGCCCGAGGTGCCCGAGCCGCCGCCGGCGACCCAGTCCGCGCGCCAGCCGGCGCCGTTGACGCTGTACTGGTACTGGATCTCGTTCGCGTTCGCGCCGTTGGATGCGCCGGGCTCCCACTGCACCACGACCTGGTTGTCGCCCTCGCGCGCGGCGACGCTCGACGGCGCCCCCGGCGGGGTGAAGGCACGGCGCGGCGCGGACTGCGGGCTGCGATCGCCCCAGCCGGCCTTGTTGCGCGCTCGAACGTCGTACGTGTAGTCCGACTGCGACGTGTCGACGACGACGGCCTGGCTGGTCTGGCCCGCGGGTACGGCGATCGTGTCCACCACGTTGCCACCGCGGATGACCCGCAGCTCGTATCCGGCGATGGCGTCGCCGTTCTCCGCAGGCTGGTTCCACGAGACGCGCATCTGCGCCCGGTTGCCGACCGGCTCGAGCCGAGCCACGGTGGGCGCGCCCGATGCCGACGGCGGGGCCGCGGGGATCTCGCCCGCCGACCACTGCGAGAAGTCCGACGGCTCCGGCGCCCGGTTGTGCGCGCGGACGCGCACCTGGTACTCGGTCCCGTTCTGCAGCCCCTCCCAGCGGTGGGAGTTGCCCGTCAGGCCCGTCTTCTGCGCGACCCCGGACGGCGGCGCGGGCGAGATCTCGAGCGTGTAGCTCTCGACGGGCGAACCCTCGGTGCGCGGTGTCTTCCACGCGATGTCGAGGCTGCGGTCGCCGAACTTCAGGGTCGGTGGGGCCGGCTGATCCGGGCGCACATCGGGGCGTGCGGTCTCGGACGGCACCGACGGATCGGACTCGCCCACGCTGTTCGTCGCGGTCACCACGAAGTTGTACTCGACGTTGTTCGTGAGACCGTCCAGGGTGCAGGTCGTGGACGGGCACTCCCGCGTGTAGCCTCCGGCCGTCGAGGTGACCGTGTACCCCTCGATGCGACGCCCGTTGTCGACGGGCGGCGTCCAGCTGAGCACGACCGTTCGACTCTCCACCGCGGTGACTGTCGGCTTGCCTGGAGCATCCGGACGGCCCTGCACGGTGATGCGGATGCGTCCCTCGACCGCGCGGTCGGCGTCCTCCGTGGCATCCAGCACCCGGTAGCGCACGACGACGTTGCCGACGAAGTCCGCCGGTGTCGTGACGTCGACACGGTCCCCGTTGACGACGGCGCGGCCCTGACCGGTTTCGATGTTGGCGGACACGAGTCGCAGTGGCGTCTCGGGGAACGGATTGACGTCGTTGGCGAGGACGTCGACGGGGATCGTCTCTCCCTGATCGGCCTGTGGGATGACGTCGTCGTTGAGCGACGCGAGCTCGCGGGTCGACGCCGTGACCGTGACCTGGATGGTCGCCTCGACGGGATCCGTCTGGTTGTCGGTCACGCGGACGGTGAGCGGGAACGCCGTGCCCTTCGCCGTGTCGGCGGCGGCGCCGACCGAGAGGGTGCTTCCTTCGATGCGCGCGGTCGTGCCGGCCGGCGCATCGGATGCCAGCGAGAAGGTGAGGTTGTCGAGATCGCCGGGATCCGGATCCGTGACCAGCTCGCGCAGGCCGAGGCTGGCGGGATCCTCGCCGGGTGCGACGTTGAGCGACGCTCCGACCATCGTGGGCTGCTCGTTGTCGGGCGGCGTCACCGTGATGGGGATCGTCAACGTCGCCTTGCGCCCGTTCTCATCGTCGGGTCCGTTCCCGTCCGTGACCTCGAACGTGAGGGCGTCGGAGCCGAAGTAGCGCTCGGCGGAGGTGTAGATGAGCGTGCGCTCGTCCTTGACGAGGTTCGCGCCGTTGCTGTGCGACGCCGCCACCTTCTCCTGCTCGGTGATGACGATGTCGCCCCCTCCGGACGCGCGGACGTACTCCGAGAGCGGCAGCTCGATCGTCTCACCGCTCTTGACGGTGACGCCCTCGGTCGAGATGAGCGTGGGCGGCAGGTCCGCGAGCGCCGGCACGTGGACGAATGCGGCGGCCACCTGGTCGTCCTCGTCCGTGACGAGGTAGGTGATGAGCTGACGCTCGTCGCCCACCGTCAGGCTGACGCGGCCGTCCGACAGGACGCGCGCGTTCTCGCCGCCCTCGCCGAGCGAGACCTGCAGCGCGGAACGGGTGCCGTCGGGGTCGTCGTCGTTCTCCAGCACGTCGACCACGACTGAACCGTCCTCCTCCACGTCCTCCGCGAGGATGCGGTCGTCGCGGGCGATCGGCCGCGCCAGCGGCACGTCGGGGTCGACCGTGATCTGGACGGATGTCGTCGCCTCGAGGCCTCGTTCGTCGGCGATCGTGTACAGCACGCTCGTCTGCATCGGCTCGTCAGGAGCCGTGATGAGCAGCTGCTGACCCGAGACCTCGGCATCCAGACCGGGCACATCGGGGATCTCGACGGCGTTCTCGGCGAACCCGAAGTCGTCGCCGTCCGGGTCGGAATCGTTCTGCAGCACGTCGACGGCGACGGTGCGGCCGGGCCGCACCGTGATGGTGTCGCGCACCGCGTACGGGGCCTGGTTCGTGGACTCGGCCGGCGCGATGCCGACCTCGACCAGTCCGGTCGCCTCCTTGCCGAGGTTGTCGCGGACGCGGTACCGGAAGCGGTCGACACCGACCGAATCCTCGAAGGCGGTGTAGATGAACGAGTCGGCCTCGATGGCCGTGACCTTGCCCTTCGCGGGCGAGGATGCGAGCCCCACGAGCTGGACGGAGTCGCCGTCGGCGTCGATCCCATTGAGGTCGATCGGCACCTGCACGCCCGAGCCGCTCAGCGCCCGGACGGTCACATCCCGCGGACGAGGTGCGGCATTCGCCTCGTCGTCTCGCGGCAGGATGCGGATCGTCACATACCCGGCATCCCGCTGCCCCGTCGAGTCCTCGACCTCGTACGTGGCGTTGACCGTCTTCGGCTCGGTGCCCGCGCGGAAGCGCAGCGTGTCCTCCGACACGAAGAGGTCGCCGTCGGCCTCGTCGACGAGCGGCGGAACGAGCTCGGGCGAGATGTGGATCTCGTCGCCGTTCGGGTGGTAGTCGTTGTCCATCACGGGGATCGTGACCACGTCGCCGACCCTCACGACGGCTTCGTCGTCCAACGCCGTGGGGGGCTTGAGCTTCTCGGGAGCCGGCACGGGGATGACGATGATCTCACCGTCCGCGGACTGAGACCCGTTCGAGATCCGGTACTGGATGCGGACCTGCTGGTCGAGGGCGGACTGATCGCTGACGCGGATCGTCTCGTGACCGAGGACCGCCGCAGTGAGGCCGCTGTCCGCGCCGACCGAGACCGACTGGACGACCAGGATGCCGCCTGCGGGGTCGGTGTCGTTGCCCAGCACGTTCACCAGCACGTCCCCGCCTGTGGGGAGGAGGGCGACATCCCGGACCGCGATCGGCGCGACGTCGGCATCCTCCTCGGGCAGGACGTCGATCCGCACGATGCCGGGGGCGGAGTTCGCACCCGCTGACGCGAGGTAGGTCGCGTAATAGGTGCCGGTCGTGCCTGACTGGAAGGTGAACGACTTGTCGGGGTAGTCGCGCGTGACGGTCCCGCCGTCGACGTCGTCGACGCGTGTGAGACGCAGCTGTTCGCTGCCGGTGCTCGTGTCGTTGCTGAGCGGCCGCACGGTGACCGGACGGTCGGGACGGGTCACCACATGGTCCGCGTTCGTGACCGGGAGCGTGGTCCCGAGCGGACGGATGTCGTATCGTGCGACGCCGGCGCCGTCGTCGTTGCCGTCCGAGACCGTGATGGGTACGTCCTTGCGGCCCTGCAGCCCGCCGATCGCGCGATACGTGATCTGACCGTCAGAGGTGAACTCGGCTTCATCCCCACCGTCCGGGGTGACCGACGACAAGAAGATGTCGTCGCCGTCCGGGTCGATCCAGTCGGTCAGGACGTTGTACGAGACGACACCGCCGGTCTCGACCGTGATCGCCGTCTTGCGTTTCTGCACCGGCGGCGAGTTCTCGCTGAGGGGGCGGACGGTGAGGGTCACTCGCGCGGTGTCCTTGCCCTTGCGGCCGTCGTCGACCTCGTAGGTGAACGTCGTCGTGCCGCTCGCGTCCTCGGGGAGTTCGATCTGCAGTGCCGTGCCGTTGTAGATCGGTGTGACCTCGCCGATGGACGGCTTGCCCGTGACCTTCGCCACGAGGACGTCACCGTCCGCGTCGAGGTCGTTCTCAAGGACGGGGAGCACCGTCGTGCGACCGGGACGCACACCGTAGCGGTCGTTCTCTGCGACCGGCGGGGTGTTCTTCTCGGTCCGCTCGGGAAGCGTCGACTGGACCGTCTCCTCGGTCGTCTCCTCCTCTTCCTCGCCCTCGCCCTCGGGCGGCGTGAGGTCCTCCCAGTTGTCGACTTGCTGGAGGGCATCGCTGGCCATCCACGCCGACCCGCCGAAGATGTCGTTGAGGACGACGACATCGCGGTTCACACGGAAGCGGAGTTCGCTCGTGCGGTCGATTCCCTCGACGGTCCTGGTCACGTCGTTCTCGTCGCCGACGCAGTCACGCACGAACGCGCCGGAGCCCGACCAGGCGCCGTACGCGCACCCCGCGACGTAGACCGGCTGCGCGGGAGCGCCGCCGTCACCGGCATCCGTCGTGACCGGGTCGCCGCCCTCGAGCGGTACGCGCACCAGCTCGGAGGGCGTGGCGAGCGTCACGGTGTCGGTCACGTTCGAGGGCTGCTGCAGGATCGCCTCGTCGGGCACCTGGGTGACGAGGCCGTCGCTCGTGTACAGCGTCGAGGACGTGCGGTCGAGGACCACGCTGACGCCGCCGACGGACGTGATCGCCAGCTCATCGTTCTTCTCGACACCCTCGAGCTCGCGCTCGGCGGTCTGGACGAAGACACCCTGCGCATCGGGGGCGTACGCATAGAGCGCGCCCTTCTCGGCTGAGACCGCGTAGACGAGACCCGCGGTGCTGACCGTGACCGCGGCCCCGCGTCCGAGTTCGGCGATGGGGTCGCCGGCCTCCTTGCCGACGGCACCGAGCGAGGTGAACGGCGCGGCTCGCAGCGCGCCGCCCTCATCCATCGCCGCGACGGTCGGACCCCCCAGCACCACCTGAGAGTTCGAGGGCAGGTCGGCCTTGTCGGAGAGGACGACGCGCGCGGGGTCGATGGCGGTCGCGGTGTTCTCGGTCTGGTCCGTGACCAGCACGCGGTTGCCTGCCTGCTGGATGTCGTAATCCTGCGAGAGGGTGCGGAGCCCCCCGTCCAGGAGACGCGATTCGTTGTTGAAGTGCCCGACCAGCAAGCTCGTCTGCTTCGTGAGCCACACCCCGCCGTCGTTGAGCTCGACCTCGGTCGTCGGCTCACCCTCGTACGTCAGCGCGAGGACACCGACCGCCACCACGGCGGCGGTGACAGCCCCGATCGACGCCATCGTCTTCGGCCGTGATCGGAGCCAGGCAAAGGACTTCATGAGTGCTCTGACTCCCCCCGGGCAGACGAGTTCGCAGGACCGTGCCCACCCGGTGGATGAACCGGACGACTCGGCGTGTGGACGCGATAAAGCCTAAGCGAGGGACCAATTTCGGGCGAGCGCGTGACGTGGGGAGTTCTCCCCACTTATGATCTCCGGCTCGCCCGGGACCCTATCGTTATGAACTCCCCTCACGATGGCTGAACTATTGCTGTAAACATGGTCATGTCGCCGCGAGGGCGACCTGATGAGCGCTTTGGGGGGCGCGGCAAGGAGCAGGACGCCGTGAACGCATACCCCCGATCGCGTCGGCGCGCGCGCGGACCTCTCGCAGCGATGATGACCGCGGGTGCCCTGCTCGTGTCCTTCGCACTCGGCCCCGCCGCTCATGCCACTACGCCGGTCGCTGTCACAGCTGTGTCGGCAACCACCGCCACAACGCCCAACATCGCCGCGGTGAGCGCCGCGCATCCGCGTCTCATGGCGGACGCGGCTCGGCTCGAGCAGCTGCGCACTCAGCAGGCTCAGGACCCGGTCAGTAAGGCGCTCGCCGACCGTGTGCTGGCGGAGGCTGAAACGCTCCGCTCGGAGCCTCGGATCAACTACACGATCTCGGGCGGACGGATGTTGAGTTCCGCGACCGAACTGGTGGACCGCACATACACCCTGGTCGTCGCCTGGGTCGTGTCGGGGGATCGAAGCTATCTGGACCTCCTGTGGAAAGACCTGGGGCCGGCGACGAAGCTGACGTCCTGGAACCCGGATCACATGCTCGACGGCGCCGAGTTCACCCACGCCTCAGCGATCGCATACGACTGGGCGCACTCCGCGTGGACCTCAACTCAGCGGTCCCAGATGCGGACCGCCATCGTCAAGCTCGGCCTCGAGCCCTCGCTGAAGATTTACAGCCTTGCCGACGGGGCGAAGAGCCCTTATCGCTACTTGGGCAACTGGCGCCTCGAGCCCGGCAATATCAACACCAACATCAACTCGGCGATGATCCTCGGCGCGCTCGCTGTAGCGAAGGACGCCACGAGCACATCGGTGCAGAGCGTCCTGACAGGTGCGAGCAAGAGTATTCGGAGCGGCCTCTCCGAGTACAAGGCCGACGGCGGATTCCCCGAGGGCGCGACGTACTGGGCCTACGCCACCCGATCCGCAACGGCGGCTCTCCTCTCGTTGAAGACCGCGACCGGATCGGATTACGGTCTCGCCTCCGTCGGCGGCCTCTCGAAGACGGCGTCGTTCGCGCTCGATCTCCGCAGTTCCGCCGAGACCATCTACAACTTCGCGGACTCGTCGTCGCTTCCCGGCGTGGTCAATCTGCCCCTCGCGGGGCTCGCGCGGCTCTACAACTCGCGAGCACTCGGCGCTGCGTCCGCCGTGAACGTCCCGGGGTCATACACCCGAGCGGCGCAGCAGCTCATCATGCGCGACCCGTCCTGGAAGGGCGTGACGCCCGCGACGGGTTCCCTGAATTCGGCGTACTCGACTGGTGTTGTGACGGCGCGATCGTCAACCACGAGCCCGGACGCGACCTACCTGGCCTTCCGGTCTGCAACCGCATTCGAGGCGCCCCACCAGCAGATGGATGCGGGCGACTTCCAGCTCGCATCCCTGGGCGAAGAATGGGCGGTCGAGCTGGGACTCGAGGAGGCGACGTACGACCTCAGCAATCCCGCTCGCTCGAGCGCCCGGTGGAACTATTACCGGACCACGACGATCGGGCACAACACGCTGACCATCGCCCCGTCGAAGGCCAGCGCCGGGCAGCCTTCCGCCACTGTTGCGGGCCGTGTTTCCTCGGCCCCCGATGAATTCTTCGCGACCACGAACGCGACCGCCACGTTCGCCGATTCGGTAAGCAGCTGGAAGCGCGGCGTCCGCCTGATCGACGGACGCACGAATGCGCTCGTCCAAGACGAGATCACGACCGCGACGACAGTGGATGCGATGTGGGGGATGCACACGCGTGCACAGATCAAGATCTCGGCCGATGGTCGGCAGGCTATTCTCTCGCAGAACGGCAAACGACTCCTCGCGCGCATCGTCTCGGGAACCGGCACCACCTTCAGCGACATGCCCGCAGCGCCCCTCCCGTCGTCACCGCAACCCTCGCAGGAGCGGAACGACGACGTGCGAAGGCTCTCGATCTGGTTCTCAGCGAACGCGGGGGCGACGACCACGCTCGCTGTGCAGTTCACACCGCTCCTGCCAGGCACGGACGCCTCGACACCACCCCGCGCCGCGAAGGTGACCGCGCTCTCCTCTTGGACCTCGATGGGCACAGCGTCCGTTCTGACCGGGATCAGTGTGGGCGGGCAGAAGCTCGCCGGGTTCTCCGGCAAGACCGCGTCGTACGACGTGCCGATCTCAGACCCCAGTTCGCTGCCGAAGGTCTCCGCGACCGGTACCGGCACGATCTCAACCGTGCAGGCCACGCGGTCGAGCATGACCGCCCGCATCACAGTCACCAACGGCACCGCGCGAGCGACGACGTACGTCGTGCGCTTCGTCGTTGCGGGGGATCCCGCCGTGGTCGACGGCCGGACGGCGCGGGATCCGCGCTCCCAAACCGTCGACGGAAGACCTGAGACTGCCTGGGACCCCGCATCAGTGTCGTCACGGTCGCTGGTCTGGCGTCTTGATGAGCCGGTGCCTCTCCGCTCCGTGATGCTCACCATGGCGAGTTCGACGCACACTCCGACCGAGGTCAGGCTGGAGGTTTCACCGGACCGGTCGTCGTGGTCGGCGCCTTACGGCGGTACATTCGATGGCCCGACCGCCACCAAGGCATTCCCCGTCGCCTCCGCCTCGCCCATCAGGTTCGTGCGGATCACCGTGCCACGCGGCGACGCGAAGATCGCTGAGGCGCGTTTCCTGCGCTACGACGCCTCCCCGGAGAATGTGGCGCCACCCCGTACCGTCCCGACGAAAGCGGCACTTTCGGGCTTCGCGACCAAACCCAACGTCGGCGCAACAGGTCAGGCCCGGACCTCCGCGACCTGGTCCAACGGCACCGCCACGACCACGACGAAGTGGATGACGAGCAACTCGAAGGTCGTTTCCGTGACCAGCTCGGGGGTTTGGCGTGCAGTCGGGCGCGGCACCGCGCAGGTCGGCGCCATCGTGACGTCTCCGGACCGGGTTTCCGCCACCGCCACGGTGAGCGTCACGGTCGTGGATCCCACGCGGATCAGAATCCCCGTCCTGCGCGACACGTATGTGGCGGGATCCGAGCCGTCGAAGAACTTCGGCTCCTCCGCGACGATCCTGAACAAGCCCACGACCTCAGCCGCGCTCGAGCGCATCGGCTATCTGGCGTTCGACGTGACCCCCATCGCGGGCCGTGAGGTGCGGTCCGCGGTTCTCACGGTCCCGGCCGTGATCAAGGACAATTCGACCGTGTCCACCGCCCGGATCGACTTGCATCCGGTCACAGCGGCGTGGTCCGAATCATCGATGACCTACGCGAATCGGCCGGCGAGCGGTTCCACCGTCGCCAGCATTCTCGCGACGAAGACGGAGCAGGCCCAGTCAGCCGATCTGACCAAGCACCTCGCGGGTCTCGCCAAGGCCGGGACCAAGACCGCGTCCTACTCCCTCTCACAGGATGGCGTCGGCGCCAAGGGCGTGGTCGTCTCGATGCCCTCGAAAGAGTTCGCCCCCGGCGCGTACATCGAGGTCGTGCTCGCCCCCGCGAGTGCAGACAGCGTCCCGCCGTCGCGCCTCGGATCCGTCTCAGCTACCGGGGCGCCGTCCTCGCTGGCGGTCGGCAAGAGCGCGACCCTGGCCGTCACTGCGAAGGCGAGCACCGGCGGGACCTTCACGCGCGCCAAGATCACTTACTCAACGACGGATTCGGCGATCATGAAAGTCTCGTCGACCGGCATCGTCACCGGCGTCTCTCCCGGCGGGGCGACGCTGAGCGTCACAGCGACGGCAGACGGCATCGCCGTCACCTGGACGAAGCGGATTCTCATCACCAAGCAGTAGCGTCGTCGGATCGCGCGAGGTCTCACCCCGCGCCGACGTAGCGGGCGAGATGCTCGCCCGTCAGCGTGCTCCGCGCAGAGACCAGCGCGGCCGGCGTGCCCTCGAAGACGATCCGCCCGCCGTCGCGACCAGCGCCCGGACCGAGGTCGATGATGTGGTCGGCGTGCGCCATGACGGCCTGGTGGTGCTCGATGACGATGACCGAGTTGCCGGCATCCACCAATCTGTCTAGCAGAGCCAGAAGGTTGTCGACGTCCGCGAGGTGCAGGCCCGTGGTGGGCTCGTCGAGGACGTAGACCGCCCCCTTCTTGGCCATCGCGATCGCCAGCTTCAGTCGCTGACGTTCACCGCCCGAAAGCGTGTTGAGCGCTTGACCGAGGGTGATGTACCCCAGCCCCACGTCGATCATGCGGGCGAGCGTCGTCTTCGCCGGGCCGGAGGCGAAACCGTGTGCCTCCTCGGCCGACATCGCCAGCACCTCGGCGATGTTCCGGCCGTCGAGCGTGTACTCCAGCACCGCCTCGCTGAAACCCGATCCCTCGCAGACCTCGCACCGCGTCTCGACGCTCTGCGTGTACCCGAGATTCGTGATGATGACTCCCAGACCCTTGCAGGCGGGGCAGGCGCCCTCGGAGTTGGCGCTGAACAGCGAGGCCTTCACCCCGTTCGCCTTGGCGAATGCGGTCCGGATCGCATCCAGGACGCCCGTGTAGGTGGCGGGGCTCGACCGACGCGAGCCCTTGATGGGCGATTGGTCGACGACGACCACGTCGTCGAAGGCGGGCACGTTGCCGTGGATGAGGGACGACTTGCCCGAGCCGGCGACCCCTGTCACCACCGTCAGCACGCCGAGCGGGATGTCGACGTCGACGCCCACGAGGTTGTGCTGGCTCGCGCCGCGGATCTGCAGTGCTCCCGTGGACGTGCGGGTGTCGGCCTTGAGCGCGGCCCGGTGATCGAGGTGCCGGCCCGTGAGGGTGTCGGATGCCCGGAGCCCCGCGACGTCGCCCTCGTACATGATCTCGCCGCCCCGGGCTCCGGCGTGCGGACCGAGGTCCACGACGTGGTCGGCGATCGCGATCACCTCGGGCTTGTGCTCCACGACGAGGACCGTGTTCCCCTTGTCGCGCAGGAGCAGCAGCAGGTCGTTCATCCGCTGGATGTCGTGCGGGTGGAGGCCCGCGGTCGGCTCGTCGAACACGTAGGTCACGTCGGTCAGTGCGGAGCCCAGATGGCGGATCATCTTCGTCCGCTGCGCCTCACCGCCGGACAGCGTCCCCGATGAGCGGTCGAGGGAGAGGTACCCGAGGCCGATGTCGATGAAGGAGGCGATGACCTTGCGCAGACCGGACAGCAGCGGTCCGACCGTGGTGCCGTCGATCGTCTCGAGCCACGTCGCGAGGTCGGTGATCTGCATGGCGGATGCCTCGGCGATGTTCACGCTGCCGATGCGGGACGACCGCGCGCCCTCGTTCAAACGGCTGCCGCCGCAGTCGGGGCAGGGAAGGAACTTCACCGCGCGGTCGACGAACGCGCGGATGTGCGGCTGCAGCGACTCTCGGTCCTTCTGCAGGAATGACTTCGTGATCTTGGGAACGAGACCCTCGTAGGTCATGTTCATGTTCTGGAGCTTGACCTTCGTCGGCTCCTTGTAGAGGAAGTCCGCGCGCTCCTGGTCGCTGTACGCCGCGATCGGCTTCGACGCGTCGAGGAAGCCCGACTCGGTGAAGATCCGGACCATCCAGCCGTCGACGCTGTACCCGGGGACGGTGATCGCCCCCTCGGCGAGCGACTTCGAGCTGTCGAAGAGTTCGTCGAGGTCGACGTCGCTGACCTCGCCGAGCCCCTCGCACCGAGGGCACATGCCGCCCGTGACCACTTCGGCCCCGGGCACCGAGGGGATGTTGAACGAGAACGCCTGCGGCGACCCCACGCTCGGCTGCCCGAGCCGGCTGAACAGCAGCCGGAGCATGGCGTACGCATCGGTCACGGTGCCGACCGTCGAGCGCGCGTTGGCGCCCATCCGCTCCTGATCGACGATGATCGCGGGGCTGATGTTCTCGAGCCCGTCGACCTCGGGACGGGACAGCTGCGCCATGAACTGCTGAACGAACGTCGGGTAGGTCTCGTTGATGAGACGCTGCGATTCCGTCGCGATGGTGCCGAACACGAGGGAGGACTTGCCCGATCCGCTCACGCCGGTGAACACGGTCAGCCGTCGCTTGGGGATCTCGACGTCGATGCCTTTGAGGTTGTTCTCGCGCGCCCCGATGACGCGGATGACGTCGTGCGCATCGGCGACGGGCAGATCGGATGCCACGGCTCAGCCCTTCGCCCACGGCATCGCGCGCGGTGCTTGCTCGTCACGGGTCGCGTCGTCCGGCAGGCGCGGCAGCTCGTGGCCGCCCGCCCGGATGCAGAGCCACCGCAGCTGACCGGGACCCTCGGGGTGCGCCCGCCACGTGCGCCAGACCCCCTGACCGACCCGTACGACCGACCCGGGACCGACGTCGACCAGGTCGTCGTCGAGACCCATCTGGCCGCGCCCCTCGAGGAAGACGTACAGCTCCTCCACTTCGGAATGGGTGTGCCAGTACCCGGCCTCTTCACCGGGTTCGAGCGCGTTCGCCGTGAGCCCGATGTACTGCATCGCGAGTTCGTGGTCGACGACGCGACGGCCGTCCCGCGACCGCGCGGGAGCGAATCCCCCGAAGTGATCGCGCCACTCGTCGAGGCCGCCGATCTCCGTGATCTCGTAGCCCGCCATGTCCACCTCTCCACCCGCCGTCACCACATGATGCTCACGCATCGCTTCGGGGGGCAAGCGATCAGTCTGTGGCGCGGTGGCACCCGACGACGTGGTCGTCGACCATGCCCGACGACTGCATCAGCGCGTACATCGTCGTCGACCCGACGAATCGGAACCCCCGCTTCCGCAGCCCCTTCGACATCGCGTCGGACTCGGGCGTCGTGGCGGGCACCTCCGCGAAGGACGTCGGTCGCCGATGGGATGCCGGGGCGAACGACCACATGAACGCGTCCAGCTCGCCCGGGACCATCTCCGTGACGATCCGCGCATTGCCGATCGTCGCGAGGATCTTCGCGCGGTTGCGGATGATGCCCGCATCCGCCATCAGACGCGCGACGTCGGTGTCGTCGAAGGCGGCGACGACGGCCGGCTCGAACCCGGCGAAGACCTCGCGGAACCGCGGTCGCTTCCGCAGGATCGTGATCCACGACAGCCCCGCCTGGAAGCCCTCGAGGCTCATCTTCTCGAAGAGGGCCCGGTCGCCATGGAGAGGCCGCCCCCATTCCTCGTCGTGATAGCGGCGGTACTCCGCATCGTCGCCGACCCAGCCGCAACGCAGGAGGCCGTCGGGCCCGACACGCAGTTCCACGCGTGTCAGGTTACCGACGGCCTCCGACGCTCACTTCTTGTTCAGCGACTTCTCCGGCACAGGCGCCTCACCCCGCGCCGCGAGGTCGGCGTAGTGCGCCCGCGCCTCGTCCTGTCGCTGCCGCTCGATGCCGGAGGCGATGGGGGCCCGCACGTGCTCGGGAGCGAACCCGAACGCATCGACGATGTCCTGCGCGTGCGGGCGCAGTCGCGCACAGAGCCGGTCGATGTACTTCGACACCGCGGCGGCACGCTGCGTGGAGAGACGGCCGTTGATGAGGTGCCAGGCCAGGTGCTTCTCGATGAGGTGCAGCCCGAACAGATCGCGCAGCCAGGTGAGCACCTGACGCGTGCCGTCATCGTCGGTCGACTTCACCGCGTCCGAGAACGCCTCCCACTGCAGCAGCTCGCCGTGCGCCCGTGCCGCCTCGATGAGCTCGGCCTGGTGCGTGTTGAACAGCGCTGCGGCCTCGGCCGAGGGGAGCTTGGATGCCGGGCGCAGCGCACCGGCGATGTCGGCCACCATCTGCTCGACCCGGCCCGCCAGCAGTTCGTGCTGCTGCTCCGCCCGGAGGCCCAGCTCGACCGAGCGCGCGGTCGAACCGAAGTCCGCGACGGCCTGACCGAGTCTGCGCAGGCCGGCGCCGTGGAAGACCTTGCCCGCCGTCTGCCCGACGGCGAACTTCGCGAGGGTGGCGGCATCCGCTCCCTTGAACTGCTTGGCGAAATCGGCGAGGAGACGCTTGCCGACCAGCTGCAGGAGGACGTTGTTGTCGCCCTCGAAGGTCACGTAGACGTCGAGGTCCGAGCGCAGCCCGACGAGACGATTCTCGGCCATGAAGCCCGAACCGCCGCAGGCCTCCCGGGCCTCCTGGATCGTCTGCAACGCGTTCCAGGTGCTGAGAGGCTTGAGGGCGGCAGCGAGTGTCTCGAGGTTCTCCCGCTCGGCGGGGGTGTCGGCCGTCCCGCCGAAGACGCCGTCGAAGGTCCGCAGCAGCTCGTCGTGCGCGAAGTATTGCGCGACGTTCTGCGCGAGGAGCGGAAGGAGACGGCGCTGGTGCTTGCCGTAGTCGAGCAGGACGACCTCGTCGGTGCCGGCGCCGGAGTCGAACTGCCGGCGCTGGTTGCCGTAGGTGACGGCGATGTACAGCGCGAGGGACGAAGCGATGGTCGCGGCACCGTCGAGCGAGACGCGACCCTGCACAAGCGCGCCCAGCATCGTGAAGAAGCGACGGCCGGTGCTCGTGATCGGGCTCGAGTAGGTGCCGTCGGGGGCGACGTCCCCGTACCGGTTGAGGAGGTTCGTCCGCGGGACCCGGACGTGGTCGAAGGCGAGGCGGCCGTTGTCGATGCCGTTCAGGCCGCCCTTGACCCCGTCGTCCTCGCTCTGCACTCCCGGCAGCAGCTCGCCGTCGGCGGAGCGGATCGGCACGAAGAAGCAGTGCACGCCGTGGTTGACCCCCTTCGCGATGAGCTGCGCGAAGACGGTCGCTGCCTGCCCGTGGACGGCGGCGTTGCCGAGGTAGTCCTTCCATGCCGCGCGGAACGGCGTGTGGATGACGAACTCCTCCGTCTCCGGGTCGTATGTCGCCGTGGTGCCGATCGCCGCGACATCCGATCCGTGCCCGATCTCGGTCATCGCGAAGGCGCCGGGCAGCTTCGCGTCGCGGATGTCGGGGAGCCAGCGGTCGTGATGCTCCTTCGTGCCGAGCTGCAGGACCGCCGAGCCGAAGAGACCCCACTGCACGCCCGACTTGATCTGCATGCTGGGGTCGGCGAGCACGAGCTCCTCGAAGCCCGCGAGGTTGGCGCCGTTGTCCTCCTCGCCGCCGTACTCCTTGGGCAGTGCTCTCGTCGAGCCGCCGTTCTTCGCGAGCAGACGCACCTGCTCCATGACGCGCTCGCGGTGCTCGGCGACGCTCTGCCCGTCGATCCGCCAGTAGGCGGGGTCTTTGATGAGCTCTCGCACGGTGAGGCGGGTCTCGCCCCACGTGCCGCGGAGCATCGCGCCCACCGCGTCGATGTCGATGCGGGGCTCGTGCGCCTCGTCGGCGGTGTGGGGCGCGGTCGGAGCGCCGCCGGCGGGAGTGCGCTTGTCGGCGGCGGGGGTGGAAGAGCGGACGACGGTGTCGGTCATCACTGGCCTTTCTAGGACGCCGGGCACGGCGGCGGGACAGGGAAGTTCGACCCCAACGGTAGGAGTCCTCCAACGGGGGACCAACTGCGTTGTCCGCCCAGGACAAAACGGGCAGGCGACGTGGCGAAGCGGGCTTGTGTCACGCCTACATCCGGCGATATCCGAGCCCGACGGCAGACTCGGCACAGGAGAGCCGGATGATCACACTCGCTCGATGGGATGCCGCCGATCGCGGCCTGCTGACGATGCTGAACACCCCCGCGATGACGGCCCACCTCGGCGGCCCGGAGACCGCAGCGCAGCTGGACGAACGGCAGGAGCGTTACCTGCGGACGTGGGATGACCGGCCCGGAGCGATGTACCGCATCGACGTCGACGGCGATGCCGCCGGCGGGATCGGATTCTGGCCGGTCGATGAGGGCGGAACGCCCGCCTTCGAGACCGGGTGGAGCGTCCTTCCCGAGTTCCAGGGACAGGGCGTCGCCACCGCAGCTCTGCGCCTGCTGATCGCCGAGGTGCGTCGCGACGGCAGCCGCACGCTCCTCATGGCCTACCCCGCCGTGGACAACGTGCCCTCGAACGCCCTGTGCGCACGAGCGGGATTCGAGGAGCGCGGCACCGGGTCGGAGCCGTGGCGCGGCGGCATCCTCACCTCCCGGAGGTGGGCGCTCGACATGTCACCGCTGGATCTGACCGGGCGCACCCCGGACGTCGACGAGCGCTTCGTCGGCGACGCGCTCGCCACCGAGCGGTGGTGGCCGCACTATCTGCCGCACTGGTCGTCGCGCGAGAGGACGGCGGCCGGGTACCGCCTCGGGAGCGGCCTCGAGCTGCGCGTCGATGCGGGGACCGAACCCTGGGCGCCGGAGTGGGACGGCGCCGTCCGCGTGTCGCACCTGCAGTCCGGGCAGGGCGCCGCAGAGGTCGGATCGGATGCCGGGCAACACCGCTTCCGCGACGGGCTCGTCGTGCGGGAAGCGCAGGAAGAGCGTCGATTGTGGCTGCCGCGCTTCGGCGTGATCGCGGCACGCATGTCGGCGGTGCGACATCCGGACGCCCTGGTGGCGTTCTGGCCGATCGGTTTCGAGGATGCGCCCGAGGAGTCCGGGGAGATCTGCATCGCCGAGATCTTCGGTTCGGAGATGGACGACACCGGCGGATGGGTCGGCGTCGGCGTGAAGGCGCAGCACGATCCGCGGCTGCGCGACGATGTCGAGAAGGTACGGATCGACGGTGACCTCACCCTGCCGCACGACTACGCCGTGGAGTGGTCGCCCGACCGGCTGCGCTTCTTCATCGACGGCCGCTGGGTGAGGACCGTCGCGCAGCGGATCCACTACGCCGTGCAGCTCATGATCGATCTCTACGAGCTCCCTCGGCAGGACGGATCCCGCGATGTCGAGGCGCTGCCGCACGTTGCACGGATCGAACGTGTGTGCACGTTCCCAGAGGCCTGACACACTGGATGCATGCGCGCCCTTCCCGCTGCCGAGACCGTCGTCCACCTCCGCTCCGGCGGCACCAGTGTCGTCGTCGACCTGCAGCCCGGTTCGGTCCCGGCGGTCGTCCACTGGGGGGACGATCTGGGCGACGCGCCCCGGGAGACGCTCGTCTCCCTCGCGACGGCGTCGCGGCTGCAGCGCATCTCCGGCGGGCTCGACCGCACCGTGCGACACGGCATCGTGACGACAGCGGCGTCCGGATGGGCGGGCACCCCGTCGCTGGAAGGGCATCGTGACGGCGAGGGCGTGAGCGCCGTCCTCGCCGTGTCCGACGCCCGCGCGTCGGACGACGCCATCGAGGTGGACCTCGCCGACAGCGAGGCCGGCCTTTCGGCGCGGTGGGAGCTGCGGGTGACGGCGTCGGGCCTGGTGCGGGTGCGGACGTCGGTGCGCAACGACGGCCCGGGTGCGTACACGGTGCAGGCGTTGCACACGACTCTCCCCCTGCCGTGGGAGGCCACGGAGATCCTCGATACGACGGGGCGTCACCTGCGGGAGCGGTCGGCGCAGCGCCACGAGCTCACGTTCGGCACCCATCTGCGCGAGTCCCGGCGCGGGCGGACGGGTGCGGATGCGACCCTGCTGCTCGCCGCGGGCGTCCCGGGGTTCGGTTTCGAGCGTGGGCGGGTGCACGGGGTGCACCTAGCGTGGAGCGGCAACTCGCGCATCTTCGCGGAGCGGGTGCCGACGGGCGAGTCGTTCCTCGGAGCCGGCGAGCTCTACCTGCCGGGTGAGATCCGTCTCGCGCCCGGCGAGGAGGTCACCTCGCCGGAACTACTGGGCTCGTGGGGCGACGGGCTGGACGAGCTCGCGGTCCGTTTCCATGAGGAATGGCGTGCGCGGCCGCAGCATCCGGCCCGGCCTCGCCCGATCACGCTGAACACGTGGGAGGCGGTGTACTTCGACCATCGCCTGCCCAAGCTGATCGCCCTCGCCGACGCCGCGGCCGAGTTGGGTGTCGAGCGGTACGTGCTCGACGACGGCTGGTTCCGCCACCGTCGTGACGACACCGCGGGGCTCGGTGACTGGTACGTCGACGAGAGCGTCTGGCCCGACGGCCTGCACCCCATCGCCGACCATGTGGTGGCGAAGGGGATGGAGTTCGGCCTCTGGTTCGAACCCGAGATGGTCAACCCCGACAGCGACCTCGCCCGGTCGCACCCCGACTGGATCCTCCGCGGTCGGGCCGAGCTGCCGCCCTCCTCGCGGCAGCAGCAGGTGCTGAACCTCGCCCACCCCGACGCGTACGCGTACATGTTCCGGGTGATCTCCGACATCCTGACGACCTACCCGATCGCGTACGTGAAGTGGGACCACAACCGTGACCTCGTCGACGCGGCCGCAGGTCCCGGCGGCGCGGCGCACGTGCACGCGCAGACCCTCGCCGTGTACCGCCTCATCGACCAGCTGAAAGCCGCGCATCCGGGCCTGGAGATCGAGAGCTGCGCCTCCGGCGGTGCCCGGGTGGACCTCGGCATCCTCGACCGCACCGACCGGATCTGGACCAGCGACTGCCTCGACCCGGTCGAACGGCTCGAGAATCAGCGCTACACCGGCCTGGTCGTCCCGCCCGAGATGATGGGCATGCACCTGACCACCCCGCACGTGCACTCCACCGGCCGCACCGTCTCGCTCACCCTGAGCGGCGCCGTCGCCCTGTTCGGCCACTTCGGCATCGAATGGGACGTCACCACCCTCACCGACACGGATGCCGCCGCGGTCGGCGACTGGGTCGCGCTCGCGAAGCGGGTGCGCCCCCTCGTCGCGACCGGGCGGATCGTGAACGCCGACGTCGCCGACCCCGGGCTCGACGTCCGCGGCGTCGTCGCCGCAGATGCGGCATCCGCGTTCTTCACCCTCACCCAGACCCAGACGCTCATCTCGTCGCCGACCGGACGGGTGCGACTGCCGGGACTGGACCCGGATCGGACGTACCGGATCCGGATCGTCACGCCCGGCGGGATCATCGAGACGCCCGCGCAGTCGCCCCTCGAATGGGCGCACCAAGACACGGTGCTGACCGGACGCCAGCTCGCCGTCGTCGGTGTCCGCCCGCCCGTGCAGAACCCGCAGCAGGCCGTCGTCATCGAGGTGACGGCGATCTGACGCCGGTCAGATCTCGGCGAGCAGCGCGAGGAACTCGTCGGCCATCTGGACCTGACGGCTGAGCTTCTCGCGCCGCGACGCCGCCTCGACGCGCACCGCGTCGAGGCGGGCGCGCACCTGCTGATCGTCGGCGTCCGCCGCGATCGCATCGACGACACCGAGGAGTTCGCGCATCTCTTCGAGAGAGAACCCCAGCGGCTTCATCCGGCGGATGAGGAGGATGCGGGTGACATCGTCCTCGGTGTACAGCCGAAAGCCGCCGTCGGTGCGGGCGGACGGAGTGACGAGGCCGATCTCGTCGTAGTGACGGAGGGTGCGGAACGAGAGCTCGGTCCGCTCGGCGACCTCGCCGATGCGCATCGTGCCGTCGGTCACGTGGCTCCCTCGAATGGACACAAAACCTCACGCAACGTTAGGTTTGATGGGATGCGCGATCTGCGCACCCCCATTCTCCCGCGTCGCCCGAGCGTACGCGCACCCTCTCTCGGAGTCCCATGACGATCACGCCCATGCGCTCGCGCATCGAACCGACGGTGCTGCAGGCACTGCGCAGCCCTCGCCTCCTCACCCGCGAGGTGCTCGCCGGACTCGTCGTCGCGATCGCGCTCATCCCGGAGGCGATCGCGTTCTCGATCATCGCGGGGGTCGACCCGCGCCTCGGGCTGTTCTCGTCCTTCATCATGGCGGTCGCGATCTCGTTCCTCGGGGGACGCCCCGCGATGATCACCGCGGCCACAGGCGCGATCGCCCTCGTCATCGCTCCGGTCGCCCGCGAGTACGGAATGGACTACTTCATCGCGACGGTGCTGCTCGGCGGGGTGATCCAGGTCGTGCTCGGCGCCGTCGGTGTCGCGAAGCTCATGAGATTCATCCCGCGCAGCGTCATGGTGGGCTTCGTCAACGCCCTCGCGATCCTCATCTTCCTCGCGCAGCTGCCCCAGCTGATCGGCGACGGCATTCCCTGGCTCGTCTGGCCGCTGGTCGCCGTCGGCCTGGTGATCCTGTACACGATCCCGAGGTTCACCAAGGCCGTCCCGGCGCCGCTCGTCGCCATCGTGCTGCTCACGGCCGCGGTCGTCGTCTTCGCCTGGAACGTCCCGACCGTGGGCGATCAGGGCGAACTCCCGAAGAGCCTGCCCGAACTCTTCATCCCGAACGTCCCCCTGACGATCGAGACGCTGCAGATCATCGGGCCCTTCGCCCTCGCGATGGCCGTCGTCGGTCTGCTCGAGTCGCTCATGACCGCCAAGCTCGTCGACGACATCACGGACACGCACTCCTCCAAGACCCGCGAGAGCCTCGGGCAGGGTGCCGCGAACATCCTCTCGGGCGCGTTCGGCGGGATGGGGGGCTGCGCCATGATCGGGCAGACGATGATCAACGTGAAGGCGTCGGGCGCCCGCACGCGCATCTCGACCTTCCTTGCGGGCGTGTTCCTGCTGATCCTCGTCCTCGCGCTCGGCGACGTCGTCGCGATCATCCCGATGGCCGCCCTCGTCGCCGTCATGATCGTCGTCTGCATCGCCACGTTCGACTGGCACAGCGTGCGCCCGTCCACGCTGCGGCGGATGCCGAAGAGCGAGACCGCCGTGATGCTCATCACCGTCGTGGCCACCGTCTGGACCCACAACCTCGCGATCGGCGTCATCCTCGGCGTCCTCGCGGCGATGGTCATGTTCGCCCGGCGCGTCGCACACTTCGTGACCGTCACGCGGACCGTCGACGCGGCGGCATCCACCGCCCACTACGCGGTCGACGGTGAGCTGTTCTTCGCCTCGAGTAACGACCTGACGACGCAGTTCGCGTACGCCGAGGACCCCGCGAACGTCGTCATCGACATGTCGCGCTCGCACGTGTGGGATGCGTCGACCGTTGCCGCGCTGGATGCCGTCGTCAGCAAGTACGAGCGCCACGGCGCGACGGTGACGATCGTGGGGTTGAACGACGCGGCATCCGCCTTCCACGGCCGACTCAGCGGCCGTCTCGGCGCCGGCGAATGAGGGCACCGGGGTTGACCGCGCCGCCCGCTCCCTGAAGGATGCCGGGGGCGGCCCGCGTGGGACGTCAGGACGAAGGGGTCTCATGACGCAGCCGGCACGATTCGCGATCATCGGCACGGGCTGGCGGGCGGAGTTCTTCCTGCGCCTGGCGGCCGCCGCACCCGACCGCCTCGAGGTGACGGGTGTGCTGGCGCGCTCCGACGCGTCGGCGGCCCGGATCTCTCCGTGGGGCGCACCGGTGCACCGCTCGCTCGATGATCTGCTCGCGGCGCGGCCCGACTTCGTGATCGCGTCGGTGTCGTGGGACGCCATCCCGGGCGTCATCACCGAGCTCGTCGGCCGCGGAGTGCGGGTGCTCGCCGAGACGCCTCCCGCGCCCGACGCCGACGGACTCCGCACGCTGTGGCACGACGTGGGGGCGAGCCGGCTCGTGCAGGTGGCGGAGCAATACCTGCTCATGCCGGGCCACGCCGCGCGCCTGGAGGTCGTCCGCTCCGGCGCGCTCGGCACGATCGGCGCGGTGCAGGTGTCGTCGACGCACCTGTACCACGCGACCTCGATGATCCGCGCGTTCCTGAGTGCCGGTATGGCCGAAGCCACCGTGTCGGCCCGGACGTTCACCGCACCCCTCGTCGACCCGCTCTCCCCAGCCGGGTGGTCGGACGACCTCGATCCGAAGGAACGGACCACGACCATCGCGACGCTCGATTTCGGCGACGGTCGCATGGGGCTGTACGACTTCGTCGACAACCAGTGGTGGAATCCCATCCTGTCGCGTCGCATCGTCCTGCGCGGCTCGCACGGCGAGCTCGTCGACGACGCCGCGCGCCGGTTCGAGGGCGCCGAGGTGATCACCTCGCCGATCACCTACCGCCGCACGGGCGTCGACCTGAACCTCGAGGGCAACGACGTCGTGTCGGCCGCGTTCGAGGGACGGATCGTCTACCGCAACCCGTGGGCGGGCACCCGGCTGTCCGAGGACGACATCGCCGTCGCGTCGCTGCTCGAGCTCACCGGGCAGTGGGCGCGGGGTGACGGCCCCGAGCCCTACCCGCTCGCCGAGGCATGCCAGGACCACCTGCTCGGGCTCGCGATCGGCGAGTCGGCGCGCTCCGGCGTCGACGTCCGGGTCGCGCGGGAACCCTGGAGCTGACACCCGTCAGCGTGCGGCCGGCACCTCGGGCTCGCCGAGCGACAGCATGAGACGGTTCGCCCAGTTGAAGAACGCCGCGCCGCCGATGACGTCGACGATCGAGGCGTCGTCGAGCCCGGCATCCCGCAACCGATCGACGTCCGCGGTGTCGAACTCCAGCGGGGTGGTCGTGAGGGAGACGGATGCCGCGACGATCGCGTTCCAGCTCTCGTCGCCGAGGTCGGCCGTCGTCCCCTCGTCGAGGAGCCGCTGCACGTCCTCACGACGGCCGGACTCCCGGGTCGCCGCGGCGGAGTGCACGGAGGCGCAGAAGACGCATCCGTTGGCACGGCTGGCTGCGGTGGCGGCGAGCTCCCGCTCCGCCCGGCCGACGCCCCCCTCGACGTTGAAGAAGATGTCGAGGTCGGTGAGGGTGCGCGCCTCGAGCGCGTCGGGGTCGCGGGCGAGCAGCCGGAAGTAGGGCATCCTCGCGCGGGCCGGTTCGATGAGGGCCTCCCGCTGCCGCTCGGTCAGCTGCGCCTCGAGGACGGGCGCGAGCCACGGCACCCACCCGAGCCCCTGCTGCGTGAACCGGTCGGGACGAGCGAGGTCGGGGTACTCGGTGACGGTCATCGCGCGGCTCCTTCGAGGGCCTGGGAGGTGGTGGCGGAGGTCGACTGGCCGAGGACGCGCAGGCCCCAGGCGAGACGCAGCTGGAACGCGAGGAAGGCGACGAGCTGCGAGAGGCTCACGATCGCGTCGGCGGACCACCCGGCATCCGTCAATTGCCGCAGGTCCTGCGGCGACGCCTCACGCGGACGGAACACCAGCAGGTGCGTGTGGGCGAGAGCCGCGGCGAGACGGTCGTCGACGGCAGCGGATGCCGGGTGCCAAACGACGGCGGGCGTGCTCTCGCCGGCGAGGCCGGGCTCGCGGTAGGCGCCGACCGGACCGCGCTGCGCGGCGTCGGCCGCGAGAACCGCGATCGCGTCGGCGCGGGCGGCGTCCTCCTCGCGGAGCAGGTCGTCGTAGAACGCGGTGGCACCGTCGAATCCATGGAGGCGCGCGGTGAACGCGGCGATCGCGTACCGCTCGGCGACGGGGAAGTCCGCCGCGTCGGAGGGTTCGAGGAGCGCCTCGAAGCTCCGCTGCGCGTTCGTCCGGGCCTGCGGACGCAGCGCGCGGACTGCGGCGAGCGGGCTGCCCGGCGTGATGCCGGCGAGCAGGTCGATGATGTCGGCGGTCATGCGTACTCCTTCCGGGCCGCGGCCCGATGGTGGACTCGGAGGTCGTCGGCGGCGTCCGGACCGGTCGCCCACCCGAGCCGAGGCGCCACCTCCCGGCCGAGCAGTTCGATGGATCGGAGGGTGAGCTCGTGGCTCGCGGCGACGGAATGGACCTGGAAGGTGACGTCGGTCGCTTGCGCGATGATCGGGTCGGCCGCGAGCGAGGCCGCGACCTCGTCGACCGTGCCGATGTGCGTGTCGGACAGGCGGATCAGATCGGCGAGGGGCAGGGCCGCCGCGTACCCGCCGATCAGCTGGGCCGCGACGACACGCAACCCTCGTTCGGCCAGCACGAAGGCGTGCTCGCGCTGATCGGCGTCGACGACGAACGCGGTGCGGGATGCCAGGATGCGGGGAACCGCACCGCCCGGCAGAGCGTCGAGGTACGCGTCGACGATGGGCTGCTGGATGTCGCCGATGGTCGCGTCGGGCGCCTCGGGCGTGCGCGGCTGCGTGCGGGAGAGGAGGAGTCCGTCCCCCGCCGCGCCGGCGCGGGCGCCCCCGCCGGCGGAGAAGGTCGCCTGCCAGATGCGGTCCGCGAGGTCGCCGGCGGGCGGGTAGGCGACCGACCCCGTGCCGCGCACGCCATCGCCGCGCAGCGTGCCGCGGAACACCTCGAGGTGCTCCGCGTGGAGGGCGGCGCGGTCGGCGGCATCCCTCCCGAAGGCGGCGAACGACCCGGGCGTGCCGCCCGAGGCGACCCCGAGCTGCAGCCGTCCGCCGCTCAGTGCGTCGAGCACGGCGGCATCCTCCGCCGCTCGGACCGGATCCTCGATCGGGAGGGTCAGGACGGCCGTCCCGAGGCCGATCCGGCTCGTGCGCTCGGCAGCCGCGGCGAGGAAGACGAGCGGGGACGGCAGTCCGCCCTCGTGCTCGCCGAAGTGGTGCTGGGCCACCCAGGCCGAGGCGAAGCCGGACTGCTCGGCGCGCTCGATCTGCTCGAGCCCGAAACGGTACCTGTCGGCGGCGGATGCATCCTCGAGCAATCGGCTGAAAAAGCCCAGGCGCGGCGTCGTCATGCGGTGTCCTTCCTGAGAGCGGATCCGGGGACGGCGTCGAGCAGCCCCCTGGTGTAGTCGTGTCGCGGTGCGCCGAAGACCTCGTCGACGGTGCCGTGCTCGACCTGGACGCCGCGGCGCAGGACCGACACCGTGTCGGAGATCTGCCGGACGACGGCGAGGTCGTGGGAGATGAAGACGTACGCGAGGCCGAGGTCCTGCTGCAGGCTCGCGAGGAGCCGAAGGATCTGCGCCTGCACCGTGACATCGAGCGCCGAGACCGCCTCGTCGAGGACCACCAGTCTCGGCTCGAGGATGAGCGCCCGCGCGATCGCGACGCGCTGACGCTGCCCGCCCGACAGCTCGCGGGGCCGACGTGCGGCGATCTCGGGAGCGAGCGCGACCTGCTCGAGCGCCCGCTCGGCCCGTTCGGCCCTCTCGGCGGCGGAGCCGAGACCGAAGTTCCGCAGCGGCTCCTCGAGGATCGCACCGATGCGCTGGCGCGGATCGAGCGACGCGTAGGGATTCTGATAGACCAGCTGCACCGTGCGGCGGTAGCCGCGGCGGTGACGACCCGGGCGGAGGGCGGTCACGTCGACACCGTCGACCGTGATCGTCCCGCGCTGCGGAGCGCCGAAGCCGGCGAGCGCGCGACCGATCGTCGTCTTGCCCGACCCCGACTCCCCCACGATCGCGTGGGTGGATCCGGCCGCGACGGTGAACGAGACGTCGTCGACGGCCACGAACGGCGACCGCGCACCCGCGCGGGTGAACTCCTGTCGCAGCCCCGAGACCGTGGCCAGAGGCCCGGCGGTGACGGATGCCGGTGGCCGACGCTCGACGACGTGCCCGAGCGACGGTGCGTCGGCGAGGAGCCGGCGGGTGTAGTCGGACGCGGGTGCGGCGAGCACGGATCGGGCGGGTCCGGACTCCTGCACCGCACCGTCCTTCATGACGACGATCGTGTCGGCGCGATCCGCGGCGACGGCGAGGTCGTGCGTGATGAACAGCACGCCGGTGCCGGTGTCGGCGCGCAGCCGGTCGAGCAGGTCGAGGACCGTGCGCTGGACGGTGACGTCGAGGGCGCTCGTCGGCTCGTCGGCGATGATCAGCTCGGGATCGAGGGCGAGCGCCGCGGCGATGAGCACGCGCTGGCGCATCCCACCCGAAAGCTCGTGGGGGTACTGGCGGTACCGCGTGGCCGGGTCGTCGATCTCCACTCGCTCGAGCAGGTCGAGCACGCGCGCGCGGATCTTCGCGGCATCCCTCCATCCGTGGATGCGCAGGACCTCGCCGATGCTCGCGCCGATCGTGGCGACGGGGTTGAGCGAGTTGCCGGGGTCCTGCGGGACGAGCGCGACGCGTGTGCCGCGGAGCGCGCGCCAGCGGCGGTCGGGGAGCCCGACGAGGCTCGTCTCACCCTCGGCGCCGTGGAGTGTGATCCCGCCGCCGTCGATGCGGCCGTTGCCGGCGAGCAGGCCGATGGTCGCCTGTGCGACCGTCGACTTGCCGGAGCCCGACTCGCCGACGAGCGAGGTGACCTGTCCGCGTGCGACGTCGAGCGAGACACCGCGGACGGCGGCGACGTCACCGCGTTCGGTCCGGTAGCGGACGACGAGGTCGCGGATGCTCAGCAGCGGACCGGTCATGGGCGTTCCCCTCCCCGCAGGGCCTGACTGAGGCGGTTGGTGGCGAGCACGACCGCCACGACGACGAGGCCCGGGAGGACGGTGAGCCACCAGGCGGTCGCGACGTAGTTGCGCCCCTCGGAGATGAGCAGTCCCCACTCCGGGGTGGGCGGCGGCGCGCCGTATCCGAGGAACCCGAGCGTCGAGATCTGCAGGATCGCCGACCCCAGCTGCAGCGCGGCGAGTGCCAGGACCGGGGTGAGCGAGTTCGGCAGGATGTGGCGCCACAGGACGGATGCCGCCGTGCCCCCCGATCCGTACGCGGCCTCGACGTAGTCCGCCACCCGCACACTGACGACCTGCGCGCGGGCGAGCCGGGCGAAGACGGCGACGGAGGTCACGCCGACGGCGAGCGCCGCATTGGTCGTGCCGAAGCCGAGCAGGATGACCACGCTCAGCGACAGCAGCAGCGCGGGGATCGCCAGCAGCACGTCGACGACGCGCATGAGGATCTCGTCGACGACACCGCCGGTCGCGCCGGCGGTGACGCCGATGGCCGTGCCGGCGACGAGCCCGACGAGGACGGCGACGAGCGCGCCCGTGATGGAGTGGGACGCCCCGTGGATGACACGCGCGAAGACGTCACGACCCGTGGCATCCGTCCCGAACCAATGCGCAGTGCTCGGCGCCTGCAGGGCCGGCGCGATCGACTCGGTGGGGCTCGTCGCCGTGAACAGTCCCGGCACGACCGCCCACGCGACCGCGATGAGCAGGACGAGCGCGGGAATGACGGTGCCGATCCGCAGGAGGCGTCGCGGCGAGGCGGTGAGGGCGACCGGCCGCGGGAGGGTGAGGGTCATCGCGCGATCCCTTCGGTGAGCGGGGTCGCCGCCACGACACCGGGAAGGCGACCGCGGGAGGCGGCCGGTGTGCGGGAGCCTCGACGCAGACGCGGGTCGAGGAGCGGGTACAGCAGGTCGACCAGGAGGTTGATCAGAACGAATGCCACGGACGAGATGACGACGATCGCCAGGAGGACGGGGGTGTCACGGTTCGCGACCGCCTGAGCGGTGAGCTGACCGATGCCGGGACGTCCGAATACCGCTTCGGTGACGACGGCGCCGCCGACGAGCTCGCCGAAGAGGACTCCCGCCATCGTCAGGGTGGGAAGGAGCGCGTTGCGGGCGACGCCGCGCCAGAGCAGCCATGAGGTGCTCGCTCCGCGCGCGCGGACGACGGCGACGAACGGCTGCTCCGACACCTCGTCGATGCTGCGGGTCAGCACCTGTGCGAGCGGCGCGGCGATGGGGACGGCGAGCGTCAGGACGGGGAGGATCAGCGCCTCGACCGGGTCGGCCCCGATGAGCGGCACCCAGCCGAGCTGGAAGGAGAACACCTGGATGAGGATGATGCCGATCCAGAAGACGGGCATCGAGACGAACAGCGGCGGCAGCTGCCGGAAGATCGCGCGCAACGGCCGGAACGCCCCGTAGGTGGCGGTGAAGGCGATGACGACAGCGACGAAGACCGCGACCGCGAGGCCGAGCACGGCGAGGGTGAGGGTGGACGGCAGGGCGACGGCGACGAGATCGGCGACCGCTGCGCCGCTCTGCACCGAGTAACCGAGGTCACCGCGGACGAAGGACGCGACGGTGTCGACGTACCGCTCGAACAGAGGCCGATCGGCTCCGTAGGCGGCTCGGATCTCGTCCAGCTGAGCGGGTGTCAAGCCGAGCTCGGGGCTCCCGTAGCGCGCGAGCACGCCGTCGCCGGGCAATGCCGCGAGCAGCAGGTACGCGGCGGTGAAGGCGAGCAGCAGGACCAGGAGGGCGCCGCCGGCGCGCCGCAGGACGAAGAGCATGGTCACCTCTCGATGGGGAACGGGGTGGATGCGGGGAGGGGTCGCCTCCCCGCATCCGGGTCACGGACTCTGCGTCATCCGGCGAGCCACGTGCTGTAGAACGACGGGCGACCGATCGACTCGGTCGCGAAGCCGTGGACGGCGTCGACGTATCCGTAGACCTGCGGCTCCTCGAAGAACGGCAGGATGTATGCCTGCTCGGCGAGACGCTGCTGAGCAGCGGCGGATGCCTCCTGGCGGGCCTCCTCGGTGGGGCTGGAGGCGATCGCGAGCAGCAGCTCGTCGAGCTCGGCGTCGGCGACGGTTCCGTCGGGGTAGCCGTTGAGGAGCGCGTTGCGGTTGCCGGAGTAGTACTGCGACTTCAGGACGTCGTAGTCGGCGCGACCGACCATGGAGTGGTAGATCTGCAGCTCGCCGGGGACGCCGCGCGCGGCATCCTGCGCTGCCTGGTCACCGGGGAGCAGGATGATCTCGACGCCGATGTCCTGCAGCTGGTCCTGGATGAGGGTGATCACCTCGCGGGAGCGCGGCTGCGGCAGGGCCTCGTTGACCGTGAGGGAGAGGCGCGTGCCGTCCTTCTCGCGGATTCCGTCGGCACCAGGAACCCAGCCTGCGTCGTCGAGGAGCTTCTTCGCCTGGTCGGGGCCGTAGACGTAGAACTCCGACGTGTCCGTGTAGCCGCGGGCGGTGGTCGCGAGCGCCCCGGTGGCGAGCGGGTAGCTGTCGCTGAAGAGGGTGTCGACGATGGCCTGGCGGTCGATGCCGGCGATGAGCGCCTGCCGCACCGCGAGTTCGGACGTGACGGGGTCGCGCAGTCGGAAGCTCAGCCCGTTGTTCACGCCGTTCGTCGCGGAGGCGAGCAGCTGCAGGCCGTCGGCGGAGAACTGCGCCTCGTCAGGGGCTTCGATCCCGCGGGCGATGTGGGCCTGTCGCGAGACGACCGTGCCGACGCGGACGCTGTCCTCGGAGGCGACGACGTAGTCGATGCCGTCGAGGTAGGCACGGCCCTGGTGCTCGAGCGAGGGCGGCGCCCAGTCGTAGTCGTCGCGTGCCTTCAGGCTGATCTTCGTGCCGATCTCCTCTGCGGCGACGACGAACGGGCCGCTGCCGATGATCTCGGTCGCGTTGCCGGGGCCGAACTCCTCGCTCGTGCGGTCGAGGGTCTCGTCGGAGAGGAGACCCGCGTTGATCGCCGAGGTCGCCTGCGCGAACCCGGGCGCGGGAGCGCTGAAGTGGAAGCGCACGGTGTGGTCGTCGAGCACCTCGCTGCTCTCGTAGTTGGTCACCTGCTCCGACACGGTGAACTTCCGGTCGGGGTCGCCGAGACCGAGGAGGTCGAAGTTCTTCGCGACGTTCTCCGCGTCGAGCGGGGTGCCGTCGGAGTAGGTGACGTCGTCGCGGAGCGTGAACGTGTACTCAGTGGCATCCGCGTTCACCTCGGGCAGCTCCGTCGCGATCCACGGCTCGAGTTCGAGGGTCTCGGGGTCCTGGTAGAGCAGACGGTCGGTGATGTTGTTGATGACACCGCCGTTCGGGTAGAAGCCGCCCGATCCCGGGTACAGGGTGTTCCAGGTCTGTGGCTCGAGGTAGGTGAGGGTGCCGCCGGTCTGCGGTTCGCCCGCGGCGGCGTTGGAGCTGGGGGTGGTGCCGGCGCCGGCGCAGCCGGCTATCGCGGCGACGAGGGCGGCGCCGAGGGTGACGGCCAGGGCGGCGCGGAGGGGACGGGTCATGAGGACTCCAGGACGGATGAGGAGGGGTGCAGGCCTCATCCGAGCACGCCCGCTCCGCGGCCGCACGCCGGGCAGTCACGGGAGGTAAGAGTGTTACGTCACATGCCGATCACGCCTTGTCGTGGAAGGTGATCCGGTAGGGGACGTGTCGACTCGGATGACCCGGGCGCTGCGGGACCGCTGATCGGGCGAGCGCTCAGGCGTTCGCAGCGATGACGGCGACGACCGCCTCACCGTAGGCCTCGCGCTTCTTGGCGCCGATGCCGGTGATCCCGTCGAGGGCGCCGATCGAGCGCGGTCGGTGCTCGGCGAGGGCGCGGAGCGTCGCATCGCCGAACACGATGTAGGCGGGGACGCCCTGCTCCCGCGCCTGCTCGGCACGCCACGCGCGCAGCGCCTCGAAGAGGTCCCGATCGCCCTCGGGCAGCGAATCCGCCGTCGAGGCCTTCTTGGCGCGGGTCGCTCCTCCGCCGGTGCGCCCGAGGACGTCGCGCCGCAGCGGCACGGCCTCCTCTCCCCGCAGGACCGCTGCCCCGGTCTCGCCGACGGTGAGCACGCCGTACTCGCCCTGAGCGACGAGGATGCCGCGGGCGAGGAGCTGCCGGACGACCGAGCGCCAGTCCTGCTCGGAGAGGTCGTTCCCGATCCCGTAGGTCGAGAGCTTGTCGTGACCCTGCTGCCGGATGCGCTCGGTCGAGGCTCCGCGGAGGATGTCGATGAGGTGACCGGCGCCGAACGCCTGGTTGCGTTCGCGCTGCAGACGGACGATCGTCGACAGGAGTTTCTGCGAGGCGATCAGCCCGTCCCAGGTGTCGGGCCGGGTGAGGCAGGTGTCGCAGTTGCCACAGGCATCCGAGGACTGTCCGAAGTAGTTCAGCAGGTTCTGTCGGCGGCACGAGACGGTCTCGCAGAGCGCGAGCATCGCGTCGAGGTGCTGCCCCATGCGCATCTTGTAGGTGCGGTCGCCGGGCGACTGGTCGATGAGTCGCCGCTGCTGCACGACGTCGCCGAGGCCGTACGCCATCCACGCGACCGCCGGCTCGCCGTCGCGACCGGCACGACCGGTCTCCTGGTAGTACCCCTCGACGGACTTCGGCAGGTCGATGTGGGCGACGAAGCGCACGTCGGGCTTGTCGATGCCCATGCCGAAGGCGATCGTCGCGACCATGACGACGCCGTCTTCGCGCAGGAATCTCGACTGGTGCCGGGCACGCATCGAGGCATCCAATCCCGCGTGGTACGGCAGCGCGTCGACACCCTGCGTGCGCAGGTACTCGGCCGTCTGCTCCACCGACTTGCGGCTGAGCGCGTAGACGATGCCGGCGGCGCCCTCGGGCTGCGAGCGCACGAACTGCACCAGTTGGCGGCGCATGTCGACCTTCGGCTCGATGCGGTACTGGATGTTGGGTCGGTCGAAGCTCGCGACGAAGTGACGAGCGTCGGGCAGGTGCAGGCGCTCGGTGAGCTCGGTGTGCGTGGCCCTCGTCGCGGTGGCGGTCAGCGCCATGCGCGGGACGCCGGGGAACCGCTCGGCGAGGTCGCCCAGGGCGAGGTAGTCGGGGCGGAAGTCGTGCCCCCACTGCGACACGCAGTGGGCTTCGTCGATCGCGATGACACTGAGCTGCGCGCGCTGAAGGAGGGCGGTCGTCGCGGGGACCGACAGCCGCTCGGGCGCGACGTAGAGCAGGTCGAGCTCGCCGTCGAGGAGCGCCTGCTCGACTCCGGCGCGCTCGGCAGGGGTCTGCGTCGAATTCAGGTACGCCGCGCGGACGCCGTTGGCGATGAGCGCGTCGACCTGATCGTGCATGAGCGCGATGAGGGGGCTGACGACGAGTCCCGTTCCGGGACGGACGAGCGCCGGCACCTGGTAGGTGATCGACTTGCCGCCGCCGGTCGGCATGAGCACGACGGCATCGCCGCCCGCGATGACGTGGTGGACGATGTCGCCCTGGTCGCCGCGGAACGCGGTGTACCCGAAGACCTCGGTGAGCACCTTCACCGGGTCGTCGCCGACGTGGTCGCGGCGTTCGAGCCGCAGGACGGATGCCGGGGGTGCGGCCGGGCGCTGTGCAGTCGGCCGGGCCGGTGCGGCGCGGGTGGGCTCAGCCCGCGTCGCGCGGGCGACGGACGCGGCGTAGTCGTCGTATCGCGGATCGGGCGGGGGCGGCGAGTCGAAGTCCTCGGGCGGCGCGACGTCGTCGGGATCCCACACGAGATCGGCGTAGGGGTCGTTCTGCCATCCGCCGTCACTCACCCGGTCCACCCTAGCCGCGGCATCCGACAGGGTCTGCGGGTGTGGAGGGTCTCGGCACGCTTGCGAGGATGGGGAGACCGATTCGCGAGACTGCACCCGGGCGACGAGGATGCGGCGCGCGAACGCAGTCTCGACTCGCTCGCGCAGTCTCGGCGCAGGGGGGCGCGGCGCGGGAACGGGGAGGAGCGGGGATGGAACTGAGCAGGTGCATGACGGCGGATGCCGGTGAGGTCGAGGCGTTCCTGCGCGAGGTCGACCTGACGGTGACCGGGCTGGACGAGCCGTCGGTGCGGCTGTGGGTCGAGCGGGACGAGTCGGGTCGGATCGTCGGTAGCACGGGCTACGAGCTGAGCCTCGACGGACGCCACGCGTTGATCCGGAGTGTGGCGGTGGTGTCCTCTTCGCGGGCGCGCGGTCGCGGGACCGATCTGGCGAGATTCGCACTCGATCGCGCCGCGGAAGAAGGTGCGACGACCGCGTGGCTGTTCAGCCGCCGATCGGGCGGGTTCTGGCAGTCGCTCGGGTTCGCCGGCGCGGATCTGTCGGAGCTCGCGCGGGTCCTGGCGGAAACGCACCAGGTGCGGACGTTCGTCGCGACGGGGCAGATCACGCGCGAAGTGGCGTGGATGCGGGGGCTCGGCGGGGTGTGAATGGGGCGCCCGGGTGGGGCGCCGAGAGCGGGCGGCGTGCCCGGGGCTGCGGCGGGATCACGGTGCCGGAGGGGATGTCGGAACCCCCTCCTAGTCTGGGACTATGTCCAGTTCGCCCGATGCTCGCGACGAGGTCCCCGAGGGGATCCCGACCGCGCTGGACTGGGTGGTGATGTGCGCCGACATGGCGACGGTGCATGCGGCGCAACGGTATGCGTGCATCGTCGAGTTGTGGGATGACGCGATCGCCGATGCGCGGCGGCGGGAGGAACCGGTCGCGTTCGTGGAACGGTCGGTGCGGCTCGAGGTCGCGGCTGCGTTGCGGATCACGGAGCACGCCGCGGGACGTCTCATGGGCATCGGGCATGCGCTCGTACGTCGGTACCCGCAGGTGTGGGAGGCGATGAGTCGTGCGGTGATCACCGAGGCCCACGCGACGATCATCGTCGACGGGCTCGACCAACTCGAGAACGTGACCGCAGGGCTCATCCACGAGGTGCTGAGCCTGGCGGAAGAACAGTCGACGGGTCCGTTCCGGCGGGCGGTGAAACGCATTATCGACCGGGAGCAGGAAGCGACCCTCGCGCAGCAGCACGCCGCGGCCCTCGCGCACCGGCACGTGCGGGTCGATGCCGGGGTGGACGGGATGGCGTGGCTGACCGCGCACCTGCCCGCGGTGGAAGCCCACGCGATCCTCGGACGGCTCACCGCCATCGCGAAAACCCTCGACGATGACCGGTCCCTGGATCAGAAGCGCGCGGACGTGTTCGGGGATCTCCTCATCGACGGAGAGACCGAGTCGCTGCCGGCGAAGGCACGAGGCATCCGTCCGACCGTGACGGTCACCGTTCCCGCCCTCACCCTCCTCACCGGCGAGGGGCCCGCGGCGCAGCTCGACGGGATCGGACCGATCCCGGTCGAGAAGGCGCGGGAACTCTGCGGGACGGCATCGGGGTGGATGCGGGTGCTCACCCACCCCGAGACCGGGGCCGTCCTCTCCGTCGGACGCGACACCTACCGGCCACCCGCAGACCTCCGCCGGCTGGTCGCCTGGCGGGCCGCACGGTGCATGGCCCCCGGATGCGGGATCCCCGCCGACCGGTGCGACATCGACCACACCACCAACTGGCACCACGGCGGAACCACCGCCTCCGACAACCTCGCCCCGCTGTGCCGCGGGCACCACACCCTCAAACACCAGACCGACTGGCAAGTCCGAGCCAGACCCGGCGGCGCGCTCGAATGGACCTCACCCGCCGGACGCGTCTACCTCGTCCACCCCGAACGCCGCATCCCGACCTTCACCGTCGACCCACCCGGACCACCACCGTTCTAGGCGATGTCGCTGAAGGCCGAGTCGGGTTGCGACCCGACGGCTGAGGCAGGATGGGGGCGTGAGTGTCACGCTTCGCCCGTGGGATGCCGGTGATGCCTCCGCGCTGAGCGAGGCATCACGCAGCGCCTCTGATCTGGCGACGCAGTTCGGAGGCGTCGACCTGCCGAGCCGGGCAGCTGCTGCGACGTTCATCGACCGATCCCTGCGCTTCGACGAGCACGTGAAGAACTGGGCCGTCGTCGAGGACGGTATCGCGGTCGGCAACGTCGGAGCGGCTGCGATCGAGTTCCGGCACGAGACGGCGTGGATGTCCTACTGGCTCGCACCCGCTGCGCGCGGCAAGGGCTACGCGGCGGGCGCGCTCATCGCGGTGAGCGAGTGGGCCTTCGCGAACGGGCTGTATCGGCTCGAGCTCGGACATCGGGTGAACAACCCTGCGTCATGCCGAGTGGCGACGGCGGCGGGATTCCTCGCCGAGGGGATCGAGCGGGAGAAGCTCCGCTACGGCAAGCTTCGCTATGACGTCGAGACCCACGCGCGACTCGTCACGGACCCCGCTCCTGCAGCGAGACTCGTGCTGCCGATCGCGCACTGATCGCAATCCCGCGTTCTCACCGCACCATCCGCGCTTCCACGATTCCCGCCGTTCCGGGGTCGCTCTGCTCGGCGCCGTCGAAAGCGAAGCCGTTGCGGCGGTAGAACGCGATGGCCCGAGGATTCTCTTTCGCGACCCACAGCACCGCCGGACCCGGCGGGAGCACTCCGTCGAACAGCCTCTGCCCGATCCCGGCGCCGTGCTGCGCCGCCAGGACGTAGAGCATGTACAGCTGCGGGATTCCCTCATCGGAGATCCCGGACATCGCGAAACCGATCAGCTCGCCGTCGGCCTCCGCCACCCGTACGACATGCTCCGGGCGCGAATCGGTGAGGATCCGCGTCCACATGCGACGCCGCCGGTCCAGGAGCTCTCCGGTGAAGAAATCGTCGGGGAGCAGATGCCCATACGTCTCACGCCACGTCGCGACATGCAACGCGGCGATCGTCTCGGCGTCCGTCAGCCGCGGGTCGCGGATCACCGCATCCACGCGCTGCACCACTTCTCGGCCAGAGCCAGGACCACACTCGCGTTCCGGTTCGTCGCGACACCCAGCCGCGACGCCGCCCCGAGTGGGTCGACGGTGCCGTCCTGATACCCCGGCTCGAGCAACGCGTGCGCCGCCCGGCCGCGGACGACCATCAGACCCTTGTCGGACGCCCTCGCCTCGACGTCTGCGACCTGCGAGGTCGTCAACTCGTCCTTCAGCAGGTAGACGTAATGCCGCGCGAGCCCGGGGTTCTCCTCGCCCAGCTGCCGCGTCTCCGCGGCGAGCGCCGCGAACTCCTTCGCGGCGTAGACGACGGTCGGCACCTCGAACCCGCGATCCGCGGCGAACGCGGTCTCCAGCGTGCGCTCGATGCGCTCGCGCGAGCGCATTCGCGACTCGAAGCGCACGTTCCCCGTGTTGATGTGGGTCACGACCTCCTCGAACCCGACGCTCTCGACGACGCGCCGGATGTCGTCCTTCGGGAAGACCCGCTTCGCCCCCAGGTTGATCGCGCGCAGGAATGCCAGGTAGGTCGCCACGAGGTCAGTCTGCCCGCCCGCGCCGACATCACGACAGCCGGGAGCAGGATGGGAGTATGAACGAGCTCACGCGGTGGCTCCGCGCCCAACCTTCCCTCATCGGGTCGCCCCCACCTCTCGAGCTCTCCGACCTGCCGTCAGACCCCGTCACCCTGTTCGAGACGTGGATACGTCACGTCGCCCGGGCCGGCGTCGCCGAACCGCGCGCGATGACCCTCGCGACAGCGGATGCCGCGGGCCTCCCCGACGCGCGCACCCTCATCCTCAAGGGAGTCGACACCGAAGGCTGGGCCTTCGCAGGACCACGCCGCTCCGAGAAGGGACGGCAGCTCGCGAACAACCCCGCCGCCGCGCTGAACTTCTGGTGGCAACCCCTCATGCGCGCCGTGCGGGTCCGGGGCCCCGTACGCGAGGCCGACCCCGAAGAGAGCGCGGCGGACGTCGCCGGCAGCCCGGCCGCAGCCCTCCACCAGGCCGGCGGTTGGGTGCTGTGGCGCCTCGTCCCCGACCGCATCGAGTTCTGGCAGGGCTCACCCGACCGCCGTCACGTCCGCATCGTCTACACCCACGACGGCGACGGCTGGACCCGCCACACCTAGAGCCGCACGACCTCGGTCACCCGCACGACCGCGACGCCCTCGTCGACGGATGCCTCCAGGTCGACCTCTGCACGGATCCGCCAGTCGTGGTCGCCCGCCGGGTCGTCGATGATCTGCTCTACCCGCCACACACCCTCGGACGCCGACGACTCGTCGATGACGCATAACGCGGGGCTCCGAGCGGCGCCGCCGGTGAGGATCTCGTCGTGATCGTCGAAGTACCGGTCCAGGACGTCGGGCCACGCGGCATCCGGATCCAGCTCGACCAGCGCATCGTCGTCCTGCAGCGCGGCCAGCTGCACCCGGCGGAACATCTCGTTGCGCACCAGCACGACGAACGCGCGACGGTTGGTGAGGATCGACGGCGGCGCCGGCGGCACGACCGGTGCTTCCGGGTCGTCCGCTGGATTCACCAGCGCGTTCCACTCGTCGACGAGACTCGAGTCCACCTGCCGCACCAGCTCGCCGAGCCACTCGATCAGGTCGAGCAGCTCGTCGGTGCGGGCCTCAGCGGGCACCGTCTGCCGGATCGCGCGGTACGCGTCGGACAGGTACCGCAGCACCAGGCCCTCGCTCCGCCCGAGCCCGTAGAACGAGACGAACTCGCCGAATGACATCGCCCGCTCGAACATGTCCCGCACGACCGACTTCGGCGACAGCTCGAAGTCGCGCACCCACGGCTGACTCGACGCGAACGTCTCATACGCCTGCGCCAGCAGCTCGGCCAGCGGCTTCGGCCACGTCACCGCCTCGAGCAGCTCCATGCGCTCGTCGTACTCGATGCCGTCGCGCTTCATCGCCGCGACCGCCTCGCCGCGCGCCTTGTACTCCTGCTGCGACAGGATCGCGCGCGGGTCGTCGAGCGTCGCCTCGATCACGCTCACCACGTCGAGCGCGTGATGACCGCTGCCGACGCCGGCGTCACCGGCATCCGGGTCGAGCAGATCGATCGCGGCGAGCGCGAACGGCGACAGCGGCTGGTTGAGCGCGAAGTTCGGCTGCAGGTCGACGGTGAGGCGGATGCCGTCGGCATCGGCCACGACGATGTCGGCCGCCACGAGGGTCCGGAACAGCGCGATCGCCCGGCGGGCCAGCTCGTACTTCCGGGCTCGCGGCTCGTGATTGTCGAAGACGAGCGACCGCACGTTCTCGAACACGTCGCCCCCACGGCCGATGACGTTGATGAGCATCGCGGAGGTCAGCTGCAACTGCGGCGAGAGCGGCTCGGGCTCGGCCGCGACCAGTCGCTCGAACGACCCCTCGCCCCAGTTGACGACGCCCGTCGGCGCCTTCTTGCGGACGATCTTCTTGCGCTTCGCGGCATCGTCCCCCGCCTTCGCGAGCGCGACCGCGTTCTCGATCTCCCACTCGGGGGCCATCACGACGACGCTGCCGTGCGTGTCGAACCCGGCGCGCCCCGCACGACCGGCGATCTGATGGAACTCCCGCGCCGACAGCTGACGCATCTTCGTGCCGTCGTACTTCGACAGCGCCGTGATCAACACGGTCCGGATCGGGACGTTGATGCCGACGCCCAACGTGTCGGTGCCGCAGATGACGCGGAGCAGGCCGCGCTGCGCGAGCGTCTCGACGAGTCGGCGGTAGCGCGGCAGCATCCCTGCGTGATGCACGCCGATGCCCGCGCGCACCAGTCGGGACAGCGTCTTGCCGAAGCCGGTCGTGAAGCGGAAGCCGCCGATGGCGTCCGCGATCGCATCGCGCTGCTCGCGCGTCGTGACCTTCACGCTCGACAGCGCCTGCGCCCGCTCGAGGGCTGCCGCCTGCGAGAAGTGGACGATGTAGACCGGCGCCTCGCCGTTCTCGAGCAGCCCTTCGAGCACCTCATGGACCGGGCGGCGGGCGTAGGAGAAGTCGAGCGGGACCGGTCGCTCCGCGCCCGCGACGAGGGCGACCGGCCTCCCGGTGCGTCGCTCGAGATCGGTCGAGATCGCCGACACGTCGCCGAGGGTCGCCGACATGAGGAGGAACTGCGCCTTCGGCAGGAGCAGGAGCGGCACCTGCCACGCCCACCCCCGGTCGGGATCGCCGTAGTAGTGGAACTCGTCCATCACGACCTGGTCGATCTCCGCGTCGGGACCCAGCCGGAGCGCGGTGTTCGCCAGGATCTCGGCGGTGCAGCAGATGATCGGCGCGTCGGGGTTCACCGACGAATCGCCGGTGACCATGCCCACGGCATCCGGTCCGAAGATGTCCACGAGTGCGAAGAACTTCTCGCTGACGAGGGCTTTGATGGGCGCCGTGTAGTACGTGCGGCCCCCGCGAGCCAGGGATGCCGCGTGTGCCGCGACAGCGACGAGCGACTTTCCCGTGCCGGTGGGAGTCGCGAGGATCACGTTCGATCCGGACGCGAGCTCGATGATCGCCTCGTCCTGCGCCGGGTAGAGCTCGATGCCGCGCTCGAGCGTCCACTCGAGGAAGCCCTCGTAGACGGCGTCCGGGGTCGCCCCGACGGGGATGCGGTCCCGGAGCGTCGAGGTCATCCCTCGAGTCTGCCCCACGGGGCCGGGTGGTCAGGCCATGTCGGCCTTCGCGGCGAGCACACGGGCTGCGGCCGCGTCGACCTGCGCGGCGAACTGCGGGTCGCTCTTCGCCTCGGCGAGCACGGCGTCGTACATCGCCGGGAACACCGACGGCTTCGCCGAGACCAGCACCACGTCGACGCCCGCGGAGATCGCGTCGACGGCGCGCTCCGCGGGCGTCCACGCCGACACCGCGACGGCCGCGGAGAGGTCGTCGGAGAACACCGCACCGTCGAACCCGACCTGCTCGCGCAGCACATTCAGCACCTTCGGCGAGAACACCGCCGGACCCGACCCGTCGATGCGGTCGTAGATCGCCGACGAGACCATCACCGCGCTCGGTCCGGCCTCGACCAGCGGCCGATAGACGTCGACGTCAGGACCGTCGGCGGTCACGGTCGTGTCGACGACGTCCGCGGTGGTGTCGGTGTTGGCCGTGACGTGCCCGAGGCCCGGGAAGTGCTTGAAGGTGGGAAGGATGCCGGCAGCCCGCATCCCCTCGGCGAACGCCCCCGCCTTCGCCGTGACCGTCGTCGCGTCGTACCCGTACTGCCGGCCGTAGCCGCCGACGGGTGGGTTGTCGAAGCGGGTCGCCTCGCTTGTGACGATGTCGGCGACGGGCGCGAGGTCGAGGGTGACGCCCGCGTCGGCGAGCTCGCGACCCCACCGCTCGGCCGACGCGCGGAGCTGGTCGGCCGACAGATCGGCCTGTCGGATGCCGTACGGCATCGCATCGAAGCCCCGGCCCTGCAGCACCTGCACCTCGCCGCCCTCCTGGTCCGTCGCGACCCACAGCGGTGCGCCCTCGGGATGGTCGAGCGCCGTGAAGTCCGCCACGACGTCCGCGGTGGCGGCGACTCCTTCCCGTGACCGGCCGCTGAGGAAGACGCCGCCCACATGACGATCCTCGACGGCGGCGAGGGTCGCGGGCGAAGCGGCGGTCGCCCGCGTTCCGACCATGAACAGCTGTCCGACACGCTCCTCGAGGGTGAGAGCGGCCACCGGGTCGGGGGTCGGGGTCGGCGTGGGGGTCGCGGACGGGGTCGGCGTGGGGCTCGCGGAGGGGGACGCCGCGGTCGCCGACGGCGACGGCGACGCGGGCGTGGATGCGGAGGGCGGTGGCGCTGCGGCGCACCCGCCGAGCAGGGACACGACCAGGACCGCGCCGAGGACGCACCACCTCAGAGACCGACGCATGCGCACATTCTCCCTCGCCACGGAACGCGGAAGACGACGACGTCGGCGCGCCTCAGCCCCGGCCGGGGGTGTGCAGCCGCGCCAGGTAGGCGCCCGCGCGCACGGGCGCGCCCGCGCGGTCGGTGAGCGAGACGACGACGGTGACGGCGGTCGCGAGCGGGATGGTCCACGCCGCCGGCTGGGCGAGCAGCGGCGCGGCGAGCCCCACGCCGCCCACCGCCGCGTGGACGGCGAAGGCGGCTCCGCAGGCGACGCCACCGGTCACCATGCCCGACACGGCGCCGCGCGCCGTGAGCCTCGGCCACCAGATCGACAGCAGCAGCACGGGAGACAGAGCGGATGCCGCGAACACGAACACGACTCCGACGGAGGCGACCAGCCCCGCCGGCACGGTGAGCAGCGCGATCGCGAGCGGCACGAGGGCGACGACGACCGCCGACAGCCGGAAGGATCGGACCGAGCCGGAGAACACGTCCTGGCTGATGACGCCGGCGAGCGAGACGGTGAGCCCGGCCGAGGTCGCGAGGAACGCGGCGAACGCACCGGCGACGACGAGCGCCGTCAGCAGCTCGCCCGCCAGGCCCGGGAACACCCGCGCCGGCAGTACGAGCGCGACCGTGTCGGCGACCCCCGGCTGCGCGAGCTCGGGCGCCACCACTCTCGCGAGCAGCCCGATGACGCTCGAGACGGCGTAGAAGACGCTCACCATGACGATCACGAGGACCGTCGTCCGACGCGCGGACCCGCCGGTCGGGCTCGTGTAGAACCGCACGAGCACGTGCGGAAGCCCCATCGTGCCGAGCAGCAGCGCCAGCAGCAGCGAGCCGGCGGCATACGCATCGATGCCCGCCGGCCCTGCTTCGGCGGGAAAGACGACGAGCGGGTCGATCTCTCGAGCGCCGCCGTTCACGGCGAACACGATGAGCACCGCCGGGACGAGCAGCGCGGTCAGCTTCAGCCAGTACTGGAACGCCTGCACGTAGGTGATCGCCCGCATCCCTCCCGCGGCGGCCGCCGCCGCGACGAGCACGGCGACGAGGACGGCGCCCACCCAGGGCGGGATGTCGGCGACGACCTGCAGCGTGATCCCGGCGCCGTGCAGCTGCGGCACGATGTACAGCCATCCGATGAGCAGGCACGCGGCACTCGTCACCCGCCGTGCGAGGCGGGAATCCAGCCGCGCCTCCATGAAATCGGGGATCGTGTAGGCGCCGCTGCGCCGCAGCGGCGCCGCGACGAACAGCAGGACGAGCAGGTATCCGGCGGCGTACCCGATCGGGAACCAGAACCCTTCCGCGCCGCTGAGCAGTACGAGCCCGGACAGCCCCAGGAAGGTCCCCGCCGAGAGGTATTCGCCGCTGATCGCCGACGCGTTCCACACGGGGCGGACGGTGCGGGAGGCCACGAAGAAGTCGCTCGTCGTGCGCGAGACCCGCAGCCCGTGGGCGCCGATGAGGACGGTCGCGCCCACGACGACGGCGACCGCGACGAGGTCGAGCAGCGCGTTCATGCGCCCTCGTCGCGCAGCGCCCGCCAGCGGCGCTCGTTGCGGTTCGCGCCGCGGACGTAGAGCATCGCGAACCCCGCGATCACGGGGTAGAACCCGAAGGCGTGCAGCAGCCACGACAGCGGCACGCCGAGCAGGACGATCTCGTCGAGCTCGGGGATGAGGGTGATGGCCAGCAGCAGCGCGACCGTCACGGTGACGAACCCGAGCAGCGTCCCGAGGGCGAGCCGCAGCTGCGACCGCCGCAGGGCACGGGCGTACGCCGCCTCGGCGTCGTCCACCGGCGCACCGGGGAGGGCGATGCCCCGGGTCGGCGCACCGGGACGTCCCGACTGCGCCGTCACCCGCACCCGTTCGCGTGTCACGACCCCGTCCGCCCGACGAGCGCCTCGCGGACGGCGGGAAGCAGTCGCCGACTGACCGGCAGGGCCGTACCGTCCAGCCACACGGTCGGTTCCGCGCCCGAGAGCCGGACCTCGGTGACGGATGCCGCCCGCACGAGGAACGAGCGGTGGATGCGGACGAAGCCGGCATCCGCCCACCTCGCCTCGAGGTCCGAGATGGGGATGCGGACCAGGTGCCCGGAGTCGCCGTCGGTGTGGAGCCGCGTGTAGTCGCCCTCGGCCCGCACCCAGCGCACGTCGCGCCGGTGCACGAACCGCACCGCCGACCCGACCGAGACGGGCAGGACTTCGTCGCTCTCGGCGGGACGGTCGTTCTCGGCGATGCGGTCGACGGCGCGACGGAGCCGCTCGCCCCGCACGGGCTTGAGCAGGTAGTCGAGCGCCTGGAGTTCGAAGGCGTCGACGGCGTGCGCGTCGTCGGCGGTCACGAAGACGACCGCGGGTGGCGATGCGAGCGCTCGCAGGGCGGTGGCCAGGTCGAGTCCCGACAGACCGGGCATGTGGATGTCGAGGAACGCCGCCGCGACCGGTCGCTCGGTGAGCAGCCGCAGCGCCTCCGCGCCCGACGACGCCGTGAGCACCTCCCCGATCCGGTCGTCGGCGCGCAGCAGGAAGGCCAGCTCGTCGAGGGCGGGCTTCTCGTCGTCGGCGACGAGGACGTCGATCACGACGCTCACTCCCCACCGCGCGTGAGGTGGTGCGGCTGCGACTTCGGGATCCGCATGCGGACGAGGGTACCGGCGCCGGGCGCCGTCTCGACGACCAGTCCGCCGTCGTCGCCGTAGAGCTGACGGAGCCGGGTGTCGACGTTCCGCAGTCCCACGTTGGTACCGTCGGCGGCACTCGTGAGGAGCGCGTGCAGGTCGTCGGGGTCCATCCCTGCACCGTCGTCCTCGACGGTGATCTCCGTGTGCGTCGCGGCATCCTCCGAAGCGATGAGGATCGTGCCGCCGCCCTCCCCCGGTTCGAGTCCGTGCCGGACGGCGTTCTCGACGAGCGGCTGCACGGACAGGAACGGGATGACGGTCGCCAGCGTCTCGGGCGAGATCCGCAGCGTCACCGAGAGCCGTCCACCGAAGCGAGCGTGCTCGAGCTCGAGGTAGGAGTGGATGCTGCGCAGTTCCTCCGCGAGCGTCGTGAACTCGCCCTGGCGTCGGAACGAGTACCGGGTGAAATCGGCGAACTCCAGGACCAGCTCGCGCGCCCGCGGCGGGTCGGTGGTGATGAACGAGGCGATCGCGGTCAAGGCGTTGTAGATGAAGTGCGGCGAGATCTGCGCGCGCAGGGAGCGCAGATCGGCCTCGGCCAGGGCCGCCCGCGACGCGTCGAGCTCGCCGAGGGTCGCCTGCGCGGCGCACCAGTCCGCCACCTCGCCGGCGGCGCGCACGAGCGCCGCCCGCACGGGCGCGGCGAAGGCGACGAGCACGCCGACGACCTCGCCGTCCACGCGGATCGGCGCCCCGACGGCCTCGAGCCCGTCGCCGCCGTCCGCTCGGGGGAAGACGCGGCGCTTGCCCGTCTCGGTGACCTGTGCCGCGACGCGGCGGGCGGCGGCATCCAATCCTTCGGTCTGCCCGTCTCGCGCGACGATCACGTCGCCGACGACGAGGATGACGGCAGGACTGCCGAGCACCCCCCGCAGGTGCTTCGCGGCGCGGGCGACGTCGGGGGTGTCGAGCCCGCCGCGCAGATAGGGGGCGGCGAGGCTCGCCTGGTGCAGGGCGCGGTAGGTCGCCTCCTCCGCCTCGCTGCCGAGGCCGCCGGGTCCGCGGGCGTAGCGGCGCGCGAGCAGGAGCAGGGCGGACAGCACGATGCCGCCGACCACGCCGAGCAGGGCGGCGAGGACGACGGCATCGGTCATGCGACGAGCCTAGATCGCGGGCGTCAGCAGCAGCGGGCGCCCGGGTTGCGGTCCTGGTCGTCCATCTTCTGGCGCCAGAACTGCCGCTCGGTCATCGGCTCCTCCCCCGGGTGCACGCGCCGATGGTGCGCGACATACGTCGCGTAGGCCGTGTCACCCATGAGGGTGGTCATGTACCAGCGGATGCCGCGGCCCGCCCGCACGACGAGGTCGAGCATCGCCCGCATCGGCGAGACCGCGGCATCCGTCCGAGCACTCATGTCAGTGCCGGTTCGTCGCGCGCTCGTCGGCGAGGATGGGGTCCCACCGCTTCTCGAGCTCACGCTCGGAGGGGGTGGCGAGGAACCCGGCGGGCGCGAAGCGGCGCGAGGGCACCGGCTCGTCCTCATGGTTCTCACCGCCGCCGCGGCGGATCGCCGTGATCGTGACGATGACGGCGGCCACGATCACGATGATGGCGAGCGTCACGAACACGATCGACAGGGTGCCCTGCACGAAGGTGTTGCGGATGACGGCGCCCATGACCTCGGGGGTGCCGAGGGTCGTGTCGCCGGCGGCCAGCGCGTCGCGGTAGCGGAAGTGGTTCGACCAGTATCCGATCGCCGGGTTCGGCGAGAAGATCTTGTACGCCGACGCGGTGATCGTGACGACCGCGGCGAAGGCGAGCGGCAGGGCCACGATCCACAGCCAGCGCACGAACGACGGACCCCGCTTCGCGATGATCGCGAGCACCACGGCGAGTGCGATCGCGGCGAGCAGCTGGTTCGCGATGCCGAACAGCGGGAAGAACGTGTTGATGCCGCCGAGCGGGTCGGTGACGCCGAGGATGAGGATCGCTCCCCAGCCGGCGACCATGATCGCCGTCGTGATCCACACGCCCGGGCGCCACGAGACGTCGCGGAACTTCGGGACCCAGTGGCCGATCGAGTCCTGCAGCATGAAGCGCGCGACGCGGGTACCGGCATCCACCGCCGTGAGGATGAACAGAGCCTCGAACATGATCGCGAAGTGGTACCAGAACGCCATCATCGCGGGGCCGCCGAGGGCCTGCTGCATGATGTGCGCGAGACCGAGCGCGAGGGTCGGCGCACCGCCGGTGCGCGAGACGATCGACTCCTCGCCCACCGCGGCCGCCGTGCTCGTGAGCATCTCGGGCGTGAGGTTCACTCCGGTGATGCCGAGCGAGTTCACGAACGCGACCGCACCCTCCACGGTGCCCTGCGTGGCCGCGGCCGACGCGTTCATCGCGTAGTAGATGCCCTGGTCGATCGAGATCGCGGCGACGAGGGCCATGATCGCGACGAACGACTCCATGATCATCCCGCCGTAGCCGATGAAGCGCGTCTGGCGCTCCTTCTCGACGAGCTTGGGGGTCGTGCCCGACGAGATCAGCGCATGGAAGCCCGAGAGAGCACCGCACGCGATGGTCACGAACAGGAAGGGGAAGAGCGGACCTGCGAACACCGGCCCGGTGCCCTCGAGAGCGAAGTCGGTGACGGCCGGGACGGTGATCTCGGGGCGCACCAGGACGATGGCGCCGGCGAGCATGACGATGACGCCGATCTTCATGAACGTCGACAGGTAGTCGCGAGGGGCGAGCAGCAGCCATACGGGGAGGACCGCCGCGATGAAGCCGTAGATGATGATGCCCCACGCGATGACGGTGCGGTCGAGGTGCAGGAACTCCTGACCCCACGCGGTCTCGGCGACCCAGCCGCCGGCGACGATCGCGGCGATCAGCAGGACGAAGCCGATGATGGAGACCTCGGTCACCTTGCCGGGGCGCAGGTAGCGCAGGTACAGACCCATGAACAGGGCGATCGGGATCGTCATCGACACCGAGAAGACACCCCAGGGGCTCTCGCCGAGCGCGTTGACGACGACGAGGGCGAGGATCGCGACGATGATCAGCATGATCAGCAGCGAGGCGACGATCGCGGCGGTGCCGCCGATGCGGCCGAGCTCCTGACGGGCCATCTGACCGATCGTGCGGCCGCCGCGGCGCATGGAGAAGAAGAGGACGGTGTAGTCCTGCACGGCGCCCGCGAGGACGACGCCCACGATGATCCAGATGGTGCCGGGGAGGAAGCCCATCTGCGCCGCGAGGACGGGGCCGACGAGCGGGCCGGCGCCGGCGATGGCGGCGAAGTGGTGACCGTAGAGGACTCGGCGGTCGGTCGGGACGTAGTCCTTGCCGTCCTGCTTGACCTCGGCGGGGGTGGCGCGCCGGTCGTCGGGACGCAGCAGGTGCTTCTCGATGACCTTCGAGTAGAAGCGATAGCCGATGAGATAGGTGGCGACGGCCGCGAACACGAACCAGATCGCGTTGACGGTCTCACCGCGGACGATCGCGAGCATCGTCCAGCCGAGACCGCCGGCGAGGGCGATGGCGGCCCAGATGACGATCTTCAGCGGCGTCCAGCGGCCGTCCTTGGTCTTCTGCTCCTCGGTGAGGGCGACGGGGGGAAGCGAGGGATCGGGTTCGAGCGTGGCGGCCTTGCCACGGCGCGACGGTGCAGACATGGGCGACTCCTTCAGGGCGCGTCTTTGCGTACGAGCCAGGGTAGGAAGGCGGATGCCGCGGCCACGGCCGCTTCGCCGCATCGCTGCGACGAGCGGCGCGACCCGCGCGACGAACGGCAGGGCGGACCGGCTCGGTCCTGGCGGGAAGACGGACGGGCCGCATACGGTTGACCCACACGACAGAGGGGGTCCCCGTGGCACACGACGCCGCACCGACGGTCACGCGCAACGACGAGAGGAACCGCTACGAGATCCACGTCGACGGCGCGGTGGCCGGGTACACGCTCATCACCACCGACGACGCCGGCCGCACCGTGATGCCCCACACCAAGATCGATCCCGCCTACAAGGGCCGGGGACTGGGCAGGATCCTCGTCTCCGAGGCCCTTGCCGACCTCGCGGGGCGCGACGCGGAGGTCGTGCCCACGTGTCCCTTCGTGGCCGGCTACCTCGCGGAGAACGACGTGCCCGGCCTGACCGTCGCCTCACCCGACACGGAGTGACCCGATGACCCGCCTCGACGCCGACCCCCCCGAGACCGTCGATGCCCCGGCATCCTGCGACGGACCCCGGTCACTGCTGCTGGCTCCCCGGGAGGTGCCGCTCGGCGGAGTGCGCGGCATGCAGGTGTACCGCACGCTGCCGCAACGCGAGCTGCCGATGGTGGGCGCCTGGTGCTTCCTCGACCGGTTCGGCCCGCAGGTGACCACGATGCGCGTCGAGCCCCATCCGCACATCGGACTGCAGACGGTCACCTGGCCGTTCGCCGGCGAGACGCGCCACCGCGACACGATCGGCTCCGACGTCGTCATCAAGCGCGGTCAGCTGAACATCATGACCAGCGGCGCCGGCATCGCGCACTCCGAGTACTCCGTCGGGGATGAGCCCACCGTCACCGACGCGCTCCAGCTCTGGGTCGCCCTGCCCGAGTCGCGCCGACACGGCGAGCCGGACTTCGAGCGGCACACGGAGCTCCCGATCGTCGAACTGGGCGAGGGCGCGGCGGCCGTCGTCGTGGTCGGCGAGCTCGCCGGCATCCGCTCCCCCGCCACCATGTACACACCCATCGTCGGCGCGGAGGTCTTCATCCCGGCCGGAGCGCGCATCCGGATCCCCCTCGACCCCGCGTGGGAACACGCGATCGTGGGCATCGACGGTGCGCCGATCGTCCACTCCGCCGATGAACCGGTCACGCTGGGCGACAACGACCTGCTCTACCTCGGCATCGACCGCGAGGAGATCGAGATCGGCGCACCCACCGACGTGACGGTCTTCGTGCTCGGCGGCGAGCCGTTCGAGAGCGACATCGTGATGTGGTGGAACTTCGTCGGCCGCAGCCACGACGAGATCGTCGCCGCACGCGAGGAGTGGGAGGCCGACACCCCTCGGTTCGGGCACGTCGTCAGCCACGGCGACGAGCGCATCCCGGCGCCGCCGCTGCCCACGGTCCGACTCACGAAACGGCGTCGCCGCACCTGATTTTGCACGGCCCGGCAGGCTCTTCCCCGCGGATAGCCTTGAATCCGTGACCCGCACACTCCTCTCGACACGCGTGCTGCTGGTGTGCGCCGCGCTCGGAGTCGCGACGGGTCTGCTGGGCGGCGTGGCCGGGGCGATCACCCCGCTCGTGCTCGCCGCCGCACCGTGGGCCTACGGCCTCGTGCTCGGGTCGCACGTGCTGCCCGGGATCATCGCGCAGCAGGTGTTCCGGCTGCCCCTGGTCGCCCTCACGACACACGTGCTCGCCGCCCTCGTCGCGAGCGCCGTCAACCCGGCGTGGATCGGCCGGTTCCTGGGCACAGCGCTGCTGTTCGGCGCGATCCAGGAGGGTGTCGCCGCTCTCACCCGCTACCGCGCCTGGGGCGTGTGGCGCTTCTTCGCCGCCGCGCTCCTGATCGGGGTCGTCGTCGCGGGCGTCGTGTTCTTCGCCGCCGATCTCGCGGCGCTCCCGCTGTGGGCGCAGATCGCCTACCTGGTCATCGCGCTCGCCGGTCCCGTCGTGTGGACGGCAGCGGGACTCGGGGTGGGCGAGAGGCTCCGCCGGGCCGGCGTGGCGCGTGGAGTTAGGGCAGGCTAAGCTCAGCCGCGACCCGCCCCCTCGGTTTGGACCGCCCGTGAGCTCTGCCGCCTCCGGCCCCACCACGGCGCAGGCGGCCCGCGACGACGGGGCGCCGACGCCGCTGCTGCGCGTGCGCGGAGTCTCGATCACCCACGAGGGAGCCGATGCCGCCATCCCGGCATCCGTCACCTTCGACATCGCCCCCGGCGAGGTCGTGCTCCTGCTCGGCCCGAGCGGATCGGGCAAGTCCACCCTCGCGCTCGCGACCAACGGGCTCATCCCGCAGTCGGTGCCCGCCGAGCTGACCGGTACCGTCGCCGTCCGAGGGATGTCGACGGTCGACACCCCCGTCGCACGCCTGGCCGGTCACGTCGGCATGGTGTTCCAGGATCCCGACGCGCAGCTGATCACCGGCACCGTCTTCGACGATGTCGCCTTCGGTCCCGAGAACCTGCGGATGCCGGTGGCCGACGTACTCGCCCGCACCGAACGCGCGCTGCGCCAGGTGGGGCTGTGGGAGCGGCGCGGCGAGAACCCCGACCAGCTCTCGGGCGGCGGCAAGCAGCGCCTCGCGATCGCGTGTGCGCTCGCGATGGGATCGGAGCTGCTCGTCCTCGACGAGCCCACCGCGAACCTCGACCCCGCCGGGATCGAGGACGTCTACGACGCCCTGCGCGGCGTGGCCGCCCAGGGGCGCTCGATCCTGCTCGTCGAGCACAACCTCGACGCCGCGGTCGGCCTCACCGACCGCGTCGTCGTGCTCGACGCGGCGGGACGCACCGTCGCCGACGGCACCGTCGACGACGTGCTGCGCGGACGCGCCGAGGAGCTCGACGCGCTCGGCGTATGGCTCCCGGTCTCGACGATGGCCGCGCTCGCGCTGCGACGGGCGGGGTGGGACCTGCCCCGTACGCCGCTCACCCCTGCGGAGCTGGCGGAGTCGCTCGAGGCCGCCGAGGCGCCGGTTCCGAATCCCGTCTCCGCACCCCCGAGCGGGGCTCCGAGCATCGGCGGCGGCGAGAGCACGGCGATCGAGGTGCGGGGGCTCACGCTGCGGCGTGGGCGCCGGACCGTGCTGCACGACGTCGACCTGACCCTTCGGACGGGCGAGTTCGTCGCCGTCGTCGGTTCGAACGGGGCGGGCAAGACGACGCTCGTGCAGACGATGGCCGGGGTCATCCCGCCGCCGCGCGGCGCGGTGCGGGTGGACGGCGCGGACCCTGCGCGGACGAGCCTGCGCGACCTGTCCCGCCGGATCGGCTTCGTCTTCCAGAACCCCGAACACCAGTTCATCGCGCACACCGTCTTCGACGAGCTCGCCCACGGGCTCCGGGGGCGGGGGATGTCCGACGACGAGGTCCGGGAGCGGACGACCGCGATGCTCGAGCGGTTCGGCCTGGAGGGCAAGGGCGAGGTGCACCCGTTCCTCCTGTCGGGCGGACAGAAGCGTCGACTCTCGGTCGGGACCGCGCTCATCGCGGGTGCGCCGATCCTCGCCCTCGACGAGCCGACCTTCGGGCAGGACCGCGCCCGTGCCGACGAGCTGCTGCGCCTGCTGCGAGACCTCAACGAGACGGGCACGACGATCGTCGTCGTCACGCACGACATGCAGCTCGTCGCCGAGTACGCCCACCGCACGGTCGTCGTCCACGACGGTCGGATCCGAGCGGATGCCGCCACCGCCGACGTCTTCTCCGACGAGACGCTCCTGCGCGAGAGCGGGCTGCGCCGCCCGACGCTGCAGGCGGCGCTGCGAGGCGTGACGCGGCATCCCGAGCTCGCCTCCGTCACCGCGCTCCGCGCGCTCGGTGGAGGTGCGACGTGACCGCCGTCGCGGATCCGTACGCCGACGCCGCCGCCCGGGGTCTGCTCGCGCGCATCGGTCCGCTGGCGAAGCTCGCGGCGCCGCTCCCGGCGATGGCCGTGCTGGTCTTCGCGCGCGACCTGGTCACCCCGCTCGCCTTCCTCGCGGTCGCCTATCTGGTCATCTTCGTCGGAGCTCGCGTGTCGGCGCGGGTTGCCGCGCTGCTGCTCCTCGGCATCCCGACCGGGGCGGCGGTGATCGGCCTGTCGCTGGGACTCTGGGTCGACAGCGACCTGGTCGACGGCACCGATCCAGTCCTCTCGGTCGGCGCGTGGTCGCTCTACTCCGGCGCCGTCGACGTCGGCCTCGCCACAGGGGCGCGCCTCGCGGCGATCCTCGCGCTCGGACTCATCGCGGGGCTCACGACCTCGGGCCCCGACCTCGTGCGTGCGACGGTGCAGCAGCTGCGCGTGCCGTACCGCATCGGCTACGCCGCCCTCGCGGCGATCCGGTTCGTGCCGCGATTCGGATACGAGCTCGAGGTGATCCGGCAGGCGCACCGGGTGCGGGGCGCGCACGGTGGGCGCGGTCCGTTCGCCGCCGTCGCGCGCTGGTGGGGTTACCTCGTCCCGCTCCTGGCCGGTGCGATCCGGCACGCCGAACGGGTCGCCCTCGCGATGGATGCCCGCGCCTTCGGCGCCCACCCCGACCGCACCGAGCGGCACCTGCTGCCCTGGCGGCCGCGCGACACCGTGTTCGTGCTCGTCTTCTGGGCGGTCTCCGCCGCCCTTCTGACCGCCCTGTTCCCCTGGGGCCTCTGACCCCTCGACGGAAGGATGCCGATGGCCCGCGCCAGCGCACTCGTGAAGCCCCCGCACCAGGAACTGCTGCACCTCAGGGTGCTGCGCACCGAGCGGCTCGCGCCGCACTGGATGCGCGTGACCCTCGGCGGCGGTGACATCGACCGGTTCACCGCCCGCGGCTTCGACCAATGGTTCCGCCTGTTCCTGCCGATCGGCGGCGAAGCGGGGCTGGAGCGCATCCCGGCGAAGGCGAACACCCTCTTCGGCTACCTGCGCTACCTGCGCATCCCCGAGGGCGAGCGGCCCGTCATGCGCAACTACACGGTCCGCGCGTATCGGCCCGCGACGACGGATGCCGGTGCCGAGATCGACGTCGACTTCGTCCTGCACGGGCACGGCGACACGGCCGGGCCGGCCAGCGGATGGGCGGCGCGCGCAGAGGCCGGCGAGAGTGTCGTCATCCTCGACGAAGGACTCGGGTTCAACCCCGATCGCGGAGTCGAGGACGTGGTTCTCGTCGCCGACGAGACCGGCGTTCCCGCCGTCGCGGGGGTCCTCGCCTCTCTGCCCCCGACTGCCACGGGTGTCGCGATCCTCGAGGCGCCGACCGCCGACGACGTCCTCCCGCTCGAGGGGCCGGCAGGAGTCGAGATCCGCTGGCTCGTGCGCGAGGGCGGTGCTGAGCCGGGCACGATCGCTCTCGCAGAGCTCATGCGGCTGCCGGCGGCATCCGGGGCGCACCACTTCATCGTGGGCGAGCAGACCCTGCCCACGGCCGGCCGGCGCCATCTCGTCACGCAGGGCATCGACAAGGCCGCGATCAGCTTCGTCGGGTACTGGCGCAGCGCGGGCGCCACGGAGAAGGTGGCTCGCTGACACCGAGTCTCGTGCGGCGTGGAACGCCGGTGCTAGGGTGAGGCCACTTCCCGCTCAGGACGGCGACGGCGCCGCCCGCGAACCCGGCCGCGGGAAGGCGGATCGCTTTCTCCGAGGAGGTCGTCGTGACCACGACGCCTGTGCATCTGACCCGTCCGGACGGCAAGGGCCTCGCCCGGGGCACTCTGGGCCTGTGGGGGTCGACCGTCATCGGCCTCGCCTCGACCGCCCCGGTCTACTCGCTCGTCGCGACACTCGGGTACGTCGTCCTCGCCGTCGGCGGGCAGGCGCCCATCGCGTTCGTGATCGCCTTCATCCCGATGCTCCTCATCGCCTTCGCCTATCGCGAGCTCAACAATGACGTGCCCGACTGCGGCACGACCTTCACCTGGGGCACGAAGGCGTTCGGGCCGTGGGTGGGCTGGATGGGCGGCTGGGGCGTCGCGATCGCCGGGATGATCGTGCTCGCGAATCTCGCCCAGGTCGCATCGATCTACTTCTGGGCCCTCCTCGGCCAGGAGTTCGAGGAGCCCAACGACTGGCGGATCGTCCTCGTCGCCGTCGCCTTCATCGCCGCGATGACCTACGTCTCCTGGCGCGGCGTCGAGATCGGCGAGCGCATCCAGAACGTGCTGCTCGGCATCCAGTACCTCGCGCTCATCGTCTTCGTGATCGCCGCTCTCAGTCAGTTCTTCTCCGGCTCGGCGCCGGGCCCGACCGCGTTCGACTGGCAGTGGCTGAACCCGTTCGCGTTCGGCGAGTGGGGCGGGTTCATCGAGGCGATCCTGCTCGCGATCTTCATCTACTGGGGCTGGGACACGTGCCTCGCGCTCAACGAGGAGACGAAGGACCCCAAGCGCATCCCGGGCCTCGCAGCCCTGCTGACCTGCGTGCTGCTGCTCGTCACCTACGTCTCGGTGACGATCGCGGCGATGATGTACGCCGGCATCGGCGAGGACGGCACGGGCCTCGGCAACGTCGACAACGCCGACGACTTCTTCCTGGCGATCAAGGACGGACTGCTGGGGCCCTGGGGCTGGCTGCTGGTGGTCGCCGTCCTCATCTCGGCCGTCTCCTCGACGCAGACGACGATCCTCCCGACCGCGCGCGGCACCCTCGCGATGGGTGTCTACCGGGCTCTCCCGGCGAAGTTCAAGGACGTCCACCCCCGCTACAAGACGCCCTCGTTCTCGACCCTCGTCATGGGCATCGTCGCGAGCGTCTACTACGTCGTGATGACCTCGCTCAGCGACGCGATCCTGCAGGACACGATCCTCTCGCTCGGTCTCGCGATCGCCTTCTACTACGCGATCACCGGCTACGCGTGCGTCTGGTACTTCCGGAAGGATCTGTTCCGCTCGGCGCGCGACACCTGGTTCAAGGGGGTGTTCCCCCTCGTCGGCGCGCTCATGCTGACCTACGCCTTCATCCAGTCGGCGATCGACATGCTGAACCCCGACTACGGCTACTCGGGCTCGCTGCTCGGCGTCGGGTCGACCTTCGTCGTGGGCATCGGCGCCCTCGCGCTCGGAGTGGTCCTGATGCTCGTGTGGTTCCTGTTCCCGCGCTCGAAGCGGTTCTTCCGCGGCGAGAGCCTCAACCGCGAGACCCCGGTCCTCGTCCCCGACGACGCCGGCACGCTTCCCCGCTCCATCGACGGCGGCATCTGACCGCCCCCGAAAGGACCGTCATGCGCATCCTCATCATCGGTGCCGGCGGCGTCGGCAGCGCCGCCGCTCGCATCCTCCGCCGCCGCGACTTCTACGAGGCGGTGGTCGTCGCCGACTACGACCCTGCCCGCCCGCAGGCGCTCGTGGACGAGCTCGGCGACGGGCGGTTCGCCGCGGCGCAGGTGGATGCCTCGAGCGCCCAGTCCGTGGCATCCCTGCTGCGCGAGCACTCCGCCACCCACGTGCTCAACGCCGTCGACCCCCGCTTCGTCATGCCGATCTTCGACGGCGCGTTCGCGGCCGGGGCGACGTACCTCGACATGGCGATGAGCCTGTCGCAGCGGCATCCGGAACGCCCCTACGAGAAGGTCGGTGTGAAGCTCGGCGACGAGCAGTTCGCCCAGGAACAGGAGTGGCAGGACGCCGGGCGACTCGCACTCGTCGGCATCGGCGTCGAGCCGGGGCTCTCGGACGTGTTCGCCCGGTACGCCGAGGATGAGCTCTTCGACGAGATCGACGAGCTGGGCGTCCGCGACGGCGCGAACCTCGTCGTCGCCGGCTACGACTTCGCACCCTCGTTCTCGATCTGGACGACGATCGAGGAGTGCCTGAACCCGCCCGTCATCTACGAGGAGGACAAGGGCTGGTACGTCACCGAGCCGTTCAGCGAGCCGGAGGTGTTCGACTTCCCCGACGGCATCGGTCCCGTGGAGTGCGTCAACGTCGAGCACGAGGAGGTGCTCCTCATGCCGCGATGGACGAAGGCCAAGCGCGTCACGTTCAAGTACGGCCTGGGGGACGAGTTCATCGGAGTGCTGCGCGTGCTCAACAAGCTCGGCCTCGACAAGACCGACAAGCTGACCGTGAAGGGCGTCGAGGTTTCGCCGCGCGACGTGGTCGCGGCGGCACTGCCCGACCCGGCGACGCTCGGCGACAAGATGAGCGGCAAGACGTGCGCCGGCGTGTGGGTGACGGGGACCGGCAAGGACGGTCAGCCGCGGTCGACGTATCTCTACCATGTGGCCGACAACGAGGAGACGATGCGCGAGGACAACTCGCAGGCCGTCGTCTGGCAGACCGCGATCAACCCCGTCATCGCGCTCGAGCTGCTGGCCCGCGGCACCTGGTCGGGCACGGGTGTCCTCGGCCCCGAGGCGTTCGACGCGAAACCATTCCTCGAGCTGCTCGCGGCCCCGAAGCCCGAGGGCTACGGCTCGCCGTGGGGGATGCGGGAGCAGCCCCATCCGGTCGCGTCGGACTGACTCAGGCGAGCACCCGAACGCCGCTGTCCGGGTCGGTGTCCTCGAACTCGACCTCGGGCGGCCGGCGTCGGAAACCGCGCGTGAGGACCGCGAGCCACACGAGACCGAGTCCCACCCAGATGAGCCCCACGGTGAGGGCCATCGCCGACAGGCTGAACCATAACCAGGCGGTCAGGATGAAGCCCAGGCCGGGCAGGACTCCGAAACGGAGGACGGCCGCGGCGCCGCGACGGCGCTGGTCGATCAGGAAGTGCTTGACGACCGCGAGGTTCACGAGGGAGAACGCTGCCAGCGCGCCGAAGCTGATGAGGGACGCGACCGTGTTGAGGTCGGCGATCAGCGCGGCCAGCGAGATCACCCCGACGAAGAGAGCGGCGCCGATGGGCGTCTGCCAGCGGGCGCTCACCGTCCCGAAGAGTCGGCGGGGCAGCACTCCGTCTCGCCCCATCGCGAACAGGATGCGCGCGACGGATGCCTGCGAGGCCAGGGCCGCCGCGACGCATCCGGCGATGTAGGCGAAGAGGAAGAAGATCTCGAGCCACTTCCCGGCCGCGACCTCCATGATCTGGTTCGCCGACGCATCCGGGTTTTCGATATCCGCGACCGACGGGATCACGAGCGTGGACACATAGGCGATCAGCGTGAAGATGAGTCCGCCGATGACGGTGGTGAGGATGATCGCGCGGGGGACCGTCCGGGCGGGGTCGCGGGCCTCCTCGGACATCGTCGAGATCGCGTCGAAGCCGAGGAACGACAGCGCGAGGATCGCGCCACCGGCCAGCAGACCGGGAACCGTGAGACCGGCGTCGTACAGAGGCTGCAGGAGCGACGCCGTCGGATGCTGGATCGCATACGCGACGGCACACCCGACGAAGACGGCGGCGAAGATGAGCTGCAGCCCGACGAGGACGAGGTTCGCGTTCCGGACCACGGTGATGCCGACGACGTTCAGGACGGTGATCACGAGGACGGCCACGAGCGCGAACATCCAGGGGGCGATGGCCGGCAGCTGGGCGTTCAGATATATCCCGATGAGGACGTAGTTGATGAGCGGCAGCAGCAGATAGTCCAACATCAGCGCCCACCCGGTGAGGAAGCCGACGTGGCCGCCGAAGGATTTGCGCGCATAGGTGTAAGCGCTCCCCGCACGCGGATACGCGGGCACGAGAGCGGCGTAGCTGAAGGCCGTGAAGAGCATGGCGATCAGAGTCACGAGGTACGCGGTCGGAACATGATTGTCCGTCGTCACAGCGACGAGGCCGTAGGTGGTGAACACGGCGAGCGGCACCATGTAGGCGAGGCCGAAGATGACGAGGGAGGGGACTCCCATCACCCGCTTGAGGGTGGTCTCGGTGGTGGTCATGAGGATCCTTGTCGGGTCAGTGTGAGGCGACCGAGGCCGGCGTCGCCGTGAAGGTGCGGATTCCGCGACGCCATGTGCCGCGGACGTGGACATCTGCGATGGCGTCGGGCTCGATCGCGCGGATGTCCTCGGTGAGCCAGACCAGGTCGGCGCGCATGCCGGGGCGGAGGGCGCCGCGGTGATCCTGGTCCCCGCCCTGCCACGCGACGCCGCTTGTGGCGGCGGCGAGGGACTCGTCGATGGTCAGACGCTCTTCCGGCTGCCATCCGCCGCCCGGCCGACCACCCAGGTCCCGGCGTGTCACGGCCGTGCGGACACCGACGAGCACGTCGGCGGTCCCCACGGGCCAGTCACTGCCGAAGCTGATGCGGGCACCCGCCTTCTGGGCGGAGTGCATGCGGTACTGCAGCTCGCGCTGCGGGCCGAGGCGAGGCAGCGTGAGGTCCGTCATGACCGCGTCCTCGAGCGCCCACTGCGGCTGGAAGCAGATGGTCACGTCGAGATCCGCAAGCCGCGGGAGGTCAGCAGGGTCGATCACCTGAGCGTGCGCGATCGTGAGGCGCCGACCGCGACTCAGACTCTCACGGATGCCTTCGGCCGCGTCCAGGGCGGCGCGCATCGCGGCGTCGCCGATCGCGTGCAGGTGCACGTCGAACCCCGCGGCGTCGCAGGCGGCGACGGCATCGACCAGACGCTCCGGCGACCAGTTGGGTAGGCCCCGCGTACGCGCGTCGTGGTAGCACTCCAACAGGTGTGCCGTGTGGTTCTCCAGGATCCCGTCGACGAAGAACTTGATCGTCCGACAAGTGAGACCCGGAGTGTCGTCGATCCCATCGGCGCACCGTCGCAGTTCGTCGAGCTGGCGCGGCCAGCGGGTCGGATCCGCTCTCAGAGCGAGGTCGGCATCGACGGCGAGGCGGCCGGATGCGGCGGCCGCCTGCCAGGCCGGCACGTCGTCCGTTTCGCACCACGCCTCTTGGACCCAGGTGATCCCGTGAGAGGCGAGGAGCGTGCACGCCCACGCGAGGGCGTCGACGTCCGCGGCGAGTGTGGGGCGCGGCGCGTGGCCCAGGACGAGGTCGATCGCCGGCCGCTCCACGAGCGTGCCCATCGGAGTGCCGTCGGGCCGCCTGACGATGCGACCGAGGTCGGGATCGGGCGTCGTCGCATCCACGCCGGCGGCCCGCAGGGCGGCGCTGTTCACCCACACGGTGTGATAATCCCAGGCGTGCAGCACCACCGGGCGGTCGACCACGTCGAGCCACTGCGCGTCGAACATCCCGCCGTCCACGATCGTGGCGTCGTAGCTGCCCCCCACGAGCCACGGCTGGTCCGACTCGGCTGCCCACGCACGCACGCGCGCGGCGATCTCCGCCACCGTCGTCGCGTCGCGCAGTTCGGGTCCGACGCGCTCACGGCCCGCCAGCAGCGGATGCGCGTGGCCGTCACCGAACGCGGGGAGCAGAAGCCCGCCCTCGAGATCGACGTGTTCTGCATCCGCCGGGATCGGGGTGTCCGGTGAGGCGATCACCCCGTCGACGACGACGAGTCTCTCGGCGTCAGGGGACGCCCCATCGACCCGGACGGCACCTCCGTGGAACACGGTGACGGTCATCGGGCCACCTCCGCGCCGGCCGGCGCCTGCAGGACGGCCTGGTGCGCCTGCCGACCCGCGATCCACGTGCCGACGATCCCGACCTCGGGAAGCAGTTCGGCGGAGACCGCCAGCGGGTCGGTCTGCCATGCGGTGAGATCGGCGCGTTTTCCGACCGCGATCGTTCCGGTGATGTCCTGCCAGCCGGCGGCTCGCGCCGCGTTGACCGTGTAGCCCTCCAACGCCTCCTCGGATGTGAGACCCTGCTCGGCACGGATCGGCTCGACCTCCGGCCTTTCGACGGGCCGACGGAGGATCGTGTCCGCCATCACCACACGAGGGTCGAATGGGACGATGGGCCAGTCCGATCCGAGGGCGATGATCGTGCCCGCGTCATGCAGGTCCCGACAGCGCCAGCCATGACTCGCCCGCTCGACACCCAACCGGGTGGACCAGTTGTCGGTCATGTCGGCGCGAGTGTGATGCGTCCCGGCGATGGGCTGCATGCTCGCGATGACCCCCAGCTGCGCGAAGCGCGGCACCACCTCGTCCGGGATCGTCTCGATGTGCTCGATGCGATGCGCACCCTCGGCCACCTTCGGTCCCAGGTCCTCCAACGCGTCGAGGACGAACGCGACGCCCTTGTCCCCGATGGCGTGAGTCGCGGTCGGGACGCCGTGCTCCACGAAGAAGGCGACCGCGCTGCGGTACGCGTCGGGGTCGGTCCAGATGGAGGTGGTCCCCTGCCCGTAGGCGTCGGGCCACTCCAGCCACGCGGACCCGTTGTCGATGGTGCCGTCGATGAAGAACTTCACGCCCTCCACGAGCCACCGGCGACCTCCCGTGCCCTGAAGGTCCAGGATCTGCTGCAGGTCCTGCTCCGACGCGCCCGGATACACGAAGGGGGAGAACTTCAACCGCACCGGCAGATCGCCCTCGGCCTCGAGGCGTCGCATGAGGGGCTCCGTGAACCGGTGGTAGTCCATGACGTACGTCGAGACGATGCCTGCGGCGGCCATGTCCGCGAGCAGTTCCTTGAGACGCGCGGTCATGGAGTCGAGTGATTCCTCCGGCGCATGCGAGAGGACGAGTTCCATCGCTCGCACTTCCAGGATGTAGCCGTTGGGCGTCCCATCCTCGGCGACACCGATCCGGGCCTCATCGGGGAAGGTCTCCGAACCCGTGAGTCCGGCGGCGCGGACGGCCGCGGTATTGGCGATCGCCGAGTGCCCGTCCCTCATACGCAGGAACATCGGCACGTCACCTGTGACGTCGTCGAAGATCCGACCGGTGAACCCCGTCTCGGTGAACAGGTTGGGGTCGAGTCCCCACCCGTGCACCCACTGGTCCCCCCGGTTGGCCTCCGCGGCGGCCCGCACCCGCTCCCGCACCGCCGACAGATCCAGGTCGGTGAGCTGTTCGCCTCGGGTGAGCTCGAGACCCCACACGACGTGGGTGTGGCTGTCGATCATCCCCGGGGTGAGGACGCCCCGGATCTCCTCGACGCGCGTGCCCTCGCCGGCGAGTGCCCGCACCTCCTCCGCGCCCCCCACGGCGACGATCGTGCCGTCGGCGATGGCGAGCGCCTTCGCGCGAGGTCGGATCGGGTCGAGCGTGAGGATGTCGTCGGCGATCAGGACGAGTTCGGGGGTGTGCATGGATGTACTCACTTCGCGGTGACGGGTGTCTGGGCAGGGGGCGCTGATGTCGCTCGTCTGCCGAGCTGCGCCCACGACGACCGGATGATGCGCTGGATCGTCGAGTCGAGCCCCACGGCGACGATCAGCATCACGCCGATCAGCACCGTCTGGAGGAACGGGGAGGCCTGGAGGAAGATGAGGCCGTTGTTCAGCACCCGGAAGAACAACAGGCCGGCGACGACGTTGGAGATGCGACCGAGGCCGCCTTCGAAGGCGACGCCACCCAGCAGCACGACAGTGAGCGCGTTGAGCTCCATGCCCGTCCCGATGGTCGGACTGGCCGATTGGACCTTCGCGGCGAGCATGATGCCGGCGAAGGCCGCGAACAGCCCGCTCATCGCGAAGAGGATGAACTGGGTGCGGGCGACCCGCACCCCCATCAGTCGCGCCGCACGACGGTTACCGCCGATGGCGAGCACCTGCTTGCCGAACTGTGTGCGGTTCAGGACGTACCAGCCGGCCACGATGAGGAGGACGAGGATGACGATCTGCACGGGGATCGGTCCGAGACCGGCGGTCCCGATGCTCCGGAAGTCGGCCGGCAGATCCGTACGCGTCACCGTCTTCCCACCGGTCACGAGCAGGGCCAGCCCGCCCCAGACGCTCAGCGCCCCCAGTGTGACGACGAACGAGTTGAGTCCGAGGTAGGCGATGAGCAGCCCGTTCAGCGCGCCCGCGCCGAGGCCGACTGCCAGACCGACGAGGATGCCTGTCGCCGTCGAACCCGTTGCGACCATGACGAGACCGGCGGTCACCCCGGCCAGCGACGCGACCGAACCAACGGAGAGGTCGATCGTGCCCGACATGATGAGGAACGCCAGCGGGATCGCGATGATCGCCAGCTCCGTGGCCTGCATGAGGACGTTGGTCGCGCTGCCGACGGTGAGGAAGTTGGGGTTCAAGGCCCCGAAGAGAGCGATGAGCGCGATGAGCGCGATGAAGATGCCGTTCTTCGCGAGGAAGAGTTTGGCGCGGGAGCTGTTCATGAGGTGCGGGTCTCCTGTACGGGCGTTCGTGGTCAGGCGGCCGGGGCCGCGAGGGCGAGGAGCTCGCCGAGCAGGTCTGCGTCGAAACGGTCGGAGCGTCGGAGCTCCGAGACGCGGTCTCCGACGATGACGTAGGAGCGGTCGCACATGGATGCGATCTCGTCCGACTCGGCTGACGCGACGAGGACGCACACGCCGCGCGCCGCCGTCTCGCGGACGACCCGTACGATGTCGACCTTCGCCCCGACGTCCACGCCCTGCGTCGGCTGTGCGAGCAGAAGAACGCGCGGTGTCCGCGGATGGGTCCAGCGCGCCAGGAGGTGCTTCTGACGGTTGCCCCCGCTGAACGACGACACGGCAGCGGTGTGGTCGGGACCGGTGATGCCGAAGTCCTCCCGCGCACGTCGATAGACGTCGAGGCCCGTGGAGTCGGTCACCCAGAACGCGCGCCACCACGGTTGCGAATACCACGGCAGGAGCACGTTCTCGAGCGCGGTCTGGCCGTGCACGAGGCCGTCCCGCTCGCGGTCGGCCGGCACCAGGAAGATTCCTTTGGTGATGGCATCGGCCGGGCTCGTGACTGCGGTTCTCCTGTCGCCCAGATCGAGCGGGTACCGGCCCTCCTGCCCGCCCAGCGCGCTCAGCAGCCGGAACTGCTCCCCCGCCGCCATCCCGAACAGGCCGACGACCTCGCCGGCGTGTGCGATGATCTCGGGGCCCTGCGCCGTCGCCAGCGTCCGCTCCCCCACGTTCGCATCCGAGAACACATGCTCCTGGATGTCGGGGACGAGAGCGGAGGCGAGCAGGGCGGGGGTGAACGCGGCGGCGCGATCGTCCTCGACGACGCGGCCGCCGCGCAGCACGACGATCCGGTCGCACACCGTGAGGATGTCCGGCAGCCGGTGCGAGACGTACATCACCGTGACGCCCTCGGCGGCGAGCGATCGGATGAGGTCGTGGAGGTAGTCGGTCTCGGCTCGCCCCAGAGCGGCAGTCGGTTCGTCCAGCAGCAACAGCTTCATATCGCCCGCGAGGAGGCCGCGCGCCAGGTCGACGAGCTGCCGATCGCCGAGACCCAGCGCGCCGACGGGCGTGTCGAGAGACACCGACGATCCGACCCGGTCGAGGGCCGCGCGGGCGCTTGCCGCTCGAGCGGCACCACCGCCGCGCGCGGAGCGTCCCAGGAAGAGGTTGTCGAGGACCGAGAGGTTCTGCGCGAGCGCCGGCTCCTGGTGGATGACGGTGATCCCCAGGTCGCTGGCGTCACGCGGGGTGAGTCCCTTGCCGGCATCCCGACCGTCGAGGCTGAAGCTGCCGATCGACGGAGCGATGACACCGGAGATGACGTTGAATAGGGTGGTCTTGCCTGCTCCGTTGTGCCCGAGCAGACCTACGATCTGCCCGGCCGGCACGGTCAGTTCCACTCCGTCGAGCGCCGATGTCGCCCCGAACTGCACGCCGATTCCGGCCAGCTCCAGTCGCGGCGTCATCCGCGTCACCTCCGATGCCATCGCGTCGCTCACTCGACGTAGAAGGTGTCGGCGTTGTCGGCGGTCACGCGTTCGGATCCGAGGGTGCTCGTCTTGAGCTCCTCCCCGCTGGCCGAGGCGACGAGGAGCGCCGCCATTTCGTCGGCGAGGTCATCGAGCCGCGGCGAGAACAGCACCCGCCAGATCGAGTCCTTCTCCGTGAAGATGTCGAGGATCTCGTCCGTCGCATCGATGCTGCCCACCGCGACGTCAGGGTCGTTCGCGGCGACGCCGGAGTCCAAGAGCGCCTGGTAGGCACCGACGGCCGGGTCCGGCCCCATCGAGATCCACACCTTGGTGTCGGGGACAGCGGCGAGCTGGTTCTGGGCGGCCTTGTAGCCGTCGTCGAGTGAGATGACGGAGTGCTCCGTCACCGACACGTTCGCCTCGGCCTTCTTCAGCCCCTCGACGATGCCCTCCGAGCGCTCGCGCCCGAGGTCAGTGTCCCAGTAGCCGAGCAGCGCCACCGGGACCGCTTGATCGGCGCCGTACTTCTCGTTCACCCACTCGCCCATCGCCTCGCCGAGGTTGATGCCATCGGTGCGGTTGTCGATCAGCACGGCTGCGCTGGTGCCCTCCCACTCGCTGGCGTACCCCAACACCTGGACGCCCGCCTGCTGGGCCTGCTGGGTCACGGTGACCATGGAGTCCGACTGCACGGGGTATCCCATGATCGCCTTCACGTCGCCGCGCGCGATCCAGGATTCCCAATCGGAGATCTGCGTCTGGAGGTCCCACTGGGGATCGTCGCTGAGGAACTCGTACCCCGCGTCCTCGACCTTCGGGCCGATCTTGTCGAGCAGGGTGTTCCACACCTGGATGTCCAGGCCGGCGAAGCTCAGTGCGACCGCGCCCTTCGCGCTGGAATCGCCGGAGTCGGATCCCGGATCGGGGGCGGGGCCGGTGGTGGGTGCGAGGGAGGTGCAGCCGGTCAGGGCGAGCGCGGAGGCGAGGACCACTGCAGCGGTGAGACGGATTGATCTGCGCATGTGCGGGCTTTCTGTGGGTGAGCGGATGTGACTCGACAGGGTGGTGCGGGAAGAGCGTCAGCAGGGGTGGTGCGTGAGGAGCAGTTCGGGCGGCGGCGACGTCCGCGTCATCGTCGACGGGGAGTATGCCTGAATGAACGTCGTTCATTTCTTGTTGCTAGATCGTAGGGCGCGCTGCATCGATCCACAAGCGTCATTTTTGGGCGAATATTCGGGGCGTTACGCCTGTGTTTCCGCCGTGGTTCGAGATGATAAACAAGTCCTGATGAACAGCGTTCACAACGAAGGATCGTCACGAATCGCGGAGCCGCAGAGCACGGCGAGGGATGGCGGCCCATACGATGAGGTCTCGATGAAAGCTGCAGCCGCGGATCAGCCGGCAGGAAACCGACGTCGGTCCCGCCGCGCGGGGCGCCCGCTCGCACCCGTGATCACCGCCGACAGCATCGCCGATGCGGCCATCGGCCTGCTCGACGAGTCGGGCGACTTCACGATGGCTCAGCTCGCGCGTCGCCTCGGCGTCGGAGCATCCGCCTTGTACAACCACGTCACCGGCAAGGAGGAGGTCCTCGCCCGCGTGCGGGAGCTCGTCAGTGATCGCATCGACACCGATGTGTTCGACTCGGTCCCCTTCTTCGACGCCCTCCTCGTGTGGGCTCGCTCCTACCGCGACGCGTTCGCCCGCCATCCCGCCACGATCGCGGTCTTCGCGACCACCGCGCTGGACGGCGCCGGCCGCACGACGGGGATGTACGAGCGGGTCGTCGCCGCATTCTTGAGAGCGGGATGGCCCGAGGACGATGTGATGACGACGCTCGTCGCACTCGAGGACTTCATCATGGGCGCCGCGCTCGACGCGGTCGCGCCGGCGGACATGTTCCAGCTCCGGAGCCCGCAGGACGCTCCGACCCTCAGCCGCGTCACCGCCGCGGCACGCCGCTCCCCGTCGGGAACACGGCCGGCCCAGGCGTCGTTCGAGGCCGGCATCGAGGCGATGTTGACCGGCCTGCGCGTGCGCCTGGCGCGGTTGTCGGCCTGACCCCCGGCATCCGGCACCTGCGACGCCCGTCACCCCGCCTGAGTGGGCCTCATTCGCCGTTGCGGAGGTCGGCGACCGTGCGTCGCTCGAACGCGATGTCTTCGAACACCGCGCGACACCCCTCTCCGGTCGGGCTCTGAACTTCGAAGCCGATCTGCAGCCGCTCCGTGACGCCCGGCAATGTGAAGGCCCGTACGAAATTCCATGCGGCCCCGTCGTGGGCGTGGAACGCCAGCACGTTCCCCACCCGAGCGAGCCGCAGGCGCACGGCCTGCACGTCGATCGGCACGCCGTTGGCGTCGTCGGAGCTCCCCTTCGTCACCACCGAGACGATCATCGACGCACCCGCCGGAGACCGCTCGAAGCAGACCTTCGCCCAGTTGGTCTCGTCCACCCACGCCAGCAGCACACCCGCATCGAAGGTCGCGAGGTGCTCGGGCTGCACGCGGGCCACGAGCGTGAAGTCCCCGTCGGGCGGCGTCCCGAGCAGCGTGGCGGCGTTCAGCAGGGTCTCGGCAGCCACTCCGCTGGTTCCGCTGGGGTCCACGAAGAGATCCGTTCCCGCGGGAGCGACGCCTTCGATACGCGAAGGTGACACCGTCCACGCCGACTCCGGCGACGGCTGCAGATCGAACGGGATGTGGGGAATGCGCATGATGAGGACCTATCTGACGTATGGATGCGGGCTGAGGATCACAGGCTGCGGCGGCGGAGCGGTGGCGGGCGACCGTCGCGTCACCAGCCCGTGCTGAGGACGTGCTCCAGCGCGTCCACGAACACGTCCACGGACGCCTGCGTGACGACCAGCGGCGGCTTGATCTTGAGGACGTTCTGGTGATCCCCCGTCGGCTGCATGATCACACCGCACTCGAGCAGTCGATCGCAGATGGCCGCCGTCTCGGCCCGCGCGGGCTCGAGCGTGACTCTGTCGCGCACGAACTCCAGCCCGAGGTAGAGCCCCGACCCGTGCACGGCGCCGATGATCTCGTGCCGGTGCGCGAGATCTTGCAGACGGTTCTTGAGATGCCCGCCGACGATCCGTGCGTTCTCCTGCAGCCCCTCGCCTTCGATGACGTCGAGGACGGCGGAGCCGATCACGGAGGAGACGGGGGAGCCACCGGTCGAGGAGAAGAAGTACCCTCCCGTCCGGTAGCGGTCGGCGATGTCGCGTCGGGTGACGACCGCCCCGAGCGGATGCCCGCCGCCGATGGACTTGGCGACGGCGACGATGTCGGGCTCGACGCCCTGCTGCTGGAAGCCCCAGAACCAGTCGCCGAGTCGCCCGTACCCCACCTGGACCTCGTCGGCGATCGCCAGACCGCCGTGGCGGCGCACGGCCGCGTACACCTCCTGCAGGTAACCGTCCGGCAGGGCGACCCCTCCGGCGTTGCCGAAGTATGTCTCCGTGATGATTCCCGCCGCCGGCCGTCCATCGGCCGCCAGGGCGTCGATCAGGGCCGCGGCCTCGGGTGCGTACTTCGCGGCCTCCGCACCACGGTGGATGCCGCGGTACGAGTTCGCGGCGTCGACCGTGTGCACCCATTCCGGACGGGTGGCGAGTGCGTTGGGGTTGTCCGCGATGGACGTCGAGACCGCATCGCTGGCGTAGGTCCACCCGTGGTAGGACTCGCGCATCGCGACGATGTCGCGACGCCCCGTGGCCGCCATGGCGAGGCGGATGGCCAGGTCGGTCGCTTCCGACCCGGAGTTCACGAAGAACACGGTGTCGAGCGCCGCGGGCAGGGTGGCGGTGATCCGCTCCGCGTAGTCGGCGATCGCCCGATAGTGGAACCGCGAGTTCGTGTTGAGCAGATGCATCTGTCGCGCAGCCGCGGCGACGACGTGGGGGTGCGCGTGACCGACCGAGGCGACGTTGTTCACCATGTCCAGGTACACCCGTCCGTCGACGTCGACGAGGTACTCGCGCCACCCGCGCTCGATGCGGGGAGGGATGGCGTAGTAGTGCTCCTGCACCTCGGCCAACCTCTCATGGCGCCGGGAGAGGGAGTCGTCGTCCACGCTGCTCTCGGATTGCACGCCCACCGCGACCCCGGGGTCGCCGGCGACGTGACGCCATGCCGCGGCCATGCCGGGCGACACCCGCAGGGGTGGGGGCATGGCACCGGGGCGGGAGCGGCGGATGGACAGACGCGTCAGCGGCGGGAGGACAGCAGCGGATTCGTCCGGTGAGAGCCCCGAGATCGTGAGGGTCTCGGTCCCCGACGACCACGTGAGCGATCCGTCGGTCACATGGACCGCCACGCCGTCGCCGGAGGCGATGGGGACGGGTTCGCGGAACCACACCAGGAGATCGGTCGGGATCGTGTCGGCCGTCGACGGAAGCGGGTCGGTCGTGCCTGTCAGCCGCGGCCGCCAGGCCGCTACCGTCACGACATCCGCACCCTCGTCGAGAGCGGACCGCGCGGCGCGATCGAGCGTCGTCGCGTCGAGCCAGGCCCCGCCGTCGTTGAGGGGCGACTCCGTCGAGGCGTCGAGCTCGACCCGCCTGGCCGAAGGGGCCACGAGAGGAGCACCGAACTCTCGTGCGGGCTCCTGGGGGCGGCTCAGCGCGGCCCGCGTCGCAGCCGTGAGGACCTCGATGGGCACCGAGATTGCCTGCTCGAGGATGCGGAACTCGCGGTCGAGAGCGACCAACGCGTACTCGTTCGCCTCGTCGACTCGCACCTGAGCGCGACCGCTGAGCACGAGGACGGCGCCGCGCAGGATCACGAGCGGCCACAGCGCCGTGATCTCGTCGTCGATGAGCGGACGGAGGCGGTCGAATGCGCGGATGGCGGGGAGGCTGGTCTCGGGAGAGGCCCCCTCGTGGTGCAGGACGGAGGAGACGGTCACCGCGATGTCCCCCACCCGCCAGGACGCACACGCGTCCCCGAAGTCGATGACCGCGTCGGGCACGGTCGCTCCCGGTGCGCGGAGCACGTTGTCGTCGGTGACGTCGAAGTGCCCGGCTTGGATGGGAAGGGCGTCCTTCACGGGGGCGAGCACGGCGCGCGCGGCATCCGCTGCCCTCTGAACGATGCCGCGGATCCGCTCGTCCGGCTCATCGGGGAGCAGGATGTCGATGACCCGCTCGGCGTGGCGCAGGTCCCACTGCAGCACGCGTCCGCTCGCCGGATGTGTGAAGTCGGCCAGGGCGGCACTGACCTTTCCCGACAGCGCGCCGAGCCCCTCGACCACCGCGGGCGAGAGATAGGACGAACCCATGAGCGTCCGTCCCTCGATGTTCTCGATGACCCGCGCATGGATGCGGCCCTGCGAAGACTCCCACCACGCCGACATCCTGCCCCGGGGACCCATCACGATCCGGGGGACGCGGACGTCCGCTCGCCGGGCGCCGACGGTGGCGGCAGCGGCATCCTGCATCTCGATCTCCGCCTCGCTGAACACGGGATTGCTGAGCTTGAGCACGCCGAGTGGCTTCGTCGCCCCGCGCTCGAAGACGCGGAAGTTCTGGTCCTGCTGACTGCCGAGCGAGTGCGTGTCGATCTCGACGCCGAAGACGTCGGCGAACAAGCGCTGCACCTCCTCATCCGACAGCGTCGGGGTGGGGAGCTCCACCTGTGAGAAGTAGTCGAAGACATCGGTCATGTCGTTCTCCTTAGGTGCCGTGTGCAGGATGAGGGCGGGTCGCACAGGATGATCACGGCATCCCCCGCTCTTCGTCGATCGAGTTCGCCCCGTCCACGACGAGGATCTGCCCGGTGATGTACGAGGCGTCCCTGCCCGCCAGGAAGCGGACGGCGGATGCGACTTCGTCCGCCGTCCCGGATCGGCCGATCGGCGTGGCCGCACCCATCGAGAGCTCGTGCTCACTGGACGACGACGTCGCGATCCACCCCGGCGCCACGGCGTTGACGGTGATCCCGAAGCACGCGACGTCGATGGCGGCCGCTCGCGTGAGGCCCACCATGCCCGCCTTCGCTGCGTGGTAGGCGACGTCACCCCGGTACGCCATCACCGGGCCCGAGAGGGACGCGACGTTGACGATGCGGCCGTAGCCGGCGTCGATCATCGCCGGCAGGACAGCGCGGGTCATGCGCAGGGCCGTCGTCAGGTTCCTGTCGATCGACGTCTGCCATTCCGCGAGCGAGATGGCATCGATGGGGGCCGGGGAGTCGGCGCGCGACACGGACGTGAGTCCCGCGTTGTTGACGACCACCGTCGGCGCGCCGAAGGCCTCGCGGGCGGCATCCATGACGGCATCGACGCCCCGATCCTCGGTGAGATCGGCGACGACCCCGTCCGCGTCGACGCCTCGTGCGCGAAGTTCGGACACCCGCGTTCGGATCCGGTCCGTCGTGGCCGTGATCAGGACGTGCATCCCGGCGTCACCGAGCGCTTTCGCCACAGCGAATCCGATCCCCTCGGCGCTGCCCGCGCCGGTGACGATCGCGATCCCGCTCGACTCATCCACGGGTTCCCCCTTCCGCTGCCAGCAGTGCCTCCGCAGTTGCGAGTGAACCACGACGACGTGCGGCCGCGTACTCGCCTCGCAACGTATCGAGCCGTGAGAGCCAGACGGTGGCGTTCGCGATCAGCCGCGCCGCAGCGAGGGGCAGCACGACCGCGGACTCGTCGGATGTGACCGGCACGACATCCGACCATCCGGTCAGGACGGTGTCCAGTGCGGCACGAGGATCGGTGACGTGCCGGGCCGCGTAGGCGCCTGCGATCACCGGCTCGGAGATGCGCACGCTTCGCGTCATGTCACCGAAGTCGAGGATGCCCGTGATGGCGCGCGGGGCCTCCGCCGGGCCGACCAAAAGGTTCGAATCGTGCAGATCATGGTGCACCACCGCGGAGGGGAGGCGGTCGAGCCGGGGCGCGACCTCGGCGTCCAGGAGCGCAAACACCGCGGCAGCGGCCCGTTCCAGCCTCACGATCTCCGCCGCGTGATCGTTCAACAGGCCTTGGCGCCGCAGGAGAGCGATGCGCCCGAGCGCCGCTTCGATCGTCGGACGGGACGAGGTGAGTTGCCAGATGTGCGGGACGAGTCCGCGCGGCGCGCTCTCGCGCCGAAGGCATCCGTGCAGGCGGGCTGCCGTGAGACCGACCTCGTGGAGCAGGGCGTGCGTCACCGGGACGTGCTCCAGCGGGGATCCCGGAAGCCACTCGGAGGCCTGGACCAGCAGCATCCGATCGCGGCTGCGAGCCTCGAGCGTGAGCTCGCCGGCCCTCGTCGCCAACGGCCGAGCGACGGGGATGCCGCATTCCGAGACGCGCTGGACGACCTCGTGCTGCCACCGGATGGTCCCACCCGACGCCGCGTCCGACGGGAAGACCTTGAGGGCGATGTCCGGGCCGGAGCTCGTGCGGACCCGGAAGACGGCGGCACTCTCCGATCCGACGCTCCGGACGGACAGTGCCGTGACGCCGAAGCCGCGCTCGAGGATCCCGGCGAGCTCGGACGCATCGACGACGGGATCGTCGGATCCGCGGGCCGAGGGCGCGGCGGCAGCGGAGTGGGTGTCGATCTCGGCGGCCATGGCGCTACAGTACAGGTATTGGTCACCAATCTTCTAGTTGGTCACCGAAGTGGAGGAGTGATGAGCACACCCGGCCGGATGCACATGGTGAACGGATTCGACCCCGCGGCGGGCACGCGCCTGGGCCCGCGAGCGAATGCGCTGCTCGAACGTCGTCAGCGCGTGCTCGGCGCGCCGTACCGCCTCTTCTACGAGAACCCTGTCGAAGTCAGCCGGGGCGACGGCGCGCTGCTCTTCGACCCCGACGGCGTCGAGTACCTCGACGCGTACAACAACGTGCCGGCCGTCGGCCACGCCAATCCTCGTGTACGCGCCGCCGTCGATGCTCAACTCGGCCGGGTCAACACCCACACCCGTTACCTGACGGAAGAAGTCGTCACTTACAGCGAACGACTCCTCTCCCTCTTCCCCGGATACCTGGAGCAAGTCGTCTTCGCCTGCACGGGAAGCGAGGCGGTCGATCTGGCCGTCCGGATCGCAGGTCACGTGACAGGCGGGACGGGTGTCGTCATCACCTCCAACGCATACCACGGCACGACCCAGGCGAGCGCTGCCCTCTCGCCCAGCCTGGGGCCGAACAACGTCCTCCCGCCCCACGTCGTGACCGTCCCCGCGCCCGATCCCCTGCGCGACCCCGTCGAGGAGGGCGCAGCGGCGGCCCTCTTCTCGCAACGAGTGAACGACGCGATCGATGAGCTCGAGCGCCGCGGACTGACGTTCTCCGCGTTGATCATCGACTCCGTCCTCTCCAGCGATGGCCTCGTCACCCACCCGGCTGGCGTGATCCGAGAGGCCGTCGACACGGCACGGCGCCGCGGCGGGATCTACATCGCCGACGAGGTGCAGCCCGGCTTCGGGCGATTGGGGTCTACGTGGTGGGGATTCGCGCGTCACGGCGTCGAACCGGACCTCGTCGTGCTGGGAAAGCCGATGGGCAATGGGCTGCCCATCTCGGCGGTCGTCGGGCGACGCGCGCACATGGAGGCGTTCGGCCGGGACGTCCGCTACTTCAACACGTTCGGGGGAACAGCGGTCAGCGTCGCGGCGGCGACCGCGGTCCTCGACGAGATCGAGGACCGCGGTCTTCTCCCGCATGCGTCGACGGTCGGAGGGCATCTGAAGAAGGGACTGGACGAGATCGCGTCGCGTGATGAACGAATCGGTCAGGTCCGCGGCGAGGGCTTGTTCCTCGCCGTCGAGTTCGTCGGGCGCGATGGCGGGCCCGACGCCGTTCCCGACGCGGATCTGGCAGGCCGGGTCGTCAACGGTCTGCGTGCCCGACGCGTCCTCGTGAGTGCGTCAGGTCGCTGGTCGAACGTTCTGAAGATCCGTCCGCCGCTCGTGTTCGACACTCACCATGCCGATCGGCTGCTCACCGCCCTCGACGACGTCCTCGGCGATGTGTCGGACGCGGGCGGACCCCGCCCCGGGTCTCGGGGGGACAGCTGAGACCCCTCGATACAATGGCGCGGATATGCAGTGGGGAGGCTGTCGATGGTCGCACCATCACTGATCGCCGACCGCTTGCGTGACGAGATCCTCGACCTGCGGCTCGAGCAGGGGGAGCCGCTGCGCGAGATCTCGATCGCCGAGAGGTTCGGGGCCTCCCGTCGATCGGTCCGCGAGGCCCTGCTGATGCTCGCCCAGGAAGGCATCGTCACCCACGAGAAGCACCGAGGTGCGCGCGTGCGCAGCTTCACCGCCGACGATGTCACGGACCTGTACGCGGCCCGCGCGGTGCTCGAGAGCACGGGTGCGCGCGCGTGCGGTGACGCCTCGGACGACGCGCTCGACGGCGTGCTCGTGGCGCTCGCCCACCTGCGTCGTGCGGCGACGGAGGGGCAGAACTCGTCCCGCCACGCGATCGCGGATGTGCAGTTCCACGCCGCCGTCATCGCCCTCGCAGGCAGCCCTCGACTCGATCGGTTCTTCGCTTCGATCCGCAACGAGATGACGTTGGCCATCCGGATCCTGCAGCGCGAGGAGGTCGCCTCGGGATGGCGCGACGAGGATGCGCTGCGAGGTCATGTCCTCATCGCCGACGCCCTGCTCGAGCGCGACGCGGACACCGCCGAGGCAGCGGTGCGGGAACACATCAAGGTCAACGAACGCCTTTTGCGCAGCCTGGCGCTGAGCGAGGGATGACGCCGTTCTTCGACGGCCGGTCCCGTCAGCTCACTCTGAACGTGTCGTAGCGCACCCGGTCAGCCGTGCGGACGCAGGATGCCACGTAGATCGAATCCTGCAGGTGCAGGAGGTCCGGAGCCGAGGTCTCGAAACGGATCGCCGTGCGGAAGTAGTACTCGCTCGGATCGACCGGATCGCCCCGCAGGAGGGACTCGAGGACGGCGGGCGCGCCGCTGCGCACACCGGTGACCTGCAGGTAGACCAGGGCCCCGGCATCCGTTCGGGCGGTGTAGCGGCAGTCGATCTCGATCGCTCCGTCCGCACGCACGGTCTGCCAGTCGGCACCTCCCGGCAGGATCTCGCCCGCGAGGCCACCTGTGAGAGTGCCGCCGAGGACGGGGACGATCCGGCGGTGTCCGACCCTGGTCGTGCCGAGGTCACCGGGCGGGCCCACGATGATCTCCGCATGGAACGCCGGCTCGAGCGTCGGGACGACCGGGTCTGCGACGGTCATCGAACGGCTTCCGACCGACTGTAGGAGGGACGTTCGCGCAGCTGTTCAGGATCGAATCCCGCCGCTTTTTTGAACGATGTCGCGACCTCGACGAGCTCCTCATACGGGATGACGTCCTCGATGCGTTCGAACCCCTGCGGCGCTCGGGCGGCGGCGAGCCTCATCACGCGTTCCGGACCGCCGCCACGGTTGCTCTCGAGCAGCGCGGTCATCGCGGGTCGTCGGTCGCGTTCGTAGGCGGCGAGCGCGCGGACCGGGTCGGTCTCGGTGGCGAGGTTCATCGCGAGAACACGGCCGTCGATGATGGCCTGCGAGGCGCCGTTGGACCCCTGCGGGTACATCGCGTGGGCGGCATCCCCCAGCAGCGTCAGTCGCCCCTCGGACCACCGCTCGATGGGATCGAGATCCACCATCGGGTACTCGAGCAGCTCGTCGCAACCCGCGATGAGGCCCGGGACATCGAGCCAGTCGAACCGCCAGTCGCGGAATCGTTCGACAATCGGCCCTGCGGGAACGGACCTGTTCCAATCCGCACCCGCCGTGCCCGCCTCGCGCAGCTCGGCGATGACGTTGATGCGCGCGAGGCCGTCCGCGTCCGCCGGCTCGATCGGGTATGCGACGAACCGCTGATCGGCGTCCCCCGCCATGATCATCGTCGCGCCGTCGAGGAACGGGATGGCACGCGCCGTCCCCCGCCAGAGCGTCACCCCGCTCCACTGCGGTCCGGGATCGGCGGGGTGCCGCAGCCGCCGCACCGCCGAATGGATGCCGTCGGCCGCGATGACGACGTCGGCCTCGATCGTCTCGGCGCCGGTGCCCCGCTCGATGACCACGGATGCCGCATCCGCGGTGGTCTGCACGTCGACGACGCGGCGGTCCAGCTCGACGACGTCACCGAGACGCTCCTGCACCGCGTCGCGGAGCTCGAGCTGCAGCCGTCCGCGGTGGACGGACAGCTGCGGCCAGGCGTACCCGGCCGCGGTCCCGCGCGGCTCCGTCCAGATCTCCTGGCCCAGGTGATTGCGATAGGACAGGGCGCGAGGCGCCACCCCGATCGCCTCGATGCGCGCCGCGAGACCGAGCTCGCTGAGCTCCCGCATGGCGTGGGGCAGCAGGTTGATGCCGACCCCGAGGCCGCGGATCTCGGAGGCGCGCTCCAGGATGCGGATGTCGCGGAATCCCGCGTCGTGCAGGCTCAGCGCCGCGGCGAGTCCGCCGATCCCCGCGCCGATGATGGCGATGCGCATCGCCTCTCCCTTCCGCCCGGCATCGTCGCCGGGCACGGTCCACGGGGCTGAGTGCCCCGCGCTGTTCACTCTCCGACGACCACCCGTCCGCCGACGACCGTCAGCAGTACCTTCGCGTCTCCGATCCGCTCTGCGGGGGTGGTCAGCGGGTCGAGATCGAGCGCTGTGATGTCGGCGAGCGCGCCGACCTCGAGCGTGCCTCCGGTCTCACCGATCGTCGCATACGCCTGCGTCGTGAAGCCGCGCACCGCGTCGAGTGCCGAGATCCCCTGCTCGCCGCCCACGGTGGGCGCGTCGGGATCGTCGTGCGGCCTGCGCAGCTGGGCGTCGGCGAGGATGCCGGGAGCGTCAGCCGGGGCGACCGGCCAGTCCGACCCCAGAGCGAGGGGGACGCCCGCGCGGACGAGGTCGCCCGTCCGCCAGCCGAGGGCCGCGCGTTCGACACCCAGGCGCCGCGACCAGTTGTCGGACCCGTCCGGCCGGACGAAGAGGGTGCAGTGGGTGGGCTGCATGCTCGCCGCGATCCCGTGGGTGGCGAAGACGTCGAGGATGTCGTCGGGGAGCACCTCGATGTGCTCGACGCGATGTGTCGCCGTGCGCTCGGGGAGCGCGGCGATCGCGCGGGCGACGAATGCGATGCCCGCGTCGCCGATGGCGTGCGTCGTGGTGGGGATGCCGTGCGCGTCCAGCGCAGCCAACGCGATGGGGTACTCCTCGGGACGCAGCCAGAGGGACGCGGTCGATTCGCCGAACAGGTCCGGGTGCTCGAGCCAGGCGGTGCCGTTGTCGATCGTGCCGTCGATCATCGTCTTGACTCCGCGCACCGTCCAGTCGCGACCGCTGATGCCCTGCAGTTCGACGAGCCGCTGCACGTCGGCGAGGTCGGTGCCGGGCTCGAACCACGGCGACATGCGCAACCTGATGGGGAGATCGCGCGTGGCTTCGATCGCCGTCAGCAGCGCGATCGCGTCGGGCGCGAGGTCCTGCACCTGCCCGGCGGTGAAACCGGCCTCCGCCATGTACCGCAGGATGCCGTAGAGCCCCTCGACGCGCTCGTCGAAGCTGAGCTCGGGCAGGACACGCTCGACGAGTCCGACCGCCTGCACTTCGAGCAGTGCGCCGGTCGGGCGACCTGCGGCATCCTTCGCCACACGCGACGAGTCGGGGAAGGTCTCATCGCCGCGGACCCCGGCCAGCGCGAGGGCGGAGGACGACGCCAACGCCGCGTGGGCGTCGAAGAAGCGCAGGAATGCGGGTCGGTCTCCGACGAGATCGTCGAGGAAGGCGTTGTTCACCTCGTCGGGGAAGACGTTAGGTTCGAGGCCCCACCCCAGCAGCCAATCCGCGTCCCCGAGTCGCTCGAGCTCAGCCGTCAGCACGGCGGTGACGTCCTCGAGCGAGCGGCAGCGCGTGAGGTCGGCGCCGCGGGTGAGACCCATCCCGAACACCGGGTGGATGTGGCAGTCGACGAAACCCGGCAGGATCGTGCCGTCGCCGAGGTCGATGACGCGGGTGTCGGGTCCGATCCACGCGTCAACCTCGTCCCGGGTACCGACGGCGGCGATGCGTCCCGCCGTGATCGCAAGGGCGTCCGGGGCGCCTGCCCCGTCGGTCATCGTGATGACGCGACCGCCGCGGATCACGGTGTCGGCGATGCGATCGGCGCTCATGCGTTCACCTCCGCCGTGTGAGCCGAGCGGACGGCGCCCCCGATCGCGTCGAATCGTCCAGGGTCTCGTCTGCGCAGCAGAGTCGCCAGGATGAGACCCACGACCACGACCAGGGGCACGACCGCCAGGATGATCGCGTTGATCGTCGGCCCCCCACCGGTCAGATAGTCGATCGTGACGACGAGCACGATCAACAGGCCCGCCATCAGCACGATCGAGACGATCGCCGCCGGCAGGACGTACCACTTCCGCGGCAGGGAACGATTGCGGAGGATGAAGGCGACGACCGCGATCGAGGCCAGCAGCTGCAGCGTCACGATGCCGTAGACGCCCGGGGAGTTGACGAGGATGACCAGCTGCGTCAGCGGGTCGAGCTGCAGGAGGGCGAAGACGACCACCACGGCGGCGGCGACGATCGACTGCAGCACCCCGGCGAACCACGGCGCGCCGCGTCGGTTGGTGCGGGCGAAGGCGGCGGGCAGGATGCCGTCGCGCGAGAGCGCGAAGCTGTAGCGGTTGATCGCGTTGTGGAAGGCCAGCTGCCCCGCGAAGATGCTCGAGACGATCAGCACGAACATGACCGAGACCCCCCACTCGCCGACGTAGCGTCCGGTCGCGACGAAGAAGAAGGATGCCGGGTCGTCCGCGATGGCGGCCCCCACATCGGCGCTGCCGAAGGCCTGGATCACGAGCCAGAGTGTGGCGGCGTAGAAGATCGCCAGGAACGCGACCGCGATGTACGTCGCACGGGGGATCGACTTCTCCGGGTCGCGCGTCTCGTTGCGGTAGAGCACGGTGGACTCGAAGCCCATGAAGGCCGCGAATCCGAATCCGAGGATCGCGAGCATGCTGGGCGTGAACACGTTGTCGGGGGCGAAGGTGCCGAGGTCGAGCTGGCCGGCGCGCTGGGTGAGGATCGCGACGCCGAGGATGACGAGCATCGCGGTCTCGAGGGTCAGCAGGACGCCGAGGACCTTCGCGCCGACGTCGACGCCGAGGATCGCGAGACCGAAGACGAGGACGACGCCGATGAGCGCCGCGACGTACCAGGGGACGCTGAGGCCGAAGACGGCGCCGAGCATGCCCTCGGCCATGACGCCGAACAGACCCCAGAGGCCGATCTGCAGCAGGTTGTAGGAAACCCAGGCGAGGGCACCGGCGCTCAGCCCGATGCTCCGACCCAGCCCCGCGGTGATGTACGTGTAGAAGCCGCCCATGGGCTTCAGGTTCCGCGCGGTGAAGACGAAGCCGATCGCGAAGACGGCGAGGACGACGCCGGCGATCGCGTACACGAGGGGTGCCGACGGTCCGCCGATGAGGACGGCGAGCGGTCCGATGCCGGCCAGCACGCTCAGCGGCGCCGCGGCGGAGATGACCATGAAGACCACACCCCACGTCCCCAGCGCCGACCGCTGGAGGGCTCCTCTCGTCGAGTCCTCCACGGGACGCACCATCTGTTCGGTCATGTCGACTCCTCCGTCGATGCCGTGGGGCGCCTCGGGCCGGCGCCGCGTTGCCTGACAGTGTGGACCCTCCCCCACCGCTTGCGCAATCGTTTGTGCAGAATCTGAGTACAGTCGTAACACGGCGGAAATCATCGCCGGAGGAGAGTGGGGTCGATCATGGCGACGAAGGCAGCGACCCTGCAGCATGTGGCGGAGCTGGCCGGCGTCTCCGTCGGGACCGCCTCGCGCGCGCTGACCGGGCGTGGACGCGTCGCCGAGGAGACGCGTCGTCGGGTGCGGGAAGCCGCGGAATCCCTCGCCTTCTCCCCCAACAGCGGCGCGAGCAACCTGCGCAAGGCCCGTGCCGGGACCATCGGCCTGTGGCTGCCGCCGAGCCTGCGGTTCATGGACTTCTACATGAACTTCGCCTTCGGCGTCGTGGAGGCGGCAGACGAGCAGGAACTCAGCGTGTCCCTCGTCCCGCAGAGCCTCTCCCCCGCCCGCGCCCGCGGCTTGCACGTCGACGGCTTCGTCATGTCGGACGTCGTCGGCGGGGACCCGCTGGCGCGGGCGATCCTCGCCTCGGGCAAGCCGGTCGTGACCTCCGAGCGCGTCCCGGACGGGATGCCGGCACCCACGGCATCCCTCAGCGGGGATCATGTCGGGGCGACGCACGACATCCTGGAGCGGCTGCAGCGAGCCGGCGCACGATCGGCCGTCGTCCTCGTTCCCGAGATCTCGCAGACCTGGGCGCTCGAGGTGCGCGAAGGCGCCGCGCGCTGGCAACAGCCCGACGGGATGCAGGTCAGCGTGACGCTTCTCACCTCATTCCCCTCGGCGGCGGAGCTTCAGGCGATCGTCGCGCGTGCCCTCGACTCCGTCGAGGATGTGGACGCGTTCGTCTGCGCCGCCGACGGACTGGCCCTGGGCGTGCTGTCGGCGCTGCAGGAATTGGGGCGCAGCGTTCCCGACGACATCCAGCTCGTCTCATACACCGACAGCGCGGCGATGCCGATCGTGCTGCCGCCCATCGCCGCTCTCGACCTGCGTCCCCATGAGGCCGGCCTGCGCGCCGCGCGCCGCCTCGTCCACGCGCTGGAGGCCGCGCGCAGCGGCGCGCTCCCCGGCGAGACGACCGTGGAGCCGTTCGAGCTCGAATTCCGTCCGCGGGCGTCGCTGCGCGCGGACTGAGCAACACGGCGAGGTCCCGACGGGCCGGGGAAGATCGGCGGATCGCCGGCCCGAGCGGGACCTCGACGCGGGTCAGGAGAGGTCGACCCCGACCGTCACGCCCTCGGTCGCCGAACGCTGCGCCGCGTTCGCGAGCAGCAGTGCCGCGCGACCGTCGTCGAAGGTCGGGCTCGCGGACTGCTCACCACGGACGAGAGCGATGAACTCCGCGAGCTCAGCGCGGTACGAGGGGGTGTAGCGGGTGACCATGGATGCCTCGAACGGCGCACCGGCCGCGACACCGTTCGCGTTCGACAGACTGACGAGGCTCGTGCCCTGGTTGGCGACGGTCAGGTCGCCGTCGCTGCCGTACGCCTCGATGCGCTGGTCGTAGCCGGTCGTGCTGTGCCGCGAGTTGATGATCGTGACGAGCGCCCCGGACGCCGACTTGAGGATCGCCGTGGTCGTGTCGAAGTCGCCGTGCCGGCGCGCACCCTCGTCGAACGTGGTCGTGCCGAACGCGGTCACCGCGACGATGTCGGGCAGGAAGTAGCGTGCCATGTCGAAGTCGTGGATCGTCATGTCGCGGAAGATCCCACCCGAGACGGCGACGTACTCCGCCGGCGGGGCGGCGGGGTCGCGGCTGATGATCGTCAGCTGCTCGAGACGGCCGATCTCGCCCGCCGCGACCCGGGCCCGGGCGGTGTGGAAGCCGGGGTCGAAGCGGCGGTTGAAGCCGAGCGCGACGGGCACACCGGCAGCGGCGACGACGGGGCGCAGCGCCTCGACGCGGTCGATGTCGAGGTCGATCGGCTTCTCGCACAGGACCGGGATGCCGGCCTCCACCGCGGCGTGGATCAGGTCGACGTGCGTGGGCGTCGGCGAGGCGACGAGCACGGCGTCGACCTCGCCCGAGGCGAACACCTCGGCGGGGTCGGTCGTCGTCTTCCCGCCGTACTGCGCAGCGAGGCGCTCGGCGCCGTCGACGAACGGGTCGGCGATCCACGCGAGTTCGGCGTCGGGGGATGCCGCGATGCTCGCGGCATGCACCTGGCCGATGCGTCCGGAGCCGAAGAGTCCGAAGCGGACGGGGGTGGCGGTCATGTCGTTCCTGTTCGTCAAGAGAGGGAGAAGGGTCACACCCACGCGCGCAGCGCGTCGCGGTTCGTGATCTGGTCGGCGGAGCGGGCCGTGACGAAGGCGTCGAGCGCGACGTCGGGTCCGTTGAGGACATCCTGCTCGACGACGACCCACCCCTCGTAGCCGCGAGCATCGAGGGCGGACATCACGGCGCCGAGGTCGATGTCGCCCTGGCCGAAGGCGACGAAGGATCCACCCGACCAGACCTCCGGCATCCCGCCGCCGGCCGCCAGCACTCGCCGCAGGGCGGCGAGGTCGACGTCCTTGAGGTGCAGGTGGTTGATGCGGTCGCCCCAGCGCTCGACGGCGGCGAGCGGGTCACCACCGGCGATGAACAGGTGCCCGGTGTCGAGGGTGAGGTCGACGTCGGTGTCGGCGAGGAAGCGGTCGATCTCGTCGGGGGACTCGACGAAGGTCCCCGCGTGGTGGTGGAACGTCGGCTCGAAACCCGCGTCCCGCACGATGCGCGCGGCACGGGCGACGTTGTCGGTCAGGCGGCCCCAGGCATCCGCGTCGAGAGCGTCGACCTCGGCGCCGCGACCGGGAGCACCGCGGCGGAGCGACGACCCGTCGTCTGCGAGCGTCGGCAGCGGCAACGGGCCTGTGCCCGCGTCAGCGCCGACCGAGAACTGACGGAGCGCGGCGCGCAGGTCGGGAAGAGCCGCCGCGAACGCCTCGTCATCCGAGAACGGCAGCTGCACCCAGCCGCCGGCGAGGCCCAGGCCGAAGCGCTCGAGCCGGGCGCGCAGCGCCGCGTCCTGACCGAGGAAGCCGAGCGGCCCGAGGTCGATCCCGGCGTAGTCCGTCTCGGCGAGGACCTCCATCATCGCGTCGGGCGAGATCGTCTCGGCGCCCTCCGGGGTCAGCTCGAACACACCGAAGCTGACGGGCGCGCCGGCGACCGTCGCCCTCATCGGGCGCCACCGCCCAGGAGCGGACGCTGGGCGGCGCGTTCGCCGAGGTAGGCGTCGCGGGCCTGCTGCGTGGATTCGATGGTCGACACCTCCGGGACGGGCACGTCCCACCACCCGGCATTGTCGGGGGCGTAGACGAGGGGATCGCTGTTGATGTGGATGAACGTCGACCGATCGGAGGCCTTCGCGGCGGCGACCGCAGCGGTCAGGTCAGCCGCGGCATCCGGTCCCTCCGCGATCTCGACGACGTCGAGACCGTAGCTGCGGGCGTTCATGGCGAGGTCGACGGGGAGGACGTCGCCGCCCTGGAAGTTCTTCGCAGCGGGGTCGTAGGCGCGGTACTGCGTGCCGAAGCGCTGCGAGCCGACCGTCTCGGAGAGGTGGCCGATCGAGGCGAAGCCGTGGTTCTGGATCAGCACGACGATGATCTTGATGCCCTCGGCGACCGCGGTGACGAGCTCGCTGTTGAGCATGAGGTACGACCCGTCGCCGACCATCACGATGACGTCGCGGTCGTCGCCGACGGCCTCGAGACCGCGCTTGGCGCCGAGGCCGCCGGCGATCTCGTAGCCCATGCACGAGAAGGCGTACTCGACGTGGTACCCGAGCGGGTCGCGCACGCGCCACAGCTTGTGGAGGTCGCCCGGGAGCGATCCCGCCGCCTGCACGATGACGTCACGCGGGTCGGTGGCGGCGTGCACGGCGTGGATGATCTCGGGCTGGCCCGGTCGGTCCGCGCCCGACGGGGCGAAGGCGCGGTCGACGATCTCGTCCCACTCCGCCTTCTGCCGGGCGATCTGCTCGGCGTGGTCGGCCGCGACGCGGAAACCCTCGAGCTCCCGGCTCAGCGCGACGAGCGCCTCGCGCGCATCGGCGATCACCGGCAGCTCGGAGCCGTGCTTGTAGGCGTCGAAGGCGGCGACGTTGATGTTGACGAAGACGACGTCCGGGTTCTGGAACGCGGTCCGCGACGCCGTCGTGAAGTCGCTGTACCGGGTGCCGATCCCGATGACGACGTCGGCCTCGGCTGCGAGACGGTTGGCCGCGAGCGACCCGGTCGCCCCGACGCCGCCGAGGTACTGCGGGTGGTCCCAGGCGAGGGATCCGCCGCCCGCCTGCGTCGTGCCGACGGGGATGCCGGTGGCCTCCACGAACGCACGGAGCTGCTCCTCGGCCTCGGAGTAGATGACCCCGCCACCGGCGACGATGAAGGGCCGCTTCGCCGAACGGATCGCGGCGACCGCGCGCTCGAGCGGCCCGCGCTCCGGCAGCGGACGGCGGATGTGCCACTCGCGGTCCTGCAGGAACTCGATCGGGACGTCGAGCGCCTCGGCCTGCACGTCCTCGGGGAGGGCGATCGTGACGGCGCCGGTCTCGGCCGGGTCGGTGAGCACGCGCATCGCCGCGAGGGCGATGGAGTAGAGCTGCTCCGGGCGCTGCACGCGATCGAAGAATTTCGAGAGCGGGCGGAACGCGTCGTTGACGGTGAGTCCGATGTCCCACGGCTGCTCGAGCTGCTGCAACACGGGGTCGGCGACGCGCGTCGCGAACGTATCGCTCGGCAGGAGCAGGGCGGGAAGGCGGTTCGTCGTCGCGAGCGCTGCTCCCGTGAGCATGTTGGCCGCGCCGGGACCGACGGACGCCGCGGCCGCATACGTGCCACGACGGCGGTGCATCCGCGCGTAGCCGACGGCCTGGTGCACCATCGCCTGCTCGTTGCGGGCCTGGTGATACGGCATGAGGTCGGGGTCGTGCACGTTCAGCTGCGTGAGCGCCTGACCGATGCCGGCGACGTTGCCGTGCCCGAAGATGCCGAAGACACCGGGGATCGTGCGCTCACGCACGTCGCCGTCGACGGTCCACTGATGGGCCAGGAACTCGATGAGCGCCTGGCTGACCGTCATCCGCTTCGTCTCTGCCATCAGAATCGGCCTTCCTCGGTCGGGTACGGGAGTCGCGGATCGGTGCCCTGATCCGCCCAGGTGTCACGGACCCACGCGTGGGCGGGGTCGTCGCTGATGAGCCATGCCCGGTCGGGGTCGGGCCCGGCCATGACGTTCAGGTAGTAGAGGTCGTACCCGGGCGCGGCGACGGCGGGCCCGTGGTACCCGTAGGGCACGAGGGCGATGTCTCCCGTGCGCACCATCGCGGTGATGTCGATCTCACCGGCGGGCGACGAGTAGGTGCTGAACATGCCGAACGCCCCGTCGGGGGATGCCGTGGACCCTGCCACCGGCGCGGACTCGAAGTAGTAGATCTCCTCGAGGCGCGACTCGTGTCCCGGGACGTGCTCGTCGTGCTTGTGCGGCGGGTACGACGACCAGTTGTCAGCGGGCGTGATGACCTCGCAGACGATCAGGCGGTCGGCATCCAGGGCCTGCGGCGTCCCGAAGTTGTGCACCTGACGGCTCGACGATCCTGCTCCGCGGAGCTCGACCGGCGTCTCCGCGGCGGCGATGTGGCGCCAGGGGTGACGGACGGATGCCGGGGCCTCCGCGACGGCCACGCGGCCGAGGCCCGTGAGGGTCGCCGTGCGACCGACCGGCAGGTAGAGCACGTCCGTCGGGCCGTCGAAGACCGACCGCCGGCCCCGCAGCGTCGTCCGCTCGCGATCGCCCCCCTCGGCGTGGTCGACCTGGAACGAGCCCGCCAGCGGCACGATGATGCGCTCGACGTCGGTCTCGGTCAGCTCGACGACGTCGGCCTGCGCGAGGTCCGCGACGCGGATGCCCGTGTGCTGCCAGCCGGGGGTGTCACGGCCGACGACGCTCTCCCAGCCGTCCGCGGCGAGGTCGCCGCGGCGGTGGAACCAGGTGTTCTCGATGCTCATCTTCGTGCTCTCGGAGGACCGCCGCCCGGCGGCGTGCGATCAGGTGTTCTGAGGGAAGCCGAGGTTGATGCCGCCGTGTTCGCCGGAGGCGCGTGTGGCGGGGTCGAGCCAGCGGCTGGTGATCGCCTTCTCGCGGGTGAAGAAGTCGAACCCGTGGACACCGTACGCTTTCGCGTCGCCGAACAGCGACTTCTTCCACCCGCCGAACGAGTGGTACGCAACGGGGACGGGGATGGGGACGTTGATCCCGATCATCCCGACCTGCACCTCGGTCTGGAACCGGCGCGCGGCGCCGCCGTCGTTCGTGAAGATGGCGGTGCCGTTGCCGAACTCGCCCGAGTTGATGAGGGCGAGGCCCTCGTCGTAGCTGGCGACGCGGACGACGGACAGCACGGGTCCGAAGATCTCCTCCGTGTACGCCTTCGACGTGGTCGGGACGTGGTCCAGGAGGGTGGGGCCGAAGAAGAACCCGTCCTCGTGGCCGGCGACCGTGAAGCCGCGGCCGTCGACGACGACCGTCGCCCCGTCGGCCTCGGCGATGTCGACGTAGGAGGCCACCTTGTCTCGGTGGACGTCGGTGATCAGCGGTCCCATGTCGGGCTCGACGCCGTCCTGACCTGCGCCGTTGCCGATGCGCAGCTTCGCGATGCGCTCGGTGACCTTCGCGATCAGCTCATCCGCGACCGGCTCGACCGCCAGGACCACGCTGATGGCCATGCACCGCTCCCCCGCCGCCCCGAACCCGGCGTTGACGGCCTGGTCGGCGACGAGGTCGAGGTCGGCGTCGGGGAGGACGAGCATGTGGTTCTTCGCCCCACCGAGGGCCTGCACCCGCTTCCCGTTCCGGGAGGCGGTCTCGTAGATGTACTGAGCGATCGGAGTGGACCCGACGAACGAGATCGACTGCACCACCGGGGAGTGCAGCAACCCGTCCACGGCGAGCTTGTCGCCCTGCAACACCGTGAACACCCCCGCCGGCAGGCCCGCCTCCGCCCACAACTCGGCCAGCCACAACGCGGCCGACGGGTCCTTCTCACTCGGCTTCAGCACCACCGCGTTACCCGCGGCGATCGCGATCGGCGCGAACCACAAGGGCACCATCACCGGGAAGTTGAACGGGGAGATGACCCCCACCACGCCGAGAGGCTGCTTGATGGAGAACACATCGACACCGGTCGACGCATTCTCCGAGTACGCACCCTTGATCAGATGCGGGAACCCGGTCGCCAGCTCGACGACCTCCTGACCGCGCAGGATCTCCCCCATCGCATCCGAAACGACCTTGCCGTGCTCGCTCGTGATGAGCTCCGCCAGTTCGGTCTTCCGCGAGTTCAGCAGCTCACGGAACGCGAACAACACACCCTGTCGCTTCGCGATCGAGAACCCCGACCAGACCCGGAAACCGTCTTCCGCGGCGGCGATCGCCTCGTCGATCTCGGCCTGGTCGGCCAGAGCGACCTCGGCCTGCACCGCCCCCGTCGCCGGGTTGTAGACGGGAGCGGTCCGACCACTCGTCGACGCGCGGTGCGCGCCGCCGATCCAGTGGCCGATGACGCGGGTCTGGGTGGAGGGAGTGCTCATGACGGGTCCTTCGTGAGGAGGGAGGAGTGGACGAGTCCGGCGGCGATGTCGACCGCCGCAGCGGTGTCGCCGTCCGGCGGATAGAGGAGGGTGCGACCGACCGTGAGGCCGCGGACACCGGGGAGGGCGAGCGCGTCCTGCCACGAGGCGAAGGTCTCGTCGGGATCGTCGCCGGAGTCGCCGCCGAGAAGCAGCGTCGGAAGCGTCGTGGCCGCCATGACGCGTTCCATCTCGGGCACGACGGGGAGCTTCATCCACGTGTATGCGCTCGATCCGCCGAGACCCGAGGCGATCGCGACGGAGAGGATGACGGCGTCCGTCGAGAGATCGTTCACGATCCGACTGTCGCTCCACGAGCTCATGAAGGGCTCGAGCATGATCGGGATGCCGGCGCCCGCCGCCGCGGTGACCGCCCGCGCCGTCGCCTCGAGGGTCGCCGCGGTCGCCGGATCGGCGAGGTTGATGCGGACGAGAGCCTTCGCGAAGTCGAGATTGGCCGCGACCATCGAGGGGACGTCGTACGCGCCGAAGCGGTCGTCCATCTCGAAGTCCGCGCCGCGGAGTCCGCCGCGATTCATCGACCCGACGACGATCTTGTCGTCGAGCAGACCGAGGGCCGCGAGGTCGTCGATGATGTCGGGCGTGCCGAGGACGCCGTCGACACCCGGCCGGCTGAGTGCGATGGCGAGACGCTCGAGCAGTTCGTGACGGTCGGCCATGGCCGTGGCATCCGCTCCGACAGCCAGAGCTCCGCGGGCGGGATGATCGGCGGCGACGATGAACAGCCGCCCGTCGCCGGAATCGAGGTGCCGACGGGTGCGGCTCGCGACGGCGTGGCGGATCGCCTCGGGGTCGAAGGCGCGCAGCTCCCGCAGTCGCGCGAACGCCTCCTCGGTGATGATCCGATCGCTCATGCCGCGCCCCCCGCGTCCAGAATCGCCTCGACCTCTGCGGTCGTCGGCATCGCCGTCGAACATTCCAGCCGCGAAGCGACGATGGCGCCGGCCACGTTCGCGAAGCGCAGGATGCGCTCCAGGTCCCATCCGCTCAGCAGACCGTGGCAGAGCGCTCCGCCGAAGGCGTCCCCCGCCCCGAGCCCGTTGACGACGTCGACGAGGTGCGGCGGAGCCACGACGGTCTCATCACGGGTCTTCGCGAGCACCCCGTCGGGGCCCTGCTTCACGATGGCGAGCTCGATCCCGCGCTCGAGGAGCGCATCCGCGGCGCGCATCGGCTCGGTCTCGCCGACCGCCACCTCGCACTCCTCGCGGTTGCCGACCGCGATGGTGACGTGCTCGAGCGCGGCGGCGACCTGCGCCGTCGCCTCGCCGGGGTCGGGCCAGAACATGGGCCGGTAGTCGAGGTCGAGGATCGTGTGGCGCGCGCGCCCGCGGCGGCGCAGCGCGTCGAGCTGCGTGGACCGGCTCGGCTCCTGGCTGAGGCCCGTGACGGTGGACCAGAAGATGGATGCCTCCGTCAGCACGGCATCGGGAAGCTGATCCGGCGTCACCTCCAGGTCGGGGGCCTTCGGCTCGCGGTAGAAGTACAGCGGGAAGTCGTCCGGCGGGAAGATCTCGCACAGGGTGATCGGCGTCTTGTAGGTCCCGTCGACGGTGACGAGGCTCGGGTCGACGTCCAGCCGGTCGAGTTCCGCGCGGAGGTAGCGACCGAACGGGTCGTCACCGACGCGGGACACGAGGGCGACGTCGTGTCCGTACCGCGCCGCGGCGACGGCGACGTTGGCCGCGCTCCCGCCGAGGAACTTGCCGAACGTCGAGACCTCCTCGAGCCCGACACCCGTCTGCAGCGGGTAGATGTCGACGCCGAGTCGTCCGATGGAGAGGACGTCGGGGGCAGCGGCGCGAACGGTCATTCGGCCGAGGTGTCTCGGGTCGCAAACATGTCCTAACAATATCACATAGACAAATCGCGGCACAGGCTCTGCGAGCCGTTAGCCTGGCACGTGATGTTGTCGGTACAAATACCGGCGAGACCCGTCATCCATGAGAAGGAGCGTGAGGGCTGTGGTCGATGCCGACACCTATTGGCCCGCCGAACTCTTCGCCGATCTCGATCGGACCGGTCCCGTCCCGCTCTACTTCCAGGTCTCCAGCCGACTCGAGGCCGCGATCCACTCGGGCGCCATCCCCCCGGGCGGGCGGCTCGAGAACGAGATCGCGATCGGACAGCGGTTGGGTCTGTCACGTCCGACGATCCGTCGCGCGATCCAGGAGCTGGTGGACAAGGGCCTGCTCGTGCGGCGTCGGGGCATCGGCACCCAGGTCGTCCAGGGCCAGGTGACCCGTGCGGTCGAGCTGACGAGCCTGTATGAGGACCTGAAGAACACCTCGCACGTGCCCGCGACCCGGGTCCTCGGTCATGAGGTCGTCCCCGCCTCCGAGATCGTCGCGAAGAGCCTCGGCCTCACCCCCGGCGACGAGGTCCTCTTCGTCCGTCGGCAGCGCAGCACCGACGGCGTGCCCGTCGCGGTCCTGGAGAACTACCTGCCGCCCGAGTTCGCGGACATCACCCGCGAACAGCTCGAGGAGCACGGGCTGTACGAGATCCTGCGCGCCCGCGGCGTCACCATCCGCGTCGCGAAGCAGAAGATCGGTGCGCGCAGCGCGCGAGGCGATGAGGGCGAACTGCTCGACATCGACTCCGGCGGCCCCGTCCTCACCATGGAGCGGGTGGCATTCGACGATTCCGGCCGTGCGTTCGAGTATGGTCACCACTGCTACCGCCCCGACCTGTACAGCTTCGAGACGACCCTCGTCGCCAAGTAGTCCGGCGCGCCTCGTCAGGACGATGCCTGGCCGTCGGCGATGGTGTCGAAGGATGCCGAGAGCTCCTCTGCCTCGGCGGTGATGGTGTCGGCGTCCACGAGATCGGTGACCTGCTCGATCAGGGTGTCCGCCCAGGTCCGGAGGATCTCCTCCGCCTCACCCGAGCCGTAGAACACCTCGCTGAGCCGTTCGAGCTCGCTCTCGTAGAGGGCGTGGAGATCGTCGTCTGCGAGGAAGCGCGTCGCGAGGATGTTCGAGCCGCCCGGGCCGCCCTGCCCGCGCCCGTCCTCGGGCGCTGGCTCGCCGTCGCGATCCGGCATCGCGCCGTCGCCCGGCAACGCGCCTCCCCCGCCGCCGCCGGCCACCTGCCCACCGGCGCCGCCGCCGTTCGGTGACGCGCCGAACGCGAGGTTCAGATCCCAGTTCACGACGGTCATGAGTCCGGTGTCGGCGTCGTACGCGAGGTAGGAGTTGTTCCCGGGACCGTCGATGTCGTCGAAGTTGTCCACGAGGTCCTGGAAGGCGAGGTACGTCGCGAAGGCGTCCACGTCGAGGTGCTCCGACAGCTCGTCGGCGAACGTCGCGTCATCCGATTCGTTAATGAACTCGAGGAAGTCGATGAGGGGCGTGAGGTCATCCTCGCCCGCCTCCTGGTCGAAGACATCGGTGTAGGAGTCCGGGTCGTCACCTCGATAGGAGTAGTCTCCGCCGGACTCCGCCTTGTAGAGCGCCGTGGCACCGACCGTCGATTCGTTCCAGCTGTCGCTCGGATTCTCGATGACCAGTCGCAGTGACGTGGAGCCGCCGATCGTGAACCGTGTGGCGGCGGCCTGCTCGCTGGCGAGGCCCGTCAGGTCCAGCAGATCCAGCGCGACCGCTTCGTTCAGCGACGTCTCCGAGCTGTTGCCGCGGACGACGAACTCCGTGATGCCCTCGTGCTCCTGACCGTCGACGAACTTGTCGAGCCGGATGACCCACGGGATCGTGCTGGGGTCGTCGTCGCTCGAGATGCCCCGCAGCGACGAGTTGCCCTTGAGTTTCAGACCGGAACCCTCGTAGACCTCGCCGTCGATCGAGACGGAGACCTCGATCCACTCCTTCTCGCCCGTGCTCTCGTAGGTGTCGAGCAGTCCCGCGAGCACGTCGGGATCCACGTCGACCGAGATCTCGTGCACCTCGGTGGCGTCCCAGAAGCTCACCGTCGACGCCGACGCAGCGGATGTGTCGGAGGTCGCCCCGTCATCCTCTGCGGACGGGGCGACGCAGCCCGCGAGGACGACGGCGCCGATGGAGACGAGGGCGAGGGAGAGCGTGAGGCGGAAGTGTCGAGTGCGCATCCGCCGATCACACCCGGCGGTCATTAACCGCGCCTAAGGCGCGGGTAGGGACAGCCTTCGCGTCAGCGCTTGCCGGCGATCCGGCGCGACACGATGTCGCGCATGATCTCGTTCGTGCCCCCGTAGATGCGGTGCACGCGGGCGTCGAGGAAGGCGCGCGCGATCGGGTACTCCATGATGTAGCCGTAGCCGCCATGGAGCTGCACGCATGCGTCGAGCACCTCCCACTCGCGCTCGGTGGCCCAGAACTTCACCTGCGCGGCATCCTCGGCGGACAGCTTGTTCTCGCCGTAGAGCGTGATCGCGCGGTCGACGTAGGCCCACAGTGCGTCGACCGTGGTCACGAGGTCGGCCATCGTGAAGCGCGTGTTCTGGAAGTCGATGATCCGCTGGCCGAAGGCCTCGCGGTCCTTCGTGTAGGCGATGGTCCACTCCACGCCCGCCTGCGCGGCAGCCGCGCCGGCGACACCGATCGACAGGCGCTCGAGCGGCAGGTTCAGCATGAGCTGGACGAAGCCCTTGCCCTCCTCGCCGCCGATGAGGTTCTCGTCGGGCACGAAGACGTCGGTGAAGCTGAGCTCGGCGGTGTCGTGGCCGTGGAAGCCCATCTTGTGCAGCTTCTTGCCGTGATCGAAGCCGGCCATCTCCGCTTCGAGCAGGAGGAGCGAGAAGGCGTCGGGGCGGTTCCCCTCCCCGGTCTTCACGAACACGACGAAGATGTCGGCCGTCGCTCCCGATGAGATGAAGGTCTTCGCGCCGTTGACGATGTAGCCGCCGTCGGTCTTCTTCGCCGTCGTCGAGATGCCCCGAAGGTCGGACCCTGCGCCGGGCTCGGTCATGGCGAGCGCACCGATGATCTCACCGGTGGCCATTCGCGGCAGCCACTTCTGCTTCTGCTCCTGAGTGCCCATGTGCACGAGGTACGGCACCGCGAGGTCGTCCTGGATGCCGAAGGCACCGGCGAGCGAACCGGCACCGGCGCGGATGACCTCCTCGTTCACGATCGTGCGGAAGCGGTAGTCCTGCAGCATCCCCGCGCCGCCGAACTCCTCGGGAACGCTCAGCCCGATGACACCCGCGTCACCGGCGGCGCGCATCGTCGCGCGATCGATCTCGCCGGCGGCATCCCACTGTTCGCGCTTCTCGTTCGTGACGTAGCGCTTGATGAACTCCTTGACGACGTCGCGGAATGCTTCGTGGTCCTCGTCGTAGATGTTCCGCTCCATGTGCGGACCCCCTTCGTGTCGGCGCGACGCTGCGCTCGTGGGCGGCGTCGCCACGATCCACTGTACGCGCGCCGTGGGATCGGATGCCAGGGCGAGTGCGACTGAGTTCCGCCGAGCGTCAGCCGACTTTTCCGGTCCGGAGAAGTCGGGCGCCGGATCGGCGACAGGATGAGGGTGGATGCCGGAGGGAGAACCGTGATCACCGCACTCACCCGTCTCGTCGAACACATCGAGGCGCATCTCGGCGAAGAGCTCGACGTCGCCGCCGTGGCCCGCGCGCACGGCACGACCGAGTACCACCTGCGACGGATGTTCTCGTCGCTGGCGGGGATGCCGCTGTCGGAGTACGTCCGGCGACGGCGCATGACGGTGGCCGCGGGCGACCTCGTCGGCGACGAGGAACTCCTGACCATCGCGGTGCGCCACGGGTACGGCTCGACAGAGGCCTTCTCTCGGGCGTTCCAGGCGGTGCACGGCATCGCCCCCGCCGCGGTGCGACGCAACGGTGGCCCCCTCCGCACACAACCGCAGCTCAGGTTCCGCCTGACCGTAGAAGGGAGCATCCCCATGGACACCCGCATCATCGACCGGCCCGCGTTCCGCCTCGTCGGCCACGCCGCCCGCGTGCACCTCGTGCATCGCGGCGCGAACCCCGCCATCCAGGCGCACATCGCGGCCCTCCCCGTGTCGGAGCACGCACGGCTGAAAGGGTTGAGCGACACCGAGCCGGCAGGCCTGCTGCAGGTGAGCGCGGACGTCGACCCGGACTACACCGAAGGAAGCGAGCTGACCTACCTGCACGGCGTGGCGCGCGCGGGGAACAGTCCGACTTTCGACGACCTCGACGTCATCGACGTCCCTGCCGGGACGTGGGCCGTGTTCCGCACCAGCGGCGCCTACCCTGATGCGCTGCAGACGACGTGGGCCTCGACGGCGACCGACTGGTTCCCCGCGAACCCGTGGCGGCTACGTCCCGGCCCGTCGATCGTGTCGGTGCTCGATCGGGCGGACGACTTCTCGACGGCGACGTGCGAGCTCTGGCTGCCGGTGGAGCGCGAGCGTCAGCCGTAGTCGGGGGCGGGCTCGAGCCCGAAGAACTCCTCGAGGGTGTGGAAACCGCCGTCGTGATAGGCGCCCGCCAGCTCGCGCCCGACGAACCTCAGGTGCCACGGCTCGGCGGAGTATCCCGTCGTCTCGGTGTGTCCGTCCTCGTACCGGACGATGAAGCCGTAGCGCCAGGCGTTGGCGGCGATCCAGTCCGATTGCGCCGTGCCGCCGAAGCCGTCGTGGTCGCCGCACCCGGAGTCGCACGCCACGACGTCCACAGCGAGCCCTGTCTGATGCTCGCTGTGGCCGGGGCGTGCGCTCCGGAGGTCGGCCGCCGCCTTGCCGCGCATCGCGACGTAGCGGTTGTAGGTGTCGACCTGGAAGTCGTAGGGGCGGAATCCGCTGCTCACACCGATGCTGCCCGCTGCGTCCCTCACATCGGCCGAGAGCTCGTCCAGCGCTTCCGCCGTCTGGTCGAGCAGCCATCCCCCCGCGATGATCCGGGTGTCCTGCGGACGTGCCTGAGGGGTCGGCCAGTAGTCGACCGGGTTCAGCGGATGCCGCTTGTTGGCGACCACCCAGATGCGCCCTGCCTCGTGCAGGTCGACGCACGGAGCGTCGCCCTCGGCGATCGCGGCGCGGAACTGCTCGGCTCCCCCGAACGCGGCGATCACGTCGCGGTCGGAACCATCCTCGAGCGCGGCGGCGACGGCATCCGTCTCGCACAGCGGGGTCTCCACCTCGGGCACCGGCGGTGTCGACGTGGGTGTCGCGGCGGGCGCGGGCGATGACGGAACCGGAGCGGATGCCGGCTCGGCCGCGGCGTCGGCGGGCGTGAGAGCGCGAGGGAGGATCACGACGAGCGCGGCGATCACCGCGGTGACCAGGCCCAGCAGGACCAGTGCGCGACGCTGGCGGCGCCGACGGAGCACCCGCCGCCGGGCGGCGCTCCTCGACTCTGACACGACACCATTGTTCCAGCCGACCCGCCGTGTCCTCGATGTTCTAGACAGCCGGGCGCGCCGTTGACGCATCATCGAATGTGTGTTCGACTGGGATTCATGCGGTGGCAGGGGCAGGATATCTCGACGGTCGACGACGCCGCCCTGCCCGGCCTCGAGTCCATGGGCGGTCTCGTCCGCTCGGTGACGACGCCGGAGTTCGCCGGGATGACGTTCCACGAGGTGGTCGCGAAGTCCGCCCTCAATCACGTGCCGAGTGGTTCCGCGATGCCGTTCTCGTGGACGGTGAACCCCTATCGCGGCTGCTCGCACGCGTGCACGTACTGCTTCGCCCGCAACACGCACACGTACCTCGACCTCGACGCGGGCGCCGACTTCGATTCGCAGATCGTCGTGAAGGTCAACGTCGCAGATGTGCTCGCCCGCGAGCTCGCCAAAGCGTCCTGGCGGCGCGAACCGGTCGCCCTCGGCACGAACACCGACCCCTATCAGCGGGCCGAGGGGCGTTACCGGCTGATGCCGGGCATCATCGATGCGCTCACCTCCAGCGGCACGCCGTTCTCGATCCTCACGAAGGGCACGCTGCTGCGACGGGACCTGCCGCAGCTGACGGATGCCGCGACCCGCGTCCCGATCCACATCGCCATGTCGATCGCGATCCCCCACGAACCGCTGCGCCAGCTGCTCGAGCCCGGCGCGCCGTCCTTCCAGGCGAGGCTCGACACGGTGAAGGCAGCGACGGACGCCGGATTCTCCGTGACGGTGTTCCTCATGCCGATCGTGCCGCACCTGACCGACGGAGTCGACGTCCTCGACGACGCGATCGGTCGGATCGCCGCATCCGGCGCTCGACGGGTCGTCTTCGGGGCCCTGCACCTGCGGCCGGGGGCGAAGGAATGGTTCTGGCAGTGGCTGGAACGCGAGTGCCCCGACCTCGTGCCCGCGTACCGCGGACTGTATCCGGGGGTCTCCGTCTCGGCACCGAAGGGCTACCGCTCGTGGCTGTCCGCGCGGGTGCGTCCACTGCTGCGTCGACACGGACTGCACGGCAGGCTCGAGGAGGAGGACGTCCCGCCGCGCGGCGGACCGGGTCCCGTGCGCCCCACGGGGCCGGTCATGAAGACCGCGACGCGCGAGCAGGCCGCAGCGATGCTCTTCTGACTCAGTCGTCCGGGATGAGTCGCTTGCCGAGCACCGAGGTCGCGTCCCGGGCGTAGCCGATGGCGTCATAGAACTCGGCGACCGCGTCGTTGCCCTCCCGGACCATGAGCATGACCTTCGGACACCCCAGCGTTTCGAGCCGTCGTTCCGCCTCGGCCACCAGCATCCGGCCGATCCCCTCGCCCCGGCGATCGGGAGCCGACGCCAGGTAGTACAACCAGCCGCGATGCCCGTCGTATCCGGCCATCACCGAGCCGACGACGCGGTCACCGTCGGAGGCCACCAGGAGCAGCTCGGGCCAGACGGCCCGTGCCCGCGCGATGTCGCGATGCGGGTCGTTCCACGGACGGGTCAGGCCGACTTCGTGCCAGAGGGCGACGACCTGATCGACGTCGGGATCACCGAGGGGGCGGATGACGATCGGCATCCGCCCACCCTAGTGAACCGCTCAGGCGTCGACGTTCGCGGCCTGACGGCCGGTGATCTCCTCGAGGACGTCGTCGCCGACGCGCGCCTCCTCGAACGGCGCGTCGATCTCGGCGCGCTCGAGCATCTCGGTCATGCGCCGGCGACGCTGGCGCGTGATGAGCGTCACGACCGTGCCGGCGCGACCGGCGCGACCCGTGCGACCCGAGCGGTGCGTGTACGTCTTGTACTCGTCGGGGGCGTCGGCCTGGACGACGAGGTCGATGTCGTCGACGTGGATGCCGCGGGCCGCGACATCGGTCGCGACGAGCACGGTGACCTTGCCGTCGGTCAGGCGCTGCAGGTTGCGCGTGCGCTTGGCCTGGTTGAGGTCGCCGTGGAGGGCGACGGCGGCGATCCCGGCATCCTCGAACTGCTCGACGAGCATCTCGGAGTACGCGCGGGTGCGTGTGAACACCAGCGTCTTGCCGTCACGGTCGACGAGCGAGGTGAGGATCTCGGCCTTGTCGCGGTGGTCGATGACCAGGACGCGGTGGTCGATCGTGCTGGTCTCCTGGGTCTCGCCGGCGACCTCGTAGACGGCCGGGTCGACGAGGAACTCGTCGACCAGCGCCGCGACCTCGCGGTCGAGCGTCGCCGAGAAGAGCAGCTTCTGGGCGTCGTCCTGCACGAGACGGAGGATCCGCTGCATCGGCTCGAGGAAGCCGAGCTCGCTCATGTGGTCGGCCTCGTCGAGGACGACGATCCCGATCTCGGAGAGGTCGAGCTTGCCCTGCTTCTCGAGGTCCTCGATGCGGCCGGGGGTGCCGATCACGATGTCGACGCCCTTCTTGAGCGCACCGACCTGACGACCCTGGGGGACGCCGCCGTAGATCTGCGTCGTGAACAGACCCACGCTCTGTGCGAGCTCCTGCACCGTACGGTCGATCTGCAGCGCGAGCTCGCGCGTCGGCGCGAGGATCAGCGCCTGCGGCGAGCGGCCCCAGGCGCGGCGCTTGCCGGCCTGGCCGCGCAGCACGCGCTCGACGAGCGGCGCACCGAAGGCGATCGTCTTGCCCGAACCGGTGCGGCCGCGCGCGAGCACGTCACGGCCCTCGAGGATGGGACGGACGGTGGCCGCCTGGATCGGGAACGGGCTCGTGGCGCCGAGGCCGTCGAGGGTCCGGACGATGTTCTGGCCGAGACCGAGGTCGGCGAACGAGAGCTGCTCGACGGATGCGGCATCCACGGCCTCGGCCTGCAGCCGCTCGTGGACGACGTCGACGTGGTCCTGGTGCGCCTTCGACTTCTCGGCGGCACCCCAATCCGACCGGTTCGGCCGCTCGTCGCGGCGCGGACGGTCGTCGCGGCGCGGACGGTCGTCGAAGCCCCGGGCCGGGCGGCCATTGCCTCGGAGATCCTGTCGGTCACGGCCGTATCCGGCGTCCCGAGGGGCGCGACGATCCGAATCTCCGGAGTTGTTGCCGCGCGACCGGTCGAACCGCGGGCTGTCGTCGCGGCGTGGGCGGTCGTCGAAGGACCGCGCCGGGCGGCCGTAACTCCTCGTGTCCTCGCCGGATCGGCGCGAGTCCGCGCCGCGCGCGGACCGACCCGCAGAATCGGAGGAGTTACGGTCGAACCGCGGGCGGTCATCCCGGCGCGGACGGTCGTCGAACGAGCGCGCGGGGCGCTCGGCGCGGTCGAACGAGCGCGCGGGACGCTCGGTGCGGTCGAAACGCGGCCGGTCGTCGAACGAGCGCGCGGGACGCTCGGTGCGGTCGAAACGCGGCCGGTCGCCGTCGGCGTCGCGGCGCGGGCGGTCGTCGAAGCGACGGTCGCCGCGGGCGTTCGAGCGGATGCCGCGGGCCTCGGCCCGGCCGGCGCGGTCCTGCTCGGTCCAGCGCGCCTTCTGGGGTGCTGCATCGTCGGTCGCGCGGTAGCCGCGGTGCTTCGGGCTCTTACTGCCGGTGGTGCCGGCGGAAGCCTGTCCGGGACGACGCTTGGCGTCCTGGTACGAGGTCTTCTTGCCGTAGCGGGGCTCGAAGTTCTGCGCGCGGCCGCCGGCCGGCTTCTTGTTCTTGGGCATGCGTGTGCTTTCTGGGTTCTCGCACGAAACAGCGCCGTGCGCGCACGCACGGTGAGACCCGGACTTCCGTCGGCCGGGGGCCATTCCAGTTACTGGTTCCGACACCACGGAGCGGGTGTCTGGATCGGCCCCGAGGACTACACAAGATGCCCGCGCACAGCGCGGTGTCCTCCGCCGACTCCCCCACGATACCGGGCCCACCTGGGAACCCGCCGCGCCGATACGCTGACCGCATGGCAGCCGACCCCACGGGAACCCGCTTCACCCTCCACGCCGCCGACGTCTCCGCCGAGATCGCCGAGGTGGGCGCAGCCCTCCGGGCGCTGCGCGTCGGCGCGGTCGACCTGGTCCCCGACTACCCCGACGACGTGCCGACACCGGCGGCATCCGGGATCGTCCTCGTCCCCTGGCCGAACCGCATCCGCGACGGCCGCTGGGAGGACGACGGCGAGCTGCGCCAGCTCGCGATCACGGAGCCGAAGCTCGGCAACGCGTCGCACGGGCTGCTGCGGTTCACCGCCTACCGCCTCGAGGAGCAGACGGATGCCGCACTCACCCTGCGCGCAGACGTCGTGCCGCAGACCGGCTACCCGTATCACCTCGACACCCGCGTGACGTACCTGCTCAGCGAGCGCGGCATCCGTGTGACGCACGAGATCCGCAACATCGGCGCGGGCGACGCGCCGGTCGCCCTCGGGACGCACCCCTACTTCCGCATCTCGGATGTCGACACCGCGGACCTGTCCCTGCAGCTCGAGGCGCGCACCTGGTTCCGCCTCGACGACCAGAGCATCCCCGTCGCCGAAGAGCCGCTCGACGCCGAACACGACCTGCGCGAGCCGCGTCGCGTGGGCGACCTCGCGCTCGACGTGGCCTTCGCGGGTCTTCCCCGCCGGGACGGACGGATCGAGGCGCACCTCGTCGCGCCGGACGGGCGTCGCTTGACCGTCTGGGCGGGCGAGGGGTTCGAGTACATGCAGGTCTTCACGACCGACCGCTTCCCCGGTCACGACCTCGCCGTCGCGATCGAGCCGATGACCGCGCCGGCCGACGCCTTCAACTCCGGACGGAGCCTGCGGCGACTCGCACCCGGCGAGACCTGGTCACTCGAGTGGGGCGCCCACCTCGTCGGCTGAGCCTCAGTCCTCGCGGCGGGGCTCCTCGTCGGACGACGCGGACCACTCGACGGCCGGGATCTCGACGTCCGGGGACTCCTCGACGACGAGCGCCGTGTCCACGGCCGCCGCGCCCGTGACCGCAGCTGCCGACGCGGCCGCATCCCGTCGTGCGCGCCGCGTCAGCGGAGCCTCGCTCGCAACCGCCGCCGCCGATGCCGTGTCACCGCGCTTCGCGGCGCGACGCTCCTTGGCACCCTCGACGAGGTTGTAGAGCGCGGGCAGCACGAGCAGCGTCAGCACGGTCGACGACACGAGTCCGCCGATCACGACGATCGCGAGCGGCTGCGAGATGAATCCGCCGTGGCCCGTGATGCCGAGGGCCATCGGCGTCAGCGCGAAGATCGTGGCGAGGGCCGTCATGAGGATCGGCCGCAGTCGTCGCGCACCACCGGCGAGGACCGCCTCAGGGGTCGACAACCCCTTCTCGCGGTACTGGTTCACGAGGTCGATGAGCACGATCGCGTTGGTGACGACGATGCCGACGAGCATCAGCACGCCGATGAGCGAGGCGACGCCCAGCGGCACACCAGAGACGATCTGCAGCAGGATCGCACCCGTCGCGGCGAACGGCACCGACACCAGGAGCAGCACCGGCTGCCGCAGCGACTTGAAGGTCGCGACCATGACGATGTAGACGATGAGGATCGCCGCGAGGATCGCGAGGCCCAGCTGCGCGAATGCGTCCTGCTGCTGCGTGACGACACCGCCGATCTGCGCGTCCGCACCCTGCGGCAGGTCGACGTCGGCGAGCGCCGCGGTGACGGTCGCGTTCGAGGCGTTCAGGTCGTCGGTGGCCGGGGTGACGGTGACGGATGCCGTGCGCTGACCGCGCTCGCTGGTGATGGACGACGGCCCCTCGGACTGTTCGACCGTCGCGACCTCGTCCAGGCGAACGAGCCCCGACGCGCTCGCGATCTCGAGCCCGCGCAAGTCCTCGATGGTCTGCGGGATGTCGGCGGCTTTCAGGTAGACCGTGAGCGACGCGTCATCGATCTCCACGGTGCCGATCTGTCGGGGCTGCATCGTGTTCGACACGAGCCCGCCGATGGCGACCTCTGAGAGGCCGAGCTCCGCCGCCTTGTCGCGGTCGACCGCGACCGAGACGAACGGGAGGGATGCCGACAGGTTGGAATCGACCTGCTCGATGCCGCCCGCGTCCGTCAACGCCGCGACGACCGCGTCCGTCGCGTCGCGAAGCACACCGGCGTCCGGCGCGGTCACGTCGACCTCGATGTCGGTCGAGCCGAAGCCGCCCTGCGACGCCGAGACGACGATCTCGCCGGCATCCGGGAGGTCGGTGACGGCCTGCTGCACGTCGGTGCGGATGCGCTCCTGGTCGGCGTCGGGGTCGGTCGTGATCGAATAGGTGATGCCCGCGCCGCCGCCCGAGAAGGCGTCGCGGAGGGCGGAACCGGTCGAGCCGATGGAGGTCTGCACGGTGTCGATGCCGTCGACGTCGAGCAGGACCTCCTCGACGCGCTTCGCGGCGGCGTCCTGCGTCTCGAGGCTCGCGGTGTCGCCGACGTTCTGCGTGACGGTGAAGGTGTTCTGGCCGGAGTCGCCGAGGAAGTTGACCTTCATGAGCGGAGCGACAGCGATCGTCCCACCGAGGACGACCCCGGCGAGCAGCAGGGTCACCGCAGAGTGGCGCAGCGTCCAGCGCAGCACCGGCAGGTAGGACTTCTGCAGCCGACTCGGCGGAGCGGCCGGGTCCTCGGGGTCGATCGCCCGACCCGCGGCATCCGTCACCGGCTTGCCGGGCCGGAGGAACCAGTACGCGAGGACGGGCACGATCGTCAGCGCGACGAAGAGCGAGGCGAGCATGGCGATCGTGACCGTCAGCGCGAACGGTCGGAACAGCTCGCCGGTGAGGTCGCCGACGAAGGCGATCGGCAGGAAGACGGCGACGGTCGTGAGGGTGGATGCCGTGATCGCCGCCGCGACCTCGCGGACCGCGAGGAGGATCGACTGCAGCTTGTCGGCGGCGCCGACGTAGTGCCGTTTGATGTTCTCGATGACGACGATGGAGTCGTCGACGACGCGACCGATCGCGATCGTGAGCGCGCCCAGCGTGAGGATGTTGAGCGAGTAGCCGAACGCCTGGATGCCGATGAAAGTGATCAGCACGCTCGTCGGGATCGAGATCGCCGTGACGAGCGTCGAGCGGACCGACAGCAGGAAGATCAGGATGACGACGACGGCGAAGGCGAGCCCGAGGAGACCCTCCTGTGCGAGCGCCTCGATCGACTGCTCGATGTAGGGGGCCTGGTCGAAGACGACCGTGATGGTCGCGCCGCTGCCGATGTCGTCCTGCAGGGTGTCGATCGAGTCGCGCACGAGGTGCGAGACGTCGACCGTGTTGGCCGCGGGGAGCTTGGTGATCGACACCGTCAGGGCGGGCTCGCCGTCGACGCGCGAGATCGAGGTCACCGGGTCGGTGTCGAGCACGACGTCCGCGACGTCACCGACGGTCACCGCTCCGGCGGCGAACTGGTCGGCGTCCGTGGGGACGAGCGGGAGCGCGGCGATCTCGTCGACCGACTCGAGCTTCGTTCCGGTCTGGACGGTGAGGGTCTGGTCGCCTTCGTCCACCGTGCCACCGGGGAACAGGACGCCGTTCTGATCGAGGGCGTCCGTGATGGCGGTCTGCGTGTAGCCGGCGGCGGCGAGCTCAGCCTGGTCGGGGGTGATCGTCACCCGCGAGGTCTGTCCGCCGACGATCTGGGCTGCGGCGACGCCGTCGAGGTCCTCGATGTCGGGGACGACGGCGTTCTCGAGACGCGTCTGCACCTCGGTCGCATCGTCGTAGCCGGTGACGGCGAGGGAGATGACGGGGAGGTCGTCGGTCGAGAAGGCGAGCACGCTCGTGTCGAGACCGTCCGGCAGCGTGTCGTCGATGCGGTTGATGGCCTGCAGGATCTTCTGCTCCGCCGTCGCCAGGTTGGTGCCGTAGGCGAAGGATGCCCGGACGATCGACGCATTCGTCGTGCTCGTCGACGACGTGGACTCGAGATCGGGCACGGCCTGGATCGCCTGCTCGATGGGGGTGGAGACGTCGTTGTTCACGACGTCGGGCGATGCGCCGGGATACGTGGTGAGGATCGACAGCTGCGGCAGCTGGATCGGCGGGATGAGCTCCTGCTTGAGGTTCGTGAGGGCGAGCCCGCCGAAGATCGCCGCGACGATCGTGATGAGGGCGATGAGCGCACGGTTCTTGAGGCTCAGGACAGCGAGGTTCGACAACGAAGGCCCATTTCCACGGTGCAGGTGAAGGGTGCAGGGAGGGGCAAGTATCCCACGGCGCCCTGCGCCTCCGGCTGGAAGTCAGGCCATGATGAGCGTGCGGATCGCCGACTCGGGCGAGACGTTGGTGTCGAGCAGGATGCCGCGCCGATAGCGGTCGAACACGCGCGGATCGATGTACGAGCTCCGCGCGACCGAGGGGGTGTTCCCGAGCGCCTCGGCGGTGATCTTCACCGCCAGCACCTCGTTCTTCTTGAGATCGGACTTCTTGACGGCGGGTCCGATGCGGGCGAGCGCGTCGGCGGCGGTGATCGTGCCTCGCAGCGTGCGGAAGTCCTTCGCGGTGAAGATCCCGCCCGTCATCGACCGCACGTAGAGGTTGACGTCCTTGGGAGTGAGGGCCACCCGGCGTCGTCCGCGGAGGTAGGCGAGCAACGGGGAGCTGGGACGGCCGGCGACGAGCAGCTCGACCGCTGCGGCCAGATCGGGGTCGTCGACCTCCATCTCCTGACGCTGCCCGCTCTTGCCGGGGAAGCGCAGGGCGACCACTGTTCCGTCGACGAGCGCGTCGCGGCGCAGCAGGGTGGTGAGCCCGCGACTGCCGTGCTTGACGAGGTACTTCTCGGCGCCGACGCGCGGTGCGGCGAGGTCGAGCAGCCGGAAGGCCGCGGCCAGGACGCGCTCCTGGTCGATGTCCTCTCGGCGGATCGAGGTGGTGACCCGCCCACGGGCCCGGGGCAGTGCCTCGGCGAGCTGGAGAGCTCGGGCGTACTTGCCCTTGTCGCGGCCAGCCGTCCACTGCGGGTGGTAGCGGTACTGCACCCGACCGGCTTCATCGATGCCGGTCGCCTGGATGTGGCCGTACGGATCGGAGCAGATCCACACGTCCTGCCATGCGGGCGGCAGCACGAGGGCGCGCACGCGGTCGGCCTCCGCCTTCGGCAGGGCATCGCCGTCGGCATCCACGTATCGGAACCCGGTCCCGGAGCGGAGCCGGCGGTACCCGACGTCGGTGCCCGGGCGCACCCGCTTCAGTCGCGGCACGTCAGTGGGACCGGAGCATGTCGATGAGGTCCGCCTTGCGCGCGTGCGAGTACCCGCGGATGCCGAGTTCCTTGGCCCGGGCGCGGAGGTCGGCGACCGTCCAATCCTCGTAATCGCCGGACTCGCCGCCCCGGCGACCGACCGCGCCGCGTCCATCGCGCGCTGCTGCGTTCGAGATGCGGGCCGCTTTCTCCTTCGACGCGCCGTCCTTGCGGAGCTCTTCGTAGAGCTCAGGGTCCTTCAGGCTGTTCGAGCCACGTCCTGCCGGCATGATGCACCCGCCTCACATGATCGCAGCGGGCAGAGAGCGCCCGCGTCCGGCCACGTTATGTCACCGGCCGCTGCGCCTGTCAAGGGCCTCATCCGGCTGAGAGAACGCTGATAGCAATGTGTACGACGCACACCCGCGTCACCCCCGCTCCGGCGGACAACGGAGACAAACAGAGGGAGCCTCCAATGAACCTCGCACTTATCATCATCATCGTGATCGCCATCGTGCTGGCGATCGTGGGTGGCATCACGGAAGGTCTCCAGTTCCTGCTCTGGGTGGCCATCATCGTGGGTGTCATCGCGCTGATCGCCTTCTTGCTGCGGGTACTCCGCCGCAACACCTGATCGTCTGACGCGCACCCCCAGGCGCGTCAGCGGCGCTCTCCCCCAAGGGCGCACCGAGGCCCCCTCCCGATCCAGGTCGAGGGGGCCTCGTCACGTCCGCTCACGAGTGGTCGATGTGGTGGCGGAGTGCGGCGCGGACGAACTCCGCGCCGCGGGTGCCGCCGTAGTTCGCGGCGAACCGGTCGTCCGCCACGTACATGTCCGCAAGTCCCAGGACGTATCCGCGGAGATCACCGCCGTCGGCAGCGGGAGTGCCGGGGATGCCCTGCAGCCAGGCCACGTGACGCGCGGCGAGCTGCCGAGCCTCGTCGGAATCGGGACGGATGCCGCGCGCCGCCGCGTCGCTCCAGTCGGAGGTCAGCTGCGCGCTCCGCTCCATCCACGCCTTCTTCTCGTGGGCCGACATGCCGCGCCACCAATCGTCGGATCGCACGTAGGCGTCCGCACCCCACCGTTCGGTCACCTCCTCGCGGTGCACGGTGTGATCGAAGCCGTCGAACATGTTCTCGGGCATGGGTTCCTCTCCTCTTCTCCTCGCGTCGAGGGTCGATGCGACAGCGGCGATCTGCCGCTCGACGCGCGCGCGTTCGGTCTCGAGCCAGCTCAGGTGGATGGCCAACGCCTCGACTTCGTTGATGTCCTCGGAGAGGACCTCGGCGATACGGGGCAGTGCCAGTCCCAGCTCGCGCAGGAGCAGGATGTGCTGGAGGCGACGCAGGGCCGCGGCGTCGTAGAACCGGTAGCCCCCGGCGCCCGTCCGCGTCGGCGGCAGGAGTCCGATCTGGCCGTAATGGCGCAGCGTCCGACTCGTCGTGCCGGCGAGCCGGGCGAGTTGCTGGATCGACCATTCGCGCGTCATGACGGCCACGCTAGGAGTTGACGCTGCGTCAAGGTCAAGTCTTCCGCCGGAAGAGATCTCGACAACTCGAGATATATCGTGTTACCGTGATCGCAACGCGATATATCTCGACTCGCGCTAGACCGCAGGAGACAACATGACTCTCGAGAAGTGGCTGATCCAGCCCGGGGAGACCCGCATCATCGACCTCGACGGCATCCGTCGACTGAAAGTGGGACTCGTCGGCGGGCAGGTCGATGTCGTCGCCCACGACGAGCCCGGCGTTCGCATCGAGGTGCACTCCGTCACCCAGAAGGAGTTGCGCATCGAGGCCCGAGACGGCGCCATCGAGATCGATCACGCACAGCTGCGATGGGACAACTTCCTGTCCTCCTTCCGCAACTTCGGCAGCGGCGGGCCCCAAGCCGAGGTGAGCATCGCCGTTCCGCGCGACGTCGCCCTCAACCTCGGCGTCGTCAGCGCGAGCGCCCTTGTGGCCGGGCTCGCCACCGACGCGAAGCTCAACACCGTCTCGGGCGACATCATCGTCGACGGCCTCACCGGCGACGTGACGGTGAACTCCGTCTCGGGCGACGTGCAGATCCGCGGCCTGACCGGCACCTTGAGCGCCAACGCGGTCTCCGGCGCCATCACCGCAGCCGGGGAGATCCGCACCGCATTCGCCGACACCGTGAGCGGCGCCGTCCTCATCGACTCGAGCGGGCCGACCCAGAACGTGTCGTTCAACACCGTCAGCGGTGCGGCGACGCTGCGGCTCGACGAGGCCGTGGCGGCGAAGTACACACTCCGCACCGTCAGCGGAAAGCTGCTCGTGGACGGTGTCGATCGCTCGCAGAGCGGCATCGGGTCCAACTACACCGGATCGGTCGGCGAGCTCAGCGGCTCGTTCGCGGAGGTCCGTGCCAACACCGTGTCGGGCGACGTCTCCGTCATCCGCCGTGTCACGTCGGCGATCACCGACGAGGCCCCCGTCGCGGAGGAGTACTGAGATGCCCCCCGTCTTCTCCCACGGCGACCTGCGTCTCTATCTCCTGAGCCTGCTCGACGAGGCCCCCCGCCACGGGTACGACCTCATGCAGGCACTGTCCGATCGCACGGGCGGCACGTACACGCCGAGCGCCGGCACCATCTATCCGCGTCTGTCGAAGCTCGAAGAGGAGGGCCTCGTCACCAAGACGGTGGACGGACGAAAGACGGTCTACGAGATCACGGATGCCGGTCGCGCCGAGGTGGCGTCGCGCTCCGGCGACCTCGCGGGGATCGAAGCCGGATTGGCCGACAGTGTCCGCCTCATCGCCGACGAGGTACGCGCCGGAGTGCGCGAGGCGATGCGCAGTCTGCAGGCCGACCTCGCCGCGGCATCCGCTGCGCCCCGCCGGCCCGCGGCGTCGACGACACCCGATCCCCGTGCCGCCTCGCGTGAACAGGTACGACGCGCGGACGAGCTCCTGTCCGAATTCCGGGCGGAACTGCGCGCCGACCTGCGTGCCCACGTGGCACGCGGCGGCGAGCTCGCGGCATCCGTCGTCGACGAACTCGCGACAGCCCTCGACGACGCGGCGGACGCCGTCCGCCGAGCGCTGCGCGGCTGAGTCAGCCGCCGGGCCAGAGCTCCTCGGGCCAGTTCTGCCGCTCCCGCCAGGGATCCTCGTCGTCCTTCACGGGCTCGCCCAGGGGGACGACGAGGACCGGGCGCGGCTGCCGGTGCGCGAGGCGGGCCGCGACCGATCCCGTGAAGAACTCCCGGATCGAATCCCCGATACCGCGCTTGCGTGTGCCGACGACGATGAGGCGGGCCTCGGTGCGCTCGGCCAGGTCCTTCATGGCCAGTGCCGGGTCACCCGCCAGCATCTCGAGCGACCACGTGACCTCGACGCCCGACAGGGCGGCGCTGGCCTGGTCGCGCAGCTGGGATTCGAGCGCCTCGCTGGGGATCGCGTCGAGGTTGATCGGCGCGGTGTGGACGTACCCGTCGGGATCCTCGTACGAGACGAACCGGGTGATGTCGACGTGGGCGACGAGCAGCGCGGCGCCGTGCAGCCGGGCGTACTGAGCCGCCTCACGGAGGACACGCGGAGGCTGCCCGGGAACGATGCCCGCGATGACGGGGCGGTGGGGACGCCGGGTCTGCGGCTGCGATACGGCATCGGACATGTCGGATCACCCTTCCTGGATCCCCGCCGCGAGGGCGGCGGGAACGCTCCGTGGTAACCTGAATGCTACTCTTCCCGGCCATTGCCGGACTGTGACTCGTCGGGCTGCCGGACCAAGCCCGCACTCGTGAAATGAGGGGGTTACGCATGGGGCGTGGCCGTCAAAAGGCGAAGAACACCAAGATCGCCCGTGAGCTGAAGTACGACACGTACAGCTTGAACATCAACGCGCTCGAGCGAGAGCTCGGCGCGCCCGGTGACGAGCAGTACGAGGACAAGTGGGCCGACCAGTACGCCGACGAGGACGACGAAGAAGACCCGTCTGCTCCGGCCTCGGCCTCGTTCGAGAAGGCCTGACCGCCCCTCGCCGACTCACCACGCTCCGTGGCGCTGTTCCCACTCCTGTTCCACCGTCTTCCGCCGCGCGATCACGACGCCCGCCGGCACGGCGAGCAGTGAGATCGCGAGCAACATGATTAGCGGCACCGTCCACGATGCCGTCGCGTCGTGGATCAGGCCCACGCCGATCGGCATCAGCATCGTCACGCCGTAGCCGAGGCTCTGCGCGAACGAGCTCAGCGCGACCGTCGCGTCGTGGGTGCGCGTGCGCAGACCGACCGACGTCAGCACGAGCGGGAACAGCAGCGGCAGGATGCCGAGCAGCGTGACCCAGAGCCAGGGAGCGGATGCCGGGGCCACCAGCAGCCCGCCCGCTCCGAGCACCCCGGAGGCCGACGCGATGAAGAAGAGCGGCAGCACGACACCCCGCCGGGCGACGAGCACCGGCACCACGAGCGACGCGGGCAGCCCGATCAGCGCGAAGAGCGACAGCAGGGTGCCGGCGACCTGCGGCGTCACGCCCGCGGTGTCGACGAGGATCTTCGGCAGCCACGCGAACGACGTGTAGGCGACGGCGCTCGAGACGAAGAAGGTGACGGCGAGGGCCCACGCGGTGGGCAAGCGCCACATCCGCCCGAACACCCGAGTGCTGACGGGTTCGATGTCCACCTCGGCGAGGGCCGCACGGCGGGCGCGCACCGCGAGCACGATCCAGGGCGCGAGACCGGCGAGCGCGAAGACCGCCCACAGCCCCAGCGATGTGCGCCAGCCTGAGGCATCCGCCACGGGCACGGCGATGAGCGGGGGCACGAACGTGGAGATCGCCATCATCGTCGAGTAGACGGTCGTCATCAGGCCGATGCGATCGGGGAAGTACTTCTTCACGAGCGCGGGCAGGAGCACGTTGCCCACCCCGACGCCGGCGAACACGAGCGCGGACCCGAGCAGCAGACCGTAGGCGTCGACCGCCGCGGCACGCGCGACCAGCCCGAGGGCCACGGCGCTCAGCGCGACGAGGGTCGTGCGCTCCAGGCCGAAGCGCCGCTCGAATCCGGATGCGAGCAGACCGAAGACGGCGAAGCAGAGCGGCGGCACGGTGCCGATCAGACCGAGTACAGCGGCGGGGAGGACGAAATCCTCGCCGATCGCATCGAACAGCGGCGACAGCGAAGCCACCGCGGAGCGCAGCGAGAAGGCGAGGAGGACGATGCCGACGAGGGCGAGGATCCGACCCCGTCGCACGGCGAGGGGATCGGGGGACGTCACCGATTCAGCCTAGGCGGCTCAGGACTCCTGCGTGCCCTCGACCCAGGCGAGGTACTCGTCGCTCACGGTTCCGGTGACGTAGCGACCGTCGAAGCAGCTCATGTCGAGATCCTCGACGTCCGGCGCTCCCTCGAGGATCGCGGCCTTCAGATCGTCGATCTCCTGGTAGACGAGGTAGTCGCAGCCGAGCTCCTCGGCGATCTCGGGGATCGTGCGGTTGTACGCGACGAGTTCGTGGCGCGACGGCATGTTGATGCCGTAGACGTGCGGGAAGCGGATGGGGGGCGCTGCCGACGCGAACGTCACCGACTTCGCCCCGGCATCCCGCGCCATCTGGATGATCTCCCGAGAGGTCGTACCGCGGACGATGGAGTCATCGATGAGGAGGACGTTCTTGCCCTTGAACTCGGTCGACATCGCATTGAGCTTCTGGCGCACGCTCTTCTTGCGGATCGCCTGACCCGGCATGATGAACGTCCGACCGATGTAGCGGTTCTTGTAGAAGCCCTCGCGGTACTCGATGCCGAGCTTGCGGGCGACCTGCATCGCGGCGGGGCGCGAGGAATCCGGGATCGGCATGACGACGTCGATCGACCCCTCGGGGGTGTACTTGGCGATCGTGTCGGCGAGCCGCTCACCCATGCGCAGTCGGGCCTCGTAGACCGAGATGCCGTTCATGACCGAGTCGGGGCGGGCGAGGTAGACGTACTCGAACGAGCAGGGGACGAGCTGCGGGTTGGTGGCGCACTGCTTGGTGAAGAGGTTGCCGTCGAGGTCGATGAAGACCGCCTCGCCGGGCTCGACGTCGCGGACGACCTCGAAGCCGCCGTTCTCGAGGACGAGCGACTCGGAGGCGACGGTCCACTCGTACCGGCCGTTCTCTGCTCGACGCGTGCCGAGGATGAGGGGACGGATGCCGAAGGGGTCGCGGAAGGCGAGCAGTCCGTACCCCGCGATGAGCGCGATGGCGGCGTACGAGCCCTCCACGCGCTGGTGCACCCGCGTGACGCCCTCGAAGATCTGCTCGTGGTCCAGCTCGAGGCCCGAGATGACCGCCTGCAGCTCGTTGGCGAGGACGTTCACCAGCAGCTCGGTGTCGGAGCTCGTGTTCAGGTGACGCCGGTCGGTGCGGAAGAGCTCCTCGGTGAGCTCGCGCGTGTTCGTGAGGTTGCCGTTGTGGACGAGGACGATGCCGTACGGCGCGTTCACGTAGAACGGCTGCGCCTCCTCCTCGTTCGAGGCGGTGCCCTTGGTCGCATATCGGACGTGGCCGAGGCCGATCGTGCCGAGGAGCGAGCGCATGTCACGGGTGCGGAACGCCTCGCGCACCATCCCGCGGTTCTTCGCGATGTGGAAGACACCGCTCGGCTCCGCGGTCGCGATGCCGGTGGAGTCCTGACCGCGGTGCTGCAGCAGCAGCAGCGCGTCGTAGACCTCCTGGTTGGCGGGCCCCTGTCCGACGACGCCGACGATTCCGCACATAGGTGTAGCTCAGTCCGTTTCTGCGTAGGAGCCGACGAGGCGGACCGCGCCGCCGTCGACGCCCTTCGCGCCCTGCTCGTAGTCGCCGGCGGGCAGTGCCGCATCCGACACCGTCCCGACCTGCCAGGTGTGGATGCCCTCTGCCGAGAGGGTGGATGCCGCGGCGTCGGCCGCCTCGGCCGAGACGACCGCGAGGAAGCCGATGCCGAGGTTCCAGGTGCCCTCGGTCTGCTCGAGCGAGAGCCCCCCGATGTCGGCGAGGACGCGGAACACGGGCGACGGCGACCACGTGGAGCGGTCGACGTCGACCCAGGTGCCCTGCGGCAGCACGCGCGCGAGGTTCGCGGCGATACCGCCGCCCGTGACGTGGCTGAGGGAGTGGATGGCACCCGGGTGCGCGTCGATCGCGCGCAGCAGCGGGGACGTGTACAGGCGCGTGGGCTCGAGGAGTTCCTCGCCCCACGTCCGGCCGAAGTCGGCGGCGTTGTCGCCGTAGCCGATGCCGGCGTTCGCGATGATGTGACGGATCAGCGAGTACCCGTTCGAGTGGGGACCGCTCGAGGCGAGGGCCAGAACGACATCGCCGGGACGCACCCGGTCGGCGCCCAGGACGGCATCCGCTTCGACGACTCCCGTCGCCGCGCCCGCGACGTCGTAGTCGTGGATCCCGAGGAGTCCGGGATGCTCTGCGGTCTCGCCGCCGACGAGGGCGGTGCCGGTCGCCGAGCAGCCGTCGGCGATGCCTCGGACGATGTCGGCGATGCGCTCGGGGAAGACCTTGCCCGTCGCGATGTAGTCGGTCATGAAGAGGGGCTTCGCGCCGACCACCACGATGTCGTCGACGACCATGCCGACCAGGTCCTGACCGATCGTGTCGTGCTTGTCGATGGCCTGCGCGATGGCGACCTTCGTGCCGACGCCGTCGGTCGAGGTCGCCAGCAGCGGCTTGCGGTACCCGAGCAGAGCGGATGCGTCAAAGAGTCCGGCGAAACCGCCCACGCCACCCAGGACTTCGGGGCCCTGGGTGCGACGGACGGCCGATTTCATCAACTCGACGGCGAGGTCCCCCGCCGCGGTGTCGACGCCGGCAGCGGAATAGGGATCGGTGGGAGTCGAGGCCACTCGCACAGCCTACCGGCCGTCGGATGCCGACTGCTCCCGCCCAGAGCGGACGCAGGCCACGGCCGCGCCATAGGATGTCGCCATGAGCGGGGCTGAGCGGCCCGAATGGGTGGTGCGGGAGGACGCGAGCGCGACGGTGCTCGTGGCCCTGTTCGTGCGCCAGGCGCTCGGCATCCGCGCCCCGGAGGAGTTGCCGCACCTGCGGGGGGCCGCCGCGGCGCCGCCGGCCGGTGACGACGACGACGCGCGGCTGCTGCAGCGGCAATGGCTCGCGTACTGGGCGATGGCCGTCGAGCCTCAGGCGCATCCCTCCCCCGTCCCGCTCGACCTCGTCGACGGGTACGAGACCCTCGCCGTCCTCCCCATCGAGGGGTTCGACGAGCTGCGCGCGGCGATGGCGCCCCTCGCCGCCGACGCCGTCGCCTTCGCCCGGTGGGCGAGCGATCGCTACACGATGCAGGCGCGCGCCGGGTCGGCCAGCAGCTACCGCGCCTACGCGAGCGCGATCGCCGAGCACGAACGCCGGGTGGGCCGGCGGGCGCACAGCTTCGAGCTCAACGTCCAGATCCTGCCGCTCACCCAGCGGGGCGTCTGGTGGATCGGATCGCTCACGATCGCCGTGACGGACGGACTGCGCGGCGACGTCGCCGCGTTCGATCCGGCGATCCAGCCGATCATCGCCGAGCTCGCCTGAGGCTCGGGTCAGTCCGTCTCTTCGACGCGCTCCCGCTCGATGCGGACGGTGCGCTGCCTCTTGCTCAGCACACGATCGAAGACGAGGGCGACCACGGCGCCGAGCGCGACCCCGGCGGGCACGCACCAGAGCAGCAGGAAGCCGAACACCTGGCTCTGCGAGTACCGCGCCCCGGTGCTCTCGCTGATCGCGCCGTCGCCGAACGCGAAGGTCAGGATGAGGGCGATGAGGATGCCGAGGGCCGCACCGACCGCGAAGAACGCCGCGAACCGCGGGGTGCGCCGCAGCTCGGCGGACTCGACGTGCGTCTCGGAGTGCTCGGCCATGCTTCCATTGTCCACCCGCGCCTCACGGACGCGGGTCGTCGACCGTCTCCGGCTGTGCCGCGCGGGCACTGTTGCGCTTGCGTCGCTGGACCGATCCGACGGCGAGGACGAGCGTCACCGCCGCGGCGATCCCGACGACGATGAGCGGGACGAGGATGCCGGGGGCCGCGGCATCCTTGTCCTCCTCCTCGACGACCACGGTGTCGCCCGTCGCGGTGCAGTCCGCGGCCACAGTGAGGTCGAGATCGCCGAGCGTGCCCGCCCAGAGCAGGTCGGCGCCGTCGCCGGTCGCGTCGGTCTGCGCGTCGACGCCGTCGAGACTCATCGCGTCGCCCGCCTCGGCGACCGCCGCCGCACGCAGATCGACCTCGGCGAGCGCCGCCTGCGGGATGAGCTCGGTCCCGTCGGGCTGCACGTCGAAGAGCAGGCTCCCGGCGCCGCCGTCGATGACGAGGGTCGGAGCGGACAGGGTCGTCTCCACCCCCGCAGCGCTCGTGTAGCGGAGGGTGCCGTCGAAGCTGATGCTCCCCGTGGGCCCGACCGGCTCGAGCACACCGGCGCCGCCGTCGAGGGTCAGGACGCCGCCGTCCGCGGCGACGGCTCCGTCGGCCTGCAGGTCGCCGGCACCGACGTCCCAGACCGCGCGGGCCTCGGACACGACGCAGCTCGGCGCCGCGGCGTCCGCGGGTGCCGCAGGGACCAGGACGACCAGAGCCGCACCGATCACCGCGACGGTGAGGGGACGGGTGGCGCTCCGGGGGTGCCGTGCCTGCATGGGGATCCTCTCCGCAGGCGATGGTACCGGCGACGCGTCGCGCGTCAGGGCCTGAGCGGGAGGAGCCCGTCGAGGTTGGCCCTCACGCCCGACGCGCGGACGGTGCCGGCCGTGACGGCGTCGGCCCAGGCGACCTGTCCCGTCGCGAGGGCCACCCACGTCGCGGCATCCGTCTCGATGACGTTCGGCGGGGTGCCGCGCGTGTGGCGCGGACCCTCGACGACCTGGACGGCGCCGAAGGGCGGCACCCGGACCTCGACGGAGTTGCCCGGCGCCTTCTCGACCAGCAGCTGCAGCAGGTAGCGCACGGCGGTGGCCGTGTCGGGGCGGGCCGCCGTGCCTGCGGCGACGGCTGCGAGGGCGTCGCGTCCGTCGCCGGTGCTGATCGTGCGGGCCATGGCAGCCACCGTAACGCGCGAAGGCCGGTCGGTAGGCTGACAGGGTGAAGATCCTGGTCCTCGGCTCGGGCGCGCGCGAGCACGCCATCATCCTCGCCCTCGCCGCCGAAGGGTCCGGGCACGAGATCTTCGCGGCTCCCGGCAACGCCGGCATCGCCGCCGACGCGACGATCGTCGGGGGACTCGACCAGAACGACCCCGTTGCCGTCACCGAGTACGCGAACGAGGCGGCGATCGACCTCGTCGTCATCGGCCCCGAGGCTCCGCTCGTCGCCGGTGTCGCCGACGCGCTCCGCGAGCGCGGCATCCCCGTCTTCGGGCCCGGCAGGGCCGCCGCCCAGCTCGAGGGATCGAAGGCGTTCGCGAAGCGGGTCATGGATGCCGCCGGTGTCCCGACCGGTCGGGCAGCTCGCGCGCGCACCCACGACGAGGTCGCGGCGGCGATCGACGAGTTCGGCGCGCCCTACGTGGTCAAGGCCGACGGCCTGGCCGCGGGCAAGGGCGTCATCGTCACCTCCGATCGAGACGCGGCGCTCGCCCACGCCGACACGTACCTGTCATCGGGTCCGGTCCTCGTCGAGGAGTTCCTCGCCGGCCCCGAGGTCTCGCTCTTCTTCATCTCCGACGGCGACACCGTGCGCGCCCTCAGCCCGGCGCAGGACTTCAAGCGCGCCTACGACGGCGACGAGGGCCCGAACACGGGCGGCATGGGCGCCTACTCGCCGCTCCCCTGGCTCGACGAGCGCTTCACCAGCGAGGCGGAGTTCGTCGCACAGGTGACCGCTGAGGTGGCCGAGCCCGTCATCCGCCGACTGGATGCCGAGGGCACCCCGTTCATCGGACTGCTCTACGCGGGCCTCATCCTCACCGACGCGGGCGTCAAGGTGATCGAGTTCAACGCCCGCTTCGGCGACCCCGAGACGCAGGTCGTGCTGGCGCGCCTGCGCAGCCCGCTGTCGCGCCTCCTCCTGGCGGCTGCGAGTGGAACCCTGGAGTCCGAGCCGGCACCCGAGTTCTCCCCTGAGGCCGCGGTCACGGTCGTCCTCGCGAGCGAGGGATACCCTGACGCCCCGCAGACCGGCCGTGTCATCGAGGGGACGGATGCGGCGGCATCCGTCGACGGCGTGCACCTGGCTCACGCCGCGACCGCCGTCACCGACGGTGCGCTCGTCGCGACCGGTGGCCGCGTGCTCAACGTCGTCGCGGTGGGCGCTGACCTGAGCGACGCCCGCGAGCGGGCGTACGCGGCCCTCGAGCACATCTCGCTCGAGGGCGCGCACTACCGCCGCGACATCGCCCTCCGCGCCGCGGGCTGAGCGCGGCGCCGCCGGCGCACCACAGCGCCGCGCTGAGAACGGTCAGCGCTGCACGAGGTGCGCCGGGCGGCGCAGGAACAGCACGAGGACGACACCGAGGGCGATGACCGCCGCGGGCAGGATCATGGCCTGCGCCATCGCGGCCGAGAATCCCTCGGCGACGACGGGGGGCATTCCGCCTCCACCGCCGAAATCACCGCTCGCGGCGTCGCCGGCGCCGGGCAGGTTCGCCTCGAGGCGGGACTGCATGACCGCCGCGATCGCTGCGGACCCGATGACCGATCCGATCGTGCGCGTCGTGTTGTAGATGCCCGATCCGGCACCCGCCTGCTGCGGCGGCAGGTTGCGGGTGGCCGTCGTCGCGAGCGGTCCCCACATGCCCGCGTTGGCGACACCGATGACCGCCGACGGGATCAGCAGCAGCAGGACCGGCGCCTCGGTGTTCATCAGCAGGGAGTAGCCGACGAGGCCCGCGGCCATCAGCGTCAGGCCGGGGACCAGCAGCACCCGGGGGTCGACACGGTCGAGGACGCGCCCCGCGAAGGGGGCGAGCACCCCCGAGAGCACCGCCATCGGGATGAGCAGCAGAGCCGACTCGGTCGGCGTCAGCCCGCGGGCGAGCTGGGTGAAGAACGCCATCGGCAGCGCCATGCTCGTCACGGTGAAGCCGACCGCGGCGATCGCGAGGTTGGAGATCGCGAAGTTCCGGTCGCGGAAGAGCTCGAGAGGGACGAGCGGCTCGCTCTTCGTGCGGCCCTGCGTCCAGATGAAGACCGCCAGGACGACGACACCGGCGGCGATCATCGTCCACACCCACGCGGCCCAGTCGTAGTGCTCGCCCTCCTGCAGGCCGAAGACGATGAGGAACAGGGCGACCGCGCTCAGCACGACGCCGAGGATGTCGAACCGGTGCGGGTGCGTCTCGAGCTGCGGCACGAGCCGCCACGCGAGCACGAAGGCCACGACGCCCACGGGGATGTTGACGAAGAAGATCCACTCCCAGCCGAACCCGTCGACGAGCAGACCGCCCGCGAGCGGCCCGACGAGGGTCGCGACGCCGGCGGTCGCGCCCCACAGGCCCATCGCCGCGCCGCGGCGCTCGGCGGGGAAGGTGCGGGTGATGACCGCCATCGTCTGCGGCGTCATCAGCGCGGCGCCGAGACCCTGCGCGGCACGCGCGATGATCAGGGCCGCGAGCGACCCCGACAGTCCGCATGCCAGCGAGGCGAGGGTGAAGATCGCGAGACCGATCAGGTAGATGTTCTTGGGTCCGAAGCGGTCGCCGAGACGGCCGGTGACCAGCAGCGGCACGGCGTACGCCAGCAGGTAGGCAGAGGTGACCCACACGACGTTGTCGAGGTTGCCGGTCGAGGGATCGAGCGCGGCTTTGATCGCGGGGTTCGCGACGGAGACGATCGTCGTGTCGACGAGGATCATGAAGAACCCGATGACGAGCGCCCAGAGGGCGGGCCAGGGGTTCGTGGGGGCGGCGGATGCGCCCGGGGCGCGGACGGTGGACGTGCTCTCGCTCATGCGCGTGCGGCTTCTCTCTGTGCCAGATAGCGGTCGGTGGCGGGGATGTCGATGACTCCCCAGACGGTGTCGGGACGACGGATGAACTCGACCGCTTCGTCGAGCCAGGTGATGTCGGCGTCGAGGACGGCCGCCTGGCGGTGGACCTCGATGAGGAACTGGGGGTGCGATCCGTGCGCGATCGCGTGTTCGTGGGCGCTCCGGTGCGTGTCCCGGGATGCCGCGAGCAGCTCCCGGCGCTGTGCGAAGAGCGCGAGCACCTCGTCGCGGGGCAGGTTGTGCGCCTCGGTGAGGGCGATGCGGAACCGATCCGGGTCGTCGATCGACACCAGTTCGCGGCGGATCCATGAGATGAGGTCGGCGGCACCGGCATCCGTCAACGCGTACGTCGTGCGCTCAGGACGATTACCATCGCGGTCGCTCCCGACCTGGGCGATGCGGCCCTGCCGTTCGAGTCGGGCCACCGTGTGATAGATCGTGCCGTGGGTGAGGGCGATCAATCGGTCCGCGCGACGATCGCGGAGCAGGCGCACCATCTCATACGCGTGCATGTCGTCCTCGTGCAGGAGCGCGAGGAGCATGACGGCGGTCGGCGTCAGCGTCGCCGTCTTCTGCGCCATGTGTCCTCCCCGCCGCGAATTAGTCCATGTGGACTATACGCCGCTTCGTCGACACCCGGATCACTCGGCCGGACGCAGCACCGCCCACGCCCGCGCGACGTCGTCGCCGCTCATCGAGATCTGGACGCCGACCATCCGGTCGACGCGGATTCCCGTCGCCCCGCCCGGGGCGCTGCACCCCTGCGTGACCGCGATCGGCCCACTGAAGTTCACGGGCGGCTCGTCCTCTCCGACGGCCGGCGAGAGGGACAAGGTGATGGTGGCGTCCCGGGGGATGCAGTCGAACTCGAGGACGTACTCCTGGTCCCTCACCGCACTGGCCGACACGCTCACGACGGACACGGGGTCGACGCCGACCGCATCGCTCTCGAAGACGAGGCGCGATGCCTCGAGCGGGTCCTGCTCCGGGACGGCGTAGGACGGGTCCGCCGACACCTCGGGCTCAGGTGTCGGCGTCGGGGTCGAAGTCGGCGCGGGCTCCGCAGACGAGGTCGCGGACGTCGACGGCGACGGGGCGGCATCATCCACCGCGGCCGTCGAGACGCAGCCGCTAAGTCCGATCGACACCGCGAGGGCGGTCAGGGTGAGCAGTCTGCGACGCATCCCGCCACGGTACGCGGTCGGCGCGCCCGACATAATGGGCTGGTGACGGATGCCGCGATCCCCCTGCCCGGATGGACCCACGTGTACTCGGGCAAGGTCCGCGACCTCTACCGGCCCGCCGACGGCGCCGATGACGGCCGCCTCCTCGTCGTCGCGAGCGATCGCGTGAGCGCGTTCGACCACGTCCTCGAGCCGGCCATCCCGGGCAAGGGCGCCCTGCTCACCGCGCTGTCGCTGTGGTGGTTCGATCAGCTCGCCGGCGCCGACGGCGGCCGCGCGGTCGCCAACCATCTGCTGCCCGGGCAGACGCCGCCGGCCGAGACGGAGGGCCGGGGAATGGTCGTGCAGTCACTCGAGATGCTCCCGATCGAGTGCGTCGTCCGCGGCTATCTGACCGGTTCGGGATGGGTCGAATACCAGGCCGACGGCACGGTCTGCGGCATCCCGCTGCCGGCGGGCCTCGGCAACGGCGACCGTCTGCCGGAACCGATCTTCACCCCCGCCTACAAGGCCCCGCTCGGCGAGCACGACGAGAACATCTCATTCGAGCGCACCGTCGAGCTCGTCGGGGCAGAGCGCGCCGCCCAGCTGCGCGACGCCTCGCTCGAGATCTACCGGCGAGCTGCGGCCCTCGCCGAGGCGAAGGGACTGATCCTCGCCGACACGAAGTTCGAGTTCGGCCTCGACGCGGATGGCGTCCTCACCCTCGCCGATGAAGTGCTGACGAGCGATTCGTCGCGGTACTGGGATGCCGAGACCTGGCGCACCGGCGAGAGCCCCGCCGCCCGCATGGCGAGCTTCGACAAGCAGATCGTCCGCGACTGGCTGGCCGCGAACTGGGACAAGCAGGGCACGCCGCCCGTCGTCCCCGACGAGATCGTCGCGCAGACAGCGGCCAAGTACCGCGAGCTGCTCAGACGCCTCACCTCCTGACGGCGTCGCTCCCGCGCACTCAGCCGACTCCCAGGTAGCCTGACCCAGGCCACCCCTGATCTGAGGAGTACGCGCATGCCCATCTGGACCCTGCACGGCGACGGACGTCGCGTCGCCCCCGGTGCCGTCGTCACCCCCCGCGAGCGCCTCGGCTGGGGCACCACGATCGCGATCGGAGCCCAGCACGTCGTCGCGATGTTCGGCGCGACGTTCCTCGTCCCTCTGCTGACCGGGTTCCCCGTCAGCACGACACTGCTCTTCTCGGGTCTCGGGACGCTCCTGTTCCTCCTCCTGACCCGGAACCGCCTCCCCAGCTACCTCGGGTCGTCGTTCGCCTTCATCGCCCCGATCACCGCCTTCGGGCCGGGCGAGGGCCAGCCGCTCGACAGCCCCGAGCAGATAGGGCAGGCACTGGTCGGAGTGTTCATCGCGGGCATCCTGCTCGCCGGCGTCGGCTTCCTCGTGCAGGCCACCGGGACGCGCTGGCTCGAGAAGCTCATGCCGCCGGTCGTGTCGGGGGCGATCGTCGCCCTCATCGGTCTCAACCTCGCACCGGCGGCCTGGAACAACTTCAGAACCGATGCAGTGCTGGCGACGATCACGCTCGTCGCGTGCATCCTCTTCGCCGTCCTGTTCCGCGGCATCCTCGGTCGCGTGTCGATCTTCCTCGGCGTCGTCGTGGGGTACGTCGCCGCGCTGATCATGGGGCGGGTCGACTTCTCCGGTGTGGCGGCGCTCATCGAGGACGGCGCCTGGATCGGGCTGCCCGCCTTCCACCTGCCCTCGTTCGGCGACCCGGTGGCGTGGAGTCTGCTCCCCATGTTCCTGCCGGTCGTCCTCGTGCTCGTCGCCGAGAACGTCGGGCACGTGCGCGGCGTCGCCACCATGACCGCGGACCCGACGGTGAACCACCGCACCGGTCGCGCGCTCCTCGCCGACGGCCTCGCCACCACCCTCGCGGGCGCCTTCGGGGGCTCGGGGACGACGACCTACGGCGAGAACATCGGCGTCATGGCGGCCACCCGCATCTACTCCACGGCGGCGTACTGGGTGGCGGGCATCATCGCCGTCCTGCTGTCCTTCTCACCCGTCGTGGGCGCTGTGCTCTTCACGATCCCGAACGGCGTGATCGGCGGCGTGACGACCGCGCTGTACGGCCTCATCGGCGTCATCGGGATCAAGATCTGGGTCGACAACCAGGTCGACTTCTCCCGCCCGGTCAACCAGTACACGGTCGCGGTCGCCTTCGTCATCGCGATCGCGAACTTCACGATGGACCTCGGGGTCCTCCAGTTCGGCGGCATCGTCCTCGGCACCCTCGCCGCGCTCGCGATCTACCACGGCGGCAACGCCATCGCCCGGGCGCGCAAGACCGGGGCGGATGACGGGGGCCCGATCGTCCCGATCGGCCAGCTGGGCGGCGACCCGGACTGAGCTCCGGCACCGCGAGCGCGGGAACAATCACGATGCGGCGGCGTTACTCATTCACATGAATGCGCCCGGACCGGACCGACTCGCGCCCGCGACCTCGATGGGCGCGGTGACCCTCCTCGTCGGAGACCTCGACGGGATGACTCGGTTCTACCGCGACGTGGTCACCCTGACGGTGCTGAGTGCGGAGGGCGACTCGGTGACGCTCGGTCGCGCGAACCGCCCCATCGTCGTGCTCCGCGCCGAGCCGGCGCTGCGTCACGCGCCCGCCGGAGCAGCCGGCCTCTTCCACACGGCGATCCTCTTCGAATCGCAGACCGCGCTGGCGGCGGCACTGTATTCGCTCGCCCGCCACGCGCCGCAGACCTTCACAGGCAGCGCGGACCACCTCGTCAGTCAGGCCTTCTACGCCACCGACCCCGAAGGCAACGGCATCGAACTCTACTGGGACCGCGATCGCAGCGCCTGGTCCTGGACCCACGGTCGGGTCGAGATGGCGACGCTCTTCCTCGACCCGAACAGCTTCATCCGCGAGCACCTGACCGACGCCGCAGCAGACGGCGCGACCGCCGACGACGCGGCATCCGTCGGTCACGTCCACCTGTCGGTGGGGGATGTCGAGACCGCCCGCTCCTTCTACGTCGACGCGCTCGGATTCGACGTCACGGCTGAGCTCGGCGGATCGGCGCTGTTCGTGAGTGCGGGCGGCTACCACCACCACATGGCGATGAACGTCTGGAACTCGCGGGGCGCCGGACCCCGCATGCCGGCGCTCGGCCTCGGCCGCGTCGACCTCGCGCTGCCCGACGGCGACAGTCTCGGCGAACTGGGTGAACGCCTACGGCACCACGGCGTCCAGGTCGCCGACGACGGTCGCACGATGACCTTCGCCGATCCCTGGCGGAACACCCTGCACGCGACCGCCCCGTGACGCCCGTCAGGCGGACTCGCGCACGACCAGCTGCGTGTCGAGCAGGGTCTCGCGCGGCGGGTATCCGCCCGACAGGAGGGTGAGCAGGGTGTCCGCCATCACCTCGCCCTGCTCGAGCGACGGCTGACGCACCGTCGTCAGCGCGGGGGAGACAGAGGTGGCGACGGGCGAATCGTCGTACCCGACGATCGCGACGTCGTCGGGAACGCGCATGCCGGCGCGCGTCAGCTCGGTCAGGACGGCTCCCGCCATCAGATCGCTCGCGACGAACAGCCCGTCGAATCGGGCGCCCGATCGGAGGATCCGCGTGACCGCGGCAGCGCCGCCCGCGGCGGTGAAGTCGCCGTCCTCGACCGCGACGGGCGACAGGCCCGCAGCATCCAGCGCCTCGTGGAATCCGGTCAGGCGGTCGATACCGCCCGGCATCGTCGTCGGGCCCGTGACCATGGCGAGCCGGCGCCGACCCCGGTCGAGCAGATGCTGCGTCGCCACACGGCCCCCCTCGACGTTGTCGACGTCGACGTAGAAGTCGCGCTCGCGCTGCCGGACGGGGCGACCGCCGTAGACGACCGGCATCGCGGCCGCGATGCGGTCGATGAACGCGTCGCTCGTGTGGTGCGACACGATGATCGCGCCATCGACCGCTCCGCTGCGCAGGTACTCGGTCGCCTTGTCGTTCGGGTCGTCGCTCGCGATGATCAGGTTGAGGACGTAGTCGGACTTCGAGATCCGCTTGTTGATGCCGCTGACGATCGCCGCGAAGAACGGGTCGCCGAAGAAGCGGGTCGTGTCCTCGGGGACGACGAGCGCGACGGCCATCGTCGCGCGACTGGCGAGCGAACGCGCGGCCCGGTTGGGGACGTAGTTGAGCTCGTCGATCGCGCGGCGGACGGCGGCGAGGGCGCCCGGACTGACCGCGGTCGATCCGTTCACGACGCGCGAGACCGTGGAGCGGGACACCCCCGCCGCCGAGGCGACCTCTTCGATCGTCACCGGGGGGTGGAGGACATCGGACACGGTCACCTCGCGGAGTGCAGTCATTCCATCGCTCGGGCGGCGATGACCCGACGATACTCCAGGGCGCTGTCTTTGAAGGTCCGTTCCTGCGTGGCGTAATCGACCCGGATGAGACCGAAGCGCTTGTCGTATCCCCACGCCCACTCGAAGTTGTCCATGAGTGACCAGTAGAAGTAGCCGCGGACGTCGACACCGGCGTCGGCGGCATCCAGGATCGCGGCGAGGTGACCGCGCAGGAACCCGACCCGGTCCTCGTCGCGGACCCGGAGGGCGCCATCCTGTTCGACGGTCTCGTCGTCGTACGCCGCGCCGTTCTCGGTCACGAACAGCGCCGTCCCGGCATCCTTCGCGTACTCGTCCCAGACCCGCTCGAGCAGGACGGTCAGCGCCTCGGGCTGCACCTCCCAGTGCATCGCCGTCCGCGGCAGTCCGCGCTCGTACCAATGGATGTCGTGGCCCGCCGGCCAGGGCGATCCCACCGCACGGTCGGTCGGGGCGTCGCCGGGCAGCGGAGGGTCTGCGGGAGCCGTGCCGCCGACGAACTCGCCGTGGTAGTAGTTCACGCCCAGGACGTCGAGCGACTGCGAGATGGTGTCGAGGTCTCCGGGCCGGACCGCGGCCTCGAAGCGGGAGACGGCGTCGGCGTCCACTGCGCGGATGTCCGCCACGATGTCCTCGGGGTAGCTCGCCCGGAAGATCGGGTCCAGGAACCAGCGGTTGAACTGCCCGTCGATGCGCCGGGCGGCGTCGACGTCCTCGGGCCTGGCCGGATCCGCAGCCTCGGCGACGGTGAGGTTCAGCGTGATGCCCAGGTTCAGCGCCGGATCGCGCCGACGCAGCTCGTCGACGACGAGACCGTGCCCCCGCAGCAGGTGGTGGGATGCCAGCATCCCGTCGGCGATGCTGAACCGCCCCGGAGCGTGGATGCCGCCGGTGTAGCTGAGGAAGGACGAGCACCACGGCTCGTTCAGCGTCGTCCAGTCCGCGACCCGGTCACCCAGAGAGTCATGGACCGAGAGTGCGTACTCGGCGAACCGCTCGCTGGTCTCGCGCGCCGTCCACCCGCCGCGCTCCTCGAGAGCCTGCGGGAGGTCCCAGTGGTAGAGCGTGAGCCAGGGGCGGATGCCGGCGCCCAGCAGCTCGTCGACGAGACGCTCGTAGAAGTCGATGCCCTTCGCGTTCACCGGCCCGCCGTCGGGTCGCACACGCGACCACGAGGTGGAGAACCGGTAGGTGTCGAGGCCGAGCTCCTTCATCAGGGCGACGTCGCCGCGGTAGCGGTGATAGTGGTCGCACGCGACGTCGCCGTTGTCCGCGTTGATCACGGCACCGGGGACGCGGCTGAACGCATCCCAGATGGACGCGGTGCGACCGTCTTCGAACGCGGCGCCCTCGATCTGGTAGGCGGCGGTCGCGGCGCCGAAGAGGAAGCCGGTCGGGAACGGGCGGAGGGTGGGGGCGGGCACGGGGGCAGAGTACTCCTGCGAAAGGACGTTCACCGGGAGCCCGTCAGCCCTTGACCGCGCCGGCCATGATGCCGCTGACCAGCTGCCTGCCCGCGAAGACGAAAAGCAGGATCAGCGGAACCGTCGCCAGGAGCACCCCTGCGAGCACCTTGCTGTAGTCGACGAAGTAGTTCGCCTGCAGCAGCGACAACGCCACCGGCAGGGTGGGGCTCTCGCGGTCGAGCACGATGAAGGGCCAGAAGAACTGGTTCCACGCGCCGACGAAGGTGAACAGGAACAGCATGGCGGCCGCTGGCCGAGCCGCCGTGACCCCGACGGTCCAGAAGGTGCGGATCTGGCTCGCGCCGTCGACACGAGCGGCCTCGATGAGCTCGTCCGGAACCGTCTGACCGATGTACTGCGTCATCCAGAACACCCCGAAAGCGCTCGTGAGGGCGGGGATGATGATGGCGCCGATCGTGCCGGTCCAGCCGAGGTCGGCGAACAGGATGTACAGCGGCACGACACCCAGCTGCATCGGGACGGCCATGGTGGCCACCACGAACGCGAGCAGCACCTTGCTGCCGCGGAACCGCAGCTTCGCGAAGGCCCACCCGGCGAGGGTCGAGAAGACGACGACGGATGCCGCGATCAGAGTCGAGCTGAGGACCGAGTTCCAGAGGGCGAGCCAGAAGTTGACGGCCGGGTCGTTCACGACCGACAGCGCGTTGGTGACGAAGTTCGCACCGGGGATCCACGACATCTGGGGGTCGTTGATCGTGAACTGGTCGCCGGATCCGATCAGGAACGACCAGTAGTAGGGGAAGATCGCCGAGACGGCGACGACGCCCAGCCCGACATAGACCCAGAAGCCGGCGCGGACGCCCCGGATGCGGGTGGTCCGCTCCCCGCGCCGACGTCGCGCGGCGTTCGGGATGTTCTCCTCGACGATGGCCAGGGGCGGTTCGCTGACGGTGGTCATCGCGCGGTGTCCTTTCGTGCGCGTCGCGGCATCTTGACGCCGCGGCCGCCCTCGTCCCGGACGAGACGGCGGGTGATGAGGAGGTTCAGGAGGCCGATCACCACGATGATGATGAAGAGGATCCAGGCGAGCGCCGCGGCGCGGCCGAAATTGAACTCGCCCCAGCCGATGTTGTAGAGGTACAGCGTGATCGTCAGCCACTGCTGCGCGGGACCGCCTTCGCCCGTGTTGTCGAACATCCGCGGCTCGTCGAAGATCTGCAGGCCGCCGATCGTCGAGGTGATGATGACGAAGATCAGCGTCGGACGCAGCGACGGCAGCGTGATGCTGAAGAACTGACGGAACGCCCCGGCACCGTCGACGGTCGCCGCCTCGTAGTACTCGCGGGGGACGGCCTGCATCGCGGCGAGCAGGATCAGGGCGTTGTAGCCGGTCCAGCGGAAGTTCACCATCGTGGCGATCGCGACGTGGCTCCAGAACGGGTCCTTGTGCCAGGCGATGGGGTCGAGCCCGACGGCGCTCAGGGCGTTGTTCACGAGTCCGTGGACGTCGCCGAACATGTTGCTGAAGATGAGGGCGACGGCGACGGGGGCCATCACGAAGGGCAGCAGGACGCTCATGCGCCAGAAGGTCTTGGCCCGGATGTTGCGATCGAGCATCGCCGCGATGAAGACGGCCAGGATCAGCTGCGGCACCGTCGAGAGCAGGAAGATGCTGAAGGTGTTGCGCAGCGCGACCCAGAACTTCGGGTCGTTAAGGATCCACGTGTACTGCTCGAACCCGACGAAGGTGCCGGAGTTGCGGATCAGGTCCCACTCCTGGAACGAGATGACCGCGGTGAAGGCGATCGGGAACAGGCCGACGATCGCGAAGAGGATGAAGAAGGGCGAGATGTAGAGGTACGGCGAGACCTTGACGTCCCACCGGCTCAGGCGCTGCCGGAACGAGAGCACACGGACTGGGCGATCCGCGGGCGCGGGCCGATCCTCCAGCGGGGTCCGGGGGCGGATGTCTGTGGTCGTCACGTGTCGTCTCCGTTGTCGGCGTGGATGGTGGGGAGACCGGCCGCTGCAGGGACGGCCGGCCTCCCGGTCAGGGACGGGTCAGAAGGCCTCGACCTCGGCCACCCAGGTGTCCCAGGCGGCGGACTCGGATTCCGAGCCGTCGAAGACGCGGTTGACCGCGTTCTGGAGCGCGTCGTGGTACTTGAAGTAGTTCGCGCTCTTGTAGGGCTGCACGGTGACCGCCTCGGCGCGGTCGGCGCCGATCTCGCCGGTCTTGGCGCCGCCGAAGTAGTCGTTGACGTATGCCGTCAGATCGGCGTTCTCGTACGCCTCGACCTGGCTGGGGAACGCGCCGACGTTGAGGAAGGCCTCGACCTGCTGCTCGGGAGCCGACAGCCAGTCCGCGAGCTTCTGAGCCTCGGCCACGTTCTTGCCGTTGGCGGGGATCGTCAGGTACGACCCGCCCCAGTTGCCGCCGCCGTTCGGGAACACGTTCGCGATCTTCCAGTTCGCCTGGTCGGGCGCGTAGCCGGAGATGATGCCCTGCATCCACCCGGGGCACAGCACCGTCGCGAAGTCGTCCCCCTGGAAGGAGGCCACCCAGTCGTCGCCCCACTGCGCCGAGTAGGCCGCGTTGGGGACGGCGCGCTCGACGACGCTCTTGTACGCGTCGGCGATCTCGGGGTTCGAGGTCGCGATGACGGTGCCGTCGGGCTCGTCGTAGGTGTACTCGATCTGGTTCACGATGCCCTGCAGGACCGAGTTCGCCGAGTCGATCATCGCCTTGCCAGAACCCTCGCGGTACTGGTCGGCGACGTCGAAGTAGTTGTCCCAGTCGCCGTCGAACAGCGCCTCGACCTCGGCCGGCTCGGACGGCAGGCCGGCCGCCTCGAAGAGGTCCGCGCGATAGCAGATCGCCTGCGGGCCAATGTCCGTGCCGTAGCCGATGAGGTTGCCGTCGGCGTCCGTCGCCGCCGCTTCCTTCCAGTCGAGCCAGCGTCCCTTGAGGTCGTCGGGCACCGGCGCGAGCAGGTCCGAGTACTGCATGGCCTCGGACAGCCAGTCGACCTCGACGGCCTCGATGTCGGCGAGTCCGCCCTTGCCGAGCTTCTGGAAGAAGTTCTTGCGGGCGTCGCCCGACTCGGCCGCCTTGTTGTGGACGATCGTGACGTTCGGGTTCTCGTCCTCGTACTTCTGGAGGAACTCGTCGGTGTAGCCGAAGTTGTTGAAGGTGGCGATGGTCAGCGTGACCTTCTCGCCGCTGTTCGCGGCAGGCTCGCCGCCACCGGCACAACCGGCGAGGACGATGGCGGACGTCGACGCGACGGCGGCGAGGACGCCGACGCGTCGCAGGGCGCGTGAGTTCACAGGACACTCCTTTGTGGTGTGGTGAGAGCGAGGTGGTGCACGATTTGGGAGCGCTCTCAGGGGTTGCGTGAGACGCTATGGGATCGCTCCCACGAGTGTCAAGAGAGCGCTCCCAGCGCGCGGGTCACGGTTTGGTCACGAGCCCGCGCCGGGAGACGCGACGGCGGCGCGCTGCGGGCTCTAGACTGGTCGCGCACCCCTGCCCGCGACATCCCGGAGCTTTCTGATGCCCACCATCGTCGTCGACGTCATGCCCAAGGCCGAGCTCCTGGACCCGCAGGGGAAGGCCGTCGCCGGCGCGCTGCAGCGACTCGGGCACGCCGGATTCGGCGACGTCCGCATCGGCAAGCGGTTCGAGCTGACGGTCGAGAGCGCCGATGAGCAGACCCTCGCCGCGGTCACGACGATCGCCGAGGAGATCCTGTCGAACTCGGTCATCGAGGACGTCGTGGGCATCGAGGTCGTCGAGTGACCGTCCGCATCGGCGTCATCACCTTCCCCGGCTCGCTCGACGACGGCGACGCGCGCCGAGCCGTCCGACTCGCCGGCGCCGAGCCCGTTGCGCTCTGGCACGGGTCGCACGACCTCGAGGGCGTCGACGCCCTCGTCCTGCCGGGCGGCTTCAGCTACGGCGACTACCTGCGTGCCGGCGCGATCGCCGCGCTCGCGCCGATCATGTCCGAAGTGAAGGATGCCGCCGCCAAGGGCATGCCCGTCCTCGGCATCTGCAACGGCTTCCAGATGCTCGTCGAGGCGCATCTGCTGCCCGGTGGCCTGATCCGCAACGCGCACCAGCAGTTCATCCGCCGCGACCAGCGCCTGACCGTCGAGAACGCCGACACGGCGTGGACGAGCGAGTTCCGCCGCGGCCAAGAGATCGTCATCCCGCTGAAGAACGCCGACGGCGGGTACATCGCCTCCGACGAGACCCTCAAGCGGGTCGAGGGCGAAGGCCTCGTCGCCTTCCGCTACGCGGGCGTCAACCCGAACGGCTCGATGGACGACATCGCCGGACTCACCAACGAGCACGGGAACGTCGTGGGACTCATGCCCCACCCCGAGCACGCGATCGAGCCCGGTTTCGGCCCCGACACCGCCGCTGCCATGCGGTCGGGAGTCGACGGTCTGCGCTTCTTCACCGCCGCGGTCTCGGCGGTCGTGCACACCGCCGCCTGATACCTCAGACGGTTCCGGCGGGGGGCCACAGGCCGATGATCACGGCCATCACCACCGCGACGGTCAGCTCGTAGCCGATCGTGATCACCGTGAGCGACGACGGCCGTCCCTCGAAGCCGTCGTGCGTGATGACCCGCGCGGCGGTGAACCCCGCCCAGAGCAGCACCGCCGTCACGATCGCCGCCCACAGGTACGACCCCGAGTAGAAGTGCCAGGCGATCGTCGTGGCGCCCGCCAGCACCCAGGCCGTCGCGAAGGTGACCGCCGTCGAGACACCGATCGCGATGGCGGCGGACCCCTTCGGGCGATCGGTCACCACGCGAGCCAGGCGCGCCCATCGCGGACCGAAGGTCTTCGGGCCGTACCAGACCGCACCGACCACCGTGCCCGCGACGGTGGCGAGGATGACGCTCCAGTAGTTGATCTCGGGAACCATGGGGACCTCCTGACGGCGACGGTCGATGTGAGGCGACAGTAGCGCCACAAGGGCGAAACGATGCGGAAATACGGCGGGTCTAGCGTCGGACACGCACCCTCGCATGTCACCCGCAGCATGATCAAGGAGTCCCCTTGCGCCGTCTCGCCCCCCTCGCCGCCCTCGCCGCAGCGGCCACCCTCGTCCTCGCCGGATGCGCCTCCGGCGGTGCACCGGCATCCTCCGGCGGATCGGAGGACCATGGCGAGATCAGCGTCCAGTACTCCTGGATCAAGAACGAGGAGTTCGCCGGCGAGTTCTACGCCTACGAGAAGGGCTACTACGAGGACGCCGGCTTCTCCGACGTCGTCGGCATCTCCGGTCCCGACACCGGCGTCGCGAAGCTCCTCTCCGGCACCGTGCAGGTCGCGCTGAGCGATGCGGCATCCGTCGGCGCGGCCGTCGCCGAGCAGGACGCACCCCTGAAGATCATCGGCGCCACGTTCCAGAAGAACCCCTTCACGATCCTGTCGCTCGCCGACGGCGCGAACATCCAGACGCCGCAGGACCTGGTCGGCAAGAAGATCGGCGTACAGGACTCGAACGCCTCGGTGTTCGCGGCCCTGCTCAACGCCAACGACATCGACCCTGCCGACGTCGAGGTGGTCCCGGTCGACTTCAACCCCACCCCCGTCATGAACGGCGAGGTCGACGGCTTCATGGCGTACCTGACGAACGAGGCCCTCACGGTCGAGCTCGCCGGCTACGACGTGACCAACCTCGCGTACGCCGAGAACGGCGTCCCCTACGTCGCCGAGACCTTCACGGTCACCGACCAGTACCTCGCCGAGAACAAGGAGCTGCTGAAGGACTTCCTCACCGCCGAGATCAAGGGATGGACGCACGTCTTCCAGGAGCCGGTGGAGGACACCGTCTCGCTCGTCGAGAAGTACTACAACCAGGCAGCCGAGGAGTCCGAGGACGGCCTGGAGTCGGTCTTCGGGGCGCTCGACCCCGAGAAGACGACGAAGGGCATCGAGGCGCAGAACCTGCTGATCTCGACCGACGAGACCGAGGCGAACGGCCTGTTCACGATCTCCGACGACCTGCAGCAGCAGACCGTGGACTCGCTCGCGGCTGCGGGCTGGGACGTCAGCGTCGAGGACCTCTTCGACACGACGATCATCGACGAGATCTACGCCGACGACGCCGAACTCAAGGATTACCTGCCCTGACATGACCAGCACCAACGTCGCGGATGCCGGTGCCCTCGCGGGTACCGGCATCCGCATCGACGGTCTCGCGAAGACCTTCCACACCGGTCGTGGCCGCACCGTCGAGGCCCTCTCCGACACCCATCTGCACACGGATCAGGGATCGTTCCTGTCACTGCTCGGACCCTCGGGATGCGGCAAGTCCACGATCCTGCGCATCCTGGCCGACCTCGAGCAGCCCACGAGCGGCGAGGTGCGTGTCGACGGCAAGACTCCCGCGCAGCTGCGGCGCGACCACGACCTCGGGATCGCTTTCCAGGATCACGCGCTGCTGCCCTGGCGGAGCGTGCTCGCGAACATCCGTCTGCCGTTCGAGGTGGCCGGCCGTACACCGGACCGCGACTACATCGACGAGCTCATCGGGCTCGTGGGCCTGCGCGGCTTCGAGAAGGCCAAGCCCGCGCAGCTGTCGGGCGGGATGCGTCAGCGCGTGTCGATCGCCCGGGCCCTGAGTCTCAAGCCGTCGGTGCTGCTGCTCGACGAGCCGTTCGGGGCCCTCGACGACATGACCCGGCAGAACCTGAACCTCGAGCTGCTCCGTATCTGGACGGAGAAGCCCGCGACGACGCTCATGGTGACACACGGCATCTCCGAGGCCATCTTCCTCTCCGACCGCGTCGCCGTGATGTCGCCGCGACCGGGTCGGATCACCGAGGTCATCGAGGTCGACCTCCCGCGCCCTCGCCTGCCCGAGATGCAGCGGACTCCCGAGTTCCACGCGCTTGTGGACCGGGCATCCGATCTGCTCTTCACGGGCGACGGCCGCGCGGCCGCAGAGTCATGACGAGCGCTCCCGCCGCGCGCCGCGGACGCCGCGCACCGCGCGGGACCGCCGCCGTCGTGGGGGTCGTCGCCCTGCTCGGCGCGTGGTGGCTGTTCTCCGCGACCGCGTTCGTCCCGGCACCGGGGACCACGTTCACCCCGGTACCCGACCCGTGGACCGTGTTCGCGACGATCGCCTCCGACGGGTTGCCCGCCTACTGGCCGGTGTTCCAGGTGACGATCTCCGAAGCCCTTCTCGGGTTCGCGTGGGGCAACGCGATCGCCCTGCTCCTCGCCTCGGTCGTCCTGCTCGTCCCGAAGGCCGAGACCGTCGTGACGCAGATCGCCGTGGTCAGCTACTGCCTGCCGGTCGTCGCCGTCGGCGGCATCGCCGTCGTGGTCCTGCCGGTCGCGAAGCGCGCGGGCGACCTGAGCGCCACGGCGGTCTTCCTCGCCGCCCTCGCCGTCTTCTTCACCACCGTCGTCGGCGCGCTCGTCGGGTTCAAGGCCGCCGACCGTGCCTCGCTCGACGTCGTCCGCGTCTACGGCGGCTCGCGCCTGACGCAGTTGCGCAAGGTGCGCCTGATCGCCGCGGCCCCGGCGATCCTCAACGCCCTCCAGATCGCGGTGCCGACGGCATTCCTCGGGGCGATCCTCGGCGAATACATGGGCTCGATCGACCAGGGCGTCGGGATCACCCTCATCAAGCTGCAGGGCGACCTCGACTCGCCCCGGGTCTGGGCGGTGTTCCTGCTGACCGCGCTCGTCGCTCTCCTCGGCTATGCGCTGCTGGGACTCCTGTCGCGGATCGTGACCCCGTGGGTCGCCGGAGCCCGCTCGTGAAGGGCGGCGGCCGCGCGCTGGGCCGTTCCAGTGCGAACGCGGCGCTGACGCTCGTCATCGTCGTCGCCGCCTGGTGGGCGGTGGTCTCCTTCACCGGGATCTCCCCGTACATCGCCAAGGGTCCCGTCGACGTGTGGGAGTTCCTGTTCACGGACGAGGATGCCGCGGCCCACCGCGACGCCCTCGGCCCGCTCGTGCGGCAGACCCTCGGCGACGCCGCGCTCGGCTTCGTGACCGGAATGGCGGCCGCCCTCGTCCTGGCCATCGTCTTCTCGCTCTCCCGTGCCGTCGAAGCGGGCGTGATGCCGCTCGCGCTGCTGCTTCGCAGCATCCCGCTCGTCGCCATCGCCCCGGTCATCATCCTCATCACGGGACGCGGCACCCCGGCATCCGTCGCCGTCATCGGCAGCATCGTCGTGCTGTTCCCCGCGCTCGCCTCGATCCTGTTCGGTCTGTCGCGTGCGTCGCAGCAGAGCCTCGACCTCGTCCGCGTCTACGGCGGCGGCCGATGGATGCAGCTGCGCAAGGTCGACGTGCCGGGTGCGCTGCCCTCGCTGTTCGCCGCGGCGCGAGTGTCGGTCCCCGGCGCAGTGACGGGTGCATTGCTGGCCGAGTGGCTGTCGACCGGAACGGGCATCGGCGGGGCGATCCAGAAGCTCACAGCGCAGGCGCGGTTCGACGACCTCTGGGCATCGGTCGCGATCATCACCCTCGTGACGCTCGTGCTCTACAACCTCGTGCAGATCGTCGAGAACGTCGTCCTCGCCCGGATGGGCATGGCGACGACGGTCGAGTGACCCGGCGGTAGCCTCGGGGCATGGCTTCCATCAGCGTCAGCGTGCCCACCGACCGTCTCGCCGAGGACCTCGCCGACATCGACGGCGCGGACGTGTTCGTCTGGAAGATGGATGCCGCCTCCCCCCGCCCGCGCATCGACATCGTGGTCCCGCCGTACATGGCCTCCGGCAGCCCCCTCCCCTGGCTCGAGGGCATCGAGGTCGGACTCGTCCAGGGTCAGTCGATCGGCTACGAGGGAATCGAGGAGCGCCTGCCCGCCGGTGTGCTGTTCGCCAACGCGACGACGGTGCACGAGACGTCCACGGCCGAGCTCGCCATTGCGCTGACACTGACGGCGCAGCGGGGCATCGACCGCTTCGTCCGCGCACAGGACGCCCGCGAGTGGCGCCCGTTCCAGGCGACCGGACTCGCCGACCGCCGCGTGCTCGTCCTCGGCTACGGCGGCGTCGGCAAGGCCGTCGCCGCGCGACTCGCGCCCTTCGAGGTCGACCTCGTCGCGGTCGCCTCGACCGCCCGCGACGAGGACGGGGTGCACGTCCACGCGGCCGAGGAGCTCCCCGAGCTCCTTCCGAGCGTCGACATCGTCATCGCGACTCTGCCCGGGGGTGCGGCGACGCGGCACATCGTCGACGACGCGTTCCTGACGGCGCTTCCCGAAGCCGCTCTCATCGTGAACGTCGGTCGCGGGTCGCTCATCGACACGGACGCCCTCGTCGCCCACGTGCGCACCCGTGGCATCCGTGCGGCACTGGACGTCACCGATCCGGAGCCGCTTCCCGCCGACCACCCGCTCTGGACGCTCGACGGCGTAATCATCGCCCCGCACGTCGGCGGCGCGACCGATGCGATGCACCCGCGGGTCGTTCGTCTGCTCCGCCGCCAGATCGGTCATCTGCTGGCGGGCGAGGAGCCGGAGAACGTCGTCATCCGGACGTGAGCGCCCCGCTCAGACGGTGAAGACGCTGTGGACGTCGCCGCAGACCGCGCGTCCCTGCAGCGCGGTCAGCTCCATGAGCACCGACGTGCCGGCGATCGTGTAGCCGAGCTGCTCGAGAAGCTGCTGACCGGCACGCAGCGTGCCGCCGGTGGCGAGGACGTCGTCGACGAGGAGGACGCGGGCGCCGGCGGCGAGGTCGTCCGTCATCTCGATCGTCGCGCTGCCGTACTCGAGGTCGTAGCTGACCGATCCCGCCGGACGCGGCAGTTTGCCGGCCTTGCGGATCGGCGCGAGTCCCGTCCCCGACGCGACCGCGATCGCGCCGGCGAGCAGGAAGCCGCGCGCCTCGACACCGGCGACCACGTCGAACGTGCCGAGGAACGGCTCGGCCATCGCCATCGCGATCGTGCGGAGGGCTGCGGCATCCGCCAGCAACGGCGAGATGTCCCGGAACAGGATGCCGGGCTCGGGGAAGTCGGGGATCGTCGCGATGAGCGATTCGGCTCGGGCGAGGGCGTCGGGATTCACTGGGTCGAGGGTACTCGCCTCACCCGATCAGCGCGGGCACCGAGTGCGCAAGCGCTTGCGCTAGGCTGACGCGCATGACTTCGACCCCCGTCTCCACCGTCACCTCGACGCTGGCCCCCATCGGCGAGAGCCGCCCCGGCGCCGAGTGGTGGCGCACCGCCGTGATCTACCAGATCTACCCCCGCTCCTTCGCCGACGCCTCGGGCGACGGCATCGGCGACCTGCCCGGCATCACGTCGCACCTCGACGACCTCGCCTCGCTCGGCGTCGACGCCGTCTGGCTGAGCCCGTTCTTCACGTCTCCGCAGAAGGATGCCGGTTACGACGTCGCCGACTACCGGGACGTCGACCCGCTCTTCGGCACGCTGGCCGACTTCGACGACATGCTCGAGGCGGCGCACGCCCGCGGCATCCGGGTCATCATCGATCTCGTCCCCAACCACTCCTCGGACAAGCACGTCTGGTTCCAGCAGGCCCTCGCAGCCGAACCCGGCAGCCCCGAGCGCGCGCGCTACATGTTCCGCGACGGCCAGGGCGAGAACGGCGAGCTGCCTCCCAACAACTGGGAGTCCGTGTTCGGCGGCCCGGCGTGGAGCCGTGTGCCGGACGGTCAGTGGTACCTGCACCTCTTCGACTCGTCGCAGCCCGACTTCGACTGGGACAACTCCGAGGTGCGCGGCGAGTTCGAGGCGACGCTGCGCTTCTGGCTCGACCGCGGTGTCGACGGCTTCCGCGTCGATGTGGCGCACGGCCTCATCAAGGCTGACGGCCTGCCCGACTACACCCCGCCGGCCGAGGCGGACTCGATGGGCGGCGCCGAGCCGGTCCCCTACTGGGGTCAGGACGGCGTGCACGAGGTGTGGCGGGAATGGCACCGCGTGCTCGACGAGTACGAGGGCGATCGCGCCCTGTGCGCCGAGGCGTGGCTGCCGACGGTCGACGAGACCGCGAAGTGGGTGCGCTCCGACGAGATGCACCAGGCCTTCAACTTCCCCTACGCGATGAGCGAGTGGGATGCCGCGCAGCTCCGCGAGGTCATCAGCGAGTCCCTGCGCGCTTTCCCCGCCGTGGGCGCCCCGGCGACGTGGGTGCTCTCGAACCACGATGTCATCCGCCACGCGACCCGCCTCGCGATGCCCGGTCACCCGCAGGGTCACGGTGTCGGGCCGAAGACCCCCGGAAAGCCCGACGCCGCCGCAGGCCTGCGCCGTGCCCGCGCCGCGACGGCGCTGATGCTCGCGCTGCCCGGCTCCTCCTACCTGTACCAGGGCGAGGAGCTCGGTCTCCCGGAGGCTATGGAACTCCCCGACGACGTCCGGCAGGACCCGACCTGGTTCCGCACCGACGGCGAGCGCTACGGCCGCGACGGATGCCGGGTGCCGCTGCCCTGGACCGCCGACGAGGGCGCCTTCGGCTTCAGCCCGACGGGCGAGAGCTGGCTGCCGCAACCGGCCGAGTGGAACGCGCTCGCCCGCGACGTGCAGGAGGACCAGCCGGAGTCGACGCTCTGGCTCTACCGCACGCTGCTCGCCACCCGCCGCGCTCACGAGCTCGGCTCGGGCGAGCTCGAGTGGCTGGACGAGTACGGCGACGACGTCGTCGCGTTCCGCAACGGCGATGTCACCGTCGTGGCGAACGTCGGGTCGACACCCGTCGCCCTGCCGGAGGGCACACTGCTCGTCGAGAGCGACGCGTTCCTCGGCCGCGACCTGCCCGCCGACACCACGGTGTGGATCGCCGCGGACTGACGTGACGGGCATCGACGACGTCGCCCGCGTCGCAGGCGTGTCGGCGGCGACCGTCTCGCGCGCGCTGAGCGGGCGCGGGCGCATCTCGGATGCGACCCGCGCCCGTGTGCGCGCCGCCGCGGCCGATCTCGGGTACGTCGTCTCGGCGGCGGCATCGGCTCTGGCCACAGGACACGCGGCGAACATCGGCGTCGTGGTGCCGCTGCTCGACCGATGGTTCTTCGCCAACGTGCTCGACGGGATCGCGAGTCGGCTCACCCCGCACGGGTACGACATGACGCTCTACAGCATGAGCGCGGACCGCTCGCAGCGCGACGGGGTCCTCGACGTCTCGCTGCGCCGCGGACGCGTGGACGGGCTGATCGTCCTCTCGCTCACCCTCGCCGACGACGAGGTGGACCGCCTGCTGGCGCTGGATCTGCCCGTCGTGGGGCTCGGGTCCACGAGCCCGCGCCTCCCGGCGCTGCGCGTCGACGACGTCGCCGTCGCGCGCCTCGCCACCGAGCACCTGCTCGGCCTCGGGCACCGGCGCATCGCGCACATCGGGGCCGGGTACCCCGGGGATCCGGGCCTCGACATCCCCTCCCTGCGTCGCCACGGTTTCATGGCGGCGATGGCGGATGCCGGCATCGCCGACGCTGCCTTCGCGCCGGGCGACTTCACGATCGACGCCGGATACCGCGCGACACACAAACTCCTGCAGAGCGCGGCACCGCCGACGGCGATCTTCGCGGCATCCGACGAGCTCGCGTTCGGTGCGCTCTTCGCCGCGCGCGACCAGGGTCTCGACGTCCCCGGGGATCTGTCGGTGGTCGGCGTCGACGGTCACGAGATGGGCGACTTCTTCGGGCTGACGACGATCGCCCAGTTCCCGCACGAGCAGGGCGAGCGGGCCGCCGACGCCGTCCTGGCCGCGGTCGACGGTCGCACCGAGCTCGGTGAGCTGGCGTTCCGCCTGGTCGAACGCACCTCGACGAGCGCTCCGCATGGAGGACTCACGGAGGTACCGGGCGCTCCCGCGCCGTAGGCTCGTGGGCATGCCTCTCGATCTCGAAGCGATTTACACCGATCTGCACCGGCATCCGGAACTGTCGTTCCAGGAGACCCGGACAGCCGGCGTCATCACGCGCGAGCTCGCGGCGCTCGGCCTCGAGTACGAGGAGGGCGTCGGCCGCACGGGTGTCGTCACCGTCGTCCGCAGCGGCGACGGCCCGGTCGTCTGGCTCCGTGCCGACATGGACGGTCTGCCGGTGGCCGAGCAGACCGGTCTCCCCTATGCGAGCACCGCTCGCGGCGTCGACCCCGCCGGCCAGGATGTGCCGGTCATGCACGCCTGCGGTCACGACATGCACGTCACCGCACTGCTGGGCGCGCTCGAGAAGCTGCAGGAGACGCGGGGGGAGTGGTCCGGCACCGTCGTCGCCGTCTTCCAGCCCGCCGAGGAGTACGGCGCCGGCGCCCAGGCCATGATCGCCGACGGCGTCTTCGACCGGTACCCGAAGCCGGACATCGTCCTCGGTCAGCACCTCACCCCGTTGCCGGCCGGCACGATCGGCGTGCGGCCGGGGACCCAGATGGCGGCATCGGACGGCATCACCGTCACCCTGCACGGTCGCGGCGGGCACGGCTCGCGCCCCCACTCGACGATCGACCCCGTCGTGATGGCGGCGGCCACCGTCATGCGCCTGCAGACGATCGTCTCCCGCGAGGTTGACCCGCGCGAGATGGCCGTCGTCACCGTCGGCGCGATCCACGCGGGGCTGAAGAACAACATCATCCCCGCCGAGGCGACCCTCGAGCTGAGCCTGCGCTACCCGAACGACGAGGCGCGGGCCGACATCCTCGCCCGCGTCGAGCGGGTCATCCGCGCGGAGGCCGCGGCATCGGGCGCGGAGCAGGAGCCGACCATCGCGACGCTCCACTCCCTGCCGCCGACGATCAACGATGAGGATGCGACGGCTCGTCTGACGGCCGCGCTCGACCGCGCGTTCGGCGAGGGCACGGTCGTCGATCCCGGCATGTTCACCGGCAGCGAGGACGTCTCGTGGTTCGCTCGCGAGTCCGGCGCCCCGCTCGTCTACTGGTTCTGGGGCGGTGTCGACCCGCAGCAGTACGCGGATGCCGCCGCTGCGGGCACGATCTCGCGCGACATCCCGACGAACCACTCCCCCTACTTCGCCCCCGTGCTGCACCCGACCATCGAGCGCGGCGTCGACGCCCTGACCGTCGCCGCGCGGGAGTTCCTCTCGTGAGCAACGACGACTGGCTGCCCTTCGCCCCCCTCGACCCGCAGGAGCACCGCGAGCCGGAGCGCCCCGAGAACCCGAACCGGGTCCCGATGATCCTGGGCGCGATCGCGGGCGTGCTGCTGGTCGCCGTGATCGTCGTCGTGAGCGCATACCTGCTCCGCGCGACGGAGCCCACGACGGCCGCGCCGCCCGCCGAGAGCTCCGCCGCCGCGCCGCAGCCGGCGCCGTCGACGCCGCAGGAGCAGCCGCAGCCCTCGGCGACGCCGACCGAGGAGCCTCCGGCGGCAGCGTCGACGATCGCGGTGAACGGCTCGGGCTTCACGATCACGACGGCGGACGGTGAGTTCACGCATCAGTGGGCGGATGACGCGGCCCCCGCGATCGCCGCGCTCACCGAGGCGTTCGGCACTGCTCCTGAAGAGGACTTCGTCAACGGCGACGCCGAGAACTGGGCCTACGACATCTACGTCTGGCCGGGCTTCCGCATGTACGACGTCTTCCTCGGCGACGGCGGTCGGTCGCGCAGCGAGGTGCCGGCCCCGACCTGGGTGACCGTCAGCGCGGGTCTGCCGGCCGACGTGCAGGTCACCAACGAGTTCGGCGTCACGGTCGGTCAGTCGATCGATCAGGCGCGCAGCAAGGGTCCCTTCGACGAGTTCGCGCTCACGAACGGACGCCTGCGCCTGACCTACGGCGAAGGCCGCGGCACGTTCTACAACAATGGCGAGCGCGTCTTCAGCGCCTTCGTCGAGTCGGACGAGTCCACGCAGAAGGTCGCGACGATCACCTACACGTTCCGCGCCCGCGGTCAGTGATCCTCGGCGTGCGTCACGTCCCCCGGTGAGACGCGCGCACGCGCGTCGATCAGCTGACGCCCCGTCACGAGCCCCGGGAGGCCGCGGCCGGAGCGCGTGGTGAACACGAGCACGAACGATACGAGCGCGAACAGCCCGGCGAGCGCGCCGCCATCGCCGAAGGACAGACCGAGCAGCAGGTACCCGCCGATGCCGCCGACGAACCGCAGCAGCCGCGCCACCCACTCCGGCTGACGCCCGCCCTCGTAGCGCAGCTCGACCGCCAGGTCGCCGATCGTGCGACCGGTGGCCAGGACCACGGTCGACCAGAGCAGGATCGGGGTCCATCCCGCGGCGATGTCGGCGATCGCAGCGTCGGCGACGAGGTCTTCACGACGCAGCGCGAACTGCAGGAAGAGCTGGACGACGGTGCCCGCTGCGCCCCCGACGATCGTGGCGCCGAGGAGGTCGCACACAGCGGCGAGCAGACGGCGCCCCCGCGTCACCGGGCGTGGGGCACCGGCATCCGCTGCTCTGCCGAGCCCGCGCAAGCGCGTCGGGACGAGCAGGCCGGCGACGGAGCCGATCACGGCGCCCAGGGTGTTGGTGGTCAGGTCGCCGACGTCGAAGAGGCGGTAACCGCAGGGGTAGAGGCCCCAGACCCCGGTGAGCTGCGTCAGCTCGATCAGGAGCGACAGACTCAGGCCCGCCGACAGCGCGACGAACACACCTCGCCGGGTCACGACCCGGAGGAGGAAGCCGAGGGGCACGAACAGCAGGACGTTGAAGACGACCTGCAGCAGCCGGACGTCGGTGAGGGCGGCGCCGTCGGCGAATGCGCCCACGACATCGTCGACGGTGGGTCCGAGCGAGAGCACGGCGCCCGCGCAGCGGTAGTCGTCGGAGGCGGGCAGCGGCAGCAGCGTGTAGGTCCACAGCGCCATGAAGTAGACGAGGGATGCCGCCCAGAAGCCCAGTCGGCCGAGGGTCAAACGTCCGCGCCGCCGGTAGCTGATCGCGACGATGGGGACGAACAGCAGGAGCCCGACGACGGCCCCGAAGAGGACGGCCACCACCGCGGGGAAGATCTGGCCGGTCACCCCTGGAGTCTAGGGATCGAGAGGCCCTCCGCCTCACGTTGCACTGCGTTCGCGGGAGGCGTAATGTCGCCCGCCGTGACCAGTGACAGCCGCGATCCGAACGCGGCCCCCTCCCCCGCCGTGAAGCGCATGCTGATCGGCGAACCCCTCGACACCGAGAAGCTCGAGGGACAGCTGCTGCCCAAGAAGCGGGCGCTGCCGATCTTCGCCTCCGACGCGCTGTCGTCCGTCGCGTACGCGCCGCAGGAACTGCTGATGATCCTGCTGCTCGGGGGGACGGCGTTCATGGCGTTCGCGCCGCCGGTCGCGGCCGCCGTCGTCGTGCTGCTCATCGTCGTCGTGCTCAGCTACCGCCAGCTGATCAAGGCCTACCCCTCGGGCGGTGGCGACTACGAGGTCGCCCGCACGAACCTCGGCGAGAAGGCCGGTGTCGTCGTGGCATCCGCCCTGCTCGTCGACTACGTGCTGACGGTCGCCGTGTCGGTCTCGTCCGGTGTGGACAACATCATCTCGGCGCTGCCGGCCCTCGACCCGTGGCGCGTCGAGCTGGCGGTCGGCTTCGTCATCCTGCTGGTCATCGTGAACCTGCGCGGTGTGCGCGAGGCGTCGCAGGCGTTCGCGATCCCGACCTACGTGTTCATCGGGTCCGTCGCCCTCATGATCGTGACCGGCCTGTTCCGCTGGGCGATGGGCGATGCCCCGGTCGCCTCGAGCGCGGACTTCACCGTCGAAGCCGAGAGCCTGTCGCAGGTGGCTTTCATCCTGCTCCTGCTGCGCGCCTTCTCGAGCGGCTGCTCCGCCCTCACCGGTGTCGAGGCGGTCAGCAACGGGGTGCCCGCGTTCCGGACGCCGAAGATCAAGAACGCGCAGACCACGCTCGTGCTCATGGGCGGCATCGCGATCGTGCTCTTCGCCGGTCTCACCGCGCTGGCTCTCATCGCGGGTGTGCACTACGCCGAGAACCCCTGCCGACTCGTCGGGTTCGACTGCGAGGCGGGCCCGCAGCCGAGCCTCATGGCCCAGGTCGCCGCCGCGACGTTCGGCGGCGACTCGATCCTCTTCTTCGTCATCCAAGCGGCGACCGCCTGCGTCCTGCTCCTCGCGGCCAACACCGCGTTCAACGGGTTCCCGCTGCTCGGCTCGGTACTCGCCCGCGACAGCTACGCCCCGAAGGCCCTGAACTCCCGCGGCGACCGTCTCGTCTTCTCGAACGGGATGCTGATCCTCGGCGGCGCCGCGATCGCGATCCTCATCGTGTTCCAGGCGAACCTGACGACCCTCATCCAGCTCTACATCATCGGTGTGTTCGTGTCGTTCTCGCTCGGGCAGATCGGCATGGTGCGCCACTGGCGGCGCGAGCTGCGACTGCTGAAGAACCGCCCCGCCGCGGTGCGCCGCGAGGCGATGTCGGGACTCGCGATCAACACGATCGGCGCCGCCTTCACCGTCGCCGTGCTCGCGATCGTGACGATCACGAAGTTCACCCACGGCGCGTGGCTCGTCTTCCTCGCGATGCCCGTCCTCGCGTTCCTCATGATCGGCGTCAACCGGTACTACCGCGACGTCGAGCACGAGATCGAGATGGACGACTCCGTGAAGTTCGGTTCGTCCGGCGACCTCGCCATCATCCTCGTCGGCAAGCTGCAGAAGCCCGTCGCGAAGGCGATCGACTACGCCCTGGCCGCGAAGCACGACAAGACCCTCGCCGTGCACGTGGCCGTCACGACCGACGACATCGCCGAGTTGAAGGCCGATTGGGAGTACCACCGGATGCCGGTGCCCCTCGTCGTCGTCGACTCGCCGTTCCGGCACTACGCCACCCCGCTGATCGGCTTCATCGAGAAGTACCGCGAGATGCACGGACCGTCGGTCGTGACCGTCTACCTGCCGCAGTACATCGTCGGCCACTGGTGGGAGACCCCGCTCCACAACCGCCGCGCGCGCCGCATCGCGCAGCAGCTGATGATGGTGCACGGCGTCACCGTGACCCTCGTGCCGTGGCTGCTGGATTCGTCCGAGATCGTCTACGGACGCCGCTCGCGACCACTCCCCGGCGACGACCGCGGCGGCCGCGTCGAGCAGCGTCATTACGGTTTGGTAGAGCATTCCGAAAACTGATGGATGAATGCGCGCGGACTGCCATGATGTGCGCATGGCCGAGTCCCGACGTCCCCGCAACCTCATTCCGCTGCTGACGCTCGCGGGTGTCCTCGCGATCGCCGTCGTCGTCGCGATCGTGCTGATGCTGAACCGGATGCCGGCCCCCGCCGCCGCACCGGGAGCGGGCTCGCCGTCGCCGGAGGCCTCCGGTGCGTCCGAGGCGGCGCCGACGCCCACGGAGACCGAGGCGGAGACAGAGGCCCCGACGGCGAGCGAGGTCGTGCTCGGGGCCGACGGCTTCACGATCGTCGCGGACGACGGATCCGAGCTGTACGCGTACGAGTGGCGCGGCGACGCGGACGCCGCCGTCGCGGCCCTCACCGAGGCGTTCGGCGCGGAGCCGTCCGAGTCGATCTACGAGGGCGACGGCACGCACTTCCCCGACTACACCTCGTACACGTGGGACGGGTTCACCTACTTCGACATGATCCCGACCGAGGGCGGCAAATCGCGGGACGAGTACTTCGTCCCCTCCTACGTGACGGTCACGGGCGCCGACGTGAGCGGCGTCGCGGTGACGCCCGAGTTCGACCTCGCGATCGGTCTCACCGCCGACGAGGTGCGCGCCCTCGGACCCGACCGGGAGGTCGAGATGTCCGACGGCGAACCGCGCTTCTTCTTCGCGATCGACCGCATCAACGGAACGCAGGGCGACGCCGAGCTCGACGGCTACTCGCCGTGGGTCAACACCGACCCCGTGGACGAGACGGTCGTGTCCATCACGTACCGCCCGTGGTCTGACCTCTGAGCCCGGCGCGACCGGCCCCGGGACCCGCCACCGGCGTAGCCTAGAGGGGTGACTTCTCCCGCCCTGTCCGAGACCGCGACGCTCGACGCTGCCCGGCTGCGCGCGGACTTCCCGATCCTCCAGCAGGAGGTGAACGGGCACCCGCTCGTCTACCTCGACTCCGGGGCGACGAGCCAGAAGCCCCGCCAGGTGCTGCAGGCCGAGTACGACTTCCTCACGCGCAGCAACGCAGCCGTGCACCGCGGCGCGCACACGCTCGCCGCCGAGGCGACCGATCTGTTCGAGGATGCCCGGGCCACCGTCGCGCGATTCGTCGGCGCCCGCGCCGAGCAGCTCGTCTGGACCAGCGGCGCCACCATGGGACTCAACCTCGTGGCGTACGCGATCGGCAACGCGACGCTCGGGCGGGGGGCACCGGCATCCGCTCGGTTCGCGCTCCAGCCCGGCGACGAGATCGTCGCGACCGCGACCGAGCACCACGCGAACCTCATCCCGTGGCAGGAGCTCGCGGCGCGGACGGGGGCGGTGCTCCGGCACATCCCCGTGCACGACGACGGCCGGCTCGACCTGGACGCGGCGGCCGAGATCATCGGCGAGCGCACCCGGATCGTGGCGTTCTCGCACGTGTCGAACGTGCTCGGGATCGTGAACCCCGTCGCCGAGATCGTCGCGCTCGCGCACGAGGTCGGTGCGCTCACGGTGCTCGACGCGTGCCAGTCCGCACCGCACATGCGCCTCGACCTGCCGGCCCTCGGCGTCGACCTCGCGGTCTTCAGCGGCCACAAGATGCTCGGTCCCTACGGCGTCGGCGGCCTCTACGGCCGGAGCGACGTGCTCGAGGCGCTGCCGCCGTTCCTCACCGGCGGATCGATGATCACGACCGTGACGCTCGACGAGGCGGGGTACCTGCCGCCGCCGCAGCGGTTCGAGGCGGGCACGCAGCCGATCGGTCCCGCGATCGGACTCGCCGCCGCGGTGTCGTACCTGGAGGACGCGGGGATGCCCGCCGTGCACGCGCACGAGGCGCGACTGGCGGCCCGCATGCGCGAGGGCCTCGTCGACATCCCCGGGATCCGTCTGCTGGGCGACGCCGAGGGCGGCGAGCGCGTCGGGCTCTGGAGCTTCACGGTCGACGGCGTGCACGCGCACGATGCGGGTCAGTACCTGGACGCGCAGGGCATCGCCGTGCGCGTCGGACATCACTGCGCGGCGCCGCTGCACAAGCGGTTCGGGGTGACGGCCTCGGTCCGGGCCTCGACCTCGCTGTACAACACCGACGACGACGTCGATGCGCTGGTGGATGCCGTGGGCGGCATCCGTTCCTACTTCGGAGTGAACGCATGAACGGTCTCGACTCGCTGTACCAGGAGCTCATCCTCGACCACTCGAAGCACCCGCACGGGCGCGGCCTGTCGCCCGAGGAGGGACGCACCGCGAGCTCGCACCAGCACAACCCGATGTGCGGTGACGACATCACGCTGCGCGTGCGCGTCGACGACGCGGGTGAGCGCATCACCGACCTGTCCTGGGAGGGGTCGGGCTGCTCGATCTCGCAGGCGTCCGCGTCGATGCTCGCCGCGCTGATCGAGGAGGACGGCGGCGACGCAGGTCTGCCGCGCGAGGAGGCTGTCACGCTGATCGACGGCTTCCGCGAGGCGCTGCGCTCCCGTGGCGCGATCCCCCTGGACGAGGAGAGGTTCGCCGACGCGGCGGCGTTGTCCGGCGTCTCGAAGTTCTCGGCCCGCGTGAAGTGCGCGATGCTCGCGTGGGTCGCGCTCGAGGACGCCCTCGCCCGGGCCTGAGCCGGCGGACGAGGGCGTCGCCTCGGAGCCGGGTTAGGCCGCCTGCAGCACCTCGCGCTCGAGGCGGGCGTAGGAGGTCTCCATGCCGTCCGCCATGCCGGTGGCGAGGATCATGTCGCGTGTCTCCTTGTCGGGGTACTCGATGAGCAGCGTCAGCAGAGTGGCACCGTCCTCCTCGTAGAACTGCAGGTCGTTCGTGGTCGAGGGGCCGTCCATGCCGATCATCTTCTCGGTGCTCACCGAGCGGCGCGGCTCATCGAGCAGCAGGGTGTCGCCTTCGAACCCGAAGCGGGTCTCGGGGTTGCCGCCCTCCTCCCAGACGTAGCGGTACTGGTCGCCGACGACGCACTCGACCAACGCCCAGCCGTCGGGCCCCAGCATCCACTTCCTCAGGAGTTCCGGATCGTGGTGCGCGCGCCACACGAGCTCGCGGGGACCGTCGACGAGCCGCGTGATGCGCACGTGCGCGTCGTCGAGGAGCTCGACGTTCGTGCCCTTGCCCTGGAACCACTCGCGCAGGTCGTGCAGCACGGTGTCGAGCTGGTCCATCGCCATGCGGGATCCCTCGACGGCGCCCATCGCGACGACCTGCTCCAGAGCCTCAGCCGAGGCGAAGTGAGTCACGTTGGACAGGCGCGAGCCGCCGGCGGTCTCGGTGAACGAGAAGACCATGCGCATCGAGGGGAACTCGGCGATGGGCTGCCCGTCCTCGTCGGCGAATGCGTCGAGCACCTCGAAGCTGCGACCCTCGTCGATGGCGAGGAAATCCCACGTCCCGCGGGACTTCTCGCCCTGCGGGCTGGTCATGGCGTAGTGAGCGCGGCCGCCGACGGTGAAGTCGAAGGCGGTGAAGGTGGCCGGCCAGCCGGGAGGACCCCAGAAGCGCTCGAGCTGACGCGGCTGGGTGAACGCCCGCCAGAGGCGGTCGACCGGGGCGTCGACGTCGGCGGTGAGGGTCATCGTGAGGTTCTCGGTGTCGGTCGTGATGTCGGTGACGGGCATGTCCTTCTCCTTCGTGGGACGGTCGGTCAGTTCTCGGGTTCGGCGAGGAGCGCGTCGAGGCGGTCGATGCGGGCGCGCCAGAGGTCTTCGTACTGCGCGAGGAGCGCGCGGGCGCGGGCGATCATGCCGGGGTCCGCTCGGACGAGCCGCTCGCGCCCTTCGGCACGCTTGACGACGAGTTCCGCCGCCTCGAGCACGGCGATGTGCTTCTGCACCGCCGCGAACGACATGTCGTAGTCCGCGGCGAGTGCAGAGATCGACTGCTCGCGCTGGAGCGTACGGCGCAGGATGTCCCGGCGCGTCGCGGTAGCGAGCGCGTGGAAGACGCGGTCGATCTGGTCATCGCTGAGCTCCGTTTGTGCAACCATTTGGTTGTACGTTAGGGCAGCGGATGCCGCGCGTCAAGCGGCGGCGGCGGCGCCGATACCAGCCCGCCGCCGTGGTCTACCGGCCGAGGCCGACTCGATCGATCTTGCGGTGGTAGCGCATGCCGGCGAGTCCTCCGAGGATCGCGCCGATCAGCGCGACCACCGCGGCGCCGATGGCGGTCAGGATGCCCGTCGTGGTCGCCGCCTCGGGATCGACGGGGATCCGCGGGAAGCTGTCGAGATTGCCCAGGAGATCCCACTGGCTGCCCGCCACGGCCGTCACGATGGCGACGACCACGGCGATGGCGATGGCCCAGATCCAGACGGCGATCCCCTGCTTCGCCCCGCTGAAGCGGGCCATCCGACCGGCGACGTACCCGCCCGCGAAGTACGAGACGAGCAGGACGATGCCGAGGAGGACAGCACCCAGGATGCTGGCGGTCCCCGCATTCCGGGTGGCCGTCTCGGCGGCCTCCTCCGGGGCGGTCCCCGTACTGGCGCCCACCCAGGTCCCGGTCGCGGCGACGAGTGCGGTGAGCAGGACGGCCGTGCCTGTGGCGGTGAGCCAGCCGAAGAACGCCGACCCGAACTTGAAGCCGCCGAACTCCGCCTTCTCACGCTGGAGGACGTCGTGGTGAAGGGTGTGTCCGGAATCGGACACCTGTGCCTCAGCCGGGGGCGTCGCCCCGCGGGCGGGAAGGTTCGCGGCGTCGCGATCGCGGTTCTCGGTGCTCATGGGGCGAGGATCCACCGCCTGCACCGCCGATCGACGAGGCTTGCCTGACCCGCGCTTCGGGCGTACTGTTCCGCCACCCTGCTGGACGAGGTCGCACCGGCGGTGGGGCCGAAATACCATCGCGGGCAGCACCGGAGCAATCCCCGCATCCCGTCCCGCCCGTGGCATCACACTGGCGACAGCAGCGGACTTCGCCGCAACACACCACAGAGAGTGTGCGCACTGAGGGCGCTCACTCCGTCGCCGGCAGCCGCAGATGCCGAGGACGATCGTGAAAGGTCACATCATGAACATCGGCAACGCACTGGAGAACGGGCTCGCGGCCGTGGTGACATTCGTCCCACAGGCTCTCCTGTTCCTCCTCATCCTCATCGTCGGACTCATCGTCGCCAAGCTGATCTCGAAAGCCCTCGAGAAGCTGCTCGAGAAGGTCGGCTTCGACCGTCTCGTGGAGCGCGGCGGTATCAAGAGGGCCCTCGCCAAATCCAAGCTGGACGCGTCCGACATCGTCGCCAAGATCGTGTACTACGCCCTGGTCCTGTTCGTCCTGCAGTTCGCGTTCGGTGTCTTCGGTCCGAACCCCGTCAGCGACCTTCTGGAGGGCATCATCGCCTTCCTGCCGAAGATCATCGTCGCGATCATCATCATCGTGATCGCGACGGCCATCGCCGCCGCCGTGAAGGGACTCATCCAGAACACGCTGAGCGGCCTCTCCTACGGCAAGGTCCTCGCGAACATCGCCGCCGTGTTCATCATCTTCCTCGGCGTCACCGCCGCGCTGAACCAGATCGAGGTGGCCACCTCGGTCACGACGCCGATCCTGATCGCCGTCCTGGCCATCATCGCGGGCGTCATCATCGTCGGTGCCGGCGGCGGCCTCATCAAGCCGATGCAGCAGCGATGGGAGGCCATCCTCACCAAGGGCGAGGAAGAGGCTCCGAAGATCGCCCAGCACGCGAAGGGCGCACCTCCCGTCGCCGTCCAGGCGGAGGAAGCAACGCGCACCCTCCGGCAGCAGACGCAGCCGGCGGCCCCGACGCAGCCGGCGGCCCCGACGCAGCCGGCCGCTCCGACTCGACCGACTCCGCCCGTTCCGCCCCGGCCGTGAACCCTGAGGGCCCTGCCTCCCAGGCAGGGCCCTCAGCTCAGGAGGCGCATGCCACGCACATCGTGGCCTGCGGGCGCACCTCGAGGCGCGCCTCGGGGATCGGCCGTCCGCACCGCTCGCAGACGCCGTAGGTTCCGGCATCCACCCGCGCCAGCGCGATCGCGACCTGCGCGAGTTCATCGCGCGTCGACATCCGGAGAGCATCGACGCGCTGCCACTCGCCCGAGAGCGTGGACCCCTCGGGGTCGTGCTCGTCGTCGGCCGTCGCGTCCGAGCGATCGACCCGCAGCGCCGCGTCATCGGCATCCAGCCGCGCGAGCTGTGCCTGCAGCTCACGCTCGCGCTCCCGCAGTCGCTCGATCGGATCCATCCGGTCAGCGTAGGCCTACCGACCGACGTCGGTGCCGTCAAGACCATCGCGACCGCGGCATCACACCCGCACAGTGGAAGCAACGGAAGGAGCCGTCATGGCCGACAACGAAGGCACCGAGAACGAAGGCGCGGAGCACGCCGACCCCGAGGAGATGCCGGACACCGACGAGCTCGAAGAGCCCAGCGTCGCCAAGGAGCCCGGCGAGGAGCCGAAGGCGCCGCCTCAGCAGGACGAGGAGCCCAGCCACCACGCCGTCGGCATCGGCGTCATCGACTCCGACCCGAGCGAGACGGACGAGCCGGGGGCTTAGGACGCTTCACGCCCGCTGTCGGCCAGTGTCCCGGTCACATCCTGGCCGGGAACGACGAAGCACTGCACCATCCGGTCGTGGCGCCCGCCCTTCCATTCGCCCTCGAGCGGCGTGAAGTACGAGAAGTCGACCGACGAGCCCTCGAAAGGCTCCCCCACGAAATCCTCGAACTCGGCGTAGCAGCCCTCGTCCGCGGCCTGGACGACGGCGTCGTCGCCCGGGTACGGCTGCCGCGGCAACGAGAACACGTGGAAGACCTCGTACGGATGCGGGTCGTCGCACGGGATCGCGCGGACCTGCGAGACCTTCCCTTCCCCATCGGGACCGCCCTCCCCGTCGGAGTCGGCGAAGCAGTCCCCCGCGACCAGTTCGAAGACGTCGAGGTCGCCGCCCACCGTGATCGTGCCGCTGGCATCGCGATAGACCATGCCGGACATCTCGTAGAAGCTCGCCTCGCTGCAGCCAGTGAGCATCGGAACGGCGAGCAGGAGCCCCGCACCACCGGCAACCGAAGATCGCCTCATGATGTCTTCGCTCCGCTGCCCTCGGCGCTGCCCGTGACCATCTCCTCCTCGTGGCCGAGGACGCACAGGACCTGGCGGTCGCCGCGACGCCATGACTGCTCGGCGGGCGTGTAGTACCAGAATTCGAGCGGCGAGTCCTCGTACGCCTCACCGACATAGGCCTCGAAGGCCGGGTAGCAGACCTCGTCCGCCGCCGACCAGACGTCTTCTTCACCGGGATACTCGTTGTCGGGGAACTCGTCCGCCGGGAACCGCGACTCCGGCAGAACGATGTCCGCGTACAGCTCGTACATGTGGGGCTCGTCGCAGGGCACCGGGTAGACCGCCGAGCTCCACGAGGGCGCCGACTCGTCGAGCTCGGGGATGTCGTAGCAGTCGCCCACATCGAGCGCGTCCAGGCTGGCCTGCAGGTGCGTCGACGGATCGTCGTCCGCCGGGGGGATGACCGGGCCGTTCTGAGCCTGCATCATCCCGCGAGCGACCCCGTACATCACCTCCGCACATCCCGCGAGCATCGGTGTGGCCACGAGGAGGATGACCCCCGCGGCCGCAGCGGCGGGAAGGCGCCCACGACGGGTTGCTGTCGACATGTGTTCCCCCAGGAGTGCGCGCCGAGCTGACGGCGCCAGCGTACCGCCCGGGGACCCATCCGCACACGATGCCGCCGATAGGATGGGGGCGTCCCCCGGCATCCCGAGTCTTGGAGCCCAGCCGCGTGAGCACCCCCGTCGCAGACACTGTTGAGAACGCCGTCGCCACGCCGGAGAAGGAGCAGCCGTACGCGGCGCTCGGCCTCAAGCCCGACGAGTACGACCGCATCCGCGAGATCCTCGGCCGCCGCCCCACCTCGGGCGAGCTGGCGATGTACTCCGTCATGTGGAGCGAGCACTGCTCCTACAAGTCCTCGAAGATCTACCTGCGCCGCTTCGGTCAGAAGGTCTCGGACGAGATGAAGGAGCGGCTCATGGTCGGCATGGGCCAGAACGCCGGCGTCGTCGACGTCGGCGAAGGCTGGGCCGTCACCTTCAAGGTCGAGTCCCACAACCACCCCAGCTACATCGAGCCGTTCCAGGGCGCCGCGACCGGCGTCGGTGGCATCGTCCGCGACATCATCTCGATGGGCGCGCGCCCCGTCGCCGTCATGGACCAGCTGCGATTCGGTGACATCGACGACCCCGACACCGCCCGCGTGGTCCACGGCGTCGTCAGCGGCATCAGCTTCTACGCCAACTGCCTCGGGCTCCCCAACATCGGCGGCGAGACCGTCTTCGACAAGGTCTACCAGGGCAATCCGCTCGTCAACGCGCTCGCGGTCGGCGTCCTCCGCCACGAGGACATCAAGCTCGCCAACGCCACCGGCGCCGGCAACAAGGTCGTCCTGTTCGGCGCCCGCACGGGCGGCGACGGCATCGGCGGCGCCTCGATCCTGGCATCCGACACCTTCGCCGACGGCGGCCCGACCAAGCGTCCCGCCGTGCAGGTCGGCGACCCCTTCGCCGAGAAGGTGCTCATCGAGTGCTGCCTCGAGCTCTACCAGGGTGAGCTCGTCGAGGCGATCCAGGACCTCGGCGCCGCGGGCATCTCGTGCGCCACGAGTGAGCTCGCCGCCAACGGCGGATCGGGCATGAAGGTCGACCTCGAGAAGGTGCTGCTGCGCGACCCGTCGCTCACGCCCGAGGAGATCCTCATGAGCGAGAGCCAGGAGCGCATGATGGCGATCGTCGCTCCCGAGAAGCTCGACGCCTTCCTCGCCGTCGTGCAGAAGTGGGATGTCGAGACGAGCGTCCTCGGCGAGGTCACCGGCGACGGCCGCCTGCAGATCTTCTGGCACGGCGAGCAGATCGTCGACGTCGACCCCTCGACCGTCGCAGTCGACGGCCCCGTCTACGAGCGTCCCGTCGCCTACCCGACGTGGATCGACGCGCTCCGCGACGACTCCGCCGCGCACCTCGAGCGCAGCGACGACCCGGGAGTCCTGCGCGAGCAGTTCCTGAAGCTGCTCGGCAGCCCGAACCTCGCCGACACCTCGTGGGTCACCAACCAGTACGACTACTACGTCATGGGCAACACGGCCCTCAGCTTCCCCGACGACGCCGGCATGATCCGCGTCGACGAGGAATCCGGCCTCGGCTTCGCCATCGCGACCGACTGCAACGGCCGCTACTGCCAGCTCGACCCGTACGCGGGTGCGCAGCTCGCCCTCGCCGAGGCGTACCGCAACGTCGCCGTCACCGGCGCCGAGCCCACCGCGGTCACGGACTGCCTCAACTTCGGCAGCCCCGAGAACCCCGAGGTCATGTGGCAGTTCGGGCAGGCCGTCGACGGTCTCGCCGACGCGTGCTTCGAGCTGGGCGTCCCCGTGACCGGCGGCAACGTCAGCTTCTACAACCAGACCGGCGACCAGCCCATCTTCCCGACCCCGGTGGTCGGTGTGCTGGGCATCATCGACGACGTCGCCCGCCGCATCCCCAGCGGCTGGCAGGATGCCGGCGAGAACATCTACCTCCTCGGCACGACCTCGACCGAGCTCGACGGCTCGGCGTGGGCCGACACCGTCCACAACCACCTCGGCGGCCGGCCGCCGAAGGTCGACCTGGCCGGTGAGAAGACCCTCGCGGGTCTGCTGCAGGCCGCGCGCGACGAGATGCTCGTCTCCAGCGCGCACGACCTCTCCTCCGGCGGCCTCGCGCAGGCTCTGGCCGAGGCGACGACCCGGTTCGGCGTCGGCGCCCGGGTCTGGCTGCGCGAGATCATGGAGCGCGACGGAGTGGATGCCGCGACCGCCCTCTTCAGCGAGTCGACCGGCCGCGTCATCGTGTCGGTGCCGCGCGAGGAGGACGTGAAGTTCCGCGGTCTGTGCGAGGGACGCGGGTACCCCGTCCTCCGCATCGGCGTGACCGACTCCGCACCCGAGGGTGAGCAGTCCACGCTCGAGATCCAGGACGTCTTCTCGATTGCGGTTCCCGAGCTGCGTCGAGTCGCGAAGGCGACGCTCCCCGCCGCGTTCGGACCCGTCGTCGACGAGGTTCCCGCGTGAGCGACGACCCGGAGTACGCCGAGTTCGTCGGGCGCAAGCGCGCCCGGACGAAGGTGATCGCGTGGACCGTGATCGTCTCGATGGTGCTCGTGGGCGGTGGGGCGACCGTCCTCACGCTCCTGTTCGGCTGACCCGGGTCATGGACGCCACCGCGCCTGCCCTGCCGGGTCGCGCGGTGCTGCAGCAGCGCTGGAGCGGCGCGTGCTTCCTGCACTGGCGCGTCCATCCGTCGCAGGTCGCGCCGCTGTTGCCGAAGGGGACCGAGCCCGACGTCTTCGACGGGTCGGCCTGGGTGGGCCTCATCCCGTTCGTCCTCAGCGAGTTCCGCTTCCTCCCGCTGCCGCCGGTACCCTTCGTGGGTCGTTTCGTTGAGATCAACGTCCGTACGTACGCGAAGGATGCCGCCGGCCGCCGCGGCGTCGTCTTCCAGACGCTCGAGGCCGAGCACCTGCTGCCGGTGCTGGGCGCACGGGCCGTCTTCGGACTGCCGTACCGGTGGGCGAAGGCCGCGGCGCGCACGGAGGGAGATGCGATCGAGTACGCGTCGCGACGTCATCCGGGGTTCGGCGATCGGGTGCGCACCCGCATCCGGGTCATCCCCGGAGCGGAGGCCGTCGACGACGACCTGAGCCGGTTCCTCACGGCGCGGTGGGGCTTCCACGAGCGGCACCTCGGACGAACGATCTGGGCCGCGAACGAACACGAGCCATGGCCGCTCGTGCGAGCGGAGGTCGACCGCCTCGACGACGGTCTGCTGGCGGATGCCGGTTTCCCCGGTCTCGCGGATCGCGCACCCGACTCCGTGCTCGCGATGCCGGCCGGGCACCCCGGTGTGGTCACCCGGTTCTCGGGTGCGCGGGTGGTCGGCAGCTGAGAGCGCTGTCACCCCGCGCGGCTAGCATGGCGGCATGCAGCTCTGGATCGTCGCGATCGGGGCCGCGGTGGCGGAGTTCTGGTGGGTCGCTCCCGCCGCGGTCGGCGCCGGCGCGGCCAGCGTCCTCGGGGTGCGACGCGGCCGGAGCACCCGTGCACGACGACTCGGCCTGACCGCCGCGCAGCGCGAACTCCAGCAGGCGCGCTCCGAGGCGGTGGGCGCGCGCGCCGCGGCGCGCGTCGCGCAGGCCGAGCTCGTCCGCGCCGAAGCCGAGCGTGCCGCCGGTCGTGCGCGGCCCGACGACGTGCGCACCGCGCGTCGCGCGCTCGAGACCGCTCAACGGGCCAGAGCCGCAGCGACCGCGACGATCCGCGTCGCCCGTGCCCGGGTGAGCGCCGAGCGCGCCGCCGTCCCCGCCCGCGGCACCGACCCGAAGCACCTCCCCCTCGCGCGTCTCATGGCCGCCCACGATGCGATCGCCGCACGCTGGATGGAGTACGAGACGGATGCCGCCCGCCGCCTCGCCTTCCCCGCCCTGAGTGACGTGCGCGTCCCTGCGACGGCCGAGTTCCTGCGCCTCGAGGGCGTCGCCCGCGAGCACCGCCCGGCATCCCCCACGGCGAAGCTGACCCCCGAGCAGTTCACGACCTACCGCGCGGCCGTCGACGACGTCGGCCGTGCCTTCGCCGCCGCCGAGCAGGAGGCCTGGCGCCGTGCCGGTCACCGGCCCGCCGACGCTCCGTCCGACGCTCCCGCCGCGCCCGTGTGGACGGTCATCGCGGGTGAGGCGATCGCGCGGTCGGTCGACGGCATCACTCGTGCGGCGGAGGGCGCGGCATCCGCTCTCGACGCCTACCGGTCGCGGCGCGGCGGTCGTGACGATCGACCCCGCACGTAAGGTGTAGCGGGTGGACGGATTCTGGGCCTTCGCCGGCAACTACTGGTGGCTCGTGTTCCCGCTCTTCGGTCTCGCCTCGGCCGCAAGCGGCTCGTGGGCGTCCGCCTCGAAGCGTAGGCACAAGCAGCGCCTGGAGATCATGAAGGCGAAAGCCGAGCTCACCGCCGCTCGCGCCGCAGCCAAGCGGGGAATCGGCTCGGCCTCCGCAGCCGAGGTCGAGGCGCCGTCGCAGTCGCTCGTCGATCAGCTCGACGACCTGCGTGCCGTGCACGACGAGGTCACCCACCGCTGGCTCGACTACGAGCTCGACGTCGCGAAGCTCATCGCCTTCCCGTCGATGAGCGACGGCCGCGACCCTCTCACCGCCGGCTTCCTGCGCGCCAAGAAGGTCGCCGACCGCGCGCGCCCGGCGGACGGCGTCACGCCTTCCGCCGAGCAGGTGCGGGAGTACCGCAAGGCGGTCACCGACTTCGAGGTCGCCTTCGACCTCGCCGAGCGGGAGGCACGTCGGGTGCGGGACTCCGGATTGACGGATGCCGAGCGCAAGCGGCTCGCCACGGCATCCCGCATGCTCGCCGTCGCGACCGACGAGGCCGCGACCCCCGCCGAGCGGCACCTCGCCTACCAGCGCGTGCGCGAGGAGATCGACGGCCTCATCGCCCTGTCGGACGACGCCGTCGAGGTGCTCGAGAAGAAGGTCGCGCAACCACTGACGGAGAGGCCATCGACCGAGCCGCCCACGGCCTGAACGACGAAGGGGACCCGGCCGCAGCCGGATCCCCAGGAGGTCACTGACGGATCAGTCGGTGACGATCGTGTCGTAGGCGTCGGGGTTCGCCTCGAGCCAGGCGTCGACCGCCTCAGCTTCCTTGCCCTCGCCGTACTCGTTGACGACCATGTCCTCGAGGGAGGCGTACTGCTCGTCGTCGAGGGCGATGCCGGCGATGTACTCCGCGGCCTCCGGGTACTCCTCGGCGAAACCGTCGGTGCCGAGGAAGTGCAGCGCCTCGGCGTCACCCATCGCGCCCTTCGGGTCCTCGAGGTCCTTCAGGCCGTACCGGTCGTTGGCCCAGAACGGCCGCCATGAGGTCACGACGATGTCGCGCTGCGCCGCCTCGGCGCTGTCGAGCTCGGTCAGCATCGCCGCCGTGGACGAGGTGACGAGCTGGTAGCTGTCGCCGAGACCGTACTCGGGGATCATCGACTCCTGCGTCTGCTTGGTCAGACCGGCGCCCGGCTCGATGCCGTAGATCTTGCCGCCGAAGCGGTCGGCGTTGTCCTTCAGGTCCTCGATGGAGTCGATGTCGACGTACTCGGGCACGGCGATCGTGAGCTTCGCGCCGCCGTAATACTCGCCGAGGTCATCGATCTTGTCGCCGTACTGGTCCATGTAGGACTTGTGGGTGAGCTCGGGCCAGGCCGACGGGTAGATGTCGACGTCGCCCTGCGCGAGACCGGCGTACAGCGGGCCGGCCTCGGTGAGCTCCTGCATCTTGACTGTGTAGCCAATCTTCTCGAGCTGGTCCTGCAGCAGGTACGCCGTGCTGAGGCCGTCGGTCCACGACGGCAGGTAGCCGAGCGTGATCGTCCCGAGGGAGGCGTCGCCGCCGTCCGAGCCGCCGGAGCTCGAGCCGCCGGCGACGTCGTTGCCCGTCGCACAGCCGGCGAGGGCGAGGGATGCCGCCGCCCCGATCGCGAGGATGCCGGTCAGGTGTCGCTTGTTCATGAATGCCTTCCGTATGTGATTGCTGGTTCCGTATCGTGCAGGTCAGGGAGGGGTCAGGCGGTTGCGGGGACCGGCTCCGGCGCGGAGGCCGGACGCGCGTCCTTGGGGCCGCGGCGGCGCGCGAGCGCGCCGAGCAGTGAGCCGCGCTGCTCCTTCAGCGCGCCGAGGGCGCCGGTGAGGCGGTCGAGGTAGACGGCGAGGATCACGACGCTGAGGCCAGCCTCGACGCCCTTCGCGATGTCGACGGTGGACATCGCCTGGACGATCTCCTTGCCGAGACCGTCGGCGCCGGCGATGCCCGCGATGACCGCCATCGACAGGGCGAGCATGATCAACTGGTTGACGCCCGCCATGATGCTCGGCATGGCGAGCGGCAGCTGCACCCCGCGCAGGATCTGCCCCGGTGTGGCACCGAAGGCGTGACCGGCTTCGACGGTCTCGCTGTCGACGCCGCGGATGCCGAGCTCGGTGAGCCGCACGCCCGGAGGCAGCGCGAAGATGACCGTCGCGACGACACCCGGAACGACGCCGATGCTGAAGAAGACGATCGCGGGGATCAGGTAGACGAACGCCGGCATGCTCTGCATGAGGTCGAGCACGGGGCGCAGGATCGCGCTGAACGTGTCGTTGCGCGCCGCCGCGATGCCGAGGGGGACGGCGATGACGACCGCGATGATCGCTGCGACGAGCACGAGCGCGAGCGTCTGCATCGAGGTCACCCACTGACCCACGCCGAGGATCAGGGCGAAGCCGATCACCGTGACGAGCGCGAAGCGCCACGAGCGCAGCAGCCAGGCGAGGGCGGCGAACAGGACGATCACGGCGACGATCGGGAGGGAGAGTAGCGCGTTCGCCAGCGCGTCGACGAACCAGCCGACGACCGCCGAGACGCCCGACAGCAGCCACCCGAGGGTGTCGCGGATCCAGGCGACGCCGGTCTCGGCCCACTCGCCGAGGGGGATGCGGAAGTCACCCATCAGCGCACCTCCTCCTTCTCGGACGCCGGAGCTCCGACAGCGAGCGCCTCGTCGATCTCGGCGCCCGGCACCGGATCGAGGACGACGGGGATCTCGGTCGTCTCGGTCGTCGACGGGCCGAGGGCGGTGAGCAGCGTGATGCGCGGGATGACGCCGACGAGGCGACCCTCGGCATCCGTCACCGCCAGCGGCAGCGGCGACTCTGCAGCGGGGACGAACAGATCCATCAGGACGTCGTCCTGATGGACGGCCTGCGGCACCGGCCGGAGCAGCGCGGAGATCGTCGTCTCGCCGCGGCGCACGAGCTTGAGCGCGTCGCGGTCGGTGAGCATGCCCAGGAGCTTCCGGCTGCGGTCGGTGACGTAGACAGCGGCCATCCGGGCGTCGCGCATGGTGCGCAGCGCCGTTCGCGGTCCTGCCGCCTCGGTCACCGAGACCGAGCCGGGGCGCTCCATGACGTTGGCGGCGGTCAGGACGCGGGCCCGGTCGACGTCCTGCACGAACTGCTCGACGTAGTCGTTGGCGGGGTCGGTGAGGATGTCCTCGGGCGTGCCGATCTGCACGATGCGGCCGTCGCGCATGACGGCGATGCGGTCGCCGAGGAACATCGCCTCGTTCAGATCGTGCGTGATGAAGACGATCGTCTTCTGCAGGGTCTGCTGCAGTTCGAGCAGTTGCTCCTGCATCTCGCGGCGGATGAGCGGGTCGAGCGCGCTGAACGCCTCGTCCATCAGCAGGATGTCGGTGTCGGCGGCGAGCGCGCGGGCGATCCCGACTCGCTGCTGCATGCCGCCCGACAGAGCGGACGGCAGCTTGTCGCCCCAGCCCTCGAGGCCGACGAGGGCGAGGATCTCCTCGGCCTTCGCGAGGCGCTCGGCCTTGCCGACGCCCTGCAGCTCGAGCGGGTAGGCCACGTTGGCCGCGACCGTGCGGTGCGGCAGCAGGGCGAAGTGCTGGAACACCATCGCGATGCGCTCGCGACGGATGCCGCGGAGCTTCGCCGCCGGGATGCCGGTGATCGGCTCGCCGTGGACGAGCACCTCACCGTCGGTCGCGTCGTGCAGCCCGTTGAGCATGCGGATGATGGTGGACTTGCCCGAGCCCGACAGGCCCATGATCACGAAGATCTCACCCTTCTCGACGCGGAAGCTCGCGTCGATCACGGCAGCGGTACCCGCATCGCGGACGGCGTCCCGGCGTTCTCCCGCCTGCAGGCGCTTGACGGCCTGGGCGGGAGATCTTCCGAAGACTTTGAACAGGTTCTTCGCTTCGACAGCGGCAGTTGTCACGTGCTTCCCTCGGCGGGCGCGCACGCGTCCGCATAGGTAGCGCCCGGGTGGCGGTCACCGGCATCCGCACGAGCGAAAACGTCACTCGAGTGCAGCGCTCCGACGACGAACATCGGGCTCGTCATCCAGACCGCCGACCATACGCCCGCTCGTCGTCGACACCTCAGGATGTCGGTTCGAAGGGGCGCGGACTGGTCGTCGAGGGCGCGAGGCCCTTCTTCGACGGTAACGAAGATGGTTGATCGGGATCAAATCGATCCATCAGGTTGCATGAACATTCGGCGGTGGGTATCACGCGCGCGCCAGGGGCGATCATCTCGGCCCGATCGGCGAGAATCGGAGAGGCCGGAAAAGGGGAGCAGCATGAGCGAGTTCGCACGACGCATGGATGCGACGACCATCGAACAGCTGCGAGCGACGGGCGCGACGAAGTGGTCAGCCGCCGACGGAACGCTGGGCGCGTTCGTGGCGGAGATGGACTTCGGGATCGATCGGAAGATCACCGAGGCCCTCCATCGCGCGGTCGACGACGGCGCGTTCGGCTACATGCCGCGCGGGATCAGCGCCGACCTGTCCGAGGCGACGGCCGAGTTCGTCGCCCGCCGGTACGGGTGGCAGGTGGCGGCATCCGACGTCCAACCGGTCCCCGACGTCATCATGGGTCTCGAGCTCGCCATGGAGCACTGCTCCGCGCCGGGCTCGAAGATCATCGTCCCGACACCGTCGTACATGCCGTTCCTGTTCGTGCCGCCGATGCGCGGGCGCGAGGTGATCGAGGTGCCGCTCGCCGTCCGCGACGGCCGCTACGAGTTCGACCTCGACGCCCTCCAGCGCGCCTTCGACGACGGGGGCAACCTCCTCCTGCTCTGCAACCCCTACAACCCGGTGGGGCGCGTGTTCTCGCGGGACGAGCTCCTCGCCATCTCCGCGGTCGTCGAGCGCAACGGCGGCCGCGTCTTCTCCGACGAGATCTGGGCTCCGCTCGTCTACAGCGGCGCGACCCACATCCCCTACGCGACGGTCTCGCCCGCCGCGGCGCAGCACACGATCACGGCGATGAGCGCGTCGAAAGCGTGGAACCTCCCTGGCCTCAAGTGCGCCCAGCTCGTGCTCACGAGCGACGCGGATCGCGAGACCTGGGAACGGCTCGGTCCCTTCGCCGGCCACGGCACGAGCAATCTCGGCGCCATCGCCAACGCGACCGCGTACCGTGACGGCGACCCGTGGCTCGCCGACCTCGTGCCCTACCTCGAGCAGAGCCGCGACACCCTCCTCGACCTGGTCGCCGAAGAGCTGCCCGGCGTATGGATGCCCAAGCCCGAGGGGACGTACGTCGGCTGGCTAGACTTCCGCGCCGTCGGGCTCGGCGACCGCCCGGCGGACTTCTTCACCCGCGAGGCGGGAGTGACCCTCACCGAGGGCTCGATGTGCGGGATCGCCGGAACGGGCTTCACCCGCCTCATCTTCGCGACGCCGAGGCCGATCCTCGAGCAGATCGTGCGCCGCCTCGGGCAGGCCGTCCGGTCCGCCTGAGTCCCACCCACCCTTCGCCGCGTGCGCGGATGCATCGGATGCCGCGCGCCGCGCCGCGGCATCCGTTCCCTCTCGGCGTGTCGTCGCGGATCCCTTGCATCCGCGCACGCACGAGAGTGTTGACACCTTCTTGGTTCCATGGTTACCTACTCATGTAACTAACCAACGAACATCGCGGGGTCGGAATGGTCGATGAAGGACGCCCGCTCTTCCAGCAGATCGCGGAGAGCATCGAGGACTCGATCATCGACGGCAGCCTGTCCGAACAGGACCAGGCACCGTCGACGAACGAGCTCGCCGCCTTCCATCGCATCAACCCGGCCACCGCAGCGAAGGGGATCACGATGCTCACGGACAAGGGAGTGCTGGTCAAGCGACGCGGCATCGGCATGTTCGTCGCCGACGGCGCGCGCGACCTCCTGCTCACTGAACGCCGCGCGGCCTTCGCCGATCGCTACCTCGATCCCCTGATCACCGAGGCCCGCAAGCTCGGCCTCGGCCCCGACGACCTCGCGCGCCTGCTGGCGGAGCGCGCCACCGCATCCGGAACGAAAGGAACCGCACGATGACCGCCGTCATCGAGGTGAAGAACCTCACCAAGCGCTACCGTGACACCACCGCCGTGGACGACATCTCGTTCACCATCGAGCGCGACTCGATCTACGGGCTGCTCGGCCGCAACGGCGCCGGCAAGACCACCGTCATGTCGATCCTCACGGCGCAGAACTTCCCGACCGCGGGCGAGGTCCATGTGTTCGGCGAATCGCCCTACGAGAACCCCGCCGTGCTCAGCCGCATGTGCTTCGTGCGCGAGAGCCAGAAGTACCCCGACGACGCGACGCCGCTGCACGCCTTCCGCATCGCACGCCTGTTTTACCCGCGCTGGGACCAGGCCCTCGCCGACACGCTCATCGCGGAGTTCCGACTGCCCGTGAAGACGCGGATCAAGAAGCTCTCGCGCGGTCAGCTCTCCGCCGTCGGCGTCATCATCGGCATCGCCGCGCGGGCCGAGGTCACCTTCTTCGACGAGCCGTACCTGGGCCTGGATGCCGTGGCCCGCCAGATCTTCTACGACCGGCTCCTCGAGGACTACGCGGAGCATCCGCGCACCATCATCCTGTCGAGCCACCTGATCGACGAGGTGTCGAACCTGCTCGAGAAGGTCATCGTGATCGATGCCGGCCGCATCGTCATGGACGAGGACACCGAGTCCGTCCGTGGGCGGGCCGCGACGATCGTCGGCGAGTCGACGGCCGTCGAGGCGTTCGTCGCCGGCCGCGAGGTCATCCACCGCGAGAGCCTCGGCCGCGTGACCAGCGCGACCATGATCGGCGAACTGAGCCGAGAAGACCGTGCCGAGATCGCGGCATCCGGTCTCGACGTCACTCCCGTCTCCCTGCAGCAGCTCATCGTGCGGCAGACGCAGAGCGCCGCCACCACCGACGAAGGAGCACTCCGATGAACCGCACCGTCAACGTCGTGCGCATGCAGCTGGTCAACCGCGCCACCTATGTCTGGGTGCCGTTGATCGTGCTGGGCGGCACGCTCGTGATCACGCTCGCCATCTTCGGTCTCATCGCGAGCAACGGGGTCGACGCGGAGATGTTCGGCGGCGGCGCCCAGGCACCCCTGTGGTACTTCGGCGTCGTCGGTGTGCAGGCGCTGACCCTGACCTTTCCGTTCTCGCAGGCGATGAGCGTGACGCGGCGCGAGTTCTACGTCGGCACCCTCCTGACGGCCGCGCTGACCGCTGTCGTCCTGGCCGCGCTGTTCATCGTGGGCGGACTCATCGAGCAGGCGACCGGCGGGTGGGGAATCGGCGGGTACATGTTCTACCTGCCGTGGGTGTGGTCGCAGGGGCCGGTCGTCGCAGGACTGTTCTTCTTCATCCTCGCGATGCTGTTCTTCGTGGTCGGATTCTGCGGCGCGACCGTCTACAAGCGCTGGGGCAACCTGGTGCTCACGATCGTCCTCGTCTCGCTGGGCTTCGTCCTCATCGGCGCCATGTGGCTGATCGGGCAGCTGCGGGCATGGGGCGACGTGTTCGGATTCTTCGGGTCGCTGACCCCCATCGCACTGACCGGCGTCATGGTCCTGGTCGGCGCGCTCCTCGCCGCTCTGTCGTACGGGATGCTACGCCGCGCGATCGCCTGAGCAGAGACCGGCCACCGGCGCGGCCGGGGATCGTATCGACGGTCCCCGGCCGCGCTACGATGCGGATCACCGACCCGACGCTGGGAGCACCATGGCACGTCTGAGCCCCGATCCGACCAACGATCTCGACGCCGTCCGGGTGGCCGTCGCGGAAGAACTGGGCGGAGCGGACGCGGAGTTCACGGCGCGACTCGAAGAGGCGCTTCCCGTCCTGCACGACCTGTTCCTCCAGCTCTACGGCGAGCGCGAGGACGGCCGGGAGGCGCTGGCAGCCGTGGTCGCGTCGGCGGCTGCGAGCTGGCGTGACCGCCCCGCCGATCTGAAGGCGCTCGATCGACGGCGGACCGCAGACCCGGGGTGGTACCTGTCGGAGAGGATGCTCGGCGGCGTCTGCTACGTCGACCGGTACGCGGGGTCGCTGCGCGGCATCCGGGATCGCATCCCCTACTTCCAGGAACTGGGGCTCACCTACCTTCACCTCATGCCGCTGTTCGCCTCACCCGAAGGGAACAACGACGGCGGGTACGCGGTGTCGAGCTACCGGGCCGTCGACGAGGAGCTCGGCACGATGGCGGACCTCGCGGAGCTCGCGGCCGACCTGCGCGAGGCCGGGATCTCGCTCGTCGTCGACTTCATCTTCAACCACACGAGCAACGAGCATGAGTGGGCGCGGAAAGCCGTCGCGGGCGTCCCCGGGTACGAGGACTTCTACCTGATCTTCCCCGACCGGACGATGCCCGATCGGTACGAAGAGACCGTCCGCGAGATCTTCCCCGACGACCACCCCGGCGCGTTCGTGCAGCTGCCCGACGGACGCTGGATCTGGGCGACGTTCTACCACTTCCAGTGGGACCTCAACTATGCGAACCCCGCGGTGTTCCGCGCCATGGCGGGCGAGATGCTGTTCCTCGCCAACCAGGGTGTGGAGGTGCTGCGGATGGACGCCGTCGCCTTCATCTGGAAGCGGCTCGGCACGACGTGCGAGTCGCTGCCCGAGGCGCACCTGCTGCTGCGCGCCTTCAACCAGGTGCTGTCGCTCGGTGCGCCGTCGGTGTTGTTCAAGTCCGAGGCGATCGTGCACCCCGACGAGGTCATCAGCTACATCTCGACCGAGGAGTGCCAGCTCTCGTACAACCCGCTGCAGATGGCGCTCGGGTGGGAGGCGCTCGCGACCCGCGACGGCCGCCTGCTGCAGAAGGCTCTCGACGAGCGGCATGCCCTGCCCGCGGGGACAGCCTGGGTCAACTACGTGCGCAGTCACGACGACATCGGCTGGACCTTCGCCGACGAGGATGCCGCGACCCTCGGGATCGACGGCTACTCCCACCGCCGGTTCCTCAACGACTTCTACGTCGGCCGGTTCCCCGGCACCTTCTCGCGCGGGGTGCCGTTCCAGGAGAACCCGAACACCGGCGACGCCCGCGTCACCGGGACGACCGCCTCGCTGGCCGGGGTCGAGGCGGGTGACCCGGGCGGCGAGGACCGCGTGATCCTCGCCCACGCGCTCGCGCTGTCGACCGGCGGCATCCCCCTGCTCTACCTCGGTGACGAACTCGGCCAGCTCAACGACTACAGCTACCGGGACGACCCGGCGCACGCGGACGACAGTCGGTGGGTGCACCGCCCCGCCGCCGATCCGGCCGCCTTCGCGGCGCGGCACGACCCGTCGACGGTCGCGGGCCGCATCCACTCACGCCTGACAGCGCTGATCGAGGCGCGTCGGCGGACGCCGGAGTTTGCCGACATCCCGCTGACGCCGTTCCACACCCCGCATCTGTCTGTCGTCGGTTTCCAGCGCATCGGTGGGGGCGTCGTGCTCGTGCTCGCGAACGTCGGCGACGACGCGGTGACGATCGACGCGCAGACGCTGTCGGGGTTCCGCGCCGACGCCACCGACGTCGTCACCGGCGATGGCGTCGACCTGTCGGGCGGGCTCGAGCTGCCGGCGCACGGGTTCCGTTGGCTGCGGGTGCGGCCGGTCTGACGCCGCCTGTCATGGGATGCAACGGATGCCGCGCGCCGCGCCGCGGCATCCGTCGCTGGGTCGGCGTGTCGCCGCGGATCCATTGCATCCGCTGACGGGACGTCAGACCGTGCGCACCGTCCCGCCGTCGACGACGTACTCGGCGCCGAGGATGGCGGACGCCCGGTCCGACACGAGGTATCCGATGAGGTCCGCCACCTCCTCGACCTCGGCGAAGCGTCCGAGCGGGACGCCCCCGAGCGAATCCATGACCCGCTGCTTCGCCTCGTCCCGCGTGATCCCGTTCGCCTCGGCGATGCGGTCCGCGAAGACCTCGTACCCCGCGGTGCGGATGCCGCCGGGGCTGACAGCGTTCACCCGCACACCCCGGGGGCCGACCTCGTTCGCGAGGCCCTTGCTGTAGGTCCGCAGTGCCGCCTTCGCGGCGGCGTAGGGCAGGGTCGCCTCGTGGAGCGGCTGCTCACGCTGGATCGACGTCACGTGCACGACGACTCCCGAACCCTTCTCGAGCATCGCCGGGATCAGCGCGCGGTCGATCCGCACCGCGCCCAGCAGGTTCAGCTGGAGCTCGGCGATCCACTGCGCGTCATCCGCGGCGGCGAAACCGCCGGGAGGCGTCGAGGACCCGCCGACGACGTGCACGATGATCTCGGCACCTCCGGCCTCGGTCAGGGCCGCGGCCACCCGGTCGGTGCCGTCGGCCGTCGCGGTGTCGGCGGCGACGAACCGGTCGGGGTGGGCATACCCCTCCGGCATCGACCGTGCCGTGACGTAGACATCGGCACCGAGTTCGCGCAGTCTCGCGGCGACGGCTGCGCCGGTACCCTTCGTGCCGCCGGTGACCAGTGCGCGGCGCCCGTCGAGGCGTTCGCGATCCGTGTTCGACATGCGTCTTCCCATCTCTCGTTCTTTCATGTCCTGCAGGACAGTAACACAACTACTGTCCTGTGAGACATGAATTCGGGAGGGAGGTCAGTCCCGGGCGGGCAGCAGGCCTCGCTCCAGCATCCGCTCCGCCGATGCGATCGCATCGGTGACGAAACGGGCGGTGAGCGCCGTGTACTCGCGGACGTCCTCGTGGGACCACCCCTCGAGGACCTCCGCGATCATGCGGTCTCCGAGGGCGTAGACACCGTGCGCGGCCGCCTCGCCGGCCTCGGTCAGGGTGATCAGGGTCGCCCGACCGTCGGCGGGGTCCGTCGACCGGGTGACCCAGCCGGCAGCCTCGAGACGGCGGATGATCTTGCTCACGTGCGACGCCCCGGTGCCGAGCACCTCGGACAGCGCGGTCGGGCGCATCGGCCCCCAGGCCAGGAGGTGCCGCAGCGTCGCGTGCGACTGCTGATCGATGCTCTCCCCTGTCTGGGCGAGCACCTTGCCCTGGAAAGCGGGCGAGTCCCACAGCAGGATCAGCGCGCTGAGGTTCGCCAGCAGATCGGAGCGGTACGGGAAGTCATCGGCCGTGCGGGGCCGGCGTGAGTCCGGGTCGGGTGTCTGTGCCACGCCAGAACTCTAGCGGCGCGGAGGGGAATTTATTGTCCCGAGCGACAGTTCTTGGTATTACTGTCCTGTGGGACGGTAATTCACACACAGACCACGAGGCGACTTGTGGATGAAGGGATGGACATCATGAGCAAGACACTCCAGATGCAGGAACTGCCCACCGCGGCGCGGGGGTTCGTGGACGCCTGGCAGGCGCACGACGCGGGCGGGGTGAAGGCGCTGTTCACCGAGGATGCGGTGGTGTCGGACGAAGGCCGCACGCACCGCGGGCGGGCGGAGATCGACACCTGGGTCGACGAGACGATCGACCTCTTCACGACGACCGTCACGTTCCTCGGCGCCCGTGAGGTCGACGACATGGTCGGCGCGTCGTACCGGCTCCAAGGGGACTTCCCCGGCGGCGTGGTGGCGCTCGAGTATCAGTTCTGGACCGACGACAGCGGCCGGATCACCAAGCTCGACTTCGCCGACACCGCGTTCTGACGACGCCGATGCGTCACGGGATGCAACGGATGCCGCGCGCCTCGCCGCGGCATCCGCTGCACCGTCGGCGTGTCGCCGCACATCCATCGCATCCGCGAATGCCTGCGGAGCACAGACCGGGCTCAGCGCTCCTCGGCGGCCTCGGTGTGGTGACGGATGACCTCGGCCACGACGAAGTTGAACCATTTCTCGGCGAACTCGGGGTCGAGGTCCGCCTCGAGAGCGAGACGACGCAGGCGCGCGGTCTGCTGCTCCTCGCGGGACGGGTCGGATGCAGGCATCCCGTGCTCCGCCTTGAGGACGCCGACCTGCTTCGTGCAGCGGAATCGCTCGGCGAGCATGAAGACGAGGGCCGCATCGATGTTGTCGATGCTGGATCGCAGGATCTGCAGCTGGGCGTTCGGGTCGGTCATGATTCCTCCGGCGTCGAGCGTATCGCGGCGGGCGCAGCCGCTCAGCCGTGCAGGAAGTCCTTGCGCGCCGGCACGGGCTCGGGCGCGAGCCACACCTTCACGATCACCCCGACCTCGGACGGCGCGGTCTCGGGCAGCGTGACCCGGAGCGCATCGACGTCCTGCGACCACTCGACGGCACCGGCGCCGAGCACGGTCAGCTCGGCGATCCGGTGACCCAGCAACCCGCTCCCGCGACCCCACGAGCGAATCGTCGCCACGCCGTCCTCCGGCCACCGCAGCACGACCGCGTAGACGTAGTCGCCCGTGACGTCGGTGCGCGTCGTGAAGCGCACGTCCGCCGACGTGAACGGCGCGAAGCCGTCGTCGATCATCGACCCCGCGACCACCTCGGTCGGCCCCTCGCCGGGAATGAGCCACGGACGCGAGCCGAAGATCGCCTCACCGTTGACCGTCAGCCAGTCGCCGATGCCCTCGAGCAGCGCCCGCTCGGGTTCGGCGATCGTCCCGTCGGCCTTCGGCCCGATGTTCAGCAGCAGGTTGCCGTTCTTCGCCACGACGTCCACGAGCTCCCCGACGAGGTCGTCGAGGGTCTTGTAGTCGTGGTCCTCGATCCAGCCCCACGACGTCTTGCCGACGGAGGTGTCGTTCTGCCAGACGTCGGGACGGATGCCGCTCATCGCGCCGCGTTCGATGTCGTAGACGGCGCTGCCCTCGGCGAACGCGGTCCACTTGTAGTTGATGACGACGCCACGGCCCCACTCGTGGCCGCGGTTGTAGTAGTACGCCGCGAGCTGCCGGATGTACGGCTCGAACGCGGGCTGCTCGAGCCACCAGTCGAACCACAGCACCTGCGGCCGATACCGGTCGATGATCTCGACCGTCCGCAGCAGCCAGTCCTCCAGGAACAGCTCGTTCGGGGCGGTCTCCTCGCGCTGCGCGGGACCGTAGAAGTCGGAGAACCGCGCGTCCCGGACGTCGGAGTCGAACCGCATCCCGCCGTTCATGAAGAACCAGTGCTCCGCCCGGTGCGAGGACGCCCCGCGCACCATCCACGTGTCGTCGACGGCCGTCATCAGGTCGCCGAACACATCGCGGCGGGGGCCCATCTGCGTCGCACTCCACCGCGAACGCGCCGTGTCGTACATCGTGAAGCCGTCATGGTGCTCCGCCACGGGCACGACGAACTGGGCGCCCGCGCGGCGGAACAGCTCCGCCCACTCGGCGGGGTCGTAGCGCTCCATCGTGAACGACGGGATGAAGTCCTTGTACCCGAACTCGTCGTGCGGGCCGTAGGTCTCGCGGTGGTGCGCGAAGGCGCCGTCGGCTTCGAGGTACATCGTGCGCGAGTACCACTCGCCCTGGGCGGGCACAGACGGGATGCCCCAGTGCACGAAGATCCCGAACTTCGCGTCGCGGTACCAGCGCGGCGGTTCGTACGCGCCGAGCGACTCCCACGTCGCCGAGTACGGGCCCGCGTCGACGACCGCCTGGACGGCGGCGAGGGCGGCGGCGTTGTCGCTCACATCGACGCGCGGAGGGAGGGATGCCGGGTCGAGCGGCTCGAGGGGGGATGCGGCCATTCCTCGATCCTTCCGCCCTCGCTCCGCGGAATGCAACGTTTACCGCGAAGGTGTCAGATGTCGACGCGGCGCCCGAAGCGGCGTTCCCCGCGCGGCCGCGGCGAGCAGGTCGCCGCCGTCCGCAGTCGGACGATCTCGTGCGGCTGCAGCCCTGCCGCCTCGCCGAACTGCTCGACCGAGACGAACCCGCCCTGCGTGGTGCGCGCCCGCACAGCACGGCGGGCCTTGGTCCGGTTCATCCCGGGCAGCTCCGCCATCTCGTCCGCCGACGCCGTCTGCACGTCGACGGGCTCGGACGGCTCGCTCGTCTGCAGCAGATCGGCCGACGTCGCACCGACGGCCTCCGCGAGCCGGTTCTGCTGCGGCTGCGGCGCGGGCTTCGACGCTCGCTTCGAGCCTCGACGGCTGCGGCGGGACGGACGAGCGGATGCCGCGACGGGTTCCTCCGCTCGGCGCCACGCGGCGGGGCGCGCCTTGCTCGCCCGAGCGACGCGTCGCTCCCACAGGGTCCGCAGCCAGGCCGGGTTGAGCGCGAGGGCGACCACGATCCCGGCGAGGTGGACGATCGCGCCCACGACGGCACTGAAACCGCCCCACAGCTCGATCGCAACCGTGAACCCGAGCACGCCGCTCGCGATACCGGCGATGAATGCCGCGCGCCGACGCGACACCGCGCCGACGATGAGGAAGCCGATCCATGCGAACCCGGGTCCGAAGAACACCGGCACGAGCCACGAGCTGACGCCGAGCATCCACCCCCAGGTCGGCACCGCGTCGCGCGGCGATGTGCTCACGCCTGGTCCCGGACGTTCAGCACCATCGTGACCGTGTCATCCTCGTCGCGGGTCTCGGAGACCAACTCGAACCCGGCCTGGTCGGCGCGGGCGCGGATGCGCTCGGCGACGGCCTGCTGCACGTGCCGTGCGTAGGCGGCATCCAATCGGGTCATGAGGTCGGCCGCCTCGGCCTCGGACACCTCATGCCCGTCGAGGCGCGACAGGTGGGCGCCCCACACGTCGTCCTCGGTGCGCGACATCACGAGCTCGAACCCGTCGACGGTCGCACTCAGCTCGCCGTCCACGAGCGATGCGTCGGTCGCGCCCAGGTCGCCGAGGGCCGCGGCGAGGAGGTTCGCGTCCTTCATCCGCGTCTGCACCGCGATCGGGACGGCTTCGGGCCGCGCCCCCGGCTCGGTCGTCGCGTCCTTGTTCTGCGCGACCGCACCGATCACACCGGTGCCGCCGAGGGCGGCCGCTGCGGCGAGCGCCGCGGGGACGAGGATCAGCGAGATGCTCATCGGGAGGGTTCCTTCCTGAGGGATGCGGCGCGGTCTCCGCGCACGCCCAGATCGTCCAGCAGCGCGGCGAGCGCCGCATCCGTCGCCCAGCCGTTCACCGCGACGGAGCCGTCGGCGCCGATGCGCACCTCGAGGGCGTCCCCACCGCCGTCGCGGGCGATCCGCTCGACCTCGACCGCGTACCGCGGAGTGAGGGCGCGGATCGACTGGTTGCGCGACCCGATCCACGGCCGGCGCGTGTCGGGCGAGTCTGCGAGATACGGACCGTCGCAGAGCAGATCGGTTGCGGCGAGCAGTCGAGCGAGATCAGGGCGATCCCGACCCCACTCCCGCAGCCGCTCGAGGGTGTAGCCCGAGAACGCCATCACGCCGAGGCCGGCGACGCGGAAGGCCTCGGCCACGACGGCGAGCGCAGCGGCCTGATCGAAGGGCTCGCCGCCGAGGAGGGTGATCCCCTCCGCGCCGGCGGACACGGCGGCATCGACCCACTCCGCAGCGAGCGCGGCCGGGTCGTCCAGGTGCGCGCCGCGGGTCGCCCAGAGGTGCGGGTTGAAGCACCCCGGGCAGTGCACGGCGCAGCCCTGCACCCAGACCGCGGCGCGAACGCCCGGGCCCTCTGCCGCGGTCGCGGAAACGAACCGCGACCACCGCAGGAGCTCTGCACCCGTCGGGGGCGGCGCCGTGCCGAGGAGGCTCCGCTCCCCGCCCACGCCGCGAGATTCCGCGACGATCATCGTCCCCGGTCCTGCTGCCGCAGCTCGTCCTCGGCTGTCGCGGCGACCCGGGTGTAGTCCGCCGTGAACTGCGACGAGGCCGTCTCGGCGTCGAGCAGCGCCTCGAGCTGCTCGATGTAGTCGAGGCACTCCGGGCCGGTCATGCCGAACGTCTCTGCGGCGACGGACCCGTCCGCCTTCAGCTGCACCACGAGCTTCTTCATGCCGACTCCCCTCAGTAATCCACAGTCCGACCACCGCGACGCGATGACAGGATGCCGTCAGCCTCGTCGCTCGCGGGGGTGTCGTGCGCGTCGAGGTCTTCTGCCCCGGTCGCGCGCACGGCGCGCTGGGCAGCCCACGCACGGATGCGCTGGACCTCCTCGGCCTGCGTGACCGCGAGCGGGATCATCGACGCGACCACTCGCGTGACGATGTCGGCGGTGATGGTCTCTCGGCCACCGAACCCCTCATAGAGCGCGGCCACGACGGCCTGCTCGATCTCGGCACCGGAGTGGTTCTCGCTCGCGGCGACCAGCGACGAGACCGCACCGCGGTCCTGGGCGACCGCGGTGAGCCCGTTCGCAGGCGTCGCGTGCGCCGCGAGCTGCAGCGACCAGATCGCCTCACGCTCGACGGCCGTGGGCAGGTCGACGAAGAAGATCTCGTCGAAGCGACCCTTGCGCATGAACTCGGGCGGCAGGGCGTCGATGTTGTTCGCCGTCGCGACGACGAAGACGGGATGGCGCTTCTCCTGCATCCACGTGAGGAACGTTCCGAACACGCGCGCCGTCGTGCCCGAGTCGCCCTGGCCGGTCGTGTTCGAGAAGCCCTTCTCGATCTCGTCGACCCACAGGATGCAGGGCGCCACCGCCTCGGCGGTCGCGATCGCGGTGCGCAGGTTCTGCTCGCTCGACCCGACCAGCCCGGAGAAGATGCGCCCGATGTCGAGGCGCAGCAGCGGCAGCCCCCACGACGCCGCCGTCGCCTTGGCGGTGAGCGACTTGCCGCAGCCGGGCACACCCGTGATGAGCACCCCCTTGGGAGCCGGCAGGCCGTACTCGTGGGCGCTCGGCAACCACGAGCCGTTCCGGCGCTCGAGCCACCGCTTGAGATTGTTGAGCCCGCCGACGTCGTCGAGGTCGATGTCGGCGGTGACGAATTCGAGCACGCCGGATTTGCGCACCACCTGACGCTTCTCGTCGAGCACGATGCCGATGTCGTCGGCCGTGAGCCGTCCGTCGTTGACCATCGCGCGCGCGAAAGCGTTCTCGGCCTCGGCCATTGTCAGCCCGAGCGCCGCCTGCACGAGCGCCTCGCGGGCCGCGTCGTCGGCGGCGACCCTGATCTCGCCGGCGTTGTTGTCGATCATCGTGTCGAGCAGGTCGCGGATCTCCGCGGCGGTCGGCAGGGGGAAGTCGAACAGGTGCGTCAACTCGTCGAGCTCGGGCGGGATCACCCGCACGGGAGCGGTGATGACGAGGGTGCGCGAGACATCGCCGTGCCGGAACTCGAGCGCGGTCTCGCGGACGGTGCGGACGATGGCGGGGTCGCCCTGCCGGTGCTCGCCGCCGAAGTAGGCGTGCAGGTCGCAGAAGATGAACACGCTCGGGTCGGTGACCCCGGCGGCGTGCTGCAGCGCCCGCGCCGGGTTCGTCGTGTTCGAGATGCTCTTGCCGTCCGGGCCGATGAGCCCGAGCGCCGAGGTCCAGGTCCATACCGCGCGGCGGTTGCGCTGCGCGTGGGCGGCATCGGTGATCGCGGCCACGGCACGCACCTCCTCACCGGTCTCGAGGTACAGCAGCGGCAGGCGCGCCTTGAAGGCGGCGTCCAGCGTGGCGTCGAAGGTCACGTCCGTTCCCTTTCCTGTCGTGATCATGATGTTCCGGATGCCGGTTCGTCCAGCGTGATCGTCCATCGCCCGGCGCCCTCGTCCGCGTCGACCCGGAAGATCACGCGCCCCTCCGCCGGCCAGGACTCCCGGATGTCGACACCGTCGACGGCGCGGACGAGGTCGATCGCCTCGCCGGGGAAGGCGGCGTCGACCGTGAAGAAGCCGTCACCGTCGAAGACGAAACGCGCGCTCAGCGCGTCGCCGTCGTAGGACAGCAGCGCCGGGCCCTCTCCGGTCGCGGTGCCGTCCTCGATGGGTGTCGGCGTCTCACGGCTGACCGTCGCCCGCCAGTCGGTCAGGCGGGGCGCGAACCACATGCGACCGTCCGTCCCGGCGGAGACGACGGTGACCTTTCGACTGCCGCTCACGAGTCCGAGATAGTCGGGTCGGTCGTCGTCGAGACCGACTGTGGCATCGGGCTGCTGGTAGATGCTCAGGTAGTCGTCCGCGCCCTCGGTCAGCGGGCCGACCACCCAGACGTCGTCGCCCGCCGGAAGGTCGAGGAAGCCGCTCGCGGCGGTGCCGATCAGCTCGTCCCCCTGGAGCCGCGCCTCCTGGGCGTCGGGGTCGTCCCAGGGCTCGTTCTCGTACCGGTTCGGGTCGGTGAACACGAGATCGCCGGTGCGCGGGTTGATCCCGACGACCGGCAGCAGGACGAAGGCGAGCACGACCGCGACGGCCGATCCCGCCAGCCAGGTGACCGTCGAGAAGCGACGGATCCGGGCATCCGCCGTGGTCACGGTGTCGCCTCTGGTGTCGGTGTCGGTGAGGACGTCGGTGTCGGCGTCGGCGAGGACGGCGGGAACTCGAGACGCCAGCCGGCGTCCTCCCATGCCTCGACGGAGAAGACGACGAGAGGCGCGTCGGGCCAGGCGATCGACTGGTCGAGGGGCGCGTCGCCGTCGAAGGCGTACTCGCTGCCGTGCGGCGTGACGACCTGGATGGAGACGTTGCCCTCGCCGCGTGCGCTGAGCCGCGCGGTCGACGCCTCGCCCGCGTGGGTGAAGACCGCGGACTCGAAGCCTGATGCGACGTCGTTCACCCAGCCGAGACCGCCGAACGTCACGCGCCCGCGCCAGGTCTCGTCGCTGAGGCCGTCGACCCACAGCTCGACGTCCGGCTGCTCCACCAGCACGATGACCCGATCGTCGGCCAGGGAGAAGAATCGTGGCGGCTCACCGTACTCGCCCTCCGTCACGATGCGTCCGCCGGGACCGGTGACCCGCACGCTGCCGATGTACGTCGCATCCTCGGGGGTCAGGACGACGGGGGTGTCGACATCGAGACCGGAGAGGCGGATGACCGCCCCGTCCGGCCCCTCGTAGACTCCCCCGCCGAGATCGTCCGCGACGATCGGGTCCGGACTCGTCCAGGGCTCCAGCGCGTAGTCCGCGTCGGCACCGACGGGGCCCGGGTCGAATCCGCCTTCGTCCGCGTAGACGAGCGCGACGATTCCCGCCACGACCAGGCCCGCGATCCAGACGAAGGCGGTGAATCCACCCAGCCGCGCGATCGCCGTCCGGCTCGCGCCCGTCTGACCGCCCGCGCTCATGTTCCCCCTCCGCCCCGACACGTTACCGGGGACGCGGGTCAGGCGGAGAAGGGTAGGAGCGCCGTCGGCGACGGTGCTATTGTCCGGTGCCGGACCCGCCCCGGGACCCCGGTGCGTCCGTCGATCGCCAGCGAGACGACCTCGTCGGCCCGCTGCCCCGCGACCAGCAGGGTGTCCCGCGCCACGACGTGATGGCGCGGCCACGAGGTGCCGGATTCGGCGAGCGCGACCGGCTGCAGCGTCTCGCCGCCACCGCGCACCTTGACGGTCGCGATCGTGTCACTGCCCCGGAGGCCCGCATACAGGTGCACGCCGTCGGAGGACATCGCGAGCTCGGCCCCCATGTCACCCGGGAAGGCACCCAGCTGCGCTCCGCCGACGAGGCGCCACTCCCCCTGGGCGTCCGGAGCGAGCGCGAACACCTCACCGGAGTACTCCGTCACGACGTACAGGTGGCCGCTCGGGTGAACCCGTAGGTGTCGCGGTCCGGTGCCCGTCGGCAGGACGAGACGCTGCGCCTCGCGACCGCCGCGCCAGAACCGGACGAGGTCGAGACCGAGATCCGTGGTCGCGATGACGCCTCCCGGCAGCGACGCCGCCTGGTGCGCGTGGGAGGGGCGGCCGGCGGCCTGGTGCGCAGGAGACGTCCGGCCCGCGGCATCCGTCTCGTCATCGGCGTGCGGGATGAGGTGCGCATACTCCGCCCCGGCCGCCGCGCGAAGGGCGCGGGCGGCAGCGGAGACATCGGATGTCGGGCCGCCCTCGGCGACGCCGGTCCAGGCTCGCGCGGTTCCCGGACGACCGTCCGGTGCGAGCCCGACGCGGACGACCGCGCCGTCGCCGTAGCAGGAGACGATCAGCGCGTCCTCGAGGGCGAGTACGTGGCAGGGGCTGTCGCCCACGACGACCTCGTGACCGAGCGGGACGAAGGTCCGTTCACCGGTCCGGAGGTACGCGCGGACGGCTCCGCGGCCTTCGAGCGTCGCGTAGACGACGTCGAGCGACGGATGCCGCGCGATCCACGACGGCGATTCCGCCGCGGCGACGTCGCCGCCGAATCCCAGCGGGCCGCTCGCCAGCGACGAGTCGGCGGTGCCGGCATCCAGCAGTCCGATGCCCGTCGCCGACCCGCCCATGTCGGCGGAGTACCCGCCGAGCAGGAACCGCACGGGTCAGTCGAGCAGGTCGTGGCGCACGATGACCGCGTCGCGCGCGGCTCCGACGCCGATGACCGAGATGCGCGTGCCGCTCATCCTCTCGAGCGCGAGCACGTAGTCCTGCGCCGTCTGCGGCAGATCCTCGAACGTGCGCGCGGTGGAGATGTCCTCGCTCCAGCCGGGGAAGTTCTCGAGGATCGGCGTCGCGTGGTGGAAGTCGGTCTGGTTGACGGGCACCTCGTCGAAGCGCTGCCCGTCGACGTCGTACGCGACGCAGACGGGGATCTCCTTCAGCCCCGTGAGGATGTCGAGCTTGGTGAGGACGAGGTCGGTGATCCCGTTGATGCGGGTCGCGTAGCGGGTGATCGGGGCGTCGTACCAGCCGACGCGGCGCGGGCGGCCGGTGGTCGTGCCGAACTCGAACCCGCGCGAGCGCAGGAAGTCGCCGTTCTCGTCGAAGAGCTCCGTCGGGAAGGGCCCGGAGCCGACGCGCGTCGTGTAGGCCTTCACGATGCCGACGATGCGATCGAGGCGGTTCGGTCCGACGCCTGATCCGGTCGAGGCGCCGCCCGCGGTCGCCGACGAGGACGTGACGAACGGGTAGGTGCCGTGGTCGATGTCGAGCATGGTCGCCTGGCCGCCTTCGAAGACGACGACGTCGCCGGCGTCGAGCGCATCGCTCAGCAGCAGGCCGGTGTCGGCGACCATCGGACGCAGGCGGTCGGCGTACGACAGGAGGTCCTCGACCACCTCGTCGACCGTGATGGCGCGGCGGTTGAAGACCTTCACCAGCAGGTGGTTCTTCTGGTCCAGGGCGCCTTCGACCTTCTGGCGCAGGATGTTCTCGTCGAACAGGTCCTGCACGCGGATGCCGGTGCGGTTGATCTTGTCGGCGTAGGTCGGGCCGATGCCGCGTCCCGTGGTGCCGATCATGCGCTTGCCGAGGAACCGCTCGGTCACCTTGTCGAGGGTGCGGTGGTACTGCGTGATGATGTGCGCGTTGGCGCTCACCTTGAGGCGCGAGACGTCGACGCCGCGGGCCTGCAGTGCGCCCAGCTCGGCGAAGAGGACCTCGAGGTCGATGACCACACCGTTGCCGATGACGGCGTTGACCCCGGGCGACAGGATGCCGCTGGGCAGCAGGTGCAGGGCGTACTTCTCGTCGCCGATCACCACGGTGTGGCCGGCGTTGTTGCCGCCGTTGAACTTGACGACCCAGTCGGTGCGCTCACCCAGGAGGTCGGTGGCTTTGCCCTTGCCCTCGTCTCCCCATTGAACGCCGACGATCACGATGCCTGGCATGGGCTCTCCCCCGTTATCGGACGGTTACACCCCATCCTATCGGGCGGGGTCGACGCCTCGAGCCGCCGCAACCGGCGGCGCAACGCGGCGTCACACGATTTGTCGCAGGCGGCACCGATTCGGTTGCATCGAAGGGACTGGGCGCACTCGCTGCCCGATGTTCCCCACCCCGCATCCGAGAGGACGGCCGTTGATCGCGCTCGATCAGGTCTCGAAGCACTACGGCGGCGTACCCGCCGTGGACGACGTCTCGCTGACCATCCCCACCGGCGAGGTGTTCGGCATCGTCGGTCAGAGCGGCGCCGGCAAGAGCACCCTCGCGCGGATCGTCAACCTCCTCGAGCGGCCCGACCGCGGCACCGTGACGGTCGACGACGTCGAGCTCACCGCCCTCGGCGAGACCGAGCTCCGCGCCGCACGTCGACGGATCGGCATGGTCTTCCAGCGGTTCAACCTTCTCAGCAGCCGCACCGTGCGCGGCAACGTCGAGCTCGCCCTCGAACTGGACGGCGGCTCCCGCAGCGCACGTCGGGACCGCGCGCAGGAGATGCTCGACCTCGTGGGGCTCGGTCACCGCGCCGACGCCTCCATCCACGAGCTCTCGGGCGGTCAGCAGCAACGCGTCGGCATCGCCCGCGCCCTCGCCACGCGGCCGAGCGTGCTCCTCTCGGACGAGGCGACGAGCGCCCTCGACCCCGAGACGACCGAGTCGATCCTCGACCTCTACCGCCGCATCAACGAGGAGCTCGGGCTCACCGTCCTGCTCATCACGCACGAGATGGACGTCGTGAAGTCCAGCTGCCACTCGGCCGCCCTGCTCGAACAGGGCCGCGTCGTGGAACAGGGACGCCTGGTCGACGTCATCCGCACACCCGGCTCGCGCCTCACCTCGCAGCTGTTCCCCCTCGGCCCCGTACCCGACGGCGTACCGGCCGACGCGACCGTCATCGACATCACCTTCGCGGGCGGCACCGCTGATCGTCCGGTCATCGCACGTCTCGCCCGCGACCACGACGCCGATGTCTCGATCCTCGGCGCGGTCGTCGAGCGCATCGCGGGGACGCAGGCCGGCCGCACAAGGCTCGAGGTCCCCGGCCACGTCGCGGCAGCCGTCATCGCCGACCTGCGCGCGCAGGGCCTGCTCATCGAGGTCCTCCAGGGGGTGGCCGCATGAACCAGCAGCTGATCGACGTCCTCCTCAAGGCGACCGGCGAGACGCTCTACATGGTCGGCGTCGCCCTGCTCGTGACGATCGTCGTCGGGCTCCCCCTCGGTGTCGTCCTCGTCGGCACCGAGGCGGGGCGCTTCCTCGAGCGCCCGTTCGGATCGCGCGCCGCCGGTGTCGCGATCAACCGCACCCTCGACTTCATCGTCAACTTCGGCCGCTCGGTGCCGTTCATCATCCTGATGGTCGCCCTGATCCCCGTCACCCGGGCCATTGTCGGCACCTTCATCGGATCGACCGCGGCCATCGTGCCCCTGTCGGCCGTCGCGATCCCCTTCTTCGCCCGCATGGTCGAGATCGCGGTCAAAGAGGTCGACCCGGGTCTGCTCGAGGTCGCCTCCTCGCTCGGCGCGAGCCGGTGGCAGCTCGTGACGAAGGTCCTGCTCCCCGAAGCCGCACCCGCCGCCCTGCTGGGCCTGTCGACCACCGTCACATCGATCATCAACTTCTCGGCGATGGTCGGCACGGTCGCCGGTGGCGGCCTCGGCGACGTCGCGATCCGCTACGGCTATCAGCAGTACAGCTGGATCCACATCGTCGCGGTCATCGTCATCATCTTCGCGATCGTCATGGTGCTGCAGAGCCTCGCCGCCTGGGGTGCGAGGCGCCTCGGCCGCCGTGGTACCCGCCGCGGCGTGCGCGTCGCCGCGGCATCCGCCGTCTGACCCGACCCTCGAACCTCCGGCCGCCCCGACGCCGGTCCCCCGCACCATCGACGAAAGGCATCCCATGTCCCGCTCCCTCCGTACCGCCCTCCTGGCCTCCGCCGCCGCCACCGCGCTCCTGCTCTCGGGCTGCGCCTCGACGACCCCCTCCGCCGGTGGCGAAGGCGAGGGCGACGACCTCGGCACACTCAAGGTCGGCGCGCTGCAGACGCCCGCGGGCGACATCCTCAACCACATCGCCGAGACGAGCGCCAAGGAGGCGGGGCTGACGATCGAGTTCGTGCCCTTCACCGACTACAACACGCCCAACACGGCGCTGGCCGACGGCTCGATCGACGCGAACCTGTTCCAGAACGCGACCTTCCTCGAGACCTTCAATGAGCAGGCCGGCGGCGAACTGGTCAGTGTCGGCGAGGCGTACCTGCCGAGCGCCGCGTTCTACTCCGACAAGGTGTCGAGCCTGGACGAGCTCGCCGACGGTGCGAGCATCGCGATCCCGAACGACCCGACCAACGAGGGACGTGCGCTGAAGCTCCTGGCATCCGAGGGCCTCATCGAGGTGGACGACGACGTCGTCGACCTGAGCGGCATCACCGCGAACCCCAAGGACTTCGAGTTCCGCGAGATCGAGAACGCCACGCTCCCGCAGGCGCTGCCCGACGTGGATGCCGCCTTCGTCACGATCTCCTTCGCGCTGCCCGCAGGCCTCACGAGCGACAAGGCGATCCTGCTCGAAGGCGAGGACAGCCCGTACTACAACGTCCTCGCGACCCGACCCGAGCTCGAGGACGACGCGCGCGTGCAGAAGCTCTACGAGCTGCTGACCTCGCAGGAGACCGCCGACTTCGAGAACGAGACCTGGGGAGGCCTCGTCGTCCCCGTCGTCAAGGGCTGACGACCTTCGGCTGCGCGTGGCCCGGATTCCCGGGCCGCGCGCTAGGGTTCGGTCATGCGCACCCGAACCTGGCCGACGGTGTGGTCGGTCGTCAGGCTGCTCGCCGCTGCGGTCCTCATGATCGCCGTCGTCGGACAATTCGTCACGACGATCCGCTTGGCGATTGCGAACGACCGCGACGTGGCGACCACGATCGCGAACTTCTTCAGCTTCTTCACGATCCTGTCGAACCTCGTCGGGGCCATCTCCCTGCTGGCGGCGGTGATCTGGTTCTTCATGCGGCCGCCGCATGAGGACCGCGAGCCGCGCGGAATCGCGGTGGCCCTCGCCGCAGCCACCACCTATCTCGCGATCACCGGCGTGGTCTACAACCTGCTGCTGCGCGGCCTGCCGACCGCGGATGACCACGTCGCCTGGGCCAACGAGATCCTCCACGTCGTCGCACCGCTGTTCCTGGTGGTCGACCTGTTCGTGGCTCCCACCCATCGCGCCCTCCGATGGCGCTCTGTCCTCGTCATCCTGGCCGTGCCGATCCTCTGGATCGTCTACACGTTGATCCGCGGACCGTTCGTCACCGACCCGGTGCGCGGCGTCGCGTTCTGGTACCCCTATCCATTCCTCAACCCGAACGGCGTCGCCGGGTGGGGCGGCGTGTGGGCCTACGTCGCCGGCATCGCCGTGACCTTCGTCGTCGTCGGCGCGATCATCGTCGCGGTCGGGCGTCTGCGCGGACGCTCGTCGAGGACCGCCGCCGCCGTCTGATCGCGCGAGCCGGGCGTCAGCGCCGCGAGGATTCCCGCACGATCAGGTGCGTCGGCAGCGGGGTGTCCTCGGTGAGCCCATCCGGCTCCTCGACGGCGAGGAGGACCTTCTGCATCATGAGCTCGCCGAGGGCGCGGAAGTCCTGCCGCACGGTCGTGAGCGGCGGCGAGAGGTAGGCGGCTTCCGGCACGTCGTCGAAGCCCACCACGGCGATGTCTTCGGGCACCCGCAGACCGCGCGACCGCAGTGCCGACAGCAGGCCGATGGCCATGTGGTCGTTGCCGGCGAAGACGGCATCGCCCGGCGCCAGCTCAAGCGCCCGACCGATCTCGGCGCCGCTGGCTGCTGTCCAGTCACCGTGGGCCGGCGCGATCACGGTCAGCTGACGGGCCGCGAGTTCGTCCCGCCAGCCACGGATGCGCTCGACCGCATCCGGGTTGCGGGCAGGGCCCGCGATGTGCTGGATGCGGCGATGCCCCAGTTCCGCGAGATGACGCACCGCCGACCGCGCGCCACGGTACTGGTCGATCGAGACGAGCTGCGGATGGCGGCGCTGCGTCGCCGCGGCGGCGACCATGGGGACCCCGAGGTCGAGGCCGCGCACGACTTCGAGGACCCCCAGGTCGGTGACGACCAGCACGATCGCATCCACGCGCTGCCGCAGCAGGCCCTCGACGACCGACCGGACGCTCGCCGGATCGGTGTCGGGAGCCGTCACCGAGTCGACGGAGTAGCGCTCGACCCGGGCCGCGACGTTGAAGTGCATCGCGATCGACGTCGGACCGAAGTCCGCCGTGCCCGGTGTGATCAGGCCGATGGTCCGGGTGCGCTTGGTGACCAGGGCGCGCGCGGCCGGCGACGGGCTGTAGCGCAGCTGCGCCATCGCCTGCTCGACGCGGGCGCGCGTCGCGGGGCGGACGTTCGGCAGGTCGTTCAGCACTCGCGACACGGTCTGGTGCGAGACGCCGGCCAGGCGCGCGACGTCGAAGATGTTGGCGGACTTCGCGCCGCGCTCGTCGCTCACGACTCGTCCTCGGGGCGCGCGACGAGCGCCAGCAGCGAGTCGACGGTGAGCGAGTCCGCCGGGATGGTGTCGACGAGTCGACCGCCGCGCATGATCGCGATCCGGTTGGAGACCCGCAAGACCTCCTCGAGTTCCGCCGAGATGAAGAGCACCGACAGACCGTTGTCGGCGAGGTCGGCGACGAGCCGCTGGATCTCGACTTTCGCGCCGACGTCGATGCCGCGGGTCGGCTCGTCGAGAACGAGCACCCTCGGCGAGAGGGCGAGCAGGCGGGCGAGCAGCACCTTCTGCTGATTGCCGCCGGAGAGGGTGCCCGCCGGACGATCCGGGTCCGCCGGGCGGATGTCGAGGGCCTCGATCCAGCTGAGGGCGAGTTCACGTCGGCGTGCGCGCGACAGGCGGTGCAGGATGCCGCGGTCCGCCTGCAGCGCGAGCGTGATGTTGTCCTGCACGCTGAGCTCGCCGATGATGCCCTCGGTCCGCCGGTTCTCGGACGAGTAGACGATGCCCTGGCCGATCGCCCGGCGGGGCGTCGCCAGCACCGCGGGCGTGCCGCGCACCTCGATCCCACCGGCATCCGGTCGGTCCACCCCGGTCAGCGCGCGGGCCAGCTCGGATCGGCCCGAGCCGAGGAGCCCGGCGAGGCCGACGACCTCGCCCTCGCCGATCGTCAGGGTCGCCGCGGTGAGCCCCGTCCCCGAGGCGAGATCGCGTCCGGCGAGGGCCACGGGCGCGGATGCCGCGGCATCCTCCCGCGGATGGACGTCGAGCTCGTCGGCGCCGCGTCCGAGCATCTTCTCGACGAGGTCGATGCGCAGCAGCTCGGTCGGCACGTACTCGCCGATCAGGCGGCCGCCGCGGAGCACCGTGATGCGGTCGCAGATCTCATACACCTGGTCGAGGAAGTGCGAGACGAACAGCACGGCGACGCCGCGGGAGGTGAGTTCGCGGATGACGCGGAAGAGCTCGGCGACCTCGTCGAGGTCGAGGCTCGAGGTCGGCTCGTCGAGCACGACGACGCGGGCGTCGACCGAGATGGCCCGCGCGATCGCGACGAGCTGCTGGATCGCGAGCGAGTGCCGTGACAGACGCGTGCGCGGGTCGATGTCCAGTCCGAGACCTTCGAGGATCTCGCCCGCGCGGCGGTGCGTCTCGCGCCAGTCGATGGCGCCGAGCCGCCGGCTCTCCCGGCCGAGCAGCACGTTCTCGCCGACCGAGAGGTTCGGCAGCAGGTCGATCTCCTGGTAGACGGCGCTGATCCCCGCGGCGAGCGCATCGGCGGGCGAGCCGAAGTGCACCGCCTCGCCGCCCACGCGGATCGTCCCGGCATCCGGCCGGAGCGCACCCGTGATCGCCTTGATGAGCGTCGACTTCCCGGCGCCGTTCTCGCCCATGAGCGAATGGACCTCGCCGGGCAGCAACCGGAAGTCGACGGCGTCGAGCACCGTCTCGGCACCGAAGCGAACGGTCGCGCCGGTCACCTCGACGACCGGCGCGACCGCTGCTTCGCGCGCATCCATACGGACCATCATGCCCGCGGCGGACCTCCCCCGAGGTTCACCGCGACGTTCTCGCCGTCCGCGCCACGAGCAAGCGCTGCACGACGACGAAGACGAGCAGGAGCGCACCGATCGTGATGCGGGTCCACGACTGGTCGACACCGAGGAACGAGATGACCGTCTTGATCGTGCCGTAGACGAACACGCCGATCATCGAGCCGAGGACGAATCCGCTGCCACCCGTGAGGAGGGTGCCGCCGATCACCACCGCGGCGATGGTGTCGAGCTCGGTCCCGATGCCGTTCAACGGGTAGGACGCCCCGGTGTAGGCCGTGAAGACGACGCCCGCGAGTCCGGCGCAGACACCGCTGATGACGTAGGCGAGGAGCTTCGTCCGGACGACCGGCAGGCCCATGAGCCGCGCCGACTGCTCGTTGCCGCCGATGGCGTAGATCGTTCGTCCGAAGCGGGTGAACTGCAGGATCAGGATGCCGGCCAGCACGACCAGCAGCGCCAGGATGCCGGTCGGTGTCAGGTAGAAGCTGCCCGGCCCTCCCTGCATGCGGGTCGACTGCAGCCACAGGATCGCCGGCTCCTCGACGCGGATCGACGACAGGCTGACCATGAACGCGAGCCCGCGGGCCGCGAACATGGCCGCGAGCGAGGCGATGAACGGCTGCACCCCGAAGTACTGCACGAGCACCCCGACGAACAGACCCATGAGCGCCCCGAGGACGAGCATGACGGGGATGACGAGGGCCACCGGCATCCCCTGGCTCAGCATGCTGGCCCCCAGCATCCCGGTGAACGCCATCACCGCGCCGACGGAGAGGTCGATGCCACCGGTGAGGATGACGAAGGTCATGCCCACGGCGAGGATCAGCAGGTACGCGTTGTCGAGCAGGAGGGCGGACAGCACGCGCGGGGTCACGAAGTTGCCGAAGTAGGCCTGCGCGCCGATGAGCATCGCGACGAGGATGACGACGGCGGCGAAGACGGGCACCCACGAGGCGCGCCGGCTGCGGAAGCGCTGCACCGTGTCGGCGAACCCGCCGGTGCGACCGAGGTCTGCGGTGATCGCGCTCACGAGGCCACCTCCGCGGTGCGACGGGTGCCGCCCCGGACGGCATCGGCCCCCTTGGCGAACAGCGACCGCGTCCGGGGCGACTGCACGAGCACGACGATCACGACGACGATCGCGAGGAACAGCGGGCTGACCGCCGGCGGCACCCCGAGGAAGGTGATCGTGGCCTTCAGCGTCTGGATGGTGAAGACGCCGACGACGGTGCCTGCGATCGTGAACTTGCCGCCCATGAGGCTCGTGCCGCCGAGGACGACGGCGAGGATCGCGTCGAGCTCGATGTAGAGGCCGGCCGCGTTCGCGTCGGCCGCCATGATGTTGGACGAGTACAGGATGCCGGCGAACCCGGCGAGCAGGCCGCTCGCCGCGTACGCGCCCCAGATGATGCCGCGCGAGCGCACCCCCGCGAGGCGGCTCGCCTCGGGGTTGATGCCGACCGCCTCGGTGAGGACGCCCAGCGCCGTGCGCCGCTGCAGGACCGCCACGATCACGATCGCGATGACCGAGACGTAGAACGCGAACGGCAGCCCGACGAGGTATCCCTGGGCCATGAAGCGATAGGGCGCACTCGTGATCGTCGTGATGAAGCCGCCCGTGATGAGGAGGGCGACGCCGCGGCCGGCGAGCATCAGGACGAGGGTCGCGATGATCGGCTGGACGCCGACGACCGCGACGAGGAAGCCGTTCCAGACGCCGAGCACGAGGGCGACCCCGACGGCGAGCGCGATCGCGATGAGCACCGTCGAGAGGTCCTCGGGGGCCGGCGACGACGAGATGAAGGTCAGCGCCACCGCGCCCGAGACCGCCATGATCGCGCCGACCGACAGGTCGATACCGCGCGTCGCGATGACGAGCGTCATGCCGAGCGCGACCAGCATGAGCGGTGCGCTGTTGCGCAGGATGTCGATGAGCGGCCCGTAGAGCTGACCGTTCTGCACCGTGATCGAGATGAACGAGGGACGGGCGATCGTGTTGACGATCACGAGCACGAGCAGTGCCGCGATCGGCCAGACGAGACGGTGCGCCAGGAAGCGCTTCAGGGTCGGGTTCATGCCGCTGTCTCCGGGTTGAGGCGAGACGTCGTCGTCTCGCCGGACTCTTGCGCGATGAGGGCGACGAGGTCGTCGACCGTCACGTCGGTGGCGTCCAGTTCGCCGATCTTAGAACGGTCGCGCAGCACCACGATGCGCTGCGCGATGCGGACGACCTCCTCGAGCTCCGAGGAGATGAAGACGACGGAGAGACCCTCCGCCGAGAGCTCGGCGACCTTGCGCTGGATGTCGGCCTTCGCGCCGACGTCGATGCCGCGCGTGGGCTCGTCGAGGATGATCAGCTGCGGCGCCGTCGCGAGCCACCGCGCGAGCAGCACCTTCTGCTGGTTGCCGCCCGAGAGGTTGCGCACGAGCGCGTTCGGGTCGGCGGGGCGGACGCCGAGCGCGGAGATGTACTCGGAGACGATGGCGTCGCGCTCGGCCTTACCGATGGGACGCATCGCGCCGCGCTTGGCCTGGATGCCGAGGACGATGTTCTCGGCGACGGTGAGGTCGGCGATGATCCCCTCGGCGCGACGGTCCTCGCTCGAGAAGGCGATGCGCTTGTCGATGGCGTTTCGCGGGTTGGTGATGCGGGCGGCATCCCCCCGCACCTCGTGGGTACCCGCGTCGGCGCGGTCGGCGCCGTAGACGAGACGGACGAGTTCGCTCCGCCCCGAGCCGAGCAGGCCCGCGATGCCGACCACTTCGCCCTCGTAGACCTCCATGTCGACCGGCTCGATGACGTTCTTGCGTCCGAGACCGTCGATCCGCAGGACCGGCGTCGCAGTGCGGTCGATCTCGCGCTCGGAGGTCCGCGAGAGGGCCTCGAGCTCGTCGAGCTGCCGGCCGATCATCTTGGCGATGAGCTCGCCGCGGGGAAGCTCGGCGGGCAGGTACTCCCCCACGAGCTGGCCGTTGCGCAGCACCGTCAGGCGGTCGGAGATCTCGTAGACCTGATCGAGGAAGTGCGTGACGAAGAGGATGGCGACGCCGCGGTCGCGAAGGCCCCGGACGACGGCGAACAGCTGCTCGACCTCGCTGCGGTCGAGGCTCGACGTCGGCTCGTCGAGGACGAGCACGCGGGCGTCGGCGACGGTCGCGCGGCTGATGGCGACGAGCTGCTGGACGGCGATCGAGTGCGAGGCGAGCGCCGAGCGCGGATCGATGTCGAGCCCGAGAGCGGCGAGGTAGCGCGTCGCCTCGCGGTGGGTGGCACGCCAGTCGATGAAGCCGGCCCGGCGCACCTCGCGCCCGAGCATGACGTTCTCGCCGACCGAGAGGTTGGTGCAGAGGTTGACCTCCTGGTAGACCGTGGAGATCCCGGATGCCTCGGCGTCGGCCGTCGAGCGGAACACCCGCTGCTCGCCGGTCACCTCGATCGTCCCGCCGTCGATGGCGTAGACACCGGTCAGCGCCTTGATGAGGGTCGACTTGCCGGCGCCGTTCTCACCCATGAGGGTGTGGACCTCGCCGGCCCGCAGCGTCAGGTCGACCCGGTCCAGGGCGAGGACGCCGGGGAACCGGATGGTGACGTCCCGCATCCGCACGACCTCGTCGTGCGCGGGGACGGTGGCCGGGGACTCCGGCGTGGCTGCGACATCGACCATGACGCGCACCTTTCCGTGGTGACCGCCGGGGACCGGAATCCGGTCCCCGGCGGTGGTTCGGTGATCCGTACGGACCGTGGGGTTTCGTCGATCAGTAGGGGCGGGAGTCGAGGACCTCGGCGGCCTGCTCCTGCGTGAACGACTGGTCCTCGACGATCGTGCGCTTCTCGACCTCGTCGCCGGCGACGACGGCCTTGACGAGCTCGGCGGCCTTGTCACCGAGGAGCGGGTTGCACTCGACGATGAAGTTGAACTCGCCGCTCGCGAGGGCGGTCATGCCGTCCTTCACCGCGTCGATCGTGACGATCTGGATGTCCTTGCCGGGGGTCAGACCGGCGGCCTTGATGGCGTCGAGCGCACCCAGGCCCATGTCGTCGTTGTGCGCGAACAAGACGTTGATGTCCTTGCCGTACTTCTGGAGGTAGCCCTCCATGACCTTCTTGCCGCCGTCACGGGTGAAGTCGCCGGTCTGCGAGTCGAGCACGTTGACGTCGGTGCCTTCGATCGCCTCGTTGAAGCCCGTCGCCCGGTCGAGCGCGGCCGACGAACCGGTCGTGCCCTCCAGGACGACGAGGTTCGCGCCCTTGCCGTCGAAGTTCTCCTTGACCCACTCGCCGGCGGTGCGACCCTCCTGCTCGAAGTCGAGGCCGACCCACGAGGCGTAGAGGTCGTCGCTGGCCGAGACGGTGCGGTCTTCGAGGATGACGGGGATTCCGGCATCCTTCGCCTCGGTCAGGACGTCGTCCCAGCCGTCGACCGTGATGGGGGCGATGACGATGGCGTCGACACCCTGGTTGATGAAGTTGCGGACGGCGGAGATCTGCGCCTCCTGCTTGTTGTCGGCCGCGTTGAAGATCAGCTCGAAGCCGTTCTCCGCCGAGAAGGCATTCTTCATCGACTCGGTGTTGGCGGCGCGCCAGCCCGACTCGGATCCGGTCTGTGCGAAGCCGACCTTGATGACGTCGTCACCACCGCCACCGCCGTTGCCACCGGCACCGGGTGCTGCACCGCCTGCGCAGCCGGTTGCGACGAGCGCGAATGCCCCCAGCATGGCCGCTGCCGCGAAAACGCTCTTCTTCATCCCAAAACCTCCTTGTTCGGGTCCGGCTCACCGCCGGTGTTCCGGGCCGCCCTGGCTCTCGGATGCTCGAATGTTAGCCTTCACATTTCTCGCAGCGCTAGATTGTGAGCGATAACATTCCGGTAACGCAGCGCCGGCGTCGGAGGCGGGTGCCCGGGTCTTCTTCGTGGCGACTCGCTCCCATGTGAGCACTCACATCTCGGCACCCCGTGCCGAACGACGGGATCTTCGCAGACACGCGGCGCCGCAGCATCCGCTCACCGGCGCGTCGGGCGGATCTCCGCTGCGCGGCCGGGGCGTAACCGCGCCGGAGGCGCGACCGCCCCCTCGATAGGATGGAGGCCATGTCGAAGGTCCTCCAGTCCCTGCCCGTCGGCGAGCGCGTCGGCATCGCCTTCTCGGGGGGTCTCGACACCTCGGTCGCGGTCGCCTGGATGCGCGACAAGGGCGCCGTCCCCTTCACCTACACCGGCGACCTCGGCCAGTACGACGAGGACGACATCGCCTCGATCCCTGGCCGCGCGCTCCAGTACGGCGCCGAGGGATCGCGCCTCATCGACTGCAAGCCGATGATGGTCGAGGAGGGCCTCGTCGCCCTCTCGTGCGGCGCCTTCCACATCCGCTCGGGCGGACGCACCTACTTCAACACGACGCCGATCGGCCGCGCGGTCACCGGCACCATGCTGGTGCGCGCCATGAAGGAGGACGGCGTCGACATCTGGGGCGACGGCTCCACGTACAAGGGCAACGACATCGAGCGGTTCTACCGCTACGGCCTGCTGGCGAACCCCGCGCTGCGCATCTACAAGCCGTGGCTGGATGCCGACTTCGTCACCGAGCTCGGCGGTCGCACCGAGATGAGCGAGTGGCTCGTCGCGCACGGTTTCCCCTACCGCGACTCCGTCGAGAAGGCGTACTCGACCGACGCGAACATCTGGGGCGCGACCCACGAGGCGAAGACGCTCGAGCACCTCGACGTCTCGCTCGAGATCGTCGAGCCCATCATGGGCGTCCGCTTCTGGGACCCCGCTGTCGAGATCGAGACCGAGGACGTGTCCGTCACCTTCGAGGCGGGTCGCCCCGTCGCGATCAACGGCGTCGAGTACTCGGATGCCGTGGCCCTGGTCATGGAGGCCAACGCGATCGGCGGGCGCCACGGCCTCGGCATGAGCGACCAGATCGAGAACCGCATCATCGAGGCGAAGTCCCGCGGCGTCTACGAGGCACCGGGCATGGCGCTGCTGTTCATCGCGTACGAGCGCCTGGTCAACGGCATCCTCAACGAGGACACCCTCGCCACCTACCACGAGCAGGGTCGGCGTCTCGGTCGCCTGATGTACGAGGGCCGCTGGCTCGAGCCCCAGTCCTTCATGCTGCGCGAGTCGATCCAGCGGTGGGTGGGCTCGGCGATCAGCGGCACGGTCACGCTGCGCCTGCGCCGCGGCGAGGACTACACGATCCTGAACACGGAGAGCCGCAACCTCTCGTACTCACCCGAGAAGCTGTCGATGGAGCGCGTCGGCGACGCCGCGTTCGGGCCGACCGACCGCATCGGGCAGCTGACGATGCGCAACCTCGACATCGCCGACTCCCGCGCCCGCCTGGAGCACTTCGTCTCGCTCGGCCTCATCGGCGGCGCGACCGGCGAGCTCGTGGGCGACCTCGAGCGCGGCGGCGCAGCCGCCATCACGGGGCACGCGCAGCCGTTCGACGAGGAGCGCGAGGGTCTCGCCGAGGCGTTCGACGAGGCCGGCGAGTCGGCGTCGTTCGACTTCGGCGCCGACTGACCGCGAGTCTCAGTCCCGGAGACCGCGGTAGGCGAGGCGCGCCGCCGTCTCACCGGGGTGACGGACGAGCCACGTCCCGCTGCGCCGCGCGAGCGCGAACGGCTCGTCGGTCAGCGGTCTCCCGTCGCGTTCGAGCGCGACCGAGGTGTCCCACGGCGACACGTTGATGACGTGCACGAGCTCGACGCCGTCCGAGGTGCGGCACGGCACCACGACGACGCCGCGGCTGTCCGACGTGACCCGGACGGCGGGCGCGGCGTCGAGGCGTGCGAGCAGGGCGTCCCAGATCTCCGGCAGACACGGCAGGTCCGTCGCCGCCACCACGACGCGCCCGGCGCCGAGCGGCACCTCGACGACGCAGGGCTCGCCGCTGCGGGCGAGGTGCGCGAGCGGCGTGACACCGGCATCCGCTCGACGCGCGATGAGCGGCTGAGCGAACCCGACGGCGACCTCGGCACCGCGCCAGACCGGGCCGTCGGCGGTCGCCGTGGGGGCGACGAAGGGCGTGCGGCCGGGTGTCGCCGCGTAGGTCATGGCGTGCAGACCCGATTCGTCGCGCACGCCGGCATCCAGTCCGAGCGCGTCCAGCAGGGCGGTCGCGGGTCGCCCCTCCATGTCGTGCTGGGGAATCGGCCCGCTCAGCAGCAATCGGCCGCCGCGACGCACCCAGTCGGCGAGGGCGCCCTGGACGTCGTCGTCGAGGAACGGCGTCGGGGCCAGCGCGAGCACCCGGTCGTTCGGCAGGTCGGCGAACGCGTCCGGTCCGTCGATCAGGGTCGCGTCGGGTGCGTATCCGCCGACCGCGAGCGCGCGGGTCATGATCTCGCGCGGACCCGAACCGCGGAAGCGTTCGAGCTCGGCGACGAACTCCGCCTCGCGAGGCGACCCCGGGTAGCGGTACTCGGTCATGTAGTGGTCGACGACGAATCCGATCGTCACCGGCGGGCGCTCGGGCCGCGCCGCGCGCAGCAGCTCGGCGGCGTCCGTCACCGCCTCGGTCAGGTGCACGGTCTCGGCGAACCAGGGGGCGAGGTCGCCCTCGGGCCGGATCGGCGCCGCGAACCCGTGCCGCTCGCCCGTGAAGGCGATGCGGTCGTTGCCGTCGCCGACGGGTTCGAACAGCGCAGGGTTCCGGCCGCCCGCCAGCAGGTAGTAGTTGACGAGCGAGCTGCCCTGCGCGATGGCGAGCTGCAACTTGAGCCCCGCGGCCTCGGGCCCGGTCGTGACGTCGAGGGCCTCGCCGTAGTCCCCCGACCCGACCTCGAACTCGAGCACTCCGTACGGCTGATCTTCCCGGCAGGTCGCCGCGAGGAACGCCGTCGACGCCCACAGCCCCGGGAGGGTGTCGAGGTCGAGGTCGCCGATGTAGATGTCGGTGCCGGGGAAGGTCGCCCCATCGGACCACGTGCGGTGCAGCTGCGAGATCCCGAGGGGGAACATCGTGGCGCGCTCCCCCCAGCACCCGTGGACGTTCACGAGCAGCGGCACGTCGTCACCGACGCCGCGGGCGCGCACGCCGTCCCGAAGGTGCTGCACATAGCGGGCGTAGCGGTCGCGCGTGAAGCGGCCGAGGTCACGGTGCAGCGCGAGCACCTGCTCCTCGACGGGCGAGCGGAGCGCCGGGCCCCACGTCTCCGGGTCCGCCACATGGAAGGATGTCGCGCCGACGCTGTACCGGGCCTGGACAGCCGCCGACGAGCTCGCCGCGATGAGGCTCTGCACGAGCTCCGCGACGGTCCGGTCCGAGAGGTCGGGGCTGTTCGTCACCCAGGGCAGCATCCCGATCTCGTTGTCGAGCTGGATGCCGACGATCGGACCGCCGCGGTGGACCGTGCGCGCCGCAAGAAGGGGGATCACGGCGTCGAACCAGCCGTCGGCGGCCGCGAGGTAGGCGGGGTGGAGGTAGTCGACGATCATCTCGGGCCGCGTCTGCCCGTCCCAGCCGATCGCGCGGATCTCGGGATGCCGCCGCAGCACGGAGTAGCCGAGGCCCTCGTTCTTCAACTCGGCCATCACGAACGGGCCGGGCCGCGCGATGACCGCCAGGCCGCGCTCCGCGCACAGACCGAGGAAGCGGCTCAGGTCGAGGTGAGGATGCCGCTCGCCGAAGTCGAAGGAGCCGTCGGGCAGTTCGTGGACGAGCCACGGGACGTAGGTCGCGATCGCCGTCACGCCGGTGCGCAGGGCGGTGTCGAGTCGGTCGGCCCACTCGGCGGGATCGAGACGGAAGTAGTGGATCTCCCCCGAGACGACGAGATCACGGCGAAGGTCGGCGGGACGGTCGGCGGCGCGCATCGGGCGACGGTATCGCCGGTAAACGGTTACATCAAGCCGGCGCTGTGCGTTCGCTGAGTTATCTTGCACACGTATGTGCAAGATATCTACACTGGAGGCGTGACCGACACCGCCTCCCCCCGCCGCCCCCGGCGCGACGCCGTCGCCAATCGGGCAGGCCTCCTGTCCGCCGCCGCTCAGACCCTCGCGGCGGATCCGAACGCCTCCGTCGACACGATCGCGCGCGCTGCCGGCCTCAGCCGCCGCGCCCTGTACAGCCACTTCGACGACCGTGACGCCCTCATCCGAGAGATGATCCACGCCGGCGCCGAGCGCTTCAACGCCATCGCCGACACGGTCGACGACGAGGGACCGGCACCCCTGGCGCTCGCTCGCCTCGCCCTCGCCCTCTGGGAGGGCGCCGCGCACGTGCAGTTCGCCGCCGCCGTCGCGCTCGACGACACGCACGTCGGCGAGACCGCCGCCATCCTCACGCCGGTGCGCCGGCGCGTGCTCGAGATCGTCGACCGCGGACGGTGCGAGGGCACGCTCCGCGGCGACCTGCACGTCACGACGGTCGCCCGCCTCGTCGAAGAAGCGGCCCGCACCGTCATCACGCGGCTGGATTCGAGCCGACCGGATGCCGCGGGCGTCGCCGTCCGCGCCATCCTCGGCGTCGCGGGACTCGGGTGGCGTGAGGCCGACGCGGTGCTGACGGAGGCGCGCGCGTGAGGATCGATCTCGATGCAGTCGCGAAGGGGAGAGACGGCGGCGTCCTCCCGCCCACCTCGGTCTCCGTCGAGACGGGGCGCGTGACGCTCGCGACCGCCGAGACCGAGCAGCGCCCCTCGGTGCTCGGTCTCGTCGCGGTGGGGCGGATGCGACCGGATGCCGGCAGCGTGACCCTCGACGGCCGCCGCGGTGGCCGTCGTCTGCGCCGGGTGGCGGCCCTCGTCGACGCCCCCGAGGTCAACGATCCCGCGCCCGACGTCGCCGTCGTCGGTGTCGTGGAGGAGGAGCTCATGTTCGCAGGGCGGCGCGCCGACCCGCTGTCGGCCCGGCGCTGGCTCGACGAGCACGGCTGGCGTCACCTGACCCGCACGCCGATCGGCGAGGTCGCGGCGGACGTCCGCATCCGCATGCTCCTCGAGCTCGCCGCCCTCCGCCGCGGGATCGAAGCGCTCGTCCTCGTCTCGCCCGACCGTCACGGCGGCGATCCCCGCCAGTGGCAGCGGATCGCCGCCGACTTCGCGGGTCGCGGTTTCGCCGTTCTCGTCATCGCCGGCACCGCCTCGGCATCCGCCCTGGCCCCCACCTCCGCGCGTCCGCGCGTGGGGCGTCCACGGCTCCGCGCCGCCGCCGGACTGCGCGCGTCGCGTCGGCACCCGGCCTCCGCCATCGCCCGCCGTTCCACCGGAAGCATCCGCTCGTGAAGATCCCCGCCCTGTTCGCCGCCGAGCTGCGGCGACTGACCTCGACCCGCATGCGCGTCATCGCGCTGATCGCGCTGATCCTCGTGCCCGTCCTCTACGGCGGGCTCTACCTGTGGGCCAATCAGGACCCGTACGGCAACCTGTCGCAGGTCCCGGTCGCTCTGGTCGTCAGCGACGACGGAGCCGCGCTCAACGGCAGCGATCGCAACCTCGGCGACGAGGTCGCGGACTCGCTCCTCGAGGACGGCAGCTTCGACTGGCACGAGGTGGATGCCGCCGGTGCCCGCCGCGGCCTCGATGAGGGCTCCTTCGACTTCGCCGTGACGCTGCCCGCCGACTTCACCTCGGCCGTCGCCTCGATCTCGTCATCGCACCCGCGGCAGGCCGAGATCGACCTCACGACGAACGACGCCAACAACTACCTCGCCTCGACGATCGGCACGCAGGCGGTCGAGCGGATCCGGACGACGATCAGCGAGAAGGTCGTCCGCGAGGCCGGCCTGACGATGCTCGATGCGCTGAACACGGTCCGCGTGAAGCTCCTCGACGCCGCGGACGGCGCCGGCACACTGACCGACGGCCTCAAGACCGCGGGCGACGGCGCCGACACCCTCGCCGACGGAGCGCACACGTTGGCGCAGGGCACGACGAAGCTCGAGAGCGGCGCGACCGAGCTCGCGTCCGGCGTCGACACGCTCGCCGGTGGCCTGCGCTCGCTCTCGTCCGGAGCCGAGCAGGTGTCGGGCGGCACGGCGACGCTCCGCAGCGTCGCCGACCGGGTGGGGTCGGCCGCCGATCGGGTGTCGTCGGCTGTCCCCACCGTCCGCACCGACCTCACGAGCGCACTCGAGGCGCAGGGACTCGATGAGGCGCAGATCAGGAAGGTCCTGGGCGTCCTCGATCCCCTCGGAGCCCGCGTGTCCGACCTCGACTCGCGCGTGCAGCAGGCGGTATCGCAGATCGACGCGCTCGACGACGGTGCCGCCCAGGTGGCCTCCGGCAGCGCGAAGCTCGCGAGCGGGGCGGCGAGTGCCTCGACGGGTGCGCACACCCTCGCCGACGGCCTCGCGACGGCGGATGCCGGGGCCCAGAAGCTCGACACCGGCGCACACTCGCTGGTCACCGGCATCCACCGGCTCGAGGGCGGTGCGGGCACGCTCCGCGACGCCCTGCGCGACGGAGCGCAGCAGCTGCCCGACGACAGCGCCGCGACCCGGGCCGCGCAGGCGGCGACCCTCGCCGACCCCGTCGGCGTCGCCGAGGACTCGCTCACCCAGGCGCAGAACTACGGCGCCGGACTGGCGCCGTTCTTCGCCGCCCTCGCCGGATGGATCGGCATCTATGCCCTGTTCCTCATCGTCAAGCCGGTCTCGCGGCGCGCGGTGACGGCGCTCCGCTCCCCCGTCCGCGTCGCGATCGCGGGCTGGCTGACGCCGGCCGCCCTCGGCGCCGTGCAGATGGTGTCGCTGTTCGGGGTGCTCTCGATCGCGCTCGGCTTCTCGTTCACGCATCCGCTGCCGACCCTCGGCATCCTCCTGCTCGCGTCCGCCACCTTCGCCGCGATCATCCTCGCGCTCAACGTGTGGCTGGGCTCGGTCGGGCAGTTCCTCGGTCTCGTCCTGATGGTGCTGCAGCTCGTCACCGCCGGAGGGACCTTCCCCTGGCAGACGCTGCCGGCGCCGCTCGCCGCGCTGCACCACGTGCTGCCGATGGGCTACGTCGTCGACGCGATGCGGCAGGTCATGTACGGCGGCCAGGCCGGTCGGGCGTGGGCGGATGCCGCGGTCCTCGCGACGTGGCTCGTCGGTGCGCTGGTGCTCGCCGTCGCCGGCGTGACGCGGATGACGTTCCGACGCACGATGCGCGATCTGCAGCCGAGCCTGATCGGCTGAGGGTCAGCCGCCCGCGCCGGGCGGGGTCTCCTTCGCGTCGGCGAGCTCGTCGACGTGGAGGTTGCGGCGGTCGATCGTGCCGTTGCGGTACGCCTGACGGCCCACCATGTGGGCCGACAGCGGAGCCGTGGCGAACTGGATCACGAGGACCGGGACGAGGAAGGCGACGACCGCCCACGACTGCAGCTCGATCCCGACCGCGATGGCGATGAGCAGCAGGCCGAGCACCTGCGGCTTGGTCGCGGCGTGCAGACGGGTCGGCACGTCGCGGAAGCGCAGCAGCCCGATCGCGGCGGTCAGGCAGAGCAGCGCTCCCGCCAGGATGAGGACGAGAGACACGACGTGCAGGATCTCGGTCATCGCTCCGCTCCATCCCGGCGGGCGACGAACCGTGCGATCGACACCGAGCCGAACACACCGACGGCCGCGACGATCAGCAGGACCGGGAGCGTCCGGGTGTGGTGGTTGATCGCCATCTCGGCGCCGAGCGCGCAGATGAGGAGCGTCAGCAGGACGTCCGAGGCGACGGCGCGGTCGAGGATCGAGGGACCGACGATGATCCGCCAGACGGTGAGCAGGGCGGCGACGCCGAAGACGGCGCAGATGACGAAGATGAGGACGGCGATCACGAGCGCTCCTGCTTCCTGCCGTTCATTCCACCGGTATGGATCTCTGCCGCTCCGGAACGGGACGACCGGATCGCCTCGAGCTGCGCAGGCGAGCCGACGGCGCGCACGATGCGCGCCTCCCAGCGCTGCACCATCCGACGCTGCTCGTCGACCTCGGCGTCCGTCGCCGCACCGAGGACGTGGAGGTAGAGGACGCGGCGGTCGCGATCGGTTTCGAGGACGAGGGATCCCGGGATGAGGGATGCCGTGACCCCCACGTGCGCCATGATCAGGTCGTCGTCGGTCACGAGCGGCACGGCGACGACCGAGACGCCCGGCTGACGGCCGGGCCGCACGACCTGCCAGGCCACGACGAGCGAGCCCTTCACGACCGCGGCGAGGAACTGGACGAAGAAGACGATCAACCACCACGGGTTCAGGCGGCCCGAGAGCTCGACGGGCGGCAGGCGGAAGACGCTCGTCACGAAGACGGCCACGATCGTTCCCGTGAGGAAGGCGAGGAGGGTGAACTGACCCCACAGCAGCATCCAGAGCGCGACGAGCCACAGGAAGAACGGCAGCTGTCGCCAGATCCCGGTCAGGGCGCTCCGCTTGACGTCAGTTCCCATCGTTCACCTCGTCCTGCAGCTGGGTGAGGGTCACGGGATTCAGCAGCGACGACCCGATGCCCGCGCACAGGTTGTAGAGCGGACCGGCGAAGACGGTGAGGGCGACGGTGACCGCGACCATGCCGGCGGTGGACGCGGTCATGATGCGCGGGATGACGCGACGTTCGGTCTGCACCCCGGCCGCGGGGGCGTCCCCGAGGTAGGAGATCCGGTCGACGACGCCCGACTCCTCGGTGAGGTCGTCCTCCTCACGCCAGAACGCGAGGTTCCAGGCGCGCATGAGTGCGAGCAGGGTCAGCAGCGAGGTCATGATGCCCGCGACGATGAGGGCGTACATGAGCGGCGTCCCGACCTCGGCGGCCGCGTTGAAGAGCGCGTACTTTCCGATGAAGCCCGAGAACGGCGGGAGACCGCCGAGGTTGATCGCGGGGATGAAGTAGAGCACCGCCAGGACGGGCGCCGCCTTCATGAGCCCCTTCACCTTGAGGATCGACGTGGACCCCGCTCGACGCTCCACGAGGCCGACCGCGAGGAACAGGGTGGTCTGCACGACGATGTGGTGGACCATGTAGTAGATCGTGGCGCCCAGCGATGCGGGGGTCGCGATCGCGAGCCCGAAGACCATGTAACCGATGTGACTGACGAGCGTGAACGACAGGATGCGTTTGAGCTCGGCCTGCGCGACGGCACCGAGGATGCCGACCACCATCGTGGCGAGGGCCACGATCAGCAGCAGCTGGTTCACGTCGTTGTCGCGGAAGATCTGCGTCTCGGTGCGGATCATCGCGTAGACGCCGACCTTGGTCAGCAGGCCGGCGAACACCGCCGTGACCGGCGCCGGGGCGGTCGGGTACGAGTCCGGCAGCCAGAACGACAGCGGGAAGACCGCCGCCTTGATGCTGAAGGCGAGAAGGAGCATCAGGTGCAGCACGAGCTGCACCTCGTCGGGGAGCTCCCCCATGCGGTCGGCCAGCTGCGCCATGTTGACGGTGCCGAGCGCCCCGTAGATGGCGGCGATCGCGGCCAGGAAGAGGATCGACGAGACCAGCGACACGACGATGTAGACCACGCCGGTGCGGATGCGGGACTCGGTGGAGCCGAGCGTGATCAGCACGTACGACGCGACCAGCAGGATCTCGAACCCGACGTAGAGGTTGAACAGATCGCCCGCGATGAAGGCGTTGAAGATGCCCGCCGCGAGGATCAGGTACGACGGGTGGAAGATCGAGACCGGCGTCTCCTCGTCGCCGTCGGCTGCGCCCTGTCCGACCGAGAAGAGGAGGACCGCGAGCAGCACGATGCTCGAGACCAGGACGAGCAGCGCTGCGAGGCGGTCGACGTACAGCACGATGCCGAACGGGATCGGCCAGCCGCCGACCGAGACCGCCAGCGGCATCCCGCTCGCGTCGACGTACCAGAGGAGCACGGCCGCGATGGTCGCGGCCACGGTCAGGGTCACGATCGACACACCGACCTGGACGCGGCGTCGCCGGCCGAAGATGAGGGCGATGCCGGCGCCGAGGAGCGGCAGGGTGACCAGGAGCGGGACGAGCGCGGTCATCGCGGGCCTCCCGGGGTGTCCGTCGGGGCGTCGTCACGCAGTTCGGCGATGTCCTGCGCGTGGAGGATCACGATGGGCGAGGTCTCCGTCCCGATGAAGTCGGTCGTGGCGTCGTCGTCCTCGTCCGTGATCTCGTCGTCCATCGCCTCCTCGTCGCGGGCACCGCGCTCGCGCACCTCGCGGTCGGCCTCGTCGTCCGTGACGGTGTCCGCCTGACCGAGCTGCCACGACCGGTAGATGAGGGCGAGGAGGAAGGACGAGATCGCGAAGGTGATGACGATCGCCGTCAGCGAGAGCGCCTGCGGCAGCGGGTCGCTGAACGACTCGCCCTCCCCGGCGCTGCCGTAGAACGGCGCGACGCCCGGCGCGCCCATGACGATGAGGAGGAAGAGGTTCGCCGCGTTGCCGAGCAGGAGGAACCCGATGAGCACACGCGTGAGGCTGCGTTCGAGCATCGCGTAGACCCCCGCGGCGAACAGCACGGCCATGATGATGACCAGGACGAGCGAGACGGTCATGCGCTCACCCGCTCCCGCTGCGCCTGCGTCTGACGGTCGACCTCGGCCCCGAGCGACCGCAGCACGTCGAGCACGAGGCCGATGACGACGAGGTAGACCCCAACGTCGAAGATCGTCGAGGTGACGAACTCGATCTCGCCGAGGATCGGCACATCCCACTCCCAGTACGTGCTGGTGAGCGGCGCGGCGCCGAAGAACAGGGGCACGATGGCACAGGCGAGCGCGAGGGTCATGCCGGCACCCAGCAGTCGACCGGCGTCCGTCGGCGCAGCCGCACCGAGCTCCCATCGTCCGCCCGCGACGTAGCGCATCACGAGGGCCATCCCCGCCACGAGTCCGCCCGCGAACCCGCCGCCGGGCAGGTTGTGACCGGCGAACAGCAGATACACCGACACGACGATGATCGAGTGGAACAGCACCCGGACGATGACCTCGAGCAGCAGCGAACGGTTCTCGGGTTTCACCTTGAGTCCGCCGACCAGCCACGCCTGACGGGTCGACCCGGGGGCGGTCGAGCGGGGCCGCGGACCGTCGGCCGTCTCGACGAGAGGGCGGCGGCTACGACCGGTTCCGGAGGGAAGTGACGGCAGGATGCGGCTGTCGGAGCGGTTCGTGACGAACACGAGGGACGCGACACCGGTCGCCGCGAGGATGAGCACCGAGAGCTCCCCCATGGTGTCCCAGCCACGCAGGTCGACGAGGGTGACGTTGACGACGTTCCTGCCGTGCCCGATCTCGTACGCGAGGTCGGGGAACGGCCCGGAGACGGGGTCGGCGACCCGGGCGCCCGTCGCGATGAGGGCGACGGCGGCCATCGTGACACCGACGCCGATGCCGATGACGGCGCGGACGACGGGCAGGACCGACGCGTTGTGATCGCCGAGGCGGGCCGGGATGCGGCGCAGCACGAGTGCGAAGGCGATGAGGGTGACGGTCTCGACGAGGATCTGCGTGAGCGCCAGGTCGGGCGCGCCGCTGGTCGCGAACAGCAGGACCATGCCGAGACCTGTGACCGACACGAGCACGACGCCGGTGTAGCGTTTGCGCGCGCGGATGGCGACGAAGCCCGCCAGGATCATGACGGGCGCCGCCAGCAGCTGAGCCGGGCTCTGCCATGCGTCGACGGCGATGCGCCATTCGCTGCTCGCCAGCAGCGCGGTCGCCTCGGCGGCGATGAAGACGACGAAGATCGTCCCCACGTAGAACGGCAGGGACCCCCGCTGGGTGAGCGACGTCGTCCAGACCGACAGTCGGGCGATGCCGCGCAGCGACAGGTTGTAGGCGTCGTTCGCGGTGAACGGCAGGATGCGGGCCTTCAGCGCGCGGCGCTGGGTGATCCAGAACAGTACGGCGCCGAGGGCGATAGAGCCCAGCGACAGGAACAGCGCCGGCTCCCAGCCATGCCAGAGCGCCAAGTGGTACGCCTTCCCGCCCTCTTCGAGCGGGATGCCGTCGGCGTAGCCGGCGATCGCCGAATCGACCACGGGCGAGGCCACGCCCGCCACCATGGTGAGCCCGCTGAGCACGACGGGGGCGATGAGGAAGCCGATGGGCGGGTCGGGCCATTCGGTGCGCTCGCGCGGGGCGCCCGCGGCATCCTTCTTCGTCCAGAAGGCCCCCCACACGAAACGGATGCCGTATGCCGCCGTCAGCGCGGATCCGAGCAGGATGCCGATCAGCGGGATGAGGGCAGCCGGCTCGGCACCGCCCTCGAGGAAGGAGGTGAGCGCCGCCTCCTTGGCGACGAAGCCGACCGTGGGCGCGACGCCCGCCATCGAGGCGATCGCGATGATCGAGAAGGTCGCGAGTGTCGGCGCCTGGCGGCCCACGCCCGAGAGCTCGGCGATGTCGCGCGTGTTGAGCTGACGGTCGATCACGCCGACGATCAGGAACAGGGCCGACTTGAACAGGGCGTGTCCGACCAGCAGCGCGAGGCCGGCGAGCGCGCTGTTGCGTTCCCCGTAGCCGAGCACGACCGTGAGCATGCCGAGCTGGCTGACCGTGCCGAAGGCGAGGATGCGCTTGAGATCGGACTCCCGCAGCGCCTGGAAGCCGCCGAGCAGCATGGTGAAGATGCCGAGCCCGATGACGATGGGGCGCCACGGATCGGTGTCGGCGAAGGCCGGGGCGAAGCGGGCGATGAGGTAGATGCCCGCCTTCACCATCGCCGCCGCGTGCAGGTAGGCGCTCACGGGGGTCGGCGCCGCCATCGCGCCCGGCAGCCAGAAGTGGAAGGGCAAGATGGCCGATTTGCTGAGCGCACCCACGAGCAGCATCACGATCGCGGCATCCAGGGCCACCGCCTGGCCGCCCTCGAAGACGGGACCGGTCTCGAGCATCGCCGCGATGCTCGTCGTGCCGTACAGGACGACGAGCATGACGACGCCGATGAGCATGACGAGTCCGCCGAGGGTCGTCACGAGGAGCGCCTGCAGCGCCGCTCGTCGGCTCGCGCCGCGGCGGTGGTAGAAGCCGATGAGGAGGTAGGAGAGGACGCTCGTGACCTCCCACAGCATGATGAGCACGACGATGTCGTCGGTGAGCACGAGCCCGTACATCGCGCCCGCGAAGGCCAGGAGCACGGCCGAGAAGGTCGCGAGGCCCTCGGTCTTCCCGGCGAAGTACCACCGGCAGTAGATCATCACCAGTGCGCCGACGCCGGTCACGATGAGCGCCATGACCCAGGACAGCACGTCCATCCGCATGGCGAGTTGGACGTCGAGGTCAGGAATCCAGCTGTATGTCTCGAACGGGATATCCCCCGCGATCACGGCGGGTGCCTGCAGCGCGGTGTGCACGAAGGCGGCGACCGGCACGACGGCAGCGACGAGGAAGGTGCGTGACCCGAGGCGCGCGACGAGTGCCGGCAGGAGGAGGGGCACGAGGGCGAACGCCGCGAGGAGGATCAGCAACCTGGCCTCCTCTGTGTCATCGGGGGTCGAGGCCTCCAGTCTACCGGCTGACCGACAGCGGGTGCCCGGCCGGCTCCCAGGTCAGGCCGGTACCGGACCCGTTGTGTTCCCTCGCCGGAATGTGCAGGTGAGGGTGAGGGATGCCGGCTCGCGCCCCTCGAGCATCGCGACGACGGCCTCGCCCGCGGCGCGTCCCTTCGCGATGGCGTCCTGGACCAGCGTCGTGAGGACGTAGGGCGCCAGACCGTCGACCGTGATGCCGTCGAACCCGGTCACGCTGAGGTCCTCGGGCACCCGCAGACCCGCCTCTTCGGCGGCCCTTATGACACCGGCCGCGAGCAGATCGCTCTGCGCGATGATCGCGGTCGGTCGGTCGCCGGCGAGGAGGACCCGGCCCGCGGCCAGACCCTCGTCGATCGAGCTCGCGCCGACCGCGTAGGCAGCCGCATCGGGGTAGATCTCGCGGGCGCCGCGCAGCCGGTCGCGCGTGACCTCGACGGCGATCTGCGCCGGATCGTCGATGAAGCCGCGGGGTCGGGTGGCGTCCTTCGTCAACGTGATGATCGCGACGTCCTCGTGCCCGAGCGAACGCAGGTGCTCCGCGGCGGTGCGCTGGGCCTCGACGTTGTCGAGAAGGATCTGCGGGACGTCCGGGCCGGCGTCGCCCTCGATGACGACGACCGGGATGCCGCGGCGCCCCAGGACGTCGACCGAGGACTGCAGGATCTCGTTGCAGCCGAGCAGGATCGCCGCATCGACGGGAGCCGTCGTGAGTGTGGGCGCCGACTCGACGGGCCCCTCGTCGTGCAGGAGCAGGACCCCGGCGCCGATCGGTGCGAGCGCGTCGGTGAGGCCGTCCATCATCGCCGCCGTCACGGGGTCGCGGAAGGCCGAGCCGAGGCGCTCACGGAAGAGCACCGCCACGACTCCGGCGCGCCCCGTCCGCAGTGACGCGGCTCGCGGATCCGGCCCCGTATAGCCGAGGATTTCGGCCGCCTGCAGCACCTTGGCGCGGGTGGCGTCCGACACCGACACCTTGCCGCTGAAGACGACGGATGCCGTCGACGCCGATACCCCGGCTTCACGTGCGACGTCGGAGATCGTCGCGCGGCGGGTGCTCATGGTTCGATCGTAACCGCTCGACCGGCGACTTCGAATCGATTCGGAGATCCCGCTAGAGTGACGTCCATGACCCTGCACCTCACCGCCGCCCGCCTGTGGACCTGGCGTCTCGCCGTGTTCGCGATCTTCACGGCGAGCGGTCTGAGCATCGCGACGTGGGCATCGCGGGTCCCGTCCATCAAGGCCGCGCTCGGCATCGAGAACTCCACGATCGGGCTGCTGCTGCTCGGGATGGGCGTCGCCTCCATCCTCGGCCTGTCGGTGTCGTCGGTGATCGCCGCCCGCATGGGCACCCGGCGCGGCATGCTCACCGTGATGCTGGTGCTGTCGGTGGGACTGTTCCTCATCGGCCTCGGAACCGACGTCGCGCCCTCGCTCCTCCTCGTCCTCGTGGGGCTCGCCCTCTTCGGGTTCGGCAACGGCGCGCTCGACGTGCTCATGAACGTGGACGGCGCCGCGATCGAGGTCGAGGTGGGCAAGACGATCCTGCCGCTGTTCCACGCCTTCTTCAGCCTGGGCACCGTCATCGGCGCCGGCATCGGCGCACTGGTGGCAGGTGCGCGCATCGCCGTCTTCCCGCACACCGCAGCCATTGCCGTCGCGATCGTCGTCATCGCGGTCGTCGCCTTCGCCTATGTGCCCCAGCGCGACTTCGGCGCACCCGACGCGGCTCCCAGCGGCTGGCGCTCCCGCCTCAGCGCGGCGCTGTCGGCCTGGCGCGAACCCCGCACGTACGTGCTCGGGATCGTCATGCTCGGCATGGCGTTCGCCGAGGGCGGGGCGAACGACTGGATGGCCCTCGGCGTCAGTGAGGATCACCAGGGCGGTGTCGCCCTCGGTGCCGCTGCGCTGACGGTCTTCTCGGTCGCGATGACCGTGGTCCGGGTCTTCGGGGGTCCGCTCGTCGACCGGTTCGGCCGCGTCGCGACGTTGCGGGTGCTCGCCGTCACGGCCGTGGTCGGCATCCTGCTCTTCATCCTGGCGCCGAACCTGCCTCTCGTCTTCGTCGGCGCCGCGCTGTGGGGCGTCGGAGCGTCACTGGGATTCCCGCTCGGGATGTCGGCGGCGGCGGACGACCCGGAACGGGCCGCCGCGCGGGTCAGCGCCGCCGCGACGATCGGCTACGTCGCCTTCCTGTGCGGGCCGCCGATCCTCGGCGTCATCAGCACGCACATCGGCCTGCTGAACACACTGTTCATCATCGCGGCGCTCGTCGCCGCCTCGGGGTTCGCCTCGGGCGCGGCCAAGCCCCTCCCGGGCACCCGCGGCACGAGCCACTGAGGCGCGGTCAGAACAGGCGGGGCGCTCCCGACTCGATGCCCTTCATCTCGTCGTAGTCGAGGGTGACGCAGCGGATGCCGCGGTCCGCCGCCAGAACCTTGGCCTGCGGCTTGATCTCCTGCGCGGCGAAGACCCCGGTGACGGGCGCGAGGTGCGGGTCGCGCCCGAGCAGTTCGAGATAGCGCGTGAGCTGCTCGACGCCGTCGATGTCGCCTCGGCGCTTCACCTCGACCGCGACGGTGCCCCCTTCCGGGTTGCGCAGAAGCAGGTCCACGGGCCCGATGGCGGTGGGGAACTCGCGGCGCACGAGGGTCAGGTTCTCCCCGATGACGCCGACCTGTTCGGCGAGCAGGCGCTGCAGGTCGGCCTCGACGCCGTCCTTCACCAGACCCGGGTCGACACCGAGCTCGTGCGAGGAGTCGTGCAGCACGTCGTAGATGCGGATCGTGAGCTCGTCGCCCGACTTGGCATGCGTGACCCGCCACTTCTCCACGACGTCGATATCGTCCTCGCCGGGCTCGACGACCGTCAGCGTGCACGGCGGGCTCATCCAGTTGAGCGGCTGGTGCTGGATGTCCCGGTGGAACGCGACCGTGCCGTCCGCCTTGACCATGATGAGCCGGGTGGCGGGAGGCAGGTGGGTGTTGAGGCGACCGGTGTAGTCGACGGAGCAGCGGGCGATGACGAGACGCACGGCGACGAGCCTACCCGCGGGTCTGTACGGGATCGTCCGGGAACGGGTGCTCGACCCGTCACTCCGGATCGCGGTCCGTAGCGTGGATGACGAGCAGGTGCCCGATGGCGGTCCGTCTCCGGGGGGAGCACGAGACCACCCACGCCGTCCGGCTCCGTCGTGCACGCGTACTCGGGCTCGCGCGCAGCTCACTGCGGTGGCGCCGCGTCCGCATCCGCGACCCGGGTCGGGGGCGGCGCCTCCGCGCCTCTACGATGACGGTGTGGGGGGCTCCAGCGACACGGGTGCGGCGCGCGTCGACGAGCTGATCACGGAGCTCCGCACGCTGCGCGACGCGCGCGGCGTCTCGTATCGGGAGCTCGCGGCCAGGGTCACCGAGCAGCGCGTCTCCGCGGGCGCGAGCCCCGCCGCGGCGCGCGTCCCCCACACCACGATCTCGGACACGTTCCGGCTCGGGCGACGACGCCTCAACGCCGGGCTCGTCGCGGAGATCGTCGAAGCTCTCGGCGAGGATGCCGCCGCCGTCGCCGTGTGGCGGGCTCGCGTGGCCGCCGCCCTCGCCGCCGGTCCGAGCGCGGTGCCTGCGCCTCGCCCCGAGACCCTGTCGCCCGAACCGCCCGCCCCCGAGACGACCGGACGATCCTGGGGACGCCTCGTCGCCCTGATCGTCGCGGGCGTGCTGCTGAACTCGACCGGCAAGTTCGTGAACCCCCTGCTCGGCGATGTGTTCTTCTTCGACATGGTCGGCACGGCGCTCGTCGCGATCCTCGCCGGCCCCTGGGCCGCTGCGACCGTCGGGTTGGTGTTCATCGTCGTGGAGCTGCTCAAAGGCCAGGTCGTCGCCGCGGTGTTCTCGGTGACGATGGTGTCCGCCGGGCTCCTGTGGGGCTTCGGGGCGACACGGTTCCGCCTCGCCGCCACCCTCCCCCGCTTCCTCGGGTTGAGCGCCATCGTGGCGGTGGTCACATCGGCGATCGCCGTCCCCATCACCGTCTTCTATCTGGGCGGCTCCACCGACCGCGGGCTCGACGCGCTGCGCGATCTCGTGATGGGGATGACCGGGGTGCACCCCGAGATGGCCATCGGCATCGTGAACGCCACCATCTCGCTCATCGACAAAATGGTCGTCGGCGCCATCGCATACGCGCTCGCGGTCGTCGTCCGTCGGGCGCTGCGGCCCGCCCCTAGGCTGGGAGCATGACGGCGCGCTCCCCCTGGTCCTGCATCCTCTGGGACGTGGACGGCACCATCGTCGACGCATCCGACGGCATCCTCAGCCGTCTCGACCGCTGTCTGACCCACTTCGGGTACCCCGCACCGACGCGCGCGGAGCTGGTCCACTGGATCGGGCCGCCGATGTACGACTCGTTCCAGAAGAACGTCGGCATGACGCCGGAGCAGGCGTCCGAGGCCGTCTCGTACTACCGGGTCCTCGGCAAGCAGGACGGCTACACCGCTCGGACGCGGCTCTACCCGGGAGTCGGGGAGCTCATCGCCGAGATCTCGGCGTGCGGCATCCCGCAGGCGACGGCGAGTTCCAAGCCGGAGGTCCAGGTCGTCGCGCTGATGGAGCACTACGGTCTCGCGGAGCACATGCAGGCCATGGCGGGCGCGACTCCGGACGAGAAGACCCTCGCTACGAAGGCGGACATCGTCGCCGAGTCACTGCGCCGGCTGCGCGCGGTGGGCGTCGACACGAGTCGACCGATCCTCATCGGAGACCGCCATCACGACGTCGACGGAGGCGCGGCGAACGGCGTGCCGGTGATCTTCGTGCGGTGGGGCTTCAGTTGGCCCCACGAATCCGAAGGAGCGCAGGCGGCGGTCGACACGATCGTCGAACTCCGCCGCCTGCTCCTCACGGAAGAGGTGTGAAACCTCAGAGGGGACGGATGTTCTCCGCCTGAAGACCCTTGGGGCCCTGTGCGATGTCGAACTCGACTCGCTGGTTCTCCTCCAGCGAGCGGTAGCCCGAGGATTCGATGGCCGAGTAGTGGGCGAAGACGTCGGCGCCGCCTTCATCGGGAGCGATGAACCCGAAGCCCTTCTCCGAGTTGAACCACTTGACGGTACCGCTGACGCTCATGAACTGCCTTACTGATTGGTGCCGACGACACGTCCGCCGGTCGATCCCCAACCTAGCCGCCCGCGCCCTCGCTGTCTCCCCCTCCGTCCGAAGGTGACATAAACGTTGCCCGGCGTACACCTCTCGGCCCCCGGACGAGCTGCCTGTGATACCCCCAGGGGTATCGTGTCCTCATGCGAACCATCATCATCGGGGGGGTCGCGGCGGGGATGTCTGCGGCGACCCGGCTTCGCCGGCTCGACGAAGAGCGCGAGATCGTCGTGTTCGAGCGCGGCGCCTTCGTCTCCTTCGCGAACTGCGGCCTCCCCTATTACGTCGGCGGCGTGATCGAGGATCGGTCGGCGCTGCTGCTGCAGACACCGGAATCCCTCAGCGCCCGCTTCGCACTCGGGGTGCACGTGCGGCACGAGGTGACTGCGATCGACACCGCGAGCAGGACGGTGACCGTCCGCGACCTCGACACCGACACCGAGCGGGAGGAGCCGTTCGACGACCTGGTGCTGGCCCTGGGAGCGGCGGCGACCGGCCGCATCCCGGGAGAGGGCGTTCCCGTCACCACCCTCCGCACCGTCGACGACGTCGATGAGATCGTCGAGATCCTCACCGGGCTCTCGCTGCCGAGAGTGGTCGTCGCCGGCGGCGGGTTCATCGGCGTGGAGGCGGTCGAGAACCTCGTGACCCGAGGTGCGCAGGTCACGCTCGTGCAGCGGGGAGCGCAGATACTGAGTCCGCTCGACCCCGAGATGGCGTCGCCGGTGCAGCGGGCGCTGTCGGCCGCCGGCGTGGACGTCCGCACCGGGACCACGATCGCCCGCCTCGAGGCGGGCGGGGTCGTCCTCTCGGACGGCACGCGTGTCGCCGCTGACCTCGTGGTGGACGCCCGCGGCGTCCGCCCCGACGTGCGGATCGCGGTCGATGCGGGCATCGCCATCGGCCCGACCGGCGGCATCGCGGTCGACGACCACCACCGCACCAGCGTTTCGGGAGTCTGGGCGGTCGGCGACGCCGTCGAGAAGACCGACCACCTCGACGGCGCGGCGACGCTCGTGACGATGGCGGGTCTCGCCAATCGGCACGGCCGGGCGGCAGCCGACGACATCGCGGGCATCGCCACGGATGCGGCGGCACCCGCGCTCGGGACGACGGTCGTCGGCATCCTCGGCCTGACCGTCGGACTCGTGGGGTGGAGCGAACGGCGATTGCGCGCCGAAGGCCGCGCGCACCGCATCGTCCACACGCACCCCTTCTCCCACGCGACGTACTACCCGGGTGCGGATCAGATGGCGATGAAGCTGCTCATCGACGCCGAGACCGACCTGATCCTGGGCGCGCAGATCGTGGGGCGCGCCGGTGTCGACAAGCGGCTGGACGTCCTCGCCGTCGCGATGACGGCCGGGCTCACGGCATCCGCACTGTCTCAGCTGGAACTCGCGTACGCGCCGCAGTACGGGTCGGCGAAGGACCCGATCAACATGGCCGGGTATGTCGCGGAGAACCTCGCGATGGGGACGGACCGCACGATCCAGTGGCACGAGGTGGATGCCGCCCGCGCGGCCGGCGCCGTGGTGGTCGACGTCCGCACCGCCGAGGAGAACGAGGCGGGTTCGATCCCCGGGGCCGTCCTCCTTCCCCTTGACGAGATCCGCCGGCGTCATGGCGAACTGCCCGTCGCGCCGCTCATCGTCCACTGCCGCGTGGGTCAACGAGGGCACACCGCGAGCCGACTCCTTCAGCAGCTCGGGCACGACGTCCGCAACCTCGACGGCGGATGGCTCACCTGGACCGACGGCCTCGAGGCAGCCGCACGCGAGGAGGCCTGACGATGTCGACCGCCCTGCATGACGAGGATGCCGTGCGCCGGATCGCCAATCGGCTGAAGCGGGCCCAGGGCCAGCTGGCGGCCGTCATCGCGGCGATCGAGGAGGGCGGGGACTGCCGAGAGGTGGTGACGCAGCTCTCCGCCGTGTCGGGCGCGATCGACCGAGCGGGGTTCGCGGTCATCGCGGCGGCGATGCAGCAATGCGTCGAGGACGACGATTCGGAGCTGCGCATGGCCGAGCTCGAGAAGCTGTTCCTCTCGCTCAGCTGAGCGGCGGTCAGTGGCATCCGCTCTGTTCAGGCCGGTACCGAGCGGTCTACGGTGAGCGGATGACCGGTCTCACCCCGTACCTGACGTTCCCCGGTTCGGCGCGCGACGCGCTCACCTTCTATCAGGGTGTCTTCGGCGGCGACCTCGTGCTGAACACGTTCGCCGACTTCGAGCGTGTCGACGGTCCGGGCGACTTCATCGCGCACGGAATGCTCACCGGGCCGGTGCCCCTGTTCGGATCGGACGGCGGGCCGGGCGACGAGGCCTTGCAGCTGCGCGGCGTGATGTTCGCCTTGCTCGGAGCGGCGGAGCCCGCCGTGCTCGAGACGTGGTTCGGGCGGCTCGCCGAAGGGGGTCGGATCGTCGACGATCTGCAGCTGCGCGCCTGGGGCGATCATGACGGAACGGTCACCGACCGCTTCGGCGTGACCTGGCTTATCGGCTATCAGGGCTGACGTCGGATGAGCGCGGAGGCGACCGCCACCGCCGTCCCCGCGATGATGCCGACGAGGGTCTCCGCCAGTCGATCGGTCAGGAGGACGGTCGCCGTCGTGGGCGCCGCGAGCTGCACCATGAGCAGCGCGAGGGGCGTGATGAAGATCATCGCGATCGCGTAGTTGCGGCCGACGAACAGTTCGGCGCCCGCCTGCAGGGCGACGGCGGTGAGGATGACCGCGAGCGGCGGCAAGCCGAGAGCGAGGATGCCGGCCGCCACGAGCACGCCGACCACGGTGCCGATGAGGCGCTGCAGGCCTCGGATCACCCGGGCTTTCACGTGCGGCCCGCTGACCGCGGCGACGGCACCGACCATCGCCCAGTACCAATGCGAATCGAGCAGGAGGTATCCCGCCGTGCCCGCGAGCAGGGTCGCAACCGCGACCGTCACCGCCATCTCCATGGCCACGGCACCGACGGCGAGCCGGTTCTTCGTGCGCGGGAGCCGCGGGAACGACCTCTGGCTCACCGTCTCAGCGGCGAGCGTCACGAGGACGGAGAAGGCGACGGCCGCGAGACCGACGATGAGCACGTCGCCGAAGCGGGCGGCACCCGCCGGGATGGATGCCGTCGCACCGGCGGAGAAGACGACGAAGAGCGCTCCGGGTGGATGCCACTGCGTCGCGTACGCGAGCAAGGTCGCCGTCGCGGCGACTGCTGCCACCACGGCGACGGCCCCCAGGGCGGCAAGCCCCGACACCGACACGGCGGTGCCGATGAGCATCGCGGCGACCATGACGGTGCCGGCGGCCCCCTGCATCCGCATCCGGTCGCCGATCGCATCCGTCCGGCCGTACAGCGCCGCGAAGGCCCCGAAACTCGCGTAGATGCTGAGGTCGAGCCGCCCGATGGACCAGAGGACGAGCAACGGCACACCCACGCTGACAGCGGCGCGGATCGCGACGGTGTGGTCGCGATCGTACGGAGCGACGCGGATGACCCCGGTCCAGATCCGGCCGCGCGACGTGCTCACCGTACGAGCCTACGAGGCGCGCGACATCACCCGGAAACGACGAAGCCGGTCGGGGTTCTCACCACCGACCGGCTTCGTGTCGCACTGTCTGTGCGCGAGGGGGGAGTTGAACCCCCACGCCCTTTCGGGCACTGGCACCTGAAGCCAGCGCGTCTGCCTATTCCGCCACTCGCGCGAACCCGTGTCGCCACGGGATCAACTTTCCGAGGATATCATGGCGCGAGCCCGCCGGAGAAACGGCCGCAGCTGTGTTCCCCAGACCCTGCCAGGGTCGACAACTAGCATGTGAGCACCGGTCCAGACTGCCTGAGGAGCCCCGTGGGACTACTTGACAGCTTCGAGAAGGGAATCGAGCGCGCCGTCAACGGTGCGTTCGCGAAGACCTTCCGCAGCGGTGTGCAGCCTGTCGAGATCGCGTCCGCACTCCGTGCCGAACTCGACGCGAAGGCCGCCGTCGTCTCGCGCGACCGCATCCTCGTGCCCAACACCCTCGTCGTCCGACTCGCCCCCGCCGACCACGAGCGGATGGGCGCCCTCGGCCGCACTCTGCACGACGAGCTCGTGCAGCTCGTCGAAGGTCACGCCAAGGCGCAGAAGTACAGCTTCGCCGGCCCCGTCTCGCTCGCCATCAACCCCGACGAGTCGTTGACGACCGGAACGGTGCGTGTGGACTCCCGGTCCGCGTCGGCCGAAGAGGTCTCGTGGCACGGCGTCGTGGAGATCGACGGCACGCAGCACCCGCTCACCGGCAGCCGCACCGTGATCGGTCGCGGAACGGATGCCGACATCACGATCCCCGACGCCGGCACCAGCCGCCGGCACGTCGAGATCCTGTGGGACGGTCGCCGGGCGATGGTCCGCGACCTCGGCTCCACCAACGGCACGCAGCTCAATGGTCAGAAGGTGTCGGAGGCCGCGCTGGACCCCGACTCCGTCATCACCATCGGGCGCACGCGCATCACCTTCCGCGTCGTCGCGCAGGCATCCCGCATCCCCCCGCGGCCGCAGGATCCCGCGACCCGCTTGTTCGACCTCGGAGGCCAGGCATGAGCGAACTGACACTCCTGCTGCTGCAGATCGGGTTCCTGATCCTGCTGTGGTTCTTCGTCTTCGCGGTGGTCTACTCGCTGCGCGCCGACCTGTTCGGCGTCAAGGTCCGGAAGATGCCCGAACCCGCTCCGGCGGCTCCCGGCCCCGTCGCGACCGCCCCGGCCAACGCCGAGACCTCCATCGTCTCGCCGGTCATGACGCGCCCGGCGGCACCGTCCGGCCCGCAGAAGGCGACCGTGAACACGGTCTCGCGCATCGTCATCACGAGCGGCCCCAAGGCGGGACTCGAGCTCCCTCTCGGGAACGAGCCCCTCACGATCGGCCGCTCGAGCGAGTCGGGACTGGTCATCCGCGACGACTACACCTCGAGCCACCACGCCCGTCTCGTTTTGTGGGGCGAGCAGTGGATGGTGCAGGACCTCGACTCGACGAACGGCACCTGGCACGACGGTGAACGCGTCGCCTCTCCCGTCCCCGTGACCGTCGGCGCCCCGATCAAGGTCGGCGCCACGACGTTCGAGCTGCGGAAGTAACGGCCCGCACCGATGGTCTTCGAGGGCTCGAGCGCCGCCATCTCGCATACCGGGAAGGTCCGCTCCAACAACCAGGATTCGGGCTTCTCGGGCTCGAACCTGTTCGTCGTCGCCGACGGCATGGGTGGTCACGCCGGCGGCGACATCGCCTCGAGCATCGCCGTCCACCACCTCGAAGGCCTCGACCACGCGTTCCCCACACCGGCCGAGGCCGAGCGGGAGCTGCGCGAGTCCATCGTCGACGCCGCCCACGTCCTCGTCGACACGGTCGCCGAGCGTCCCGAGCTCGCCGGGATGGGCACGACCGTCAGCGCCGTGCTCATGGTCGACGACTACGCCGTCATCGCCCACATCGGCGACTCCCGCGTCTACCTCTTCCGCGACGGCGCCCTCACGCAGATCACGACGGACCACACGTTCGTCCAGCGCCTCGTCGACTCGGGACGCATCACTCCCGAAGAGGCCCGCTACCACCCGCGCCGCTCGGTCCTCATGCGTGTGCTCGGCGACATGGGCACCGACCCCGAGGTCGACGCCTTCATCATGCAGACCCAGCCGGGCGACCGCTGGCTCCTCTGCTCCGACGGTCTCTGCGGTGTCGTCGACGACGCGCAGACCGCGAAGGTCCTGCGGCAGGATCTCGCCCCGGGGCGCACCGCGGACATGCTCCTGAAGCTGGCTCTGGATGCCGGTGCCCCCGACAACGTCACGATCGTCCTCGTCGACGTGGGCGGCCGGCATCCGATGTTCAGCGGCACAGCGACCGTCGTCGGTTCCGCCGCCACCCCCAAGGGGATCGAGGTCCCGGTCGCCCGCCCGGCGCGCACCGGCTGGTTCCAGACCGGTCGGCAGGCGGCCAACGAACCCAGCCACTTCGAACCCGCCGCCGAGTACCTCGAGGAGCTCATCGAGGAGGACCGTCGCCGTGCGCGTCGGCGCCGCGTCTGGTGGTTCGTCGGCTTCATCGCGATCGTCGCCGTCCTCGCCGCGGGCGTCTTCGCCGGGTACGCCTGGACGCAGACCCGCTACTTCGTCGGCCCCGACGACGACAGCGTCGTGATCTACCGCGGCATCCAGCAGGACATCGGCCCGATCTCGCTGTCGACGCCCTACGAGGACACGAACATCCTCCTCGCCGACCTGCCCGCGTATCAGCGGCAGTCCGTCGAGCAGACCATCTCCGCCCGATCGCTCGCCGACGCGCAGGCGATCGTCGACAACCTCCGCCAGGGGACCCCATGACAGCGGCCGTAGAGACCGACACGACGGTCATCAAGGCGCTCCGGAAGCTCCGGATGCCGGCGACCCAGCGCAACCGCGAGCTGGGTCTGCTCCTCTTCGCCATCGCGATCACGACCGTGGCCGTGCTCCTCGTCCAGCTCGGCGCGCGCGACGAGATCGACCCGACCTTCCTCTCCTACTGCGGATGGCTCGCGGGACTGTCCTTCGCCCTCCACATCGTGACGCGCATCTGCGCGCGCGACGCCGACCCCTTCGTCCTCCCCATCGCCACCCTCCTCACCGGCATCGGCGTCGCGATGATCTACCGACTCGACATCGCGGAGGACCGCGTCGGCTGGTCGTCCCTCGGGTTCCGCCAGCTCGTCTGGGCGGCGATCGCGATCGGCGGTGCGATCCTCATCGTGGTGTTCCTGCGCAACTACCGCGTGCTCTTCCGCTACACCTACGTGTTCGGACTCAGCGGCATCCTGCTGCTCCTGCTCCCGTTCGTGCCCGGGCTGGGCATCGAGGCGGGCGCGGACGTCTGGGTGTCGGTGGCCGGTGTCTTCTCGTTCCAGCCCGGTGAGCTCGCGAAGATCTGCCTCGCGATCTTCTTCGCGGGCTACCTGGTGCGCACCCGCGAGGCCCTCACCTCGGTGGGCACGCGGTTCCTCGGGATCACGTGGCCGCACGCCCGCCAGCTCGGACCCTTGCTGATCGTCTGGGGCGTCTCGCTGGGAATCATCGTCCTGCAGCGCGACCTCGGTACCGGCATCCTCATCTTCGGGATGTTCATCGCGATGCTCTACGTCGCGACGGGCAAGGCGAGCTGGGCGATCCTCGGTGTCCTGCTCGCCGTCGCCGGAGCGCTGGCGGCCTCGCAGATCCTGCCCTACGTCGCGTCGCGGTTCTCGAACTGGCTCGACGCGTTCAACCCCGACTACATCAACGGCAGCAGCTTCCAGCTCGTCTCCGGCATCTTCGGCCTCGCGCACGGCGGCCTCATCGGAACCGGCTGGGGCCTGGGGCGGCCCGACCTGACCCCGCTCGCCCACAACGACTACATCCTGCCGAGTCTCGGCGAGGAGCTCGGCCTGGTCGGCGTCTTCGCGATCCTCGCGCTCTACATGGTGTTCGTCAGCCGCGGCATCCGCATCGGCATCGCCGGGCAGGACGACTTCGGGAAGCTGCTGGCGACGGGACTCTCGTTCACGCTCGCGCTGCAGGTGTTCATCATGGTCGGCGGCGTCACCCGTCTCATCCCGTTGACGGGTCTGACGATGCCGTTCCTCGCGGCCGGCGGTTCGTCCCTCATCGCGAACTTCCTCATCATCGCGATCCTGCTGAGGATCTCGGATGCCGTCCGCTCCAGGCCCCGGGTGGTGATCGGATGACCAAGCAGCTCCGACGACTGAGCGTCGTCGTCCTCCTCATGTTCCTCAGCCTGTTCGCCTCGACGAGCGTCATCCAGGTGGCCCTGGCAGGTCAGCTGAACGAGAACCCCGAGAACCGGCGCACGCTCTACGACTCCTACGCGGTGCAGCGTGGCACGATCTTCGCCGGCAGCACGGCGATCGCCTCGTCCGCGCCCAGCGACGACGTGTACAGCTGGATCCGGACCTACCCGGATGCCGAGATGTGGGCGCCCGTGACGGGGTTCATCAACCCCGTGCTCCGCTCCTCGACCGGCCTCGAGTATGCGATGAACGCCGCCCTCGCCGGCACCGGCAGCCAGCAGTTCCTCACCCGCCTCGACCAGATCGTCAGCGGTCAGCCTCCGCGCGGGTCGAACGTGCTCCTCTCCCTCGATCCCGAGGTGCAGAAGGCCGCCTACGACGCCCTCGACGGCCTGGAGGGCGCGGTCGTCGCGATGGAGCCCGACACCGGCCGCATCCTCGCGATGGCCACGAGCCCCAGCTTCGACACGAACAAGCTCGCGTCGCACAACAGCTCGGCGGTCAACGCCGCCGATCAGGAGCTGCAGGCCGACCCGCTCCGACCGCTCACCAACCGGGTGACCCGCGAGACGGAGCCCCCCGGATCGACCTTCAAGCTCGTGGTCGCCTCCGCGGCGCTCGCATCGGGTGAGTACACACCCGAATCAGAGTTCGACAACCCGGCGACCTTCACGCTCCCCGGCACGGACAACGTCCTGCACAACTTCGACCGCGGGACCTGCGGCCCGGGCGAGAAGACCACCCTCGAGACGGCCCTGCGCCTGAGCTGCAACATCCCGATGGCGGAGCTCGCGCTCGAGCTGGGTACCGACGCGATCCGCGAGCAGGCGCAGAAGTTCGGATTCAACTCCGCCTTCGAGATCCCCCTCGACGTGACCGCGTCCAGCTACCCCGAGGGCTTCGACCAGCCGCAGACCGCCCTGAGCGGCATCGGTCAGACCGACGTGCGCGCCACCCCGCTGCAGATGGCGATGGTCGCGGCCGGCATCGCGAACGACGGCGTCGTCATGAACCCGCGGATGGTGGACCGCGTCGTCGCCGCCGATCTGACGGTGCAGGACGAGCCCGCGAACACGCAGTTCGGCGAGGCGCTGAGCCGCGAGGTGGCCGAGACGATGACGACCATGATGATCGGCAATGTCCAAAACGGCGCCGCGTCGGGTGCGAGAATAGACGGCGTCGACGTCGCCGGGAAGACCGGAACGGCGGAGCACAATCCGGGGGACCCTTACACGCTCTGGTTCACCGGTTTCGCGCCCGCGGAGGACCCGGAAGTGGTCGTCACGGTGATGGTGGAGAACGGTGGTGGGCTCGGTCAGAACGGCACGAGCAACGGGATCGCGGCCCCGATCGCGAAGAAAGTGATTGAGGCGGTGCTGAGCGAATGAGACCGACGCAGGGTGTGAGCTTCGGCGGACGGTACGAACTGGACTCGCGGATCGCGATCGGCGGCATGGGGGAGGTCTGGGAGGCCACCGACCACGTCATCGGCCGTACCGTCGCCATCAAGATCCTCAAAGACGAGTACATGGGCGACCCGGGCTTCCTCGAGCGCTTCCGCGCCGAGGCCCGTCACGCCGCGCTCGTGAACCACGAGGGCATCGCCAGCGTCTTCGACTACGGCGAGGAGAACGGCTCCGCCTTCCTCGTCATGGAGCTCGTCCCCGGCGAGGCACTCTCGACGATCCTCGAACGCGAGGGCGCCCTGTCGACCGACAAGACCCTCGACATCGTCGCGCAGACCGCCTCGGCGCTGCAGGCGGCGCATGCGGCCGGCCTCGTTCACCGCGACATCAAGCCCGGCAACCTCCTCATCACCCCTGACGGCCGCGTCAAGATCACCGACTTCGGCATCGCCCGCATCGCCGACCAGGTGCCGCTCACCGCGACCGGCCAGGTCATGGGCACGGTCCAGTACCTCTCGCCCGAGCAGGCGTCGGGGCACGCGGCATCCCCCGCCACCGACATCTACTCGCTCGGCATCGTCGCGTACGAACTCCTCGCGGGCCGTCGTCCCTTCACGGGCGAATCGCAGGTCGCCATCGCGATGGCGCAGATCAACGACACTCCGCCGCCGCTTCCCGACACCGTGTCGGAGCCGGTCCAGCGCTTCGTGATGAGCATGATCGCGAAGAAGCCCGAGGACCGTCCGGCCTCGACCTCCGCCGTCGCGCGCGCCGCCGGTGCACTGCGCCGCGGAGACGTCGCGGGCGCGGCGGCCATCGTCCCGGCGATCGCCGGGGCCGCCGACGCGGACGCGTTCACGCAGCTGTTGACCCCGACGCCGGGGTCGGATGCCACGACCCGCCTCCTTCCCTCGGGTGGGGCAGCGGCCGCCGGTGTCGGAGCGGCCGCCGCCGTCGGGACGGGGACGGCCGCGCTGTCCACCGATCAAGCAGCGCCCGATCAGGGGCAGCGCAAGAAGAAGCGCAGCCCGTGGACCTGGCCCCTCGTCGCGCTCATCGTTCTGCTCACGATCGTCCTCGTCGGCTTCCTGATCACGCTGTTCATGCCGCAGAACTCGGCGGGACCCGTGCAGAGCTCGTCGAGGCCTCCGGCGCTGTCGAGCCCCGCGGCATCCTCGCCGACGCCGACGCCGACCGAGACCGAAGTGACGAACCCCAACCCGGCGACGCTCGGGCTCGAGGGCAAGACGTGCGATGAGGCGACGAAGATCCTCAACGACAACGGGTACCCGAACGTGGTGTGCCAAGACGGAGACGCTGCGGATTCCGACGCTCAGGTGGGGCTGGTCTACCGGGTGAACCCGACGGGCAACCCCGAGCCGACAGAGCGCATCACGCTCACTCTGTACACCGAGGCGGCCGAAATGGCGACCCCCGCGGCCCCCCGCATCGAGGGCGGCAACGGCGACGGCACGGTCACCGCGGGTTCGACCGTCCAGGTCATGTGGGACAGCTACACCTGCCCCGCGGGTGCACCGACGGCGTCGAGCTACACGATGACGCTGTCGGGAGGCGTGTTCGACACCAACGGGGAGTCGACGGCGAGTTTCGACATCGATCAGCGCCCGGCGAGGATCGTCGTGGACGACAACGGCAGCCAGGCGCTCTCGGTGACGTACACCGTGACGTGCTCGGGCGAGAGCACCGAGCGCGAGTCCGGGAGTTCTCCGGAAGCGTCCGCGTCGATCGTCGCCGCACCCGAGGAGACGCCGCCGGCCGACGGCGGGGACGACGGCGCCGACGGCTGATCACGTCCGCTTTCAGCAGGCTTTAGAGCGGGGTCGGATAGGCTGTCCGGGTTCCATTCCGGGGAGTGATGTGTCCGTACAGCAACGCGTGCTTTCGGGCCGCTACCGCGTCGATGACCTCATCGGCCGAGGCGGCATGGCTTCGGTGTACCGCGGGCAGGACCTCACCCTGGGGCGCGAGGTCGCGATCAAGATCCTCGAGCCGGATCTCGCCGCGGACGGCGCGTTCCGCACCCGGTTCCGCCTCGAAGCGCAGTCCGCGTCGCGCATGTCGCATCCGGCGATCGTCCGCGTCTTCGATGCCGGCGAGCAGACGCGAACGGATGCCGCGGGGCAGCCGCATCCCGAGCCGTACATCGTCATGGAGCTGGTCTCCGGGCGTCTGCTGAAGGACATCATCAGCGAGGGTCCCGTTCCGATCGAGGACGCCCTGCGCTACACCGACGGCATCCTCGAAGCCCTCGAGTACTCCCACCGTGCGGGCGTGGTCCACCGCGACATCAAGCCCGGCAACGTGATGGTGACGGATGCCGGCCAGGTGAAGGTCATGGACTTCGGCATCGCCCGTGCCGTCTCCGACTCGTCGTCGACGGTCGCCGAGACCACGGCGATCATCGGCACCGCCTCCTACTTCTCGCCCGAGATGGCCAAGGGCGACCCGGTGGACGCGCGCGCCGACATCTACTCCGCCGGCATCGTCCTCTACGAACTGCTGACGGGCCAGCCGCCGTTCCGAGGCGAGAACCCGATCGCCGTCGCGTACCAGCATGTGTCCGAGGCTCCGGTCCCGCCGTCCGAGGTGGTCGACACCGTTCCGCGTTCCCTCGACGCGCTCGTCCTGCGTGCACTCGCGAAGGACCCGTTCCAGCGCCCGCAGACGGCGGTCGCGTTCCGCGACGCCCTCGCCGCGGCGACCGGTCGCAAGGCCCCCAGCAAGCGGCGGGTCGAGCACCTGAGCAACGAGCTCTACGGCCCCGACCCGAAGCAGGCCGCCGAGACGGCCCGCTCGCTGCGCCAGCTCACGAGCGACGACACGATGCGACGCACCCAGGCCGGTCCTCCGGTCGCGTGGGTGTGGGCGGGCATCGCGATGCTCGCCGTCCTCCTCGTGTCCGTCTTCATCTGGGTGGGCACCATCCGCCCCGAAGAAGGCACCGTCACCCCGAACGCCCTCACCGTTCCCGATGTGGTCACGATGACCTGGGACCGTGCGCAGCAGGTTCTCGACAAGGACCAGCTCGAGTCCCAGCAGGTGGGTGAGACGAGCGCCGACATCCCCGAGGGCGCCGTCGTGCGCACAGACCCCGTCGCCGGCACCACCGTCGCACCGGGTGATCAGGTCACCGTCTACGTGTCGGAGGGTGTCGAGACGGCCGCGATCCCCACACTCGTGAACCTCACCGTCACCGAGGTGACCGCCGCGCTCGAGCAGGAAGGCCTGAAGCTCGGTTCCGTCACGCGACGCAACGACCCTGACCGCGCGGCCGATGTCGTCATCAGCGGAGCGGTGGACGGTGCGGCGGCGAACCCCGGCGACGAGGTCCCGCTGGGCACCGCCGTCGACCTCGTCGTGGCCACCGGCACGGTGACCGTCGAGGACTTCGCGCTGAACTACACGGTCGACAAGGCCGTCGAGATCCTGAGCTCGGACGAGTACGGCCTCGAGCCCGTCGTCCAGGAGGATGCGTCGTGCCCGGCCACCGACCCACGGATGGTCAAGGTCCAGTCGGCCATCGGCGAGGTGCCCGTGGGCTCCGAGATCGTCCTCACGACCTGCAGCGGCTGACCCGGTCGATCACACCACGGTCCGGTGCGGCGAGAGCCGGGCGCCGCGGCCGGCGGCATCCGTCACGCCGATGCTCTCCAACCACGTGCCCAGCAGCTGGTAGCCGCCCTCGGTGAGCACGCTCTCGGGATGGAACTGCACACCCTCGATCGGCAGCGACCGATGGGCGAGGCCCATGACCGTCCCCGGTGCGGTCCAGGCCGTCACGCGCAGCTCGCCCGGAACACCGCCGCGCTCGACCGCGAGCGAGTGGTAGCGCGTGGCGGTGAACGGATCCGGCAGTCCGGCGAACACGCCCGCGCCCTCGTGGTGCACGGCCGACGTCCGCCCATGCATGAGATCGGGTGCGTGAGAGACGACGCCGCCGAACGCCGCGGCGATGGCCTGGTGTCCGAGGCAGACGCCCAGCAGCGGCGTCACCGTCGTCGCACATCGACGGACGACCTCGATCGACGCGCCCGCGTCCTCCGGCGTCCCCGGGCCGGGCGAGATGAGGACGCCGTCGGCAACGTCGATGCGGGAGAGGACGTCGGCGGCATCCGATTCGACCATCTCGACATCGGCGCCCAGCTCGACGAGGTAGCCGATCAGGGTGTGGACGAAACTGTCGTGGTTGTCGACGACGAGAACCCGGATGCCGGCGGTCACCCGCCGCCGCCGACGGTGGACTCCTCGCTCGGCCAGAGCGTGTGGAAGACCCACGGGAACGCGTAGTAGAAGAGCAGGTACAGGATGATCGCGGCCAGCACGATCAGGATGAGCACCCGCACCCACCACGGACCGGGCAGTACGCGCCAGAGAGCCGCGTACATCAGGCGTCCACCCCGCCGGTCAGCGACGCCGGCGGTCCGTCGGCGGCGGGAGTGAACTCGTCGAACACGGCGTAGGCGATGATGCGCTCCAGGGAGTTCAGTTTCGGCGCGCAGCTGGTGAGCGTGAGGTAGCGGCCGTTCGCGGCGACGTCCGGCTCGTTGGGGACCGGAAGCAGCACCTCCACCTGGGTCTCCTGCACGTACTCGAGCGAGCGGAATCGGTAGGTGTACCAGCCCGCCTTGGTCTGGATGACGATCGCGTCGCCGATGACCAGGCGATCGATGGGGTCGAAGGGAGCGCCGGAGGTCCACCGGTGCGCGGCGTAGGCGGTGTTCCCGACCGCTCCGGGCATCGCGGTGTCGGGGTAGTGCCCGATCTCCCCGCGATCGAGGATGTCGGGTCGGGTGATGCCGGAGGCGATCTTGAACTGCCAGTTCGCCCCGAACCGCGGCACCTTCATGATCCCGAACACGTCGCCGTGCGACTGGTCGCCGAGGACGGGGATCGCCGCCGGCGATCCGGGCTCCGCCGTCACGTCCGGCGCCGGAGTCTCGGACGGTGCCGGCTGCTCCTGGGCCTCATTCGCCCACTCGTCGGCGAGCGCCTGCGCCGCAGCATGCTGCTCGCTCTGCACGATGGCGTCGCCGATCCAGGTGTGCCAGGACACGTAGAGCAGCGTCAGCACGCCGAAGGTGAGGAGGATCTCGCCGAGGACACTCGCCACCGTGGCGCGACGACGAGGACGCGGGCGACGCGAACGTCGGGTGGGGTGCTCCGTGGGCGAGGAGTCGGTCACGATCGGAGTTTAGCCAGCGAAGGCTGAATCCGGGCTGGCAGGTAGACTTCCCCCCATGGCACGTGGAGACAAGGACGACGACCGACTCGTCCAGACCGAGGGCGAAGCCGCCCCCAACCCCGTCTGGTTCAAGCCGATCATGCTCGGGCTGATGCTCATCGGTCTGATCTGGATCATCGTCTTCTACCTGAGCGGCCAGGCCTTCCCGATCCCCGACATCGGACCGTGGAACCTCGCGATCGGCTTCGGCATCGCGTTCATCGGGTTCTTGATGACCACTCGCTGGCGCTGAGCCGGCGACATCCCTCTCTTCCGACCGGAATTACACCCGTGTGATTCATCCCCACCTGGGGATGAATCTGTGGATAACTCAGAGGTAGAGCAGACCGGGCACCGTGACCGCAAGGGAGACGAGGCCGATCGCGACCGCGATGAGCAGGAGCGCCTGCAGCTTCTGACGGTTCTGCGCGCGGGTACGCGCGAAGACGAAGCCGACCAGCAGGCCGACGAGGCCGCCGCCGATGTGTGACTGCCACGAGACCCCGGCGCCCACGAACGAGAACACCAGGTTGATCCCGAGCAGGATCGCGATCGGCAGGATGTTCGCACCGACGTGGCGCCCGATGATGAGCATCGCCGTCAGCAGGCCCCACACCGCACCGGATGCGCCGACGACCGCCGAGCCCGGCGCGATCAGCGCCACGAGGACCGACCCGCCGATCGCGCTCAGGAGATAGAGGGCCAGGAACCGGACCTTGCCGAGCAGGGGCTCGAGGCTGCGTCCGAGCGCCCACAGCGCGAGCATGTTGAGGGCGACGTGGAAGGGCAGCGGTGTCGAATGCACGAGGGCCACCGTCACCATCCGCCAGGGTTCGAAGGGCGCACCGCTGGCCGGCACGACATAGGGCGGGGCGAATGCGAGAGCACCCGTGACCGCGCCGCCGACGACGGGGATCAGCTGCACCAGGTAGACCGCGACCGTGACGATCATGATGGCGTAGGTGACGACGGGGCGGTCGCTGCGCATCTTGCGTGCGAACCGCCCCGGCATCCGCCTCACCTCGGCCGACCGCGCCCCCTTCTGCTGCTCCGCCAGGCACTCCGGGCAGATGACCCCCACCGGGAGCGGGGTCTGGCACTCGGGGCAGATGGTGCGGAGGCATCGCTGGCAGAGCACGAAGCTCTGACGGTCGGGATGCCGGTAGCAGAAGTTGTCCGGATTGGTCCGGGGGTCGGCCGAGGTCACGAAGGGATCAGGCCTCGGAGATGTCGATCGACGAGATGACGACGGGCTCGATCGGACGGTCCTGCGCACCGGTCGGGACGGCGCTGATGGCGTCGACCACAGCGCGGGACGCGTCGTCGGCGACCTCGCCGAAGATCGTGTGCTTGCCATTCAGCCACGGGGTGGGGTCGGTCGTGATGAAGAACTGCGAGCCGTTGGTGCCCTCGGCCTTGCCCGTGATCGCGTTGCGACGCAGGCCCGCGTTGGCCATGGCGAGAAGGTACGGCGTGCCGAAGTTCAGCTCGGGGCTGATCTCGTCATCGAAGTTATAGCCGGGTCCGCCGATGCCCTGACCGAGCGGGTCGCCACCCTGGATCATGAAGCCGGGGATGATGCGGTGGAAGATGACGTCGGTGTAGAGCGGACCCTCGCCCGGCTTGCCGGTGGCGGGGTGCGTCCACGCCTGGGATCCGTCGGCGAGACCGATGAAGTTCTTGACGGTGCGCGGCGCCTGATCGCCGAACAGGTTGACGACGATGTCGCCGTGGTTGGTGTGCAGGGTTGCGACAGCGGAGTGAATCGGCATACCCATCATCCTCTCACTTGCAACCCCCCTCACAGCCTGAATGCGTCTGGCAGTATGGACCCACTACGTCCCCGGATGAACCCCGAAAAGGGAGGGCCCCGTGAGCCTCAACCGCAAGACCAAGAAGGAACTCCGCAAGCTGCAGAAGCAGGCTGCGAACCTCTGGGAGTCCCAGCAGGTGCTGGTGGGCCAGGCCGGTGAGGTCGCGCGCGAAGCGGGCCGCCAGCTCGGCAAGTACAACCACGACCACGTGGTGCCCGCCGCCAAGCACTCCTACGAGCGTTACGCCGCTCCGTACGTCGGCCGCGGTGTCGAGACAGGCCGCAAGGTCCTCAACGGCGCCCTCGTCCCCGCGGCGGGCGCCGTCGTGGGCACCGCGCTGTCGGTGTGGGATGTCGCCAACGACCAGCGTCACCGCCTGTCGAAGGGCAAGGGCCTCGGCGGCTTCGACGCCGAGGACTTCCGCAAGAAGGCGAAGAAGGCCGGCAAGAAGGCGAGCAAGAAGCTCAGCGTCCCCGAGAAGAAGAGCGGCCCCGGCGCCGGCGGCGTCATCGCCCTCATCCTCGGCATCGCCGCGGCAGCGGGTGTGCTCTACGCCGCGTGGCAGACGCTGCGCGCCGATGACGAGCTGTGGGTGGCGGACGACCCGCTGCGCGCCCCGGATGCCTGAATCCACGCCCGTACCGTCGGAGCGCGTCGCTGAGGCGGCGCGCTCCCGGTCTTTGTCCGTCGAGTTCGTCGCCCGCCCGGCGGCGGGGAGTCTGGAGGAGGCGGCCGGCCTCCTGGGCCTCGCAGCATCCGACATCGTGAAGACGCTCGTCGTCAAGCGCAGCGACGACACCTACCTGTTCGCCCTCATCCCGGGCGACCGGGCCATCTCGTGGCCGAAGCTGCGCGCCGTCGTCGGCGTGAACAAGCTGCGGCTGCCCGAGCCCGAACTCGCGCTGGCCGCGACGGGTTTCGAACGCGGCACGATCACACCGATCGGCAGCACGACGGACTGGCCGGTATACGCGGACGAGTCCATCGTCGGTCGGCGCATCGCGATGGGCGCCGGTGCCCACGGGTTCAGCCTGTTCGTGGATGCCGACGAGCTCATCCGCGCATACGGTGCGACGGTTGCCGACATCTCCCAGCCGATGGGCGGGCGTCAGGCCTGAGGGAGCAGCCTCGCCATCCGCAGCGCGGTGTCGACGAGACCGACGCGGGTCAGACCCGGGACATCGGCGAGGGGGAACCAGGCCGCCTCATCCGTCGACCCGTCCTCCTCGTTCCGAAGGTCGCCGCCGACGACGTGCGCGCGGTAGACGATACGGAGCGCCTGGATGGGTCCCTCGCCGTGCAGTCTGTCCTTGGCGGCGATCACCTGCGAGTCGGTGCCGAGGATGCCGTCGAGTTCCACGTGGAACCCCGTCTCCTCGAAGACCTCCCGGACCGCGGCATCCTTCGGATCCTCGCCCGGGTCGATGCCACCGCCGGGCATTGTCCAGGCCGGTCGCGTGGGGCTGTTCCAGTGAGCGAGCAGGATGCGATCCCCGTCGGTGACGACGGCGTACGCGGCGACGCGGATGTCCACGCGTTCACCCTACGCGTCCCCTCGGCGCCGTGGGACTGCCTGGGGTGCGAGCTCCCCAGCCACGCACCCCAGGCCATGTCGCGGCAGAGCCCCCAGACACTCCGAGTCCCCCCGCGGAGTTGCTGCTCTTCGGTGGATCCGACTTTCGGGGCGTCGTCTCCAACGGCGACATCATTATGGTGTCGCCGCCGCTGCAAGCTCAGCGCAAGGTCACCTCAAGATAAGCGCAAGATTCGTCAGGCGTCGGCGTGGTGTCGCTGCGGAGCACCCTCCTGTGCCTCCAATTCCCGCACGAGCGGGATGACCTTCTCGCCGAACTGCTCGAGCTCCTCCTGGAAGTGCAGGAAGCCGAGGAGGAACAGATCGACTCCGCGCCGCCTGTATTCGACGATGCGTCGAGCCACCTGCTCGGCGGTACCGATGAGCTGCGTGCGGAAGCCGTCGTTGTACTGCACGAGGTCCTCGAAGCTCGAGTCGGCCCACATGCCCTTGCGATCCGCGGTGGCAGCGCCCGCCTGCTGCACCGACTTCCGGAAGCCCTCGACCGCCTCGGTGTCGGCCTTCGCGATGATCTCGCGCAATTGCTCCCGCGCCTCCGCCTCGGTGTCGCGCACGATCGCGAACCCATTGAGACCGAAGCGCACGCGCCTGCCGTGCTCGGCCGCGATCCGCGTCACCTCGTCGTACTGCTCGGTGAAGCCGTCGAAGTCCTTGCCGTTGGAGAAGTACCAGTCCGCGTAGGCACCGCCGTTGAATCGGGCGGCCGTCGAGTTGCCACCCTGGAAGATTTCCGGATGCGGCCGCCCCGGGACCTCGTACGGTCCGGGCCGCAGGGTGAAGTCGTTCACCCGGTAGAAGTCGCCGGCGAAGCGGACGTTCTCCTCGGTCAGGAGCTTGCGCAGGACCTGGAGGAACTCGCCGGAGCGCCGATAGCGCTCGTCGTGGTCGAGCCAGGGGAGTCCGAGCTTGGTGAACTCGTCCTTGAACCACCCGGAGACGACGTTGACGGCTGCGCGACCCTTCGAGAAGTTGTCGGCCGTGAGCAGGAACTTCGCGAGGACCGCCGGTTCCCACAGACCCGGGTGCACGGCGGCGATGACCTTCAGCTTCTCGGTGGCGAGGAGGAGCGCGAGACTCGTCGACGTGGATTCGTGTTGCTGCGCGGCGCCGTAGCTGGACAGGTAGCGGACCTGGCTGAGGGCGTACTCGAAGCCGACGCGCTCCGCGGTGCGGGCCAGCTCGATGTTGTAGTCGAGGTCGAACGACGTCCGCTGCTCGATGGACGACACCACCAGCCCACCCGACACATTCGGCACCCAGTAGGCGAACTTCGTGGGCTCTGCGGCCTCCGTCGTCTCGGTCATCATCCGCTCCCTTCCGCCTCGTGGTGAGGACTCCGGGAACGACTCTCGGACCGCAGCGGCGGCGCGTCAAACACGACGACGATCCGTGACGCGGCGTGACGGGATGTGACGCCGCGCGAGACGCGAAACGCCGGACCCGAACGGGTTCCGGCGTTTCTGTGATTGTGGAGCCTAGGAGATTCGAACTCCTGACATCCTGCTTGCAAAGCAGGCGCTCTACCAACTGAGCTAAGGCCCCCGGTGCGGTGACGGTGGGGCTACCAGGACTTGAACCTGGGACCTCTTCATTATCAGTGAAGCGCTCTAACCGCCTGAGCTATAGCCCCGTCGCTGCCGGCTCGCGCCTGCAACCTCCAAGACTTTACCCGAAGAGGACGCCGTTTGACGAATCCGCGTCGGACGCGGCCCGCGGCATCCGCTCGTTCTGATTCACTGGCCTCATGAGCACGACCACCCCGCGCGAACCCGCCCACCGCGAGCCGCAGGGTGCGGGCCTCGGACAGCGACTGAACTGGCTGCGCGCAGGAGTGCTGGGCGCGAACGACGGCATCGTCAGTGTCGCCGCCGTCGCCGTCGGCGTGGCGGGGGCGACGAGCGATCTCGGCCCCATCCTGACGGCGACATCCGCCGCGCTCGTGGGTGGCGCCATCTCCATGGCCCTAGGCGAGTACGTCTCGGTCAGCAGCCAACGCGACACCGAGCGTGCGCTCATCGCCAAGGAGACTCGCGAGCTGGCCGAGATGCCCGAGGAGGAACTGGCCGAACTCGCCGAGCTCTACCGGGAGAAGGGCCTGACGGAGGAGACCGCACGGAAGGTGGCCGAAGAGCTGACGGCGCACGACGCTCTGCGCTCCCACCTCGACATCGAACTCGGCATCGACCCGGATGAACTGACCAGCCCGTGGCAGGCGGCCGTCTCCTCCGCCATCGCGTTCACACTCGGTGCGCTGCTGCCGTTCCTCGCGATCCTGCTGCCGCCGGCAGAGTGGCGGGTCGCGACGACCTTCGTCGCCGTGCTCATCGCGCTCGGACTGACCGGCACCATCTCCGCGACTCTCGGCGGAGCCGGCAGGCGTCGCGCCGTCGTCCGTCTCGTCGTCGGCGGCGCGCTCGCCCTCGCCGTCACGTGGGGATTGGGTCTGCTGCTGGGCACCTCCGTCGCGTGACGGGATGCCGCGGCATCCGACTCAGTTCGAGGTGAAGCCGACGAGCAGGCCGCCGGTGACCTTGACCATGAGGTTGTAGATCCCCGCGAGGACCGCACCCAGCACCGTGACGACGATGAGGTTCAGGATCGCGACGACCGCGGCGAACGCCATCACCTGCGGCAGGTTCAGGATCGACGCGAGCGTGAATGTGTTCTCACCGTTCACCGCGCCGAGCAGAGCATCGACCTGACCGACGAGACCCGTCGAGCTGATCACGAGGTAGACGAGCAGCGTCGAGATGACGGTGACGATCGCGAGGGCGACCGCCGCCAGGAACGACAGCTTCACGGCCGACCAGAAGTCGACGTAGACGAGACGGAGGCGGACCTGCTTCGCGGTCGTCCGGCTCGAGGACTTCTTGGCCAGCTTGTCGGCTACGGAGCTCATGCGTCACTCTCTTCGGTGGTCTCGGGAGTCGCAGCGGCCTCATCGGCCTCCGCACTCTCAGCCAGTCCACGCTCGCCGTTTCGGGCGATCGCGAGGATCCGGTCGTCGTCATCGGGGCGAGCGAAGACGACACCCATCGTGTCGCGACCCTTCGCAGGCACCTCAGCAACGGCCGAGCGTACCACCTTGCCGCTGGCAAGAACCACGAGGACCTCGTCGTCGGAGCTGACGATCAAGCCGCCGGCGAGCTCGCCGCGGTCGTCGTGCAGCTTGGCGACCTTGATGCCGAGACCGCCACGGCCCTGCACCCGGTACTGGTCCACCGAGGTGCGCTTGGCGTACCCACCCTGGGTGACGACGAACACGTACCCCTCGTCCCGGACGACGGATGCCGAGAGCAGGCTGTCTCCCTCACGGAAGGACATGCCCTTCACACCCTCGGTCGACCGGCCCATGGGACGCAGGGACTCGTCGTTCGCCGTGAAGCGCAGCGACATCCCGAGGCGAGACACGAGCAGGAGGTCATCGGTCGAGTCGACCAGCATCGCGCTGACGAGCTCGTCGCCGTCCTCCTCGTCCTGACCGCGCAGGCGGATCGCGATGATGCCGCCCTGCCGGTTCGTGTCGTACTCCGAGAGCGCGGTCTTCTTGATCTTGCCGTCACGGGTGGCGAGCACGAGGTACTCCGCCGCCGCGTAGTCGCGGATGTCGAGGATCTGCGCCACGTCCTCGCCCGGCTGCAGCGCGAGCAGGTTCGCGACGTGCTGCCCCTTCGCATCGCGTCCGCCTTCGGGGAGCTCGTAGCCCTTGGCGCGGTAGACGCGGCCCTTCGTCGTGAAGAACAGCAGCCAGTGGTGCGTCGTCGAGACGAAGAAGTGCTCGACGATGTCATCGGCGCGCAGCTGCGCGCCCTTCACACCCTTCCCGCCGCGGTGCTGCGAGCGGTAGTTGTCACTGCGGGTGCGCTTGACGTAGCCGTTGCGGGTGACGGTGACGACGATCTCCTCTTCGGGGATCAGGTCCTCCATCGACATGTCGCCGTCGTACCCGTGCAGGATGTGGGTGCGGCGTTCGTCGCCGAACTTCGCGACGATCTCGCTGAGCTCCTCGGCGATGATCGTGCTCTGCCGATCACGCGACGCGAGGATGTCGTTCAGGTCGGCGATCCTGATCTCGAGCTCTGCGGCCTCGTCGATGATCTTCTGGCGCTCGAGGGCGGCGAGGCGACGCAGCTGCATCGTGAGGATCGCATCGGCCTGGTCGGTATCGATGTCGAGGAGTGTCTTCAGACCCTCGCGCGCCTCGTCGACGGTGGGGGAGCGGCGGATGAGCGCGATGACCTCGTCGAGCGCATCGAGCGCCTTGAGGTAGCCGCGCAGGATGTGCATGCGCTTCTCGGCCTCGCGCAGGCGGTAGCGCGTGCGACGGACGATCACCTCGAACTGGTGCGCCAGCCAGTAGCTGATGAACCCGTCGAGGGGGAGCGTGCGCGGCACCCCGTCGACGATCGCGAGCATGTTCGCGCCGAAGTTCTCCTGCAGCTGGGTGTGCTTGTACAGGTTGTTGAGGACGACCTTCGCGACCGCATCCCGCTTGAGGACGATCACCAGTCGCTGACCCGTGCGGTCACTGGTCTCGTCGCGGATGTCGGCGATGCCGCTGAGCTTGCCCTCCCGAGCGAGCGCCGTGATCTTCGCCGCGACGTTGTCGGGGTTCACCTGGTACGGCAGTTCCGTGATCACCAGGCACGTACGGTTCTGGATCTCCTCGACGTTCACGACCGCGCGCATCGTGATCGAGCCGCGGCCGGTGCGGTAGGCCTCGCGGATCCCCTTCGTGCCGAGGATCTGCGCACCGGTGGGGAAGTCGGGGCCGGGGATGCGCTCGATCAGCGCGTCGAGGAGCTCCTCACGGGTCGCATCCGGGTGCTCCAGTGCCCACAGCACACCGTTCGCGACCTCGCGCAGGTTGTGCGGCGGGATGTTGGTGGCCATGCCGACGGCGATGCCGACGGATCCGTTGACCAGGAGGTTCGGGAACCGCGAGGGGAGCACGACCGGCTCGCGCGTGCGGCCGTCGTAGTTGTCCTCGAAGTCGACGGTCTCCTCGTCGATGTCGCGCACCATCTCGAGCGCGAGCTGAGCCATCTTGGTCTCGGTGTACCGCGGGGCCGCGGCGCCCATGTTGCCGGGGGAGCCGAAGTTGCCCTGGCCGTCGGCGAGCGGGTAGCGCAGCGACCACGGCTGGACGAGGCGGACGAGGGCGTCGTAGATCGCGCTGTCACCGTGCGGGTGGTACTGACCCATCACCTCGCCGACGACGCGCGCGCACTTCGAGTAGCTCTTGTCGGGGCGGTACCCGCCGTCGTACATGCCGTAGATGACACGGCGGTGCACGGGCTTGAGGCCGTCTTCGACGCGCGGCAGCGCACGACCCACGATGACGCTCATCGCGTAGTCGAGGTAGCTCCGCTGCATCTCGACCTGGAGGTCGACCTGGTCGATGTTGCCGTGGTTGTATCCGGCGTTCGGGTCGGGACGCTCTTCGTCAGCCATGTTCTCTCAGTTCGTTCGTCGTCGGAGTGCCGGGGCGGGATGCGGGCGGACTCAGATGTCCAGGAACCGCACGTCCTTGGCGTTGCGCTGGATGAACCCGCGCCTCGCCTCGACGTCCTCGCCCATGAGCACCGAGAAGATCTCGTCGGCCGCGGCCGCATCGTCGATGGTCACCTGACGCAGCGTGCGCGTCTCGGGGTCCATCGTCGTCTCCCACAGTTCCTTCGGGTTCATCTCGCCGAGACCCTTGTAGCGCTGCACGCCGTTGTCCTTCGGGATGCGGCGGCCGGCCGCGACGCCCTCGCGCAGCAGCGCGTCGCGCTCGGCGTCGCTGTAGACGTACTCATGGGGAGCGTTCGACCACTTCAGGCGGTACAGCGGCGGCTGCGCGAGGTACACGTACCCGGCCTCGACGAGTCCGCGCATGTAACGGAACAGCAGGGTGAGCAGCAGCGTCGTGATGTGCTGGCCGTCGACGTCGGCATCTGCCATCAGGACGATCTTGTGATACCTGGCCTTTTCGACGTCGAAGTCGGGCCCGATCCCGGCACCGAAGGCCTGGATCATCGCCTGGATCTCGGCGTTGCCGAGCGCGCGGTCGAGCCGGGCCTTCTCGACGTTGAGGATCTTGCCGCGCAGCGACAGGATCGCCTGCCGCTCGGGGTCGCGTCCCGACACGGCGGACCCACCAGCGGAGTCGCCCTCGACGAGGAAGATCTCGCTGATCGAGGGGTCCTTGCTCGTGCAGTCCTTGAGCTTCTCGGGCATGGATGCCGACTCGAACACGCTCTTGCGACGTGCGGTCTCGCGCGCCTTGCGCGCCGCCATCCGCGCGGTCGCCGCCTCGACGGCCTTCGTGATGACGAGCTTCGCCTGCTGCGGGTTGCGGTCGAGCCAGTCGGTGAGCTGGTCGCCGACGACCTTCTGGACGAAGGCCTTCGCCTCGGTGTTGCCGAGCTTGGTCTTGGTCTGACCCTCGAACTGGGGCTCCGACAGCTTGACGGAGATGACCGCGGTGAGGCCCTCGCGGATGTCCTCGCCCGCCAGGTTGACGTCCTTCTCCTTCAGCATCCCCTTCTCGCGGGCGTACCGGTTGATCTGGGTCGTCATCGCCGCGCGGAAGCCCTCTTCGTGGGTCCCGCCCTCGTGCGTGTTGATCGTGTTGGCGAAGGTGAAGACGTTCTCGGTGTACGTCGTCGTCCACTGCATCGCCAGCTCGAGCGAGATGTGTCGGACGGTGTCCTCGGCCTCGATCTCGATGATCTCGTCGTTGACGACGTCGGCCTTGCGCACCTTGTTCAGGTACTCGACGTAGTCGACGAGGCCGCGCTCGTACAGGAAGTCGTCGTGCCGCTGGACGGTGTCCGACCCGCCCTCGGGGAGGTCGACGACGTCGACTGCGTCCGCGCGCTCGTCGGTGAGCGTGATGCGCAGTCCCTTGTTGAGGAACGCCGTCTGCTGGAAGCGGGTGCGCAGCGTGTTGTAGTCGAAGTCGGTCGTCTCGAAGATCGATCCGTCCGGCCAGAACGTGATGGTCGTGCCGGTCGTCCCGCTCTCCTCCCCCTTCACGAGGGGACCCTCGGGCTTGCCGCCGCCGGAGAACGTCTGGCGCCAGATGAATCCCTGGCGCGCGATCTCGACCTCGAACCGCGTGGACAGCGCGTTCACGACGGACGAGCCGACGCCGTGCAGACCACCCGAGACGGCGTAACCGCCGCCACCGAACTTGCCGCCCGCGTGCAGGACGGTGAGCACGACCTCGACCGTCGACTTGGTGGGGTCGGAGGAGTGCGGATCGACGGGGATGCCGCGGCCGTTGTCGACGACGCGCAGACCGCCGTCGGCGAGGATCGTGATCTGGATCGTGTCGCAGTAGCCGGCGAGGGCCTCGTCGACGGAGTTGTCGACGATCTCGTAGACCAGGTGGTGCAGGCCGCGCTCACCGGTCGAGCCGATGTACATGCCGGGGCGCTTGCGGACGGCCTCCAAGCCCTCGAGGACCTGGATCTCGTCGGCCCCGTACTCCGCGGGGATCCGGGGTGCGGCGGGCGGGTCGAGATCCTCGGGAGTGTTGTCGGGGGTATCTGACGTCATCGGTTTCGCGCGCTCCACATCCATCGTCTGGGCTTCTTCCCAGTCTAGTGCCTCGCACCGCTTGTGCGCCGCTGAACGCCGCTGTGGCGGCCCGAAACGTTTCCGAAGGGTCCGGGACGTCGGTCAGCCGTAGGTATCGCGCGGACCCCGCCCTGGAACGGCTCTGGGGCCCCATTTCCAGGAGGGGACGTCGGGTCCCACGAATCGAACCGACTCGACACCGGCCTCCGGGAAGCGTCGAATGAGCTCGGTGACGATCGTCGCCCGCATGAGGTGGAGGTTCTTCGCCCACGCCGTCGAATCGCACTGCACGGTGAGGACGCCGTCGCTGAGGGCGACCGGATCGGCGTGACGAGCCGTCTCCTCACCGGCGACCTCGGCCCACTGGAGGACCAGGTCCTCTTTCGCGAGCTGGGCGTCCCACCCCGACGAGCGGGTGAGGTCCGCGAGCAGGTCGCCGACCCCCTTGGGATCGCGACCCGGGGTGAAGGGCTGGTTCTCGTCGTCGTCGTTCCGCCGCTTGCGGCGGCGCTTCTTCGCGGCCGACGGCTCGAGACCGCGCAGTCGCAGGTAGGTCGCGACCGTCTCGGGGATGCCGGCGGGATCAGACATCGGCATCCGTCACGATCGTCCCCGCCTCGACACGGACGGTGCGGACCCGCAGCGACGCGGGGACGTCGCCCTCGACCGCCGCGGTCACGATGACCTGCTCGAAGTCCGCGACGACGCCGGCCAACCGCGCACGTCGGTCGGCGTCGAGCTCGGCGAAGACGTCGTCGAGGATGACGATCGGGTCGCCGAGGCGCAGCTGATCGCGCAGGAGCTGTGCCGAGGACAGCCGCAGCGACAGCGCCGTCGACCAGGACTCGCCGTGCGAGGCGTACCCCTTCACCGGGAGCCCGCGCAGTCGCAGGAGCAGGTCGTCGCGGTGCGGTCCCACGAGGGTGACGCCGCGCTCGAGTTCCTGACCCCGCTTGGCGGCCAGTCCCGCGCGGAAGGATGCCGCGACAGCATCGGCGCCGATCGCGGAACCGGTCTGCGACACCGGTGCGGCGTCGTCCTCGGGGTCGGCGCCCTCGACGGTGAGCACCCACTCGAGCTGCGGATCGTGGTCGGCGCCGGCGATCGCCTCGTACGCGTCGCGCATCGGCTGGGCGAGATCCTCAGCCAGCCGCAGGCGGGCGAGGATGATCTCGGTCCCGAGCGAGATGAGCTTGTCGTCCCACACGTCGAGGGTGGTGAGCTGATCGGCTTTGAGCCCTCGGGCCCGGGCGGATTTGAGGAGGGCGGTGCGCTGCTTGAGCACGCGGTCGTAGTCGGCGAGAACACCGGTCATGCGCGGCGCGCGCTGCACCAGGAGCTGATCGGCGAACCGACGACGCGCGGAGGGGTCGCCACGGACGATCTGCAGATCCTCGGGGGCGAACAACACGACCTGCGCGTATCGGGGGAGTTCGGACGTGCGGACAGGGGCCCCGTTGACCCGTGCCTTGTTCGATCCCGAACGATTCAGCTGCGCCTCGAGCTGGATGCGGCGGTCGCCGTACCCCAGGCGTGCCCGGACGAACGCGGCATCCGCCCCGTACCGCACCATCGGCGCGTCCTGCGAGACCCGGTGCGATCCGAGCGTCGCGAAGTAGCCGATGGCCTCGGCGAGATTGGTCTTGCCCTGGCCGTTGCGGCCGACGAAGACGTTCGGACCGGCCGCCAGACTCACGTCGGCCGCCGCGTAATTGCGGAAGTCGACGAGACTCAGGTGCTCCACGATCACCAGATCACCCTCCCTCGAGGCACCGACACGCCTCGATGTGGACGGACGCCGGGTCAGCGCAGCAGGAGGTTCGGCTGCAGCAGGTACTTGAAGCTCTCGGGAGTGCCCGAGGTCTGCGGCGTGATGAGGACCGGACTCAGCTTGTTCGCGTTCTCGCTCGAGGTGAACGTGATGCGGGTGAACTCGCTCTTCACGGCGCCGAGCGCCTCGAGCAGGTACTGCGGGTTCAGACCCAGGGTCACCTCGTCGCCGGCGAGCGTCGCGTCGACCGATTCCGTGGCGCGGGCCTGCTCGGTGCCGGCGGCATCCATCGACACACCCTCGTCCGAGAATGTGAACCGCAGCGGGGCGGACCGGTCGAGCACGAGCGAGACACGACGGACGGCCTCGCCGAGCTCGGCCGTGTTGACGACGGCGTAGTGCTCGGTCTGCGCAGGGAACAGCCGGCGGACCGGGGGGAAGTTCCCCTTGATGAGAAGAGAGGTGACGGTCTTGTTGCCCGCCGTGAACGCGATGATCTCGCGGTCGCCCGAACCGGAGAACGAGATCTGGATGTCGCCGGAGTGCGCGAAGGTCTTGCCCACCTCGGTGAGCGTGCGCGCCGGGACGAGCGCGGTCGTCGCCTCCTCGCGAGCGACGGCGCCGCTGTCGAAGTTGATCTCGCGCAGCGCGACGCGGTAGCGGTCGGTCGCCACGAGGCTGAGCTCGTTGCCGGTGACCTCGAGCTGGACACCCGTGAGCACGGGGGTGACGTCGTCGCGGGATGCCGCGAACGCGACCTGCGCGATCGCGGTCGAGAAGTCGTCGCCGGGGACGAGACCCGAGTCGCCCGAGACCTCCGGGATCGCCGGGTACTCCGCGACGGGCATCGCCGCGAGGGTGAACCGCGCGGAGCCGCACGTCAGGAGGATCTCACCGTCGGCATCCTGCGTGATCTGGATCGGCGCGTTCGGCAGTCGGCTCGCGATCTCGGACAGGAGTCGTCCGTGGACGAGGATCGTGCCCGGCTCGTCGACCGTCGCCTCGATGCGGGTGCGAGCGGATGCCTCGTAGTCGAACGCGGCCAGCGAGAGACCGTCGTCACCGGCCTCGATGAGGACACCGGCGAGGATCGGCTGCGGGTTCCGCTGCGGGAGCAGTTTCACGACGAACGACACGGCTTCGCTGAATACATCGCGGTTGACGTGGAACTTCACTGATGCTCCCTTGACGGCGAGATGGGCCCTCTCATGCTAGTGCCCACGACAGGACGCTCCGGAAGCCGTCCTTCGGAGCTGCTCGCGGCCCGACCGCACCGGTGGGTGTGATCGAACCGGGCTTTCAATAGAGAGAGATCTGTCTTCTTGTTAACAGCTGTGGAAACTGTGGATAAGTCGGTGGATGCCAGTCGTCGAGCCGGAACCACATCCGTGTAACTTGTGCACTGACTGCGGAAACACGCGTGAGTCGCGCCGGCGCCGCACGATTCTCTTCAGCCGTTCATCCACAGGCTGTCGCCGTTCGTTCACATCCGAGGCCCCGCGACGCACAGTTATCCACAGGCTTTCCACACTGTGGGAAACGGCATTTTGGTGGTCGCGCGGCACACGTGTCAAGTACGGCCGCACAGCCGGGCGTGTGGGCCGTCAGCGAGCAGATCGACCCAGCTGCGACGTGATCTCGGACACCTGGTTGTAGATCGAGCGACGCTCCTTCATGAGTTCGCTGATCTTCTTGTACGCGTACATGACGGTCGTGTGGTCGCGGTTGCCGAAGAGCTGCCCGATCTTCGGCAGGGACAAGCTGGTGCGCTCGCGGCACAGGTACATCGCGATCTGGCGGGCGGTGGCGACGGACTGCGAACGGCTGGACCCGTAGAGGTCGTCGACCGTGAGGCGGAAGTACTGCGCCGTCGCCGAGATGATGTCGGTCGGCGAGATGACGTTCGCGTCATCCTGATCGACGATGTCCCGGAGAACCGTCTGTGCGAGCGAGATGTCGAGGTTCGACCGGTTGAGGCTCGCAAACGCCGATACTCGGATGAGGGCGCCCTCGAGTTCACGGATGTTGCTCGACACCTTGGTCGCGATGTACTCGAGCACGTCGTCCGGCACCTGGAGACGTTCGGACTGCGCCTTCTTGCGGAGGATCGCGATGCGCGTCTCGAGGTCGGGGGCCTGCACGTCGGTGATGAGGCCCCACTCGAAGCGGCTCCGCATCCGGTCTTCGAAACCGGTGAGGTGACGCGGCGGCACATCGCTGGTGATCACGACCTGCTTGTCGTGGTCGTGCAGCTGGTTGAAGGTGTGGAAGAACGCCTCCTGCGTCTCGGCCCGGCCCTGCAGGAACTGGATGTCGTCGATGAGGAGGATGTCGACGTCCCGGTACCGCGCCTGGAACGCCGAAGCGCGGTTGTTGACGATCGAGTTGATGAAGTCGTTCGTGAACTCCTCGCTCGAGACGTACCGGACCTTGATGCCCGTGTAGAGGTTGATCGCGTAATCGCCGATCGCGTGCAGGAGGTGGGTCTTGCCGAGGCCCGAGTCCCCGTAGATGAAGAGCGGGTTGTACGCCTTGGCCGGAGCCTCGGCGACGGCGACGGCCGCAGCGTGGGCGAACCGGTTGGACTGGCCGATGACGAAGTTGTCGAACGTGTACTTCGGGTTGAGCCGGGTGTCGTTGCGGGATGCCGGCGCCGCCTGCTCGCTGTAATCCTCGGCGTTCGGGCGGGTCGGGGCCGAGGGTGTGGGCGACAGAGCGGACTGCACCGGGACGGGGGCGGTCAGGTGCGCGTCACCGAGCTCGGGGTTGACGACCACGCGGAAGGTGCTCGCGGCCGGCTCGGCGTCGACCTGCGCGAGAGCCTCCATGATCGGCCCGCGCAGACGCTTGTTGAACTGCCCGGCTGTCAGGTCGTTGGGCACATCGAGGTAGAGCGTGCCGCTCATCACTCCCTGCGCGACGGCGAGGTTCACGAAGCCGTGCAGCTGCGGGGTCACCCGGTCGTCGTTCGCCAGCACGTCGAGCACGGCGCTCCAGACGGGGACATCTGGAAGTTCGTGCTCGGACATGACCCTCCCGGGGTGTGGACAGTGGTGTGCACGGTACTGTGCACAACCTGTGGATAAGTGTCCGGATCACGCTAGTCATCGGCGCTCCGCAAGGCAAAACCCACTGTAGAACCGGCCCGCGTGTCGTCGCCAGCAGCCTCCCGGCGTCGGTGGATAATGGCCGGTCGGCGTCCCGGTTTGGGATCTCAGGAATCTCGACGTATCCTAGGTCGGTTGACTTGCGCCTTTTCGACGCGAGTCCCCCATGTACCTGTGTCCCCGGTCTCGAGCGTTCGGGTGACCCCGCCCATCCGGAGTGATCTTCATGAGCAAGCGCACGTTCCAGCCCAACAACCGCCGCCGCGCCAAGAAGCACGGCTTCCGCGCCCGTATGCGCACCCGCGCCGGCCGCGCCATCCTCTCGGCTCGTCGCGCCAAGGGGCGCACCGAGCTCTCGGCCTGACACCACGAGGTGCTGGCGCGCGGGAACCGCATCACCCGCGGGGCGGACTACCGTTCCGTCGTCCGCGGAGGTTCCCGCTGTCCGGCGATACACACCGTGACCCACGTGGTCAGCACGTCTGAACAGCGCCCCCCACGCTTCGGCTTCATCGTGAGCAAGCAGGTGGGGGGCGCTGTCGTGCGCAACACGGTGCGTCGCCGACTGAAGGCGATCTGCGCCGAGGTCCTGCCGGGCGTCCGGCCCGGGGCGGATGTGGTCATCCGCGCGCTGCCGGCCGCGGCATCCGTCGACTTCGCGACGCTTCGCGCCGAGGTCGTCCGCTGCATCGAGCGGAAGGCTGCGGCGTGAGCTCGGCTCCTCTTCCGTCTTACACACGCGGGGACGCGGTGATGGATGCCGGCGCACTGCCGGCGGCGATCGCGCTGCTCCCCCGCAATGCGGCCATTGCGCTGTTGCACGGGTACCGGGCGACGGTCTCCCAGCTGTACGGCGATGTGTGCAAGTACTATCCCTCGTGTTCGGCCTACGCGCTGGGCGCCGTGCAGCAGCACGGGGTCCTCAAAGGGTCGGCACTCGCGGCTGCCCGTCTTGCGAGATGCCACCCCTGGGCCGCGGGCGGCATCGATGACGTCCCCGCTCACACGCACTTCCGGCACGACTTGACTTCGCACGGCTACGTCGTGCCCCGCAGAAAGGATTGATCCTTGGTGGATCTCTTCGCCGCGGCGACCCTCCCGCCGCTTCCGAACCCGACCACACCCGAACCCGGTGATCCTGACTTCTTCAGCATCATCCTGTGGCCGTTCAAGTTCGTCGTCGAGGCGATCCTCGTCTTCTGGCACTGGATCTTCACGTCCATCGGTCTTGCACCGGATGCCGGTCTGACCTGGGTTTTGTCCATCATCGGTCTCGTCGTGGTGGTCCGCGCCGCGTTGATCCCGCTGTTCGTGCGCCAGATCAAGAGCCAGCGCAAGATGATGGAGCTCGCGCCGGAGATGCGCAAGATCCAGGAGCGCTACAAGGGCAAGCGCGACCAGCTGTCCCGCGAGGCGATGAGCCGCGAGACGATGGCGATGTACAAGAAGCACGGCACGACACCGCTGTCGAGCTGCCTGCCGCTCCTCGTGCAGATGCCCATCCTCCTCGGCATGTTCTACACACTCAGCGAGGTGAAGCGGCACGCCGAGTGGGGCGTGGGAGGCACCGGTCTGCTGAACGCGACGCTGACACGCGAGTTCTACAACGCCGAGCTGTTCGGCGTCGCACCGCTGCACGTCAACATGATCGACGCGATCAACACGAATCAGACGGCGACCGTCGTCATCCTGGTGATCCTCGTCATCCTCATGATCCTGTCGCAGTTCTTCACGCAGTTGCAGATCATCTCGAAGAACCTCTCCCCCGAGGCCAAGACCGGCCAGGCCTACCAGATGCAGCGGATCATGCTGTACGTCCTGCCGCTGGCCTTCATCTTCTCGGGTGTCTTCTTCCCGCTCGGCGTCGTCATGTACTGGTTCACGTCGAACATCTGGACCATGGTTCAGCAGTTCGTCGTCATCCGTAACCTTCCGACCCCCGGCTCCGAGGCGGCGAAGGCCCGCGAGGAGCGACTGGCGAAGAAGGGCAAGGCGCTGGATGCCAGCGGCAAGGTGATCCCGCTGGCCAAGTACGAGGCCGAGCAGCAGCGCCTGTTCGAAGAGGCGGAGCGCGCGAAGGCGCAGGCTCCCAAGCGCCAGCAGCCGGTGAGCAAGCAGCGCGCGAAGAAGCAGGCTCAGAAGGGCAAGCAGGACGGCACGTCCTGACGAGGACTGAAGGATCGATCGATGACGACCACTGACCAGACCCCCGGTGCCCGCGCGGTGCCCACCGTCGACGAGCTCGAGCAGGAAGGCGACATCGCCGCGGACTTCGTCGAAGGCATCCTCGACATCGCGGACATCGACGGCGACCTGACGCTCGACGTGCGCGCCGGCCGTGCCTACGTCTCCGTCGAGAACGACCAGCCGGAGGCGCTGGCCCTGTTGTCGGACCCCGACACGGTGCAGGCGCTTCAGGAACTGACCCGGATCGCCGTCCAGACCAAGACCGGCCGATTCTCACGCCTCATCCTGGACGTCGGTGGGTCCCGCGACGCGCGACGCACTCAACTGCAGAAGCTCGTCGAGCGCGCGGTGGAGCGCCTCGACGATGGCGCGTCCCAGGCATCTCTGCCTCCGATGTCGAGCTACGAGCGCAAGCTCGTGCACGATATCGCCGCTGAGCACGGCCTGGTCTCGGAGTCGTACGGCGAGGGCGCGGACCGCCACACCGTTCTCCGCCGTGGCTGACGTTTCACGTGAAACATCCGAGCGCGAACCGGGTGCCGCGGCATCCGTCTTCGGTGACCGGATCGACCTGGCGCGGCGCTTCACTCAGTCGCTGATCGCGCAAGGGGAGGAGCGAGGCCTGATCGGCCCACTGGAACTCCCCCGCATCTGGACGCGCCACATCCTGAACAGCGCCGTCGCTGCACCGCTGTTCACTGCAGGATGGCGCGTCGGCGACATCGGATCGGGAGCCGGCCTGCCGGGTCTCATGCTCGCCATCGCGCGTCCCGACGTGCGCTGGGTGCTCATCGAGCCGATGGAACGTCGGATCGCATGGCTCACCGAGCAGAAGGACGAGCTCGGGCTCGACAACGTCGAGATCGTCCGTGCACGCGGCGAGGACTGGTCCGAGGGGGCCGTCCTGGACGCGGTGACCGCTCGGGCCGTGAGCGCGTTCCGGACACTGATCCCGATCACGGCGCCGCTGGTGCGCGATGGCGGCGAGCTCATTCTGCTGAAGGGTGCGAACGCGGCGAACGAGATCGCCGCTGCGGAGAAGGCGATTCGGCGATTCCGACTGTCGGACGTGCGCGTCGAGCCGATCGGTGATGGCGTCGTCGCGGAGCCGACCCGCGTGATTCGGGCCACCGTCCGCTGACATCCCGCCGTGATGTTTCACGTGGAACGTCGCTCCCCGGACCGGCGACTCCGAGCGTTTCGCGTGAAACGTCGCGGTACGGCAGCCGGATCGTTTCACGTGAAACATGGCCCGCGCAACAGGGCGGTCAACAGCCTCGACTACAGTGGAAACGTCCTCGACACGACAGGAGTAACAGGTGCCGGATCCGGAGAACACCAGCTCTCCCGCACCCTTCTCTTTCGACGACAGTCCGATCGCACGTGAACTTGCGAATCTGACGTCGCGCAGGAAGGCCCTCGCCGAGGTGCAGGTCGACTTCGACGGATCCACCCGGGTGTTCACGGTGTCGAACCAGAAGGGTGGCGTGGGGAAGACCACGACGACCGTCAATCTGGCGGCAGGTCTCGCCTCCGTCGGCGCTCGCGTGCTCGTCATCGACCTCGATCCCCAGGGGAACTCGTCGACGGCTCTCGGGATCCCGCACAGTGCGGACGTCGCGAGCATCTACGACGTCCTCATCGACGGGGAGCCGCTCGCGGAGGTCATCCAGACCAGCCCCGAGTCGGAGAACCTCCTCTGCGCTCCTTCGACCATCCACCTCGCGGGCGCGGAGATCGAACTCGTCTCGCAGGTCGCGCGGGAACACCGCTTGAGGACGGCACTCGAGACGTATCTCGCGGAGAACCACGTCGACTTCGTCTTCATCGACTGCCCGCCGTCGCTGGGTCTCCTCACCATCAACGCCTTCACGGCAGCGACCGAGGTGCTCATCCCGATCCAGTGCGAGTACTACGCACTCGAAGGCCTCAGCCAGCTGCTCGGGAGTGTGTCGATGATCCAGAAGCACCTGAATCCCGCACTCCACCTCTCGACGATCCTGCTGACGATGTACGACGGCCGGACGCGGCTCGCTCAGCAGGTCGCGGACGAGGTGCGCACGCATTTCCCCGACCGGGTGCTGACCACCGTCATCCCGCGCTCGGTCCGTGTCTCCGAGGCGCCGAGTTTCGGTCAGACGATCATCGCGTACGACGGTCAGTCCGCCGGTGCCGTGGCGTACCGAGAGGCGGCCGTCGAGATCGCGCGTCGCGGACGCGCACAGAACTCAGAAGAAGGAGCCCCCTGATGGCGAAGCGAACCGGATTGGGACGGGGCATCGGAGCACTCATCCCCACGCAGGACACGTCGGAGGCCCGTCCCGTCGACGTGTTCTTCCCCGGTGCGTCCCGATCGGCGACGGAGACGGATGGGGGGACCCCAGAGGCGCCTGCGACCGCGGCGGCGGAGGACGACCTCGTCGCCGTCCCCGGCACGCGCCTCATCGAGGTCGACCCGAACGCCATCGTCCCCAACCCGCGGCAGCCGCGGACGAACTTCGACCCGGATGACCTGGCGGAGCTGGTCCACAGCGTCCGCGAGTTCGGCGTCCTGCAGCCCGTCGTCGTCCGTCGCAACGAGGAGGGCGAGTACGAGCTCATCATGGGTGAGCGTCGTACCCGCGCAGCGCGCGAAGCGGGACTCACCGCCATCCCCGCGGTGCTGCGGGAGACGGAGGACGAGCACCTCCTGCGCGATGCGCTCCTCGAGAACCTGCACCGGTCGCAGCTGAACCCTCTCGAAGAGGCGTCGGCGTACCAGCAGCTGCTCGAGGACTTCGGAATCACGCAGGAGGAGCTGGCGACCCGCATCGGACGATCTCGGCCGCAGATCAGCAACACCATCCGCCTGCTCAAACTGCCGGTACCGGTCCAGCAGCGCGTCGCCGCCGGTGTGCTGAGCGCCGGCCACGCGCGTGCCATCCTCTCGGTCGACGACGCGGAGCACATGCAGCGTCTGGCCGACAAGATCGTGAACGAGGACCTGTCCGTCCGCGCGGCGGAGGCGGCGGCCAAAACCATCGGCAATCGGGTGCGCCCGCTCCCCAAGGCCGGCGCGCGCCGCGCGCACCTCGACGACGTCGCTGAGCGGCTCGGTGACCGACTCAACACAAAGGTGAAGATCTCGCTGTCGGCACGTAAAGGCCAGATCAGCATTGATTTCGCTACCATTCAGGACCTGAACCGCATCCTCGCGGAACTGGGAGAGACGGAATACGGCGCCTCCTGATCCGGCCCCGTTCGCACGGGTCCACGCGTAGGCTGGAAGGGTGACCGATCGTCCCAACCTCCCTCGACGCGCGAGCCTCGAGGTGCTGCGCGCAGAGGCGTCGGACGAGTTGTCGGTGCTGGTCGAGGAGCGTCTGCGCGACGGGGAGGACCCGTGGTCTTTCATGGAGGACCTCCCCTCGGTCGACGAGTTGGTTGTCCTGACGCTGCGTGCCGAGAACATCGCCGCGGACGGGGGACAGCGTCCGACGCAGGCCCGGAATTACCGCGTGCTGCGTCAGATCGCCCTCGACTATCCGCCACTCAGCGCTGCGGTGTGGCGTCTGCTGGGGAGCGAACCCCACCGCACATGGAATGTCTCGGTGCGAGCGTCCTGACCGTTCCACGTGAAACACCCTCGGTCGTGAGGGTCCGCGTGTGAGCGAGCGGGACGTGAGGGCGGCGATCCTCGACATCGCCCCGTCCAGCGGTGTCGTCCTGGACGTCGTCACGGTGTCGGCGGCGCTGCGAGAGCGCGGTGTCGTCGCGGTCGTGGGTGAGGAGGACGGCGCCGTGACCGCCCGGGTCGCCGTCACCCCCAGCGGCGGCCTCGTCGTGGCGTCCGAGGAATCCCTGTTCGACACGGCGCCACAGCCTGTTCTCGACGCACTTGCACGCACGTGGGGGGCCGATGTCCTCCTGGAAGCGCAGGACCTCTTCCTCGTCGCTCGTGGCCGGGGTGCCGAGGAGGACGCGGCGACCCGCCTGGTGAATGACGAGGTGGTCCGCGTGCACGTGGTGCTTGGAACCCATGCCCAGCCCTACGCATCGCTTTCACGGCAGCTGGAGGCATCCGTCACCGCAGCTGAGGCCGGCGGTGCGTTGCTCGTCATGGCTCACGAGCGGGGCCGGGATGCGTGGCCGCCGGCGCAGCGCCCCGTAGTCACGATCAGCCGCTCCTGGACGAGTGTCCTCGTCGAGGTGTTCAGCGTCGCTGGACTGGCCGCCTTCCCCGACACGGAGCGGATGCGGGGACGCGGCATCCCTGATCTGACCCTGTCATGGCCGGCCCGGTGGATGTCCGTCCTCGCGGACGACGGACCCGCGGGGGAGGTGCTGCGGTCGTTGCGTCAGGCCTCCCTGGAGCGGATCCCGGAGCTGGTGGATGAGCGTCTGGTGCTCGCCGAGTTGCAGGTGACGCAGTTCGAGCTGGATCGCCTCCGTCGGTTCGAGAACGACGACGACCTGGTCGGGCGGATCGTGCGGACGTTCCATCTTCCCGAGATCGTCGGCGACATCGTGACCAGTCGAACGGAGATCGGGTCCGTGCCGGGCGCCCAGCGCGTCGAGCGCACGGACTGGGGTCGTCGCGCGCGGGAACTGACGACGCGACCGTCGTTGTGGTCGCGGCTGTTCCGGCGAGGGTGAAACGACGAAGGACCCGGCGACCGGGGTCGCGCGGGTCCTTCGGGAAGTGAGCTGCTCAGCCGATGTAGTCGGCGAGGTCCTGCTCGAGGGCGAACTTCGGCTTCGCGCCGATGATCGTCTTCTCGACCTCACCCTTGTTGAAGACCTTCATCGCCGGGATCGACGTGATCTGGTACTCCATGGCGAGGTTCGGGTTCTCGTCGACGTTGAGCTTCAGAACCGTGATCTTCTCGGGGTTCTCGGTCTGGATCTCGTCGAGGATGGGGCCGACCATGCGACAGGGTCCGCACCACGCCGCCCAGAAGTCCACCAGAACGGGGCCTTCGGCGTCGATGACGTCCTGCTGCCAGGTGCTCTCACTCGTGGCCTTGGCGGTCATATGTCTGTCTCCTTAGGAATCGACACGTCGGTGTCAGGGAAAAGAACGCAGCGGATGCCGGAATTGTTCCGCGCTCAGGCCGCGTCGGCCTCGGCATCGGGGCGATCGTCGATGACGGCGGCATCCTGCGCCGGTGCACCCGCATCGCCGCGCGCGGCGAGGTAGTGCTCGAGGTCGAGCGCGGCGACCGTCCCGCTGCCGGCTGCGGTGACCGCCTGGCGGTAGGTCGGGTCGATGACGTCACCCGCGGCGAAGACACCGGGGACCGAGGTCTTCGAGGTGCGGCCGTCGACCCACACCGTGCCGTGCTCCGTGATGTCGAGCACGTTGTGCACGAGGTGGGTGCGGGGGTCGTAGCCGATCGCGACGAACACACCGTCGAGGGCCAGGTCGCGCTCGGAGCCGTCGACGGTGTCGCGCAGGCGGACGCCGCTCACGGCATCCGCTCCCAGGACGTCGATGACCTCGCTGTTCCAGACGAACTCGATTTTCTCGTTCGCCTTGGCGCGGTCCTGCATGATCTTCGAGGCGCGCAGCTCGTCACGACGATGGATGACGTAGACCTTCGAGGCGAACTTGGTGAGGAACGTCGCCTCCTCCATCGCGGAGTCGCCGCCACCGACGACGGCGATGACCTTCTCGCGGAAGAAGAAGCCGTCGCACGTGGCGCAGTAGGAGACTCCGCGCCCGGACAGGCGCGACTCGCCCTCGATGCCGATCTTGCGCGGAGCGGAGCCCGTCGCGAAGACGACCGCCTCGGCCTCGTGCGTCTCGCCACGGCCGAGGGTGACCTTCTTGATGTCACCGGAGACGTCGAGCGAGACGACGTCGTCGTAGACGACCTCGGCGCCGAACTTCTCGGCCTGCTCCTGCATCTTGGTCATGAGGTCGGGACCCATGATGCCCTCGGGGAACCCGGGGAAGTTCTCGACCTCGGTCGTGTTCATCAGTTCTCCGCCGGCCTCGACCGAGCTCGCGACGACGAGGGGCGACAGGTTCGCGCGCGCCGCATAGATCGCCGCGGTGTAGCCCGCCGGACCCGAGCCGATGATGATGACCTTGCGCACGATGAATCCTCTCTTCGTCTGGGCGATGTTCGCGCCCGGACAGTTCAACCCATGGTAGCCGCGTGGCATTCCACGGACCTGGGGCTCACCGGCCGGGGAGGAAGCGGCGCGCGGCGCGGAACGCGACGCCGAGTTCGGGGGTGCGGAACAGGGCCAGGATGCCGCCGTAGACGAGCAGAGTGACGCCGCCGATGAGCGCGGCGCCGACGAAGCCGAGGAGACCATTCGCGGTTGTCCATCCCGACACGCCTCCGGCCAGGAGGAAGACGGCGACACCCGCACCCGCGGCCGGAACGGCCGCGAGGAGGAAGCGGACCACGGCGCGAGCGGCCGCGCCCAGCCCGAGCGGACCGATCTTGCGTCGGAGCAGCGTCACTGCGAGCGAGAACTGCACGATGTTCGCCACCGACTGGCCGAGCGCGATGGCCACTGCCAGGAGCGTCACGGGCAGGACCCCGCCACGCAGCAGCGCACTCGCGGTGAGCGCGGAGGCGATGACGAGCACGGCCTGCACGAGCGTGTAGAAGAACGGCGTCCGCGTGTCCTTCAAGGCGTAGAACGTGCGCTGCAGTCCGAACTGGAACGACAGCGGCAGCAGTGCGACGAGATAGGCCGCGAGGACGGCTGCGAACGCGACCGCATTCTCGGGGCTGTTGGTGAAGATGCGGGAGAGGGGGACGATCGCGGCCACGATGGCCGCGAGCACGCCCACCATGAAGATGCCGACCGTGCGGGTCAACGACGCAAGATCCCGCGTCACCTGGTCGGTGCGTCCCTCCGCCACGTGCTCGCTGAGCCGTGTGTAGTACGGGGTGCCGAGGGAGAGCACGATGACAGAGAAAGGCAGCATGAAGAGCAGCCAAGCGAACTGAAGGCTCGCATTCGCTGCGCCAGTTCCGGACGCGGCACCGACGATGTTGACCTGGAACACCCCCGCCACCTGGCCGACGACGACCATCAGGAAGGTCCATCCGGCGAGACGACCGATGTCACCCAGGCCGAGACCACGCCACTGGAAGTCGGGGCGGACGCGCAGACCCGCACGACGCCAGAAGAGAAGCAGGATCACGGCCTGCACGACGATGCCGAGTGTCGCCGTGCCTCCGAGGAGCGCGACCATGCCGGGCGTCCAGCCGACGACCTCTTCGTGAGGCCCGAAGATCCAGATGAACGCGCCGAAGCCCACGATGGACACGAGGTTGTTGACGATCGGCGACCATGCGAAGGGTCCGAACACCCGATTCGCGTTCAGCACTTCGCCCACGAGCGCGTACAAGCCGTAGAAGAGGACCTGCGGGATGCACCAATACGCGAGGGCGAGCGTCAGGGCCTGCTTCTCCGGCGAGAACTCCCCGCCGTAGAGGAGGATCAGCAGCGGCGCCGCGATCACCGCGATCACCGTGACCGCCGTGAGGACGACCATCCCGAGGGTGAGCAGCTTGGAGACGAAAGCGTCGCCGCGGTCGTCGTGCGTCCGCACCGCCTTCACGATCTGCGGCACGATCACGCCGGCGAGGAGGCCCGAGGAGATCAGGTTGAACACCGTGTTGGGGAGCGCGTTCGCTACCGCGAATGCGTCGGCCGCGCCACCGGCGACGACCGGAAGCGCTGCCGCCAGCACGATGTTGCGGATGAGCCCGGTGATCCGGGACGCCATGGTCCCGGCGGCGACGGTGGCGCTCGCGCGTCCGAGGCCGGCCATCAGGCGTCCACCGGCATCCGCTTGCGACGGCGGATCGTGCGGACGACGCCGAAGACGAGCAGCGCCGAGACGAGGACGCTGAGGATGACGAGGGCGACCGACTCCCACTCGGCGCGCACCGACACCTCGACGCTCTCGCTCGGACCGATCTCGACGCCCGCGGGGGTACGCAGCTGCAGGTCGACGGAGGACTCCCCGCTGCCCACGAGGGCGGAGACGGGGATCGCGACCCGGCTGGTCTGCTGTGCGCCGATCTCGACCTCGGTCGACGCCTCGATCACCAGACGCGCATCGCCCGGTGCGGCCAGCAGGTCGACGCGCGCGGGCCACGGGAGGTCGTTGCGGACAGTGAAGACGAGGGGCGCGGAGGAACCCGCCAGGGTGATGGGACCGCCGAGGACCAGAGCCACCCCGTCGGTCCACGTGGCGATGCGCTCGCGTTGGGCCTGGATCGCGGCATCCCACGCGTCACGATCGTCGAGCCAGCCGTTGCCGAGCAGCTGCAGCTCGGTCGCGCGCTCCGACGACGTGAGCAATGAGGAGTCCTCGAGCACGCCGGCGATGCGCTGCAGCCCGCCCTGAGCCGCGCGGAACTCGTCGATCACCGCGACGCGGTCGACGTCGGCGGGGACGGAATCGACCTCGACCGTCGCCGCAGGTGCGGCGAGAAGGCCGTCGAGGTCCGTCGCGGTCCATCCGGGCAGGTCGGTGGCGGCATCGATCGCGGCGCTGAGGGCCGCCGCGGATCGTTCGTTCGCGCGATCGACCGTCACGAGCAGGGGCGCGGCCGGCTCGCTCAGCTCTGCCCGTGCGGTGAACTCGGCCAGGACGGCACCTCGTGCGGTCTCCGCATCCGTCGTCGAGGCATCCTCGAGCAGACGCGAGAGGTCGGCGTCGTAGACGAGCAGGTCGGCGTCACCCGAGACCGCGTGGGCTCCGGCGTCCGATCGCACGACCGATGTCGGGAGCAGGGTGACCGGGGCGTCTTCGCCACCGGTGACCGCGCCGAGCGCGGCGGCTGTCTCGGCGCCGGCCGTGCCGGTGGCCGGCCAGAAGACGGTGTCGCGATCGGCGCCGATGTCGAACAGCTCCTCGAGGGTGGGGAGCACCGGGTCGACGGGTGCCGGGGTCGGGGTGGGTGTCGCACCGGCGCCGTCGGTCGCGGCGCCGAAGTTCGACGGGTCGAGGTAGGCGGCGAACGAGACCGGACGGACGGGGGATGCCTCACCGGCGCCGATCTGCGCCGCGAGATCTGCGTCGCCGTACTGCAGCGCGAACCGGTCGTTGGGAAGGGCCAGCAGATCGTCCAGCCAGGCGACGGCGTCGGTGGGAGCCGCGGAGCCGAGCGCGCGGATGGACGCCGTGATCGCCGGATCGACGGCGAGGATCGCGGGCGTGCCCGTCACGGCATCCAGCTGGTCGCGGAGCCCGCCCCCGTCGGCGGTGAGCTCGGCGAGGGACTCGGAGCTGATGACGCCACCGGATTGCGGCCCCGCGGTGATCGGGACGACGACACCGATCTGCCGCGTGGTGCCACCGGTCTCGGGCACCAGGAGGACGGTGCGGGTGCGGACGGCGTCGTCCCCCGCGCCGTACACGGCTCGCACCGGGTACACGCCGGGTTCGAGATCGTCGACGCCCGCGTCGTCTGCCTCGATCACGAGAGAGGCGGATGCCGACTGCTCCGACGCGATCTCGGGCATCGCGATCTCGCCGACCGCGTCGAACGAGGCCCCCGTGGAACCGCTGTCGAGCCACGAGGTCAGTGCCGCCGCCGACCCGATCGGTTCAGCCCCGATCTCGACACTCGCCGCGCCGGCGGGAAGGGTGTCGGGCCCCGGGTTGTCGGCCGTGAGCGTCAGGGTGAGCTCGCCGACGGCCGGGACCATGCCGCCGTCGCTCGGCGCGAGCGAGGCGGTGACCGTTTCGTCGGCCGGGTCGTCGACCGCCGCGAACGCTGCCGGTGCGGGCACGGCGAGGGCGAGCACGGCCGTCGTGGCCGCCGCGGCGCGCAGCCACCGGGATCGGCGAGGCGGACGTCGGCCCGGAGCAGGCGAGATGAAGGTCATGAAGAGGTCGATTCCCGTGCGATCGATGACCGCACCATCGGGAGTGATTCTAGGGTCCCGGTCCTGCGGACCCCCTGATTGCCCCCGAGGGCCGGTTGAATGGGACGGTGAGCGACACCCGGCATCCCGACCCGTCCTTGATCGCTGCGCTGCGCGCGGACCTCGCCGCCGCCGGGTACACCGCCGACGCGGTCCGAGCGGCGTGGGGCCCGCTGGCCGACGACGCGATCGGCCGCGGCCTGCTCGCCCCCGCGCGCCGGTCCCTGGAGGGGCGCGACGACGCGCTCGCGGTGCTGTGCCGTGCCTTCTTCCTGGGCGACAGTGCCCCGACCGCAGCGCTCGACCGCGCGTTGCCGACGGCCGGCGCGACCGGTCTCGCCGGCGTGGGCCTCGTGCGGATCGAGGGTGACACCGCGACACCGCTCGTGCTCCTGCGCCCGCAGGACTTCGCGGATGCCGCGGGTGCGGGACAGTGGTGGATCGTGAGCGACCTCGACGAGGCGGCGCTGGGCGGGGCGCTCCCGACCGGGCACGTCCTCGGCGTGGGCGGAGCGTCGCTCACTCTTGCCGGCCTGCAGCTCGACACCCCCGCGCAGCGCGTGCTCGACATCGGGACGGGATGCGGCATCCAGTCCCTGCGGGCACGGCGCACCGCCTCGAGTGTCGTGGCGACCGACGTCTCGGAGAGGGCGCTGCAGTTCACGCTCCTGAACGCCGCGCTGAACGACGTCGACGGGATCGAGGTGCGCCACGGCAGCCTGTTCGAGCCGGTCGTGGGTGAGGAGTTCGACCGTGTGGTTTCGAACCCGCCCTTCGTCATCACGCCGCGCGTCGCCGGGGTGCCCGAATACGAGTACCGGGATGCGGGCTTCGCGGGCGACGACCTCGTCGCGGCGTTCGTGACCGGTGTCGGCGACGTGCTGACGCCCGGCGGCACGGCCCAGCTGCTCGGGAACTGGGAGTACCGCGACGGCCAGGACGGTCTCGACCGCGTGCGCACGTGGGTCGCGGCATCCGCGCAGCCGCTCGACGCGTGGATCGTCGAACGCGAGCAGCTGGACCCCCTCGCCTACGCCGAGCTGTGGGTGCGTGACGGCGGTACGACGCCGGGGAGTCCCGACTACGCCCGGCTCATCGACGCCTGGCTCGCCGACTTCGCCGAGCGGGGCGTCACGGCGATCGGGTTCGGCTACCTGCTGCTTCGACGGACGCCGATCGGGATGCCGCCGCTGGCCCGCTACGAGCGGATCACCCAGCCGGTCGCCGGCGCCCTCGGACCGCACCTGGGATCCGCGCTCGCTGCGTGGGACCGCCTCGGCCTGCTCGACGACGACGGGCTGGCCGAGGCGACCGCGATCGTCGCGCCGGACGTCACCGAGGCGCGCCATCACCGGCCCGGTGCCGAGGAGCCGTCGGTGATCGAGCTGCGTCAGGGAGCGGGGTTCGGCCGCGTGCTGAACGTCGACCCCGCGCTCGCCGCCCTCGTCGGCGCGTGCGACGGGGATCTGCCGCTGGGCGTGCTGATCGACGCCATCGCGGACCTGCTCGAGGTCGACGCGGCAGCGCTGCGCGCCGACCTGCTGCCGCGTGTGCGCGCACTGGCGTTCACGGGGTTCCTCCGCGTCGTATGAGCCGGCGCGACTCGCGCGGCTGGTGTGCGCGGATGCAACAGATCCGCGGCGACGCGCCGGGGACGGATGCCGGGGCGCGGCGTGTCGCGCAGCATCCATCGCATCCGCGAGCGGCACGCCCGAGCGGCGCCCAGGCCCGCGGCGCGGGCGGCCGGCCTCGGTAGGCTCGTAGGCATGCTGAACATGGCCGAGGGTCTCGCGCGCCTGGGTGCGCTCGCCGAGGCTCCCGTGTCGGCCACGCTCGCCCGCGCCTTCGCGGATGCCGGTTTCGAGCTCGCCGTCGTCGGCGGGCCCGTCCGCGACGCGTTGCTCGGCCGCACGGTCAACGACCTCGACTACACGACGAACGCCCGCCCCGACGACATCCTGCGGATCGTGAAACCGCTCGCGACGGCGACGTGGGACATCGGGCGTGCGTTCGGCACCATCGGGGCGAAGGTCCGCGGCGAGCAGGTCGAGATCACGACGTACCGCGCCGACAGCTATGACGGCACGACCCGCAAGCCCACGGTCGAGTTCGGTGACACGCTCGAGCAGGACCTCGTCCGGCGCGACTTCACGGTCAATGCGATGGCCCTCCGCATCCCCGGTCCGTCCCTCGTCGACCCGACCGGCGGCGTCGAGGACCTCGTCGGCGGGTCGTTGCGCACACCGACCGACCCGGACGTCAGCTTCGGCGACGACCCGCTCCGGATGCTGCGAGCCGCGCGCTTCGCGAGCCAGCTCGGCATGGACGTGCATCCCGCGACGCTCGAGGCGATGAGCCGACTTGCGCCGAGCCTGTCGATCGTGAGCCCGGAGCGGATCCAGGGCGAGCTCGTGAAGCTCCTGTCGACGGATGCGCCGGACCGCGGCATCCGTCTGCTCGTCGACGCCGGCCTCATGGCGCTGTTCCTGCCCGAGGTGCCGGCGCTGCGCCTCGAGGTCGACGAGCACCATCACCACAAGGACGTCTACGAGCACTCGCTGACGGTGCTCGCGCAGGCGATCGACCTCGAGAAGCAGCGGCACCCGGGGCAGGCACCCGACGTGACCCTGCGCCTGGCGGCGCTCCTGCACGACATCGGCAAGCCGGCGACCCGCAAGCTCGAACCCGGCGGCGCGGTCAGCTTCCACCACCACGACGTCAAGGGCGCGCGCATGGCGCGCAAGCGCCTGCAGGCTCTGCGGTTCGACGGTGCGACGACGGATGCCGTGTGTCAGCTCATCGAGCAGCACCTGCGCTTCTTCGGGTACGCCGAGGGCGCGTGGACCGACTCGGCCGTCCGGCGGTACGTCCGCGATGCGGGCGAGCAGCTCGAGCGGCTGCACATCCTGACGCGAGCCGACGTGACGACCCGCAACAAGCGGAAGGCGACGCGCCTGCGCACGGCGTACGACGACATCGAGTCGCGCATCGCGGCCCTCGCCGAGCAGGAGGAGCTCGACGCGATGCGCCCGGAGCTCGACGGCAACCGGATCCAGGAGGTCCTCGGCATCCGTCCCGGCCGGGAGGTCGGCGAGGCGTACCGTTTCCTGCTCGACATCCGCCTCGACGAGGGCGTCATCGGGGCGGAGGCCGCCGAGCAGCGCCTGCGCGAGTGGTGGGCCGCACGGGGCTGAGCGCCGCGCCGGCCTGACCCTCAGCGCAGTCGGCGTGCGGCCGTCAGGTCGATGACGAACAACGCGGCGCCCTGGAGGATGACGGCGAGGCCGTGTCCGCGGGCCTGCGCGGGGCTCAGCCGGCCGCCGAAGGACGGGGTGCGGGCTGCGAGGTGGCCGCCGGTCGCGACGTACCCCACGTCGAGGGCGGTGTTGACGAGGAGGATGCGGCGCAGCATCCGCTTCTTCGGAACGCTGTCCTGCCGTCGGGTGAACTCCGCGAGGGCCACGTCGATCGCCCCCCACATCAGGTTCTGCAGACCGAAGGCGCGGGTGCGCGGCAGCAGGGCGAGCGCGCCGCCGATGACGACGGATGCCGTGCCCCACCGTGTCAGGCGGTGGACGACGGTGGCGGCGACGGTCTTCGCGGAGCTCATGGCTTCATCATCGTCCAGCCAGGGGATCCGAGGGCCGCTCGCCCGTCACGATCTGCGGCCCCCCGCGGCGCGTCGTGACGGGCGAACGACGGGTGGTCACGCTGCGCGCGAGGCTGCCAGCGTGCGGCCGGCGTCGACCGCGGCCTGCTCGGCGCCGGCTTTGAGCTCGGCGGCTGCGTCGGTGAACGCGTCGAGCGCGGGGTTCACACCCACGAGCGTGAAGGGGCGGTGGACGACGGTGAGGTCCAGACCCCAGACATCCTCGAAGACGCGGCGGAGCCAGCCGGTCGAGTGGTCCCAGCCTTCCTTCGGGCTGCCCGGCTCGTAGTTGCCGCCGAGAACGGTGACGAGGGTGGCCGGCTTGCCGCGCAGGGCGGTGCCCTGCGGGTCGATGCGCGGGTCGGTGTAGGCGAGGTCGAACCACGTCTTCACGTGCTGCGAGACGCCGTAGTTGTAGAGCGGCACGGTGAACAGCAGCGCGTCCGCGCCGATGAGCTCGTCGGCAAGCTCGGTGCGGAGGGCGATCGCCGACCGCTGCCCGTCGGTGTGCTGGTCGGCGGGGGTGAAGCCCGAGGTCACCGAGTCGCGCCACGCGGTCGCGGGGATCGGGTCGGCGGCGACGTCGCGCCGGACGACGTCGCTCGAGGGGTGGGCGGCGAGCCACTCGGCCTCGACGAGGTCGCCGAGCTCGCGGCTCGCGGACGTGGCGGGCAGGATGCTGGCATCCAGACGGAACAGGGTCATGTGCTTCTCCGATCAGAGTCACTATGAAAAAGAAAGCGGCTTCGGGAACGCTAGCACACGTACGATGGAGGCATGGCCGACGGACACGATGCGCGACAGTGCGACGCCGCCGTCTCGCACGCGTTCTCGGTGCTCGGCAAGCGCTGGAATGGCATGATCCTCGACGTCCTCGGGCAGGGCGAGCTGTCGTTCTCGGGTGTCCGACGCGCCGTCGCCGGCATCAGCGACGCCGTCCTGTCCGACCGCCTGACCGAGCTGGCGGATGCCGGTCTCATCGCCCGCCATGTCGATGCGGGCCCCCCGGTCGCCGTCTCGTACGCGCTCACCGAGGCGGGCTGCCGCCTCATGCCGATCCTGAGCCAGCTCGGCGAATGGGCCGACGGCAACCTCGTGCGTCGCTGAGACCTGTCGCCCGCCGGCACGCCGATCTAGACTGACCGGCACCGCTCCTTCGACGATGATCGGAGCCCCATGAGCTCGCCGTGGTCCGCCCGGGTCGAGGTCGCGCCCGCCACCTCGCGCCTGCTGATCGAGCGTGCGCACGAAGAGCTCCTCGCCGGGAACGCCGGCGACCCGCGACTCGAGGACGTTCGGCCGCTGGTCCGGGAGTCGTGGCGCAGATCGCTGGCCTCGGATGCCGCGGCCGAAGGGCTTCCACGGCTCGACATGACGGCCGACGAGCTCGAGGCCTATCGGCGCGAGCACCCGCTCGCCGGGGTCATGGAGATGGTCCGCTCCCTCCTGCTGCCGGGCTCAGCGGAGGATTCCGGAGTGATCGTCGCGGTCGGCGATGCGTCGGGTCGCCTCCTGTGGGTCGAGGGAGACCGCGGGGTGCGGACACTGACCGGCGACATGGGCTTCGTCGCAGGCGCGGACTGGGCCGAGGCATCCGTCGGCACGTCGGCACCCGGCACGGCGCTCGCGCTCGACCGGGCCGTGCAGATCCGGCAGGCCGAGCACTTCAACCGCTTCGTGCAGCCGTGGTCGTGCACGGCGGCGCCGGTCCACGACCCCGAGACCCGCCGGCTGCTGGGTGTCATCGACGTGACCGGCGGCAGTGAGGCCGTCACCCCGCAGGCACAGCTGCTCGTCGACGCGACCGCACGCGCGATCGAGGGCGAGCTGCTCGTCGGCCGGCTGCGCTCCCGCGCTGAGACGATCCGGCGCCCTCCGTCGCGTCCGGCGGCCGTGCGGCATGCGACCCTGCGGGTGCTGGGACGCGACCGGGCGCTGCTGGAGACCGAGGGGGATGCCGCGGCATCCGTCGTCGAGCTCAGCGCGCGGCACGCGGAGATCCTGCTCATGCTCGCGAGCCACCGCGAAGGCCTGTCTGCCGAGGCGCTCGCCGATCTCGTCTACGGCGAGCCCGCCGTCGAGACGCTGCGGCCCGAGATGGTGCGCCTGCGGAAGGTGCTCGAGAAGCGCGCGCCGCACCTCGTGCCCCTCTCGCGGCCGTACCGGCTGCCCGCAGATCTCGAGACCGATGTGCACCACGTGGTCTCGCTGCTCGGCCGCGGTGCGCACCGGGTGGCGCTCGCCGCCTACACCGGACCGGTGCTGCCCGACTCGGTGGCGCCGGGAGTCGAGGAGCTGCGGACCTCGGTACGCGCGACCCTGCGCGAGACGATGGTCGGTGAGGCCGGCATCGAGGCGCTGCTGGCCTACGCCGACAGCGCCGACGGACGGGAGGATGCCGAGGTGCTGCGCCTCTGCCTGCGCATGCTGCCGGCGCGCTCGCCGCGCCGCCCCGGGCTCGTCGCCCGGCTCGAGGCGCTGGGGGCGTAGACCCCGAGCGTTGGCCGCGCCGGTTGGCCGCGTTCGCCAATGCAATGGATCCGCGGCGACACGCGGGGGTGGGATGCCGGGGCGCGGCTTGTCGCGCGAGATCCCCTGCATCCGCGCACACCGCGGCCGCGCGGCGCCCCCGCAACCGGATGCAACGTTGCGCGGCGTAGCGTGCCGGCATCCGATCCGCGGCGACGTCGCCGCATCCATGTCCGTCGAAGGAGACAGCATGACCATCGTCGAAGAGGGCGTCTCGAGCGTCTACGCCGCACCCGGCCAGCGGGGAGCGGTGGCGGAGTACCGGGCACGCTACGGCCACTACATCGGCGGCGAGTTCGTCGAGCCGGTCAAGGGCCAGTACTTCGAGAACATCACCCCCGTCACCGGCAAGCCGTTCTGCGAGGTCGGCCGCGGCACCGTCGAGGACATCGACCGCGCGGTCGACGTCGCGTGGAAGGCGTTCGCGTCGTGGAGGAAGACGACTCCCGCCGAACGCGCCGTCATCCTCAACAAGATCGCCGACCGCATCGAGGAGAACCTCGAGAAGATCGCCGTCGCCGAGACGTGGGAGAACGGCAAGCCCGTCCGCGAGACGCTCGCCGCCGACATCCCGCTCGCCGTCGACCACTTCCGCTACTTCGCGGGCGTCCTGCGGGCGCAGGAGGGCACGCTCAGCCAGCTCGACGACGACACCGTGGCGTACCACTTCCACGAGCCGCTGGGCGTGGTCGGGCAGATCATCCCGTGGAACTTCCCGATCCTCATGGCCACGTGGAAGCTCGCCCCGGCCCTCGCGGCGGGCAACTGCGTCGTGCTCAAGCCCGCCGAGCAGACCCCGGCATCCATCCTGTTCCTCTTCGAGATCATCGGCGACCTGCTGCCTGCGGGCGTCGTGAACATCGTCAACGGGTTCGGCATCGAGGCCGGCGCCCCGCTCGCCTCGCACAAGCGCATCCGCAAGATCGCGTTCACCGGCGAGACCACGACCGGCCGCCTCATCATGCAGTACGCGTCGCAGAACCTCATCCCGGTGACGCTGGAGCTCGGGGGCAAGAGCCCGAACCTGTTCTTCGAGGACGTCGCCCGCAGCACCGACGACGCGTACTACGACAAGGCGCTCGAAGGGTTCACGCTGTTCGCACTCAATCAGGGCGAGGTCTGCACCTGTCCGTCACGCTCGCTCATCCAGCGCTCGATCTACGACTCGTTCCTCGCCGACGGGCTCGATCGCGTGTCGAAGGTCGTCCAGGGCAACCCGCTCGACCCGGCCACGATGATCGGCGCCCAGGCCTCAAACGACCAGCTCGAGAAGATCCTCAGCTACATCGACATCGGCACGCAGGGCGGCGCGAAGCTGCTCACCGGCGGCGAGCGGGTCGACCTCGGCGGCGACCTGAGCGGCGGCTACTACGTCGCCCCGACGGTCTTCGAGGGAACGAACGACATGCGCATCTTCCAGGAGGAGATCTTCGGCCCGGTGCTGTCGGTCACGAGCTTCGACGACTTCGACGACGCGATCTCGCTGGCCAACGACACCCTCTACGGTCTCGGCGCCGGTGTCTGGAGCCGTTCGGGCGACATCGCCTACCGCGCGGGCCGGGCGATCGAGGCGGGTCGCGTGTGGACGAACACCTATCACCAGTACCCCGCCCACGCGGCGTTCGGCGGGTACAAGCAGTCCGGCATCGGGCGCGAGAACCACCTGCGGATGCTCGACCACTACCAGCAGACGAAGAACCTTCTCGTGTCCTACGCCGAAGGCGCCATGGGCTTCTTCTGAGCCGACACGATGACCGACACCACCTACAGCAGGGTCGCCGTCTCCGACGAGGCGGCGGCCCTGCTGCGCACCCTCACGGCCCAGCACGGTCCGCTGATGTTCCATCAGTCGGGCGGATGCTGCGACGGCAGCAGTCCCATGTGCTACCCCGTGGGCATGTTCCTGACCGGACCGGGAGACGTGAAGCTCGGTGAGATCGACGCGGGTCTGGACGATCCGATCGAGGTCTTCATGTCGGCATCCCAGTTCGAGTACTGGAAGTACACGCACCTCACGATCGACGTGGTTCCGGGCCGGGGGGCGGGGTTCTCGGTCGAGGGGCCGACGGGCATGCGGTTCCTCATCCGGTCGCGGATGCTGACGGACGAGGAGGCCACGGCCTTCGGGCTCGCCTGAGCGCGACAGCGATCGTTCACCCGGACGCCACCTTCCGGTCACACCCGCTTGTTTGTATCGCGGCGTGTCCTCACCGATCGTGACCGTCATCCTGCCGGCGAAAGACGCCGGCCCGTACATCGGCACGACCGTCACGACCCTCGGCCGTCAGTTCGAGGACCCGAGCCGCCTGCGCCTCGTGGTCGTCGACGACGGATCGACCGACGACACCCGCGCGCAGGTGCAGCACTTCGCGCGGGAGATGCCCCACGTCGAGATCATCTCGAACCCGCAGCCCGTGGGTCTGGCAGCCGCGCGCAACCAGGGGCTCGACCTCGTCGACACCGAGTTCTTCTGCTTCGTCGACGGCGATGACTGGATGCACCCGGACCGTCTCGAAAGCCTCGTGGACTCGATGCGACGCCTGGGATGCGACTTCGTCCGCACGGATCATGTCACCGACACCGACGGTCGACGCCGCCTCATGCGCGCGCCGCACGGACGACGCGGACGGGTCGTCTCGCCCCGCGACGCCATCATGCCCGCCGACGAGACGACGATGGTCGACTACCCCTATGCCTGGGCGGGCATGTTCCACCGCCGGGTGCTCGACCGAGGCCTCGCGCACTTCGAGCCGGGCCTGTTCACGGCGGAGGACCGCCCGTGGATCTGGCGCCTGCACCTGCGCGCGGAATCGTTCGCGGTCGTGGACGCCCCCGCGATCCTGTACCGCCGCGGCGTCACCACCTCGCTCACGCAGGTGCTCGACCGGCGCCAGCTCGACTTCCTCCCGGCTTTCGCCGAGGCGATCCGCGTCGTCGAGGAGGACGACGATGCGGACCGCTTCCTCCCGAAGATCGCGACCACGACCATGTCGGTGTGCGCCTACCACCTGTTCCGCGCTCGGGCGATGTCGACCGCCGACCGCACGGCGCTGCGGACCGGCATCCGTGATCTGCTGCGGGCGATCCCAGCGGAGCAGATCGACCCGGCGCTGTCGAGATTGTCGGATCGTCGTCGCCGCATCCTTGCGCGTCTGGTGCGCGAGGTGCGCACGGCATGACGCAGATCTTCGTCCTGAACTCCGCGTACGGACTCATGACCGCGGTCGCGGCCATGGATGCCGGGGCGATTCCGGCATCCCCGTCGGGCCGCATCCTCATCGCGGTGAACGCGGCGATCATCCCCGAGGCTGCGCCCGGCATCGTCGAGGCCCGCGAGCTCGCGACTCTGCGGGCGCGATTCGACCGCGTCGTCGACCTCAACGAGCTGCTCGCGCCCACGCGCCCGCCGCACTGGCGCGTGACCGCGAACGAGGCGCCCGTGCTCGAGCGACTGCTCCGGCAGGCCTGGGACATCGGCGGCGAGGTCGAGCTCTTCCTGCAGAGCCCCCAGGTCGCGCCGTCTCGCGTCTTCATCGACGTGTTCGCCGGTGCGGATGTCGCGATCATCGGCGACGGTCTCATGACGTACTCGCCCATCCGCAACCGCTGGCCGCACACGGTCGCCGGTCGGGTGAGCGCCGTCGTCTACGCCGATACCGTGCCGGGGGTCGAGCCCCTCCTGTTCCCGGACGCCGACCGGATGCCGGTGGCACCCGCCGCCCTGCGCGCGGTCGTCGACGAGGTCGCCGCGGCGACCGACGATCCCGAGATCGGCGCGCTCGCCGGGCTCGACCGCCCGGCGCTGATCCTCGGTCAGTACCTCTCGGCGCTGAAGCTCATCACGCCCGACGAGGAGCTGCGGATGCAGTGCGAGATGATCGACCGGGCGCTCGAGTGGAGCCCCGGCACGATCGTCTTCAAGCCGCATCCGTCGTCGGCCCCGGCGCTGATCGACGGACTCGCCGGACACGCGGCCGAGCGCGGTGTCGCGTTCACCGTCTTCCAGGGCGGCACTCCGGCCGAGGTCCTCGCTGTCCGGGCTCCGTTCGTCGGCGCCGTCGCGGGATTCTCGACCGCGCTGCCGACCCTCCGCGCGCTCACCGGCCTGCCGATCGCCGCCGTCGGGACCGAACTGCTGCTGCAACGGCTCACCCCGTTCGAGAACGGCAACCGCATCCCGGTGACCATCATCGACGCGCTCACCCGGCCAGACTCCGCCCATGCAGGTGAGCGGATGCAGCTGCTCGTCGATGCGGTCGGCTACGCCATGCAGCCCGTCATCGCCGCGCACCTGCGTTCGCGCGCCGAGGAGTTCCTCGCCGCGGCGACGGCCGCTGAACGCCAGCGGTACTTCGCACGCAGCCGCCTGACCTCGCTCGGGCTCCCCGGGGGAGGCGCTCCTGGCCTGCTCGCGCGCGCCCTCGGCCCGCGGGACGGCGCGAGCCGGATCACCGAGGTGCAGCTCGCGCTCCGCGGCGCGCAGCGGCGCAGCAGACGTGCGTGGAAGGCCCTACGAGGAGGATGACCGTGACCCGGACAACCGTCGAGACGGTCGCCGTCATCCCCGCCCGCGGCGGGTCGAAAGGCGTGCCGGGCAAGAACGTGGCCCGCGTCGGCGGCATCCCCCTCGTCGCGCGTGCGGTGCGGGCCGCGCTGGCCTCACGGGCGATCGATCTCGTCGTCGTCTCGACCGATGACGCCGCGATCGCCGACGCCGCACGCACCGCCGGCGCCCGGATCGTCGAGCGACCCGCCGAGATATCCGGCGATCAGGCGAGCTCCGAGAGCGCCCTCCTGCACGCGCTCGACACCCTCGGGGCAGACGGCATCACACCGCGCGTCACGGCGTTCCTGCAGGCGACGAGCCCGTTCATCCCCGCCGAGGCGCTCGCCCGGGCGGTGGCGCTCGTGCGCGACGGCCGCGCCGACAGCGCCTTCTCGGCGCGGGAGAGCTACGAGTTCGTGTGGCGGAGGGATGCCGACGGTGCGGCATCCGCTCTCGGTCACGATGCGGCGCACCGGCCGCGCCGGCAGGACCGCGATCCCCACTACGTCGAGACGGGCGCGTTCTACGTCTTCACGACCGACGGCTTCCGCGCGGCGCGGCACCGCTTCTTCGGACGCACGGAGATCGTGGAGGTCCCCGAGGAGACCGCGATCGAGATCGACGACCCGGCGCAGCTGCGCACGGCGCAGACCCTCGCCCAGCTGCTCGAGCCGCCGGCGCCGCTGGCGGCCCGGGTCGTCGTGACGGACTTCGACGGCGTCCACACCGACGACACCGCGTGGGTGGATGCCGCCGGGACCGAGCACGTGCGGGTCAGTCGCTCCGACGGCATGGGTGTCGCCCTCCTGCGGCGCGCGGGCGTCCCTGTGCTGATCCTCTCGACGGAGCAGAACGCCGTCGTGCGGGCCCGCGCCGAGAAGCTGCAGGTCGAGGTCATCCACGGCGTCGACGACAAGGCGGCCGTGCTGCGGCGATGGGCCGCCGAGCGCGGGGTAGACCTCGCCGAGACCGCCTACCTCGGCAACGACGTCAACGACCTGCCCGCCATGGCCCTCGTCGGCTGGCCCGTCGCCGTCGCCGACGCGCGACCCGAGGTGCTCGCCGCCGCGCGGGTCGTGCTCGCGCGCGCGGGCGGGGCCGGAGCGGTCCGCGAACTGGCCGACCGCGTCCTCGCGTCACGCTGACGCACGCATCCGACAGCCAGTCGTCCGGTCCTCGCCACCGGGGGTTCATCCGTCATTCACGGTCGGAACCCACGCTGGGGACAGCCACGACGAAAGGACTCGCCATGACGGTGACCATCGGAAACCACGTGCTCGGCGGCGGACACCCCGTGTACGTCATCGCCGAGATCGGCCTCAACCACAACGGCGACGTCGAACTCGCCAAGCGACTGATCGACGTCGCCGCCGACGCCGGCGCGAACGCCGTCAAGTTCCAGAAGCGCACCCCCGAGATCGCGACGCCCGCGCACATGCGCGACACCCTGCGCGAGACCCCGTGGGGCACCATGACCTACCTCGAGTACCGCTACCGGGTCGAGTTCGACCGCGACCAGTACATCGAGATCGGCGACCACGCCACGATGCGCGGCCTCGACTGGTTCGCCTCGCCGTGGGACGTCCCGAGCGTCGACTTCCTCGAGGACCTCGGCGTCGTCGCCCACAAGGTCGCCTCCGCCAGCCTCACCGACGTCGAGCTGCTCGAGGCACTCCGCGCGACCGGCAAGCCGATCATCCTCTCGACCGGCATGTCGACCATCGAGCAGATCGACCGCGCGCTCGAGGTCCTCGGCACCGACCGCACCGTCCTCCTGCACGCCACCTCGACCTACCCGATGGAGCCCGAGGAGGCGAACATCAAGATGATCGCCTCGCTCCGCGACCGCTACGCCGGCATCCCGGTGGGGTACTCGGGTCACGAGCGCGGCCTGCAGATCTCGCTCGCCGCCGTCGCCCTGGGTGCCGTCGCGGTCGAGCGCCACATCACCCTCGACCGCACCATGTGGGGATCGGACCACGCCGCCTCGCTCGAGCCGACCGGCCTCGAACACCTCGTGCGCGACATCCGTGTCATCGAGACGGCCCTCGGCGACGGTGTGAAGCGCATCTACGACGGCGAGCTCGCGCCCATGGCGAAGCTGCGGCGCGTCCCGGCATGACCATGCGCGGTGACCGTCCGGGACGCGTGCGCGTCGTCGCGATCGCCGACGCCGACTCCTTCGTGAAGTGGTCGGCGGCGCTCATCGACTCCGCGCCGTCGGTGGATCCCCACCTGCTGCTCGTGCGTACCCCGCTCACGGTGAGCGTGGCGCAGGAGCACGCGGCGCTGGCGGGCACCGGCATCCGTCCCGAGGCGGTCACCCGCCTGGCCTGCGATGACATCGCGGCCTGGCTCGCGAAGGACCGGCCCGATGTCGTGGTCATCGGTGGGCGCGGGCCGTTCGTACGGCTCGTGATGCGCCAGATCGACCGCGTCGCACCGCGTCCGGTCGTGGTCTCGGGGCTGCCGGGCATTTCGATCCCCGCCCAGCGCGGCGCGGCGATGTACCGCAAGCACTGCGATCTCATGATCGTGCACTCGCAGCGGGAGCGACGGGCCTTCCGCCACCTCGCGCAGCGGCTCGGCATCGAGCTGCGCGTCGGTCTCGCGACCCTGCCGTTCGCGCGACCCTCCCGTCCGTCCGGGGGCGGCACGGACCTCGTCTTCGCCGCGCAGGCGATCGTCCCCCGTGAGCCCGCCGACCGGGTCGCGATCGCGGGCATCCTGCGCGCGGCGGCGCTCGCCGACCCGTCCCGCCGCGTCGTCGTCAAGCTGCGCTCACGCCCCGAGCTCGGCGAGACCGAGACGCACTACGAGCGCACCGAGCTCACCGAACTGCTGCGGGACCGCCCCGACAACCTCGTCTTCTCGCACGAGCCGATGGCGCAGGCCCTCGCGCACGCGGAGGGCCTCGTCACCGTCAGCTCCACGGCGGCGATCGAGGCGATGGCGATGGGGGTTCCGGTGATCGCGCTCGACACCTTCGGTGTCACCAAGACGCACCTCAACACCGTGTTCAACGGCAGCGGTGTGCAGGGCAGCGCAGAGGACGTCATCGCACGCCGGTTCCGACACCCGAACGCGCAGTGGCTCGCCGACAACTACTTCCACGAGCCGGAGCAGTCGACCTGGTGGCAGGACGTCGAGCAGCTCGTCTCGCTGCGGCGCCGGGGTCTGCTGCCCCCACGCTTCGTGCCGACCGCGCGCGGAGGTGCGCTCCACGAGGCGTGGCAGCGCAAGGCGGTGCTCGGTCGCGAGGACCGTTCGCTCGTGGGCGCCGTCGCACTCGTGGTCGGGGCTCCGCTGGTGTGGGGCATCCTCACCGCGCGCAAACTGCTCGGTCGCCGCGGTGCCGGCAGCTGGTTCGACGACCAGACCGACATCACCGTCACGCCGGCGCGCTACCAGGACCCCATCGTCCGGCCGCGGCGCGCAGCGCTCGTCGCGATCGACTGACGCGAGCGGCTCAGCCCGCCCGGCCGGCGAGCATGTCGGCAGCCGCGGCGGTCTCGTCGCGCAGCGCCTCGGCGAGGGCGGCGACGGCGGGGATCCGCAGCGATTCGGGCCGCACGATCATCCAGTACGGCAGCCGCTCGTCGAACCGGTCGGGCAGCAGGCGCACCAGGTCGTCGTGCCGGTCCGCGACGAAGCAGGGCAGCAGCCCGATCCCCGCACCGGCACGCGTGGCCTCGACGTGCACGAACACGTTCGTCGAACTCAGTCCGTCGCGCATCTCGGGCACGAGGCGTCGCGGCAGGTCGAGGGCGTCGACCTGCAGGATCGCGTCGACGAAGTAGACGAGCGGATGCCGCATGAGCTCGGCGGCGTCCCGCGGCATCCCCTCCCGTTCCAGGTACGCGCGCGAGGCGTACATCCCGAGTGTGTAGGCGCCGAGCTCGACGCCCTGCGTGCGCCGGGACTGCGGCGCGCCGACGACGACCTCGATGTCGAGACCGGGGCGGTGGGCTGCGGCACGACGGGTGGCCGTGACGATCTCGACGCTCAGGCGCGGATGCCGGCGTCGCAGCCGGGCCACCGCGGGGGCGGCGATGAAGGCGCTGAAGCCGTCGGTCGCCGACATCCGCACCACCCCGGCGATGGGGTCGTGGTCCTCGCCGGCCCCGGCGAGCTGCGTCAGCGCGGACTCGATCCGCCCGGCCGTGTCGACCGCCTGGCGTCCGAGCGCCGTGAGCTCCCATCCGCCGCCGGCCTGAGCGACCAGGCGCCCGCCGACGGCGTCCTCGAGGGCGGCGATGCGTCGCGCGACGGTGGTGTGGTCGACGCCGAGGGCGCTCGCGGCGGTGGTGTACCGACCGGACCGCGCAACGGCGAGCAGAACGAGCAGATCATCGGCGCGGAGGCGACCACGGGCATCCATGTGTGCAATTGTGCACATCCGAGGTGCAGGACTGGGCATTGATCTACATCGAGCCCGCTCCGCAGACTGTGGGGCGGACGCCACCGCGTCCCGTGTCAGAGCAGACCACCCCGGATGTCATCGACGACATCGATCGGAGAGACCATGTCAGCCCCCACCCGCGCCGCCGACCCCGCGGCATCCGCCACCCCGTCCGGCCTGCGCCGTGTCGTCGCCGCCTCGATGGCGGGCACCGTCGTCGAGTGGTACGAGTTCTTTCTGTACGCCACCGCGGCCAGCCTCGTCTTCGGCACCTACTTCTTCCCGCAGACCGGCTCATCGCTCGACGGGATCATCGCCGCCTTCGTCACCTACGCCGTCGGCTTCATCGCGCGGCCTCTCGGCGGCGTCGTCTTCGGCCAGATCGGCGACCGCTTCGGCCGCAAGCCCACGCTGCAGGCGACGATCATCATCGTCGGCGTCGCCACGTTCCTCATGGGTTGCCTCCCCGGCTTCGTCGAGATCGGCTACTGGGCGCCCGCGCTCCTGGTGGCGCTGCGCTTCCTGCAGGGCTTCGCCGTCGGCGGTGAGTGGGGCGGTGCGGTGCTCCTCGTCGCCGAGCAGAGCCCGAACCGCTCGCGCGCGTTCTGGTCGAGCTGGCCGCAGGCCGCCGTCCCCGTCGGCAACCTGCTCGCGACGCTCGTCCTGCTGATCACGTCGTGGGTCCTCAGCTCCGAGGACTTCCTCGGCTGGGGATGGCGTATCGCGTTCTGGCTGTCGGCCGTCATCGTCCTCGTCGGGTTCTACATCCGGCGTCACGTCGAGGAGGCGCCCATCTTCCTCGAGGCCAAGGCGCAGGTCGAGGCCGAGAAGGCCGTGTCCTACGGCGTCGTCGAGGTGCTGCGTCGTTACCCGGTCGGCGTGCTGCAGGCCATGGGTGTCCGCTTCGCGGAGAACATCGTCTACTACATCGTCGTCAGCTTCTCGATCGTCTACTTGAAGACCGTGCACGAGTACGACACCAGCCAGCTGCTGCTCGCGCTCCTGATCGCGCACGTCGTGCACTTCCTCGTCATCCCGCAGGTGGGACGCCTCGCCGACCGGTTCGGGCGACGGCCGGTCGCTCTGACCGGCGCGATCCTCAGCGCGACGTGGGCGTTCTTCGCCTTCCCGCTGTTCGACACCCTGAACCCCGTGCTCATCGTGCTCGCCGTGACCGTCGGCTTGACGTTCCACGCGTTCCTGTACGCACCGCAGCCCGCGATCATGGCCGAGCTGTTCCCCACCCGCATGCGGTACTCGGGCGTCTCGCTGGGCGCCCAGGTCACGGCGATCGCAGCCGGCTCGCTCGCCCCGATCCTCGCGACGCAGTGGCTGCGCGACTTCGGCTCGTGGACCCCGGTCTCGATCTACATCGCGATCGCCTGCCTCATCACCGGGACCACGATCGTCCTCATGCGCGAGACGAAGGGTGCCTCGCTGCAGGCGATCGACGACGCGGATGCCGCCCGTACAGCCGAACTGCTCCGCGAGAAGGAGCGCGCATGACCGATCTCACCGGTCGGACGGCTCTCGTCACGGGTGGCGCGAGCGGCATCGGGGCGGCGTGCGCCTCGGCGCTCGCCGCCGCCGGTGCCCGGGTGACCGTCGCGGACGTCGACGCCGACGGCGCGCAGCGGATCGCTGCCGCCGTCGGCGGTGAGGCGTGGGCCGTGGACCTGAGCGACACGGCTGCACTCGCCGACCTGCGGCTGGACGTCGACATCCTCGTCAACAACGCCGGCATCCAGCACGTGCGCCCCATCGAGGAGTTCGAGCCCGAGCGGTTCTCGTTCATGATGCGGCTCATGCTCGAGGCGCCGTTCCTCCTCATCCGCGCGGCGCTCCCCGCCATGTACGAACGCGGCTTCGGCCGCATCCTGAACATGTCGAGCGTGCACGGACTCGTGGCATCCCCTTACAAGTCGGCCTATGTCGCGGCCAAACACGGTCTCGAGGGACTGTCGAAGGCGACGGCGCTCGAGGGCGGCGCGCACGGCGTCACGAGCAACTGCATCAACCCGGGCTATGTGCGTTCGCCGCTGGTCGAGAAGCAGATCGCCGACCAGGCCAAGCTCCACGGCATCGGCGAGGACGAGGTGCTGTCGCAGGTGCTGCTGGCCGAAGCGGCGGTCAAGCGTCTCGTCGAACCGGAGGAGGTCGCCGCCCTCGCGGTCTGGCTCGCGGGATCGGATGCCGGCATGGTCAGCGGGGCGAGCTACACGATGGACGGCGGCTGGTCCGCGCGCTGACCCCGGTGCGTTCGCTCAGCGGAAGATGGCGTCGAGCAGTCCGCTCTGCATCGCGAAGACACCGAGGACGAAGAGGCCGCCGATGATGATGGCGGGCCACGAGACGCCCCCCTTGAGCCGACGTCCCTGCGGCGCGACGCCGGGCGGCGGGCGCAGCGTGCCGCGCGGCGGCGCGAACGGCAGCGAGTCCGCCGTCGCACCGGGCGCCACTGCGGGCCGCGTCAGCCGATCGTCGCGCCAGCGCTCCCACTGCGCGAGCTTGTCGAGCAGGGCGCCGACGGCCGAGAACAGCCATGCCCACGTGTTCGGGTCGAGCGTGGACAGGTCACGCTTGGCGTAGAGGAACAGCCAGTCGTCCACGATCTCGACGTCGAGCTGTGCGGCGTGGTCGATGAAGCGGGCCATGATGTCGGGCGTGAAGAGGTAGAGCGCGTCCTGCTCGTAGCCCTCGGGGCAGTAGAGGGCGAAGTGCTGGTCGAAGTCGCCCTCGAGGCTGAGCCGCTGATCCTTGTCGAACGCCTGCGGCAGATTCGACCCGAACAGTCCGTTGTTGCCCGTCGCGTCGAGGACGATGTGCGGCAGCGGCGTCGCGAGGCGGATCGCGACGTAGCCCCAGCGGTGGGTGGTCTGGTTCTTGCCCGAGCCCGTCGTGTAGCGATAATTCGCGAACTCGACGAACCGGGGGCGTTCGCCGCGCAGGATGTCGCTCGATCTGCGCGAGTGGCCGCGCGAGAAGATCATGCCCGGCAGCGGTGGAGCGGATGCCTGGGCGTACCAGGTCAGTCCGTTCGCCCGCGCGAAGCGGTCGAGCCGGTAGATCCGCTCGTGCGATCCTGCGAACCCGCGGATGATGAGGGCCACGATCCCGATCGCGAAGATCGCCACCACGACGACGAACCCGACCGCGAGCGGGTTGCGGTCGGAGCCGCTGAGGAACGCGCCGAACACCGTGGCGAAGACACTCGAGATGAAGAAGCCGACGAAGACGAACACCGCGACGGCGATGACGATGCCCCAGACGGTGCCGCCCGAGGGCAGCCGTCCGGCGGCGCGCAGCTCCTTGCGGTGCGCGGCGATGGCCGCACGCTCGACCGGCTCGGTCAGCGGCGTCGGATCGAAGGTCGATGTGCTCATCGGTTCACCTCGTCGGAGTGCATGACCGCCACGGTACCGGCCGGCGGCGCCGCCGAGCGGGACGGATGCGGCGACGCACCGGCATCCGTCCCTTCGGGCCTCAGGCCCGGTCGATCACGCCGGCTGCGGGACGCGGACGTCGACGACCCAGGTCACTCCGAACCGGTCGGTGAGCATCCCGAAGCCCGCGCTCCACGCCGAGGCGGCGAGCGGTTCGACCACGGTCGCGCCCTCGGCGAGGGCGTCCCATCGCGCGGTGACCTCGTCGAGGCTGTCGCCTTGCAGCGAGACGAAGAAGGCGCGATCGGTGAACGTCACGCCGTTCTGACGCGTGGTCGTCCCGGAGACCGCTTCCGCGCCGGCGTCCTGCCCGGGGACGTCGTACGCCATGAGGCGGAACCCGTCGGCCGCGATGAGGATGCCGAAGACGATCCTGTCCGCGCCGGGTGCGTCGGCGGGCATTCCGAGGTCGGCGTAGGTGGTCGTCATCGCCTGGCCATCGAAGACGCGGGCGTAGAACTCCAGGGCCTCGCGCGCGGTGCCGCGGAAGTTCAGGTGGGTGGTGGTGGTGAGGGTCATGATGCGTCCTCCGGTTCGGGGGTGGGTTTCGATGTGATGACCACGCTCCTCTCCGTAGAGGTCGGATCCTGTCCTCTTCTCCCGCAGGATGGAACCATGACCTCGCCGTCGCATCGGATGCTGAACCTGCTGTCGGTCCTGCAGTCGCGACGAGACTGGGGCGGTCAGGAGCTCGCCGACCGGCTCGGCGTCACCGTCCGCACCGTTCGCCGCGACGTCGACCGGTTGCGTGAGCTCGGGTATGCGATCACGGCTGCCAAGGGCCCCTACGGCGGTTACCGCCTCGCGCCGGGCGAGGAGCTGCCGCCTCTCCTGTTCGACGACGAGCAGGCCGTCGCGATCGCGGTGGCGCTGCAGTCGGCATCCGGTGTCGACATCGCGGATGCCGCCGCCCGGGCCCTGGGCACGATGCGGCAGGTCATGCCGTCGCACCTGCGTCACCGGATCGACGCCATCCGGTTCGAGACCGAAGCGCCGGCTGATCAGGCCGCGCCGGATGTGCTCGAGGCGGTGAGCGCCGCTGCGCGCCGCCGCCGCACGCTGCGCGTCGACTACGGCGCCGACGGCCGCGGTCGTCGGATCGAGCCGCATGCCGTCGTCGCGCGCGACGGGCGCTGGTACGCCGTCGCCTGGGACCTGGATGCCGAGGACTGGCGCATCCTGCGGCTCGACCGCGTGCGCCTCCGGCAGGGTGGCGGGGTCCCGTTCGAGCTGCGCGAGATCCCCAATGGCGATGCGCGTACGTACCTCGCGGCCCGATTCAAGGGTGCGTCGGACACGGATCGCTGGCCCGTCACGGCCGACCTCATCCTCTCCGTGCCCGCGCGACGGGTCGTCCCGTTCGCCGGAGACGCGGAGATCGAGGACCTGGGAGACGGACGGACGCGTGTGCAGGTGGGGTCCTGGTCGTGGGCGGGAGCGCTCGCCTGGGCGCTGCGGTTCGACGCGTCGTTCGAGGTGGTCGGGCCGCCGGAGCTGGCGGATGCGGCGGCCGCGCTCGCGGTGCGACTGACCGATTCCGCGGCAGGGCCGGGCATCCGCTAGACTGTTGTGGTTGTCCGTCTGCGCTCGCGCGCGGAATCACCGGACACGTGCATCAACCCTCCTGATGCCGGGAAACGCCCGGCATCCGTTCTAGTCCGAAGGAGGTGGGTTAGTGACGCACATCCACCAGTACGAACTCATGGTGATTCTCGACCCCGAGGTCGACGAGCGCCAGGTCGCTCCCAAGCTCGACGGGTTCCTGAAGGTCATCACCGCTGATGGTGGCTCGATCGACAACGTCGACGTGTGGGGCAAGCGCCGTCTCGCCTACGAGATCCAGAAGAAGAACGAGGGCATCTACGCCGTCGTCAACTTCACCGCCACGAGCGAGGCCACGCAGGAGCTCGACCGTCAGCTCAAGCTGAACGAGCAGATCATGCGCACCAAGGTCCTCCGCGCCGAGGAGGCGATCGCTCAGGTCGCCGCCGAGAAGGAGCGCGCCGAGGCCAAGGCCGCCCGCAAGGCTGCGAAGGCCTGACGCTCATGGCCGGCGAGACCATCATCACGGTCGTGGGTAACCTCACGGCGGACCCCGAGCTGCGCTACACGCAGAACGGCCTTCCCGTCGCGAACTTCACGATCGCATCGACGCCGCGCAGCTTCGACCGCCAGGCCAACGAGTGGAAGGACGGCGAAGCGCTGTTCATGCGCGCGTCGGTCTGGCGCGAGTTCGCTGAGCACGTCGCAGGCTCGCTCACCAAGGGCATGCGGGTCGTCGCGACCGGCCGCCTGAAGCAGCGCTCCTACCAGGACCGCGAAGGCAACAACCGCACGGCGATCGAGCTGGAGGTCGACGAGATCGGCCCCTCGCTCCGCTACGCCACTGCCCAGGTCACCCGGGCCGCCTCCAACGGCGGCGGCGGTGGCGGCGGCAGCTTCGGCGGCGGTCAGCAGTCGCGTCCGCAGGTGCAGCAGGACGAGCCCTGGGCCACGCCCGGGTCCTCGGCTCCTGACGCCTGGAGCGCGCCCGGGACGAGCTACGGCGACGACACCCCGTTCTGATTCGAATTGCGGATGCCGCGGGTCGCGGCATCCATCTCTCTTAAGGAAGACACATGGCTGGAAAGGCAACCGGCGATCGCCGCAAGCCGCGGAAGGGCGCGAAGAACGCCGCTCCCGCGAAGGCGATCCGCGTCGGCGTCATCGACTACAAGGACGTCGCGACGCTTCGCAAGTTCATCTCGGAGCGTGGGAAGATCCGCGCCCGTCGTATCACCGGAGTCTCGGTGCAGGAGCAGCGTCTGATCGCCAAGGCGATCAAGAACGCCCGTGAAATGGCTCTCCTGCCCTACGCCGGCGCTGGCCGGTAAGGAGTACCGACATGGCAAAGCTGATTCTCACGAACGAGGTCGCCGGGCTCGGTAGCGCCGGTGACGTCATCGAGGTCAAGAACGGGTACGCCCGCAACTACCTCATCCCCCAGGGCTTCGCTGTGGCCTGGACCCGCGGTGGCGAGAAGCAGGTGGCGTCGATCCGCGCCGCTCGCGAGTCCCGCGCGATCCACGACCACGAAGAGGCCGTGGCGCTCAAGAACACGCTCGAGTCCAACACGGTCAAGCTGACCGTCAAGGCCGGTGCTGAAGGTCGCCTGTTCGGTTCGGTCAAGACCGCCGACGTGGCCGACGCCGTCAAGGCCGCCGGTCTGGGTGACCTCGACAAGCGCAAGATCCACATCACCTCGCCGATCAAGGCCGTGGGCGAGCACGAGGCGACCGTTCGCCTCGGCGACGAGCTCACCGCCGTGATCACCCTGCAGGTGGTCGCCGCCAAGTAATCCTGGCGTGCGGTTCGGATGCCGCGGTCCCTTCCCTCACGGGTCGGGACCGCGGCATCCGTCGTTTCCGGGTGGTGTCGGTGTTCGCGGATGCAATGGATCGCGGCCGACACGCCGTGTCGTGGGGTGTGGATGCCGCCTGTCGCCGCACATCCATTGCATCGACGCACATCAAGGGAGGCCGCGCTTCATCGATTGGCGAGAATCCGTCGGAACCTGACGGGGACGTCACGGCTGTGTCCGCGGCCGGGGTGAACCCGGCGGACGCGATTCACCGCACCAACGGGGCGTTCGGGGCGGCGCCGCCGTTCATCCTCGGCTGACACGTCTCGGGGACGGTGGCGGCGATCGGTCCGGGAGCGACCATCTGAGAGATCGGCGATGAGGTGTTCGCGTTCCCCCGCGGGGCCGGTGCCTCTGCCGACGCACGCTGAGGGCGGATGCCGCAGGTGGGGCCTGCGGCATCCGCCTTTCGGGGGAGGTGTCCGCGGATGCGACGGATCGCGGCCGGCGCGCCGGCACTGGGGATGGGGATCCGGCGTGTCGGGCCGGATCCGTCGCATCCGCGAGGGGGATGGGTGGATGCCACGGGTGGGGGCCCGGGGCATCCACCCCTTTGGGGGAGCGGGTCAGACGGTGCGGCGACGCAGCGTGAGCATGGCTCCGGCGGCGATCAGGGTGATCGCGGCCAGGGGAAGCCACGGGGTCGCCACGCCACCGGTCTGGGCCAGTGCCTGCGGCGTCTCGCCACCGCTGGCCTGGGGGGCCATCTGAGCGGGGCTGCCACCGGGGATCTGACCGTCCGTGCCGTCACCGGGGACCGTGGGCTCGACCGGGGTGGTCGGGTCCGTCGGGTCCGTGGGGTTCACCGGGGTGGTGGGGTCCGTCGGGTCGACCGGGGTGGTCGGGTCCGTGGGGTTCACCGGGGTGGTGGGGTCCGTCGGGTCGACCGGGGTGGTCGGGTCCGTGGGGTCGACCGGGGTGGTCGGGTCGGTCGGGTCCGTGGGGTCCACCGGGGTGGTCGGGTCCGTGGGGTCCGTGGGGTCGACCGGGTCCGTGGGGTCGACCGGGTCCGTGGGGTCGGTCGGGTCGACCGGGTCCGTGGGGTCCGTGGGATCCGTCGGGGTGCCCGGGTCGGTCACCTCGCTGTCGCCGATGATCGAGACCGCGGTGTCACCGACGGTGACCGGGATGTCGACGGGAAGCACGATCTGCGTCCCGCTTCCGACACCTCCCTCGCCCGAGGTGACGGGTCCCGCCGACGTTCCGGTTCCCGGCGTGCCGGCGGAGCCGCCGCCGATCACCGAGCTGTCCCCGATGACCGAGACCGCGGTGTCGTCGACCGTGACCGGGATGCCGATCGGGGCGACGACCTGCGTGCCCGAGCCGACACCGTCGGTGCCGTCGGTGGACGGACCGCCGGTGGTTCCGGTCGCCGGGGCGGCCGGGGCTCCGGCGTCGGTGGAGTCGCTTGAGCTGTCACCGATCACCGAGACCGCCGTGTCGTCGACCGTCACGGGGACCGTGATGGGAGCGACGACCTGGGTTCCGGAGCCGATACCGTCCGAGCCGCCCGTGGTGGGGGCCGTGGAGGTGCCGCCCGAGACCGGCGCCGTGGATCCCGACGTGCTCTCGCTCGAGCTGTCGCCGATGACCGAGACGGCGGTGTCGCCGACGGTCACGGGGACCGTGATCGGAGCGACGACCTGCGTTCCGGAGCCGATGCCGTCCGAGCCGCCCGTGGTGGGGGCCGCGGAGGTGCCGCCCGAGACCGGCGCCGTGGATCCTGACGTGCTCTCACTCGAGCTGTCACCGATGACCGAGACGGCGGTGTCGTCGACGGTCACGGGGACCGTGATCGGAGCGACGACCTGCGTTCCGGAGCCGATGCCGTCCGAGCCGCCCGTCGTGGGGGCCGTGGAGGTGCCACCCGAGACCGGCGCTGTGGATCCCGACGTGCTCTCGGTCGAGCTGTCGCCGATCACCGAGACTGCCGCGTCGTCGACCGTGACCGGGATACCGATCGGGGCGACGACCTGCGTGCCGGAGCCGATGCCGTCGGTGCCGTCTGTGGACGGCGCCTCAGCGGGCTCGGTCGGCTGAGCCGGTGCGGTCGGAGCTGCGGCATCCGTCGACTCGGTCGAGCTGTCGCCGATGACCGAGACGGCGGTGTCGCCGACGGTGACCGGGGCGGTGACGGGGGCGACGACCTGCGTGCCGGAGCCGATGCCATCCGTGCCGTCGGTGGACGGTGCAGAGGCGGACTCGGCCGGCTCGGCGGGCGCTGCGGCATCCTCCGACTCGGTGGTGCTGTCGCCGACGACCGAGATCGCCGTGTCCTCGACCGTCACGGGGACGGTGATCGGGGCGACGACCTGAGTGCCGGATGCGGCGCCGTCGGTACCGTCGGTCGACGGTTCCGCGGCGGGCTCGGCCGGTTCGGCAGGCTCGGCGGGTGCCGCGGCATCCTCCGACTCGGTAGTGCTGTCGCCGACGACCGAGATCGCGGTGTCCTTCACCGTGATCGGGACGTTGACGTCGACCAGCGCCTGCGACCCGGATGCGGCGCCGTCGGCACCGCTCGTGGACGCGGACGAGGTCGTCGACGGCTTCGCCGGCTCGGCCTCGTCCTTCGACGAGCTGGACGAGTCACCGACGACCGAGACGGCGGTGTCGCCGACGGTGATCGGGACGTCGACGTTCAGGACGGCCTGGGTGCCCGAAAGCAGCCCATCCTCCCCGGACGTCGTCGGTTCTGCGGCCTGCGCGGCCGCCGCGCCGAAGAGCGTGATGCCCCCGGCCACGAGCGTGCCCAGCAGGACACGCGACAACGTGGAATTCATTTCATCTCTCCTCAGAAATCGACAGGGAATGGCGCCGTGGCGCCGGCACGCAGGGCGTGCGGATGCATGCCGCGAGCAAGCGCGGCGCGATCCCCGTCAGTCGGGAGAGACGTCGGTGTCGAAGAAGGGCGCAGGGAGGCCCTGCTCGTCGGTCGGACGGCCCCGTCGCGCCCAGGCACGGTGCGCGGCGGGGATCCCGAGCGGGAGCAGGGCGATCAGCCCGGCAGCTCCTCCGGTGGAGGTGGAAGTCAGGGAACCGGACTCCGACGCGGGCGCACTCGGCGCGGGCACGAGGGGGTCGGTGAAGACGAGCGGATGTTGCGCGACCGCAGCGGCATCAGCGGCAGGAACCTGCGCCACGGCCGCCGAGAAGAGGGTCTCGATCTGCACGGGCGTGTGCTCGCGGAGCGGGTCCGGAGTGACCGAGGAGCGCGTCGGGGCGGTGACGATCTGTGCGTCGACGGCAGGCTCGGACGGGATCGACTCACCCTCGGACGCTGCCGGCCCGGACGGGGCGGGCACGCCGGGGTGCACGTTCGAACCGGGGACCTCGACCGGGCTGAGCGGGAGATCAGGGGCGATCGGATCCACAACCGGATCGACGGCGCCGACGATTGGCGGAATCGCCGGCGAGACCGCGTCCACCACCGGGTCGGTGACGGGGCTGACGGCGTCGATCACGGGCGGGACGACGGCCTCCACCACAGGGGTGACGACGGCGTCCGTCACGGGTGCGACCACCTCGACCACCGGGTCCACGACGGCGTCGGCGACGGGCTTCAGGGCGTCCGTCACGGGCTTCACGGCGTCGGTGACGGGCGTGACGACCGGCGCGATCACGGTCTCGGTGACCGGCTTGACGACCTTGTCGGTGACGGGGGTGACGATCGGGGCGACAACGGTCTCGGTGACGGGCTTGACGACCTTGTCGGCGACGGGCTTGACGATCTTGTCCGTGACCGGCTTCACGATCTTGTCCGTGACCGGCTTGACGGCCTTGTCGGTGACGGGCTTGAAGACCTTCTCGGTGACCGGCTTGACGACCTTCTCGGTGACGGGCTTGGCGACCTTGCCGGTGGGCTTGGCGACCTTCTCGACAGTCTTGGCCGCAGGCGCGACGACGTTCGCGACGGGCTCAGCGACCTTCTGCGCCGTCGGCTTGGCGATCTTTTCGGCGACAGGCTCGACGACCTTCTCGACAACCGGGTCGGTGATCTCTCCGACCGCCTTGGACACCCCGCTCAGCAGCCCGTCCTCTGCGCGGTCGGACGCGCGTGCGTCCGATGCGGAAAGAACGGCGGCGACGGCGACCCAGAGCAGCGCCATCCCGAGACCGATCGCGGCCAGGAGACCGAAGCGCGCGAAAGCGCGGAGCGTTGTGTGCACAGGTCACCTCCACGATGGATCATCGGGACGCATGCCGAGAAGGCCGCGTCTGCGGGGTGCCTGGACCCAACAACGTACGCCGTCCCTATGAATTGCGCAAGAGATTTCTGGGGCGCGAAATCGACCCGAAAACGGCCCGCTTTCTCATTTGACAAAAGGCCGATTCTGCACATGGGGTGGGGATAACGCCCAACCTTCAAGCGGCGCTTGAGGTCGGATATCCATCCACAACCTGTGGGGAAGGAAAGTCCAGGCCAAAGATAACTTCGCGCGACCGAATCTCTTGCGATCCCCCGGTTCTCCACAGGCTCTCTGCACAGGGTGGGCGGCGTTTCCCGCATCCTGTCCACACAGTTATCCACAGGCTGGTTTGCGTGTGTCCGAACCCCTCCCTAGCGTGTGCGAGGGCCTTCCAGCGGGCCCGGAAGAGGGGCGTGCATGTCGATCGCGGATCTGTCGGACGACCGAATCGGCGGCTCCCGCGGCCCCGAGCGGACTCCGCCGCACGACATGCTCGCGGAGCAGAGCACCCTCGGCGGAATGCTCCTGTCAGGTGACGCGGTCGCCGACGTCATCGAGGCGCTCCGCGGGACCGACTTCTACGTGCCCAAGCACGAGCTGATCTTCGAGGCCGTCCTCTCCCTGTATTCGCACGGCGAGCCGACCGACGTGGTCGCCGTCACCGATGAGCTGATCAAGACGGGTGACCTCCAGCGCGCCGGTGGTGCGGACTACCTCCACTCACTGACCTCGATCGTCCCCACCGCGGCGAACGCTGCGTACTACGCGTCGATCGTCCGCGAGCGGGCCCTTCTGCGTCGCCTCGTCGAGGCCGGCACCCGGATCGTCCAGATGGGCTACAACGGCCAGGGCGAGGCGCTGGACCTCGTCAACAACGCCCAGGCAGAGATCTACTCGGTCACCGGCGCGGAGCAGTCCGAGGACTACGTCCCCCTCCAAGTCGCCGTCGACGCCGCCGTCGAGGAGATCGAGGCCGCCCGCGGTCGCGACGGTCAGATGACCGGCATCCCCACCGGGTTCGCCGGTCTCGACCAGCTCACCAACGGTCTTCACGGTGGGCAGATGATCGTCGTCGCTGCGCGACCTGCGATGGGTAAGTCCACTCTCGCGCTCGATTTCGCTCGCGCCGCCGCCATCAAGCACAACCGCCCGACGGTCTTCTTCTCGCTCGAGATGGGGCGCAGTGAGATCGCGATGCGCCTGATGAGCGCCGAGGGCTCGGTGCCGCTGCAGAGCATGCGCAAAGGCATGCTCGACAGCCGCGACTGGACGACCATCGCCTCGACCCGTGGTCGTATCAACGACGCACCCCTCTATATAGATGACAGCCCCAACATGACGCTCGTCGAGATCCGCGCGAAGTGCCGCAAGCTCAAGCAGCGCGTCGGTCTCGAGATGGTCGTGATCGACTATCTGCAGCTCATGACGAGCGGTAAGCGCGTCGAGTCGCGACAGCAGGAGGTCTCGGAGTTCTCGCGTGCGCTCAAGCTCCTCGCGAAGGAACTGCAGGTGCCGGTCATCGCGCTGTCGCAGCTGAACCGTGGTCCCGAGCAGCGTGCCGACAAGAAGCCCGCGATCAGCGACCTGCGTGAGTCGGGCTCGATCGAGCAGGATGCCGACATGGTGATCCTGCTGCACCGCGAAGCCGCCTATGAGAAGGACAGCCCTCGCGCGGGCGAGGCCGACCTCATCGTCGCCAAGCACCGTAACGGTCCGACCGATACGGTCGTCGTTGCCTTCCAGGGACATTTCTCGCGCTTCACCGACATGGCCGTCGGGATGGACTGAGCACTACCGCAGGTTCCTGTTCCGGACTCAATAGTTCAGCATCTCGTGTATCGTCGCGTTCATGCCGACGCTGACCGCGACCGCCACGCACACCGCAGCGCTTGCCCGACTCGGTCACGCCCTGTCGGACCCGACGCGAGCGGGTGTCCTCCTCGCGCTGCGCGACGCGCCGGCTTACCCGTCCGGCTTGGCTGACGCGCTCGGGGTGTCACGGCAGGTCATGTCGAATCAGCTGGCGTGCCTTCGCGGCTGCGGCCTCGTCGAGTCGGTTCCCGACGGACGGCGGACCTGGTACCGGCTGGCGGATCAGCACCTGGCGCCGGCGCTGGACGAACTGTTGCGCGTCGTGCTCTATGTCGAGCCCGGATGCTGCGCCGGCGAGAGCTGCAGCTGCGCATGAGCGCCACGCATACGCCCACCGATCACCGCCGCAACGTCCTGCGGCGCCGCATCCGATGGATCGTCTTCGCGACGATCGGCTACAACCTCGTCGAGGCGATCGTCGCGATCACGGCCGGGACGATCGCCTCCTCGGCAGCACTGGTGGGATTCGGGCTCGACTCGACCATCGAAGTGCTCTCCGCAGCCGCCGTCGCCTGGCAGTTCACCCGCCGCGACCCCGAACGCTGGGAGAAGAGCACGCTGCGCGTCATCGCAATCGCGTTCTTCGCCCTCGCCGCCTACGTCACCGCGACTTCTCTGATCGCGTTGATCTCCCGAGTCGAGGTCGAGCACTCCCCGGTGGGTATCGCGATCACCGCGCTCAGCGTGGTCATCATGCCGTTCCTCTCGCTCGCCGAACGCCGGGCGGGGAGCGAGCTCGGATCCGCCACGGCCGTCGCCGACTCCAGGCAGACGCTCATCTGCACCTATCTCTCCGGCGCCGTCCTGATCGGGCTCGTGCTCAACAGCCTGTTCGGCTGGTGGTGGGTCGACGCGATCGCCGGCCTCGTGATCGCCGTCTTCGCCCTCCGCGAGGGAGTCGAGGCATGGCGCGGGGACGCGTGCGCGACCTCGGTGGGCATGATCCTCGAAGATCCGGCGGACCCGCACCACTGAGCTTCGCGCGCCTCGTCGCGCCCGCCGCTTTCTCAAGAGCGCCTGGCGCCCGTCTTGGGAGCCGTTAAGGACTCTTCGGCTCAATGAGGGAACAACGTCGTGAGGCGGCCCTCCAGGATCACCTCCCACACGGCGATCGTCCGCAGGTTGCGTCATCACGGCGCGTCTCCCGTCGCGAAAGGAACGAGATGACTCCCTCCAGCCCCTCCCACACCCCGCGCCCCCCGAAGTGGCGGGGGTGGCTCGTCGCGATGCCGCTGGCCGCTGCCCTGACGCTGGCAGGCTGTTCGACCGTCGCCTCCGTCTCGGCATCCGGCACCTCCACGAGGCAGTCGACCGAGACCGACACCGCCCAGACCGAGACGGCCAGCCAGCTGACCGGCGCCACCGACGCGACGGCCACGGCGGCCGACGTCCGCGCGGGCAACCAAGAGAGTCATGACGCCGACGACGATGCGGAGTGGTCCGAAGCGGATGCCGTGACGATCTCGCTCGACGGCGGCACGGCGACGGCGTCCGACACGTCGGCGGTCAGCGTCGAGGACGGGCTGGTCACGATCAGCGCGGCGGGCACGTACGTCCTCAGCGGCGACTACACCGGACAGGTCGTGGTCGACAGTTCCGGCGAGGGCAAGGTCGTGCTCGTGCTCGACGGAGCGTCCATCACGACGGATGCCGGTGCCGCCATCGACGTGCAGGCCGCCGACGAAGCGGTGGCGATCCTCGCGGACGGCTCGACCAACAGCCTCAGCGACGCGTCGAGCTATACCGAGGATGCCGAGGCGAATGCCGCGCTCTACAGCGCCGCCGACCTCACCATCACCGGCACGGGTGCTCTGCAGGTGTCGGGCAACGGCAACGACGGCATCGCCTCGGCGGACGGTCTCGTGATCCAATCCGGGGCGATCACCGTCACGGCCGTGGACGACGGCATCCGCGGCAAGGACTACGTCATCGTCCGCGACGGCGACATCACCGTCGACGCGGGCGGCGACGGGATCAAGAGCGACAACGAGGAGGACACCGACCGCGGCTACGTCGACATCTCGGGCGGCACGATCGGCATCGTCTCGGGGGACGAGGGTATCGACGCGTTCACCGACGTGGTCACCACGGGCGGCGAGGTCACGATCGTCGCCGGCGGAGGAGCGGATGCCGCGAGCGACACCGCTTCGGCCAAGGGCATCGCAGCCGGCGTGATCGCGGTGCTCGAGGGCGGCACGGTCGACATCTACGCCGCCGACGACGGGGTGCACTCCGACTCGTACGTGCACCTCGCCGGAGCGGCGCTGACCCTCGCGGCCGGCGACGACGGCGTGCACGCCGAGGCGCAACTCGTGCTGTCGGCCGGCGACGTGACCATCACCGACTCGTACGAGGGCCTCGAATCCGTTTCGATCACGGTGACCGGCGGCTCGGCCGATGTCACCGCGAGCGACGACGCCGTCAACGGCTCGGCGCCCGGCGGCGGCGCATCCGAGCCCGGCACGGGGAGCACGACGGCCGAGTTCACCATGAGCGGAGGAGAGCTCGTGCTGCTCGGGGGCGGCGACGGCATCGACATCAACGGGACGTGGACGCAGACGGGCGGCACGATCGCGGCATCCGGTCCCAACGCGGGCGGCGACGGCGCGATCGACGCGGACGGCGGGATCGACGTCTCGGGCGGCGTCCTGGTCGCCGCCGGAGGCACGCCGGAGGTTCCCGAGGAGAGCTCGGAACTCGACTCGGTGCAGTTCACCTTCGACGCGGTGTCGGCGGGCACGGTGCTGACCGTCGTCGACGCGGACGGCAACGCCGTCGCGTCGTTCACGACGGTGCAGTCCACGTCCGGGTTCCTCTTCACCTCGGCCGACATCGTCGACGGCGAGTCGTACTCGCTCCTGAGCGGTGGCTCCGCGGGCGAGGCGATCGCGGGAACGTACGCGGCGGGCGGCTCCGGCGGCACCGCCGTCGCGACGGCGACAGCCGGTGAGCTGACCTCGACGATGGGCGGCGCCGGGGGCGGCGCGGGCGGCGGCATGGCCGGCGGCGGCATGGGCGGACCCGGCGGCGACCGCTGACCGCATCGACACATCGGCGAACCGACGAGATCCAGAACAGGGAGCAGAGCAATGAACATTCGCGAGGACGACACCGCGCCCGCGGGCGCCCCGGGCGGGGAGAGCGGGAGGCAGCCCGCCGCACGGCAGACGACACCAGGGTGGCGGCGCCGCGGAACACTCATCTCGTGCGGTGTGCTGGCGGCGACCCTGGTCGTGACGGTGCCGACGGTGTCGGCCGCCGTCTCGGCGGGCGCGACGACGTCCGCGACGACCGAGATCGCGGCCTCCGGGACGGTGCAGACGAACCCGAGGGGAGAGACCGAGAGCGCGCGGAGCGGCCCGTTCGCCGCCGACCCCCGAGGCTCCGCCTCGTCGGACCCGCAAGCCTCGTCGGGATCGACGACCATGACCGCGGCGACCACGGCCGACGCGGAGGAGTCGACCGGGGTCGTGATCATCGAGACGGAGATCGACTACGGGTCATCCGCCGCGGCCGGCACGGGTCTGGTGCTCAGTTCCGACGGACTCGTGCTCACCAACAACCACGTCGTCGAGGGTGCCACCGAGATCTCCGTGACGGTCGCCGACACCGGTGAGACCTACACGGCGACCCTCGTCGGGATGGATGACGAGGACGACGTGGCGCTCCTGCAGCTCGAGGGCGTCGCAGGCCTCGACACGGTCACGGTCGACGACGACGCCGAGACGGTCGGCGATGCCGTGACCGCCGTGGGCAACGCCGACGGCGGCGGTGTGCTGATGGCGGCCGACGGATCGATCACCGCGCTCGAGGCGAGCGTCACGACGTCGGAGACGCAGGGCTCGGCATCCGAGACCCTCGACGGCATGATCGAGATCGTGGCCGACGTCGTCTCGGGCGACTCCGGCGGCGCGCTCCTCGACGCTGAGGGCGAGGTGATCGGCGTCACGACGGTTGCATCGACGGGGAGCGCGACCACCGTCGCCTACGCGATCCCGATCGAGGACGCGCTCGACATCGTGGAGCTGATCCTCGACGGCGACGAGTCGGACGGCGTCACGATCGGCTACCCCGCGTTCCTCGGCGTGCAGATGGCGGATGCCGCCGCGTCCGCGGCCGGCTACGGACCGCGCGGCGGGTTCGGCCCCGGGACCTCCGACCCGCGGAGCTCGGACGTCACCGGCGCCACGATCGCCGGAGTGATCGAGGGAACACCCGCGGCCGAGGCGGGACTCGCCGCGGGCGACACGATCACCGCGATCGACGGCGAGGCGGTCACCGATACGACCGACCTCTCCGACGCGCTCGCCGACGAGGACCCGGGCGACACCGTCACGATCGAATGGGTCGACAGCGCGGGATCGTCGCACTCGGCATCCGTCACCCTCATCGAGGGACCGGTGGGGTGAGGCACGGTTCCGGGGAACCCTCCTGTCGCCTACCGCGGGAGTGTGCGGCAGATCGCGTCCCCGGAACGCCGCGAACGCTCAGACCGGATGCCGCCGCAGCAGCTCCGCGGCGACCATCATCGCCCCGCCGAGCACGGCCGGGATGCCGCCGCCGGGATGCACGGACGCGCCCACGCGCCAGAGCCACGGCGTGCGCGGGTCGTGATGCGCGGGCCGGTGCAGCGGACCGCTCATCCACAGCGGACGCGCGGCTCCGTACAGGGCGCCGTGGCGCTCGCCGAAGGTCCCGAAGTAGCGCGGGTCGAGGACCGCGGCATCCGTCATCGTGTCGGTGAGCAGCTGATCGAGGCCCATCGTCCGCGAGATCCGCTCGACCTCGCGCCGCACGAACGGGTGCTCGAGGTCGTACCCCGACCCGTCGGCGGGGGCGGTCAGCAGGACGGCGACCGTGCTGCGCTCGTTCGGGTAGATCTCGCCCGCCCGATACAGGTTCACGAACGCCATCGTGTCGGCCGGCTCGTCACCCGCGGCGAGGCTGCGGAACAGCGCATCGGGCTTGGTGGGGAGGATGACGCTGTGCGCCGCGATGCGCTCGGGCAGGGGCTCGCGCAGCGCGCCGTAGATCGCGACCGCCGAGCACGACAGGGCGCGCGCACGTAGCGGCCGTCGGCCGAGCAGCGCGTCGACCCGGTCCGCATCGAGTGCGCTGACGACGACATCGGCCGAGAACGACTCACCGGCCGTGGTCACGCGTCCGCGTTCGATGCGCGTCACGGTCTCACCGGTGCGGATGTCGACGCCCGCGGCATCCGCCATCCGCGCCAGCGCGAGCGGGATCTCGTACACGCCGCCGCGCGGCACCCACACTCCGGACGCCGCCATGATCGCCGGCATGCTCGCGTAGAGCGCGGGCGTCTGAGACGGTGACACTCCGGCGTTGAGCGTGTGGATTGCGATGATCTCGCGCAGGCCCTCGGGCATCCACGTGAGGCCGTCGAGGTACGACCGCGTGCTCAGCCGCGGACCGTACACCGCGAGCAGCCGGCGCAGAGCCGGGAGCGAGCGCCGGTCGAGCGGGGCGGCCACGAGGAGCGCCGTCACGTCACCCGCCAGCGGAGCGTGCAGGTCGCTGAACCGCTTCCACGCCGGGTACCAGCGGTGATCCGGCGGTACCGGGAGCATGACCTCTTCGCCGCCGTAGTAGTAGCGCCCCACCTCGGGCAGCCGCTCCAGCGCGAGGGAGCCGGTGTCGGCGCCGAGGCGGCGGCACAGCTCGTCCCAGACTCCCGGGAAGGTCACGAGCGACGGCCCCGAGTCGATGCGCTCGCCGTCGACCTCGAGTCGTCGGCTCTTGCCGCCGACCCGGTCCGCGGCCTCGAGCAGGGTCACGTCGTGCCCGGCGCGAGCGAGAAGAGCGGATGCCGCCAGCCCGCCGAGCCCGGCACCGACCACCACGATGCGGCTCATCCGTACGCCTCGAAGAACATCTTCGCGAGCTGCAATCCGCTCGCGAGCGACCCTGCGACGTAGGGGAACGCGATCGACACCGGATACAGTCTCCGCCCGGTGGCGGGCGTCGGGCGCACCAGCATCCACACGACGAGGACACCGGCGATCGCGAGATTGAGGGCGGCCACCGGGATGCTGACGAACGCGAACAGCACGCTCGACGCCAGCCACCAGACGCCGCTCCACACCGCGGTGCCGCGCGGGCCGAGCAGCACCGCGGTGGTCCGGATGCCGGCCTCGCGATCCTCGTCGATGTCCTGCACGGCGTCGTACGCATGCTTCGCGACGCTCCACACGAGCAGGCCCGCCACCGCCGGCCACAGCGGCGGGGCGCCCAGCGCCACCGGCACGATCAGGAGCGGCAGCCCGTAGGCGGCGTTGCTCAGCGAGTCGAGGAACGGTCGCTGCTTGAAGCGCAGCGGCGGCGCCGAGTAGAAGACGAACACCGCGGTGTAGAGCAGGATCAGCGCCACCGCGGCGGGCGGATACGCGATCACGAACCACAGAAGGAAGGGCACGTTGGTGATCGCGACCGCCCAGACGATGAGTCGCACCTCGCGCGACTCGATCCGGGCGCCCTCGATGGATCCCTTCCGCGGGTTCAGCGCGTCGGTCTCCTGATCGAAGATGTCGTTCACGCCGTAGATCAGCAGGTTGAACGGCAGCGTCAACCACACGAGCAGGGGAATCGCCGCCGGATCGAGCAGCGCGCCCGTGAGCCACATGCCGAGCACGCCGGTGCCGATCGTGTTGATCCAGAGGACCGGGCGCGAGATGTGCACCAGGCGGCCGAGGGTCGACCAGGCGGAGACGCGGGATGCCGGTGCGCGGTGGTCGTCGATGGCGGGACTCCTCGGGTGGCGACGGCGCGGACGACCGTGTCCCGCGATTGTATGCGGCGTGGGTGCGTTGTGACGGGGGAAGCCCGCAGTCTCAGGCTGCGGGCGACCCGGTGCCGGCGAGCCACGGCTGCAGGATGTCGCGGGCCGTCGTCCAGGTCTGACGCCCGTAGCGGTCGTTGTCGACGTGGCGCAGTTCGCCCTCTCCGCTGAACATGCTCACGAAGTACTGCATCCCCTGCCAGGCGGGGAACGTCTCGTCGGGGTCGCGCGAGAGTCGTCGCCCTACCGCGGCCATGGCCGAGAGCGTCCCCGTCGTGCCCGCCCACTGCAGCTTGAACGTGCCGCCGCTGAGCTCGGTCGCGAGTTCCGCGACCTGCCGGGCGGTGACCCGGTCGCCGGCGACCTCGACGACGCGCGGGGCATCGGCGTCGAGGGCGACCAGCGCGACGGTCCGCGCGGTGTCGTCCTTCGTCGTGACGTCGAGTACCTGATCCGCCGACGACCAGTAGAGGACGCGTTTGCGGTCGCGGAGGATCAAGGGCGCCTGGCCCGCGAGCAGCTCGGTGAACATGCCGTTCAGCACCGATGTCGCCTGGATCGGGGCCGCATCGAGGTCGGCGGCGAACTCCCGGCGCAGTTCGAGGTTGCGGTTGGTCCCCGGGGTCAGGCGCCGATGATCGGCGGAGTAGTCCGACGGGAGGAAGCGGGGCACGCCGGCTGCGACCGCCGCGGCGAGGAGTGCGCGTTGCGCGTCGACGATGACCGGTCGCGTCCCGCTGACCGCCGAGACGACGACGTCGACACCGGATGCCGCGGCCACCAGTGCGTCGTGGTCCGCGTAGTCGGCGGTCACGATCTCTACCCGCGGGTCGTCGCCGAAGCGGTCGACGGCTGTCGAGGTGCCCGGCCGGGTCAGCACCCGGAGTCGGGTGTCGTGCGAGAGGAGCTCGCGGGAGATGCGGCTGCCGAGGTCGCCGGTTGCTCCGGCGACGAGAACGGTGGTGCTCACGAGAGCAGTCTGCGGGCGGCTGGAGGATCCGGGCGAGGGGTTGCGCTCCGCTGACGCTTCAGCCTCAGCCCGCGGGCTCAGTCCAGCGCGATGCGCGCTTGCCGTGCGACGTCGAGGATGCGCCCGACGTTCTCGACGGCGACGCCCGGCTCGTCGGCTTCGAGGTGCTCGAGGGTCGAGAGCTGCGAGGCGAGGAGCGCCGGCGGCATGAAGTGCTGACGCGACCGCATCCGACGGTCGAGTTCCTCAGACGAGACCAGCAGCTCCACGAAGCGGACGTCGGGCGCCGCGGCCCGGATGCGGTCGCGGTACCGGCGGGCGAGAGCCGAGCACGCGACGACGAGACCCGGTGCGTCGGCGAGAGTCCGGCCGACGATGTCGAGCCACGGTGCGCGGTCGTCGTCGTCGAGCGGGTGCCCGGCCTCCATCTTCGCCACGTTCGCGGCCGGATGCAGGTCGTCGGCGTCGACGAAGTCCACGCCCAGGTCGACCGCGAGCGCGGCTCCGACCGCGGTTTTGCCCGACCCGCTCGGTCCCATGACGACGACGCGGGGCGCAGAGGGGATGCCGGGTGTCATGCGTCCACCGTCGCAGATCCCAGCGTGACGATCACCTTGCTGCTGTCGGCGGGTCGTCGTGCCGTCTCGAACGCCTCGACGGCGTCGGCTGCGCCGAACTCGTGCGTGATCACCGCCTCGATCTCGGGTCGGCGAGCGAGGATCTCGATCGCCTCGTCGATCTCGTCCAGGAACCGGAACGCACCGGTGATGGTCGCCTCCTTCGAGATGAGCGGAGCGACGTTCACCCCCACCGGCTGATTCGGCAGCATCCCGATCTGTACGACGGTGCCGCGCCGTCGCACGGCGGCGATCGCCGACGACACCGCGGGTGCGGCACCGGAGCACTCCAGGACGACGTCGTAGGCGTCGGCAGGGATCTCATCCTCGCCCACGCGGTGCACCCCGTCGGCACCGAGGGCGAGGGCGCGCTCGAGCGGCTGGGGCAGCAGGTCGGTGATCTCGACGCTCGCAGCACCCGCCTCCTTCGCGGCGACGAGGGCGAGCAGGCCGATGGGACCGGCGCCACTGACGAGCACCCGCGCGCCCGCCAGCGAGCCGGCACGGCGCGCGCCGTGCACCGCGACCGCGAGCGGCTCGGCGAGCACCGCACGCCGCACCGGGAGCTCGGCGGGCAGCGCCCGGATCATCCCGGCATCCACGACGAGGTAGTCGCTCATCGCGCCCTGCGTGTGCGGCGTGGTCGCGGCACTGCCGAGGTAGCTGCCGCCGGGACGCAGGTGCGGCTCGACGGGAGTCGACCCTTCGGGGCCAAATCGTGCCGGATGAACCGTCACCGGCGTGCCGGGCTGCAGGCGCTCGGCAGGGTCGAGATCGACCCAGCCCGACAGCTCGTGCCCCGGCACGAGCGGTTCGGTGACGACGAAGGCACCGTTCGCGCCTTCTGCGTAGTAGTGCAGGTCCGATCCGCAGATCCCCACATAGCCCACGCGCACGCGGACCTGGCCCTCGCCGGGGACCGGAACGGGGTGCTCGGTGACGGTGAGATCGAGTTTGCCGCCGATGACGACTGCGTCCATGTCAGTGCTCCTCGGGTCAGACGACGGCGGTCATGCCGCCGTCGACGAACAGGTTCTGGCCGTTCACGAAATCGCTCGCGGCCGACGCCAGGAAGACCAGGGGTCCCCGCAGCTCCTCGACGTCGCCCCACCGTCCGGCGGGGGTGCGCTGGGCGATCCAGTCCGAGAAGTCCGTGTCGGCGACGAGCGCCGCGTTCATCTCGGTCGCGAAGTAGCCCGGCGAGAGGGTGTTGACCTGGATGCCGTGGCGCGCCAGGTCTGCGGCCATCCCCCGGCTGAGCTGGGCGATGCCGCCCTTGCTCGCCGCGTACGGTGCGATGGTCTGACGTCCCAGCAGCGACTGCACGGACGCGATGTTGATGATCTTGCCGCTGCCCCGCGCGATCATGCCGGGCGCGACGAAGCGCGACACGTAGAAGGCGCTCGACAGGTTGCTCGAGATGACGGCATCCCAGTCCGCGACGGGGAACTCTGCGAACGGCGCGCGCCGCTGGATGCCGGCGTTGTTGACGAGGATGTCGGGGGTCCCGACCCGCTCGCTCAGTTCCGCGACGGCCGCCTCGACGGCGCTCGCGTCGGTGACGTCGAAGATCGTGGTGTCGGGACGGACGCCGGTGCGCTCGCCGATCACGTCGGCGCTGCGCGCGACCGCCGCGGCATCCCGTCCGTGAACGACCACCCGTGCTCCCGCTTCCACCAACCCGATCGCGAGGCTCTGGCCGAGCCCTCGGGAAGATCCCGTCACGAGGGCCAGCCGGTTGCTGAGGTCGAACGCGTCAGACAAGGGACACCGCGCCGAAGATCACGAGGACGAAGGCGAAGCCGACGACGGACTCGATCGCCTGCTGGACGGTCCACGTGCGCAGTGTGGTCTTCACGTCCATACCCATGAGGCGGCCGACCAGCCAGAACCCGGAGTCGTTGACGTGCCCGGCGAACACCGAGCCGGCCGCGGTGGCGAGGACGATACACGCGATCTGCAGCGGGCTGAACCCGCCCGAGACGACCGCCGGGGCGATGAGGCCCGCGGCGGTCACGAGGGCGACGGTCGCCGATCCCTGAGCCACGCGCAGGAGGAGGGCGATGAGGTACGCGGCGAAGATGACGGGCACGCCGAGGGAGGCGAGCGAGTCGGAGAGCGCGTCGCCGATGCCCGAGGCACGCAGGACGCCGCCGAACATGCCGCCGGCTCCCGTGATGAGGACCACCGAGCAGATCGGACCGAGCGCGGACTCGACGATCTTCTCCATCGCGCTGCCGCCGACACCGCGCCGGGTGCCGAGGACGAGCATCGCCACGAGCACCGAGATGAGGAGCGCGATCTGGCTCGTGCCGATCAGGCGCAGCGCCTGCACCCAGATCGCGTCGCCGTCGACGGCGCCGCCCGACACGAGCGCGGCCGTGCCGGTGTTGAGCAGGATGAGGACGAGCGGGATCGCGATGACGCCGATGACCGTGCCGGCCTTGGGCGGGTTGGCGGGCTGAACGTCCTCGCTGCCGAAAAGGTTCGGGATGGCGAGGGGGAAGCGGCGGTCGGTGAACTTCGCCCACAGGTAACCGCTGACGTACCAGGTGGGGAGGGCGACGACCAGACCGATGAGCAGGACGAGGCCGAGGTTGGCGCCGTAGGTCTCGCTCGCCGTGATGGGGCCGGGGTGCGGCGGCACGAAGACGTGCATCACCGAGAAGGCCGCGGCGGCGGAGATGCCGTAGAGCAGCATGTGCTTGCCGCCGATGCGGCGGGCCACGGCGAAGATGATCGGCAGCATGACGATCAGGCCGGCGTCGAAGAACATCGGGAAGCCCATGATGAGCGACGCGACGCTGAGGGCGAGGGCCGCGCGCTTCTCACCGAAGACCGAGACCATCTTCTCTGCGAGCACGCGCGCTCCGCCGGAGCTCTCGACGAGGGCGCCGAGGATGGCACCGAAACCGACGAGCAGCGCGACCGTTCCCACCGTGGAGCTGAAGCTCTCGATCAGGACGGTGCCGATGCTGTCGACGGGGATGCCGGTGGCCAGCGCCGTCAGCAGCGAGACCAGCACGAGCACCAGGAACGCGTGCAGACGCACCTTGATGATCAGGAAAAGGATCAACGCGACGGCTCCGGCCGCGATCAGCAGGAGCGGAACCGCTCCGAGTGTCTGAGTCCACTCATCCATGGGTTGTGTTCTCCAGTGAATCGTCCCCGTGCCGGGTCCGTTCCCGACAGCGGACCCACGGTGCCACATAAGTAGTACTTTTCGCAAGCGAATGATCCTACTTTTCGCGATAGCGTGAGCCAGCGAGGAAGGACACCGATGCCCACGCCCGTCACCACCGCATCCCATGCCCACATCGTCGAGACCCTGGGTCGACGCATCGTCGGGGGCGAGTTGCCCGCGGGCACCGGGCTCACGCTCGCGGGCCTCGAGGAGACCTTCGCGGCGTCGCGGACGGTCGTCCGTGAAGCGGTGCGCGTCCTCGAGACGCACGGACTCCTCACGTCTCGGCGCCGGGTGGGGATCGTCGTCCGCCCGCTCTCGGAGTGGGACGTCCTCAACGCCGAGATCATCGAGTGGTCGCTCGACAGCCCGCGCCGGCGCGACGTCCTCATCGAGCTCACCGAGCTGCGCGTCGCCGTCGAACCCGTCGCGGCGCGGCTCGCCGCGGGGCGTGCGAGCGCGGCCGAGCGTGAGGAGCTGCTGCGATGGGCGACCCTGCTCAGCGATCTGGGCGGCCGCGGGCTCGGCGACTCCGAGGAGTACCTCGACGCCGACATCGCCTACCACCGGCTGCTGTTGCGCACCTCGGGCAATCCGCTCTTCCTGCGACTGAGCGAACCGATCGCCGAGATCCTCCGCGGACGCGCCGTCCGAGGACTGACGCCCGGGATGCCGCGGGTCGGGACCCTCGAGGCGCACCTCGCGACGGCGCAGGCCATCTTCGACGGCCGGGGAGCGGATGCCGAGGCGTCGGCGCGGGAGCACCTGACGCTCGTGTCGGGCGAGGTCGAGGAGGTCTGACCGCGCGGCGCGGAGAGGCATCCGCTCCGTTGACGAAGATACCCTAGGGGGGTACCGTATCTTTCGTGAACGGATACGACGCCCACAAGGACGACCTGCAGAAGCGACTGCGTCGGGTCGAGGGCCAGGTGCGCGGCATCGCGCGCATGGTCGACGAGGACAAGTACTGCATCGACATCCTCACGCAGGTGTCTGCGGCGACGAAAGCCCTCGAGACCGTCGCGCTGTCGCTGCTCGCCGACCACCTCAGCCACTGCGTCGCCGAGGCGAGCGCCGAGGGCGGCCAGGTCGCCGCCGACAAGATCCGCGAGGCGAACGACGCGATCGCGCGCCTCGTCCGCTCCTGACCCCGCCGACACCCGGAGGAACGACATGACCGAACGCATCCAGCTCGGACTCACCGACGTGTCGACGTCGACGAGCGCCCCGGCATCCGCGGTGAACGAGAAGATCCTCGTCACCGGCATGACGTGCGCGCATTGCGTCGCGAGCGTCCGCGAGGAGCTGTCCGAGATCGAAGGTGTCGAGGGCGTCTCCGTCGATCTCGTCGCCGGCGGCACCTCGCACGTCACGGTGCACAGCGCGATCCCCATCGATGACGCCGCACTGACAGCCGCCGTCGAGGAGGCCGGCTACACCCGGGTGTCGGCGTGACCCTCACCGACGTCGAGCTCGACATCTCCGGGATGACGTGCGCGTCGTGCGCCACTCGGATCGAGCGCAAGCTCAACAAGCTGCCCGGCGTCGAGGCATCCGTCAACTACGCGACCGAGAAGGCGCGCGTAAGGGCCGACGGCGTCGACACCGCCCAACTCATCGCGACCGTCGAGGCCGCGGGGTATGCGGCGACGGTCCCGGTGCCCGAGCCGGCGGTGACCGAGACGGATGACGAGACGAAGCCGCTCCGCAACCGTCTGCTGATCAGCGCCGCACTGTCGCTGCCCGTCGCGGTGCTGTCGATGGTCCCCTTGCTGCAGTTCGAGTACTGGCAGTGGCTTTCGCTGACCCTCGCGGCTCCCGTCGCGGTGTGGGGTGCGTGGCCGTTCCACCGTGCGGCGGCGGTCAACCTCCGCCACGGCGCCGCGACGATGGACACCCTCATCAGCCTCGGCGTCATCGCCTCGTTCGGCTGGTCGCTGTACGCACTCTTCTTCGGCGGCGCGGGCATGCCGGGCATGACCATGACCTTCACGCTGATCGGTGCGCCGCGCGCGGGCGGGCACGAGATCTACCTCGAGGTCGCCGCGCTCGTCACCGTCTTCATCCTCGCCGGGCGCTACATCGAGGCCCGGGCGAAGCGGGCGTCGTCCGAGGCGTTGCGCGCGCTGCTCGAACTCGGAGCGACGGATGCGGCGAAGCTCCAGAACGGCGCGGAGGTGCGGGTCCCCGTGTCGCAGCTCGCCGTCGGCGACACGGTCGTCGTGCGTCCGGGCGAGAAGATCCCGTCGGACGGCCTCGTCACCGCGGGCATGAGCAGTGTCGACGCGAGCATGCTCACCGGTGAGTCGATGCCCGTCGAGGTCGCCGAGGGGTCCCGTGTCGTCGGCGCGACCATCAACGTCGGCGGTCGTCTCGAGGTGCAGATCACACGTGTCGGCGCCGACACCGAGCTCGCGCGGATGCGGCGGCTCATGGAGGAGGCGCAGACCGGGAAGGCCGAGGTCCAGCGCCTCGCCGACCGCGTCTCGGCCGTCTTCGTGCCCGTCGTGATCGGGCTCGCACTGGTCGCGCTCATCGGGTGGACGCTCGCCGGAGCATCGTGGGAGCTCGCCTTCACCGCGGCGGTCGCGACGCTCATCATCGCCTGCCCGTGTGCGCTGGGTCTGGCGACCCCGACCGCGCTGCTGGTCGGCACCGGACGCGGGTCGCAGCTGGGCATCCTCATCCGCGGGCCGCAGGTGCTCGAGCAGACGCGCACCGTCGACACGATCGTCCTCGACAAGACCGGCACCGTCACGACGGGGCGCATGAGTGTGACCGAGGTGCTGCCTCTCGGCGTGTCCCGGGAGTCGCTGCTGGCCGTCGCGGCGGCGGTGGAGTCGGGGTCGGAGCACCCGGTCGCGCGGGCAATCGCCGCCGCGTCCGCACCCGGCAGTGTCGAGTCCTTCCAGTCTCACGCCGGTTTCGGTGTGCAGGGGATCGTCGACGGCGCTGCGGTCGTCGCGGGTCGGCCGTCGTGGCTCGCGGAGCAGTGGGCCGTGGCGGTGCCCGCGGATCTGCCCGAGGGCACGGTCGTCGCCGTCGCGCGTGACGGCGCGTACCTCGGCGCGATCGTCGTCGCCGACACCGTCAAGCCCTCGAGCGCCGCCGCGGTCGCGCGGTTCCGCGAGCTCGGACTCGAACCGATCCTGCTGACGGGCGACACTGCCTCATCCGCCGCGCGGGTCGCCGCCGAGGTCGGCATCGAGCGCATCGAAGCCGGCGTCACGCCGTCAGGCAAGCTCGAGACCATCCGGCGTCTGCAGGGCGAGGGGCGGGTCGTGGCGATGGTCGGTGACGGGGTCAACGACGCCGCGGCGCTCGCCGCCGCCGACCTCGGGATCGCGATGGGCGGCGGAACGGATGCGGCGATCGCCGCATCCGACATCACCGTCGTCTCGGGCGACCCTCTCGTCGTCGCCGACGCGGTGCGCCTGGCCCGCCGCACCCTCGGGATCATCAAGGGCAACCTGTTCTGGGCGTTCGCCTACAACGTCGCCGCCATCCCGCTCGCGATGGCGGCCCTGCTGAATCCGCTCGTGGCCGCCGCGGCGATGGCGCTGTCGTCGGTATTCGTGGTGACGAACAGCCTGCGCTTGCGCGGGTTGCAGGCGGTGGGGCGGGGCTGAGGGGGACCGTTCGCGGATGCGATAGTTCGCACGCGACACGCCGAGGCGCGGCATCCATCACCCGCGTGTCGCCTCGAATCCATTGCATCGGCGTGCAGCAGGAGCCGAGCCCACGGCGAGGTCGGCCGTGCGCGGGGTGGTTCGCGGATGCAATAGATCGGGCACGACGCGCCGAGGCCCGGCATCCGTTACTCGCGTGTCGGCCCAGATCTATCGCAGCGGTCTACGCCGGGGACTGCCAGCTCGCCGCGCCCTCGACGGCGTGACACCATCGGACCATGACTGACGCCGTCTACGCCGAGCTCGACCGGCTGCTGGCCGAACGCGATCGACACGACATGGCACCGACGCTTGCGGCTCTGAAGGCCATCCACGACGAGCATCCGACGGACGCGCGGGTGCTCTACGAGTACGCGGGTGCGCACGACACGGCCGGCCAGGAAGAGGCGGCCGCCGAGCTCTACGAGCGAGCGCTCGCCGCCGGCCTGGAAGGAGACGTCCGACGCCGATGCCTGCTGCAGTACGGCAGCACACTGCGCAACCTCGATCGCTTCGACGAGTCGATCGAGGTGTTCGGCGCCGCCCGGGTCGAGTTCCCGGATGCCGCATCGCTCGCCGTCTTCGAGGCGATCACCCTGCACGCGGCGGGGCAGGTCCACGCCTCGCTCGGCTCACTCCTCGACGTGATCGCCGACCACGTCGACTCCGCCGAGCTCGAGCGCTACAAGCCGGCGATCCGCGGCAACGCCGCGTACCTGCTCGAGCTGGACGCCGACTAGAACCCGGTCTCGCCGTGCCGCGCGTTCCGCAGCGGCGAGAACACGATCACGAGCGCGGCGACGGCGAAGACCGCGGCCGCGACTCCGAAGCTGGCCGCGTACCCGAGCCAGGTGGCGAGCACTCCGGCACCGAGGGCGCCGAAGAGGAAGACGATGCGGTTCGTCGTGCGTATGGTCGCGTTCATGGCCCTGGATGCCGTCGGGCGCGACCGCTTGACGATAGGAGATGTCGTTCGCATCCTCGATGCCCATCGCCAGGCCGAACAGGAACTGCGCGATCGACACCACCACGAGGAGCGCCGCGGTGTTCGTCGCGCTGCTGAGCGGGACGACAGCGAGGAGCAGCCATGGCACGACCGTCAGGCTCCGGCCGACGAGGATCGCGCGCCCGGCTCCGATCCGCTCGCCGACGGCGGGCGCGACGATCGCGCCGAGGAGGCCGCCGACCCCGCCGAGGGCCACCGCGATGCCGAAGGCCCAGGCTGGCATCCCCAGTTCTCGGAGCGCGAAGACGGCGAACAGAACGGCGAACAGTGGGATGACGAGGACGGACTCGAGATCATCTACGAAACGGCGACCTCGTAGCGCCGCCGCACGAGCGAGGGGCCCCACCGGCTGACCGGCGGGGCCCCTCGCGCATTCTCGGGCTGGCTTACTTGAACGCGTCCTTGACGTTCTCGCCGGCCTTCTTGAGGTTCGCTTCACGCTGGTCGGCTTCGCCCTCGCGGCGAAGGTCCTCGTCACCGCGGTGCTCGCCCAGGGCTTCCTTCGCCTTGCCGGCAATGTCCTGCGCAGCGTTCTTGATCTTGTCGTCGAGACCCATCTCACACTCCTCAGTTCGCGGGATCCCAGAATCCGACTCGGGACGATTCCGCTCAACCGCTTGATTTCGGCGCCGATCGGTGGATGCCGGATCCCGCGACCCGCCCCGCACCTAGGGTGAGGACATGTTCACCGTCACCGAGTCCGTCACCATCGACCGTCCGGTGGCTGAGGTCTTCGACTTCTTCACCGAGGGCCGCGCGCGCTGGGACGAGTCCGTCATCTCCGAGGAGCTCACCTCCCCGCCGCCGGTCGGCGTCGGCTCGACCCTGCACACCCGGATGCGGGCGGTCGGGCGCGAGTTCGCCTTCGACTGGCGGGTCACGGACTACGAACCGGGGTCGCGCATGGCCGTGACCAGCACGAGTGGGATCATGCCGACCTCGTCGGAGCTGGTGTTCGCCGACGCGAACGGGGCGACGCTCGTGACCGTGCGCATCGAGGCTGAGCCGACCGGGATGATGCGCCTCGCGCAGGGGATGATCGCCGGCGAGGTGCGCTCGACGCTCGAGACCTCGCTCAGCAAGGCGAAGCGGATCCTCGAGCAGGGCTGAGTCGACGTCATCCCTCCGTCGGACACGGATGCCTCGCGAGGCCGATGAGCTCGGCGCGGCATCCCCGTAGACAGGAGGCATGAACCGCGCGCTCGCCGTCCTGTCCCTCGCCGCCCTCGCCACCGGTCTGACGACCGCCTGCGCGCCTACATCGAGCGACGTCGAGGAGCATGTGCTCGACGCGGTCGCCGACCAATCGAGCCTGCCCGTCGCCGACCTGCTCCCCGAGGACGGCGCGAAGCGATTCACCATCGCCTGCCCGTACGAGAGCGCGGCGGACGTCGCCGCCCGACTCGACGTCGACGCGAAGGCCGTCCCCGACCTCTCGGACAGCGACGGCGTGCAGGCCCTGATCGTCGTGACGGCCACGGGAATCGACACGGGCGAGTTCGCGCGCGATCGCGTCGACCTGTGCTCGACCGGCGCCGCATGGCCCGCCTACCGCGGCGATGTCGACACCGTGCTCACGGTCACCCGGGAGGACGATGTCTACGTCGTGACCCGCTGACCTACTTCACGAGCGGGCGGATGGTGGTGAACCCGCCGTCGACGGGGATCACCTGACCTGTGATGCGGGCGGCATCCGTCGACAGCAGCCAGTCCATGACCGCCGCCACCTCCTCGGCGGACTGCACCCCGCCCAGCGGATACTGCTTCTCGGCGCCTTCACGCTGCATCGGAACCGACAGCATGCCGGCTGTCATCGGGGTGTCGGTCATCCCCGGCGCGACGGCGTTCACTCGGATGCCGCGGCTCGCATACGTCGCGGCGGCGCTCCGAACGAGGGCCTCGACGCCGCCCTTCGCCGCGGCGATGGCCTCGTGATTCGCGACGCCGATGCGCGCGACGACCGAGCTCGCGAAGACCGCAGCTCCGGGTTCCTTGCCGGTCGCCTCGAGCCAGGCCTGCAGGATCCAGATGCTGCTCTCGAGGTTGACCCGCAGGATGTCGCGCGCGGCATCCGCTCTTGTCCGATGCAGCGGCGTGATGAGCGTGCTGCCGACGGCGTGCGCCAACCATGCGGGCGCGTCGCCCAGCTCGGTCCGGCACCCGTCGAGCGCTGCTGCGGCGCCCTCGGGCGTCGTCACGTCGGCCTCGATGTGCGCGTCCGCGTCGGTGGAAGCCAGGGAGGCGGCATCCCGCCCGACGGCGGCGACGCGGAGACCACGAGCGCGCAGGCGCGCGACGAGGGCGCTCCCCACTCCGCCACGCGCGCCGGTCACGAGGGCGATGTCGGTCGAGGTCATGGTTCTCTCCTTCGTCAGTCGTGCGGCACGGGGATGTCGCCGGCACGGATCGCGTCCGCGCGCTGCCGGATGGCCGAGACCTCGTCGTCGTCCAGCCGCGCCACGTTCTTCACCTGCAGCGACATGCGGTGGTTGGCGGCGAGCGGCTCCTCGTGTCGGATCAGGTAGTCCCAATAAAGGGTCGTGAACGGGCAGGCGTCCTCGCCGATGCGCTTCGCCGGGTCGAACGGACAGGTCTTGCAGTACGGACTCATGCGGTCGATGTACTTGCCGGTCGCGGCATACGGCTTGCTGCCCATCAGCCCGCCGTCAGCGTACTGGCTCATCCCGAGGGTGTTCGGCAGCTCGGCCCACTCGACCGCGTCGACGTAGACCGCGAGGTACCAGGCGTGCACGTCCTGGGGATCGACGCCGAAGAGCATGGCGTACAGCCCCGTGATCATGAGCCGCTGGATGTGGTGCGCGTAGCCGTTCTCCAACGTCGTGTCGATGGCGTCCTTCAGACACGCCATCGGTGTGTCGCCCGTCCAGTAGAAGTCGGGAAGCGGCTCGAAGGCCTCGAATGCATTCCGATCCAGGTATTCGGGCATCTGCGTCCAATAGATCCCGCGAACGTACTCCCTCCAGCCCAGGATCTGGCGGATGAACCCTTCGGTCGACGCGAGCGGTGCCTTCTTGGCGCGATAGGCCGCCTCGGCCGCGGCGACGACCTCGCGGGGCGTGAGCATCTTCAGGTTCATGGACGACGAGAGGTGCGCGTGCCACAGCCACGGCTCGCCCGGCCACATCGCGTCCTGCGTCTCGCCGAATCCGGGCAGCCGCTCCTCGATGAACAGATCGAGTGCCTCGAGTGCCTGCGCCCGGGTGACCGGCCAGGCGAAGGAGTCGAGCGAACCGGGGTGGTCGCGAAATCGCTTCTCGACCAGAGCGATGACCTCGCGGGTGATCTCGTCGGGTTCGAATCGCGCGCGCGGCGGGACGAGCCCCGGCCCCTGCTTCGGGAATGACTTGCGGTTGTCGGCGTCGTAGTTCCACTGCCCGCCGAGCGGCTGTCCGCGGGTGGTCATCAAGACGTCGTGCTTCTTGCGCATCTCGCGGTAGAAGTACTCCATCCGCAGCGACTTCCGCCCTTGGGCGTGCTCGGCGAACTCCGCGACGGTGCTGAAGAAGTGACGATCCTCGCGGACCTCGAGCGGGATGCCGCCGGTCTCGGCCACCTCCCGCAGGGCTTCGCGGACACGCCACTCACCCGGCTCCGTCACGACGAGCCCCTCGGGCTTCAGCTTCTTCAGATCGGCGGTGAGCTGGTCGGCGAGAGACCCCTTCGTCCCGCGGGCGTCGAGCTTCGCGTAGTGGAGGGTGCGCCCGGCATCCGTCAGCTCTGCGGCGAAGTGTCGCATGGCAGCGAGGAAGACGGCGGTGCGCTGCTTCGTGCTCCATACGTGCTCGGATTCCTCGGTGACCTCGGCCATCCACACGGCATCCAGCCCGGGTTCGAAGTCGTCGAAGGCGCTCGACTCGTGATCGAGCTGATCGCCCAGCACGATGACGAGGTTTCGCAGCATGGCGTCAGCGTAGGAACGGCTCGCACCGATCCCCAGCGCTTGTGCGCGGTGGGGCCCTGCGCTAGCGGCCCACATGACCTGGCATTCTGGGGGCATGCCCGCGACCGAGGATGCCCCCGACGTCGACGTCGAGCACGTCGGCCACGGCGATCGCCGCACGCGCGTCACGCGTGTCGAGACGACGGCGGGCGACGGCGGCCGGCCGTTCGTCCTCGTCGCAGGAGTGGGTGTCGCGGCGACCTACTTCGAGTTCCTCGCGCCCTCGCTCGCCGAGCACGGCGACGTGTTCGCCCTCGATCTGCCGGGGTTCGCCGGCATGCCGCGCCCCGGCGACCAGCCGACGGCCGAGTTCTTCGCCGACCGGGTCGAAGAGGTGCTCGACCATTACGGCCTCGACGACCCGGTGATCATCGGGCACTCGATGGGCACACAGGTGGTGACCGAGGTACTGATCCGTCGACCGCAGCTGCGGCACGCCGTGCTCGTCAGCCCCGTCGTGAACGATCAGGAGTCGTCGCTGCCGATCGTCGCGCTGCGGTTCGCGCAGTCGGCCACCCGGGAGACGCTCCATCTCGCGATGACCGCGCTGTCGGCGTACGTCCTCTGCGGCTTCGTGTACTTCGTGCAGGTCCTCCCGCACATGCTGCGGTATCGGTTGATCGAGCGGATGCCGCGGGTCGAGGCATCCGTCCTGCTCATCCGCGGCGAGTTCGACGCGACGTCTCCGCGCCGCTTCCACTCGCGGCTCGTCGCCGTCGCTCCGCGCGCGCGGCGCTGGGAGATCCGGGGCGCGGCGCACTCGATCATCAACGCGCACGCGGTCGGCGCGGCCGATCTCATCGTGAAGCACGCGAACAATGCCCTCGCCCCGAAGGGGCGGATGCCGGCCGAGAGGGCCATCGTTCCGCCGCCACCGCACGCGGGCCTCGGGGTCGTGTGGAGCGCGATACGCGAACGTGCGTCGGAGTGGTGGTCCGCGGCCCGCGGCGACGAAGCGGGCGTCGAGCGCGCGAAGGAACGTCACGCCCGCATCCTCTGGCGCGCGTACACCCGCTCCGGTCAGGATCCCCGCCGCGGAGTGCGCTGACTCAGTCGGCTGCGCCCCACACGTCCAGCACCCGTTCGCGCGCCGAGGCCACGGCGGCGGCGACCGCCCCGATGACGACCACCTCACCGCCGAGGGTCGAGGCGACGAGCTCGGGGGCGGGCAGGTCGAGGTCGGTGGGCAGTGAGCGCCGGGCGGCGGCGACCACTTCGTCCACGCCGTCGGCGATCGCGCCCGACACGACGACGCGCTCGGGGTCGAACATGCTCCCCAGGACGCTGACGATGCGGGCGAGCGTCAGGCCCACCCGGTCGACGATGCGGCGTGCGTCGGCATCCCCCTGTGCGGCCATCCCCAGGACGGTCCGCGCGTCCAGCGCCTCCAGCGCGACGCCGCGGAGGCCGGCGGTCGCCTTGCCGGAACGGACGAGCTCCCGCGCCAGGTCCGATGCGCGGGAGCCGAGGCCCTCGGCCCCGTGCACGCCGTCGACGTGGTCGAACGCGACCATCTCGCCGACGCCGCCGTGGCTGCCGCGCAGCAGGTGGCCGTCGACGACCACCCCCGCGCCCAGGCGCGACCCCGCCAGCAGGGCGATGTAATCGCGGCATCCGACCGCCGCGCCGACCGAGCCCTCCGCGACGGCGGCGAGTGACGCGTCGTTCTCGATCCGCACCACGGGTGCCCACGACAAAACGTCGACGAGGTCGGGGTTCATCCGTTCCCAGAAGCGGGTCGGATGCCGCGGCGACCGTCCCGTGCGATCGACCGGCGCCGGCACGCCGGCGCACACGGCCAGTACGTCGCTGCGCGAGAGGCCCGCGGCGGCGAGGGCGCGGTCGATCGTGTCGGAGACGACGGCGGCGCGGGCGGCGGCGTCGTCACGATCCATGACGAGGCGCGCGTCGGCATCCGCGATCTGCTTTCCCCGCAGGTCAGCGACGGCGACGGACACGTGCTCGTGGCCCGCGTCGACACCGATGACGACGGCCGCGTCGTCGCGGAGCGCGAACCGACGGGCGGGTCGCCCTTTGCGGTAGTCCCCCGCGAGCCGAGCGTTCGGCAGTTCGCGCAAGAGGCCCCGCGCGACGAGCGCATCGGTCGCCTCGATCGTGGTCGAGCGCGTCAACCCCGTGGACTGCAGCGCGTCGGTCGCGGTGAACTCGGACGAGTCCCACGCGAAAGCGAGCACGGCGTCCTGGCTGGCCGGCCGTGCCGGGGAGGAGGCGAGTGTCGACATCGGAGTCTTGACCTTTCGGAATCCGCCCTGCAATATTGCCTGCATCGCATTGATTTGGCGACTAAATATAATCGCTGGATCTCTGCTCGAGTGAGAACTTCGTCCGCAACGACGCGATCGGATACACATGTCATCGACCACCACCCGCAGGCGGCGGGTTGCCGCCGCGCTCGCCGTGGCCGCCCTCGGCGGCGCCAGCCTGGCCGGCTGCTCCGCCGACGGCCGCGAGACCATCCGCTTCACCTTCAGCAAACGCGAGGCGCTGACGTTCATGCAGGACGTCGTGAAGGAGTACAACGCCTCGCAGGATGCCGTCACCGTCGAGATGGACACTTCGGGTGTGGACGTCGTCTCGGCGAGCTTCGTGCGTGGCAACCCGCCCGACATCATGCTGGCGAACTACAACTACGAAGTCGCCCGCTTCGTCCAGCGCTGCGCGCTCAGCGAGCTCGGCGACACGGATGCCGCAGCCACCGTCCGCGACGATCTGCAGCCGCTCATGGAGCAGTACGGCAGCTGCGAGGGCCGCACGAGCGCACTGCCCTACTCCGTGATGGCCTCGTCGGTGATCTACAACACGCAGATCTTCGAGGAGAACGGGCTCGAGGTGCCCACGACGTGGGACGAGCTCATCGCCGTCTGCGACGCGCTCGAGGAGGCCGGCGTCACCCCGTTCTACGGCACGTTCAAGGATGACTGGACCGTCGCGCAGGGCTGGTACGACTACGCCATCGGCGGCTCGATCGACGTCATCGACTTCTTCGACGGCCTCGCCGCCGAGGGTGCCGACGTCGACGGCTCCTCCGAGGTCTCGTTCGAGAAGGACTTCACGGAGCCTGCCGAGAAGATGCTCCAGCTGGCCACCGAGTACACGAACGGGGATGCCGACAGCAGGGCATACGGCGACGGCAACCTCGCGTTCGGCGAGGGCGAGGCGGCGATGTACCTGCAGGGGCCGTGGGCGTTCAGCGAGATCGCGAAGACCGCGCCCGACGCGCCCCTCGGCACCTTCCCGCTCCCGATGACCGATGACCCGGACGACCGCGCGATCCGCGTGAACATGGACCTCGCCGCGATGATCCCCGACGCGTCGACGAAGAAGGACGCGGCGCGGGACTTCCTCGAGTACCTCTATCAGCCCGAGATCATCGAGGCCTACAACGAGTCCCAGCTCGGTTTCTCGCCGACGACGGATGCCGCGCCGCCCGAGGATCCGCGCGTCCAGGGGATGCAGGAGTTCTACGAAGCGGGGGCGATCTACCAGGGTCCGTCCGTGCTGGTGCCGAAGACGATCCCCGTCTTCGCCTACGCCCAGGCGCTGATGTTCGGTCAGGACCCGGCGCAGACGTTCGCCACCATGGACAACGACTGGTCGCGGCTCGCGTTCCGCCAGCCCGTCCTCACCGACGAGGCTGAGGAGGCCGCGCGATGACCACCACGACGGGGTCGACGACGACCCTCCTGACGCAGGGCGACCGCACGCGTCGACGCAGCAGCAAGCGCGTCGAACCGATCTACTATCTGTTCCTCCTGCCGACCGTGCTGCTGTTCACCCTGGCGATCACCGTCCCGGGCATCATCGGCATCTTCTTCAGCCTGACCGACTCCATCGGGCTGGGGGAGTGGAACTTCATCGGTTTCACGAACTACGTCGCGCTGTTCAGCGACCCGGCGATCCTGCAGAGCTACCTCTTCACCGCCGGCTTCGCGGTGGCGACGGTGATCGTCGTGAACATCGCGGCGTTCCTGCTGGCGGTCGGGCTGACCTCCCGCATCCGGTTCAAGACGGGCCTCCGGACGATCTTCGTGATCCCCATGGTCATCTCGGGCATCATCATCGCCTACGTCTTCAACTTCCTGTTCTCGAACTCGCTGCCTTCGGCAGGGTCATCGCTCGGGGTTCCGTGGCTGCAGGAGAGTCTGCTCGCGAACCCCGACCTCGCGTGGATCGCGATCGTCATCGTCACCGCGTGGCAGGCGATCCCCGGCACGCTCCTCATCTACATCGCCGGGCTCCTGTCCGTGCCGGGAGATGTGTACGAGGCGGCCGACATCGACGGCGCCTCGAAGCGCCAGCAACTTTTGCGCATCACCGTGCCCCTCGTCGCCGGCTACGTCGTCATCAACGTGATCCTGGGATTCAAGGGCTTCCTGAACGCCTACGACATCATCGTCGGCCTCACCGGCGGCGGTCCCGGAACGGCCACCCGCAGCGTCGCGATGACCATCATCGCGGGCTTCAACGGAGGCGACTACGCCTACCAGATGGCCAACGCGACGATCTTCTTCATCGTCGCGGTCCTCATCTCTCTCCTGCAGCTCTCGCTCACGCGGGGAAGGAACAAGGTCTGATGTCCACCACGCAGCCCGCGCTCGCCTTCGAACAGGCCGACGCCGTCACCGCCCCCGATCGCCCCACCGAACCACCGCGTCGTCGCCGGAAGACCGGCGCCGAACGACGCAACTGGTCGGGGACCGTCATCCTCTTCCTCTGCTCGGTCACCGTGCTCCTGCCGCTCTACGTGACCATCTCGATGTCGCTCAAGACGACGGGGCAGGCCGTCGACGGCAACGCCTTCTCGCTCCCCGCGCCGTTCAGCTTCGACGGGTTCGTGCAGGCCTGGAACCTCACGCAGTTCCCCGTCGGCGCCGCCATCTCGTTCTTCGTGACGGCGGGCACGGTGGTCGCGACGATCATCCTGGCCGCGTTCGCGTCGTACGCGATCGTCCGCAACTGGGACCGCAAGCTCTTCCGCTACTCGTTCTTCTACCTGCTCGCGGCGATGTTCATCCCGTTCCCGGTGGTGGCGCTGCCGCAGATCCAGCTGACCGGCCGGCTGGGGCTCGACAACCCGGTGGGCGTCATCCTGCTGGCGACCATGTTCCAGTTGAGCTTCAGCGTGCTGCTGTTCACGGCGTTCCTCCGCTCGATCCCGCTCGAGCTCGAGGAGAGCGCCCGCATCGACGGAGCGACGACCTGGCAGACGTTCTGGAAGCTGATCTTCCCGCTGCTCGCCCCCATGAGCGCGACGGTGGGCATCTTCGCCTTCCTCTACGCCTGGAACGACTTCATGCTGCCGTCGCTCATCATCTCGGACCCGTCGATGCAGACGCTGCCGGTGCGGCAGAACCTGTTCCAGACGCAGTTCAGCAACAACTACAACGTCGCCTTCGCGTCGTACCTCATGGCCATGGCCCCCGCGATCCTCGCCTACCTCTTCACCCAGCGCTGGGTGATGGAAGGCGTGACGCAGGGCGCCGTCAAGGGCTGATCGACCACCGACCCCGAAAGGACCCTCGTGACCTCCGACGTGCAGACCGCGCCCGAGACCACCGATCTGACCGACGCCGAACTGCCCGAATGGTGGCGGCAGGCGGTCGTGTACCAGGTGTACCCCCGCAGCTTCGCGGATGCCGACGGCGACGGCATCGGCGACCTGCGCGGCATCCGCTCCCGTGTGCCCTACCTGAAGGACCTCGGTGTCGACGCCATCTGGATGAGCCCGTTCTACCCGTCCGAGCTCGCCGACGGCGGCTACGACGTGGCGGACTACCGTGACGTCGACCCGCGCCTGGGCACGCTCGACGACGCGGACGTGTTGATCGCCGCGCTGCACGAGGTGGGGATCAAGGTCGTCATCGACATCGTGCCGAACCACACGTCCGACCAGCACGCGTGGTTCCAGGAGGCGCTCGCGTCGGAGCGCGGATCGGCAGCCCGGGCGCGCTACATCTTCCGCGACGGGAAGGGCGAGAACGGCGAGGAGCCGCCCGCCGACTGGCAGTCCGTGTTCGGCGGACCGGCCTGGGAGCCCGTGGGCGACGGCCAGTGGTACTTCCACAACTTCGCCGTCGAGCAGCCCGACCTCGACTGGTCGAACCCGGAGGTGCGTGCCGACTTCGTGCGGACGCTGCGCTTCTGGTCCGACCGGGGCGTCGACGGGTTCCGCATCGACGTGGCGCACATGCTGACGAAGGACCTGCCCGAGGACCTGCCGACGCAGGCGGAGCTCGACGCGATGCCGCAGGACGGGCAGCATCCGATGATCGACCGTGACGACGTGCACGAGGTGTACGCCGAGTGGCGAGCGGTCTTCAACTCCTATGACCCGCCGCGCACCGCCGTCGCCGAGGCGTGGGTCGCTCCGTCGCGCATCCCGCTGTACGCGAGCGCCGAGAGCCTGGGCCAGGCGTTCAACTTCGACCTGCTCGAGGCCGACTTCGACGCCGGCCAGTTCCGGCGCATCGTCGCCGACAACCTCGCGCTCGCCGCCTCGTCGGGGTCGTCGACGACGTGGGTCCTCTCGAACCACGACGTCGTCCGGCACGCCACGCGGTACGGGCTGCCGCATCCGGAGCGGGATGCCTCGGGCCGCCCGTCGCGCAAGCACGGCAACGAGTGGTTGCTCTCGGGCGGCGCCGAACCGGCGCTCGACGCCGAGGCCGGTCTGCGATGTGCGCGCGCGGCGAGCACGTTCGTGCTGGGACTCCCGGGCTCGGCCTACGTCTACCAGGGTGAGGAGCTCGGGCTGCAGGAGGTCGCGGACATCCCCGAGGCTGAGCGGCAGGATCCGACCTTCTTCCGCAGCCCCGGTGAGGACATCGGTCGCGACGGATGCCGGGTGCCGATCCCCTGGACGGAGTCCGGTCCGTCGTTCGGGTTCGGCTCGGGTGGCTCGCATCTGCCGCAGCCGGAGTGGTTCGGCGCGCTGTCCGTCGAGGCGCAGGACGAGGACCCGACGTCGACCCTGAACCTGTACCGCCGGGCGCTGGAGCTCCGGCACGAGCTGCAGACGGCCGAGGCGCTGACGTGGCTCGACACCGGAAGCGACGACGTCCTCGCCTTCACGCGGCCGAACGGCTGGACTGTCGTCACGAACTTCGGCGACGAACCGGCTGAGTTGCCGGCGGGCGAGGTGTTGCTGGCGAGTGCCGAGCTCTCCGACGACCGGCTGCCCGGGGCGACCACGGTCTGGCTGCGCGTGGCGCGCTGACCCGGGCCCGCGGGGTCCGCAAGCCGTCGACGGACGGCAGCGGACCCCGCTACGGTCGTCCGACGGAGGTGGGCGGATGCCGGAAGGCGACAGCGTGTTCCGGTTGCGGCAGCGGCTGGCCGCGGCATCCGTCGGGCACTCGATCACCGCAGGTGAGCTGCGATCGGGGGGTGCGGCGGGGACGCCGCTCGCCGGTGCGCGGATCACGTCCTACGACACGCACGGAAAGCACCTGCTGACCCGCTTCGCCACCGGGCAGACGCTTCACACGCACCTGCGGATGCAGGGGAGCTGGACGGTCACGCGGCCGGGTCGCCGCATCCCATCGCGCGAGGAGCACCGGGTGCGCGTGCGGATGCGACTCGACGACGGGTCGACGCTGTGGGGGATCGGCCTGCCCGTGGTCGAGCTCGTCGCGACGGCGGACGAGGGTGCGCTGCTCGGGTATCTCGGTCCTGATCCGCTGCGGGACGACTGGGATGCCGACGAGGCGGTGCGCCGGCTGTCGTCTCGGCCCGAGCGGACGGTCGTGGCGGCGCTGCTCGACCAGCGAAACATGGCGGGACTCGGCAACCTCTGGGTGAACGAGACCGCGTTCCTCTCCGGCGCGCATCCGTTCGCACCCATCGGGTCGGTGGATCTCGCTCCGCTCGTCGAGAGGGCGGCGCGGATGCTGCAGATCTCGGCGACCGTGCCGGGGATGTACCAGGTGACCACCGGCTCGACCCGCAAGGGGGAGTCCCGTTGGGTCGTCGGCCGCGCCGGGCGGCCGTGCCTGCGCTGCGGCACCCGGATCCTCGTGCGGGAGGAGGTGGCGAACGACCCCGAGCGCCGGCGCACCTGGTGGTGTCCGCGCTGTCAGCCGGAGGTGTGACGCCAGCGACGGAGGGCGATACGCTGTGCCCGAAGAGGGGGCATTCCATGCGCACGACGCTGTGGCGCCGCACATTGACGGGTATCGCGGGCATAGCACTCGCAGTGAGTCTCATACCCACGGTGAACGCGGAGGCGAGTCCGGCGCTGAAAGCTGCCGACGCGCACTTCCTTCACGTGAGCGACCGCCTCACGGAGATCGAGGCGTCCTCATCCGGAAACGTCCTCGTCGGCCGCTCGCGGGGAGCCGGTGTTGACGTGTTGACCGTCATCGACACCGTGAGCGGCCAAATCGCCAAGCAGAGGACAGCCGCGACGGACATCTGGGACATCGCCGTCCACCCGAAGGGGACTTCGGTCTTCACCGTCCACCCGGGATCCAAGAAGACGCGGGCATGCAACGTCACCGAGTTCGACACCCGGACTCTTCGCAGCATCCGAACCTTCGTGGTAGGCGAACTCTGCGACCATCTCGTGATCTCCCGCGACGGAAGGACGCTGTACATCGCCGACCTCAACCACATCCTCATCGTGGACGCGAGGTCAGGGAGGGTCTCCGCGCGAATCGAATATCGAGGTCTTATCGAAGACCTTACGCTGTCGCCGGACGGTCGCTTCGTGTACGCAGCCGAAGCGCAGCAGGATGCGGTCATCTCCATCAGCACCGAGTCCCGCACGCAGTCCGGCACGATGTGGGTCCCGACCAGTGCTCGTCAGCCGGATTGGCTGGAGCGGGTTCTGGTATCTCCAGACAGCCGGACGGTCTACGCCATAAGCAACCACGCGATCTACATCGTTCCTCAGTCCGGTTCGGCACGCCCGACCCGAGTGCCCATCCCTCATGAGCACCAGAGCGTCGCGCTCTCGCGCGACGGCAAGAAGCTGTACATCGGCCTGCAGAACAGGTTGATCGTTTGGGATACGGAGGCTCGACGCTTCCGGAAGGCGATCGAAGACACGGCATCCATCACCTCCCTGACCGAGTCGCCGGACGGCCGCCGCCTCTATTTCGCAGCGAGGGGGTCCGTCGTCACCTTCGGTGCGACACCGCAGCTCGTGTATCCCGATCCAACACTCGCTGCAAGGAAAGGCAAGTCCTTCGTCTCCACGCGCCCTGTGTTCAGGTACGGATGGGACCTCCAGTGGTATACGGTCACGCCTGCGCTTCCGAAGGGGCTTCGGCTCAACCCCGAAACCGGAGTCATCAGCGGCGTACCGTCTGAGACGCAGGGCACACGCACGTATCGAGTCTCGACGACCAAGTACGACGCTGACTCCGGTGTGACCACCCAGCCCACCGCGCGCATCACCATCACGATCACCAAATAGGCCGCGGACGCGCAACCCCTTCGCCCGTGTCGGCTCTTCGACGTAGCGTCGCGGCATGGCTTCCACCCCGGCACCCAAGACCTGCGCCTCGTGCGGGCGCGAGATCCAGTGGCGCAAGAAGTGGGAGAAGAACTGGGATGAGGTGAAGTACTGCTCCGACGCGTGCCGGAAGCGCGGCATCCGTCCCGTCGACGAGAAGCTCACGCGCACGATCGTCGAGCTGCTGGACGCGCGGGCGGCGTCGGCGACCATCTGCCCGTCCGAAGCCGCCAAGGCGGTCGGCGGCGAGGACTGGCGCGACCTCATGGAACCCGCCCGTCGGGCGGCAAGGCGTCTGGTCGCGGCGGGGGAGGTCGAGATCACGCAGCGCGGGCAGGTCGTCGACCCGTCGACCGCGAAGGGTCCCATCCGCATCCGGAAGGTGCGCTGACGTGCAGACCTTCGTCCCCTATGCCGACCTCGCCCGCGGCATGGCCGCGCTCGATACGAAGCGCCTCGGCAAGCAGCGCGTCGAGACCTTGCAGGTGATGCGGGCGCTGACCATTCCGGACTACGGCTGGCGCCACCACCCTGCGGTCGCGATGTGGCGCGGCCACCGCGCCGCGCTCATGGTCTACCAGGACCTCACGGTCGACGAGTGGGTGCGCCGCGGCTTCGCCGACACGACGCGTCAGTCCACACTCGCCACCCTCGACGAGATTCCCGAGGACGGGGCCGAGTACCGGTCCGGGACTGTGCGGATGCCGGGATGGTTCGGCCGCGAGGACGTCCACCGCTCGCACCGGTCCAACCTGCTGCGCAAAGACCTCGAGTACTACCGCGCGCAGGGCTTCGACGATCCCGACGACCTGCCCTACGTGTGGCCGAAAACCGACACCGAGTGATTCAGGCGGAGGCCGCGCGCTCAGCCCTGCCCTCCGCGAACGAGGCGAGTTTGGCGAAGAAGTCCTCGATCAGGTACCTCGTGTCGACGCTCTCACAGACACGGACGTCGGGTCCGTGGTCCTGCTCCGTCGCCGGCGTCATCTCTGCGTCGGCAGTGAAGCGCGTGCGAGGACGCCGCCGCCACACCGCGCCGAAGGGGTTCAACGTGACCGAGATCGCCGGAGAGTCGCCGAGTGAGCGGAAGTCCGCCGCGCGGCCGACGTTGTACCGTCGCACGGTCTCGGCGAGGTACGCGCCCAGCTCACCCTGAGGGCCTACCCGGCGGTCGAGTTCGGCCTGACCAACGCCGACGTGCGTGTAGACCGGCATCGGCACCTGCCAGAGTTCGACCCCTGACCCGAAGACGACGTTCGCGGCGGCCACGTCGTTGATCAGGTTGAACTCCGGGCCGTACACGGCCTCCACGCCGTCGTAGGGCGGACCGCCGATCCACACGACGGTCACCTCGCGCGCGGCGAACTCCGGGTCGGCGAGGATCGCGGAGGCGACGTCCGTCAACGGACCGAGCACGCACACCGTCAGGGGGCCGGCGACGCTCGCCTCGCGCAGCAGAGCGGATGCCGCGGACTCGTGCGCCGTCGACTCGTCGACGAGCGCGTGCTCCGCGCCGTCGGCGACCACGACGTCGTCGCGCCCGAGGAGCGTGAGCAGCCGGTCGACCTCGGTTCGGCTCGCCTGCAGGGACCCGGGTCGCCCGAAGTGCGCCGGCGCGACACCGACGACGTCGAGCACCGGCGACAGCAGCGCGTGGACGATCGCGAACTGGTCGTCTGCCTCATTCGCCGCATCCGTGCTGATGACGACCCTCTTCCGAGGCGTGGTCGGTTCATCGCTCCCCGCGCTCATGCCGCAGCCGTGCGTGCGCGCACCACGAGATCGTTGGCCGAGCGCAGCACTCGGTCTCCGACGAAGGCCTCGGGGTCCAGGCCCTCGGGGGCCGTCACGCGGAACACGTGCTCCTCGCCCGCAAAGAGGGTGACCATGCTCGAGTCGACTCGGGCTGAGGCATCCACTCGGTCGACGAGGAGGGTGATGTCCTTCGTGACCTCCCTGGCCGTGACGGCCACCTCGTAACCGCCCGGGACGGCGCGAGCCCGAGCGTCGAGCGCGAGGTCCAGATCGAGCGCGGTGTCGTCCGCGAAGAACCAGAGCGCGCGCTCGCCGGTCGAGGAACGGGCCACAAGCACCTCCTTTGCAGGGTTCTCTGGAGTCGCGAGCAGCGGGTCGACGGCGACGGATCCTGCGGACCGAGCGTCCACGACGAGGTCGACGCTCGAGGTCTCGAGCACCGTCCCGTCGAGGGTCTCCCGGCGCAGCTCGAGCGTGCCGGCGGCAGCCTCATCGGCGTCGTTGTGAAGGACCACCCGCAGCCCTTCACCCGCCAGCGAGGGCTGGACGGTCAGCAGCCGCGGCGCCGACACGCGCCGCAACTCGTACCAGAGCGGCTTGCGATGGCGGTGCCCGTCGACGGCTGCCCAGGACACCACGGGCCAGCAGTCGTTGAGCTGCCACATGATCCATCCGCGGTTCAGCGGGAACAGCGAGCGGAACCACTCGATGCCGAACGCGACGGCCCGAGCCTGATTCAGCTGCATCGTCCAGTGCCAGTCGTCGTAGTCCCTGGGCTCCGGCAGATGCGACCCGAGTCCGCGCTCGAGCTTGACGTTCCCCTGATCAGCCTTCTGATGTGCGAGCATCTCGGCGCCGAACGCGCTGCGCGGTTCGTCTCGCACGACGCTCTCGAGCGTCGAGAACGCCGGCGGCCCCTGGTACCCGAACTCGGACACGAAGCGGGGGCGGTGGGTGCGGTAGGCGTCGTAGTCGCGGGCGTTCCACACGTCCCAGATGTGCATGGTCCCGTGCGCGGCGTCGTTGGGGTGCGCGTAGCGGCTGAACGAGAACGGACTGCCCTCCGAGTAGAAGGTCGTCGGTGCCAGCTCGGCCACGATGCGGGGGAAGAGGTCGGTGTAGTAGCCCTCGCCCCACGTGCGCCCGCCCAGCCGCGGACGCCACTTCCAGTCCACGTAGCCCCAGATGTTCTCGTTGCCGCCGTTCCAGATGATCAGGCTCGGGTGACTGGTCAGTCGGGTGACCGCCTCGCGGGCCTCAGCCTCGAACTCATCCCAGAGCTCGGCATCCTCCGAGTACGCGGCGCAGGCGAGGAGGAAGTCCTGCCAGACCAGCACGCCTTCGCGGTCGCAGATGTCGTAGAAGTCGTCGCTCTCGTAGAGCCCGCCGCCCCAGACACGGAGGAGGTTCACGCCCGCGTCTGTGGCGTCGGCGATCGATTCGGCCAGACTCTCCGGGGTGATGCGGGTGACGAAGACGTCGTCGGGGATCCAGTTCGCGCCATGGACGTAGACGTCGCGACCGTTCACGCGAACGGTGAAGGGGCTCCCGTCCTGGTCGGGCGCGAGGTCCACATCGACGCTGCGGAAGCCGATGGAGCGCGACGAACGGGTGTGATCCTCGCCGCCTCCGTCGACCGTGACCACCAGCTCGTAGAGGTTCGCGTCGCCGTAGCCGCGCGGCCACCATGGCTCCGCCCCGGGGACATCGAGCGAGACGACGAGCGGGTGGTCACGGCGCGCCGTCGAATGCGCGACCGCTCCCGCCACCGACACGACGACCGGGACTTCCTCGCGGGTGTCGTCGTCCTGCCACTCGAGGTCGACGTGCACGTCCACGTGCGGGACCCCGTCGACGAGATCGACCACGGGACGGATCGACGCTATGCGCACGCCGGACCACTCCTCGATGCCCACAGGGCGCCAGACGCCGGAGGTGGCAAAGTCCGGACCCCAATCCCACCCGAAGTTGCAGGCACTCTTGCGGATCGCGTTGAACGGGTGGACGTAGGCGTGCGGCCGCGCGCCGAGCACCGCCTCGCGTTCCCGTGCCCACTCCACCGGAGAGCGGAAGTCGACCTCGATGTCGTTGCGGCCTCCGCGGAGCACGCCGGCCAGGTCGACCCGGTGGCTGCGATGCTGATTCGCCGTCTCGAGTACCACCTGGCCGTTCACCCGCACCGTCGCCACCGTGTCGAGTCCTCCGACGACGAGGTCTGCACGCGAGTCGTCAGCCGACGGCGTCCACGTGAACTCCGAGCGATATCGCCAATCCGACAGTCCGATCCAGGCGAGCTCGGCTTCCTGGTCGCCGATGAAGGGATCGCCGAGCAATCCGGCCGCCATGAGGTCGGTGTGCACGACGCCCGGCACCGTAGCCGGGATTCCGCCGTCGACGGCGGCACAGTGCTCCGGGCGATCGCCGCGGAGCAGCGTCAGCGTCCAGCCTGAGTCGAGCGGATGGTACATGGGTCGTCCTCTCGGAAGTGGGTTCTCTCTTGAACCAACTGAATTAAGCCGACGCGCGAGATCTGAGGCGCGGATTGTCGGGGGACTGCTTCTGATTTCAGGTGTTGCGAGGTGGCGGACGATCCGATCAGCGTCGAAGGGATGCGGCTCTTGCACGCCCGTCGGAGAAACCTTATAAAGGAACTTAAATTGTCCGCAACAGGGCGGAGAGAGGAACGACGATGTTTCTGAGCAGCACCAGCAGGAGGGCGCGGTCCGGTCGTGCGGCCGCCACCATCGCGGCGGCCACAGGGCTGCTGCTATCCGTGAGCGCCTGCCAGGCGGGCGATCGCCGCGACGAGGGCGGCATCACGGTGTCGACCGGGATCATCGGCGACATCACGCGCAACTTCAATCCCTTCTCACCCTCCGTGCTCCAGCCGACGCTCGGGGTCATCTACGAGCCGCTGTTCTTCTACAACCCGCTGAGCACGACCGGCGAGCCGGTGCCCATGCTCGGCACGGAGTTCTCGTGGAACGAGGACGGCACCGAGCTCACGATCGCCGTGCGTGACGGCGTCACCTTCACCGACGGCGAGCCGCTCACGGCCGCGGACGTGGAGTACACCTTCGACCTCCTCGCCGACACCCCGGAGATCAACGCGATCGGTTACACGGGTGACGCGACCGCGACGGATGACTCGACGGTGGTGGTCACCTTCCCCGAGTCCTCCCTGCCGCTCGGGCCCGATCTGCTGGGGCGCACGCCCATCCTGCCCGAGCACATCTGGGGCGAGATCGACGACGTCGTGAACACGATCAACGAAGACCCGGTGGGAACCGGCCCCTTCAAGCTGAGGACGTTCACTCCGCAGAGCTTCGTCCTCGAGGCCAACTCCGACTACTGGCAGGACGGGAAGCCGGGCCTGCAGACGCTGCGCTTCGTGTCCTTCGCAAGTGGCGACTCGGCGACGACGGCACTCCTCGACGGCCAGCTCGACTGGAACACGGGGCAGCTGCCCGATTTCGACGATGACGTCGAGGCCGATCCCGACCTGAACCAGATCGACACCCCGGTGAACCAGACGGCCTTCATCGCGTGCGCTGACGCCGACCGCGGCTGCACCGGGCCTCAGACGGACCCTGCCGTGCGACTGGCCATCAACTACGGGATCGACCGCGACGAGATCATCGACATCGCGTTCGAAGGCAAGGGCGGCGCGGTCTCGCCCGCGCTGCTGCTGGTCGACAGCCAGTCCGACCAGATCGCCGCCGATCTGCCGGAGGAGTCCCCCGCGAACGCCGACCAGGCGCGCGCGACCGAGATCCTCGAGGCCGCCGGGTGGGAACGGGGTTCCGACGGCATCTATGCCAAGGACGGCGAGCGGTTGTCGGTGAAGGTGCAGGTGCCGCAGGAATGGACGAGCTACATCACCGCGATCCAGATCGCGCAGCAGCAGCTCGCCGAGGTCGGCATCGACCTGTCCGCCGAACAGCTGCCGGGGAACCAGTACAGCGAGAACCGGTTCACCGGTGACTTCCAGTTCACGATGGACGGGGTCTACCAGGGACCGGCCCCGGACCCCTATTACGTCTACAACACCTACCTCACGAGTGCGGGGACCGCGGACGTCGGCGAGACGGCCAACAGCAACTACTCGCGCTTCAGCGACCCGGAGATCGACGAACTGGTCGAGAAGGCCCGGGTCTCCCTCGACGACGCCGAGAAGACCGCCATCTACGCGCAGATCCAGACCATCGCCGCTTCTGCCATGCCCTACATCCCCGTGCTCGTCGTCCCCACGGTCACCTACTACCGCACGGAGGACGCCGTCGGGTGGCCCGAGGAGGGCGACCTGTATGCGTTCCCCGCATCCTGGTCGGTCTGGAACATGGGCGTCGTGGCGGCGAACCTGACTCCGGCGCAATGAGGTACTACCTTCGCAAGCTCGCGTTCTACCTCGTCGCCTTCTGGGCGGCGCTGACGCTGAACTTCTTCCTCCCCCGTCTCATGCCCGGCAACCCCGTCGACAACCTGTTGTTGAAGCTGTCGCAGAAGGGGCCCGTGAGTCCGGAGACACGTCAGAGTGTGGAACTGATGCTCGGGCAGGACCCGTCGCAGAGCCTGTGGAGCGCGTACGTCGGTTACATCGGGCAGGTCTTCTCCGGTGACTTCGGTCCGTCCCTGGCGTACTTCCCGACGCCTGTGGCGGATGTCATCGGGCAGGCCCTGCCCTGGACCATCGCCCTGGTGGGGGTGTCGACGCTGCTGTCGTTCGTCTTCGGCATCATCCTCGGCACCCTCGCAGGGTGGAAGCGGGGGTCGTGGCTCGACTCCTTCATCCCCGTGACCACGATGTTCCAGGCGATCCCGTACTTCTGGCTGGCCATCATCCTGCTGTTCTTCCTGGCCGCCACCTGGCGGGTGTTCCCCACCTTCGGGGGCTACGACATCTACGCGACCCAGCCGGAGCTGTCGTGGACCTTCGTCTCGAGCGTGGTGTACTACGCGATCCTCCCCGCGTTGACGATCATCATCTCGTCCATCGGCGGGTGGATCCTCGGCATGCGCAACATGATGGTCGCGACGCTCTCGGAGGATTACATCGTCACGGCGGAGGCGAAGGGGCTGTCACCCGTCCGCATCCGTCAGAGCTACGCAGCCCGGAACGCCATGCTGCCGTCGGTGGCGGGATTCGCACTGTCGCTCGGCTTCGTGGTGTCGGGGTCGATCGTCACCGAGCAGGTGTTCTCGTACCCCGGCATCGGCTATGCGCTGCTGCAGGCGACGCAGAACAACGACTACTCCCTCATGCAGGGGCTCTTCCTCGTCATCACTCTCGCCGTCCTGGGCGCCAACCTCCTGGTCGACCTCTTCTACGGCTTGATCGACCCGCGCACCCGCTCGGCGCGCTGACCCTCGGAATCACCATGACCTCCAACGCCGTTACCGCCGACCTGGCACTCGAAGCCCCGCCCGACCGCAGTCCGGGAGGCGGCGGTCTTCGGGCCCTGCTCCCGCGCCGCCCCGGAAAGCTCCTCGTCGGCCTGTCCATCAGCGCCGTCATCGTCGTCTTCGCCGTGGTCGGGCCCCTGCTCGCCGACGACCCGCTGCGCATCCGTGACATCGGCTTCACCCCACCGGGGGCGGAGTTCTGGCTGGGGACCAATCAGAAAGGCCAGGACATCTTCGCCCAGGTCGCGCTGGCGACCGGGAACTCCCTGATCGTCGGAGTGCTCGTCGGTCTCCTGACCCTGCTGCTGTCCGCGCTGTTCGGCATCGTCGGCACGTTCCTGGGCGGCGTCGTCGACGAGGCGTTCTCCCTGCTGTCGAACATCATGCTCGTCATCCCCGGGCTGCCCCTCCTGATGATCCTGGCGGGGTACATCGAGGAGCGCGGCATCCTCGTCATCGCGATCGTCCTCGCCATCACCGGCTGGGCCGGGTCGGCGCGGGTGCTGCGCGCCATCACCCTCAGTGTGCGCAGCCGCGACTACGTCGCCGCCTCCCGCGTGAGCGGTGAGCGCACGTGGCGCATCGTCGCCGTCGAGATCCTGCCGAACCTCCTTCCGATCCTCGCGTCGCAGTTCATCTTCGGCGTCATCGCCGCGATCCTCGCCGAGGCGGGGCTGTCCTACCTGGGCCTCGGAGTGGTCGACGACTACACCCTCGGGCGCATCCTCAATGAGGCCCAGATGGGAGGAGCGCTGCGCGCGGGGGCGTGGTGGTGGTTCATCCCGCCGGGGCTGATCATCGCCGCGCTGGGTGCGGCGCTGTCGCTCATCAACTTCGCCCTCGACGAGGTCGTCAACCCGAAGCTGCGTGTGCAGCCGGTGCACAAGACCGGACGCACTCGCACGCGCCGTCAGGCGGTGAGCGTCTCATGAGCGCCCCCGTCCTCAGGATCCAGGGGCTGTCCGTCGACTACGCGGTCGAGCCGCGGGTGCACGCCCTCGCCGACGTCGACCTGGAACTCCACCGCGGAGAGGTCCTCGGGATCGCGGGGGAGTCGGGGTGCGGCAAGTCGACCCTCGCCTATGCGGTGACCCGCCTGCTCAAGCCTCCCGCGGAGGTCGTCTCCGGAGAGGTGCACTTCCTCGCTGACGGGGAGGACGTGCGGATCGATCAGCTCGAGGGCGAGGCCCTCCGTCGATTCCGCTGGGACCGCATCTCCATGGTGTTCCAGGGGGCGATGAACGCCCTCAACCCGGTGCTGAGCATCGGAGCGCAACTGGGGGATGTGTTCACCACCCATCGTCCCGGCATGAAGGATGCCGAGCGCCGAGCTGCGTGCGCGCGACTCCTCGAGAAGGTGGGCGTGCCGGCCGATCGACTCACCGTCTATCCGCATCAGCTGTCGGGCGGGATGCGTCAGCGCGTCATGATCGCCATGGCCCTCGCGCTCGATCCGCCCGTCATGATCATGGACGAGCCGACGACGGCGCTCGACGTCGTCGTGCAGCGGGAGATCCTCGACGAGATCCTGCGGCTTCGTGACGAGTTCGGGTTCGCGGTGATCTTCATCACCCACGACCTGCCGCTGCTGCTGGAGATCAGCGACCGCATCGCCGTCATGAGGGAGGGCCGCATCACCGAGCTCGCGCCCACTCGACGGCTCTACGAAGCACCTGAACACCCCTACACCCGCGAGCTCCTGCGCTCGTTCCCGAGTCTCACCGGCGATCAGGGCGGGTTCGTGCGCACCGGTGCGGTGCGTGTCGTCGAGGAGGAACGATGACCGAACTGGACGTGCGGAACGTCACGAAGATCTACCACTCGGTGGGCCGGGCGCGCGCGGTGACGGCGGTGTCGGATGTCGACCTCACCCTCACGGCGGGGCGGACCGTCGCCCTCGTGGGCGAGTCGGGCAGCGGCAAGTCCACGATCGCGAAGATGCTGCTCCAGCTGGAACGGCCGACCTCTGGCGAGATCCTCCTCGACGGCGAGCCGATCGCGCGGCACGGGCGCGGGCTGGACCGGTACCGCGCGGCCGTGCAGATGGTGTTCCAGGACCCGTTCGCATCCCTCAATCCGTTCCACACCGTCGGTCACCACCTCGCCCGGCCGTTGCTCGTGTCGGGCCGGGCGCGCGGCGCGCGCGATACCAAGCACCGGGTCGCGGAGCTGCTCAGCCGCGTCCGACTGGATCCCGCGCTCGCCTCCCGTCGTCCGCACGAACTCTCAGGTGGTCAGCGACAGCGGGTCGCGATCGCTCGGGCGCTGGCACCCGAGCCGCGGGTGCTGATCGCCGACGAGCCGGTCTCGATGCTCGACGTGTCGATCCGACTGGGGGTTCTCAACCTCCTCGCGGACCTGCAGCGCGAACGCGACCTGGCGGTGCTCTACATCACCCACGATCTCGCCACGGCACGCCACTTCAGCGACGAGATCCTCGTCATGTACCGCGGTGAGATCGTCGAACGGGGGCGGAGCGATCAGGTGATCCTCCACCCGACGCACCCGTACACCCAGAGGCTCGCGGCCGCGGCGCCCGACCCGCGCCGCCGGTTCGCGGCTCAGCAGGGAACCGGCACCGCCTCGTGAACGTCGATATGCCCTACGACGCCCTCCGTGCCTACGAGTACCCCGGTGCGGAACCTGTGGACTTCGACGCCTTCTGGCAGACCTCGCTCGACGAGGCGGCGCAGCATCCGCTCGGCCTGCGGGTCGAGCCGGTCTCGACGGAGTTCCCCGTGCTGTCCGTGTGGGACGTGACCTTCAGCGGGTTCGGCGGACATCCCATCAAGGCGTGGCTGAAACGTCCCGCCGCGGCATCCGGTGATCTGCCGCTCGTCGTGGAGTACGTCGGGTACGGCAGCGGACGCGGCGACGTCCTCGACAACACCTTCTGGGCGCTGGCCGGCTTCGCCCACCTGGTGATGGACGTGCGGGGGCAGGGCGCGAACGGGATGCCCGGAGACACCCCCGATCCCGTGGGCAGTGGCCCGGCTTTCCCGGGTTCGATGACCCGCGGCATCCTCGACCCGCACGACTACTACTACCGGCGGGTCTACATCGATGCCGCGCGGGCCGTGGACGCGGCACGCCGCCTACCGGGTGTCGACCCGACCCGCGTCGCCGTGGCCGGCGGCTCCCAGGGCGGCGCGCAGGCGCTGGCGGCAGCCGGTCTGTGCCGGGATCTCGCGGGGGTCGTCGCCTTCGTCCCGTTCCTCAGCGCCTTCGGGCGTGCCCTCGAGATCACCGACGTGCACCCGTACGCCGAGATCTCGCGCTACCTTCGCGTGCGGCGGGGCGACGTCGCGCAGGTGCATCGGACCCTCGCCTACGTGGACACGGTCCACCATGCGCGTCGCGCGACCGCGCCCGCTCTGTACAGCACGGCGCTCGCCGACTCCACGTGCCCACCCTCGACCGTGTTCGCATCGTTCCGGGCGTACGGGGGCGACAAGCGGATCGAGGTCTGGCCGTACAACGGTCACGAGGGCGGCGGCTACGACGATCTGCGCCTTGCGGCTCGCTTCCTCGCCCCGCTGCTGCGAGGCGAGCCCGTCGACGCGGGAGGTTCCGCAGAGGTCGTGCTCCGACGCGAACCACTCGAGGCGGCAGACTGAGATCCGACGGACCCATGCACGAACAGGAGGCCATCGGTGGCGAAGAGCAGCTCTAGCACGCGCGGACGGGTGCTGGATCTGATCCGGGCGCAGGGTCCGGTGAGCCGGATCGAGCTCGCGGAGCTGACAGCACTGACGCCGGCGGCGATGACCGGCATCGTCCGAGACCTCCTCGCCGCTGATCTCGTCACGGAGGTCGGCGCGGGAGCACCCACCGGCGGCAAGCGGCGGATGCTGCTGCAGCCCAACCCCACGGCGCAGTTCGCCGTGGGGATCGAGCTCGGCTTCGTGCGCGTCCATTGCGTCCTCGTCGATCTGCTCGGCCGCCCGATCTCGTCGGTCGAACTCCCCGGCGCGGGTGAGGCGGATCCCGAGTCGGTGGTCGAGCGGGTGGCGGCGGCCTTCGCCGACCTCGTCGCGGACGCCGGGGTCGACGCCGCGCGGCTGGTGGGGATCGGGCTCGTCGCCCCCGGGCCGATCGACCTCTCGCACGGCCGCGCGGTGCAGCTGCCGACCCATCAGCAGTGGCAGGAGTACCCGTTGCGCGACCGCCTCGCGGAGCTCACCGGCCTCCCGGTCTGGCTGGGGAACGATGCCAACGCTGCGGCGGTCGGCGAGCACTGGACGGGTGCCGCCGGATCGGCCCGTGCGTTCGCCACCGTGCACATGGGAGTGGGGATCGGTGCCGGCCTGATGGTCGGAGGCGAGCTGATCCTCGGCGCGAGCTCGAACGCGGGCGAGATCGGTCACATGTCCGTCGACGCCGATGGCCCACGCTGCCACTGCGGCGCGCGGGGATGCGTCGAGCTGATCGCCGCCCCCTTCACCGTCGAGCGGTTGTACCGCATCGCGACCGGCGAGGCGGTGGACTCCGCCGAGATCGGTGCTCGCGCGCTCGCGGGCGAGGGTGACGCCCTCGTCATCATGGAGGCCGCGGCGGATGCGGTCGCGACGGCGCTCGTCAGCCTCGCGAACGTCCTCGACCTCGATCTCGTCGTCTTCACGGGTCCGGGTTTCGGGCCCGCCTTGGAGCTGTTCCGTCATCGCGCTGCGCACCACCTCGATCGGGCCTTCCTGTCGCGGCGTTCCCACGAGGTCGACGTCCGCGTTTCCGCGCACGCCGCCGATGCCGCCGCCCTCGGCGCGGCGTCCCTCGTTCTCAAACAGACACTGACGGCATAGGAGGCTCCGATGAGCACTCTCGGTACGATCGTCGCGACGTGCGGCGGGTGGTCACCTGCGGCATGGGGCGACGTGGAGCTCAGTCCGGTACAGCGGTACGCCATCGACCTCGCGGGTGTGGCGGGGCGACGTCCCCGGGTCGCCTTCGTCAACACGGCGTCGGGCGACCAGCGCGGTGATGAGGGCCGTGAACTCGCCGCGGCGGCCGCCGCTGGAGTGGATGCGGTCCACGTGCGCCTCTTCGGACGCAACCAGCCCGATCTCGACGAAGTCATCGGGGGATGCGACGTGGTGTGGGTGGGCGGAGGAAGCGTGACGAATCTCCTCGCGGTGTGGCACGCACACGGGCTGGATCGCGTGCTGCGCGGCGCGTGGCAGCGGGGTGTCGTGCTGGCCGGTACCTCCGCGGGGGCCATCTGCTGGCACGTCGGCGGTCCGACGACGTCGACGGGCGGGCTGACCGTGGAAACCAATGGTCTCGGCCTGATCCCAGGTTCGGTCGGAGTGCATTACGACTCGCAGCCCGGGCGGCGCCCCGCGCTCCACGCGGCGGTCGCGGAGGGGCTGCTCCCCGACGGTTTCGGCCTCGATGAGGGTGCCGCCGTCGTGTATCGCGGCACCGAGCCTGTCGAGTACCTCAGCGAGAATCCCGCGGGAGCGGTCTACCGCGTGCGCCGGTCGCACGAGCGCGCCACCGAAGAACGCCTGCCGACGCGCCTGCTCGTCTGACCGCTGCGCATGCGTGTCAGGCGGATGCCGCCCACGCTCGGATCTCTGCGATGAGAGCGGCCTTTCGCGCGGCATCCGCGAACGACGCCTCGATCGAGTTCTCGGCGAGCTGCGCCAGTTCGGTCGTGTCGAAGCCGAGCGAGGCGACGGCGGCGTAGTTGTCGCCGATGTACCCGCCGAAGTACGAGGGGTCGTCGGAGTTGATCGTGACGACGACGCCCGCCTCGACGAGGCGGCGCAGCGGATGCGCGGCGAGGTCGGGCACGGCCCGCAGCCGCACGTTCGACAGAGGGCACACGGTGAGCGGCACCCGGTGTTCGGCGAGGTGCGCGATCAGGTCGGGGTCGTCCACAGATCGGATGCCGTGGTCGACCCGCTCGACCTCGAGCTCCCGCAGCGCCTCCCAGACGTACGCCGCGGGACCCTCCTCCCCGGCGTGGGCGACGCGATGCAGCCCGAGCTCGGCGGCACGGCGGAACACGCCTTCGAAGAGCGACGGCGGGTAGCCGACCTCCGCCGAGTCCAGACCGATGCCGAGGATCTCGTGCGCACGGGGCGCGATCTCGTCGAGGAGCGCCTCTGCGGAGGTGACCGGCTGGTCACGGACGATGCAGACGATGAGTCCGCCGGTCATGTCGAAGCGGTCGGCTGCCGTCCGGAGGCCGGCCCGCAGCCCGTCGATGACGACGTCGACCGGGACGCCGTTCGCGGCGTGGACCTGCGGGTCGAAGAACATCTCGACGTGCCGCACGCCCTCGGCCGCTGCCCGCTCGAGGTAGGCGACGGCGAGCTCCTCGAAATCCCGAGCGGTGCGCAGTGCGGTCATGCAGGAGTAGTAGAGGTCGAGGAACGACTGCAGGTCCGTGAAGTCGTAGCGGGCGCGGAGGTCGTCGATGTCGGCGAACGGCAGCAGGACGCCGTTGCGCCGCGCGAGGGAGAACGCGAGCTCCGGCTCGAGCGTCCCCTCGATGTGCAGATGCAACTCGGCCTTCGGGAGGGTGCGCAGATCCGTCACGGGGAGCCATCGTACGCACCCTCCCGGATCGGCCGGGTGGGCGAGGTGCCGGATCAGGCGACGCGCGGCTCGTCCTGCTCGTCGGACTCGTCCTCGATGTGGACGTCGTGGATCTCGACGTTGACCTCGACGACCTCGAGCCCGGTGAGACGGTGCACGGAGCCGGCGACCGAGCTGCGGACCTCGTCGGCGACGCGGCCGATCGGAGCCGGGTACTCCACGACGACCTTGAGGTCGATCGCCGCCTGCGTCTCGCCGACGTCGACCTTGACGCCCTGCGTCAGGTCGGTCGCATTGATCGCGTCGCGGATCGCGCCGAGGGCGCGAGCGCCGCCGCCGCCCAGCGCGTAGACGCCGGTCACCTCGCGCGCGGAGATGCCGGCGACCTTGGCGACCACGCCGTCGGCGATCGTGATGGTGCCGGCGGTGGTCGGGGCGTCCGTCCCGCGTGTCCCGGGCGCACGGTCGACGCGAGCGGCAGGAGCCGCCGCGGACGGGGTGGTGGTCTTCTGGTCCTCAGCCATGTCACTGTCCTTCTCTGTGTCTGTGGGGGCGGGATGTTCCGCCTCTGTACATGAGAGGGATCCCGACCGGTAGTCGTCACAAAAAAGTGCGACATCCGCCACGATGGAGCCACGCAGTCGACGCGCTGGAGGAACACATGTCCTACGCCCCGCCCCCGCCGCCCTCCCCGTACGGCCGACCGACGCCCCCCGCTGCCGGTCCCGGCCAGCCGCCCCTCGAGTGGCCCCATTACGGGGCGACGTTCACCCAGGCGTTCGTGCGGTACTGGAAGAAGTACGCCACCTTCACCGGCCGCGCGAGTCTCAGCGAGTTCTGGTGGATGCGACTCGCGTACCTGCTCATCGTGATCGTGCTCGTCGTGATCATGATCGGCGGGGCACTCGTCGGTGTCTCGTACGACCCGATGACCGGCGAGAGCCAGCCGGGCCCGCTGATCGCGGTCGGCGGCATCCTCCTGGTCCTCTTCATCATCGCGACGATCATCCCGGATGCCGCTCTCACCTGGCGCCGGCTGCACGACGCGAACCTGCCCGGGCCGCTCTTCTTCCTCTCGTTCCTCCCGGGTGTCGGCGGCATCGTCCTCCTCGTGCTGACGCTGCTGCCGACCAATCCCGCCGGCCGTCGCTTCGGCTGAGGCACCGGTCGACACCCGGCCCGCGCCGGTACGATGGGGGCATGACGATCACGGCCCGCTACCGCCTTGAGCGGGCCCTGCCGTCGGCCATCGGGATCCGCACCCTCACCGCTCCGCAGCACCCGGGCACGAACGGCTGGGTGAGCGAGTGGGGCACCAACGCGCACGGTGAGATCGCCGGCTGCCCGCCGTCGGGGTTCTGACCCGCACCGCTTGTCGGTGCGCCCTTCAGCGACCCTCGATCACCGACGCGGAAAGCGATCCGTCATGTCCACCTCCCCTTCCTCCTCCTCCCGCACCGCCCCCCATGAGATCTGGCGCGGAATCCGGCAGACCGTGCAGACCGACACGTTCGGCGGCATCCTGCTGCTCGCCGCGACCGTCGCGGCCCTCGTCCTCGCCAACTCGCCCGCCGCGCCCTGGTACACCGGCCTGCGCGAGACGTCCTTCGGGCCCGAGGCGCTCCACCTCCACCTGACCGTCGCGCACTGGGCGGCCGACGGACTGCTCGCGATCTTCTTCTTCGTCGTCGGTCTCGAACTGAAGGAGGAGATCGTCGCGGGGCGGCTGCGCTCTCCGCGCATCGCTGCGGTCCCCGTGATCGGCGCGCTCGGGGGTGTCATCGTCCCGGCGCTCATCTTCACCGCGTTCACGGTGGCGGTGCCGGGCGACGCGGTGCGGGGATGGGCCATCCCGACGGCGACGGACATCGCCTTCGCGATCGCGGTCTTCGCCGTCGTCGCGAAGGGGCTGCCGCCCGCGCTGCGTGTCTTCCTGCTCACCCTCGCCGTCGTCGACGACCTGTTCGCCATCACGATCATCGCGACGGTCTACACCGACGACCTGCAGCCCGTGTGGCTCGCTGCAGCGATCATCCCGCTCGTCCTGTTCGGGCTGGCGGTGCGTCGCGGCATCCGGCACTGGTGGGTGCTGATGCCGCTCGCGATCGTCACGTGGGGGCTGGTCCACGCGTCGGGCGTGCACGCGACCATCGCCGGTGTGCTGCTGGCCTTCACGGTTCCCGCGACGGTGACGCCGCGCGCCCGGGTGCAGGTGGGGACGGATGCCGACGGCGCCCCGATCCACGATGCGTTCACCGCGCACTTCGCCGACCGCTTCGGTCCTATCTCGACGCTCGTCGCCATCCCCGTGTTCGCGTTCTTCTCCGCGGGGGTCACGGTCGGCGGCTGGGACGGCCTGGTCTCGGCGTTCGCAGACCCGGTGACCCTCGGCATCCTCGTCGGGCTCGTGCTGGGCAAGCCGATCGGCATCCTCCTCGCCGTGTTCCTCCTCACCCGGATCCCCTCGGTGCGGCGGACGTTCGAGCTGCGGTGGGGCGACATGCTGGGCGTGGGTCTTCTCGCCGGTATCGGGTTCACCGTCGCTCTGCTCGTGGGGGAACTGTCCTACGGCGTGGGCTCCCTCGAGGACGATCACGCGAAGATCGGCATCCTCACCGGATCGGTGATCGCCGCGATCGTCGGCGGAGCGGTGCTCGCCTGGCGCGCGCGACGTGTGCGGCAGACTGAGACGACGTCCCCGTCCGGAGGAGCCCCGTGAGCCGCGCGCAGCCGACACCCGCCATGTATCAGCGGAACGCCCTCGCGCCGAGCCTGCTGGCCGCGGCGGTCCTTTTCGTCGCGCCGGCGCTGCTCGAGAGCGACTGGTTCCTCACCGTCCGGTTCGTCGCCACGATCCTCGCGCTCATCATCGGATGGTTCGCGGTGCAGGCGCGGCACTGGTGGTGGGTGCCGATCATGCTCGCTGTCGCGGTGATCTGGAACCCGATCTTCCCCTTCGCGTTCGCGGGTGCGATCTGGAGCGCCGCCCAGGTCGCGGCCGCGTTCGTCTTCCTCGCCGCCGGCGCGACGATCAAGATCCGGCGCCAGACCTGACTCAGCGGAGGTCGAGCGCGACCTGCGGGTGGGCGGCGAAGACGTCGAGCACCCGGTCGAAGTAGGTCGCGCCGGTCCCCGCGCGAAGGTCGTCGAGCTGATGCTGGATGGTCTCGGACCGGAACGTGCCCGGCTGCGCCAGCTTCCTCCGCAGCCATCGTTCGGTCTCGGCGAGGCCGAGGGTGCTCCGACTGCGCGCCGCATCTCGCCAGACCACCTGTGCGGCGTCATCATGCGCGAGCGACCCGTAGCCGCCGTACAGCAGGTCGTCCAGCGCGTCGAGGCTGGCGCCCAGCTGCCAGTCCTCCCCGGCCATGAAGACACGGTTCAGTTCGGCGTAGAGATCGGGGATGCCCCGGATGCGGCTTCCCTCGATGACGTAGTCAGCCACGCGGGTCAGGGCACCTTGTGGCCCGCGGCCGAGATGAGGCCGTACCACTCGGCGCGGGTGAGGGGGATGTCGGAACCGGCCGCGGCATCCGTCACCCGCTGCGGGTTCGTCGTGCCGAGCACGACCTGCATGTGCGCGGGATGCCGGGTGATCCAGGCCGTGGCGATCGCGAGCGGCGTCACGTCGTATTTCGTCGCGAGGCGGTTGAGAAGGGTGTTCAGCTCGGGCAGTTCGGGGGCGTCGAAGATGACCCCGTCGAAGAACCCCTTCTGGAACGGCGACCAGGCCTGCAGCGTGATGCCGTTGATGCGTGCATAGTCGACGAGCCCGCCGCCGTCCCGCGTGATGGAGTCGTCCTCGCCGGCCATGTTCGATGCGAGACCCTGGGCGACGATGGTCGAGTGCGTGATCGACAGCTGCACCTGATTCGCGACGATCGGCTGGGTCACGGCCGTCTTCAGCAGATCGATCTGCCGAGGCGTGTGGTTCGATACGCCGAAGGCGCGGACCTTCCCGGAAGACTCGAGGTGGTCGAAGGCGCGGGCGACCTCCTCGGGCTCGACGAGCGCGTCGGGGCGGTGGAGCAGGAGGATGTCGATCCGATCGGTGCCGAGCGCCTGCAGCGACTCTTCAGCCGAGGCGACGATGTGCTCGTACGAGTGGTCGAAGTGCCACTCGTCCGGCACGATGCCCGTCTTGGTCTGGAGCGTGATCTCGTCGCGTTCAGCCGGGCTGAGGCGCAGCGCCTCGGCGAAGCGGCGTTCGCAGCCATGGCGCGAGCTGCCGTACAGGTCGGCGTGGTCGAAGAAGTCGACACCGGCCGCGCGGCAGGCGTCGTAGAGCTCCCGGATCGCGGCATCCGACATCTCCTCGATCCGCATCATCCCGGCGACGATGTTCGGGACCGTGCGGTCGGTGGGTCCGAGGGGGACGAGGCGCATCATCGTGCTCCGTTTCTCCGCCGAGGCGGCGGGGTCGACTCCCCAGCATGGTCGACGGAGGCCCGCGCGTCGAGCAGGGTGCGCGCGAGCACAGTGGACCCGGCGACCGCGGCGGGCATCGTGATGACGGCGCCCAGAGGGATCAGGAAGCAGAGCTGGGTCGCGACACCGAAGCCCAGCACCCGCGCGCGCTGACCGCGACGCAGGTCGCGGCGGGCAGCGGCATCCAGTCCTCGCGCGGCGAGGGCGCGGGAGGTGAGCTCGTCCGCGAGGAGCCAGCCGGTGAGGGAGGCGCCGACGATCGCGCCGAGGGCGGTGCCCACGACGGGGATCAGCCCGACGAGACCCGCGACGACCGCCGCGAGGAGCCCTCGGAGGATGAGTCCGATGCTGTCTCCGATCGACCGCCAGAACCCGTAGTCGGATTCCGGGGGAGCGTCGCCGAGGTGCCCCTCGACCGATCGCCAGATGCGCTCGTAGAACGGGTCGCCGACCAGCAGGGTGAGCGCGGTGAACGACACGACGGCGAGCACGATCGCGCCGCCGACGAGTGCCGCGCCCACACCGAACCGCACGAGCGAGGCGAAGAACTCCGACCACGTGTCGGCGAAATGCGTGAGCGCGGTCACGATGTCGCCCACGAAGACGATCAGGGTGACGATTCCCGCCAGGAGCACGATGCCGACGATCGCGGCCGGAATCAGCCCCAGTGCCATCGCACGGGGCAGTCGACCCCAGAACGCGAAGCCGCGACCGAGATCTCCGACCCCTCGGAAGAAGGAGGCGACCGGATGGCGCGCGGGCGGGGAAGTCGTCATGCCCCCATCCTGCCGTGCACAGGCCATGACGGGACCTGTGGCGCGAGCACCGTTTATCGACATAGAGTGATCGACAATCGATAGATGGGGTGCGCATGTTCGCTCTCGGCAAGGCGGGCGCCGGTTTCCTGTTCACGGTGATCGTCATCCTGCAGATCTGGGTCGTACCTGACCTCATCAACGGCGTGGTGCAGGTGATGCCGGAGGTCTCCGGGCTGCGGGACGCGGGGGCGGTGCTCCTCGCCATCCTGCTCCTCTGTGGGCAGCTCGCCCTGGTCTGCGTGTGGCGGCTGCTGACGCGCGCTGATCACGGGCGCATCTTCGAGGACGGAGCGATCCGCTGGGTCGACGCGATGATCGGGTGCGTCGCCGCGGCGATGCTCGTCGTGATCGTCGGGTGCGGGATTCTCGTCGGCGCGGGTGCCGGGAATCGGTTCGTCGTGTGGATGACGTTCCTCGCTCTCATCCTCGGTGTCGGCGTCGCGCTCCTCGTCGGGGCGCTGCGTGAGGTGCTGCGGAACGCGGTGAACCTGCAGGACCAGGTCGGCGCAGGCGGGTGATCGGTTCCTCATGCACGTCGCGCCCGGTCGCACCAGGGGTTGCTTCGCGCGCGGGGTTTCGGTTGGAGTGGTGCGATGACAAACGACACCACGGCTGCACCCGCCCAGGAGAAGCCCGGGCTGAAGCGCGCGGTCGGTACGTGGCTGCTCTTCGCCTTCATCGTCGGTGACACCCTCGGTGCAGGGATCTACACGCTCGTCGGCACGATGGCGACCGACGTGGGCGGCGTCATCTGGCTGCCCTTGCTCATCGCGCTCGTCGTCGCGCTGCTCACGGCCGGGACGTACGCGGAGCTGATCACCAAGTACCCCCACGCCGGCGGCGCGGCGCGTTACGTCGACAAGGCCTTCGGCATCCCGTTCCTGTCGTTCCTCGTCGGATTCCTCATGATGGCCTCGGGGATCACGACCGCCGCCGCCCTGGCCAACGCGTTCGCGGGCGACTACTTCGCGTCGCTCGTCGCCATCCCGCCGGTTCCCGTCGCCATCGCGTTCATCGCCGTGCTGACCCTCATCAACCTGCGGGGTGTGAGGGAGTCGCTCGCGACCAATATGGTCGCCTCGATGATCGAGGTGTCGGGTCTCGTGATCGTCATCGTGATCGCCGCCATCGTCTTCGGCAGCGGCGGCGGAGAGCCGTCCCGCGTCTTCGAGTTCGCCCCCGATGTCGCTCCTCTGCAGGGCGCATTCGCGGCATCCATCGTCGCGTTCTTCTCGTTCCTCGGTTTCGAAGCGGCTGCGAACATGGCCGAAGAGGTCAAGAACCCGTCGCGGTCGTATCCGCGGGCGCTGTTCGGGGCCATCATCACCGCCGCCGTCGTGTACCTGCTGATCGCGATCGGCGCCGTCATCGTCGTCGAGCCGTCGCAGCTGGCGACGTCGACCGGCCCGCTCCTCGAGGTGGTCACGGCCAGCGGCCTCGCGGTGCCGGGGTGGCTGTTCAGCCTCATCGCCCTCGTCGCGATCGCCAACGGCGCGCTGCTGTTCATGGTGATGGCGAGCCGCGTCGCCTATGGGCTGGCGGAATCGGGTCTCATGCCCCACGCCTTCGGCAAGGTCCTGCCCAAGCGGCGGACGCCGTGGGTCTCGATCCTCGTCGTCGCCGGCGCGACGATGCTCCTCACGGTGGTCGGCGACATCTCGACGCTCGCCGAGACGACGGTGCTCCTGCTTCTGCTCGTCTTCCTCACCGCGAACGTGAGTGTGCTCGTGTTGAAGAAGGACAAGGTCGAGCACGCGCACTTCTCGGTGCCGCGCGTCGTCCCGATCCTCGCCATCGTCGCGAGCATCGTGCTGCTCACGCAGCAGACCGGCCTGGTCTGGCTCGCGACCGCCGGCTATGTCATCGTCGGAGCGATCCTCTTCTTCGTGGCGCGATTCAGCCGTCGCCGGGGTGACCGCAAGATCGCCGAACGGACAGGCGCGATCCCGACGGTCCGGGGCCGCGAGTAGGCGTCACCGCGTCGAGGCGACGTGGGCGGTCGACGCTCGTGGGATGAGCGTCGGCATCGCCACTCGCATCGACGCGCCCGCATCCGCAGCGAGCAGCATCTCGACGGCGGTCGTCGCGATCTGATCGAACGGTGTCCGCACCGAGGTGAGTGGCACCGGGAGCTGGGCCACCAGCGGGATGTCGTTGTACCCCACGAGTGAGAGGTCCCGACCCGGGACCAGACCGCGGTTCTGCGCCACGGTGAGGATGCCGAGGGCGAGGTTGTCGTTGGCCGCGAAGACGGCCGTGGGTCGATGGGGGCCGTCGAGCAACCGGTGTCCGGCGTCGATGCCGTGGTCGAGCCCGTAACCGACGGCGAGGATGCGCGCCTCGGGGAGCTCGATACCGGCCTCGGCCGCGGCGCGCTCGGCACCGGCGCGGCGGTCGCGCCCGCTCGAGGTGAACCACGGGCCGGTGACGACACCGATGTCGTGGTGCCCCAGGTCGATGAGGTGTCGCATCGCCAGGTACCCGCCCGTCTCGTCGTCTCCCAACGACGAAGGGCTCACGCGATCGGTACGGAGTGCGAGCACGTGCGGGACGTTCCGCTCGCGCAGCGACGCCGGCAGTCCGTCGTCGATGCGGGCGGTCGCCAGCACGACGCCGTCCACCCCGCGGTCGAGGAGCGTCTCGGTCGCGCGGCGCTCCTCGTCGGGGTCATCGCCGCAGGTCGCGACGACCGCGAAGTGGCCTCGCTGGCGTGCGGCCCGCTCGACCGCCTCGAACATGAGCGCCATGACGGCATCCGTCAGCCGCGGCACGAGGACGCCGATCGTGCCGGTCGCTCCGCGGCGCAGATTCGATGCGAAGACGTTGCGCCGGTAGCCGAGGTCGTCGGCCACCGCACGAACGCGCTGCGCCGTTGCCGACTTCGACGGCGGCGTGCGTTCGTCGAGGATGCGGCTCACCGTCGAGATGCTCACGCCCGACGCCTCGGCCACGTCGCGCAAGGTCACGGGGCCGGCGGTGCCGCCCGGTTTCGAGGTGATCGCCATTGCTCCCCCTTGACACGATCTCTGTCCGTCAGCATACTTGCAATCGTTACTGCAAACGTTCCCGCCAACGTTTTCACTCGGCGGGTCTCAACGAAGAGAAGGAGCCAGCCATGGTCCTCGACCTCCGTGGTCTCAACCCCGCACCCGTCACCCCCTTCACCGAGGACGGCGCCGTCGACTACGCCGCCATCCAGCGACTCGGCTCCTGGCTCGGTTCGATCGACGGCGTGAAGAGCCTCGTCGTCCTCGGCCACGCCGGTGAGGGAACGTTCCTCACCGAGGCCGAGCAGCTCGACGTCATCCGCGCCTTCCGCGACTCCGTCGACGACAAGCTGCCGATCATCGCCGGCATCACCAAGGAGGGCAACCTCACCGCCGCCCTCGAGGCCAAGGCCGCCGCGGATGCCGGGGCCCGGGGCGCACTCGTCTACCCGTCGCACGGCTGGCTCCGCTTCGGCTTCCAGCCAGGAGCCCCGCAGACCCGCTACCGCGCGATCTGGGAGGAATCGGGGCTCGAGGAGATCCTGTTCCAGTACCCCGACAACACGAAGGCCAGTTACGACCTCGACACGCAGCTGGAGATCGCGGGTCAGGAGGGCGTGAACCACACGAAGAACGGCGTCCGCAACATGCGCCGCTGGTACACCGAGATCCCGGCGCTGCGCGCGGCCTACCCCGAACTGCAGGTGCTCTCCTGCCACGACGAGTACCTGCTGCCGACGATGTTCGACGTCGACGGTCTGCTCGTCGGCTACGGCAACATCGCCCCCGAGCTCCTCGTCGACCTCATCGCCGCCGGCAAGGCCAAGGACTACGCCGCCGCGCACGCCATCCACGAACGCCTGCTGCCCGTCACCAAGGCGGTGTACCACCGCGGCTCGCACATGGAGGGCACGGTCGCTCTCAAGTGGGGGCTGGTGAACCGCGGCATCCTCGACCACGCGACGGTCCGCGAGCCGCTGCTCCCGCTCGAGCCCGGAGCGGATGCCGAGATCGCCGCCGCGTTCGCCTCCGCCGACCTCGGCAAGGTCGGCGTCTCCGTGTGACCCGGCTTCGGGGACCGGCCGCACGCCGGTCCCCGAAGGCATGGACGGCACCGCACCCGTCGATCTACCCTGCAGTGCGGCTCTTCAGTCAACGACGACTCGGCGGCAGGACCGCCCTCCCGAAGGAGCTCCCATGAGCATCGACCGCTCGCGCACCACTCGACCCCCCGCGACCCCCGGCACCGGACACGGTCGCATCTCGACCGAGACGGTGCGGACCATCGTCGAATCCAGCCACACCCGGCGTACGTTCTGGCGCCAGCTCGCCCTCATCGGCCCGGCCTTCGTCGCCGGCGCGTGGCAGTTCGGACCCGGCAACCTGACCACCGCCATGAACGCCGGTGCGGGCTACGGGTACACCCTCATCTGGGTGATCATCGTCTCGACGATCCTCATGATCTTCCTCACCGACATGAGCGTGCGTCTCGGCATCCGAACCCCTGTCTCCCTCATCGCGTCGGTCAAAGAGCGGCTCGGCGGCTGGGTCGGCGTCGTCGCCGGCTTCGGCGTCTTCCTCATCACGCTGTGCTTCTCCGTCGGCAACGCCGTCGGCTCCGGAGTCGGTCTGTCGATGCTCATCCCCGGCACGTCGCCCGTCATGTGGACGATCATCTGCACCGTGGCGGTCGCGTCGATCCTGTTCCTGAAGGGGATCTACCGCATCGTCGAGAAGATCCTCATCGCCATCGTCGCCCTGATGGCGGTCTGCTTCATCGTCTCGGCGTTCGTCGCGAACCCCGACTGGGCCGCGGCCGGCGCGGGCCTCATCCCCGTCGTCCCCGACAACGCCTGGCTGCTGATCATCGGCCTGGTCGGCACGAACTTCTCGATCAACGCGGCCTTCTACACCTCCTACGGCACGAAGGCACGGGCGCGCACGAAGGAGGACTACCGCGACATCACCATCGTCGACACGATCCCCGGCATCGTGGCCCCCGGCATCATGACGGCCCTCGTCATCGTGGTCGCTGCGGCGGTCCTGAACGCGACGGGCACCGACGCGCCCGGCGCCTTCGGCGGGCTTGCTCGCATCTTCGAGCCGATCGCGGGCCCGGTCGGGGCGTGGATCTTCGCACTCGGCTTCTTCGGTGCGGCGTTCTCGTCGATGATCCCGAACTGCGTCGCGGGCGGCACGATGCTCTCCGACGCACTCGGCAAGGGGGCTTCGGCCGAGACGAAGACCGCGCGGCTCGGCAGCGGCTTCATCCTGATCTTCGGCGTCGCGATCACCCTGATCTTCTCCGGCTCGTCGCCGGTCGAGCTGATCATCCTCGCGCAAGCCCTCACCGTGCTCTTCGCACCGATCCTGGCGGTGCTGATCATCGTGATGTCGAACGACAAGCGCCTCATGGGGCCGCTGCGCAACACCTGGTGGCAGAACGTGATGGGGCTCATCGGCCTGGTGTCGGTCATCGCGCTCTCCGTGCGTCTCGTGGTCAGCCTGATCGGTTCCTGACCCACCAACAGTGAAGGCCGCGACCCGCGCGGGTCGCGGCCTTCACTGGCGTCACTCGGCTTCGACGACCTTCACCGCGTCGATGAAGCCCGTGTTGTCACCGTCCACGGTCGTCGCCACGAACGAGATCGTGTGCTCGCCCGCGTCGAGCGTCACGGCATCCGTCTGGTGGAACTCGTAGGAGCCGCCCGCCGGAGCGTAGTGACCGAGCAGTTCGTCGTCGATGAAGACATCGAACTCCTGCAGCCCGCCGAAGTCGGCGCGGTTGGCCGTGTAGAAGGTCAACGCGAAGGTGCCCTGCGGGAACACGACGGTCTGGTCGATGCGGCTCCCCAGCCCGGAGTCGGTCTTCAGATAGGCGGTGCGCTCACCCTCGGGCGCGTCCTCCGCGGGGTTGAAGACACTGTTGTTGTGCTGGATGCCGGCACGTGCGCTGAACGTCCATCCGTTCACCATCGGTCCGTTCGCCGTTCCGCCCGTGGCGGGACTCTCGAACCCCGCGTTGAAGATCGTGACGATCGGCTCTTCTGCCGGGATCTCGGGGTTGACGAAGCACCGGTTGTCGCCACCCGGGTTCGGGTTGGCTCCGAACGACGCGGCCGTGCACTCGACGCCATCAGTGAAGGTGCCGTACTCGAACAGTCCGTCGGAGCCGAATGCCACGCTCGCCTCGCCGGCGAAGGCGCAGGTCCCGCCGTCCTCGTACTGGCAGAACTCGTACCCGTCGGGGGCGTTCTGCACGTCGAGCACCTTGTAGAGCCGCGACGTGATGCCCGAGTCCTCCAGGCCCGGTGCGACGGCGATCGCCCTCAGATAGGTCGTCTGGAGCGGCTCGAGGAAGATCTGCCCGGTGTAGAGCGTCGAGTCAGCGGTGGGCTCACTGCCGTCGGTCGTGTAGCGGATCTCCGCGCCCGGTGTGCCGGACGTGATCGTGACCGCCTCGACCGACGGATACAGGCCGGGCTCGAGGCTGAACACCGGCGCGTCGACCACACCCGCCTTCGGAGCAGGCGTCACGGTGATCTGCGCGACGCCGTAGTCACCGCTGCGCGTCGTCGCGCGGACGGCGACGGTGCGCTCACTGGTCACGTCGGGCGAGGTGAAGACGCCGCGCTTGTCGACGGTGCCGTTGCCCTTGCCGACGACCGACCAGGTGACCTTGCCCTTGCCGTCGATGATGTCGGACGAGAGCGCGACCTTCGATCCGCCCGAGATCGTCGACTCCGTCGGCGTGACGGCGACCTGGGTGGCGGCCGGTTCGGTCGTGTAGATCACGAAGCCGTGCTGGTCGTTCACGTCGCGGTCGGTGAAGGCCGACTTCTGCGCGTGCAGCGTGCCGCTGGATGCGGGCAGGATCGCGTTCGCTTCGGGCTGCGCAAGTGAGTCGTCGAAGGCGATGCGCGTGAACTTATCGTTCACGCGGCCGCCCTCGAAGCGCACCGTGACGTCCTTGGCTTCGCCGCCCTTCGACTCGACCAGCACGGTGAGTTCACCGTCGGCGTCGCGGAACGCGGCCGCACGGATGTCGTCGTGCGACACCGTCGTGGCCAGCACGGTGCTGTGATCCGGGATGTAGCGCATGAGGAGCCCGGCTTCGTAGAAGGCCGCCGTCGGCTCGAGGCCGAGCACGAGGGAGTCCCACATGTTGAACGCGCCGTTGGTGTCGCCCGCGGGGTCGTGCGTCATCACGCCGTTGAGCTGCCACACGAGGTTCGAGTGGACGCCGTTGTTGGCGCTCCCGATGATGTAGTTCGCGTACCCGGTCTCCCAGACGCTCGTGCCGGGGTTCGTCCATCCCATCTCGGACAGATTCAGCGGGGCGTCGCCGATCGAGCTGCGACGCTGGTCGATCGCGTCGCCGAGGAAGTCGTACGACTCGCCGTAGAGGTGGAAGGAGTACTGGTCGAAGACGTCCGCGGCGTTGTCGGCCATGTACTGCGTCCAGTCGGGTGCGTTCACCTCTTCGGGGCCCCAGATCTGCACCTGGTCACGAAGTCCGTCCTCGACGAGCTGCTCGTGGACCTTCCGCGCCATCTCGGCGTAGTAGGCCTTCTGATCGGCCGGTCCCTCGAAGTCCCAGCTCCCGTTGGGCTCGTTGTAGAACGTCAGGTAGTCGATGTTGTCGTAGCCGCGGCTGTTGACGAGTTCATCGAGCAGGGCTGAGGCCGACCGTCCATAGGCATCGAGGTCGGCCGGGGCGCTCTCATAGGGCTTCTGCACGCCGGGGTAGAGGAACCAGTCATGGACGCGCTCGCCGACCTTCCACCCGAAGTTGAGCAGGACTTCTGTCCCGGCCTGCTCGAAGGCGTCGAGGTACCGGTACACGGCCTTCATCTCAGGGCTCTCGAAGTCGTACTGTCCCTTCTCGAGCTCCATCCAGTCGATCTGGAACCAGAGACGTGCCACCTTCGGCTGCAGGGTGAGGATGCGCTCGACATCCACCTCCCAGTCGGCGTCGTCGTAGCCCAGGGAGGTGGTTCCCTCCATGAGACTCCACGGCATGACGTTGGCGCCGATGCCGAGGTAGTCCTCCTGGACGACGTCATCGAGGTCGACCGTCACCGTCCGCTGCGCGTCGGGGTCCGCGGCTGCCGCCGGGAGGGAGGGGAGGAGTGTGGCCGCGGACAGCGCTGCTGCTGCTGCGATCGCAGGCCCGATTCGTCGTTGCACGGGGGTGCCTTCCTATCTTCATCGATAGAACGCGGTGCGGCTGGTTCGGGAGTGTCGTCGGTGACACCAGGTAGTTGCACTACGCACTTTCCTTGTCCGAGTACGCTAACCGACGACTTTCCGGGGTTCAAGAGCCCTGGGAAAGGTAGTGTAGGTAGTGCAACTACCCATGCGGGGACTCACAGGGCGGCGAGGGCGCGGCGTGACAGCTCTTCGATCCGTGTGAAGTCGCCGGCCTCGAGGGCATCCGACGGCACCATCCATGAACCGCTGACGGCGAAGACCGCCGCGTGCGCGAGGTAGTCGCTCGCGTTGGCGGGGGAGACCCCGCCCGAGGGCATGAAGCACGCGTCGGGAAAGGGGCCGGCGAAGGCGCGGATCGCGTCGAGCCCGCCGATCTGCTTCGCGGGGAAGAGCTTGAGGTGCCGGAGCCCACGTCCGAGGGCCTGCTGGATCTCGGTGGCCGTCGCGACACCCGGCACGAGGGGAATCCCTCGCGCCAGGCAGCGCTCCAGCACGCGCGGATCGAAACCGGGCGAGACGGCGAATCGAGCCCCCGCGTCCGCGACGTCGTCGACCTGCTCGGGGCTCAGAACCGTGCCCGCCCCCACGACGATGTCCTGGCGGTCCCGCAGCGCGTCGATCGCATCGAGGCCCGCGGCCGTCCGCAGCGTGATCTCGGCGCATCGGATGCCGCCGGCGACGAGCGCGTCAGCCAGAGGGTGCGCCGATGCGGCGTCCTGCAGGACGACGACCGGGACGATGCGGGCGCCGCCGACCGGCGAGTCCATCAGGCGTCCTGGGAGGTGGGGGCGACCACGATCTCGCGATGGCTGATGTGCTGCGGCAGCCGGTAGGCGCCGAGGATCGCGTCGGCGATGTCCTCGGGGCGGAGTCCACCTCCGATGCTGTCCTTGTACTCGAGGTAGCCCTCGAGGACGGCGCCGTCGTCGGTGTTCGATAACAGCGCGGTGTTGACCATGCCCGGCGCGACCAGCAGCACGCGCACACCATGCGCGGCGTTCTCGCGCCGCATCCCCTCGGTCATGGCGTGGACGGCGTACTTCGTGCCGTTGTAGACCGTGTGGTCGGAGTACAGCTGCTTGCCTGCGATCGAGCCGATGTTGACGATCGTGCCGCGGCGGCGGTCCTGCATGCCGGGGAGCACGAGTCGGCTGTTGTTCACCAGCGCGACGCAGTTCACCTCGAACTGCTCGCGCACGAGCGCGGGGTCGGCTTCCGCGACCGGCGAGAGCGCCATCAGCCCGGCATTGTTCACCAGCAGATCGACGGGGCCGAATCGTTCCTCGGCGCGCGCGATCGCCTCGGCCACGGCCGTCGTATCCGTCACGTCCACGGCTGCGAGCTCGGCATCGGGCAGCCCCAGCGCCCGCATCGGCTCCAGGCGCCGGGCGATGAGCAGCAGAGGGTGGCCGGCGGCGGAGAAGGCGCGCGCCGTGGCGGCCCCGATACCGGAACTGGCGCCGGTGATGACGACGAGTGGGCGATCGGTCATGGGGAAACCTCCTGAGGGGCGAGCGCTGCGCTCACCGCATCGAATCGGGCCCGGGCCGCATCGTAGGACTCGGGATGCGTGGGGGTGATGGTCTCGAGGGCGCCGTGCGCGGCATCCGCTCGCGAGAAGTCCGCCCAGATGCCCGCGCCGACGAACGCGATCGTCGCTGCGCCGAGGGTCGCGGCCTGCTGGTCGACGGTGGAGCGCTGCAGCGCGGAGCCGAGGACGTCGGCGTAGATGCCGTTCCACAGGTCGGATCGCGCGCCGCCGCCCGAGACGAGGAGAGGCTCGGTCGAGCCGCTCAGCTCTCGGATGTGGCGCAGGCTGCGGTCGAGCGAGAAGGCGATGCCCTCGAGACATGCGCGGACGAGGTCGGCCGTACCGGTGCTCAGATGCAGGCCCGACAGGATGCCGCGCGCCGCGCTGCCTCCTTCGAGCGGAGTCCCGCCCGCGAGGGTCGGGACGAACGTGACGCCGCGGGCGCCAGCGGGGGATGCCGCAGCGGAGGCGATCACGTCAGCCGGATCCGCATCGGCCGCGATCAGTCGTCGCAGCCAGTCGAAGCTCGTGCCGCTGCTGAAGGTGGACAGCGCGCTGACGAACATCCCGGGAACGGCGTGGGCGAAGACGTATGGACGAGTGGCCTCGTCGAGGACCGGCCGCGAAGACGTGACCGTGATCCAGCTCGACGATCCGAGGGCGGCGTAGATCCGGCCCTCGGCCGTGCCGCGGGAGCCGAGCGCCATGGCGGCGTTGTCGACCGCCCCGGCGAAGACGGGGATGCCGGCGGGGAGGTTCAGGGCTGTCGCCGCATCGGCCGTCAGCGTCCCGACGCGATCGTGGGAGCGCGCGATCGGGGCGAAGAGACCCCTGTCGAGACCCGCGGCGGCGAGGATGTCGTCGGCGTAGTCGGCCGCGCGCAGATCGTAGGCACCCGTACCGGACGCCATGGAGTGGTCGGTGGCGAGCTCACCGGTGAGCCGGAGATTCACCCAGTCCTTCGACCCGACCAGCCGCGCCGTGCGCGCCCATCGATCGGGATCCTCCGCCCGCAGCGTCGCTGCCTTGAAGATCGGGTACAGCGGTGCGCCGAAGCCGTTGCCCGTTCGGCGGTACCACTCGCCTTCCTCGAGATGGGCGAACACATGCTCGGTCAGGCCACGGGCGTCCGACCAGATCGGGGTCGTGTCGCTCAGGGGTTCGCCCCGGGGATCGAGGGCGATGACGCCGAGGCTCTGGCCCGACAGGGCGAGCCCCGCGATACGCGTCGCCGCACCAGGGCTCCGGCCGAGGAGCGCGCGCGTCGAGGAGACGACGGCATCCCACCAGTCGGCGGGGCGCTGCTCATTGCGATCCGGCGATGGGTGCAGCGTCGGGTAGGGCATGACGACCTCGGCCACCTGCCGGGCGTCGGCATCCCACAGCGACGCCTTGCACCCCCCGGTGCCGAGGTCGTAGGCGAGGACGAGCTCGGTCATGGATCAGCGCGCCGAACGCGCCAGCCGGCCGAGGCGGTCGAACGAGGGGCCGGAGGTCGGGATGTCGATGTGGAACACCTCGGCGATGACCTGAGTCCACCCGTGCAGGAAGTAGATCCAGCCGTCCTCGATGTGCAACGCACGGGCCTCCTCCTGCGCCCGTGCCTGGTCGAGGAAGACGAGGTCGCCGCGGTAGTTCAGGTCCCATGCCACGCCGTGGCCCGGGAAGCGTGCCGCGTCCGTGAGGGGGGATCCGGGTGCGTCCTTGCCGAGCCCGGTCGCGTTGACGACGAGCGAGCCGGCCGCGAGGTCAGCCAGCACACGGTCGTTGTCGGCGGGCGTCGGTGTGAGGACGTACTCGAATGCCGTATCGGTGTCGAGCTGCCGGTGGATCCCGCGGATGTGGTCGAGACGTTCCTCGGACCGATTCGTCACGACGATGCGCCGCGGTCGATCCGCGCCGCTCTCTCGTCGCGACAGGTACCAGCTGATGGCGATCGTCGATCCGCCGGCCCCCATGCACAGCGCATCCGCGCCACCGGCCCAGTGGCCGGCCGGAACGAACGCGTCCAGCGCCAGACCGCTCGAGATCGGATCCTTCGCGTGGCACACGAGGAGTCCGTCGCGCTTGGAGATGCAGCTCGTCTCGCCCATGAGGCGGGCGAACGGATCGATCTCGTCGAAGAGGTCGGCGCACGCCGTGTAGAGATCGATCTTGTGCGTCGTCACGAGGGCACCGAGGCTGAGCGGGTCGGCGGCGATGAACTCCACGACGCGTCGGTAATCCGCCGCCGGGGCATGCAGCGGCAGGTCGATGCCCTGCAGGACCGCGTCCGTGAGACCGAGCTCATCCGCCCAGCGCGGGAAGACCTGCTGGATCGAGGACCGGCCGGTCGTGACGCCGATGAAGTAGAGGGTCGGCGTCACCGCGGGGCGGAGGTCGGCCGAGGTCATGGTCTGGACGATCGTCATGCGTAGCTCCGGGATGCCGCGACGGCCGCGACGGCGGCGGTGGCGTTCATGCCGAACCGGGTGACCCCCAGCTCGGCCATGGTCGTGATGGTCTCGATGTCGCGGATGCCGCCCGCGGCCTTGAGCGCGGCGCGCCCGGCGGCCTGCTCCGCGATGACGCGGATGTGCTCGACCGTGGTCGGGATGCCGGACCAGCCCGTGCCCGTCTTGATCCAGGGCACGCCCGCTGCGATCGCGGCATCCACTCCGCGGCGGATCGTCGACTCGTCGAGGTGCCCGACCTCGAGGATCGCGCGGAGCGGCACTTCGCCGGCCACGATGTCGACCACCCGGCTGAGCTCATCGGTCACCGTGGCGGTGTCGCCGGAGCGCAGACGCCCGATCGAGACGACGACGTCCAGTTCTTGGGCCCCCAGGCCGAGCAGCTCGCGCGCCTCGGCCGCCTTCGTCGCCGGGGTCGCGCCCCCGCTGGGAAAGGAGACCGGCGAACCGGCGAGGACACTGCTCCCGGACAGGAGTTCCCGCAGCACGGGGAGCCAGGTGGGCAGGACGTGCGCGCTGACGAAACCGCCGTCGACGGCGCGGCGCGCGAGCTCCTCGACGTCGCGCAGCGTGTGCTGCGCCTGCACGCAGCTGATGTCGATGTGTGCGGCGAGGTCGGCGAGGACCGCAGATGCGTCAGACACGGTATCCCCCATGATCCGGGTTGAGGCGGGTCGTCCAGCCGTCGCCGTCGGCGACGATCAGCTGCTTCATTCCCCCTGCGCGTTCGATGATGCCGTAGTCCTGACCGGCTTCGGTCGCGTAGGCGAAGACGGTGACGAGCAGGTCGTCGCCGACGTTCACGCTGCGGTGGACCCAGCCGCCGGGCACATGCACGGCGACGCCGGGGGAGATGGGGATGGCTCGGGCCTCGCCGTCGACGCTCTCCAGGAGCATCACGCCGCTGCCGGAGACGCCGTAGTAGAGCTCCGCGAACTCGGCATGCGCGTGCAGGTGGCCGCGGGTCATCGCGAACTCGTCGCCGATCCGTCCGGGACGCAGCACGCTGAGTCCGATCGTGAGGGCGCCTCGCCCGCTTTCGGGGGTGCTGCTGTCGACCCAGTACACCGGGCTGCCGTCATCGTCTCGGATCGCCGCGGCGAAGGCGTCCGAGTCCCGGTAGAGCCCGTCGAGATCGGGCAGGTGCTTCTCATACCGTTCAGCGGTGCCCGTGAGGCTGCCGGCGAGCGGATCGACGGTGAGGGCGGCCGGTTCGGCCGGTCGTGCAGCGGCGCACATGTCACGTCCATTCGTTTCCGATCCGGGTCTCGGATCGGTAGTAATACTACGCAGAGACAGCCAAAAGCCGCAATCGACACCCCCAGGATGCGTCTGAGCGCGTCTTTGCGGTAGTTGTGCTACGTGAGACGGCTTGCTCCGGGAGCGCGGCGGCGGATGCGCGTCAGATCCGCCAGGTGAGCCAGGTCGCCGGGTTGGCCCCGAGCACCGCAGCGATGAGCTCGGGCCCACCCGCCGCGCGGACCCGAGGGACGAATCTGTCGCCCAGGTAGGCGAGCCCCGGCATTCCGCCGTAGGCGACGTACCGGCTGCGTCGCGCGACGTCGCCGCCGAGCAGGATCCGCGTCGCGCCGCCGCGACGGGCGGTCTCGACGAGGCAGTCCACGAGTGCCGAGTCCGGCCACTCACGGGAGCGCGCCGGACCGTCGTACCCCAAATAGGAGCCTCGCGCCGCGAGTTCGGCGTGCAGGCCCGGATCGGGATTGCGGTCGATGTGCGCGAGCGCGACCCGGTCGGCGCCCACTCCCGCCTCGTCGAGCGCGTCGAGCGCTTCATGCGCAGCCGAGCCGTGCTCCAGGTGCACCATCACGGGTGCCCCGGTCGCGCGGTGCGCCGACCCCACCGCCTCGATCGCCCGCCGCGCGGCCGCGTCGATGCGCCAGTACCCCAGGCCGACCTTCAGCACCCCCGCGCGGGGCCGACCAGCGGCCTCGGACGTCGCGGCATCCAGTCCCTCCTCCGCACCGTCGCGCAGGTCCCGCAGGAAGGCGCGCGCGAGGACATCGACGTCCGCCGTGAGGAGGGGATCGTCCGACGCATAGTGCTCGCGGCGGTGCACCCCGGTGGTCATGACGACGGACACGCCCGACTCCTCCGCGATGCGGCGGATGGCATCGGGCCGCCGGCCGAGGCCGAGGGGTGTCGCGTCGACCATCGCCGTGAACCCGGACCTCCGCAGGAGGACCGCTTCGCGGAGGGAGGCCGCCTCGTCGTCCAGATCGTCGCCGGGAAGGAGGGGGGAGCGCTGGAAGAGATGCTCGTGGTAGTCGACCGCGCCCAGAGCGGCGGGTTCCACATCACCCGTCACGGTCCGGACGAAGCCGGCAGGCGCAGCGGGTTCGATCACGCTGACACCGGATGCCGGGGGGCGCGCCCCTCGAGGACCGCGCGCAGGTCCGCCGTCGCCATGCCGCCCATGCCGTCCACGCCCTCGCGCGTCTGCGCGCCGAGGTGCGGGGTGATGATGACGCGGTCGGCGAGGTCGTCAGCGAGCAGCGGCGATGCGAGGTCTCCGTGATTCTCCGTCGCGAGTGTGTCCGCGGCGTAGGCGACGACGCGGCCCGAGCGGATCGCGTCGGCGAGGGCGGGCTCGTCGACGAGGTCGGCGCGTGCCGTGTTGACGAGGATGACGGGTCGGTCGGAGGCGGCGAGCCAATCGCGGTCGACGACCGTCCGGCCACCGGGCGCGTGGAGCGTGACGACGTCGCACGTCACCGCGAGCTCGGCTGCGTCGCAGCGCACGACGCGATCGAAGACGGGGTCGTCCTCGGGCACCCACGGATCCGCGCCGCGGACCGCACAGCCGAAGCCGTCGAGACGTTCGATCACGAGGCGTCCGATCCGCCCGAGCCCGAGCACCCCGACCGTCAGAGCCGACAGCTCGCGCGTCGACCAGCCCGACCAGTCGCCGCGGCGCACCCGTCGATCGGCGGCGGGGATCCCCCGCAGCGCGCTGAGCAGCAGGGCGAGGGTGTGCTCGGCGACGGCGGCCGAGTTGGCCCCCGGGGTGTTCGTGACGATCACACCGCGAGCACCCGCTGCCGCGACGTCGACGTTGTCCACCCCCACGCCGTAGCGCGACACCACGCGGAGCCTCGGGGCGAGATCCAGATGTCGGCCCGTCACCGGTCCGGTGCCCGCGATCCACCCGTCGACCGCCGGCAGGATGCGGGAGAGCTCCCCCAGGTCGTGCGAGGGGTCGGCGCGGACGATCTCGTAGCCCGCCGCGGTCAGTTCGCCCACCACGTCCCGGCCGCCGCCGCCGAAGGACCGGGAGGTGACGAGCACCCGACCGGTCACGACGGCGACTCCTCCGTGGTCGGGGATCCGCCCGAACGCATGGTGGCCAGCTCGCTCTTCATGCGGCGGATGGCCTCGGTGTGCTCCGGGCTCCGCCGCAGGGCGACGCCGGTGGCGAGGATGTCGATCACCACGAGGCCGGCGAGGCGGCTCGTGGACGGCGTGTAGACGTCGGTGTCCTCGAACGTGCGCGCGATGAGGGGAACCGTGGCGATGTCGGACAGCGGGCTCTGTCTGCCCGTGATCGAGATCACCGCAGCGCCGGCCTTGCGGGCCGCTTCGGCGACGATGAGCGTCTGCTCGGTGTGACCGGTGTTCGAGATCGCGACCGTGACCGACCGCGGGCCGCTCATCGTCGCCGCGATGAACTGCTGGTGGAAGTCCTCGGGCGACTGGCAGGGGACCCCGAAGAGCGGGAACTTCTGCTGTGCGTCCTGCGCGATGATCCCGCTCGCGCCGAATCCCACGAAGAGGATGTCGGATGCGTCGAGGAGGAGGGAGATGGCCTGCTCGACGGATGCGGCGGCGAGGGTGCGCCGGGCGCGGTCGAGGCTCGAGATGGTGTGGTCGAAGATCTTCTCGGCGAGGTCGGCGCTGGAGTCGTCCGTCGTGATGGACGAATGCGTGACCGGCAGCCCGAGGGCGAGGGTCTGGGCGAGTTGGATGCGGAAGTCCTGGAAGCCCTCGCAGCCGACGGACGCGCAGAAGCGCATGACGGTCGGCTCGCTGACCTCTGCCGCTTCGGCGAGGCCCGCCATCGTGAACTGCACTGCGCCGACGGGGTTGTCGAGGACGATCGCGGCGACCCGCTGTTCCGATCGACGAAGGCTCGGAAGTTGTCGGGTGATGCGTTCGAGGAGGGTGTCGGTGGAATCCTCCGACGGAGCGGCGGTGCTCTGTCCGGTGTCCGTGGTCACGGGTTTCCCCTTCCATGTAGTATCGCTACAAACCATAGCGCACCACCCGGGAAAGGCCCCTGATGTACCGCGAACGGCTCGAACTGGACGGCAAGGTCGCCGTCGTCACCGGCGGATCCCGAGGCATCGGGCTCGCCTGCGTTACGGCGTTGCGGGAGTTCGGCGCCACCGTCGTCATCGCGGACCTGCTCGACGAGCTCGGCACGGAAGCCGCGGCATCCTTCCCCGATCGCGTCGAGTACACGCACCTCGACGTGACCGACGCCGATGACGTCACCGCCGTCTTCGCGGACGTCGCGGCACGGCACGGACGCCTCGACATCCTCGTCACCTCCGCAGGGATCGCGAACCACCAGGCATCCGCCGACATCACCCGCGAGGCGTGGGACCGCGTCCTCGCCGTCAACGCGACGGGCACATTCTGGTGCGCGCGCGAGGCGGCGCGACACATGACGTCCGGCGGTTCCGTCGTGGCGATCGGATCGATGTCGGGCGAGCTCGCGAACGCACCGCAGCGGCAGGCGGCCTACAACGCCTCCAAGGGTGCGGTGCACCTCGCCGTGAGATCCCTCGCTGTCGAGTACGTCGAGGCCGGCATCCGCGTGAACGCGGTCGCGCCCGGTTACGTCGGCACCGACCTCACCCGCGAGGGAGTGCCCGACGACTGGTGGGACGACTGGATCCGGCGAACCCCGATGCAGCGGGTGGGGACCCCCGAGGAGATCGCGTCGCTCGTCGCCTTCCTCGCCTCCGACGCGGCGTCCTACATGACCGGATCCGTGGTGCTCATCGACGGCGGCTACTCCACCTGGTGACGGAAGCGGTGCGTGCCGGCCCCGACGCCGACCCGCCCCGTTCCCAGCTCGACCTCGGCCGTGACGCCCACCGGGACCTCGCACGTCAATTCGACGACACCGTCCTCATCGCGTCGCCAGCGTGCGGACAACATCCCGTACGGGGTGCGGACGGCGGCGTCGGCGCTCTGCAGGGACGTGTCGAGCAGACCCGGTGACACGAGCGCTCGCCGCCATCCCGGGCTCAGGGGTCGAAGGCCGGCGACGTCGCCGTAGAGCCAGTCGTCCAGCGTGCCGAGGAAGTAGTGACCGCGCGAGCGCGACTCCGGCTTCCAGTGCTCCCACAGCGAGGTCGCGCCCTGCGTCACCCAGTACCCCCACCCGGGGTAGGTCGTCTGCAGCGCGACCGCGAGGGCGACCTCGCCGTGACCGTGACGGGTGAGTACCGGCAGCAGGTGCGGGGTGGCGAGGGCTCCGGTCCACAGGTGATGGTCCCGCTCGACGACGTCCTCCGCGAGCCGCGCGGCGGCACGGGCGCGGGCGGCCGGCGGCAGGAGGTCGTACGCCAACGCGAGCACCGCATGAGCCTGGCGGTAGCCGTCGTCGCCCTGCCCGCGGACCTCGGCCGCCCCGTCGTCCCAGAAGGCGTCGACGAAGGCCGCGCGACTGACGGATGCCGCGGCTTGCCACTCCTCCGCATCCTCACCCAGCGTCCCGGCGATGCGCGCCGCGGTGTCGCACATCGCGACCAGGAAGGCGGTGGCCGCGATGCGGGAGTCCTCGGGCGGGTTGCCGCCCCCGGCATCGGTGTCGGGTGCGACCCAGTCGCCGAGCGTCGTCGTCGCGATGCCGCCCGGGCAGCGGTCGAGTTCGAAGCGGAGGTAGTCCCGGGCGTCGGGCCAGATCGACCGCAGCACCTCGGTGTCGCCCGTCTGCATGTGGATCTCCCAGGGGACGAGCAGCAGCGCGGCGTGCCACGTCGGAGCCGGGGACCAGTCCATGGACCAGCCGCCGTGCGGTGCGATGACCTGCGGCGCACCGCGGCCGTGACGGGACTGCGCGATGTCGTCCGACCACTTCGCGAGCAGCGCGTGGGTGTCGAGATTCTGCAGCATCATCCGGGCGCCCACCATCCCGTCCCCGGTCCATCCGTTCTTCTCGTACTTCGGGGTGTCGGTCGGGATGCCGTGGAGATTGTTGAGGATCGTGCGGACCGTCAGCTCGTGGACCGTGTCCAGCAGCGGCTCCGAGCTCGAGAACCGTCCCGTGCGCGGCGCCTCCGTATGGACGACGGCCGCGCGCAGCCGCGGGAGGCGTGCAGCGCGCACCTCCACGTACCGGAAGCCGTGCCAGGTGAATCGCGGATGCCAGTGCACCGGCCCATCCGCGAGCGTCACCCTGTCCGTCTGGAACCGCCCGTCGAAATAGCCTTTCTCGTCGACGCAGTTCGGCGCGCCGTCCGCCTGCAGCGTCTCGCCGAATCGGAGCTCGATCGTCTCGCCGCCCCCACCGTCGGCTTCGACCTCCACCCACCCGGCGATGACGCGCTCGAAGGCGACGACCCATCGACCCGGCGACAGCTGCGTGACCTCGGTCGGGTCCAGCCGCTCGGCGACCACGATGGGTGGTTGGCGCTGCGGTTCGGGAACGCCGCGGGGCCCCGCGGCGATGCGGACGCGCGACCAGCCCGTGTCGTCGAACGCGGCGTCCGCGCTCCCGGCGACGACGAGTCTCGCGTCGAAGTCCTCGCCCGCATAGAGGTCATCGCTGCGGGTCGGGCCGTCCGTCACCCGCCAGCTCTCGTCGCTGCCGATCACCTGCATCCCGCGCTCCGTGCGCACCGCGACGAGCAGCCGGACGCAGGGGTCGTCGTGCCACGGTGCCCGCTCCCAGTTCCAGGTGTTGCGTCCGCGCATCCCGTAGAAGCCGCGGCCGAGTTCGGCGGACAGGACGTGGCGACCGGGCGTGAGCCGCGACGTGACATCCGTGACCGTGTACTGGCTCACGATGTCGTAGTCCGTGAAGCCGGGACCGAGAACGGATCCGTCGAGCGGCTCTCCGTCGAGCTCGACCACGGCGAGACCGCCGGCTGCGACGACGGCATACGCCTCGAGCACGGGTTCGTCGACGTCGAAGACGCCGCGGACGATCGGCGCCGCGGCGGACGGATGCGGGGCGCCGACCCACTGCGTGCCGTGCCACTGCCCGTCGACGACACCCGTGACGAAGGTGCCCGATCCGGTGGTCTCGCCGTCGGAGGTGCGCACGTCCACGCGCCAGGAGTAGCGCCGGAGCGACTCGAGCGGTGAGCCGCCGTAGGCGATGTCGACGCAGGTGTCGTCGTCCGCAGAGGTGGCCCAGACGACAGCGCCCGACCCGTCGGCGACGGAGATCCGCCAGCCCTGCTGCGTCGTCCCCGGGCCGGCGCCGGTGACCTGCCAGCCGAACCGCGGGCGTGCCCCGACGCCGACGGGATCATGGCGATGGTCGACCGTGAGAGCGGTGAGTCCGATCACGCGAGCGCTCGCAGAGCGCGCAACTCGGGTGCGTCGCCGTACGCGTCGTCGAGGGCGGCATCGAGGTCGGGATGGGCGGCGAGGAACGTCGCGATCGGCTGCGGGCGGTCCTGCGGTCGGGTGCCCTTCTGGTTGATCTCACCGAGCAGGCTCCACCGGCGATCCCCGCTCCCGCCCGGCTCGGTCTCGGTCCCTGTGTAGGCGGTGTAGTCGAAGACCCGCACCCCCTCCTCATCCTCGAGGACCCCCAGCCGGTAGTCGGCCGTCATGAACCACGTCACCGTCTCGCCGGCCCGGGAAGCCTGCACGCCGCTCCCGGACTGCTGCAGCAGATAGGCGAGGCCCTCGTTGTCGCGATGCCGCGACCGCCACTCCTCACCGAACTCGCCGATCGTGGGGATGCGCATGTCCGGCCAGCGATCCCGGAGTCCGCTGATCCACCCCGTCCATGCGTCGAGCATGTGCGGGTCCACTGCGAGTCCTCGTGCGACCTCGCTGATCTCGTAGTTCACGGTGAGCCATCCGAGGCCGTTGCGCTCGACGTTCCGCGCATCGAAGTGCGCTTCGCTGGTCGCTTCCAGCTCCCGCAGTGCCTCGGCGCGGGGCAGCCGGTGCAGCGTCTCGATCGGGCCGAGACCGAGGCGGGAGTTGTGATCGGGCGACATCCCGGCCGCGCGTGCGGCGACCAGGTCGACCGTCCACCCGTCCAGCTGCACGGCGTCGATGCGCTCGTCTCCCCGTCCGGGAACCAGGAAGTGGGACCGGGACGGATAGTAGGGGTACGCGATCGACCCGTCGCCGTCTTGCAGGTCGATGTCGAACTGGCTCCAGATGTTCCCCTGGACGGTCCGCATCCCGCGTTCCCGGGCAGCAGCGATGTTGGCGGCGGCGAGGAAGCCGGCCACGAGCGAGCGGGGATCGCGTCCGAAGTGGTCCGAGATGAGATCGGCGGCATCGAGGATATCCCGGCTGACCTCGTCACGGGATCCGTAGAGATTGGCGAAGAAGCCGCCGGGAACGAACGCGACGTCGTCGCCGTGGTCCCGCGTGATGCGGGCGAGCGTCGTGCGGATGTCCCGGTAGCGCGGCGAGTCATCGGTCAGCGCGCCCCACGACAGCGCCCACGTGATCCTCGCGTCGGGGACGGCCGACCGGACGGCGTCCGAGAAGCGCTCGACGAGTGCCGCGGAGTGGAGCTCCGTCTCGTCTTCCCAGAGGGAGCGGGTGCGGGTCGCTTCGATCTGGTGACGGCGGATGACGGTGTTGAGCGTCAGGCGACGCCCGATCGGCTGGGAGGATTCCATGACCAGACACCCTAACGAGATTCGACGGTGCAGAAGTAGTACCACTAGCCAAAATGGGCACAAACGGATCACGTTCTGATAAAAATCCCGCAAAACGTGGATCAATGTGTAGTATCGCTACCAACACCTCAGCGTCACACGGATACCCGACCGTGACCATCAATGAAGACAGGGAGTGGCCATGAAGAAGTGGCTCAAGGGGGCGACACTCGCCGGAGTCGCCATGGCGACAGTCGGAACTCTGGCGGGATGCGCGGGCTCGGCGGGCGGTACGTCCGACGGCCCCGTCGAGATCAGTTTCATGATGTGGGGCGACGGTGGTGACACCCAGACCGCCTATGAAGACGTCATCGATGCCTTCGAGGAGGCGAACGACGGCATCACGGTCAACGCCGAGTTCTTCAACACCAACGACTACGACAACCTGCTGAAGACGCGCCTGTCCGGTGGGGCGGGCCCGGACGTCTACGGCTTCGACCTCGGCAACATCGAGAGCTTCGTCGCGGACGGATTCGCTGCCGACCTCTCCGAGGGAGGCGAGAGCTATCTCTCGAAGCTGACCCCGGAGGCGCGCGAGGACTCCGAACGCGAGGGCGGCACGTACAACCTGCCCATCTCGCTCTCGGGCAACGGCATCATCTACAACAAGGCGCTCTTCGACAAGGCAGGCGTCACCGACGAGCCGACCACGTATTCCGAGCTGAAGGATGCCGCCAAGAAGCTGTCCGACGCCGGCATCGTCCCGTTCGCCATGAGTGCTCAGGACAACTGGTGGCCTCAGTTCATCGTCTACTACCCGCTCGCGGAGCACGGTGCGAACGAAGAGCTCGGGGCCGAGATGGCCGCCGGCGAGACCACCTTCTCGGACAGCGACGCGTGGCGGGACTCTCTCGACATCGTTCGTGAACTGACGCCGTACTACATGCCGAACCCCGTCGGGACGAGCCAGACCGCCGCGCAGTCGGCGTTCCTCGCCGGCGATGCGGCCATGTTCCCGGCCACCTGGATCCTCTCCGACGCGCGGGCAGCCGACCTCGATGTGGACTACATGAACTTCCCGACCACCGACACGGAGTCCGACGCGCTGTGGGGCACGTACCAGGTGCGGTTCGGCCTGAACCCCAACAACGGTGACGCGAAGCTCGCCGCGGGTCAGAAGTTCCTCGACTTCTTCATGCAGGACGACGTCTATTCAGAGTTCCTCGCCAAGGTGAAGCTCTTCCCGACGACCGAGGGTGTGCAGATCGGCGAGGATGTGGACCCGCTGTTCCCCGACATGCAGGCCTCCTGGGAGGGGAAGCAGTTCGTCGCCGCCTTCTCGCCGACCGATCCGAGCATCCAGGACGCCCTGCTGGTGGGGCTCCAGGACATCATCAGCGGGTCGAAGTCGACCGATGACGTGCTCGCCGACCTCGACACCGCCCTCGAGCAGTACGTGGCCAACAACAACTGACCCCGGGAATGCCCGGCCGCTCCCCGAGCGGCCGGGCATTCGCCTGTCCAATGGGCACGTTTCGGTAGTTCAGCTACCGGATACGTGCCCATTTCGGCGTCGAGCGAGGATGCGGCGCACGAAAACGCGAGATCTGTGTAGTATGGCTACACCACGACCCGAGGAAGCACGTGATGACCATCCACACGATCGAGGCCGATCGGCTCCGCGTCCGCTTTGATCCGCGTACCGGCGGCCTCGTCGCTATAGATGATGGCAGGCTCGGTGCCTGGCTGGAAGGGACGCTCGCGGGTTCCCTGTTCGTCGTGGAGATCCCCCGCGGCGGCGACCGCACGGTGGTCGTGCAGACCACGGATCAGACGCTGTCGTCCGCCCATCAGGAGGAGCCCGCCGCGATCGAGTTGCGCTGGGATGAGCCGGTGTCCTCCACCGGTGAGCGCCTGGACGGCCGGATCGTCGTGCGCGCTGCAGTGACGTCCGGTCGGCTGTCGTTGTCGATGGAGCTCTCGCTCGCCGAGGGCGGTGTCGAGGCGGTCCGATTCCCGTCCATCCGCGGGCTCCGGGGCCCCGGCGAGCTCGAGTTGCGCGGTGTCGACTACTCGACCGGCACGCGGGTGTCGTTGCTGCCGACCTTCGACAGCAACGCCCCGTACTGGGGCACGATCTTCCCCGACTACGCCAGCGGCAACCTCCGTCCGGAACTGGTCGGAAACCCGACATCCCCCTTCATCGCGGTGACCGCAGAGCAGGGTGGGCTCACGATCATGCCGGCCGAGCCCTCGCTGGATTTCATCGGCTGGCGAGCATCGCTCGAGCCGGGGTACGACGACAGCCTGGCCCGCACAGCACCGGGCGACGGGGCGGTGACGATCGACGCGATCCACTTCCCGGTCGAGGGACGGGACACCGTCGTGCTCCCCACCATGGTGGTCGCACCCTACGAGGGGTCGTGGACGGCCTCGTTGGACGTCCCCCGCGAGAACCAGCGCCCGACGCGACGCAGCGCGGCCGCCTGGCTGCAGGAGCCGCGCTCTTGGCTGCAGGTGCAGCTCATGTCGACCGAGGGCGAACCGCGTTACGACTTCGACGACCTGGTCGACATCATCGAGGAGTGCGCCCGGGCGGGCATCCGCGCCGTGCAGATCGTCGGCTGGAACGAGGGGGGTCAAGACGGCAGGGTTCCCTGGCACGTGCCCGCGGAGAAGCTCGGCGGCCTCGACGGGCTGCTGCGCGCGCTGCAGCGGGCGAAGGAGCTCGACGTCGCCACGGTGCTGTATGTCAAGTACGTCTGGGTCGAGAAGCCCGGGCCGCACTGGGACGACCTCGCCGCCTGGGTGTCGCGGGATCCGAACGGCCAGCCGTACGCACAGCCCGGACCGGTGTACCACACCGCCCGGAAGCGGTACGGCATCAGCACCCCTTGGTACGTTCCGCTCTGCTTCGGCGTCGCGGAACTGCGGCGTCGGATCGCCGACGAGGTCGCGCTGATGGCGGAGTGGGGCGCCGACGGTGTCCTCGCCGACGAGTCGCTGTACCACGGACGTGCGCTGCTGTGCTTCGCGGACGACCACGGCCACGAGCCGGGCGTCAGTGCGTTCACCTGGGATGCGGAGTGGATCGCCGACATCCGCTCCCGACTCGGCGACCGGGCGGACACCTTCGTCATCGCTGCCGAAGGTGCCTACGACGCGCAGTTCGAGGACTACGACGTGTCGTACTTCCGCAGCGCCTCGGCGCAGCATCGCCCGGTCGGCAGGATGCTGCGGCCAGACGCTCGGATCGTGACGGCGCTGACCGGATTCGACGACCGCAGCATGGTCGCCCAGAGCGTGCTCTACGGCTACGGGATGAGTCTCGAGCCCTACAACTTCAAGGGCCGTCCGGCCGACATGCCGCTGACGGTCGCACGGGCCGTGGCTGCCGACGGCCTGCGGGCGCGGCTCGCCGATTGGCTGTGGAACGGGCACCTCGTCGTCGACGGTCGCGCGCAGCTGCGCGTGGTCGAAGGGGCCGCGGACCTCGTCAGCCACACCGAGTGGCGGGATGCCGACGACTCCGCGCGCGTCGTCGTCGTCGGCAACGTGGGTGCCCACCCGGTCGACGTCATCCTGTCCGGACTGCACCGGGACTGCGCCGCGCTGGATCTGCGCGGAACGCCCACCCGACTCCACGAGGGACGCGTGACCGTCCCCGCTCACGACGCGGTCGTCGTGGCGCCGTCGCCTCTGATTGGAACACCATGAGCAGCACACGCGTCGAGGACCCCCGCGTCCTCGCCCTCGACGAGCCCGAGACGACCAGGGCGCTTCGCGCCCGCCGCCCGCTGTCGCAGCGGCTGTGGACCGGGCGGAGCTCGACCGGCAAGTTCTGGATCGCGGTGTCCCCGGCGCTGATCCTGTACCTCGTCTTCACCGTCTACCCGATGGGTCAGGTCGTCGTCGCGAGCTTCACGGACGCACGCGGGTTCAACCGTGCCTGGGAGGTCGTCGGGCTCGACAACTTCGTCCGCATCTTCTCGGGTGATCCGGTTCTGATGGAGGCGGTCGGCAACACCGCCATCTACGCGTTCTTCAAGATCGTCGTGCAGACGATCCTCGCGTTCCTCATCGCAGTGCTGCTTCACCGACAGCTCATGCTCGGCAACATCTACCGCGCCATCTTCTTCGCTCCGATGGTGATCTCGCCGGTCGCGATCGTGTTCACGTGGAGCTTCATGTACGACCCCACGTCCGGGACGTTCAACACGCTGTTGCGCAGCGTCGGGCTCGGCGGGCTCGCGCAGGACTGGCTCGGCAACTACGACCTCGCCCTCTACAGCGTCATCCTCGTCGACCTCTGGAGCGGGCTCGGCTTCAACATCGTGATCTTCCTGGCCGGATTGTCGACCATCCCGAGCGAGATCCTCGAGGCCGCCCGCGTCGACGGGGCTCGCGGATGGAAGTCCCTCCGGTACATCACGCTCCCGTTGATGATCCCCTCGATCGGCCTCGTCCTGGTGCTCTCCATCAACGGTGCGCTCCGTGCCTTCGACACCGTCTATCTCATGACCCGAGGCGGTCCCGGCAACTCGACCCAGCTCTACATGACGCAGGTCTTCCAAGAGGGCATGGTCAACAACAACTTCGGGTACGCCTCAGCGATGGCGGTGCTGGTGATCATCGTCCTGATCGCCATCGCCGCCGCGCAGAACAGACTCAACAACCGCGTCGCCGCCGAGGAGGGCAACCGATGAGCACCAGGACCGCGACGCGTCTGCTTCGGCGGGTGCCGGTGAACGTCCTTCTCATCGCGCTGAGCGTGATGATGATCTACCCGATCGTGATCATCGTGATCACGGCCTTCAAGCCGAACCTCGAGGTGCTGACGAACCCGACCGGGCTTCCCATCAACCCGACCTTTGACAATTTCGTCACCTCCTGGCGCGAGGCGGATTTCACGAACCTGTTCGCGAACTCGATCCTGCTGACCCTGGCGAGCATGACGGTCGCGACGTTCGTGGCGGCCTTGGCGTCGTACGCTATCGTGCGGCACGCGACCCGTGTGGGCTCCGGCGTCTACCTCCTGCTGGCCGCGGGCATCTTCCTGCCGATGCAGCTCGCGCTCGTCCCCCAGTTCCGTGTCGTGCGCGACCTCGGACTCATCAACAACTACGTCGGCGTCATCCTGCTGTACATCGCGGGCGCCCTGCCGTTCGGCGTGTTCCTCATGGCGGCGTTCATGCGCCAGGTCCCGAAGGAGATCGTCGAGGCCGCCACGATCGACGGGGCGGGGTACTTCCAGCTGTTCTGGCGAATCTTCCTGCCGCTGTCCAGGCCCGCCGTCGCGACCTTCTGGGTGCTGCAGGGCGTCGGTATCTGGAACGACTATCTCGTGCCTCAGCTCCTGCTGACCGATCCGGGCAAGCGCACACTGACCACCGGCGTGCTCTACTTCAAGGCGCAGTACCTCGCGGACTGGGGCAACATCATGGCGGCCGTGCTGATCATGAGTCTCCCGATCCTCCTGCTGTTCGTGTTCGCTCAGCGGTACTTCGTGAGCGGGCTCTACGCCGGTGCCGTGAAGTGAGCGACGCGTCCCTCGATGAGGTCGAACGCCGGCGGTGGCGTCAGTCGCCGCTCTGGGGGGACCGGTGGGTCGAGGCGCACGCCGCGCTGACCTCGCACCCCGCGACGGCCGTCGAGCTCGGGGCATCCGCCGTACCCGAGGCGGCGGACGAGGTCCTGTCGCTCGACGGCGAATGGCTGATGGCCGGAGCATCGCCGGGGCGGGAGTTCTCGATCGACCGGTGGGCGGGTGATCGATCGGATGCCGCGCAGCGTCGGCCGGTGTCGTGGCATCGCGAGGACACGGACCGATCGTCCTGGGTGCGCGCCACGGTGCCGGGTACGGTCCAGTCCGCCCTCGTCGACGCAGGCGTCACCCCCGATCCGTTGACCGACGACCACACCTTCAGCGAGCTCACCGCGCACGGCGAACCCTCCGAGTGGCCGTGGTTCTTCCGGCGTACCCGCATCGAGCAGCAGGAGTGGTGGTACGCGCGCCGCTTCGAGGCTCCGGCGCACTGGCTCGGCCGCCGCGTGAGACTCAGCTTCGACGGGATCGACTACGCGGCATCCGTCTACGTCAACGGTCAGCCCGTCGCGCGCCACACCGGCATGTTCGGCGGACCGGATGTCGAGGTGGGCGCGCTTCTGCGCCCGGGCGACACGAACGAGGTGGTCGTCCGTATCGACCCGCCGCCGCGCGACTGGCACGGGGTCATGAAGCCGTCGCCCGGGTGGGGCTGGCACTACGGGCACCTCATCTCGATGGGGATCTGGCGCGGCGTCACCCTGACGCCGGTGCCCGACATCGAGCTGACGGACCTCGCGGTCACGGTGCACGACGCGTCGGAGGATGTGGCGCGGCTGCGGATCAGCTGGGACGCGGTCAACCCGACGGCCGAGCGCGCGGCCCGCTCCGCGCGACTGGTCGTGCGGGATCCCGGAGGCCGCTCGCTCCACACCCTCGATGCGTCCTTCGAGGCGCCCGCCGGTGTCAGCCGACATCACATCGAGATGACGGTCGACCGGCCACAGCTGTGGTGGCCCTTCGGGTACGGCGCGCAGCCCCTCTACCGCGCCGAGGTCGGCGACGGCGACGGCGACACGACTCTGCAGACGAGCTTCGGCATCCGCACCGTACGGATGGCGGCGCTGCCCCGGCGGCACGGCCCGGACACCTACGACTGGCAGTTCGTCGTCAACGGGCGGCCGGTGTTCCTCAAGGGGGCGAACTGGTGCTGGACGGATCCGATGGCCCGCCGAGGGTTCGAGGTGGACCGCCACATCCTGGACCTCGTCGTCCGCGCGAACCTGCAGATGCTGCGCGCGTGGGGCGGAGGCACGGTCGAGAGCGACGAGTTCTACGAGGAGTGCGATCGTCGCGGCATCCTGGTGCTGCAGGAGTTCCCCCTGACCTTCGGACTGGATGCCACCGGCGCCGACCTCGCGACCATCGACGAGCAGGCTTCTCGCATCGTCCGGCGGCTCCGCAACCACCCCTCGTTGATCATGTGGGGCGGAGGGAACGAGAACCCGGCGACCTCGACGTCGGACGACCTCCTCACCGTCATCGGCAAGCGCGTGACGCAGTACGACCCGTCCCGGCCCTTCCACCGGACGGACCCCTGGGGCGGCAGTGAGCACTTCTACGGCGTCTATCACGAGGGCATGCCGATCGAGGCGTACGCAGATCTCCTGCCGGCCGTCTTCGGCGAGTACGGCCTGTCGAGTCAGTGCTCTCTGGAGAGCATGGGTCGGTTCCTCGATCCGACTCTGCTCGAGCAGTGGCCGCCGCACCCGCACGGTGCTCTCCTGCAGCACCAGTCGCAGTTCTCGCTGTTCGACCTGTTCAAGCAGGCGCGCTATGCCGCCTACGGGCCGATCACCGACTGGCGGACCTTCATCGAGTACTCGCAGATCGCGCAGGGGGATGCGCTGCGGTTCGCGTCCGAGCGCATCCGCGCGCACAGCGGCGCCGAGACGGCCGGCTACTGGTTCTACAAGGTCGGGGAGGCGTTCCCTGGTGCGTCCTGGGCTGTGATCGACTACTACGGCGTGCCGAAGCTCTCCTACTACCGCGCGAAGCAGTTCAGCGCGCCTCGGTCCGCCTTCGCCGTCTACGACCGCACGGAGTGGGCGGCCGACGACGTCTTCGAGGCCGGCGTCCACGTCGCGAACGACACGCCTGTCGCGCTGCAGGCGGCGCGAGTGCGGGCGACGCTCTTCGATGCGCAGTGGAGCGTGCTTTTCGATCAGGAGCGGACCGTCGACGTCGAACCCGACGGGCGGCTCGACGTGTTCCGCCTGACCGCCCCCCTGACGGACGCCCGACTGTCGCCGCTGATCCTGGCGATCGAGCTGCGCGGAGCCGACGGCGGCCTCATCTCGTCACAGTGGTACCCGTTCAACCACCAGCCGAAGGACGAGGCGCTGCGCGCGCTCGAGTCGCGTCCTCTCGACGAACTGGCCGAGACACCCATAGCCGAGCTGTTGGAGCCCTACGGGCGACTGTCGTCGCCGCTCTCCTCTCAGCCTCGAACGGTGCTCCGTGCCCGCGTGGAAGCCGACGCGATCGTGATCGAGAATGCGGGTGAGCATCCCGCTCCGGTGGTCCTGATCGATGGCTTCCCCCACGACGTCGGCGACGTGCTCGAGGACAACGCGTTCGGGCTGCGCGCCGGGGAGAGCCGGCGAGTGGCGTACGTCGCATCCTCGGCGCTCCGGATCCGGGTGCGGGCATGGAACGCGGATGAGGTCGAAGCCGGCTGACGACGCCCGTCCCGCGCCTAGGCTGGCACGCATGAGCGACGACGCCGGCCTGAACTGGTCCCGCAACATCCGCTACTCGGCAGAGCGCACGGTCGCTCCGACGACGGTCGACGAGCTGCGCGAGGTGGTCGCGGCATCCGGATCCGTGAAAGCCCTGGGTTCGCGTCACTCCTTCACCCGCATCGCCGACACCGCCGGCACGCTCGTCTCGACCGCCGAGCTCGACCTGCCGATCCAGGTGGATGCCGCGCAGCGCCGTGTGCGCGTCGGCGGCGGCGTCCGGTACGGCGAACTCGCGCAGGAGCTCGACCGGCAGGGCTGGGCGCTCGCGAACCTCGCGTCGCTGCCGCACATCTCCGTCGCGGGCGCGGTGAGCACGGGCACGCACGGGTCCGGCGTGGCGAACCGCTCGCTCGCGGCGGCGGTCACGGGGCTGGAACTCGTCACCTCGACCGGTGACCTCGTCCGGTTGAGCGAGACCGACGAGACGTTCTACGGCGCGGTCGTGGGACTCGGTGCGCTCGGCATCGTGACGACGATCGAGCTCGCGATCGAGCCGACCTTCGAGGTCGCTCAGACGGTCTACGAGAACGTGCCGGTCGAGGCGGTCCGCGAGGCGTTCGATGTCATCGCCGCCTCGGCCTACAGCGTGTCGTTCTTCACCACCTTCCGCGAGGACATGTACGTCGACCAGGTGTGGCGCAAGGAGCGGACGGATGCCGCGGCCACACCGATCCCCGCCGCGCTGCGCGATCGCGAGGCGGCCGGAGCGCGGCATCCGCTCCCCGGCGTGTCCGCCGCGTCGTGCACGGTGCAGGGCGGCAAGCCGGGACGGTGGCTCGACCGGCTGCCGCACTTCCGCCTCGAGTTCACGCCGTCGAACGGCGAGGAGCTGCAGTCCGAGTTCCTGCTGCCGATCGCGGACGCCGTCGCCGCCTTCGACGCGGTGCGCGAGCTCGCCGACCGGCTGAAGCCCGTGCTGCAGGTGTGCGAGGTGCGCACGATCGCCGGCGACGAGCTGTGGCTCTCCCCGAGCACGGGCCGGGACTCGGTCGCGTTCCACTTCACCTGGACAGCCGACGAGGCGGGCGTCGCCGAGGTGCTCCCCGAGCTCGAGGCGGCGCTCGCGCCCTTCGACGCCCGCCCGCACTGGGGCAAGGTCTTCACGCCGCGTGATCCCGCCGAGCGCTACCCGCGATGGTCGGACTTCGTCGCCCTGCAGCGCTCGCTCGACCCGCGCGGAGCCTTCGTCAACGACTACCTGCGCGCGCTCGGGCTCTGACGCGTCACGCCGGATCGGTCTCGATCTCGCCGTTCGCGATGGCATCCGCGTAGGTGCGGATGTCGGGGCCGGGCTCCCAGTCGATGAACTTGTCCTTCAGTGCCCCCGTGAGGGCGGCGTAGGCGTCGTCCGAGGACATCTCGTCCCCGGAGCCGGCGAGGTCGACCACGGCCTCCCGCAGCACCCGATCGGCATCGTCGAGGATCTTGCCGCGGGCTTCGTCGTTCCAGCGGATCTCTGAGCTCTTCATGCCGCGAGGCTAACCCCGTGAGCGGATGCCGCATCGCGGCTTGCTTTCTCGACCTCGATGCGCTTGGCCCCGTACCTCATCCCCGCGGCGCTGGCAACGGCATCCCGCCCCTTCGCCGGAGCACGAAGGATGGTGGCAGCGGCTGAGGCCCGCCTCATACGGGTCCCCCGCCCGGTCGGGCTCCCGCGGAGGAGCAGGTCGTGAGCAGCAGCACATCCCGAGGCGTCGCCGTCGTCACCGGCGGGAGCGCCGGACTCGGCCGGGCGATCGTCCGCGAGCTCGCCTCCCGTGGCTGGGATGTCGCCGTCCTCGCCCGCGGCTTCGAGGGAGTGGATGCCGCGGCCACCGAGGTCCGCGCCAAGGGCCGCCGCGCGCACGGCATCACGGTCGACGTCGCCGACCACGCCGCTCTCGAGATCGCCGCGGCAGAGGTCGAGGCGGAGCTCGGCGAGATCGACCTGTGGGTCAACAACGTCATGTCCGGCTCGATCGCGCCGTTCCTCGACACCACCCCCGAGGACTACGAGCGCGCGACGCAGGTCACGTACCTCGGCACCGTCAACGGCACACGATCGGCTCTCCGGCGCATGCGGGAGCGCGACCGCGGTCACATCATCCAGATCGGCTCGGCGCTCGCGCACCGCGGCATCCCTCTGCAGGCGGCGTACTGCGGGTCGAAGCATGCGATCCACGGCTTCACCGACTCCGTCGTCTCGGAGCTCACGCACGAGGGCAGTGCCGTCGCCGTGTCGATCGTGGACATGCCGGCTCTCAACACGACGCAGTTCGGGTGGGTGAAGTCGCCGTTCTCGAAGCACCCGCAGCCGGTACCGCCCATCTACCAGCCCGAGGTGGGTGCCCGCGCGGTCGCCGACGTCGCCGACAAGCCGCGCCGCCGGACCTGGGTGGGGGAGTCCACCGTCGGCCTGGTCCTCGGCACCCGCGTCGCCGGGCGCTTCATGGACTGGTACCTCGCGAAGAACGCGTGGGAGGGGCAGTTCGCCGACGACAAGGGGCCGTCGACCACTCCGCCGAACCTCTACGAGCCCGTCGGGGGCGACCACGGAGCGCACGGCGCGTTCGACGACCGGGCCCGGGGCGAGAGCCTGCAGACCCGCGCACTGCGGCACCGGCGCGGGCTGTACTCGGCGGCATCCGTCGCGGGAGCGGCGGCGCTCGCCGGGGTCGTGAAGCTCCTGCGTCGCTGACGTCCGAACCGCCGGCCCGGCCGCGGGTAGCATCCCATCTCGTGCCCGCCTACTTCGAACGCCTCGCTTCTGAAGGTACGAACGCGACCCGGTTCCAGCCCACCTCGTTCACCGGCGGCGCGTGGAACGTGACCGAGCAGCACGTCGCCCCGCCGATCGGCCTGCTCGCCCACGCGATCGAGGTCGATCACGCCGCACGCAGTCCACAGCCCATGCAGCTGTCGCGTCTGTCCGTCGACATCCTCGGGGTCATCCCGATCGACGAGGTCGAGGTCACCTGTCGCGTGCTGCGCCCCGGGCGCAGCATCGAGCTCGTCGAGGCGACACTCGCGCAGGGCGGCCGACCGGCGCTCAGCGCGCGGGCCTGGCTCATGCACACCCGTGACACCGAGGCGCTCGCCGGATCCGTCCACCCCGCGATGCCGCCGAGGGATGCGCTCGAGCGTGTCGACCCGTCGTCGGCGTGGCCCGGCGAGTTCATCGCGACCGTCGGAGAGGTGCGCCGGCGGCAGCAGGAACCCGGTCGCGCGCAGACGTGGATCCTGCCCGCCGTGCCCCTGCTCGACGGTGAGCCGGTCTCGACGACCGCCCGTCTGGTGTCGCTCATCGACATCGCCAACGGGGTGACCCCCCGCGTCGACCCGCGCGAGGTCGCCTTCCCCAATCTCGACCTCACGCTCCACCTCGTCCGGACCCCCGAGGACGGCTGGATCGGGTTCGACACGACCGTCACCTTCGGGGCGACGGGGCTCGGCATGACGCAGACGATCCTGCACGACGAGCGAGGCGTCCTCGGCTCGGTCGTTCAGTCCCTCACCGTGAGGCCGCACCGATGACCGCGCCTCTGAGCGGCAAGACGGCGCTCGTCACCGGTGTCTCGCGCCGGCGCGGGATCGGGTACGCCGTCGCCGTGCGCCTCGCGCAGCTGGGCGCGAGCGTGTTCATCCAGCACTGGCGCCCGCACGACCTCGACCGGCCGTGGGGTGGCGACGATCTCGACGCGGTGCGCACCGGCATCCGCTCGGCCCTCGTCGGTGACGCGCGCGTCGGCGACGCCGAGGCGGATCTGACGGATGCCGCGGCGATCCCGGGTCTCATCGCCGACGCCGCTGCTCTCACCGGACGCCTCGACATCCTCGTCTGCAACCACGCGAAGAGCGGCGATGACGGCAGCATCCTCGACATGACCGCCGACCGGCTCGACGCGTTCTGGGACACCAACACGCGCTCGACGCTCCTGCTGACGGCGGAGTTCGCCCGGCGACTCGCGCCCCCGCAGTCCGGGCAGCGCCGCCCCGGCGATGCGGTCGAAGGTGCGAAGCCGTACGCCGAGCCCACCGGGCGCGTCTTCTGGATGACGTCCGGACAGGGGCACGGCGCGATGCGAGGCGAGGTCGCGTATGCGACGAGCAAGGCCGCGCTGGCCGGGGTCACCCGCACGGTCGCGGCCGACCTCCTCGATCTCGGCATCGTCCTCAACACGATCAACCCCGGGCCCGTGAACACCGGGTACATGGACCCCGACACCGCCGACCGCGACTCGTCGGGACTCGACGAGTGGCTGCGGACGACCGCGTTCGGCCGCGTCGGCGTGCCCGCCGACCCCGCCGCTCTCATCGGGTGGCTCTCGACCGCCGAGGGCGCCTGGATCGTCGGCCAGGTGCTCACCAGCGACGGCGGTTTCAGCCTCTAGCGGTGTCGTGCATTCGTGCACGCGACTCTGGTGTCGACACGCCCGATGTGGTCAGATCGCCTCATGGAAGCGGGGTCGCCGGCGCGCGCGGTGCTGTGGGGCGCCGCCGCGCTGCTCCTCGCGACGGTCGTCCTCGCCCCGGTCATCGGTGTCGGGCGATGCCTCGACTCGTCCGATCCGGAGAAGTCGTTCTGCGAGTCGTACACGCAGTCGCTCGCAGGCTTCCCGGTGACCGTCTGGCCATGGGCTGCCGTCGCCGCGATCATCGTGGTGGTGACGACGGTCGCCTTCGTCGCCCGTCACCGCCGCGCATCCGCCTAGAGTCTCCTCAGCACCCGTCGCCGCCGACGGGCACGTCGAAGGGGACGCACGCATGACAACGGATGCCGCAGACGCGATCGTCGTCGGAGCGGGACTGGCCGGGCTGGTCGCCGCCGCCGAGCTCCTGGACGCCGGCAAGCGCGTGCTGATCGTCGAGCAGGAGCCCGAGACGAGCCTCGGCGGGCAGGCGTGGTGGTCGTTCGGCGGGTTGTTCCTGGTCGATTCGCCCGAGCAGCGCCGGCTCGGCGTGAAGGACTCGCTCGAACTCGCGCGGCAGGACTGGTTCGGCTCCGCCGGCTTCGACCGCCCCGAGGATCGCTGGCCGCGAGCGTGGGCCGAGGCGTACCTCGAGTTCGCTGCGGGGGAGAAGCGCGCGTGGCTGCGGGAGCGCGGCATCCGCTTCTTCCCCGTCGTGGGGTGGGCCGAGCGCGGCGGCGACCGCGCCACGGCGCACGGCAACTCGGTGCCGCGATTCCACATCACGTGGGGCACCGGGCCGGGTGTGCTGGATCCGTTCGTCCGCCGCGTGCTCGAGGGGGTCGCGTCGGGCCGCGCCCGCATCGCGTTCCGCCACCGCGTCGACCGCCTCGAGGTCGAGGGAGGGGCGGTCGTCGGGGTCAGCGGCGCCGTGCTCGCCCCCGACGCGGCCGAGCGCGGCGCGCCGAGCAACCGCGACGAGACGGGCGGGTTCTCGTTCCGTGCAGGCGCCGTCCTCGTCTCGAGCGGCGGGATCGGCGGCAATCACGACCTCGTCCGCGCGCAGTGGCCCGCCCGCATGGGACGCGCGCCCGAGACGATGCTCTCGGGCGTCCCCGCCCACGTCGACGGACGGATGCTGGGCGTCGCCGAGTCCGCCGGCGCGCACCTCATCAACGGCGACCGCATGTGGCACTACGTCGAGGGCATTCAGAACCACACTCCCGTGTGGCCGCGCCACGGCATCCGGATCCTCCCCGGTCCCTCGTCGCTATGGCTGGATGCCACCGGTCACCGCCTCCCCGCCCCGCTGTTCCCCGGGTTCGACACGATCGGCACGCTCGAGCACATCGTCGCCACGGGGCACGGCCACAGCTGGTTCGTGCTCAACCAGGCGATCCTCAAGAAGGAGTTCGCCCTCTCCGGGAGCGAGCAGAACCCCGACCTCACCGGCAAGGACCTGAAGCTCCTCGCGGGGCGGCTGAAGGGCGGTCGGGCCACGCCTCCGGTGGAGGCGTTCACGGAGCGCGGCGCGGACTTCATCGTCGCCGACACCGTGCCGCAGCTGCTCGAGCGGATGCGGGCGGCATCCGCTCTGCTCGACATCGACCGCGTGCGACTCGAGCTCGAGGCACGCGACCGCGAGATGACGAACCCGTTCACGAAGGACGCCCAGGTGACGGCCGTGCGTCAGGCGCGACGCTACCGGGGCGACAAGCTTCTGCGCGTCGCGACGCCGGGACCGATCGCCGACCCGAAGGCGGGACCGCTGATCGCGGTGAAGCTGCACGTCATCACACGCAAGAGTCTCGGCGGCATCGAGACCGACCTGTCGGGCCGTGCGCTGGCCGCAGGGGGCGAACCGATCGCAGGGCTGTACGCCGCCGGCGAGGCGAGCGGATTCGGCGGCGGTGGAGTGCACGGCTACCGCGCACTCGAGGGCACCTTCCTCGGCGGCTGCATCTTCTCGGGACGCGTGGCGGGTCGGGCGATGGCCGCCGCCGTCTGAGCGAGGTCGCTACGCGATGACGCCGGTCGCCCGGGGGAGCGCGACGGGCGACGTCACCACGCGCGTCGCCGCGTGCAGCTGGTCGAGGGCGCCGCGGGTGAGGGAGCGGACGGCGCTGAGGGTCTCGCCGGTCAATGCGGCGATCTCGGTCTGGCTGTACCCGCCGAAGTAGGCGAGCGCGATGACGCGCTGCTGCTCGATGCTCATGTCGCCGAGCCGCTCGCGCGAGACGGCCTCGGCCTGCGCGTCGGACCGGCGCCGGAGCGCGATGGCGTGGCGGTGGGTGAGCAGCAGGACCCAGGCCCGCGGATGCCGCGCCTCGGCCTGCGCGGCGTGCTCCCACACGTGGACGTACACCTGTTGGAGCACGCGCTGCGCCGGCTGCTCGCTGCGCAGGATGTGCGTCGCGAGCGTGTAGGCGGACGCGCAGGTCGCGTCGTACAGCTGCGCGAAGGCGTCCGCATCGCCGAGCGCCGTCCGGGCCAGCAGGCCCGACAGGTCGGCGTCCGTGAGCGGAGCGGGAGCGGTCATGGCTTCATGGTGCGCCCCGAGGACCGTTCGTTCGAGCTATTGCCGCGGAAGAGAGATGGTGCTAGCCGAATTCCAGTCATCTGAATGGACAAAAGCGCGGGAGGAACATTCTGTCCGCGGACCGGTCGGCGACGCGTGCACTGAGCGGATGCCGCATCCGCAACGTTTCGTCAACCCGTGCCGATGACGCTCCCGGCGGTGGAAAGCTGGATCCATGACCGTTCCCACTCTCACACTCAACGACGGACACACCATCCCCCAGCTGGGCTTCGGCGTCTTCCAGGTCGACCCGGCCGAGGCCGAGCGCATCGTCAGCGTCGCCCTCGAAGCCGGCTACCGCCACATCGACACGGCTGCCGTGTACGGCAACGAAGAGGGCGTCGGCCGTGCGATCGCCTCCTCCGGCATCCCCCGCGACGAACTCTTCATCACCACGAAGCTGTGGAACTCCGAGCAGGGTCGCGACACCTCGCGCCCGGCGATCGAGGCGAGCCTCGAGAAGCTCGGGCTCGACCACGTCGACCTCTACCTGATCCACTGGCCGCGTCCCGACAAGGACCGATACGTCGAGACGTGGCAGGAGCTCGAGAAGTTCCGCTCCGAGGGCCTGACGCGTTCGATCGGTGTCTCGAACTTCCACCAGCCGCACCTGCAGCGCCTCTTCGACGAGACCGAGACGGTTCCGGCGGTCAACCAGATCGAGCTGCACCCCGCCTTCGCGCAGCGCGAGCTCCGAGGGTTCCAGGAGCCGAAGGGCATCCACACCGAATCGTGGGGCCCGCTCGGACAGGGCAAGTACGACCTGTTCGGCGAGAAGGCCGTGGCGGATGCCGCCGAGGCCCACGGCGTGAGCCCCGCTCAGGTCGTCATCCGGTGGCACCTGCAGGAGGGCCTCATCGTCTTCCCGAAGTCGTCGACGCCCGAGCGCATCCGCTCGAACTTCAATGTCTTCGGCTTCGAGCTGACCTCGGCCGAGGTCGACGCCATCAACGCGCTCGACCGCGGCCAGCGCGTCGGAGCCGACCCCGACACCGCCACGTTCTGATCCATCCACCCAAAAAAGGGGCGCCGAGAGATCGGCGCCCCTTTTTCGCGGACCCCCCTTACGCCTCCCAGGGAGCGCTCGGTACAATCGAGGGACCTCGAATCGATTCGAACTCTCCCCGAAAGCCCTCATGGCCACCTCCCTCACCACGGGCCGCCCTTGGCGTGTCATCCTGCTGTTCACCCTGCCGCTCATGATCGGCAACGTGGTGCAGCAGCTGTACCACTTCGCCGACACGATCGTCGTCGGTCGGTTGCTGGGCGTCGACGCGCTCGCCGCCGTGGGGGCGACGGGCAGTCTCCTGTTCCTACTGCTCGGATTCGCGTGGGGATTGACCTCCGGGTTCGCCATCCCGACCGCGCAGGCCTATGGGGCGATGGATGCCGCAGGGGTCCGTCGCTCCGTCGCGACCGGCGCATTCCTGAGCGGCATCACGACGGTGATCCTCACCGTCGGCGCACCGCTCATTGCCGAACCTGCGCTCGTGGCCCTGCAGACCCCGCCCGAGCTGCTCGCGGATGCGACGGTCTTCACCCAGGTGAGCTTCCTCGGTGCCGGCGCGCTGATGTTCTTCAACTTCCTGTCCGCCGTCATCCGCGCCATCGGCGACTCGCGGACACCTCTCATCTTCCTGATCGTCGCGTGCGCACTGAACGTCGTGCTCGTGATCGCGGCCATCGCGTGGCTCGGCCTCGGTGTGGCCGGCGCGGCACTGGCGACCGTCGTCGCGCAGGCCGTCTCGGTGCTCCTGTGCCTCGAGTTCGTGCGGCGCCGCATCCCTGAGCTGCACCTGAAGCGCGAGGACTGGCGCATCACACGCGCCGACATCAGGGCGCACCTGCGGCTCGGCCTGCCGATGGGCTTCCAGGCGTCGATCATCGCGATCGGCGCGTTGACCGTGCAGGTCGCGCTCAACACGCTCGGTGGCGAGGCGATCGCCGCCTACACCGCGGCTTCGCGTGTCGACGGGCTGGCTGTCGCCCTGCTGCAGTCGATGTCGCTGGCGGTCTCGATGTACGTCGCCCAGAACTACGGCGCCGGCCGCCCCGACCGCATCCGACGTGGGGTCGTCCAGGCGACGTGGATCGCCGTCGGAGCGGCGGTGGCCCTCGGCATCCTGCTCATCTCCCTCGGCGGCCCGATCGTCCGCATCTTCGTGGGCGACGGGGCCGACGGCGTCGTGCACCTCGCGGTCTCGATGCTCATCATCAACGGGTTCAGTTACACCGCGCTCGGCGTCCTGTTCGTCACGCGGGGTGCGCTGCAGGGGCTCGGCAACGCCGTGATCCCGACGGTGACCGGTGTCGTGGAGCTGGTCGCGCGGGCGGCGGCGGCGATCCTGCTGGGAGCCCTGTTCGGGTTCATCGGCGTGGCGTGGTCGAACCCGCTGGCGTGGATCTCGGCCGCTGTCATCCTCATCCCCGCCTACATCCGGGCACACCGGACGCTGGCGTCGATGCCGATGGCGCCGATGACCATCACGCCGACGACGCCGATCGCGGTCATCGGACCGGTCGACGGCTCGATGACGGTCGAGACGGTCGTGACGCAGCCGGTGCCGCTCCCGCAGCCGACGTCTCGGATGCGGCGCGCCCTGCGTCGTCGCGCGGGTACGCCTCGTCGGCTGGCGCGCAGGCGCTGACGCGCCTCAGACCGTCGCCCCGTCGTCGAGACGGGCGCGAGCCCGGTCGTGGCGACGGCCGATCTCGACGAGTCCCGTCGCCGCACCGAGGCCCATGGCGGGTGTGTCCACGTAGATCGACTCCGCCGCGGCGACGCGGTAGGTCTCGTGCCACACCCCGATCGCGCCGGGGTGCGAGCGGGCGAGTCGGTTGAAGCGTGTCCACGCCGGGCGGTGGGCCTGCTCGGGAGCCGACGCGTAGGCGTAGAGCTTGTCGATCGACGACCAGTACTGGACGAGGTACGGTCCGCGTCGACCGAGGAGCATGGTCGAGCCGAGCAGACCCGACTCGGGGTCGCCGAGCAGTTCGGCCATCATGCGGGGCATGGCAGCGGACACCGGCATCCACAGATCGGGCCGCCACCATTTCCGGATCGTCATGCCGAGGTGGAAGACGACGAGCTCGCCCTCGTGCGTGTGGGTCATACGGGTCATGGCGATCCTCTCGATAGCGACACTATCCAGAATGGATAGCAGTACTATCGAAGTCAAGGGGGAATCGATGCGGATCTCGGAGCTCTCCGCCGAGACGGGCGTCCCGGTGGCGACGATCAAGTACTACCTGCGCGAGAGGCTGCTGCCCGAGGGTGAGCGGACGTCGGCGACGCAGGCCGTCTACGGCCGGACGCACGTCGAGCGGTTGCGGTTGATCCGTGCCCTCGTCGACTCCGGGGTCGGCATCGCCTCGGCACGTCAGGTGATCGGGGCGCTCGACGATCCCCCCGAGGATCCGGGTCACCTCCTCGGCATCGCGCACGCGGCGGTCTCGCCTCCCGCGGACGGGGATCTCGACCTGACCGCCGCGCGGAACCTGATCCGGCGGTGGGGGTGGGAGCCGGAGGCGTGTGCGCCGCAGCAGGTCGCCGGCGTCGCCCGCGCCCTCGACAGCATCGAGCGGGGTGGCTTCGCTGTCCCCGAGGCCACCATGGACGCCTACCTCGCCGGCATCCGTCAGATGGTCGAGGCCGAGATCGACGCGATCCCGACCACGTCCGCGGAGGATGCCGTGCGCTACGTCGTGCTCGGGACGGTGCTCGTGGAACCCCTGCTGCTCGCGCTCCGCCGGGTCGCGGAGGAGCTCGTGTCGAGCGGGCGCTTCGGCGGGGGCGACACCTGAGCGGAGCCTGCGGGGTGCACAATCGTGGGGTGACCACCGTCTTCCCCGCCCTGACCGAGACACCCGATCCGCAGTTCGTCATGGTGGGCGACGGATACCGCATCGCCACCTACGAGTGGGGTTCGGCGGACGCCCCGACGGTCATCCTCGTGCACGGTTTCGCGTCGAGCGCGCGCGACAACTGGGTGAACACGGGCTGGGTGCGCGACCTGCTGCGGGCCGGATACCGGGTGCTCGCGGTCGACCAGCGCGGACACGGCGCGAGCGACAAGCCGCACGATTCGCACGCCTATGCCCTGCGCACCATGGTCACCGACCTCGAGGCCGTCCTCGACACCTACCTGGTCGACGAGGCGCTGTACGTCGGCTATTCCCTCGGCGCCCGGGTCGGCTGGGAGGTCGCCCGCGACCTGGAACCCCGCATCCCTCGCGTCGTCCTCGGCGGCGTCCCCGACGGGGTGCCGCTCGGACGGCTCGACCTCGATCAGGTGCAGGCGTACGTCGACGAGGGCGAGCCGGTGACGGATGCCGTGACCCACAACTACATCACCCTCACCGAGCGCGTCCCCGGCAACGACCTGCGGGCGCTCCTCGCGATCGCGCGCGGCATGCGGGCGACGGGCACCGTCGACCCCGACCCCGGCACGGCGCCCGGGCAGCCGGTGCTCTTCGCGACCGGCACGAAGGACGGCATCATCGAGGGCTCGAAGTCCCTCGCCGCCGCGACGCCCCAGGGCCGGTTCATCGAGATCCCCGACCGGCACCACTTCAACGCACCCGGCTCCCGCGTCTTCCGCGAAGCCGCTCTCGCCTTCCTGGCCGAGTAGGCGCGCCGCGCGGACTACGCTCGCGCCATGACCGACCTTCCGTCCTGGGGCGTCGCGGCGGACTCACCGACGGCGGAGCACTATCGGATCTTCGGCGCGCGCGAAGCCGCCGGGTCCTCGGCCACGTACGAGGAGTGGGCGCTCGGGGTCGCCGACGACCCCGAGATGCTCGCCCTGATCGACGAGCTGCCGCGAGCCAAGCGGCAGGCGAACCTGGTCTTCGCGGCCATGCGCGTCGCCGGCGTGCCGATCGCGCCGTGGCGAAATGCCCGTCGCATCGCCGTCGACCGGTGGCCGGACATCCGCGACATCGCCCTCACCCACGCCACCCAGACGAACGAGGCCGCCCGCTGCGCCGTCCTGCTCCCGCAGCTGGCCCGCCTCCCCGGACCGCTCGCCCTGCTCGAGGTCGGCGCGTCCGCCGGGCTCTGCCTGCATCCCGATCGATACGCGTACCGCTACACCGCGGACGACGGAACCGTCACCAGCCTCGACCCACCGACCCCGACCGAGGTCGTCATCGACTGCCGCATCGAGAACACGGCGCCTCCGACACATCTTCCCGAGGTGGTCTGGCGCGGCGGCATCGACCTGAACCCGCTCGACCCCGCCGACCCCGACACCCTCGCCTGGCTCGACGCCCTCGTGTGGCCCGAGCACGACGACCGGCGTGCCCGCCTCGCGGCCGCCGCGCGCATCGCGGCATCCGATCCCGCGCCGATCCGCGGCGGCGACCTGAATGACCTGATCACGGATGCCGCGGCATCCGCTCCCCGCGACGCAACGCTCGTCGTCTTCCACACCGCGGTCCTGGCATACCTGACCCCTGACGACCGAGAGCGGTTCCGGCGCACGATGGCCGAGACGGATGCGGTCTGGCTCTCGAACGAGGGGCTCGGCGTCTTCCCGGAGTTCGAGCGGCTCGTGCCGTCGGGAGAGCGGCATCGATTCATCCTCACCGTCGACGGCGAACCCGTCGCCCTCACCCACCCGCACGGCCGAAGCTACCGCGCGCTCTGACCTCTCCGGCTGGCAGGATCGGGTCATGACCGACGTCGCGACTCTCGTGCTGTTGCGCCGCGTCCGCGACCGCATGGGCCGCGACTACGCGGAGCCGCTCGATGTCGAATCGCTCGCCCGCGACGTCCACATGTCCGCCGGCCACCTGAGCCGGCAGTTCCGGCTCGCCTACGGCGAATCGCCCTACTCCTACCTGATGACGCGCCGGATCGAGCGTGCGATGGCACTGCTCCGGCGAGGCGATCTGAGCGTCACCGAGGTGTGCTTCGCCGTCGATTCCCAGTCGCTCGGCACCTTCAGCACCCGCTTCGCCGAGCTCGTCGGCGTCCCTCCCAGCGTGTACCGCGAGCGGGGCGCCGAGCTGAGGCCAGGCATGTTGCCGTGTATCGCGAAGCAGGTCACGCGACCGGTCAGGAATAGAGAAGCGGCCGCCGCAGCACCCTCCTAACCTGGCGTCATGACGATCACCATCCACTCGAGCTTCCTGCCCCACACGGATGCCGAAGAGTCGCTCGCGTTCTACCGTGACGCTCTCGGGTTCGAGGTCCGTCTCGATGTCGGCTACGAGAACATGCGCTGGATCACCGTCGGGCCGGTGGACCAGCCGGACACGGCGATCGTGCTGCACCCCGTCGGTGTCGGCCGCGACGTGACCGACGCCGAACGCCGGACGCTCGAGGAGCTCCTCGCGAAGGGTTCCGTCTTCGGGATCAACCTGGCGACGGACGACCTCGATGCGACGTTCGTGCAGCTCGAGGCTGCGGGCGCCGACATCGTGCAGGAGCCGATCGAGCAGGATTACGGCGTGCGCGACTGCGCCGTTCGTGACCCCGCCGGCAACCTGCTCCGCATCCAGCAGTCCTGAGACTCAGTCACACAGACCGAAAGGGAACGACCATGGCAGGAAAGACCAGCGAGGGAGCCGGCTTCACCGACGCCGAGAAGGCCGCGATGAAGCAGCGGGCCGAGGAGCTGAAGGCGATGAAGGGGCTCAAGGGCCTCGCGAAGATCGAGAAGGAGAACCAGGCCTGCCTCGACGCGATCGAGGCGCTCGAGGGCACCGACCGCGTCGTCGCCGAACGCCTGCACGTCATCGTGCTCGAAGAGGCCCCGCACCTGAACCCGAAGACGTTCTACGGCTTCCCCGCATACGCCAAGGACGGCAAAGTCGTGGTCTTCTGGCAGCCGGCGTCCAAGTTCAAGACCCGCTACGGCACGGTCAGCTTCGACGAGACCGCGCAACTCGATGACGGCGTGATGTGGCCGGTCTCGTTCGCGGTGATCGAGATGACGGATGCCGTGGAGCAGCGCATCCGCGAACTGGTCAGAGCTGCGGCACCGCGAGACTGACGATCCGGTCGTCGCCCTCTGCGGGTGACCCGCGCCCGTCCGTGTTGTTCGTGAGGACGAACAGCGTGCCGTCGGGACCGACCGTCACGTCACGGAGTCGGCCGTACTCGTCGGCGAGCTCGGTGGACGTCGACGGGTCCGCCACCGGAACCGCACGGAGCACGCGGCCGCGCAGGTTCGCGATGACGATCGTGTCGTTCACGATGGCGATGCCGCTGGGGCTGGCGGCATCCGTCGGCCACGTCTGCACCGGGTCGATGAAGCCGTCCGCCTCTCCGCCGGTGCCCTCGACGTAGGGCCAGCCGTAGTTGCCGCCGGCCTCGATGACGTTCAGCTCGTCGCGGTAGTTGCGGCCGAACTCGCTCGCGAACATCGTCCCGTCCTCCGCCCACGCGAAGCCCTGGACGTTGCGGTGACCGAGACTGTAGACGGCGGAGTCGGGGTCCGGGTTGTCGGAGGGGACCGAGCCGTCCGGCGTGATCCGCAGGATCTTGCCCGCGAGCGAATCGGGATCCTGCGAGGCGGGCTCGTCGCTCGTGTCGCCGTTCGCGATGTAGAGCATGCCGTCGGGGCCGAACGCGATGCGACCGCCGTTGTGGTGGGTGCCCGCCGGCATCCCGTCGATGACGGTCTCGGGCTCACCGAGCCGGAACGCGCCGGGCGAGCCCGAGATCGCGTAGCGCTGCACGCGGTTGCCGTCGCGGGCCGTTGAGTAGACGAAGAGGTCGTCGCCGTCGATCGCGAGGCCGAGGAGCCCGCCCTCGTCGCTGTGGACCACTCCCGCCACGGTGCCGACCTCGCGCGTCGTGCCGTCCGACGCGACCTCGAGGATGCGGGCGGTGTCGCGCTCGCTCACGAACACGGTCTGGTCGCGCACCGCCATCGACCAGGGCGCTTCGAGACCGGACGCCACGGTCCGCGGCGTCACCGGCGGCGATGTCGGGGTGGGGGTCGGTGTCGGGGTGGGGGTCGGCGTCGGGACGGAGGTGACCGACGGGGTCGGTGACTCGGCCGTCGGCTGCTCGGGCGCTGCGCATCCCGCGAGCGTCAGGGCCGCGGCGAGGCCGAGCCCGGCGGTCGAGGCGGCGGAGCGTCGGCGCGAGGACATGCGCTCAGTCAACCGCATCCTGCCGCTCCGGAGGCCGGAACCGGGTGGACGACCTAAACTGGGGGCATCCCGTCCCCTTCCTGAGAGACCGCCTGTGCCTGACGCCGCCCCCCGTGCCTTCGAGGTGCGCCACCTGCAGATGGGGCGCGCCCTGTTCGCGGCGATCGCGGCGGTCATGATCACCTTCTCGGGTGACCACTCGGCGCAGGTCGGCGGCGCGGTCTTCAGCGGCTTCGCCGTCGCGACCGGGCTGATCCTGCTGCTGTCCGCATGGCTCGTGTTCCGGACGGGCGAGCGGTCGCAGGCGCTGCTCCTCGGCATCCTCACCCTCGTCGCCGGCATGATCGCGACCCTCCCCGCGGCGCGCACGGTGGACGGGTTCTTCACGGTCGTCCTCGTCTGGGCGCTCGTCGCTGGTGCGGCCGAGCTCGTGATCGGCATCATCGGCCGGCGACGCGGCACCCCCGCGGCCGGCGAGTCGGTCTTCGTGGGCGCGCTCACGATCGTCCTGGGGCTGGCGTTGCTGTTCGTCCCCCGCGGCTACACGCTCGACTACTACATCGACCAGGCGCAGCAGTCCTTCACGTTGACCGGGATCACGATCGGTGTGGGTGTGTTCGGCGGCTACGCCGCGATCGTCGCGGTCTACCTCGGGATCGCCGCGTTCTCTCCTCGTCCTGCTGCGGTCCCCGCAGTGGAGACGGCCGACACGGATGCCGCTGGAGGCCGCACATGACCGACAAGAACCCCACCCGCCGAGACCTGATGCGTCCGGTTCAGCTGCTCGGTTTCGCCCTGCTGGCGGCGGTGTTCGCCGGCATCGTCACGCTCGTCTCGATGGGTGTGCTGCAGGATCAGCGCCCGAACAGCGACGTCGACCAGCACCTGCGGGCCTGGGGCGTCGCCGCGATCGTCGCCGGCGTGACCTTCATCGCGACGCTCGTGATCATGGCGCTCTCGCTGCTGGTCGTCGACCCGGCTCAGGTCGGCAAGCAGGTCGACCGCGGTCTGCTCCTCGACCCGGAGGACAGCGGCGAGCCGGGTTCCGCCGAGGGCGAGACCGGTCGCGGCCGCACACCGCCCTCCCCGCACTGACCCGCGGTCCGGCGGCGGCGGCTCAGCGCAGCAGGTCGACGAGTCGGTCGGCCAGACCCGCGTACGTCGCCGGGGTGAGCGCGAGCAGACGCTGCTTCGCGGCATCGCCGATGTCGAGGCCGTTCACGAACTCGGCGAGTTCGGGCGCGCCGACGCGGCGGCCTCGCGTGAGGTCCTTGAGCAGCGCGTACGGGTCGGTGATCTGCGACCGACCGGCCACGATCTCGGCGCGCACGACCGTCTGGATCGCCTCCGCGAGGACCTCCCAGTTCGCGTCGAGGTCGGCCAGCAGGACGTCACGCGAGAGCGAGATCTCGGTCAGCCCGCGCTGCAGGTTGTCCAGCGCGAGCAGCGAGTGACCGAAGGCGACGCCGATGTTGCGCTGCGTGGTCGAATCCGTGAGGTCGCGCTGCATCCGCGACGTGACGAGGGTCTGCGCGAGGGTGCCGAACAGCCCGCCCGAGATCTCGAGGTTGGCCTCGGCGTTCTCGAAGCGGATCGGGTTGATCTTGTGCGGCATCGTCGACGAACCGGTCGCCCCCGCGACGGGGATCTGGGCGAAGAAGCCCATCGAGATGTAGGTCCACACGTCGGTGGCGAGGTTGTGGAGGATGCCGCCGGCGTGCCGCACCCGGTCGTACAGCTCGACCTGCCAGTCGTGCGACTCGATCTGCGTGGTGAGCTCGTTGAAGCCGATCCCGAGACCCTCGATGAAGCCGCGCGAGAGCGCGGGCCAGTCGGTGTCGGGCTCCGCGGCCAGGTGCGCCGACCAAGTGCCGGTCGCGCCCGAGAACTTCGCGAGGTACTCGCCGCCCGCGATCTGGTCGGCGACGCGCTGCAGGCGCCAGGCGAAGACGGCGAGCTCCTTGCCCATGGTCGAGGGCGTCGCGGGCTGTCCGTGCGTGCGCGAGAGCATGACGGCATCCCGGTGCTCCTCAGCCAGCGCCGTCAGTGAGGCGATGACCGCATGCAGCTTCGGCAGCCAGACCCGCTCGACGGCGCGCTGGACGGTGAGGGCGTAGGAAGCGGAGTTGATGTCCTCGCTCGTGCAGGCGAAGTGGGTGAGCTCGGCGATCGCGTCGAGTCCGAGCGACGACAGCCGGTCGCGGACGAGGTACTCGATCGCTTTGACGTCGTGACGGGTGACCGCTTCCTTCTCGGCGAGCCAGGCGATGTCGTCGTCGCCGAAATCCCGGTAGAGGCCGCGCAGCGAGTCCTTCTGCTCATCGCTGAGCGCCGACGACCCGAACAGGCCGCGGTCGGTCAGCGTGATGATCCACTCGACCTCGACCTCGACGCGAGCCCGGTTGAGACCCGCCTCCGAGAGGTACTCGGCGAGGGGGGCGACCGCCGCGGCGTAGCGACCGTCGAGCGGGCTGAGGGACATCGAGGGCAGGGAGGACACGCGACTCCGTTCGGTGGGGTGCGCTCACCGGCGAAGCGCGGGTTCGAGCTGCCGGAACAGCGCCCGGCTCGCGCTCTCGATCATACCGAGCACCTCGTCGAACATCGCGGGGCCCCCGTAGTAGGGGTCGGGGACGTCGAGCGCTCCGTCCGCCCGAGCGTCGAAGCTGAGCAGGAGGGCGAGCTTGTCGACGTCGGCGGGGCTGCGCGCCCACTCCGACAGGATCCGTTCATGCGATCTGTCGAGGGCGATCACGAGGTCGTTGCGATCGAAATCGTCGCGCGTGAACTGTCGTGCGCGATGCCGGGTGCCGTCGAAGCCGCGGCGTGCGAGGGCCTCGAGTGTGCGGCTGTCGGCCCGCTCGCCGACGTGCCATTCCCCGGTCCCGGCACTGCTCGAGGCGACCCGCTCGCCGAGGCCGGCCTGATCGGCGAACCATCGGAACACGACGTCCGCCATGGGGGAACGGCAGATGTTGCCCGTGCAGACGAACAGCACGCGGAAGACATCGTCGGGCTCGGGCACCCCTCCATTGTGCTGATCGAGAGGGCTCCTGCACAGAGCGCATCCACAGTGCGGCATCCACCGTGCGTCTGCGACGCCCCCTGGAGAGAGCATGCCGCGGCCAGGGTCGACCCATGTCGGATGTCCTCGCGCCCTTTCCGTACCTGTGGGGTGCTCCGCTGCCGGAGCGCCTCGCCGCCCTCGATGACGCCCTCGCCCTGCTCCGACAGGCGGACGAACAGGTGCTCCGACTCCTCGGGGATGTGCGCCGGGTCGCCCATCTCGTCGACTGGCGTGCCGAGGCCGCCGATGCGTTCCGGGAGGCGGCCGCCGACTGGGAAGGGGACGTCGCGCGCCTGTCGGCATCCATCCAGACGGCGATCGACGACACGCGCCGCGACCGGAGTTGGGTGGAGGCGACGGGCTGATGGGCGAGATCGAGATCCGCGGCGGTCGTGTCGTCGCCGTCGACACCGAGACTCTCCGTCACGCCGCCGCGCAGGCGGCGCTGTCCGTCGCCGACGCGGACGGCCTACGGGCGACGCTGGCACACGCCGAGCAGCTCGCGCGCGCCGCGGTGATCGGCGGGGGTGCGCCGCACCTCGCCGCCGCCGCGGGTGAGGTCGTCGCCTCGGGCACCCGCCTCACGACGGCGCTCCGCGACGCCGCCACCGCGTATGAGCTCGTCGAACTCCGGGCCCGCACCGCGCTGGCGGGGGGAGGCGATGAGCACGACCGCCGAGACGCCGTGCTCATCGCCCGGCGGGCGGAGGCTCTCGAGGCATCCTCGCCCGCGGCTGCAGCGGTCGCGCGGCAGGTGATCGCCGACGCCCCCGACCCGTTCAAGACGATCGCCGGGGAGCTGTGGTGGGCGACGCTGGCCGCCGGGCTCGCACCGACCGTGCGGGGGATCCTCCGACGCGGGGAGTCGGAGATCCGCGCGTGGGGGAGGGGCGCGCCGGCGGAGGGCAGTCGGCTGGTCGGCGCTCCGGTCCGCCCGATCGTCGTGCCGGTGAGGTCTCAGAGGGGCACGGCGCCCGCCACGGTGGCCGACGTGGCCCGACGTGTGCCGGGTGACGGGCCCGGCAGCATCCGGGTCGAGCGCTACACCATGCCGGACGGGGGTCGACGGTTCGCGCTGTACCTGTCCGGCACGCGGTTCGGGAGGGATGCCGGGACGTTCGGTCTGTCGTCCACCCTTCCGCTCTACGCGGGGATGACGTCGTCGTCCTACGAGGCCAGTCGCATCGCCCTGCAGCAGGCGGGAGCGGAACCCGGCGACTCCGTCGTGGTCAGCGGTCACTCGCAGGGCGCGATGATCGCAAGCCGGATCGCCCTGGAGGACGAATACGACGTTCCGCTGATCGTCGGGTTCGGCAACCCGGTGCAGGCCGACGTGGGCGCTGACACCCTCCAGGTCGATCTGCGCCACCGCGACGACCCGGTGCCGCTTCTCGCAGCGGGCGGCCACGACACCGAGATCGGCGCGCCGGGCAGCATGATCGTCGAGCGCACGATCGACCCGGTGCCGTGGCTGAACTCCCACCAGATGGACGAGTACACCGCGACATCCGAGATGCTCGACCTGTCGACCGACCCCCGGATGGACGGAGTGCGCGAGCGGCTGGGGGAGTTCGCGCAGGCGGAGTCCGTGGAGGTGTTCCTCTACGCGACCGCCGGAGGGGTCAGCGCTTCGTCTGCGGACGGAGGATGATCCCGAAGAGGAAGTTGATGATCGAGATGATGAGGGCGGCGACGACGCCGAGCCAGAACGACTCGACCGACAGACCCCAGCCCCACCACTCGGTGAACCATCCGGTCAGCCAGAAGAGGAATCCGTTGATGACCAGCGAGATCAGACCCAGCGTCAGGATGTAGAGCGGGAACGCGAGGATCTTGAGAACCGTGCCGATCACGGTGTTGACGATCGCGAAGACGGCCGCGACGGCGAGGAGCGAAAGCACGAGCTGCAGGGCCTCGCCGGGGGCGAACGGCGTCACCTCGACGCGCAGCGGCTCGATGAGCGTGACGACCCAGATCGCGAAGGCGTTGATCACGACGCGGACGATGAAGCGCATGTCCGCAGTCTGGCACGCGCGAGCACGGCCGGGCCAGGAGCGGGGCGGCGCGCCCGCTCGTAGACTCGTCGCGTGACCGACATCCCCGTCCGGGTTCGTCCCGAGATCGCCGCCCTCCCCTCGTACACGCAGGGCAAGCAGGCCGGCGCCGCCGCGTACAAGCTCTCCAGCAACGAGAACCCGTTCGACCCGCTCCCCGGTGTGGTGTCGGCCGTGCGCGACGCGGTCGCGTTCAACCGGTACCCCGACGCGCTCGCCGGTCGGCTGCGCGCTCGGCTCGCCGAGCGGTTCGGCGTCACTGACGACCGCATCCACATCGCCGCCGGGTCGGTCTCGATCCTCTACCAGCTCGCCCAGGCCGCGGCCTCCGTCGGCGACGAGATCGTCCTGCCGTGGCGCTCCTTCGAGGCGTACCCGGGCATCGTGACGGTCACCGGCGCCACTCCCGTGATGGTGCCCCTGACGGATGCCGCCGCGAACGACCTCCCCGCGCTCGCCGCCGCCGTCACCGACCGCACGCGGGCCGTCTTCGTCTGCACGCCGAACAACCCGACCGGCGCGGTCGTGACGCAGGCCGACTTCGACGCATTCGTCGCCGCCGTCCCGAAGGACGTGCTGATCGTCCTCGACGAGGCGTACGTCGAGTTCGTGACGGATGCCGCCTCCGTCAAGGGCGAGCGCGTGATCGCCGCCGGGCACGACAACGTCGTGATCCTGCGCACCTTCTCCAAGGCGTACGGGCTCGCGGGCCTGCGGATCGGCTACGCCGTCGGGCATCCCCGCATCCTCGACGCCGCCCGCAGCGCCGGCATCCCGCTGTCGGTCACGGCGCAGGCCGAGGCCGCTGCGCTGGCGAGCCTGGACGCCGAGGACGAACTGCGCGAACGCGTGTCCGTCGTCGCCCAGCGCCGCGACCTGCTCGTGAACCGCCTGCGCGAGATCGGATGGGACGTCCCGACCGCGCAGGGCAACTTCGTCTGGCTTCCGGCCGGTGACCGCTCGCTCGAGGTCGCGGCGGCGTTCGAGGCCGCCGACCTCGTCGTCCGGCCCTTCGCCGGAGACGGCGTGCGGGTCTCGGTGGGCGAGGAGGAGTCGCTCGACCGCGTCGTCGAGGTCGCGGCATCCGTTCGTCCCTGACGACGAACGACGCGTCCCCGGTGCCCTGCGCGGGCGTTCCGGGGACGCGTCGTGTCGGTTGCGGAGCTGCCGGGCGACGAACGGCGTCCCGCGAGGCGGCTCAGCTCTTCGCGTGCTCCTTCGCCTTCTTCACGAAGAGCGTCTCGGTCTGCTCGAGCTCCATGCCCTTCGTCTCGGGCACCCGCCAGGCGACGTAGACGAACGACAGCGCCGCGAAGAGCGCGTACATGCCGTAGGTGAGGGGCAGCGACCAGCTCGACATCGCCGGGAACGACACCGTGATGAGGAAGTTCGCGATCCACTGGGCGCCTGCGGCGACACCCAGGGCCTTGCCGCGGATGCGGCTGGGGAAGATCTCGCCGAGCAGCACCCACACGAGCGGGCCCCACGAGGCGCCGAAGCCGACGACGAACAGGTTCGCCGCGACCAACGCGATCGGGCCCCAGGCGCCCGGCAGCGAGACCTCGCCGTCGACGGTCACGGCGAACGCGAAGGCGATCGCCATGGCGGCGAGCGACAGCGTCATGAGCACCGACCCGGTCAGCAGGATCGGCTTGCGACCGACGCGGTCGACGAGCCAGATCGCGATGAGGGTGACGACGACGTTCGTGACCGAGGTGATCACGCTGATGAGCAGCGAGTTGCTCTCGTCGAATCCGACCGCCTTCCAGAGGGTGGTCGAGTAGTAGAAGATCACGTTGATGCCGACGAACTGCTGGAACGTCGACAGGATGATGCCGACCCAGACGATGCCCTGGAGGCCGAGCACGGGACCCCGCAGCGAGGCGCCCTTGGTCTTTCGGTCCTCGTCGATGGCGTTGCGGATCTCGTTGACGGACTTGTCGAGGTCGGCTGCGGGCACGAGCCGGGCGAAGATCTCACGGGCCTCGTCGTTACGCCCCTTCGCGAGGAGGTAGCGCGGGGACTCGGGCATGGTGAAGGCGAGGATGCCGTAGACGGCGGCCGGGACGATGCCGACGAGGAACATCCAGCGCCAGGCCTCGAGTCCGAGCCACAGCTGCTCCGAGGCGCCGCCGGCCGAGTTCGCCAGGACGGCGTCGGAGAGGAGAGCGGCGAAGATGCCGAGTGTGATCGCGAGCTGCTGCAGCGAGGCGAGGCTGCCGCGGATCTGCCGCGGCGCGATCTCGGCGATGTAGGCGGGGGCGACGACCGAGGCGATGCCGATGCCGATGCCGCCGATGACGCGCCAGACGATGAGGTCGGGGACGCTGAAGGTGAGGCCGGATCCGATCGACGACACGAGGAACATGACGGCGCCGAGCATCATCGTCTTCAGGCGTCCCCAGCGGTCGGAGAGACCGCCCGCGAGCACCGCGCCGACGGCGCAGCCGAGCAGGGCGACGGCGACGACGAAGCCGGTGAGGACGCTGTTCAGGTCGAAATTCGACTCGATCGAGTCGACGGCGCCGTTGATGACCGACGAGTCGAAGCCGAAGAGGAAACCGCCGACCGCGGCTGCCACCGACAGACCGATGGCGCGTCGCCCGTACGGGCTTTTCAACGAGAAGGCGTCGGCAGGGATCGTCCCGGTAGTGCTCATGAGGTTCGAGGGTACGCCGGTGCCCGCGGGTCGCGCCCGCCCTTGCGCGCGCGACGAAATCCGATACGGCTGACGCTCAGGCCTCGGTGAAGCCCAGCTTCTCCGCACCGCGCGCGATCCACGGATGCCGCGAGAAGGCATCCCACACGAGGGTCGACCCGAGCGCCGCGGCGCCGAGCAGCGCCGTCGCTCCCTTGTTCAGGCCGTAGCGGGGAGGCGCGTACCAGGGCTCAGCGCCCTCGAGGTTGACGCCGTCGGTCGCGCCCCACTCGTTCCACGCGCCCGGGTGCTCGTCGCGGAGAACGCGGAGCGCGGGGGTGACCTCCTCGGGCGCGAGCGGCAGCGCGCCGAAGAGCGAGACCGGCGGGATCGTGCCGTCGTTCCGCGGCTCGTGCGCCGCGGGTCGCGCACCGTTCACGACGTATCCGCCGGGACCGAGCCCGGCGGCCGGACCCCACAGGCCCGCGGCGAAGGTGCGCCACGTGCCGGACTGGTCGGCACACCACGCCTTCGAGGCCAGCGACGCCTCGCGCGAGTTCGCCCACCAGTCCCGCCCGTCCTTGTCGCGCACCCGCTGGAACGGATAGAACGCGAGCGGGAAGTGGTACGTGAACAGCGTCCCGCCCGGCTCGTAGACGCACTCGTGTCCGCCGTACGATCCGACGGGCTTGTCGAACCCGTCCCACAGCGCCTGTGCGTGCCGGCGACTGACCCCCGGGTGTCCCGCGGCGAGCAGGTACATCGTCAGCTGCTCCGCGGTCATGCTCCATGCGCTCACGAACCCGGAGGCGTCCGCGCCCTCGGCATAGTCGTCCTCAGCCGAGCCGACCCACGCCATCCGCAGCACGGTGCGCCCGTCCGGCCCGGTCGCCGACAGCCAGTTCCAGTCGATCCGCGCCAGCATCCGATCCACCGCCGCCGACACCTCGGCGTCGTCGAAGAAGGATGCCGCGACCACCGCACCGCACAGGGCGAGCGTCGTGTCGATCGTGGAGTACTCCGATCGTCCCTGCCGCTCGCCGGTCGCGGCGTCGACGAAGTGCGCGAGGAAGCCGTTCTTCTGCGGCACCGTGTGCTCGAGGGTCCGCATCGTCCCGCGAACGCGCTCGAGGACCTCGTCGCGGTCGAGGACGCCGCGCTCGACGCCCACGCACCACGCGGCGAGCGCGAACCCGGTCGCCGCGACGGTGGCGACGTCCGGGAGGTCGTCGCGGTCGAGCACGAGTCCGCATCCCGGCCCCGACGGCGTCGAGAACCGCCAGAGCCAGCGGATCGAGGCATCCACCTCCGTCTCGGTGAGTTCGCGGATGTCGGCGGGCAGGGTCTCCACGGCGGAGAGCGTCATGCGGCGGACCTCTTCTCGAAGGGGTTGGGGATCGCGTCGAGCAGCTGGCGCGTGTAGGCGGCCTGCGGGTTCTCGATCACCTGCTCGGCGGGTCCGGACTCGATGAGCTCGCCGTCCTTGAGGACGAGCGCATGGTTCGCGAGGCTCTTCGCCGAGAGCAGGTCGTGGGTGATGTACAGCATCCCCACGCCGTGGTCGGCGACGAGGGACTGCAGCACCTCGAGGATCTCGGCCCGGATCGACACGTCGAGGCTCGCGATCGGCTCGTCGGCGATGACCAGCCGCGGTTCGGCCGCGAGCGCGCGGGCGATGACGACGCGCTGCCGCTGTCCGCCCGACAGCTCGTGCGGCAGGCGCCCGATGAAGCGGCCCGCCGGTGTGAGGCCGACGGTCTCGAGCAGGCTCGCGGAGCGTTCGATCGCCTCACGACGGCCGACGTGCAGGAAGTTCACGAGCGGCCGCGCCAAGGAGTATCCGACGGTGAGCGTCGGGTTGAGGGCGGCGTACGGGTCCTGGAAGACGTACTGGACATTGCGGCGGTACTCCCGGGCGATCTTCCCGCGGAGGGACGCGATGTCGTGCATCTGCCCGTCGCCCTTGGCCGAATACCGCACCGACCCCGACGAGGGCACGTCGATGCGGGTGAGGATCCGCGCGATCGTCGACTTGCCCGAGCCGGACTGGCCCACGAGCGCGGTGACCTCCCCCTCGCGCAGCGTGAAGGACACGTCCTTGACGGCGTCGACGTACTCGGTCTTCAGCCCCTGCCGCTTCGCGAAGCGGCGGCCGAGGTCCGCGATCTCCAGCACCGTGCGTCCCTGGACGGGCGCCTCCTCCGACACCTCGTCGGGCTCCTCCAGTTCGGCGCCCGTGTAGCCGGGCACGTCCTCGCCGAGGAGTTCGGCGTACGAGCCGACGAGGTGGATGGAGTACGGATGCCGCGGGCCGGGCCTAACGGCATCCGTCGCCGCGATGTCCTCGACGATCTCCCCTTCGTACATGACCGCGACGCGGTCCGAGAAGTCGAGCAGCGTGCCCATGTCGTGCGTGATGAGCACGGCGCCGAAGCGCTCGCGCTCCTGTAGCTCGCGGATCTTGTCGAGGATCGACTTCTGCACGACGACGTCGAGGCCGGTCGTCGGCTCGTCGAACAGCACGAGCTGTGGCTGGAGGGCGAGCGCGAGGGCGAGGTTGACGCGCTGGCGCATGCCACCCGACAGTTCGTGCGGATACATCCCGAGGAAACGGGTGTCTACGCTGACGAGGTCGAACAGCTCCTCGCACCGCTCGCGGATCTTCTCGTCGCTCAGGTCGGTGTGCTCGTGCATCACGTCCTCGAACATGCGGCGGACCCGGACCACCGGATTCAGCGAGTTCATGCTCGACTGGAAGACCGTCGACACGTACGACCAGCGGTACGGGCGCAGGTCGTCGCCCGACAGGTCGGTGACGTCCTGGTCGCCCCAGCGGATCGTGCCGCCGGTGATGCGACCGGGGCTGCGCAGCAGCTTCAGCACCGCCTGCGCGAAGGTCGTCTTGCCCGAGCCCGACTCGCCGGCGAGGCCGACGAACTCACCCGGCGCGACCTGGAGCGACGCGTTCTTGACCGCGTCGACGGCGGCACCGACCTTGGGGCGGTACTGCACCGACAGGTTCTCGACCGAGAGAACGGATGCCGCGGTGGTCATCACTTCTCCTCCTCTTCGCGCAGGTGGGGGTTGCTCAGCATGTCGACGCCGAAGTTCACGAACGTCAGCGACGTCATGAGAAGCGCGAGCATGACACCGGGGGCGACGAGCCAGACCCACAGGCCCTGCACGAGGGCGCCGTTGGCGTTGGCCTGAGCGAGCATCTGTCCCCAGCTCACGGTGTTCGGGTCGCCGAAGCCCATGAACGACAAGCCGGCTTCGGCGGCGATGGCCGCGGTGGCCGCCCCGATGAATCCCGAGACGATCAGGGACGACATGTTCGGCATGATCTCGCGGAACACGATGCGCAGCATCCCGTCTCCGCCGAAGCGGGCGGCGGTCACGTAGTCGCGGTTGCGCATCGAGATGATGAGCGATCGCATCTCGCGCGAGGCGCCGGCCCAGCTCGTGATGGCCACGACGAAGACGAGCAGCGCGAGCCCGCGCGTCTCGCTGTAGGCGACGATCACCATCATCAGCGGGAGGACCGGGATGACGAGGGCCAGGTTCGTCGCGAACGAGAGCACGTCGTCCAGCGCGCTGCCCTCGCGGTACCCGGCGAGCAGGCCGACGACGATCGCGATCGCGATCGTGGCGAGCCCGCCCAGCACGCCGATCGCGAATGACAGCCGCGTCCCGTGCACGAGCTGCGTCCCGATGTCGTAGCCGAGGGTGTTGGTGCCCATCCAGTGCGCCCAGCTCGGGTCCTGCGACGGGGCGAAGGACGCATCGGTCGGGCTGTACGGGGTCAGCACGTCGGCGAGGATCGCCATGAGCGCGAACGCCGCCAGCATGACGATGCCCACACGGGCCTTCCTGCTCGACCAGATGACCTGGTACCAGCGCGGCGGCCGGACGACGGCGACGACCTCTTTGGTCGAGGCGTCCGCTTCGGTGACGCGCCGCCGGAACGTCCGCACCGGCTCGGTGCGGTCGGGCAGCACGCCGCCCGCCGGCTGCGGCATCGCGGCCGGCTGGGGGAGGGGGGTTTCTTCAGGAGCCATGTTCGTCACCCGGCTTTCAGACCGACGCCCGGCGGGCGCGCGGGTCGATGAGCGGATAGATGAGGTCGACGATGAAGTTCGCCGTCAGGACGATGACGATCGTCGCGAGCAGGATCGCCTGCATGAGCGGGAAGTCGCGGTTGCTGGTCGCCTCGCCCATGAGCCGGCCCATGCCGGGGTAGTCGAAGACGGTCTCGATGAGGATCGACCCGCCCATGAGCACACCGAGCGAGAGAGCGAAGCCCGTGATCACCGGCAGCAGCGCGTTGCGCGCGGCGTAGCCGAGGGCGAGGGTGCGCTCCTTCAGCCCGGCCGCCGATGCGAGGCGGATGTAGTCCTCGCCCAGCACCTGAACCATCGTGTTGCGCATCGAGAGGATGAATCCGATCGGTGCCGTGACCATGAGCGTCAGAGCCGGCAGGAAGCCGTGGGCGACGACGTCGGCGATGTGCTCGGGGGTTCCGGGATCGGTGTAGCCGTACCCGCCCGTCGCGGGGAACCAGCCCAGTGTGTAGGCGAAGAGGAACACGATGATCAGGGCGATCCACACCGACTGCAGGTTGCCGACGAAGGTGGACCCAACCGAGATCGTGGCGTCGAACCGGCTGTTGCGGCGCCACGCCGCAATAGCGCCGAGCAGGGTCCCGACGAAGAACGACAGGATCTGCGTCAGCCCGACGAGCACCAGTGTCCACGGCAGCGCCTTGCCGAGCACTTCGATCACCGGCGCCGGGAAGTACGTGAACGAGATGCCCAGGTCACCCGCGGCGAGCTGCTGCAGGTACTGCCAGTACGCCACGAACACGTTGTCGTCGCCGTAGCCGAGCATCGTCTTGATCGCGGCCACCTGCGCCGGGTCGACCTCGCCGCGACCGGTGAGCTGGGTCACCATGATCTCGGCGGGATCCCCCGGCTGCAGCCGCGGGATGATGAAGTTCAGCGTGATGGCCGCCCACAGGGTGAGCAGGAAGTAGCCCGTCTTCCGCGCGTAGTACACCATCGGTCAGTCCTCCCCCGAGGAGTCCGATGCCGCGGCGTCCCCCGGCGGGCGCAGCTCGGTCGCGATGCGGATGAGCTGATCGACGGGGTAGGGGTTCTCCTCGCTGGGCCAGCCGACCGCGTTCTCGGTGCGGTAGATCAGGCGGTTCGGTGCGTACTGCAGTGCGATGTAGGGGAACTCCGTCATGAAGACGTCGATGACCTCGCCCTCGATCTCCTTCGCGCGGGCAGCGTCCGTCGTGTTCGCCCACTCGTCGATGAGCGCGTCCATCTCGGGGTCCGAGTAGCGCGCGCGGTTGAGGAGCAGCTCCTTGTCCTTCGAGATCTGCGACGACTGCAGTCGCGCACCGAGGTCCCTCGAGCGCTGGCATCCGCCGCCGACGAAGTCGACGACCATGTCGAAGTCACCGGAGCGCTGCATCCCGTCGACCGCGTTCGGGTCGGTGGTGATCATCTTGATCTGCACACCGACGTCCTTCGCGTTGCGCACGATCACGTCGGCCATCGCGATGATGTCCATCCAGCCCGCCTGCACGCTGAAGACGAACGAGAGCGGCTCGCCCTGCTCATCGACGCGCCAGCCGTCGGCGCCCCGCTCGTATCCGGCCGCGTCGAGCAGTTCGTTGGCCTTGTCGGGGTCGTACGGGATGTACGCCTTGTCGCCCTGCCACTTCTCGGGGATGTCCTGCTCCTGGAAGGGCAGCAGAAGCATCGTCTGGCTCGCGGGCTCCATGATCCCGAAGGTCGCGCGCTCGGTGATCGCCTGGCGATCGATCGCGTACGCCAGACCCTCGCGGAACTTCGGGTCGTTCAGCACGGGGCGCTCGTTGTTGATGGCCAGCACGGTGGTCGCGTCCGGCGGGTAGAAGAAGTGCGCGTCCTCCGGGTCGGGTGCGACGACCGAACGGTTCGGGTTCGGGATGTCGCCGCGGTAGAGGTCGAGCGCACCGCCGCGCAGCTTCAGAGCGCCGGAGTTGGCGTCGTACTGCCCCTCCATCGAGAGCTGCTGGATCTTCACCTCGTCGGCGTTCCAGTAGTCCGGGTTGCGCTCGAGGACGAGCCGCCGACCGTTGTAGTCCTTCGGCACGAACGGCCCGGTCGCCACACCGACGGTGTCCACGAAGAGGGTCGGGTCGCCCTGCTCGGCGTAGATGTGCTCGGGCAGGATCTTCATCGTCGAGAGGATGCCGTCGGTCTTCGGCACGGCCGCGCCGGCGAACTGGATCTCGACCGTGTGGTCGTCCAGCGCGGTGACGCTCTCCGCCGGGGCGCCGAAGTACTCGCCCCACAGACCCGCGCGATCGGCGGCGGGGAACTCCTTGCCGACCATGAACGTGTAGACGACGTCATCAGCCGTGAACGGCTCGCCGTCGCTCCACTGCACGCCCTCGCGGAGTGTCAGGACCATGCGGTCGGGTGTCGGCCACTCGTAGGAGGTGGCGAGCCAGGGGATCGCCTCGCAGGTGAACCGGTCGCGGATCATGAGCGGCTCGAACAGCCACGTCTGCACCGTCGCGTTCGGGGAGAGCCAGTTGTAGTTCAGGATGCCCTGGACCGAGCCGGACGCCTCGGACGGCATCCGGATCTCCGCGATCATGCCCTCTGCCGCCGGCGGCGCCGGCTCGAGCCCGATGTTCGCGCAGGCGGACGTCGCCAACAGCGCGGACACCAGGGCGGCGCTCGCCGCGACTCTTGTGCGCTTTCTCATCGGAACCTCCTCGTTCCTCGGGTGTGGGGCGCCGCGCGCCCGGGTCTCAGTCGGCGGTCGCCTCGGGATCGGCGGCGCATCCGCACGACTCGCGGATCACGAGTCGTGTCGCCAGCACCGTGCGTGCGTCGAGGGTCTCGCCCAGGGCGCCCGCCGCGGCACGGGCGCCGAGCTCGGCGACCGGCTGATGGACGGTGGTCAGGCGGGGGGAGGCGATCTCGGCGAGAGACTGGTCGTCGAACCCGGTGATCGCGACGTCCTGCGGGATCCGGTGACCGAGCCCGGGGAGGGTCGCCAGCAGCCCGATGGCGAGCTCGTCGTTCGCGCACACGAGGGCGTCAGGGAGACCGGTCTCGTGCACCTGGCGGGCGGCGAGGGCGCCGCTGCGGACGTCGAGTCCGTACCGCAGGGGCTCCCCCGCCTCGCCGAGACCTGCCGAGCGCAGCGCATCCAGGAAGCCGGCGTACCGCAGGGTCGTGTCGGGCGAGCCGGCGGGCTCGCCGACGAACGAGAGCCGTCGGTGGCCGTGCACCTCGATGAGGTGGCGGGTCAGTTCGGCGGCGGCGGCGCGCCCGTCGGTCAGGACGGCGGGGGCGTCCTCGCTCTCACCGGCGACGACCACGACGCGGCCGACGGTGGCGAGTCGGGCGATCTCGGCATCCGGCACCGTCCCGCCCGCGACGATGAGGCCGTCGGTGCGTTCCGCCAGCTGACGCACGGATGCCACGGCGTCGGGGCGCAGGTGCGTACCGAGCACGTTGATCGCGACACCGCGCTCGACCGCGACCGACTCCGCGCCCTCGATGAGGGCGGCGAAGTAGGGGCCACCGAGGCCCGGGAGCACGATGCCCAGCGTGTTCGTGCGCTGGTACGAGAGGGCTCGGCCCAGCGAGGAGGGGGTGTACCCGAGACGGTCGATGGCCTCGCGGACGCGTTCCTTCGTCGCCCCGGCGACACGGGGGTCGTCGTGGGTCACCCGCGACACCGTCGCCACCGAGACGCCGGCCGCGCGAGCGATGTCGCGAATGGTGGGCCGGGGGCTGCCGCCGGGCGAGCGGGTGTGGGATCGGCGGGTGCGCGCGTCCGAGTCCGTCATGTCCCTCCGTCACCTCCTCGTGAGATCGGGTCCGGCGATGTAACCGGATACATCGAGCGACTGTAGCGCTGGTAACCGGTTACATCAACCCCTCATCCCCGCAGAATGGAGGGATGAGCACGCTGATCGTCTCTGCCCACCCCGACCCGACGTCCTTCACCCATCGCGTTGTCGAACGTCTCCGCGCGGCGCTTCCGCCCGGCGAGGTCGAGGTCGCCGATCTCGCGGCGGAGGACTTCGACCCACGTTTCACCCTCGCCGATCGGCACTCCTACCTCGTCGCCGGGGACTACCCGGCGGACGTCGCCGCAGAGATGGCTCGCATCGACCGGGCGGACCACCTCGTGCTGGTCTTCCCGGTGTTCTGGTGGTCGATGCCCGCACTGCTGAAGGGGTGGATCGACCGGGTGTTCGCGAACGGGTGGGCGTTCGGTGTCGGCGAGGGCGGCGGCATCCGACCCGGTCTGGGTCGGCTCACCGCCCACCTGATCCCCATCGCGGGGTCGGACGCCGCCCTCTACGAGCGCCGCGGATACGACCGCTCGTTCGAGACGCAGATCGGGACGGGGATCCTGGACTACTGCGGCGTGGGCCGCGGGCTCACGGAATTCCTGTACGACGCGGATGCCGGCGCGGCAGCTGACGACCTCGACCGGGTCGTCGTGAGAGTCGCTGCCGCGACTCGCGTCTGAGGTCCCGGGAAGATCCCCGGGTCGGAGCCGCGGGGGGAGTCGGCTCGACGACCCGAGGCTCCCGGACGTCTCACCGTGACAGGGGAGACGCGATCCCGCGCGGACAACCCGGGGCTGGGTTGCGGGCGACGATACGCCCGGCGACGGCGGAAGGGAAGACCGACAGCAAGACCCGGCTGGAGGGGGTCTCCCCCGAACCCCAGCCGGGTCATTGTGTGCTGCAGTGGGGCCCGCACGCGGAACGCCGTTGTCCCCCAGTGACCGATCCGAGTGCGGGTCTCAACCAGCTCCCCAAGTGATGGTCCTACAGCACCTCAGAATGTACCGACGCAGGACGAACGACTTGTCCCCCTTTCGGGGGACAAGTCGTCTGTGATACAACTTTTCGCCGTCTCATGAGGACAATCGCCGGAACGCCTCACCCAGCCACCGGTCGTATGCCGCCCACGGCTCGCCGATCCGTGTCCGGAGGCCGTCGATGTGGGTCGCGAGGAGACCGGTCAGGGTGAACCATTCACCGCCCTCACGCAGGTCGGCGAACTGCTGGTGGCGCTCCCGCTCGAGGCGACGGTCGCCGGGCTCGAACGCGAGCAGTTCGTCGTGCATGATCGCCGCCAGGCGCCGGCGGGGGCTGGCGGATGTGCCGATCTTCACCCGGTCCCGGTAGCGCAGGTAATAGACGACGTCGATGCGGGGCGGTGGGATGTCCGCGTCAGGAGCGTCGCCGAGACGCCACCCGCATCGTGCGCAGAACCAGGTGTCGTCGTGACGCTCGCCGACCTCGCCGCCGCAGACGCGGCAGCGCGAGGGGAGTGGATCGGGCACGGGCCCATCCTGACGGCGTCCACCGACACTGCGGGTGCGCAGAGGCGTCGATGTCGGGCCGGGCCTGGATGTAACCGGATACATCGAGTACAGTCCCCGAGGTAACCGGTTACATGGGCTGCAACGACGCAGAGAGGAACGAGGCATGTCGTCATCGCCACTCGCCGATCGCCTGGATCGTATCGTCCTGTATCAGTCGTATCCGCAGAGCTTCGCGGATGCCGATGGCGACGGCGTCGGTGACCTCGACGGGCTGGCGGGTCGGCTCGACCACCTCTCCTGGCTCGGCGTCGACGCCGTGTGGATCAACCCGTGCTTCGTCTCCCCGATGCGCGACGCGGGGTACGACGTCGCCGACTTCGACCACGTCGATCCGCGATACGGCGGCGACGCCGCCCTCGACCGACTCGTCGCCGAGGCGAACCGTCGCGGCATCGCGGTGCTCCTCGACCTGGTCGCCGGGCACACCTCCGACCAGCACCCCTGGTTCCAGGCCGCCGTCGCCGCCGACGGCGACCACCGTTACGTCTTCTCCGATCGCGCAGCCGAGGGTTTCGAGCCGGTGCCCGGTCCGCGCGGCGGCTTCTACAAGCCGAACTTCTTCGCCTTCCAGCCCGCGCTGAATTTCGGCTACGCGCGCGCCGCCGCGGATGAGCCGTGGCGGCAGCGCGTCGACGCCGACGGGCCTCGGCAGAACCGCGACGCGCTCGTCGACATCATCCGTCGGTGGTACGACCGTGGGGTGCAGGGCTTCCGCGTCGACATGGCCGCCTCGCTCGTCAAGGACGATCCGGGACACGTCGAGACCGCGAAGCTCTGGAACGAGGTCCGATCCCGGCTCGACGCGAGCCACCCCGGACGGGTGCTCATCTCGGAGTGGGGCGATCCCGCACAAGCGATCCCGGCCGGCTTCCACAGCGACTTCTTCCTCCAGTTCGGGGGCGACAGCGACGGCTGGCCGCTCAAGTCCCTCTTCAACGACAACGCCGGCACGGTCCACGAGGCGTGGCATCAGACAGAGGTCTGGGCCGGAGCCGAGGGGACCGGGGATGCCGCCGACTTCGTCTCGGCGTGGCGGGAGGCTGCGGACGCGATCGCCCGCGACGGTCGCGGCGGGGTGGTCGGGCTCCCGACCGCGAACCACGACTTCACCCGGCTGGTCAGCGGTCCGCGTGACGCCGAACAGGCGCGCGCCGCGCTGATGCTCGTACTCACCTGGCCGGCGATGCCCTCCGTCTACTACGGCGACGAGATCGGCATGCGGTACGTCCCCGGCCTCGCGTCGCACGAGGGATCGTCGCTCGGGCCGCGGTACGAGCGCGCCGGCTCGCGCACACCCATGCAGTGGGGCGAGCTGGGCGACGGCATCCACCCCTCGCGGTACCTCCCCGAGGACCCGGACCCGGACCGCCCGACGGTCGCCGACCAGCGCGACGATCCTCACTCGCTGCTCACCTTCGTCCGCGAGGCCATCGCGCTGCGACGCGGCGATCCGCGGCTCTCGGCGCACGCTCCCGTCGAGGTGCGCACGACGACCTACCCCTTCACCTACGTCCGCGGCGGCTCGCTGCTCGTGGCAGTGAACCCTTCGCGCACTCCGCGCAAGGTTCCGGATGCCGCGGGTCGGATCTGCCACGGATACGCCGCGCGCCTGGACGGCGACACCCTCCATCTCGACGCGTTCGGCTGTGCCGTCGTCGAGCTCGACCAGAACCCGGCCGCGGCACCCGCGGCATCCGATGAAAGGAACCCCGCATGACGACGCACACCGGACCCACGACCTCCGCGCCCGAGGGCTTCCTCTGGGGCGCCGCCACGGCCGCCCACCAGATCGAGGGCGGCAACGTCAACACCGCGCACTGGGAGTTCGAGCACGCGCCCGACACGACGGTCGAGGAGCCCTCGGGCGACGCGTGCGACTCGTACCACCGCTTCCCCGAGGACATCCGGCTCCTCGCCGAGTCGGGTCTCGACACCTACCGCTTCTCGATCGAGTGGGCGCGGATCGAGCCTGAGAAGGGCATCGTCTCGCGCGCGCAGCTCGACCATTACCGCCGCATGATCGACACGTGCCGGGATGCCGGCATCACGCCGTTCGTGACCCTCCACCACTTCACCGTGCCGCGTTGGCAGGGCCACGACGGCGGCTGGTACGCCGACGACGTCGTCGACCGGTTCCGCCGCTACACCGAGACGGCGACCCGCATCCTCGACGACGTCGAGTTCGTGGTGACCATCAACGAGCCGAACATGATGGTCAACCAGACCGAGGCGAAGATCGACACCGAGCAGGGCGTCAACTTCCCCGGACCCTCGCCGCACGTCGCGCAGGTCATCGCGCAGGCCCACCACGCCTCCCGCGAGGTGCTGTCGGGTCTCGGGCACGTGAAGAGCGGCTGGTCCGTCGCGAACCAGGTGTATCAGGCGGTTCCCGGATACGAGAAGGAGCGCGACGAGTGGGGCTACTGGCGCGAGGACTACTACCTCGAGCAGGCCCGCGACGACGACTTCATCGGAGTGCAGTCCTACCTCCGCACGATCATCGGGCCCGACGGGCCGGTGCCGTTCGCCGACGACGTCGAGCGCACGTTGACCGGCTGGGAGTACTACCCCGAGGCCCTCGGACACGCGCTCCGCCACACCCACGAGGTGACGCGCGGCATCCCGATGATCGTCACCGAGAACGGCATGGCGACGGCCGACGACAGTCGACGCATCGACTACACGACCGGCGCGCTCGAGGGTCTGTCGGCCGCCCTGCGCGACGGTCTCGACGTGCGCGGCTACCTGCACTGGTCGCTGCTCGACAACTACGAGTGGGGCTCCTACCGTCCGACGTTCGGTCTGATTCACGTCGACCACGAGACCTTCGCCCGCACGCCGAAGCCGAGCCTCACGTGGCTGGGCGACCTCGCGAAGCGCGGGGTGATTCCCGCCGCCTGACCCGTCGGGGCGGTCGCTGCACTCGGTCGGCTCGCGCGATCGCCGACGGGCTGGGAGGATCGTCGGATGTCCGAGAGCCTCTCCTCCGCCGCCTTCCCGCTCGATCGCGCCGCCGCGGACGGGATGTGGGCCGACTACCGCGCCGCCCATCCGGCAGCCGCTGCCGCGGGGTCCGAGTACACCGTCGAGCACTTCGGTGACAGCCCGCGGCTCGCCGACCAGCTGCTCGACGCCGTGCTGAACGGTCCGAAACGCGCGACCGCCGAACTCGTCGCCGAGTTCACCACCCGCGGCGATGAGCTGCCGCGGATCGGGGGTCACTGGATCGCCTGCGACGGCACCGGCGCGCCGCGGATCATCATCCGCAGCACTGAGCTGAGGGTCGGCCCCTTCACGAGCGTCGACGCGGCGTTCGCCTTCGACGAGGGCGAGGACGACCGCACCCTGGAGAGCTGGCAGCGCGAGCATCGCAGGTACTTCACCCGAGTGGCCGCGGCTCGGGGTGCGCAGTGGTCCGAGGAGGACGAGATCGTCTTCGAGCGCTTCGCCGTGGTGTGGCCGCCCGAGCACGCCGACTGACCGCGGGCTTGTCCCGAAGGGACGGCGAATCGCGGCATCCGTTGTCGACCTCATGCAGAACGGCTCATGCGTCGGGGTCTAGCGTGGGAGGGTGACCCCCTCGTTCGAGGCTCCGGCCGAAGCATCCGACGTCGTCCGCGTCCTCGCCGCCGACGGTTCGTACGCCCCTTCCGACGCGGCTGAGCGCTACCTGCCGCTGATCGATCAGCTCACCGACACCGAGCTCGAGACGTTCTACCGCGACATGGTCGTGGTGCGCGCCTTCGACCGCCAGGCGACCAACCTGCAGCGTCAGGGGCAGCTCGCGCTGTGGCCGCCGTCCCTCGGACAGGAGGCCGCGCAGGTCGGATCGGTGCGAGCGACCCGCGCCCACGACCACGTGTTCCCCTCGTACCGTGAGCACGTCGTCGTCACGACGCGCGGGGTCGACCCGATCGACATCATCCGCCTGATGCGCGGTCTCACGCACGGCGGATGGAACCCGGCCGAGCACCAGAACACGCACATCTACACGCTCGTCCTCGGCGCGCAGACCCTGCACGCGACCGGCCTCGGCATGGGTCTCGTCTTCGACGGCCGCACGGGCACCGGCGACCCCGAGAAGGACGAGGCGGTCATCGTCTACTACGGCGACGGCGCCTCGAGCCAGGGCGATGTGCACGAGGCGATGGTCTTTGCCGCGAGCTATCAGACGCCGCAGGTCTTCTTCCTGCAGAACAACCACTGGGCGATCTCGGTGCCCGTCTCCACCCAGTCCCGGGTGCCGCTCGCCCGCCGCGGCGACGGCTACGGCATCCCCGCCGTCCGTGTCGACGGCAACGATGTCCTCGCCAGCTACGCGGTCAGCAAGGTCGCGCTCGACGAGGCGCGTGCCGGCGGCGGACCGCGCGCCGTCGAGGCGCTGACCTACCGGATGGGCGCTCACACGACCAGCGACGACCCGACGAAGTACCGCACGAGCGACGAGGAGCAGTCGTGGATGCGGCGCGACCCGATCGCGCGCATGCGGGCGTTCCTGCAGAACCGTGGTGCCTCGGCATCCTTCTTCGACGAGGTGGATGCTGCGGCCGCCGCATATGCCGACGACGTGCGCGTGCGCACCAACGCGCTCGGCGACATCCCCGCCGGTGTCATGTTCGACCACGTCTACGGCGAGGTCCACCCGCTCGTGCAGGAGCAGCAGCGCTGGCTCGCCGAGTACGAGGCATCCTTCGAGGAGGGGAACGCGTGAGCGACATCCAGACCCTGCCCTTCGCGAAGGCGCTCAACGCGGGCCTGCGCGCCGCGATGACCGCCGACGACCACGTACTGCTCATGGGCGAGGACATCGGCCCCCTCGGCGGCGTCTTCCGCGTCACCGAAGGTCTGCACGCCGAGTTCGGACCGCAGCGCGTGCTCGACACGCCGCTGGCCGAGTCGGGGATCGTCGGCACCGCGATCGGCCTCGCGATGGCCGGGTTCCGTCCCGTCATCGAGATCCAGTTCGACGGCTTCGTCTTCCCCGCCTTCGACCAGATCACGACCCAGCTCGCCAAGCTCACGAACCGTCACGAGGGCCACGCGAACTTCCCCCTCGTCATCCGCATCCCCTACGGCGGGCACATCGGCGCGGTCGAACACCACCAGGAGAGCCCCGAGGCGTACTTCGCCCACACCCCGGGCCTGCGGGTCGTGTCGCCGTCGACACCGAACGACGCCTACTGGATGATCCAGGACGCGATCGCCTCCCCCGACCCGGTCATCTTCCTCGAGCCGAAGGCGAAGTACTGGATGAAGGGCGAGGTGGATGTCGCGGAGCGGGCGCTCCCGCTCCACGCCTCCCGCGTCGTCCGCCGCGGCACCGACATCACCCTCGTCGGTCACGGCGCGATGGTGACGACGCTGCTGCAGGCGGCCGCCCTCGCCGAGGGCGAGGGCACGTCGTGCGAGGTCATCGACGTCCGTTCGCTCTCGCCGATCGACTACGAGCCGATCCTCGAGTCGGTGCGTCGAACCGGCCGCATGGTCTACGCACAGGAGGCGCCCGGCAACGTGTCCGTCGGCTCCGAGGTGGCCGCGACCGTCATGGAGAAGGCCTTCTACGCCCTCGAGGCCCCGGTCCTCCGGGTGTCGGGCTTCGACGTGCCCTTCCCGCCCGCCAAGCTCGAGGGCCAGTACCTCCCCGACGCCGACCGCATCCTCGAGGCCGTCGACCGCGCCCTCGCCTACTGACCCCTCCGACGATGCCCCCCTACCCGCGACCCCCGCACGTCCGCGAGACTGCACGTGTGCATCGAGACTGCGGTGTCAGCCCGCTGTCTCGGCGCGCGTCTGCAGTCTCGCGGGGATGGAGATGACATGAGCACGCAGACCTTCCACCTGCCGGACGTCGGCGAAGGCCTCACCGAGGCCGAGATCGTGCAGTGGCGCGTCGCGCCCGGCGACAGCGTCGACGTCAACGACGTCCTCGTCGAGATCGAGACCGCCAAGTCCCTCGTCGAGCTGCCGTCGCCGTTCAGCGGCACGGTGGGCGACATCCTCGCCGCCGAGGGCGCGACGGTCGAGGTCGGCGCCGCGATCATCACGATCGCCGGTGGCGAGGGACAGCCGGATGCCGACATCGGCCGCTCCGAGCACGGCGAGAAGCCCGCCGAAGAGCCCGGCGGTTCGGTGCTCGTCGGCTACGGCACGGGCGGCGAGGTGAAATCCCGCCGACGCAAGCCGGCCGAGAAGCCGGTGACGACGGCGATCGGCGTCGTCGCGAAGCCCCCGATCCGCAAGCTCGCGCGCGATCTGGGCGTCGACCTGTCGGATGTGACGCCCAGCGGCGCGGCCGGCGAGGTGACCCGCGAGGACGTCGTCCGTCACGCCGAGCAGGCCTCTGTCTTCCGCAACATCGCGACCCCGGAGCTGCCCGAGGAGCGCGAGCTGTCGATCCCCGTCGCGGCAGCCGCGGCATCCGTCCCCGCCCCGGCCGCCCCTCCGTCGGACGCCCGCGAAGAGGCGATCACCGTGAAGGGCGTGCGCAAGGCGACCGCCAACGCGATGACCTCGAGCGCGTACACGGCGCCGCACGTGTCGGTGTGGACCGACGTCGATGCGACCCGCACGATGGAGCTCGTCAAGCGGCTGAAGGCGTCGCCCGACTTCGCCGATGTGAAGATCTCGCCGCTGCTGATCTTCTCGCGCGCCGTCATCTGGGCGCTGCGCCGCACGCCCATGATCAACGCCGCGTGGGTCGAGACCGAGAACGGCGCCGAGATCCGCGTGCGTCACTACGTCAATCTCGGCATCGCCGCGGCGACGCCGCGCGGTCTGCTCGTCCCCAACATCAAGGACGCGCAGGACCTCAACATGCGCGGGCTCGCGAGGGCGCTCGAGAAGCTGACGGTCACGGCACGCGACGGCAAGACGACGCCCGCCGACCAGCAGGGCGGCACGTTCACGATCACGAACATCGGTGTCTTCGGGATGGATGCCGGGACCCCGATCATCAATCCGGGGGAGTCCGGCATCATCGCCATGGGCACGATCCGGCAGAAGCCGTGGGTCGTCGACGGCGAGGTGCGTCCCCGCTTCGTGACGACGGTGTCGGGCTCGTTCGACCACCGCGTCATCGACGGCGACGGCATCAGCCGCTTCATCGCCGACGTCGCCTCGGTGCTCGAGGAGCCGGCGCTTCTGCTCGACTGACGCGCCCGCCGCCGCCCGCCGCCTACGGCTTCGTATTCGCCTCCGCAGCGATGATCGATCGAAGCACGTCGAGGGGCAGCTTGGGCGTGCGGTCCTCGTACGCCAGGCCGTTCGCTTCCTGCATCGTGTCGGTCAGCTGCGTGTAGCAGAAGCCCGCGATCACCCGACTGCTGAGCAGCGCACCGAACAGCCCTCTCAGATGCGCCTCGAGCTCCTCCGTCGTGGCGCTCGTCGAGTATCCCCACGACGGCGCCGCCGGTGACCGCTCGAACTTGATCCCGCCGAACTCGCTCACCATCACTGGTGCTCCGCCGATGTCCGCCGTCCCCTCCGCCATCATCATGCGGTCGGACGGGCCGTACCCGCCGAAGAGCGCAGCCAGCGCGGCATTGTCCGCGTAGCGCTCGCGGAACCGGTCCGGGTCCGCCTCGTAATCGTGGACGGTCAGGATGTCGGAATGCGTGTGCTCCCAGCCGTCGTTGGAGATCACGGGTCGTGTCGGGTCCAGAGCTCGGGTGAGATCTGACAGCCCACGGGAGAAGGCGCGTTGTGCCGGATCGACCAGCAGGTCGCGGATGCCCCAGCTCTCGTTGAAGGGAACCCAGGTGACGATGCAGGGATGCGATCGGTCGCGGCGCACCAGCTCCAGCCACTCCGCTGTGAGAGCATGCATCGCAGGGGTCGTGAACTCGAATGCGCCGGGCACCTCGCCCCAGATCAGCAGGCCCAGACGGTCCGCCCAGTAGAGGAACCGCGGGTCCTCCGCCTTCTGATGGATGCGGGCTGCGTTGAAGCCCATCGCTTTGATCAGCTCCACCTCGGCGCGCAGCGCGTCGTCGCTGGGCGCGGCAAGGTGCGACTCCGGCCAGAACCCCTGTTCGAGGACGGAGCGGACGAAGTAGGGACGGTCGTTGAGAAGGAACCGACCGTTCGCCGTGCCGACGGTGCGGAGGCCGAGGTAGGAGGCGACCTCGTCGCTCGTCCCGCGGTCGGTGACGGTGACGACGGCGTCGATGAGGCGAGGGGTCTCCGGCGTCCACACGAGCTTCTCGTAGTGCTGCCCGTTTCGCTGATCGCGCAGAGGGATGTCTATGATCGGCATGCCGGTCGCGGCGGTCGTCGCGGTGACGTCCGCCAGGACGCGACCCTCGAACGTCAAGCGCACACGCACGACCGCCTCCTGGGTGAGGGGTCGGTTCGTCACGAGCTCCAGGACCACGCTGTCGGTGCCTCGCGTCGTCCTCCAGGCGAGATCGGTGATGTGGATCTCCGGCACCTCTTCGATCCAGACGGGCTGCCAGATCCCGGTGGTCCGGTGGTACCAGATCTCGTGCGGCTCGAGAAGCCAGTCCTGCTTGCCGCGGGGCTGCCCCACGTCGTGGAAGCGGTCGACGGCCCGGACCACCAGGACGTCGGTGCCGTCGGCGCGTACGTGGTCGGTGATGTCGGCCGAGAACGGGGTGTGGCCGCCGGTGTGCGAAGCCACCTGGCTGCCGTTGATCCACACGGTCGCGGCATAGTCGACCGCTCCGAAGTGGACGTGCAGTCGTGAGGATGCCTGGGTGCGTACGACCTGTTCGGCCGTGAGCGGCTGGGAGTACCACACGACGGAGTGCTCGCCCACGTCTCCGATGCCCGAGGCAGGGGACTCCGGGGGGAAGGGGACCTCGATGGTGCGATCGAATGCCGGGTCGAGGAACCAGCGTTCGGACAACCCCACCTCGTCGTCGTCGTAGGCGAACGCCCACTGGCCGTCGAGGCTCCGCCATGCGGCACGTTGCAGCTGCGGACGGGGATGGATGCGGGTCTCATTCGGCGTCGTCGTCGAAACGGTCATGCACCCAGGTTGGCGTAATTGCTTCTGCCGCACAACTAATCGCCCCTGTTCGGCGTCCGCGACGGCCTCACGCGACCTCCACGACCAGCAGGGCGAAGTGGTCCGGTCGATACCGGTGGCGGTCGTACCCGATCGGCTCGCCGCCCACATCGAACGTCGTGACCGAGGACAGGAGGACGGGTGACCCCGCCATCAGGCCGAGGATGCGCGTGTCCTCGGGACCCGCGGCTTCGACGGTGATGCGGATCCCCCTCGCGCGGGAGTCCGCCTCGCGTCCGTGCGCGAAAGTGCTCATGATCTCCCGTGTCGTGACGCGGTCTCCCGTAGCCGGCGCCATGCGCCGGAACGACTCGACGACCGCGACGGGGGATCCGGATGCGTAGAGGACCCGCTGCACGTTCACGACGCGGGTGCCGGCGGCCACACCGAGCGACGCCGCCACGTCCGCGTCGGCGGGAACGTGCTGGATACGCGCCGTCCGCAGCGCCGGCTTGGCCTGGCGAGTGAGTTCCACCTCGTGGATGCCGGGACTGTCGGACGGCCGGAAGGGAGCCTCCCGGAGCACGCGCGTGCCGACGCCGCGATCCCTCTCGACCAGACCCAGCAGCGTCAGCTCGCGGATCGCCCGCCTGACCGTGGAGCGGGAGACGCCCCAGGTCCTGCTCAGGGTCGCTTCGCTCTCGAGGTGCGATCCGGGTGGGAGGGCGCCCGAACGGATGCCGTCGCGAAGGGTCGTCGCGATGTGCTGCCATCGGAACCGGGAGGGGTCGGGAGGGCGAGTAGGCGAGCCTGTGACCGCAGCGAGCGGGCGTGGTGGTGATCCCAAGATTCGTCCTCTTCGACGCGACGAGTGCGCTCGTTCGGACCGACCGAGCGCAGAAAAATATTGACCAGTCCGAAATTATTGTCCTAACATGCCGATGACATCAATCGACTGACCGGCAACGCAGCCGACGGATTGAGATCAGAGAGGCATCCCGATGAAGCGAACTCATGCAATCGCTGCGTTCTCCGCAGCACTCGTCGTGGCCGGGGTCACCGGCTGCTCCGGCGCCGGGGGCGGCGAGACGGGGACCGACGGCCCCGTCACGATCAGCATCATGGAAACCAAACAGACCAACATCGATGCGATCAACAAGGTCATCCCCGGCTTCGAGGCCGAGATGGCCAAGCAGGGGAAGGACATCAAAGTCGATCTGATCGCCGATCAGCTCACGGACGAGCAGTTCAAGACGAAGATGACGCAGCAGCTCGTGGCCGGGCAGGCGCCGGACGTGCTCGACATCGGCGAGAACATGGCGATCGCCTGGTCCGCGGCGGGGTACCTGACGCCTCTCGACGAGTACCTCGAGAAGTGGGACGGCTGGAGCCACTACTACCCGGCGGTCAAGGAGGCCATCACCCGCCAGGACGGGCACGTGTACAACCTGCCGTCCGGGGCCGGGGTCCAGAACTTCTTCTTCCGCAAGGACGTCCTCGACGAGGTCGGGGTCGAGACCTCCCAGCCCCAGACGTGGGACGAACTGATCGACCGACTGGTCAAGGTCAAGGACGCCACGGGGGACACGCCCATCGTGATCCCCGCCGGAACCGCCTGGGGCGGCGGCACCTGGAACGAGGGGTTCCAGCCGCTCCTCGGCGGCACCGACACCGAGTACTACGACCGCGACAGCGGCACGTGGGATCTGCAGAGCCCCGGATGGCTCGCCGTCTTCGAGCTGTACGACGAGCTGATCTCGAAGGGGCTGATGCCGGTGGAGGACCTGCAGAACCCGAACCCCTGGGAGCCGACGAAGTACGTGAAGTTCCCCGCCGGTGACATCCAGGTCGCCGCACAGGGCACCTGGGGCTGGCGTTTCGACTGGGGCCCCGAGGGCGCGACACCCATCGAGGGGCTCGACGAGAAGGTCTCGACGTGGCAGTACCCGGCACTCCGTTCGGGAGACCAGCCCTACGGCTGGAGCAGCACCGGCGGCGGCTACGCGATCCCGGAGCAGTCCGAGAAGAAGGAAGCTGCGATGGAATTCATCAAGTACCTCTCGAGTGGAACGCCGCTCGCCGAGCAGCTCACCGCATCGGGCGCCGCATCGGCGCGTGACGACCTCGACGACGTCGCGCCGTACTCGGAGGAACCGCACCTTCTGCAGGCCGGCAAGGATCTCGCCGACAGCGTCTATGTCGTGACCGGCGACGGTGCCGATCAGATCGCCCAGGCGGTCTCCACCGCCACGGAGAAGATCCTGAGCGGCGAAGCCAACGGCCGGCAGGCGTACGAATCGTTCGTGAAGGACGCCACGGACCTGCTGGGGCCGAGTCTGGTGAAGCAGTGACGACGATCGTCGATCTGCCCGCCGCCG
>NZ_JAMBOV010000019.1 GCF_023715745.1 Microbacterium oleivorans | reverse complement strand
GCTGCAGGCGGCCGGCTATCTGTGGCTGTGCCTGGCGGGCGCCATGCTGGCCTATGGCCTGTGGTTTCGGGGGATTGGCCGCCTCTCACCGGTGGCCGTGTCGGCGATGAGTCTGCTGAGCCCGGTGACCGCCGTGGTACTGGGATGGATATTCCTCGGACAAAAGATCCAGGGGATGGCGCTGATGGGATTGATCGTGGTGCTGGCGAGCGTGATGTCTATCCAGCGCGCGCTGGCGCGTCAGGCGGCGGGAGCAAAAACGAAAAAAGCCCCGTAACGGGGCTCGACATTGCTGCGTGCGGGGTGGGCGGCGGGAGCCAGACCAGCCACCCGCAGGCGGCCTGTCCGGCAGCTCCCTCTGCAACCATTCGCTTATTTAGACAGCTCGGCGGTCATATGGACCTGGTTGCCGGTGTACGCTTCGGTAATGTGATAGGA
>NZ_JAMBOV010000018.1 GCF_023715745.1 Microbacterium oleivorans | reverse complement strand
CGTCAACCACAATGTCCTCGCAGCCGCCATCCAGATAGCAAATAAACAACACTAAGGCAAACATCCTGGCCTCATGCTCGGGTTCACATACTATTTAGTGTAGGGGATGACGGCGGGACGGGGAAATAAATAACCCGTCTCAGGCGACGGGTTCATTGGTGTCAGGCAAGGCGCATGACCCAGGCATCGGACTGGCGGTCGTAATGTTTACGGTAGAGAACGGAATGTTCGCCATTGAGAATCGCGGGCACGCTGGTGTCGGCATCCCAGGCGTCAAGCTGCATACATAAGTCTGGATCGGATTTGCAGGGTATGCTTAACGTTCGCTCACCCTGATGCTCACCGTGCAGTTCGGCATCGTCTATTTCGAACGCGCCGATGCGGACATTGGTTTTACTCATCGCTTCACCCCATTTTTCAGCTGAGTTGTGGTACGACCAGTTA
>NZ_JAMBOV010000017.1 GCF_023715745.1 Microbacterium oleivorans | reverse complement strand
CATAATGCAGGCCACCGATCCTACCGGGATATGCGTGCGGATCCCGGTCTTATCGATTAATACAAATGCGCCATCAAGTACATCGATCTGCCCGTACTGGAGAAAGATCATCGATGTCCGATCTTTCAGCGGGATGGGGTTTAACGGCACGAAGGTCACTCGCCATCCCCGGGTTTAATCATCATCATTCCGCAGCCAAAAGCCCGGCTTTTACCGTATCCCGACGCCAGACGCTGCAAAAATAACGCTGGATCGTTCACCACCAACATGCCGGTGTAATCCACACTGCTGAACTGAATGGTCTGGCGCGATTTTTCGCGCCGTATCTGCTGCTGACGATAAGCATCCACCACGGTCTCCGCTAAAGAAAACCCGCTTTGTTCACCTTGCCGCGTTAACCAGGCCAGCGCCGCCTGTTGCTGATGCGCCCAGATATCCCGAGGTTCAACCTGCTC
>NZ_JAMBOV010000016.1 GCF_023715745.1 Microbacterium oleivorans | reverse complement strand
ACATTATAAGCAGGAATAATAATACTTAGACCAATCGTCGGCGCAAAATCAAACCCAGCAAACTGAGATTCTTTAAATTCATAAGGTTTAAAATTTAAAGGTTGCGCATCCTTGCATACCTTTTTATTAAGATAACGGTGATAATAATAATTTGAATGCCGATAGCCTGAATAAGCCCCATAAACACCATTAGCAAACAACTGATTATCCAGTAAACTATTGGGTAGTTTTAGTTTCCTCACCACAGCATTGCTAATAGCAAATTTTTTGGCGTTATTAGTAGGTTGAGTCATTGGTTATCCTCCACTAACTTTCGTATAGTTGTTGAAGCGCAATAGCATTTTGATAGATATCAAAACCTTGCTGGGATAAAGTATTAAATATTTGCTCATCAGATAAACTGAATTTAGCAAAATTCATTACTTTTTCCGCCCAAATTTCTGCATTATCAATGGG
>NZ_JAMBOV010000015.1 GCF_023715745.1 Microbacterium oleivorans | reverse complement strand
CCATTGCACCGAACGGTACCGGTTTACCTTTACGGGTCAGGGTTATCAGCAACTTGACACCAACATGGGCTTTGAAATCTGCTCGCACAATCGCGCCGTGGGTGGGCACCACGCTGACTACTGCATCATCAAGGTCAACATTATCTGCAAGTGTATTGGTATCAAGAGCCACTCGGTTTTCCCGATACTCAGTGGCGTAAGGCACAACCGCATAACCACGCCAGTCGGTGGTCACACCGGTCTGGTTTTCCACTTTGACCCCATCCGCACCCGGCGCTTTCACTAGTACCACTGTATCATTCAGCGGTTGGCTTAAGGTCACACCGTCCCCGTGAGCCAGCACGCCTCCACTGACGCCATAATAGAGTTGCCTGAATCCATCATTGCGACTGTAGCCAAGATTGGCACTACCGTAGCCGCCACGGTAGTTCAGTGCGGCATAGCCAGTGCTGCTAGTATC
>NZ_JAMBOV010000014.1 GCF_023715745.1 Microbacterium oleivorans | reverse complement strand
AATTTATAGTGTCCATCGTTGATCATACGGATCCCTGAGCGATGGGAAAAATCAGGATGGAGTGACGCGATCGCTTTTTTAAATTGATCGTGCGGGAGTTTTTCTCCAGCCAGCTTTCTGAATTTTGCCGTGTATTGCGCATCCATATACAGGATCATGCCGTAACAATAAAGCGAACCCGGACGCAGCGCATTTAAGCCCGCTTGCTCAGGATGCGCCAGTAATGGGCTCATATCCCGGCCTTTTCTGCCCTCCAGGACTTTCTCTCGCAGCGACCGATCGCGTCCAGTCAGACCAATCAGGGTCGGTACTAAATCCAGATGATTGGTCAAACTGTTGCAGCGGATATTTCCCGGATACGCCGGATGGCGAATGATCATCGGCACATGGATCTGCTCTTTGTACACCGAGGAACCTTTACCATGCATCTGGTGGGAGCCACCGAGTTCCCCATGGTCGGCGGTAAAGAC
>NZ_JAMBOV010000013.1 GCF_023715745.1 Microbacterium oleivorans | reverse complement strand
AAAAAAACCTATGAAATGGGTGTCAAAGTTAAAACATTGCCGATTGAAGACACGCATACGTTTTTCGAGTTATTCCAAATGGCTGAAGAAAAGCATGGTTTTTCATTTAGAGATGAACCTTACTTTATAGAAATGCAAAAAATATACCAAGATCATGCAATGCTAAAATTGTCTTATATCGATTTAAATGATTACTTGGCTACGTTAAAGGCAGATCGTGATAAATTGAAGCAACAGCTTTCAGACATAGAAACTGCTTTACAAGAGAGTCCAAACTCTAAGAAAAATAAAAATAAACATACACAAGTAACGCAACAAGTTGCAAGTAATCAACGCAAAATTAAAGAAACTGAAACTCAAATGGATAAAGAAGGTCATATCTTAAATTTAGCGGCTGCATTATATATCTATAACGACCATGAAATGTATTATTTATCCAGTGGTTCAAATCCAAAATATAATGCTTACATG
>NZ_JAMBOV010000012.1 GCF_023715745.1 Microbacterium oleivorans | reverse complement strand
CGCTACGACAACACGTACTACCGGATCTGTTCGAATGCGGCGCCGCCTTCGTTTACGATCAGCCTGCTTCCCAGCACCGGCGGCACACCGCTCGTGCTCAACATGCGTACGCGCGACCTGTACGTCGAGTTGATCGGCGGTCATCCGTTCGAAAACTACTCGCACAATCTCGACCGGATGCCGTTCGATGCGATCGCCACCAGTGGGAGCGACGCGGTGCGCGGCTTCTCGCTCGATAGCGCGATTCGCGGCCTGCTGCGCACACCCGACGGCGACAAACGCATGCTCACGCCCGATGATCGTTTCCTCGCGCAATCGCTCGTCGTGTTCTGCGTGGCCGAGTCGCTGCGATTCGACAAGATCGCGACCGAACTCGGGCAGTACTTCCGGTCGTCTTACGATCCGAATCATCCGGAAATCACCAGCTTCCTGAAGGGCGCCACGCCGATCCGGTATCTGCAGTAGTGGTTGAAG
>NZ_JAMBOV010000011.1 GCF_023715745.1 Microbacterium oleivorans | reverse complement strand
ACCTCGTGTAGCAGAACGCGTGCTCAAACGACCGTTTCTGCACCAGCTACCGTGCGAGATAGTGAACATCTGGAGCTGTCGCTGGCAGCCAGGTAGGGCGATTGCGAGCAACTTCGCTCCACCCCCGCCGGATGTACATGTCGAATGCTTGCCCATGAACGGGAAGGACGTCCAGAACAGCCCGACGGCCGCTTTCCGCGATGTAGGTCTCTGCTGTCGTGAGAAGAGCACGCCCCATTCCCTGGCCTCGCACCCCCAAGGACGTGAAGAGGGTGGTCACGGCGCGGAGAGTGTCGGCGGGGTACTTCGAGGGCTGGTGCGAAGATCCGCCCGAGCTCGTCGTCTTCATCAACAACCCCCACCGCAACATGGCCAACAACCCTGCCCGATTCGCACGCCACCCACGCAGACTCATCGGATGCGCGAAACACGAAATCGGCAACTGGCATGGGTAACGGCCACCTGAAGGGGTAGCAG
>NZ_JAMBOV010000010.1 GCF_023715745.1 Microbacterium oleivorans | reverse complement strand
TGGGGAGTACGGCCGCAAGGCTAAAACTCAAAGGAATTGACGGGGACCCGCACAAGCGGCGGAGCATGCGGATTAATTCGATGCAACGCGAAGAACCTTACCAAGGCTTGACATATACGAGAACGGGCCAGAAATGGTCAACTCTTTGGACACTCGTAAACAGGTGGTGCATGGTTGTCGTCAGCTCGTGTCGTGAGATGTTGGGTTAAGTCCCGCAACGAGCGCAACCCTCGTTCTATGTTGCCAGCACGTAATGGTGGGAACTCATGGGATACTGCCGGGGTCAACTCGGAGGAAGGTGGGGATGACGTCAAATCATCATGCCCCTTATGTCTTGGGCTTCACGCATGCTACAATGGCCGGTACAAAGGGCTGCAATACCGCGAGGTGGAGCGAATCCCAAAAAGCCGGTCCCAGTTCGGATTGAGGTCTGCAACTCGACCTCATGAAGTCGGAGTCGCTAGTAATCGCAGATCAGCAACGCTGCGGTGAATACGTTCCCGGGTCTTGTACACACCGCCCGTCAAGTCATGAAAGTCGGTAACACCTGAAGCCGGTGGCCCAACCCTTGTGGAGGGAGCCGTCGAAGGTGGGATCGGTAATTAGGACTAAGTCGTAACAAGGTAGCCGTACCGGAAGGTGCGGCTGGATCACCTCCTTTCTAAGGAGCACTGCACTCTTCGGAGTGACAGAGCCGGTTTCGAGACGAATGTTCTCGACCGGAGCTCATGGGTGGAACGTTTGACGAGGTGCAGGAGGGTGACCTCTGGATCTAGTACGGCCTTCGGGTGTGGAACGGTTCGGGGTGAGGTTTCTTGCACATGCACGCTGTTGGGTCCTGAGGGACCGGATGAGAGTCCGAACCTCTGGGCCTTTTCTTGTGCCGGCAGTGCCGGTGCGGGGGAGGTACCGCCCGTACTTTGAGAACTACACAGTGGACGCGAGCATCTTGCGAGCTGATCTTTAGGGATCGGTTCGTGAAAGATGATCTTAAAGATCATTAGTCAATTTCGAATTGACG